>CAVPLO010000005.1:0-1031076 GCA_963706265.1 uncultured Alphaproteobacteria bacterium | reverse complement strand
TATTCGAGAGCCAAAGACTTACCGCACACCCGCAGCCAGTCAAGCGTCCTCCTTGCTGATTAGCCGCGGTCGCAGGTGCGTTTTCATCAGAACGACCTCGTAAGCCTCGTGCGGGCCGTGCTCCGGATTATGGGCATGCGCTATCGGTTTCGCCGATTCCGAGGAGAAAAGCTGCCGCGATTGGACCTCGTCGACGTTGCTGGGTTTTCACGAGATGCTTGGGTTTCGGCACAGGCCGCATCGGGCGCCGACGTCATCAAGTTGCGTGCCGATCGCGGATTCGACTTCGGCGGCAAGGTCTTTGTCATCAGGAGAAACGGCTGCCCGAATTCGCTTGCGGAAGCTGTAGTCTTTTTCCGGTTGAAGCGCGTCCGGCATTTCGGCATTGTTCGATGCGTGGTCTTGGAGCGCTTTGCGAATTTGCTGGTTGGAAACGCCGAGCCGCTTGAACTCAGCGATCAGCGCCGCCAGATTGCGCTCGAATTCTGCTTGAGTGCTCATTTAAACCTCCTGTCTCGATGCCGGTCGCGATAGCCCTTGGCGCGAAACGGGCGAAGCCATGCAGACCAAAATGGGAATTTAAAGTCTATTTTCTCTCCAGTTCGCGGGCATCCTTGTTCTCATACGCTGTTCCCATCTCGCTCCTCGCGCAAATCAAGTCAATTAGGGATTCGTACAGAAAAAGGCCGCCTCATGGCGGTCTTATAACAGATCGATCCTACTTCGCCCGTGCTGACTATGCCCGCCGCAAAGACGCAACCAACAGTTTATGGACGTAAAAACCGCGCAAAGTCCACGTTTTCGCTCTATCATGGACATTCAGATTGAATGAGGAACGCGGAGCAGCCCATGTCGGTAGGGTTAAAGATTATTTCGGCGATCGAGCAGATTGCCGTCGAGCAGCATGTCACCCTTCCGCCATTGGCAGATAATCTGTCGCTGCGCGAGACCGGCTTCGATTCCCTCGCCTTCGCCATCCTGGTCGCGCGTCTGGAAGACGAGCTTGGCATCGATCCGTTTACCATATCGGTGTACGAGCTTCCCTCTCACGATAGGCGACTTAATCAGGTTTATGAAAATGCGCCCGCGTGAAGCTGTCGCGCTGCGTGACTATCTCGATCCCGGCCTGACCGGCCGCACCCTGTCGGATGCACGGCATTCGGCCTCGCTGACGGATATCGCCGGTCAAACGTGCCTGAAGGGCCGGCTCGCGGAACTGTCCGGCCGTTCGGTATTGCTCGCCACATCAAACCAATTCCTCGCGGCCCTCGTCATGCTCGAGGTCGACGGCGTTGCGTGGCGCATGCTGCTGTGCCCGCCGGATCTCAAGGACGACCACCTTCAGGCCATCATCGTGGACGCCGAGATCGACGCTGTCGTTACCGATCAACCGGATCGCTTTGCGGCGCCGGGAATTGCATTGGTCGTGATCGCCAGCGAGGAACTCGTGGCCGTGCCTCGCGCGCAGACCGAGCGCGCAACCGAATGGCTGATGCTGACCTCCGGCACATTGGGGAGGCCGAAGATCGTCGGCCATACCTTTGAAGGCCTGACCGGCGCGATTGCCGCCGACGCTCCGGCCCGGGGCAACCGGCCGATCTGGGCGACATTCTATGATATCCGCCGCTACGGCGGTTTGCAGATTTTTTTGCGCGCCGTCATCGGCGGCGGCTCGCTTGTCTTGTCCGAGCCCGGCGAAGCGCTTGCGGATCACGTCGCCCGCCTGAACCAAAGGCGCATTACGCATATCTCGGGCACGCCCTCGCACTGGCGCAAGCTCCTGATGAGCGGTGCGGCCTCAGCCTTTTCACCGAAATATGTCCGCCTGTCTGGCGAGATCGCGGACCAGGCGGTTCTTGATGGCTTGCACCAGGCATTCCCGTCAGCGTCGATCGGTCACGCCTATGCCTCGACCGAAGCGGGCGTCGGCTTCGCCGTTAATGACGGCCTCGAGGGCTTTCCCGCTAACGTGGTTGGAAGCCGCGACGGTGTCGAAGTGAAGGTCGTGGATGGATGCCTTCACATTCGTTCGCGGCGCGCCGCGCATGCCTATGTCGGGCGTCGCGCGATCGCGCTGACCGACGAAGAAGGATTCGTCGACACCGGCGACATGGTCGAATTGCGCGGCGATCGCTATCACTTCGTAGGTCGGCGCGGCGGCATCATCAATATCGGCGGCTTGAAGGTTCACCCCGAGGAGATCGAGGCGGTGATCAACCAGCATGACGAGGTGCGCATGTCGCGCGTCAAGGCCCGCAAGAGCCCGATCACCGGCGCGATCGTCGTTGCCGATGTGGTTCTCGCCGAGGGCGCTGACGCAAGCCGCAGCGACGAGATCAAGAGCCGCATCATCGCCGATTGCAAGGCAAGCCTCGCACCCCACAAGGTGCCTGCAATGATCAAATTGGTCGACAAGCTCGACATTACGGCGGCCGGAAAGCTCGCGCGATCAGATGCATAAGGTTCTTGTGACAGGCGCGCGCCCCAGGAATACTCCGTTGAGAGAGACATTCGAAAGATGCCGCCGAGCAATCCCCAACGCGATAGCCTTGAAGATATTCGATGAATGCGAGACCCGATTATCAACTTGTACTGCATTGGCAATCTCTGACTAGCGATCGGATCATCAACTATTCTGACCGCGCTCTGCGTGCTCTATGAACGTGGTAGTTAATTTCTTCGAGCGCCTCGTCGACGACTTTCTTCCGTCGAGCGTCCCTGCGTTTCTCAATGAGTAAGAGGCCAATTGCCCAGCAATTAAACAGGGTCCCGCTGGCAACCAGCAAAAAAACTGCGATTTGCATAATCAGTGGCTCTGAAAAGCCCATGTTACAGCGAAATGGCTTCCGCGAGGTCGGGAAAATCGTACCATTCGCCCGAAGGCTGTCTATCCGACCGAGCTTACCTGTAGCTCATTATCTGGGATGCCCGGCCGATCCGAAATCTGGAAAATGGTCAGCATTTTGAGTG
The DNA here is from genome assembly GCA_963706265.1 of uncultured Alphaproteobacteria bacterium. GTDB lineage: Bacteria > Pseudomonadota > Alphaproteobacteria > Rhizobiales > Xanthobacteraceae > Bradyrhizobium. Next base: position 1,028,106 of record CAVPLO010000005.1, on the reverse strand, counting down.
CATTGTCCTAAATTTAATTACCGGCTAACTTCCTGTGATGACACGATAAGCCTCTGCTGTCTCAGGCCAGGAGTATGAAGCCTATCCTCGATAGCTCAAAACCAGGAGCTGAAATTGACCGGACACCGGAGGAAATTTGGCGCCTCTCGATGTTGGCGAAGAAAAAGATGAGTGCGGTCAAGGTCGCGAAGATACTTGGACGGCGCGCCGGCTCCGTTCGACGTCAAGCTATGCTACTCGGGATTCTTCTTTACAGGAGATGAGGCTGCCGGCTGCGAGCGCGGCCTTTTTCTTGTCTGCTGCCATCTGAACTTCGACGACGTGCTTTGCCACCGGGACTGCCGCTCATCGGGTAGGTTGAAGAAACGGGACAGCGCTCGCGGTCCCAAAGCAATGTTGCGAAGTAGAAATGGCCCAGTGCTTCAAGTCGCTTTCGCGCGCCGATCTCGTGCTTTCGACGGCCGCCTGCTATCCGGTCTACCCGATCGCGGTGGTCCGAGGCCGATCGCCGCAAGGCGGCCTGCGATTCGACGTCGCTGCCGATTGCTTCCGGGCCGAGCCCTTGCGTCATCTTGACCGGCTGCAATCCTTCCGTATGCGCGAATGCGTTTGTATTGGTAGCCCAGAGGATGTTTTCGATTTGCGCGAGCGCTGGATGGTTCGGGCACGGGCGATCGCGCGCGACCGCGGCCTGAGGTTCAGAATGGAATATGCGAGCGATCCATTCTTAGGCCGCGTTGGCCAGATGAAGGCGGTCAGCCAGAAGCAGCAATGGCTGAAATTCGAACTACTCGTTCCGCTGCGTCCGGAAGAACAGCCGACCGCCTGCATGAGCTTCAACTATCAACGCGACCACTTCGGCGTCACGTGGAACATCAAGGATGCCAATAATGCTCCGGCGCACGCGGGCTGCGCGGCGTTCGGCATGGATCGCCTAGCGGCGCCGATGTTCCACTCACGGTACCATGATTGCAAATTGGCCAGCGTCGGTGCGCAAACTGCTCGGCTTACAATAATTAGGAAGCTGCCTGCATGCCTGTGTTGATCTATCCGAGCTCTCCTGAACATCACCTTTTTGCCAGAGGGGAGAATAAGGCTGCGAAGGAGAGGACAGGGAAGAGTGCAAATCTCGATTACGTCAATATTGGGCTCATTAACAATATGCCGGATTCAGCACTGGTCCCTACAGAGCGGCAGTTGTTTGACTTGCTTAGTGCGGCAGCCGGAAAGCTTGTCATCAAGCTCCATTTGTACTCGATGGACACTGCCCAGCGCACCGATTGGGGACGGGACTATGTGCGCCGATTCTATCGCGGTATCCACGAGCTGTTTGACAGCAGTCTTGACGGGATCATCGTTACCGGCGCTGAACCGCGTACAGACGGTCTGACGGAAGAACCTTATTGGGAATCGTTCGTGCAAGTGATCGATTGGGCCAAGGAGAATACGTTTTCTTCTGTCTGTTCCTGTTTGGCAGTTCATGGAGCCGTGCTGCATCTGGATGGAATAGAACGTCACCCGTTGCCTGACAAATGCATTGGAGTCTTCAACCAAATCAGAGCAATGGATCACCCGTTATTGTCGGGCGTTGAAGAGCACCTGAGATTCCCACATTCTCGATGGAATGAGGTGCGTGAAGATGATCTCGCGAAAAGCGACTACAGTATTCTTACCAAATCGGCTGACGCAGGGGTTGACTGCTTTGTCAAGCAGCACCAACGAAGTCTTTTCGTCTGCTTTCAAGGGCACCCCGAGTATGAAGCTCAAACTTTGTTGGGCGAATACAGAAGGGACGTTGGTCGTTTCCTACGGCGCGAGCACGAGCGATACCCCGCCATGCCGCAGTGCTATTTCGGCAGAGCTACGGAAGAATCCCTGCGTGCCTTTCAACAGGAGGCGCTTTTGAGCAGGCGCCCGGAGCTGCTCGCCAGTTTCCCTGTCGACCGCCTGGCGCGGGAGCTGAGGAATACCTGGCACGCAGCAGCTAAGCAGATATATCGCAATTGGATTCTGTATCTGTCGTCGCAAAAAGCTCGACAATCCCGACCACGGGCTGTCGGCGGCTTCGTCTGACTCCCACTTGGAGAACGTAGGCTTCAATCCCTGCGAGCCTTCGATCGAACCAGGCTGGCCGCCTTTCACCAGATGGTGGTTGGCGACTTCACAACGGTCACCTGTGATCCGGGCAAGCAGCCGCGCGACAGCCCGATGAGATGAGATTACAACCGCTGCTCAGTTTCCTGGCCATTTGCTACACGTTTGTAAATCCAGCGCCGACCGCTGTCACGTCGCCAGACATGACCCCATACGAGCTTACCGGTGATCGAGCGGCGCGGGATGTAGACTATCCAGATGTGCCAAAACTCCGCTCCAGCGGGGTTATTAGCGCGATGCTCGTCGACAGGCGCGCGGATCATCTTAAGCTACCTTCTTGAGCAACGCCGACGCATGTGCCGGCGCCAGCCAATGGCGCGAGCGACTATTGTGAGCGGCAGGGCGCACGACTTACGGCAAAGCGTATCGCGACTTGTGATGGGTCGCAACGAAACCCTCAAGTTAAGATTGATGCGGCGGTGAAAGGTTAAATATGGAACCGTCTGGTAGCCTTAATGGAAAGGTTCAGTTGTCGAGGATCCGTCTTTCCTTCACCATTGATTGAGGAGGGTACCCTCGGCGAAAAGGCCTTTGGCGGAGATTTGAATTGGTTTATGGGTATAACTGGAAGGTAAGCGACGCGCGCGCGCCGAGCGCAAATGTTGTGATACCGTAACTATCGGCTCGCGCGCCGATCTTATCGGATCTCTTTGGAAGACCGGATTTGGACACAGCCCATTTTAATCGGAAGCTGCGGGGCTTCATCATCGTCGCGGCGGGTGCTTCCTTAGCTGCGGTGGCCTGTGTGACGCTATCGCGGGTAGAGTTGATCTACCGCCTCTACTATTTCCTGGCGCCATTTTTGAACTATCCGTCGATGCGAACCTACGCAACCATGGAGCACCTTGTCGCCTATGGAATTGTTGGGATGCTTCTAAGTGCCGTTTTTCCGCGCTCGGCGCTGCGTGTCTGCTTTTTTCTCTTTCTTTTTATTGCCGGCCTGGAAGCAATGCAGCTCCTTACTCCCGATCGTCACGGCACATTGCGCGACGCGACCGAAAAAATGATCGGCGGAGCTACGGGTGTGTTCTTGATGACGATTGCGCTCATCTGGAAGAGGACCAGGCGCATCGCGCAAACAGTTGGGCCGAGCTAGAACGAGCGCGGCCGTAATGGTCCGCTATGAAACAACCAACCGTCGGTCTCGCTGAGGGTGCAGCCCATACAGAAGCGTTGAGATGTTGTCGTACCTGATTGCTGATTTGCGAAGTCAATCGCCAAGTGTTGCTCAACAGCCAGGAAAGTCGGATAGGGCCGGGTTTGTGCAACACGGCTCAGAGTAGATCGTTAACCTTTAACCGATCGGCTTGATGTGCTTTTCCTGCAGACTCCCGTTTACCGGCAGTTCAGCATAACGCCGAATAGGAGGAGTCATTTAAGGAACTGAATAGCGCGGACGTCTCAATCTGAGCGTAGGAGATTGGGATATGCCCGATACGAGCTCTTGCAGCTGCAGCGAAGTGCATGCTCGCGCGATTTGCGACGAAGTGGGCGAGCGTCTTCGAATCTTGCTCGATCGAACCCAGACGCCAACGCTGCCGAGAATATCGGCGCTGCTTTTACAATTTCAATTGCATGAGCTCCAAGCATTGCCCTCGGTTTCTGGCGAACAGGCGCCAAAATCCAAGAGTGCGGCATAGCCAAACCTCGTAAGCGATCGGCATCGGTTGAATTAAAACTGACGGTCAACCCACTCCTCGCTGGTTATGTCGTCCTGCTGATATTCCCATTTGCCATCCGCACGTCTTCGCCGCCAGGTCTGACCGTTAATTGTCCATTTACCGTCGATTGTCCGCCTTGGGAAGGTAGGCGTAGGGCACTTATGCCACACCGTTTCATCATCCACTTTCACGAGGCAACTCCCGTAGGGTTCACGCTCTCATCAATGAAGGAAGATTTTGCACGTACCCCTCGCGATTGACAAGACCAACTCCTCTTGCTGGTAAACCGCACAACGCGTTTTACGCCAAATGTTGCGACAGCGAAGTCTTTCCTGCGGCTCTGATGGTGCAAGAGAGTTTGGTAAGCCTAACAAATGTTAATGCTGCCGATGCGGCCCGGAGCGCCGCGAGCCGTGCTTCGAGGCGGCGGAATCACATTGGCTGCGCGCAGTGCGTACGGCCAGTTGGTAAGCGACGCCCGCCTAGGTATCAGGTCTTGCGCAAAACCAGATGGTAATCGCCGTGACGGATGTCCAGACCGCTCGGGAGCATGAGGTTGAGGATGGTGGCAAATCCGTCGAGCAGCGCAGCGAGGGCTGGCGTAAGGGCGCGCATTTCCGGATAGCGCGGGCTCTCATATTCTTTCCGGTAAACGACTTCGACCCCGTGCTTCCGTGCGAAAGAAACGAGGCGTGTCGGCTTGACAAGCTGGTGGAAAATCGTGGGAAACGGTGCCTCGCCCGGTAAACCGGCGGACTTCGATCCCATTACGTGCCGATAGTACCAGATGTGGAACCAATGCGGCGTGTGCTTCGTGACCACGCCGGAAAGCGATGTGGGATTTGGTGCGGCGATCACGGCCAGTCCACCCGGCTTCAATGAGTGGAAAATGCCGGTCAAAGCAGCAGCGACGTCGGGAAGATGCTCGATAACATTATAGCAGGTTACGAGGTCAAAGCTGGACGGCGCAAACCGATAGGTCTGGATATCGCCCAGGATCCTCGTCTCAGCATAAGCGTTGTTGCGAAGCTGCGCTTCGTCGATGTCAACGACAGTTACGTTTGAGCGAGACAGGACATCGGACGGCAGGAAAGACGTCGATCCACCGCCCGCCTCATAGACCTTTATTCGGCCCCGCGGCAGCTGGGTTCTGATCGTCGCATGGACCTGCTGAAGGCTGTCGATCGCCTCTCCGGGGCGCAGGAGAAGCTCTCCTTGCGATCGGACATCGGCATCTGCCTTCAATTGCGATGCCTTGAAATGATGCGAGTGAGCAGGACCGCCCAAGCCGTTCGTCTTATTCATCGGTTTACTTTCTTCGTTGCTCTAGCGGCTGGCCCTCCGCCATGGGGATCGCGTGTCAAAACGGGATCGGCCAGACAGCAGGCGTTCCATCCTGGAACACGACGGGTCGCGTTCGTTGGTTGCGACTTGGTTTGAGCCATGACACAGCAATCCCAATGCCGCGTCCTCTCAAACGATGCCTGGCTCATCTTAATCGATATAAGTTGGTAAATGCGCTACCCAAAGGGACGGCCGGAAGCCCTAGATTTAGAACTGGACACGCGGTCGACACCACCGAAACCGACCTACCGCGTTTGAAAGTCAGCAGGTTTGCGGCCTCATGCTGTTAGGGTAAATGGCCAACTTTCGTACCTCAAGATCGCCAACTGCGTATTTCGCAAAAACAGGACAGCAGTTTCGCTAAATCGCGGACAGCGTGGCGGTAATCAGGGTCGATTTGCGCCTGTAGCGCTCTTCGAAGATTTCCAGGAGATCGAGGCGCTGCTGGTCATTGAGGGTGTGGGTGTCCCAATCATCGAGGATGAGCAGCTGAACACGTGCCAGCTTGTCGATGAGGCGCGGGAAGCGGCCATCGAGACGGGCCATGCGAGGTCCTCGAACAGGCGCGGCTTGCGCAAATAGAGCACGGAAAGATCGAGCCTGGCTGCCTGGCGCCCGAAGGCACAGGCCAGCCAGGTTTTACCAGTCCCGGTCAAGCCGGTGATGATGAAGTTCTCATGGGCTTTCAGCCAGGCGCCTTGCCAGCTGCAGGGTATTGCGCCAGTCAAGGCCGCGGCGGGAGGCGAAGTCGATGTCTTCGATGCAGGCGTCGACGAAGCGTAGCCTGGCTGCGGCCAGCCGATTGGTCAGGCGCCGGTCGGCGCATGGCGGCTTCGCGATCGAGCATTAAGCCGAGCCACTCGTCGCGGCTGAGTTCGGCGGCATTGTCCGGCTCGGCCAATTGACGATAGCCGGCCGCCATTCCGGCAAGGCCGAGAGCCTGCATCTGGTCGAGGGTCGGGTGAGTCAGCATCACGATCTTCCTTTCCGGCACCGCCACGGACGTTGGCGTGGGAGGGGGCGGCTTTGATGGGCTCGGTGGCAGGGCTCGCACGGTCGAGCCCAGATTTAAGGATGGCGCTCACCGAGGAGTAGCTGATCGCATTGATGACGAGTGCCCTCTCACAGGCCGCTTCTAGCCGATCGCGCTCTTAGCGCCGGCTAGTGCGATGATCCCCATGGCAGACCGATAACCCTGCTCGGGATGGGGGCGCTGACGCATCATTCGCTCGACCAGGGTGCGGCGTTGGCACCGATCCGCGCGCCGATGCCGCAGCCGGTCCAGAATCCAGCGCTCGACAATCAGCACCGCGCCTTCGACGTTGCCCTTGTCGCGCGGCTTGCGGCTGCGGGTCGGCAAAATCGTCATGTCGTAGTGCTCGGCCATCGCCGCAAAGGTTTGGTTGAGCGTCGGCTCGAACCACAACGCCTTGACGACCCCGGCCTTCAGATTGTCGCAGACGATCGCTTTGGACCGCCGAAGTATGACAGGGCCCGGGTCTGGCCTTCGATCCAGGCTGGCAGTCGCTGACCGAAGCTCGATGCGGCCGAAGAAGCACAAGATGACGGGATCGAACGATCTGTTCCGGGCGCGGCTGGACCAGATCATCAACCTGAAGCACGAGCTGGTTCTGCTTGCCGGCAAGGTCGATTGGGACTGGATCGACGGCGAGATCGCGCCGCTCTACAGCGAGAACGGCCGGCCTAGGATCGAGACCCGCTTCCTGATCGGGCTGTTGTTGCTCAAGCACATTTACGGGCTGTCGGATGAGGGGGTGTGCGAGCGCTGGGTCCACGACCCGTATTTCCAGTTCTTCACCGGCGAGTAAGTGGGGTTCGCCCGGCGCCGATAGGCGTCAAACTTCTCTCAGAAACCAGGTGCAGCCATAGCCGTCGGGGTGAGCCTTCCGGTATTCCTGCCAAAGCAGCGTCAGCGTCACGCCCTTGCGCTTAAGTTCCTGCGTCACCCGCGGCCACTCAGGTTCACTTAAATCCTGCGGGGGCCGTCCAACCCATATTCGGGCCTCGGTTCGTCAACAGTGCTTCGCCAGTGCTTGCTTCAAATTCGAGTCCGGTTGTTGAGCGAACATGACTTGCGAGGTGTGGTGAGCACGCAGGCCACGGTAATGTTTCGAAAGGGACGCAAAGCAACCTTGACAAGACGCTGACAAAGGGCAACCAGCTTATCCCATCAAAAGAAGTAAACAGAATCCCAATTAGCTCCATGTCGAAGACGATGCAGCGTTTTTGAAATCAAGCGCAAGGCCTCTCGAGATCTGTTCAGAAGCGATGGATTAGCGAAAGTGAGCGTCCATGGGCGAGCGCGGGTCCAGAGCGTGCTGGAGGCGGGGGTATTCTCGGGCAGCCGTCCATAAAATCGAGGTATTGCGTCATGGCGTCGACCTGATCGTCAAATTCGCTGGGAAACTTGACAACCTCGTCGATGAACGCCTCACGCCAGATGGCCGTTTCGGGCAAGTAAATCTTTTGGCTGCAGATTTTTGGCATGTGATCGTTCAGGCGGATCGCCTTAGGAACTCGCCTTGGCGCGACGAGTTGCAATGAAAATCCCGCCTTGCGTTGAACGGCTGCGTAAAGCGGCCAACCATTTGCGGTTTTTTCGATAAGCGCGACGCTCGGATTATTTCTTTTGACAGATTTCCAGAAAGCGTGCCGAAGGTCTTCGGCGTCGACGGATTTGCAGAATTGGTCGATTAGAAAGTATTTTTTGTCATGAAACTTCCAGGCTTGGATCACGCTTCGACTGGCGTTCGAGCTGCCGCTTTGCCCCGGATCCACGCTGAGCACGACCGGACAATTCAAAATCGTCCATTTATTGAAGGTCTGAAAATCTTCTGGCCGTGCTCTTAGCCCGGATCGCGGACCGAGACCTTGTTGGTGCAGAAGATCGAATGGTGGTGAGACTTGCGTTCGCTGCAGGCGCGCGATCTCGTTGGCCGGATAAGCCTTCGGACGCAGGACGCTTCCTTCTTCACGGGTCCATTTTTCGTGACCCAGATCATACGTCTCGGTGCTCACAGCGATCAAAGGCAGCTGAAGATATTCCCATCCGCTTTCTTGAAGCAAATGAGACGACAAATCGTCATCGCTAACACGGTGCGCCACGACGATCATCCGGCCCCGCACTTTATCGTTAAGGCGGGAAAGCAACGTATTAAAGTGGTTCCAGACCAGATCGAGCTTTCGATCGTCATTCCAGTCGGAAATTTCGTGGGGATCGTCATAGATGATAACGTCGGCAGGCCGGCCGGTAATAGCACCCGTAGCCGAGGTCGCAAATACACCGCCACCTTCACGGGTTTTAAAGTCGCCGCTGCGTGAGTGGTCGTCTCGAATTCGGGTTTCGAATGACCTTTGATACCACTCCGACCGCATCAAATCCCGAATCTCGTCGCATAACGTTTTTGCGAAGCTGTCATTGTAGGCCACAACAAGAATGCGTAGCCGCGGATCCTTTCCTAAGACGTAGGCTGCGAGACAGATGCTGCCGATAAAACTTTTTAGATGCTGCGGCGGGAGATTGATCAGAAGCCGGTTGATGTGCCCTTCTATAAACTGCGAAATCGTGAAGCAGATGTGATCAAGGTAAGGTTGATCGTCGAGCTTCTCGTTTCGCTGGCGTCGGAAAGCTTTTTTTACGAACATATCGAAGTTCGCCCGAATGAGATTTTCCGTCAGTCGAGTTTTTTCAGCCATTTTCTTTATCTTCCGGTGCTGGTGCTTTGGAATCTGAACTTATGCGTTCTTCTCGTTTTCGCTGCCGTTGAGCGAAGTCCCAGAGCAAGTCTGCGTCATCCTCGGCATCTCTGCGTTCGGGCACCTCGCTGTCCGTGCCCACGCCAATTTTTCGCGCGATGTCGAGCAGAACGCTCGCAGCGCGAACGTCTTTGAGCGCCGCGGTTGTCAACATTCGGAAAACTGCCTGCTGCTTCGTTAGGGTGAGCCGCTTTCCGTTCTCCGTAATTGCCAGCGTTTGTTGCAGCTCCGCAGCAAGGTCGGACCTCAAACTCGGAGCCTGCCGCGGTCGCCCTTGCGGGTTGCCGCTTTTTCCTTTTTGAAATCGCGAGTTTTTTGGCGGCCTGCCATAACCGATTTCATCGGTGTCAAAATCGTCAACCATCTTCGATCCTCCGTAAACTTAAACTAACTGCTCAGCATCGATCAAAACGCTAACCAAAATGGCGTTCCCTGTGGCCTTGAGCCTCTTGCACCTTTTCACGAAAAGTCCTATATTGGGGTCGACCCTAAATCAAATAGGGGCGCAAATTGCCAAAATCAAGGGACTGAAATGGAGAAGGGCAAGAGGTTGGCGGGCCCTTCAAAAGTCCGGCTACGGGAAGCAGCTGCGAATGTTCTTCGAGCCAAAGGGTTCAGCATGCAGCCTCGGAAAGGTAAGGGAATCCGCCCAGGAGCACGTTGGCGGGTCAAGCCCGCGGACGGACCTGCGTTCCAGGTTGCCGTCCGTACAGGTCGCGGTCGCTCGCTAGGATGTTCGAGGCTAAGCGATGGCAGCTGGAGAACTTTGCACAGCGTCCACTGGGTGTTGTGCGTTGTTCCGGCCTATAAGAGCCCTACAACCTTCGTGGTGTTCGCGTTCGAGGCGCAGAAGTTGAGCGCTTGGTTCAACAGAGCACTGGAGGCACTCGAGAAGGCAGGCCGTGCTCCCGCACTCGACGTGCCGATTTTTATTCCACTCGACCAAAAACCAGAAAAGAACGTCGGGCATAAAGTTTCAGGACTAAAGCGCGCCGCTCTTTGGTGTGAAACAATCGATCAGAAAAAAATGGCCGGTAAGGTGCTGCGCGACGAGCTTGATGAACTTTTCGATCTGCTTAAGCAAAAGATAGCTGAAAGAGACGGCATTGATGTCAGCAAGGTGGTCTTACAAGTCAAATATTCGAAGTAAGGCTTTTGGCGACGCGACGCTATCCTCGTCGCGGCTTGCACGATCGGTAGGAGGAAGCGCACCAAAAATCCCTGTTCTGTTCCCTGTTAGCAGGGAAAACCGCTGTGATGTCGGTCGTGTTAGGATGTTTACGGACTGCTCGCCGGCTTTTTTGCCAGACACTTTCTGGCGGGAGCCCATCTTACTTGGGGGAAAGCTGCGGCGACTGCACCCGGTTTAAGACACCGAGTTAGATATTTTATGGAGCAGGAAACGTGTCATGGAGAGGCGGCTGTTTATGCGAGAGTTCAAGCTTGAGGCGGTTTGGCTGATCAAGGAGCGGTCTGTCGTATGCGCAGGCGTCAGCGGACCTTGGCGTTCATCCGACGCAGCTGCGCATGCGGCACCAAGCCCCTAAAGCGCGCCCGCGCCGGCGTCGACTGCCGCCCGATCTGGGTGAGCGGCAGGGAACGAAAGTGCGGAAACTTTCATTGATCGCGTCAGACGCGAATTTGCTGAACGAAATGAAGTGGACGCCAGCCTGACGTTGCATGAAGATGTTGGCGGTGCCGTTGCGCACGTACTCGTAATCGCAGTGGCCTGAAGTCCCGCTTCATCGGATCGCACGGTTGAATTTCTGGTAGGAGAAAAGCCGTGAAGGAATTCGAATGGTCATTATCCGCAGGACATCGTCGATACGGTATTCTGTTTCGGATTGTTCAACAAGCCTGGGAGATGGGTGAAACAGAGAACTGTCGTTGGTTCACGGTCATGGTCGCAACAGCGGGTTGTCGCCCGGGTTCGCAAACACCGATACCGGTCGCTTCGGTCGAAATCAGCACCCTGGCAGACCAGCTCAAAGCAAACCAAGATCTTATGACGAACATTGCTTCGCAGCTCAAGGACACTCAAGATCAAGTCGCGCGCCTCGCAATTTCCGCGCAGCGACAACGACCCAAACCGATGGCTGTTTCACAACCTACAGCGGCCAACCCGTCACGCAGCGCCATGCCCAAACTTCCACCGCCAGGCGGAGTGCAGGGTCAAGACCAAAGGCGATTGCAGCCCAACCAACAGTAGGTTGTCACTAACTGCAACCGGATTCGCCCGAAGAAAAATAGCGATGTGCAAGAAGTGCAATGATCTCGAGCAGAAGATCGCGTACTACACACGACTTACCTCACGGGTGATTGACCACGAGCTGACCAACGTTCTGGAGGACATACTTCGCAAATTGCAGAGCGAAAAAAGCGCGCTACACCCGGAAGGAGAAGAAGGGCCGCCTCGCTAGGCGGCCTCCCACGTCGCCGCGGCTCCAAGCCACCAGCTAACCGGCCGCACCAACAGGCCGGACACGTGATCGCACCCGACCAATGCTGACGCCGCCAGAATGTTCGTGCCAGGGCGCCGCCCACGCGTGACCCGGATCAGTCGTCATCGCTCGCTTAGAGAAGTCGGTTATCCGCTCCCCGCAATGAATGACTTGGCTAGGCTACGTTAGGCTAACCAATGCGAGTGGGCCCTGCTGCCTTAAGCGAAAATTAACCATAACTGGGCAGCTTGTCTGAGCAATCCACCCATCGTGCGGGGCAACAGGCGCACCCAAAATGGCCAGACGATTGGCATTTGCGTTCGCAGCGGCGTTAGCTCTCGGCGGCTGTTGTCAGGATATCAGGGGCTACGTTCCGCCTTCGAATGCACGGGAGTTCCGTCCCATTCCGAAACCCAAACATGTGAAACGCATAAGATCTCGACATGGCAGCAAGGCGTCGCTGTCGTCTAGCGATGCTTCTCCGAGCGAGCATGAGCTTGCCAAGCTGGAGCCGCACTCAAAGGAATGGGATTCGGCCCTGGATGCCCTTAATCAGGCCGCTGACGATGAACTGAGAAAAAAACTGGTGATCTGCCGAGGTTGTGATCAGCGCGTGGATGAAGATCAGACGAGCGCAGTGTGGCCGACGCGAGCTGCCGACGGTTATCTGTCGCTGCAAAGGACTCTAGGATCGCTCTCTTTGCCGGAGGCTGCTCCAAGCGGCGGCCCGCGATAAGCCTTGATTGAGTTGGGTGCCTTGCGAAGAAAGCCGCCGCTGGGTTGAGATCAGCGACGGCTTTCCTCACGTATGGTGACCGGCCAAACGGTCACAACGATAGTGGCTTGCAACCGTCAAGTTGAAGTTATCGCCTCAGCTTCCCGGCCTTGTGGTCCGGCCTGGTGCCGTAGTTGGCGGTTCTCCTCCTGTGAAACAGGTGCCACAGGTTTCGACTGCCCGCACCGCTTCGAATAGGTTCTGCCCGCGGGATTCTCCGTAATAATACGGAGTTCAACCAACCTGTGGAAAACTCTAATCTCGCTCTTGCCGGGGCTGAATTTCATTACCCATCAATTTTTACCGGCAGGGCCGTTGACAGGCGGCTCCTTTCTAGAATTTCGGCGCCACAAAGTGAACCAGTACACAGATGCCCGGCTTGTTCTTGGCTAAATGTCTGTAGCCGGGGCAAGCCTTTCGCCAGACCGGCAGCGTCTTTTTGTGGAGTTCGAGTGATGAGGGCAGATAAGACCGTTTCGAAGAGAGCCTGCAACGCTTGTGGTCGGAGATCGCATTGTTGCGGCAGGAGATCGAGCAAGCCCAGCGCGCTCAAACAGCATCGCAAGTGCATTTGGCGTCTGCTGTTGAAGTCCCGCAAACCCGGGTTCTCTCGCGCTGAGGTCTCTCGATTGCATCAGAACACTGGAGCTGTCGCCACTGGCGCAGGCTGGTAGCCATACCAGCTTGGGCATGGCTAATCATTGAGGCCATTGCCACAGTCGCCTGGCTGTGCGCCATCGCTTGGGGCAGCTACAACATAGTTCGTTGGCTTTTCAGCTAGCCCAGTGTTGCGCGGCTTGCAGCGCGCACAAGATCATGCCCCACAGCGCAACGTTCACTTCAACGGCCACCCACATTGTGTGCCCCCCGGGCGAGTGACGAGAATCCCCCGATTCGCATCAGCGGCAAGTTCAATGACCAATATGTGAAAAATGTGGTTCGCAAATGCGAACGCGGGCTGCTCAGGCAAAGCTGTGTCTTTCTCTCGGTTGTGAGCCAGGACACAGATACTCACTTGGCGATCGATTAGGAAAATGGCCCCGATGGCCTTAAGCGCGGGTCCCCGACCTTCCGCTGCGCTAGGCCATCGGCGGCCCCGTCGATCCAAGCCGGCGGGGTCGTCTCAGTTCACTGCACCCCTGCGTGGCGCTTTAACCTAAGGGCCGCGGCTCGCAGCACTTGGTGCCCGACGATGAGGGTTCATCTGCGATCGCTGCGGCAAGGTTCATTTCGTCAGGGAAAAGCACTCCGCGCGATCCGTCCCCTGCGCGCATTTGTGATTCGATTTCTAAGCCTATTTCGTCACCCTATTCGTAGCTACCAATAGGGTAACGAAAATGACCGGCATATCTCGCGGCGCGGCGAGCGCCGGAGAGCATACCAAGGCGTCGCTGCGAACCGCGAGTTCTGTTCGGAAACCTTTCGGCGAATCCCGAGTCGATAATTGCTGCAAACGAAAGCACCAGCAGAACACGGGTACGGTGACGATTAAACGATATGACGGCCGGCGACCGGTCTTGATTTCGTGGCTCAGGGCATGAAGCTGACCACCACTGAAGGCCGGCGCACGAAGCCGAGCCCTGCCAAGCCACTGCCATCTAACTGAGGGGCGGCTTGGATGGTTCGCGCGCCTGCGTTCGCATGCCTTTCACCGCTCTATCGCGAACTTTTGATACGGCAAACTGCAAGATGCCACGCCATGATAGCTCCAAAAGGAGCTCATGGTGCCTGAGGCCCTTGCCGCCTTTCACCAGCCCCAAGTCCCGGATCAAACAGTACCGCCCGTTGCTCATGCGGACGACTTTACGATGTGCGACACTCGTCATTAGATGGAGCATGCACTGCTGAACGGGTGCGTCAATTCTTGACAAGGTGATTCGACGCAGTCGTACGGCGTCGAGACTCGCAGGTTAGACAACGCACATGCATGTGTTTGCCTAGACTGGCGGTCGGCGCGCGAATGGTTGTCGGCGCCGGTGCGACCAGAGGCTCGTTTGGAACTACTTTTATCGTTCCGAATTCTTGCTGCTAGCCGTCCGTTTCAGGGTTCGAGAGAGATGGAAGGCTGTGCGGCCCTGCATGTCTCAAAACCTCGCAGGGCCGCGCAACATTCGCGTGCGGCTATGGCCTGTTGGCTCTTCCCGGCGAATTCGACGTCTCAGACCGCACGGCGCTCCGGCACGATGTCATGTGAATAGCAAGGAACGTGCGCAGCTGTCAGAGCATGGCTTTTAAGGGCCGCCGGGTTTCTTTCCCCCTTTGCGGCACATGCAAGGATGGTCGCTGCCATTTCGGCTTTCACAGCCGAGGTACGTTCCGATTCCGGAAGCGTAGCGGTTGCATCATCAAGAACCGACTTCATCAGTTCTATCAACTCAGGCGGAAATACTGCACCCCTGGGATTCACGTTCGCCTCCTCCTAAAAGCAAACTCGCCCCCCGAATGATTTAATTCCCTATTTTCCGACGAATCAATCGCTGTCAGCCGCGGATCGAAAGTTTCTGCCAGCGACGAATCCGCACGGTGTTCAAGGACCTGGAATGTTCCCAAGTGTACAAAACTCAACGCGCGCAAGCTGATAGTGCCAATTGATGCGCGAAAGCCGGCGCTTCGCAGCCTATTGGTCGTCCCGGCGTGAACCGCGACCTCCGAATTGCCGGGCCAAGCAACCTTCTTGAGTTCCTGCGGCTGGGCCGGTCCTCCGGGGGACCCGTAGACTGGACGGTCGCAGAGCTTGCGTCCTGACGAAATGGTCTACCGATAAGGAAGCTGGCAAAACCTGGTCGGTTGTGAGCTGGATAGGTTTTGAAAGAGCGTTGGCCGATCGGTCGAGCGAAGTGCTCCGCTCCGGACGATATGAGTGTCCGCGGGCACGCGGAGCTGTTGCCTTGGGCCGCGGCGGCCGGCAGCCAGCGCAGAGCCGCTTGACAATGTTTCATGCTTAAATAGTTTAAGTATATAATAATTCGGATTGCGGGCTGCACTACGCCGGGCGAGCGAGGGGGCATGCGCGTCGTCCGTACATTGGCGGCGGCCCGGCCGGACTTGATCTCGGTTTTCTGATGAGACGCCGGCACCCCAAGCAAACGTCAATGAACTCGCTAAATCGAATCCGCGGAGGCGGTTGGTAACGCCGCAAGAGGTTGCCAACGCCGTGCGTTACGAAGACAATGATGAGAAGAATGGGCCGTGGGGCTACCAATGAGTTCCGCTTCGAAAGTCATTTCTCGCGAATGGTTGGATTGGCCGTTCTTCGAGCCCCGTCATCGGGCCGTCGGTCAGGGGCTCGATAATTTCGTGGCCTCGGGTGCGCTCGATGCAATCGATCACAAAGACGTCGACGGCGCCTGTCGCAAGCTAGTGCGTGCGATGGGCGAGGCAGGGCTGCTTGGTTGTGCGGTCGCCTCGCCAGATGGTGATGTGGCGACGATCGATTCACGTTCCATCTGCCTGTCCCGCGAGTCGTTGGCGTACGCCGACGGTCTGGCCGATTTCGCCTTTGCCATGCAGGGGCTGGGATCGGGTGCGATCGCGCTTGGTGGCTCGCCAGAGCTCCGGAATAGGGTGTTGCCGAAGGTACGCGCGGGGGAGTGGCTCGCGGCGTTCGCCCTTTCGGAGAAACAAGCCGGCTCGGACGTGGCGGCCATGAGCTGCGCGGCACGAGCAGACGGCGACGGTTACATCATTGATGGCGAGAAGACCTGGATTTCCAACGGCGGCATTGCTGACGTTTACACGCTCTTCGCGCGCACGGGAGAGGGCCCCGGAGCGCGAGGAATCTCGGCGTTCGTCGTCTTTCCCGATGACCCGGGGTTCAGCATCGCCGACCGGATCGACGTCATCGCTCCGCACCCGCTGGCAACGCTGCGATTTGATGCCTGTCGGATTCCAGCCGGCCGGCGGCTCGGAGCGCCGGGTGGCGGCTTCAAGATTGCGATGCAGACCCTCGACATCTTTCGGGCTTCGGTTGCCGCCGCTGCGCTCGGGTTCGCGCGACGGGCCATCGATGAAGCGGTCAACCACGCGCGCGACCGGCGCATTTTCGGAAGTACGCTGGCGGACCTGCAACTCACGCAGGCAGCGCTTGGCGAGATGGCCACCGAAACCGACGCTGCTGCGCTCCTGACCTATCGCGCTGCGTGGCGGCGCGATGTTCAAAAGCTGCCCACGACCCGTGAGGCGGCGATGGCGAAGCTGGCGGCCACCGAAACCGCGCAAAAGGTAATCGATCGCGCCGTACAGATGTTCGGCGGGCGGGGCGTGCGAAAGGGTGAGATCGTCGAAAGTCTTTATCGCGAGATCCGGGCACTTCGCATCTACGAGGGCGCGACCGAAGTCCAGAAGTTGATCGTTGCGCGCGAAACGCTCAAGCCGCGCTGATGAGAACAGGAATCCGGCGTTAGGCGCTGGCATCTTCCGGCAGAAAATCCGCCTTGTGACCGAGCGAAAGGTGAACGACTTCCGCTCAGTCGTCGAGATTATGCAGGTGATTGAAGAGCACTTCCAGGAGGTGGCGCCGGCGCCCCGAAATCGGATCGATCCTCTCGAAAAGAAAAAGCAAATCAATTCATCAGCGAATTCAGAGCTAGGTCGCAATGTCCAGCCGGGAGATTAGGCCGCCGGTTCAAGGGCGCGTCTCCAGAGTTGGCTATGTGTTTTCTTATTTTTTAATTAAGCTGGGCAAAAGCGAAATCCATGAGAACTATCGCAGATGACCTCGGGTCAGCGTCTGACGGCATCGCTCGTTCCACTCGACAAGGCGCTTACTGCGCTGTTGGACGGGTTGGAGCCCGTTATCCCTGGTGAACTGCCACTCGCGGAGACGCTAGGCGCTATCTCTGCGGAGGTGCTGTTTCCTAGCCCGCTCCCTGAACACGACTTTGCCGTCACCGACGGCTGGGCACTTTGCGCTCAAGATCTAATCGGCGCATCCTCCTACTCGCCGTTCCCGTTGGCGAGGCCTCCGAGATGGGTTGAAGCCGGAGAACGTATGCCAAATGGGTCGGATTGCGTCGTCGATTCCGACATGGTTGAACTTTTTGGCTCGATGTATCAGGTTTCTGGTGAAGCGTTGCCGGGGCAGGGCGTCCGTCGCGCCGGCACTGACATCGGTGAAGGAGGTCTATCCATCGCTTCCGGGCGTCGGCTTCGCGCGTTCGATTTGATGCTGGCGCGTGCGACGGGGCTGGAGAAGCTCGCGGTCCGCCGTCCACGCCTGCATCTGATCAATATCCCGGCAATGACCGGGCATGCCGTAACCGGACCGCTTATCGCGGAAAGCGCTCGTGCCGTGGGTGCCAATGTCGTCTACTCCCAAGCCGACGGACGCGATGCGTCGTCCGTCGCCAAAGCACTTGATGGCGAACGATGCGATTTGATCGTCACGGTCGGCGGCACGGGCGTCGGCCGGACCGATGCGACGGTTGAAGCGTTGAAGAGCAGCGGGCAGCTGATCGCTCATGGAATCGCGCTGCAACCGGGCCGGACGACTGCCCTCGGCAAGGCCAATAATACCCCCGTCGTCGCTCTAGCCGGTGCACCGGACCAGGCACTGGCGGCTTGGTGGACGCTGGTGCTTCCGTTGCTGGATCGGCTCTCCGGACGCCTCCAGCATGCGAAGACGTTAACGCTCGCGCGCAAGATATCATCGAGCGTCGGGATTACGGATATCGCTTTACTCAAGAAAAGCGACGGAGCCTGGGTACCATTGGCAGTTGGTGATCTTTCGCTCCATCACGTCGCCGACGCCGATGCATGGCTGGCGGTGCCCGGAACCAGCGAAGGGTTTGCTGTGGGCACACGAGTCGATGCCTATATGCTAACGACCTGACTAAAGTGGCTCCGGCATGACCGATAACCCGATTCAGAAGAGAGGTTTGGAGCAGGATCAGTTCCTGACGATCCTGTCGCGCGAGGATGCGCTGGCGCGGTTTGAATCGGCGCTGTTTCCACGCGTCGTTCCGCGTGAACGGCGTCCGCTGGCCGATGCGGTTGGTCAAGCTTTGGCCGACGATGTCGTTTCGCCCGATTGATGTACCGCCGTTCGATCGCTCAAATGTGGATGGCTTCGCGCTGCGTTCCGCCGATCTGTCTTCGGCGGGCGAGGCAACGCCGGTCCGGCTGGTTCTCAACGACGAAATCATCGCATGCGGTACCGCGCCCACCCAGTCCGTCTCGACGGGAACGGCGACCTCGATTGCGACCGGGGGCCCGCTGCCGCGTGGCGCCGATGCTGTCGCAATGGTCGAGCACACCCAGCCTGCCGGTGAGCACGCGATCGAGGTTCGCCGTGCAGCATCGCCAGGACAGTTTGTGTCCTATGCGGGCTCTGACATTGCGCGCGGCGAGACGCTGTTGCGCGCGGGGACCGTCATTGGCTCACGAGAGATCGGCATGCTCGCGGCCTGCGGCATTGCCGAAGTTTATGTTGTGCGTCGCCCGCGCGTCGCGGTCATCTCTACCGGAGATGAGCTGGTGCAGCCCGGGCTGCCGCTGCGTCCTGCAGCGATCTACGACACCAACGGCGCTATCGTCACCGCGGCCATTCGCGAGAATGGCGGCGAGCCGGTCTTTCTCGGCGCCATTCCCGACGTTGAGTGCGAACTCGAATCCGCCATGCGTGAGGCGCTTGATAGTTGCGACATGCTGATACTGTCTGGCGGTACGTCCAAAGGTACGGGTGACGTGTCGCATCGCATCATCGCGCGGCTTGGCAAGCCCGGTATTATCGCGCATGGCGTCGCTTTGAAGCCGGGCAAGCCGCTCTGTCTTGCAGTATGCGCGGAAAAGCCGGTTGTGATTCTGCCGGGCTTTCCGACCTCTGCAATGTTCACCTTTCATGACATGATCGTGCCCGTGCTTCGTCGCATGGCGGGCTTGCCGGCTCGCCCCGATGCAAAGGTCGCGGCAAAGGTGCCGGTGCGCATTGCATCGGAAATCGGCCGCACAGAATTCGTCATGGTATCATTGGTCGAGGGCGCTGATGGGTTGATCGCATACCCTTCCGGCAAGGGCTCCGGCGCCATCACCTCATTTTCCCAATCCGATGGATTTCTACGTATTGACGCACTGGCCAACCAGATTTCCGCCGGCACCGAAACCGAGGTGACGCTGTTCACGCCGCACGTACGCGTTCCAGATCTCGTCATCGTCGGAAGCCATTGCACCGGCCTCGACCTCGTCACCGCGCCGCTCGCACGCGCCGGGCTGTTCGTGCGTTCGATTTCAATCGGCAGCCTCGGGGGTCTCGCTGCGGCCCGGCGCGGCGAGTGCGACCTTGCGCCGATCCATCTGTTCGACGAAGCGACCGAAAGCTACAACGCACCGTTCCTGATTGACGGGCTTGAACTGGTGCCAGGCTGGCGACGTATGCAGGGTATCGTGTTCCGTGCCGGCGATACACGCTTCGAAGGCTTAAATGCTCAGGATGCGGTGAGAGCTGCGCTGGCCGATCCGACCTGCATCATGGTCAATCGCAATCAGGGTGCGGGTACGCGAATTCTAATCGATCGCCTGCTCGGTAGCGCGCGACCGGACGGTTACTGGAACCAACCACGTTCGCACAATGCGGTAGCCGCAGCGGTGGCACAACATCGTGCCGACTGGGGTATGACCATAGCGCCAGTCGCGCATGCCGCCCGGCTTGGCTTCATTCCATTTTCCGAAGAACATTATGATTTTGCGCTGGTGACGGCTCGCAAGCAGCGTCCGGCGGTCGAGGCATTTCTCATAGCGCTGGCATCGGACGAAAGTCGCAGCGCACTGGAGCAGGCAGGATTTAGGCCGGCGTAGCGTCGCCGTCGCGCGTGTGACGCGCTACGCAATTTTAGGACAGCTTAGCTCGCGTCCAGTTCTGCCAGCCGCTCGGCCTCGGCAATATCGTCCATGGTGTTGGCGTTGAAGAATGGATCAAGCGGCTCTACCGGCCATGTCACGGTCGCGAGCCGATAGCGCGCGGTCCAGCGGTCGATTTTACGCATGTCTTCCACGGTCAGGGCGTGGCGAAGATCCTCACGTAGTGCGACGCTCCACAATCCGATCACGGGATGCGATTGTCCACCGGAGGCCGCGACCGCAAGCTGCGCGTTTTGCTCGGCGCGCGCGCGGTGTAGACGGACCACCAGATCGCGGGGCAGGAACGGACAGTCCGCCGCGGCGCTCAGCATGAATTCAACGCCCGGCCGGTTGATTGCGGCCCAATCAAGCGCCGCTAAAATACCGGCGAGCGGTCCCGGATAATCCTTCACAGTGTCGGCGATGACGGGAAGACCGAAGGAGGCGAATCGAGCGGGATCGCCGTTGGCGTTGAGAATGAGCTCTTCGCATTGCGGTGCAAGCCGCGTAATCACGCGGTCGAGGATGGTGCGTCCGGCGATCTGGCGCATCGGCTTGT
Source organism: uncultured Alphaproteobacteria bacterium (assembly GCA_963706265.1). GTDB lineage: Bacteria > Pseudomonadota > Alphaproteobacteria > Rhizobiales > Xanthobacteraceae > Bradyrhizobium. Next base: position 1,007,562 of record CAVPLO010000005.1, on the reverse strand, counting down.
CACCGCCTCCCATCCGCCGTGCCAGACCGCCGGCGAGCAGCACTCCTGGCGTCGGCGGAAATTCATTCTTCACGATCTTCGCCCTTGCGCTTGTGCCGTGCGGATTCTTCCTCGACGTACTCCAGGTTCTGGTCGTAGATGATGCGCTCTTCGCCAGACAGCGCGATGAAGCGTTTGCCGCGAGCGCGTCCAACCAACGTCAATCCGACCTGCCGTGCGAGATCGACGCCCCAGGCCGTAAACCCCGAGCGGGAGACGAGGATGGGAATCCCCATCCGCACCGTCTTGATCACCATCTCGGAGGTGAGCCGCCCGGTGGTGTAGAGGATCTTGTCGGCCGGATCGACGTCGTGGCGATAGATCCAGCCTGCAATCTTGTCGACGGCATTATGGCGACCGACATCTTCCGTGTAGCAGACGGGCGTACTTTCCTTGCACAGAACGCAGCCGTGGATCGCACCGGCTTCGAGGTAGAGCGACGGCATAGAGTTGATCGCATAGGTCATCTGATAGAGCCAGGAGGTACGGAGCTCCGCTTTGGGCAGCGCGACTTTCTCAAACGCTTCCAGCAAATCGCCGAATGCGGTGCCTTGCGCACAGCCGGACGTCTGCGTTCGCTTCTTCAGTTTCGCCTCGAAATTTGTGTGGTGGTCCGTCCGCACAACGACGACCTGCAGGTCGTCGTCATACTCGACCTCCGTGACGACATCGTCGTATTTGAGCATGTTCTGGTTCAGAAGGTAGCCGAGCGCAAGGTATTCGGGGTAATCGTTGATCGTCATCATGGTGACGATCTCCTGCGCGTTGAGATACAACGTCAGCGGCCGCTCGACCGGCACCTTGATCTCGGTCCTGGCTCCGGCCTGATCGACCCCAGTGACATCGCTCGGTCAGCCGCGGGTCTCGCGGATTGGGGACAATCAGGGGGGCGGGGGCTTTTGCGATTTTCATCACTTCGCGGTGCCTGGCATGACATTCACTCGAACCTAGATATAAAGCACGTTGGATATTGACTAGCCATGGTTCCCGAAAGCCAACGTTTGCTGATCCCGAAAATACGGCTCCGGGATCGGGGCGGGCGTGGCGTAGCGAAGGTTGAAGTCCGGGATGGCGCAGCTTTCTGACGACTGTTTTGCCTTCGGCGGGCCGATGCTATCGGTCGACGAAGCCGTTGGGATCATTGCGTCGCGTGTCAAAGCGGTCGGCGAGACCGAGGCCGTTTCCCTTGTCGAGGCTGATGGCCGGATTCTCGCGCGCGATATCGCCGCACCTCTACCGTTGCCGCCTTTTACCAATTCCGCCGTCGACGGTTATGCCGTGCGTAGCGGAGAGCTGCCACATAGCGGTGAACGGGCATTCCCGGTAGGTGGGCGCGTGCCGGCGGGCGCGTCTGCAAAAGCGGGGCAGCCCGGTCACGCCATGCGGATCTTTACCGGCGCACCGATGCCCGAAGGCACCGATACCGTGTTCATGCAGGAAGATGTTCGGATCGACGACGCAGGCCGAGTGGTGCTGCCGCCCGGACTGAAGCCCGGCGCTAATGTGCGTCCTGCCGGCGAGGATATCCCGGAAGGTCATCTCGCCCTGACGTGCGGCCGACGGCTGCGGCCGCAGGATGTCGCACTTGCCGCCGCTTTTGGACTGACGCAGCTAGATGTGGTGCGGCGCCTTCGCGTTGCGGTTTTCTCGACCGGCGATGAATTGGCTTCGCCGGGGACAGCGCGGGCGGCCGCCCAGCTCTTCGACTCCAACCGTTTCATGCTGATGGCGATGCTGCGAAGGCTCGGCTGCGACGTCAGCGATCTCGGCATCTTGCGTGACGAGCCGGCGTCGCTGGCGAGCGCGCTGAAAGAGGTGGCCGGCGCGACACGACCTCATCCTCACCACCGGCGGCGTCTCGACCGGCGAAGAGGATCACGTCAAGGCCGGCGTCGAAAGCGCGGGATCGCTGGTTTTGTGGCGAATGGCGATCAAGCCGGGGCGCCCGGTGGCGATGGGCATCATCGACGGCACGCCATTTATCGGGCTGCCGGGTAACCCTGTGGCCAGCTTTGTCACTTTCGTCCATGTGGTGCGGCCGACCGTGCTGGCTCTGTCGGGTGCGACGCCCTCGCCACTGATACCGATGCCGGTGCGGGCTGCCTTCAGATACAAGAAGAAAAGCGGTCGCCGCGAATATGTCCGCGTCACGCTTCGGAGGGCGGCGGACGGCACGCTTGGAGGCAGTCAAATTTCCGCGCGAAGGGGCTGGCCTGTTGTCCTCGCTGGTCGAGACCGATGGACTGGTCGAACTCGGCGAATCCGATCGTAAAGGTCGAGCCGGGCGACAGATGTCGGTTTCCTTGGTTACGCCAGCCTTTTTTAAAGCCCGAAAACATGACCACCACCAAGCTCGATCTCACGGGTCTCAGATGTCCATTGCCGGCGCTGAAGACGCGTAAGGCACTTAAGTCGGTCTTGCCGGGCGATTTCCTCGAAGTCTCTGCACCGATCCGTTGTCGATAATCGATATCCCGAACTTGATCCGCGAGACCGGCGACAAGGTCGAAATCACGGAACGGGATGAAAGGAGGATCGTGTTCCTGATCGAAAAAGGCGATGGCGCGTCGGCGGCTGACTAAGGTGCGCCTGTCAGAGACCGCCGAGAGATGCCTCGAGCAATCTGCTACGTTTGGACCCCTTCCTGAATTGACTTGCCACTGGCATACCAGCGACTAAACTTGACCTCGCGCGGAGAATCTGCGGAACAAAAACCTATTGTTTTCAATTGTTTATGTACCGATCCGGCTTCGGCCCATCCCGGTTTATGGAGCGTGTGACCTTTCTATGAGTGATGACGTCCACAAAGTCCGTGCCTTTGAGCATCCCGGCGAGGGAAGGAAACGGGCGAAATCGACGCCAAAGGGGCGTCAGGTTGACCCGGTAGCTGCACAAGAAGTCGAGGCGTTGCTCGGTGACCGTCCGCGCCGCCGCGACCTGCTGATCGAGCATCTGCACCTGATCCAGGACAAGTATCATCAGATTTCCGCAGCGCATCTGGCGGCGCTGGCCGACGAGATGAAGCTTTCCTTTGCCGAGGTGTTTGAGACAGCGACTTTCTATGCGCATTTCGATGTCGTGAAGGAAGGACGAGCCCGACGTCGCACCGCTGACCATTCGCGTCTGCGATTCCCTCACCTGCGCGATGCTTGGCGGCGAAAAACTGCTGCGGGACCTGCAGAACAAGGCGGGGCCCGGCATTCGGGTGGTGCGTGCGCCCTGCGTCGGCCGCTGCGATACCGCGCCTGCTGCCGAGGTCGGGCACAACTTCGTCGATCATGCCACGGTCGCGAACGTCCTGGCGGCGGCGAAGGCCGGCGACACCCACGCGCATCTGCCCAACTACGTAGACTACGACGCCTACGTTGCCGGTGGTGGTTATGCGCTGTCTGAAGCGCTTGCGCTCGGGCGACTTGCCGAAAGAGGATCTACTGAAGGTGCTCGACGACGCCTCGTTGCGGGGCCTCGGAGGCGCAGGCTTTCCTGCGGGACGCAAATGGCGCTCAGTGCTGGGAGAGCCCGGGCCGCGGTTGATGGCGGTCAATGGCGACGAGGGCGAGCCCGGTACGTTCAAGGACCGCTATTACCTCGAAACCGATCCACACCGCTTTCTCGAGGGCATGCTGATCGGCGCGCATGTGGTCGAAGCGAGCGACGTCTACATCTATCTGCGCGACGAATATCCGGCTTCGCGCGAAATTCTTGAACGCGAGATCGCGAAGCTGCCGCCCGGCGGACCCACTGTGCATATGCGGCGCGGCGCCGGCGCCTACATCTGCGGCGAGGAGTCCTCGCTACTGGAAAGTCTGGAAGGCAAACGCGGGCTACCCCGCCACAAACCTCCTTTCCCGTTCCAGGTTGGGCTGTTCGGTCTGCCGACCCTGATCAACAACGTCGAGACCTTGTGGTGGGTGCGCGACATCGTCGAAAACGGCGCGGCATGGTGGACTTTTCAGGGTCGCCACGATCGTCAAGGTTTGCGTAGTTTTTCAGTGTCGGGCCGCGTCAAGAATCCGGGCATGAAGCTTGCGCCGGCAGGCATCACCGTGCGGGAGCTGATCGACGAGTTCTGCGGCGGCATGGCGGATGGACACGAGTTCGTCGCCTATTTGCCGGGCGGCGCGTCGGGTGGCATCCTGCCGGCATCGATGGACGACATTCCGCTCGATTTCGGCACCCTGGAGAAATACGGGTGCTTCATCGGCTCCGCCGCGGTCATCATTCTGTCGCAGGCCGACAGCGTCCGGGATGCTGCGCTGAACCTGATGAAGTTCTTCGAGGACGAGAGCTGCGGGCAGTGCACGCCCTGCCGCGTTGGAACCCAGAAGGCGGCGCTGCTGATGCAGCAACCGGTCTGGAACCAGGAATTGCTCGGACAATTGAGTCAGGCGATGCGTGACGCCTCGATCTGCGGACTGGGGCAGGCGGCCTCGAATCCGCTTACCACCGTTATTAAATATTTCCCAGACGAGTTTCAGCCGCAGCAAGCTGCTGAGTAGGCAGGAACAGCCGATTGGTTTCTGACGAGGTTTGTATGAACAACGAGAAGAACTCTCCACCGCAGGGCTACGGCCACGACGCAAAAGGTGCGGCGGGGGGCAAAAACGTGCCGGATGGCCGAGTGACGGTCACGCATTCGGAACCAATTGGAGAGGTCGGCGGCAAGGGCGGCGGCCCTCAGATGGTCAAGTTCGAATTGGACGGCCAGCAGGTCGAGGCCCGGGTCGGTGAAACCATCTGGCAGGTTGCGAAACGACAGGGCCGCGATATCCCGCATCTGTGTCATTCGCCCGAGCCCGATTATCGACCGGATGGCAACTGCCGGGCTTGTATGGTGGAAATCGAGGGTGAGCGCGTGCTCGCGGCGTCGTGCAAGCGAACGCCGAGCGTCGGCATGAAAGTGAAATCTGCGAGCGACCGGGCGATCGCTGCGCAGAAGATGGTGATGGAACTTCTGGTCGCCGATCAGCCGGCGCGCGAGACCTCCCACGATCCGGACTCGAAATTCTGGCACTGGGCCGAGAAAACCGGCGTCACCGAGAGCCGGTTCCCGGCCGCGGAGCGCTGGGACGCCGACCCCAGTCATCCGGCCATGCGCGTCAATCTCGACGCCTGTATTCAGTGCGGCCTGTGCGTTCGCGCTTGCCGCGAGGTGCAGGTCAACGACGTCATCGGCATGGCGTACCGCAACCACGACGCCAAGATCGTGTTCGACTTTGACGATCCGATGGGAGAATCCACTTGCGTGGCCTGCGGTGAATGCGTGCAGGCTTGCCCGACCGGCGCGCTGATGCCGTCGGTGATGCTGGACGAGAACCAGACCCGCGTGACGTATCCGGATCGCAAGGTTGATTCTCTGTGCCCTTATTGCGGCGTCGGCTGTCAGGTCACCTATCAGGTCAAAGATGAGAAAATTATCTACGCCGAGGGCCGCGACGGTCCGGCCAATCACAATAGACTTTGCGTCAAGGGTCGCTTCGGATTTGACTACATCCATCATCCCAACCGATTGACCAAGCCGCTGGTACGGCTTCCCGGAGTGAAGAAGAACGCGAATGACCAGGTCGATCCCGCAAATCCTTTCACCCACTTCCGAGAGGCATCGTGGGAAGAGGCGCTCGACATCGCAGCGAAGGGCCTTGTCAAGATCCGTGATGAGAAAGGTCCCAGGGCGCTGGCCGGTTTTGGGTCAGCCAAGGGATCAAACGAGGAAGCCTATCTGTTCCAGAAGTTGGTGCGCACCGGTTTCGGCTCCAACAATGTCGACCATTGCACGCGGCTTTGCCATGCGTCGTCGGTCGCTGCGCTCTTCGAGGGCCTAAGCTCGGGCGCGGTATCGGCGCCGTTCTCGGCTGCGGCGGACGCCGAAGTCATTTGGGTAATCGGCGCCAATCCCACGGTAAACCATCCGGTCGCCGCGACGTTCATCAAGAACGCCACCAAGCGCGGCGCCAAATTGATCGTGATGGACCCCCGGCTCCAGTCGCTGTCGCGCCATGCGTACAAGCATTTGCAGTTCAAGCCCGGCAGCGATGTCGCGATGCTGAATGCGATGATCAACACCATCATCACCGAGGGGCTGACCGACGAGCAATATATCGCTGGCTACACCGAAGGCTATGATGACCTGAAGGCCAAGATTACCGAGTTCACGCCGGAGAGGATGGCGCCGATTTGCGGCGTCGCCGCTGAGACGCTTCGCGAGATAGCGCGGATGTACGCTCGCGCGAAGTCTTCCATCATCTTCTGGGGCATGGGCATCAGCCAGCATGTGCACGGCACCGACAATGCGCGTTGCCTGATTGCGCTGGCGTTGATCACGGGCCAGGTCGGCCGTCCGGGCACCGGCCTGCATCCGCTGCGCGGCCAGAACAACGTGCAGGGCGCCTCCGACGCCGGCTTGATCCCGATGTTCCTGCCGGACTATCAGCCGGTCGACCGCGACGACATGCGCGGCGCCTTCGAGAAGCTCTGGGGGCAGGAGATCGATCCCGTGCGCGGGCTCACCGTCGTCGAGATCATGAACGCGATCCATGCCGGAGAGATCTTCGGTATGTACGTCGAGGGCGAAAACCCCGCGATGTCCGACCCCGACTTGCAGCATGCGCGCGAAGCGCTGGCCAAGCTGGACCATCTGGTAGTTCAAGATCTGTTCGTCACCGAGACTGCATTCCACGCCGACGTTATTCTGCCGGCTTCGGCCTTTGCTGAAAAATCAGGCTCCTTCACCAACACCGACCGTCGCGTGCAGTTGTCGCGGCCGGTGATCAAACCGCCGGGCGATGCGAAGCAAGACCTTTGGATTATCGAGGAGATAGGCAAACGGATGGGCCTTCCCTGGAACTACGCGGGCCCGGGCGAAGTTTTCACGGAGATGGCTGAACTCATGCCGTCTCTCAACAATATCACCTGGGAGCGGTTGCTGCGCGAGGGAGCGGTGACATATCCCGTGGATGGTCCAGACCAACCGGGCAACGAAATCATCTTCACCACCGGCTTCCCGACCGAAAGCGGCCGCGGCAAGATTGTGCCGGCCAAGGTCATCCCGCCGGATGAGCTCCCTGATGACCAATATCCGATGGTGCTTTCCACAGGTCGTGTGCTGGAACACTGGCACACCGGTTCGATGACGCGGCGCGCGCAGGTGCTCGATCAGATCGAACCCGAGGCCGTCGCATTCATGTCGCCGAAAGAGCTACGGAAGAAGAAACTTGCGCCGGGCGATTTCATCCGCCTGGAAACACGTCGTGGCGCGATCGAGGTCAGGGTGCGCGCCGACCGCGATGTGCCCGAGAACTATGTGTTCATGCCATTCTGTTACGCGGAAGCGGCAGCGAACCTGCTGACCAATCCGGCGCTCGATCCGTTCGGAAAGATTCCGGAGTTCAAATTCTGCGCGGTCCGCGCCGAGCGCGCCGACATTCGGACGGCGGCGGAGTAACTGGCGGTCACCGGGCACCGAAGGAAGACATGGAGCATGATCCGGAAAAGTGTGTAGCGGCTTTCCGAAAAGGTCATGCTCAATCAAAGAACGAAAGCGCGATGACGTTTCCATCAAATCTCATCGCGCTTTAGCCGAGGGGGTCGACCCGAAGGCGATGGTTTGCGGCACTGCGTCGTCAAGGCTTTGCCGGTGCGACCGATGCAACCGGCTCAAAGCCGTGGCTGCGCAGAATGTCCTGGCCTTTCTCCGACATCACGAAAGCGACAAAACGCAACGCAACTGGCTTGTCGTTGACGATGACCATGCCGTCAGCAGGATCGACGGTGAGGGCCGGGGGCAATTTGATCGATGCGAGCGATGGCATCGCAGCCTGCAGCGCGGGTACAGCGCTGCAATAAATCAGCATGACGTCCGCCTGGTCGGACAAAAATATGCCTTCGACAGCTCCCTTTCCGGGAACTAAAGGAGGTGTCTTCTCCCCGCCACCGACCAGTTTTTTGGCCTTCGCTTCGAGCGTCGCACGCGCGCCTGGCTTGAGCGCCTCCGCCCGTGCGAACACCTCCCAGCTATAGGTTCCCAAGGGATCGGAACCTGGCGTCGACGTCGCAATTCGTACCGAGGGGTCCAATAGCTTATCGAGAAGGTTGGTTTGATCGAGACCGAGGTTTGAACGGGAGATTGCGCAGAGGGTGTTACGCGCGAACAGGATCACCAGGCGCTCCGGATGAACTGCGGCGAGTTGACGCGCCTGCTCCATATCCGCTGACGCAAATACATCGACAGCGGCGCCGTTTTCGATCTTCTGGCGCATCAAACCGGAGGAGCCGAACTCGCGCGAATCGACCGAGGCTGGAGAATACCGGACTGGCTACGACCAACGGGCGGCTGGTCGTTGGTGTCCCTCTCTTCAAAGCCGATATGCTCTTCGACTATCATCCGCAGCCTGGCTGGGCTTCGCGCTGACCGGCGGCGTTCATGCCGAGGGCGAGCGCGCAGCGACGAATTTGAACAATTCGTTCGCGCCGTCCTATGCGACGTTTGACGTCGGAACTCGTGTTTCGAGAACGGTCGACACACACATCGTGACGGTACGCTTCCAAGTGCTCAACGTCGGCAACGTGTTTTATTATTCGTCGCCGCACATGCCAAAAGGCTGAGGCGATAGGCAGGGCACCAAATCTTAACCGATGCCAGCCAGTATCCCTGCTAATCGCGGATACCAATACCCTGCGAGAGTAATGCGTAGGAGCCGTCGCTGAGTTCAACCCCAGCGGCGGCTTCTTACCTGCGGGCTTAGGTCCCGCTCTCGTTGGCGAGCCGCTAATGGGTCAGGTAAGCCTCGACCGCATGCACCAGAAAAATGCTCAAACTTACTGCTGCAATAACCGCGATTGTAATCACGAACATACGCCTATTCTCAAACGACTGACGCAAATGCAATATCGTTTTGTAGCCGCCCAGGTAATTTGGTTCAGTCAATATTTGGACCTCAGCGTGCTTTCATGAATAACTGTGACAGTTGAGCAACCCGCTTCCAAAAATCGGCGTGCCCAAACTGCGACCTGTGGATCTGGTGCCGCGAGGATATGTTACTCAGTAACTGTATTGGAATCTTTCTCTTAGGGTGTTGCCCCGCAGGTACAGGGGTGAGCTGTTTTATGGGGTAAGCTCCGTGAGTCTTTGCTGCTTTTTCCTTTGTTTATTTGGGGACACCGTGATGAAAAGGCTTCTTCTCGCTTCCGTCGCATCGCTGATTTCGACCGGCGTTTTTGCAGCCGATTTACCAGCTCGCACTTACACCAAAGCCCCGATCATGGCTCCTCCGCCCGTCTTTGATTGGACAGGCTTTTATATCGGCGCTCATATAGGTGGTGGATGGGCAGATCTTGGCAGTATCGAACTTCCTCCCGGCAATGTTACGTTCCCTGTCGGCGCCGCTTTCACCAAGGACAATTTGACTGGGTTCCTAGGCGGCGTTCAGGCCGGATACAATTGGCAAACTAGCAGCAACATCGTCCTTGGCGTTGAAGGTGAATACTCCTGGGCGGACATCCACGGTACTGAAACAACGATAAGCCCCGTGAACGGCTTTAACAGTACGGTATCAGCCAAGACCAAGGATTTTGCGCTAGCGACTGCGCGATTAGGTTACGCGGCAGGCAATTGGCTCTTCTACGGCAAAGGTGGCGGAGCCTGGGGCAATGGAAGCTCGACGGGCGTAGGCACGCTCGCGAATGGAAGGTTTTTCGACAATACGACTACAGGTTCGAGCCGAATCGGGTGGGTCGCAGGTGTCGGCGTGGAATGGGGGTTCGCGCCGAATTGGTCTGCAAAGCTGGAATACAACCATATTGATTTCGGCTCGCGTACTGTCGCGGTTAACGACATCACGTTCGGAACCACAACTTTCATTAGCTCTAATGAAAAAGTTGATATCGTGAAGGCAGGCGTGAACTATCGCTTCAATTGGCGCGCGCCCCTCGTCGCCAAGTACTGACACTTCGTCGATCTCGATGAGAAAAGCCCCGGCTTGACCGGGGCTTTTTGCTGGACGTCAAAGTCCTACACGCACCGGCGCAGAATTGGCGCATTCGATCGCGTCACAGATGGGAAACGATAGCCGCCGCGGCTTTGTCGTCGCGCTTGATCGGGTTCTCCTCAGCAAAATAGGCGCGCATGTCTGAAAACGAAGGCACGGGCGACGGCGGGCGGGAGTTGTTTTTCATGCGTACAAAAAAGACCGCCCGAAGGCGGTCTCGTAGTCATTGGTGGAAGGGGAGTTCAAGCGGCGTTGAACGCCGTCTGGTTCTTGTGTCTATAGGCCATAAAGCCAACGCCGCAGAAGCCGAGGATCATCATTGCCCAGGTGGATGGCTCAGGGACGGCGGGGGTTACGCCAGAGGCGAATGTCGCGGTAACGCCGACGGCAAATCGAGTTGGAACGGATCGCTGATGGTTGCTGACCCGCCCGGGAAGGGGCCACCGCTTAGACCAGCAAATGCATCAACAAACACCAACATCAAATAGGGATCGCCGTTGATGATCGCTGCCTGATCCTGCAGGGTGTAAACTCCGCTCTCCGGCGTCGAGAAATTTCCGAGCAGGAAAGTGTTCACCCCGAAGGGAGAAAGCTTCTCGTCGAGAAGGATGGCAGCTGCATTCGCCCTCGCGGTATCGCCTGACACAGGCAAGGGCCCCGTGACGGTCGCATTTCCGGAGATCGTAAGGGTCGCTACATCGTGCGTTTTCGCGCCGGAGAACGTCACAGTGTCCCAGATCACGGCATGACTTTGGGTGCCGTTGGGACCGGAAGCATCGCTCGCCGATGCCGTCGCGCTGACGGTGCCCAGTGCCCGATTTGCCGTAGCGGATGAGCCGGAATTACTGCTGCTGGCCGAGCCGGTGGCGGCGGTTGTCTGGGAAAGATTTAAGAAGCAAGAGTTGCCGCCAGGGCAACTATCGCCCCCAGCACTGCCCTGAACCACGCTGCCGAAGTCCGGGAATACGACCGTGGCGGAAGCTTGACCGCAGAGCCCTAGAATCAGGCCAAGCGAGATCGACAGCCTGTTGAAAGTCATTGGTAATTCCCCCCAATACTTATATCCGTTAGAGGCTGCGCTCCAGCGACAGGGGAGTCAATTGCTGATCCGACGGGCTTGAGCTTCTACACCGCTAGTGCAATGGGCGATTTTCCGCTCCGGCATCCCCATGATCCGCCGATCAGGCGTGAGGGAAGCCGCGGCACGAATTATTTTGCGTCCAGGGCGCTACGACGGCCCACCAACGCTAATGGCTAGCGCGATGGCGAGAACGGTGCCGATGATCAGCACGGCGACGGCCGGCGCCTGGCCGCTATCGCGCAATGAGGCGCGAAATCCCGAAAAAAAGCGCATGGTAGTCCCTCTTCCGAAAGCAAAAAACGGCGCGTCCGGAAACAAGTTCCCCTCTAGGCCGCGACATAACGCGCGGGACGATCCGCAGAAACATGAGCGGCGGTTTTTGCCAGTGTCCGATGCCCGACCTCTACCCATTCGCTCGAAGCGCGCTCCTACAGTGCGTCGGCGCCGATCTCTGAACCGCGCTGGGCGTCCAGGCGGCCTTCCGCTCGGACTGTCCGGTCTTCTCTGCGGTGCGGTGAATGACACATCGGCCAATTGGCCGCTGCGTCGCCTTTCCCCTACGCCGCGTTCGAAGCCTTGGCGTCAACCGCCTACGCCGGCCAGTGGATCTCTTAGTAAATCCTCTTCCGCTCGGCGATATGGACGGCGCGCCCGGCCGGAGCTAGGCCAAACTAAATCGCGCGATTCGAAGTAAGGCCGCCTCGCGGAACTAGTGCCGTCTGCCAGTGATCTAATTTTGATTTCTCAAAATTAGTTAGGAACAGAACTGCCGCCTTTTACTTAAAAGGCGTATGGATCGGAAATTGAAACAGCGAGAACAAGACGCCATCGTGGTACTGACCCTAGGCACCGCGACACTGATGGTGTGTTTTACTTATGCGCTTACTCTGATCTAAGGCCGCCTCTGTTGGCGGCCTCTTTTGTTGCTGGCGATCATCGATCCCGTCCCAGCTTCTTCGCCCTTTTTCTATTGCTCCAAGCCAAGAAAGTGTTGCTCCACGATATTGTCTCCGATGTCTATCAATTCTTCTCTGCGCGCGTCTCCATCGGGTAACGCCTCGGCTTCATCAAGGCAGCGCGCGCCCTGCGCGCTAGACCAATAAGCTTTCGCGGTAGCGGTCGTGCCGCGATCATGGCTTCCAGTTCGTGGCTCGGTGGCAGACCATGAGTTCTTACGTGCGCAATGACGTCCATTTTTGGAATCCTCTGGTTGAAGCAGTTCGGAAATAATACGACCAGAGTATTGATTTATTTTCGGTCCCGCGCGCCGACATGCAAATCAAGTGCGACGACCGACTCGGTTCATCAGAACATACCCTCAGGCCGGTTCATGGCCGGTGACTTCCGGTTCTTGACCTTGATCCAGTGCGGCGACCGCCCGCCGCGATAAGGCCGGTCTGAACGCTTAGACACCAAGCCCTCTAAGCCCATGTCGCAAGCCGCGCGGAAGAGATCGGGTCCGATTGCCCCGGTCTCAAAAGGATTGACGAAGATGCCATCCGGCCGGCCGCGCAACAGGCGCTCCAAACTGGTCTTTCGCATCGAAAGCGGGAGATTGCGAAGATCCTCGCCGTCCATTGCCAGAACATCAAAAGCGCAGAACTGCACTTCCGCGTTGTGCTTTCCGGAATGCAGGGCGTTGAAATCGGCGATGCCATCGAGACGGAGCACCACGGCTTCCCCGTCGATCACGAAGCGCTTGATCCGGTTGCGCCTGGCGGCTTCGACGATCCAGGGGTATCGCATGGTCCAGTCATAGCCGCCACGGGTGATCAGCCGGACGCGCTCGCCATCGCGCTCCACGCGAAGCCGATAGCCGTCGTACTTGATCTCTGGAACCAGTTGAGCCGGCCGGCACGGCCTTGCCGATGGTGGGAATGCAGAACTCGAAGTTGGGCATGGGCCGGAGATAAGGTGTGTGCGGCCGCCCGCAACCGGTTCTGGCGCCCACAGTGCGACCCGAAGCGCCAGAACCGGTGCTACGCCGTGAGCCGGTTCGCGCAGCAATGCGATAATCGGCGAGGCTCGCCGTTGTTCCTATTTAGGCGCCCGGCGCGTGGAGCGGTGCCCGACGATTGTGGGTTGATCGCTCGATGAAGCCTCGCAAAAAGGAAGGGACCTCAAGGCCGCGACTGCTGCAATCTTGAACGACCATCTCGGCTAGCTCCCGCGACACGTCGCGCGACCAGCCGTTAGCGGTATTGAAAGCGACGATTCGCGCGGGGTTTGCGAATTGACCGTCCAGCAGATCGATGATGACGGCATCGCGATCGGCTCGGTCTTCCGGACTTTCCCGCCAGGCGCGTCCGAGTTTGCCGCCGAAGTCGTCGAGCACGATGTACACATCCACGTCATCAGGCGCCGGAGGGGTGATCGAGGGGGCGGGAGACATGACGCAACTCCAACAAACGCAATAGCCCCCTTAAAAAATGCCCTGAAACGAAACACGTTCCAATGATTCCGGTTGCCGTATCTAGCGCCGCGCCTGGCGCTTCATTGTCAAAAACTCATCAAGCCAACCCGGCTGCTTGCAATGATGATCCCAGGCCTTGCGGAATTTGACCATGCAATTGCTGCGGTCGGCGCCTCGACCTTCGGCCTGATGGTCCCTCAGCGGTAAGACTGTATCAATTCCCCAGGTCCACGCGGTGTCGGCGCTGGTGAAGATCTTCACGCCAATCGACCCGATTTCGAACTCGCCGTCGTACTCCGTTTTCAGGATCACGCGGTAGTTATTCGCGGCTTGGGGGTGCTGAACCTTGCGGAGCAACAGATGATCCATGGCTCACAATCCCGCCGATCGGAAGCCGCTAAAGGATTGTAGCTGTCCTAACGGAGGCCCCATCGTCGCGCGAGCTATTGTCGCGCGCTGTTCTGCTGGCTGCTGAGCGGCCCCCCGATGTGCTCTCGGAGCTTAGGAGCATTGTGCCTGGCTTGTCTCCTAGTAATGCCAGCAGCTTTCTGTTCGCTTGTCCGGTGTTGGACTAACGGATCACCGACATCCTGCCTGGCGGCCGGGCTGCCGGGGGTCGCCTGTCTGTGCAAAAGTTCCCGTGGCCGGGAGCGCGAGGACCATTGCTAAGACGACTGGGCCGAGTTTCATAACCGTACCTCTCTGTTTTGACTGATGGCTACAACGGCCCGATGGTTCGGCTGTTCCCTTGGCTGTCCCTTTCTCGCTCGGCATCCCCAGCGCCCAAATGATAGCCCAGCGCTTGGGAGATTGGGGTGGATCCCGCAAAAGGTGTTCGGAGGGGCTGGGGCAAGTTGCATACAGTTTCAGGATAACGGGCTGCGTTGCGCAAAGGACGGCTGAACGATCGCATTCACGCCATGTATGTCGACAAGCTCGACGGGCTGGTCGATACGGCCTTCTTCGAGAAAATGTCGAACCAGTGGCGCGAGGAGCAGAACCGCTGCCAGCGGGAGATCGAGCGGCACCAGAACGCCGACAAATCCTATCTGGACGAAGGCGTCGCGCTTCTTGACCTCGCGAGGAACGCTCAACGGCTGTTCTCGACGCAGGAGCCGCGAGAAAAACGGCGCCTGCTCAACTTCGTGCTATCGAACTGCACTTGGGAGGATGGCGAAGTGGTCGCCACTTTCCGCGAACCTTTTGACATGCTTGCGGAAACGGCGACTAACTCAGCGCGACTTGGAAGGGGCGAGACGGTGAAGTCAGCGAAAACTGAGATTTGGCTGGGGAACTAGGATTCGAACCTAGACAAACAGAGTCAGAGTTTGTTGTGCTACCGTTACACCATTCCCCAAAATTATCCAGAAATATCAATGATATCGGATAAACTGACTGCCGCGGGTGAACATTGGCGATGTCCGCTCGCGGCATCGAGGTCCTTCTACTCGCTCCGTCCCGCTTCTGGCAAGCAGCAGACGGCAGGTGGTGACCGAAGGGCGCATTGCCCCTCCCAGGTCGGCATGCAATGCTTAAACCTCAATAAAACAGGGGATGTAGAGGGAATTGTCGCAGGCGACGGGCTCTCAAGAGTCCGGCGGTCCAACCCATCAAGCGGCGAACCCTCTCGGAGGCGTTCAGACATGAAATTGATGCGTATCGTGGGGTTGCTGTGCGCGGCCTCGATTTTCGCTTTGCCGGCGAGCACTGCTTTTTCCCAAGAGAAGACCGTCAAGATCGGCGCCGTCGTGCCGTTGAGCGGCGGAGCGGCCACCGCGGGTGTCCATACCAAGGCTGCGATCGAACTCGCCCTCGATATCATCAACAACGCCCATCCCGAGTTCGGCGACTTCCCGCTGGCAAAGAACGCAGGCCTTGCCGGTCTCGGCGGCGCCAAGGTCGAAGTGGTGTTTGCCGACAATCAGGGCAGCCCGGCCACCGGTCAAAACCAGACGCTGCGTCTGATCACGGAAGAGAAGGTGGTGGCCGTCACCGGCGCCTACCAATCCGGTGTCACACTGACGGCGAGTGCGATCGCCGAAAAATACGGCATTCCCTTCGTCAATGGCGAGTTGGTTGCCGCGAACCTGACCGAGCGCGGTTTCAAATGGTTCTTCCGCACCACCCCGATCGCCTCCGACATTGCGAAAATCTACTATGATTTCCTCACCGACATGAAAGCGTCGGGGGTCAAGAGCGACAGCATTGCGATCGTTCACGACACCACCGAATACGGCGTGTCGGTCGCCAACGTCATCACAAGCGCGTTCAAGGAAAAGGGAAAGGCCATCGCGGTTGATATTCCCTATACGATCAACGCGACGGACGTGCAGGGCCAGGTGTTGCAATTGAAGGAGAAGAAGCCGGACGTCGTGATCATGATTGCGTACACGTCCGACGCCATTCTCTATCAGAAAACGATGCAGGCGCTCGATTACAAGCCGCCGATGATCATCGCTGACGATTCCGGCTATTCCGATCCCTCGATGATCAAGGCGGTCGGCAAGATCTCCAAGGGTATCCTCAATCGCTCGTCGTGGAGCGTCGGTCCCGCGGGTTCACCGACGGCGCTGATTGCGGACATGTACAAGAAGAAGACCGGCGACGACATGGACGACACCACGGGCCGTGCGATGCAGGCTTTCTTCGTTCTCTGCGACGCCATCAATCGCGCCGGTTCGACCGAGCCGGCCAAGATCCAGGCGGCGCTGAAGGCGACCGATCTCAAACCCAATCAACTGATGATGGGCTACAAGGGCGTCAAGTTCGACGAAAAGGGCCAGAACATACTGGCGTCGAGCCTTATCATTCAGTTGCAGGACGGCGAGAACTACGTCGCCGTCTGGCCGAAGGGTAGTTCGCAGAAGGCGCCGGAGCTTCCCTACAAGGGATGGTGAGGTCTTTCCTCATCATCGCCTAAATTCCATCCGTAAGACCCGACCGACGGCATGTCCTCCACGCTAATCCAGGTGATCGCAGGCGGCCTTTTGCTGGGTGCGGTCTATGCGCTGTTCTCCTCCGGCCTCACGCTGGTGTGGGGCATGATGAACATTATCAACTTCGCGCATGGCGACTTCGTCATGCTCGGTATGTATGTGGCGTTTGTGGTCTGGACAGTGTTCGGCGCAGGACCCTGGGCGGGCGCGCCGCTCGCCGTTCTCGTGCTCGCCACGCTCGGCATCGTGGTGTATTTCGGATTGATCCGCGACATCATGAAGGGGCCGATGCTGGCCCAGATTCTCGGCACCTTCGGGCTTGCGCTGTTGCTTCGCTACTCCGTGTTCTGGTGGTTCGGCGCCAACTTTCCTGTCGATGCCTGAAAACCTCGTCGGTGGCACCTTCGACATCATGGGCCTCCGAATCCAGGCGTCACGGCTTCTGGCCGGCGTGGTCGCGCTGCTCGTGACCCTAGGCCTGCACGTTCTCCTGACGCGAACCTCGCTGGGGTCGAAAATGCTGGCGGTCGCCGAAGATTCCACGGCCGCGCAATTGATGGGAATCAGGCCCGACACCATGCAGGCGGTCGCCTGGGCGATCGCTGCCGGTGCGACGGGCCTTGCGGGCGCGCTGATCGCCACGTTCTTCTACATTGTGCCGACGGTTGGCGAGACCTTGGGCATTGTTGCCTTCGTAACGGTGTCGCTGGGCGGATTCGGCAGCATACCGGGAGCGCTGATCGCGGGGCTTTTGATCGGCGTGATCGAATCCTTGTCGGCCTATCTGCTCGGACCGATCTACAAGGACATGGTCGTCTACACGCTGTTCCTCGGCTTTCTCTGGTTCCGGCCGCAGGGCCTGTTAGGCAGGACGTGATGCGGCGTCTAGTTTGGGCTTTCGGTTTTCCTGGCGCTGATCGTCGCTTATCCACTGCTGTTCGCGACGCCGTTTCAGCAGCGGCTCGGCGCGCTGGTGCTGCTATATGCCATCGCCGCATCGGCCTGGAACATCGTCGGCGGCTATGCCGGCCAGGTCTCGGTTGGCCACGTCGTGTTCTTTGGCTGCGGCGCTTATGCCGCCATGGGGGCCTACACGCATTTCGGATGGTCGCCGCTATTGGGAATTCCGATCGGCATCCTCGTCAGCGGTGGAATAGCGGCGGTCATCGGTGTGCCGACGCTCCGGCTTTCCGGCCATTATTTCAGCATGGCCACGATCGCGGTCGCCGAACTCGTCAGGCTGATCGTCACCAATACCCCATATCTCGGCTCCGCCGTCGGTTTGAGCGGACCGACCGTGCCGCGGAACATCTTCGATCTCTCCTTCATCTCGGCGCTGCCGTATTACTATCTGTTCCTGGCTGTCCTGGTGGTGACGCTGCTCATTACCTGGTGGATGACCAACAGCCGGATGGGATTTTACCTGCGCGCGATCCGTGATTCCGAGCGCGCGGCGCGCTCGCTTGGTGCACGGGCAAGCCGGACCAAGCTCTCAGCGTTTATGCTGAGCGCGGGAATGACGAGCGTCGCCGGCGCGCTCTACGCGATGATGTTCGGATTCGTCGATCCGGAGTCGGGGCTCGGTCTTCTGATCTCGGTTAAGATCCTGATCATGGCCGCCCTTGGCGGTGCCGGTCTTTTGTTCGGACCGCTGGTCGGCGCCGCAATCCTGGTGCCGCTTGAGGAGATTTCCAACAACCTGTTGGGCGGGAAGGGGGCAGGCCTGACCTTCGTCGTGTATGGCGCGATCATCGTGCTGATCGCACGCTTTCAGCCCGGCGGCATTCTGACCTTGGCCCAACGGCTATGGTCGAAGCAATGGCGGCGGAAAATCACGGCGGTGGAAGGAGCCACCCATGCTCCTTGAGGCGCGTGAGATCACCAAGGCATTTGGCAGCTTCAAGGCGGTCGATGGCGCCTCGGTGACGGTGGCGAAGGGCGATATCCTCGGCCTGATCGGGCCGAACGGTGCGGGCAAGTCCACCTTCTTCAACTGCCTGACAGGTGACATTGCCTCGACCTCGGGGAGGGTGCTGTTCGACGGCCATGACATGACGAACCTCGCGCCGGAAGCGCGCGCCCGATTGGGGCTCGCGCGCACCTTTCAGGTGCCGCAGACCTTCGAGAGCATGTCGGTGCTGGAAAACGTGATGATCGGCTCGTTTCTTCGGACCTCCCGCAAGTCCGAAGCGGAGGCCCGCGCGCGGGCGGTGCTGGAGCGTGTCGGCATGGGCCGATTGGCGGAAACGCCGGCGCGGTCGCTGGGGACGCCCGGCCGCAAGCGGCTCGAAATCGCACGGGCGCTTGCGACCGAACCCAGGGTGCTGCTGCTCGATGAAGCGATGGCGGGGTTGACGCAGCGCGAGGTGCAATTGGCGATCGATCTCGTGCGCGAGATCCATCGTTCCGGCATCACGCTCGTCATTGTCGAACACATCATGGAAGTGATCATGTCGCTGGCGACCAGCGTCCTGGTGTTCCATCAAGGCCGCGAAATCGCCCGTGGCAGCCCGCGCGAGGTCACCGGCAACCCGGCCGTCATCGAGGCCTATCTCGGCAAACGAGCTGCCAAGGCGGCCGCTTCCCACACACCCATCGAACTCACCGGCGGGCCTCCCCCATGACCGCTCCCTTGCTCAGAATCGAACATCTCGAGGTTCGGTATGGCGACCTGATCGGCGTGTCCGATGTTTCGCTCGACGTTCCCGAAGGCAGCGTGGTCGCGCTTCTCGGCTCCAATGGCGGCGGCAAAACCACCGTACTCAATGCCATTGCCGGCCTGATCCCGGCGCACTCAGGCGCAATCGAATTTCGCGGTCAGCCGATCGGCGGACGGAGCGCGTTTTCGATCGTCCGCGAAGGGCTTGCCCTGTCGCCGGAAGGCTGGCGATTGTTCGTGCAGCAGAGCGTCGAGAACAACCTGAAGCTCGGCGCGACACCGCTGCACGACAAGAAACGCGCGGCGACGCTTCTCGAACGGGTCTACGACATCTTTCCGAAGCTTGGCGAGCGGCGCAACCAGCGCGCCGGCACCATGTCGGGCGGCGAACGCCAGATGCTGGCGGTTGGCCGCGCGCTGATGAGCGATCCGAAGCTTCTGATGCTGGATGAGCCGTCGCTTGGTCTCGCGCCGGCCGTGGTCGAAACCATGTACGATACGTTCGGCCGGCTGCACCGAGAGGGGCTGACCATTCTGCTCGCCGAGCAATCGGTCGAACTCGCCCTTGAAGTGTCCGATTTCGCAACCGTCCTTCAGGTCGGCAAAAGCGTTTTGTCGGGCAAAGCCTCGGATCTCGCCAGCAATCCGCAGGTGCAGAAGGCGTATCTCGGGATCGGCTAGCAAAGCGTTTTCGAGCGAAGCATGCCCTCGGACTTGATCCGGGGGTGGGAACCGGTTCGCGTGAAGAAGCTGCTTAAAGAAAGCCGCACTAGAGCTCCGATTCCGAAGTTCGCATGATATCGCAGCAACCTCTGATGCGAACTTCGGAATCAAAGGAGCTCTAGTAACTTATTGATTTGAGTAGCGGCTTTGAATTTGAAGTTTCTGTAACGTACTTGCAGCGAAACTGATAGGAACTTCAAATTCGCCGCACTAGCCGCGTTACGAGCCGGATTACTTGATCTTGTCGTAGGCCGCCGCAAAGTCGGTGAGCGTCATCGGGATCGCGATGGTTTCCTTGGCGAGATCCTGGAACAGGACCTTCAACTGCTTGCCGGATCGGAGCGCGTTCAGCATTTCCGGCGAAACCGCGATGCTCGCGTAGCAGCCCCTGTTCTCACAGGTCTGGATCGGAAGCTCGACGCTCTTGCCGTCATCGACCTGGAGTTTTGCCCCGGCCTGCAGGTTGAGCCCGAGCGGCAATTGCACGAGCGCGACCGGCGCCCTGGTATCGCCGGGTACGCGGATATTGACCAGCACCACCAGCTGTCCGGTTTTGGAAAGGATCGCGTTCTGCTCTATCGCGCATTCGAGCGGCGCGTCGCGGCTTGGGCTGCTGCAGCGCGCGGCCCAGCCCGGTTGCGCCGGAGCGGGCGTGCCGGATGGGGAGGGTGTCGGCGCCGCCTGGGTGGGCGCCTGACTCCTGGCCTTGGGCTGGGCAAACGAAGCACCGCCGACCGCGAACGCGGCGGCGGCAACAACCGCGGCCAGCACCGTATGCGAGCTCCAGAAATCGGGCGTTGGTTTTGCGTATTTCACCGATCGGTCTCCGAGGCAGCGTTGCGCCGATCGATCGGCTAGTTGAACGGGATCACTCGGCGGCTTCCTTGACGGCGCTGTGCTCCGGGACGTCGTCCTCGTCGTTTTTCGAGCGTCCCCAGTTGGAGAAGGCCACCGAGAGCTTGTCGAGATAGAGATAAATGACGGGCGTCGTAAACAGGGTCAGCGCCTGGCTGACGATGAGGCCGCCGACCATCGCGTAGCCGAGAGGCTGACGGATTTCCGATCCTGTTCCGGTGCCAAGCATCAAGGGCACGCCACCGAGCATGGCCGCCATGGTGGTCATCATAATCGGGCGGAAGCGGAGTAGCGCCGCCTTGCGGATCGACTGCTCTGGCGTCAGATGTTCGTCGCGCTCGGCCGCGATGGCGAAGTCGACCATCATGATGCCGTTCTTCTTGACGATGCCGATCAGCAAGATGATGCCGATCAGCGCGATCAGGCTGAAGTCGTATCCGAAAGCCATCAGGATCGCGAGTGCGCCGACGCCGGCCGAAGGAAGCGTCGACAGGATCGTCAGTGGATGGATGTAACTTTCATAGAGAATGCCGAGGATCAGGTACACCACCACCAGGGCCGCGATAATCAGGAGCGGCACGGTGCCGAGCGATTGCTGGAAGGCCTGTGCGGTGCCCTGGAAACTCGAGTTCACCGTCGATGGCACGCCGATTTCGGCCATCGCCCGCTGCACGGCGTCGGTGGCCTGTCCGAGCGCCGCGTCGGCCGCGAGGTTGAAGCTGATGGTGATGGCCGGGAACTGACCCTGGTGGCTGATCGAGAGCGGCCGGACCGGGACGCTGCTCCAGCTCGCGAACGCCGACAGCGGCACCTGATCGCCGGTGGTCGGCGATTTGACGTAGAGCTTGTCCAGCGTGTCCAAAGAGCCCTGCAATTCCGGCAGGATCTCCAGGATCACGTGATAGCTGTTGAGCTGGGTGAAATACTGGGTAACCTGACGCTGTCCGAACGCGTCATAGAGCGTGTCGTCGATCAATTGCGGCTGGATGCCGTAGCGCGAGGCGGTATCGCGGTTGATCTTGAGCTGGAGCGTCGTGCCTTCCGACTGCTGGTCGGTTGCGACGTCACGCAGCTGAGGCAGTGCCTTCATCTTGGCGAGGACCTTGGGAGCCCACTCGTTCAGTTCGTCGAGGTTGGCGTCCTGCAGCGTGAACTCGAACTGCGTTCGGGTCGCCCGGCCGCCCATCCGCACGTCCTGTGCTGCCTGCATGTAGAGGCGCGCGCCCTCGACTTTTTCAAGCTTGGGCCGCAAGCGGGCGATGATCTGCATCGCGGAGGCGTCGCGTTCGGAGAGCGGTTTCAAGGTGATGTAGACGCTGCCATTGTTACCGGCGCGGCCGTTGCCGCCCATCGCCATCGCCACCGATGCGACTGCGGGGTCGGCCTGGACGATGGCGCCAAGGGCTTCCTGCTGCTTCACCATGGAGGCGAAAGATATATCCTGCGACGCCTCGGACGTTGCGGTGATCAGGCCGATGTCCTGCTGCGGGAAAAAGCCTTTAGGAATGATCACGAACAGGTAGACCGACAGCGCCAGTGTCACGAAAAAAATCACCAATGTGGTCCGCCGCCAGCTGATGGCGCGATCGAGCCCGCGCTCGTAGGAGCGCAACATCCCATCGAAGGCGCGTTCGCTCCACTGATAGAACCGTCCGTGCTGGCGCCCTTCGCTGTGCGGGCGCAGGAAGCGGGAACACATCATCGGCGTCAGCGTCAGCGCCACGACCATCGACACGAAGATGGTCATCGCCAGTGTCACCGCGAATTCGCGGAACAGGCGCCCGATGATGCCGCCCATGAGCAACAGCGGAATCAGCACGGCGACCAGCGAGATACTGATCGACAGAATCGTGAAGCCGATTTCGCTGGAGCCTTTGAGCGCCGCGGCGAGCGGTTTCTCACCTTCCTCGATGTAACGCGTGATATTTTCCAGAACCACGATGGCGTCGTCGACCACAAATCCGACTGCGATCGTCAGCGCCATCAAGGAGAGGTTGTCGAGCGTGTAGCCGAATACCCACATCAGCGCGCAGGCGCCGAGCAAGGCGAGCGGCACCGTCACGGCCGGAATTACGGTGGCCCAGAAACTGCGCAGGAAAACAAAGATGACCATGATAACGAGCGCGATGGTCACAAGCAGCGTGAATTGAACGTCCTCCACGGCGGCACGAATGGTCTGTGTTCGATCGCTGATCAGACTGATCTTGATCGCAGCCGGAATGCCGGCCACCAGCCGTGGCAACAGCGCCTTGATCTTGTCGACGGTATCGATGACGTTGGCGCCGGGCTGCTTGTAGACCACCAGGAACACGCCGCGTTGACCGTTGGCCCAGGCTGCCTGCTTGGCGTCTTCCGGTCCCGTCACCGCTTGGCCGATGTCGCGGATCCGCAGCGGACCGCCGTTGCGGTAGGCAACGATGACGTCGTTCCAGTCCTTGGAATCCAGCATCTGGTCGTTGGCGTAGATCGTATAGGCGCGCCTCGTGCCGTCGATGTTGCCCTTGGGACTATCGACCGTGGCAATCGCTATCTGGTTGCGGACATCCTCGAGCGAGAGGCCCTTGGCCACCAGTTTCGCCGGATCGACCTGGACGCGGATGGAAGGCTTTTGCTGGCCGCCAATCGTCACCTGCGCTACGCCGGAAATCTGACTGATCTGCTGGGCAAGCTGGGCATCGACGGAGTCGCTGACTGTGGTCAGCGGCAAGGAATCGGATGTCGCCGACAACAGCAGGATCGGCGAATCCGCCGGATTGACCTTTCGGTAGGTCGGCGGGGTCGGAAGGTTTTTCGGCAGCTGGCCGCCAGCGCCGTTGATGCCTGCCAGTACGTCATTGGCGGCGCCGTCGATGTTGCGGTTCAGATCGAACTGGATGGTGATCGTGGCGGTGCCGAGATAACTCGTTGACGTCATCTGAGCGATGCCGGGGATCTGCGCGAATTGCCGCTCCAGCGGCTGTGCCACCGACGAGGCCATGGTTTCGGGGCTTGCACCGGGCAGCTGTGCGGTGACCTGGATCGTCGGGAAGTCGACCTGCGGCAGCGGCGCAACGGGAAGCAGGGGATAGGCAACGAGACCGACAAAAAGAATGCCGGCCATCATCAGCGAGGTGCCGATGGGGTAGCGAATAAAGGGTGCGGAAATTCCCTCGCCGTTCATTCTTCCCGGACCTTCGGATCGGAACTTGCCACCGCGATGCTGACGAGCGTGCCGGGCGCCACCTTGAACTGGCCGGTGGTTATGACTTTTTCCCCGGGCGAGAGGCCTTGCTCGATCACCGAGCGGCCGTCGATCGACTGGCTGACCTTGACCGTCCGCAGTTCGGCCTTGTTGTCCTGATCAACGACGAAGGCATAAAGGCCGCGGGTGCCGTGCTGGACTGCCTCGTCCGGAACCACGGTTGCATCCTTCAGCGTGCTGACCAGAAGCCGGGTGGAGACGGACTGACCCGGCCACAGCGCATGGTCCTTGTTGTCGAAAACGGCCTTGAGACGGATGGTGCCGCTGGTCGAATCGACCTGGTTGTTGACCACCGCCAGCTTTCCTTCCGCCAGCGGCTTCTTGCCGTCGGTCGTCAGCGCGATGGTTTTAAGCGGTGTAGCGCCCTGGGCATCCTTGATGTTCGGCAACTCGTTTTCCGGCGCGGTGAAGATGACCGCAATCGGCTCGATCTGCGTGATCGTGACGATCCCGGTCTGGGCGGCTGCAGTTGACGATGTTGCCGACGTCGACCTGGCGCAAGCCGACGACGCCCGAGATCGGTGCGCTGATCTGGGTATAGTCGAGCTGGGTCTGCGCGTTGGAGATGGCGGCGGCGTCGGCTGCGATCTGCGCCGTCATGCTGCGACACGCTGGAGCGTTGCGTATCAAGCTGCTGGCGCGTCGCGAACTCGCCCAATTTGATGAAGCGCTGCAAATCGAGATTGGTATTGGCGAGATTGGCCTCGTCCTGCTCCTTCTTGGCTTTTGCCTGGTCGAGCGCCGCCCGATAGGGCCGGGGATCGATTTCGGTCAGGAGGTCGCCTTGCTTGACCAGTTGGCCTTCGGTGAACGCAATCTTGTCGATCTGCCCATCGACCCGGGAGCGGACCAGGACCGTGTTGAAGGCCTGAACGGTTCCAAGGCCGGTCAGGTAAACCGGAAAGTTCACTTTTTCGACGGTCGCAACATTGACCCGGACTGCACTGCGGGCTGCCTTTTGCGCTCGATTAGCCGCTGTTTCCTGGTTTTTGCCATGGAAGTGCTGCCAGCCGTAATATCCCAGCCCAGCAACTACCAAGGCCAGCAAAATCCCACGCGTTGTCCGCGATTTGTTCATGTCGGCCTTCAGATTCAAAAAAATATAACTAGCGAGTCTTGCCTATAGTGCCTAGACGCCTCAGATATAATACGCGTGCACTTAATGTGTAAACACACTATAGCTTGAGAATTCTAAACAATTTTCAATCTAAGGGTCTCAGGGCCAATGTCGCTCGACCTAAAGAAGCAGATCGTCTCGCAGCTCGTCGAAACGTTCTCGACTTTTACGAAATTACATCGATCACCGCGCCAAGACCCGCGGCACCACCCGCGCGCAGTGGATTGTGTTGTTCCGCTTGCGCGACCAGGAGGGCCTGTCTCAGGTGGATTTGGCCGACGTGCTCGAATTGCAACCGATCTCGCTGGTGCGGTTGCTGGACCGGCTCGTCGAACACGGCCTCGTCGAACGCCGCAGCGATCCGCGGGATCGGCGGGCCAACCGCTTGTTCCTGACGGCGGCCGGGCGCCAACTCGCCGACGACCTCGATAGCCTCCGTGACGCCATTGCCACCGACGTGCTGCAGGGTATGTCGACGGCAACACTTGAAACCAGCCTCAAGACGTTGCGCGACGTCAAGGACCGGATCAAGACCTTGGGCGACCCCGCCAGCCACGTCGCTGCCGAGTAATCTCCGTCGCTCCCGTCATCGCGCAGATAATGACATTTCCCGGCTTTTGCGCGATAAGTGCGGATCGCCGTCGCGAGCGAACCTCCGGCTGACGTACGCGCTGCACGCATTGAGGAAAAATGACGGCAAAGATCGCCCGCCACCAATCCCAAATGGAATTCGTTTAACTCACGCGTTAGCTACTCGACGTGGCGTTGGAAATGCTTTTGAAGCAACGAGAGCAGCATAGACTTGAAATCCGGGAAGTCGCGGGAATGTTTAGAGCCGTTCTGAAGGCCGTCGCTGTACTGATGTTCCTCTCGATGGGAACGGTTTCGTTCGCCCAGCAGAATACGGCGGGATCAGTTCCGAAAATATCGGCCGGTACGCCGGCGCCGGCCGCGCAGCCGAACGGGGCGGCGGTCGCTCCGGCAACTCCTGCCGACAATGCGAGTGGCTGCGACTGATGCCGCGAAGCCGATGAAATTCACATCGGTCACGCTGCACGAGCTTTCGCCCTGGTCGATGTTTCTGTCGGCCGACATCATCGTAAAGGCGGTCATGATCGGGCTTTCGTTTGCCTCGCTCGTGACGTGGACCATCTTCATCGCGAAGATGATCGAGCTGTCGGTCGTTCGGCGCCGGTTGCGCCTAGCGCTCGACATGATCGCGGATTCAAGGTCGCTGGCAGAAGCGCAATTTGCGTTGGGCTCAAGCGGCACCGTTTTGTCTTCGTTGCTGGCGGCGGCCATGCGCGAAGCGCGGATGTCGGCTGGAATTTCCAGCGACGCCGGCGTGAAGGAACGGGCGGCTTCGAGTTTTTCCGAAATCGTACGCGCGGAAACGCGTCGGATCCGGCTCGGCATGGGCCTGCTTGCGACCATCGGCGCGACTTCGCCCTTTGTCGGACTATTCGGCACGGTCTGGGGCATCATGAACAGCTTCATCGGCATCTCGAAATCGCAGACGACCAATCTCGCCGTCGTCGCGCCCGGTATTGCCGAAGCGTTGCTGGCGACCGCGATCGGTCTCGTGGCCGCGATCCCGGCCGTCATCATCTACAATCACTTCGCGCGCGTGACGAAAGGCTATCTCGAACTGGTCGGCCGCTCGTCGGGCGCGGCGGGCCGGCTGTTGTCGCGCGATCTCGACCGCACCCATGTCAGCTCGCCGCGGCCGGCGAGTTCGCGCGCTGCGGAGTAGGGCATGGCCGTCTCGATCTCCGATACGGATCTCGACGACGACGCCGATTTCGCGGAGACGCATGACATCAACGTCACGCCGTTTATCGACGTCATCCTGGTGCTGCTGATTATCTTCATGGTGGCGGCGCCGTTGTCGACGGTCGATCTTCCGATCGATCTGCCGTCCTCGACGGCAACGCCGCAGAAGAAGCCGGACAAGCCGGTCTATGTCAGCATCAAGCCGGACCTGACGCTCGCGATCGGGGAAAAGCCCGTCAAGCGCGCCGACCTCATCTCATTGCTCGATGCTGGCGCAGATGCCAATCCGGAACGTCTTGTCCTCGTGCGTGCCGATCGTGCGGTGCCCTACGGCGATCTGATGGATGTGCTGGAGCTGTTGCGTCGCGGAAATTATCGGATGAAACTGGTGGCGCTGGAAGGCGTTGCTGAACCCGCGAACCAATCCGCCGCACCCGTTGCGGGCAAAACCCTGATGCGATGGCTGAGTCTGTGAAAGAGCAACGGCCGTCTTGGCGGCTCTGGATGATCGCAGCAACGGCTGCGGTGGCGTTGCACGTTGGCGGTGCGGCGCTGGCGTTGACGCATCTTCGCTCGGACAACGGTTCCGACGGGCTTGGCGCCAATGTGGTCGAAATCGGTGTGGAGCTGACGTCGCCCGCTGCCGAAGACACCGAGTTGCCTCCGGGTCCGGACGCCGACGCCTCCGTGGCCTCACCTGCGCTCGCCGAGCAGAAGGCCGAGGTCAAACCAACCGATTTGCCGAAGGACACGCCGACGGAAACCGAGAACCCCGATCGCGTCGTCACGCAGAACGAGCAGAAAAAGCCGACGGACGACACCCCGAAGGTGGAGAAGGTGCAGACCGCGGCCTCGGAGGAATCGGTCGCGCAGGAAGCAACCGCCCGGCAACGGGTGGAGGATGCTCGCGTGGCCGACGTGGCTGCAGCGCCGAATATCGGGATCGGCAAAGACGATCAAATGCTCACCGCCAAATGGATGAAGCAGATCAGCGCCTATTTCGAACTGCACAAGCGCTATCCCAAGACCGAGAAGGTCAGGGCGGCAAAGGTCAAGGTAAACCTCGTGCTCAACCGCCTGGGTCACGTGGTGTCGCTCGCGGTTGCGGAGTCTTCAGGCGATCCGCTGTTCGACCAGGCCGCGATGGACATGATCCGCCGCTCGGATCCGGTGCCGCGCCCGTCTAAAGAGATGAAGGTGACCGAGGACACCTTCAGCTTCAGCCTGGACGTGGATTTCAAGGGCAGGAAGTAGAAATGCCGGCGAACCTTCGCCGGCATTGTTGTTTAGACCGCCAAAATCGTTCAGCGGAAGAAATATCGCAACGCGGTATAGACGACGACCAGGCAGGCAAAAATAAGCGCAACCGGTAGCTTTGACTTTTGCTGCTGCCCACCATTCGGCCTCGGCCGTTGCGGGGGCGGGCGTTTGAAGGCGGTGACGTTGCCGCTGGCTTGAACTGTTTCGGCCGGACGGGGTTTGACTTCGGGAGCCTGGCCCGCGCCGCCCATCTCTTCGTAATAGCTTTGATAGATGAGCTGGATAACGACCTCGGAGGCGACGGCTTCGCGCTCTTCCTTCAGCAAGGCCTTGTACTTGTCGAGGAAGACCTGGGCGGCCGGTGGAAGCGAGGAGGCGCCATTCAGCTTTGCCATCATGGTCCAGGTTGCGAAATCGGCTCTTGCCCTGGTATCGGCGCGTCGCGCGATCATCATGTTGGCTGCTTTGATCAAAATGGCCTCTGCTCTTTGCGGCGGGTCTTGGGGCTGACGGAGCCGAGTTCTGAAGTGGATCCGTTATGTAATGCCCGTGACGACCAGAATCATCCGGATCACATAACCGGTCGTGGTTCGCAATATCGCCGAAATAACATCAAGATTTAGACCGAACTGCGAACCGGCCAGCGGAAGCAGGATCAAAAGCCCGATCAGGATCAACATCCCGAACGGTTCCAGCCGCGAAAGCGGCACCGCCAGCACCCTCGGCAACAGCCCGACCGCGACGCGCCCGCCATCCAAAGGCGGGATCGGCATCATGTTAAAAATCGCCAGAAGAACATTGATCAAAAGCGCATTTTTCAGGTTGTCGAACAGCCATTGCGCAGCATTGTCCGGCAGCAAGCCCAGGCCGTGGAAGGCCACCCCTGCAACCAGCGCCAGCGCGATATTGATGGCTGGGCCCGCCAGCGCCACCAGGACCATGCCGATCCGCGGATTTCGAAGGGCGCGAAAGTTCACCGGCACCGGCTTGGCGTAGCCGAACAGAAACGGCGAATGCGACATCAGAAGTATCGCCGGCATGATCAGCGTGCCGAACGGATCGATGTGGCGGATCGGATTGAAGCTGACGCGGCCGAGTTTGTAGGCCGTATCGTCGCCGAGGCGATGCGCGACAAAGCCGTGGGCGGCCTCGTGAAAGGTGATCGCGATGATCGAGCGGCAAGACCCAGACGGAGAGGTCGTAAAGGGTGATGTTCACGGATGTCCCGACTGGTTTGAAGGCGGTCAGGCTACCACCTTTTGTGGCTATTCCGACCCCGGGCGCCCGGGGTAACCCCGTCGGCCGTCGGTATGGTTAGTAGTTAGTACGTCGCCCGCCCACCGGAAATGTCGAACACGGCCCCGGTGGAGAACGAACAGTCTTCCGAGGCGAGCCAGGCGGCAAGTGCTGCGAGTTCTTCGACCAGGACAAAGCGATTTTTCGGAATCTTCGACAGCATGAAGTTGATATGCTGCTCCGTCATCTGGTCGAAGATCGCTGTCTTGGCCGCGGCCGGCGTCACCGCATTGACCGTGATGTTGTAGGCGGCGAGTTCCTTGCCGAGCGATTTCGTCAGCGCAATCAGGCCGGCCTTCGAGGCGGAGTAATGCGCGGCGTTCGGATTGCCTTCCTTGCCGGCGATGGAGGCGATGTTGACGATGCGGCCGTATTTCTGTTTCACCATCGAGGGCACGATCGCCTTGCAGCAGATAAACGGACCGTCGAGATTGATGCGCAGCACCTTGCGCCATTCATCGAGATCGGTTTCCCACACCGTCTTGTTGACGCCCGCAATGCCGGCATTGTTGACGAAAATGTCGATCTTGTCGAAGGCTTTCAATGTTTCGTCGCGCGTTCTCTCGACCGCAGCGAGATCGGTTACGTCGACCTTGAAGGCGCTGACGCCAGCGCCGATTTCCCTGGCCGTTTTCTCGGCCAGCGGCTGATCGTGATCCCAGATCGCAACCTTGGCGCCGGAGGCGACGAAGCGCTCGGTGATCGCGCGGCCAAAGCCCTGCGCCCCACCGGTGACGACGGCGCAACGGCCATTCAGATCGATCTTGTTCATGAGGAAACCCTTTCGTCAAAATTCAACTTTGTCGCCGGAGTCGCTCCCTCGCCCCGCTCTTGCAGGGCGAGGTGAAAGTCAGAGCGTCCAGCCGCCATCGATGATGTGGGCGACGCCGGTGGTAAACGCGCTTTCGTCGCTGGCGAGATAGACCGCAAGCAACGCAATTTCCTCCGCCGTGCCGAGCCGTCCCATCGGTTGCCGGGAAACGAACATTTCGCGGCCACCGGAACCCGCGGCGGCGGCGCGGTTAAGCATCGAGGGTGTCTCGATGGTGCCGGGGCAGATGCAATTGCAGCGAATGCCCTTGGTGATGAAATCGGCGGCGACGGCGCGGGTCAGAGCTGCGACAGCGGCCTTGGTAGCGCCATAGACGTAGCGGTTGGGCGCGGCCTTGAAGACGCCGGCGGCGGAAGAGATGTTCACGATCGAGCCGCCACCTCGCTCCAGCATGCCCGGCAGGAAGCTGCGGATCGTCCGGTGCATCGACTTGACGTTGAGGTCGAAAGAGAAGTCCCAGTCCTCGTCCGAACAATCGAGGACCGTGCCGTGATGCACGAAGCCGGCCGCGTTCAACAGAATATCGATTCCACCGACGCGCTTGGCGAGGGCCGCCACCGCGGCGCTGTCGCGCGCATCAAGCCGCGCCACGTCCTTGACGCCTTCGGCCGCGAGGCTGGCCAGTCCCTTTTCGTCGATGTCGGTGGCAAAGACGCTGGCGCCTTCGCGCACAAAGGCAATCGCCGAAGCGCGCCCGATGCCGGCTGCGGCTGCGGTAACGAAGGCGCGTTTGCCCTTCAGACGGTCTGACATGTTTTTCTCCCTTGAATTCTCAACAGTGTTTTTGTCTCCGTCATTGCGAGCGCAAGCGAAGCAATCCAGAGTCTGGAAAGAAAACTGGATTGCTTCGTCGCTTCGTTCCTCGCAATGACGGCGGTGAGGATCAGTGATTATCCCTGGCCACACCGACCTTGCCGGCGATGTCGTGATAGCGCGTGGCGAGCTCCATGCACGCGCCGGTCGCGTGCTGGCCGACGGTCGAGCGATAGAGTTCCTGCCATGGCGTCTGGCTTGCCGGATGGGAAAATCCGCCTTTCGCCTTCAACTCTGCGCGGCGCTTTTTCAACTCGTCGTCGGAAATCAGGATATTGGCACTGCCCTTGTTGAGGTCGACGCGAACCCGGTCGCCGGTCTTGAGGATCGCGAGGCCGCCATCGGCGGCGGCTTCCGGGCTGGCGTTGAGGATCGAGGGCGAGCCGGACGTGCCGGACTGCCGGCCGTCGCCGATGCAGGGTAACGACAGGATGCCGCGTTTGATGAGGGCCGCCGGCGGCTGCATGTTCACGACCTCGGCGCCGCCGGGATAACCGATCGGCCCGGTGCCGCGCACGAACAGGACGCAATGTTCGTCGATGTCGAGCGCGGGGTCGTCGATCCGTTCGTGATAGTCTTCCGGGCCCTCGAATACGATGGCGCGGCCCTCGAACGCGTTCGGGTCCTTCGGGTTCACCAGATAGCGGTCGCGAAACTCCTTCGAAATCACGCTCGTCTTCATGATCGCGGAATCGAAGAGGTTGCCGCGCAGCACCAGGAAGCCGGCGTCCTTCACCAGCGGCTTTTCGTAACTTCTGATCACGTCGTCATCGGGCTTGGGGGCCTCGCGGCAATTATCGCCCATGGTATGGCCGTTGACGGTGAGGGCGCCTTCGTGAATGCGCTGGGCTTTCATCAATTCGCGTACCACCGCGGGCACGCCGCCGGCGCGATGGAATTCTTCGCCGAGATAGAAGCCGGCCGGCTGCATGTTCACCAGCAGCGGAACGTCGTGGCCGAATTTCTGCCAGTCGTCGATCGAGAGCTCCACGCCGATGTGGCGGGCGAGCGCGTTGATATGGATCGGTGCGTTGGTTGAGCCGCCGATCGCCGAATTGACGACGATGCAGTTCTCGAATGCCTCTCGTGTCAGGATGTCGGAAGGTTTGAGATCCTCCCAGACCATGCCGACGATGCGCTTGCCGGTTTCGTACGCGATCTGGCCGCGCTCGCGATACGGCGCGGGGATGGCGGCGCATCCGGGCAGCGACATGCCGAGTGCTTCGGCGAGCGAATTCATCGTCGACGCCGTTCCCATGGTGTTGCAGTGACCGATCGACGGCGCGGAAGAGGCGACGATGGTCATGAACTGTTCGTAGTCGATCTCGCCGGCCGCAAGCTCCTCGCGGGCCTTCCAGACCACGGTTCCCGAACCCGTGCGCTGGCCATTGAACCAGCCATTCAGCATCGGACCGCCTGACAATACGATGGCCGGCATGTTGACGGTCGCCGCCGCCATCAGGCAGGCCGGCGTGGTTTTGTCGCAGCCCGTGGTCAGCACCACGCCGTCGAGAGGGTAGCCGAACAGGATTTCGACCAGTCCGAGATAGGCGAGGTTGCGGTCCAATGCCGCAGTCGGGCGCTTGCCGGTTTCCTGGATCGGATGCATCGGGAATTCCATCGCGATGCCGCCGGCGGCGCGAATGCCCTCGCGCACCCGGTGGGCCAGTTCGAGATGGTGGCGGTTGCAGGGCGAGAGATCGCTTCCGGTCTGGGCGATGCCAATAATCGGCTTTCCCGACTGCAATTCTTCCCGTGTCAGGCCGTAGTTGAGGTAACGCTCAAGGTAGAGCGCGGTCATTCCAGGGTTATGGGGGTTGTTAAACCACTCGCTGGAACGAAGTTTGCGCCTCGTGACGCCGGTTAGCGGCTTGTTCATGATTTCTCCCGCAACGCACACGCCTTATTTTTGTGCGTAATCTTCGTATTAGCGCGCAATGTTCGCATGTCGAGGTGCGCTTCGCAACGCCGGTGGCCGGGGCCGTTCGCCTACGACTTTGATCCAAGGACACCATCAAAAAAGTCTGGTATGACCCGGTAAACCATGCGCGGTTAGCGGTTTACCGCGGTCGGAAATCTATTCGGGAGGAAGTTTATGTCGTCTGTGCAGATCCGCGATGTGCGGAAGTCCTTTGGCGCGTTCGAGGTCTTGCACGGCGTCACAATACCGATCGAGGACGGTGCCTTTGTCGTGCTGGTTGGCCCCTCCGGCTGCGGCAAGTCGACCTTGCTGCGGATGCTTGCCGGCCTCGAAAACATCACCTCGGGCACGATCTCGATCGGCGATCGCGTCGTCAACAATGTCCAGCCGAAAGAACGCGATATCGCGATGGTGTTCCAGAACTATGCGCTCTATCCGCATATGACGGTCGCCGACAATATGGGGTTTTCGCTGAAACTCCGCGGCGCCAATTCGGACGAGATCAAGAAGGGCGTCGCGCGCGCCGCCGAAATTCTGGATCTGACCCCGCTGCTCGACCGTTACCCCCGGCAATTGTCCGGCGGACAGCGCCAGCGCGTGGCGATGGGGCGCGCCATCGTGCGCGATCCGCAGGTGTTCCTGTTCGACGAACCCCTGTCGAACCTGGATGCCAAACTCCGTGTCGCGATGCGCACCGAGATCAAGGAACTGCATCAGCGGCTGAAAACAACGACCGTCTATGTGACGCACGACCAGATCGAGGCCATGACGATGGCCGACAAGATCGTTGTAATGCACGATGGCATCGTGGAACAAATCGGCTCCCCGCTCGAACTCTACGATCGGCCGGAGAACCAGTTCGTCGCAAGCTTCATCGGTTCGCCGGCAATGAATTTCCTCAAAGGCAAGGTCAAGGCCAACGGTAGCGCCGCCTTCGAGGGACCGAACGGCGTAAAGCTGCCGCTTGCCACAGCGCCTGCCAATTCCGACGGCAGGCCGGCGGTCTATGGCGTGCGGCCGGAGCATTTCACGATTGCCGATGACGGCGCGGAGGCCGAGATCGTGGTGGTGGAACCCACCGGTTCGGAAACGCAGGTTTTCGCCAAGCTCGGCGGCGACCAGGTCGTTGCGGTTTTCCGCGAGCGCCACCAATTCAAACCCGGCGACAAGGTTCGGCTGAAGCCGAATCCATCCGCGGTCCATTTGTTCGATGGGGCGACCGGTAAGCGGCTTTGAAAGCCGGCGCAATGTTAATGGCTGGGCAAAAACCAATCCAAAAGGGAGAAAACGGACAATGAATAATTTTACACCCGACCGGCGATCTGTGCTGAAAACGGGCGGCACACTGTTGGCGGCAGCCGCCACCATGTCGGCCGAACAATTGCTCGGCTACGCGAAAGCGTGGGCGCAGGCCTCGCCCTGGAAGCCGGAAGCAGGCGCCAAGATCAACCTGTTGCGCTGGAAGCGGTTTGTCGAATCCGAAGACGTCGCCTTCATGAAGATCGTCGATGCCTTCCAGAAGGCCACAGGCGTTACCATCACCGTTTCCAACGAATCCTATGACGATCTCCAGCCGAAGGCCTCGGTCGCCGCTCAGACAGGCCAGGGCCTCGACATGGTGTGGGGCCTTTATTCACTGCCGTTCCTGTTCCCCAATAAATGCACCGACATGAGCGACGTCGCCGATTATCTCGGCAAGAAAGGCGGTGGCTGGTCTAAATCGGGCGAGGCCTATGGCAAATTGGACGGCAAGTGGATCGGCGTTCCCGTCGCCGCCACCGGCGCGCTGGTGGCCTACCGCATCGGCGCCATGGAAAAGGCCGGCCACAAGGAGTTTCCGAAAGACCTCGCTGGCTTTGCCGACCTCGTCAAGGGTCTCAACAAGAACGGCACACCGGCCGGCATGGCGGTCGGACACGCCTCCGGCGACGCCAATACCTGGCTGTACTGGGCACTGTGGGCGCATGGCGGCAACCTGACCGATGCCAGCAACAAGGTTGTCATCAACTCACCGGAGACGGCGAAAGCGCTCGAATATGTCAAGGGCCTCTATGACAACTTCATTCCGGGCACCGCGTCCTGGAACGACAGTTCCAACAACAAGGCCTTCCTGGCTGGCCAGCTTCACCTGACCGTCAACGGCATCTCGATCTACATCACGGCGAAGAAAGAAAACCAGCAAATCGCCGAGGACATGAATCACGCCCATCTCGTCCCGGGCGTTGACGGCAAGACCAGAGAAATGAACCTCGGCTTCCCGATCCTGGTGTTCAACTTCACCAAGTTCCCGCAGGCCTGCAAGGCCTTCACCGCCTTCATGATGGATCCGGAACAGTTCAATCCCTGGGTGGCAGCGGCGCAGGGCTATCTATCGCCGTTCCTGCTCGGCTTCGCCAAGAACCCGATCTGGACCGCCGATCCCAAGAACACGCCCTACCGCGATGTCGCGGAGAACACGCTGACGCCGGCGGGCCTCGGCCAGATGGGCGAGAACGCGGCTGCTGCGATTGCCGACTTTGTCGTGGTCGACATGTTCGCCAATTACTGCACCGGTCGAGAAGATGTGAAGACCGCGATGGCTTCCGCGGAGCGTTCCGCCAGGCGCATCTTCCGCTAAGATCAATAGCCGGCGCGGCCCGTTTAGCTGGCCGCGCCGGGTACTCCCGTTGACGGTCCGGGCTTGGCCCGGCACGGAATTGGAACGAAATGACGACGCTTCAGACATCTGCCCCCATATCCGCGGCCCGCATCGAAACCCCGTCGCTATGGTCGCGCCTCAAGTTCAACCGCAACTTCATGGCGTTTTGGTTCATGTTGCCGGCGGGTGCGTTCCTGATCCTGTTTCTGGCCTATCCGCTGGGCTTGGGCGTCTGGATGAGCTTTACCGACGAGCGCATCGGCCGCGCCGGCATTTTCGTTGGACTCGAGAACTACGAGTGGCTGTGGGACGACGCGATCTTCTGGCTCTCGGTTTTCAACACGATCCTTTATACGGTCGTGGCCAGCACGATCAAATTTGCGATCGGACTTTATCTCGCGCTGTTGCTCAACCGGAACATGCCGTTCAAGGCGTTTATCCGCTCCATCGTTCTCATTCCCTTTATCGTGCCGACGGTGCTGTCGGCGATCGCATTCTGGTGGATTTACGACTCCCAGTTCTCGATCATCTCCTGGTCGTTGATCAAGCTCGGCCTGATCGACCATTACATCGACTTCCTCGGCGATACGAACATGGCGCGCGGTAGCGTGATTTTCGCCAATATCTGGCGCGGCGTTCCTTTTGTCGCGATCACGCTGCTGGCGGGACTGCAAACCGTGTCGCCGTCGCTCTACGAGGCCGCGACGCTCGACGGCGCCACCAGCTGGCAGCGTTTCCGTTACATCACCTATCCGCTGCTCACCCCGATCATCGCGGTCGTGATGACCTTCTCGGTGCTGTTCACCTTCACCGACTTTCAGTTGATCTGGGCCTTGACGCGCGGCGGACCGGTGAATGCCACGCATCTGATGGCGACCTTGAGCTATCAGCGCGGCATCCTCTCCGGGCGTCTGGGCGAGGGCGCGGCGATTGCGACGGCCATGATCCCGTTCCTGCTCGCTGCGATCGCGATTTCGTGGTTCGGCATGCAACGCCGGAAATGGCAGCAAGGATCGAACAATGACTGACTCCGTGCTGCCGAACAAAATGCCGAACATCATCACGGGCGACAACAGCGAGGGCATGAGCTACCTGGAATCGCTGCCGCGCCGGGTGGTGACGCTCTATATCCCGCTGGGGCTGATCCTGATCGTGCTGCTGTTTCCGTTCTACTGGATGGTGCTGACCTCGATCAAACCGAACGAGCAGCTGATCGATATGAACACCTACAACCCGTTCTGGGTGGTTCATCCGACCTTCGAGCACATCAGCAAGCTGTTGTTCGAGACAGAATATCCGCGCTGGCTCTGGAACACGATGTATGTGGCCGTCGGCGCCACCGTGCTCTCGATCATCGCAAGCGTGCTCGCGGCCTACGCGATCGTGCGCCTTCGCTTCAAGGGCGCCGACACCGTCGGCGTACTGATCTTCTTTGCCTATCTGGTGCCACCGTCGATCCTGTTCATTCCGCTGGCATCGGTGATCCAGGCCTATGGCCTGTTCGACTCGCCGCTGTCGCTGATCCTGGTCTATCCGACGCTGCTCATTCCGTTCTCGACCTGGCTGTTGATGGGATACTTCAAGACCATTCCGTTCGAGCTGGAGGAATGCGCGCTGATTGACGGCGCCTCGCGCTGGCAGATCCTGACCCGGATCGTCGTGCCGCTCGCCATTCCCGGCCTGATCTCGGCCTTCATCTTCTCCTTCACGCTGTGCTGGAACGAATTCATCTACGCGCTGACCTTCCTGCAATCGACGCCGAACAAGACCGTGCCGGTGGCGATCGTGAACGAATTCGTCGACGGCGATATCTACAAATGGGGTTCGCTGATGGCGGGCGCGCTGGTCGGCTCGCTGCCGCTCGTGATCCTCTACGCGTTCTTCGTCGAGCACTACGTGTCGGCGATGACCGGCGCCGTGAAGGAGTGACGGGCGCTTCTCGTGCAGCGGGTGCAAGGGCGCAAGTGCTGCCGCACGGTCGGGACTAACCCTCTCCCACAAGGGGAGAGGGCGCAGCGACGGGCATTGCACGACGGTGCGGTAAGTAGGGAGTGACCTCTTTGCATATTCTGGTTTTGGGCGCGGCCGGCATGGTCGGCCGCAAATTGGTTGATCGGTTGCTGCGCGACGGTCGTCTCGGCAGGTCGCGACATCACCCGGATGACGCTGCATGACGTGGTGGCGCCGAAACAGCCGGAGAAGGCCGGCTTTCCGGTCGAGACGCTGGCGGGTGACTTCGCGGTCACCGGCGTCGCCGAAAAGCTGATCGCCGGCCGCCCGGACGTGATCTTTCATCTGGCGGCGATCGTCTCCGGCGAGGCCGAACTCGATTTCGACAAGGGCTATCGCATCAATCTCGACGGCACGCGGATGCTGTTCGATGCGATCCGGCTTGTCGGCGGCGGCTACAAGCCGCGCGTCGTGTTCACCTCGTCGATCGCGGTGTTCGGCGCGCCGTTCCCCGACGCGATCGGCGACGAGTTCTTCAACACCCCGCTTTTGAGCTACGGCACCCAGAAGGCGATCGGCGAACTTCTGCTCGCCGACTATTCACGCCGCGGCTTCATGGACGGCGTCGGCATTCGCCTGCCGACCATCTGCATTCGGCCGGGCCTTCCCAACAAGGCGGCGTCCGGTTTCTTCTCCGGCATCCTGCGCGAGCCGCTCGCGGGCCAGGAGGCGGTGCTGCCGGTATCCGAGGATGTCCGGCACTGGCATGCCTCGCCGCGCTCGGCCGTTGGCTTCCTGGTTCACGCCGCGACCATGGATACGGCAAAGGTCGGCTCGCGCCGCAACCTCACCATGCCCGGCATTTCCGCCACCGTCGGCGAGCAGATCGCGGCGCTGAAGCGGGTGGCCGGCGACAAGGTGGCAGCGCGGATCAAGCGCGAGCCGGATCCCTTTATCGTAGGCATCGTCGCCGGATGGCCGCGCAATTTCGATCCCAAACGCGCGCTTGAACTCGGATTCACGACCGCCGAAAAAACCTTCGACGACATCATCCGGATTCACATCGACGACGAATTGGGTGGTAAGTTCGCCGCCTGATCTTTTTCAGTTCCTTAGGAGAACCGCCATGACAGCCAGCATCGTCGGATGGGCGCATACGCCGTTCGGCAAGTTCGACACCGAGACCGTCGAGAGCCTCGTGGTCAAGGTTGCCAACGAGGCGCTGGCGGATGCCGGCATCGCCGCGGCCGATGTCGACGAGATCGTGCTCGGGCATTTCAATGCCGGCTTCTCGCCGCAGGATTTCACTGCCGCGCTGGTGCTGCAGGCCGATCCGAACCTGCGCTTCAAGCCGGCCACCCGGGTCGAAAATGCCTGCGCCACCGGATCGGCCGCGGTGCATCAGGGCATCCGGGCGATCGCCGCGGGCGCTGCCAGGATCGTGCTGGTGGTCGGCGTCGAACAGATGACGCGGACGCCGGGCCCCGAGATCGGCCGCAACCTGTTGCGCGCTTCCTATCTGCCGGAGGACGGCGACACGCCCGGCGGCTTTGCCGGCGTGTTCGGCAAGATCGCGCAAGGCTATTTCCAGAAATATGGCGACCAGTCCGATGCGCTGGCGATGATCGCGGCGAAGAACCACAAGAACGGCGTCGCCAACCCCTATGCGCAGATGCGCAAGGATTTCGGTTACGAATTCTGCCGCTCCGAAAGCGAGAAGAATCCGTTCGTCGCGGGCCCTCTGAAGCGCACCGATTGCTCGCTGGTGTCGGACGGCGCCGCCGCGCTGGTGCTTGACCGATTCCGAGACCGCGAAAATCGATGGGCAAGGCGGTCAACATCCGCGCCACCGCGCATGCGCAGGATTTCCTGCCGATGTCGAAGCGCGACATCCTGCAATTCGAAGGCTGCTCGGTGGCCTGGCAGCGCGCGCTGCAGCGACGCCGGCGTCACGCTCTCCGATCTTTCCTTTGTCGAGACCCATGACTGCTTCACCGTCGCCGAACTGATCGAATATGAAGCGATGGGCCTGACGCCGCGAGGGCAGGGCGCCCGCGCCATCAAGGAAGGCTGGACGCAGAAGGACGGCAAGCTGCCGATCAATCCCTCCGGCGGATTGAAGGCCAAGGGCCATCCGATCGGCGCCACCGGCGTCTCCATGCATGTGATGACCGCGATGCAGCTCGCAGGGCAGGCGCCGGAGGGCATGCAGATCAAGAACGCCAAGCTCGGCGGCATCTTCAACATGGGCGGTGCGGCGGTCGCCAACTACGTCTCGATCCTGGAGCCGGCGAAGTAAAGCGAGGCCTGAAAAGCGATGAACATCGCCGAATGGCTCGCGGCAACCGCGCGGCTGCGCCCCGAGGCGCCGGCGCTGCTGACCGGCTTCGATCTCGATGCGGACTACGCGACCTTTGCGCGCCGTGCGGCGGCGATCGGCGCGGCGCTTGTCGCGCGACCACGGCATCGCGCCCGGCGATCGTGTCGCGCTGTTCGCGTCCAACTGCACGCAATATCTCGAATGCCTCTATGGCATCTGGTGGATCGGCGCGGTCGCGATCCCGATCAATGCCAAGCTGCATGGCCGCGAGGCCGCCTGGATTTGCAGCGATGCCGGTGCGAAGCTTGCCTTCGTCTCCGACGATACGATCGAAGCGCTGATAGAGGCGAAAAGCGACCTGCCGGCGGCGATGAAGACGCTGTCGGTCGACAGCGAGCGCCTATCGCGCGATGCGCGACGGCGAGGGGACGCCGGCGCCGCTGCGCGCGCGAGGTCGATGATCTCGCCTGGCTGTTCTATACCTCCGGCACCACCGGCCGGCCGAAGGGCGTGATGCTCAGCCACGGCAATCTGGTTGCGATGTCGATGTGCTATCTCGCCGATGTCGATCCGGCGACGCCGAACGACGCCTCGCTCTATGCCGCGCCGATCTCGCACGGCGCGGGCCTCTATAACTTCCCGCATGTCCGCATGGGCGGGCGGCATGTCATTCCGGAATCCGGCGGTTTCGATCCGGACGAAGTGCTCAATCTCGGCCGGCAGCTCGACAATGTCGTGATGTTCGCGCGCACCGACCATGGTTCGCCGTCTGGTCGATGCCGCCAAGCGCCGCGGCGAGAACGGCGAGGGCATCCGCACCATCATCTATGGCGGCGGGCCGATGTATCTGGCCGATATCCGCGATGCCATCGCGGTCATGGGTCAGCGCTTTGTGCAGATCTACGGCCAGGGTGAATCGCCGATGACGATCACCGCGCTCAGCCGCGAATGGCACACGAAGACCGATCATCCGCGCTATCTCGAACGGCTGGCCTCGGTCGGAACGGCGCAGAGCGTGATGTCGGTTCGCATCACGGGCCGAACGGCAAGCCGTTGCCCGCGGGCGAGACCGGCGAGGTCGAGGCCAAGGGCACCGCCGTGATGCTCGGCTACTGGAACAACCCGAAGGCCAATGCCGAGACGCTGAAGGATGGCTGGCTGCGCACCGGCGACGTCGGGCGGCTGGACGAAGACGGCTTTCTCACGCTGTCGGACCGCTCCAAGGACGTGATCATCTCCGGCGGCACCAACATCTATCCGCGCGAGGTCGAGGAGGCGCTGCTGACGCATGCCGACGTGCGCGAGGTCTCGGCGATCGGCGTGCCCGATCCCGACTGGGGCGAAATCGTCGTCGCCTGCGTGGTGCTGGAACAGGGCGCTGCGCCCGACGATGCCAAGCTCGACGCGCATTGTCTGGCCTCGATCGCGCGCTTCAAGCGGCCGAAGCGCTATGTCTATCTCGACGCCTTGCCGAAGAACAATTACGGCAAGGTGCTG
The DNA here is from genome assembly GCA_963706265.1 of uncultured Alphaproteobacteria bacterium. Taxonomy (GTDB): domain Bacteria; phylum Pseudomonadota; class Alphaproteobacteria; order Rhizobiales; family Xanthobacteraceae; genus Bradyrhizobium. The sequence goes on along the minus strand of CAVPLO010000005.1, from coordinate 966,215 downwards.
AAGACGGAATTGCGGCAGATGATGGCGAAATCGTAAGAACGCGGTTCTTCGCATATGCCCATACGCTGGGCGGCCTTGATCTTGCCGATGGCCTGACGTTACTAGATTCGCGTGCCGCCTGAGAGCGGCGTGATATCGGAGCAGGCAACCCATGGGACCACTGGAGGGCGTCAAAGTCATCGACATGACGACCGTGCTGATGGGGCCCTATGCCACCCAGATGCTCGGCGACTACGGCGCCGATGTCATCAAGGTCGAAACCCTTGAGGGCGACGTGACGCGGCTGATCGGCCCGACGCGTCATCCCGGCATGGGGCCGGTGTTCCTCAACACCAACCGCAGCAAGCGCAGCATCTGCGCTCGACCTGAAGAAGCCGCGCGGCCGCGACGCGGTGCTGCGGCTGATCGAGACCGCCGACGTGCTGGTCTACAACGTTCGTCCGCAGGCGATGGTGCGCCTGCAACTCGGCTACGACGTCGTCTCGAAGATCAATCCGCGGCTGATCTATGCCGGCGTGTTCGGTTTCGGCCAGGACGGTCCGTATGCCGCCAAGCCCGCCTATGACGACCTGATCCAGGGTGCGACTGCGCTGCCGGCGCTGATGGCGCAAACCGGCGACGGCGTGCCGCGCTACGTTCCGAACGCGCTGGTCGATCGCATCGTCGGGCTGACGGCGGTCGGCGCGATCTGCGCCAGCCTCGTGCATCGCGACCGCACCGGGCGCGGCCAGCGCCTGGACATTCCGATGTTCGAGACCATGGCCGGTTTCGTGATGGGCGACCACATGGGCGGCCTGACCTACGAGCCGCCGCTCGACAAGGGCGGCTATGCGCGGCATCTGTCGCGCGACCGCCGGCCCTACAAGACCTCGGACGGCTATATCTGCGTGATCGTCTATAACGACAAGCAGTGGGAGAGCTTCTTCGACGCGACCGGCCGCGACGACCTGCGCAGCAATCCCGTGTTTGCGACCTTCGCCGGCCGCGCCATCAATATCGACACCGTCTATGCCGAACTCGCGCGCATCTTCGAGACGCGAACCACGGCCGAGTGGATCGACCTGCTCGACCAAGGCCGACGTGCCGGTCATGCCGATGCACGACCTCGAAAGCATCCTGCAAGACCCGCATCTGGTGGCGACCGGATTTCTTTCCGGTGGTCGATCATCCGAGCGAAGGCAGGATCCGCAGCATGAAGGTGTCGGCGCGATGGTCGGAAACGCCGGTCGAGCCGAAGCGGCTGGCGCCGCGCCTGAACGAGCACGGCAGCGAGATCCTGGACGAGGCCGGCTTTTCGGCCGAGGAGATCGCGGCGCTGGTGCGCGAGGGCGCAACGTTAGCCGCATCAAGTTCCACCACGGAATAACGCCATGGATTTCGCGCTCAGCGCCAACCAGGAATCGATCCGCGACGCGGTCGCAAAGATCTGCGCGCGCTTCGACGACGCCTATTGGCTGAAGAAGGACAAGGAGGGCGGTTATCCCGCCGACTTCCATCGGGCGCTGGCGGATGCCGGCTGGCTCGGCATCTGTATCCCGGAGGAATATGGCGGCTCTGGTCTGGGCATCTCGAAGCCGCGATCATGATGCGCACGATTTCGGAATCCGGCGCCGGCATGTCGGGCGCCTCTGCCGTGCACATGAACGTGTTCGGGCTCAATCCCGTGGTCGTGTTCGGCACCAGGCAGCAATGCGAGCGGATGTTGCCGCCGATCGTCTCCGGTGCGCAACGATCCTGCTTTGCGGTGACCGAACCGAATACCGGCCTCAACACCACGCAGTTGAAGACCCGCGCGGTGCGCAAGGGCGACAAATACATCGTCAACGGCCAGAAGGTCTGGATTTCGACCGCGCAGGTCGCCGAGAAGATCCTGCTGCTGGCGCGCACCACGCCGCTGGAGGAGGTGAAAAGCCCGACCCACGGCCTCAGCCTGTTCTATACCGATTTCGATCGCAACCGGATCACCGTGCACGAGATCGAGAAGATGGGCCGCAAGGCGGTCGATTCCAACGAACTCTTCATCGAGGATTTCGAAATTCCGCTGGAAGACCGCCTCGGCGAAGAGGGGCGCGGCTTCGAATATATCCTGCACGGCATGAATCCGGAGCGCATCCTGATTGCGGCGGAAGCGGTCGGGCTCGGCCAGGTGGCGCTGTCGCGCGCAGCCGCCTATGCCAAGGAGCGCAACGTGTTCAATCGCCCGATCGGCAAGAACCAGGCGATCCAGCATCCGCTCGCGAAGAACTGGATGGAGCTGGAGGCGGCCTGGCTGATGACGCTGTCGGCCGCCTGGCAATACGATCAGGGCCTGCCGTGCGGCCCGGCGGCCAATGCCGCGAAATATCTCGCGGGCGAGGCCGGCTTTCACGCCTGCGAGCAGGCGGTGATGACCCATGGCGGCTTCGGCTATGCCAAGGAATTTCACGTCGAGCGTTACCTGCGCGAATCGCTGATCCCGCGCATCGCCCCGATCAGCCCGCAGCTGATCCTCAGCTTCATCGCCGAAAAGGTGCTGGGCTTGCCGAAGTCGTATTGAGGCAGGTATCTCCCTTCGAAAATCACCGGGCACGTTAAGGAACCGATCATGACCCGTCTCAAGGCCGCGCTTGATCCGCGCTCCGTCGCCATCATCGGCGCCTCGGAAAATCCCAACAAGGTCGGCGGCCGGCCGGTGCACTACCTCGACAAGTTCGGCTTCAAGGGCAAGATCTTCCCGATCAATCCGTCGCGCCCGGAAGTACAGGGCCACAAATGCTACAAGAGCCTCGGCGATCTGCCGGAAGCGCCCGAGATGGTGATCGTCGCGGTCGCCGGCGACAACGCCATCGGCGCGGTGGAAGACTGCGCCGCGCATGGCGTCAAGATCGCGGTCGTGATGGCGTCGGGCTTCGGCGAGGTCGATGCGGTCGCCGGCAAGGCCAAGGAGCGGCGGATGGTCGAGGCCGCGCACAAGGCCGGCATGCGCATCGTCGGTCCGAATTCGCAAGGGCTCGCCAATTTCGGCACCGGCGCGATCGCGAGCTTCTCCACCATGTTCATGGATATGGATCGCGCCGAAGGCCACGTCGCGATGCTGAGCCAGAGCGGCGCGCTCTCGACGGTGCCGGTCGGCTTCCTGCGCCAGCGCGGCATCGGCGTGCGCCACACCCACGCCACCGGCAACGACGCCGACATCACGGTCGGCGAACTCGCGGTCGCGGTCGCCGAAGATCCCGAAGTCAAGCTGCTGCTGCTGTATCTCGAGAGCATTCCCGACAAGAAATATCTGGAAGAACTCGCCGCCGTCGCGCTCGAAGCGCGACCTGCCGATCATCGCGCTGAAATCCGGCCGTTCCGAAGCCGGACGCCAGGCGGCGCAATCGCACACCGGCGCGCTCGCCAACGAAGACCGCGTGGTCGATGCCTTCTTCGAGCATCACGGCATCTGGCGCGCGCCGGACATGCGCGGGCTGGTCGAGGCGACCGAGCTTTACCTGAAGGGCTGGAAGCCGAAGGGCAGGCGGCTCGTCGCCATCAGCAATTCCGGCGCGGTCTGCGTCATGACGGCGGATGCGGCGACCAATGTCGGCATGCCGATGGCGAAGCTCGCGGCCGAGACCGACAAGAAGCTCAAGGGCATTCTGCCGAGCTTTGCCACCACGACCAATCCGATCGATCTGACGGCGGCGCTGTTGTCGAACAGCCGGCTGTTCGGCGACATCCTTCCCGTGATCGCCGAAGATCCCGCCGCCGACGCCTTCCTGATCGGCGTTCCCGTCGCCGGGCCCGGCTACGACGTCGAGGCCTTTGCGCGCGATGCGGCGGCGTTCGGCAAGCAGACCGGCAAGCCGCTGGTGATCGCGGCGACCCAGCGCAGCGTCGCCGATCAATTCGCCGCCGAAGGCTCCTCGGTGTTTCCGACCGAGACCGAGGCGGTCACTGCGCTGCATCAGTTTCTGGCGCATCGCGAATTGATGGCGCGGACGCTGGCGCGCAAGGCGCGCGCGCGGCGAAGCCGGCGCGCCGTCGGTGCCGGCGGCGGCGACCACGATGCTCAACGAGGCCGACAGCCTTGCGCTGCTGGCCGAGCGCGGCATTCCCGTGGTGCCGCATCGGCTGTGCCGGTCGCGCGCCGAAGCGATTGCGGCCTTCGAGGCGATCGGCGGTCCGGTCGTGGTCAAGGGCTGCTCGGCCGATATCGCCCACAAATCCGAACTTGGGCTGGTCAAACTCGGCGTCAAGACCGCGAGGAGGCCGGCGAGGTCTGGGCGCAGATGGAAGCGCATCATCCGCAAGCACGGCTCGCGGTTCGACGGCGTCATCGTCGCGGCGATGGCGGGTGGCCGCCGCGAGATCATGATCGGCGCGCACCGCGATCCCGTCTTCGGTCCGGTGGTGGCGGTCGGCGATGGCGGCAAATATGTCGAGATCTTTCGCGACACCGCGCTGCTGCTGCCGCCGTTTTCGAAGGAAGATGCGAAGGCAGGCGCTTCGGCAAGCTGAGGATCGCGCCGCTATTCGCGGGCGTGCGCGGCGAGCCGCCGATGGATGTCGATGCGCTCTGCGACGCCGTGATGCAGATCGGCGACCTGATGCTGCGACCCCGCGGCGAAGGTGGTGAGCCTCGACCTCAACCCGGTGCTGCTCGACAGCGCCGGCAAGGGCTGCGTGGTCGTGGATGCGGTGGTGTTTCAGGGCTGATTTGGCAAGGTAATCTGAACGGTGGTCGCGAACGCAACGAAGCAATCCCCCTAAGGCTACGCGGAACTATTGCCCCGGACTGCTTCGTCGCATTCGCTCACCGTCGCGCGTGCCTGGCGGTGGGTGATCACCGCCAGTAGAAGACAACGCTGGCGATGACGATCATGGCCGTCACTGCCATCATTTGCGCGAGCACCTCCGAGGTCGCCTTTTTGGTGGCGTCCGTCATGCAGTTCTCCCTAGACTCGGGCCTGGGTGAACCCGGATTTTGGACGCGATTCATCGTTGCCCGAAAAGGCTCGACGACCGACTGGATTTACTCGGAACACCCCTCGACGAGTATTCGCTTTGATTGAGTCCCCACTCAGCGAATATCGACAGCTGCAATTTTGTTTAGCATTGAGGCGGCATTTTGGCCCGCCTGTAGCGGGTTTATGCGGAAGCTGAGGAATTTTGGAAGCGAACTTGGTTAATACGGCCCGCACTAACCGTTGATCTGATGTTGGCAGCCGGATACGGTCGAGGTCAGGTCTGAAAACATGCTCACGGTGAACCATGGCTCGCATTGATTATTGCGATACGTCGAAATCGAACGAACGCACGAAGGAAATTCTGGGCAAGAACCGCAACGCCAACCTCTTTCGCATGATGGCGCACTCGCCGAGTTACTTCGAGCAATATTGCCGGCTTGGTGGTGCGATCCGCCATCGCGGCGAACTCGATCCGATCGTTCGGGAAATTGCGATCACGCGAACCGGGATACTGTGCGAGGCGCCGTACGAGATCGTGGCGCACAAGCGCATCGGCAAGAATGTCGGCGTCACCGACGAGCAGAACGAGGCGCTGGACAATTGGGAAACGGCGACCTGCTTCAACGAGGTGCAGCGGGCCGCACTGGCCTTTACCGACGAGATCATCCGTCTTCGCCGGCCGAGCGATGCAACGTTCCAGGCGATTGCCGCGAAACTGACCCCGGCCGCGCTGGTCGAATTGCAGCTCTCGGTCGGCTTCTACATCATGACCTCGAAGTTTCTCGAGACCTTCGACATCGACATGCAGCCGGTGGAACAGGTGGTTTGAGGATTTTTGGTCAGGTCTCAAGGATAGCGACAACCTGACCTTCACCAACGAGATCGTCGACGCGGACCAAAATCGATTTGATGATACCGGCTGACGGCGACGTGGCCGGTATTTCCATTTTCATCGCTTCGACGACGACGATCTCCTCACCTTCGCCGACGCGAGTGCCTGCCTCCGCCGCAAGCTCGCAAACACGCCCTGCTACTTCCGTCGTAATCTTAAGGTCAGGCATCGCGGGTTCCGCGTTTCGCTATGCGAACAAAAAGTGCCGCGCTTTTTTTCAAAACGATTGGTGTTGTCGGCTTGTGTAGTTGTCGCGCCAGATTGCCTGAGCTAGTTTGTTCTACAAAGTGGAATTTAGTTCCGCTATGCGGAATAGGGAGAGATGGTATGGGGCGGCGCTCAGAGCGGCTGAGCAAGCAGGGAATGCTTGCGCATGAGGCTGCCGGCGAGGGCGATGTTATTCAAGTGGTCTCGCGTGCATTCGACATCCTGCGTTGCTTCGAGGGACACGAGGCAAGGCTCGGCAATCTCGAAATCTCGAGCCGCTGCGGACTACCGCGCTCGACCGTGTCACGCCTGACGCACACGCTGACGCGAATGGGCCAGCTCGTCTACCTGCCGCGCGACCAGAAGTATCGCATCGGTCCAAGCGCGGTTGCGATGAGCACCTCGATGATGCGGGGCCTGCAGTTGCGTCATCTGATACGGATGCGGTTGCAGGAGGTCGCCGAGCAATTGCCCGGCACCGTAGGCTTTGTCATTCCCGACCGCTTCCATCTCGTCTATCTTGAGGTCGGACGCGCCGTCAACGCGATCGGCCTTTCATCGACGTCGGGCACGCGGATCGCGATCGCGAGCACTGCTGCGGGCCATGCCTATGCGGCCGCACTCGCACCGGAAGCCGCCGAAGCCCTGCTTGCGGATATGGAGCGCGAAATTCCCGAGAGCGCCAAGCTGCTGCGGCCGCGCCTTGATGCGGACCGCTATTCCTTGCGTGAACGCGGCTATGTGACGGTGTGCGGACTGTGGAGCCCGCATATCAACGGACTGGCGGTCCCGCTGTGGTCGCCGCAATACCAGACCTATGTCGTGGTCACGATCGGTCTTCTCTCCAATGTTTACGATGAGATGCAGCTGCACAAGGAAGTTGCGCCAAGAATTCTCGAATTGAGCGCATCCATCCGGACTGTGCTAGAGGATGGCGAGAGCGCGTTGTTCAGCCAGCGCGTGCAGGGCAGGGCACTTTAGGCATCGGCCCGCGGTCGTCTCGCCAGCCTGTCGGAGAAAAAAATAAAATGAACTGGAAGCCGGAGCTCGACGAACTGGCTCGGCGCGAAGCCTTTGCCCGCCAGATGGGCGGCTCCGACAAGGTCAAGCGCCAGCGCGACCAGGGCAGGCTCACCGTCCGCGAACGCATCGATGGATTGCTCGACCGCGAAAGTTTTCACGAAATCGGCGCGGTGTCCGGCACGGCCGAATATGACGAAAAGGGCGAACTGACGAACGTCACGCCGGCCAACTGCGTATTCGGCCGTGGCAAGGTCGATGCTCGCACCGTGGTCGTGGTCGGCGATGATTTTACCGTGCGCGGCGGTTCGGCGGACGCCTCGATCTCGGCCAAGCCGCTGATGGCCGAGGAAATGGCGCATGATTTCCGGCTGCCGATCATCCGCCTGATCGAAGGCTCGGGCGGCGGCGGGTCGGTCAAAACCATCGAAACCAAGGGCGCGGCCAATCTGCCCGGCGGCATCGGCGGCACGCGGTGGTACGCCTATACGACCGCAAACCTCGCGCGTGTGCCGGTCGTTGGGCTTGGGCTCGGTTCCGTCGCGGGCCTGGGCGCGGCGCGGCTCGCGGCCAGCCATTATTCGGTCATGACGAAAAGCTCCGCGATGTTCGTCGCCGGTCCGCCGGTCGTGAAGCGGCTGGGACAGGACCTCGGCAAGCTGGAACTCGGCGGCGCCGATATTCAAACCCGTGCCGGCAGCGTGGATCAGGCGGTCGAAACCGAGGCTGAGGCTTTTGCCTGCGTGAAGCGCTTTCTGTCGTATCTGCCCTCGTCGGTTTACGAGTTGCCGCCGACCCTTCCGTGTCACGACGATCCGGAACGGCCGGAGGAATCCCTGTTGTCGGCCGTGCCGCGCAACCGCCGCCAGGTCTACAAGATGCGCCCCATCATCAACGCGGTCGTCGACAGGGATTCGTTCTTCGAGATCGGCGCCAATTTCGGCCGCCCGGTCATCGTCGGCCTGGCGCGGCTGCAAGGCAGGGCGGTACTGGTGCTCGCCAGCGATCCCTTTCATTATGGGGGATCTTGGACGGCGGACGCCTGCCAGAAGGTCGTTCGCTGGGTTGATTTCGCCGAAACCTTCCACCTGCCGGTGGTCTATCTGATGGACTGCCCGGGCTTCATGATCGGGCTCGAGGCCGAGAAGGCCGCCACCATCCGTCATGGCGTGCGCGCGATGGCCGCGGTCAACCAGTCCACCGTTCCCTGGTGCACCGTGATCGTGCGCAACTCCTTTGGCGTCGCCGGCGTGGTGCATCAGCCGGCCGACCGCTTTTCGATGCGTTATGCGTGGCCTTCGGCCTATTGGGGTTCGCTGCCGCTGGAAGGCGGGATCGAGGCGGCCTATCGCGCCGACATCGATGCGGCCGACGATCCGCAGGCCAAGCTCGAAGAGATCGAGGATCGGCTCAACAAATTGCGTTCGCCATTTCGTACCGCCGAGAAGTTCTGGGTCGAGGAGATCATCGACCCGCGCAAGACTCGCTCCCTGTTGTGCGAATTCGCGCGCCTCGCCGAACCGCTGCGCACGCCGGGTCCGCCGGCAAAGATGACGACGCGGCCTTAAGCCTCAAGCCGCAGCCGTCTTCGCCACAAGTGGCTTTGGTGTGCGTGAGATCGCGAGCACGATCACGGCTGCGATCACGCACAGCGCGCCGGCAAAGAAGAAGGCCGGCAGGTAGCTCGCGAGCACCGTGCGCGACAGCCCTGCGCCGAACGCCGCAAAGGCCGCGCCGATCTGGTGACCGGCAAAAACCCAGCCGAACACGAGATTGGCCCGCTCGGCGCCAAAACGCTGCGCCGTCAGTCGCACCGTGGGCGGAACGGTGGCGATCCAGTCGAGGCCGTAGAACATCGCAAACAGCGACAGGCCGTAGAACGAGAAATCGGTGAACGGCAGCATCAGAAGCGATAGGCCGCGCAGGCCGTAGTACCAGAACAAGAGCCAGCGGTTGTCGTAACGATCCGACAGCCAGCCCGACATGATGGTGCCGAAGAAATCGAAGATGCCCATCGCGGCGAGCAGGCTTGCGGCCTGCACCTGCGGGATGCCGAAATCGAGGCACATCGGGATCAGGTGGACCTGGACTAACCCGTTGGTAGAGGCGCCACAGATGAAGAAGGTCGCAAACAGGATCCAGAATGCCCGCGTTCGGGAGGCATCGCGCAACGTGCCGAGGGCTGCCGCCATGATCGGCGCGTTGCTTGGGGGAGGCGCCGGCAGCGGCTCGGTCCCCTTGTCGCCGAACGGGCGCAATCCGACGTCGCTTGGCCGATCGCGCATCAGCATCAACACCGCGAAAGCGGCGACCCCGAGCATCACGCAAACCAGCGCCAGCGCGATGCGCCATCCCATCCGTTCGGTGATGCCAGCGAGCAGCGGCAGGAATACCAGTTGTCCGGTCGCGACGCTGGCGGTCAGGATGCCGACCACGAGGCCGCGGCGCGCGTTGAACCAGCGTGCGGCAACCGTTGCGCCCAGGACCAGCGCGGTCATTCCGGTGCCGATGCCGATCACGACGCCCCACAGCACCAGCAGATGCCAGACCTTCGTCATGGCGAGCGAAGCAAAAAGCGCGGACGCCACGATCAGAAGCGCCGACAGCGTGACATTGCGCAGGCCGTAACGGTTCATCAGTGCGGCCGCGAACGGCGCCATCAGCCCGAACAGGATGAAGCGGATCGACAGCGCGGAGGAGATTTCCGCCGTGCTCCAGCCGAACTCCTTCTGCAACGGCACGATGAAGACACCGGGCGCACCGACCGTGCCGGCGGTGATCAGCGCGGTGAGAAAGGTGACGCCGACCATCACCCAGCCGTAGTGAATGTTGCGGCGGGCAAGCGCTGCGGAAAGCCAGTTCGAAATCAATATCGCCCCCGGAGTGAATTCGGTTGACTACACATGCATATTGACGCGATCGTCGCATGACCGAAATGGCGAAGTTCCCTCATTTTCGGACACCGCCCCCGTCAGGATGCGATCCGCTCGACGGCAATCGCGGTTGCTTCGCCGCCGCCGATGCATAGCGCCGCCACGCCGCGTTTGAGGTTTCGTGCTTCAAGCGCGTGCAGCAGCGTGACGATGAGACGAGCGCCGGTCGCGCCGATCGGATGGCCAAGCGCGCAGGCGCCGCCATTGACGTTCAGTTTGTCGCTGGGAATGCCGAGATCGCGCTGCGCGGCCATCGCGACCACCGCAAAGGCTTCATTGATCTCGAACAGGTCGACGTCGCCGACGCGCCAGCCGGCCTTGTCCAGCACCTTGCGGATCGCGGGGATCGGCGCGGTCGTGAACCATTGCGGTTCCTGGCTGTGGGTGGCGTGGGCCTTGATCTCGGCCAGACTTGCCAGGCCCTCGCGGTCGGCGAGCGACCGCCTGGCGATAACGAGCGCTGCGGCACCATCGGCGTTGGCCGAGGACGCCGCCGGCGTGATCGTGCCATTGGGACGGAATGCCGGCTTCAGGCCGGGGATTTTGGCAGGGTCGACTTTCAGCGGGATTTCGTCATTGGTGACGGATCGCGTGCCCGCCTTTTCCTTGATCGTCAGCGGCACGATTTCGGCCTTGAACGCGCCGCTTTCCACCGCCTTGCGGGCGCGCGTCAGCGTTTCCATTGCGTAGGCATCCTGGGCATCGCGCGTGAATTGATAGGCTTCGGCCGTGGCTTCGCCAAAATCTCCCATGGAGCGGCCGGCTTCGTAGGCATCCTCGAGGCCGTCGAGCAGCATGTGATCGATGATGCGGTCGTGCCCGGCGCGATATCCGCCGCGCGCCTTGGCCAGCAGATAGGGCGCGTTCGTCATGCTCTCCATGCCGCCGGACACCACGATGTCGGCGGAGCCGGCCTGGATAATGTCGTGCGCCAGCATCGTCGCCTTCATTCCGGAACCGCACACCTTGTTGATGGTGGTGGCGCCGGTGGCATCCGGCAGGCCCGCGCCGCGGGCGGCCTGTCTTGCGGGGGCCTGGCCCTGTCCGGCCGGCAACACGCAACCCATGAACACCTCATCGATTCGCTCCGGCTTGAGTTTTGCGCGTTCGAGCGCCGCGGAAATCACGTGAGAGCCGAGTTGGTGGGCACTGAACGGCGAAAGGTCGCCCATGAAACGTCCAAGCGGGGTGCGGGCGGCGGAGACGATGACGACGGCATCGGAAGTCTGGGCCATGGCGATTCTCGATCAGGAAGGAGCCAGATAGATTACGCATGACATATAATGCAGAGCAAAAAATTGCAACGGATCGCTCCGATGACAACTACGCATGTGTTCGATGACAAAATGTCTTGGACATTGATCCCGGCAGGCGATCTTCACCGCTTCCGGTCGATGAATTCCTGCATCAGCCGCTTCGGCTCGTCGGTCAGGAACGAGCGGCCGAACGCTCTGATGCTCACATTGACGGATTCCGTCAGCGGCAATTCCTCCCATTGCCGAAGCAGGGCCTTTTGCGCGCGTAGCGCTTCCGGTCCGCCCTTCAACAGCGCTTCGACCGTCTTCTCGACCGCGTCATCGAGTCCGCCTTGCGGCGCGACCACGTCGACCAACCCCCACGCCAGCGCGGTCGCGGCGTCGATATTTTCGGCCGTCATCACCAGCCAGCGCGCGCGGCCCCAGCCGATCAGGCGCGGCAGCAAAGCGGCATGAATGACGCTGGGAATCCCGACCCGGACCTCCGGCATCCCGAATTTTGCGTCGTTTGCCGCGATGCGGAAATCGCAGGCGGCGGCGACCTCAAGACCGCCGCCAAGGCACCAGCCCGGCATCCGGGCAATGACCGGCGCGGGGAACGTTCGCACGGCTTCACAGAGATCGCGCAAGCCGGTGATGAATTTCTCGGCAGAATTCTGGTCGAGGCGTGCCATCTCCTTGATGTCGGCCCCGCCGATCATGCTCTTTGGGCTTTCGCCGGCGAGAACAAGAACGCGGATTTGTCGGTCTGCCGCCAGTGTCTCAAGGCCCTCGCGGACAGCCCGGATCACTTCCGATCCCAGAATATTGAGCGGGCCAGCGTTGCAAATTGTCAGATGCACGAGCCCACGTGAATCGCGATCGATGCCGCAATGGGAGTTGAGCATCTGCATGGAGCCCTCTTTTTCACGTGAAGCAAGAAGCCAGTTCCCCGGTAAAAACGACTTTTGTCAAGACCGGAACAGACGTGCCTGTCGCCGCCTTTTGTGCGGGGCAAGAAACGAAAACCGGAAACAAGCGAAATAGATGCAGCAATTCGAAAGCGTCGATGTTAAAAGACTGCCGGCGTGATTATATGATTTCAAACATATCATGAGAGCTCCATGCGGTATTCCAAGGAACACAAGTTTCAGACTCACGCCCGGATCGTAAAAAGAGCGTCGGTCAAGCTCCGCGAGAAGGGCGCCCACGGCATCGGTGTTGCCGATCTCATGAAAGACGCCGGCCTGACCCATGGCGGGTTTTATGCGCACTTCGATTCGCGCGAGGCGTTGGTGATCGAAGCCCTGACGCATGCCATGGACCGCTCTACCGAGCGTTGGCGAAAACTGTCGGATGAGACGCCGGTCGAAAAGCGCCTGTCGAGGATCGTGAATACCTATCTCGCGCCCACCCACCGCGACGATCCTGGCCATGGCTGCGCCGTGCCGGCGCTAGCCGCGGAGATTGCACGGGAGAGCGCGAAGACGCGGCGGGTATTTGCCGGCCGGATGGCGCAGATGATCGACATGCTCGCTGAGCAGTTTCATGATGTGCCGCCCAAGGCGGCGCGGAAGCAGGCGACGGCGGCGTTGGCCACCATGATGGGATCGCTGGTGATGGCGCGGATTACCGGGAACAGCGAGCTTTCCGACGAGATACTCAAGTCGGGCCGCGAAGCCATTCTCGGACGGGTAAAGTCAGCGGCCGCGAAGAAATCGGCCAAAAAGGCGGCCACTTCGGCCTAAGCCGGAATCGCTTCATTCGACGTTCGTCTTAGAGGCGCGAAAACGCCGCTAGATTGCGATTTTCGCGCATCTCCGGTGCGCTGAAAAAACCTTTCCAAACATCCTAAAGCCTGCAAGATGTTACCAAAATCGGCACCCAGATTTCTTGGAGGAACGCATGCGTACGATCGGGCATTTTATCGGTGGCCGTGAGGTCAAGGGCACATCGGGCAAGTTTGCCGATGTTTTTCAACCGATGACCGGCGAGGTCCAGGCCAAGGTCGCGCTCGCCTCAAAGGCTGAATTGCGCGCCGCGGTCGAGAATGCCAAGGCTGCTCAAGGCGAATGGGCGGCAACCAACCCGCAGCGGCGGGTTCGCGTGCTGATGAAATTCCTCGAGCTTGTGGCCCGTGACAACGACGCTCTGGCCGAATTGCTGGCGCGGGAACACGGCAAGACGTTCCCCGACGCCAAGGGTGACATTCTGCGTGGCGTGGAGGTCGTGGAGTTCGCGCTTGGCATTCCTCAGCTGATGAAGGGCGAATTCACCGAGGGCGCCGGTCCCGGCATCGACCTCTATTCGATGCGCCAGCCGCTCGGTGTCGTCGCCGGCATTACGCCGTTCAATTTCCCGGCGATGATCCCGATGTGGAAATTCGCGCCCGCGATCGCCTGCGGCAACGCCTTTATCCTGAAGCCGTCGGAGCGCGATCCCGGCGTGCCGATGAGACTGGCTGAACTGATGCTGGAGGCCGGGCTGCCGCCGGGCATTCTCAACGTCGTCAACGGCGACAAGGAAGCGGTGGACGCCATCCTCGATGACCACGACATCTCCGCCGTCGGCTTTGTCGGTTCGTCCTCGATCGCGCAATACATCTATGAGCGCGCGGCTGCGAACGGCAAGCGCGTTCAATGTTTCGGCGGCGCCAAGAACCACCTCATTATCATGCCGGATGCGGACATGGATCAGACCGTGGACGCGCTCGTCGGCTCTGGATACGGCGCCGCGGGCGAGCGTTGCATGGCGGTCTCCGTTGCCGTCCCCGTCGGCAAGACCACGGCCGACCGGTTGATGGAAAAGCTCATTCCGCGCGTCGAGAACCTGAAGATCGGTCCCTCGCTCGATTCGACCGCCGATTTCGGGCCGCTTGTGACCCGCGAGGCGCTTCAGCGGGTCAAGAACTATGTCGAAATCGGAATCAAGGAAGGCGCCAAGCTCGCCGTCGATGGCCGCGGCTTCAAGATGCAGGGCTACGAAAACGGCTTCTACATGGGCGGTTGCCTGTTCGATCATGTCACCAAGGACATGCGCATCTACAAGGAAGAAATTTTCGGCCCCGTCCTGTCAGTGGTGCGCGCCAAGGATTATGCCGAAGCGCTGGCGCTGCCGTCCGAACATGAGTACGGCAACGGCGTTGCGATCTTCACCCGCGACGGCGACGCCGCGCGCGATTTCGCCAACCGGGTCAATGTCGGCATGGTCGGCGTCAACGTGCCGATTCCGGTTCCGGTCGCTTACTACACGTTCGGCGGCTGGAAGCGCTCCGGCTTCGGCGACCTCAATCAGTACGGACCGGACTCGGTCCGCTTCTACACCAAGACCAAGACGGTGACCGCGCGCTGGCCTTCCGGCATCAAGGACGGGGCCGACTTCGCGATGCCGACGATGAACTGACGTGCACGTCTTGGTGATTTCGTCATTGCGAGGAGCGTGAGCTCCGAAGCAATCCAGACTGTTGTCGCGGCAAGTTCTCTGGATTGCTTCGCTTCGCAATGACGGGACGGCCATGGTGGCCATCTAGCTGGAGCCGAGGATACACAGACGACGCATGCAGTTCGCACTCACCGAGGACCAGATTGCGGTTCGCGACATGGCGCGGGACTTTGCCGCGGAAAAAATCGCGCCGCATGCCCTCCGCTGGGACGAGGAGAAGCATTTCCCGGTGGACGTAATGCGGGAAGCCGCGACGCTCGGCATCGGCGGCGTCTATATCCGTGACGATGTCGGCGGCTCGGCGCTGACGCGCTTTCGACGCCGCGCTGATTTTCGAGGCGCTGGCGCAGGGCTGCCCGACGGTTTCGGCCTTCATCTCGATCCACAACATGGCGGCCTGGATGATCGATGCCTTCGGCAACGACACCCAGCGCAGGCAATGGCTGCCGAAGCTCTGCTCGATGGACTATCTCGCTAGCTATTGCCTGACCGAGCCCGGTTCCGGCTCGGATGCAGCGGCACTGCGCACCCGTGCGGTGCGCGATGGCGATCACTACGTCCTCAACGGCCAGAAGCAGTTCATTTCCGGCGCAGGCCGGGGCGATCTTTATGTCGTGATGGTGCGGACCGGCGAGGGCGGTCCCGCCGGCATTTCCACGTTGGTAGTCGAAGGCGATACGCCCGGGCTGTCGCTCGGCGCCAACGAGCGCAAGATGGGCTGGAACGCACAGCCGACGCGCGCGGTGATTTTCGAGAATGCGCGCGTGCCGGTCGAAAACCGGCTCGGCGAAGAAGGCATCGGCTTCAAGATCGCGATGGCCGGCCTCGACGGCGGCCGCATCAACATCGCGGCCTGTTCGCTCGGCGGCGCGCAAAACGCGCTGGACCGCACGCTCTCCTATATGAAGGAGCGCAAGGCATTCGGAAAGCGCCTCGATGAATTTCAGGCGCTGCAGTTCCGTATCGCCGATATGGCTACCGAGCTCGAGGCAGCGCGGACCTTCGTCTGGCGCGCGGCGGCAGCACTCGACCGCAAGGATGCCGATGCCACCATGCTGTGCGCGATGGCCAAGCGCTTCGGCACCGATGTCGGCTTTGACGTCGCCAATCAGGCGCTGCAACTGCATGGCGGTTACGGTTACCTCAGCGAATACGGCATCGAAAAAATCGTGCGCGACTTGCGCGTGCATCAGATTCTGGAAGGCACCAACGAGATCATGCGGCTGATCGTGGCGCGCAAGATGATCGAGGGTGCGCGATCATGACACAGCGGACTTCATCCTCTCTCGCAAGGGAAGAGGGAAAGAAAGGGGAGGGCGCATGATGACGGCGCCCGCGGCGGTCGTGGAATCCGACGGCGACCTGATCGTACGGCGCGAAGGCGCGGCCGGGATTATCCGGTTGAACCGGCCGAAGGCGCTCAATGCGATGACGTATGAAATGTCGCTCGGCATCGATGCGGCGCTCGATCGCTTCGCGACCGATGCGGCCGTGGCGGTGGTGGTGTTGGAAGGCGCCGGCGAACGCGGCCTGTGCGCGGGCGGCGACATTCGCGGGCTTTATGAAAGCTCAAAGGCCGGCGGCGATCTGGGCAAGGTGTTCTGGCGGCAGGAATACGTCATGAACGCGCGCATCGCCGAATATCCGAAGCCTTATGTCGCTTTCATGGACGGTTTGGTGATGGGCGGCGGCGTTGGGCTGTCCGCCCATGCGCGCCATCGCGTCGTCACCGAGAAGACCAAGCTCGCGATGCCCGAGGTCGGGCTCGGATTCTTTCCCGATGTCGGGGGCACCTGGCTGCTGACGCGTTTGCCCGGCGAGATCGGAACTTATTTCGGGCTGACCGGGCAGACCATGAATGGGCCGGATGCGATTTTTGCGCGTTTTGCCGATGCGGTCGTGCCATCCGGAAAGCTGCCCGAACTGCGCGAGGC
The DNA here is from genome assembly GCA_963706265.1 of uncultured Alphaproteobacteria bacterium. GTDB lineage: Bacteria > Pseudomonadota > Alphaproteobacteria > Rhizobiales > Xanthobacteraceae > Bradyrhizobium. The sequence goes on along the minus strand of CAVPLO010000005.1, from coordinate 949,622 downwards.
TTTGACGGCGGTTCGGCCGGATATAACGTCGGCCGACGTCGACACGATCATCGCAGGCTTTGCGACCGGCGAGAGCGCGGGCCCGGTCGCGGCGATGCAGGCATCGATTGACCGCTGGTTTGCGCATGACCGGATGGAAGATATTTTCAAGGCACTCGAGCGCGACGGTTCGGAACGCGCGCAATCGACGCTCAAGGCACTGAACGAGAAATCGCCGCGCGGCATGGTTGTGACCTTGAGGTTGTTGCGGCTGGCGCGCAACGCCGCCTCGCTGGAAGATTGCCTGGTGCGGGAATATCGCGCGGCGCTCGAAGTCTTTCGCAGCGATGATTTTCGTGAAGGCGTGCGCGCGGCCGTGATCGACAAGGATCGCAATCCCCAATGGCTGCCGCCGCGAATTGAGGATGTGACACCGGAAATGCTGGCGCCGTATTTTGCGAAGATCGGTGCCGACGAGCTGGTATTCGAGAAGGCGAATAAAAGAAATTAAAGCGAAGGAGACAAGAGATGGCCAGCATTGCATTCATCGGTCTCGGCAATATGGGCGGCCCGATGGCGGCCAATCTCGTCAAGGCCGGCCATGGTGTGATCGCGTTCGATCTCGTCGCAGCCTCGCGCGATCAGGCCAAGGCAGATGGCGCGCGCATTGCGGAAAGTTCGGTGGCAGCGGTGAAGGGCGCCGAGGTCGTCATCACCATGCTGCCGGCCGGCAAGCATGTGATCTCGGTATGGAACGAGGTCGTGCCGGCGATGGCCAAGGGCGCGCTCATCATCGATTGCTCGACCATCGATGTCGAAAGCGCCAAACAGGCCCATGCGCTGGCGTCGAAGCACAATATAGGCTCGATCGATGCGCCGGTTTCCGGCGGCACCGGCGGCGCCAAGGGAGCGACGCTGACCTTCATGTGTGGCGGCGACGACAAGGCTTTCGCCTCGGCCAAGCCGGTTTTGGAAAAGATGGGCAAGAAGATCGTGCATTGCGGCGGCGCCGGCGCGGGTCAGGCGGCCAAGATTTGCAACAACATGATCCTCGGCATTTCCATGATCGCGGTGAGCGAGGCGTTTGCGCTCGCCGAAAAGCTGGGATTGTCGCATCAGGCGCTGTTCGACGTCGCCTCGACCTCGTCGGGGCAATGCTGGTCGCTGACGTCCTATTGCCCGGTGCCGGGTCCGGTGCCGGCTTCACCTGCCAATAACGACTACAAGCCCGGTTTCGCCTCGGCCTTGATGGTGAAGGATCTGACCTTGGCGCAGGATGCCGCAAAGGCAGCTGGCGCGTCGACGCCGCTCGGAACGCATGCGCAGGAGATCTACAAGGCGTTCGATGCCGCCGGCAATGGTGGGGTCGATTTTTCGGGGATCATCCAGCACGTCCGCAAATTGGCAGCTACATAGAGCCGTCCCATGACGACATTTCAGGAAGCGCGCGCATTTCTTCTGGAACACAGAACGGACTACGACAAGGCTGTCGCCGAGTTCCACTGGCCCGACGCGGCTCAGTTCAATTGGGCGCTGGACTGGTTCGATGCGGATCTGGCGTGCGATCCGCAGAGCCGGGCCCGTCCCGCGCTCTGGATCGTCGATGCCGGCAGCGGCCGCGAGGTCAAACCGACATTCGCGGAATTGTCGCGGCGCTCCAATCAGGTGGCGAATTTCCTGCGGGCTCAGGGATTGAAGCGCGGCGACCATCTGCTGCTGTTGCTCGGCAATGTGGTGCCGCTGTGGGAAACCATGCTGGCGGCGATGAAGCTAGGCGTGGTCGTGATTCCGGCCACCACCTTGCTGACCCCGGACGAACTGCGTGACCGCCTCGACCGCGGCCGGGCGCGGGCGGTGGTCGCTACCCAGGACCAGATCGGCAAATTCGCTAGTCTAGGCAGCGAAAAACTGGTGCGCATCGTCGTCAATGCGACGACGCCGCAGGAGGGCTGGCTTCCTTACGAACAGACCGCGGATTTTCCTGACAACTTCACGCCGGATGGTCCGACCCAGTCCGACGATCCGATGCTGCTCTATTTCACCTCGGGCACGACCGCGAAGCCGAAACTGGTGCGGCACAGCCAGCGCAGCTATCCCGTCGGCGGTCTCTCGACCATGTACTGGTTGGGACTGCAGCCGGGCGATATTCACCTGAACATTTCATCGCCGGGCTGGGCCAAGCACGCCTGGAGCTGCTTCTTTGCGCCGTGGAATGCCGGCGCGACGGTGTTCGTGGTCAATCAGCCACGCTTCGACGCCAAGGGTCTGCTTGCCACCATCGCGCGCTGTGGCGTCACCACGTTGTGTGCGCCGCCGACGGTATGGCGGCTGTTCATCCAGGAAAAGCTTGCCGACTTCAAGGTGTCGTTGCGCGAAGTCTGCGGCGCGGGTGAACCGCTCAATCCCGAAGTGATCGACCAGGTGCGTTCGGCCTGGGGCCTGACGATCCGCGACGGCTACGGCCAGACCGAGACCACGGCACTCGCCGGCAATTCGCCGGGCCAGAAGGTGAAGGTCGGATCGATGGGACGGCCGTTGCCCGGCTATCGCGTCGAAGTCACCGACAACGACGGCCACGCCGCGCAGGAAGGCGAAATCACGCTGCGGCTTGGCGCCGACCGCCCGGCGGGGTTGATGCAGGGCTATCAGGGCGAGGATGGCACGCTCTCCGGCGCCGACGGCGCCGTCTACCGCAGTGGCGACGTGGTGTTCGTCGACGAGGACGGCTATTTCACCTTCGTCGGCCGTTCCGACGACGTGTTCAAGTCATCGGATTACCGGATCAGCCCGTTCGAGCTGGAGAGCGTCCTGCTCGAACATGACCTCGTCGCGGAAGCAGCCGTTGTCCCGAGCCCGGATCCGATCCGGCTTGCGATTCCGAAGGCCTATGTTCTGCTGGTGCCCGGCACCGAGCGTTCCGGCGACACGGCGCGATCGATCTTCGTTCATCTCCACACGCGGCTTGCGCCGTTCAAGCGAATCCGGCGGATCGAGCTCGTGAGTGAGCTGCCGAAAACGATTTCCGGCAAAATCCGGCGCGTGCAGCTACGCCGTCTCGAACATGATAACAATCGCAGCGATCCACTGCGCGGGGACGAATTCCGCGAAGAAGAGTTTCCGGAATTGCAGAAGCTGCGCCCGGCTGGATCGGAAAATCAGTAAATGAACGAAGTCTGGAAGAAGCCGCCGGTTTCGCTAGAAGCCTACCAGGGCATGGTCGGGCGAGAGATTGGCGTGTCGTCCTGGCATCTGGTCGATCAGGGCCGGATCAACGTCTATGCCGACGTGATCGAGGATCATCAATTCATCCATATCGATCCCGAGCGCGCCAAGCGCGAAACGGCGTTCGGGACCACGGTCGCCCACGGCTTCCTGACGATGTCGTTATTGAGCATCATGTCCTATGAGGTGATGCCGGTGATCGAAGGCACGACGATGGGCGTCAATTACGGCTTCGACAAGCTGCGCTTTGTCTCGCCGGTGCGATCGGGCTCGCGCGTACGCGGGCGATTTACGTTGATGGAAGCAAAGTTGCGCAAGCCGAAAGAACTGCAGTCGCGCACCAGCGTCACGGTCGAAATCGAGGGCGAGGAAAAGCCCGCTCTGGTGGCCGACTGGATCGGCCTGATCTATTTTGCTTGATCGTCCCTATCGTTGCCGGGCTTGACCCGGCAATCCATCGCTGATCAAAACCTCCGGTCTCAAATTGCTTGGGGGCGACCGTCTCCCCTTGTGGGAGTCCGGGGATGACGAAGAAGAAAAAACGGGAATTTTCTAATGACAATCAGGTTTGACGGACGCGTCGCCATCGTCACCGGCGCGGGCAATGGCCTTGGCCGCGCGCACGCGCTGGGGCTAGCGGCCCGCGGCGCCAAGCTCGTGGTCAACGATTTCGGCGGCGGGCGGGACGGCACCGGCGGTTCGCTGACGCCGGCTGAGGCCGTGGTCGAGGAGATTCGAAAAGCCGGCGGCGTCGCGATGGCTGACGGCGCCGACGTTTCCAATTTCGATCAGGTTGAGGCGATGGTCGATCGGGCCACCAGGGAGTGGGGCAGCGTCGATCTGCTCGTGCGCCAATGCCGGCATCCTGCGCGACAAGTCCTTTGCCAAGATGGAGGTTGCCGACTTCGCGAGGGTGATCGACGTGCATCTCACCGGCACCTTCTATTGCTGCAAGGCAGTGTGGAACGGGATGCGCGAGCGCAACTATGGCCGTATTGTCGTCACGACCTCGTCGTCCGGCCTGTTCGGCAATTTCGGTCAGGCCAATTACGGCGCGGCGAAAGCCGGCATGGTCGGGTTGATGAACGTGCTGGCGGAGGAGGGTCGCAAGAACAATGTCCGCGTCAACACGATTTCGCCGACGGCGGCGACGCGGATGACGGAGGAGTTGCTGCCGCCGCAAGCGCTGGAGTTGATGAAGCCGGAAGCGATCACGCCGGCGGTGCTCTATCTGCTGGCTGAGGATGCGCCGACCCGCACCATCATGGGCGCAGGCGCCGGATCCTTTGCCGTGATCAAGGTCGTGGAGACCGAAGGCATCAATCTTCCGCAAAGCGAGTGGACGCCTGACGCCATCGCAGCGCATTTCGCCGAGATTGGCGACATGTCGACGGCGAAAGCGCTGGAAAACGCCTTCCAGCAGACCAACAAATATGTCAGCCAGGCCGCGGCGCGGGCAGGGATTAAGCTTTCGCCATGAACGTCGCCGTCGTCGCCGTCATCGGCGCCGGTCCGGCGGGGCTGATGGCGGCTGAAACGCTGGCGCAAGGCGGTGCCGACGTCACCGTCTATGACGCGATGCCGTCGGTCGGACGCAAATTCCTGATGGCGGGCCGCGGCGGACTCAACCTCACGCATAGCGAGGCGCTAGACGCGTTTCTGACTGCGCTATCGGGAAGCCGCGCCGCGACTTGCCGCGGTCATCGAGGCTTTTCCGCCGGAGCGTTTGCGCGCCTGGTGCGAAGAACTGGGACAGCCGACATTTGTCGGCTCCAGTGGCCGGATTTTTCCGAAGGTTCTGAAAGCCTCGCCATTGCTGCGGGCCTGGCTGCGGCGGCTCGACGCGTCGGGCGTAAAATTTGCGCTGCGTCATCGCTGGACCGGCTGGGACCACGAGGGGAGATTGCGGTTCCAGACCCCGGAGGGAGAACGTGTCGTTGAGGCCCGCGCGACCGTACTGACGCTTGGCGGCGCCAGTTGGCCGCGACTGGGATCGGATGGCCGGTGGGCGGAAACGCTCTTGGCCAAGGGCGTGAAGATATCGCCGCTCAAGCCGGCCAATTGCGGCTTCAAGGTCGCGTGGTCCGATGTCTTTCGCGACCGGTTCGAGGGTACCCCGCTCAAGGGGATCGCGCTGTCGTTCGGTGGGCACAGCGTTCGCGGCGAAGCGGTTATTACCCGCGACGGCATCGAAGGCGGTACGGTTTACGCGCTGTCAGCCGAGTTGCGCGACGCTGTTCTCGCGTCGGGTGGGGTTATCCTGAACATCGCCTTGCGGCCGGATGTCGACACGAGCGATCTGATCGCGCGCCTGTCGGCGCCGCGCGGCAAGCAGACGCTTTCGAACTGGCTGCGCAAGGCGGCGCAACTGTCGCCGGTCGCGATCGGCTTGCTGCAGGAAACCGCTATCGTCTCTGGCATCGCGCTGGCGTCGATGTCACCGGACGCATTGGCCGCGTTGATCAACGCCGTGCCGGTTCGCCTCACAGGCACCGCTTCGATCGCGCGCGCCATCTCGAGCGCGGGCGGCATCGCATTCGACGAACTCGACGCCGATTTCATGCTCCGCCGTCTGCCTGGCGTATTCGCGGCCGGCGAAATGCTCGATTGGGAAGCGCCGACCGGCGGCTACCTGTTGCAGGCCTGTTTTGCGACGGGCGCAGCAGCGGGGAAGGGAGCGTTGAGGTGGCTCAAATGAACGCCGTCGCCCTGCGAGGCCTCCGCTGCGCTACGGCACCTCAGGGTGACGGCTATGAGAGAGCGTCATCCTGAGGTGCGAGCGTAGCGAGCCTCGAAGGATGGCGCGGACGTGGTTACCGCAATTTCCCCCGCGCCGCGACCGGCAATAGACCGATGATCTCTTCGCCGCGCACCATTAAAACCTCGTCCATCATGTTGACGACGACGCAGACGTGATTGGGCACGATCCGCACGACATCGCCGACCTCGGGCCGGGTATTGCTGCGGGTGAGATCGAGGAAACCGTGTTCCTCTGCAAATTTCGCGATCCGCGCCTCGGGGTGTTCAAGGATCAGCCCGTGGCCGTCGAGCCCGCTGCCGGTATCGGACGTCAGCGTTTTCGAACCGGCATCGAGAATGCCGCGATCGGGACCGGCGCGGCTGACCACGGTGGAATAGATGTTGAGCGCGCAATCATCCCAGCTCGCCACGCCCGCGCCGACCTGCATCCGGTCGTTATAGATGTAAGTGCCGGGCCGGTGCTCGGTCGCCCCCTTGAGCTTGCCGAGGTTCTTCAGGTTCGGCGAGCCGCCGGTCGAAACCATCGTCGCATCGAGCCCGTGCGCGCGCACGCCGGCCAGCGCCTCGTCGTAGAATTTCTGCGCCTCGGCCCAGCCGGTCTCGGTCGGATAGAGCATGAAGCCGGCGAACTTCAGTCCGTTGGAACCAGCGATTGTGCGCGCCAGTGCAATCGCCTCCGCTGGCGTCTCGACGCCCGCGCGTTTGCGTCCGGTGTCGCATTCGACCACGACCGAGAGCGGGCGGCCTGACGCGGCGGCGGCCTGCGTCAGCGACGAAACCACGGTCGGATTATCGGCCGCGACCGTCATATGCGCCCTGGCCTGCAACGCGCCGAGGCGCGCCATCTTCTCTTCGCCGAGCAGGTTATAGCTGATCAGGATGTTGTCGATGCCGGCATCCGCCATCACCTCGGCTTCGCCGAGCTTCTGGCAGGTAATGCCCTTGGCGCCGGCTGCGACCTGAAGCTTCGCCAGCATCGGGCTCTTGTGGGTCTTGATATGCGGGCGGTTGGCGACGCCGGCCGCGTCACAAGCTTTTTGAACGCGCGCGATATTGCGTTCGACCCGGTCCATGTCGATCACGGCGACGGGCGTACCGTATTCGCGGGCGATCTTGGCGGCGAGGGGCGTGGTCATGATGCGTCTCTTTTTGGTGCGCTTAGGCCTGTTCTATCTCTTCACGTAGCACTTCAAGTTCCAGCCATTTGTCCTCGGCCTCCAACAATTCGTTCTGCGCTTTGGTCAGCGCATCGGAGGCCCGGTCAAATTTTTTCCGATCCTTCTTGTAGAGATCGGGATCGTCAAGCACGAGCCGGTGTTTTTCGATCTGGGCTTGTAACTTGGCCATCGTCTTCGGCAGAGTTTCGAGCGCGTGCTTTTCGTTGAAGGAGAGCCGGCGCTTCGCGGAAGAAGATGCCGCAGCTTTAGGCTCCTTTTTCTCGATGGGAGCCGTCTTCACCGTCTCGCGCTTCAAATCCGCGCCGCGCTGGGCCAGCATGTCGGTATAGCCGCCGGCATATTCGATCCAGCGGCCGTTACCCTCCGGCACGATCACGGAGGTCACGACGCGATCGAGGAAGTCACGGTCGTGGCTGATCAGGATCACCGTGCCCTCGTAGTCGCCGAGCATGTCCTCCAATACATCGAGGGTTTCCAGGTCGAGATCGTTGGTTGGCTCGTCCAGCACCAGGAGGTTGGACGGTTTTGCCAGCGCGCGCGCCAGCATCAGCCGGCCGCGCTCGCCGCCGGACAAGGCTTCCAGCGGCGTGCGCCGTTGTTCTTCGCCGAACAGAAAGTCCTTCATGTAGCCGACGACATGCTTTGGCTTGCCGCCGACGATGACGTGATCGCCGCGGCCGCCCGTCAGCGCCTCGGCCAAGGTCGATTTCGGATCGAGGCTTTCGCGATGCTGGTCCAGCGTCGCCATCTCGATATTGGCGCCGAACCGAAGGCTTCCGGAGTCGGGCGGATTGGCGCCGGTGAGCATTTCGATCAGCGTCGTCTTGCCGGCGCCGTTTGGGCCGACGATGCCGATGCGGTCGCCGCGCTGAACACGGATCGAGAAGCCGTCGACGATCTTGCGCTCTCCGTAAGTACGACTGATGTTCTTGGCCTCGATGACGAGCCGGCCGGACTTCTCCGCTTCGGCCGCCGCAAGGTTGGCGTTGCCCGTCGCGCCGCGGTAGTCGCGCCGTTGCTGACGTAATGCGTGGAGATTGCCGAGCCGTTTGACGTTGCGCTTGCGGCGGCCGGAGACGCCGTAGCGCAGCCAATGTTCTTCGTTGACGATCTTGCGATCGAGCTTGTGCTGCTCGCGCTCCTCCTCGGCCAGCACCTCGTCGCGCCAGGCCTCGAAGGAAGCAAAGCCGCGATCGATCTGCCGGATCTGGCCGCGGTCGAGCCAGGCGGTTGCACGCGACAGGTTGGAGAGAAAGCGGCGGTCGTGGCTGATGATGACGAGCGCGCTGCGGCGGTTGTCCAGTTCGCTCTCCAGCCACTCGATCGTGGTGAGATCGAGATGGTTGGTGGGCTCGTCCAGCAGCAAAATGTCCGGCGAAGGCGCCAGCACCCGCGCGAGCGCCGCGCGACGCGCCTCGCCGCCGGAAAGGTGGGCAGGGTCTTCCTCGCCGCGAAGCCCGAGCTGCTCCAGCACATAGCGGGCCTGATAGCGGTCGTCGCCGGGACCGAGCCCGGCCTCGACATAGGCGAGCGTGGTGGCGTGATCTGCGAAATCCGGCTCCTGCGGCAGGTAGCGGATAGTGGCTCCCGGTTGAACAAATCTGCTGCCGTGATCGGCTTCGACGAGACCCGCGGCAATCTTCAACAGGGTCGATTTGCCGGAGCCGTTGCGGCCGATCAGGCAGACGCGTTCTTCCGCTGAGACCGACAGTTCGACGCCCGACAACAACGGCGTGCCGCCGAAGGTGAGCGCAACGTCTTTCAACTGGATCAGCGGCGGCGCCATGGTTTCTCGGCTCAGCCTTGAGATACGGGGGCATCGGCCCGGCGGCGCTGGATCCGCCGGATGGTCTGGTCGAGCGCAGCGAGAAACGTCGAACGGTCGCGGGCCGCGAAGGATTTCGGGCCGCCGGTGACTTCGCCCGATGAGCGAAGGTCGGTCATGAGATTTCGAACTGCCAACGTCATTCCGATCGATTGCTCCGTAAACGGCTTCCCGTTCGGCGCAATCACTTCTGCTCCCGCCTTCACGCAACGGCTCGCCAGTGGGATATCCGATGTGATGACGATGTCGCCCTGGCCCGCGCGCTCTGCGATCCAGTCATCCGCGGCGTCCATGCCGGATCCCGCCGCGATCCGCTCGATCAGAGGCTCCTGCGGCACCCGGATGAACTGGCCGGCGACCACGCTGACGGGGAGTCCGTGCCGCGCCGCGACGCGGTAAATCTCCTCCTTCACCGGGCAGGCATCGGCGTCGACATAAATGCGGGTGGGATTCTGCGGCGTTGTCATCGATCGGAAACAGATAGGGTTGGCGAGGTGCGGGTGGTACCCCATTGGGTGGGGAAATGCGAGGAAAAGCCTTGCCAAAGGCTCCCTTGCCATCGCGTTCCCTTCGCGTACCATCGCTAGCGAGAAGATCGATCGAAGGGAACAGGGCTATGGCGGGCCTAATCGAAACCTACCGTGTCGAGGCTTACAACACCGCCAAATTGTCCGAAAACAAGATGCACGACGATACCGTCGCACGGCGGTTCGGGTTTAGCGGTGGCCTCGTCCCCGGCGTCGATGTCATGGCCTACATGATGCACCTGCCGGTGCGGCAATGGGGTCGCGCTTTCCTCGAACGTGGGCTGATCGAGGCGCGTTTCGTCAAGCCGGTCTATGACGGCGAGATCGCCGATATCAGAGGCAAGGAAAACAACGGCGTGATTTCGATCGAGGTCGAAAGCCGCGGCGAATTGTGTGCCGCCGGGGCCGCCTCGCTTCCCGCGGCCGCACCTCGCTTCTCGATGTCAGACTATGTGGAAGTCGCAGTCGTCTCGGAGCGCAAGCCGGTCAGCGCCACCTCCTATCAAGCAGGCCAATGGCTGGGCTCGATGCCGCGTACCTGGGCCGGCGAGGCGGCAGACGAATATCTCAACGAGGTGCGTGAGCGCGATTCCGTCTATGCGCGCGAAGGGCTCGGTCATCCCGGGCTGCTGCAGCGGGTGATGAACAAGGTGCTGGTCGATAACGCGATCCTCGGTCCCTGGATTCACGTCGGCAGCAAGATGCAGTTGTTGAGCGCGGCGCGCCGCGGCGACGAAATCACCGCGCGTGCGAAGGTCACCGGCAACTACGAGAAGAAGGGCCATCGCTTCGTCGAACTGGATGCGCTGGTCGTCGGCAATGGCATAACGCCGCTCGCCCATTGCCACCATGTTGCGATCTATCAGCCGCGCGAACAGGCGGCGGCGTAAGTGCCTCAGCCTGTTCCGGACGCGGTGCAGCGTGTAACGCTGCTCCGCAGAGCCGGGCCCCCATCATGGGCCCCGGATCAGCAGCGCACCACGTCGCTTACGCGCCGCGCTGCGCAGCATCCGGGGAACGCGGTGGTGAGGCATGGTGCAATCTCACGCCACCTTCGCTTTTGCATCCTGAATCGCGCGCCAGACGCGCTCCGGCGTCAGCGGCATGTCGATCTCGGTGATGCGGAGTTCCGACAGCGCATCCAGTACCGCATTGGTCAGCGTCGAGAGCGAGCCGGCGCAGCCGGCTTCGCCGCAGCCCTTGGTGCCCAGTGGATTGGAGGTGGCCGGCACCGGATGGTCGCCGATTTGCATCAGCGGAATGTCCTGGGCGCGCGGCAATGCATAATCCATGAAGGAGCCGGTGATCGGCTGGCCACTGCCGTCGTAGCTGACGCATTCCATGAAGGCCTGCCCGATGCCTTGCGCGACGCCGCCATGCAGCTGGCCGGCCACCAGCATCGGATTGACGATGGTGCCGAAATCGTTGACGCCGGTGTAGCCGACGATCTCCACGACCCCGGTCTCGGGGTCGATCTCGACCTCGGCGACATGGCAGCCATTGGGGAAGGTCGAAGGCACCGGTCCGCTGGTGTGATCGACATCGAGCGAAGAGGGCAGGTCTTCGGGCATCTTGCCGTCACGCACGCGTTTGGCAAGATCCATGATGTCGATCGAACGGTCGGTGCCGGCGATCGTGAATTGGCCGTTCGCAAATTCGATGTCGCCTTCGGCGGCTTCCATCAGGTGCGCGGCCGCCCGCTTGCCTTTTTCGATGACGAGTTTTGAGGCCTCGACGATCGCCATGCCGCTCGCCGTGATCGAGCGCGAACCGCCGGTGCCGTTGCCGGTATGAACGAGGTCGCTGTCGCCCTGTTCGAGCGTGATGCGTTCGAAGGGAATGCCAAGCTGGGCGGCAGAGCACCTGCGCGAACGGCGTCGCGTGGCCCTGGCCGTAGTCGAGCGTGCCGGTGATGATTTTCACCGAGCCGTCGTTCTCGAACACGATCTTGCCGAGTTCGACGTTGGGCGGTGCGGTGACCTCGAGATAGGAGCCGACCGCAATGCCGCGCAGCTTGCCGCGCTTGCGGCTTTCCTTCTTGCGCCTGGCGAAGTTGGCGTGGTCGGAAATCTCGAGCGCCTTGTCGAACACGCCCTGAAAGTCGCCGCTGTCGTAGGTGACGCCGGAGGAGGCGGCAAAGGGCATCTGCGCGGGCTTGATGAAATTGCGCTTGCGCAGGGTGAGCCGGTTGATGCCCATCTCGTCGGCGGCGCGATCGATCAGCCGCTCCATGAAGTAATTCGCTTCGGGCCGCCCGGCGCCGCGATAGGCGCCCATCAGCGTGGTGTTGGTCAGCACGGTCTTGATGTCGATCGTCATCGCCGGCGTCCGGTAGACGCTGCCGAGATTCTTGCCGATATTCAGCGACAGCGGCAGCGGCGCGACGCCGGTGATATAGGCGCCGAGATTGCCGTAGCCGGAAACCTTCACCGCCAGGAATTTGCCTTCAGCATCGAGTGCGAGTTCGCCATGAACTTTCTGGGCGCGGCCGTGGCTGTCGGACAAAAAGCTGGTCGAGCGCTCGTCGGTCCATTTCACCGGGCGGCCCAGCGCCTTGGCCGCGTGCAGGATGCAGACATATTCGGGATAGTTGATGTTCTTCATGCCGAACGAGCCGCCGACATTGGCGGTCAGCAAATGCACTTTGTCGTTCGGAACCTTCAGGATGTTCTTGGCGAGGCCGACACGATTGGCGGCAACGCCCTGGGTCGGCACCTGAATGGTAAAGCGCTCGGTTGTCTTGTCGTATGACGCCAGTGCCGCGCGCGGCTCCATCGCCACTACCGCAACGCGGGTGTTGACGATATCGAGCCTCGTGACATGCGCTGCGCTCTTGAAGGCCGCCTCGACCTTCTCGGTATCGCCGAAATGATAATCGAGCGCGACATTGTTGGGGATGTGGTCGTAGAGCTGCGGTGCGCCGGGCCGGGCCGCTTCTTCGGGGTCGGTGACGGCGGGCAGCGGATCGATATCGACCTCGACGGCTTCGGCGGCATCGCGGGCCTGCACCAATGTCTCCGCCACCACGAAGGCGACGGGATCGCCGACATAGCGCACCTTGTCGGTCATCAATGCGGTGCGGTTGGTCTGATGCAGCGGCGTGCCGTCGCGGCTCTTCAACGGCAGGGCGCAGGTGAACGGGCCGTAGCCAGCCGCGACCAGATCGGTTCCGGTCCACACCCCGAGAACGCCGGGCATGGCCTTGGCGGCTGCCGTGTCGATGCCGCGGATCACCCCATGGGCGTGGCTGGAACGGACGATCCAGGCATAGGCCTGCTTGGGGAGATTGAAATCGTCGGTATATTTGCCCTTGCCGCGGACGAGGGTGTCGTCCTCTTTGCGGCGGACCGGCTGTCCTACCCCGTATTTTTGCACCGCAAGGGCGTTTTCGAGGGACGCCGGGGAGGTGTGATCTTGCATTGAAAATACCCGAAATCGTCGTCTTTTCTGCGGTTTTACCGCCTGTACCCCAGATAGACCACCCCCCGCCGGGCGACAACGCCTGATTGGACATGGTCCCATGTGGAGGGGTTGTTGCGCCGCCCTCATTAGAGCTAGAGTTTTGGCCGAAACGGGTATTCCTCGTCGGCTTTTAAGCCGGGGAAAGACATTGGATGACGGAAGATACGTGCCCTCGCGACGACGCGACGTCGCGCGGGAACTCGACCATACCGGTCGCGGCCGATGCCGCAGACGCGAAGTTAGTCCCGGGGACTGAGGTTTATGCGGCGCTGGACCTCGGCACCAACAACTGTCGCCTGCTGATCGCGTGCCCGACGGAGGATGGCTTCCGCGTGGTCGATTCGTTCTCGCGGATCGTGCGCCTCGGCGAAGGAATCTCGACAACGGGCTGCATCAGCGACGCGGCGATCGAACGCACCATTGCGGCGTTGAGCGTTTGCCGCGACAAAATCAAGTCGCGAAAGGCGCGGCGGCTGCGGCTGATCGCGACGGAGGCCTGCCGCGCCGCTTCGAACGCCGAAGGCTTTCGAAACCGCGTCGCCGCCGAGACCGGGATCCGTCTGGAGGTCATCAATCGCGAGACCGAGGCTGCGCTCGCCGTGATCGGTTGCTCGCCGCTGATCGACCCGCGGGGAACTGGCGCCATCCTGTTCGATATCGGCGGCGGATCGACCGAACTGGTGAGGATCGAGCGTGATCCGCACGCAGTCGGCGCCACGCCGCGCATCAAGGGGTGGATGTCGATCCCGCTCGGCGTGGTCACCCTTGCCGAGCATTTCGGCGGCCGCGATGTCACGCCGCAGTCCTACGCCGCCATGATCGCCGAAGTCGCTCGCCATGTCGGGCCATTTGCTGCCGAGCATGCCGGTGAGTTGGCAGGCATGCACCTGCTCGGCACCTCCGGCACGGTGACGACGCTTGCCGGCATCCATCTCAATCTGCATCGCTACGACCGGCGCCGGGTCGATGGAATCTGGATGAACGACGCCGAGGTCACCGCGACTATCGCGCGGCTGTTGGGCATGAGCTACCAGGATCGCGCCGCCAATCACTGCATCAGCTTCGAGCGCGCCGATCTGGTGCTGGCGGGCTGCGCCATTCTCGATGCGATCCGCCAGGCGTTCCCGTTGCCGCGGCTGCGCGTTGCCGATCGGGGCCTGCGCGAGGGCATGCTGGTGGAGATGATGCGCGAGGACGGCGCGCTGAGCGCCGGCCGATAGACGCACATGGCCAAAGACACGACCGGACGGCTTCATGTCACCGTCAAGACCGGCGGCAAGCGCAAGCTGTCCTCAAAACTCTGGCTGGAACGTCAGCTCAACGATCCCTATGTGACCCGCGCCAAGCGCGAGGGCTTTCGCTCGCGCGCGGCCTACAAGCTCACCGAGATCGACGACAAATATCATCTGCTCAAATCCGGCATGACGGTGGTCGATCTCGGCGCCGCGCCAGGCGGCTGGAGCCAGGTCGCCGCCAAACGGATCGGCCTTGCGAATGGCAAGGGCAGGGTGATCGCGATCGATCTTCTGGAGATGCCGGAGATCGCCGGCGTCACTTTCGCGCAGCTCGATTTTCTTGCAGCAGACGCGCCAGCGCGATTGATCGCGATGATGGAAGGGCGCGCCGACGTCGTGATGTCCGACATGGCGGCGAACACCACGGGCCACCGCAAGACCGACCAGTTGCGGATGGTCGGCCTGATCGAGACGGCGGCGGCGTTCGCGGCCGAGGTGTTGAAGCCGGGCGGGACCTTTCTCGCGAAAGCCTTTCAAAGCGGCGCCGACGCCGAATTGATGGTGCAGCTCAAGCGTGATTTTTCGAGCGTCCGCCACGTCAAGCCGGCGGCGAGCCGGCAGGATTCTTCCGAGCGTTACTTGCTGGCGACGGGATTTCGCGGCGCGCAAGGGACAGCAGGATAAGCCGTGGTCCTTGCTTATCCCTCCCCCGCGAGCGTAGCGAGCAGTGGGGAGGGAAGGCCGAAGCGGAGCGGAGGCCAGGGTGGGGGGAACGTTCCGTCCAGCTCCGTTTTTGAAGACCGGACAATGCGGCCTATTGAGATGCGAAGTGGGTACAAGCCCCACCCGGCCCTTCGTTCGCTGCGCTCACGAAGTGCCACCCTCCCCACGCTGCGCCGGGGAGGGATGAGACGGCGACGTCACAAGGTACGTTCACCCCAGCCGCTGATCCCGCGCGTTCTGCGTTTCCTCGCTCGCGATCTTCACGGCCGCCGTCGCCGCGCCCTTGCGGCTGGAAATCTCGACCGCCGTGCGGCCGGAGATTTCGTGGCCGGCATCGTCAGGCATTCGCCAGAACAAAAAGGTCGACATCGTCGAGATCGCGGCAACCACGAGGAATGCGGGTGCGAACACATCCGCGGTCATTTCGCTCATGTGGCGTATCCACAAAGTAGACTCCACCGAGAAGGCGCCGATCGCAATCCCGGCCGAAACCGCGATCTGCTGGTTGACGCTGACGAGCGTGGTGGCGCGGCTCATCTGCGCCGGCTCGACCTCGGCATAGGCGACGGTATTGATCGCGGTGAATTCAAGCGAGCGGAAAAAGCCGCCGACCACCAGAATGATCGCGATCAGAAGCAACGGCGTCGTTGCCGTAAAGAGCGCGCAGGCAGCGAGGAAGATCGAACTGATGACGGCATTGATCGTCATCATGTTGCGGAAGCCGAAGGTTCGGATGATGCGCGCGGCCAGTGTCTTCATGCCCATGGCGCCGACGGCGGAAGCAAAGGTCACCAGTCCCGAGCGGAATGGCGAGAGGCCGAACCCGACCTGCATCAGAAGCGGCAGCAGGAACGGCAGCGCGCCGACGCCGATGCGAAACAGGAAGCCGCCGACGATGCTCGCGCGCATGGTCGGCAACCGCAGCAGGCCGAAATCGAGCACCGGAGAGGAAGTGCGCCGGGCGTGGATGACGTAGAGCGTCATCGAGATCGCCCCGATCGCGATCAGCGAGGCGACGATGTTCCACGGCAGGAGATTGAGGCCGGCGACCGACAGGCCGAAGGCAATGCCGGCAAGCCCGATGCCGGCCAGCACCATCCCGTAGAGATCAAAGCGTTCGGGATTTTCGCTTTTGATCGGATCGATGAAGCGCAGGGCCATGAAGATGCCGAGCAGCCCGATCGGGATATTGATCAGGAAAATCCAGTGCCAGGAGAAATAGGTGGTGATGAATCCGCCGAGCGGCGGGCCGACCACGGGACCCACCAGCGCCGGCACCGTGACCCAGGCCATGGCGTTCACCAGCGCGCTCTTGTCGATCGAGCGCAACAGCACGAGTCGTCCGACCGGCGTCATCATCGCCCCGCCGATGCCTTGCAGCGTGCGCGCGATCACGAAGTCGGTCACCGATCCCGACAATGCGCAGCCGATCGAGCCGGCCATGAAGACAGCGACGGCTCCGGAAAACACCAGCCGCGGACCGAAGCGGTCCGCGGTCCAGCCGCTCGCCGGGATGAACACGGCGAGCGCGAGAAGATAGGAAGTGATGGCAAGCTTGAGCGTGAGAGGGCTTGTGCCGATGTCGGCAGCGATCGCCGGCAGCGACGTCGCAATGACCGTCGAATCCATGTTCTCCATGAACAGGGCGGTGGCCACGATCAGTGGGATCAAGCGTTGTTTGTTCATTGAGATTTTTTGTGATGGCGGGAACTTATGAGGGAGTTCCGCCTTGAGCCATGGTGAAGCGGCGCGGAACCTGGGGATTCATCTCAGTTAATCTTTGATTTCAATGCTTTCTCGGTAGATGCTGCCAAAAGGCTTCGTCGGGGGTTTGTGGCGATTTTGTGCAGAAACCTTAACGCGCTACCGCCTGCATAGCTCCTGCGCGCGACATGCTCGATACGGGGTTGTACCTCGGTAAGTGTTATGGGACCTAGCCGCGGCACGAGCTGTGTTGCTCAGCATTTCCCGTATCAGTTCTTTAGAGAAGGAAAGACCCGCAATGGGGTTTCGTTTGTTGTCTGTTTTAGCAGTCCTCGTTGCAATGGCTCCTGCTGCAGCCTCCGCCGAGGGCATTTTTCATCGCGCATCCTGCTCGGTCGTTCGTTATTACGTCGCCAAGTACAGCGCGTCCATGGCTGAAGCCTGGGCACGGAGCAAAGGCGCAACGGAGGCTGAAATCGAGGCCGCCCGGCGTTGCCTTGAGAGCGGGTCGCGCGTTCGCACCGCGCAGGATTTCCGCTATTGAACTAGAAGTGATCGGCGGGATCGCGCCTTGGGCGTGGGCCCGCGTTTATTTTGTCTCCCGATATGACGACGGTTGTGGGCCCACCACGCCAAGGCGGGATTTGACCCCTTTGATTCGTCATGGTGGCGTGCTATCGACCACCGCCAACCCTACCGATGGGCCACGATTCGACGGCGAAGCCCGCTTCGCCGGCGTATCGGCTCATCCCGGGATCTTACGCGGCCGTGAGCCGCCGGATGGAGTTGGTGATGGCGCAGGTGCAGGGACTTCAGGCGATCAGCGAAGCCTTTACGTTCGACGACGTACTGCTGAAACCCGGTCTCTCCGACATCCTGCCCTCTGAAGCCGACATCCGCTCGCGCGTCACCCGCGCTATCCCGCTCAACATTCCGATCATGGCCTCCGCCATGGATACCGTCACCGAAGCGCGCATGGCGATTGCGATGGCGCAGGCGGGCGGCGTTGGCGTCATACACCGCAATTTCGATCCTGAGGGACAGGCCGGGCAGGTCCGTCAGGTCAAGAAGTTCGAGTCGGGCATGGTGGTCAATCCGCTCACCATCGGCCCGGAGGCGATGCTGTCGGATGCGCTGGCGCTGATGAGTACCCATGGCTTTTCCGGAATTCCGGTTGTGACCGGCGGCGGCGAGGGACGGCCGGGCAAACTGGTCGGCATCCTCACCAACCGCGACGTGCGCTTCGCCACCGATCCGAGACAGAAAATCTCCGAACTGATGACGCACGAAAACCTCGTGACCGTGCGCGAGGGCGTCAGCCAGGACGAGGCCAAGCGCATGCTGCACCAGCATCGCATCGAAAAGCTGCTGGTGGTCGACGATCAATATCGCTGCGTCGGCCTGATCACCGTGAAAGACATGGAAAAGGCCGTCGCCCATCCGCTCGCCTGCAAGGACGCGCAGGGGCGCCTGCGCGTCGCAGCCGCGACCACGGTCGGCGAAGGCGGCTTCGAGCGCACCGAGCGGTTGATCGATGCCGGCGTCGATCTGATCGTGGTGGATACCGCCCATGGCCATTCGGCGCGGGTGCTGGAGGCGGTCAACCGTATCAAGCGGCTATCCAACGCGGTGCAGGTGATCGCCGGCAATATTGCGACGAGAGAAGGTGCGCAGGCGCTGATCGATGCGGGCGCCGATGCCATCAAGGTCGGCATCGGCCCGGGTTCGATCTGCACCACGCGCATCGTCGCAGGCGTCGGCGTGCCCCAACTCACCGCGATCATGGATGCGGTCGAGGCGGCGAAGAAGGCCGACGTGCCCGTGATCGCCGATGGCGGCATCAAATATTCCGGCGATCTGGCGAAGGCGCTCGCGGCCGGCGCCGACATCGCCATGGTCGGCTCGCTGCTCGCGGGCACCGACGAGACGCCGGGCGAAGTGTTTCTGTGGCAGGGCCGCTCCTACAAGGCCTATCGCGGCATGGGCTCGGTAGGCGCGATGGCGCGCGGCTCGGCCGACCGCTACTTCCAGCAGGACATCAAGGATACGCTCAAGCTCGTGCCGGAGGGGATCGAGGGGCAGGTGCCCTACAAGGGGCCGGTCGCCAATGTCATGCATCAACTCGCGGGCGGCCTGCGCGCCGCAATGGGCTATGTGGGCGCGCGCAATCTCGCCGATTTCCATGAAAAGGCGCAGTTCGTGCGCATCACCGGCGCCGGTATGCGCGAAAGCCACGTCCACGACGTAACGATCACGCGCGAGGCGCCCAACTATCCGGGCGGGGCGTAGTTCCTGACTTCGTTCCCCGGACGCGGTGCAATACACCGCGCAAGCGGTGTGGTGCGCCGCTGATCCGGGGTCCACATTCCGATCTTGGTCCCGGCTCTGCGGAGCAGCGCCATAGCGCGTCGAAGACGCGCGTAAGCGCGCTTATGGCGCCGCACCGCGTCCGGGACACGGGTGGAGAGCTTCGCCGCTGCTTCCTGTCACACTCACCGCATACGCATCATGCAACATGGCGTATGGGGATAGCCCTGCTTCCATAGTACATCCGCCAGCGTGGCGGCGCAGTGCCGCCATTTCGCTGGAGAGGTCCGCCGGATGTTGCAGAAGGCCAAGGCCGCAAAGCCGGCGCCATCGCCCGCGATGGACGGCTTGCCGACCCAGCGGCGGCGATGGGCGGTGGCTGCGATCTTCACGGCGATCGCGATGGCCTCGCTCGATACCGCGATCGCCAACGTGGCGCTGCCGACGATCGCCGCCGACCTCCACGTCAGCCCGGCCGATGTGGTCTGGGTCGTCAATGTCTATCAGATTGCGTTGGTGGCGACGCTGTTGCCGCTGGGCGCGCTCGGCGAGATCGTCGGCCACCAGCGCATTTATCTCGGCGGCCTGCTGCTGTTCACGATTGCCTCGCTGGGATGTGCCTGCGCCTGGTCGCTGCCGAGCCTTCTGATTGCGCGCGTGCTGCAGGGCATCGGCGCCAGCGGCCTCATGAGCGTCAACTCGGCGCTGATCCGTTACATTTATCCGAGCCGGATCCTCGGCCGTGGCTTTGGCTATAATGCGATGGTCGTTGGCACGGCCTTCACCTTCGGGCCGACGATTGCCTCGGGTATTCTGGCGTTGGGGACGTGGCCGTGGCTGTTCGCGGTCAATATTCCCTTCGGCCTGACCGCGATCGCGATCGGGATGCGAACCCTGCCGGCGACGCCGCGCGCCGACCATGGCTTCGATTTTCTCGGCGCGCTCCTGGCTGCGATGTGTCTTGGTCTCGTCATCCTCGGCGTCGGCAGCGCCGCGCACAGGGCCCCGCTCGGTCTGGTGTCGGCCGAACTCGTCTCGGGAATCGCGTTGGGGCTGATTTTGATGCGCCGTCAGGCCGACCATCCGGCGCCGATGCTGCCGATCGATCTGTTTCGCCGGCCGATGTTTGCGTTATCGGCGGCAACAGCGGTCTGTTCGTTTGCCATCCAGGGGATCGGCTTCGTTTCGTTGCCGTTTTACTTCGAGGATGTTCTGCACCGGACCCAGGTCGAGACCGGTCTCTTCATGACGCCGTGGCCGCTCGTGGTTGCGATCATGGCGCCTGTTGGCGGGCGCTTGAGCGATCGTCATTCGGCGGGGCTGCTCTGCGGGGTCGGCCTGGTTCTGCTCGGGATCGGCATGGCGTTGCTGGCGACGCTGCCGGTTTCGCCAAGCATCATCAATATCGTCTGGCGCATGGCGGTTTGCGGGCTCGGCTTCGGCTTCTATCAGACGCCGAACCTGCGAGCGATCATGTCGAGCGCGCCACCTGATCGGAGCGGCGGGGCCAGCGGCATCGTGGCGACCGCGCGCTTGACCGGGCAAACCACCGGTGCCGCGCTCGCTGCGTTATGTTTTACTTTGGCCGGCCACAACGGCGCGACGATGGCCCTCGCACTCGGGGCTGGATTTGCCGCGGTCGGCAGTGTGATGAGTTTTCTGCGGCTAACGGTGCCGGGGACCAAACCCTGAGGATTACCCGCGCCGCACGCTGGCGCCGCCATCCACCGGCAGCGTCACGCCGGTGATGAAGCCTGCTTCATCGGAGGCGAGAAACAGCGCGGCGTTGGCGACATCCCAGGCGGTGCCCATCTTGTGACGCAACGGCACCTGGGCGTCGCGCGCGGCGGCGACTTCCGCGCGGCTTTTCTTGAAGGCTTTGGCGCGGGTATCGACCGCCATCGGCGTATCCATCAACCCCGGCAGGATCACATTGGCGCGGATGCCGTATTCCGCATTCTGATAGGCGAGTTGTTCGGTGAAGGCGATCATCGCCGCTTTCGTCGCCTTGTAGGCCACATAGGGATAGGTCGTGATCGCCGCCATCGAGGAGATGTTGATGATTGCGCCGCTTTTTTGCCGCCGCATGACGGGAATCGCATATTTCGCCGCGAGAATGCAGCTCTTCAGATTGATCGCGACGCAATTGTCGATCGCAGCTTCGGTGATGGACAACAATTCGGCGTCACCGCCGGCGAGGCTGACGCCGACATTGCTGTGGAGAATGTCGAGGCGGCCCCATCGCAGCAGTGCTTCCTCCACCATCGCCTTGATGTCGCTCTCCCTGGTGACATCGGCCTCAAAGGCGATCGCCTTGCCGCCCGAGTCTCCGCTCTTGGCCTCGATCAGGGCGACGGTCTCCTGCGCGGACGCCAAATTGCGGTCCACGCACAAGACTTGCGCGCCTTCGCGCGCAAAGGTGATCGCGGTGGCGCGGCCATTGCCCATGCCTTCGCCCGGGCTTTGTCCGGCGCCCACCACAATCGCGATACGATCTTTCAGCCGCATGTGTCGCACTCCCGCAAAAAGATACCGTTGACGGTATCGCTTCGTTGCGGGCGAGCTTACTAACCTTGGTGGGCTTCGGGCAAACCGCTTAGCGCCGCGGTTCTGAACCGCCACGCGAGTATGCCGGTCCATCTCGGCAGCTAGCGATTCATTGTCATGTCGGCAGCCCGCCGCTATAGCGAGTAGCTGGGCCACGCCGGGCCAAAAAGGGGGGCTTATATGTCGGTTCAAAGCGTTCTGCTGCCGGTCTTTGTTCTGATCGGATTAACGTTTGCGCTTTTGATCGGCATGGTCGGCGCCCGCCGCACCGCGCTGGTCGGCCGGGAAACCAAAATCAGGGATATCGCATTGGGTCAGCCGAACTGGCCGGTCCGCGCCACCCAGATCGGCAACTGCTACCGGAACCAGTTCGAACTGCCGGTGCTTTTCTATGCCCTGATCGCGATCGCGCTTCCGATCCGCCACGCCGATCTCGTGATCGTGATGCTGTCCTGGGTATTCGTGGTCACCCGCCTCATCCATGCGGGCATCTTCGTCAGTTCCAACGACCTTGGCCGGCGTTCGATGGCGTGGCTCGCCGGCGTGCTTGTGCTGCTCGTCATGTGGGTCTATTTCGCGCTGAAGATTTTGCTTCTGATCTGAATCACCCCAATCGAAAGGTTTGAATGACCCCCGCAGCGCGGCTTTCGGCAGCGATCGAGCTGTTAGAGACCATCGACGACGACCGTGTTCCCGCAGCCAAGGCCTTGAAGGAGTGGGGCACCGCGCACCGCTTTGCAGGCTCCGGCGACCGCGCCGCGATCTCGGGCCTGGTCTGGGACGTGCTGCGGCGGCGCGCCTCCAGCGCCTGGATCATGGGCGATGACACGCCGCGCGCGCGCCTGCTCGGCATGCTCAAACTCGAACGCAAGCTCGATGCCGACGCCATCGCGGCGTTGTGCGACGGCAGCCGCTTTGCGCCCTCGGCGCTGAAGGACGCCGAGCACACGGCGCTGACCTCAAATTCTCTGGAGAACGCGCCTGCGCCGGTCGCCGGCGACTACCCGGAATGGCTCGATCCTTATCTGGCCGAGGTATTCGCCGACGACCGCGCGGCGGAGGCCGCCGCGATGGCGAGCCGCGCGCCGCTCGACCTGCGCGTCAATACGTTGAAAGCCAAGCCCGAGAAGGTGCTGGCTTCGACCGCGCATTTGGGAACGGTGCCGACGCGGTGGTCGCCGATCGGGCTTCGCATCGAGCTCGGCGCCGATGCCCGCAATCCCGGCATTCATGCCGAGGAAGCCTTCATCAAGGGGCTGATCGAGGTGCAGGACGAGGGCTCGCAACTGGCGGCGCTGTTGTCGGCCGCCAAGCCCGGCGAGCAGGTGATCGACCTCTGCGCCGGCGCCGGCGGCAAGACGCTGGCGCTCGCAGCCATGATGGAAGGCAAGGGGCGGCTCATCGCCACTGACAGCGACAAGCGCCAGCTCGTGCCGATCCACGAGCGGCTGTCGCGCGCCGGCGTCCACAATTGCGACGTGCGGACGCCGCGAGGCCAAGGAAAGGGCGATGGCGATGCGCTTTCCGATATCCGCAGCTCAGCCGATCTCGTGATGATCGACGCGCCGTGCACGGGAACCGGAACCTGGCGGCGCAACCCGGACGCCAAATGGCGGATACGGCCCGGTGCGCTCGAACAGCGTCTGAAAGCGCAAGGCCAAGTGCTTGATCGCGCGGCAAGTCTGGTCAAGCCCGGCGGCCGCATCGCCTATGTGACCTGTTCGGTGCTGGCGCCCGAGAATGGCGAGCCAGATCCGGAACTTTCTGGCGCGACATCCGGACTTCGCCGTCGTGCCGCCCGCGGAGACGGTGGCCGCGCTCTGGGACAAGGCCGAGGATTTCGCCGCCGCCACGCTCCTGTCGGCGGAAGGCCTGCTGATGACGCCGCGGCGCACCGGCACGGACGGGTTTTTCGTGTCGGTGCTGAAAAGACGATAGTCATTCCGGGGCGCCCGAAGGGCGAGCCCGGAATCCATTTCTCCCGGAATACCTTTGGCGCGATGGTTTCCGGGTTCGATGCTGGCGCATCGCCCCGGAATGACGGGAAAGGCGTGGATGGCCGGGACAAGCCCGGCCGTGAAGGCCAGGAAGGGTTGCGACCCAGCCGCCCGTCGCGTAATTGCTTGATATGACAGCAGCCCAGCCCGCCCGCGACCCGGCGCCCCTAGTGCGGCGAATTTGAAGTTCCTATCAGTTTCGCCGCGGGTCCGTTATAGGAACTTCAAATTCAAAGCCGCACTAGAATTAATAATTTGCTAGAGCTCCTTTGATTCCGAAGTTCGCATCAGAGGTTGCCCCGGATAGCTTGCGAACTTCGGAATCGGAGCTCTAGTGGCCTCGGCGCATGACAAGATTCTGATTGTCGATTTCGGCAGTCAGGTGACGCAACTGATCGCGCGCCGGGTGCGCGAAGACGGCGTCTATTCCGAGATCGTGCCGTTCCAGAAGGCGGAAACTGCCTTCCGCGAAATGAAACCGAAAGCCGTCATCCTCTCCGGCGGGCCGGAATCGGTGCACGAGAAGGGCTCACCGCGCGCGCCGCAGGCGATCTTCGATTCCGGCGTTCCCGTGCTTGGCATCTGCTACGGCCAGATGACCATGGCCGCGCAGCTCGGCGGCGAGGTCGAGGGCGGGCATCACCGCGAGTTCGGCCGCGCCGACGTCGAGGTGAAAACGCCGAGCCAGTTGTTCGACACCACCTGGGGCGTCGGCGAAAAGCATCCGGTGTGGATGAGCCATGGCGACCGCATCACCAAAATGCCGCCGGGCTTTGCGGTGGCGGGCACGTCGGCCAACGCGCCATTCGCCATCATCCAGGACGAGAAGCGAAAATATTACGGGTTGATGTTCCACCCTGAAGTCGTGCACACGCCTGACGGCGCCAAGCTCATTCGCAATTTCGTCCGCAAGGTCGCAGGGCTCGCCGGCGACTGGACCATGCGCGCCTTCCGCGAGGAGGCGATCGAGAAGATCCGCGCGCAGGTCGGCCGAGGCAAGGTGATCTGCGGGCTGTCCGGCGGCGTCGATTCAGCGGTCGCGGCCGTCTTGATTCATGAGGCGATCGGCGACCAGCTCACCTGCGTGTTCGTCGATCACGGCCTGCTGCGGCTGAACGAGGCCGAGACCGTCGTCGACCTGTTCCGCCATCACTACAACATTCCGCTGGTTCACGTGGATGCCTCGAAGCAGTTTCTGGGCGAACTTGAAGGCGTCAGCGATCCCGAACAGAAGCGCAAGACCATCGGGCGGCTCTTCATCGACGTGTTCGACGCCGAGGCCAAGAAGATTGGCGGCGCCGAGTTTCTCGCGCAGGGCACGCTCTATCCCGACGTGATCGAGAGCGTATCGTTCACCGGCGGGCCCTCGGTGACGATCAAGAGCCACCACAATGTCGGCGGCTTGCCCGCGCGCATGAACATGAAGTTGGTCGAACCGTTGCGCGAACTGTTCAAGGACGAGGTGCGCGTGCTCGGGCGCGAACTCGGCCTGCCCGAAATTTTCGTCGGCCGGCATCCGTTCCCCGGGCCGGGACTCGCGATCCGCTGTCCCGGCGACATCACCCGCGAAAAGCTCGACATCCTGCGTAACGCCGATGCGGTCTATATCGACCAGATCCGTAAAGCCGGCCTCTACGACCAGATCTGGCAGGCGTTCGCGGTGCTGCTGCCGGTGAAGACCGTCGGCGTGATGGGCGACGGGCGCACGTATGAATATGTCGTGGGCCTGCGCGCGGTGACCTCGACCGACGGCATGACCGCGGACTTCTACGCCTTCGATATGAAATTTTTGGGCGAAACCGCGACCCGCATCATCAACGAGGTCAAGGGCGTCAACCGCGTGGTCTATGACGTCACGTCAAAGCCGCCGGGGACGATCGAGTGGGAGTGAGGGG
The DNA here is from genome assembly GCA_963706265.1 of uncultured Alphaproteobacteria bacterium. GTDB lineage: Bacteria > Pseudomonadota > Alphaproteobacteria > Rhizobiales > Xanthobacteraceae > Bradyrhizobium. The sequence goes on along the minus strand of CAVPLO010000005.1, from coordinate 924,261 downwards.
CGCGTGACAGTCGTGTGCTAGGCTACTTGCTCTCGAAGAGCGAGGGGCGGCGCAGATGGCTACAAATTTTCCGTTTGACAGTGGTGGAGACCAGTGGCGAGGATGCCCTGGCCAATTGGGAGGAGTTGACGAAAGCCGGCCGTGCCGCGCCGGTGACGTGCTCGGCGCAAGATCGCGGACTACGCTGCCTGCCCTCAATACGGGCAAACTTGCCGACGACTTCCATGTTCAGTCGGACCGAGTGACATATCTTCCCGAAGCTGCTTCACGCAATTTCCCAGATGATCTTCTGAAGCTTCCGCCGAGATCGGAACTCGCGAGGCGCGAGAGCCTATCTTGCCAAGATCGAATCCCTCGATCAACCTGGACATGGAGGAGGAAGATCGCGAACCACCTTTGGGCGATTGGCCCAGCGAGATTTCGGTCATCTTCCGGCCTGTCGGTCGTGACAGATTTTGCTGTTGGAATTCGATCAAATGTTCAGATCGCCCTGATCCCCACGGACGATCCGTCCACGATTCCCAGCTCACTTGCATCTGCGGATGCATTGGAACAGCGTGCCCTTCCGCTCGGCCTATCACGTCGCCGCATTGCGCGCGTGGCGGACGCGCTAGTGGTGCCGAACTTGTTGGAATGGATGGTGACACACTCAATCTGCGAGTTTCGCTCAGGCCCGCAAGTCGTACGAGGCATTCAGCTTGCGCGCATGCATATCTCTACTGCAACAACATGGATCTGACGGAAAATGCGTGGGCGCTTCGGGCGCTTGCTGCCTATCTGATGGAAGCAAGACTGGTGGTTTTTCTGCAAGTGCTCGGCAATTTGATCGAGAGAGACGGTCATAGTCGCTCGCGCCGCGGAGATCAAAAAATTCGAGCGAATCTATCGCGAACCCGCTTGGCAAGCCGGGAAGTTCGACATGAAGTTCTCTGGCCGATGACCGTGACCCGCATCATCAACATCTCTTCGGTCAGGATGCCCATGATTTCTCCTTGAATTCATTCACTCATGCTTATCCGGATGTTACCAATGGCCGTTTTGAAGCCGCACCGGAAAGCAAGGTAAAGAATGCAAAACAAATCGTCCTCTATGCTTTGGGCTTCTTGTGCTTTTCTCAAAAGCTCAGCGGCAAGATTTTCAATCTCTTCCGTTTCTGCGTGTTTCCATGCTTTCTCAATGTAGGTATCATCAAGTCTATGAGTGACTGCTATTTCCATTTCCTTGCCTCAAATTGGGTGAAAACCGGATAAGCATGCAACCTGTTCGCGCCCATCGCACCGAAAGTCAGCTTATTCAGGCGATAGCGGCCACTCAGTTTAGGGTGCGAGAACGGTCCTCGTGCCGACCGAGGGCTGGGATTGCGCTAGGGCGATGTGACCACGAAGCCGGCGCGTGGAAAATGCACGCAGACCTCGCCGATCGCGGGATCGCTGCGTCGGATGACGATCTCATGGACGCCCGAGGCGACCAATTCGCCGACGACCGGGTCGCGTCCGGTATCGTCCGGCGTGACGGTGACGGTCTGGCCAGGTTTCCGGCCGATGGGATCTCGCGGATCGACGGATCGCGCTGGCGATCGACGTGGCGTCCCTCGCCACATCGAGCGCTTGTTGCGAGGTCATTGGGCTCCGCCTGCCATGGCCGATTGCGGCAATGCGCTCGGCCCAGCTCAGCAGCCTCGGAAAGCCGTCGAGCGGCGCCGCCGTCGGTCCGAAATTCTGTTGCAAGAACCAAACCGGATGGTAGGCGGCGAGATCGGCGAGGCTAGCGGCAGAGCCCTGCAAGAATGAGCGCCCGTCGGTCAGCATCTGATCCAGCCAATCGAAATGCGCGCGCAACTGATCGAGCAGGTTCGGCACTGCCGCCATCATTGCGGCGGGATCGATATTTCGGCCGGAGAACTTGGCCCGGTCTTCGAGAAACCCCTCAGGCAACGCGTCGGGTCTCTTCGCGAACACGATGCTGACAGCCGGGCTGAACGTTGTCTTCTCGGCCCACCAGGCAAGCGCGTCGGCCGCGCCGTGGCCGGCGGGATAAAAGCTCGGAGTGGGGTACCGGCGCTCGAGTTCGCGCATGATCAACTGGCTGTCGCAATAGATGTCCGCGCCGATCTGCAACACCGGCGTCTTGCGATAGCCTCCCGTCAGCGCCGTCAGGTCGGGTTTCGGCATGATGACGGGGATGCTCGACCGATGCCCAGGCCAGGCCCTTGAGACCAAGACCGAGCCGAACTTTCTCCGAATAGGGAGAAGTGTCGTAATGGTGCAAGATGATGTCGGTCATGGGGGGACCCTTACATTCGAGGTTTGCCGCGGTCGAGGCGGAGAAAACCTGAAAATGGCAATCGGCGCTGTCAGGATCTTTAGCAACTTGCCGCCGATTGTGGGAGAAGCTCAGCGAATGCGAGCGGAACGCTGAAACGCCGATGGTGTCTGACCGTAGGCTCGTTTGAACGCGGCGCTGAAGTGACTATGGCTGGAAAAACCGAGATCAAGCGCCAAGCTGGTCAAGTCGGCATTGTCGCCAAGCAGGTCAAGCGCTCGGGCCAGCCGTAGTTGTAACTGGTAGCGATAGAGCGGAAGCCCTTCTACCTGTTGGAACACCTGCGTGAGATAGACCGGCGAGACGCCGACGTCGGCGGCGACCGCCGCCAACGTCCAACGGCGGCCCAAATCGGACGCGAGCACGAGTTTCGCGCGGTCAACCAGTTTCCGGCGTCCAATGCTGCCGGCCGCGGCTCGCGAGTTGCACCCGCTCAACACTCGACGCAACAGCTCGAGGGCCAGACTCTCGGCTTCGAGTGTCTCGATCACGCCACGAGAGAGGCGATGACGGACCAGTGTCGTAAGCACCTGAACGTGGGCGTCAAGACGCAGGTGTGTTCGATTGAACGCCGGACGGCCCTTGACTTGGAGATAATCCGCCGACGCCAGCTCAAGCAGCGTCGGCGTGTCGAGCCGGATCGATAAGCTTGCATCGCCGCCTTCGACCGGATGGCTGACCCGGTAAGCCTCGTCTTCGTTGATGAAGACGATCTGGTTCGGCTCCGCGACCGCCTCTGCACGGCCGATGTGCTGTACGTACGCGCCGCGATAGGGGAACACCAGATGCGTCGCCGCGACGCATTCCTCAGTGCTCTTGTGCCTGCATATGCCCTCGCACACCACGTCCCATACCGCCACCGTATCGGTCGTCAGGAGGGGGCGAGCGTGGAAGTCGGTCATGCTGATGCATCGCGTTCATCAAGACGTTCGATCGCCACATCTTAGGCATTCTTCCGCAGAGAACAATCGGGCGCACCGCACTTCTGACCCTCAAAGCGGAGAGGTTCAAAGCGCCTCTATTCGGCCGCACCATACCGATGGGCGACTGTCGGAGTTGTTCGCTTTCGCGTGGTCTGGTGACCGCCTGCTATCGGCGCTGAGCTGGCCTCCGGTTTGCTTTACCGTGGCGGCGGCTCAGTGCCAGATAGTGGGCATCGGCCAGGCGTCGCTCGACTGGTTCGATGTCTATGTCGCGACGGGCTCTTGTGATACGTGGCGTCGTGACGGTCTTTTTGAGAAGCGCGGATGCCGCTTGGTCGGGCGAGCGGTGGAGAAAATCGACCAATTGATGCCGATAGTCATTGAAACCGAGAAAACCGCGGATCGCCGAAATTCCTCTTTCAATTCAACAGCCCGAATTTATGACGGATCAGGGAGACGGTGCTTGACGGTGCGACGAAAAATTTTCCACCACTAGATCAATTCGTTACGTTGGCTCCGAACAATCGAGTGGGAGTGACCGGGGAGTACTGCGGAGTACATTGGGATGGAGCAGCGTGTTAGCGGCGATGTTGTCCCACAAACGCAAACGGTGCGAATTTCGCCGGAAAAATCCGGCTATTGATAATCAGCTAATCAGGTCGCCCGGTCCCGACGAGATTCGGATCCCAATCTGCGTGCTCCCTGCCAGCGTCGAAGGCGGACTGAAAAAACGATAGCAGATCACCATCAGGATCTTTTGATTGACGCAGGTCGTCATAGTCCAAAATGAATTCCCCCATTGCCATATCCCATCGCGAGCTTGGCGGGCGGACTTCTGCGTTTTTGATTCCCGCAGGCTGCGGATAGGTGAAGGAATAGAACGCCGGCTTGGGGTAAGTGGCGTTGCCGGCCCACCACCCCATCTCGATGAGTTCCGCGTTCATTGCATTACGCCGGATGAAGTCTGCCTTGACGTCAGGAGACGCGGGCTTGCCGTTGTAAAGCACAGCTCGGATATCCAGCGTTCCCCACATGAGGCCAATGGGCTGAGTCTTGCCCTGGAAACGTCCTTGGAGGACCTGCATCACGCGTTGCGTACTCAGGAGGATTCGCCACCAGTTATTGACCATTGCAGGCTCATAAGGGCGTCGCTCTTTGTCTTGATCAAAGGGAATAGAGCTGGATGCTTCTTGTGGCTTTAGGTTGATGGAAACATCGACACCGGCCTTTCGGAGAAGGTCAAAGAGGCGCTCCACAAACTCCGCCACCGACATCGGCGCCAACTTGAAGCGCCCCGAGCCGCCCCAACTGGTAACGCATGCCACCTCGTGCAAGATGAGGTCGGCACTGACCTCATAAGCTCCGCCGGCGTAATGAATTGGCCCTGTCGTCAATCCTCGCGCGCTGATCCACAACGGTACTTCAGACCATTGCGGCTGAAACGGCTCTTGCAGCTTTAACTTGCCGATGGCCTGAAGGCTCATGTGAAGGAAATAGTGAGTGGCCGCAAAATCCGGGTAGGATAGAGGGGGCCATGGATCGAGAAAGCTATTGCCCGGAACAGGCATGGCGGCATCTCCATTGGAAGGCGAAAGGTCGATTGAAAACCAAGGAGCAGAACCTCCGAACGCGCACCTGATTATCAGTCAACATTCACCCCTGATACGCAAACAGCTCGATGGGGTCGTTGAAGCCGCGCACGGGATATTCGCCGACGCGCTCGAGATCGAAATCGCTTTTGACGAGATCGGCAAACGCGCGGGACAGCAGCACGTTCTTTCCCAATTGTTTGGTGAGGGCTTCGAGGCGTGAGGCCATGTTGACCGCGGGGCCGATGACGGTGAAGTCGAGGCGGGTGCTTGAGCCGATATTGCCGTACATGACGTCGCCGACATGGACGCCGATGCCGTAATTGAGCGGCGCACGGCCGGTCTCATTGTTCTTCTGGTTCAGGGCCATCATGGCCTGACGGGCCTCGGTCACGGCATGCAGCAGATTGGCGCAGGCCTGCGGCTGGCTGAGCGGAAAGATGGCGAGCAGGCCGTCGCCGATGAATTTGAGGATTTCGCCGCCATGTCGCGCGATCGGCTCCGACATCGCGTCGAAATAGCCGTTGAGCAGATCGATCACGTCGTCGCGCGGCCAGTTGTCCGAGATCTTTGTGAAATCTCTGAGGTCGCAGATCATGATGGCGGCCTGCACCGTCGTGCCGGTTCCGCGCCGTGTCGCGCCGGCCAGAATGAGCTCGCCGGCATGCGACCCGACATAGGTTTCTAACAGCGTCCGCGCCAGGCGATTCTTGACACGGATTTCGCTGACCAGCGCCAGAACCGGTAACAGTTTTAACAGGCTGGCGATCTGCGCATCGTCGAAACCGCTCGCCCGGTCGGTCGCAAAGGTAACCATGTGACGCTTGCCGAGCGTATGGTACAGCGGCCACGCCACATAGTCGGTCAGGCCTTTTCCCCGCATCTCGTCATAGACGGCGTGTTGGCGGCCGAGCGCAGGGTCGCGTGCGAGATTCTCGCGCACTTCGGTCGCGCCGTCATGGATTTCGGAGGCCGGACTGCCGATGTATTCGGATCGCCCCCGGACCTCGTGGTCCACGCGCGTCAACTCGGCCTCGCGCATGCCGTCGGCCCACATGATCTTGGCGCCGAGCCATTGTGGATGCTGGATCAGCACATGGAGCGTCGCGCGCTTGACGGGGATGCCGGCGCGCTGCAAGCGCAGGCACATCTCGGCAAAAATATTGTCGATGAAGCGCTCGTCGCGCGCGTCGTTGGTCAGCCAGTGCAGGACGTCGCTGTCGGAATACGCAGTGGCGGGTGTGATGTTTGGCGGCGCGTTCATATCTTGCTCCCGGGCAGTGCAGAACGTGCAGACTATGTCGTGTCTCGACTCGATGGCGTCAATGGACTGCTGAGGGTCTGGCAGGGCCAGAGCACGGCGTTCCCCTCAGCGGTCGTTGAGCAGATCGATGTAGCGATTGGCCGATCGTTCGACGACGCCGTTGCCGTCTTCCATCACGTTGCGGCCGGGAAAGGCGCCGTAGATGCGCTCGAAGCGCCACGAAGCCGCGGTATCGGCTATTCGCCGCACGACACGTTCGGAGAGCGGCATCATATTCGGATAACTCCACTGGAACGATACGCGCCGCGTGTCCAGCGCGACCTGAAGGATGTCGCCGCTCAGCACCGCGCCGCGTCCGTCGGCTCCTGCCGCCCAGTGCAGGACAGCGCCGCCCGGAAAATGGCCGCCGAGCCGAACCAGCGTCACGCCTTCCGCCAACACCGACGATTCCCCCTCCCAAAAGTGCAGGTGCGGATCGGGCCGCATCAGCCACTCCCGGTCGTCGGCATGGATGTGGACCTGGCAGTCGAGCGCGCGGGCCCAGTCCTGGCAGGTCGTGTAATAGTGCGGATGCGAGATCGCGATGGCCTTGAGCCCGCCCAGTCCCCGAACGAGCTCGACGGTCGCATCGTCGATCAATGCCACGCAGTCCCACAGGATGTTGCCGTGAGGCGTGCGCACCAACAGCGCGCGTTGCCCGATCGCGAAGTTGGGATGGGTCTGGATCTGGAACAGGTCCGGTTCGAGCCGGGCCCAACCGTTCACATGATCTTCCCTGAGGTCATGCAGCGTCGTCCATAGCTGACGCCGCCGGGGCACAAATTGCCGCTCGTCCTCGCAGATCGGGCAACTCGCAGGCGGCGTTGGCGTCTGCGGATATGACGTGCCGCACGTCTTGCAGATGTGAACCGGCATTGGATGTCTCCTGGTCTATGACGTGACGTCGAGGCCGCCGCGCTGCTTGCGTCAGCGCATTTTCATCCCGCGTGTCGGCTTGTCATCGATGCGAATGCGGGTTTTGCCGGTCGCGCCGGAGCGGCTCTTCACGTGATCGATGAAGGCGCGCAGCTTCGGCATCATTTGCCGGTTGGCTGGGATAGTAGAGAAACACACCCGGCGCCGTCGGCGCGAAGCGTTCCAGCACGCGCACGAGTTTCCCCGCTTTCACCGCGCCGGCAGCGATCGGCCCGGGCACCTGCGCAAGGCCCAATCCTTCGACGGCCGCGCCAAGCATGGTGGGCATGTCGTTGGCGATAAGAGGTCCTGAAACGATGACTTCGACGGCCTCGTTGCCGTTGACAAAGGACCAGGGCGCGATCGACCCGTTCGAGCGGCGCATGCGCAGGCAGGCGTGCCGGCGCAGATCGTCGATGAGTTCCGGCCGCTGCCGCCGGCGCAGATAGTCGGGGCTGCCGACCACCGCCAGCGGGTGCGGCGGCGTCAGACGCACCGCGATCATATCGGCCTCGATGAACTGGCCGAGCCGGATGCCGGCGTCAAATCCTTCGGCGGCGATATCGACCAGATCCGCGCTTGCGGCGATCTCCACCTCGACCTCGGGATAGGCCTGGCAGAACGATGCGATCAGCGGCTCCAGCAGGATCGGCACCACCGCGCGCGGCGCCGTGAGGCGCAACAGTCCGGCCGGCCGCTGCCCGAGATCACGCGCCACCTCGCTTGCGGCGACCAGCTCCTCGAAGGCGGGCTTTGCGCGCAGGAGAAATCGTTCGCCGGCTTCGGTCAGCCCGACACTGCGCGTCGTGCGGATGAAGAGCGCCGCGCCGACGCGCGCCTCGAGCGCGCGTACCGCCTGGCTGATCGCCGACGGAGTTACCCCGAGTTCCGCGGCCGCTCTGCGAAAACTGCGGTGCTGGGCAACGCTCAGGAACGCCTCCACGCCGTCGAGCGCGCCTTGCCTGACTGTGAAGTTCTGCTTCATAGCCCGTCCATATTATCGCGGATAGTCGCTCGCGGGAAGCGGTCGTACATCTGACTTGCAAATCGGGAGCAATGCCGATGTCGAGACCAGGACCGATCGTCGAGGCTCCCAGGATGCTGCCACAGATGCGCGACAATCAAGGGAGCAACGCAATGCGAGACGCGACGTTTTCCCGACGCGACATGCTCTGGGCGGGGGGCGCGCTCACCGTCGGCGCGGCTTTCGCGGAGCCGCTCAAGGCCGCTGCCGCCGAGCCCGGCGGGGCTGGCCCGGAGCCGACATCCTGGGTGGATCCGGCGATGCCCGAGGTGACGCATCGGATGATCGAGACGAACGGCATCCGCTTGCACGTGGCCGAGCAGGGCGAAGGCCCGCTCGTCATCCTCTGCCACGGCTTTCCCGAGTGCTGGTATTCCTGGCGGCATCAACTCCCGGCGCTGGCGAAGGCCGGCTTCCGTGCGGTGGCGCCCGACTTGCGTGGCTATGGGCGAAGCGACCGTCCGGAGGAGGTGGAGAAGTATACGATTCTCCATGACATCGGCGACATCGTGGGTCTCGTCGATGCTCTGGGTGCCAAGCAAGCGGTGATCGCCGGCCACGACATCGGCGCCGCGATCGCATGGCAAGCGGCGCTTCTGCGCCCCGACCGTCTTCCGGGCCGTCATCGCGCTCAGCCCGCCGTTCCGCGTCGCGGGGGTTTGGCGACTCGGTGCCGCCGACGACGCTCATGCCGCGGAACGAGAATGCGGTGTTCTACCAGCTCTTACTTCAGACCCCCGAGGCTGAGGCGGCGCTCGGGCGCGACATCCGTCGCACGTTCCGTTCCCAGTTCTACGCGCTCTCGGGCGACAGGCCGCCGTCCGCGGGCGGAGGGTTTGCTGCCGGGATGGTGCCGCGGAAGGGTGCTCTCTTGACCGATCCGGCGTCCTTGCCGGCCTGGGTCACGGAGTCCGACATCGATGTTTACGTCGCGGAATTCACGCGCAGCGGATTCCATGGTGCCCTCGCCTGGTGGCGCAACATCGATCGCGGCTGGGAGCTGCTGGCTCCCTTCGCCGGAGCGGCGGTGACCGTTCCCGCGCTCTACATGGCGGGCGACCGCGATTTTGTCGCCGCCGTTTATTCAGCAGGACATCGCGAAGCAGTCGGCACTGGTCCCCAAGCTCCGGCCCCCGATCATGCTGCCGGGCTGCGGCCATTGGACCCAGCAGGAACGTGCGCCGGAGGTCAGCGCCGCCATGATCGACTTCCGTCAGGAGCTTGTAGACACGCGAACGGGCGCACAGGCCAGAGAGCGTCTCGATACGCCATGGTCTGCCTCGCTCCATTTGCTGCGAGGCAACCCTAGCAAGCGGCTGCTGACAGCGTTCTGTCAGCAGCCTTGCGCGCGCCGCTTGAGCGCAAACCGCCCGACGAACATCTGGTGCCTGCGCGACCATGTTCCTGCGAAGGATGGGAGAAAGGACCTTCAATGACCGACAAAGCAGAGATCGAGCGAATCTATGATCATTGGGATGATGCGTTGGGCGCCAAAGACCTTGAGGCAGCCGTTGCCTTGTATGCCGACGATGCATCAATCGAGAGCCCGCTTGTCCAACATCTCCTCAAGAGCGAAAGGGGGATCGTCCAAGGCAAGGAAAATCTCAGAAACTTCATCAGGCTGGTTTTTGCGACAAGTCCACCCGCGCGAAAGCGGTTTCGCATGGGATTTTTGACGGATGGCCGCGTCGTCACATGGGAGTACCCGCGGAGTTCGCCTGATGGCGAGCAGATGGATCTCGTCGAGGTCATGCAAATCGACCAGGGGCTTATCAAGCACCACAAGGTATACTGGGGCTGGTACGCCTTGAATGTGCTGAAGCAGCATTAGAGGTGGTTGCTGCCGTTTCCGTGCGGGACGGTAGTGGGGCAAAAGTTGCCCGCCGCGGCGCCTGGAGAACGCGCCGTCGGCGGGCTTGCTCACCACGCCCTAGCCAATCGGCATGGCGATGAAGTGCGTGTTATCGGAGGTCTTCACCCGCATCAGCACATCGTGCTTGCCGTCGGTCTTGGCTTGGGAGAGCGCCTGACGAAGATCGGCTACGCTGGAAACGCTCTTGCCGCCGACGTCGAGAATGACGTCGCCGGATTGCACGCCGTGCTCGGCGGCCGGGCCGTTGGGATCGATGCCCGTGATTACGACCCCGTTGCTACCGGCGCCCGCCACCTCGCTCGCGGGCGCTACCGACAACCCGAGATGAGGCACGCCGCGCTCGGTTTGGCCTTGCTGCTCGTCAGCCTTCGCATGCTTCCTGAGCTGGTCAGGCATCTTCGCCAGCGTCACCGTGATCGTCTTTGCCTCGCCCTTTCGCAGGATGTCGAGCTTGGCGGAGCTGTCGGGAGCCATCGCCGAAATCTCACGCGCGAGCGCACGCGAATCCTTGATGGTCGCGCCGTTGACGGCCGTGATCACGTCGCCGGGCTGGATTCCCGCTTGGGCTGCCGGCGTGTCGGGCTGCGCTTCGTCCACCAATGCGCCTTCGGCTTTCTTCATGCCGAGGCTCTCGGCGATACCCGCGGTAACCGGTTGCACCTGCACGCCGAGCCAGGACCGGGTCACAGCACCTTTATCCTTGAGCTGAGCCACGATCAACTTCACGGTCGAGGCCGGAATGTCGAACCCGATCCCGACCGATCCACCGGATGGCGAATAGATCGCGGTGTTGATTCCGATGACCTTGCCGTTGGTATCGAAGGTCGGACCTCCGGAATTGCCCTTGTTGATCGGGGCGTCGATCTGGATGTAATCGTCATAGGGGCTGGAGCTGATCGCGCGTCCCTCGGCCGAGATGATGCCGGCCGTTACCGTGCCGCCGAGGCCATAGGGATTGCCGACTGCGACCACCCAATCGCCGACCCGCGGCGTTGCCGTCTCGAAGTCGACATAGGCGAAGTCCTTCTTGCCGTCGACCTTGATCAAGGCCAGATCGGTTTTCTTGTCAGTTCCGATCACCTTGGCGGTGTAGATCGTGCCGTCTTCGGTCGTGACCTGGACCGACTTTGCATGGTCGACCACGTGGTTGTTGGTGACGGCATAGCCATCGGCGGAAATGAAGAACCCGGAGCCGAGTCCAGTGATCATCTCGTGGCGCTGCATCCGGCCTTGCGGACCATTGTCGAATTGCCGGAAGAATTTTTCAAATGGCGAACCCTGCATGGACGGCGAATTATCCTGATCGTCCGTTTGGGGGCCGTCGGACTCAACGCCCTGGTCGATCCGGACACGCACCGAGATCACGGCGGGTTTGACCTTGGCGACAAGGTCGGCAAAGCCGGTCTGCCCTTGCTGATTCATCGTCACCGGTGCCGGCGTCGCGGCGTAAGCACGCCCAAGCCGCGCGTATCCAAGCGGTCCGCCGACAACGAGCGCGGAGCCGAGCACGGCTGCGGAGCAAAGCAGGGTGAGGCGCCGTGCGGACCAAGTCTTGCGGCGAGGCGGTTGATTGCTGTCTGTCATGATTGCATCTCCAAAGGTGATTGAGCCGACTGGCTTCTGTATGGAGATAACGTCGGAGCCATTACCGAGTCCTGTCGGGAGAATTAAGTTTTCCTGTTCAAGGAATTAATTCGCTGTAACGCGGTGACGAGATCGCGAGGTCGGAGCATTAGACCTTCGTTCGTGACGGACCGTTTCGCCGATGACGAAGTTGTCTCTTGGTCCCCAACGACACAGAGGAAAGGGTCAACGAGTGTCCACTTCCGCAACCGCAACCCGGCGTGATTTCCTGTACGTCGCCACCGGCGCGTTCGCCGGCGTCGGCGCGCTCGCTTCTCTCGTACCGATGATCTCACAGATGGAACCCGATGCAGCGACGCTTGCCGTCGGAGGTCCAGTCGACTTTGATACGAGTCAATTGCAGCCCGGCCAGCAGGCGGTCGTCCGCTGGCGGTCGCGGCCGGTATTCATTACCAATCGTTCGCCCGAGGCGCTGAAGGCGTTGCAGGATCCGCGTCTTGTCGGGCGCCTGTCGGATCCAAAATCGAGCGAACTACAGCAGCCGCCTTATGCGACGAATTGGCACCGCTCGGTCAAGCCGGAATTCGGCGTCCTCATCGGCATCTGCACGCATCTCGGCTGCATTCCGCTGTTCTATCCCGATCCCAGCCCGCAAGTTCCCACCGCAGACTGGCTCGGCGGATATTTCTGCCCGTGTCATGGTTCGAAATACGATCTGGCCGGCCGTGTCTTCAACGGTGTACCCGCGCCCTACAATCTTCCAGTGCCGCCGTACCGGTTCGTCGACAAGGTCATCCGGATTGGCGAAAACCCGTCGCAGGCAGCGAATTGGGATTTCGGATCGATCAAGCAGATTTAGCCAGTTTTCCAGGAACAGACGAGGCGCCGCGGCGCATGCCGATTTGGCTTGACTAATCCATATCTCGCTGGTTATACGTCAATCAATAACCATTGAGTTATTGATCTCATGCCGAATACTCATGATATGCTGTTTCGAACGCTGGCCGACCCCACCCGGCGCGCGATTTTCGAGCGCTTGTGCCGAGAAGGCGAACAGACGGTCGCGGCGCTGACGGCGCGCTCCGGCGTTTCGCAACCGGCCGTCTCCAAGCATCTCGGTATGTTGAAGCGGGCCAAGCTGGTGCGCGACCGCCAAGAAGGCCGCAAGACGCATTATAGCGCCCAGCTTAACGCCTTGGCGCCGCTGATCGACTGGACGGGGCAGATGACCGGATTCTGGCAGAGCCGGTTCGACCGACTCGAAGACCTGCTGAAAAGGATGGACCAATGAACAAAGCTGCCACCGAAACGCGCTCCGTCGTTGTCGAACGTGAGTTTCCATTTGCTCCGGAAAAGCTCTGGCGCGCACTCACTCAACCGCACCTGATCGAGGAGTGGCTGATGAAGAACGACTTCAAGCCAGCCGTCGGTCATCATTTCAGTCTTCGCGGCGAATGGGGCGGCGTGCTGGACTGCGAGGTTCTCGCCATCGAGCCGAACAAGACGCTGTCCTACACCTGGAATCATGTCCACGACGATGCCGCCTATAACCTGACGAGCGTGGTAACCTTTACGCTCACTCCGACGAGTGCCGGCACGCACCTTCGCGTCGAACAGGCAGGCTTCCGGGCAGATCAGCCGCAGGCCTTCGGTGGCGCCAAATTCGGTTGGCAGAAGTTCCTCGAAAATCTCGGGCAGCTATTGGCGCGGCCGGATTGAGACCGGCACGCCATTCGGGAGGACATCGATGCAACTACGAGGTATCGCTGATGAAGGGAGTACAAATTGCTTATGAAGGATTCGACCATACGTTTGCTCGTTCGCTGGATTCACATTATTTGTGCGATTCCGATCGTCGGCTATATTTATAGCCCGTTCGAGGTCATTCCAGATTATGCCCCGCCGACGCGGTTTGTTTTCTTTCCCGTCATGCTGCTTTCCGGGTTATGGATGTGGAAAGGTCACCTCGTTCGACGGGCGATGCAGAGAAGATCGGCCTAGGGCGCGATTTCCATGGATGCCTCGGAACAGATCGACAAGCTGATTGCAGGGATTGCGGACTGGCGTGGCAAGACCCTGGCCAGCGTCCGCAAGACGATCCTGGCTGCGGATAAAGAGATCATGGAAGAATGGAAATGGATGGGCAGCCCGGTATGGTCGCGAGACGGCATCGTTGCCGTCGGCAATGCCCACAAGGACAAGGTGAAGCTCACGTTCATGTATGGGGCGAAGCTCGCCGATCCCGACAAACTCTTCAACGCTGGCTTTGAGGGCAACGAGCGCCGCGCGATCGATTTTTTCGACGGCGATAAGGTCAACGCGCCTGCGCTGAAAAATCTCGTCCGCGCCGCGGTCGAATACAACCAGGCCAAAAAATCGACGAAAAAGGCGCCGGCGAGCGCAGGCAAAGCCAGAAAGAAATAAGACAGCCGTGTCGGACAAGCCCGTCGTCGAGCGCTTGCAGGTCAAAGGCGATCGTCGGCTTGCCGTGGTCGGCGCGCCGGAGGCGCTTGAAAAGACTATCGGCGGCGACGAGGCGCGCGGGGACGTGGCGGAGGCGGAGGTGGTTCTTCTTTTTGCAGCGGATCGAGCAACGCTCGACGAGGCTCTGCCGAGGCTGCTCAAGGCCATGTCGCCTGCCGCCATTTTCTGGCTCGCTTATCCCAAGCTGTCGTCCAAAATCGCGGCCGACCTGAGCCGGGACGTCATCCATTCGCTGGCGCCCCAGCATGGCCTCGATACCGTGAGCCAAATCGCGATCGACGAGGACTGGTCGGCGTTACGGTTAAAGCGCGTTAAGTAATTCTTGATAGCCTGCGGGAGACTGGCCTGGCGGGGCGGGGGGCTTCAGCTCTGCGCGCCCAAGGTCAATCACAGTACGATCGCGCATAACGTGCGATTGGAGCCATGCGACAGGCCTGCTTGATATATATCGCAGTGCGATATAAGTCAGGAATCCCGAAGTTCCCCCCAAAGAAGCCCTTCTTATGCGCCAAATGATCGAGAAAGCCCGCGGTGCCGCGCGGCATCGTAGCAAGCTCGGCGATTTCACGGCGGATCGCCGTGTCCTGCTGCTGATTGGCATGGCTATCGTGGTTGGAAGCGCCAGCGCTGTCTCCGCCTGGGTCCTTCTGAAGCTGATCGCGCTGGTCAGCAATTGGGTCTGGTTCGGGCAGCTCAGCGGCACGAGTATTCCGCTGGCGCAAACCAGCCGTGGCGCCATCTGGATGGTGCTGGCTCCAGCGATAGGCGGGCTCGTCATCGGGCTGATGGCGCGCTTTGGATCGGAGAAGATCCGGGGGCATGGAATACCCGAGGCGATCGAGGCGATCCTGCTCGGCGGCAGCCGCATGCAGCCGAAGGTCGCCGTTCTCAAGCCGCTGTCTTCGGCGATCTCGATCGGCACCGGTGGCCCGTTCGGCGCGGAAGGTCCGATCATCATGACGGGCGGCGCGGTCGGTTCGCTGTTTGCCCAATGTTTTCATCTCACCGCTGCCGAACGCAAGACGTTGTTGGTCGCCGGCGCTGCTGCCGGCATGACGGCGATTTTCGGCACGCCGATCGCGGCCGTGCTGCTCGCCGTCGAACTCCTGCTGTTTGAATGGAAGCCGCGCAGCTTCCTGCCGGTGGTCACCGCCGTCATCGTTTGTGCCGTCTGCCGACCGGTTCTCTTCGGCAAACTGCCGCTGTTTCCGTTCACGGAGCATCCGAACCTTCCGATGTGGGCCATGGCTGCCGCAGTCGGCGTCGGTCTCGTGGCTGGTCTCCAATCGGGACTGATGACGCGCCTGCTTTACGCGGCCGAGGACCTGTTCGATTTCATCCCGCTGCACTGGATGTGGTGGCCTGCGCTCGGTGGCCTGGCCGTCGGGCTTGGCGGACTTGCCGATCCGCATGCGCTCGGTGTCGGCTACGACGTCATCGCCGATCTGCTCTCCGGTCACACCACAGCCCATGAGGTCAGCCGGGTGCTGCTGGTGAAATCGGCGATCTGGATCGTTGCGCTGGCATCCGGCACTTCGGGTGGCGTGTTGGCGCCGCTTTTGATCCTCGGTGGTTCGGCCGGCTGGCTCGAAGGTCAGATGCTGCCGGGCGGCCCTTCGTTCTGGGCTTTGGTCGGCATGGCGGCGATGATGGGCGGCACGATGCGTTCGCCGCTTACCGGCGTGATGTTCGCCATCGAGTTGACCGGGAACATCGAAATGCTGCCGATTTTGCTGGCGGCCACCGGCGCTGCTTACGCGGTCACGGTGCTACTCCTGAAGCGCTCGATTCTCACCGAAAAGATTGCCCGGCGCGGACAGCACGTCACGCGCGAATACTCGATCGATCAGTTCGAGCTGTTGCGGGTTGCCGACGTGATGGTAAAGAACGTCGATACCCTGCCGGTCAGCATGCCGGTGGATAATGCGGTCGCCTTCTTCAGCGCCGACGAGCCCCGCCACAAGTCCTATCCCGTGGTGACGGCGGACGGTCGGCTCGCCGGCATGGTGGCCCGGGCGGATGTTCTGCGCTGGCGCACCGAGGGCGAGCACCAGGCGGCGACGCTCGACGATCTCGTCTCCGATACCTCGGCGGTTTCGGCGTATCCCGACGAGGTGCTCGGGCGGGTCGCCGACCTCATGGTGTCGGCCGATCTCGGACGCATTCCGATTGTCGATCGCGACAAGCATCGCGTAATCGGGTTGATCGCCCGCAAGGACCTCTTGCGCATTCGTTCCGTCGTCAATGAGCAGGAGCGGGACCGCAACGCTTACTTCATGCGAGAGAAGGTCGCCTAGCGGGGAAGTCGCCCGGTCGAAAAAATTAAGGATTCGGCCGATCGCGTGTCGGTTCCCGAAGGTTCCGTTCGTCTTCTATAAAGATCGGACCGGATGGGAGACCTGGAATGACCAATTCGTACTATCGCTGGGTGATTGTTGCGGCCGGCGGCCTGCTCGGCTGCGTGGCCATCGGCGGCATGTTCTCGCTGCCGGTGCTGCTCCAGCCCATTGCGCGGGATACCGGCTGGTCCGTCACCGGCGTGTCCAGCGCCATGACCATCGGCTTTCTGGCGATGGCCCTGACCAGCATGATGTGGGGCACCTTGTCCGACCGGTATGGGCCGCTGCCGGTCGTCTTGACCGGTTCGGTCGTGATCGCGACAAGCCTGGCGCTCGCGAGCCAGGCGAAGTCGCTGCTCGCCTTTCAGTTCCTGTTCGGCGTGATGGTTGGCGGCGGCACGTCCGCGATCTTTGCGCCGATGATGGCGACCGTCACCGGCTGGTTCGAAACCCATCGCAGCCTTGCGGTGTCGCTGGTTTCGGCCGGCATGGGAATGGCGCCGATGACCATGTCGCCGCTCGTCGCCTGGCTGGTTTCGCATCATGACTGGCGGACCACGATGCTGATCGTCGCAGCCGTCGTTGGCGCGATCATGATTCCCGTCTCTTTCCTGGCGCGCCGCCCGCCGGCGCTCGCCGCGGCAGCGGTCGCGCCAACAGGAACCAGCCCGCCGCAGCCGGGGATGTCGTTGGCCGAGGCGCTGCGCTCGCCGCAATTCATCATTCTGCTCGCGACCAATTTCTTCTGCTGCGCGACGCATTCCGGCCCGATCATCCATACCGTGAGCTACGCCGTCAGTTGCGGGATTCCGATGATCACGGCGGTTACGATCTACAGTGTGGAAGGCCTGGCTGGAATGGGTGGCCGTCTCGCTTTCGGTCTGCTCGGCGACCGCTTCGGCGCCAAGCGCGTGCTGGTGACCGGCCTGTTGTTGCAGGCGTTCGGCGCACTGGGTTACGTCTTTGCGCAGCAGTTGGCCGAATTCTACGCCGTGGCCGCGCTGTTCGGCTTCATCTATGCCGGCACCATGCCGCTTTATTCGGTGCTGGTGCGCGAGAACTTTCCGCTGCACATGCTCGGTACTGTGATCGGCGGGCTATCGATGGCCGGCAGTCTCGGCATGGCGGCTGGCCCCGTCGCCGGCGGTCTGATCTACGACACCTTCGCCAACTACGCCTGGCTCTATATCGGCTCCTGGGCGGTCGGACTTGGCGCTTTCTTTATCATCCTGACGTTCAGGCCGTTCCCCAAGATGGAGGCGCAGCCCGCCGCCGTGCCGGCATAACAACCGCCGACTCAAGGACCGACGACCCCATGAGGTAACACTCTCGTGAGCGCCGCCGGCTAGTGGAGTGGATCTGACAGTGGCCGCTGAGAAGGGATGCGAATGTTAGAATCGGACCACTAGCAAGGCCGGCGGCGATTTTTCTGGAGCGGGACTGACTCCTTTTCGACGTGTCACACGTCTTTGCTCCATCAGGCCATTTGAACCGCGCTCGGATACGCACAACAGCCAACAGGAGGTCAATCATGCCGCTCCCCAAGAACACACCACTGATCGTATCGCCGCAGGAATGGGAGGCCGCACGGGAACAACTGCTCGTGAAGGAAAAAGCCTTGACCCGCGCCCGCGACGCGCTGGCCGCCGAACGCCGGAAGATGCCGTGGATGGCTGTCGAGAAGACTTATGTGTTCGACGGCCCTTCGGGTAAGCGGAGCCTGCTCGATTTGTTCGAGGGTCGCCGTCAACTGATCGTCTACCGGGCGTTTTTTGAGCCGGGCGTCCATGGCTGGCCGGAGCACGCCTGCATCGGCTGTTCGCTGGGGGCCGACCAGGTCTCCAACCTTGTTCACCTGAACGCGCGCGACACCACGCTGGTGTACGCTTCGCGCGCACCGCAGGCCGACATTGCGCGCCTCAAGGGGCGAATGGGCTGGGTGAAGATTCCCTGGTACACCATCACCGACAGCTTCGACGCTGACTTCGACGTCGGTGAGTGGCACGGCCATAACGCATTCATCCGTGACGGCAAACGCATATTCCGGACGTATTTGATCAACAGCCGCGGCGACGAGGCGATGGGCAACGTCTGGAGCTATCTCGATATGACGGCGCTCGGCCGCCAGGAGGAGTGGGAGGACTCGCCGGAAGGCTATCCGCAGGAGCGACCCTACAAGTGGTGGAACTGGAACGAGAGTTACGTCCCCAATGCCGCGCCTGACCCCAAATGGGTCGAAGTGTCGGACGCCGGAGAGGCCGCCTTTCGCAAGCGCGACGCCGGCGCAAAGGCATGACCGGGGCCGGCGCGAGCAGCGTCACGCGCCTTGACGACCAGGGCGTCGTCGCGGCGCGAGCCATCGCCAAATGGCTACGTTACGCGGCGGCGCCGACCTTTGCGGGCATGGCGCTGCTGACGGTGGTCCTTGATAGCGACCTGCCGAATGCACTCTGCTCTGCAGGTCACCTATGGCCGGGCGGAATGGCGCCGATGTATCTGCTGATGGGCGTTTTTCATTCGGCACCATGGCTGAAGCTGATCTCCGGGCGACGACGCGTTGCCCGGCATTCCCGATGAGGCAACATCGCAACTCTTTTCCCTGGCCTCGATCGTTGTAGCTACATCCAAACAATGGAGCAGAAGCGATGAACCTGAAAGACAAGAAAGTTCTCGTCACCGGCGGAAGCCGCGGTCTTGGCCTTGGTCTGGTTGAGGCGCTGGTCGAACATGGTGCCAAAGTGACAGTGGTGGCGCGCGATCGCGATGCGCTTGCGGCGGCACGAGTACGACTCGGCGTTACGGTGATCGCAGCCGATGTCACCGACGAGGTTGCCGCTCACCGCATTCTGGGCGAGGTTCATCCTGATATCCTCGTGCTCAACGCCGGCGCGAAGCCGCCGATGGGTCGGCTCGACCAGTTGAGGTGGGAGGATTTCAGCGCGACATGGGAGACCGACGTCAAAGGCGGCTTCTATTGGTTGCAGGCCGCGCTGAAGACGCCGCTCAAATCCGGCAGCCGCGTCCTCGTCGGATCGAGCGGCGCGGCCCAGAACGGATCGCCGCTCTCCGGCGGCTATGCCGGCGCCAAGCGAATGCTCTGGATGATGGCCAAATACGCCAATGGCGTGTCAGCGCAGAACAAGCTCGGAATCCGCTTTCAGGCGATTGTGCCACAACAGATCATCGGCGATACCGGCGTCGGTGACGCCGGCGCCAGCGCCTATGCGCACGCGGCAGGCATCGGGAAAAAGGAGTTTCTGGCGCGCTTCGGAGCGCCGATGCCGCCGCGCGAATTCGGCGAGAAGGTAGTTTGTCTGCTTGAGGACCCGAAATACGCTGACGGCGTAGTCTTTGGCCTCAAGGGCGACACGGGGATAACCATGATCGAGGGAGCGGCGGCTTGAACGCTGGACCATCATCGCCGCATCGCGACCGCCGGGCGGAGCTTCTGGCTCTGGCCGGCGAGCTGCGTGGTGAATTGCACCGCTACTGCGGGCGGCTGATGGGCTCGGTGATCGACGGCGAGGACGTCGTGCAGGATACGCTCGCCCGCGCGCTCGCGGCACTCGACGAGGCCGAGGAGATGCCGCAGCTTCGGCCGTGGCTGTTTCGAATTGCACATAATCGCGCGCTCGATCTGTTGCGCGGCCGCGCGGTACGGAAGGCGGAGCCTATCGAAACAGCTTCCGATATCGCCGATGAAGCCAACCCTGACCCGATGGAGGCCTTGATGCGTCAGGAAGCGGTCGAGACCGCGGTCTCGCGTTTTGCCGAGCTTCCGCTGCTTCAGCGCAGCGTCGTGATCCTGAAGGACGTGCTGGACGAGTCGCTCAAGGATATCGCCGAACTGCTCGATCTGACAGTCGATGCCGTAAAAGCCCATCTGGCGCGCGGACGCACGCGCCTTCGTGAAATCAATGCGCAAGCCGCCAAGCTTGCCGAGGCGAGGCCCGCCTCCGCGGCGGTCGCGCGCTATGTCGCGCTGTTCAACGCGCAGAACTGGGATGGCCTGCGTGCGCTGTTGGCAGACGATGTGAGGCTCCATCAGTCGACCCATCCGATCCGTGTCGGGGCCGCAGATGTCGGCATGTTCTTTACGATCTATGCCAAGTTCGACGGCGTGACGCTCGCGCCCGCCTGGGTCGAGGGCCGCGAGGTGATCGCAGTGTTCGAGGCAGGCGCCGGTGCAAAGCCAAGCTACTTCATGTGGCTCGAATGGCGCGACGGCCGGATCAGCTTCATCCGCGACTACCGCTATGTGCGCTATATCGTGAACGACGCGGCGCTGATGCTGGCACCGGATGGCCAGCCTGCCGACGATGGCGGTTGACTCACGCGTCTTGAAGCCCATATCCAGCACGGGTTTTCACCTGATCAAGGCGAGGGATCGATGGCACGCGTGCGCTGTATCACGGAAATGGGCATGGGCGTCGACGTCCACGGCAGGGACGCGACGAAGGCGGCCAAGCGCGCGGTATCGGACGCGATCCGCCATTCCAGCCTCGGTTTCTTTCGCATGCTGGGCAAGACCGCCAACGACATGTTCGTCGACGTCACGATCGCCGTGCCAAATCCGGAAAACGTCGATACCGAGGCGGTGGCGAAGGAATTGCCTTATGGAACGAAGAAGGTGACCGCAATCAAGGGCGGTCTCGAAATCCCGTCCGAGAGCGGTAACGACCCCATTCTCATTGCCAATGCGGCCGTGATCGTCAGCTTCGATGACGGGAAGCCGGCATAGGCGTGCTGTCAAAGCTGAGCCAATTGGGAACCGCCAATGCCTGATCTTTCCGCCTTTCCGATTACCAAACGCTGGCCCGCGAAACATCCGGACCTGCTGCAGCTTTATTCGCTGCCGACGCCGAACGGCGTCAAGGTCTCGATCATGCTGGAAGAGACCGGCCTGCCGTACGAGGTGCATCCGGTCGACTTCAACAAGGACGACCAGAAGACGCCGGAATTCCTGTCGCTCAATCCGAACGGCAAGATCCCCGCGATCATCGACCCGAATGGACCCGGCGGCAAACCGCTCGGTCTGTTCGAGTCCGGTGCGATCCTGCAATATCTCGCCGAGAAAACCGGCAGGCTACTGCCGGCCGATCCGGCGCGCCGCTATCAGGCCATTCAATGGCTGCACTTTCAGATCGGCGGCATCGGGCCGATGTTCGGCCAGCTCGGCTTCTTCCACAAATTCGCGGGCAAGGAGATCGCCGACAAGCGGCCACTCGAGCGGTACGTGAATGAATCAAAGCGTCTGCTGGGGGTCATCGAGTCCCGTCTTGACGGACGGCAGTGGATCATGGATGACGAATACACCATCGCCGACATCTCGATGTTCGGATGGGTACGCAACCTGATCGGCTTTTACGGCGCCCGCGAACTCGTTGCGTTCGATGACTTCCGCAATGTTTCGGCCTGGCTCGATCGCGGCCTGGCGCGGCCGGCGGTCAAGCGCGGGCTGGAGATTCCGAAGCGCCCGTGAGGCCGCTGATTTGCCCCGACGGCAAATCATTCCGCCTGCTTCGCGTCCGCTGTCCAGCCCTGCCGACAAAAAAATTTCGCTTTCGCCGACGGGCAAATCATCTTTAGAAGCTCGCGCGTCCCGGCCCGCAATGAGGGGCGCTTCGCGGTCGTCACGAAACGTTGGGCAGGGGATGCGGTGGACGCGGCTGGCGCACGAGACGAATGCGTCGAACGCGGACGGCGAAGTTGTGGCGTCCTGATGCCTCGACGCTGGCATCAAGTCGACGGATGATCCGCCGGCGATGGTGGCAAGAAAGCCCGATCACCAGGGAGACCACAAAGGAAACCGTTAAAACCATTGCGCAGGGAAGGCCGGACCAACCGGATGAACCTGTAGTGGACTGACTTGCGTGCTTTTTTATTTTGCACGCGAGGCTATGGGTGCATCAGGCGCCCGGCTTTCCCTGCGCCCTCCGACTTTTCGAGGGCAACGCTGATCCGCAACCCGGGCGTCTTGCGCCGCGGGAACGAATGCGCATACTTGCTGGTCTCTTCAGATCCTTGCGCATACTTCGCAATGACATCGAGGCCTGTTATCGGCGGGCCATAAGAACAGGGAGCATTGCTGCCATGAACGGATTTACCAGGTCGATGTTGATCTCCGCGGGGCTATGTCTTGCGGTGCTCGCTCCCGCGCGGGCCGAACTCGATGTCGGCAAGCTCAAGGCGTCGATCGAGACGTCGATGGAAGCCGACTATCCAAAACTCGATGCGCTCTACAAGGATATTCACGCCCATCCGGAGGTTGCCTTCCAGGAAGTGAAGACCGCAGCCAAGCTCGCCGAGCGAAATGCGCGCACTCGGCTTCGAGGTGACCGAGAAGGTCGGCAAGACCGGGCTCGTCGCAATTTACAAGAACGGCGAAGGTCCCACCATTCTGGTGCGGACCGAACTCGATGCGCTGCCGATGGAGGAAAAGACCGGGCTTCCCTATGCGAGCCATGACAAGACCGACTGGAACGGGCAGGAGACCTTCGTCGATCATAGCTGCGGCCACGATATTCACATGGCGACCTGGGTCGGGACGGCCAAAACGCTGGTCGGTTTGAAGGATCGGTGGCGGGGCACGCTGATGTTCATCGCCCAGCCGGCCGAGGAGACGGTATCTGGCGCCAGGGCGATGATTGCGGACGGCCTGTTCACGCGATTCAAGAAGCCGGATTTCGGCTTCGCCCTGCACGACGGGCCGTTCGCTTACGGCACCCTCAGCTATCGCACAGGCGTCGGATCGTCGAACTCGGATAGCCTCGACCTCACATTCCATGGCCGTGGTGGCCACGGCGCGTCGCCGCAGCGGACCATCGATCCCGTGATGATTGCGGCGCGCTTCATCGTCGATGTGCAAAGCGTGATCAGCCGCGAAAAGGACCCGACCGAGTTCGGCGTCTTCAGCGTCGGCGCGATTCACGCCGGCACGGCCCACAACATCATTCCCGATCAGGTGGTGCTGCGCGGGACCATCCGCACCTTCAAGCCGGAAGTCCGCGCCAAGATGCTGGCGGGGATCGAGCGCACGGCAAAGGCCGCGGCTGCCATGTCGGGCGCGCCGGAACCCGACATCACCTTCACCGAGGGCGCCAAAGCGGTCATGAACGATGCGGCGGTGGTCGAGACGGCGGCAAAGGTGCTGAAGGTAGCCTTCGGCGACAAGATCGCAACGTCGCCGCCGGTGACCGCCAGCGAGGACTTCTCCGAATTCATCAATGCCGGCGTGCCCTCGATGTTCTTCAATATCGGCGTCTACGAGCCGGAGCGGGTGGCTGCGGCCTTCGATGGAACAGGTCCGCAACTGCCGTCCAATCACTCGCCGCAGTTCGCGCCGGTGCCGAAGCCAACGATCGAGACCGGCGTCGAGGCGATGACGCTCGCAGTCCTCAGCGCCTTCGACAAATACGCGAAGTGAGGCCGTCAAGATGACGAAGCCGATCACCATCTACGGCATCAAGAACTGTGACACCATGAAGAAGGCGCGGGCCTGGCTCGATGGTCACGACGTCGCCTACGAATTCCACGATTACAAACTGGCGGGCGCGCCCAAGGAAAAGCTGAAAGCCTGGGCCGGTGAAGTCGGTTGGGAAACCCTGCTCAATCGCGCCGGCACCACGTTTCGCAAATTGCCCGACGCCGACAAGGAAGGGCTGAACGAACGCAAGGCGCTGGCGCTGATGCTGGAACAGCCGTCGATGATCAAGCGGCCGGTGCTCGATGTCGGCGGCAAGTTGCTGGTCGGTTTCAAGCCCGAGGTCTATGCGAAGGAAGTCGGCGCCTCCGGCAAGCGCGGGCGCGCTTGAAGCAGATCGGTTTAGCTGAACTCGATCACATCGGCGGATGGAATGCGGCCGGGTGAGCGGTGGAACAGTTCGCGGTCGATCACCGCGCGGAGCTTTGCCGTTGGTAGCGCATCGTTGCCGCGCATCAGGTTTCTGATTTCGAAACCGCCGTCTTCGCTGATCGTTTTCAGGGACGCAATCACATGGGTGACGCCTTCGGAATCCGAGAACGGCAACAACAGGCGTTCATAGGCGACGATGCGCCCCGTAGCGTCGTCGACATGCGAGACGGTGTAAACAGGCAGCGCGCGTTCCAGGCAACACTGGTAGATCGGTATGACGATCGGCGTCAGCCGCGGTCCAAGATACTCGTCGAGATACTTCCCCCTCCCGGTATTGCCGTAGGCCATGGACATGCGGGTGCCATCGCTGTCGATGATCAGGCGTGGCGGGGTTGTGCCTTCAACCGTCATATACACGAGGTCGGGAAGTTCATCCTCGATCCGGGCTGGCTGAAAGGCCGCCTTGCACGGCAAGCGCTGCGCAGGGGCATAAAGCCGCAGCCACGTGTTCAGGAGATCACGCTGCTTGATTGATTTGACGACCGTCGGGTTGGCGCTCTCGAAGTCCAAAGGCTTAAAGTCCGATCTTGATGAAAACACCGAACTTTCAGTCCAAGGCGAAAATATTTGGTGAAGGAAGTCCGATGGCGGCCGAACAGCGTTAACAACTGCTTTCCAAATGTGCGGCCGGACAGCTTTCGACCATGGCGGTTTGGCCGGAAGGAACATTCGACTAATGGCGAATTATCAAGGGCCTGGCGGGGTCCGTGCCGCTTTCCGCCTTGCACAAGGATGGGCGTTGACGGCATATTCCGCCCCGGAGGCGGCGGGTCCCAGGACGAATTTCAGCACGCGAAACCAAGACGCGGCATTTCAGGCATCCTGGGGGAACCCGCTGTAAGGAAAAGATCGGCCACGCGCGACACGGGACGTCGCGGCGATGGCTTGCGGGGGAATTTGATTGGCGGATGAGTTCATTCTCGAAACCCACGGATTGACCAAGGAATTCGCGGGATTTGTTGCCGTTCGCGACGTTGGCCTGAAGGTGCGGCGCGGCAGTATTCATGCCTTGATCGGGCCTAACGGAGCCGGCAAAACGACTTGCTTCAATCTGCTCACCAAGTTTCTGAAGCCGTCGGCAGGCCAGATTCTTTACAAGGGACAGGACATCACGGCGATGGCGCCGGCCGACGTGGCGCGGCTCGGCTTGGTGCGCTCGTTTCAGATCTCGGCGGTATTTCCGCATCTGACGGCGCTGGAGAACGTGCGCGTCGCGCTCCAGCGGCAGCACGGGCATTCCTTTGATTTCTGGCGCTCCAAGACCGTGCTCGACCGCTTCAATGCCCGTGCGCGCGAACTGCTTGACGATGTCGGCTTGAGCGAGTTCGCCAGTACGCCGGCGGTCGAAATGCCCTACGGCCGCAAACGCGCGCTCGAAATCGCCACTACGCTTGCGCTCGATCCCGAAATGATGCTGCTCGACGAGCCGATGGCGGGGATGGGCCACGAGGACATCGACAAGATCGCCGCGCTGATCAAGCGCATCTCCGCAAAGTATACGATCCTGATGGTCGAACATAATCTCAGTGTGGTCGCTAACCTGTCCGACATCATCACCGTGCTGACGCGCGGCCACGTGCTGGCGGAAGGAACTTACGCCGATTTATCCAAGGATCCGCGCGTCAAGGAAGCCTATCTGGGGGCCGGCCATGGCTGACGTGAAAATGGCCAATGCCGCCGCGCCGCCGTCCGCTTCCGGCACGCCCATTCTTTTGGCGCAGAACCTCGAAGCGTGGTATGGCGAGTCTCATATTCTGCACGGTATCAATTTCCAGGTGAATCCCGGCGAGGTGGTGACGCTGCTCGGCCGTAACGGGGCGGGCAAGACGAGCACCCTGAAATCGGTGATGGGAATTATCGGCAAACGCAGCGGTTCGGTCCGCTTCGACGGCAAGGAAATCATCCGTGCCGCGTCGGACAAGATCGCGCGCATGGGCATCGCGTTTTGCCCCGAGGAACGTGGAATTTTTGCCAGCCTCGATGTTCGTGAAAATCTTTTGCTGCCGCCGGCGGTGCGCAGCGGCGGTCTTTCGCTGGATCAGATTTTCGAATTGTTCCCCAATCTCAAGGAACGGCTGAGCAGCCAGGGCACCAAGCTATCGGGCGGCGAACAGCAGATGCTGGCGATCGGGCGAATCCTGCGGACCGGCGCTCGCTTTCTGATGCTGGACGAACCGACCGAAGGGCTTGCTCCCGTCATCATCCAGCAGATCGGCCAGACCATCAAGCGCCTCAAGAGCGAGGGCTTCACCATTCTGCTCGTCGAGCAGAACTTCCGCTTCGCGGCGACGGTGGCCGATCGCTACTACATCGTCGAGCACGGCAAGATCATCGACGGCTTCGCCAATGCGGAGCTGCAATCCAACATGGACAAGCTTCACACCTATCTCGGCGTCTGAGTACTACGGGATATCCAAAGAGGGATCGTCATGAACACCAGAATTTTCGCAAGCCTGCTGCTCGGTACGGCCGTTGCTCTATCGGCAACCGGCTTCGCAAACGCACAGGACAAGACCGTCAAGATCGGCGCGCTGTCCGACCAATCCGGCCTTTATGCCGATCTCGGCGGCCCGGGTTCGACGTTGGCCGCCCAGATGGCGGTCGAGGATTCCGGCATGACCGCCAAGGGCTGGAAGATCGATATCATTTCCGGCGATCACCTGAACAAGCCAGATGTCGGCGTCAACATCGCGCGCCAGTGGTTCGATGTCGACAAGGTCGACGTCATTGTCGACGTGCCCAATTCCGGCGTGGCGCTCGCTGTCTCCAACCTCGTCAAGGAAAAGAACGGCGTCCTGCTCGACTCCGGAGCCGGTTCGTCCGATCTGACCAACAAGCAGTGCACCCCCAATACCATTCACTGGAGTTATGATACCTACACGCTCGCACACGGTACCGGCACGGCACTGACCAAGAGCGGCGGCGATAGTTGGTTTTTCGTGACCGCAGATTACGCCTTTGGCGCGGCGCTGGAGCGCGACACCACCGCGGCGGTCCAGGCCGCTGGCGGCAAGGTGCTCGGTGGCGTGAAGGCTCCGATCAGCACGGCTGATTTCTCCTCCTTCCTGCTGCAGGCGCAGGCTTCCAAGGCCAAGATCATCGGCCTTGCCAATGCAGGTGCGGACACCACCAACTCGATCAAGCAGGCCGCCGAATTCGGCATCACCGGTGGCGGCCAGAAGCTCGCGGCATTGCTTCTGTTCATCACCGACGTCCACGCGCTCGGTTTGAAGACGGCGCAAGGACTTAACTTCACCGAGACGTTCTACTGGGACATGAATGACGGCACGCGGGCCTTCGCCAAGCGCTTCCAGGAGCGCATGAAGAACCACATCATGCCGACGATGGTCCACGCCGGCGTGTATTCGAGCCTGTTGCATTATTTCAAGGCACTGGAAGCTCTTGGCGGCAACCCGCATGACGGCGCCAAGGTCGTCGCGAAGATGAAGGAAATGCCGACCGACGATCCTTTGTTCGGCAAGGGCAGCATCGAGCCGAACGGCCGCACAATTCATCCGGCGTATCTTTTCGAGGTCAAGAAGCCTTCGGAATCGAAAGGACCCTGGGACTACTACAAGCTCGTGTCGACTATTTCCGCGGACGATGCCTTTACGCCGCTGGACAAAAGCACCTGCCCCTTGCTGAAGAAATGATCTGTTTTGACGTCTCGGTCGGCCGCGATTGCCGCCCGAGAATCAAGAACTGAAACGAACGAGGCGCCGAGAGAACCGATGCAAGCGCTTTACGCACAGCTACTGGTGGGACTGATCAACGGCTCATTCTACGCGTTGCTCAGCCTCGGGCTTGCCGTGATCTTCGGCATGCTCAACATCATCAATTTTGCGCATGGCGCGCTTTATATGATGGGAGCATTCTGCGCCTATTTTCTGCTCAATCTCACGGGCCTCGGGTATTGGTGGGCACTGATCATCGCGCCGATCGTCGTCGGCATTTTCGGCATGGTTCTGGAGCGAACCATGCTGCAATGGCTGTCCGGTCTCGATCACCTTTACGGGCTGCTGCTGACCTTTGGGATTGCGCTGATCGTTCAGGGCGTCTTCCAGAATTATTTCGGTTCGTCGGGCTTGCCCTATGCAATTCCGGATTATCCGAAAATCGGGAATCTCAACGGCCTGCAGGGCGGCATGAATCTCGGCTTCATGTTCCTGCCGGTCTATCGCGGGTGGGTGGTGATCTTCTCGCTCGTCGTATGCCTTTCGACCTGGTACCTGATCGAGCGCACCCGGCTCGGCGCCTATTTGCGCGCGGCAACCGAAAATCCGACGCTGGTGCGCGCCTTCGGCATCAACGTGCCGCGAATGATCACGCTGACCTACGGCCTTGGCGTCGGCCTCGCTGCGCTGGCGGGCGTGTTGTCGGCGCCGATCAATCAGGTCCGGCCCTTGATGGGTGAGAACATCATCATCGTCGTGTTTGCGGTCGTGGTGATCGGCGGCATGGGCTCGATCATGGGGTCGATCATCACCGGCTTTGCGCTGGGCGTGATCGAGGGCTTGACGAAATACTTCTACCCGGAAGCATCCAACACCGTCGTGTTCGCTCTCATGGTGCTGGTGCTGCTGGTGAAACCAACGGGACTGACGGGGCGGGCGGCTTAAGATGACGGCGATGACCGACGACACCTTACCGGCAAAGCCACGCGCGATCCGCGATGAGATGATCGCGTTCGCGGTCATGACCCTGCTGCTGTTGATCGTGCCGCTGACCGACCTCTATCCCTTCTTCGTGATGCAGGCGCTGTGTTTTGCGCTGTTGGCCTGCGCCTTCAATCTCCTCATCGGTTACGGCGGTTTGCTGTCATTCGGTCATGCGATGTTTCTGGGGACTGGGGGTTATGTCACCGCCCATGCCCTCAAGGTGTGGGGTTTGCCGCCGGAGCTCGGAATTCTCGTCGGCATAGCCGCATCGGCCGGGCTCGGCATCATTACCGGCATCGTCGCGATCCGGCGCCAGGGTATCTATTTTGCCATGATCACACTGGCGTTGTCGCAGCTCGTCTATTTCATCTATCTGCAAGTGCCATTTACGCATGGTGAAGACGGCATCCAGGGGATCCCGCAAGGCCACTTGCTTGGGATCCTGGACCTCTCGAAGCCGACGGTGCTCTATTACGTTATCGTAGCGGGCTTCCTGTTCGGCTTTCTCGTCATCTTTCGCGCGATCAACTCGCCGTTCGGCGAGGTGCTGAAATCGATCCGTGAGAACGAGCAGCGCGCGATCTCGCTGGGCTACAAGACCGACCAATACAAGTTGGTTGCCTTCATCCTGTCGGGGACGCTGGCAGGATTTGCAGGCTCGCTGAAGGTGTTCGTGGTTCAGAATGCCTCGCTGTCCGACGTCGAGGTCGCGATGTCCGGGCTGATCGTTTTGATGACGCTGGTCGGGGGGCTCGGCACGGTATTCGGGCCGGTCATCGGCGCGTTCATCATCGTCGCAACCCAGCAATATCTCGCCGGATTCGGTTCATGGGTGACGGTGATCCAGGGTTCTATTTTCGTGGCCTGCGTGCTGACGTTCCGGCGCGGCATCGTGGGCGAAATAGCCAATTATTTTCGTCGCTCACTCTAACGAGAGGCGGATTTCGACCCGCAGTTCCGGCGCCACAAAGCCGTGGATGACCGGGTTCCACAGGGCCGCTGCCGCGCGGACTTGTGGAAAATGGTCTATGACAGATTTATGACCGGCCGCACTGGCCGGTCTGTTCGGGAATTTTGGACATAATACCAATGTTGATGCGGTGGTTTCGTGCCTTCCTTCCGAAGGAAGAACGCTTTTTCGATCTTTTCGCCAGGCACTCGCAGGCTGTGCAGCAGGGCGCACTCGCGCTGCAAGGCATGCTTCAGGGCGGAGAGGAAACGCCGGTCTTCTGCCAACGCGTCAATCAGTTCGAGAACGATGCCGACAATATCACACGCGAGGTGCTGACCGCGGTGCGGCGGACGTTCATCACGCCGTTCGATCGCGGTGACATCAAGAACCTGATCACGGCGATGGATGACGCCATCGATCAGATGCAGCAAACGGCGAAGGCCGTCGTGCTATTCGAAGTCCGCATCTTCGAGCCGCCGATGCGCGAGATGGGGACGCTTCTCGTCGAGTGCTCCAATCTGGTCAGCCGCGCGTTGCCGCTGCTTCAGTCGATCGGCAATAACGTCTCGATGCTCACCGCGATTACCGAAGAGCTGACCAAGCTCGAGGGACGCGTGGACGACCTTCACGATATCGGCCTGAAGGAACTCTTCCTCAAGCACCGCAGCGCCAGTGCGATGGACTTCATTGTCGGCGCGGAAATCTACGACCATCTGGAGAAAGTGGCCGATCGTTTCGACGATGTGGCCAATGAGATCAACAGCATCGTGATCGAACAGGTATAGGGCAGGGCCATCAGGTGGATGCTGCGCTTGGTCTTCCGGTTCTGGTCGGGTTGATCGCTGTCGCGTTGCTGTTCGACTTTCTCAACGGACTGCATGATGCGGCCAACTCGATCGCAACGATCGTATCGACCCGCGTGCTGCGGCCGCAATATGCCGTGTTCTGGGCGGCGTTCTTTAATTTCGTGGCCTTTTCGGTGTTCGGGCTCAACGTGGCCCATACCATCGGCACCGGCATCATCGATCCCAGCGTCATCGACGTGGCCGTTATCTTTGCTGCCCTTGTCGGAGCCATCGTCTGGAATCTGATCACCTGGGCGCTGGGTATTCCGTCCTCGAGTTCGCACGCGCTGATTGGCGGGCTCGTCGGTGGCGGCATGGCGAAAGCCGGGCTTTCGGCGGCGGTCTGGAGCGGTTTGACTAAAACGCTGCTGGCGATCGTGCTGTCGCCGCTGATCGGATTTTTGCTCGCGCTTGTGCTGGTCGTGATCGTTTCTTGGGCCTCGGTTCGTTCGACGCCGTTTGCGGTCGACCGGGCATTCCGGATTTTGCAGTTTGCCTCCGCATCGCTTTATTCACTCGGCCATGGCGGCAATGACGCGCAAAAGACCATGGGCATCATTGCGGTGCTGTTGTTTTCTCAAGGCCAGCTCGGCTCGCAATTTTACGTGCCATTTTGGGTCGTGCTCGCCTGCCAGGCGGCGATGGCGCTGGGAACGCTGATGGGCGGCTGGCGGATTGTCCGCACCATGGGCCTGAGAATCACCAAACTGACGCCGATGCAGGGGTTTTGCGCCGAGACGGGGGGTGCGGCGACGCTGTTCCTTGCTACCTTCCTCGGGGTTCCCGTTTCGACCACTCATACCATCACCGGCGCCATTGTCGGCGTTGGCGCCGCGAGGCGAATGTCGGCCGTGCGTTGGAACGTGGCGAGTTCGATCGTCTATGCCTGGGTCATTACCATTCCGGCTGCCGCAGGCGTCGCCGCCGCGGCCTACTGGCTGTTAATATTGATGCGCTAATTCGCTGTTGCCGATTGGAGCCTCGCTGCGTCATCCCTATATGGATTGACACCGGCGCTCCTTGATCCGACCCGGTTTCCCTGCCACATGCATTGCCCCATGTCCGACGTTGCCCTCAACGCTGATTCTTCGCCCCCGTCGCCGCTCGCGAGCGAAGTTGCGCGCCGGCGAACCTTTGCGATCATCTCGCATCCGGACGCCGGCAAGACTACGCTAACCGAAAAGCTCTTGCTGTTCGGGGGCGCCATCAACCTGGCAGGGCAGGTCAAAGCCAAGGGCGAACGGCGCAATACCCGTTCCGACTGGATGAAGATCGAGCGCGAGCGCGGCATCTCCGTCGTGACGTCGGTGATGACGTTCGAATTCGATGGTCTCGTGTTCAACCTTCTCGACACGCCCGGCCATGAGGATTTTTCCGAAGACACCTATCGCACACTGACGGCGGTCGACTCCGCGGTCATGGTGATCGACGCCGCCAAGGGTATCGAGGCGCGAACGCGCAAGCTATTTGAGGTGTGCCGCCTTCGGGACATTCCGATCATCACCTTCATCAACAAGATGGACCGCGAGAGCCGCGACACGTTCGAGCTCATGGACGAGATCGAGAAGACGCTTGCGCTCGACACCACGCCGATGACCTGGCCGGTTGGCCGCGGCCGCGATTTCCTGGGGACCTACGACATCGCGACTGGCGGCGTGCGGCTTCTGGAGGGCGGCGGCGCCAAGACGGGCGCGGCGCAGCAGATCGATATTGCCGCATTGGCCGGCCACAATGCCAACCTTGATGTCGCCGAGGTCAAGGAAGAACTCGCGCTGGTCTCGGAAGCCTGCAAGCCCTTCGATCTCGAGGCGTTTCGCGAAGGCCATCTGACGCCGGTCTATTTCGGCAGCGCGTTGCGCAATTTCGGGGTTGGCGATCTTCTGGAGGGCCTCGGTCGCTTTGCCCCGCCGCCGCGCGCGCAGGAAGGTAATTTGCGCAAGGTCGAAGCCGCAGAGCCTCGCATGAGCGCTTTCGTCTTCAAGATCCAGGCCAATATGGATCCCAACCATCGTGATCGTATCGCGTTTGCGCGGCTTTGCTCGGGCAAACTGACCCGCGGCATGAAAGCGAAGCTGGTGCGCACCGGCAAGAACATGTCGCTTTCCAGCCCGCAGTTCTTTTTCGCCCAGGATCGCGCGTTGGCAGACGAAGCCTTTGCCGGCGATGTCGTCGGAATTCCGAACCATGGCACTTTGCGGATCGGCGATACCCTGACCGAGGGTGAGGAGCTTACCTTCGTTGGCGTCCCGAGTTTCGCGCCGGAAATCGTCCGCCGCGTCAGGCTCACCGACGCGATGAAGGCCAAGAAACTCAAGGAAGCATTGCAGCAGATGTCGGAGGAGGGTGTCGTCCAGGTGTTTCGGCCGCGCGACGGCGCACCGGCCTTGGTCGGCGTGGTCGGCCCGCTGCAACTCGATGTGCTGAAGGCGCGGCTGGAGGCGGAATACGCACTGCCGGTGGAATTCGAGGTGTCCGAGTTCCAGCTGGCGCGCTGGATTTCGTCCGACGACCGCAAGAAGCTCGATGCGTTTGTTGCGGCCAACGGCTCTGGCGTTGCCGATGACGTCGATGGCGACCCGGTGTTTCTCGCCAAGAACGAGTTCTATCTCGGCTACACCAGAGAACGGGCCGAGGGCATCGTCTTCTCAAGCATCAAGGACGTGAAAAAGAAGGCATAGCGCGTCGCCATCCGGAAGCATGTTCGGCTACACGCGAGGATGTGAACGGGCAGGCGGCGGCAGCCCCGATCCCTGCTCTCGTTTTCGCATTATATTGTGGGGTAGGTCGCTTCCGAGGGTCCCGCGCATGCTCCGTCGCATCGCTGTCGGTTTCATTATTGCTGCTGGACTGGCTGCGTCGGGCAGCGTCGACGCGAGACGGTGGCATCGGATCAACGCCACGCCTTTTTTCCACGAGCCGTGCAGTGTCCTGTCGCACCGGCCGTGCACGCCGTCCTTTTGCAGCGTATTTAACCGCGGCCCGTGTATTCCCGAGATTTACTATCCCTACGGCGAGAACCTCCAGCTGACCGTCGAGAGCAAGCCGTCGGAGGAAGACGCGCCGCGTTATCAAAAGCCCGACCACGACCTCGACAATATCGGCGATCTCTTCGCCGCCCTGCGTTCGTGCTGGACGCCCCCGCCGGCGGAATCCGCGAAACAGGGCATGCAGATGACCGTGCGTTTCAGCTTCAAGCGGTCAGGTGATCTGGTCGGTCCGCCGCGCATGACGTTCGCCACCCAGGGCGCGCCAACTGAGGTTCGTGACACCTACCTGAAGGCGATCAACGATTCCATCGGCGCCTGCGTGCCGCTCAAATTCACCGGCAACCTCGGGGGAGCCCTGGCCGGGCAGGCCAATCGCCATCCGCTACGTCGATAACCGCGATATCGACAAGCAGAGGGCGACGCCATAACCGCCCGCGCCCTGCGACCTGCCAAAATGACCTTCCGCTCGGATTTCGCGCATTGCCGTTTGGCCCGCTGAACGTGTAGGCGATGCCCGAAAGAACCATCCGGAGCAACGCGGCGTCATGGGACTGGCGGTGATGATCCTGGGGCTCGCCCTGTTTCTTGGCGTACATACCTTGCCGGCCCAACGGGGTGTCCGTGGACGCGCCATCGCCGCCATCGGCGAGGGGGGCTACAAGCTCGCTTACGCGGTCGTCTCCGTGCTTGGGATTGCGCTGATCGCCTGGGGCTTTGCGCATTACCGTGCGGCCGGAATGATTGATGTCTGGGAGAGTTTGGTTCCTGCCAAAGTGCTCGTCATTCTCAAGCACATCACGGTCGCCTTGATGTTGCCGGCGGTCATTCTGGTGGTCGCGGCTTTCATGCGCGGCCACATCTACACCGCGCTCAAGCACCCGATGCTGATCGGGGTCAAGCTGTGGGCGGCGGCGCATTTGCTCGCCAATGGCGATCTGGGCTCGATCATCCTGTTCGGCTCGTTTCTGGGCTGGGCAGTGTTTGACCGTATCTCGCTGAAACGGCGATCCGATGCCGGAGGCCCGCCAATTCCGGTCGGCGGCTGGGGCAACGACATGATTGCGGTCGCGGTCGGGATCGTCGTCTATCTGGCGCTGGCTTTCGCATTCCATCCCGTTGTCATCGGCGTCCCCGTCGTAGGAGTATAGTGCGGCGAATTTGAAGTTCCTATCAATGTCGCTGCGAGTTCGTTATAGGAACTTCAAATTCAGAGCCGCACTAAAGACCTATATTTGCTAGAGCTCCTTCGATTCCGAAGTTCGCATCAGAGGTTGCCGAGCTAGTTTGCGAACTTCGGAATCGGAGCTCTAGAAGATGTCAGTTCAGGCCGCGATCAAACGCAAGACCGCACCCGATATCCGTTCGCGCAAGAACGGCGACCCGATCGTGATGCTGACCTCCTATCACGCCCATACCGCGGCGCTGGTCGACCGCTATTGCGATGTCATCCTGGTCGGCGATTCCCTCGGCAATGTCATGCATGGCTTTGAAACCACCGTGCCGGTCACGCTCGACATGATGATCCTGCAGGGACACGCGGTCATGCGCGGCTCGCAGCACGCACTTGTCGTCGTCGATATGCCGTTCGGCTCCTACGAGGCCTCGAAGGAGCAGGCCTTTCATTCGGCGGTGAGAATCCTGAAGGAGACCCATTGCGGCGCGATCAAGCTCGAGGGTGGCGCGCGGATGGCGGAGACGATCGCATTTCTGGTCGAGCGCGGCATACCCGTGATGGGCCATATCGGGCTGACGCCGCAGTCGATCAACACGCTCGGTTCGTTCCGTGCGCAGGGACGCGAGGAAGGAAGCTGGGAGCCGATCGAAACCGATGCCGTCGCGGTTGCGCAGGCCGGTGCTTTTTCGGTCGTGGTCGAAGCGGTCGCCGAGCCCCTGGCGCGCAAGATCACCGAGACGATCGACATTCCGACCATCGGCATCGGCGCCAGTGCGGCCTGTGATGGCCAGGTCCTGGTGCTGGAGGACATGCTGGGATTGTCGCCGCGGGCCCCGAAATTTGTCCGCCGCTACGGTAATCTCGGCCCGATGATCGAGGCGGCGATCCAGGGCTATGCGGCCGACGTCCGGTCGCGCGCGTTTCCGGGGCCCGAGCATGTTTACGGCATGAAGGCGAAGGCGTAAGCACCATCCGGCGGCGGCGTACGGGTTTCGGAATCGAGACACCGGGCGGCATCGTTAACACGTTGACGGAGCTGGCTTTGCCTTGCCACCGCCACATCACTAGGGTAACGCGGCCGCAATCAGGGAACAGATCAATGGCGTCGGTGGATTCCGGACGCGGACGGCCGGGGATGGGGTATCTCTAAGTGTCTGAATTATTTGACGAAGTTGACGAGGAGGTCCGCCGCGAGCAGCTCAAGAAGCTGTGGGACCAGTACTCGATCTATATCATCGCAGCTGCGATTCTGATCGTCGCCGCCGTCGGCGGCTGGCGCGGCTATCAATATCTGGAAGCGCAAAAGGCGGCCGCGGCAGGAGCGGCCTTTGACGCCGCCATCGAATTGTCCGATCAGAACAAGCACGCGGAGGCCGAGGCGGCCTTCGACAAGATCGCGGCTACCGCGCCGTCGGGATACCGCATGCTGGCGCGGTTGCGCGCGGCGGCTGAGGTCGCAACCGGTGATCCGAAGGCCGGCGCCAAATTGTACGACGAGATCGCGGCCGATCGCAGTGTCGGCACCGACCAGCAGGACCTGGCGCGGATCCGTGCCGCGGCGCTGCTGCTGGACAGCGATAGTTATCCGGACATGTTGCAGCGGCTGGAAGCTGCCACCAAGCCCGACGCGACCTTTCGCCATAGCGCGCGTGAATTGCTCGCCTTGTCGGCTTGGCGCGCCAATGACACCACCGCGGCGCGGCAATGGCTTGATATGATCGCCAATGACGGTGAGACGCCGTCCGGCCTGCGCTCGCGGGCCGAGGCGCTCCAGGCATTGCTTCCGCCGGTCGCCAAAAGCTGACGACAGGAAAACGTGTTGAACAAGAAATCGACCATGCGTGGCCCGCAACGTCTGATCGCCGCTTCGGTTCTCGTCGCGCTGTCCACCGTGATCGCCGGCTGCTCGAGCAACATTAGCAGCTTTGATCCGATGGACTGGCTTGATTGGATCGACACCAAGAAAAAGCTGCCGGGTGAACGCAAGCCGGTTTTCCCCGAAGGCGTGCCGGGGCTTGAACAGGGCGTTCCGAAGTCCCTGTACAAGGGTGCTCAGGAAGGCGATCAGAACGCGCAGGAAGCCGTGGCTGTCCCACCGCCGCCGCCTCCCGAGACCAAGCCGAAAAAGACCGCCAGGAAGAAACCTGCGGCGGCAACCGCGGGCACAGAGCCCGCGGCCGCGCCAGAGGAAGATACGACCGCAGCCGCACCACCGGCTCCGAAGAAGAAAATCGTTCGTAAACGTACGACCGCGCCGCCGGCCGATCAGCCGGCCGACGCACAGCAATCGGGCGCGCAGCCACCACAATCTGCACCAGCGGTGCAACAATCAGGCGCGGCATTCCCGGCGCCGCTGCCCGGCGGCACGTTTACGCGCTAACTGCCTATTTCATTGCTCACGGTCGGAGCGATGGGCTATTCCGGCACGGCTCCGTCGTCTGTTGCGGGAATACGCACTAGAGCTCCGATTCCGAAGTTCGCAAACGATCGCGGCGACCTCTGATGCGAACTTCGGAATCAAAGGAGCTCTAGCCACTTATTGATTTGAGTAGCGGCTTTGAATTTGAAGTTCCTATGACGAACTTGCCGCGACGCTGATAGGAATTTCAAATTCGCCGCACTAGTCCAATTTCCTCCCTTTCCTGGTCGCTGATGCCTTTTACGTTCGCCATTATCGGCCGGCCTAACGTCGGCAAGTCGACGCTGTTCAACCGTCTCGTCGGGCAGAAGCTGGCGCTGGTTGATGACGCGCCGGGCGTCACCCGCGATCGGCGTGAGGGCGAAGCTCGGCTTGGCGACCTTCGCTTCTCGGTGATCGACACCGCAGGGCTCGACGAAGGCGCGAAGGGATCGCTGACCGCGCGGATGCAGGAGCAGACCGAGACCGCGATCGGGCTTGCGGACGCGCTGATGTTCGTGATCGACGCCCGTGCCGGACTGACGCCCAGCGACCGCGCTTTTGCCGACTATGCGCGCCGCGCCAACAAGCCGGTGGTTCTGCTGGCCAACAAGAGCGAAGGCAAGCACGGCGAAATCGGTGCCATGGAGGCCTATGCCTTGGGTCTTGGCGAGCCCATCCAGGTTTCGGCCGAGCACGGCGAAGGCATGGGCGAGCTTTACGACGCGCTGCGCGCCTTGATGCCCGAGCCTGTCGAAGACGACGAAGAGAGTGATGAGGAGATCGCCGAAACCGACGAGGAGTTCGCAAAACGGCCGATCCGCGTGGCCGTTGTCGGCCGTCCCAATGCCGGCAAATCCACGCTGATCAATCGCCTGCTTGGCGAAGAGCGGCTGTTGACCAGCGCCGAGGCCGGCACCACGCGCGATTCCATTGCCGTGGAAATCACCTGGAATGGCCGCGACTTTCGCGTGTTCGATACCGCTGGGCTTCGGCGGCGTTCCCGGATCGAGGAAAAGCTGGAAAAGCTCTCGGTTGCCGATGCCTTGCGCGCGATACGCTTTGCCGAAGTCGTCGTGCTGATGATGGATACCCAAAACAAGTTCGAGGAACAGGACCTGCGGATCGCCGACCTGATCGAGCGCGAGGGCAGGGCGCTCGTGATCGCAGTCAATAAATGGGATTTGATGGAAACCAAGCCGGGCGCGATTTCCGCGCTGCGTGCCGAGGCCGATCACTTGCTGCCGCAGGTCAAGGGAACGCCTTTGGTCGCGGTATCGGGCCTGATGGGCGAGGGTATCGACCACCTGATGCGCGCGATCGAAGATGCCTATGCCGTGTGGAATCGGCGGGTGGCGACGGCGGCGCTTAATCGCTGGTTCGAGCAGGCGGTGGACGCCAATCCGCCGCCGGCCGTTTCAGGCCGCCGGCTGAAGCTGAACTACATTACGCAAGCCAAGGCGCGGCCGCCGAGCTTTGTGCTGTTCTGCTCGCGCGCCGATGCCGTGCCGCAATCCTATTTGCGTTACCTCGTCAATTCGTTGCGCGAATATTTTGAATTGCCGGGCACGCCGGTACGGATTTCGCTGCGCGAGAAGGCCAATCCCTTTGCGCATAAGCGGAAGCGGCCGTCATGAGCGATACGAGCGCGATCGGTACGCCGCCAGCAGCGGCGCCCGCAGGCGGCGCCGCGGTGGCCTTCATCTTTGTCACGATCCTGCTCGACATGTTCGCGCTCGGTTTGATCATGCCGATCCTGCCAAAACTCGTCGAGAGTTTTGTCGACAACGATACCGCTCGCGCGGCTCGTATCTTTGGCCTGTTCGGGACCGCCTGGGCGTTGATGCAGTTTTTCTTCTCGCCGATTCTCGGCAGCCTGTCGGACCGGTTCGGACGCAGGCCAGTGGTGCTGTTGTCGAATTTCGGGCTCGGGCTGGATTACGTCCTGATGGCGCTCGCGCCGTCCTTGATCTGGCTGTTTGTCGGCAGGGTGATCTCGGGGATCACGTCGGCCAGCGTTTCAACTGCCTTCGCCTACATCGCGGATATCACGCCTGCAGAAAAGCGGGCCGCGGTGTTCGGCAAGGTGGGTGCTGCTTTTGGGGCTGGATTCATCGTGGGTCCAGCGATCGGCGGGTTGCTTGGCGATGCCGATCCCCGACTGCCGTTTTGGGTAGCGGCGGCCCTGAGCTTTGCCAATACGATCTATGGCCTGCTGATCTTGCCGGAGTTGCTGCCGCGCAACCGCCGCGCTCCATTCCGCTGGAAAAGCGCCAATCCGATTGGCGCATTGAATCTGTTGCGGCTCGAAGCGCATTCTTGCCGGATTATCGCTGGTGAATTTTTTCACGCAGCTCGCGCATGCGGTGTTGCCGTCGACCTTCGTGCTCTACGCGACCTATCGGTATGGCTGGGATTCGAAGACCGTTGGCGTCACCCTGGCGATGGTCGGCATCTGCGCAATGCTGGTGCAAGGGGCCGGCATCGCACCGATCATCCGGCTCTTCGGCGAGCGCCTTTCGCTGGTGCTCGGTCTGGTCTGTGGCGCCGCCGGCTTTCTGATCTTTGCCATTGCCCCGACCGGGCCTTTGTCCTGGCTTGGAATTCCCGTGATGTCGCTGTGGGGCGTTTCGGGCGCGGCGATCCAGTCCCTGATGACCAAAGAGGTTGCGCCAGACCAGCAGGGCCGGTTGCAGGGCGCGTCATCGAGTGTGCAGAGCGTCTCCCAATTATTGGGACCGTTCCTGTTTACGCTGACCTTCGCCTATTTCATCGGCGCGCAGGCGCCGATGCAGCTGCCGGGAGCGCCGTTCTTCCTCGCGTCGGCGCTGGTCGTGCTGGCGATCGTCATTGCAGCCGGCACGCTTTCCGGTTCAAAACCCGGGGCGGATGCGCCACGCTAGCTGTGGTGTGATCAGGCCGGGCCGCGGAAGCTCAGCAGCGCGCGGGTCTTGTAGTCGTAGAACCGGCCCGTTTCGGTCCATGACGGCAGGCACATCGGCACGATGAACTCGGCGGCCTGCTCCGGTGTATCGAGCGTCATCGGATCCTCGCCAGGGAAGACGGTCGCGCGCATGCGGGTGCGGAGGGGACCGGGATTGAACAGATTGACCCGGATCGGCGTCGATGCCGTCTCATTGGCCCACACCCGCGCCAGTGTCTCGAGCGCCGCTTTCGAAGCCGCATAGGGGCCGAGGTAGGCGGAGGCCTTGTTGGCCGCGCCAGACGTGATGAACACCGCGCGGCCGGCGTCGGAATTCTTGAGCAGCGGCTCCATGCAGCGGATCAATTGAAAATTGGCCGATACGTTGACTGCGATCACGTCGTTCCACGGCTTCATGTCGATATGGCCGAGCGGCGAAGAGGGACCGGCGACGCCGGCATTGCCGACGAGAATGTCGAGCTTGCCATGGCGCTCATGCAGCGCCGCGCCAAGGCGCGCAACGCCGTCGAAATCCGTCAGGTTGAGCGGCACCAGCGTGGCGCTGCCGCCGTCTTTTCGGATGTCGTCGTCCAGTTCTTCCAGTCCGCCTTGCGTGCGTGCCACGGCCACGATATGCGCGCCGGCTTTGGCGAGTACGCGCGCGGTGGCGTAACCGATGCCGCGCGAGGCACCGGTGACGAGAGCGATGCGGTCAGTGAGAGGGAGGGGCATGGACGTGGTTCCGGGGCAATGCAGTGTCGTACGCGGGCTTGACCCGCGTATCCATCCAAAGAGCTTCTAGATGTCAGATGGATTGCCGGGTCAAGCCCGGCAATGGCGAAAAAGCGCTGTCGTTCCGGGATGACCCCAAGGGCTCGATCCGGAATCTGGACGTAGTGATACGGAGTATGTGACATCGAGATCCCGGGTTCGCGTTTCACGCGCCCCGGGATGACACTTCGTGTCAGCTTGCTTCTGCCAGCAGCGACAATTGCCGCGGCTGCGGCTCGACCTGGTCGTGGTCGGTGAGGTTGGTCGGATAGGCCCCGGTAAAGCAATGGTCGGAGAATTTCGGGTTGGCGGCATCCCGGCCGGGAAAGCCCATGGCGCGGTACATGCCGTCGACCGTCAGGAAGGCGAGCGTATCGGCGCCGATGAGTTCGCGCATTTCCTCCAGATTATGGGTCGCCGCCAGCAAGCCGCCGCGGTCCGGCAGGTCGATGCCATAGTAATCAGGATACACGATCGGCGGCGAAGCGAGGCGGAAGTGAACTTCGCGGGCGCCAGCGTCACGCATCATGCGGACGATCTTCTTTGAAGTGGTGCCGCGCACCAGCGAGTCGTCGATCAGGACGATGCGCTTGCCCTCGATAGCGGCGCGGTTGGCGTTGTGCTTCATCTTCACGCCGGATTCGCGAATGCTCTGGGTCGGCTGGATGAAGGTGCGGCCGACATAGTGGTTGCGGATGATGCCAAGCTCGAACGGCACGCCCGAAAACTGGCTGTAGCCGACGGCGGCGGGAACGCCGGAGTCGGGCACCGGCACGACGACATCGACCGGCACATGGCTTTCGCGCGCGAGCTGGGCACCGAAGGCCTTGCGGACGTCGTACACCGACCGCCCGCCGACCATGGAATCCGGCCGCGAGAAATAGATGTATTCGAAAATGCACGGACGGGGCGGCTTCGGCGGGAACGGCTTGTGACTTTGCGCGCCGCGCTCGTCAAACACGACGATCTCGCCCGGTTCGACGTCGCGGACATATTTGGCGCCGATGATGTCGAGGGCGCAGGTCTCGGATGCCAGAATCGGGCAGCCGTCAAATTCGCCGAGCACCAGTGGCCGGATGCCGAGCGGATCGCGTGCGCCGATCAGCTTCTTGTTGGTCAGCGACACCAGCGAGTAGGCGCCTTCGATCGCCCGCAGCGCCTCGATGAAACGGTCGATGAAATGGTTGCGCTTGGACTGGGCCACCAGATGCAGGATGACCTCGGTATCGGTAGTGGACTGCATCATGGCGCCGCCGCGCACCAGTTCGCGGCGCAGCGTCAGCCCGTTGGTGAGATTGCCGTTATGGCCGACCGCAAACCCGCCGGCATTCAGCTCGGCGAACAGCGGCTGCACATTGCGCAGGATGGTCTCGCCGGTCGTGGAGTAGCGGACGTGACCAATGGCGGCATTGCCGGGCAGGCGTTCGATCACCTCGCGCCGGGAAAACGTGTCGCCGACCAGGCCAAGCCGACGTTCGGAATGGAATCGGGTGCCGTCGAATGAGACAATGCCCGCCGCCTCCTGGCCGCGATGCTGAAGCGCATGCAAACCGAGGGCGGTGATGGCAGCGGCTTCGGGATGCCCAAAAATGCCGAACACGCCGCACTCCTCGCGCAGCGTGTCGCCTTCCAGGTCGGAATCTTCCAGATAGAGCGGGCCGTTGTCCGGCCCCGGAGCTTTGGCGTCGTCGGAAGAGCTCTGCCTACTGTCCATCGCGCCTCTCTTTCGACCAGATATTACCGCGCCGCAGGCTTTTCAATCAGCTTTTTGAGGCTGTCGCGGGCAGGTTTACTATAACCGTCGCCCGAGGCCGGCGTCGCCTGGTCGGCGTCAGTTTGCTCATCTTCAGGTTTATTCTTCTTGAATCTCTTCAAGATGGTGTTTTCGGGGTCATCCGGCAAGAGCGCCATCAGCCAATCCCCGGTTCCCTGCAGGACGACCCGGGACTTGGCCCCCGTCACCCAGTCCGGCCGCTGCTTGTCAGGAACCAGCCAGGTAAAGAACAGGAAGGCCACCACGACGATCAGCAGACCACGCGCCAACCCGAACAGGAAACCCAGCGTGCGGTCGAGCGCGCCGATCCGGGAATCCAGGATCATGTCGGAGATCCGCACCGTGATGACGGAAACCACGATCAGGGTGCCGACGAAGACGCCGGCAACCACGACGATACTCGCCACCGTATCGTTGTTGAAATAGGCCTTCGCGGTCGGCAGCAGCTTGGAGAAGGAATAGAGCGTTACCAGCGCGGCGGTGCCCCACGCGGCGATCGACAGGATCTCGCGCATGAAGCCGCGTACCATTGCGAGCAGGCCGGAGATCAGCATCACAGCCAGCAGAACGAGATCGAGAATTGTAATTGGCATCGGCTTGTCAGGTCCGCATCTAGTTCAAACCGCGAATCACCGTCTTAGGCTGGCGGTCCGATATGGCACTCGGCAAGGCCGGAAATCGCGCCATCCAGCATCGCGCGGGCGATGTATAGCGGCGAGGGTGGGGGACGTCACCTGCGGCTAGCCTTCCTGACGTCGGAATCTCGCAGGTGTGGCATTTTTTTCCAGCGCCGCATTCTCCCTGTTCCCTCGGGGGGACCCGCGCGCGGCGATTTCAGCCACGAGGCTGGTCAATCCTCCCACGGGGTTCAGCGAAAGGCCTGAATCGCCCCCAGCCTCGCCACGGGCCGATTTGGGCAAGACGGCGCGTCCGAAGCCGAGCTTGGCGGCCTCCTTAAGCCTGGCCGCCGTCTGCGCCACCGGCCGGACCGCGCCCGACAGCGAAATTTCCCCGAAATAGACCGCGTCGGCGGGAAGCGTCGCATTGACCAGCGAAGACACCAGCGCGGCAGCCGCGGCGAGGTCGGCGGCCGGTTCCTGAATGCGCAAGCCGCCCGCCACGTTGAGATAAACGTCATGGCCGGACAGTTTGACCCCGCAATGCGCCTCCAGTACCGCCAGCACCATCGAGAGCCGGCTGGGGTCCCAGCCCACCACGGCGCGGCGGGGCGTGCCGAG
The DNA here is from genome assembly GCA_963706265.1 of uncultured Alphaproteobacteria bacterium. Classification (GTDB taxonomy): domain Bacteria; phylum Pseudomonadota; class Alphaproteobacteria; order Rhizobiales; family Xanthobacteraceae; genus Bradyrhizobium. The sequence continues at coordinate 880,270 of CAVPLO010000005.1, read as the reverse complement.
CGAGGTAGGCGCCACCAAGGCCTGCAACTCCACCAGCACCGGGCGGGTGCCTTCGATGCCGGCGAATACGGCCGTTCCCGGACTGCCGAGATCGCGCTCGGAGAGGAACAGTTCGGAAGGGTTGGAGACTTCGCGAAGGCCAAGCCCCGTCATTTCGAACACGCCGATTTCATCGGTCGGGCCGAAGCGGTTTTTCACCGCTCTCAAGATGCGGAACTGCTGCGAGCCTTCACCCTCGAACGACAGCACCGCGTCCACCATGTGCTCGACCACCCGGGGCCCGGCGATCTGACCGTCCTTGGTGACGTGGCCGACCAGAATGATCGCCGCACCGGACTTCTTGGCAAAGCGAATGAGCGCCTGCGCCGAAGCCCGCACCTGGGTCACCGTGCCCGGGGCGGATTCCACCGTATCGGTCCACATGGTCTGGATCGAATCGATCACGATCAGGCGCGGCACAGCGCCTTCGGAAAGGGTTGAGACGATATCTTCAACCGAAGTCTCCGCGGCCAGTTGCACCGGCGCGTCCGCCAAGTCCCAGGCGTTCTGCTCGCAGCCGCACCTGCGCCACGGCTTCCTCGCCGGAGATATAAACGGCGCGGTGGCCGGTGCGAGCCAGCATGCTGGTCGCCTGCGTCAACAACGTCGACTTGCCGATGCCGGGATCGCCGCCGACCAGAAGCACCGAGCCGCGCACAAATCCGCCGCCGGTGACACGGTCGAGTTCGGCCATGCCGGAAGAAAGCCGGGGGGCATCCTGGCTTTTGCCGGTCAGGCTCTCCAGCGCAAACCGTCGGCCCTTGCGCTTGGAGCGAATCGAGACCGGCATCGTGGTGGCGCCGGTGACATCCTCCTCGACCAGCGTATTCCACTCGCCGCAGGAATTGCACTTGCCCTGCCAACGGTTATACGCCGCGCCGCAGTTCTGGCAGACGAAGGAAAGTGTGTTCTTGGCCATGGAGGTTTGTGTCGCCGCTTACTAGTGCCGCCTATTTGAAGTTCCTGCACCACAAGCGGCGAATTCGATCCAGGAACTTCAAATAGAAAAGCGGCACTAGAATCAATAGTTTTGCTAGTGCCCATAACTTTCCGAAGTTCGTGGAAGTGGGTGCAGCGATGGAGCACGAACTTCGGAAAGTGGGCACTAGGATTGCATTGCATTCCATAGCATGGAAAGGCCGGCCGCAAGCATGATGCCGTCCATCAGCAGGCGGAATGCTTCGGGTTTTAGATGCAGCACGAAGCGCTTGGCGATGAAAGCCCCGAACATCAGCGAGGAGCCTGCGACCACGCCTTGCACCGCAATCTCCGGCGTCAGCGCGCCGAAGCGCTGAAAGGTCACGGATTTGCTCACATACATGCCGAGCGAACTTGCCGCTTCTGTCGCGAGAAACGCGCCCTTGGTCAGACCGTAGAATAGAAACAGCGGCACGCTCAACGGGCCAGTCGAAACGACGATACCCGTGAGATAGCCGATTCCCGCGCCGCCGATGGCGAGATGCCATAGCGAAAGCTTCAGGCTGTGACTGGCGAGCCAGTGCCGCGCCGGGACCATTGCGATCAGGAATAGCGCGATCGAAATATCGACAACGCGCGATGGCAAGATCAATAAGGTGCGCGCGCCCAGCGCTGCGGCCGGGATCGCGGGAACCGAATAGGCCGCGCAAGCCCGCCAGTCGACGTCGCGGTACCACGCGAGGATGCGCGAGAGGTTGGACATCACGGCCGCAACGGCCATGATCGGAACGGCCTGTTTCGGTCCGTATTCATAGATCAAGACCGGCATCAGCATGATCGACGATCCGGTGCCGACAATGCCGGAGATCGTGCCCGCAACGAGGCCGACGGCGAGAACGAAAAGGAAGCTCAACGGTCTGTGCTCCTGCCAACCATGTCGACCTAACAACGACGTTGTTTTGCTCGCGCCAAGAACGGCTGGATATAGACGGCTGCATGGCAAGCGGCTAGCGTATCGGACACGCACTGGGCGGTTGAAAACGCATGGCGTTGAAGGGCCCAGGCCTCTACGAAATTTCAGGCATTGCCTATTCCGGCACAGGACGGATCGAGAAGGTGATGGTTTCGGCCGACGGCGGGAAGAGCTGGGGCCAAGCCGCGCTTCAGGAACCGGTCTTGAGCAAGGCTTTCACCCGCTTTCGCATGCCCTGGCGTTGGGATGGCGGACCTGCGACGTTGCAGAGCAGGGCGTGGGACGAATCAGGCAACGTGCAGCCGACCCGCGCCGAATTCGTCGCCGTTCGCGGTGAGCTGACAAAGCCGCCGCCGATACTGAGTTTCCCAAATCAGCACTGCAACTCGATCACAAGCTGGGGCGTCGCGAGCAATGGCGAGGTCAGGCATGTCTACGCCTAAGCGCATTCTCCTCGCTGCCTCGCTGCTGCTTGCAACGACCGCCGGCGTATCGCTGGCCGAGACGCCGCATCTCGGCAAGCCGCTCGATGAAGCTGCGATCGCCAATTGGGACATCAGCATCTTGCCCGACGGGACGGGATTGCCGAAAGGCAGCGGCACGTCCGCACAAGGGGCGGTTGTTTTTGCCGAGAAATGTGCGGCCTGCCACGGCGACAACGGCAAGGGTGGCGTCGCGGCCGCACTGGTGAATGATCGCAAGCTTGCCGGCATCTCCGCCTCACAGAAAACCATCAAGAATTTTTGGCCCTATGCCACGACGATCTTCGACTTTATTCGCAGGGCGATGCCGTTTACCGCACCGCGTTCGCTCAGCGACGATGAAGTTTACGCGCTCACGGCCTATATTCTTGCCGAGAACAAACTGATCGACGCCAACGATACGATGAATGCAGAAACCCTGCCGAAGGTAAAGATGCCGAACCGCGACAATTTCATCATCCGCTTCCCGGATCGTATCTAAGAAAGAACGGCCAGGAGCACGTTGCGCGCTACGCCGCGAGCGCGACTTTGCGAAACGCCTTGACGAGCGGCAGTTCCAGTTTGCCGTCCATGTCGCACAAAATCTTGTAGGCGTCGTGCCGCGACAAAGGTTCTCGATACGGCCGCGATTCAATCAGTGCCGCGAAAATATCCGAGATGGTGAGCAGTCTCACCAGGTCGGAAATCTGCCCGGCCGGGAGATGGTCGGGATAGCCCGAACCGTCGAGATATTCGTGATGGTGCCTGACCCCATCAAGGATCTCCGGGTTGATGCCGGGAATATCCTTCAGCAATTCATATCCGATCACCGGATGACGCTTCATGATTTCGTCTTCGTCCGGATCGAGGCGCCCCGGTTTGTCGAGAATGGACAAGGGAATGCGGGCCTTGCCGATATCATGCAAGGTGGCAGCAGTGCCCAGCCGCTTGACGTCGATATCGACAAAGCCTGCTTCCAGTGCAAATCCCACGGCCACGCCCGTCACCAGCAGACAGTGCTGGAAAGTTCCCCGGTGATAGCGGCGAACGTCGTCAAGCCAGGCGCTCAGCCCATTTCGTGAGATGCTGTTGATGATGTGCGACGTGACGCCTTCTGCTTCTGAAAGATTGATCGCTTTGCCGTGCTTGATCGCGGAAAACATCGAGGCGAAGGCTTGGGCGCAGTCGATGGTTTGGGCTGCAACGGAGCAGGGATCCGTTTCCGGCGGCTTTCGCTGTGGCTTCAATCTGCGCGAGCTTGGGACCGATTTCGTGGGTGCTACGAACGACGGATGTCGCGCCGAGTGCAAAGGCCTGTGCGACCATGTGATGAAGGTGCTGCTGGACAACAAACAGCTTTTCGGTAACCGCGTTCAGTTCGCCCAGAGCCTGCTTGATTTGTTCTACACGAACCATTTCACGCAGATCGGCGTCCACCATGAGCACGCCACCGGTGCCACTGGCAGGCTCGTCCCCCAGTAACCTCGGCACCACAAAATGCTGTGGTTCCAGCATCGCGCGGATGGCTGGTATCTTCCCCGGCTCATCGGTGAGATAACGAACGAGCATTTTTTTTGGCCAGAATGTCGAAAAAAAGGTGGCCGCTCAATTCCAATGCGAAAGCCGCAATAACAGGGGATCGTAGCCCGGCTTCATTAAGCAAAACCTAAGCGAATCAAGCCGATTGAATGCCGTTTGGCAGGGAACTCGGCTAGTTTAGCGTCACCCAAACGGGGGCATGATCGCTCGCGCCTTCCTCTGCGCGTACCAGATGATCGACGCCCGCCTTGTTCAACCGCGGCGCAAGCGCGGGGCTCAGCAGGAGATGATCGAGCCTGAGACCGGCGTCGCGTGGCCAGCGGTTGCGCTTATAGTCCCAGAACGTGAACATCGGCTTTGAAGGGTGAAGCGTGCGGATCGCGTCCGTCCAGCCTTGTTGCATCAAGGCCTGGAATGCGGCGCGGCTCTTCGGCTGGATCAATGCATCCTTGTCCCAGGATTTCGTCGGGTAGATATCGAACGCAGTGGGAGCAACGTTGTAGTCGCCGGTAAGCACGACAGGAACATCCTGCTTGATGAATTTGGCGGCGTGTGTCCGCAGCCTTTTGAACCAATCGAGCTTGTAATCGAATTTCGGTCCCGGCTGCGGATTTCCGTTCGGCAAGTAGATGCTTGTCACGATGATGCCTTTGACGGCGGCTTCGATATAGCGCGCCTCGGTATCGCGAGCGTCGCCGGGTAGCGCGTTGCGGATCAACACGGGATCGGCGTTTCGCGCCAGGATCGCCACGCCGTTCCAGGTCTTTTGCCCGCGCCACACCGCGCCATAGCCGGCCTTCTCGATGGCCGCATGCGGGAAGCCGTCGTCGGTCGATTTCAATTCCTGCAAGGCGACGATATCGGGTTTGGCTCTCTTGAGCCACACCAAGAGGTTCGGCAGGCGCCGATTGATGTTGTTGATGTTGAAGGTCGCGATTTTCATCGGAAGACACGCTGCGCTGCTGACAGTGCGTTGGCAACAGAGTTCGTCTAGTAGTTGGTCTGTTGCTTAAGCCGTGAAGGAGAGACCATGAAGATCAAGGGAAGCTGCCATTGCGGCGATACGCAATTCGAGGTGAGCGAGGCCCCGACTACCGTTATGCAGTGCACTTGCTCGCTCTGTTCGAAACGCGGCGCGTTGTGGGCCTACTATACGCCGGCGCAATTCAGTCTTGTCCAGCCGCCGGGCAAGGCGGCTGCGTATCGATGGGGCAGCCGTACCGTCAAACATCATTTTTGTGCGAGCTGCGGCTGCGGCACTTATTCGGAGTCCCCCGATTGGTCGAGCGGAAAGCCGGACTTCGATAACCCGCGTGTCGGGGTTAATTCCAGATTGTTCGACGAGTTCGATCTCGATGCCATACCGGTCACGGTGATCGACGGCAAAAACCTATGGTGAAGGGGCGCTCGTCGGCTCGTTGGCTTTGGGATCTGTCTTGTAGACCCGCGCATAACGCGAGCCGAGACTCGTGAGAACCTCATAGCCGATGGTGCCGAAGTGATGGGCCAACTCGTCAACCGTGATGCCTTCGCCAATCAGCGTCACCAGATGGCCGCGTCGCACTGCATTTTTTTCCAGATCGGTGACGTCAACGGCCGTCAGGTCCATCGAGATTCGGCCGGCGACCGGGCAGCGCTTGCCGGCAACCATCACCTCGGCACCACGGGTGCCGTCATTGCTGCTGCCGGCGCGGAAGTAGCCGTCGGCATAACCGGCGGCGACGATGGCAAGTCGCGTCGGCCGCCGCGCGGTCCAGTTTCCACCGTATCCGACGCTTTCACCGCGTTCGACGTCGCGGATCTGCATGACGCGAGCCTTGAGCTCGACGACCGGCAGCATCGGGTTATCGGCTTCCGGCGTCGGATTGACGCCATAGAGGGCCGCGCCCGGCCGCACCACGTCGAACTGGAACGAGCTTCCCAGGAAGATGCCGGACGAGTTCGAAAGTGACGCCGGCACGCCGGAAAATTCGCTCGCGATTGCGCGGAAGGCAGCCAGTTGCCGCGCGTTCATCGGATGATTGAGGCTTTCGGCGCAGGCAAGGTGGCTCATGACAAGCGATATGCCATGATCGCCGGCGTGGATTCTCGGGAGGAGGCCCTGCGCCTCTGCGATGGTGAGGCCGAGCCGCTGCATGCCGGTGTCGATGTGAATGGCCGCGCTGCCTGCCCAGCCGGTACGTCGGCAAAAGACGTCCCATTCTGCGAGTTCGTTGAGGTCCCCGATGACAGGCCTTGCGTCAAGTTTGGCGTAGGCCTCGCCGGTGTTCTGGATGAAGCCGTTGAGGACGTAAATGACGGCCGAAGGCGCCGCTGTCCGCGCTGCAGCCGCTTCGTCCGGAGTAGCAACGAAAAAGGTCTTGCAGCCGGCCTTGGCGAGCGCTTGTGCGACCGGCTCCATTCCGCAGCCATAGGCGTTGGCTTTGATCACGGCTGAACATTCGGCTGGCACCGCGGCTTTCTCGAGCTTGCGCCAATTGGCGACCAGCGCATCCAGATCGATGGTCAGAATGCCACTGACGGTAGCCAGGGCCGCCGCTCTGTTGGCTTCCGGCGAGAGAACAGAATTGGCCGGCAGCGACTTTGGATCGGAGGCGATGTTCATGCCGTATTTTATGCGCGCGCTGGCGGCCGTTCAACCCGAGAGACGTGCTGATTTAGTATGTCCGGTCCGGCAAATGGTTGTCGGAAACGAGATCGCCGAAACGGGTTACGCTCGCTTCGAACTGAAGTTCAACGGTGCCGGTCGGACCGTGGCGCTGTTTGCCGATGATCACCTCGGCCTTGCCGTGGACGAGGGACATGTCGAGCATCCACTTCTCGTATTCCGGCGTGCCTGCACGCGGCTCCTTGTTGGCGAGATAATATTCTTCACGGTACACGAACATCACGACGTCGGCGTCCTGCTCGATCGAGCCGGATTCGCGAAGGTCCGACAATTGCGGGCGCTTGTCGTCGCGGTTTTCGACCTGGCGCGACAACTGCGACAGCGCAATCACGGGAACGTTGAGCTCCTTGGCGAGCGCCTTCAGGCTCGTGGTAATTTCTGTGACTTCCTGCACGCGGTTGTCGTTGCCCCGCTTCCCCGATCCCTGCAGTAGCTGGATGTAGTCGACCACGATCACGTCGAGTCCCTTTTGCCGCTTGAGCCTGCGCGCCCGCGCGGTCAACTGCGAAATCGACAGCCCGCCCGTCTCGTCGACATAAAACGGCAGGGACTGCAGCTCGATCGAATAGTCGCGGATCTTCTCGAAATCGGTTTCGGTGATGCCGCCGCGGCGGATGTTGCTCGATGGAATGCCGGTGCGCTCGGCGATGATACGCGTCGCGAGTTGTTCGGCCGACATTTCGCAGGAGAAGAAGCCGACGATGCCGCCGTTGACCGTCTTCATGGTGCCATCGGCCTGAACCTCGGCGCGATGCGCCTTGGCCACGTTGTAGGCGATGTTGGTGGCGAGCGCGGTCTTGCCCATGCCGGGGCGGCCCGCCAACACGATCAAGTCGGACGATTGCAATCCGCCCATCTTGATATCGAGATCGCGCAAGCCCGTGGCGATGCCCGACAGCTTGCCGTCGCGCTGGAAGGCCTTGGCCGCCATGTCGACAGCGACCGTCAGCGCCTGTGCAAAGCGCTGGAACCCGCCGTCATACCGCCCGGATTCCGCCAGCTCGTAGAGCCGCCGTTCGGCATCCTCGATCTGGGCGCGCGGCGCAAAGTCGACCGGCGCGTCGAAGGCGACATTGACCATGTCCTCGCCGATCCGGATCAGGTCGCGGCGCAGCGACAACTCGTAGATGGTGCGCCCATAGTCCTGCGCATTGATGATGGTGGTGGCTTCGGCAGCAAGGCGTGCCAGGTATTGACCGACCGTCATGCCGCCGATGTCGACGTCGGCCGGCAGAAAGGTCTTCAGCGTGACCGGGGTTGCCACCTTGCCCATCCGGATCAGGCTGCCGGAGGTCTCAAAGATGGTCTGATGGATCGGCTCCAGGAAGTGTTTGGGCTCAAGAAAATCCGAGACCCGGTAGAACGCGTCATTGTTGACCAGGATCGCGCCCAAAAGGCTCTGCTCTGCCTCGATATTGTGAGGAGCGCTGCGGAAAGCAGGGGTTCCCGCCTCGGGGGCGAGTTTCAGAACGTTCGAATCAAGCGAGGGCATGGGGCTCAGTGTTCGCGGAACTTTGTCGGATAAGGGGCAGCGATAAAGCGCCTCTCTCGCATCAAGCGGAAGCGGCAACTGGCCTTATGCCCGATTCACACAATTGAGGTTGGGGAATCGGCGAGGTTTGTCCATTGGCGCTTGACGCGATTTGGGCGATCGTCGGGGAAAATAGGGCGCGTTCAAAGCTTCACGACCCGGTGAACCTTATCCGGGCGCGCGCATACTTACCCAAGATCAGGCGGGCGGCGTCCGGTGGTGCGGAAAGCCGTCAGATCAGGATGAGATAAATCAGGGCGAGGAGCGCGGCGCCAACAGCCGTCACAATCAAGGCATAGTCAGTTCGGATGTCCGAAGGCGTACCGTGCGGCGATCGATCGGTTTTCTGAGCCATTCTGAAGATTTAGGGCAGGGCACGTAAGTCCTTTGTGAAGCAGATCACAGCTGGATGAATTTTTTTCGCGCACGGTCGGCCTGGAACGGGCGGGTGGCGTGGGAATTAGTGATCAGCGCCTTTTCGAAGGCTGACAGGGATGGAGCGGCTATGAGCCAACAACTTCCGTCATGGCGGACTGGAAAGGATCAGACCTTGTGGCTGTCGAGGCTGATCGAGGCGATGGAAAAATTTTCCCGTGCCGAGTGGCGCTCACGCCCTGTGGACCGGCTTGAACTCGCCGCGGTGCGCGCCCGGCTGGCCCTGCCGGCGAGCGCCTATTCGGGCTATGCCTCTCGTTTCAGCTTGCGGAACTAAGACGCGCACGCCAACGACCTATTCGCCGGCCATTTGAAGGCGCGGCTGTTTGCCAAGCTCAGCTCGACGCAGCTTGGCCTCTTCCTGTGCCAGATAGTCGCGCGTCATCGGCACCACGCCCTGACGCTTGGCAAGCTGAACCTGGAAGTTCATCAGGTTCTGCTTGCGGAAGGCCATCTCCGAACATGCGAGATAGAATTCCCACATCCGCGCGAAGCGCTCGTCGTAGAGCTGGACGGCTTCCTCGCGGCGCGCCATGAAGCGCTCGCGCCAGGCCTTCAGTGTTTCCGCATAATGCAGCCGCAGGATTTCGACATCGCAAACCAGGAGTCCGGCGCGCTCGATCGACGGCATAACCTCGGAGAGTGCGGGAATGTAGCCGCCCGGGAAGATATACTTTGCGATCCAGGGATTGGTGACGTCGGGGCCTTCCGAACGGCCGATTGAGTGGAGCAGCATCACGCCGTCGTCGGTCAAGAGTTCGGCGCAGCGCCTGAAATAGGTGTCGTAGAAGTCGACGCCGACATGTTCGAACATTCCGACGGAGATGATTCGGTCGAACGGACCCGGAATGTCGCGGTAGTCTTCGAGCAGAAATTTGACGCGGCCGGTCAGATTTTTCTCGGCTGCGCGGGCGTTCGAGACCTGCAGCTGCTCGGTCGACAGCGTCACGCCGGTTACATTGGCGCCGGTTGTTTCCGCCAGGTAAAGGCCGAGGCCACCCCAACCGGAGCCGATATCGAGCACGCGATCGGCGGGTCGAGCCAGAAGCTTGGCGGTGACATGCCGTTTTTTGGCCAACTGAGCGTCGTCCAGCGTCATGCCCGGCTGCTCGAAATAGGCGCAGCTATATTGCTTGTCGGCGTCCAGGAAGAGCGAATAGAGCCTGCCGTCCAGATCGTAGTGATGTGCGACGTTATTCTTTGAGCGGCCGCGCCAGTTGAACTGACGCAGATGTCGGCCAAGATAGCGCAGTCCCCATTGCACCTTGGCCCAGCGAGGCAGCACTTCCGGCTGATCCATCAGGATAGCGAGTGCATCCGCAATGGAGCCGTTTTCGACGACAAAGTTGCCGTCCACGTAGATTTCGCCAAGCGCAAGTTCTGGGTTGCGCAGGACCCTCCGCTGGGCGTCGGCGGTCAGGAAGCGGACGAAGACGTGCGGTCCAGTGCCGTCGCCACAGGTGAATTTTTCTCCATTCGCCGTGGTAAAGGTTATGTCGCCGCGGCGGATGAACCGCTTGAGGAAGTAGCGCAACAGATGTTCCATCGAAACCACCAAGAGAGCGATCCCGGACGAGCGTCCTGCAAAAAGCTAAAGACGCGCGGGAAACAGGATAGTTCCCTTGCAGCCCGTTGACAACTACGAGAGTGATTTCCGTGTGCGCTGCCAATGCGTTGTATTCAAAGCAGATATTCCGGGAGCACGGTGCTGATCGGTCTGGTGACAAGCGCGCTTCCATTGGCGGGATAATCGGCTAAAAGGTGACGCCGCCGGTGCCCTGCGCGAAAACAGCGCTGGAGGCGCTTTCCGCATCTGGAGAATAGGGAATGTCGAGCCGAGCGCGCATTTTTGCGACGGTCACGCTTCTGATCGGTTGTCTTGCGGGGCCGGTCGCATGGGCGCAGGCGCAAAACCTCGAGGCAGGCAAAAGCGCGTCCCAGCTTTTTGCCGGCACCTGCACCGCCTGCCACAAAAGCCCGCGTGGTTTATTGAAAACGGTCTCGCCAGGTTCGCTCGCGGGTTTCCTGCGCGAGCATTACACGACGAGCGGCGACATGGCTTCGCAGCTTGCCACCTACCTGATCTCGAACGGCGCGAGCGACAGCCGGCAGGTGAAGCAGGGTGCCGACAAGCCGGGCGCGGATAAACAGGGCGGCAATGCAACCGGCCGCCGATCGCCAAGGCCGCAGGAATCGGAATGCGTCGCCCCAGGAAGCCGCCCGGCCCGATGATGCGCCGCCCCCGGCTGATGGCGCCCGGCCAGGGCGCAAACGGCTCACGCGTCCCGGTGAACCGCCGGACGAGGCAAAGCCCGTCGCCAACACGTCGACGGAGCCAGCCACGGAACGCGGCCCTGATGGCCGCAGGCTCTCGGCCAAACAGCGGGGCAAGCTCGCCAAGCCTGGCACGGAAGAGCCTTCGATAGCTAACGAGCCGCCCAAGACCGAAGCGCCCAGGACTGAAGCGCCGAAGACTGAATCGGCCAAGACTGAATCGGGCAAGACTGAATCGGGCAAGGCTGAGCCGGCAAAAACCGAACCCGCGAAGCCCGAGTCTGGCACTGATGACACGGCGAAGGTCGAGCCCAAGGAAGATACCCGCAATGCGGACCGCGCCAATCCCGATGTCGAAAGCAAACCCGGCAACGAGGCCAAATCCGAGCCTGCCAAAATCGAGACGCCAACGGACGGCGCCTCGGGTGACAAGCCCGTGGCGCGTCGAGATCCCGCACCGGCCGTGACGCCGGCGGCGGCCGCCGCTTCCGTGCCGACGCCAGCGCCCGCGGTTGCATCTGGAGGATCGTCTGAGCCGGCCGCACGTCAGCCAGCGCCTGCCGCCGCGCAACCGCATGCCGTGACAGCTTCGGCTCCGCAGCCGGCCCCCGCAGGGGGCCCGCCGGCGCCGCCGATTTCCCGATAGCGGCAGCGGCATTTGCGCCGACGAGTTCGCAATCGACGGAAACAAAACCCGGCCTGATCGGCCGGGTTTTTTCGTATCGGTCGAAGACCCGCCGCTTACTCTTCCGGTGCGGGGCTCGGCTGCGACGCCAGATCGGTGGGGAGGGCTTCGGGATCGAAGAATTCGCCGGCGGCGGCGATGGCTTCCGCGGCTGCATCCCGATCTTCCCGACGCGTCGAGATATCTTCGCCGCGGTTGATGCGTTCGGCTTCGTCGGCACTGCGCGCAACCGTGACGGTCACGCCAACTTCGACTTCGGGGTGCACGGCAATCGCGATCTCATGCTTGCCGATGGTCTTGATCGGCGCGTCCAGCATGACCTGGCTGCGGCTGATGCTGACGCCATCGTTCTGAAACGATGTGATGATGTCGCGAATGCTCACCGACCCGAACAACTGGCCGGTCTCGGAGGCCTGGCGAAGGATGACGACGTTACGGCCGTCGATCTTTTCGGCGACCTTGCCGGCTTCGCTCTTGGCTTGAAGGTTGCGCGCTTCCAGTTCGGCCTTCATGCCATCGAACTTGGCTCGGTTATCTGCGGTCGCCCGCAGCGCCTTGCCGCGCTTGAGCAGGAAATTGCGGGCAAACCCGTCCTTGACGCGGACGACCTCGCCCATCTGGCCAAGCTTGGCAACGCGTTCCAGTAGAATGACTTCCATGTTCGTTTTCCTTTCAGACTATTCGGGATTGAAAAAAGTGAAGTTCAGATCTCGGATCAGGATTTGGGCAGCGGCGGCGGCCTGCTGCGCAAATAGCGCTGGCGAAGCCCGAAGACGGCGTCGGCTAGCCCAAGCAGGGCAACCGCCAACAGAGCCCAGGCAAAGCCCGCGACCACAGCGTAAGCGCAGCCGAGCCACAGCGGGCGGCTCTTCATGGCCAGTGTGAGGGTGTGGAGCACGGCAAAGCCGGCCAAGGCATAGGCGATCGAAAGGCCGGCGGTCACCACTTGCGCAAAAATCCCCGGCAGGCCGCCGGAAAAACAGCAGACGATGCCAGCAAAGAGAGCGGCGATCATCACCGTCGGCAGCGCCGTATTTTTCAGATCCGGCCAAGGGCGGTGCAGTCGTCCCGATGTCGCGGCGATTTTGGCTGCAAGCCACAGGTTGAGCGTCAACACGGCCACGGCAGCCATTTCCGCGCCAATAGGGGCGATCATCACCAGTGCATCGAGCGTGGAATCGTTGAGCGTCAGGCCCGTCGATTCCAGAATGTCGCCCCAGCCTTTGCGAATGGTGTTCTGGATCGCTGCCGCATCGGTGCCCATCATGAGCAGCGTGGTCGCGGTGATGATCGTTGCAAAAGCGACGATCCAGAGCAGGATCCGGCCGACCGGATACCATTCCTGCGAGTCATCCGGATTTGCGACGGCGGCTTCCATCGGCAGTGGGCGTGCGAGCAGGACGAGATGCGCCAGCCACCAGGCCGGCAGTGCATTCACCACCGCAAACATCCCTGAGTAGGGGAGACTAAACAGGGAAGCGATGACCACCGCCGCCGCGATCCCGCCGACGGCTGCGCTTAATGGGCCCCATACCACCCCCACCACCATCAGCGGCAACGGTGCGAGGTTGATCAGCAGCAGCGCAATCGGCGCGCCCGACGTGATCGAGGCGAACATCAATGCCGACGCAAGGCCGGCCGCCAATGCTATGGATATGGTCGCGATCATCAGCTGTCCCGCCCCCTTCGAGCGGTTAGAGGTCGTTTGGACCCCAACCATCGGCGACCGGACGACCCGGAAGCCTTATGAGAATTTCGATCCGCGGCATTTACGCCACGGATCGAAGGCCGTTCTTAGCGAATGACGTAGGGAAGCAGACCCAGAAAACGCGAGCGCTTGATGGCGCGCGCGAGTTCGCGCTGCTTCTTGGCGGAGACGGCAGTGATGCGGCTCGGAACGATCTTGCCGCGCTCGGAGACGTAACGCATCAACAGCTTGGAATCCTTGTAGTCGATCTTCGGCGCATTCGGACCCGTAAACGGGCAGGTCTTGCGGCGGCGGAAAAACGGACGGCGTGCACCAGCTTCAGCCATGATTCTTACTCCTCTCCCGCTGCTTCGACGTCATCGCGGGGGCGGCGTGGGCCGCGATCGCCGCGGAAGCCGCCGTCACGATCGCCGCGGAAGCCACCATCGCGATCGCCACGGAAACCGCCGCCCCGGTCGTCGCGTTCGCGGTCGCGATCGGCCTTGCGCATCATGGCCGAGGGACCTTCTTCAAGCTCTTCGACACGAACAGTCAGATAACGGATCACGTCTTCGCTGATCCGCTCCTGGCGCTCGATCTCTGCAACGGCGGCCGAGGGCGCGTCGATATTGAGCAGCACGAAATGCGCCTTGCGATTTTTGCTCATGCGATAGGTCAGCGAACGCACGCCCCAGTTCTCGGTCTTGGTGACCTTGCCGCCCGCCTGTCCGACGATGCCGGTCATCTGAGTGGTCAGTTCTTCGACCTGTTGGGTGCTCGCGTCCTGACGCGCGAGAAAAACATGCTCATAGAGAGGCATGGATGTCCTTTCCTGTGTTGGCGTAGGTCGCCGGCGGCAAGCCCTTCGAGACCTTCGGAAAGGACTCGGGATAAGCTCAAGAAGGCGGAAGCACGGGACGACGGACCGACTGGCCCTGCCGCATCAAAACACCGGAAAAGGTGAAATTGCTGAGACCGTCCGTTCAGCTCCCGGCCAGGGACCCACGGATGGGCGCGTTATAAGCATTTTGACCGTGCTGGCAAGCAAAAGGGTCAGTCTGCCGGTTCCAATTTGGTCAGGACGGGCCAAAGTGCGGACGCCCTTTGTCTGAGCGGTTTTCCTTGAGTTATTTGTTTGTATAGCATACAAATAGACGGCGGAGGAGCCCATGGCTTTGGAAATCGCGCCCAATACGCTGGCTGGCGATCCTAAACATGCAGCACGGGCGACCCGCACGGCGGGACGCAAGATGCGTTCGCTGCTCCTGGATGCCGCGAGCCGCCTGTTCAAGGAGCGCGGGCTATCGGGGGTGTCGATTGCCGACATCGCCGCCGCTGCCAATGCCTTTCCCAGCCAGATCACCTATTATTTCCGGACCAAGGAGGCCTTGTTCGTCGAAGCGGCCTGCCGCGACATGCTCTATCTCGCGCGTGCCACGGAGGGGGCCGCCCTTCAGGCCAGGACGCCGCGAGACTACACACGGGCGCTGGTCGAAACCGTGACCTCAACGGACTCCGTCGCTTTCTTCGCCGAAGCGTTGACCTTGACGCGCCGCCGCCAGGACTTGGCGCCGCTGGTCGAGCGCACGATCGGGCGACTGCACGCGGAAGGCTTGCGGGCCTACGCGAACAAGATCGAGCGGCACGGCTGGCACAGCCTGCGCGAACCTGACACGACTTCGCGCAGGTTCTGGGCGGTCGCGATCGGCGTCATGGTCGAGGGTTACGCCATGGGCCGTTCGTCCGATGCGCTCTGTGCCGAGATGCTGCGTGTACTCGACGAGCAGGTGTCGCAGTCTGGCGATGCGGCGCGCCTGCGCGTGGTTGGCGAAGCCGGCGCGTCCCCTGCCACAAAATCGGATCGGGAGGCTTAGGCCATGACCGCACTTCGCATGCGCGCCCGCGATTTCCTGACTGAAGAACAATTGATCGCGGTCCGCCGCCGTTCGACCTGGAAGGGTGCGGCCCTGATCGCGCATGCCTGGGTGCTGATCGTGGGGGCAATCGCGCTGGTTGCCTGGTGGCCCAATCCTGTGACTTACCTGCTGGCGGTCGCGATCATCGGCTCGCGCCAGCTCGGGCTTGCAATCCTGATGCATGACGGGGCGCATGGTTGCCTGTCCGCCGACGAGAAGCTCAACCTGATCCTGAGCCAGTGGTTTTGCGCCTATCCCATCTTTGCCGAGACCCGTGCCTATCGTCGCTATCATCTGCAGCACCATGCGCGAACCCAGCAGGAAGACGACCCCGATCTCGTGCTATCGGCGCCGTTTCCGATCACGAAGTTGAGCTATCGCCGCAAGTTCCTTCGCGACATCACGGGACAGACCGGCTACCAGCAGCGCAAGGCGCAATTGCTAAATGCTCTCGGCCCTCAAGAATGGCCACTCGCGAGCCGCGCCGCTCATTTCTGGGACAAGCTCGGCCCTCAATGCCTGACGAACGCGGTGCTGTTTGCAGCGCTGGCTGCGGCCGGCGTCTGGTGGGCGTATCCGCTGCTATGGCTGGTGCCGCTTCTGACCTGGATGATGGTGATCACCCGCATCCGGAATATCGCCGAACATGCCGTCGTTCCGGACAGCCACGATCCCTTGCGCAACACACGCACGACCCGGGCCAATTTCGCCGAGCGGCTATTCATCGCGCCCTATTACGTGAACTATCACTTGGAACACCACTTGCTGTTCTACGTGCCCTGCTACAACCTTCCGCGCGTACATCGTATTCTCAGCCAAAGCCGGTTTGCAGGCCGCATGGAGGTGCAACCGGGTTATGTCGCCGTGCTGCGGCTCGCGACCGCCAAACCTGACCAGGACGATCGCCCCGGAAAACTCGTGAGCAGCGCGCGGCGCGCGCGGGCGGGCGCCGAAGTCGGCGTTGACCAGACAGGTGGCGGATTTTAGAGGTCCGCCAGCTTGAACAGTTTCATTCTGCGGCGCAGCTTGACAGCCCGGCCTCCAGCGGTGTCTTTCGGCCCGGCTTGCGGGCGCGATTGACGGCTTGGCGCGATCCTGGTTCTGGATTTTCTCGCAAGATATTGAAAAATATGTATATTTCCTGCCACTCCGCTTTCGGCGGAGGGTCCGCGGGAAAACGAGATCCCCGGGGAGCACTCATGACGGCAGCATTCACCTTTCCCGGTCAGGGTTCCCAGGCCGTCGGTATGGGCAAGGCGCTGGCAGAGGCTTTTCCCGCCGCGCGTGCGGTGTTCGACGAGGTCGATGCGGCGCTCGCCGAAAAGCTGACGGCCATCATCTGGGACGGTCCGTCCGAGACGTTGCAACTCACCGAAAACGCCCAGCCGGCGTTGATGGCGGTTTCGTTGGCGACGATGCGGGTGCTGGAAAGCGAGGCCGGTTTCTCGGTTGCCAAGAACGCCGCCTTCGTTGCTGGACACTCGCTCGGCGAATATTCCGCGCTGGCGGCGGCCGGTAGCCTCACTATCAGCGACACTGCGCGCTTGCTCCGCATTCGTGGCCTGGCGATGCAGAAGGCCGTTCCGGTAGGGGTCGGTGCCATGGCCGCTTTGCTCGGTCTGGAGTATGAGGCCGCGGTTGCCGTTGCAGATGCAGCAGCTCAAGGACAGGTCTGTCAGGCCGCCAACGACAACGGCGGCGGCCAGGTGGTCGTTTCCGGCGACAAGGCCGCGGTCGAGCGCGCGGTCGAGATCGCGAAAACACAAGGCGCCAGGCGTGCGATGCTGCTGCCGGTGTCGGCGCCGTTTCATTGCCGGCTGATGCAGCCGGCAGCTGATGCCATGGCGGCGGCGCTTGCCGGCGTTGCAATCAAGCCGCCGGCCGCGCCCTTGGTGTCGAACGTCCTGGCGGCGCCGATCACGGAGCCGGACGAGATCCGCAGGCGGCTGGTCGAACAGGTCACCGGCACGGTACGCTGGCGCGAGTCAGTGGCTTACATGGCCAACCATGGCGTAACGCGGTTTTTCGAAATCGGCGCTGGCAAGGTGCTGAGCGGGTTGGTCAAGCGCATCGCCGAGGGCGCGGTCGGCGTTTCGGTCGGCGGGCCCGGTGATATTGGTTCGGCGAAAGACGCGCTAGTGGTCTGATTCCAACATTCGCCTAGGAGATTGCGGTTAAATGGATAGCGAAAGTCAAATCCACTCCACCAGTTGCGGCGCAATCATCCTGAGTTGGGAGCAGCAATGATGTTCGATCTCACCGGCCGTACAGCGCTGGTCACGGGCGCAAGCGGAGGCATCGGCGGCGCGATCGCACAGGCGCTACATCGGCAAGGCGCTACAGTGGCCATTTCGGGGACCCGTCGCGAGGCGTTGGAAACGCTTGCCAGTGCGCTCGGTGAGCGAGCCCACGTGCTGCCCTGTAATCTCTCCGATGCAGCCGAGGTCGAGGCGCTCGTTCCGTCGGCCGAGAAGACCATGGGGCAGGTCGATATTCTCGTCGCCAATGCCGGCATCACGCGCGACAATCTCTTTGTGCAGTTGCGTGATGAGGACTGGGACCAGGTGATCAACGTCAACCTGACCGCAACCTTCCGTCTCGCCCGCGCCGCAACCAGGCTGATGATGCGCAAGCGCTTCGGCCGGATCATTGCAATTACCTCGGTGGTGGGTGTTACCGGCAATCCCGGCCAGGCGAACTACACGGCCTCCAAGGCCGGCCTGATCGGCTTGGTCAAGACGCTTGGCGCCGAATATGCCCGGCGCAACGTCACCGCCAACTGCATCGCGCCAGGCTTCATCGCGACACCCATGACCGATGCGCTTAGTGAAAAGCAACGCGAAGCTATTCTCTCAAAGGTTCCGGCGGCGCGGCTCGGCACGCCGGACGACATTGCGGCTGCGGCGGTTTATCTGAGCTCGAATGAAGCGGCGTATGTGACGGGGCAGACCATTCACGTCAACGGCGGCATGGCCATGATTTGAGGCGGATGCTGGTCCCTGCGGCAGGGTGAAACGCCGCCCGGGGTAGGCAATCGAGGCTTGTAGTCAAGGCTTTGGAAGTGTGGTAACCGAACCCCGATGAGGGGCAAAGAACACCATTGCAGGATATGGAAACCCTGTATATTGGCGGTGCGGAGCCTGTCGTCGTGCACTGGGTCCGTGTCGGCCGTGACGGGCCTCAAGACTATGCGCGAATGCAAATGAAATTCACGACCACGATGGCTCGTACGTCTTGGGTCGGTCCAATGGAACAGCACGAGGTTGAGCGATGAGCGAGATTGGCGAGCGGGTTAAGAAGATCGTGGTTGAACACCTTGGTGTCGAACCCGAAAAAGTGGTCGACAACGCGAGCTTTATTGACGACCTCGGCGCCGACAGTCTCGATACGGTCGAGCTCGTGATGGCTTTTGAAGAAGAATTTGGTTGTGAAATTCCCGACGATGCCGCGGAGACGATTTTAACCGTCGGCGATGCGACTAAATTTCTGGAAAAGAACGCGAAGAGCTGACGCCCCGCGCGGAACTCACAAAGACGGAAGGGACCGTAGCCTCGCGGTCCGGCCGCCTGTTGCCGGGGACCGCGAATTGCGGGCTGGAGTAGTCTAGATGAGGCGGGTTGTCGTCACGGGCCTGGGCATGGTCTCGCCGCTTGGCTGTGGCATCGAGCCGACCTGGAATCGAATCCTGAACAGCGAAAGCGGCGCGCGGAAGATCGAGACGTTTGATGTCGCCGATCTTACCAGTCAGATCGCCTGCGTGGTGCCTCGCGGCGATGGCTCTGGGGGCACGTTCAACGCAGATCAATGGATGGAGCCGAAAGACCAGCGCAAGGTCGACGATTTCATCATCTTTGCGATGGGCGCGGCACACCAGGCGCTCGATGACGCCGACTGGCATCCTGAAAGCGAGGAAGATAAATGCGCCACCGGCACCATGATTGGTTCCGGCATCGGCGGCCTGTCGGGTATTGCCGATACCTCGATCCTCTTGAAGGAGCGTGGGCCGCGCAAGGTATCGCCGTTCTTCATTCCCGGCCGCCTGATCAATCTCGCCTCCGGTTACGTATCGATTGAGCACGGTCTCAAGGGTCCCAACCACTCCGTCGTCACGGCCTGTTCGACGGGAGCGCATGCGATTGGCGATGCGAGCCGGCTGATTGCGCTGGGGGATGCCGATGTCATGGTGGCCGGCGGCACCGAATCGCCGATTTGCCGTATTGGCATGGCGGGTTTCTGCGCCGCACGTGCGCTGTCGACGGGCTTCAACAAAACGCCGGAAAAAGCGTCGCGCCCCTACGACAAGGATCGCGACGGCTTTGTGATGGGCGAGGGCGCCGGCATCGTCGTGCTCGAAGAATTCGAGCATGCGAAAAAGCGCGGTGCCAAGATATATGCCGAGGTGATCGGCTACGGACTATCCGGCGATGCCTATCACATCACCTCGCCATCGCCGGACGGCGACGGAGCCTTTCGCAGCATGAGCGCTGCACTGAAGCGCGCCGGAATTTCAGCCTCCGACATTGATTATATCAACGCTCACGGCACGTCGACGCAGGTGGGCGACGAAATCGAATTGGGGGCTGTGGAGCGCCTGCTCGGTAATGCGGCGTCGAGGGTCTCGATGTCCTCGACCAAGTCCTGCACCGGTCATCTGCTTGGCGCCGCCGGCGCGATCGAAGCGATTTTCAGTATTCTTGCGATTCGCGATAACATCGCCCCGCCGACGATCAATCTCGACAATCCGTCGGTGGAAACCGCAATCGATCTCGTGCCGAAAACGCCGCGTGAGCGCGAAATCAATGTCGTGCTATCGAATTCATTCGGTTTCGGAGGTACAAACGCGTCGGTGATTCTGCGACGCGTGACCGGCTAGCGCGGCGAATTTGAAGTTCCTATCAGTGTTGCGGCGGGTTCGTCATAGGAACTTCAAATTCAAGGCCGCACTGAAATCAATAAGTTACTAGAGCTCCTTTGATTCCGAAGTTCGCATTAGAGGTTGCTGCGATATCATGCGAACTTCGGAATCGGAGCTCTAGTGCGGCGAAACCTCGGAACCTGATCATCACAGGCACGCATGCGAATGCTAGAATCGGTGCAGCGGCGCGTGTCCTATTGTGTAGAAGTCCACCGTTTCGCCGTATTCGGTGATAATTCCTAGATGTGGGCGAGACCACCGGCCGACGTAGTGTGCAGGCCACGATTGAACCGACGGGATTCAGGTTGCATCGATGAGTGAAAGGCCGCCCATTTCGCCGAGGAGTCCGCGCGCAGCGCTTGAGCCCGAGCAGGTTCCACCGCCGCCCAAGCGCTCTGAACGCGCCCGCAATCCCTTCATCGTGGTCGGCAACGCCATCATCACGCTGATTCTGTTTCTGATGATCGCAGCCGGCGGCACGTATATCTACGGCAAGCAGAAGATCGAGGCTCCAGGTCCTCTGCAGGAGGACAAGGTCGTCAACATCCCGTCGCGGGCCGGCGTGACCGATATTGCCGACATCTTGCAGCGCGAAGGGGTCATCGACAGCAATCGTTGGGCATTCATCGGCAGCGTGTTCGCGCTCAGGGCGCGTTCTGATCTCAAGCCAGGCGAGTACCAGTTTCAGAAGAATGCCAGCCTGAGAGATGTCATCAGCACCATCGTTGACGGCAAAGTGGTTCAGCATTCCATCACGATTCCCGAAGGATTGACCTCCGAGCAAATCGTCGCCCGGCTTTCCGACAACGAAATTTTCTCAGGCTCCGTGCGCGAGATACCGCGGGAAGGCACGCTGCTGCCCGAAACTTACAAATTTCCCCGCGGGACCCCCAGGGAGCAGGTCATCGCGCGCATGCAGCAGGCACAGAAGCGCGTGCTTGCGGAGATTTGGGAGCGCCGCAATCCCGATATTCCGATCAAGACGCCGGAGCAGTTGGTGACCCTGGCTTCGATCGTGGAAAAGGAAACCGGCAAGGCAGATGAACGCAGCCGCGTTGCCGCGGTATTCGTCAATCGGCTGCGGCAGAAAATCAAGTTGCAGTCGGACCCCACGATTATTTACGGACTGGTCGGCGGTAAGGGAACGTTGGGGCGTCCAATCAAGCGGAGCGAAATCCAGCAGCCTTCACCCTACAACACCTACGTAGTGGATGGATTGCCGCCTGGGCCGATCGCCAATCCGGGCCGCGCTTCTCTGGAGGCCGCCGCCAATCCTGCGCGAACACGTGACCTGTTCTTTGTTGCCGATGGCACCGGAGGCCACGCCTTCAGCGACTCCTACGATCAGCATCAGAAAAACGTCGCCAAGCTCCGGGCGATGGAAAAGCAGATCCAGAACGATACGGTCGAGCCGGCGGATGAGCCGCTGCCGCCGGCCGCGGCCAATGCGTCTGCTGATTCAGGCCCGCCAGCCGCGCCGGCCAAGCCGGCTCCGGCCAAGAGGCCGGCGCGGTCATCCCGGCAAGGTACGTCGCAATCGTCAGCACCTTCCCCGGTGGTCCAGCAGTAGCAGGCGGGCAAACCGGGCGTGATCGCGTTTCGATGGTTCTCAATCGAAATGTAATTCCGCAGCGCGCAAATTCCACTTTGACCGGAGACGCGCTAAGCTTGCTGGGCGCTCGGCCAGCGAGTCTCTGTCTTTGGCCCTTGTTTCCTTCGGAGAACCCCACGCGATGGTCCTGTCGAGTATGACCGGCTTTGCCCGCAGCCACGGTGCTAGCGGGCCTTATACGTTTGAGTGGGAACTGAAGTCGGTCAATGCCAAGGGGCTGGACCTGCGCGTTCGGTTGCCGCCTGGATGGGACGAACTGGAAGCGTTCGCCAAAAAGCGGGCCAACGAGGTGCTGTCGCGGGGCACGATCTACGCCAATTTCAACGTGAAGCGCGTCAACGCGCTGTCGGCGGTTCGTGTCAACGAAGACGTTCTGGCCTCGATTGTGCGCGTCGCCGGAGCGCTCGCCAACAAGATCGATGCAGTGGCGCCCAGTATCGACGGGTTACTCTCGATCAAGGGCGTGATCGAGGTGGTCGAGCCGGAAAGCGATGAAGCGGAAGATAAAGCCGCAAAGGATGCAGCAGCCGCAGCCTTCGATCAGGCGCTCGCCCATCTGGTCGACATGCGCGGGCGCGAGGGCGCAGCGTTGGGACAGATTCTGTTGCAGCGAATGGACGAGATCGAGCGGCTGGCGAAGAAGGCGGAGGCGGCACCGGGACGCAAGCCGGAGGCGATCAGGGCGCGCCTTGCCGAGCAGATTGCCGCGCTGCTGGAGACATCCGATCGTTTCGATCCCGATCGTCTCAACCAGGAAGCGCTGCTGATCGCGGCAAAGGCCGATATTCGCGAAGAGCTCGATCGCATTGCTTCCCATGTCGCTCAGGCACGCGAAATGATCGCCAAGGGCGGGCCAGTCGGCCGGCGCCTCGATTTCCTTGCGCAGGAATTCAATCGCGAGGTCAATACATGCTGCTCGAAGTCCAACGATATCGAGTTGACCAATACCGGCCTTGAAATGAAGAACGTGGTGGAGCAATTCCGCGAACAGGTGCAGAATTTGGAGTGACGCATGGCAGATCGAGGGCACGGCGATGTCGGTTGAACGGCGCGGATTGATGTTCGTCCTGTCCTCGCCGTCGGGCGCGGGCAAGACGACGCTGTCGCGGATGTTGATCGAGCGGATGGCCGGCCTGAAGATGTCCGTGTCGGCGACGACCCGCCCGATGCGCCCCGGGGAAGTCGATGGCCGCGACTACCTGTTCGTCGATCAGTCCCGTTTCAAGGAGATGGTCCACCGCAACGAACTGCTCGAGTGGGCGACCGTATTCGACAACAGCTATGGTACGCCGCGGGCGGCCGTCGAAACCGCCTTGTCGGCGGGACAGGATGTGTTGTTCGACATTGACTGGCAGGGCACGCAGCAGCTGCGCGAGAAAGCCCGGGCGGATGTGGTGAGTGTGTTTATTTTACCGCCGTCGGCGGCCGATCTGGAGAAGCGACTGCATAGTCGCGCCCAGGACAGCGATGCGGTCATACGTTCTCGCATGAGCCGCGCGACGCATGAACTCAGTCACTGGGCGGAATACGACTACATCGTCATCAATCACGACGTCGACGAAGCCTTCGCCGAGGTGCAGTCGATCCTGAAGGCGGAACGGCTCAAGCGTGAACGCCGTACCGGCCTGACGACCTTTGTTCGGGATTTGCAGCGGCAGTTGGAAAAGTAGCTGGTTTCACCTCCGGGCGTAGCGGGGCGCCCGTGAGGCAAATTCCGCCGTACGGTCATTCGAACGGGCAACGCTTCTGACGTTGCGGGCAAAGCGCGGCCGATAATCCCGGTTATCTTTATCCCAGGATGGATGATCCGAGAGGATGATACGGTCGTCATCGGTCGTTTCCCACACCGGCTCCGGTGCGGATTGCCCCTTGCGGCGGCGTAACCGCCTGCTGCGACGCCTGGAGATGAGTGCCGCCGCGCCGGCGAACGCCAGCGCACCAACCGTGGCGGCAAACAGCGTCGGAATCATCTCCGGCCGAATTGGCATTGATAAATTGGCGCCAGAAGCCGACGGAGCGGCCGCCGGAGCCGGCTCGGCAGATGATGGCGTTACATCGCTGGCGGGAGCGGCGGTGCTCGCGGCTGCCTTCGGCATGGCGAATGCCGGGGGCAATGCCGGCCAGCGCGTGGCCACGGCTGCGGTTGCGGTCCAGACCGAAGCGTTTGCAGAACTGGTTTCGTTACCGGCAGCATTGGCAGGCGGCCGGATGGCGGGAGCGTCTTCACGGACAGCCTGCGGACGGAGTTCGGCGCGGGCATCGGCGACCGATGGCTTCGCGATCGGAGAGGGCGATGGCTGGCTGCTTTGCGGAATGGCCTGTGACACCCCGCCGTCCTCAAGACGAAGATACCAGCAGTTGCGGTTATTGGCGTGATCGATGTGATAGCGCCAATGGCCACCTGGCGGCGTTTCGCCTTTCGGACCGGAAAGGCAGCTATCGGCTGCGGGCGTCTCGCCGCGCGCCATCATTGTAAGCGGAAGACTTGCGAGAATGCCGACAAAAATAGCTGATGCGGATTTCGCGGTTCGGCTAGGCATGCGTATCTCCGGTGAACGCGATACATTTCACGGGCCAAACTTCCCCAAAAACTTGGGTCGCAATACGCCGCAAATCCGGACAGCATAAGGCTTAATTCGGGCTGGTGTCCCGATTCCGAAGTTCGTAGAAATTTGCGGAGCCACGTTTCGAACTTCGGAATCGAAAGGACACTAGCAAACCTATTGATCTGGTGTGGCTTTGGTTCAGAAGTCCGCATGACCAACACGCGGCACAACCGATGCGGACTTCTGAACAGCCACACCGGTGCCCGTTGCCTTCAGGACACGCCCTGGATGACGATTCAGAGGCCTCAGTTCTTCGGTAGAGCGTTAGTTTTTCAGCACGATGCGGCCGACGACCTGACCGGCTCGCAGCGCATCGATCCATTTCTGGACGTCCGCCATCGGTTCTTCCTTCATCGGTGTCGGCTTGATCTTGCCGGCGCGCGCCAGTGACATCAGTTCATGCGCTTCGCTGAGCGTCCCTACCATGAAGCCTTCGATCGTCATCCGCTTGTAGATCCATTGCACCATGGGCAGGCTGAAATTGCCGCCCATGAGGCCTGAGACCACGATCTTGCCGCCGCGCGCGAGAGCCGAAACCGCAAATGCCATCGACTTTTCGTTGCCCGCGAAATCGACGATCTCGTCGAATCCGCCGTCGGTTTCCTTGATGATGCGCCGGCTGATCTCCGGCTCGGACGGATCGTAGGCAAAGGTCGCACCGTTGTTGAGCGCGGCTTCGCGGGCCGCAGCGCTGAGATCCGCGACCGTGATCGGCTGCTTGAACATCGCCTGCGCAAAGGCGAGCCCCATCATGCCGACACCGCCGAGACCGATCAGCAGCAGGTTGCGCTGTCGCGGGCGGTCGACCAGCCGCTTCAGCGCGCCGTAAGCGGTAACCCCGGAACACATCAGCGTCGCTGCCTGATTGACCGGCAGCGGATCGTATTCGAGCAGATACTTTGCGTCCGGCACCAGCACGTGGGTGGCAAAACCGCCGTCGATGGTGACGCCGAGAAACCGCTGCTTGGCACACAGATTTTCATCGCCCTTCAAACAGTCGCGGCATTGACCGCAGCCGATCCAGGGGAATACGGCGCGCTTTGTACCGACGATGTCTTTCGATACGTCGGAGCCAACTTCCTCGACGACGCCCGCGATCTCGTGGCCAAGCGTGAAGGGCAA
Organism: uncultured Alphaproteobacteria bacterium; assembly: GCA_963706265.1. Classification (GTDB taxonomy): domain Bacteria; phylum Pseudomonadota; class Alphaproteobacteria; order Rhizobiales; family Xanthobacteraceae; genus Bradyrhizobium. The sequence goes on along the minus strand of CAVPLO010000005.1, from coordinate 854,889 downwards.
TGTCATTCCGCGGGTGGTATCCAGCTTCTTGCCGCCGCCGAGATCGGCGTAGCCGTCCTGGATATGGAGGTCGGAATGGCAAAGTCCGCAGCGCTCGATCCGGACCAGAACCTCTCGGCCCGCGGGCTTTGGTGCATCGATGACGGTTTCGCACAGCGGAGCATCGAATTTGACCAGCGATTGGCGGCGCATGAGCGGCATGAGATGTCTCCGGAGAATGGTCAGCTACTGCGGTGAATTTGAAGTTCCTAGGGTATCGCGGCAAATTCGTCTAGGAACTTCAAATTCAAAACCGCACTAGATTAATAAGTCGCTGGAGCTCCTTTGATTCCGAAGTTCGCATCAGAGGTCGCCGTTATCGCCTGCGAACTTCGAAATCGGAGCTCCAGTGTTGCGTATATGGGTCAATTCCCGAGCCATGGCAACAAAGCCGCTGACGGGAACGGTCTCCGCGCGCCGGGTCACATCGATCCGGGCTGCGGCGGCTAGCCGAGTTGGATCGACGGCCAGTGATTTCAGGCTTTGACGCAGCATCTTTCGCCGTTGACCGAAGGCAGCTGCAGTCACCTGCTCCAGCGCCCGGCGGTCGCAGATTTCCGGGGCCGCGCGTGGCAGCAACCGCACGACGGAGGAGGTCACTTTGGGTTGCGGCACGAAAGCCGCCGGCGAAATGTCGAACAGGATTTTTGTCTCGGCGCGCCAGTTCGCCAGCACGCCTAGCCGTCCATAGGCCTCGTCGTTCTCGTGTGCCACGATACGCTCGGCGACCTCGCGCTGAAACATCAGCACCATCATGTCGTACCAGGGCGGCCAGGGTTCGATCGATAGCCAATCGATCAGGAGTGCGGTCGCGATATTGTAAGGCAGATTGGCAACGATTTTTGCGCGGGCGGATCCAAGCCATGGACGCGGATCGAAATGCTGCGCGTCGGCGCAGACGATTTCCAGCCGTCCCGGATATCGCGCGGCAATTTCCTCGAGCGCGGGCAGGGCGCGTTCGTCACGTTCGACCGCGATCACACGCCGCGCGCCCGATGCCAGCAGCGCACGCGTCAGTCCGCCGGGTCCGGGTCCGATCTCGACAACAGTCGCATCTTCAAGCGGGCCGGCGGCACGTGCGATCCTGCCAGTGAGGTTGAGGTCGAGCAGAAAATTCTGCCCAAGAGATTTGCGGGCCGACAGCGAATGGCGGCGAATGACCTCGCGCAGTGGCGGAAGGTCGTCGATCGCACTCATGCTAGTGGTCCGATTCTAACATTCGCATCCCTTCTCAGCGGCCGCTTTTGCGAATGTTAAAATCAAAGGACCACTAGCAAATATAGGTTTCTAGTGGAGTTTTGGATTTGACATTCGCTTGACGAACTCGCAGCCAACTGGGTAGCGAATGTCAAATCCACTCCACTAGTGTCCTGGCTCTGACATTCGTATCATATCGCGGCGGGCAAGTTTACGAATGTCAGAACCCCGGGACACTGGTAAATTTACGATTCCAGTGCGGGTCTTGGCTCTTATGTTGCTTTGACGAGGTCGCGGCAAGACTGAAAGGAACGTCGGAGTCACCGCACTGGCCGGGCGTCGGCCATGCGGGCGGCGAGCCTTAATGCCGCGATCAGGCTCGACGGATTGGCCTTGCCCGTTGCGGCAATGTCGAAGGCCGTTCCGTGATCGGGCGAGGTGCGGATGAACGGCAATCCCAGCGTGACATTCACTGCATCCTCGAAGGCCAGCGTCTTGATCGGGATCAACGCCTGGTCGTGATACATGCAGATCGCGCAATCGTAAGTCCGCCGGGCGGCTTCGTGGAACATGGTATCGGCCGGCAGCGGTCCCCGGACTTCCAAACCTTCGCCGCGCAGGCGGTCGACGGCTGGTGCCACGATGGTCTGCTCCTCGGCACCCAACGAGCCGTCCTCGCCAGCATGCGGGTTGAGACCGGATACTGCGAGACGTGGATGCGCAATTCCGAAATGGGACTTCAAGCCGGCTGCCGCGATACGCGCCGTCGCGACGATCAGGTCGCTCGAAAGCTGCGCCAGCGCCTCACGCACGGAAACATGAATCGTTACAGGCACGACCGCAAGCACCGGCGACCACAACATCATGACGGGCTGCGGTGTCGAAGCGTCCGTTGCGGCGAGCTCGGCAAGGTATTCGGTATGACCGGGGTGGCGAAAGCCGGCGCGGTAGAGCACGTTCTTGGCAATCGGGTTGGTGACGACCGCGCCCGCCCGGCCCGCCATCACGTCGCCTACCGCGTGGCGGATCGAGGCCATAGCCGCACCGGCGCTGCTGTCATCGGGCTGGCCGGGTTGGGCGGTTGCGACGTGGCCGGTGGCAACGACCGGCAAGGCTTGCGCGAATGTGCCGCCTGCGTCCTCAGGGCGAACCTCGGCGAGCCTGATGTTCAGTCCAAGCGCCTTGGCCCGGCGGTCGAGCGAGGCAGCATCGCCCAGCCAATAGAAGGCGGGCAACTTGAGCTCGTTACGGCGCAGCCACGCCTTGAGCGTGATGTCGGGTCCGATACCGGCGGGCTCGCCCGATGTCAGCGCAAGAGGCTTTGCCATGCGTCAACGATATCCGATCATTGCTTCGGATATTCGATCATTGCGGCCGCGCGCACCTCCCGCAAATACGATTTCGACTTCGCCTCGAATTTGGCGTTGTACATCTTCTCGCGAATTTCACGCTTTTTGGGGGTGTCCATCTTGGTCGGCTCTCTTGCGCACAGCACGACCATTTCGACACCCTGCTTGGTTATCTCAGGCGGCGTGAGGTGGCCGACCGGCGTGTTGTCGAGGATCTCGCGGAGTGCAGCGGGCATGTCGGCCGAGGTCTTGACCACGGTTTCGCGTATCGCCGCGTTCTGCATCGATTTGAAGAATGAGTTTGCCTCGGTGCAGGTCTGGATCCGCGCGCGCAAAGCCTCGGCTTCCTTCTTGCGCGCCTCGACAACATCAGGTCCGGACCCGCGCGGCACGACCAGCACGACCGGCTGCATCTTGTACTCGAAGCCCTGAGTTTCAGTTTTTTCGTCGCCGTTTTCCTGGGCCGCCGCAGCGACTTCTTTTTCTCCGATCTGAAGGCTTTCCTTGTATCGGCCGCGAACCAGGTTGCTCCACACCATGTCGGCCCTGATGCGTGCCTTGAGCGTTTCGGCGCGAATGCCCTGGGCCTCCAGCGTCTTCGTCAACTGTTCCGGAGTGATTCGCATTCGTCCGCTCATCGAGGCATAGGATTGATCGATGTCGTTGGCCGAAGGATCGACGCTGAATTTCTTCCCTTCCCTGATTTTTACCTTCTCGTCGATCAACTCGTTGATCACGTCCTGACGTTCCGGCATTTTATGGGTGCTGAGCATGGTCAGCTTGGAACGCTGCTCGATGTCGAAATTGGTGATGGGTTCTCCATTGACCATGACAACGACCTGCTGCGCCCTTGCCGGCGACGGGATTGCCACCATCAAAACGACGGCCAAGCCGCTGCCCAGGATGAGCGCTGAAAGCCTTCTGAAGAGTGTAACGGTCATGGTTGTCTTCGCTACGTTAGCCCAAGTCGGATGAGACAGATTTGACGTCTGCCGCCCGCAGGTTTGCAAGGCGATCATTAGTCTAAAACTCCACCAGAACCATGTGCTTGCCCGCGGTTCTTGCTTCCAGCTTCGCAAGACGTACTGCTTTTACTTGGCAATGACGCCCGCGTGACTCACGGCCAATCCTTAGTTTTGCGATGACGTGTTGGTATTGGCAAGGGTCCGCAGGCCGAGCTGCAACATGAAGGCATGGCCAAGGATGGGCGGCGAGGTGGTTGTGGCATAGGAGAAGGAGGTGACGTAGTTGGCGGCGAGCACGAAGCAATCATCGACATAACCTGCGCCGACGACGTATTGGTTGATCTGGTTGGCAACCAGATCCCAGCGCGCTGCACCCTGGGCGACCCAGTTCGAAGCGATCTTGACCGAGCCGTTGACCAGAATGCCTTCGCGGCGGGTCAGGAAGCCGAGGTCCGGCTGCGCGGCGTAGTCGCCGTAGAGAACGCTGACCGACCAGCGATCGAAGTGCGCGCTTGCCTCGGTCTCGAACCGCTGGAGATTTCCGGTCGCCTGGTCGAAGCGTGCCCGGGTCGCCAGCGTATAGGTCCGGTTCGGCGAATAGCTCAGGCTCGCGACGTAGTCCGACTTCGGGGTCTGCAAGCCTGAATCGACCCCGGTATTGGTGACGTCCTGCACCGCGAAAGAGTTCATGCCGAACAGCTGATAGGACTGGCCGAACACCGCGGTGATCGATCCGCCGCGGTCGAATTGGGTGGTCGCCTGCACGCCGGCATTGGCCCGCCCGCCGCCCTCGACGCGGTCCCAGCCGGAGAACTTGTCGACCTCGAACAGGTTGGAGGTGTCGAAGGTCATGCTCTGGGAGTCTTCGTTGGGCAATTTGCCGGCATAGGTCTCGTTCGGGCGGATGATGACCTGGGCAATCGGCTCGATGGTGGTGGAGCCCCACGGCTGAACGTTGATGAAGGGGTAGCGATATTCGAGGCCGACCGTCGGCATCACGCGCAGCGCCTGGGTGTCGCCGACGGGCAGGAAGTTCGAGACGCCCGGCTGGTTGGAAATATCGGCATTGATGGCGTCGGCGCGGACGCTGGCAAACGGGGTCCAGATTTCACCGGCGGGGTCGGTGAACGAGCGCCGCCAGTCGACTTCGCCGGAAAGCCGCGAATAGGTTCCCGGCATGCCCCGCAGCAGGCAGTTCTGCTTGGTAATGCTCTGGGCCGTGTCGGCCGAGTTGAGCACGCACGACCCGTTGGCGGCGGCAGCCGCGGTGATCGGATCGAACACGGCGTCGGAACGCGTCAGGTTGGTGAAGTTCGACTTGTAGCTGACCTCGCCGCCCAGCACCGGGTGGTTGATGACGTTGGAATAGTCGACCACCGGCCAGACCACCGGCACCTGCGACTGGCTGCCGGAAAGGCTGAGGTAATAGATCGTGCGCGCATCGAAGTAACTGCGATTGCCGACCCCGGTCAGGTAAAGCTGTGACGGCGCTTCGGTCGGAAGGGTCAGGAACGAGCTGAACGCGTCATGGTAGACGGAGAGCCTGTAATCCGACAGCAGCATGAAGTCGGACAGCGCGACGCCTTCCCAACCCCAAACCCACTTGTCGTTGAGCGCGAACTCGCCCTTGGTTTCGACGCCACCGCGGAACTCCTTGTCGCCCGGCTGGCCGGCGAAGGCGCCGGGATCAAGCTGGTCGATGCCGTAGGCGCGGATTTGATAGGAACCGTCCATCAGGCGCTGACGGAATTCCCCCTGCATCAGCACGCCTTGCTGCGTCATGAAGCGCGGGTTGAAGGTGGCGTCATAGTCCGGTGCAATCGCCCAGTAGTAGGGAACTTCGATGGCGTATCCGTAAGTGGTGTTGGTCGAAATGTTCGGCGTCAGGAAGCCGGACTTGCGCTTCACCGTCGGATCGGGCGCGGAAAAATACGGCAGATAGGCCAGGGGAACGCCAAAGAACTCCAGCTGCGCATTCTCGAAGTAGAGCATCTTGTCGATCTGGTCGTGGATGATGCGCATCCCCTTGACCTGCCACAGCGGCGGCTTCTTCGGATCGTCCTTGCAGGGCGCGCACGCCGTGTAGACGCCATTCTCGAACACCGTGTAGTTGCCGTTGCTGCGATCCGCGCGCGTTGCCGCCATGCGCGTCGCATCGGCGGTATCCACGTGGAGCGAATCGACGAAGCCGTCGCGATAGTCGTCGCTCAAATCCAGGATGTCGGCGTAGGTGATCTTGCCGTCAACGTCGGTCATGCGGATGTTGCCTTCGGCATGCAACCGCTTGGTCTTCTGGTCGTAGATGACCTTGTCCGCCTCGACGCTGGTGCCGTTGTAGTACAGCTGCACGTTGCCGACCGCCGACACCCGCGAATTGTTGTAGTCGTAGTCGACCTCGTTGGCCTGCACCAGCATCTGTCCGTCATTGGCCGGACGTTGCGTGACGGGCTTGGGCGGCCTCGGATTGTAGGTGAAGCTTTGCGCGAACGCCGCCGGCATCGCCACGAGCGCAAGGGCGCCGAACAGCAGCAAGCCGGTTGCGGCCGAAAAAACCGCTTTGCGGACGCTGGTCATGGCGACGCTCTCGCGGCGCACAAGCGCACGCCGCCGGAACACAGACCAGCTTCCTTGGAGGGCGGCAAGAACAGCCACTACCCGTCCTCCTGATACAACAAGGCCAAAAAGCCGGTGAGGCCGCCAACACATACCGGCAGCCACGCCGAAGCGATCGGATGCATCAACTCAGCCTTGCTCAAATCCTCGGTTACTTTGGACAGAACGTAGAGCAGAAAGCCTGCGCCCACGCCACTCAAAACCATCTTCTGAACACCGCCAAAACGGAAGAAGCGAAGGCTCACGCTGGCTGCCAGCATCACCATGGCAGCCAGCAAAAAAGGCTGTGCGATCAGCTTGTGGTACTGCAGCCGATATCCGGCGGTAGCAAACCCTGAGCTCTCGGATGAGCGGATGTAGCCGGGCAGTTGCCAAAAAGACACAGTTTCCGGCGTGGAGAAGCTGTTCCGGACCTGGGCAGGCGAGAGGCTGGTGGGAAGCGTGAAGCTATCCTGGTCGACCGGCGGGCTATTGAGGGTATATCGGCGGACGGATTTGAATAGCCAGTGCCCGTCTTCGAGCGTGGCCTGCTGCGCCTCGATTCGCTCCTTGAACTGATTGTCGTTATCGAAGCGAAACACTGTCAGACCGGTCAGCCGCACCCCCTGTTGCTCGCTGCGGGCGGCGTTGATGATAGCTTGTCCGTCGCTGTTGACCTGGTTGATCCAGAAGCCGGCCGCATCCTGCACCCCGCCGCCGGGCGCGTTCCCGAACAGCCGCGCCTCCATTCGCTTGGAAAGTTCGCGAAGGTTGGCCGACATCGGGTTGTAGGCGGTCGTGGCCAGAACCCCCATCACCAGCGCGCTGGCAAGGGCGGGTGCGATGAACTGCCAGGCTGATACGCCTGCTGCCCGCGCCACCACGAGCTCAAGCCGCCGCGACAGCGCCAGATAGCAGGTCATGCCGCCGATCAGAATGCAAAACGGCATCAACTTTTCGAGCAGTTGCGGGACGCGGAACAGCGACGTTTCCGCGACGGCGATCGCGGAAACGTCGGCGAGACCCGAGGTTTTCCGCACCATTTCAATGTAATCGAAGAGCACCAGCAGCACGAAGATGCCGGCAAAGACCCCCAGCGCCGCGATCACGAAGCGGCCGGCGAAATAGCGCCCGAGTGTATTGGTGACCATGCTCATGCGACGGCCGGCCGCCTGAAGAGCCGCAGGATCCGCTCGTTCGATCGATTGATGGCTTCGATTAAGCCGGCGGGCGGCTCGATCACAACGCCGGCAATGATGATCCAGAAACTGATGCCGATTACCGCGAACAACATCAGATACTGAACAGCCGCGGCGGCCGGCGATTTCACCGTCAGGACTGAACAGGCGAATCCCGCTATCCGCAGCCCGAGCGCCGCAAGAGCCGCGCCGCCGATCGAAAAGTTCCGGCTCTGGCGCGTGGTGCGCGGTGCGCCGAGAAAGGCAAAGGTGAGCGCGGCGAATGCAAAGGGATAGATCGGCGACATGAAGCGGTCATGCAGTTCGGCGCGGAATTGTCCGGGCAGTTGCCGATAGATCGGGTCCGAATCTTCCGGGGAGAGCAATTCCCAGAGGTAGCGTTCGCGAATGCCAAGCGTGACGTCATGGCTCTTGTTGAATTTCGACATGTCGAAGCCGTAGCGGCCGAATGCTACCAGGGCGGGATCACGCTTGCCGACTTCGAAGCGTTCGAGATTTCCGTCTTCGAGAATCAGGAACGAGCCGTCGTCGTTTTTTACGACGCTGCCGTGGTCGGCGACGATGCTGACGCGCTCCTTCGGATCGCGGCGGTCATCGATGAAGATGCCCTTCAGCAGGCCACCCGGCTGGCGTTCGCGGATTCGGATGGTCAAATTTTGATCGAGTTGGGCGAAGCGTCCCGGCTGCAGGACGTTGGTCAGCACGTCGGCCGTGATCTGGGCATCCCATTGCTTGATTCGGCGCAGGCCGTCCGGCGCCAGAAAGGCGGCGATGAAGACGACCAGCATCGCGACCACGCAGGTGGCAAAAATAAATGGGCGGAACAGCCGGATCGGGGAGAGGCCGGCCGCGTTCATCACGATGATTTCCGAATCGGTCGCGAGCTTGTTCAACGTGTGCGAGATCGAGATCATCAGGGCGATCGGCGAGATGACCAGAACCAGCGAAGGAATGACGAGGCTGGTGATGCCGAGGAAGGTCAGGATGGTCTGGCCCTGGCTGGTCATCAGGTCGATGCCGCGCAACGCCTGCGTGATCCAGATCACGCCGGTGAGGCTGACCAAAATCACCGCAAACGACGCGAGCGTCGTGCGAAAGATATACTTGTCGATCGACCCCATCGCTAACCGAACGGTCCCATCTTGGCGCACCTCTGCAGCGGTTCGCGACCAATCCCGAATGGGATCCCCGTGGCCGGTCCGCCGTATTCAGGCAGGCATGACTCTCTCACTACCATCCCTTTGATCCATCAACAAAATGGCTGGGCCGTGGCGGCCTTAGGATATGGTTAATATTTTGGACTAGTGGCCTTGCCGCCACGGTTGTGATGCGGGAGCATTGAGCAATGCTTGGGAGCGCGGCGCCCGGCAGGCGATATCGTGCCGAACTCGCTCTTGATGGAGGTCTAGCGCTGCCGAGAAGAGAAATTTTTCACGGCGAGGCCAGTGGTCTTCGCCTGACGGGTCGGATCGATCTTCGATGTCACTTTGCGCATTCCGGGGAAGGCCAAATCCAAAACCGCACTGGAATCCAGTATTTGCCAGTGTCCCTAGGTTCTGACATTCGTAAACGAGCCCGCCGCGGCTGGATTCGAATGTCACGACAGCCCTGATTCCTGGAGGATTTGCTTATGCCCGACGCCGTCAAGGTCGGCTTTGTTCCGTTTTCTGGTGCGCCGAGCGGCGTCGTGGTGGTCTTTTGCGACGATGGGCTCGAATTCGGTCCCGCCACCCGCAAAGTTTTGGGATTAGCCGCTGAGCTGATCAAGCGGGCAGCCGAAACCAATCAGTTCAAGGGAAAAAACGGATCGATTCTCGACATTTTGGCGCCGCAGGGTCTGAAGGCCAAGCGCCTCATTGTGGTCGGAGCGGGCAAACCCGCTGAGCTCAAGGACCGTGATTTTCTGAAACTCGGCGGCACGGTGGCCGGCAAGCTGAAAGCCGGTCGCGACTCAGTCGGTGTTATCGCCGAATTGCCGAGGGGCGCGATGAGCGCCGATCAGGCCGCTGCGGTCGCCGCCGGCATCCGGCTGCGCGCCTATACGTTCGATCGTTACAAGACCAGGAAAAAGGAAGGTGAGGAGGCGACGTTACGCGCCAACGTGTCGATCGCGGTCGGCGATGTGGCTGCTGCGCGCAAGGCCTTTGTGCCGAACGCGCATGTTGTCGACGGCGTCATCACCGCGCGCGACCTCGTCAATGAACCGCCGAACGTCTTGTTTCCGGTTGAATTCGCGCGCCGCGCCGGTCAATTGCGCAAGCTTGGCGTGGCAGTCGATGTACTCGATGTCAATGCGATGAAGAAACTCGGCATGGGCGCGCTGCTCGGTGTGGCCCAGGGCTCCACGCAACCTGGCCGGACCGTCATCATGCGCTGGAACGGTGGCAAGCGTGGTGAACCACCGGTGGCCTTCATTGGCAAAGGCGTTTGCTTTGACACCGGCGGCATTTCGATCAAGCCCGCCGGCAGCATGGAAGACATGAAGGGCGATATGGGCGGGGCGGCCTGCGTCGTCGGATTGATGCAGGCCCTGGCCGCGCGAAAAGCCAAGGCCAACGTGGTCGGCGCGATCGGCCTGGTCGAAAACATGCCCGACGGCAATGCCCAGCGTCCCGGCGATATCGTGACCTCGATGTCCGGCCAGACCATCGAAATCATCAACACCGATGCCGAGGGGCGGCTCGTGCTGGCGGATGTCCTTTGGTACGTGGCCAAGAAGTTCAAGCCGAAGTTCATGGTCGATCTTGCCACGCTGACCGGCGCCATCATGGTTGCGCTGGGCACCGAGTATGCGGGCCTGTTTTCCAACAATGACGAGCTCGCCGAGCGTCTGATCGCGGTGGGGCTTGCGACGGGAGAACGCGTCTGGCGCATGCCGCTCGGCCCCGAATACGACAAGCAGATCGATTCGCAATTTGCCGACATGAAAAACACCGGCACGCGAAACGGCGGATCGATTACGGCTGCGCAATTCCTGCAACGTTTCGTCGACGGCACGCCGTGGGCTCACCTCGACATTGCGGGAACTGCGATGGGGGCGCCAAAAACCGAAATCAACCAGAGTTGGGGTTCAGGGTTTGGCGTCCGCCTGCTGGATCAGTTGGTGGCGGAGCATTACGAAGCCAAACGATGACGGAAGTTCTATTCTACCATCTGCAGGACATGACGCTGGAAAACGTGCTGCCGCCGCTGCTCGAAAAGTCGCTTGAGCGCGGCTGGCGGGTCGTCGTGCAATCGAATTCGGAGGAACGCACCGAGGCGCTCGATGCCCATCTGTGGACCTATCGCGAGGATTCTTTCCTGCCGCACGCGACCTGGCGCGTTGCCGATGCCGAGGATCAGCCGATCATTCTGGTGGTCGAGGAGAGCAACCCCAATCGAGCCAACGTCAGGTTTCTGGTCGACAACGCTCCCTTGCCGGCAAACTCGGACATCTACGACCGCGTCGTTCTGCTCTTCAACGGCGACGATGCCGATGCGCTCGCTGCGGCGCGTCAGTCGTGGACCGACTGCAAGACGCGTGGATTTGACGTAACCTATTGGCAGGCCGACGAACGCGGCCGGTGGCAGAAGCGGGATTAACGTGTTCCACCATCAATGATAAACTTTGGTTTTGGCCGGTGAACCTGTATAAGGCCACGGTCGTGCCGCAAAGTGATGGTCGGACAATCGCTTAGGGCAGGGGTGAGATTTAGTTCGTCGTGCAAGCCAAATATCGTCACCGGAAATCAGTGCTGGCGCTGCTTCTGTTTGCCCCCCTGCTGGCGGGCTGCGGAGCCACGACTTCGGATATCTTTTCGTCCGATCTGCTGTCGAAGGACGCCGAATGGTTTTCGCGAAGCGGCAGGCTTTTCATCAAGAATGTCTCGATTGATACGCCGCCGCTCACACCCGACAGGCCGGTCACGGCGGAAGATCTCGTTAGTGCCGATGGCGTGTGCCCAGGGATGGCGTCCGCAAATGCTCCGACAAATGCCAACGCATTGTCGGATGGTACGGCGGCTCCCGCACCGGCGCCCACCGGCACGGTTGCACTTGGCCATACTGAATGTGACGTCGTCCGCGGCGTAGGCGCGCCCGAATCTGTCAACATCTCCAGGAATCCGCGCGGCGATCGCGTCGCGGTGGTCAATTTCTCGCAAGGCGCGCGCGCCGGTGTCTACACCTTCACCGCCGGGCGGCTGACCTCGGTCGAGCGCGGGGCTGAGCCCGTAGTCGAGCCGAAACCCGCAAAGCCGAAGAAGAAAAGGCCGGCGCCAGCGCCGACCTGACCGCATCCAATCCTGCTAGTGGAGTGGATTTGACATTCGCTACCCCGCAGCCGCATACGCGCAACGCGAATGTCAAATCCAAAACTCCACTAGAAACCTATATTGGCTAGTGGTCCTTGGAATTCTAACATTTGCAAAGGTGCCTGCTACGCCGGGATGCAAATGTTAGAATTGGACCACTAGGCTTGACGAGCCCCCTCGTCGACTTCCGAGCTTGCTGCCAGCCATTCCTCCTCGGCTTTCGTCAGGGCCTCCGCGGCACCTGCGCGCGCCTTGCTGAGTTGGGCGGCCTGTTTCGGGTCGCGTGTGAACAGATCGGGTAGCGCGAGCGCGGCATCGATCTTCGCAATGATGCCGCTGATGCGCGTCATCTCCGCTTCTGCTTCCGCAATCCGCTTTTTGGGCGCAATGCGTTTTTCCTTCGGGCGAGACGAATTCGTATCGCTTCGGCCATTTCGTTCGGGGCCGCGTTCGCGCGGAGCGGTCGGCGCGCCACGTGCCGACAGCACTGTCCTCCGGTAATCATCGAGGTCGCCGTCATAGCTCGTCACCGTGCGGTCAGCGACGACCCATAACCGATCGGCACAGGCTTCGATCAGGTAGCGGTCATGGGAGACCATGATGACGGCGCCGGCAAAATCGTTGACGGCCTCGGCGAGCGCCGCGCGGCTGTCGATATCCAGATGGTTGGTCGGCTCGTCCAGAATAATCATGTTGGGGCCGAAGAAAGTCGCAAGTCCCAACAGCAGGCGGGCCTTTTCGCCGCCGGACAAATTCTTCACCAGCGTGTCGCCGGCCTTGCTGGAGAAGCCGATGGCGCCGGTGCGTCCGCGCACCTTGCTCTCGGGCGCGTCGGGCATCAGCCTGCGAACGTGATCGTAGGGTGAAGCGTCGATATTGAGTTCATCGACCTGATGCTGGGCAAAGTACCCGACCGACAGCTTTTCGGCCCGGGTGATTTTCCCGGAAAAAGGCGAAAGCCTGCCGGCAAGCAGTTTGACCAGCGTAGACTTGCCGTTGCCGTTGGCGCCTAACAGCGCGATGCGGTCGTCGTTGTCGATGCGCAGCGTCACGCGGTTGAGGACCGGCTGCTTCGGGTCGTAGCCCACCGATACTTCATCGACGGCGATGATCGGTGGCGACAACATTTTTTCCGGCTGTGGGAACGTGATCTCGTGCACGTCCTGCGTGACGAGCGCCGTCACCGGCTTCATTCGCTCCAGCATCTTGACGCGCGATTGCGCCTGACGGGCTTTGGAGGCCTTGGCCTTGAAGCGGTCGACGAAGGCTTGCAGCCGCTTGCGCTCTTCGGCTTGCCGCTTGGCATGCTTGGCGTCCAGGAGTTCGCGCATGGCGCGCTGTTCCTCGAACGAGGAATAGCTGCCCTTGTAGAGTGTCAGCTTGCGGCGATCGAGATGAAGGATCTGATCGACCGATGTCTCCAGCAGATCGCGGTCGTGGCTGATGACGATGACGGTGCGGGGATAGTTGGCGAGATGATTTTCCAGCCAAAGCGTACCTTCGAGGTCGAGATAGTTCGTGGGTTCATCCAGTAGCAACAGGTCGGGCGCAGCGAACAATGTCGCGGCAAGCGCCACGCGCATTCGCCAGCCGCCTGAGAATTCCGAGCACGGCCTGTTCTGCTCTTCCGACGAAAATCCGAGACCACCGAGGATCGCGGCGGCACGTGCCGGCGCGGAATGCGCCTCGATGTCGGCGAGCCGGGTCTGAATTTCGGCGATACGAATCGGGTCACTGGCAACCTCGGCTTCGCGCATCAACGTCTCGCGTTCGCGATCGGCTTGCAGGACGACCTCGATCAGCTTTTCCGGTCCGTTCGGGGCTTCCTGTGCAAGGCTGCCAATACGCCAACGCGGTGGAATTGCGATACTGCCCGTCTCTGTCGGTAGATCGCCGCGGATGGCATGAAACAGCGTGGATTTGCCGACGCCGTTGCGGCCGATGAAGCCGACGCGTGCGCCGGGTATGATCTGTACCGAACTGTGGTCGATCAGAAGGCGCCCGGCAATCCGGACCGAAATATCGGTAATGGCAAGCATGCGGGCTTTTCACCGCAGCCGTTCCAAAACGCAACCGGTATGTTGATCCGGTCGCTCGAAAAGCCGGCTAGCGCTTGTCGTGCCAATGCGGCTTCACGCCGCTCTCGTCGCGTTTTCGTAATTCATCAACGAGATGCTGGAGGTGAGACGACATACCCGAATCGGGACGGAGGACCTGCTGGAGACGTTCGCCCACGGCGTCGCAGATCGATCGGCTCGACTTGTGGTCGAGCGATTCGATGTCTTCGTCTGTGCGCGCGATTCTCATGACCAGTTCCGTGCCCCGACGATGTCAATCAGGTTACGGCGTACCAAGTCTTCGGAACGGGATTTGTTTCCAGCTATCCGTGGGTACTTGGCTGTTTTGGCTAATTTTCCATAAATAATCTACGTCGCCGGAAGGAACATGGGAGGCCCCGACTGTAGATAGTCGGGGCCCTTGACGCTGGATATCACGCGTCAGACTCAGTAGCAGCGGTTGATCAGGCGCCAGCGAAGTCCGAAGGGAGTCGGAACCAGCCGCCGCACGTAGCAGCCGCCATATCCGTAGCCATAGTAGGCCGGGCCGCCGACAAAGAAGCGCGGTCCGCCCCAGCCGTGATGCCAGCCGCCGCGCCATCCACCGTGATAGCCACCCCAGGCCGAAGCCGAGGTGGGTGCCAGCGCGGCTGCACCAAGCGAAACCGCGGCAACTAAAGCAAGCGAGAGTTTGCGTAACATCGACGTCTCCTCAGGTTGGGCGCCCAGGGCGCCACGGGTGAAAAGCAGTTTCCCTGAACGCCTTCCGAGGCAGTGCGGCGTCCGGTTGACAAGACCCTACAGCCGGCCACGTGAACGACGGTGGGATGACCGTTTCAGAAAAGGTTCATCTGGGTGAATTCGATGTAATTCTGCATCCCATCACGAGCCCGCGCGGCCCGTTGCGCCCTATCACTTCGCTTGCCGCGCCGCGGCTGCACCGATATAAGCCCGCAACTTCCATCGGCGCTTTTTCAAGGATGAAACCATGGCGATCGAACGCACCTTTTCCATCATCAAGCCGGACGCGACGGCTCGCAATCTGACCGGCGCCGTCAATGCGCTGGTTGAGAAAGCGGGTTTGCGCATCGTCGCGCAAAAGCGGATCCGGATGTCCCGCGAGCAGGCGGAAACCTTCTATGCCGTCCACAAGGCGCGTCCCTTCTTCGGCGAACTGGTGGAGTTCATGACCTCCGGACCTGTCGTCGTTCAGGTGCTCGAGGGAGAAAACGCCGTTCTCAAGTACCGTGACGTCATGGGCGCGACCGATCCGTCCAAGGCGGCCGAAGGCACGATCCGCAAGGTGCATGCGAGATCAATCGGCGAGAATTCGGTGCATGGATCGGATGCTCGGGAAACGGCGGCCATCGAGATTGCCCAGTTCTTTTCCGGCAACGAGATTGTCGGCTAGTGCGGCGAATTTGAAGTTCGAGTTCCTTCATGCGGACTTTTGAACCAAAGCCACGCTGGATTAAGTAGTTTGCCAGTGTCCTTTCGATTCCGAAGTTCGTAAACGTGGCGCCGCAAAATGATGCGAACTTCGGAATCTGGACACTGGTTTTGACGGCGCGTCTCAACATCAACCGCGGGCGACAGTGACCCGTGGTCCAGGGGGCAGGCTGTGAACGCGCTGTTGCAGCTCGTTGATCCCGCCACTATCGCCAGTTTTTTCGCGCAGTTGCGGGTCGACATGCAGACGCCGGCGTTCTGGCTGGCGGTCGGCAAGATCATCTGGATCAACATCCTGTTGTCGGGTGACAACGCGCTCGTGATCGCCATGGCTTGCCGTGGCCTGCGTGGCCGGCACCGGCTTTGGGGCATGATCATCGGCGCCGGCATTGCCGTGGTGCTCCTGATTGTCTTCACCGGCGTCGTCGCCACGCTGATGGCGCTGCCCTATCTGAAGCTGATCGGCGGTCTCGCATTGCTCGTGATCGCGGCCAAGCTGTTGGTCCCCGAAGACGATGACGATGAAATTACGGCCGGCACGACGCTTTGGCATGCGATCCGCATTGTCGTCATCGCCGACATCATCATGAGCCTCGACAATGTGATTGCGGTCGCGGCCGCCGCAAACGGTCAGCTCTCGCTGCTCATCCTCGGTCTTGCCATCAGCATCCCCATTATCGTCGCGGGCGCCGCCCTGATCATGGTGGTTCTCGATCGTTTTCCGATTCTGGTCTGGCTGGGCGCTATGCTGCTGGGCTGGATCGCGGGCGAGGTCATCGTAAGCGATCCTGCCGTGCAACCCTGGCTATATCGGCTACTCGACAGCACGATCGCATCTCGCCTTGAGGCGAAATCGGCCATTTTGGGTCTGTCGCCGCATGCACTCGTCGGATATCTGGCGTCGGTTCTCGGAGCCGTCAGCGTCCTGGTGGCCGGATCGATCTGGCGGTGGCGCCGGCTGACGGCTCGAGAAGCCGGCTGATACTTCCGCAAAATCCTGGTGGAGTGGATTTGCGATACCCACCCGCCGCTTGTTCGGCAAGCGAATGTCAAATCCAAAACTCCACCAGAAACTTATATTTGCTGGTGGTCGCTTTGATTTGAAAAATGACCCCTGAGAGGGGATGCGAATGTTAAAATCGGACCCCTGAAGCGCGATGAGATTTGATGGAATTGTCATCGCGCTTTAGTTCTTTGATTGAGCACGATCTTTTCGGAAAACCGCTACACACTTTTCCGGATCATGCTCTAGCGTCTGACGATCGATCCGGAGCGGCCGATGAGCCGCGCGAGCTGCTTGAAACGGCTGCCGACGCGGTCGGCGACGAGATCGACCAGTTTGTGCTCGAACACCAGCGTCAGCTTGCGGCCGAGGCTACGAAAGTGCGTCGCCGGCAACACGCCGGGCCGCGCTGCCGAGATCAGGTGAGCGACGCGAAAGGCTGCCCCTAACAAGCGAGCGCGTTCAAGCATCGCGGGCGGCACCAGCTCCTGCATGGTCTGCGGCGGTTCATTCTGCTCGCTCAAGCCTGCATAGCGGTAGAAAACCGATAGCGCGACAAAGGCCCGGCCCTGATGGCTGATTGAACCAAAATTCCCGTTGGTGATGAGGTTGAGGGTTTCCTCGCCGCGATGATCGGGATGCACGCGCCACCCGATATCCGACAGGAGGCAGGCGGCGTGGCGCAGGCGTCGGTCTTCTTCCGTCTCGCGCAACCTGGCGACCCGCACGAACCGGTCGGTCCACTCGATCAATTCCTGGGCGTGGCGGGCCGATCGCGACAGCAATTCGTTGAGCTTCTGGGCGGCGCAGATGAAACCATCCTTAGCCCGCTCGGTGTCAGGCAGCATTTCGTAGAGCAGGCCTTCGCGCACCCCGAAAGTCGAGAACACGATGGTTTTCGGCCGGGCGACGCGGATGATGTATTCGAGAACCAGCGCGGCGTAGGCCAGCAGCGGCCGCCGGGCATCCGCAATGACCTCGATATTGGCCAGCATGTCCGCTGCTACCAGGCGGCGCAGCCGCCGCGCGAAATCGAGCGCGTCCTGGGCCGGGATCGAATAGCCATGCATCACGCCGAGCGGGTATTCGCTCTGAATGATGTGGATGCGCGCCAAGGCGCGCCATGTTCCGCCCACCGCATAAAACGTTCGGCCGCGGCCGCCTTTGATCTGATCGACGTCGGAAAGTTCGGCCTTGACGATGCGTTCGGCGCGCTTCAGCGACTTGTGCGACAGGTCCTGCAGCGCGAGGCTTCCGAGCGGAAGGGTCAGCCCGCCGCGCACGCGATTGCCGCGCACGTCGATCAATTCCAGCGAGCCGCCGCCGAGATCTCCGACGATGCCGTCCGGCCGGTGCACGCCGGAGACGACACCGAGCGCCGATAACTTCGCCTCTCGTGGCCCTGACAGGATTTCGATTTTCGTTCCACAAATGCGCTCGGCTTTGGCGATGAAATCGGCACCGTTGCTGGCGTCACGGCAGGCAGCGGTTGCGATCGCATAAACACGCCCCACCTTCATAACCCTGCACAGCGCCCGAAAACGCCGCAGCGAGGTCAATGCCTTGTTGACGGCGTCGGGGGCGAGCAGGCCTGTGGATTGCACTTCGCGGCCGAGGCCGCACAGGGCTTTCTCGTTGAAGATGGTGATCAGGCTGCGCGCCATCGTCTCGTAGACGACGAGACGTACCGAGTTCGAGCCGATATCGATGACAGCCACGCTCGAGGCGCGCTTGCGCGCCCGCGTCACCGCCCCATCCTCTTATGACGATTGCTGGCGCTCGGTGCGGCGAGTGAGGCGCCGGGGCGATGATTCCTTGAGTGACTTTCCACGGCCAGACAGACTCGGATTCGTCATGAAATAGTTATGCAGATTGAAGGGCTCCTCGCCCTTGGCGGCCTTCATACGCGTTGAAGAACCGTCGGGCAACAATTGCCAGCTTTGCTCAGTATCCTTCAGGTTCGCGACCATGATCTGCTCGAGAACCTGCTGATGCACCGTAGGATTCTGCAATGGACAGAGGATCTCGACGCGGCGATCCAGGTTGCGCGGCATCATGTCGGCGGACGAGATATACACAGCCGCTTTGGCGCTCGGCAGGCCCTGTCCCATCCCGAAGCAATAGATTCGGCCATGTTCAAGGAATCGGCCGATGATCGATTTGACGCGGATGTTCTCCGAAAACCCTGGAATGCCCGGCCGCAGGCAGCAAATTCCGCGCACCACGAGTTCGATCGAGACGCCGGCCTGCGAGGCTTCATACAGCGAATTGATGATTTCAGGATCGACCAGCGAGTTCATCTTCAGCCAGATGGCGGCAGGCTTGCCGTGCCGGGCATAGTTGGTCTCGCCGCGAATGTGTTCGATCATCCGCTTGCGCAAGGTGAGGGGCGACACCGCCATCTTCTCGATGTCGCTCGGCTCAGCATAGCCGGTGATGTAGTTGAACACCCGCGCGGCGTCGCGGCCGATGATCGGATCGGACGTGAAGTAAGACAGGTCGGTATAGATGCGCGCTGTCACCGGATGATAGTTTCCGGTTCCGGTGTGGACATAAGTGGTGAGGTTGCCGCTTTCGCGGCGGACCACCATCGACAACTTGGCGTGAGTCTTTAATTCGATAAATCCATACACGACCTGCACGCCGGCGCGTTCGAGGTCACGTGCCCAGCGGATATTGGCTTCCTCATCGAAGCGCGCCTTGAGTTCAATGAGCGCGGTGACGGACTTGCCGGCTTCGGCGGCTTCCGCCAGCGCGCGCACGATCGGCGAGTTGTTCGAGGTGCGATAGAGCGTCTGCTTGATGGCAACGACGTCGGGGTCGCGTGCCGCCTGTTGCAGGAACTGCACGACGACGTCGAAGGATTCGTAAGGATGGTGGACGATGAGGTCCTTTTGCCGGATCGCGGCAAAGATGTCGCCGCCATGGTCGCGCACGCGTTCGGGGTGACGTGGCACATACGGCACGAATTCGAGATCGGGCCGATCGAGCCTCGTCAGTTGCGACAGCTCGTTCATGGCGAGCACGCCGTCGACCAGCAGCACCTCGTCGTCGGCGGTGGAGAGCGCGCGTTGCACGAAAGCACGCAACTCCTCCGGCATCTTGGCTTCCATTTCGAGGCGGATCACCGAGCCGCGCCGCCGCCGCTTCAGCGCGGTCTCGAACAGGCGGACGAGATCTTCCGCTTCTTCCTCGATTTCGAGTTCGGAGTCGCGGATGATGCGAAACGCGCCCTGGCCCTTGACGGTGTAGCCCGGGAACAGGCGGCCGATGAACAGGCCCGTGGCCTGTTCGAGCGTGAGCAGCCGCACTGCGCCGTCCTTGCCGGCGGGCAGGCGAACGAAGCGGTCGATCTTGCCGGGCATGCGAATGAGCGCGTTCATCGCCTTGCCGTCGGAGACCCGCGCCAGTTGAAGCGCAACGGTAAAGCCGAGGCTCGGAATGAACGGGAAGGGGTGGGCGGGGTCGATCGCCAGCGGCGTCAGCAACGGGAAAATGTTATGGAGGAAATGGTCCTCGATCCAGGTCCGCTCGGATTTGGTGACCTCGCGGCCTTCGACGAGCACGATGCCAACGGCTGCGAGAATCTTGTGCAGGTCGCGCCAGATCGCCTGCTGGTCGTTGGCGAGCTTGGAAACCGCCTCATTGATCAGCACGAGCTGCTCGGCCGGAGTGAGCCCATCGGGACTGCGCTCGGTGATGCCCTCGCGCACCTGGGCCTTGATGCCGGCTACCCGGACCATGAAAAATTCGTCGAGGTTGTTGGCGGAAATCGACAGGAATCGGACGCGCTCCAGGGCCGGGTGACCCGGATTGACCGATTCCTCCAGTACCCGGCGATTGAAATGCAGCCAGGAAAGTTCCCGGTTGATGAAGCGCTCGGGGCTGCTTCCGATCGCGGGCGCGCTGGGGGCGTCAGTATCTTTCTCTGTAGTTGCAATAGCTTGGGAGGAATCCATCAAGTTTCGATCCATTTCATCTCCAGCCGTGCCGCGATGGCAGAAATCATGTGATTTGGCGGTGACGTTTCAATGACATTGATGTTCCCGTCTTGGGCCGCGTCAAGGTGGGGTACGGCTTCCTAATCAAGCGTTACTGCGGAGAAGTTCCGCTGCCAGGGCCCGGGTGACCGGCCTGCCGAGCCGCAAAGCTTCGGTGTCGAGAAGCTCCACCGCCTGGCGCGCGGCAGCATAGGAACGCTCAAGACGGGTGGTGAGATAGCTCACCACGGTCTCGTCGACGGCGAGCTGGCGATCGGCGCAGAATTTCACGATCAAGGCGCGAAACAGGCGATCGTCCGGCGACAGCAACCCAACGGCCGGCACCGCACGCAGCCTTGAGCGCAGGTCGCGAAGTTCAACCTCGGTCGGCAGCACACGTGCGGTCATCAGGACGAAGGCGCCGTCTTCGCGCGCAAGGTTCAGCAAATGAAACAACGCGCGCTCGTCGATGTCTGCGGCTTTCAGATCGTCGATCACGAGCGCCCCGGTCGCAAGCGCGCCCGGAACCTCCGCCGCGGTCAGCGCATGCGCCGACGTCGAGCGGGCGCCGGACTGCTCGGCCCATATTGCGGCGAGGTGGCTCTTGCCGGCGCCTTCCGGGCCAACCAGAAACATTACCCGGTTCGGCCAGTCCGGCCAGCGATCGACCAGCGCGAGACCGGCGGCATTGGCCGGTCCCTCCAGGAAATCATCGCGCGTAAAACTCTCTGCGTGCGGGAGCGCAAACGCCAGTTGACGAGGTTGAACGCGGCCTGCCACGCGAGACTCCGATTCCGGCACTCTCGATCAGGCCTAACTCGCCTCGATCGTGCTCATATGCCGTACCCACTCGACGAGATAGAGGGATACGGAAACCAAAGTAAAGACCGTTACCAGTCCCATCAGCACCGCGTCATACGGCGTCGGTTTGAAACCGAAACCGAGCGAGGCCAGGATCAATGCCGCAAGCGCCACCTGCGTCGCCGTGTTGAGTTTGGAAACCATCAACGGTTTCATCGGAACCGGTTTGTCGAACAACCACGACACGATCACGGCCGCGACGATCATGAAATCGCGCGAGACTATGAGGATAACGATCCAGCGCGGCACCGCACCCCAGATGCCGAGTGCCACGTAAATCGAAACCAGAAGCGCCTTGTCGGCGAGCGGATCGAGCAGCGCGCCCAATTCGCTCGACATGTTGAAGCGTTTGGCCAGAAATCCATCGACGGCGTCGCTCACGCCCGCGATGACGAAGATCGCAAACGCGATCTCCATCTGGTTGGAGGCAATCGCCCAGACGATGACCGGGACCAGAATGATGCGTCCCAACGTAATGATATTCGGAATACTCAACTCGGTCGTTTCCCGCCTGCCGGTCCAGTGCTCTGACATTTGCAATCTGTCGCGGCGAGTTCGTTTGTGAATGTCAAAACCAAAGCGACACTAGCAAATTTGGGTTTCCAGTGGAGTTTTGCTGGGCGGACCACTGTTGTCTACATGGTAAGCGCCTGCCACCATTGCACATAAGCCAAATCCGACGTAACCCAGCCGTCATCAACTGGAATAGGCCATGGCCGAACGCAGGAACGGGCTCACTTACGCGGATTCGGGTGTCGATATCGATGCGGGCAACCGGCTGGTCGATCTGATCAAGCCGATGGTTCGTGCCACGGCGCGGGCCGGCACCGAGGCCGAAATTGGCGGCTTTGGCGGGCTTGTTCGACCTGAAGGCCGCTGGCTTCAAGGACCCGGTTCTGGTCGCGGCGACCGACGGCGTCGGGACCAAGGTCAAGATCGCGATCGACACCGGGCTGCATGGCGGGATCGGGATCGACCTCGTCGCGATGTCGGTCAATGACCTCGTGGTACAGGGCGCGGAACCGCTGTTCTTTCTCGATTATTTCGCGTGCGGAAAGCTCGAACCGGAGGCGACCGCCTCGATCGTGGCCGGTATCGCCGAGGGGTGCCGGGAATCCGGCTGCGCCCTGATCGGCGGCGAAACCGCCGAGATGCCGGGGCTTTACAGGGATGGGGACTACGACCTTGCGGGATTTGCGGTCGGCGCCGCCGAGCGCGGTACTCTATTGCCGCGCTCCGATATCCGTGCCGGCGACGCCGTGCTTGGCCTGGCCTCGTCTGGAGTTCACTCCAATGGGTTTTCGCTGGTCCGCAGGATCGTCGAGGCCTCGGGCCTCCGATTTGATGCGCCGGCGCCGTTTTCGCCGGTGATGACGCTCGGCGGGGCCTTGCTGGCCCCGACCAGGCTCTATGTCCGGTCCTGCCTTGGGGCCATCCGCGAAACCGGCGCCGTCAAGGCACTCGCGCATATCACGGGCGGAGGGTTCACCGACAATATCCCGCGCGTGCTGCCGAAGCACTTGGGCGTCGGGATTGATCTCGCACGGGTGCCGGTACTGCCGGTCTTCAAATGGCTGGCAGCGCAGGGCAGCGTCGCTGAGCTCGAACTGCTACGCACCTTCAATTGCGGGATCGGCATGATTGTCGTCGTCGAGCCCGATGCCGTCGAAGCCGTCAGCCGCTTTCTCAACGATGCCGGCGAGGGCGTGACCGTGCTGGGCGAGGTGATCCCGGCGCAGGGCGAGCACCGCGTGGTCTACAACGGCCATCTCGATCTTTCATGGTGACGCCGAATCGACGAGAGGGGCTCTCAAAACCCCGCGTGGCGATCCTGATTTCGGGACGCGGCTCGAACATGGTTGCCTTGATCAAGGCGGCGAGGGCTGAGGATTTTCCCGCCGAGATCACGCTGGTGATTTCGAACCGCGCTGATGCGGCCGGGCTTGCCCTGGCGAGCGCGGAGGGCATCCCGACGGTGACGATTGAAAGCAAGCCGTTCGGGAAAGATCGCGCGGCATTCGAAGCAGCCTTGCAGCCGACACTTGAGGCGCATGGCATCGAACTGATTTGCCTCGGCGGCTTCATGCGGCTGTTCACGGCCGAATTCGTGCAGCGATGGTACGGCAGGATGCTCAATATCCATCCTTCCCTGCTGCCGTCTTTCCCCGGTCTTGATCCCCACGCACAGGCCTTGAACGCCGGCGTAAAAGTATCGGGAGCGACCGTCCATTTCGTCACGCCTGAAACCGACGCCGGACCGATCGTGATGCAGGGGGTGGTTGTGGTCCGTGACGATGATACGCCCGATACGCTGTCGGCGCGGATTCTGACGGTCGAGCATCAGATCTATCCGAAGGCGCTCGGTCTTTTGGCGAGCGGAAAACTTCGTCTCGAAGGTGCGGTCTGTCACCTCGACGGCGACGTTGGCGGCGAAGACACGTTGATAGCGCCACAGCTTGCGCGCGGCGCAGGGGCATAGATAACAAAATCCCCCGGCATGGCCGGGGGTGCATCAGGATTGCTTGCGCGGATCGTGACGAAGCTTAGGAGACCTTGAGATTTTCCGCGGAAGTCTTCCCGCGATTCTCAACAAGGTCGTACTCGATAACCTGATTCTCGTTAAGGGTGGTGAGGCCAGCGCGCTCGACGGCAGAGATATGGACGAACACGTCCTTATCGCCGACCATCGGCTTGATGAACCCATAACCCTTCGTCGGGTTGAACCACTTGACGGTGCCTTTTTGCATCGCCTGTCTCCTGGTCTAGACGTAAAGAAGACGCGTCACGCTATTTGCGTGCCGCGCCACAAGCGGGCTTTGCGGATGTCTGCTGAATGTCCAGTCGCGAAACGCACAGCCGATCGGCCTAATTCCGATTGTGACAGGGATTGCAACACGAAATTTGCGCGTTAGCAAGCTTCTGGGGTCCTTGGGAAAATCGCTAGAGGGCTTTGTCCACCCCGGGACCCGCCTGTTGCCGGGGAACAACAGGGCATATCAATCGCCCTGAAGGCGGGGCCAAGACCGATTGACGCTGTCGCGGAACTACGAACAAATCGCTTCGTTTGAAGACGATTTGTATTTTTCGGCGCTGCGGCGCCCTTTATTTTGGGTACGTCGATGGGCTGGTCACTGCGGTCTTTGCGTGCGGTGGAGACCGAAGCCGGTCGACGGCTTGGCATAACCTTTTTTGTGGCCGTTGCGCTTTTCCTGAGCTGTTCGGGGCAGCAGGTCCAAGCGCAAGTCCTCGCACCGTCTCCTTCGGCTGCAGTGTTTCTTCCCCCGCCGCCGACCCCGTCAACTCCCACTTCCGACCTTTCCTCCGGCGCTGCGATCACGAACCTCGGAAGCAACTTTCTGGAGCGGCTCGGCGACCAGGCGAGCGGCGGCTTCGGCCGCGCGTCGCGGAGCAATCCGGGCGGCGGCGGCGCATCGGAGGCCATTGATGGGCAACCTTTCCGAACCTGGGGTGAGGCCTACGGGATTTCGAGCAGGACCGGCCCGCAAGGCAATTTCGTCGGCGATGAGCGGGTCACCTCGGGCGGCGTAGCCGGATTTGGTGCGCGGATCGCGCCCGGTGTGAATGTCGGATTTTCGGTCGACCAAAGCCGAACCGGCATTGACGTCGCGCCGGTGATGCAGTCGGCGAACCTTGACCTTACTCAACTCGGCTTCAACGCTTCGATCGACAAGGGACCGTGGACCTGGGCGGTGGCGCTGGTTCACGGTTTTGGAAAGATCAACTCCAGCCGCGATACGGCGTTCGGCGTTGCCAGCGCGGGCTATAACGGCCAGATCGACGGCGCGCTGACCGAGCTCAGCTATTACTGGACCAGGGATCAGAGCCGGCTCGTGCCGAAAGCTGCGCTCGAATACGTTCACGCATCGACGGGATCGTTTCAGCGAGATGGGCGGCCTGGATCCGGTTTCGGCCACTGGCGCGACGCTCGAACGCTCCCGCATGCTGCTCGGTGCGGAGGTCGGCCACTACTGGATCGTCGATCAAAAGATCCTCGACCTTTCGGCCTATGGCAAGTTCGTCGATAACCTCGAGCAGAATCTCGGCGCGGTCACCGTCAGCCTTGGACGCGAGAGCATCATGGTTCAGGGGATCGGCGAAAGCCGGTACGGCGCGGATGCCGGCGCCGCCCTGTCGCTGAGCCTGACCAATGCCGTGCGCCTTTACCTCAACTACGACGGCAAGTTTCGGTCTGCGCTGCAATCCCATCAGGCAACGATGGGTGTTGAGGTCAAATGGTAGGCGAAACCGGTCGTGCTAAAGCGCACCGTGGCTGAAGAACGCCAAGAAATACCCGCTAAGGCAATTCGTGCGACCTACAAGCAGTTGTAGCAATTTGTCCCCGGGGGGTCAGTTGCGGTCGACTTTTACAACTCGGCCTTTTTCGATCGCAAGCGCGAGCCGGCCTTGCTTGAGTGCCAGCGCGGCCTCGCCGAACAGTTCGCGGCGCCAACCGTGCAAAGCGCCGACATCGGCATTGTCATCGGCTGCAATCTGCTCGAGGTCGTCGACGGTTGCGATCACCTTGCTTGCCACCGCGTGACGCTCCGACGTCATTCGCAGCAATACCTTGAGCAGTTCGACGATGGCCGCGCCGTTGGCGTTGCTGCGCGGTTTCTCGATCTTCGGTAGCGTCCCGTGATCGCGCGCGAGGCCGCGTTGCACGGCAGCGACGATGTCAGCGCCCCATTTCGATCGATCGAAACCTTTCGGCAGCGACCGCAAATTGGCAAGCTTCTCGAGGCTGATCGGCGCGTGGGTGGCAATGTCGCCGACGGCGTCATCCTTCAGGATGCGCCCGCGCGGCACGTCACGGCTTTGGGCCTCCTGTTCGCGCCACGCCGCGACTTCGATCAGCACGGCAAGCTCTTTCGGTTTGCGCACCCGGGTCTTCAGCCGCTCCCATGCGCGCTCGGGGTGAAAGTCGTAAGTCCTCGGGCTCGTCAGAACCTCCATTTCCTCGCTCACCCAGTCGCTGCGGCCGCGCTTTTTGAGATCGGCGTCGAGCGCCGCAAACACGTCGCGCAGATGCGTGACGTCGGCCAGCGCGTAGTGCATCTGGTCGTCGGTCAGCGGCCGTCGCGACCAATCGGTAAAGCGATGGGTCTTGTCGGGCCGATGGCCGGTGACGCGTTCGACCAACTGGTCGTAAGCGATCGAATCGCCATAGCCGAGCACCATGGCGGCGACCTGTGTGTCGAAGATCGGATGCGGCACGATTCCGACGCGGTGCCAGACGATCTCGATGTCCTGGCGTGCGGCGTGAAAGACCTTCAAGACCTTTTCATCGGCCATCAGCTTGAAGAAAGGTTTGAGGTCGATGCCTTCCGCGAGCGCATCGATTACCGCCGCCTCTTCCGCGCTCGCCATCTGCACCACGCACAGCAGCGGGTAATAGGTGGTCTCGCGAAGGAATTCGGTATCGACGGTGATGACCCGGTGTTTGGCGAGGCGATCACAAAAGGCGGTGAGTTCCGCGGTAGTGCTAATCAGATCCATAAACGGTCCATGACGCTTTCCCGAAGGGCGTTCGGCCGAAAGCGCTGATATGTCAAGGGCGTTGCGGCGGAATCGAGACTTGAATTCTACGCTAGTGGAGTGGATCTGACATTCGCTACCTACCTGGCCGCGAACTCGCAAAGCGAATGTCAGATCCTAAACTCCACTAGAAACAGATATTTGCTAGTGGTCCTTTGATTCTAACATTCGCAACAGTGGCCGCTGAGAAGGGATGCGAATGTTAGAATTGGACCACTAGTACCGCCGATCTGAAGTCCCTGCGCCACAAGCGGCGAATTCGATCAGGGACTTCAGATCGACAAAGCGGTACTAGAATCAATAAGTTTGCTAGTGCCCATGACTTTCCGACGCGCCGATTGTGAGGCGTAATTGAGTCAGAAGTCGTGGCGCTGCCGGCCGGCGGGTCGCCGGGTGGACGGAATTGCCAGCACGATGACGCAAAGCGCAAGCATCGCCAGACCCATGAATTCGAAAACCAACGCGTCCACGGAAAATCCCCCAAACAAACCGATAGATTTGCGGGGAAGCGATTGACCGCTCCTTAATTTGCGGTGCCGGACGACGCGTCGGCCGCCCAATGTTAGGCCGAGGGTTAATGATTTATGTTCCGCAGAAGGTCTGGAGCACGCGCTGATCCGGCTGCGGTGGCTCGGCATATTGCGAGAATGCTGGCTGGTCCTCGTAGGGTTTCGCCAGCACCGTCAGCAGTTCCTCAAACGGTGCAAAGTCGTCGCGGCCGATGGCGGCCTGGATCACCGCCTCGATGCGGTGGTTGCGGGGAATGAAGGCAGGGTTGACGGTCCGCATCATCGCCGCGCGCTCGGCCGGCGTTTGCGGCTCCTCGCTAATGCGTTGGCGCCAGCGTGCCGCCCATTCGTCGTAAGCTGAGGGATCGGCGAAGTGCCGACGAACCTCGGTATCGTACTTCGCATCGGCGGCGGCATCGCTCAGACGGCGGAAGGTCAACGTAAAGTCGGCCTGGCTTTTGGCCATGGCGTCCAAGAGATCCTGCACCAGCGCCGCGTCGCCGTCACGCTCGGTGAAGAGGCCGATCTTCTGACGCAGGCCGGACTGATAGGCCGCGGTAAACTTCGCCGGAAATTCGGCGAGGATCAGTTGCGCCTGCTCGATCGCTTTGTCTTTGTCGTCGGAAAACAGCGACAGCAGACATTCGGCTAGTCGCGTCAGATTCCACAGCGCGATCCGTGGTTGGTTGGCGTAAGCGTATCGGCCCTGCTCGTCGATCGAGGAAAACACGGCCGCAGGATCATAGTGATCCAGGAACGCACAGGGACCATAGTCGATGGTCTCGCCGGAGATCGAGGTATTGTCGGTATTCATGACGCCGTGAATGAACCCTACCAAAAGCCAGCGTGCTACCAGTTCGGCCTGTCGGGCGATCACGCCCTCCAGCAGGGCGTGATAGGGGCGCTCGGCTTGCGCGGCCTGCGGGTAGTGTCTTGCAATGGCGTGGTCGGCGAGGCGCTTGACACCGGCCGTATCGCCGCGGGCCGCGAAATATTGAAAGGTTCCGACGCGAATGTGGCTGGAGGCCACGCGCGTAAGTACCGCGCCGGGCAGGGGCATCTCGCGGATGACGTGCTCGCCGGTGATGGTAGCGGCGAGCGACCGCGTCGTCGGGATCCCGAGCGCGGCCATTGCCTCGCTCACGACGTACTCGCGCAAGACGGGTCCCAGCGCTGCGCGTCCATCGCCGCGGCGGGAAAATGGCGTCGGCCCCGAGCCCTTGAGCTGGATGTCGCGGCGCACGCCATCGATATCGATGACTTCCCCGAGCAGGATGGCACGGCCGTCGCCGAGCTGCGGCACGAAATAACCGAACTGGTGGCCGGCATAGGCCATGGCGATCGGTTCGGCGCCGTCAGGGATGCGCGCGCCGGCGAGGATTTCGGCGCCCTCAGGGCTTTCCAGCCGGTCCGGGTCGAGCCCAAGCCGGACGGCGAGGGGCCGGTTTAATTTGATCAGCCGAGGCGAAGCCACAGGCGTCGGCGCCACCCGCGCGAAGAAGCCGTCCGGGAGCGCCGCATAGGTGTTCTGGAAGGGGAAATGCACCGTCATGACATCAAGATAGGCATATGTCGGGATTAAACAATCGGCCTTCCGGGCATGGCCCGGTCGTTGGGGCGTCATGTTCCGAATTGGCTAGTGCGGCGAATTTGAAGTTCCTATCAGTTTCGCCGCAAGTTCGTTATAGGAGCTTCAAATTCGAAGCCGCACTAAAAACCAATATTTGCCAGAGCTCCTTTGATTCCGAAGCTCGCATCAGAGGTCGCCCCAATAGCTTGCGAACTTCGGAATCGGAGCTCTGGTGACGGTTGCCGCGTCCGAAAGCCTCAGCTAAACCCTCAACCTCTTCGGGCAGGGCGTTGAGCTATCCCGCTTCTCCTACATTTGACTGATGGAAATCAGATGCATCGTTACCGGTCCCATACCTGCGGCGCGCTCCGGGAGAGCGACATCGGCCAGAGCGTTCGTTTGTCCGGCTGGTGTCATCGCATTCGCGACCATGGCGGTGTTCTGTTCATCGATCTGCGCGACCACTACGGCCTGACGCAGTGCGTCGCCGACCCGGATTCGCCGGCTTTCAAGGTGGCCGAAAAGCTGCGTTCCGAATGGGTAGTGCGGATCGACGGCAAGGTGCGGCGGCGTCCGGAGGGGACCGACAATCTGGAACTGGCGACAGGCCTGGTCGAACTCTACGCTGCCGAAATCGAGGTGCTGGGTCCGGCGGCGGAACTGCCGATGCCGGTGTTCGGCGAGCAGGAATATCCCGAGGATATCAGGCTTAAGTACCGTTTCCTCGACCTTCGCCGCGAGAAGCTGCACCAGAACATCATCAAGCGCGGCCAGATCATCGATTCGATCCGCAAGCGCATGAAAGAGCAGGGATTCTTCGAATTCCAGACCCCGATCCTGACAGCTTCTTCGCCGGAAGGCGCCCGCGACTTCCTGGTGCCGTCGCGGCTGCATCCGGGCAAGTTCTATGCGCTGCCCCAGGCGCCGCAGCAGTTCAAGCAGCTCACGATGATCGCGGGCTTCGACCGCTATTTTCAGATCGCGCCCTGCTTCCGCGACGAGGACGCGCGCGCCGATCGCTCGCCGGGCGAATTCTACCAGCTCGATGTCGAAATGAGTTTTGTCACCCAGGACGATGTGTTCAGCGCCATCGAACCGGTGATGCGCGGGGTGTTTGAGGAATTCGCGGAAGGCAAGTCCGTCACCGCCAAATTCCCGCTGATCCCCTATGCGACGGCGGTGAGCAAATACGGCACCGACAAGCCCGACTTGCGCAACCCGATCGAGATGCAGGTCGTCTCGGAGCATTTCCGCGGCTCCGGCTTCAAGGTGTTCGCGCGGATGCTGGAAGATCCCAAGAACCAGGTGTGGGCGATCCCCGGCACCGGCGGCGGCTCGCGCGCTTTCTGCGACCGGATGAACTCGTGGGCGCAGGGCGAGGGTCAGCCGGGCTTAGGCTACATCATGTGGCGCGAAGGCGGCGAGGGCGCCGGTCCGCTCGCCAACAATATCGGACCGGAACGGACGGCGGCGATCCGCGCCCAACTCGGATTGAAGGAAGGCGACGCGGCGTTCTTCGTTGCCGGCGATCCCGACAAGTTCTGGAAATTCGCCGGCCTTGCCCGCACCAAGCTCGGTGAGGAATTGAACCTGATCGACAAGGACAGGTTCGAATTCTGCTGGATCGTCGATTTCCCGATGTTCGAGTGGAACGAGGAAGAGAAGAAGATCGACTTCTCGCACAATCCGTTCTCGATGCCGAACATCGAGCCCGAGGCGTTCCTGGCGCTTGATCCGAACGACCACGAAAAGCTGCTCAGCCTCAAGGCGGTTCAGTACGACATCGTCTGCAACGGCACCGAACTGTCGTCGGGCGCAATCCGCAATCATCGTCCCGACGTCATGAAGAAGGCATTTGCGATTGCGGGTTACCCCGAAGACGTTCTGGAGGCGAAGTTCGGCGGCATGCTGCGCGCGCTTTCGCTCGGCGCCCCGCCGCACGGTGGCATCGCGCCAGGCATCGACCGGATCGTCATGCTGTTATGCGGCGAGGAAAACCTGCGCGAAGTGGTTCTGTTCCCGATGAACCAGCGGGCCGAAGACCTGATGATGGGCGCTCCCTCAGAGGTCACGCCGAAACAGTTGCGCGAGCTTCACATCCGGCTCAATCTGCCGGACAAGGGGTGAGCTTTCATCGGGCACGCCCGGCCAATCGATGTAAAAGAGGTTTCGATATGCCGGCGACTGAGATCAAGCCGATCCGCTCGAAGCGTGATTACGAGGCTATCGAGTTCGGGATGAGCAAAAAGGCGAGAGCGCGTAGGGCGGGTTAGCGTAACCCTTGCCCGCCATCCTCGGAGAAAAATAGGCGAGTTACGGCTTCGGCTGGTCTGACTGCGTCAGAACCGACCTATCCCCTCATCCTGAGGAGCTTGCGTGAGCAAGCGTCTCGAAGGGCGAGGCCGAAGAATAGTAATGTGGCCTCATGGTTCGAGATGGCGCAAGGGCGCCTCCTCACCATGAGGGTCTTGTAACGCAGCAAGACTAACCCACCCTACAAAGCTGCAATGCAGCCTGACGTTGGCTTTCATAAATGGACGGGACGTATCGGAAATGGAAGCTGCCTCAGGGTTTGGCCAATTGCTCAGGATTAGGAATGCAATTGCTCCCCGCGATACTGCAATTTCTGAACAAGATGGCTCGGTGATTTTGTCTGACGCGCAATTCCCGCATACGCGTCATGCGTAAATTGCCCGTCGTGCCAATCTGCCGCAGATATTGCGCTTGCGGCGTCGGGCAAATCAGAACGATGTTCTCGGCCATCCTGCCTCGATGAAGAGGGACGTACGCGCGATCGTCACGACACGTGAGGCGGGGATGCGATGGACGCGGATGGCACGTCAGACGAACGTGGTCTTTCGCGGACGGCGAAGTCGCGTGGTCCCGGCCTCCCGACGCTGAGGTCAAGTTTGGCGATGATGCTTTGCATCACGCCGGCGACGGGGGCAAGAAAGCCCGGTCCCCGAGGAGATCGCGATATAAGCCGTAAACCATCGCGCAGGGAATGCCGGTTGATCCGGCTAAACCTGTGGTGACTGCCGCCTGCTTTTTTTGTTGCAGGTGGGCCATGGGTGAGGTCATCACCCGGCATTCCCTGCGCCCTCTTCGTTTTCGAAAGGGCCAAGTTATTTGCACCACTCGGGCGCGAACGCGTCGCGGGATCGCGTCGATATGTCAACCTCAAGGTGCCACCCTCGCCGAATGCTGCGGGCAGGGGTGTCCAAAAGGGGCCCGTCGTCACTCTGTGGGGCTGTTATGTGGGCCGTTTCAGATGTTGCGCGAAGGCACCTCGGCGTGCTTCACATCCGCCTCAATCTGCCGCAGAACTGATTGCTCATACCACCGAACTCGATTGTTTCGGGGCGTAGCAGGCCCCCGGGGGGAAGCGAATGTCCTATTCCGAAGACCTTCATGCCGCAGCGCTCGCCTATCACCGGCTGCCGCGGCCCGGCAAGCTGGAGATCCAGGCGACCAAGCCGCTCGCCAATCAGCGCGACCTGGCGTTGGCCTATACTCCGGGCGTGGCCGCGGCCTGTACCGAAATCGCCAACAACCCGGCGGAGGCGGCCACGCTCACCGCCCGCGCCAATCTGGTCGCAGTGGTCACGAACGGGACGGCGGTGCTCGGCCTCGGCAACATCGGCCCCCTGGCCTCCAAACCCGTGATGGAGGGCAAGGCGGTCCTGTTCAAGAAATTTGCCGGGATCGACGTTTTCGATATCGAGATCGCCGCCGACACCATCGAGCGCGTGGTCGAAACGGTGGCGGCGCTCGAGCCGACCTTCGGCGGCATCAACCTCGAGGACATCAAGGGTCCGGAATGCTTTGAGATCGAATCCCAGCTCAAGGCGCGGATGAAAATCCCGGTGTTTCATGACGACCAGCATGGCACGGCGATCATCGTCGGCGCGGCCATCACCAATGCGCTCTTCCTGAGCGGAAAGAAGCTGGCCGACGTCAAGATCGTCTGTTCGGGGGCAGGCGCGGCGGCGCTCGCCTGCCTCAATCTTCTGGTGTCGATGGGCGCCAAACGCGAAAACATCTGGGTCTGCGACATCGAGGGCGTGGTCTACGAGGGTCGCACCAAATTGATGGACCGCTGGAAGGCGGTCTACGCGCAGAAGACCGACAAGCGCGTACTGGCTGATGCGATTCCGGGCGCCGACATTTTCCTCGGCCTTTCCGCGCCCAACGTATTGAAGCCGGAGATGGTCAAGCAGATGGGGGACCAGCCGCTGGTGATGGCGCTGGCCAACCCGAACCCGGAAATCATGCCGGACGAGGCGCGTAAAGCTCGCCCCGATGCGATGATCTGCACCGGCCGTTCTGACTTCCCCAATCAGGTCAACAATGTCCTGTGTTTTCCATTCATCTTCCGCGGCGCGCTCGACGTCGGCGCGACCGCAATCAACGAGGAAATGAAAAAGGCGGCGGTGGATGCCATCGCCCAACTCGCCCGCGATCCGCCGGTGGATGGGCTGGCGCCCGGTTTCGACAGCGGGCAGGCGCAAGGCTTCGGTCCGGGCTCGCTGATTCCAGGCCCGTTCGATCCGCGCCTGATCCTGCGCATCGCGCCCGCGGTCGCCAAGGCAGCGATGGACTCCGGCGTGGCGAGCCGCCCGATTGCGAAATTCGAGGACTACGCCACTCAGCTCGAGCGCTTTGCCTTCCGCTCCGGTCTCGTCATGAAGCCGCTGTTTGCCAAGGCAAAGACCCAGCCGGTGCGCGTCATCTACGCCGAGGGCGAAGACGAGCGCGTGCTGCACGCGACGCAAGTGGTGCTGGAAGAAAACGTGGCGCGGCCGATTCTCGTCGGTCGTCCATCGGTGGTTGAGGCACGGATCAAGCGATTTGGCCTCGCCATCAAGGCCGGCAAGGATTTCGACCTCATCAATCCCGAGGATGATCCGCGTTATCGCTCCTACGTGCACTCCTACATCACCACTGCCGGCCGGCACGGTGTCACGCCGGATGCCGCGCGCACCATGGTGCGGACCAACGCCACCGTGATTGCGGCTTTGGCGGTCAGCCGCGGCGAGG
Organism: uncultured Alphaproteobacteria bacterium; assembly: GCA_963706265.1. Classification (GTDB taxonomy): domain Bacteria; phylum Pseudomonadota; class Alphaproteobacteria; order Rhizobiales; family Xanthobacteraceae; genus Bradyrhizobium. Next base: position 821,231 of record CAVPLO010000005.1, on the reverse strand, counting down.
CCGACGCCATGATTTGCGGCGTCGAAGGCGGCTACAGGAGCCATCTGCGCCACGTCCGCGAAATTATCGGCTTCCGGCCGGGAGTGAGCGATTTCGCGGCATTGTCGCTGCTGATTACGCGCAACGGTTCGTTTTTCATTGCCGATACCCAGGTGCGGCCAAATCCGAGCGCCGAGGAGCTCGCTGAAATGGCGGCGCTGGCGGCCGTTCATGTGCAGCGCTTCAACATCAAGCCCAAAATCGCCTTTGTGTCGCATTCCGATTTTGGCAGTTTCGACACGGAATCTTCCCGCAAGATGCGCCGCGCCACGGCGCTGTTGCGGCAGAACCACCCCGAAATCGAGGCTGACGGCGAGATGCAGGGCGATACCGCACTGTCGGAGACGGCCCGCAAGCTGGTCCTGCCGCATTCGCATCTCGAAGGAGAGGCGAATGTCCTGATCATGCCCAATCTCGATACCGCCAACGTCGCCTATCAAATGATCAAATCGTTGGCCGATGCCCTGCCGGTGGGCCCGATCCTCATAGGCCCGTCACGTCCGGCGCATATTCTGACCCCGTCGGTGACCGCACGGGGCATTCTCAACATGACGGCGATTGCCGCCGTCGAAGCGCAGGAGCCGGCCGGCCGGCAGCAGCCTTCGCTATTCGGCTAGTCCGGGAGAAAGAGGGGCGGCTGGCGATTCGTCGCCAGCCGGAATCGATTGACCGTTTGAAATGCCGGCGCGGAACGCCCATAATCGTTCCCGCCATCCGTGAGCTAGCGACCTAGAGAGGCCGATAATGCCAGCGCTTGTTACACTTGGGCGAATTCTGTTCGCCGTTCTCTTCGTCTTCTCCGGCGCGGCCAAACTCATGGACCTGTCGGCAACGGCCCAGATGACGGAGAAGATCGTCCTTCCGACGATCCTCGCTCCCTATACGGCGCAGCTGGAGACCATCACCGGAATGTCGATCGCGCATATCCTCGCGATCGTAGCCGGGGCGATCGAGGTCGTCTGTGGTGTCATGATTGCGTTGAATTTTGGTGCGCGTTTCTTTGCGATCCTGCTGATCCTGTTCGTGGCGGCCGCGACGTTTTATTTCCACGATTTCTGGAATCAAACCGGCCCTGAGGCCCGAAACAACCTGGTCCATGCGCTGAAAAACCTGTCGCTGATCGGCGCCTTGTTCATGATCGCTGGATCCAGCCGCACCGGAAAGGTGCACGAGCCCGGCTACGACGTTTGAGGCGTCCGCTGCCACGGCGTGACGGTAACGCCGTTTGCGGCATCAAGGACGAGGCTCCGGCCGGCAACAAGGCCGTGGCCTGAGAGGATTTGCTGCGGTGTCCGATGCGGCACGCCTGAGAAGACGGGCTGTCCGTCGGGCACGCGGACGTTGGGCGCCTGCGAAAGCCAGAACGTGTCGTAGCGATCCATGAACATGTCGAATACGTCCGGTCCGCCGATGATCGCGACGATCCCTTCGTAAACGCCGGCGTGGCCGCAAGCAGCCTCAAAAGAAGCGCCGGCCGGATTCCATAGCGTCGCCTTCGGATTGGATGGATCGCCGGCGATGCGGGCGACGGTCCGGGTCAGAACGACCCGCTTTCGTCGCGGCGAGTTTGACTGGCCCTCATGCGAGTGCCGGCCATGAACAATCAGGTCGGCACGATCGAGTGCAGCATTAAAGAATTGCTTGTCACCTTCGAATTTCAGCGCGTCCGGCATCACGTGCCGGGCGTCCGCCAACATTCCGTCGGCGGAGACGATGACATAACCTTCAATGCGGAATCCCGGCACTGCGTTTTGCGCGAAGACTATTCCGAAATCGTCTGCACCACGCTCGACACCGGTCGAGAACTGACCGTTGGAAGCTTGGCGTCCTTCAATACCTCCTCGTCGTATTGCGGAAGCGTTTGAACCGGCGCCTTGGGCTTCATCTGCACGACCTTGTAGCCGCCTTCCTTCAACTTGCGCAGCAGGGTGGGCAGCGCTTCTGCGGTATGCTTATGGAAGTCATGCAGCAAGATGATGCCCTTGCCCAGCTTGTCGAGCTTCTTCATCGTAACGTCGATGACCTGCTGCGCATTCCGCGCCTTGAAGTCGAACGAATCGAGATCGCAGGAGAAAATCGCGATGTTTCGCGTGCCGAGGTAAGTCACCATTTCCGGCGGATGCTGTAGCGCAGGGAAACGGAAGAAGGGAGCCGGCGAGACTCCGCCCAGCGCCCATTTCACGGCGCTGAAATCCCTTCTCGATTTCTTCCTTGCGCTGGTCTTCGGTCAGCTTCTTGTTTGTAAGCGTCGCATGCGACCAGGTGTGAGTACCGATGGTATGACCGGCTGCGAGGACCTCCTTGAGGATCTCGGGATAGTAGGTAGCGTGTTTTCCGATCGAGAAGAAAATGCCAGTCGTGCATTCGTTGGCCAGCGCCTTGAGGACGGCGGGCGTGTTCTCCGGCCACGGGCCGTCGTCAAAGGTCAGCACGACTTCCTTGTCGCGCAGGAAATCAAGCTGTTTGAAATGTTCGAAACCAAATCCGGGTCCACCGGTGGTGTCGATCTCGACGACACGGCCGATCCCGAGCGCGTCGGGATTGGCGCAGGCGCGGCTTGGCCGCCGCAGGCGTGGCGGCCGGAGCGGCGGCGGCAGGCTTGGCGTCGGTCTTGGCAGGTGGAGTTTGCGACCAGGCCGCACCGCTCGCGCAAAGTGAAATCGCGCCTGCAAAGATCAATCCTGTCGCAACTCGCATGGTGGCTTTCCCTGTTTTCTGATCGCGCGGAGACCCCGGTATTTTACGGATACGTCGCGCAATTTCCCGCTCCCTATCCATCATAGCCGAGTTGCGGCGTTACGCCATATCAGCTTTAGCTGTGCGAACAGTTTTGCCATTTTGGTTCACCGATAAAACCTCTCAAGAGTGCGAAACCGGACACCACGGCAACGGCATCAGGGGCAAGTAGTGCTGGTTCCATTCGCAGATCGATTCCGGCCCCCGGCGCATGAAGGCATATTTGATCGGCTCCGCCTGGCTGATTACGAGCTGCAACGTGAAAAGAACCAGAGCAATTGGATAGGCCCATCTGTGAAAACGCAGATCGCTCAAGCGATCGAGCAGAAGCGCGCCGGCGAGGATGATCAGGGGATCGGTGAGGATGAAATATTCGGACTTCAACCCGCGCCGGATGCCGAGCGCATCGATGCAGATCGCCGCCGCCAGCAAAAGCAGCGCCTGGATCGCGGCCTGCCTTTCACCTCGCATCCACGCATAGACGATACCGGGCACAATCAGCCAGGTCAGAAAGACCGTGGGGCGCGGCGAAGAGTGCAACACGAAGGAATATCGCGCCGCCACCGAGACCATGCCGTCGAGCAGAAGCCGGAAGATGTCCGCCAGGCTCGATTGGTTCGCGGCCGCAGCCGTTCCTGCATCGACGAACTTCAGCATCTTCTCGAGCGGATTGAAGACCGCAATGACATTGCCGGAGTTGTAGTCGAGGTTGAGCGCGAGCAGCGCGATCGACGCGCCGGCAGCGATGGCGGCCATCGACGCCACCGTCTCTGCGGCGCTGACCCGCCAAATCGCTGCATAGGCCACCATGCAGGCGCCGACAAAAAATAGCAGTGCCACCTGATAGACGCCAAAGCGGCCAAACAGCAGCGGATGAAGTCCTGCCGCATCGAGCGGGGCGCGATCGAACCCGGTGGCGACCAATGGCCAGGCGGCCCATCCAGCGACTGCGGCAACGATGACCGAGAGGACGGCAAGCGCGAGGGCGGATCGGCTGCCGCGCCAAAAGGCAACGCTCGCGCTCTCCGCGCCTCCAAATGGCAAGATGAGGACGGGCAATGCCGCGATCAGCAGGATCGCCTGCACTTTGTTTTCCAGGCCCAACACGCAGAGTGCGGCGGCAAGCGCCATCCATGGTGGGCGCGCAATGCTCGCACGGCGTCCAATCATGATCAGGATCATCAGCGCGAAAATGACCGGACACGCCGCCAGAAGTTCGGTGCGCAAGATGCGCTCGTGCACGGCAATCCCGCCTGAAAAGGCAAATGCGAAGGTTGCGACCAAGGCGAGACGCCAATCGCGCACGATGGCGCGGATAAGGCCCGCAAAGATCAGCACGCTGGCCGTTGCGATCAGCCAGGCCAGCACCCGGCCAGCGCGGACGGCACCCGTCATGGCGGCATCGAAGGCCTGAGGGTCGGAGGCCGGAGGCATGCTCGACAGCGAATAGGACCTGAGCAGACCGAGCCCATGCAGCATCTCAAGCCAGACTTTGACGGAGACGATGGTGAGATAGCCGGTGTGATCGAAGAATTGCTGCGGCTTGCCGTCGTTGAGGGCAAGCGCGTTATAGATCACCATCAGATCCATATCGGCATTACGCCAATAGACCAGCGCGTACCCGAACAGAAAAAACGACGCCGCGAGACCGGCGACGATCGCCGCTAGCCCCCATCGCCAGCCGAGAAAGGTCAGCGGCGCAAGCGCATCGAAGCGCTGGCGGGATTGCGGCTGGGGCTTTGCAGTCAGTGTCGGGGATTGATCCATGCCGGCGGTCTTTTAACGCATGACCCGGAAAAATGGGAACCGCTTTTCGCCAAGGCGTTTTTGCGGGAACCAAATGCCAAAGGCCCAACGCGACCCGGCCAAGGGCTTAGGTTTGCTTGATGCACTAGCGCAGCGAAACGATAAAATCCGTTCCCTCGCCGGTTTCACCAGCCGCGATGCCTTGATCGGAGACGATGATCGATCCACCCGTTGAAACCGCCTCGTAGATTTTTGCCATGACTTCCGCGGGCAGGTTGAGGCGATCCAATGCTTCGGCCGGGCTATCAGGCACAGGTACTGGCTTGGCCTGGAGCGGGCCTGTGCTCGCGAACTTGCGGCCGCGCAAATTCCGCTCTTCTTCGCTGCGCCGCTCGGCTGGCTTGGCCGGGGTAGGCAGCGAGACCACCGACCAATGCAGGACATTGGCGTCGGTGTTGTCGACCTGCGCCGTGAAAATATGCGTTCCGAGCGGACGTGCGTCAGGAGCAATCGTGACCGGCACATCGTAAAGCGGCGAGAAATTCTGTCGAACGTAAAGTTTTAAATCCTTGCGGCTGACGAAAACCGCGATCTGTCCGCGATTCTTGAAGCTAAAGCCGGGGTCCGTCTTGGAAGCGGCCGTCTGCGCAACGTCGCTCTTGATGTCGCCCTTGAGCGGCGTCTCGTTCGCTACAGCGGGGAGGGCAGCCGGTATGGGGGTCATAGCCGTGGTTGGCTGGTCGCCCTGGCCCTCGTCGGTCTTCACCTTGGCCTCAGTTGGAGCGGCGGCGCTCGCTGCGGCGTCGGCGGCCTCGGCCGTTTCGCTGGCCGCCGCCGCAGCCTCTAGAGGTGCGGGTTGATCGCTTGCGATCTTGACGGGCTTGCTGTCGGTCTCGGCGATTTTTGCCGGTTGGGCTTCGGCCGAGGTCGCGCTCGCGTGCTTTTCATCCGAAGTGGCTGCTTCGTCATGCTTCACGGCATTGGGATCGACTTCCGATTTCGGAGCATCGGCGACCGGTGCCTCCGAGGACTGCGGCGCACGCTCAACGGCCGATGCTGCGTCCGGCGTTCCGTTCGTCGAGAGCGATGCCGGTAGCACGTCGCTGGCGTCTGCTGTTTGGACCCGCTCCGCTGGCTTCATTTCCGCGGCGTGACCGACCGTCGGACGCAACTCAATTTTTGTCTCGTCTACGGCCGGCGCCGCGCCTGGTTCGGCTTGCGCCGGTTGTCGCTGGGGCCTTTGAACCGCAACGACGTCCGCTTTCGTCTCTTCCATTGCGACCGGCCGGGGCATGGCCTTTATCGCAGCGAGCAGAGGGTGGGAGAAGCTGGCCGGTGTCACGTCGCCCGGCGTGACGACGACGCGCGCGCCCATCCTGGTCCAGCCATACATCTTGACGGCGAAGGCCATTGGCATGCGGATGCAACCGTGCGAGGCCGGATGTCCTGGCAGCACGCCGGCGTGCATGGCGACGCCGGACCAGGTGATCCGCTGCATAAAGGGCATCGGCGCACCGCTATAGATATTGGAACGGTGGAACTTTTGTTTTTGGATGATGCTGAAAACGCCCATCGGGGTCGGATGGCCGGCCATTCCGGTCGAAATCGGCGTCTCCGCGAACAGCCCGTGCGCGTCGTAGATCCGCAGCTTCTGCTGAGCGATCGAAATCGAGATGATCAGCGGTCCCTGGGGTTTCAACTCCTTCGCGATAACAGCACCGGATCTCTTTTCGCCATGTCGGGGGGCTTTGGCGCGTCGGACCTGTTCCCTGGGGCCCGGTTGGGCGACGCCGGGGGGCGAATCTTGCCAGTAATAGATGACGGCTTGGGCGTGCGAGGCGATGCCGAGCGTTCCAGTTGCTGCAAAAACGGCAAGCTGCCAAAGCCGCTTACCCACAAAACAAGGTCCTTGTCCGCTCACGTGCGCGCCTTCCATATTCCAGCTTCTGGTTGAGTGTTGCAGACGAGGTATGGCTTCACCAGCGTAAGGCTTTCTACAGCCCTCAGTTTGGGCCTCAGCGTAGCAAAAAAGCCTCACTTAATATTAACGGCGAGTGACCCAAGGCCTTTCCGTCGTGGCGTCCGGCGCCTACATCGCGATGTTCCCCAAGTTTGCCAGCCCAGGAAATCTGCACCCAATACCGTCATCTTCATGTCAAAGTGGGGCTCAGATCAAAACCTCGTTGGATCAACGAGTTGCTGGAATTCCGGAACTCAGGTGACGACGGCTAACACCGTCGAATTTCGTCGTCAGCCATCAGGAGACTGTCATGACACGCCCTGCGCCCCGACCGTACGACAGGAGACGGCGAATCGGACTGCTGTTGCCGCTGATGGCCCTGCTGGTATTGGCAGCTTTCCCGGCGCGCGCGGCCGACGAACCTGATCTGATCTTCCGCCGTTCCACAGTGTTCAAATGGCTCAGTCCCAACGACAAGCTGGCGACCTATGGCATCGACGACCCCGAAGTGGAGGGAGTCGCATGTCACTTCACGGTGCCTGAGCGGGGCGGCATCAAGGGTTGGCTCGGAATCGCCGAGGAAGTGTCGGACATTTCGTTGGCGTGCCGGCAGATCGGCCCGATTCATTTCAAGGACAAGATGGGTCAGGGTGACGACATGTTCCGGCAACGACGTTCGCTGTTCTTCAAGAAAATGCAAATCGTGCGCGGCTGCGACGCCAAGCGGAACGTGCTGGTCTACATGGTCTACTCGGACAAGCTGATCGAAGGCTCGCCGAAAAATTCGACGTCCTCCGTGCCGATCATGCCCTGGGGCGCAGCCGATACCACGGTCCAGAAATGCGGGGACTTCATCCAGTAAGGAAGACGCCGCCTTTCAAGACGAAAGGGCCCCTCGGGCGTCGCGGCTGCCTATTTTTGCTTGGGGCCGACCCGGGGGACGCATTTCCGCGCCCGAACGACGCCGGTTGTCGTCATGTTGGTGCCCGATACTTCCTTGATCTGGCCGGCGGGGCAGGTCCCGTCGTCCACCCTGATGCGCTGGCCAAGCCGCAACTCGACGATATCCTGCTCGCGCCGAACCGTCGCCTGGGCCTGCGTGGCGGCAACAAGCAATCCGAACGTGGCCAGGAAACACAGAGCCTTCCGCGCGGCCTGGATGCCGGAATTCTCCGCCGCGAGTGAGACTTCAGGTTCGGTCATCTCGGATTTTCCGGGGGCAGGCAAAGCTCTAGCGCGAAGTCTATTGAGATCGCGACGATTCTCAAAGCGCATCGAGTATCCCGGTCAATGCGCGCTGCTATAATCGCCCTCGGAAGGGAACTGGCCCAAAAAATCGGAATGCAGAATAAAACCGGCTTGTCACGATCTAAATCTTGTATCCAGGTTTTGAAATGGCGCGTTGAAGGAGAGCAAATGACGCCACTTGAAAAAATTCAATCGATGAAGATGCCATTTGCGGAATTGAAGGGCGTCACTTTCATCGAAGCCGACAAGGACCGCGTCGTGGCGCGGATGCTGGTCCGTCCCGATCTTTGTACGGTCAGTCACAGCGTTCATGGGGGAGCGGTAATGGCCCTCGCCGACTCGGTCGGCGCTGCGGCTACCGTGATCAATTTGACGGAGGACGCCAGGGGGACGACGACCATCGAAAGCAAGACGAACTTCATTGGCGGCGCGAAGGAAGGGACCACCGTCGTCGCGACAGCGACGCCGATCCACCGAGGACGGCGAACGCAGGTCTGGCAGACCCGGATTGAGACCGAAGAGGGAAAGCTCATTGCGATCGTGACGCAGACCCAGATGGTTCTCTGAGGGCAGGTCAAAATCGGCGCGGTTAACGACGATCTCCCAAGGGCTCATCAAAGTCTTGAATTTCATACCGCAATGCACAATCTATCTGATCTAGGGATTCGACGCCTCCTCGAGGGCTACCAAGGGGAGATGAACGTGAGCTATCAGGACATTCCCGGCCCGAAAGGCGTCAAAGGCGTTGTTCGGACGCTGAGCCGGCAGGAACTGCCGCTGCTGCGGGATCATCTATTGAGGCTTGATCAAAAAAGCCGGCATGACCGTTTTCACGGCTTCATGGGCGACAGCTTCATCGAGCGCTATGCCGAAAAGTGCGCAAGCGACGGCACGCTTGTCATCGCCTATCTCGAAGACGGCGTCGTTCGAGCGGCGGCGGAGCTTCATCCGCCGGACACGTCGCCGGATTTGCAGCCAGAGATCGCCTTCAGCGTGGAGACTGCGCTGCGGCGCAAGGGAGTCGGCAGCATTTTATTCCGAAAACTGATCGCGGAAGCCCGCGCCAATGGCTACCGCACTCTGCGGATAACGACCGGTGCGCAAAACGACGCGATGCGGGCGCTCGCGAACAAGTTTGGCGCGCACCTGACGTTCCGGCATGGCGAATCCACGGGCACGATCGACCTGAAAGAGCGGCCACAGATGGAGCCCGCAAGGCCGGCCGCCCTCACGCCATTGGATGCCGCGCGGGCGATCATCCAGTTCAATCGCGCTTACTGGAAGTTTCTGTTGCAGCTATACGGCTGGAAGCAGATCGCGTGACCGCGGGCAAACGACCCGTTGCGGCGGCGCCGATTATTGCAGGCGTCGCCTGAGGCGTTCAAGTGCCGGTCCGTTTGTCGTTACCGAATTTCCTCACCACGCGGCGTTCGACCACGACCGAGCGCTGCGCGCCCTGTTCGCCCGCGATCACACGGGTTGTGGAACGCGCCGAGGCGCGTCCGGCCTTTTTTACTTCGGCGGTGACGGCTTCGATCGGCATCCCCATCAGCGACGCTGCGATTTCCGCCTGCTCGCTCTGGTCGTCCGTGATGCCCGCGGCTGCGAAGATCGCTTCTTCGAGCGTAGGCGGATCACGCCGAACGCGCCGCGTTCCATATTTCGTATTCCAGTCCTGGCTCATCGCCGACCCCTCACTTGGCGGAAAGTATCTAGGGATGGACATGTTGCATTGCAATATGAAACTGATGTGGCAATCCAGCTATGCATTGCCGGATTCAAAGGCTTATCGCCGCGGCATCGTAGATTTCGAGGGTGGTCGCAGCGGCTGCCAACGGGCGCAAAGCGCGGACGAAAGCGCGCGAAGCGGGAAGGGCGAAATGCGTCGATAACGCAGCCCGATCGGCCCATTGCTCGATAAAGACCAACCTGAACGGATTTTCGCAATCGATATGAACGGCGTGGGAAAGGCAGCCCGGTTCCTTGCGCGAGCGATGCACGTGTTCGAGGCTCAAGCGGCGAGCCTCCTGGATGGAATCCTCCCGCGCCGTCATGCTGCCTGTCACCAAAATCATATGGCTCTCCTGGCGGCTTTCGATCTTGCCGACTAAGAAACTGAATCGCCCGCGGCCGCAAAGTCGATGGGGTGCTGCGGCCATCGTTTCAGCGCAGCGCGCCCGGAATCGGTCAGGCTATAGATGCCGCGCTCAACGCGGTCGAACCAGCCGTAGACGTTGTGCAGCAGAATTTTTGACGCGTCTGGAATGGTCGGTTTGAGGTCGCGCACCTTGCGGGGACCCTGCAACAGCGCCGAGGCGCAGGCCAGCGCCTGCTGCCGGTACGCCGTCATGATCGGGGCGCGGGTGCTGCCGCCGAGCGCAGGATCGCCTTGGCGCTTTCGATGCTCGGTAATCAGGCGTGAGCGCCGCTTGAGATCGCGGCGAGGAAGAGTGGTCGGGGAAACGATCACCTCGACCGCACCCGATGTGGTGACTGCGAGCATGCCAAAGCCCAGGCGGCGGCAGAGATTGCGGTAACGCGCGTCGCTCTCGCGTCCCTTGCCGCGCGCCGACAATTTGGCGGCCAGCCAGACTTCGTCACAGGCGCCCGCGCGATCGACCGCTTGCAGGATCAGTTCGAGGTTGAAGGCGAGCTTCAATTCACCGATGACCACGATCGGCGGTTCGTCACCGCTGAGCGCCACAAGGTCGCAACCGCCGATCTCGCCCTTGACCGTAAAGCCGAGCTTCTCGAGAAATCGCTTGACGGGTAGATAGAGTGCGGTTTCCAACGGAAGTTCCTGAGCAGTGATCGGGCGACTCACTGGCTCAAGTCTACTCCAGATCGTCCGCTTGCTTGTCGCATGATCGCCGTCAATTCGGACGATTATGCTGTCTGGGGGATCTTCGTGCAGGCGCGGCTATGATCAGAAACGGCCTTTACCACATCACCGTCGAAATGCTCGACGGTGTGAAGGGTGGCAATCAAGGGGTGATGGTGGTGCGCGACGGAACGTTGCGTGGCGGCGATTCGTTTTTTTACGCCTATGGCAGCTACACCGCGGCCGACGGCAAGTGGAAAGGCGAGGTCACCAATCTTGAGCACACGCCGAGTTTTGGCGAAAGGCCGATCTGGGAACGGAGGGTGGTCACGATCGGCTTCACCGGCACCTATTCCGATGAGGGCGCCGAAAGCGACGGCATAGCCCTGGCCGGCAAGCAGAGCATCCGCTTCCGATCGCGGTTGCGGTTGCTTGTGCCGGATTAAACCCGTCCGTTGACCGGGAGCAGCGCGCCGGTGACGGCGCTTGCCGCATCGCTGGCCAGAAACAGGATGACATCTGCCAGTTCTTCCGGCCTCACCCATTTCGCAAAATCGGCATCCGGCATGCTGGCGCGGTTGGCCGCGGTGTCGATAGTCGACGGCAACACCGCGTTCACGGTGATCTTGCCCTTCATTTCGGCGGCGAGCGCCTCCGTGAGGCGATGCACGCCAGCCTTCGATGCCGCATAGGCGCCCATACCCGCGCCCGCCTGGATTGCGCCCATCGCGCCGACATTGACGATCCGCCCTGCACCGGACGCTATGAGATACGAGATCGCCGATCGCGAAGCGTTGAGCGCGGTCAGGACGTTGAGCGCATACATGCGCTGCCAGGAATTCGGGTCGCCGTCGGCGACGGTCTCGAACGCAAATCCGCCGGCGATGTTGATCAGCGCGTCGAGCTTACCGAAATGCAAGGCGGCCGCATTGATCGCCTTTTTGGCCTCGGCCGCGTCGGTGAGGTCGACGCCGCCAAGTTCGAGCCGCTCGCTGGTCGGCTTGATCGTCGTTGCGGCGTGATCGATGCCAGCGACCTTGGCGCCTTTGGCCAGCGCCGAAGCAACGACGACCTTGCCGAGCGCGCCTGAGGCGCCGGTCACGACGACGACCTTTCCTTGCATGATGGGATCTCCGTGCCGAGGGGAAAGCAACAACCGTTAAGCATCGCGGCCCACTATCGTCAGCCGAAAATCCGTTGGCAATGCGGCCGGAACGCATCGAATCCGACAGGTTTGCGCGAAATAATGCCCATATTCCAGCGGTTATTGGCGATCGCTAAAATTTGCCCGAGTTTTGTAAGCGAAACGCAGAACGGTAAGGATATAGCTGTCAGGTCGCTTAGATTGACGGGGTTCGAATATCATGTTGAGACATCTGCCTGACCACGGTTTGCCGCTCGTCCAGCTCAAGGAGCAGCGGCGGGATCTGGTGGTCGCTCTGCAAAACCGCAATGGTCCCGTCAGTGGATGGGAATTGATGCAGATCGCCGCCGTTCAGCAGGCGATTTCTGCATTCGAGGACGTCATCGCTGATCTCGACGCCGAAATGGAAGAAATGGAAGCGGCTGCCTGAGTGCTTCATGCGCCGTGGAAGCCAAAGCGCAGGGCGCTAAAGACCATACGGCTGCCTTTCCCCGCGCTATTGCAAGCCTGTCGCTAGGGCCGGGGGGTACGTATGAGATGGCATATGGCCGCCATGGGCGGGGCGGCAGTTTTCGCAGCCGGCTTTGTGGCGCAGGCTTCAACTGCATCAGCCCAGACGTTCGATTCCTACCGTTGCGCCGACGGCACGCATTTCATCCTGGCGTTCTATCCAAACGATAAGCGCGCCTTTCTGCAGATCGATGGCCGCGCCGTCACACTGAAGAAGGGCTTGGCCGTATCGGGCCGACGCTATTCCGGCAGCGGGGTGAGACTCGTCATGACCGCAAACGGTGCCCTGATTACGCACGAGCGGCGGCCGGTGACGGCATGCCAACTCTCGTAACTTCGCAAGCGGCGCCTGCCAGGCGCTTGCGCGGGATCAACCCAGCTTCAACCAGCTCAGTGATCGTGCCCGCGTTCGGCTTCGCGAATGGCTTCCTCGTGATACCAACTGCCGCCGCAGGCTGCCTCGCTCACGCCTGGCGAAACCTGCGCGACGGCAGGCTTGAATTCGTCGTAGCGCTTTCCGCCGAGAGCTGCGCGGCCCCCGGCCGGAAATTGGTAGATCCGCGCAGACTCCCGACCCTGATTTGTACCCATCGAAATCTCCATTTGCCGCGACGCTCTCAACGCATGGTGCGCCCGACTCGTTCGTGTGCGGTTACTGGAACGCGGATATCGGTCCTGCGTGCCGAGGGTGCAACCTGATTAAAAAGAAATCATTTTCTGACCAAAAAATATGCAAATTCGCCTTTGCCCCCACGGCGTGCATGTTGCAACCGCCGACCTTTTTCCGGACCACCAGCCTTGCCGATAACGACGATTTCCTTGCGAAATGTTGCCTGACCTTGCCGCATCCTTGGTCGACAGCTTCTCGTCAGGCGCAAATGCCGCGGAAACAGGCGCGGTTGCGGCGCAAGATTCTCTTGAGCCGGATTCAAGGCCGCGCGCCTTTGCCACACCGTGAATGCGCAGAAATTCGTGAGGCCGCCCTCCGAGACCAAACTGCCGCGCTGCAATAATTGGCACTTTTATTGCTTTATTTGTGACTGGCCCTGCCGGGTCCGTGTGCGGGGGTAGCTGCCTCAGGTTCGCTCTCACGCCTTTCGCATTATCAACTCAAGAGAGGCTCAATGACCAAGTACAAGCTCGAGTATATTTGGCTCGACGGATATGCGCCGACGCCGAATCTGCGCGGCAAAACGCAGATCAAGGAATTCGCATCGTTCCCGACGCTGGAGCAGCTGCCGCTGTGGGGGTTCGACGGAAGCTCGACCCAGCAGGCGGAAGGCCACAGCTCGGACTGCGTGCTGAAACCGGTTGCGGTTTATCCGGACGCCGCGCGTACCAACGGCGTGCTCGTGATGTGCGAAGTCATGATGCCCGACGGCAAGACGCCGCATCCGTCCAACAAGCGCGCTACCATCCTTGACGATGCCGACGCGTGGTTCGGCTTCGAACAGGAATATTTCTTCTACAAGGACGGACGTCCGCTCGGTTTCCCAGCCTCCGGCTATCCGGCGCCGCAGGGTCCATACTACACCGGCGTCGGCTACAAGAATGTCGGCGACGTCGCCCGCAAGCTGGTCGAAGAACATCTCGATCTCTGCTTGGCAGCCGGCATCAATCACGAAGGCATCAACGCAGAAGTCGCCAAGGGCCAGTGGGAATTCCAGATCTTCGGCAAGGGCTCCAGGACCGCCGCCGACCAGATGTGGATGGCCCGCTACCTGATGCTGCGTCTGACCGAAAAATACGGCATCGACATCGAGTTCCACTGCAAGCCGCTCGGCGACACCGACTGGAACGGCTCGGGCATGCACTGCAACTTCTCGACCAAGCACATGCGCGAAGTTGGCGGCAAGGAGTACTTCGAGAAGCTGATGGACGCCTTCAAGGTCAACCGCGCCGACCACATCGCAGTCTACGGCCCGGACAACCACATGCGCCTGACGGGCAAGCACGAGACCGCGTCGATCGACACCTTCAGCTGGGGCGTCGCCGACCGCGGGGCTTCGATTCGCGTGCCGCACTCCTTCGTCAACAACAGCTACAAGGGCTATCTGGAAGATCGCCGTCCGAACTCGCAAGGCGATCCTTACCAAATCGCTTCGCAGGTGTTGATGACCATCTCCACCGTACCGACCGGGGCGAAGGCGGCGGCCTAAGTCGCTTGAGATGCGCTGGCGGCGAGCGCTGTCAGGCTCAACCTTCAAGATGATCCGTCAGGGCAGACGTCCTGGCGGATCATTGCTTTTTGGACGCGGGCTCCGCGTGCTAGAAATGGCCGTTGCTTCAGTGGAGATCGGTGAGTGGAAAATTCGGTACGCGTGCTGTCGACGCTGGCTCTGGCGGGCGCCGTTCGCGCTTTGGCGGACAGATATCAGGCGCTAAGCGGCGCGCAGATTGATGCCGATTTCGCGCCGACTGTGAGGGCGCTCGAACGTTTGGCGGAAGGCGAGACCGCCGACGTCCTCATTCTAACCCGGGATGGACTTGCGGGGCTCGTTTCGGCGGGAAGCGTAGTCGCTGAAAGCTGCGTTGATCTCGCGCGCTCCTGGGTCGGGCTTGCGGTCAAGGCGGGCCAGATGCATCCGGATATTTCCACGGAAACCGCGCTGCGGACCACGTTGCTGGCGGCGCGATCAGTTGCCTATTCGCGGCTTGGCGCCAGCGGCATTTTCTTCGCGCATCTGATCACCAGGATGGGCATCGCCGATGCGATCAACGCCCGCGCGACCGTCGTCCCACTCGGCTTTACCGCCGAACGCATCGTTACCGGCGAAGCGGATATCGCGATCCAGCAGCTCAGCGAGTTGAAGCAGGTCAAGGGCGTCGAGATCGTCGGCTCCCTGCCTCATCACCTGCAAACGCCCGCGGCATTTTCCGCCGGCCGGATGACGGCGTCGAAGAACATCGCTCCCGCCGATCTGCTTCTGAAGTTCCTGGCTTCCGGTGAAGCGACGCCCGCGCTGCTGGAATCCGGGCTGGAGCGCCTGGTGTAGCCGCGAGCTTGGCCTCCAGGAACAAACCCACCGCCGGTGCGATTGACAGGAAGACGATTGAACAGGGGTCATCAGATGATCCGCAAGCTCAAGTCGGGCGAGTACCGGCTCTACTCCCGAAAGCCAAACCCGAAGACCGGCAGGCGCCGCAATCTCGGTACCTTCAAGTCGCGCGCGGCGGCCGAAAAGCACGAACGCGCCGTGCAGTATTTCAAGCGGCATTGATCACGCGGCTGCCCCCACTCAAGTCGGAAATAGCTCCGTGCGTCCCGCGACGCCGGGCGCGGGCAGAACGGCGCCGTTCTTGAACGGCTACCGCCGGCGAAGAAATCACGTTTTGGCGCGTAACGAATCGATTTGCGGGAGCGAACATAGTTGGTGCGCGCCTATTGGCGCCGCGCTCCGAAAGCCCGCGAAGAGGTTCTCCATGAATACGCTGATCGCCCGATCCATCGGGCTCGTTCCGTCGCTTCCACAATGCTGGTACGCGATCCCGCTTCGCCTGATTGTCGGCGGCGGTTTCGTTCAGCACGGCTACGCCAAGCTGGCGCGCGGGCCCGATCACTTCATGCATATTCTCAATGCACTCGGCATGTTCCATCCGACACTGTTGGCCTGGGCAACGATAGCGGTTGAAATTTTAGGGGGAGCGGCCGTGATCGCGGGCCTGTTCATTCCGCTCGCCAGCGTTCCGATGGCGATTGTGCTGCTGGTTGCGATCTTCACCGTCCATCTGCCGAACGGGTTCAGCTCGATCAAGCTTCTCGCGGTGACGTCAACCGGCGCGCAGTTCGGCCAGCCCGGCTATGAGACCGATCTGCTGTATCTTTGCTGCATCGCTGCACTCGTGCTGGGCGGTTCCGGCCCGCTGGCGCTGGACCGTTACCTGCTGCGCGCCTGGATGAAGGCGAGCGCTCCGACCGGAAGCTGATCGCCGCCAGTCAGTTTCCTTAGCGCGTGGTGGTCTCATCCGCCGGATGATGGCTCGCGGCGCGGCTACGGGCAGGCGCCGCCGCGGTCTCGTTGCCTTCATGGCAGGCAAGTTCGACCCAGGAACCGTCCGGACTCTTCTGATAGGCGTGACAGCCGGCTGAGGCGGGCGCCTCGTCGACAGCTTGCGCATTGGCATTGGCGTGGGAATTCGGGCGTGAGCCGTTGGCGAATGCAGGCGAGGCAAGGGCCGCCAAAACGGCGGTCGAACCAACGAAGACCGATTGCGCGATCCGCATGACAAGTTCTCCGGAATGGATTCAGATCACTTCCCTTGAATAGAAAACAATTTGGCGATTTTTGGCCAGTGCGAAGCCTTAAGCCTTTTGGCGGAGACGCTTGCTTAACAAAAAGAAAAAGGCGCCGTCGATTGGGACGGCGCCTGAAGGTGGGCTTTACCAGCCAGGGAGAAACTCTAGAGCCCATTCTGCTCGCGTTGGCGTGCGTGCCATTTGGGTCCGGGGCCACGCATGTAATGAAGCTCGGGCCGATAGGGATCGGCTGCGACCCGGAGCAGGCGCTGCCAGCGCGCGGCGAGGCCGGTCAGGCGGCGGTGAAGCGGGGTCGAAGCGAGCAGGGTAACGAACATGGCTGCCTCTCAGTGCGATTTGCCGAGGACGGAGGCGAAAGGCATGGCGAAGACTTCCTCGCCGAAATCGTCGCTGGCATGCAGCGTCCAGCCGCGCCAGTCCTCGCCTGACGGCGCCATAACGAGCGACCGCACCACGCGCGTGGCCTGTTCCATGGCTTCGGTCAGGTTGCTCGCGGCAGCCAGTCGCCGATCAATCCAGACGCCGTCATCGTTCGAGCAGTGGAAGAACAGCTGAGCCATGGTCCGTCTCCTCGAAGGGAAAACGTGATGCATGGTTTTGATAGCAGGACAAACTGAGTCGGAGAATCCGGATGATTACGTGAGCGAAACTACGGGGAATTCAGACAATTTTCTTCAATCGCTACTTGCCTGTGACTTACGCGACAGGCCGCAACCGATTCGTTTGACTCAGGTTTTTTGAAAAAGGCATTTGGATTCCGGGTCTGCGCCTTCCGGCGCATCCCGAAATGACGACTGGTGGCTTTAAGCCGCGCTACGCGCGGTGTGGCGGCCTTCGCTGATTTCCTCGATGATCTTGGCGCTGAAGGCCTCCAGATCGCCGGGATTGCGCGAGGTGATCACGCCCTGGTCGACGACGACTTCCGAATCCTCCCACTTCGCACCGGCATTGATGACGTCGGTCTTGATCGACTTGTACGAGGTCATCTTGCGTCCCCTGGCGATGCCGGTTTCGATCAGAAGCCAGGGGCCATGGCAAACCGCGGCAACGATCTTCTTCTGTATGAAGATGTCCTTGATGAAGGCGAGCGCCTTCGGCTCGACCCGCAACAGGTCTGGATTGATCTGCCCGCCCGGAAGTACCACCGCGTCATACTCGCTGGCCGAGACGTCGGCGAGATTCTTGTCGACCTTGACCGGCCGGCCCCAATCCTTCTTGTCCCATCCCTTGATCTCGCCCGAGGCCGGCGAAACGATATCGACCTTGGCGCCGGCGGCCTTCAACTTGTCACGGGGAACTTCGAGTTCCGACTGCTCGAAACCGTTGGTGGCGAGAATGGCTATGCGTTTGCCGTTGAGTTGCATGGATCGTTGCTCCGGAAATCCTTGAGCCCCCGAACGGGCAATCCCGCAGGCGCGCGATCGTTCCGCCTGTACACTAGTTGCGATGTCGTGAGCTGGAACGCATTGGATTTCTTGCGTCTGGCGAGGGCGTGATGCTTGCACCGTAGTGCTACGGTCTTTCATGCGCGAAGAATTTTGCGTAATCGAACGCCACTGACCCTTTCGGCTTTTGGGCCGCATAGGAGTGGGGGGATGTTCGCGAGGCCCGATCTCCTAGGCTCATCGGGCCTCGTGTTCCCCACTCAGGGTCGATTTTTCCGATATCAACTCAGACGAACTCGAACTCACCTAGAGCATGATCCGGAAAAGTGTGTAGCGGTTTTCCGAAAAGATCATGCTCAATCATAGAACTAAAGCGCGATGACGATTCCATCAAATCTCATCGCGCTTTAGTGGTCCGATTCTAACATTCGCGTCCGTTCTCAGCGGGTCGCGAATGTCAAAGCTACTCCGCTAGGCGCGCACCGTACTGTGCAGCCACATTAAGGGCCGGCTCAGAACGCGGGGCGGGCGACGTGCCAGAGATTGGCGCCGTCAAATCCGTTGACGTCGCCAGGTTCCTTGTCGGATTGCGAGGTGTAGAGCGGGCGATAGCGATAGGCCCACATCTTGCTGCCGTCGCTGCGGGTGATCACGGTGAAATCGCCCTTGGCCTCGGCGTCGGCGGCAGCCGAGAGTGGCTTCCAGCGCTCGGTGCATCTGCCTTCGCAAGTCGAACTGTGGCCGGAGGTGTCGCGGTCGAACGTATAGAGCGTCATGCCTTTGGCATCGACGAAGATCGCGCCCTGCCGCGTCTGCACCACCTTCACCGGAAACAGTGGCGCTTCCTTTTTCGGTGGCGGCGCGGACTCCTCGCCATGCGCAAATGCGTCGCCAGCCAACAGCAGCAGCGCTGCGGCAATCATTGCAAATCTAAGCATCCTGCCCCGCGGCAAAGTAAATTGCGCGTTAACGCGCTTAATAGGTCGCGATCATACGGGCAGAAGGTTAGCGGCGTGTTGCAGGTCGCCGACAAACCGGCCGACCAAGAAATCCTTCAGACTTTGGCGGCCGACAATCGATGCCCAAGCGATTTTCTGGCGTTGGATTCTGGGAAGGCAAGGGAAGGGCGGATCACTTCCGCTCGCGGCGCTCCTGCTCCTTCAGAAGCTCCTCCAGTTCCTTGCTCTGGGTTTCGATCCGGTCCGCAAGCCGCTCTTCACTCGCAGCGCCCGATTGTGCGGCCGCCTGTTCGGTGAGCTGGCGAAGATTGTTGCGCAGGATTCTGATCCGGTCGGAAAGCTCGGCTGTCGAAAGCAAACTGAAGTCCGGCATAGGTTTTCCTCCTGGCGCTAAGGCAAGTCTAGCGCAAGCGGAAAGCGTCATCCATAGCCGCATCCAGCGCCTTGACCTGGATCACGCCGGCCGGGAAACGCCTTTTTCCAGGCTAAGGGGGACGGTGCCGCAGCGGAACCTAAGCCTTTCTCGCAAGTTTTTGCTTCGGCATCATTTGATGAAGATCGGGAGATTTTCATGCGGTCCAAGCTCGCTTTCTTGGTCCTCGTGGTCGGCTCGTTGTTCGGAGTGACGACAATCGCGTCTGCGCTGACGAAGCCGGCTACGGGCGCCTCTGGCCAATCCAGTGCCGAATCCGACGCAAACGCAATGGCCTCCATGCGGCATCACGGATGGCACCATCGCCACCACCACTATATGCACTATTCCCGCCGCCAGATAGACAAGTCGAGGTCGGGCGGCCGTCCCGTCTCTCGCAAGGCTGCGGACTAACGGCCAACTCTCCCTGCTGCTAACTCGCGGCCCTGGCCCCTCACGGTGCCGGGGCTTTTTCTGTTGGAGCGCACTCGTCATTCGCGGGAAGGCGAGGTGCAGCGCTTCCCGCGCGATGTGTTCGGAGGTGACGTCCTTGCAGACGACGAGCACGCCGCCGCCCTCGAAATCGATCGGGCCGAAACTATAGGTCCACCGGGCATCCTCGCGTTGGCCGTAACGCAAGGCTACTACGGGACCGTGACGAGGTGCAGCCTCGTCCAGTCGGATGGCGGCACTTCCGTCGCATGCCGCTGTTCGCTGTTGCGGTTGACGATGTCGAGCAATTCGGTGTCGACGCCCATCTCGCGCAGGTAGACGCGGAATTGTTCGCCGTAGATAACGGTCAGGCTTTCGCGGTGCTCGTCGGAGACGTTGGGCGCAAGGCGATTGTGGATCGCCATGCCGGTCAGGATGACGCGCGTGCCGGCAGGAAGGATGCGATGGATGCCGCCGGCCAAAATCAGCACGCAGGCGATATCGCAGGGCGCTTTCGCCGCGTCGAGCGTGGCCTCCAACGGGCCGCCCGGACGCTTGAGCGCGAAGCAATCCGCATCGCTCTTGTCCTTGCAGGCTGCGACTTCAGTCGTGCCTTCGGTGGTGTCGAAGCCGCGATCGTGCAGGATGCGCCCGAGGCCGACCGCGACATTGAGATTGGATTCGCCCCAGGAATGGATGACGAGCGGAAGCTTGCGGCCGCCTTGCCGGTCGAGGATTGCGATCAGCCGCTTGTAGGTGTCCCACTGCACGGTGCCTTCGGCGGCGATCCAGTCGGAGCAGCCGGGGCCGCACGAACCCTCCGCGCCATGCGCGACATAGAAGATCATTGCATCCGCCGGCGAGCCAAAGCCGCCGACCGGTGGCCGCGCGGTGGTCTGGCCGTGAGCCGCGCCGGTCATCGCGAAGGCTGAGAGCCCAGCGAGAAGAAATGCGCGTAATGAACCTCTACCCATACGGCGAGCCCCCTCGACCCAAGCGGTTGTCATTTTCGGTTGTAATGCGCCGTCGCGCAAGCCGCCTACCTTCGGTTGTCGAACAGCAGGAATTGTTCTCGCGGCCGGCGCGCCCGAGTTATGCAAGGATCGTTCGCCCAGGACGAAGGGCGCAGGGAAAGCATTGCGGCCCGCTTGATATCAGCGTCGGGATATCAGGACCACACGACTTCGCCGTCCGCTTTCGCGCCGTTCGTCTGCGCGCCGCCAAAGCGTCCACCGTATCCCGCCCAACGTTCGTGACGATGGCCAACGCCTCTTTCGGGCGAGACAGCGCGAAGCTATGGAAGTGATTTGCCCGACGCCTTAAGCGAAATATTTTTGCGAATAGCACTGGACTGGACAGGCGGCACGCGCGCGACTGATTTGCCCGTCGTCGGGCAAATCGCCCCGCGGATTGCGGCATGGAAAGCAGGCCGCATCGGGGAAGCGACCTGCGGAAGCATTTCGTCCAGGACACAGGACCCTAGTCGAACATGCCAGTCGCCGTGGCGACTGGCATCGAAGTCTTAATCGACGATTTCAACCACGCGATGCGTGCGAGGATCGACGAGCACCGTGCGGCCATTGACCACGGCGTAGCGATAATCATGTGTGCCGTATTCCGCTGGCACGTCATAATAGGTTATGCCGTCGCCGGGCAGGTCGGTGCCCACCCGCAAATCGCCACCGTATGCGTATGACTGATGATGCCGCTGGACGACGTAGCTGTGGAAACGCGGCCGTTGATCGACACCGAGCACACCGTTAACGCCGCCGACGACACCGCCGATGGCGCCACCGACGATTCCTCCGATCGGGCCTGCTTCTCGTGCGCCTTCACGGGATCCCTGTTCAATGCCTCCGGGGACACCTTGGGCGAAAGCGGCGGCTGGAATAAGCAGCGCCGCTGCAAGCAGCGAGGCCATGGTTGTTCGTTTCATTGTATATCCTCATGTGTTCGAGAGCGCACGACAAGCGAACTGCGCCTGATTGGTTCCCCTTCGATCGGCTCGAGCGGAGAACTAATTCGTCGGCGGTCCTTTATTCGCTGCAGATCGATCAATTCGAGCGATTATGGCGATTGACGAGGTCCGATGAAACCGGACGCCTTACTTGACCCTTCGGCCCTTGAAGAAGCCGGCATTCGTTGTGTTCTGTTTGATGTTGGCCGTTTCGCCTTGTTCTTCGGTGTTTTGCGTATGGTCTTTCCTGTGCGACGTGTCTCTCGCCGCGTCGGCATTCTGGGGTGCGCCCTTGTTGCTCCGATTTGCGGGCGGGATAGGCGGCATGCGACCGGTCATGTGATTTTCCTTTGCGGCGTTAAGCGCTCTACCTTAGGCCCAAACGCCGCATCACATCAGAAACTATTTTATCTCTGGCTGTTCGATTGCTGGAACGTTATCGGGCGCCACGAGTTCGCCCCGATTGCCGGATGGCATTACGTCAACCTTTGTTAGGTCAACCTTTGTTCGAACGGTCTTCGGCATCCAGGATCCACGTTCGGTCAGCGAAGGCGACATAAATCCGTTCCTGCCCAAGCGCGACACCGAGTTCGATCGACAGCTCGTTCAACATCGCCGCGATTGCCTCGTCCGGCAGATGTCCGAGATAGGCGTGGACGGCTTCGCCGGTGAAGAGCGCGACCGGTTCGCGGTCGGACCCGACGGAGCCATCCGGGCGAGGCCACGCATAGGTCACTTCGGCGCGGGTGAACATGCCGGACAGGGCAGGCTGGCCGGCTTCGACACGGCGTTTCATCCAGGCGCGCGCGGTGCGAACGGCTTCTGAGACGTCGAAGACACGGCCATCGGCGTCCCAGCCCTCACGCAAGCCCACGCTGATGCGAAAATCACGGCGAGGGCCCATCGAGCCGGCAACGACAGAATAATCTTCAGCCTTTGGTGCGGCGGGTCTGGCGGCCATTTCCTTTTCTCCGTCAGTCGCCAATCTCAACCAGTTTGGAGTCCTTTTGTTGACCCCGCGGCTTTTTGCCGGGCGCCTTTTTGGCTTCCTTTTTCTTCTCGTCGGCGATGAGGCGATCGGGCTTGCTTTGAAGATTTGCCATCAGCTTCATCAAAATCGCATCCCGCGTCTTTTTGCTTTCGAGAGAATATCCGTGAATCTTGATCGTCAGCTTGTCCTTGCGCGCATGATAGTCGTGCTCGATCTTCGGCTCTTTGGACACTTCACCCTCCGTTTCCCGATAAATTCCGGCGTTGCGTATCGGAATGGTCGATCGCTGCGGGATTATGACGCGTCACAGAAGCACGCCCGACTGTTGCGAGCTAGGACAAATGTCCGCTTCCCGTGTCGAGAGCGGGAGTGGCTCGGCTTGGTCTGCTACTGCAAGCAAATGCGCGAACGTTTTATTGCGACCGTCGCTCTGCTCGTGCTTTCGGGCTGCAGCACCATTGGCTACAATCCACTGAAGATCGAAAGTCACGAAAGCTGGCACCTGACGGTAGGCATTGAGCGGCTCCTCGGCATCCTGAAAGGTCGCGCTGACTAGCCGGGCTTCTGTCTTTGGGGCGCCAAAGCATCCCCCGCATTCCGATACCCATTGCCTGCCGGACGAGCGAAGCGAACTCGATGGATTTCGCATGAGATTTGCAACCCTGGAAGCCTTTGGCGTCCGCCAGGGCCGTCCTCAATTGCCTAAATTTGAGCACAGCAAAGCCCAGGCAATAAGCAACGCGCCTGTTTTTATTTCACTTGCGGGGACGCCGCCGTTTTTTTTCGCCGTCCAACATCCGCACGTTGTACGGAAGTTTGACTGCCACGATGAACTGAGGTGGGATCGGGCGTGCGGCTAAAATGCACGCTCAAACCAGGAGGGCTTCGATGTGCGCGGGTGACGACAAGAACTGTCCTGAATTCGAATTGCACCACCGCGAGTTCAAGGAAACGCTCGATCGGGAACGCCGGTCGTTCCTGAAATCGAGCTTCGCTGCGGCAGGCGGCGCAGCGGCAATGACCGCCGGCGGCATTTCGTTGGTCACGCCGCAGATGGCGGCTGCCGCCGAAAAGAACCAGCCAGCCAAGCGGTCCTATCACCATTTGCCCGCCAACGCCGATACCGTGCATTGGGGTTACTTTAGCAAGAGCCTGAAACCGCAGGTCGAAATAGAATTCGGGCGACTTCATCACCATCGAGGCATTGACCCACCATTCCAATGACGACGCCGAGCGCATGGTAAAGGGCGACCCCGGCCTCGAAAGCGTGTTCCTGTGGACCAAGGAGAAGAAGGGCGTTAATCGGCGCGGCGCCGGACCCATGGATGCCTCGCTGTTCGGGCGTGGCGCCGGCGAGGGACTTGGCGTGCACATCTGCACCGGCCCGGTCTATGTGCGCGGCGCCCAGGAGGGCGACGTGATCGAGCTGCGCATCATCGATGTCGCGCCCCGGCCCTGCGCCAATCCGCAATACGCCGGAAAGGCCTTCGGCAGCAACGCGGCCGCATGGTGGGGCTTCCACTACAAGGATCTGCTCACCGAGCCCAAGCCGCGCGAAGTGGTCACGATCTACGAGGTCGACGCGACCGGCGAACGCAATTGGGCGAAAGCGGTGTACAATTTCCGATGGACTCCGCAGACCGATCCTGCCGGCGTCGTGCACAAGACCATCGACTATCCCGGCGTTCACGTCGATCACTCAACGGTCCAGGAGAACCACGGCATCCTGAAAAACGTGCGCATCCCGATACGTCCGCATTTCGGCGTCATCGGTCTTGCGCCCAAGGAAGCCGATATCGTCGACTCGATCCCGCCGAGCTATACCGGCGGCAACATCGACAATTGGCGGATCGGCAAGGGCGCCACGATGTATTATCCGGTCGCGGTCGAGGGCGGCCTGTTGTCGGTCGGCGACTCCCACGCTTCGCAGGGCGATTCCGAGCTGTGCGGCACGGCCATCGAATGCTCGCTGAACGGCACCTTCCAGATCATCCTGCACAAGAAGGCCGATCTCGTCGGCACGGCGCTCGAAGCGCTCGACTATCCGATGCTGGAAACCAAGGACGAATGGCTGGTGCACGGCTTCAGCTTCGCCAATTATCTCAGCGAACTCGGAGACAAGGCGCAGTCGGACATTTACTCGAAATCGTCCGTGGACCTTGCCATGCGCGACGCGTTCCGGAAGATGCGCAGGTTCCTCATGACGACCAAGAAGCTGAGCGAAGATGAGGCCATCTCGCTCATCTCGGTCGGCGTCGACTTCGGCGTCACTCAGGTGGTCGACGGAAACTGGGGCGTTCATGCCGTCATCAGGAAGGATATCTTCGCGGGCGGCGAGACCTGATCCATCATAATCCGGCTAGCTCCCGACGCGGTGCAGCGTTCTTACGGTGCACCGCTGAGCCGGGACACGCCGCACGATACCCGTCATTCCGGGCCGCATCGCCTCACTTCGCAAGCTGCATCCATCGCTCGGCGGCGCTGATCGCTGCCGCGTAGAGGCCGTCGGCCGGCTGCCCGCGGTGCAACGCCTTTCCGACTTCGCAGATCGCGAGGAAGGCGCTGGCGCGGGCATCTTCCACTTCCATCGGCCGTTCGCCGTTTCCCTGAACGAGCGGGATGAGCCCGTTCAGGATCGGCAAGGCCTGTTGTGCCGGCTCCTGTTGCGCCAACCTCAACGCCTCGAACACTTGTTGGGCTGCCTCGGCGTCGCTCATTTCGAAACCCGCTGAATCAGGCTCGGCGGCGTTCCGGAGAGAGGGCGCCTGCGCGGCAAATACAGGATCAGTGCGAGAATGCCGCTCGCCGCCACCAGATAAACGTTGAAGGCGTAGGCGGAGAACGTCGCCTCTCGAATCGAGAGGATGCCGAGGATCATCGCGACGAACGAGATCAGATACGCCGACCGGTCCTCGGTCGCGGGCTCCAGCCACGCCTTGCGGACGGTCGGAAGCGCGGCGGCTGCATCAGCCACGATGGAAAGCACGATCGCAATGACCGGATCGCCGGTGACGGCCCAGAGCGCCAGCGCCGCAAGCGAACATGCGCCGCAGACATAGTCGAATGGCCCGAGTTTCCACAAACCCATTCCGCCGACGAAGGAGGCAAGCAGGACGCAGGCCGGACCGACCCCCACCGACAGCACCACCAGCGTCGAAATTCCGACGCCGGAGCGCAACTGCGCGGCGCCGGCGATCAGCGGCACGACCGCCCAGAGGAACCAGGTGACGCGGTTCGGCGCCGCCTCGGCTTTCAGGATGGCGCGGACGTAACTGAGGCAGGCCACGAAATTGATGACGGCGCCGGCCACGGCGAAAACAATATGCATGGCCTGCAAACTGCCACCGATCGCGGCAGCCGACAACCGACGAAGATTGGGGCCTTCCGGCTATTGCTCGGAAAGGCGAACGGTCTGCCGGCCGCTGTTCAGCGCCTTGAGTTCGTTGACGTAGGCCTCCGGACGTGTCCAGCGCGACGGCGTCTTCAATCCCATGAACGCGGCGATGTCGCCGATGAAGCTCGTGCAGTTGGAGATTTCGGCGCTCCACACCGGCGAGCTTTCCTTCAGGTGCTTGATGTAGGCGAACACCCGCTTGGCGTCGGCCTCGTTGAGGTACACCTTGTAATGCGCGGTCAGATATTCCGGGTCGAGATCGCCGTAGCTGGCTCCGGTCTCCGCCGGCACCCAGGTGATGTAGCCGAGGATATATTCCTTGACGTCGCCCGCCGGCGTCAGGCCGGCGACATCGACGGTCCGCTCGCCGGTCTTGCCATACCAGACGAACGCGTGTCCCCAGCTCGCGGCGGTGCGCGCGCGGAAATCGACGTAGTAGGGGCCCTTTGCCGATGCTGATGGCTTTCGCGCCGCGGGCCGCGCCACCTCGGCCGGAGACTCGATCGAGGCGACCACTTTGGCGTCAGGCGCGCGCGCCCGGCTATCGCTGGCCGACGCGGCTTGAACCGCACCGGCAAGCGCATAAGCGCCGAGGCCTGCAAGCAGGCACAGCGTCAAGTGGCTCAGCCTCTTGGTCATGACGGCTGCCTTTCACGAATACGCAGCGCAGACGCGAAATGCGTCTGCGCTTTCAACCGGGCTAATAGTAGCTCGTATCAGTAGCGGGCGGCGACCGGTCCCTTGCCGTACGGTGCCTTGCCGACCGGGGACTTGCCGATCGGCATCTTGCCGACGGCCGGGGCCTCGGAATAGGCGGGCGCGGGCTGCCGGTGCGGAAGAAGGTCGGCTGCCGAAGCTACAGTCACGAAGGCAAGCGTTGCGGCAGTTGCGATCAGAAATTTCACCACAGAAGTTCTCCTTAGTAGATGGCAGGAGCGGGCGCGATGTTGCCTTGGCTCCTTGCCGATACGTGCGGGTTACGGTCAAGCGTCCGAATTGGTTCAGAATGCGGCGGAGTCGCGATGCTCACAAGAACGTAACGCCACGTCGTCACGAAATTGTCGGAGTGTTGCGTGCATGCCGCAGTTTTCGCGTGGACGCGATGTTCTTGGAGACTGCCGTTTGGCGGGGTTCCCGGTGTGTGATTTCTGCACTCGACCGCGTGATGCGATCGCCGACATCGCACGGCTTTGCGAGCGAATGGGCGTCACCTGCCGCCCTTGCGAGCGAATGGGGCAAGCAGTTTTGTCAAACAGCAAGATAGACATAACCAGGCGTTCTCGCGGCCGGCGTGCCCGAGTTTTGGAGTAATCATTCGCCCCAAACAAGGGCGCAGGGAAAGCCGGGTGCCGAGCCGACACCCATAGCCTCGCGTGCAAAATGGAAAAAGCACACGAGCGTCGTCGCCACAGGTTCGCCCGGAACGCCCGGCTTTCCCCGCGCGATGGTTTTAACGGTTTCCTTCGCGCTCTCCCTGGTGAGCCGGGCTTTTTGTCACCATCGCAGGCAGCAATGCGTTAGGCATTGCGGCCCGCTTGATATCAGCGTCGGGATATCAGGACCACACGACTTCTCCGTCCGCTTTTGCGCCGTTCGTCAACGCGCCGCCAAAGCGTCCATCGCATCCCGCGCCCAACGTCCGTGACGATCGCGATACGCCCCTCTTCTCGGGTGCGGGATGGCGCAAACGTCTAGAGGTGATTTGCCCGACGGGTTAAGTGAAATATTTTTGTGCGCGCGACTGGACAGTAAACTCGGCCTTGATTGGATTTGCGAAATTGGATTTTTGGCGCAATTGATTTCATCGTCATTGCGGGATGGTCCCAACGGGTCGCGGGTATGCGCGCCCGATGACAGGCTCTGGACCATGCCCGGAATCCACCAGGCCACAACAACGCGGGGAGAAGCCGGGCCATATCCACGTCATTGCGAGCGACAGCGAAGCAATCCAGTACGGCCGCCTCAAACTCTGGATTGCTTCGTCGCTTTCGCTCCTCGCAATGACGCCTCGGTCCACGCCCCGGTTTGCGCCGCCGGCTCCCAATCGCAGAAATTCACGCTTCGCCGCATTGACCCGGGCGAGGTACGCCGCGACGAGATGATCGCCGCAGCAGACGATCTTGACGTGCTGCAACGGGCGTTGCGCCGTCTCGATCAAGCACGACGAATCGGTGTCTCTCTCGGATCAAAGAATCGGCTGGCCAGCATCGATCCTGCCAGGAAGACGAGGCCCAGCGCGATCAGCACCATCCCCGCCCGGGTCGCCGTCAATTCCCAGTCATTCGCGCCCGTGGCGGAAGGCGCGCCCGGATTCGCCGGTGGCACAGGTGACGCAGCGATGTCCTTGTCAAGCGTCGATGCCGCCAAAAGCATCTCGACATCGACCGAGCGTGGCGTGGTGTGGTCTGACGCGGGCGGATCGACTGTGGGCTGGGCAGGGATGGGTGCCGCGGCCACGAGCGTCGCCGCCTCGCGAGCGGGCACGGAAGCGGTATCGACCGCCTCGGGCGCCGACGTTGCCGACTGAGGCGCGCCCGCCGGGGTCGCGCTCAGCAGTCGAGCCTGCGCATCGAGAACCATCTTTTTACGCGGCGCGGCCTTATTCTCTTCCGGAGCGGAGGCACCCTTCGCGACACGATGATGGATCTGCTTCACCGCAACCTGGGCCTCGTCGGCCTGGAACCAGCATTTCCGGTGACCATCGAGACGATAGACCCAGTGCTGGCCGGGTGCCGTCGACTTGCCTGGCTGCGGCACACACTCCGCTTGGGCGGGAGCAGGCGCGGCGGCCTCTTTAGGGGCGATGTTGAACAAGTCGGTTAAGGGATTCGAAGACGCAGGCGAGATCGAGAGGCCTGCCAAGACGGGAAAAGCCGCTATGCATAAGCGCCAATGGCCGGACATGGAAACTCCGGTGTTGCGCCCCCAGCGCGCAACCTTCGAACGCGACCTAGGTCGCAATGCGACCCCAATTCGGCGACCTCGCGAATTTTTTTGGGCAGAAAACCAAAGCCATTCCGCAGCGGTGATCAAGAGGTAATGACCCTATTGCCTGGGCTCCTGCAGGGCAGGTTGGCTCTTTTGATGTTGCTTGTTGGCATTTAACGGACGCGGGGCCATGTCCGACTTGAGTCCGTTATCGGCGCCGAAGCGGACGTCCGCCGCCCGCTCCACGTTTATGGGTCCACGCCCTGGTTTGCGCTCTCGGCCGCAAGCCGCAGGAACTCACGCTTCGCCGCGTTGACGTGAGCGAGGTAGGCCGCGACGAGGTGATCGCCGCAGCGCTCGCCGGCCATCATCTGAAAATGCCGGCGTGCGAAAGCGGTGGCGGGACCCGCGCCGCAGAGATGGATGAAGGCCGCGAGATCCTGCTTCTCGCTCGCGCTTGGCTTCACGTTATCAGCGCGGGCGAGAACCTCAGCGACATGGCGGTCCAGATAGATGGACGCGAGCTCGACGGCGTGGCTCGGGATCGCGCGGATATAGAGGAAGGTCGAACCGCAGCCGGACTCCACGACCGCATGATCCCGGATGCAGAACCGCGCGGCCTCGGCGTAGGCGCCGTCGATCATCTGGTAGAGGCCGACGGCGCTGGAGGCGGGCTGGTAGATCGCGAAAGGATTGAAACTCCATCGCCAGCGCCAGTAGGTGCGGTCCACCGGATTGCCCGAACTCTCGACCTGCGCCAGCGCGGCCAGCAATTCGGGCGCGATCGCGCTGGTGGAATAGGTGCGGAACAGCGGCCCGTATTGCCGCCACGTCTCTGACGGATCCTTGTCGAGCCGGTGACCGATGAAGGCGAACAGCTCGGTGGGTTTAAGGATCACGTGATAGACGAGGTTCACGAGCGCGACGACCGCAAGCAGGATCGCCACGCTGCCCGCGATCTGAACCGCCCGCGGCGCTCTCGCGAGCTTCCGCCGCGCCCAACGTGCGCGCCGACGCCAGCGGCGAAGGCGAGGGAGGAGGTGGTTGGCTTTTCGGGACATGCGGCTGGTGAGGGGAGGATGGGTAGTTCGTAGGATAGGTGGAGCGCAGCGATACCCATCGCTCATCGTGCGAAGATGGGCTTCGCAAATACTCACCCATCCTAAGGGCTTCGGCGCAAGTTAGCCGATCATTTTGTCATAATCGGCATGCGAGCCTATCCAGAACCAGAGGTAACCGCCGTCCACGTCAATGGCGAGGGCTCGATAACGCAGGCCGACCCGGACGGACCAGTAACGGCCGACTTTCTTGAATTGCAGCGACGGGTGGCGCGGATCGCGCTTGAGCATCGCGCAATTTGCGTCAGCTAGAGCATTTTCCACTTAACATGCGAAGCATATCCGGAATTGCGGAAGTAGTTGGCGCATTCGTCTGGCGGAAAGATGTTGAGCAGAATGGCAATTCTGTTCCAGAGGCCCTCCACTGATCGCTCTGCGGCCTTTCGTAGCGCGGCTTTGAGTTTGGCAAAGAGCTGTTCGATCGGATTGAAGTCCGGCGAATAGGGCGGCAGATAGAGCAGCCTTGCGCCGGCGGCCTCGATCGCTTCGCGTATCGCGGGCAGCTTGTGGGAGCTGAGATTGTCCATCACGACAATGTCGCCTGGTTTGAGGGTCGGCACCAGGATTTGCTCGACATAGGCGAGGAAAGCATCGCCGTTCATCGGGCCGTCGATGACGCACGGGGCGGTGAGCGCGTTTGTAGCGCAGGCCCGCGACAAAGGTCGTGGTTTTCCAGTGGCCATGCGGGACTTTACTGACCAGCCGTTCGCCGCGCGGCGCCCGACCGCGCAGTCGTGCCATGTTGGTTGAGGTGCCGGTTTCGTCGATGAAGACCAGGCGCTCGGGATCGAGCTTGGGTTGATTTTCAGCCCATGCCGTCCGCGCTGCGGCGACGTCAGGCCGATCCTGCTCCGCCGCGCGAACGCTTTTTTTTGAAGCTGATGCCGTGGCGGTCGAAGAACCGCCAGACCGAACCAAGCCCGCCTTGTGTTGACGCTCCGCCAGTAGACGGCGCTGGATCTCCTCCAGTGTCAGGTCGGGTTCCTGCTTCACCAACCCAAGTAACCACTCCTCGTGCTTCTTCAGCGGAGACCGGCTCTGGCCCTTGTTGGTTTTGGCTTCAAAGCTACCGGTCTCCCGCCAGCGTTTGGCCCAGCGGATCGCCGTCGAATCTCCAATAACAAATTGCCGGGCAGCAGCCCGCGCCGCCGCACCGCCCTCAACCACCTGGATCACTCGAACTCGCAGATCGTTCGAATACCCCATCGCAGCCTCCTCAGCTTGGGAAGGCTATAGAAATCTTATTCGCGGCTCGATGGGAATCCCTTCAATTCACAAAAAGTGGAAAACGCTCTAGCTGTCGAACGGAAGGCGGCAGCGCCTCGTAAGCGGTCCGGAATTTGCCGAGGCGAAATGCTTCACAATTCGCGCGAGCGCCCGACGCGGTGGGCGGCGAGAGCCTCGTCTGCATGCGCATCAAGCTTGCCGGTCTGGATGTCCCGTTCGATCGCGGCATCAAATTGCGCTGCATCGAATGCCTCGAACCAGGCGCGAAACCGAACCAGCTCGCGGGGGGCAAGCTGTTCGACGGCCTTTTCAATATCTTCGGCGGTAGTCATGTCGGAGATATAGCACTTGCGTCGGAAGTGGAAAAGGGCGGTATGCGGTCTGTAGGATGGGTGGAGCGGCCCCGTCCGCCGTCGCTCGACGCGCGAAGGCGATACCCATCGCGTCGCCACAGATGTAGAAGGAGGTCGATGGGTTTCGCGAGTGCTCAACCCATCCTACGGCTAGGCCGCATGCTCCGCCGATCGATTAACGTCGCCTCGTCCGGCCAGCAAGCCTGCGACGGAAATATCCTCGTCGATGGTTTCCCAGTGCAAACCGACGCGGCTGATTTCGACTTGCTCACGTTCGGACGGCTTCGCGCGCAACAGGCGCGGGAACCAGGCAAGCGGTACGCCCAACGTCCGCCCGTCGGTCAGTTCGACCCACATGGTGTGCTCGTCAAAGCGAACGCTAGTTGCCGAAATGGTCATGCCAGGCTTTCAAAATGAGGTCACGGTTGTCCGCGACCGTCTGCAGGATATTCGAAAGCTCGCGTGAATTGAAGTAGTGGGTAGCCCGCATGAGCGGAGCGACATGCGGGGAACAGAACAAGGTGTCTACCCGGATATCGCTGCGCTCATCCGGGCTACGCTTGCTTCGCTAATCCGCCCTACGGTCCTCAACGCCCTGCACGCAAAGCGGCGGTATCAATCCAGCTGCCGATGTTTTCATGTCGCTTTCCCACCAACATAGTCGTAGGAAGAGGTGACCGCCGATAGCGGCACAACCTTGCCTTCGGCTGGTGCCTGTATTGTACATTCGGCACCGGCACCGGCATGGTGTATTTGCTATATCTCTCCCACTGCCACTGCATGACCATCTGACCGTACTGCAGCACCGGTCGCCCGATATGCTCGTACAAATAGTAGATACCCTGTTTGGGGCAGCCGACGCCCATGAAGCCGAGCGGGTTCTCGCCATTTGCGTCTGCAGTTAGGCGTTGATGATGCCGCAGGCCGTTGATGTGGACCGCCAGAAGGCCTTTCTTCTCGATCACCGCGCGGGCGATCTCATACCTTACCCACGGTCGGCTCCATGTGTGGGTTCCCACGAGCACGCAGACGACAGAAGCGTGCTCCATTCCGCGCTGAATTGAACTCTTTAATCCTTTGGGATCTAACGCTGCACTAACTTCCGACAGACTGCGGTCGTAGAATTGGCGTTTATCCTCGCGTCCGGGACAATTGATCTTCCAAGCGTTACGCACGTTGTTGACACGAATGATGTCGTCGTAGTGGAAAGAGAGAATCCCTTGCGCTTGGTCTGGGGTACAACGGGTTTGGGTTTCGGGGGCGGCACATACAGCGGCGGCGCCGGCACTGGTGTCGAAATATTGTGCAGGGAGGAGCCGAAGGCGGGATTGGTAAGGCGGAGCCGAAGCCCAAAGGCGGTGGATTTGGAAATGAACGCGGCTCTGATGACAATATTTCTGCGAGAGCATTCGACCCGAACGACTTTCCGAGATCCTAAGGCACCGGACAACGGATTAGCGGAGTTTGCCGGTGTGGAGGCGTCTGTTAGCAGGTCGGCGATAGTGCGAGCCGTCGGGCTAAGCGTCGGCGCCGGTGTACCAATATAGTCGAGGAGCGATTTGGGGCGCAACTCCGCACCGAGCAAGCCCAACAGGCCGAATGGTTTGGGATCAAAGGGATTGTCAGCCATAGAACCACGCTCCAAGCACGGCGACAAGGACGCCGACTGCCAGCGGCATGTAGAACCAAACGATCGACCAAGAGGTGGCGGCGGCTAAGAACGATTGAGCGGGCGCGCTCGGTAGGTTGATCTCGAAGGACGGCATCGCGTCCCAATTTTCCTTGCGGACCAGATTGAAAACGTCGCGAAATCTTCGTTCTACCCGCAAATATTGAGCGTCGGCCAGGCCGAAAGCGACGACCGGCAGCAACGCCAGGGCCGCGACGGTCGGTCGGTGCAAAGTAAAAGCGAAGCCGATCACGGCGGTGGTCACAGTGATACAGTAGGACTTGAAGGCTGCGCCGTAGCTCGCCATCCTGGTGATCAGTGCTTGCAGCATCTCGAGATGCTTGATGCGCAGTTCTGCGACCTTCTCCGCCGGGATCGTCATCCTTAGCTCACGAACACCCCGTCGTTGATCCACACGTGTCGCACTTCATGCAGGTGCCGTTGCGCACCAGCGTGAAGTTGCCGCACTCCGAGCACATCTCGCCCTCGTAGCCCTTGGCCTTGGCTTCGGCGCGGCGTTCGGCCTTGGAAGGCGCGGCGGCTGAACGGCTGCTCCCGCCTTGCTCCATTGCAGCGCCTCGAGCTTTTCCGTGGGCGAGAGGTCGTGTTGCGCCTCCTGCTTCAGCGCGACCGCGCCCTCGTGTCGTGTCGGAGACGCGGCCATGCGGGCCCTGCGGGGACAGCGACGTCACCTTGCTGCCGCCTGAGGGAGCCGAGTCCGAGCCCGCGCTGACCGCGGTTGAGCCGCCGCGCATCACCACGAGATTGTCGGTGCGCGAGCGTGTCAGTCCCTTGGAGAGATACTTGGTCGCCTGCTGGCCGCGGCCGTCCTCGGGCTCCTTGCCTTCCTCGACGCCCTTGCCGAGCGCGTCGAAGCCGCTCTCGTTGGGATCGACATGGGCGAGGTCGAAGCGCGACATGTAGCTGACCGCGAGTTCGCGGAACACATAGTCGAGGATCGAGGTCGCATACTTGATGCGAGTCGTTGCCCTGCACGGGGCCCGCCGGCTCGAAGCGGGTGAAGGTGAAGGCATCGACATATTCTTCCAGCGGCACGCCGTATTGCAGGCCGAGCGAGACCGCGATCGCGAAGTTGTTGATGAAGGAGCGCAGCGCGGCGCCTTCCTTGTGCATGTCGATGAAGATCTCGCCGAGCCGGCCGTCGTCATATTCGCCGGTGCGCAAGATAGACCTTATGTCCGCCGACCACGGCCTTCTGCGTATAGCCCTTGCGGCGATCCGGCATCTTCTCGCGCTCGCGCATCACGATAATGCGCTCGACGAGCTTCTCGACGATCTTTTCCGAAACCTGGGCGGCGCGCGCCGCCATCGGCTTGTCGTAGAACTGCTCGACCGCATCGTCCTCGTCCTCATCGTCGGCGATGAGCTGCGAGTTGAGCGGCTGGGAGAGCTTCGAGCCGTCGCGGTAGAGCGCGTTGGCCTTCAGCGCGAGCTTCCAGGACAAGAGATAGGCCTGCTTGCAATCCTCGACGGTCGCGTCGTTCGGCATGTTGATGGTTTTGCGAGATCGCGCCCGAAATGAACGGCTGCGAAGCCGCCATCATGCGGATGTGGCTTTCCACCGACAGGTAGCGCTTGCCGACCTTGCCGCAGGGGTTGGCGCAGTCGAACACCGGATAGTGCTCGGCCTTCAGGTGCGGCGCGCCTTCCACCGTCATCGCGCCGCAGATGTGCACGTTGGCGGCTTCGATCTCGCGCTTGGTGAATCCGACCGCGGTGAGCAGGTCGAAATTCGGCGCCGCAATGGCCTCCGAGCCGATGCCGAGCTGGTCGCGGATGAAGTCCTCGCCAAAGGTCCACTTGTTGAAGGCGAACTTGATGTCGAAGGCGGTCGGCAGCGCCTTTTCCACTTTCGCGATGGCTTCATCGGTGAAGCCTTTGGCCCTGCAGCGTGGAGGCGTTGATGCCGGGCGCATTCGACAGCGAGCCGTGACCGACCGCGTAGGCCTCGATCTCCGCGATCTCGCTTTCGCGATAGCCGAGCGCGCGCAAGGCCGCCGGCACCGCCTGGTTGATGATCTTGAAGTAGCCGCCGCCGGCGAGCTTCTTGAACTTCACCAGCGCGAAGTCAGGCTCGATGCCGGTGGTGTCGCAATCCATCACGAGACCAATCGTGCCGGTCGGCGCCAGCACGGTGGTCTGCGCGTTGCGGAAGCCGTTGGCCTCGCCAAGTGCGAGCGCATCGTCCCAGGCCTTGGTCGCATGCGCGATCAGTTCGGCTTGCGGGCAGGAGGCGTGGTCGAGCGGCACCGGGTTGACCGCGAGCGCCTCATAGCCGCTGGCGTGGCCATGCGCGGCGCGGCGGTGGTTGCGGATCACCCGCAGCATGTGCGCAGCGTTCTTCTTGTAGCCGGGGAAGGTGCCGAGCTCGCCCGCCATCTCGGCCGAGGTCTTGTAGGCGATGCCGGTCATGACTGCTGTCAATGCGCCGCAGAGCGAACGGCCTTCCTTGCGGTCGTAAGGCAGACCCATGGTCATCAGGAGGCCGCCGATATTGGCGAAGCCCAGGCCCAGCGTGCGGAACTCGTAGGAGAGTTCGGCGATCGCTCTTCGAGGGGAACTGCGCCATCATCACGGAGATTTCGAGCACCAGCGTCCAGAGCCGGCAGAGATGCTCGTAGGAGTCGGCGTCGAAAGTCTTGGTCGCGATGTCGTAGAACGTCAGCAGGTTGGCGGAGGCGAGGTTGCACGCCGTGTCGTCCAGGAACATGTATTCCGAGCACGGATTGGACGCGCGGATGTCGCCGGACGACTTGCAGGTGTGCCAGTCGTTCATCGTGGTGTTGAAGTGCAGGCCCGGATCGGCCGACGCCCAGGCGGCGTAACCGATTTTTTCCCAGAGATCGCGGGCCTTCAGCGTCTTCGTGACCTTCTTGGTGGTGCGGCCGATCAGATTCCAGTTGCCGTCGGTTTCGACCGCGCGCAGGAAATCGTCCTTCAGCGACACCGAGTTGTTGGAGTTCTGGCCGGACACCGTGAGATAGGCTTCCGAATCCCAGTCGGTGTCGTAGATGTCGAAGCTGATGTCCTTGTAGCCCTGCTTGGCGAACTGGATCACCCGCTTGATGTAGTTGTCAGGCACGAGGCTGCGGCGCGCGAGCTTGATCTCGCGGCGGAGCGCCGGGTTCTTTTCCGGGTCGAAGCAGTCGTCGCCCGAACCTTCGCAGTTGACGGCCGCCTTCATCACGGCCTTGAGGTGCTTCTGGTTGATCTTGGAGCCGGTGACGAGCGCCGCAACCTTCTGCTCCTCCTTCACCTTCCAGTCGATATAGGTCTCGATATCAGGGTGGTCGGCATCGACCACGACCATCTTGGCGGCGCGGCGCGTGGTGCCGCCCGACTTGATCGCGCCGGCGGCGCGGTCGCCGATCTTGAGGAAGCTCATCAGGCCCGACGAGCGGCCGCCGCCGGACAGCTTTTCGCCTTCGCCGCGCAGCCGCGAGAAGTTCGAGCCGGTGCCGGAGCCGTATTTGAACAGGCGCGCCTCGCGCACCCACAGGTCCATGATGCCGCCCTCGTTGACGAGGTCGTCACTGACGCCCTGGATGAAGCAGGCGTGCGGCTGCGGATGCTCGTAGGACGATTTCGATTTCGTCAGCTTGCCGGTGAAGGGATCGACGTAATAGTGGCCCTGGCCGGGGCCATCGACGCCGTAGGCCCAATGCAGACCCGTGTTGAACCATTGCGGCGAGTTCGGCGCGACCATCTGCTTGGCGAGCATGAAGCGCAGTTCGTCATAGAAGGCGCGGGCGTCTTCTTCGCTGCTGAAATACTTGCCCTTCCAGCCCCAATAGGTCCAGCAGCCCGCGAGGCGATCGAACACCTGCTTGGCCGAGAGTTCGCTGACATAGCGCTCATTCTCGGGCAGGAGGCTAAGCGCCTCGGTGTCGGGCACCGAACGCCACAGCCACGACGGCACGGTCTCTTCCTCTACCTTCTTCAGCCGCGCGGCAACGCCGGCTTTGCGGAAATACTTCTGCGCCAGGACGTCGGAGGCCACCTGCGACCAGAATTCCGGTACCTCGACGTTTTCGAGGCGGAACACCACCGAGCCGTCGGGATTGCGGATTTCAGATGTCGTCAATCTGAAATCAATCTGTGCGTAGGGTGACTGGCCCGCAGTGGTATTGCGCCGTTCGATTCGCATGGTCGTGCCCCGTTCTTTTTAGGCCGGCCGCCGCCGCGGCTGCCGGGTGTTTTCCTTGAGCGATCCCCGGACCAAGGCCGACCCGAGGGGCGGCCTTAAAGGTTCGCAAGCTTTCGCCGGTGGATCCGGCCCGTTTCTCTGACGGCTCAACCGTGGTGCGAACACCGCGGAAGAGCCGGCCCATGGACTAAACTCAAAACGGAGCTCCCCAGCGCCGTTCCGAAAGTCCACGTACTCAACGCCCCAAACTCAGACCTTTCGGCCCATTCGGCCGGTTTTTTGCGCTCCCGAGGGGTCCTTGGACGAGGGACAAAACGACCCGTATCCGCTGCCTCAACCGGCCGTCGGAGTGGTTATTTTGGAACCCTTTAGGGAGCGACCGGCGGGACCCAAACTCACTCGCGCCGAACAGATGGAAGGCTAGGACGACTCCAACGCGCACGTCAAGAACTAGTACGAGTTCCTGAATCAAATACTAAATATGGTGGAAACGGGGGAAAACCAAGGGGCGATGCCCTGATCTGATGCCGCCAAGTATCAGTGAGTCCTCAGAGATTCCCAAGGGAAAAAAATCGTGATCGGGACACGATCACAAGCTTCACCCCGCTGTTCACAGGGAGAAGTATTTTTGCCGGCCGGGATCTTGCTTGCGGAGACTCACGTAGGGCTACGGAATCGCCTCCGGGCAGCCATACCGTCCTGACCATGGTTTGAACGTGCAATCGGCGGCAAGGTGGCCGGCGATTCTATACCGGTCCAACCTTCCATGACATCTCCCAACCAGCCGGGCGCGAAAGCACGCGATCGCGCCCGCGGGCATTGCCTTCCTCGCCGTCACCTCGGTCGGCTGGGGTTTCAATTGGCCCGTCACCAAGTACCTGATCGGCTTTCTGCCGCCGCTGACGCTGCGCGGCACCACCGGGGTGATCGGCGCCGTGCTTGCTCGCGATTCTCGCGCTGTTGTGGGGCCAGACCCTGCACGTGCCGCGCGCCTACTGGCCTCGGCTGGTGCTCGCCGCCATCCTCAATGTCGGATGCTGGATGGTGCTGATGGGGTTTGCGCTGGTCTATCTGCCCGCCAGCGAAGCCGCATTGATCGCCTACACGATGCCGGTCTGGGCCTCGCTTCTGGCCTGGCCGATTCTCGGCGAGCGGCCGAACGGGCTGCGGGTGCTGTCGCTGGTGATGGCCTTTGCCGGGATGAGCGCGATCCTCGGCGGCAACGGCTTTGCGGCGAGCCTGGCCAAGCTGCCCGGCATCATCATGGCGCTGGGCGGCGCGATCGGTTTTGCCGTCGGCGCGGTGCTGGCCAAGAAGCTGCCGTTGCATTTGCCGCCGGTCTCGGCCGCGGCCTGGCAGATCGGGATCGGCTGCTGTGCCGGTCGCGATCGCGGGTCTTCTGTTCGAGAAGTCCGACTTTGGCGGACTTTCCGGCAACGGCTGGCTCTTGTTCGGCTATTCGACCGTGGTGCAGTTCTGCATCGCCTATGTCTGCTGGTTTGCGGCGCTGGCGCGCCTGCCGGCCTCGGTCGCCGCGATCGGCACCATGGCGGTGCCGGTGATCGGCGTCGCGGCCTCCGCGCTCGCGCTGCATGAGCCGCTCGGCATCGGCCAGATCGCAGCTTTGATCTTCACGCTCGCGGGCGTGGCGCTCGCGACGCAATCCTGAGGCCGGCGAGGGGGCGGTTCGGCTTCACCGCACGGCCATTTGACAGTGACTTAACTGGACAATTCAGCCTTCAGGTGGCATCAGGGCTGCATCATCCAATGACGCGGCCTGTCTCTTCATGAAGCAGTTCTTCCTCAAAGTATTCACCTGGTGGAACGGCCAGACCTTCGGCACGCAGCTGTGGACCTGGCGGTTCGGCGAGCTGGTCGGCGAGGACGAGCAGGGCAACCGCTACTATCGCACCAAAGGCCGGCAAGATTGATCCCGCGCTCGGCTTCGAGCGCCGCTGGGTGGTCTATAACGGCCTTGCCGAAGCGAGCCGCGTGCCGCCGTCCTGGCATGGCTGGCTGCATCACACCGTCGATGTCGCCCCGACCGAAGAGCACTACACGCCGCGCGAATGGGAAAAGCCGCATGTGCCGAACATGACCGGCACGCCGGCGGCCTATCGGCCCTCCGGCTCGACGCTCGCGAGCGGCCGCCGGCCCAAGGCCACCGGCGATTACCAGCCCTGGACGCCGGGAAGCTGAGCGAACCGGTTGCTAAAGCAAATACTTTGGAGTGTGTTGCCGGTCGCCGTTATCGCCGGCATCATTTTTTTACATCTGGTACAAAAAAATTCATTGGTACATATGGGCTCCGATCGTCGCCTTCAGCCTCGCCAGATTGATTTGGTCTCACTGGAAACAACGGAGAATTTCGAGCACGTCCTAATCATTCACCGGCTCGCCGAAGCGAGTTGTGCAGCGCGCACGTGCCTGTGGACAACGGGATCAACGGGGACATCAAAGACGCCGCTGTTGCGCCTCGCGTAGGCCGATGGCTTAGTAGGGTCATCTTACGGAGATGGGAAACCACCGCGACGGATCGGGCAACGGAATCGCGACCGCCCCGATAAGCAGCGGCTTCCGATCAGGATGAGCCGGGAGATAGGCCCCCGGATGACAACGTCCTGAGATCGCCCGTTTAAATGTGAGGCTACCGTGAGACAGGAAAGGCCGTTCGGGAAACCGGACGGCCTTTTTCTTTGTCTCGAAAGAAAAAGCCCGGCCTGAGCCGGGCTTTTTCTGTCTTACCAGTTATCGTAGTGGCGATAGACGCGCCGGTGATACACCCGCGGGCCATCATCGTAATAGCCAGGGTTATCGTAGTATCCGTCGCCAGGGGCATAGCCGTAGCCCGGACCGTAGTAGCCATTATTGTAGGCGCCCGCTGCTACGGCGGCACCTAACGCCGCGGCCCCTACACCAGCACCGATCGCGGCGCCTCGGCCAAATCCGCGGGCCTCTGCCGGTGCAACGGCAGCTGTTCCAACCGCCGCAACGGCTGCAAGTGTCAGGATGATTTTTCGCATAATTTCTCTCCTTTTTTCCTCGGAGGGCCAACATGCATGGAGCGACGTGGTTGCCGGAACAACAGGGATTCTTTTTGAGTTTTCGGGAAACTATCCAGTGTTCCACGTCAGCGGGATAGTTCTCTTCGGCTTTGTTGCCCCGCCAGGTCATGGAACTCTGCCTGCGACCGCGGCTTGATGGGGGCGATCCGAGCCCCGACAAGAGATAGCCGCGCATGATCGACGATCTCTGGTACAAGAACGCCATATTCTATTGTCTGTCCGTCGGCACTTACATGGATGCCAATGGAGACGGCGTAGGCGATTTCAAAGGACTGGTGCGCCGGCTTGATTATCTGCAGGGTCTCGGCATCACCACGATCTGGCTGATGCCGTTTCAGCCGTCACCGGGCAGGGACGATGGCTACGACATCTCCGACTATTACGGCGTAAACCCGCGCTACGGCACGCTTGGCGATTTCGTCGAATTCACCCATGGCTGCCGGCAACGCGGCATTCGCGTGATCATCGATCTCGTCGTCAACCATACCTCCGATGCTCACCCGTGGTTTCGCCAGGCGAGAGGCTCGAAGGATTCGCCTTATCGCGATTGGTATGTCTGGTCCGACAAGAGGCCGGCAAATGCCGACAAGGGAATGGTGTTTCCCGGCGTACAGAAATCCACATGGACCCGCGATAAGGAGGCCAAGGCCTGGTACTTTCATCGCTTCTATGACTTCCAGCCTGACCTGAACACATCGAACCCGCAGGTGCAGGCTGAAATTCTCAAGGTCATGGGATTCTGGATTCAGCTCGGCGTATCCGGCTTCCGGATGGATGCGGTCCCGTTTGTGATCGCCACCAAGGGTGCGAAGGTTAAAACCCCGGTCGAACAATACGACATGCTGCGCTCGTTCCGTGAATTCCTGCAATGGCGGCAAGGCAACGCCATCATTCTCGGCGAAGCCAATGTGAAACCAAAAACCGACATGGAATATTTCGGCAACGCCGGCGACCGCACGCATATGATGTTCAACTTCCACGCTAACCAGCACCTGTTCTATGCCATGGCGTCCGGTGATACCCGCCCGCTCGCAGCCGCTCTCAAGGCGACCAGGACCCGGCCGGCCACGGCGCAATGGGGAATGTTCCTGCGCAACCACGATGAACTTGATCTCGGCCGGCTGACCAAGGCGCAGCGCGAACTTGTGTTCGACAAATTCGGCCCCGACAAGAACATGCAGCTCTACAACAGGGGAATCAGGCGCCGGCTTGCTCCGATGCTCGGCGGCGACCGGCGCCGGCTCGAATTGGCCTATAGCCTGCTCTGCACGTTGCCGGGCACGCCGGTGATCCGTTACGGCGACGAAATCGGCATGGGCGACAATCTCGATCTGCCCGAACGCAATTGCGCGCGGACGCCGATGCAGTGGTCGACCGAGCCGAATGCCGGCTTCACCGAAAGTGACAGGCCGGTCTTGCCGGTCATCAGCAAAGGCCCGTACGGATACGAGCATGTCAACGCAGCCGTCCAGCGCCGCGATCCCAACTCAATGCTGAACTGGACCGAGCGCATCATCCGAATGCGCAAGGAAGTCCCCGAGATCGGTTGGGGCGACTTCCGCGTGATCAATAGCCGCGACCCGGCCGTACTGATCCTGCGCTATGACTGGCGCAACAATTCGGTGTTGTTCGTGCACAATCTCGACGAGAAGCCGCGTGAGGTTTCGTTCGCAACCGGACTGCCCGGCGAAACCGGAAAGCTTCTGGTCAATCTGCTGGCGGAAGACCACAGCCACGCCAATGACGACGGCAAGCACCATCTGCTGCTGGAAGCGTACGGATACCGCTGGTACCGCGTGGGCGGCCTGGATTATCTATTGAAGCGAAGCGATATCGATACGGATGCAACGGGCAAGGCCAGTCATCCAGCATAGATGCCGGATGTGTCGATGATCACGCCCTCATTGCCGCGCAAATCGACGCCGCCCTCGATTGTCTCGTGCTCCCTGTCCAGGAAGGTCGAGAGCAGAATTGTCCCGCTCAGCCCTGCGGTGCCCGACGCGATCGAGACCGGCTGGTCCCCTAGGTTGAGCGCGATCATCAACGAGCTGCCATCGCACTCCCTGCGGTAAAGCAGCAAATCGCCGTCGGCAGCGATCGGGACATAATCGCCCAATTGCAACAGCGGCAGTTTTCTACGCAAACCGATCAGCGCCTTGTAGAGGCTGAGGATAGAGAGCGCGTCGGCATCGAGATTGACCACGTTTTCATGGGCTGAATCCTCCGAAACAGGCAGCCAGGGTGTCGACGTCGAGAAGCCTGCGTCCTTCGTTGCGTCCCATTGCATCGGCGTACGGCAGCCGTCACGTCCCACTCCGATATCAGGAACGTTCTTCTCGAAGGGGTCACGCACCTGCTCGGGCGCAATCGCAACCTGCCGCATTCCGATTTCGTCGCCGTAATAGAGCGTCGGCGTTCCCCGCAGCGTCAATAGCAGCATCGCGGCCACGCGCGCCTGGTCGTGACCTGCTCTGCTTGCCACGCGCGGACGGTCGTGATTGCCGAGAACCCAGTTCGGCCAGGCGCCCGCCGGCAGCGCCGCTTCATAGTCGTGGATGATTTTCTCGATCGAACGCGCATTCCATGGCACCGCCAGCAGCGCAAAATTGAACGGCAATTGCGCGCCTTCGAGATTCTTGCCGTAATAGGCGATCAGGCGCTCGGGTGGCAGATAGATCTCTCCGATCAGAACCCGGCAATCGAATTCATCGATCACGCGCCGGATCCCGGCGATCACATCATGGACTTCGGGCTGGTCGGTGGAGTAGGTCGGCAGGAGTCTTTCGTGCGGCGGTCGTCCTTCCCGGAACGCGGGATTGGGAGGATTGTCGCGAAACTCTGCATCCTTGATCAGGTGCCAGATCACGTCGACGCGGAAACCGTCGATCCCTTTTCGAAGCCAGAACCGCAT
Source organism: uncultured Alphaproteobacteria bacterium (assembly GCA_963706265.1). Taxonomy (GTDB): domain Bacteria; phylum Pseudomonadota; class Alphaproteobacteria; order Rhizobiales; family Xanthobacteraceae; genus Bradyrhizobium. Next base: position 777,800 of record CAVPLO010000005.1, on the reverse strand, counting down.
CACGTCGTGGATCGCCTCGCGCACGGCGGGATTGCGCCAATTCAGATCCGGCTGTTGCGACAGGAAGGCGTGGTAATAATACTGCGCCGTCGTGGCATCATACTGCCAGGCGCTTCCGCCGAATTCCGAAAGCCAGTTATTGGGCGGGCCGCCGCCCGGTGCTGGGTCGCGCCAGATGTACCAATCGCGCTTCGGGTTATTTTTGGAACGTCGGCTTTCGGCGAACCATGGATGCTGGTCGGACGTATGGTTGGGTACGAGATCGAGGATCACCTTCAGGCCCGCCGCGTGCGCCGCGTCGAGCAGGGCCTCCAGATCGGCCATGGTGCCAAACAGCGGGTCTATGCCGGTGTAATCGGAGATGTCGTAACCGAAATCGGCCATCGGCGAGGGAAAGATCGGCGACAGCCAAACGGCGTCAATGCCAAGGGTCTGCAAATACGACAGCCGGTCGATGATGCCATTGATGTCGCCGACGCCATCCGCATTGGAGTCCTGAAATGAGCGGGGGTAGATCTGATAGAAAACGCCGTGCTGCCACCAGGGTTCGGCACTCTCAGCCATCGCAAAGAACAACCCTTGGCTTGTGAAAGTCCCAACGTTGGCGGGCACGACGCAAATGGCCGGCCGAAAGTTCGGTCAACACGAACGTGAGCCAGCCTATTGCGGTATGGGAAAATGTCTGCCGGTCCGAGAGGTTCCGTTCCTTGACGGTTGAGCCTGATGTTTTCCGAGGCTGCCGTGCCGAAGTTAGACCGCTGCCGCAAGCCGTTTGGCGGCGGCGGCGTTGGCAGCGCTTCGGCGTTCCCGGCCCGATGGATTGATCTGCCGCAGGCGCGCGAGGATTTCCGCTGGCGCGGTGTCGGGCGAGCCCGACGTGAACGGCGGCGCCGGATTGTATTCCATCCGAAGCTGAATCATTTCCGCCGTGGGGCGGTCGGTCAGGATCGAAACCAGCGTCAGCGCAAAATCGATCCCGGCGGTGATCCCGCCGCCGGTGACGCGGTTGCGGTCAACGCAGACCCGCGTCTTGGTCGGCAGCGCGCCGTAAGCGCCGAGATACTCCATCGCGGTCCAGTGGGTGGTCGCTTTGTATCCGCTGAGCAGGCCGGCTGCGCCGAGAACCAAAGATCCGGTGCAAACCGAAGTGATGTACTTCGCAGCCGCTGCCTGCTTCCGCAGGAAGGCATGCATCTCCCCGTCATTGACCATGTCGTCGGTGCCGGCACCGCCGGGAACGCAGATCACGTCGAGTTGCGGGCAGTCGGCGAAACTGACGGTCGGAGTAATCGTCAGCACGGTGTCTGTCGCGACTGGTTCGACCCGCTTCCAGATCAGATGAACCGTCGTGTTCGGCAGGCTGGAAAACACCTGCAGCGGCCCGGTGAAATCGAGCTGCGTTACGTTCGGGAAAACCGGAATTCCGATCTGAAGCGGCTTTGACATGGCGCGAAGCTCTCCAGGTTTGTCTTGACGGCCGCATTCTGGCATGGTGCTCTTCCGTCTTAAATGGCATATTTCCCTCATTTTAGGACATCAGGGCGTCATGATCGGCATTCTCGTATTTCCCGACTTCCAGCTCCTGGACGCGGCAGGCCCGATTTCGGTGTTTGAGGTTGCCGGCCGTTGCGCCGGCACGGCGGCGTCGATCAGGGTGCTTGCGGAAATGCCGGGTCCGGTGCGCTCCTCGTCGGGCGTGGAAATGCTGGCGCGCGGCTTGCGGTCCGCCGGTAGTTTCTCGACGTTGATCGTTGCGGGCGGCGAGGGGGTCAATGCCGCCTCGCAATCGGCAAAGATTTCGACCTTCGTGCGCGCGGCAGCAAGGCGCGGCGTCCGTATCGCCAGCGTCTGCTCCGGCGCCTACGTCCTGGCCGAAGCCGGGCTTCTCGACGGCCGCCGCGCCACCACGCATTGGGGCCGCACGCGTCATTTTCTCTCCGCCTACCCCAAGGTGAAACTGGAGCCCGACAAGATCTTCGTCCAAGACGGCGAGATCTGGAGTTCGGCGGGCATCAGTGCCGGCATCGACCTGGCGCTGGCGTTGGTCGCGGAGGATTTTGGCGAAGAAGTTTCGCAGCAGACGGCACGGCAGCTTGTCGTCTATCATCGCCGCAGCGGCGGGCAGTCGCAATTTTCCTCGCTACTGGAGCTGAAGGCTTCGACGCAGCGTTTCGGTCCGCTGCTCACCTGGGCGCGCGAGCATCTCGACGCGCCATTGACGGTCGAGGACCTCGCCGAGCAGGCCGGCATGAGCACGCGCCATTTCACGCGTGCCTTCATCGCCGAGACCGGCAGCACGCCATCGAAGGCGGTCGAGCGGCTGCGGCTGGAGGTGGCGCGGCAGCAGGTGCAATCTTCAACCGAGGCGATCGAGCGCGTGGCGCAGGCGGCCGGCTTTCGCGATCCGGAGCGGATGCGCCGCGCCTTCATCCGCGCCTTCGGCCAGCCGCCGCAATCGCTTCGCCGCGCGGCGCGGGGTTTGTAGCGGAATTCTCGCGGGGCCCGGCCGAATGCGCCGATCTCGCAAGCGGCCGATCTACTGCGCGGCAAAGGAGATCGTCGATCGATCATATTGCCCGGACCCCATGCCGTCCTCGGCGAAGATATGGTGCTGTGCGATCCATTCGAAAGATTCTTCAAACACCTCTTTCGTGTAGGGCTCGAATACAATTCTTTCACCCGGTCCCCAGCGCCGCGTATCCATCATGGCATGGAAGCGGTCGGGGAATTCGTTCCTGTAGTAGTGGGTGTAACGTTCGGGGCGAAGATCGATGTCGCGCTGCGCCGACCGCAGGGCACGGAAGTAGCGGCGCACGTCCTCCGCCTCCGGCGAGCCCTTGATCATGGCCGCGATCATGAACGTGGTGTCGATGATCTTGCGGAAGCCCAATTGCTCGGCAAAATAGTATGGACCGCTGAACAGCGCCGCGGCTTCGCTTCTGCCGTCGATCAGCCGCTCCATGCGGCTGAACAGCATGCCGTCTTCAAAAACCAGCTTGATTTTTTCCGCGGGGATATACTGTTCCAGCGCCTGAATGGTCGAATAGTGACTTCCGGACTGAAATCCGACCGAGATCGGCACGTGCGCCAGATCGGCCGGGGTGCGCACCTTCGAATTGGCGGGAACGAAAATCCCTGACGGAGCGATCGAGTAAAGGTCCGAATACAGCTTGGTATGGCCGTTTGAAGCGGCAACGTTGACAGTCCAATGGCAGGCGCAACTGACGTTGGCTTCCCGGCCTTGCTCGATGCTCTGGAAAGCGCCACTGCCGCCCTTGTTGTGGTGCCGGCCTTCGGTCGAGCGGATCAATTCACGAAACTCGTAATCGAGCCCCTGATCGCGGAAATAGCCCTTTTCCTCCGCAACCCACTCCTGAAGCCGAAAATGCGGTTCGACGATGAACTTGGCCATAGGGGTCCTCCCTTGTTCGTCAGCGGCTTGGGCTCGAGAAGCTTGCCGTGGACATTAACGCAAGCGTAGCGTCCGGCGGCGGCCGAGGCCATGTCATAAGTGGAATGATGGATATGGACAAAGAGGCATACTCCGAGCTGAGCCTGCGCGAACTGCGGGTTCTCCATGCCTTGCTGCAGCAACGCAGCATCACCCGCACGGCTGAGGTGATGGAAATGACCCAGCCGTCGATCAGCAAAATGCTTCGACGCCTGCGCGCGCAGTTTTCCGATCCACTGTTTGTCCGCAATGGCCAGGCCATGCAGCCGACAGTGAAAGCGCTCGATATCGCCGATCGGCTGCGCGTCCTTCTCGCCGCGGCTGACGGCCTTCGGTCTGCTGCGAGCGAATTCGATCCTGTCCGATCGGATCGGCGGTTCAACCTGCTCCTGACCGACGTCGGAATGATCCACTTCCTTCCGCCGTTGATCGCGCGGCTGGCGGCGGTCGCGCCGAATGTTGGTGTGCGCGCCGTACCGCTTGACGCGCGACAATTCGAATACCGGCTCGAAACCGGCGAGGCCGATCTCGCGTTTGGCGCGTTTCCGAAAGCCGCACGCCACCTGCGTCGGCAACGCCTTTACTTTGACAGCTATTCGAGCGTGCTCCGCAAGCGCCATCCGCGCGTGCGAAGGTGCCAATCTCTCGCCGGCTTCCTCGCCGAGCGGCATATTCTGGTGACGGGGTCCGAGACCGGCCACGCCGCCCACGGCATGGCGCATCGGGTGCTGGCTTCCGCCATTCCGCCCGCGAATGTGATGTTGCGGGTGCCGAGCTTCATTGCCGGCGCGATCGTTTCAGCGGAGACGGATGGCGTCGTCACCCTGCCGGCCAATCTCGCAAGGCGCCTGGCGGCGCCGCTTGGCCTCGTCGCCTTCGATACCCCGGTTTCGCTGCCACGGATCGAGATCGCCCAATTCTGGCACGAGCGTTATCATCGCGACGCGGGCCACAAATGGCTTAGAAATCTCGCTTTCGAGCTGTTTTCCGGGACGGCCCGCTAGTGGAGTGGATTTGACATTCGCTACCTGCCTAGCCGCAAGTTCGTGAGACGCGAATGTCAAATCCTAAACTCCACTAGGAACTTGAATTTGCTAGTGGTCCTTTGATCCTAACATTCGCAAAGGTATCTGCTGAGACGGGATGCGAATGTTAGAATCGGACCACTAGCAGATCGTTCAACAACGGGGTGAATCGATACGCTCGTCCATTGGGCCGATCGAGGCCGCCTGAGGTGGACTGAACTTCCGTACGATCGGCTTGAGCAGTTGCGGCGTGAGATAGATCGGAAACTGGGAAAACGCAAAATAGAGCCACGTCGTGCCCGGCAGGATTCCGTCGGTCGCCGCCAGCATCAGTCCCATGTTACGTTGCGAGACCATGAGCCCGAGCGCCAGCGCCCGTTCGTAGCCGGCCTTGCGAAAGATCAGGGCGGTGATACCCATCAGCGCAAAGAAGACCACGAAGGCAAGCAGCGTCAATTCCAGCGCGCGGACCGGATCGGACAGAAATCCGCCTGCCACATTGCCCATCACGGCGGAGACAAAGACAAACAGAAACACCACCGTCATCCCGTCGATCAGACGGGCGTGCCGCTTGATCGCTTCGCTGCCCGTGCTCCAGCGGATTGCGCCGGCGACGCACAGGGACCCCGCAAGGATCGCGAGCAGCTTCAGCCCGAGCGCGAGCGGGGAGAGCGTCAGCGCCGAACCGAGAAAAACATACGCAAACAGCGGTGCGGTGATCGGGACCAGCGCTGTGCCGATCACGAGCGTGACCAGCACCAGAGTTGAATCAAGCCCCATCACGGCCGCAAGGGACGGCGCGGCCATCATCGGAGAGGCTACCGCCTGCAGCATCAAGGCGAGATAGAGATCCGGAGAGCGCAGATCGACGCCGGTCAGGCGGCAGATGCCACCGGAGATCAAGGGCACCGCGAGCATGGTCCAGGCGGTAGTGCCAAGCACAAGGCCGGGGCGCCGTAAATATTCCCGCAGCGTGCCAAGATCGACGCGCAAGAACGACGTGCAGAGCAGAAGGAAGATCGCTTCGGTGACATACGGCTTGAGCAGTTCGCCGGCCGGCGGCACGGCAATGCCGATGAACACAAGCGCCGCAATCGCGCGCGTGCCCTGATTGCCGAGCCACACCAGCGCAGCCGCTGGAAGGGCGACGATATGATTGACGGTCGCGGACATATTGCAGCGAAAAGGGGTGAGCGGGAGATGCGCTTTGGCAGGAAATCAGACGCAAGGCTATTGCGCTGAGAACATGCTGCACGCACGTCGCCTCACCAAGTAACATCTCGTTACGGTCTATTTCGAGAAAACCTTCGCCGCCCGGTTTGACCCAGTCCGCCTAAGAAGCCGCGCACCTAGGGTCTGTTCGACGAGCATCGCGGCTAATGCCGAAATGCCGCGATCGCCCGCATGCGTGACCCGGATTTTCCGCCGTAACCGTCGGCTAAATCCAGCCAGCGCCGAGATCGATGCCGAACGTCATCAGTCCGATCGACATCATCAGCCCAATACAGCTGACGATCACCATCGTCTTGAGCGGGTGAGATTCGGTTTCGCGAACCGAGCCGAGCGAGACGACGGTGTCCATGGAAAAATCAGTCATGTCAAAAACCCCTGCCTGGAAATGTTTTCGTATGGGGAGGTTGTAGGCAAACAATGTTTACCGGCGATTGAACGCTATCGCCAATCGGTAGCCATCGTTATCAAATTGCAAAACTGAAGGAGCCACGAGGCTAAGCGGCTGGAATCGCTTCGGCCCTACAGTGTGATCAACCGGCTCTTGGCCAAATATCGGGATCGAAGTGGTTAATAAAAGGCTTTGAGCCCGGAGAACTTTTGCGCTTGCCGATTTCCTCGCATATTACCGACGCGCAGCGTGACACCAGCGAGACCGGTCGCCTCACCGCAGGTTTTGTCCGCAGTGCAATTGCGTGCCGGTGAAAGCGATCGCCTGAAAAGCCAGGTCGAGAAATTCCTGAATGCGGTGCGCACGGCTTGATCACAGTTGCACGCAAGTGCGCGGCAGGCCGCGCCGGCGCGATCAATCGCCGGTGCGCGAGAGACTCTCCCCAACCTGATCCAGCCTCTGGATTTTGTAGATCAGCACGGAGACGATCCAGCAGGCGGCGAAGACACCGATGATGAGGTATCCGAGAAGGCCAAAGCTCCCGTTCACCCGATCGACGAGAGTCCAGAAGCTGCCTTCGAGACCAAATCTGTTTGCGAGCAGGCCGAGCGCCTCCATGCCGCCGATCAGAAGCGCCACGACGATCGATATCAGCGTCATGGTGAGATTGTAGTAGAGCTTCCGGACCGGCTTGATGAAGGCCCAGCCATAGGTTTGCACCATGAGCACGCCGTCGGTGGTATCGATCAACGACATGCCGGCGGTGAACAGCGCCGGAAATACCATGATCGACCACGCCGAGAAGTCCCGCCGAGCCTTGTGCGGCGGAAATTCCCAATAATCCAACCTCGCTCGCCGTGTCGAAACCCAGCCCAAACAGAAAGCCGAGCGGATACATGTGCCAGCTTCTGGTGATGATGCCGAACAACGCACGCAGAATGCGGGAGAGAAATCCTCGCCGCGAGAGCAACTCCTGGAGCGCCTCCTCGGTCACCCGCTCGCCGCGTCGGAGCGCCGTGAACGCGCGATAGACCGAAATCAGGATCAACGCGTTGATCAGCGCAATGACGAGCAGGAACGCAGCCGAAACGCCGGTTCCGATTACGCCGCCCATCGAAGCAAACCAGGCGAACCTTGCTTCCAGCGCGCCGACCGAGAGCGCCACCAATAGCGAGGCGATGATGACGACGGTCGAATGTCCGAGCGCGAAGAAGAACCCGGCCGAGATCGGCCGCATTCCCTCCTGCATCAGCTTTCGGGTGACGTTATCGATGGCGGCGATGTGATCGGGGTCCACCGCGTGACGAAGCCCGAAAGTGTAGGCGAGCGAAGCGGTCCCGAGCAGGATCGGCTGATCGCGGAACTGCACGAATGCCCAGAGCCACGCCAGCACGTTTGCGGAAACGAGCACGAGGTAGAGAAAACCCGTCTTGGCGTTCAGCGCGCCGGGCTTGTCGTCAAAGACCTCTGGAATGAAGATGTTCAAGGCGGCTAGTGGTCCGATTCTGACATTCCACTCCACTAGCTGTCAGGTATCGCCGCTCTGGCGATAAAACTGCGTGCCGAGCGTGATCGGGGCGCGGCCCTGGTTGCGGCGGTGCTGGTTGGTGTCGCGCAGCGAATAGACGCAGCCGCAATATTCCTGCTGATAGAACTCTTCGCGCTTGCTGATCTCGATCATGCGGGCGGCGCCGCCGCCCTTGCGCCAGTTGAAATCCCAGTAGCTCAGGCCGTCATAACGGCCTGCCGCGCGGTTCCCGCAATCATTGATCTGCGCCATGTTCTTCCAGCGCGAGATGCCCAGCGAGGAGGTCATGACCGGAAAACCATTCTCATGGGCATAGAGCGCGGTGCGCTCGAAGCGCATGTCAAAGCACATCGTGCAGCGGGCGCCGCGCTCGGGCTCCCATTCCATGCCCCTGGCCCGCGCAAACCAGTTTTCCGTGTCGTAGTCGGCGTCGACAAAGGGCACGCCGTGCTTCTCCGCGAAGCGGACGTTCTCGTCCTTGCGCAGCAGATATTCCCTCTCGGGATGGATGTTCGGATTGTAGAAGAAAATCGTGTAGTCGATGCCGGAGGCCAGCATCGCTTCCATCACTTCGCCGGAACAGGGCGCGCAACAGGAGTGCAGCAGCACGCGCTTCTGCCCGCCCGGCGGCGAGAGTTTGACTCGTTCGTTCATCTCAATCATGTGCTGCCTCAAGCCTTGCGCTGCCCGCTTGGCATCCCAAGTCAATCTTTCCACACAATTTACTGGTCCGGACAGGCAAATGCCAGCCCTCGGGCCGGAGGCGGACATGCAGAAATGTTCGCAGATCGGCTACATGTAAGAGGTGAAAGGGCCGGATAACCGGACATGGGCGAACCACAATGTGGAAGGCGCTTTGGAAGAAATGGACCCTGGAGAAGCCCGCCACGCTCGGCGACTGGCTTTGGGATGTTCTTGTCGTGCAATTTGCCGCCTTCCTGGACCGGCTCACGATCAGGAAGGTAGTTGTCCTCATTCCGATCGTTTTTCTTGCCGTGGCCTACTACCACGGTATCCCGCTTCCGCCCGAATTGATGCTGGTGGGCGATTTTCTGGCCTACATCGATATCTTCACGGTGGTTCTGCTGTTCGGCATTCTGAGCCGTGCCACGACGATCTTGTTCGTCATCAAGCAGGCGGCGGCGCGGATCGCACGGATGGCGAGCCACGTGACGGCGACAACTCGGCGGCTCGACTTCCGGAATCGGCGCGAACACAGCAGTAAAGCCCGGAAGCGGCTGGTTGGTCGACCCAAGGATAACGACGACGAAGGCTTCGCCATCGGTGGTCTTGCATGGGCGTAAGCGATCGGAGTGATCGGCGCCGGTGCGGTACTGCGCAAGCCCGTCGTGCCTGCGAGCGAGCGGCAGATCACGCACTAGAGCTCCGATTCCGAAGTTCGCATGATATCGCAGCAACCTCTGATGCGAACTTCGGAATCAAAGGATCTCTAGTAACTTATTGATTTGAGTAGCGGCTTTGAATTTGAAGTTCCTGTAACGTACTTGCAGCGAAACTGATAGGAACTTCAAATTCGGCGCACTAACCAAGCCTCGTCATTTCAATGCGCGCAGCCAAACGCCGATGTCGCGCGCGGCGACATTGGCCTGGTCGAGAAGCTTGCCCATCGTGAAGAAGCCGTGGAACTGGCCGGGAAAGGTTCGGTACGTCACGGGCACGCCGGCCTTTTCGAGCCGCCGCGCATATTCCTCACCTTCGTCGCGCAAGGGATCGGCGCCTGCGGTCAAGACGTAGGCGGGCGGCAGGCCGGCCAGCGTTTGGATGCGCGCCGGTGAAGCGCGCCAGTCTTCGGCGTCGGCGTCATTGCCGAGATAGTGATCGCGAAACCACCGGATCACGGTATGCGTGAGCAGGATGCTGGTCTCCGGTTCGCGGTGCGAGGGATGCGTCATCGCAAAATCGGTGGCGGGATAGATCAGCACTTGTCCCGAAATCGAAGGTCCGTTGCCGTCGCGTGCCGCGATCGAGACGACGGCGGCAAGATTGCCGCCCGCGCTGTCGCCGCCGACGACGAGGCGCGCGGTATCGATGCCGAGTTCGTTGGCGTGATCCGCGATCCAGGCCGTCGCTGCGACGGCATCATCGACGGCGGCAGGGAATTTGTGTTCAGGGGCACGCCGGTAGTCGACCGAGATGACGATGAGCTGTCCCTCATCGGCGAGTTTTCGGCAGGCGACATCGTGGGTGTCGAGATCGCCGATCACCCAGCCGCCGCCATGGAAGAAAACCAGACACGGCGCCACGCCGTTCGATTTCCTCAGCGTCCTCGGCGTGTAGAGCCGCGCCGGGATGATGCCGTTCGCCGTCTCGACCGCCAGCGGCTCGACCGATTTCAGCAGTGGCGGTTCGGGATTGGTGACGAAGCGGGCCTGCCGGTAATATTCGCGCGCTTCCGGGGGCGAAAGCGTCTCGTAGGCCGGGCGGCCGGCATCCTGGAAGGCCTTGTAGACAAAGGCCGCATCGGGATCGAGGGTGACGGGCATGCGTTGGAACCCTTGGGAGGCGGCCTCGGACGGGGCGAACTATTCCATCGGTTGCGCCGCCTGGCTAGTGCAGCACCGAACGCGGCTTTCAGCCGCCCTTTCCCCGCCGTATTCGGCGTGTTAACCCGAAAGCCTGCGAGCGGCGGTCGCTTTTCCGTGTCGCACGCCCGATTCGCTTGTAATATCCATCAGTGGAGCGGATTTGACATTCGCTTCCTGCCTCGCCGCGAACTCATGAATAGCGAATGTCAAATCCGAAGCTCCACTGGAAAAGTATAGCTGTAGTGGTCCCTTTGATTCCAACATTCGCAAAAGTGGCCGCTGAGAGGGGATGCGAATGTTAGAATCGGACCACTAGATGATCCGAGCCCTTCTGCTGACCGGTTTTGCGGCCCTTGTCGCCGTTGCCGCCATTTCGCTTGGGCCGACCGCGCACGCGCAGATCGGCAATATCTTTTCCGATCAGCCGCGGCCGCCGGGCAGTGTGCCGCGTGGCCAGCAGCAGGCCATTCCCGAAGACGAGGAAGAGGTACCGGAATTGCCGCGCGGTCGTCTGCTGCCGACGCCAAACCGTGCGTTGCCGGGGCAGGGCGTGCCGCCGCCGGGAGCCGTGACGTCGCAGCCCCTCGCCCCGCCGCCGGGCACGACCGTGATTCCGCAAAACCAGCCGGGTATTGCGGTAGCGCCCCCGCAGCCCAATCAGGGCGTCGCGGCCGCACCGCCCGGCGTCAACGTTCAGCCGGGACAGCGCCCGGCAGCAAAAGGGCGTGCCGCAGCCCGCCGCCCCGTTGCAGCCGGGCGACGAGGTGGTGACCGAACCGCCCGCGCAGAAGATCGTCAACAAGAAGGCCAGCTTCTCCGGCCTCGACAAGATCACCGGCCGCATCATCAATTTCGACGAAGACATCGGCGAGACGGTCCAGTTCGGCGCGCTGAGGATAAAGACCGACGCCTGCTATACCCGGCCCGCGACGGAAGCCGCCAACACCGATGCCTTTGTCGAGGTCGACGAGATCACGCTGCAAGGCGAGGTGAAGCGGATTTTCTCCGGCTGGATGTTTGCCGCAAGCCCCGGCCTGCACGGCGTCGAACACCCGATCTACGACGTCTGGCTGACCGACTGCAAAGCGCCTGACACGACCGTCGTCAGCGTGCAGTCGGATACGCCGAAGCCGGCCCCGCCGCCCGCGCCCAGAAAGCCGGCGCCGAGGCAGGCGCAGCAGGCCCCGCCGCGGCCGCTGCCGCCACCGCAGCCGCAATACCAGCAACAGCAGCCTCCACCGCCGCCGCAACCGCCGCCGCAATCGGGCGGCCTGTTCGGGATTTTCCGGCAATAGAATTGATGTGCCCCGGACGCTGCGCAGCGCGCCGCATTCGCGGCGCGGTGCGGTGCTGATCCGATCTTTTGTTGCGACGATGGGTCCCGGCTCTGCGGAGCAGCGCAACAGGCGCTGCACCGCGTCCGGGACACGATGGTGCATCAGCCGCGCGCGGCGATAATTTCGAGCGCGCAGGCGCCACTGAGGGGCTGATTGGCTGGTAGCCGGTAGAAATCCGCATTTCCGTTGAGCGCCTGATCGAGCAGCACGGTGTATCGGCGGCGCGGAATTTCGACCGCTCCGAAGCTGCGCAGATGCTCCGTCACATACTGGGTGTCGAGCAATTCAAAGCCGCCGGCGATCAAGCGGGCGACCAGATGCACCAGCGCCACTTTCGAGGCGTCGCGGACCCGATGAAACATGCTTTCGCCGAAGAATGCCCGTCCAAGGTTGACGCCGTAGAGACCACCGACCAGATCGTCGTTTTGCCAGACCTCGACGCTGTGGGCGTGTCCAAGTCCATGTAGCCCGACATAGAGATCGCGTATCCGCTGATTGATCCAGGTGTCGTTGCGGCCTGCTTGCGGCGCCGCGCAGCCGGCGATGACGGCCTTGAAGGCATTGTCGACGGTGACGGTAAAAGCGTCGGAACGTACGGTGCGCCCGAGGCGGGAGGCAATGCGAAACCCTTCGAGCGGGATGACGCCGCGCATTTCCGGCTCGACCCAGAACAGGCCCGGATCGTCGGCACTCTCGGCCATCGGGAAAATGCCGCAGGCATAAGCGCGCAACAGCACTTCAGGCGTGATCTCGGAATTGGCGGAGTCGCGCGACGTCATGACTAGTGTCCCGGTTCTGACATTCGTATCATATCGCGGCGGGCACTTTTACGAATGTCAGAACCAAAGCGACACTAGCAAACCTGTCATTCCGGTGTGGCTTTTGGCTCTGACGTTCCTTTGGCGAGGTCGCAGCAAAACTGAAAGGAACGTCCGTGTCGCCACACCAGGAGGATTACAGGCTGGACGCGCGCCTCGCAAAGCGAATGGCGTGACCGGGAAATTTTAACTCTCCGCCTTGAGGCCGTTCTTGGCCGGAGTAGTGCCGGCGCGGGGAAAGCACAGCACGATCCGCGTTCCGTCATGGGCCGGGTCGCGCTCGACCGTCGCCGCAAGCTTGGACGCCATCGCCGCGACGATGCGTTGCCCCATCCCGGTCGAGCGCGGATCGGTTTTGGCATTGAGACCAACGCCGTTATCCGCGATCGACAGGACAAGTTCGTCATCGCGTGCCGCGAGATCGACATGGATGGGGCCGGCGCCGTCGGGATAGGCGTATTTCACCGCATTCATCACCAGCTCGTTGACGATGATTCCGATCGCAACGGCCCGGTCGGGATCGATTTCGATCGGCTCGGCTTTCAACGTCAGCCGCGACATCCGGTTGCCTTCGGCCGATCGCCTGAGATCCTCGAGCAAGGCGTCGAGATACTGGTTCAGCAGCACGCTTTTCAGGTCATGCGAAGTATAGAGGCGGCGATGGACCTGGGCCACGGCGGCGACCCGCCCCATGGCGTTGGTGAGCGCGGCCTTGACGTCGTCCTCCGCAGCCGAAGCGGCCTGCAGATGCAACAGCGAGGCGATGATCTGCAAGCTGTTGCCGACGCGATGATTGACCTCGCGCAGCAACACCTCGCGCTCGGCGGCAAGCGCGGCGAAGCGGTCGCGCGAGGCATGCACCTCGGCCTCGGCGTCGTCGCGCGCCTTTTGCAGACGCGCTTGCCGCAGCGCGCCTTCCACGGCGACCTGGAGCAGGGGGATGAAGTCGCCCTGTACGTCCTTGACCAGGTAGTCGGCCGCGCCGGCCTTCAGCGCGGTGACCGCGATCTGGGAATCCTGCGCGGCGGTGACAAACACCACCGGCGGCGCATTCGGGATCGCCATGATCCGCTCGAGCGTTTCCAGCCCGTCGAGGCCCGGCATGTACTGATCGAGTGCGACGACGTCGATACCGCCCTGCGCGAGGCGATCGAGCCCGTCGGCGCCGCCGTTGGCATGGACGACCTTCAGCCCGAGACGCGTCAGGCCGCGATCGACCAGCCGCGCCAGCGCCTTGTCGTCGTCGATATAGAGAAGGGTCGGCGTCTCAGCGTTCATGTGGCGGCAGGGGGTACCTGAATGACCGAGAAGAACAGTCCCAACTGACGAATAGCGTTGGCGAAACTCTCGTAATTCACGGGCTTGGTGATGTAGACATTGCAGCCGAGCTCATAGCAACGCTTGATTTCCTGGGAATCGTCCGTCGTGGTCAGCACCACGACCGGCGTCGACTTGAGATGCTTGTTTTCCTTGACCCGTTGCAGGATTTCGATCCCGCCCATGTCCGGCAGGTTCAGGTCGAGCAGGATCAGCAGCGCCTCTCCCTTGTGATCGAGGCCGGAACCGTCGTCGCCGAACAGATAGCGTACGGCGGTCGTGCCGCCTTGTAAACGGCACGATTTCGTTATTGACGCCGGAACGCCGGATATTGCGTTCGATCAGACGGGCATGACCCTCGTCGTCCTCGATCATGATGATGGTGACCGGCTTGCTCATGTATCCCTGTTCCGATGGTGGACGTTCCAGTTGATGGGAAGGGTTACCGTGAAGGTGCTTCCCTGATCAAGTTCCGATGCGACGGACATGGTTCCACCGAGCCGCCGCACCAGGGTGCGGACATGGGCAAGGCCAATTCCCTAGCCCCGCTTTGTCCTGATGCCCCGCGCGCCGGAACAGATCGAAAATTCGTTGGTGGTCCTTCGGGTCGATACCCCTGCCATTGTCGGCGACCTCGAAGATCGCATAGCCGAGCTTGGTGCGGCCTTGTATCGAAATGTCGCCGGGAATACCGGGTTTGAGGTATTTCAGCGCATTGTCGATCAGGTTGGAAAAAATCTGCTCCACCGCGAGACGGTCGCTGGTAATTTCAGGCAACGGTTCGATACGGATTTGCGCCTCTGCTTCCGATGCCTGATGCGCGACCGTCGTCACGACGCTTCGATCAGTTCCCGCGTATCGATCCTGACCGGATCGAACTCGCGCCGTCCCTCGCGGGTGAGACCGAGGATAGCCGAAATCAACCGGTCCATCTTCGCAATCGACGACTTGATAAATTCGAGGGCTTCGGAAAATCCGTCGCGCAACTGCCTGTCTTCGGCTTCGAGGGTGCCTTCGATGTCGCCGTCGTCGACCGTTGGAGGAGGGGCGGAGATGGCGGCAAGGCGTAACGAGGCGATCCGCTTGAAGATATCGGAGCGCAATTCCTCGAGTTCGCTGGTGAATCCCATGATGTTGACCAACGGCGAACGAAGATCGTGGCTGACGATATAGGCGAAGCGTTGAATTTCGTTGTTGGCCTCACGAAGGTCGGAGGTGCGCTCGTCCACGGTGGCTTCGAGATTGAGGTTATTGTCGCGCAACGACGCCTCGGCCTCGTCGCGCGCGCGGGTCGAGCGCCGAACCAGGAAAATGGAAATGCCCGCCAGCAGTATCACGAGGCCGGAGCCTGCGACCGTCACCATGGAGGCAAGCCGCTCCGTCCGGTCGGCGGTTTGGGAGCGCAGCGCGAACAGGCGTTCCTCCTCCTGCCGCATCCGGTTGGCAATGTCGTTGATGCGCTTCACTGACGCGCCGGAATCAGAGGTGCGCAGCATCTCGATGCCGCCGACCGTATCGTGCCGGTTGGCGAAGTCAATGGCCTTTTCAAATTCCTCGAGCCGCGCCCTGACCGGGGCCCGCAAGTCGTTGACGTTATCGACCTGAGCCGTATTGTCGCCGGACAGTCTGATCAGCCTTTCGACGTCAGGATAGAATGTCGGCTGCCGCAGCCGTGGTACTCGTGAGGTAGCGGGGCTCCTCGGTCAGCAGATAACTGCGCGCGCTACTTTCGGTCGATGCGAATGCGCAACAGCAGCGTCGAAATCTGATTTTCAACCTCGACCGTGTGCACGACCCAGGCGTTGTCTTCGCGGGCGCGATCGACCAGCACGACCGACAGCGCGCTGATTGCGACCAGCACCAGACATCCGGCTGCGAGCGGCAGGCTTTGACCGAGGGCGCGGCTTCGCCGCGCATCAGGCGTTTCCATGGTCTCGCGGAATCGAAATTCAAAGCCCTCTGGCGGGAAAAGTCCCGGCGGGTAATGTCCCTCAAGCCGACCATAACGCCTGGCGTCACATCTGGTTCCGTGCAAGGGCGCATTTCCGCCGCAAGCGTCCGAAAAACGGAACGTTCAGGCCGGTGTCTGACCGGCCAGATAATGTTCGAGCCAGTGAATATGATAGTCGCCATCGATAATATCGGCCTCCCGTACCAGTGCCCGGAACAAGCGGTAGCGTGGTTTCGATCCCTTCGACCACCATCTCGTCGAGTGCACGGCGCAACCGCATCAGGCACTCGGTGCGGGTCTTGCCGTGCACGATCAGCTTGCCGACGAGCGAGTCGTAATAAGGCGGGATCACATAGCCCTGGTACACGGCGGAATCGATCCGCACTCCGAGGCCGCCCGGCGGGTGGTATTGCAGGATCTTGCCGGGCGAGGGGCGGAAGGTGACGGGGTTTTCGGCGTTGACCCGGCATTCGATGGCGTGGCCGTTGATGACGACCTGATCCTGCGTCACCGGCAGATCGCCGCCGGCGGCGATCCGGATCTGCTCCAGCACGAGATCGATCCCGGTGATCATTTCGGTGACGGGATGTTCGACCTGAATGCGCGTGTTCATCTCGATGAAATAGAACTCGCCGTCCTCGTACAGGAATTCCACGGTGCCGACGCCGAGATACTTCATCTCCTGCATCGCCTTCGCCACGGTCGCGCCGATCCTGGCGCGCGCGGCGGCGTCGAGCGCGGGCGAGGGGCCTTCCTCCCAGACCTTTTGATGCCGGCGCTGCAGCGAGCAGTCGCGCTCGCCGAGATGGATGGCGCCGCCACGGCCGTCGCCGAGCACCTGGATTTCGATGTGCCGCGGCTTCTGCAGATATTTTTCGAGATAGACGGAAGCATCGCCGAAGGCGGATTTGGCTTCGTTGGCGGCCGTCGAGAGCGCGAGCATCAGGTCCGGCGCGGTTTGCGCGACCTTCATGCCGCGGCCGCCTCCGCCGGAGGCCGCCTTCACCAGCACCGGAAAACCGATCCCCTCGGCAATCGCCATCGCGTCGTCGTTGGCGCTGACCGCGCCGTCGGAGCCGGGCACCACGGGAATGCCGAGGCGTTTGGCGGTCTTCTTGGCTTCGATCTTGTCGCCCATCAGGCGGATGTGCTCGGCCTTGGGTCCGATGAAATGCAGGTTGTGGTCGGCGAGGATTTCGGCAAAGCGGGCGTTTTCCGACAGGAACCCGTAGCCGGGATGCACCGCGTCGGCGCCGGTGATCTCGCAGGCCGCGAGCAGCGCGGGCACGTTGAGGTAGCTGTCCTTGGACGGCGGCGGGCCGATGCAAACGCTTTCGTCGGCGAGGCGCACGTGCATGGCGTCGGCATCGGCGGTGGAATGCACCGCGACCGTTGCGATGCCAAGCTCCTTGCACGCGCGCAGGATGCGCAGTGCGATTTCGCCGCGATTGGCTATGAGGATTTTATCGAACATGCGGTTCCAAGGGCGAATGGCGCGAGCGGTGAATGGCAATGGAACATTCTATTCGCTATTCGCCAGCCACCATTCGCTATTCAATGATTACCAGAGGCTCGCCGAATTCCACGGGCTGACCGTCCTCGACGAGAATTTGCGTAACGGTGCCGGCCCGCGGGGAAGGAATCTGGTTCATCGTTTTCATGGCTTCGATGATCAACAGCGTCTGCCCGACTGAAACCTTGGAGCCGACTTCGATGAAGGGCTTGGCGCCAGGTTCGGAAGCCCAATAGGCGGTACCGACCATCGGCGACGGGACGGCGCCAGGGTGGTTGGCCATATCGACGGCGGCGGCCGACGCGGCAGCGGCAGTTGGCGCGGGCCCAGAAGGAGCCGCTGCAACGGCGGGCACCGAAGCGGCAATGCTCACATTGCGCGCGACGCGCAGGCGAAGGCCCGCGCGCTCGATCTCGATTTCGGTGAGACTGGTTTCATCCAGCAGCAAGGCGAGTTCACGAATGAGTGCTCCGTCGCTGGTTGCGAACTTTGCGGCTGCTTTGTCGTCAGGCTGGCGCGCCATGTCTTGATCCGGAACTCTCTGTCTCGTGGTTTAAGGGGGCTATTGGTCCGATTCTAACATTCGCATCCCTTTTCAGCGGCCACTCTTGCCACCAGCGTCAGGCCTTGGCCTTGACGCCGAGCTTGGCGGCGAGGCCACTGATAGCAAGGCGGTACCCGTCAATACCGAAACCGGCAAGGGTCGCGAAAGCAGCCTTTGCGGTAAAGGAGTGATGACGAAAGCTCTCGCGGGCGTGAATGTTACTGATGTGCACTTCGACCGTCGGAATCTTGACCGCGACCAGCGCATCGTGAAGCGCGATCGAGGTGTGCGAATAACCGCCGGCGTTGATTACGATGCCGGCGGCTTTCCTCGCATGGGCTTCGTGGACGAAGTCGATCAGTTCGCCCTCGCGGTTCGACTGCCGGCAATCGGCGTTGAAGCCGAATTTCGCGGAGGTGTCGGCGCACAATTTCTCGACGTCGGCGAGCGTGGCATGGCCATACGTCTCGGGCTCACGCGTTCCCAACAGATTCAGGTTGGGACCGTTAAGCACGTAAATTGTCTCGGAAACCGTTTTGGCCATCCAAATCCCGTCAAGATTAAGGGCGGTGGCGCGGTTATAGGTAACTACAGGCCGGGAGGGAAGCCTCAACGCCGGGGTCTACTCCTCCCAAATGCCTCATCTTCTTGGTGAAAACCCGCGTAAAATCTGCCGAAACCATTCATTAACCACAAAGAGCAGTCGGCCGGGTCCGGCCGGCGGAATACCTCAGCTTGCACGCTCAAAAACGAAAGGGCGGGCCGCAAGGGCCCGCCCCGGATTCGCTAAGACGGCCTTAGAGATCACGCTGGAAGCACGTCCACGATCTCGAGGGTCCGCGGATCCACCACCACGATTTGGTCGCGGACGAGGAAGAACTCATATCCTCGCCATTCCGGATAGATCGTCACGATCTCGGCCGGGAGCGGATGGAAACCGATCTCGCGCGGCACGCGGGTGCCGACCGAAACCGGGAAGTTGACGTTGGTCACGGGCGCCACGTGCTCACCGCGGATGACGGTCGTGATCTTCGTGCGCTGCTCGCCGGAGAGTTTGGCGCCAGCGCCGGCCTGACCGGTCGTCTGGGAGCGGCTTTCCGAGCGGCCTTCGGCCTTGGTGCTGCCATTACGCTCCTGGCCTTCGGCTTTCATGTTGCCGTTGCGCTCGTGCTCTTCGGCCTTCATGTTGCCCTTGCGCTCGTTACGCTCTTCGGCTTTCTTGTTGCCGTTGCGCTCGTTACGCTCTTCGGCTTTCATGTTGCCATTGCGCTCCTGGCCTTCGGCTTTCATTTTGCCGTTGCGCTCTTGGTCCTCAGCCTTCATGCCCTTCGCAGCCGAGCCTTTCTCTTCGTTTTGCGAGCTCATGCTCTTGGACTTGTCGCCCTTGCTGGTTTCCTGAGCGGATTTCTCGCCAGCCGATTTCTCACCCATGGTTCCGCTGGGTTTCGTCTCCTGCTGCGCGCGCTGGTTCTTGGTCGCGCCCTTTTCCTCGGACTGGCTCGCCTTCATGCCGCCCTCGCGACCAGACGCGCCCGCGCCCGGTGAGGTCGGTGCGCTCTGCTGGGTGGCCGCGCCGCCAGCAGTTCCTCCTTCGTGGCCCATGTTGCCTTGCGCGTTGGCAAAACCTGTCCCCGCGATCAATGCCGCAGTCGCCGCTGTAATCATCCAACGATTAATCATTTAACCTCTCCTCCTTTGTTTCGATGCCCGCCGGACAACGAAAGGAGATCAGCGATGTTCCAAGGCTTTGCCAGTTCCACCGGATTTGTTTGATGAACGCGCGATGAACCGCTGCGCCGAATCGTCGCGCCGCAAAATCTCAAGGAAAAAGGCCGGCGAAGACGCCGGCCTTGCGAGAAGGAGTAAGTATCGAAAAGCGTAGATCAGCAGGTCGCCTTGCCGCAGCGGGCGAGGCCGATCTTTTCCTTGAGGCCTTCGAGGCCAATGGCGCCGACAACCACCTGCTTGCCGATGACGTAGCTCGGCGTGCCGTTCATGCCCATCGCTTCGGCGAGCTTGAAGTTCTCCTCGATGGTGGCGCGAACCTCGGGGCTGGTCATGTCCTTTTCGATACGGGCGACGTCGAGCCCTGCTTCCTTCGCGGCAGCGAGAGCGCGTGCCTTGTCGGCCGGGCCGCGGCCGCCGAGCAGCCTCTGGTGGAAGTCGAGATATTTGCTACCGCCAGGATCCTGCATCCGAACCGCGACTGCGACCCTGGCCGCCTCCACGGAACCTTCGCTCAATACCGGAAACTCCTTCAGCACGACCTTGAGCTTCGGATCGGACTTCATCAGGTCGAGCATGTCGGCCATCGCACGTTTGCAGTAGCCGCAATTGTAATCGAAGAACTCGACGAAGGTGACGTCACCGTTCTTGTTGCCGAGCGTAACGTTGCGGGGCGAGTTGAAGATCGCGGCCGAATTCTGCGCGACGCCTGCTTCGTGCTTTTCGGTTTCGGCCGCGGCCTGGCGCTTGTTCAACTCCGTCATGGCCTCTTCCAGCACCTCTGGATGGGTGACGAGGTAGTTCTTGATGATGGTCTCGATCTCGCCGCGTTGACCATCGGAGAAGCCTTGCGCCGAAGCAGCCGGCGGGGCGGCGACGATCGCCACCGCGAACAGAGCGGGAAGGAGGGGACGGAGCAGGGACATGATTGATTCCTTTTGAACCGGGTTTTTCGGTTGGGGTTCTTTACTGGTTCGCGTCTGAGGCCGGCTCTCGACCTGGACCTGGACGACCTGGTCGGTCCTGGGGTCCTACTTGAAATTGAAATCGAGGCGAGTTGTCTTTCTTTCCCGTCGGCAGCTTTGCCGACACGATGTCGTCGGCCCTGACCCATCCGGGTGTGCCGACGGCGAAGCGGGTCTTGGCGCGCGAGGCAAGGTCTCGCGCGGTCTTGTTGTCGCCGCGCAAAAACGCCGCCTGCGCCGATGCGAGGTCCGCCTCCGCGAAGTCTCCCTTACGGGCATAGGCCATGGCCAACTGAGTATATCCTAGCGGCTGTTCGGTTTCGCGCGCCATGGCATTGCGCAGGATGGTGATAGCTTCTTCAGTATAGGCCTTGTTTTCAGTCGCCACGAGCGCCTGCCCAAGTAAAATCTCGATGAGCGGCGCGTTATTCGAGAGAGCCACGGCCTTGCGCAGCGGCGCGATGGCTTCCGCGGGTTTGCCGCCTTCCAGCAGCGCCTGGCCGCGCAGCTCGTAGAAATAGGGGTTGCTGGGCTGCGTCTGGATCAGCGAATCGATCTGGCTAAGCGCGCTGTTCAAATCGCCGTGGAGATAGGTCGTGATCGCATGCGCGTAGCGTGCGGGCAGGCTGGTATTGGAGAGCGGATAGCGCCGATAGACAGTGTCGGGGCGCTCCAGAAAGCCGGAGATCTTGGCGCGCATCATGTCGTGACGCAGTTGCAATGCCGGATCGTCCTTCTTGTCCCAATAGGGACTGGTGCGGGCAATCTCTTCGAGAGCGGCGACACGCTGGGCCGGCATCGGGTGCGACATGAAGTAGGGATCGGCGCCGCGTGAAGAAAACAGGCTTTCGTTGGAGAAGCGCCTGAAGGTGTCGTACATGCCCTTGGCGGATTGGCCGGTCGCCGTCAGGAATTTCACTCCCGCGCGGTCGGCGCTTTCCTCCTGCTCGCGCTGATAGGAGAGCAGGGAGTGCATGATCATGTTCTGCGAGCCGGTCAACGTGGCCGCGCCCGCATCGGCCAGACCCGTACTGGCGGTAGAGAGGCCGCTTCGCGCACCCGCCGCCAGAGCGCCGGCGCCGAGCAGCATCCCGATGATCATCTGCGTCTGCGCCCGGGCCAATTGCTCGCGCAATCGGGCGAGATGGCCGCCGGCCAAGTGGCCGGTTTCGTGAGCCAGCACCCCGATGATCTGGTTCGGCGTCTCCGCTTGCAGCAACGCGCCGTGGTTTATAAAAATGCGATGGCCGTCGGCGACGAACGCGTTGAATACGGGTTGGTTGATGATCGTGACCTGCACGTTCTGCTTCTCGAGGCCCGCCGCGCGCAGGATCGGCCTCGCATAGTCGCGCAGGAGTTGCTCGGTCTCGGTGTCGCGCAGGATCGGCAGGCCCGGTTCCTGGGCGAGGACCGCCTGAGGACCAGCAACCAGAGCGATCACCGTGGCGATCGCTGTCATTTTCGTCATTGTCCGGAGCGAGGCGAAGCTGATCAGCATCAAACAGTCTTTATCGATTGGCGGCGGGTCCGATCCGCGATATGCCCTTACAAACCGCCGATTAAGGCTAGGGCGGCGAATTTGAAGTTCCTATCAGTGCGGCGGTAAGTTCGCTATAGGAACTTCAAATTCAAAGCCGCCCTAGAAACAATAAGTTGCTAGAGCTCCTTTGATTCCGAAGTTCGCGTCAGAGATTGCCGCGATATCATGCGAACTTCGGGATCGGAGCTCTAGTCTGGGGCTCCTGTTCAAAATAGCAGATATCGATGCTTGAAGCGACACTGAGAGACCGCGCCAGGGGCCTGTTGACCACGGCATCCGGGCGCAGCGACGTTCCGCCCTTCATGGTGATGGATGTGATGGCGGCCGCTGCCCGTATCGAGGCCGCCGGCGGTCATGTGATCCACATGGAAGTCGGCCAACCGGCCGCTTCAGCGCCGAAAACCGCGATATCGGCGGCCCACGCCGCACTGGATTCGGGGCGCATCGACTACACCGCCGCGCTTGGAACCCCAAGTCTGCGCGAGCGCATCGCGCGCCATTACCGCGATAGTTACGGTTGTGCCGTCGATTCCCGGCGGATCGTCGTCACCACGGGTTCCTCGGCTGCCTTTATTCTCGCCTTTCTGGCCATGTTCGAACCCGGCGACAGGGTCGGCGTGACCATTCCAGGCTATCCGCCTTACCGCCATATCCTCACCGCGCTCGGTTGCGAGCCGGTGCTGATCGAGACATCAAGCGAAACCCGGCACGCGCTGACGGGCGAGGCGTTGCTCGCCGCGCATCGCAAGACGCCGCTCAAGGGCGTGCTGGTCGCAAGTCCGGCCAATCCGACGGGGACCATGATGTCCCGCGATGCTCTAAGCAGCCTGATCGCAGCCGCCGAAGGCGCCGGCATCCGGTTTATCTCGGATGAAATCTACCACGGCCTGGACTACGCGTTTCCGGCCGTGACCGCGGCCGAACTTTCCGCCGATGCGCTCGTGATCAATTCCTTCTCGAAATACTTCTGCATGACCGGCTGGCGTATCGGCTGGATGGTGGTGCCCGAACCGCTGGTGCGCCCGATCGAGCGGCTGCAGCAGAACCTCGCCATTTCAGTGCCGACGCTGTCGCAGATCGCAGCCGAAGCGGCGTTCGACGGTTTTGCCGAGATGGAGGAGATCAAGCGCGGCTATCTGGAGAACCGGCGTATCCTGATCGAGGGACTGCCGCGCGCCGGCCTCACCAAGTTCCTGCCCGCCGATGGCGCCTTCTATCTCTACGCCGACGTTTCGGACTTCACCTCCGACAGTTTCAAGTTCGCCGGCGAGATGCTGGAAAAAACCCATGTTGCGGCCACGCCTGGCGTCGATTTCGATCCCGTGCACGGTCGGCAGCTTCGTTCGCTTTTCCTACGCGCGATCGGCGCAGGAAATGCGTGAGGCCGTGGAGCGTATCGCCCGCTGGCTGAAGTGACGCGGTGTAAGCCGGCCCATTGACACTTTTCGTGCAATGGAATTTGACTGAACCAACAAGATGGATGGGGGAGTTTGATGGCGCCAACGACTGTAACCGCACCAGCGCCGGTCCGCGCCGCGAAACCCTGGTACAAGGTGCTTTATATCCAGGTCCTCATCGCCATCGTGCTTGGCGCCCTCGTCGGTACGTACTTTCAGCATTTTGCGACCAGCGACTGGGTCAAGGCGCTCGGCGACGGCTTCATCAAGCTGATCAAGATGGTGATTGCGCCGATCATCTTCTGCACGGTGGTATCTGGCATTTCGCACATCCAGGATGCCAAGAAGGTCGGGCCGCATCGGCGTCAAGGCGCTGGTCTATTTCGAGGTCGTTTCGACCTTCGCGCTCATTATCGGACTTACGGTCGGAAACCTGGTCCGCCCCGGCGCGGGCTTCGGCGGCACGATGGCCAATGCTCAGGCCGTGGCCAATTATGCCAAGCAGGCGGAGTCTCAAAAGACCGTCGACTTCTTCCTGCACATCATTCCCGACACCGTGGTCGGCGCGTTTGCGAGCGGCGAAATCTTGCAGGTTCTTTTGTTCTCGATCCTGTTCGGCTTTTCGCTGATGGCGCTCGGCGAGCGCGGCCATACGCTGCGCGCCTTCATCGACGATGCGGCGCAGGGCGTTTTCGGGGTGATCGCGATCGTCATGCGGGCAGCCCCGATCGGCGCCTTCGGCGCCATGGCCTATACCATCGGCAAGTTCGGCACCGGCGCGATCCTCAACCTCATCGGCCTGATCGCGACGTTCTACGTCACCGCCGCGCTGTTCGTGATCGTGGTGCTCGGCATCATCGCACGCTTCCTCGGTTTCTCGATCTTCAAATTCCTGGCCTACATCAAGGACGAACTCCTGATCGTGCTCGGCACGTCGTCCTCGGAAAGCGCGCTGCCGTCCCTGATGGAGAAACTCGAACGGCTCGGCTGTTCGAAGTCGGTAGTCGGCCTTGTGGTGCCGACCGGATATTCCTTTAATCTCGACGGCACCAACATCTACATGACGCTGGCGACGCTGTTTATCGCGCAGGCGCTCGGCTTCGATCTCACGCTCGGCCAGCAGATCACGATCCTCGTGGTTGCGATGCTCACGTCCAAGGGCGCCTCGGGAATCACCGGAGCAGGATTCATCACGCTCGCGGCAACGCTCGCGGTGGTCGATCCCCGTCTGGTGCCGGGCATGGCCATCGTGCTCGGCATCGACAAGTTCATGAGCGAGTGCCGCGCGTTGACCAATCTTTGCGGCAACGGCGTCGCCTGCGTCGTCGTATCGGCCTGGGAAGGCGAACTCGATCGAGATCGTCTGCAGGCCAACCTCAACAAGCAGATCGATCCGACCGATATCGAAACCGCGGTGACGACGAGTTAGCCTTCCGTCAAGCGCGCGATCCGGACATTCAAAACCGCCCGGCTTTCGCCGGGCGGTTTTTTCGTCGATCTGATTTTCAGATCTGAGGTCTATTCGCCACCGCCGAAGCGCCGTGACCACCATCCCGCGCGGCGGGGCTGGGCGGCGTCGGTCGTTGTCTCGCCTCCGGGCTCGGAGTGCATTTCGGCAGGTGCCGACGCAGGTTGAGGCTGATGATGATCTGGCGCCGGCGCTTCAGCTTGCGAACTCGTCCCAAAGCTTACTTTTTCGCGCACGGTCGAGCGTCGCCGCGCAGCCTTCTCGGCTTCCTGCGCCTGTGCTTCGGCTTCCGCTGCGGAGGGGGCCGGCGGTTGGACCGTCGCCGGTTGCTCGACGGCGTGCGTTTCGTGCTCGGCTGGTGAAGGCGTCGGTTGCGACGACGCGCCGTCGAAATCGGCGACCGCGCTCGTTACCTCCGGTACCGGAATGGGGCCAAGTTCGTCAGCAATCGATCCGGCGAGACCATCTTCGGCTCCGCCGCGCCGGCGGCGTCCGCCACGGCGCCCGCGGCGACGCGGCCGGCGTTCGCCCGATCCTTGATCAGGACGGGCCTGGCTTGTCGGTTCGCCGGCGTCGTCTTCCTCGGCATCGTCTTCCTCGGCGGTCTCGGCGGCAGCCGGAACGGGCGCCTCCTGCGCAAAGGAACCCTCGCGCGGCGCTTCGTTTTCGCGCGCCTCGCTGCCAATGCGGCCGCGCCGCCGTCGCCGTCGTTTGCGCCGTGGCCCATCGCCCCCGGCGCTTCCTTCTTCGTCGCCGGCGGAATCTTCGCCGAGACCTTCGGTCTCCTCGGTTTCCACTTCCGATTCGGCTTCAGCGTCCAGCAGTTCGTCGTCGTCGAGCGCCTCTTCCACGATCGAAGGAGAGGCCGCGGCCTGAGCCACCAGCAGTGCCTTCGCGGCCTCCAGCGTGTGCACCTGTTCGCCGCGATCGATCACGAAGGACTGTTGTCCGCTCACGGTCGGATCGGCGATGACGGCAAGCGTAACCTTGAAGGAGTTTTCGAGGTCGCGCAGATGGCCGCGCTTGTGATTGAGAACATAGAGCGCAACGTCGGTTCGGGTACGCACCACCAGATTGTGGGTCGCGCCCTTCATCAGGACTTCCTCAAGTCCGCGTAGCAATTGCAGCGCCACCGAGGAGACCGAACGAACGTGTCCGCTGCCGCCGCATTGCGGGCAGGGCTCGGTCGAGCTTTCAAGCACGCTGGCGCGGATGCGCTGGCGCGACATTTCAAGCAGGCCGAAATGCGAGATGCGGCCGACCTGAATCCGTGCCCGGTCCTGGCGCAGGCAGTCGGAGAGCTTGCGTTCCACGGATCGGTTGTTGCGCTTCTCGTCCATGTCGATGAAGTCGATCACGATCAGTCCGGCAAGATCGCGCAACCTGAGCTGCCGTGCGACTTCCTCGGCCGCTTCGAGATTGGTCTTGAGCGCGGTGTCCTCGATGTGATGCTCGCGCGTCGAGCGGCCGGAGTTGACGTCGATCGAGACCAGCGCCTCGGTCTGGTTGATGACGATGTATCCGCCCGATCGCAACTGCACCGTCGGCGAGAACATGGCGTCCAGCTGGCTTTCGACGCCCATGCGCGAGAACAACGGCTGGCCGTCGCGATATTGCTTCACCGCGCGCACGTTGGAGGGCATCAGCATCTTCATGAAGTCACGCGCTTCATGGTAGCCGGCTTCGCCCGCAACCAGAATCTCGTCGATTTCCTTGTTGTAGAGGTCGCGCAGCGAGCGCTTGATCAGCGAGCCTTCCTCGTAGACCAGCGTCGGCGCCTGCGACTTCAGCGTCATGTCGCGCACCGTCTCCCACATCCGGATCAGGTATTCGAAGTCGCGCTTGATTTCGGGCTTGGTGCGGGAGGCTCCCGCGGTGCGCAGGATAATCCCCATGCCCTCGGGCACATCGAGGTCCTGGACGACTTCCTTCAGCCGCGAGCGGTCCTGAGCGGATGTGATCTTGCGGCTGATACCGCCGCCGCGCGCGGTGTTCGGCATCAAGACCGCGTAGCGGCCGGCCAGCGAAAGGTAAGTGGTCAGCGCCGCGCCCTTGCTGCCGCGCTCTTCCTTGACGACCTGCACCAGCATGACCTGGCGGCGCTTGATGACTTCCTGGATCTTGTACTGGCGGCGCGGGCGGAAGGCGCGCTCCGGCACCTCCTCCAGCACGTCGTCGCCGCCGACGGATTCAACGAGCTCGTCCTCGGCCTCGTCGCCCTCGTCGTCCTCGTGAGGTTCTTCGCCATCGGGCGCGGCATGGGCTTCGTCGGATGAAGCGGCTTGGGCTTCGCTGGCATATCCGGCGTGAGCGGCATTCTGGGCCGCTACCTCATCCGGTCCGGCCTCGACGTGATCTTCGTGCGCATCGTCCTCCTGTGCGCCTTCCTCCGGGGCCTCGCGCAGCGCTTCCGAAATGTCGGCGATGGCTTCTACGGGTTCGGCCGCCAGTGCTGGCGCCTCGGTCAGGCGAGCTGAACCATGTTCATCGCCCTCGGCATGCACGTCATGGTCATGATGATCATGGTCATGTTCGTGATCGTGCGAAGGCTCGTGGTCGTGATGGTCATGATGATGCGCCGCTTCATCCTGATGGTCGGCAGCGTCGTCATGATGCTCGTGGACGTGCTCATCGTGGTGCTCGTCGGCGTGGGCGCGAGCGTCTTGCGGCTCTGCTGAGGTCTCCGGGCTCGCATTCTCGACGATCTCGCTTTGAACCCGTTCGCCATGACCGCGCCGGCGTGAGTTGCGATGGCGCGAACGGCGGCGGGTGGAGCGATTTTCCGATTCTTCTTCCGCTTCGCGATGGGCGCGCTCGTCGGCTTCGATCAGAGCCTGACGATCGGCGACCGGGATCTGGTAATAGTCGGGATGAATTTCGCTGAAGGCCAGGAAGCCATGGCGGTTGCCGCCATATTCGATGAAGGCCGCTTGCAGCGACGGTTCGACCCGCGTGACCTTGGCGAGATAAATATTGCCGCGTAGTTGTTTGCGTTGCGCGGTCTCGAAATCAAATTCTTCGACGCGGTTGCCGCGGACCACTACGACCCGGGTCTCCTCCGGGTGGGTGGCATCGATAAGCATCTTGTTGGGCATTTTGGAACTCTTGACGGCGACGGGCGCGCAGGGCGGCGCGCGCAAATCGCACGGCCGAGTGACGCGACGGTCCACCTGATTCGGGGGTGAGGGGAAGGCCGAAACGCAAGCTGAAGCGCCTTACCGAACATGTTTCCCGGGACGGACAACGGCGCGCGGGGCTTGCGCCCCGCATCGGCGGTATTTGTCCCTGGAGTGCCGGCAACACAGTCTGGCGCATTAAGCGTCGGCCCGTCTGAGTAATTTGGGGCGGCAAAAAGAAAGCCGCTTGTCGATCGCTGAAGGCCCGGCGTGGTGCCAAAGTGCACGCCTCAATCGCATATCGGGCCGTGGGGCCCGATAATCGGCTAGGTCGAATCTCATACCGTCCCTGGAACAAGCTGGTGACCTGGGAGCGGACGCCGCTCGGGCTTGAAACCGCCGCTTCTGTCAGCCGCGCGGCTCGCGCTGGCTGCGGAGGGGCCGGAAAGACGCTGAAATCTCCTCCTTTAGAGGTTCCTGCGCTGCACCGAGAGGCTGAACGCGACACAACCGTGAATTTTGGCCGTCAGCATCACTTACATACGTGGATTGGATGCCCCTTGCAAGGGAGGCGTCGACCATGTCCCGGTTCTGACATTCGTATTAAGGGCTCACCGTGATACCGATACGAATGTCAAATCCGCCACACTAAAAGGCAACACTGGCCTCTTTTCGGCGAGCAAGCTTTAAGGCACGATTAACCCTGCGGTTCTATTGCGGTAAAAGAGCCGCTCGGAGGCACGGATTCGTTGGCGAGCCGCGCAAATCACCTTGTATTCCCGGCTTTCGCGCTATTGTGCGCCGCAGCATACCTGTGGCCGCCGCTCGGCAAAATAGCTGCGGCCGAAACCCAGCCGCCGCCACCGGCAATCTCCACCCGATTCCCGATCGCCTCCGAGGCTCGCTTGGCGGGCGACAGCAAGCAGACCCGCTTCATTCTCGACCTGGACCAGGCGATCACGGTCCGCGCCTTTCCCTTGGCCGACCCGTATCGGGTGGTGGTCGATCTTCCGCAGGTCAGTTTTCATCTCCCGCCGGGAGTTGGGATTGCGGGACGGGGACTGATCAAGGCCTTCCGCTATGGGCTTGTGATGCCCGGCGGCTCGCGGATCGTCTTTGACCTTACCGGCCCCGCCAAGATTACCAATGCCACGGTGCTTCAGGCTGCCAACGGCCAACCGCCGCGACTCGTGCTCGAACTCGAGGAGGTCGA
Organism: uncultured Alphaproteobacteria bacterium; assembly: GCA_963706265.1. Taxonomy (GTDB): domain Bacteria; phylum Pseudomonadota; class Alphaproteobacteria; order Rhizobiales; family Xanthobacteraceae; genus Bradyrhizobium. Next base: position 748,725 of record CAVPLO010000005.1, on the reverse strand, counting down.
CCGCACGACCTTCGTTCAGCAACTCGCCCCGGAAAGTCGCCCCGAACTCAGGCCCGCGATCGCCGATGCTCGCCAGCCATCGCTCCCGGTAGCGACCGTGCCGGCACAGCCGGATGAGCCTGCCGCGCCGCCGTCGCCTCCGGATCATCGTCCCGTCATTGTCATCGACGCCGGTCATGGCGGCCCCGACAATGGGACGCAATGGAATGGCGCGAGTGAAAAAACGCTGGTGCTGGCTTTTGCGCTGGCGCTGCGCGATCGCATCGAGAAAGGCGGCAAATATCGCGTCGTCATGACCCGCATCGACGATACGTTCATTCCGCTCGATGATCGCGTCAAGATCGCGCGCAGCCACTCGGCTTCCCTGTTTGTGTCGATCCACGCCGATGCACTGCCGCGCCGCGAGGGGGACGCCCAGGGGGCGACGATCTATACCCTGTCCGACCGCGCTTCAGACGCCGAAGCCGAAAGGCTGGCCGAAGCCGAGAACAAGGCCGATGCCATCGGTGGCGTGAACCTGACGCAGGAGCCCACCGAGGTCGCGGACATTCTCATCGACCTCGCGCAGCGCGAAACCCGAACCTTCTCGAACCGTTTTGCGCACCTGCTGATGACGGAAATGAAGACGACAACGAGGATGCACAAGAACCCGCTCAAATCAGCCGGCTTCCGGGTGCTCAAGGCGCCGGATGTACCTTCGGTTCTTGTCGAACTCGGATATGTCTCCAACAAGGATGACCTCGAACACCTCGTCTCCGAGAACTGGCGCTCGCGTACCGTTGGCTCCGTGGCGCATGCCATCGACGCGTTCTTCGCCAAGCGGTTGGCAACGGCCGGGAACGGGAACTAAAGCTGAGGTAAACCGCAAACTGATAGGAACTTCAAATTCGCCGCACTCGTGGAGTTTTGGATATGACGTTCGCTTGCGAGCTTGGGGATAATCGGGGATCGAATGTCAAATCCACTCCATTAGTTGACGCGAGAAGCCCTAGTTTGGCCACAGCGACCGCTCTATAAACCGGCGCCAGGCCTATGGAATCCCCCGCAAATCGCCTCGCGGCGGCGTATAATGGACGACATCCGGCGCCGGACTGTGAATGTCCGTAGCGGAAGAAATCTCGAAGGGCGCCGGCCAAGTCGGTGCTGGGACTGAACGGAATTTAAAATATGCGCTTGCTGGTGCGGTTCTTGGGTTTCTTGTTTGCCGCGGGAACCGTCGTGTTCCTCGTGGCCGTGGCCGCCGTTGCAGGGCTGATCTGGCATTTCTCCAAGGATTTGCCCGACTATTCCCAGCTTCAGGATTACGAGCCGCCGGTGATGACGCGCGTTCACGCGGCCGACGGCGCGCTGCTCGGCGAATATTCCAAGGAACGCCGCCTCTATCTGCCGATTCAGGCGGTACCCAAGCTCGTCATCAACTCCTTCCTCGCCGCCGAGGACAAGAATTTCTACGAGCACGGCGGCATCGATTTTTCGGGCATGGCGCGTGCGGCCGTGCTGTACGCGGAAAATCTGGGATCGAACCGGCGCCCGCAGGGCGCCTCCACGATTACCCAACAGGTCGCCAAGAACTTTCTCCTGACCAACGAGGTCTCCTTTACCCGCAAGATCAAGGAAGCCTTGCTGGCGATGCGGATCGAGCGGGCCTATTCGAAGGACAAGATCCTCGAACTCTACCTGAACGAAATCTATCTCGGCCTTGGCGCCTATGGCGTCGCCGCGGCCTCGCTCGTCTATTTCGACAAATCGGTCAATGAACTCACGGTCGCCGAGGCCGCCTACCTCGCCGCGCTGCCGAAGGCGCCGGCTGCGCTGCATCCGGTACGCAACCACGAGCGCGCGATCGAACGGCGCAACTACGTGATCGATCGCCTGCTGGAAAACGGCTGGATCAAGCAGGCCGATGCCGACAAGGCCCGCAAGGATCCGTTGATCGTGACCAACCGCTCCAACGGGGCGCATATCTTCGCCGGCGAATATTTCGCCGAGGAAGTCCGCCGCGATATTTTCGAGCGTTACGGTGAGAAGAAGCTTTACGAGGGCGGCCTGTCGGTTCACGCCACGCTCGATCCGAAAGTTCAGGTGATGGCGCGCAAGACCATGGCTTCCGGCATCGTCAACTACGACGAGGCCCAGGGCTGGCGGGGCGCTTTGAGCAAGCTCGATATTTCCGGCGATTGGGGCGTCAAACTCGCCGACGTCAAATCGCTGTCCGACATATCGCCGTGGCGGATGGCGGTGGTGCTGGATACCAGCGAACAGTCGGCCCGCATCGGTTTCCAGCCCGGCCGCGAGCTCGGCGGCGCCGTAAGCAAGGAACGGCAGACCGGCATCATTACGCTTGATGGCGTCCGATGGGCGAAGGCTACGGCGGGGCAGACGAAGGGCAGGACGCCGACGTCGGTGTCGCAGGTGCTGTCGCCGGGTGACGTGATCTATGCCGATCCGCTTTTCAAGGATGGCAACCCGGTCGAAGGTCAATACCGGCTACGCCAGTTGCCGGAAGTGTCGGGCGCGATGGTGGTGATGGATCCGTGGACGGGGCGGGTGCTCGCGATGGTCGGCGGCTTCTCGTTCGACCAGAGCCAGTTCAACCGCGCCACCCAGGCCTATCGGCAGCCCGGTTCGTCGTTCAAGCCGATCGTGTATTCGGCGGCGCTCGACAACGGCTATACGCCCTCGACCCAAGTGGTCGACGCGCCGATCGAAATCGATCAGGGGCAGGGTGCCGGCGTCTGGCGGCCGGAGAATTTCTCCTCCGGAAAATATCAGGGGCCGACGACACTGCGTAACGCGCTGCGTCTATCGCTCAACACGGTCACGGTGCGTCTTGCCCAGGATATCGGCATGCCGCTGATCGGCGAATATGCCAGACGCTTTGGTGTCTATGACGAATTGCCAAATTATCTCTCCTATGCGCTCGGCGCCGGCGAAACCACGGTCATGCGCATGGTCACGGCCTATTCGATGATCGCCAATGGCGGGCGTCGGGTGAAGCCGACCTTGATCGACCGCATCCAGGACCGTTACGGGCACACCATCTTCAAGCATGACACGCGCGAATGTCGCGGCTGTGATGCGCCGGAGGGCTGGAAGAATCAGCCGGAGCCGCAACTGATCGATCATCGCGAGCAGGTGCTGGATTCGATGACTGCCTACCAGATGACCTCGTTGATGGAGGGCGTGGTGCAGGGCGGCACGGCGATTGCGGTCAAAGAGGTCGGCAAGCCGATCGCCGGCAAGACCGGTACCACCAACGAGGCAAAGGACGCCTGGTTCATCGGTTTCTCGCCGGACATCGTGGTCGGCATCTATCTCGGTTACGACAAGCCGCGCCCGCTCGGCAGGGGCGCCGCCGCGACCGGCGGCCACCTGGCCGCGCCAATCGCGCGCGACTTCCTCAAGCTCGCGCTCGCCGACAAGCCGGCGATCCCGTTCAAGGTGCCGGCCGGAATCAAGCTCATCCGCGTCGATGCCAAGACCGGCATGCGCGTCAGCCCCGGCGACACCGGCCGGACCATCCTTGAAGCCTTCAAGCCGGGCACCGCGCCGCCGGATAATTACTACGCCGCCATTGGCGTCGGTGATCCCGATGGCCGTCAACAGCCGCCGCCCGATGCCGATCGCAGCCTGTTCCGGCCCGGCACCGGCGGTCTATATTAGACAGAGCTGGTGCGGTGGATTTGACATTCGCTCAAGCGTTGCGGCGGGTTTGAACATTCGCAAAGCTGCCCGCAGAGAAGGGATGCGAATGTTGGAATCGGATCACTAGAACTCCGATTCCGAAGTTCGCAAGCAATCGCAGCAACCTCTGATGCGAACTTCGGAATCAAAGGAGTTCTAGAAAAATATAGGTTTCTGGTGCGGCTTTGAATTTGAAGTTCCTATAACGTGCTTGCAGCGAAACTGACAGGAACTTCAAATTCGCCGCACCAGTTTGCACTTTGCGACTTCCGCCGCTACATCGGGCGGAAGTCGTGTCATGCCTTCCCACGAGAATCAGAGAAATCTATGCGCGCCGAAGTCGAACGCCTAGTCGAAGAGATCAAGCAGTCAGTCGGGCTGCTGAGGAGGCATCTTTGACGTCGAACAATCCACCGCGAGGCTGGCGGAGCTGAACAAGCTCGCCGAAGATCCCAATCTCTGGAACGATCCACAGAAGGCACAGAAGCTGATGCAGGAGCGCACCTCGCTGGAGGACGCGTTGTCCGGCATCGGCAAGGTCGAGCGTGAACTGGAAGACAATATCGGCATGATCGAGCTCGGCGAAGCCGAGAACGACGCCGGCGTCGTGACCGAGGCCGAAGCTGCGCTAAAGGCGCTCAAGAAGGAAGTCGCTCGCCGCGAACTGGAAGCGCTGCTGTCGGGCGAGGCCGATCGTTTTGATTCCTATCTCGAAGTGCATGCCGGCGCCGGTGGTACCGAGAGCCAGGATTGGGCCTCGATGTTGTTGCGGATGTACACCCGCTGGGCCGAGAAGCATGGTTTCAAGATCGAGTATCTGGAGGAGCAGCAAGGCGAAGAGGCCGGGATCAAGTCCGCCACCATCCAGATTTCCGGACACAATGCCTATGGCTGGCTGAAGACCGAGGCGGGCGTGCACCGTCTGGTGCGGATATCGCCGTTCGATTCCAACGCGCGCCGGCACACCTCGTTTTCCTCGGTGCAAATCTTTCCTGTGATCGACGACAGCATCAAGATCGACATCAAGGAATCCGACGTACGCACCGACACCATGCGCTCGGGCGGCGCGGGCGGTCAGCACGTCAACAAGACCGAGTCCGCGGTGCGACTGACGCATATTCCGACCGGAGTCGCGGTGGTCTGTCAGGCCGGGCGGTCGCAGCACAAGAACCGCGCGCAGGCGTGGGACATGCTGCGCGCGCGGCTATACGAAATCGAGCTGAAGAAGCGCGAGGCGCAGGCCGCCGCCGATCAGGCCGCCAGGACCGAAATCGGCTGGGGCCATCAGATTCGTTCCTACGTCTTGCAGCCCTATCAGATGGTCAAGGATCTCCGCACCGGCGTGCAGACCTCGGACACGTCAGGCGTCCTCGACGGCGACCTCGACGAATTCATGGCGGCAACGCTGGCGCAACGCGCGTTCGGCACGGCCACCGGCGTCGTTGAGGATGTCGACTAGTCTCAGCCGGCGCTCAGCCGAACGCCCGCGCGCAGGAATTTTTGCGGATCGACCGCCTCGCCATCGATCCTGGTTTCATAATGCAGATGCGGGCCCGTCGAGCGGCCGGTTGAACCGACCAGACCGATCACCTGGCCGATCTTGACGACGTCTCCGACCTTCACGTTGATCTCCGAGAGATGCCCGTAACGGGTCGACAGACCGTTGCCGTGGTCGATCTCGACCATCCGGCCGTAGCCGCCAGCCCAACCGGCGGATGCCACTTTTCCATTCGCAGTGGCCCGCACGGGATCGCCGGCCGCGGCGCGGAAGTCGAGTCCGGTATGCATGGCGGGGCGGCCGAGGAAGGGATCGGAACGGATGCCGAAACCGGAAGTAAACTCCACCTCTCCGACCACGGGCTTTCGATACGGCACCAGCGCCAGCGTCCGGTTGAGGCGCTCGACCTGGGCGCGGCTGATGTTGATGCGATAAAGCTGGCGATCAAAAGTGCTGGCGTCGGCGGGAAGTTTTACCGGCACATAGGGCCCGCCCATGCCGGCGCGCGGCGTTGCCGCCTCCAGTTGGCCGATGTCGAGACCGAGATCGGTGAATACGCCGCGCATGCGCCGCGCGCGCGATTCGAGACTGTCTTCGACCGAGGTGAGGGAAGCAAGCTGCCGCCGCTCGACCTGGTCAAGCGAATTTTGCAAGCGCACGATCACGCTGTCGACGCCCTGGATTTTCGCAGCCTTGGTTGCCGGCGCATTGACGAGGATCGGCGTGCGGGATTCCAGCCGCGCTTCGCGATCGGGCGGGGCGACGAACACGGCGGTGTCGCTGATCGGGGAGGGTTTCGGGATCCCCGCGGCCGCCGGCTCTATCGCGGCAGCGCCGCGCGACGGAACCCTGATCGATCCGGTGACGTCTGGGATAGCGCCCAAGGCGCTCGCTCGCGATTCAAGCGCGGTCTGCCGGCGCATGATCTGCTCGAGCTTCTGGTCGAATTGTTCCTGATCCAGCAATTGTCGGCTGGTGGCGCGATCGACCTTGGCGCGAAGTTCGGCGATCCGGTCTTCGTAGGCGTATTGCATTTCCGCCTGTCGCGCGATCAGCCGCGTCAAGACATCGTCGCGAAACGCGAAGTAGGTCGCGGTGGCGGCCGACCACATCCCAAGCGCGGTGACCGTGCCGACGACGATCCAGAAGGCGACCGGTCCGAAGCGGACCTGCTTGCCGGCATGAACCAGCGTGTAGCCGTTCGGGTCAGACTTGGCGACGGATGATTTGATCGGCTGGCGGGTGACGTGCCGGCCCGGATCGTGCGGCTGGCGGTGCGCGGACTGATGACCGGAACGATGCGACATCGACACTCCCGAGCCGGTCGGAGGGGTGTTCCGTACGGCGCAAATTACGAGAGAGATTTGACCCGGTCATGGTTAATTTTTCGCGAATGGGGGCCCCTTGGGTTTAAGCCGACCGGGCCGCGGCAAGCACCTCGTCGGCGTGTCCGTCGACCCGCACATTGCGCCAGACCTTGATGATTCGGCCGTCCGCTCCGATCAAAACCGTGCTGCGAAGGATGCCCTCGAACGTTCTGCCATACATGGATTTTTCGCCCCAAGCGCCGTAGGCCTCAAGCATCTCGTGCTTCTCGTCCGACGCAAGAGGAACCGAAAGCCGGTGTTTGCTGCGGAAGGCTTCCTGCGCCTTGAGCGGGTCGCCCGACACCCCGACGACCGCAGTTCCCGCCGCGGCGAAACTGCCCGAGAGCCGTGTGAAGTCGATCGCCTCTTTTGTGCAGCCGGGCGTGTCGGCGCGGGGATAGAAAAACAGCACGAGCTTCTGGCCGGCATAGTCCTTGAGCGAAACCCTGGTTCCGCCATCGCGGGGCAGTTGGAAGGCCGGCGCTTTCGCGCCTTCGGCGAGCGCGGATTCCGTCGTCCGATTCGATTGAGCAGCGGCCGAAGTCTTTGAGATTTTGGACGGAAGCTCGCCCGCGCGGGTCTTTTTTGCGCTCCTGCTTGATTTGGTTGCCGACGACCGTTCCACTCTCAAAGCCGGCCGCTTGGCTGATGCTTTCGCGACGCTCTTTTTCCGAACCACTGCATTGCCGGATTTCTTGCGCGTTTTCTTGGACATACGCCTTCCTTTCGTCGCTTTCCGCGGATCAATCATTGAGGTATTGGATCGGGTCGGTTACCGGGCAGGTCAGTTTGGCCTTTTCGGATTATGCTCAAAAGGATTTTGACGCGCCACCCGTCCGCTCGCGTGGCTTTCTGCCGGATGACGAGCGGAGGTCGCCGTCGTTCCGCTTGCGACACGGGTAGATGCTTTCGCAAATGCGGGAATCGAAGGGACTATTTGCAAATATGGGTTTTAGTGGAGTTTGGGATTTGAGATTCGCTTGGGAGCCTCGGGCAAATGGGTAGCGGATATCAAATCGGATCCACTGGATGAGGAGGGGAGCAATGCTGGCGCGGGAAGCCGTCGTTGTCCGTCCTGACCCACCATCGGCGCCGGCAACGAGAGGCAATGGCAAGACATAGGCCGACCCAGGATCCCAGCCTGTCCGCTGACGCCCGGCACCACCAATGGGACGGCGACGATTGGCATGCGGAAGAGCACGATGAGGCCGCCGGTCGCCGGGCGCGCCGGCTGTTGTCCCGATCCAATGCCCGCTTTTACGCGCTTGGCGATCGCCTGGGATCGGCACGGCGCTATCTCGCCGGCGAACGCTGGTTCCGGCGGCTCGCGATTGTCGTCCTCTCCCTGTTTGTGATTTTTGCCGGCTGTTTCGCCGGTCTGTGGTGGCGGCTCGGGGCCGGGCCTATCAACCTCGACATGGCGACGCCGTGGCTGGCTGCTGCGATCGAGGACAATATCGGCCACGGCAACACCGTCGAGGTTGGCGGCACACAGATCGAACGGGCCGGTCGAATTCGGATAGCGGTGCGTATCCGCGACATCATCGTGCGCGATCGCGATCACGCGGTCGTTGCGAGCGCGCCGAAGGCCGAAGTGAGACTTTCGGGCATGGCGCTGTTGATGGGACGTTTGCGCGCCGAAAGCCTGAACCTGGTGGATGCGGAGCTCAGCGTGCGCATCACCCCGGACGGCTACGTCACCGTGTCCACCGGCGACAATGCGCGGCCGATCGCCACCGGCGTCGCCTCAAAAAAGGAAGCGGGGCTTCCTCCGACGTTTCCGCGTCCGACCGCGCCGGCGAACGCACCCGCCGCGCCGGCGCCCGCGCTCTCGCAATCCGCTGCGGCGCCGGCCGCGACAGACAGCGCGCAGGCCGGGCTGCTCGCGGGCCTCGACTGGCTCGACAGCCTGAGCCTGACCGGGCTTGACGGACAGAATCTCAACGAGATCGGCTTGAAGAACGGCAGCCTGATCGTGGACGACGAGCAGCGCGGCAACAAATGGAATTTCCAGAACATCTCGCTCAGCCTGCGCCGGCCAAGCGGCGGCGGGGTCGCGCTGAGTGTCGCCGAAGACGGCGCGCAGGGCTGGTCGTTGCGCGTGACAGTGGGCCCGCCCGCCAACGGGGTGCGATCGGTGGATATCAAGGCCGACAAGGTTTCGACCACCAACATCCTGCTGGCGCTGCGGCTGAAGAATCTGAACTACAGCGCCAACCTGCCGTTAAGCGGCGAATTGAAGGGCGAACTCGGTCGCGACGGTTTGCCCACCTACTTCCGCGGCAAGATCACGGCGGGCGCTGGAGAAGTCATCGACAGCGATACGCCCGATTTTCCGATGACGATCGATGCGATCGACGTCAATCTGGAATGGGATGCCAGCAAGCGGGTGCTGGCAGCACCGTTCAAAATCATTTCCGGCCAGAACAGGATCACGCTGCTCGCTACCCTTGAGCCCCCCAACGGCAATACCACGGACTGGCAGTTGGGCATCAGTGGCGGAACCGTCCTGCTTGCCGGAAACGACAACGAGCCGCCGGTCATTTTCAATCGCGTCTCGATCGGTATGCGCTTCGATACCGACAAGAAGCGGGTGACCCTGACGCAGGCCGATTTCAGCAACGGCGAGATCGGCGTTGCCGGCACCGGCAGCATCGACTATTCGGGCGAGCCTCGCATGATGCTGGGATTTGCCGGTACGCCGATGTCGGTATCGGCGCTCAAGCGGATCTGGCCAACGCTGGTCGTTGCAGACGTTCGGCAGTGGGTGGTCGACCGGGTCGAACGCGGCGCGATCCAGCGCATCGAAGTCGGGGTCAACTCTCCGGTTCGAAACCTCTCGCGAAAAGGGCCGCCGATTCCTGACGACGGCCTTAACGTCAACATCGTCGCCAGTGGGGTGACGTTGCGGCCGGTCGACGGGTTGCCTTCAATTCGCGACGCCGACCTGAAAGCGCACATCACGGGTCGAACCGCAACGGTCACCGTCGGCCAGGGCGTGGCCGACACGGCGGCGGGCCGCAAGCTCAACGTTTCCGATGCGGCGTTCGAGATTGCGGATATGGCGCCGAAGCCGGTGCAGGCCAAGGTGAAATTCCGGATCGACGGTCCGGTACCGGCCGCGGCCGAGATTCTGGCCTCGGACAAATTGAGCGACCTCTCGGCGACCCTGATCGATCCCAACGCAAGCAAGGGCACGGCTTCCGCCGTCGTCACGCTGGCCTTGCCGATCAAGCGCGACCTCACGCGGGCCGATACGACCTACACCGTCACCGCCGATCTCGGCGGATTTGCCGCCGACCGTCTGATGATGAACCAGAAGCTCGAAGCCAATACGCTGAAGGTGATCGCCAACAACCAGGGCTATCAGGTCAAAGGTGAGGTGAAGATCAACGGCCAGCCGGCCTCGCTCGACTACCGCAAACAGGTTGACGGCGATGCCGATATCAAGTTGCAGGCGACGTTGGATGAAGCAAGCCGTGCCCGGTTCGGTTTCGACCTCGGACCGGCAGTCAGCGGCTCCATCCCCGTCAAGCTGACCGGCAAGATCGGCGGCGATACGCGCCTCGGCATCGATGCCGACCTCACGTCGCTCAAGCTCGACAATATTCTTCCCGGCTGGGTCAAGGTGCCGGGAAAGTCTACGCACGCCACATTCAACGTGGTTCAAAAACCGCAATCGACCCGTCTGGAAGACATCGTGATCGAAGGCGGCGGTGCTTCCATAAAAGGCTCGGTTGAAGTCGATCAGAACGGCGATCTCATCAGTGCCAACTTCCCGACCTACGCGCCCTCGGAAGGCGACAAGACGTCGCTGCGGGCCGATCGCGGGCCGGACGGCGTGATCAAGGTTGTCATGCGCGGTGACGTGTTTGATGGCCGTGGCTTTCTGAAGACGGCGATCTCCGGCAGGGAGTCCGAGTCCAAGAGCAAGGCCAAGAGCATGGATTTCGACGTCGACGTGAAGCTCGGCGCGGTTGCGGGTTTCTTCGGGGAGGCGTTACGAAGCGTCGACGTCAAAATGTCCCGCCGCGGGGGGGCGATCAAGAGTTTTGCATTCACGAGCAAGCTCGGGCGCGACACGCCCGTTACGGCGGACTTGCGCGGCCGCGCGCAGGGCCGCGAGTTGATCTTTCTCGAGACCAATGACGCCGGCGCGCTGCTTCGTTTCACCGACACCTATTCCAAGGTCGTCGGCGGACAGCTTCAACTGGCGCTGGATCCGCCGACCGCGGAGCCGGGCCCGAAGGAAGGCTTGCTCAACGTTCGGGACTTCACCGTCAAAGGGGAGGCCTCGCTCGACAAGCTGGCGGCGGGCGGCCCGGTCGGCGCGCAAGCCGGCATCGGCTTCTCGCGGCTTCGCGCGGAGTTTGTCCGTCAGAACGGGCAGCTCACGATCAAGGAGGGCGTCCTCAAGGGACCAACCATCGGCGGTACGATCGAAGGCAGTATCGATTATCCGGGCAATCAGGTGCGCATGAGCGGTACCTTCGTTCCACTTTACGGGCTGAACAATATTCTCGGCCAGATTCCAGTCGCCGGGTTATTCTTCGGCGGCAGCAATGAGGGGGTCTTCGGCCTCACCTACGAGGTTGTCGGCACTCCGGACAAACCGACGCTTCGCGTCAATCCGATTTCGGCGATCTTCCCGGGCATCTCCAGGAAGATCATGGAGTTCAACACCGGCAAGCAGAACAATTCGGTCGAGCTTCCGCAATCGACCACCGAGCGGTGAGTTCGCCAAAGCGCGATGGTTTGGTTTCCATCGCACTTTGGATGATTGTTTGAGCACGATCTTTTTCGGAAAACCGGTCTCCACTTTTCCGGATCATGCTGCGATCAGCGCCGCAACGCCGGCACCACGAGAAACGGGATCATGCCCAGGATCACGCTGATCAGCGCATAGAGGATCAGTGGATTATAGCTGTGGGCCATGTCGTGGATCAGGCCGCCGCTCCAAGACCCGAATGCGGAGCCGAGCCCGCTGCCGATTGCGATGCTCCCGTAAATCGTTCCGACGCGCTTCCCGTGAAACAGCTTCATCGCGGTCGCCGTCAGCAGCGGGCCGCGGGAGCCGATCATGCTGCCGAAGCACACGACAAAGCCAGTCAAGATCCAGAAGTTCGGATGCCACTGCAGCAGCCAGAGCAGGAAGATTCCCAAGATCGACATCGCGTAGGAAAACAGCACCGACGGCCGGCGTCCGATAATGCCGTCGAGCCAGGAGACGCCGAGCATGCCGAACAGCAGCACTACGCCCGAAAAGCCCCAGGCGGTTGCCGCCTGCAACGGCGGAAATCCGGCGTCGATCAGGTAGGCAACGACCTGCGGGGCGATCGCGTACATGCCGATCGCCGTGAAGAAGAAGGTCGCGAACAAGGCCCAGAAGGCGTGATGGCGTACCGCGCGATCAAGCGTCCAGCCTTCGTCCGAAATATCCGCAGCCGCTTCCCTGGCGAGATGGGGGGCGCCTGTCGAGAACAGCCGCCACGGCAGGACGAGCAGGGGAAGCAACAAGACTAGCGCGGTCACGCCGAAGATCTCATAGGCGCCGCGCCATCCGATGTGGTCGATCAGCAGTTGCGACGCAGGCAGTAATACCAGCACGCCGGCACCGGTTGCGGAATAGACCACCGCCATCGCGGTCGGCAGCCTTGGGCCGAACCAGCGGCCGAGCAAAATCGAGTTCGGCACATTGCCGATCAGCGCAATGCCGAAGCCGACGCAGACGCCGACGCTGAACTGGATTTGCCAAAGATGGCTTGCACTGGCGGCGAACAGGAATGCACCGCCGAACAGCAACAGGCCGAGCGAGTAGACGCTGCGCGGACCGGAATAATCGAACAGCCGGCCGATCAAGGGAGAGGCGAGGCCGCCGGCCAGCGCGCTCAGCGAATAGACCGAGACGACGTCGGCGCGGTTCCAGCCGAAACTTTCGGAGATCGGCAGCAGGAAGACCGAAAAACTCTCGCCCAATCCGCGGCCGAACACCGACAGCGCAAAGCAGAGCGCGAGCACGCCGAGCGCAGTGCGCGTCGGCTTCGCCCGTGTGATGGCAGCTTCCTCCCTCGGCGCGCCTTGATTCATCAAGACAGGAAGGAGCCCGTTTTGAGCCGGAAGCGCAAGCGCGCTCAGGGAATGCGGTTATGCGGGCTTGAGCAGCACGTGGCGCTTCTTGCCAAACGACAGCTTGATCACGCCCTCCGGTGTCAGTTCGGAAGGTTTCAGCATCATCTTCTCGTCGGTGACGGCGACGTCGTTGACGCGCAAGCCGCCGCCCTTGATCTGGCGCCGCGCCTCGCCGTTCGAGGCCACAAGGCCGGCCTTGACGAAGGAGGCGAGCACGCCGATGCCGGCTTCGAGTTCGCCGCGGGATACCTCGACAGTGGGAAGATTTTCCGCAATGGCACCTTCCTCAAAGGTCTGCCGGGCGGTTTCCGCAGCCTGGCGAGCGGCCTCCGCGCCATGTAGCAGAGTGGTCGCGGCGTCCGCGAGCGCCTTCTTGGCTTCGTTGATTTCCGCGCCTTGCAGCGCCGCCAGCTTGCCGATCTCGCTCATCGGCAGCGTGGTGAACAGCTTGAGGAATCGCACCACGTCGGCGTCCTCGGTGTTGCGCCAATATTGCCAGAAGTCGTAAGGCGAAAACTGGTCGGCGTTCAGCCATACTGCGCCCTGCGCGGTTTTGCCCATCTTGGCGCCGGAGGCGGTGGTGAGCAGCGGCGTCGTCAGCGCGAACAGTTGCGGCGTTCCCATCCGGCGTCCGAGATCGACGCCCATGATGATGTTGCCCCACTGGTCCGAGCCGCCCATTTGCAGGCGGCAGCCGGTACGCCGCGCGAGTTCGACGAAGTCGTAGGCCTGGCAAACCATGTAGTTGAACTCGATGAAGCTCATCTCCTGTTCGCGCTCGAGCCTCAGCCGTACCGAGTCCATGGTCAGCATGCGATTGACGGAAAAATGCTTGCCGATGTCGCGCAGCATCTCGATCCAGTTGAGCCTGGTCAGCCATTCCGCATTGTCGAGCATGACCGCGTCGCTTTTGCCCGATCCGTAGCGCAGCACCTTGGCGAACACGCCGCGGATCGAGGCCTTGTTGGCTTCGATCTCGGCAACGGTGCGGATGGCGCGCGTCTCGTCCTTGCCGGAGGGGTCGCCGACCATCGTGGTGCCGCCGCCCATCAGCGTGATCGGCTTGTTGCCGGTTTGCTGGAGCCAATACAGCATCATCAGGCTCACGAAGTTGCCGATGTGCAGCGAAGGCGCCGTGCAGTCGTAGCCGACATAGGCCGTGGCCTCGCCCTTGGCGGCGAGCGCGTCGAGGCCCTCGAAATCCGAGGCCTGGTGAATAAAGCCGCGCTCTTGCAGCACATTGAGGAAATCAGACTTGAAAGCGGTCATCTTTCTTCGAACCTGATCATTTTTGTTTTACGTTAATTGCTAAGCAAAGCTGGCGGAATTGGGCTGGATGGACTGCCCCCCGTGTCGGCGCTGTGGCATTATAAGATGTGCCGGGTTGGCACAAGATAAACGCGTGAGCTGACCCGCAAGGCTGAACCCCTCGGGTAGGGCTGAGGCTCGATTTAAGATGATGTTAACGGCCATCGGTCTGATGAGCGGAACCTCGCTGGACGGGGTTGACGTTGCCATGATCGAAACCGACGGCAAACGCGTCAAGGCGTTCGGCCCGTCCGGTTATAGGCCTTATACCGATGTCGAGCGCCGTCTGCTGCTCCAGGCTCTGACCGAGGCCGCCCATCTGCAGACGCGTGAGGAGCGGCCGGGCATTCTCCAAGAGGCTGAGCGGGTAGTCACCTCGGCGCATGCCGAAGCCGTTGCCAGCTTCAAGGCCCAGAACCGCATTGCCAGCGAAGATATCGATATCGTCGGCTTCCACGGTCAGACGGTGCTGCACCGCCCCGCCGAGAAGATGACCGTGCAGATCGGCGACGCCGCCGCGCTCGCCAGGGCGATCCATATTCCGGTCATGCACGATTTCCGCGCCGCGGACGTCGCCGCGGGCGGGCAGGGTGCGCCGCTCGTGCCGGTCTATCACCGCGCGCTCGCGCAATCCCTGGAGCGCGAAGGGCCGATTGTGGTGCTCAATATCGGCGGTGTTTCCAACATCACCTATATCGACGGCGACATCCTGATCGCCTGCGATACCGGGCCCGGCAACGCTCTGCTTGACGATTTCATGCAACGTTCCATCGGCCAGCGCTTCGATTGCGATGGCCGCATGGCGGCTCAGGGCGTTGTCGACGAGCGCTGGATCGCGCAGGCATTGTCTCTGCCGTTTTTTGCGCTGCCACCGCCGAAATCGCTCGATCGCAACGATTTCGGCAAGCTCTTGCTTCGGGATTCCTCGCCCGCCAACGGTGCGGCCACGTTGACCGCTTTCACCACGGCTGCGATCGCCAGGATCGTGCCGCTGCTGCCGAAGCGGCCGAAAAGCTGGATCGTCGCCGGCGGCGGCGCGCGTAACCTCACCATGTTGCGGATGCTGCGCGAGAAGCTTCGTCCTGCGGCGGTCGAAGCGGCCGATGCGCTCGGCTGGTCGACCGATGCGATCGAGGCGCAGGCTTTCGGCTTCCTGGCCGCGCGCGGCTTGAAGGGTTTGCCGCTCAGCTATCCCGCCACGACCGGCGTTGCGATCCCGATGACCGGAGGCATCGTCGCGCGGCCGTGAAGGACCCGGACTTGACCGATAAATGCAAATGCATGTAAATTAATGCATCTGCATTTATTTGGGAATATCGATGTCGCCCCGCCTCAGGCTGATCAGCCACAAGCTTTGTCCCTATGTGCAGCGAGCGGTGATTGCGCTCACCGAGAAGGGCGTCGCCTTCGATCGGATCGATATCGATCTTGCCAACAAGCCGGACTGGTTCCTGAAGGTCTCGCCGCTCGGACGGACGCCGGTCCTGCAGGTCGGCGATACCGCGATTTTCGAATCCGCGGTCATTCTTGAATATCTCGAGGAGACCGAGCCAAAGCCGCTGCATCCCGCCGACCCATTGCGTCGCGCCGAGCATCGCGGCTGGATCGAATTTGGCTCAGCGGTGCTGAACGATATTGCGGGCCTCTATTCGGCGCCCGATGAGGCCGCCTTCAAGGCCAAGGCTGCACAACTCGGCATCCGCTTTGCGCGCCTTGAGGCCCGTATCGCGGCTTCGCCGTGGTTCGACGGCGCTGAGTTCTCGCTCGTCGATGCGGTCTTTGGGCCCGTGTTCCGTTATTTCGATGTATTCGACGAAATCGGCGAATTCGGCATTCTAGCCGACAAGCCGAAGCTCGCACCTTGGCGCGCGTCGCTGGCGGCGCGGCCCTCGGTGAAGTCGGCCGTCGGCGCGGACTATCCGGCGTTGCTGCACGATTTCCTCAAGCGGCGGAGTTCGTGGATATCGCAGCTCTAGTGCCGCCTATTTGACGTTCCTGCACCACAAGCGGCGAATTCGATTCAGGAACGTCAAATAGAAAAGCGGCACTAGAATCAATACGTTTGCCAGTACCCATGACTTTCCGAAGTTCGTGGAAGTGGATGCTGCGATGGAGCACGAACTTCGGAAAGTGGGTACTGGGCACGCGCTGCCGCCTAGCCCGGTTTCAGAGTTCGGCGGCCATCCTGGCGAGCGCGGCAACCGTGTTCATGTTGCGGGCGGTGCCGGCCTTGGCGGCGGGAATGACGAGTTTTGATGTCGCCATGCCCTCGCCGTAGTGAACATAGATCTCGCGCCGTCCGAGGCGAATTTTCTCGTCCTTCCGGCCGCGGACGCCGGCCAACGTATCGGCCGGCGGCGCGCGATCCAGGAACAGCGCCATCGTTCGGTTCGGTGCCAGTTTCGGAAACGGATTGTCGGCCGCGACCTGTGCCATTTCGGCAGCGGTGCGCACGAGCACGCCGACCGGCTTGCCGGCATAGGCTTCCAGGCGTTTTTCAAGCGCGGTCTTGATCGCGGCTTCCGACTTCCGGCTTTCAAAGACCACGTTGCCGCTGGCGATATAGGTTTTGGCCGACGCAAAGCCGAGTTCGTCGCACATCGCCTTCAGCTCGCTCATCGCGAGCTTGCCGGTGCCGCCGACATTGACCGCGCGCAGCAATGCGATCCAGGCGGCCATGCTTTTACAGCTCTTCTTTCTGACGCGTTTTCTTCACGCGAACCGCTTCACACTTCGCTTGAAAACGCTATCGCACGTTGGCGAGCCGCATGTCGAGATACGCGGTCACCGACTGCATCAACGGTTCGAGCTTGCCGTCGAAGAAGTGGTTGGCGCCGGGAATGACCTGCTGATCGATCACGATCCCCTTTTGCGTCTTGAGTTTCTCGACCAGCGTATTGACGTCCTTCGGCGGTACCACCGCATCCCTCTCGCCGTGCACGATCAGGCCCGAAGACGGACAGGGCGCGAGGAACGAGAAGTCGTAGAGATTGGCGGGCGGCGCGATCGAAATGAAACCCTCGACCTCCGGCCTGCGCATCAACAGCTGCATTCCGATCCAGGCGCCGAACGAAAAGCCGGCGACCCAGCAGGCGCGCGCTTCGGGATTGATGGTCTGCGCCCAATCGAGCGCGGACGCTGCGTCCGACAGTTCGCCGGTGCCATGATCGAATGAGCCCTGGCTGCGGCCGACGCCGCGAAAATTGAAACGCAGCACCGAAAATCCGCGATGGGCAAAGGCGTAGTAGCACTGGTAGACGATCTGATGATTCATCGTCCCATGAAACTGCGGATGCGGATGCAGGATCATCGCGATCGGTGCGTTCTTTTGCTTCGCCGGATGGTAACGGCCTTCGAGACGGCCTGCGGGGCCGGTAAAAATAACTTCAGGCATTGACGGTCCTTGGCGAAATCGACCGGTGTGTCGCTGGCATCATCTGGCGCTCTGGCAAAGGACCTCGCGGGGAGGAAAAGCTGGAGCAGACGCCTTGAAGCAGGTTGCGCGAACGACGGTTCGTGATGGAGGCCGCCTTCTAACATAGGGCGAGGGGCAAAAAGCAAGGGTTTTCAACATCCACCCGCCGGTTCAAAGTGTTAGACAGCTTTCCGGGATTGTCGTGAGACATGAGCCTCGCCAATTGTCGTGACGCGCATCGCGACGGACAAGCCCGCGACGTTAAAGGTATTATCTTACTCAATGCTCAACCGCGTCTACCTCGATTGGAATGCGACCACGCCGCTTCGCGACGAAGCGCGGCGTGCGATGGTCGATGCGCTGGATCTTCCGGGCAATGCGTCATCGGTTCATGCCGAGGGCCGGGAAGCGCGAAAGTGGATTGAGGGGGCACGAGCCGCCGTTGCGAATGCGGTTGGAGCGCCGGCGAGACAGGTCGTCTTCACCTCTGGCGGGACAGAAGCCAACGCACTCGCGCTTGCGCCGGGCCTCAAGCGAGAGGGAGCCGCGATCGAGCGGTTGGTGGTCTCCGCAATCGAACATGCATCCGTGCTTGCCGGCGGACGGTTTCAGCAAGCCGCCATCGCGAGCATCGGCGTCACCCGTGAGGGCATCGTCGATCTCGGCCATCTGCACGAATTGCTTCGCGACCGCCCGCCCGCGCTGGTGTCGATCATGCTGGCCAATAACGAAACCGGCGCCATCCAGCCCATCGCGGAGGCGGCCGAGATCGTTCACGCCGCGGGCGGTCTCCTGCACGTCGATGCGGTCCAGGCCTTCGGCAAGATACCATTTGAGATGAGCAGATTAGGCGCCGACCTTCTCACGGTGTCGGCGCACAAGATCGGCGGTCCCAAGGGCGTTGGTGCGTTGATTCTGGCAGAGGGATTAGCGGGGCCGGAGCCTCTGTTGCGCGGCGGAGGGCAGGAGTTGAGCCGCCGGGCCGGAACCGAAAATGTGGCCGGAATAGCCGCGTTTGGCGCCGCGGCGACCGCAGCCATGGCGAGCTTGGCGTCCGAGAGCGGCCGCCTCCCGGCTTTGCAGAAACGGCTGGAGGACGGCCTGCGGCTAACGCCCGGCGCCATCGTTTTCTCCAGTTTCGCTCAACGGTTACCAAATACCACTTTGTTCACGATTCCCGGGTTTGAGGGCCGAAACGGCTGTGATCGGCTTCGATCTGGCCGGGATCGCCGTGTCTTCAGGGTCGGCCTGTTCCTCCGGCAAGGTGCAGCCGTCCCATGTGCTGGAAGCGATGGGATTTGACCGCGACATCGGCCAAGGCGCGGTGCGGCTGAGTATGGGCTGGTCCACGCGAGGATGCGGACGTAGATCGGTGCCTGGAGGCTTGGCGAAGCCTCTCCGACCGCTTACTTAAGGGTCAGCGACGAAACACAGCTTGAACCATTCTAAGCAGGTGATTTCGTCCGGGAAACATCGTAAGAGATTTTCTGAATTTTGATCCACCGCGGTCCTTGAAACCGTGAGCGGAGGAATAGATGGCTGCCGTACAAGAGACGGTCGATCGGGTTCGCCAGATCGACGTCGACCAGTACCGATATGGATTTGAGACGCTTATCGAGTCCGAGAAGGCCCCGAGGGGGCTATCGGAAGATACCGTCCGCTTCATCTCCGCGAAAAAGAACGAACCGGCCTGGATGCTGGAATGGCGCCTGGAAGCCTATCGCCGTTGGCTGACCATGACCGAGCCGACCTGGGCGCGCGTCAATTATCCCAAGATCGATTACCAGGATCTCTACTATTATTCGGCGCCGAAGCCGAAGAAGCAGCTCGCTTCGATCGACGAGATCGATCCCGAAATCCTCAAGACCTATGAAAAGCTCGGCATTCCGCTCCGCGAAGTTGCGGTGCTCGAAGGCGTTCAACCGCCGCCTGGAGGCGAACCCTCAGCCAATCGCAAGATCGCTGTCGATGCCGTGTTCAACTCGGTTTCAGTCGCGACCACCTTCCAGAAGGAACTCAAGCAGGCCGGCGTGATTTTCATGCCGATCTCCGAAGCCATCCGCGAGCACCCCGAGCTCGTGAAGAAGTATCTCGGCACTGTGGTGCCGACCTCCGACAATTTCTTCGCCACGCTGAACTCGGCGGTGTTCTCCGATGGCTCGTTCGTCTACGTGCCGCCGGGCGTGCGCTGCCCGATGGAATTGTCGACCTATTTCCGCATCAACGAGCGCAACACCGGCCAGTTCGAGCGCACGCTGATCATTGCCGACAAGGGCGCCTACGTCAGCTATCTCGAAGGCTGCACGGCTCCGCAGCGCGACGAAAACCAGCTTCACGCCGCGGTCGTCGAGCTCGTCACGCTGGACGATGCCGAGATCAAATATTCGACGGTGCAGAACTGGTATCCGGGCAATTCGGAAGGCAAGGGCGGCATCTACAATTTCGTCACCAAGCGTGGCGACTGCCGCGGCGTCAATTCAAAGATTTCCTGGACCCAGGTCGAGACGGGCTCCGCCATCACCTGGAAATATCCGAGCTGCATCCTGCGCGGCGACAATTCGCGCGGCGAATTCTACTCGATCGCGATCTCGAACGGCCACCAGCAGGTCGATTCCGGCACCAAGATGCTCCATCTCGGCAAGAACACGACCAGCCGGATCATCTCCAAGGGCATCGCCGCCGGTGTGTCGCAGAACACCTATCGTGGCCTCGTCACGGCCCATCGCAAGGCCACCGGCGCGCGCAACTACACCGCCTGCGACTCGCTTCTGATCGGCGATAAATGCGGCGCGCACACCGTGCCTTACGTTGAAGCGAAGAATTCCTCCGCGCTGTTCGAGCATGAAGCCACGACCTCGAAGATTTCCGAGGACGTGCTGTTCTATTGCACCCAGCGCGGGCTGAGCCAGGAAGAGGCGGTTGGTCTCGTCGTCAACGGCTTTGTGAAAGACGTGCTGCAGCAACTGCCGATGGAATTCGCGGTGGAGGCGCAGAAGCTGATCTCGATCTCGCTGGAGGGATCGGTCGGATAAGGCCTCGTCAAGATGACGGATGAACGGAAAAGACGGAACAACGTGATGCCATTACTCGAAGTCAAAAATCTGCAAGTCCGCGTTGATGATCGCGAGATTCTTCATGGGCTGTCGCTCACCGTGAACAAGGGCGAAGTGCACGCGATCATGGGGCCGAACGGCTCCGGCAAGTCGACGCTGTCGCATGTCATCGCCGGCAAGCCCGGCTATGAAGTCACCGGCGGCGAGATCTTGTTCGACGGCGAAAACCTGCTGGAGATGTCGCCCGACGAGCGCGCCGCCAAGGGCGTGTTCCTCGCTTTCCAGTATCCGGTGGAAATCCCCGGCGTGATCACGATGAACTTCCTGCGCACGGCCTACAACGCCCAGCGCAAGGCGCGCGGCGAGGCCGAATTGATGGCGCCGGACTTTCTGAAGAAGGTCCGCGAGGTCGCCAAGCGCTTGAATATCCCGCAGGACATGCTCAGGCGCGGCGTCAATGTCGGCTTCTCCGGTGGCGAGAAGAAGCGCAACGAAATCCTTCAGATGGCGCTGTTCGAGCCGAGCCTGTGCATCCTGGATGAAATGGACTCCGGTCTCGACATCGACGCACTGCGGGTTGCGGCTGATGGCGTGAACGCATTGCGCTCGCCGGAGCGGGCGATGGTGGTGATTACGCATTACCAGCGGCTTCTGAATTACATCGTGCCGGACTTCGTGCATGTGATGTCGAAGGGGCGGGTGGTGAAGAGCGGCGACAAGCAATTGGCGCTGGAACTTGAGGCGTCCGGTTACGCGCAGTTCGAAGACGCGGCCTGAGGCGCAAGACGGATTTTGTGATGAACATTGCTTTGGCAAAGACCGGAAGCGGACGCGCGGTGGAGAACATATTTACTGCGGCGCGTGACCGGCTGCCCGGAACGGGCAAGGTGGCCGATGTCCGCGGGCAGGCGTTCGATGCTTTCGAGCGCGCCGGCCTGCCGCATCGGCGTCTGGAAGACTGGAAATATACCGACCTGCGCGCGCTGATGCGCGAAGTGCTGCCGCTGGCAGCGGCACCCGACGCCTCCGCCCTGAAGCGTGGCGAAGCCGCGCTGGCCGAATTCAAGGCCGTGGATGCATGCCGCTTGGTGCTGATCGACGGCGTGCTGGCGCCTTCATTGTCGAATCTGGGCGCGCTGGAGACTGGCCTTCGCGTGCAGGCCCTGCGCGAGGTGCTGGAAGACGGCGCCAACGCTGCCCGCATTGATCTGCTTGGGAGCGGTGCGGTTTCAGGCCCCATGATCGCGCTCAACGCCGCCATGGCAACAGATGGCGCCGTGATCACTGTTGCCGATGGAACCGTGCTCACAAAACCACTTCATATCGTGCACGTCGCAACGCGCTCGTCGGCTGCGGTCTATACCCGTTCGTTCCTGAAACTCGGCAAGGCTGCTCAGGCGACGCTCCTGGAGAGCTTTGTCGCGGCCGGCGATGCCAAGTCCTATCAGGTCAACGACGCCGTCACGGTCTGGCTCGGCGATCAGGCTCATTTGCAGCATGTGCGACTGATGGCAGATAGCGCGGATGCCACCAACGTTACGACCGCGATCTTCACGGTCGGTGCGAAGACCCGACTTACCACCTTCAACATGACGAGCGGCGGCGGCCTCAGCCGTTATCAGGGCTATCTCACTTTTGCGGGCGAGGGTTCTGAGGTGAGCGCCAACGGCGTCAACCTCCTCAACGGCCGTCAGCACGCCGACACCACCTTGTTCCTGGACCACGCGGTTCCAAATTGCGCCAGCCGGGAGATCTTCCGGGCGGTGGTCGACGATCGCGCCCATTCGGTATTCCAGGGCCGCATCATCGTTCAGCCCAAAGCGCAGAAGACCGACGCCAAGATGATGACGCGGGCCCTGCTGCTGTCGGACGAGGCCGAGGCCGACAACAAGCCGGAGCTGGAAATTTTCGCCGACGACGTGACCTGCGGTCATGGCGCCACTACCGGCGCGCTCGACCAAAGCCTGCTGTTTTATCTGCGCGCCCGGGGCCTTTCCGAAAAGGAAGCCCAGGCGCTGCTGATTCAGGCCTTCGTGGGCGAGGCCATCGAGTCCATTGCCAGCGACGGCTTGCGCGAGCTTGCGATTTCGACCGCGCAGCGCTGGCTGGCGGCACGGGGATGACCATGCATCCGGCGGTCGCAAATGGTTCTTACGACGTCGCCCGCCTGCGGCAGGATTTTCCTGCGCTGGCGCTGAAGGTCTACGGCAAGCCGCTTGTCTATCTCGACAACGCCGCCTCCGCGCAGAAGCCGAACGTCGTGCTGGAGCGCATGACGGAGGCTTATAAGAGCGAATACGCCAACGTCCATCGCGGGCTGCACTACCTCGCGAATGCCGCGACCGAAGCCTATGAGGGCGGCCGTGCCAAGGTCGCCCAGTTCCTCAACGCGGCGAAACCAGAGGAAATCGTATTCACCCGCAATGCGACGGAAGCGATCAACCTGGTGGCGTCTTCCTGGGGCGCGCCGAACATCGGGAATGGCGACGAGATCGTGCTATCGATCATGGAACACCATTCCAACATCGTGCCCTGGCATTTCCTGAGGGAGCGTCAGGGCGCCGTTCTCAAGTGGGTCGATGTCGACGACGAGGGCGCCTTCCTGATCGACCAGTTCGAAAAGCAGCTATCGCCGCGAACCAAACTCGTTGCCATCACCCAGATGTCCAATGCGCTTGGCACCATCGTGCCGGTAAAGGAGGTCGTGAAGATCGCGCACGCCAGGGGCATTCCGGTCCTGATCGACGGCAGCCAGGCCGCGGTTCATCTCGCGATCGACGTGCAGGATATCGGCGCGGATTTTTACGTCTTCACCGGCCATAAGCTCTATGGTCCCTCCGGCATCGGCGTACTCTACGCCAAATATGACCACCTCGTCGGCATGCGGCCCTATAACGGCGGCGGCGAGATGATCCGCGAAGTCGCGCGCGACTCGGTCAGTTATGGCGACCCGCCGCACAAGTTCGAGGCGGGCACGCCTGCGATCGTGGAGGCCATAGGACTGGGTGCTGCGATCGACTACGTCAATTCGATCGGCAAGGAGCGCATTGCCGCGCATGAGCACGACCTTCTAACCTATGCGGAAGCGCGCTTGCGCGAGATCAATTCGGTACGGATGATCGGCACCGCGAAAGGCAAGGGGCCGGTGATCTCTTTTGAAATGAAGGGCGCCCATCCGCACGATGTCGCGACCGTCATCGACCGGCAAGGGATCGCGGTCCGCGCCGGCACCCATTGCGTGATGCCGCTTTTAGAGCGGTTCAATGTGACGGCGACGTGCCGGGCCTCGTTCGGGATGTATAATACACGCGAAGAAGTCGACCATCTGGCACAGGCGCTGATCAAGGCGCGGGAATTGTTCGCATGACCGACACTGTCGAAGCCAAGAATCGGGAAGCCAAAGATCTGGAAGCCAAGGATCTGGAAACCAGGACTTCCAACATGGAAACCCACTCGGCGTTGCCGCCGGAGGAAACCGAGCGGCTGAGCGGCGACATCGTGGCCGCGCTGAAAACCGTGTTCGATCCGGAAATTCCGGCTGACATTTACGAACTAGGCCTGATCTACAAGGTCGAGCTCAAGGACGATCGCTCCGTCGATCTGATGATGACGCTGACCACGCCGAACTGCCCGGCCGCTGGCGAGTTGCCGACGATGGTGGAAAACGCGGTGGCGAGTGTGCCCGGTGTTGGCGTCGTCAACGTGAACCTGGTGTGGGATCCCGCGTGGACGCCGGACCGCATGTCCGACGAGGCGCGTCTGGTGCTCAATATGTGGTGAAGTATTCCGTTGCCGAAACTTTCTGGTGTCATCGAAACAGCGCTCTACGTGGATGACCTTGAGCGGGCCCGCGCATTTTATACGGAAGTGCTCGGGCTTGCGCCGCTGACAAGCGACCAGCGGTTTCTGGCTTTCGATGTGGGCGGACAGAGCGTGCTGTTGTTGTTTCGACGGGGTTCGACGCTCGAACCGGTTCATTTGCCTGGCGGAACCATTCCGCCGCATGACGGCAGCGGGCCCCTTCATATGGCCTTTGCCATCGAGGCGGACGAATTGGCGGGGTGGGAAAGCCGGCTTCGTGAGCATAATGTCGTTATCGAGAGCAGAACCGATTGGCCGCGCGGCGGTCGCAGTGTGTATTTCCGCGATCCCGACAATCACCTGCTGGAGTTGGTCACACCGGGAGTTTGGGCGATCTATTAATAAACGGCGCGGCTATCTGGATTCGTAGCGCGAGGCCTTCACAACGCGTCGTTGGTAGTTACTTTAGACTGATGATTTTCGCCGCTTTGATGCGGCGTAAAGGAAGACCGAAATGAACACGATCGCTCCAGTCACTAAGCCGAAGGCCCGTCCTCGTCCGCAAGTGATGAGGCTGACGGAAGCCGCCGCCCAACGCATTGCGGAACTGACCAAGCGCGCCGATTCCGAGATCGTCGGCCTTCGGGTCGGCGTCAAGAACGGCGGCTGTGCCGGACAGTCCTATACGGTCGAATATGCCCATGAGGTGCGGCCGACCGACGAGGTCGTCGAAGACAAGGGCGTCAAGATCCTGGTCGATCCCAAGGCTGTGCTGTTCCTGCTCGGCACCGAGATGGACTACAAGGCCGATAAGATGCAAGCGCAGTTCATCTTCAATAACCCGAACCAGATTGGCGCCTGTGGCTGCGGTGAATCCGTGCAGCTCAAGCCGGCTGATGTCGAAGGCTGAGACCGCGCGGGTCAAGCTGCCGTCGTCATTCGCGCAGGCGAGGCTGGAGGACTCAGGCCGCCGATGGATCGCGATTTCCTCGTCGACTTATTTTCCGACTTTGGCCCCGTGACGTTGCGCCGGATGTTCTCGGGCTACGGCATCTCCGTCGACGGCGTCAATTTTGCGCTGGCGTTGCGCGCAGGTCTTTATTTCCGCGTCGACGAAGAGACCATTCCGCAGTTCCAGGCCGAAGGATCCAAGCCCTTCCAGTATCAACAGCGATCGACGGCGAAAGTCGTCACCGTTAATTCGTATTGGGAATTGCCGGCGCGGCTGTTCGACGATTCCGAGGAGTTGACCGGCTGGGCACGGGCCGCATTGGCGGCGGCGCAACGCGCGGCGCTCCACAAGCGCTCAAGGCCATCCAGGAAGGCAAAGAAGCCGGTGAAAGCCGCGAGCAAAACGCGCGTATCCAGGAAAGCCGCACCGAAGAAGAAATCGGCCTCGCGTCGGGCGAAGCCACGAAAGCGGCGGTGAGGTGTTACGCGACTTGTTTTACGCGACTTGGCCGCGGGTTTCGGCGACGTATTCCGGATCGGCCTCACAGACCACGCGGTTACGTCCGGCGCGCTTGGCGGCATAAAGGCAGGCATCCGCGCGTTCGATCAGAGAATCAATGTCGTCAGTCGGCTTGAGCATCGACACGCCGACCGAGATGGTGACCCGGCCCAAGATCTCGCCGGTGGACTTCTTCTTCAATTCCTTCGACATCACCGCACGGCGGATGTGATCGGCGACTGTGAGGGCCTGGCGCAGTGCCGTGTTGGGCAGCACCACGGAAAACTCTTCGCCGCCGTAGCGGGCCGTGATGTCCTGTCCCTTGATGGATTGCTTCAGCGACATTCCGACCAGCCGCAACACCTGGTCGCCGGTGAGATGACCGTAGGAGTCGTTGAAGGACTTGAAGTGGTCGATATCGAACATCAGGAGCGAGAGCGGTTCGCCGGTCTCCAGCGCGCTCGCGACCGCCGTCTCGAGCGAACGATCGAAGTATTTGCGATTACCGAGGCCGGTTAGGGGATCTGTGAGGCTCTCAGCCCTGATCGCCTCGAGGCTCTGCTGGAGATTGTTGATTTCCGTCTTGGACAACACCAGCCGCTCTTCCAGGGCCTTGGTGGTGTCGCGCATCTCGTGGGTAGTCTTGACGAGTGAATCGACCACCTTCATGACCTGGTCGCGATCCACCGCCTTCGAAAGCCGTTCGGTAGCGCCGGACAGGCTCGCATTGAAAGCGGCCGACATGCCAAGCGCGTCGCCGATCAGCTGCACCACGTCATCGATTTCGCCGATCACGCGCGCGCCGACCTTGTCGATGCGGTCAGTCGTCTTGAGGTGGGAGAGATAGGTTTCGTAGATCTGCTCGAGATCGGCTTCGGTCAGCTTGCCGCTGCGGGTAAGCGTCTCGTTGATGACCTGATTGAGCTGCGAATTGTATCCGGTGGCGTAGACGTACCAGATTTCATAATTGCGGGGGATTGCGGTTTGCCGCAGGGACCTGATCTGGCCAAGCGCGAGTTCCGCAAAGGCCATTGTGCGTTCATGTTCGTCCAGCACGGAACCACGCCCCCAACGACACGCGCGCGACCGCATCTCGCGCCAATCTCATAAACTATGAAGATCAAGCTACCGGGGGTTGATGAACGGGTCGTAAACGAGGGACCGTACCCAAATACAGATGACGCCAGAACGATCAGACCCGGGCGCGCACGGGACGCAGCAAAAACGCTGGAAGATGAGAGTGATCCGCGGGTTCCGAAGCAGGCGATGGGCTCTTGGTTGCTAACGGGCGACCAATTGACGGAGGGCGCGCCGGGGAGGATGGCGTTACCGGCGATGGTGCCGCGGAAGCAACTTCAGATTGTATCGTCGTAGCGGGGTTGCGGCTGGTACTGCCGGCGCCACGCTCGTGGCGCCGTTTGCGCCCGCCGCGCGAGCCTTCTCTTCCGTTATCCCGAGACCGCTCCTTACGCTCGCGAGGGGCTGCCTGCTCGGACTCCGGTGCTTTGGAGCTGCCTTCGGCGAACGGAATGCTCTGTCCGATCAGCTTTTCGATCGCGCCTATCGATTTGTGATCGAGCGAGGTGACGATGGAAATCGCGGTACCGGCGCGGCCGGCCCGGCCGGTGCGGCCGATCCGGTGGACGTAATCGTCGGCGTGGTGGGGAACGTCAAAATTGAAGACGTGGCTGACGGCGGGAATATCGAGGCCGCGGGCGGCAACGTCGGAGGCGACCAGAAGCGGAATTTCGCCCTTGCGGAATTGATCAAGCGCCGCCGTGCGGGCCGACTGGTCCATGTCACCGTGCAGGGCGCCGACGCTGAAGCCGTGCTTTTGCAGTGACTTGTAAACAACGGCGACTTCGCGTTTGCGGTTGCAGAAGATAATCGCGTTGTTGAGATCCTTGGCCTCGCGCAACAGGCGGCGGAGGACATCGCGTTTGTCGTGCGCTTCGCGCCCCGAGTGGATCTGCAACTGGGTGACGCTAGCGACGGTCGTCGCGGGCCGCGAAACCTCCACCTTCTCGGGATTGTGCAGGAAGGTCTCGGTGATGCGCCTGATTTCCGGCGGCATCGTCGCGGTGAAAAACAGCGTTTGGCGAGTGAACGGCACCAGCTTGCAGATGCGTTCAATGTCGGGGATGAAGCCCATGTCGAGCATGCGGTCGGCTTCATCGATCACAAGCAGTTCGACGCCGGTGAGCAGCAATCCGCCGCGCTCGGTGTGGTCAAGCAGCCGGCCCGGCGTTGCGATCAGAACATCGACGCCGCGGGTCAGCTTGGAATCCTGGTCGCCAAAGGAAACGCCGCCAATCAAAAGCGCCACGTTGAGTTTCTGGCCGGCGCCGTAGCGGTCGAAGTTTTCCTTGACCTGGGCGGCGAGTTCGCGCGTCGGCTCCAGGATCAACGTGCGGGGCATCCTGGCGCGGGCGCGGCCCTTTTCCAGGATTGTCAGCATGGGAAGGACGAAGGCCGCGGTCTTGCCGGTGCCGGTCTGGGCAATGCCGAGAACGTCGCGGCGGGCCAGAACGTGGGGAATCGCCTGTTCCTGAATGGGGGTAGGGGTGGTGTAGCCGGTGGCCGCAACGGCGGCGAGCACCTTATCGGATAGACCGAGATGAGAAAAAGACATTGAGCCTCTAATCGAAACCGCCGTTCGGAATCGAGAGTAAAAGGCGGTCGCGTTCGGCCCCGAAACGGCGCGCTTGATGAAGCTCAGGGGCAGTGAAAGGACGCTGACCAGCGGGCGGATCAACTTCAGAATCGTATTCGATCCAAATCCGCTTTGAGGCGAACATAGGGTCGAAACGGCCAAAGTCAATCTTGGAACGGGCAAAAGGCCGAAAAAGCTTAACGTTTTAGCCCAAATAACCGGCTTTTTGTCATTTCGCCTTCAAATCCCGAATGGACATGGCAAACTTGCCTGCCCTGGGAAATGGCGCTGTTTGCAAAAGCCCGGCTTGATGACACGGCTCGTTCTCGACGTTCATTTGCCGGAGGATTTCCATCCCGCTGATGGTGGCGAACTTCTGCAAGGCCTTGTCAGCCTTTGGCCAAAGAGGTTGGGTTGAACCCGTCAGTTATGAGCGCCGACTACGACACAGGGCATCTTCTGCGGGCGCAGGGACAAAGATGAGGCATGTTCTATCGTTGAGATTGACGATGGGCGCGCTGCTGCTTGCGCTGGTCACGGCTCTCGTCGCGCCTGCGGAGGCGGCCAGGCGCGTTGCGCTCGTGATCGGCAACAACGATTACAAGAACGTCCCGAAATTGCAGAAGGCGGTCAACGATGCCCGCACCATGGGCGAGACGCTCAAGCAGCTCGGCTTCTCGGTGATGGTGGCGGAAAACCAGAGCCGACAGGCTTTCAGCGAAACCCTGCTGGCGTTCGACAAGGCGGTCGAACCGGGTGACACCGCGTTTTTCTTTTATGCCGGCCACGGCTTTGAGATCGCCGGGCAGAACTTCCTGCTGCCGACTGATGTGCCGGCGGCGACCGAAGGCCAGGAAGAACTGGTGCGCGACGCCTCGGTGCTGGCTGACCGGATCATCGAGCGCTTGCAGAACAGAAAGGTGCGCACGGCGATCCTGGTGTTCGATGCCTGCCGCAACAATCCGTTCGAACGGGCAGGGACGCGTGCGGTGGCCGGTGGCGGTGGTCTCGCACCGATGACGCAATTGCCGGAGGGCGTGTTTTCGGTGTTTTCGGCAGGCCCGCGCCAGACCGCGCTCGATCGCCTCTCCAACGACGACAACAACCCCAACTCGGTATTCACCCGCACCTTCGCCAAAGAACTCCTGCAACCCGGCGAGAATCTCGTGCAGGTCGCCCAGCATACGCGCCGCATCGTCAGCGAGATGGCCGAGACTGTCAGCCACAAGCAAATTCCGGTTTATTTCGATCAGATGGTCGACGACGTTTTCCTGAATGGCGCCGACAAGCCGCAAGCCGATGCGGCAAAGGATTCGGGGAAATCTGTTGAGCCGCAGCCGCAAGTCGCCGCGCTGTCGCCCGCAGGCATCGCGCGGCCGCCGAAAGGGGACTCGGTCAATGCGCCGATCGCGATGTTCTCGCGCCACAATGGCGGCTGGACCGTGGTGTTCTCGATCGCCGATCCGACGCTCGGAATTTCGTGGCGGATGGGAAATGCCGGCGACTTCCGTGAAACCGGCTTCCTCGACACGCTCGATCCGCGTACCCGAAAGCGGATGCCCAACCCGTCGGTCGAATTGGCTGCCGACGCGCCGGCCGCTACCATCGAGGTGCGGTACGTCGATATGTCCGGCAACCTGCAGGGGCCGTTTCCGATCAAGTTCGATCCGGAAGCCGCCTTGATCCACGATCAGCGAAAAATCCTCGACATGACCGCGACAAGCTGGCTGTCATTTCGCGAATTCAACGGGCTTCTGGTCTACTACACCCACCTGATGTCATATCGCTGCGCCATTCGCGAGGTGCGCATTGGCATCGATACGTCGGTGCCGGACCAGGTGCTGAAAATGCCGCCGTGCGACATGAAGGATCCGAGCGCCATTCCCTATGACGCCAAGCCGTATCTGAAACTTTTGCCGTCGAGCCAATTCGTCTCGGTGGAATTGACCTATCGCGACGGCAGCGTGTCTGAGATAAAGAGCTTTCGGCGCTAGAAGACGGGAAATGGCGCACTTCGCACCGTGCGGGAATTAGGTGATGCCCCGAACCATTCAAACCCATTGCTGCATCGTTGGCGGCGGCCCGGCTGGCATGATGCTCGGCTATCTGCTCGGTCGTGCCGGCATCGAGACGCTGGTCCTGGAAAAGCACGCCGATTTTTTCCGGGATTTCCGCGGCGATACCGTGCATCCCTCGACGTTGCAGGTAATGGACGAATTGGGCTTGATCGACGGGTTCTTGAAGCTCCCGCATCAGCAGTTGCAAAAGATGGACGGCCGGTTCGGCGAGCAATCCCTCCGCATTGCCGACCTCAGTCGTCTGCGTGTCAAATACCCCTTCATTGCGATGATGCCGCAATGGGATTTTCTCAATTTCCTGCGCGAAAGCGGCAAACGCTTTGCGTCGCTTCAGGTGATGATGAATGCGAATGCCACTGACCTCATCCGATCGGGTGAGGCAGTGGTTGGCGTCAAGGCCGATACGCCGGAGGGCGCCGTCGAAATTCGCGCCGGGCTAACGATCGGATGCGACGGACGGCACTCGATCGTGCGGCCACATGCCGGGCTTGATGTGGAAGAAATCGGCGCGCCGATGGATGTGCTGTGGTTTCGCGCCGGCCGGCGGGCCAACGAAAACGAGAGCCTGTTCGCGCGCATTCAAACCGGCAAGATGCTCGTTACCTTCGACCGCGGCGAGTATTGGCAGTGCGCCTATGTTATCGCAAAGGGCCAGTTCGATGCCGTGAAGGCGAGGGGACTGGATGCGTTTCGCAACGACGTCATGGGCATGGCGCCGATCCTGGCTGAGGGAATGTCGGACGTGAAGACGTGGGACGACGTCAAGCTGTTGACGGTTGCAATCAACCGGTTGAAGCGGTGGACGCGGCCGGGATTGCTCTGCATCGGCGATTCCGCGCATGCGATGTCCCCGGTTGGCGGCGTTGGTGTCAACCTGGCCATTCAGGATGCGGTTGCGACCGCCAATTTGCTGGCGGCGAAATTGGCCGCATTGAAAAGCAGCAAGGGCTGCCCGACCGAAGATGAGCTCGATGCCGTACGCCGCCGGCGCCTTTTCCCCGTGCGGGTGACGCAGGCCATGCAGGTCGTTGTTCAGAACAACATCATCAGCGCTGCCCTGAGGCCAGGAGATCAGCCGCTTCGTCCGCCGCTGTTTGCACGGATCGTCAACGCAGTGCCCTGGCTACAGGGCATTGCCGCTCGCTTTGTCGCGATTGGCATTCGCCCGGAGCACGTGGATTCGCCTCGCGAATAGTTGGTAGCGGGACAATTGAGTGCGGCCCCGGATATCGCTTTGCTCATCCGGGCTACGCGATTTCTATCGCTTGCTTTGCCAGATCAGCACAAGGCCGAGCCCGGAAAGCGCAGCGCCATATCCGGCCCACTGGATTTGCCGGATCATGAAGCTCGAGGCTGGCCACCTGATCATGCCCGTGCCCTGACCGATCCACAAGAGGCCGATGGCCAGCGCAAGCAGGCCAACGACGAGCAGCACGTTTCGCATGGGGTTTCCTCTCGTGACGCCGTTTTCGGCCTGACGGCATTTACAGACGGCGGGAGGGCCGCGTCACGCGGTACTTTAGACGCAAAAAAGCCCCGGACCATGCCGGGGCTTTTGAATTTCGAGTTCAGTTCAAATCGGTTCAGTACTTCGCAACCAGCGGGCCACCCCAGTTGAAGCGATAGACCAGCGAGGTCGAGATCGTCTGCACGAGGGCTTGAAGGTGATGTCGGTGCCGGCGAGCCCACCGGCAGCATTGGTATCGGCTCAGAGATCGATCTCCGTTGAAATAGGCGGCTCGATACTCGGTCTTCATGAACCAGCCGGGCGCGGTGATGCCGAAGATGTTCAGGTTGTTCTCGACGCCGCCACCGACGAACCAGCCGTCGCGGTTGAAGCGAGTTGGTAGTTCCAAACGCGGTCGCCGCGATAGCGTTCCCGCGTGCTGACCATCGTGTGCCCGACCAGTTCGAATTGGTGTAAGCCGCCATTCACGTAGGACAGCACGTTCGGAGCAACCAGGTAACCGAGGCGCCCGCCAACCGCCCAGCGTATCCTTGAGTTCTTGATGTTGCCGGCAAAGAACGGGTTCTGGTCCTGGATCGTGCCCTTGAGGCTGCCGAACTGGCCGTCAGCAAAGAGGCCCGCAACCCAAGAGCTGATTGAACTGCCAGTCGTAACCGGCGCCAACCGTGCCGAACCAGCCGTCGCCGCCCTGCTCTCTGGTTGAGGCGCAGAGGATGCAGTTACCGGTACGTCGTGATCTGAGCGTAGTGGTGTCTGCATCCCAAACGCCGCCGCCGGCGCCGCCGAAGATATAGAAGCCGGTCCAGTTCATCACCGGCTCGGGCATCATGGGCGCTTTGGTGTAGGTGCGCGCGGGAAGATCAGCCGCAAGAGCCGATCCGGTGAACGCCGCAACCGCGGTCAATGCCAACACCAACTTCTTCATTTTGAACCCCTCAGCCATGTAGCGCCGCAGCCCGACGCAATCTCAATTCTGGCCCCATTTATAATTGTTTCTGGCCAAAAAGCTGTGGCTAGGGGGGCACACAACACAGAAAACGAAAGGCTCAGAAAATTCAGAAACAGAAAAATCGCCGTAATTTCAGATAGAAGGTAAAATTCGCAGCCTTCGCTCACACGTCCAGGATCTCGTCGCTGGCAAACTCCGCTTTGTCCGAGATGAAGGCAAAGCGCGCCTCGGCCTTGGTCCCCATCAGCCGCTCGACGGAATCCGCCGTCCCCTCGCGATCGTCGGCCAACAGCACCACCCGCAGCATGGTGCGCTTGGCTGGATCCATGGTGGTTTCCTTGAGCTGAGCCGGCATCATCTCGCCAAGACCCTTGAAGCGGCTGATATCGACCTTGGCATTGGCGTTGAACTCGCTCTTGAGGAGCGCATCCCGGTGGGCCTCGTCGCGGGCATAAACCGTCTTGCTGCCGTGGTTGAGCCGATAGAGCGGAGGGACGGCGAGATAGAGATGGCCCTCATCGATCAGCCGCGGCATTTGCCGGTAGAAGAACGTGATGAGGAGGGAAGCGATGTGGGCGCCGTCGACGTCGGCGTCGGTCATGATGATGATACGCGAATAACGCAAATCCTCTTCGCGATAGTGCGGGCCGGTGCCGCAACCGATCGCCTGGATCAAATCGGCCAACTGCGCATTGGCCACGAGCTTGTCCTTGGTGGCGGAGGCGACGTTGAGGATCTTGCCGCGGAGCGGCAGGATCGCCTGGGTCTTGCGGTCGCGCGCCTGCTTGGCGCTGCCGCCCGCCGAGTCACCCTCGACGATGAAGAGTTCGGAGCCGTCAGCCGCCGTATCGGTGCAGTCGGCGAGCTTTCCGGGCAGGCGCAGCTTCTTCACTGCGGTCTTGCGTGAAATCTCTTTTTCGGCGCGGCGCCGCAGCCGTTCTTCGGCGCGCTCGACGACGAAATCCAAAAGCTTGTTGGCCTGCAGCGGATTGCCCGAGAGCCAATGGTCGAACGGATCCTTGATCGCCTGCTCGACGATGCGCTGAGCTTCCGCTGTGGCGAGGCGGTCCTTGGTCTGGCCCTGAAACTCCGGCTCGCGAACGAACACGGAAAGCATCACCGCGGCCCCCACCATCACGTCTTCAGAGGTGATGGAGGCGGCGCGTTTGCCCTGGCCGACGCGTTCGGCGTGATCCTTCAGGCCACGCAGAAGCGCGCTGCGCATGCCGGATTCATGCGTGCCGCCATCCTGTGTTGGCACGGTGTTGCAGTAGGAGGACAAAAAGCCGTCGGCATCCGCGGTCCATGCCACTGCCCATTCGCAGGTGCCATGCGCGCCGACGCGTCCCGATTTGCCGGAGAAAATATCCGGATGCACCAGCGTATCGGCATGGATCGCGGCAGCGAGATAATCCTTCAAGCCGCCTGGAAAATGGAAACTGTCTTCGGCCGGAACATCCTCAAGGCCTTTCAGCAACGAGGGATCGCAGCGCCAGCGAATTTCCACGCCGCCGAACAGATACGCCTTGGAGCGCGCCATCTTGAACAGCCGCTGCGGCTTGAACGCAGCCTTGGCGCCAAAAATATCGGTGTCGGGCCGAAAACGAATTCGTGTGCCGCGACGGTTGTTGATCTTGCCGAGGTCTTCCAGTTTCCCCTTGGGATGGCCGCGCTCGAACGCCATCCGATAAAGCTTTTGGCCACGCGCGACCTCGACCTCGAGGCGCGAGGACAGCGCATTGACGACGGACACGCCGACGCCGTGCAGGCCACCGGAGGTCTCGTACACCTTGGAATCAAATTTGCCGCCGGAATGCAGCGTGCACATGATGACTTCGAGCGCAGACTTTTTTGGAAACTTCGGATGCGGATCGACCGGGATGCCGCGGCCGTTATCGGTGACGGTCAGGAAGCCGTCCGCGCTGAGTTCGACCTCGATGAAGCTGGCATGGCCCGCAAGCGCCTCATCCATCGAGTTGTCGATGACTTCGGCGAACAGATGATGCAGCGCCTTTTCATCGGTGCCGCCGATATACATGCCGGGCCGTCGCCGTACCGGTTCAAGCCCTTCGAGGACCTCGATGTCGCGCGCGGTATAGCCGGCTTCGGCGCTGGTTGAACGGGAGGCGACCTTGAGCTGGGAGCGGCCCTTCGGCTCGGCGCCAAAGAGGTCATCGGCTTTCGTTTTAGTACTGGATTTCAATGGTTTGGACATAGCTTTTCATGTTGCGCGCGGCACGGCGGCGCGGCGAATTGGTTTCCCTGACTATGCCATGGTTGGGCTCAAAAAGTGACGGCCGTAAACCTGTTGATCCTAGTGCCGCTTTTCTATTTGAAGTTCCTGGATCGAATTCGCCGCTTGTGGTGCAGGAACTTCAAATAGGCGGCACTAGGCGAGCGACGTGCGAAAAACGATCAGCCCAAACAGCGCCACCGCCACCAGCACGATCAGCGAGCCGATGATCGGCAAAACAATGAAGGCTGCACCCTTGGCGATGACGATGGCGACGCCGACGGGAAACAGGATGGCGCCCGCGATATGCAGCCGGCCCTGCCATTTTGCGAGTGCGCTGTCGCCGGCGACGGGAACCAGCCTGTAGTAAAGACCGAAAACGAACAGGAGAACGCCGCCCACCAGGTTGAAATGCGCGTGCGCCGGGGCCATGGCAAAATCCTGCCGGATGCCCATCTCGATTCCCCAGATCATGCCGATCACCAGGATCACAGTGCTGGTCCGCATCATCAATGACCCAATCATTTGTTTCGTCCCCCGTTCATTGCGCGCAATTGAATACCGCCTGATTCTGTGTTGGGCGTCATTGTGACTTGATGTTGACGATCCGGCCAGCTTAAACGGGACCATTACCGGGAAGGGCCTTCTGGAATGGAAGAATATACACGCGCGCTGGCGGATTTCGTGCGCGACCATCAGGCCTGGGCGTCGCCGGTCGTGTTGCTGTTGGCATTCGGAGAATCGCTTGCTTTCATCTCGCTGCTGATTCCGGCCTGGGGTGCGCTGGTGGCGATCGGGGCACTGATCGGCGTCAGCGGCATCAGCTTCTGGCCGCTCTGCATTGCTGGCGGTGTTGGCGCAGCGCTCGGCGACTGGGTCTCCTACTGGTTCGGCTTCAAATACAAGGAACAGGTCGCCCAGATGTGGCCGCTGTCCCGTTATCCCGAAATCCTGCCGCGCGGCGAGGCGTTCGTGAAATCCTGGGGCGTGCCGAGCATCTTCATCGGACGATTTTTCGGACCCTTGCGCGCCTCCGTGCCGCTCGCGGCCGGGATTTTCGAGATGCCGTATTGGCAATTCCAGGCGGCGAATTTCGTGTCGGCCTTCGTCTGGTCCGGCGCGCTATTGTTGTTCGGCGACGTGATTGCTGAGGTTGCCGAGTGGCTCTGGCGGGCGGTGTGATGGCGATTTCAGGGGCGCGAAAAAGGCAGCGTTTACCTTGACGTTATCAGGCCAAGGTCTTATACGCCGGCCCATGACCGACCTTGCGACCATCTTGATCGCTCGCCGCCGCCGCGCCTCCGCGGTATGGGCGATCGTTTCGGTTTGAGATTTCGCCCCTGCCGCCGGATCCATCCCGCGGCTTTGCTTTCCCTGAAAATACGCGGTTCGGTCTGGCGGCTCCTACTACGAAGCAGGAGTTGAAGATGTATACGCCCCCCATGTTCAAGACCGAACGCGCTGCAAGCCTTGCGTTTGCCGAGGCGCGCGGCTTCGGGACGATGTGCGCCTTCGACGGCGAGAAGCCGGTCGCGTCCATGATGCCGTTTTACCTCAGCTATGCCGACGACGGCACGCCGAGAGCAGCTCTTTCACCTCGCGCGCGGCAATCCGCTGATCCAGCTTGCCGACGGCAAGACCTCGTGGCTGCTGGCGGTGAGCGGCCCGGATGCCTATGTGTCGGCAGACTGGTACGTCTCGCCGGACCAGGTGCCGACCTGGCTCTATCAGGCGGTGCATCTGACGGGCCCGGTGCGACGATTGTCGGACGAAGAACTCGCCGTGCAGATCGATACGCTCAGTGCCAAGTTCGAAAACTGGCTGGCGCCGAAGAAGCCATGGACGTCGGCCAAGATGACGGTTGGCCGGTTCGAGGCGATGAAGAAGGCCATCGT
This sequence comes from uncultured Alphaproteobacteria bacterium, assembly GCA_963706265.1. Lineage (GTDB taxonomy): Bacteria > Pseudomonadota > Alphaproteobacteria > Rhizobiales > Xanthobacteraceae > Bradyrhizobium. The sequence continues at coordinate 711,744 of CAVPLO010000005.1, read as the reverse complement.
CGGTCTCGTCATGACCGTGGTGGACGTCGAAGGCAGCTTTAAGCTCAATCAGCATAAATCCGAGGCGGACTTTGCGGCGGTGGCGGGAGCGTTAGCCGCGCGGCCCGACACAAGTTCGCAACAAATCGCAGGTCTGATGCGTCAGGCGCGCCCCGACGCTTTTGCGGACGCCGACATGTCGCTGGAAAGGAGCGCGCCATGACACTTGCCGAAACAAACCTCCCCCAGACTACCGGCAAGGCCGTCAAGCCCGCGGTGTTCGTCGATGGCGCATCGGGAACGACGGGGCTTGGCATCAACGAGCGGCTCCGGCTCCAGAACGACGTCGTCGTGAAGAGCATCGCGGAAGACAAACGCAAGGATGCCGGTGCCAAGCGCGCGCTGATGGAAGAGGTCGATCTCGTCGTCCTCTGTTTGCCTGATGCGGCGGCGCGAGAGACCGTTGCACTCGTTGACGGCATGGGCGCGGCTGGGCCGAAAATCCTGGACGCCTCGACCGCGTTCCGGGTTGCGCCGGACTGGACTTATGGTTTTCCCGAACTCGCGCCCGATCAGGCCGACAAGATCAGGAAATCGCGCAAGGTCGCCAATCCCGGCTGCTATCCGACCGGCGCCATCGCGTTGCTGCGGCCGATCGTCGACGCCGGCATCCTCCCGGCCGACTATCCCGTCACCGTCAATGCGGTGAGCGGTTATTCCGGCGGCGGCAAGTCGATGATCGCAAGTTTTGAGGGCGGCAATGCGCCGGTGTTCGAGCTTTACGGCCTTGGTTTCGAGCACAAGCATTTGCCGGAGATGCAGCTTTATTCGAAGCTGACGCACCGGCCGATCTTCGTGCCCTCGGTCGGCAACTTCCGGCAGGGCATGCTGCTGTCGGTGCCGCTGCAGCTCGACACGCTTCCCGGGAAAACCCGATGCGGCCGATCTGCACGCCGCGCTCGCCAGGCGTTACGCGGGCTCTCGCTATGTTTCGGTGATGCCGCTTGACAATGCGGCGGCCAAAAGCGGGCGGATCGAGCCCGAGGCGCTCAACGAAACCAACAGGCTGGAGCTTTATGTCTTTGCCAGCGATAAATATCGTCAGGCGATTCTGGTGGCGCGCCTCGACAATCTCGGCAAAGGCGCGTCAGGTGCGGCCGTGCAAAACATGCGGCTGATGCTGGGCCTTGGCGAAACCTGAGGCGAAGGCGGTCGCCTTGGATGAAACCACGCTGCAATTTTATCGCAACAATGCCGAATCCTACGCGGCTTGGGCGAAGGCACCATCGACGCGCCTGATCGGCTTTCTCGGATTGTTGCCGGAGGGCGGCTCGATCCTCGAGCTCGGCTGCGGCGCCGGCAATCACGCGGCCGAAATGCTGGCGCGCGGCTTTGACCTGCGCGCCACCGACGGCTCGCCCGAGATGGCTGAAGTAGCGTCACGCAAGTTGAATCACCCGGTCGAGGTGATGCTGTTCGATCAGCTCGATGTGCATGAGGCTTATGATGGCGTTTGGGCCAGTGCCTGTCTCTTGCACGTGCCGAGAGCCGAACTTGCTGGAGTTCTTGCGCGCATCCATCGCGCGCTGAAGGCCGGAGGCGTGTTCTATGCGAGCTTCAAGGCCGGCGCGGGCGATGGGCGGGACTCGCTCGGCCGCTACTACAACTATGTTTCGACGGATTGGCTTCGCGCGGCCTACGATGCGGCTGGACCTTGGCAAGGGCTCAGCTCCGACACCAGCGAAATCAAGAGTTTTGACGAAGCACCGGCCACGATGCTGCATCTCGTCATGCGCAAGGGCTGAGACGAGCCAACGAAGGTGAGGGCGGCGACGCCGTCACGCCGCCGCCGAAAGCCGCTCAGGCGAGTTTGAAGATCGCCAGCGCCAGCACCACTTGCGCGGCGAAGCCGACCGAAAATGCCAGCGTGCGGAACACCGGCAACCCCAGCGTGTAGACGATGAGATGGGCGACGCGGGCCCAGAAATATACCGCGCAGGCGTAGACCGTCGCTTTCGTCGAATAATCGAGCTCGGCCAGGATCAGAACCAGCGGCGCGAACACGACGAGATTTTCCACGGCATTGTCGTGTGCGAACATCAGGCGCGTGGCCCATTCCGCATGCGGCTTATCGCTTCGCGACGGATTGGCCATCGAGCCGAACAGGCCGCGTACCGTGATGCGGTTGAGGATGTAGGGGACCCACAACAAGCCCGTCAGAATCACCGTCAAGGTCAGCCAGAACAGTTCAGGCGTCATCAATCCAGGCGTCATCGTTTCCCCCTGCTACGTCAAAAATCGATCCCGTAGGGACGACCACTTATACATCAGCAAGTGGCGTTACGCTACGCGCGGACCCGAACGTAGCTGCCCGGCGCGTCCTCGATCGGCGGCAGCGCCGCAGCGCCGGCTTCGCGCGCCGCCACCCGCTCGGGATCGATCGTCTCTAACCATTGCCGCCAGTCGGGCCACCATGAGCCCTTGTGCTCCTGCGCGGCCTTGATCCAGTCGGTCAGCGTCACATCCTTGATATTGTCGTTGGTCCAGTACTGGTACTTTTCAGAACTGGGCGGATTGACGACGCCCGCAATGTGTCCCGACCCCGACAGGACATATTTCACCGGGCCGCCGAAAAACTGCGAGCCGTACAGCACTGAATCTGCTGGCGCAATATGATCCTCGCGGGTGGCGAGGTTGTAGACGGGCACCTTGACCTTCGACAGGTCGAGCAGAGTGTTGTCCAGCGCCATGGTTCCCGTCGACAGCCGGTTCTCCAGGTAGCAGTTGCGCAGGTAATAGGAATGGTTTGCCGCCGGCATCCGCGTCGCATCCGAATTCCAATGCAACAGGTCAAACGACGACGGTTGTTTTCCCTTGAGATAGTTGCTCACGACATAGGACCAGATCAGGTCGTTTGATCGCAACATGTTGAACGCCATGGCCATCTTGGCGCCTTCGAGCACGCCCGAGGCGCGCATGTCGCGTTCGATCGCCGAAATCTGGTCTTCGTCGACAAACACGAGCAAGTCGCCGGCATGGGTGAAATCGACCTGCGCCGCCAGCAACGTCGCCGAGGTGACGCGGACGCGGCGCTTTTCGGCCAACCACGCCAGCGTCGTCGCGAGCAGCGTGCCGCCGACGCAATAGCCCATGGTGTGGATTTTCATTTCGCCGGTCACGCGTTCGATCGCATCCATCGCGGCGAGCGGACCTTGCTTCATGTAGTCTTCCCAGGTCTTGTCTCCGAGACTCCTGTCCGGATTGACCCAGGAAATCACGAACACCGTGACGCCTTGATCGACGCACCACTTGACGAAAGATTTGTCGGGCTTGAGATCGAGAATATAGAACTTGTTGATCCAGGGCGGCACGATCAGAAGCGGCGTTCGCAGCACGCTTTCGGTCGTGGGCGCATACTGGATCAACTGCATCAGGTCGTTCTGGAAGATCACCTTGCCCGGCGTGGTCGCCATATTGACGCCGACTTCCAGGTTGGACGGATCGGACTGGCGGATGCGCAGCGTGCCGCGTCCGGCCTCGATATCCTCGGCCAGCATTTTCATGCCGCGCACGAGGTTGTCGCCGTTCGAGGTCAGGGTTTCGCGCAATACCTCCGGATTGGTGAGAACGAAGTTGGAGGGGGCCATGGCGTTGGTGATCTGCTGGACGTAGAACGCCGCCTTCTTCCGCGTATGCGGATCGAGGCCCTCGGCGTCGCGAACGAGATCGTTGGCCCACCGCGTCGTGAGCAAGTAAAGCTGCAGGATAAAATCAAAGAACTGGTTCGATTTCCATTCCGGGTCAGCAAACCGCTTGTCGCGCGGCGCGGGTGCGATGACGGGGGCCGTTTCCTCGCCAACGAGGCGCCGTACCGAGTTGCCCCAGAGGTCGAGATAGGCCTTGCCGATCTTGTTCTGAATTTCATTCGCTCGATCGGGGTCCGACAGCCAGTATTCTGCGACCGCGCTGAACGTTTTGACCAGTTCGGTGAGTTCGTTTGGCGGCTTGTCGGGCACGTCGCCGTTTGCCGCCGGCTTGAGATAGGCCGCGAGCGCCTGACCGCTGCTTTCCATCGCCTTGGCGATGTTCATCGCGAAGGCTTCGGCATCGAACTTGGTTTCGGTCTGGGCTTCTGTGGTGACGTTCGTCATGGGGCAAAGACTACCGTTTCATTTCAACTTCGTCACCGACGAGATCGGCGCTAAAAAATAGGCAATTCGCTCGCAAAAAGTTGCTATTGCACTGCGATATTTGTGATGGCCTGGTCTTATTGAAGCCCCAGACGCCGGTTTCTTGTGTGTGGGGTTTAATGATTTCAGGTAACAATGGATTGGGCGCTGGTGTCCCAGTAGCTTCGTTTGGTCAAAATTGTGTCGGCGCTCATCGCGCCTGAGTGGGGTCAAGGACTGGATATGTCGGGGAGACACCAAAACGGAGCGTTGGCCAGAGCAGCTTTGCTGCTCGTGGCAATCGCTCTCGGCGGCTGCTCGACGTCGATTGCGGAAATGCCGCTCGGCACGTCGTCCGATGCGCGCCCCAGCGACCCCGGCGCCTATCTGCCGGTAAATGAGCTGCCGCCTGCCCGCGAGGAGGCTGCCATGGATCCGGCCGAGCGCGCCAAGGTCCAGAAAGAACTGATCGCCGCGCGGGAGCGCCAGGCTTCGGCGGCGAAAGGGCAGGCCCAGGGTAAAGATCAGGGCAAAGACCAGAGCCAGGCTCAGGTCGCGAAATAATCTCGCTGGTAGCGCGCACCGCGCTCCGTGCTAGAATTGGTTCGCTTACCCCGTGAGGTCGGGACGAAGCTTAAATTACTTCCGCCTGAGGCTCGACTAAGTGATTGATTTCATGTGGGTTGCGGGCAACGCCAAGCGGACATCTATCGCAGGTCGTCTTGGCGAATCTTCCCTCGCGCGGGATTGCTGGAGTTAAAGGTCCAATGGAAGAGTTCTACCGCATCCGCCGCTTGCCGCCTTACGTGTTCGAACAGGTCAACCGCGCCAAGGCGGCCGCGCGCAATGCCGGTGCCGATATCATCGATCTCGGCATGGGAAATCCGGACCTTTCGACGCCGGCCCACGTCCTGGAGAAGCTGAAGGAAACGCTCGGAAAGCCGCGCACCGATCGCTATTCCGCATCGCGTGGAATTGCCGGGCTGCGGCGCGCGCAGGCTGCCTATTATGATCGACGCTTCGGCGTCAAACTCAATCCGGAAACGCAGGTCGTCGCCACGCTGGGCTCAAAGGAAGGGTTTGCCAACGTAGCCCAGGCCATCACCGCGCCGGGCGATGTGGTGCTGTGTCCCAATCCGAGCTACCCGATTCATGCCTTCGGCTTTTTGATGGCAGGCGGCGTGATCCGCTCGGTTCCCTCAGAGCCGACCCCGCAATTTTTCGAGGCGGTTGAGCGGGCAATCGTCCATTCGATCCCAAAGCCGCTCGCGCTCGTCGTTTGTTATCCCTCCAATCCGACCGCCTATGTGGCGAGCCTCGATTTCTATCGGGATCTGGTGGCGTTCGCCAAAAAACATGAAATCTTCATTCTGTCCGATCTCGCTTATGCCGAGGTCTATTTCGACGACAAGTCGCCGCCACCTTCGGTTCTGCAGGTGCCCGGTGCGATCGACGTGACCGTTGAATTCACCTCGATGTCGAAAACCTTTTCGATGGCGGGCTGGCGAATGGGATTTGCCGTCGGCAACGAGCGGATCATCGCGGCGTTGGCGCGGGTCAAATCCTATCTCGATTACGGCGCCTTCACGCCGATCCAGGTCGCGGCCACCGCCGCGCTCAACGGACCGGATGATTGCATTCGCGAGATGCGCGATACCTATCGCAAGCGGCGCGATGCGCTGGTGGAATCCTTCGGCCGCGCGGGTTGGGAAATTCCGCCGCCGGAAGCCTCGATGTTCGCCTGGGCGCCGCTGCCGGAGGCGTTCCGCGGCCTCGGCAGCATGCAGTTTGCCACCCTGATGGTCGAGAAATCCGGCGTCGTGGTGTCGCCGGGCGTTGCCTTCGGCGAACACGGCGAGGGCTATGTGCGCATCGCCATGGTGGAAAACGAGCAGCGAATCCGGCAGGCCGCCCGCGGGGTGCGCCGCTTCCTTGAAAGCGGCATCGAAACATTGCACAACGTGGTTCCTCTCGCCAACCGGCGTTAGCGCTCAAACCCATCGCTGCCCGCGTTTCGCGGGCAAACCTCCGGCAGGTTTTTCTAAGTCATGGTCGCACCCCTGAAAGTGGGTATTGCGGGGCTCGGCACCGTTGGTGCCGAAGTGGTCCGTCTTGTTGAGCAGCAGAGCCGAACGCTGTCGTCGCGCTGCGGACGCGCGGTGCGCGTGGTGGCGGTCACGGCGCGTTCGAAAGCCAAGAAGCGCGGGCTCGACCTGCAGGGGGTCGACTGGGCCAAAAACCCGCTTGAGTTGGCGAGCGATCCCGGAATCGATTGTTTCGTGGAATTGATGGGGGGCGCGGGAGAGCCCGCTCTGTCGGCGATCGAAGCCGCGCTCAAGGCGGGCAAGTCGGTCGTGACCGCCAACAAGGCGCTGATCGCCAGGCACGGGCTCAAACTTGCCAAGGCCGCCGAGGCGCACGGCGGCGCCCTGAATTTCGAGGCGGCGGTGGGAGCTGCGATCCCCGTCGTCAAGACGCTGCGCGAGGGGCTCGCCGGTACCGCGATCAATCGCGTCTACGGAATTCTCAACGGCACCTGCAACTACATCCTGACCCGCATGGAGCAGGAGGGCTTGTCGTTTGCCGAATGCCTGAAGGACGCCCAGCGCCTCGGTTATGCCGAGGCCAATCCTTCGTTCGACGTCGATGGTCACGACACCGCGCAGAAGCTCGCGATTCTGGCGAGCCTCGCCTTCGGGACCAGGGTTTCGCAAGGCGCGGTCTATGTCGAAGGCATCTCGTCGATCGCGCCGGAGGATTTGCGCGCCGCGGCCGAACTCGGCTACCGCGTCAAATTGCTCGGGGTGGCGGTGCGTACCGCCAAGGGCATCGAGCAGCGCGTGCACCCGACCATGGTGCCGAAGACATCCTCGATCGCGCAGGTCATGGGTGTCACCAACGCCGTCACCATCGACGGCGAGGGCATTCCGCCGATCACACTGGTGGGTCCTGGCGCTGGCGGCGCGGCGACCGCTTCCGCCGTCGTCGCCGACATTGCCGACGTGGCGCGCGGTATCCGCGCTCTGCCGTTCGGGCGTCCCGTGGAGCGGTTGCGCGCCATCGAGAAAGCACCGATGGAGCGCCACGAGGGCGGTTACTACATCCGCCTGATGGCGCGCGATCTGGCCGGCACCGCGGCGACGATCGCGACGCGCCTTGCCGAGCAGAAAATTTCCATTGAATCGATCGTCCAGCGTCATGCCGACGGCGTTGACGCGATGCGGATGAACGGGAAAGCTGCGCCGGTTCCGGTCATCCTGATCACCTATGCCACGAGCGAGGACGCCGTGCATCGGGCACTGGAAGCTGTGCAGCGCGACAAGGTGATCAGCGGGCGCCCGCAGGTGATCCGGATCGAGAAGAATTGAGAAGAGCATGATCCGGACCCGGAGGGCCGCGTTGGCGCAAGGTGGGAACCGGTTTTCCCTCGCGACAAACGCGGAACGCGTTTGCGCGGTGATCGTGCTGCAATATAAAGACTGCCGGAACCGGCGATGAATAAGAGCGTAAGGCTCGCAAGTTAGTTTGAGGAGGAGACCGCTGATGTCGACCCATATTTCCGTGCCGCCCCAATTGTTGCTCGAGCGGATCCTGACGCTCGAACTCGTGCGGGTGACGGAGCGGGCGGCGGTCTCGGCGGCGCGCCTGCGTGGCCACGGCAACGAGAAGGCCGCGGATCAGGCGGCGGTCGATGCCATGCGCCGCGAGGTCAACAAACTGCCGATCGAAGGCACGATCGTGATCGGTGAGGGCGAGCGCGACGAAGCGCCGATGTTGTTCATCGGCGAAAAGGTCGGACTGAATGCCGGACCAAAGGTCGATATCGCCGTCGATCCGCTCGAAGGGACCACGCTCTGCGCCAAGAACATGCCTGGCGCGATCGCGACCATGGCGATGGCTGACGGCGGAACGTTGCTTCATGCGCCCGACGTTTACATGCAGAAACTTGCGATCGGCCCGGGCTACTCCAAGGGCGTGGTTGAGCTGGACGCTCCGCCGGCCGAGAACGTCCGCCGGCTCGCCAAGGCCAAGGGGGTCGATGCCACGGCCATTACGGTGCTGGTGCTCGACCGTCCGCGCCATGCCGACATCATCAACAGCGTGCGCTCGACGGGTGCAGCCGTCCGCCTGATCACCGACGGTGACGTTGCGGGCGTCATCCACTGCGCCGATCCCGAAAATACCGGCGTCGACATGTATATCGGTACCGGTGGCGCGCCCGAGGGCGTGCTGGCGGCCGTGGCGCTGCGCTGCATCGGCGGTCAGATGCAGTGCCGGCTGATCCTCGACAGCGAGGAAAAGCGCGAGCGCGCGCGCAAGATGGGCGTGTCCGATCCGAAGATGATCTACGGGATCGAAGACATGGCGAGGGGCGACTGCCTGTTCGCCGCCACCGGCGTCACCGACGGCTCGTTGCTGTCGGGCGTCAAGTTTCGCAAGGACGTGATCCAGACCGAAACCGTCGTGATGCGTTCAGTGACCGGCACCGTGCGCTACATCAAGGCCGACCATCGTCAGCTCGACAAGTTTCATCTGGATTAGTGATCGTCATTCCGGAAGCCGCGTTAGCGGCTGTCCGGAATCCATTTTTTCCGAGCGCTCCTGTCGCGCGATGGATTCCTGCGGGCTCGCCCTAACGGGCGCCCCGGAATGACAACAAAAAAGGGGACGCCGCATGTCCGACTTTTCCGCAGTGAAAGCTCTCGTCTTCGACGTCTTCGGCACGGTGGTCGATTGGCGCACCAGCCTGATCAGGGATTTCACCGCATGGGGCGAGAAGCGCGGCATCAAGGCAGACTGGACGGCGCTCGTTGACGGCTGGCGCGGGGTTTATGTCGCCTCGATGGACGATGTACGCAAACATCCGGAGCGGGGATACGTCATTCTCGATGTGCTGCATCGGCGCTCGCTGGAAAAACTCGTCGCGCAGCTTGGCATATCCGGCCTGACCGACGCGGACCTGCATCACCTCACGATGGGCTGGCACCGGCTGCATCCCTGGGCCGACAGCGTCGGCGGGCTGACCCGCCTGAAAACCAAATACATCATCAGTCCGCTCTCGAACGGCAATGTCGCGCTCCTGACGGAGATGGCGAAATTCGCCGGCCTTCCCTGGGACCTGGTCATGTCGGCCGAACTGTTCCAGCACTACAAGCCCGACCCCGAGACCTATCTCGGCGCCGCGCGCCTTTTATGCCTGCCGCCGGAGCAGGTGATGATGGTGGCGGCGCATAATCACGATCTGGCGGCTGCGCAGAAATTGGGACTGAAGACGGCGTTTGTCGCGCGGCCCACCGAATACGGCCCGTTGCAGAAATACGACTTCAAGGCGACCGGCGAGTGGGACGTCGTGGCCAAGGATTTCGGCGAATTGGCCGCGCGGATGGGATGCTAGGACGGTAGCTGGTAGTAGCTGGTAGCCCGGATGAGCGAAGCGATATCCGGGGTCTTTCCTTTGTCCCGCATATCGCTCTGCTCATGCGGGCTACCTCAACTACCTCAACCGAGCTGCTCTCCAAAATCGGAGCCGTTTTCGTTGGCGTCACCCACCCAATCGTTCGGCAGTCGCGGCCGCACCGCGCCTTTCCGTAAAGTTTTCTGCGAATCGCGCAAAACGAGTTAAATTAGCAGAAGCAATCTTTGATTGCCCTTTCTTGAAAGAGCGTGCAATCTCCGAGCATGAGAGAGCAGGAATGACCGCACAAGAAGCTTTATCCCAGCAACCCATGGTGCTCGCTCTCTTTGAGAATCTCTTCGCCAAGAGATCGATTGTCTCCATAAGTTCGACGTCCGTCGAGGATGCTTTTCGGCCTGGATATTGTGGGCAGCGCGAAATGAGAAGCGCCCGCTGGGTCGTCGTGGTTGGCTTGGTGGGCGCGCTATTCGCAGAAGCGTAGCCCGCGATGAGCGAAGCGATATCCGGGATTAATGGGATTGTCAATCCCGCATATCGCTCCGCGGTCGCCTACATTGCCTGGTATCTTTGTGCGGGAGTGTTCGACCGATTGTCGGAAAGCGGCGGTGTATCAAGCGGGTCGCGTAGCATGAAACGGATTGCCCTCCTCGTAGCGCTCGCAGTTGCCGCATACGCCACGATACAGCTCTGTTTTTAGTGCAACGGTGCGCTATCGATTGACTCTTCAAGCTGATGTCGATGGCGAACCAAAATCAGGATCGGGTGTGATTGAGGTCACCTACAGCAAGAACAACGATCCGATCTCTCAGGCCGAATTCTCAATCGATGTTCGCGGAGAAGCTGTCGCTCTCGACCTTGGTGTCCGAGGGACGCTATTCGCGCTCCTGAGAGCTGGCGCCGATAACCGTTCGGGACCGGAATATATCGTGCTCAGAGCTTTCAATCTTCCCGGCGGAGCTCTGCCGTCACCAGTCATCAGTGGCTTGCGACAAGTGCGCCACTTGTCTGGAAAACGAGAACTCCCGCTAACAGCACTGCCGCTGCTGGTGCGCTTCCGTGATCCCAATGATCAGAGGAGCGTAGAAAGAGTTGATCCCTTAGCATTGGAAACCACGTTTTGGCGCCGGCGTGAAGCTGGTGCTTGCCGAGTTGGAAATTGTTCCTGCTGGAATATGGCCGCTTAACTCGATTGGTATCACGGGCGAACCGATAACGCGTGGGATCGAGAAGAAGCTTTTTTGGTGGAGTGTTCCGAAACCTTGGCTCCAGCCGGCCGGCAACGGAGCATTTGTCGACACTCGCACTGACGCGCTCAAAGTCAACAACGAAGACTTCAAACAGGGGGTAAGATGACGATTTCAAAGGATCTCTTCTTAGCAATCCTTTCGATGGATTCTTACAATCGGGGTTACAACAGCAAGCGTAGCCCGGATGAGCGAAGCGATATCCGGGGCCTTTCGCACTGTCCCGCATGTCGCTGCGCTCATGCGGGCTACTCTCAACCGAGTTGCTCTCCAAAATCGGAGCCGTTCTCGTTGGCGTCACCCGCCCAATCGTTCGGCAACAGGCCCTCGCGGACATACCGATGAAACGATGAATACTGCCAATCGCGCACACGCCTGACCAATTCATGTTTGACCGGATTGAAATGGACGTAGTCGACATGGCGCGCAAAGTCGCCGCTGTCGCGGATAGTGTGCTCCCAAAACCGCCTTTGCCAAAGCGCGAGATCGCCATTTGGCCAGCGCTTGAGTTCAAGGCCCGCATCGATCAGTGCGCTGCTGAAACTCCCTTTGATTCGCCGCCAACGGCCGGGAAAATCCGTATCGTTTGGCGGCAAGGTGAGAATGGCGTGTAGATGATCCGGGAGAACCACAATGGCATCGATCGCAAATGGCCGGGCGCGGCGAGCCGCGCGGAACGCCGAACGTAGTGCGCCAATTTGGTTCACAAGAAGGGTGGAGCGCCGGTCAGCGAGCGTGACCGTAAAGAAATAGGTCCCGCCCGGAATAAAGTTGCGTCGATATCGGACCATTTTGGGAAATCCGTCGAGCTACATGATATATAATTTCAATTGATCCGGAAAGCGGGTAGCCCGGATGAGCAGAGCGATATCCGGGGCTAACTTCTCTCGATATCCCGCATGTCGCTTCGCTCATGCGGGCTACGTGATCTGGCTTGTGCGAGGCGATGCTGCGCCGCCTCCTCCGTCATCGCAAGGTGCGCTCGCGATGACGATCTTCGCGCTGAGCGTGAGTAACGCGATCAAGCAATTGCTTGGCGTTTGCTTGAACAACAAAAGTCTTGACAGCTTTTCCGGCGACCAAAGTGATTTGCCCGTCGTGGCAACGTGTCGCAGTCCTCTCGCTTGTGACGTCGGGCAAATCAAGGGCAATTCTTCGCGCGTTCCGTGCCCGCCAGGAGGGGCGTATCGCGATCGTCACGAACGTGGGGTGCGGGATGCGATGGACGCATTGTTGCGCGAGACGAGCGTGGACGATGCGGACGGCGAAGTCGTGTGGTTCTGACGCCTCGACGCCGGCGTCAAGTTGGCGACGATGCAAGCGCATCGCGCCGGCGATGGTGACAAGAAAGCCCGATCACCAGGAAGAGCACGAAGGAAACCGTTAAAACCACTCGCGCAGGGAAGGCCGGATGTTTCAGGCGTACCTGTGGTGACTATGCTTGCGTGCTTTTTCATTTTGCACGTGAGGCTATGGGTGCGGCTTGCACCCGGCTTTCCCTGCGCCCTCTGCTTTTTGGGCGATGAGAATTACGCGCATAACTCGGGCATTTCTTGCCGCGAGAGCGATAAACCGTGGTCCGAATCATTGAACAGGCGGCGCTTTCGCCTATCTTCGGCAGGTATCATGACGCTTCCCGCATCCGCATTGCCTGTCGAGGCTCCGTCGGCCTTTCTCGGCGTCGCCCATTCCCTGACCGGAAAGTTGTGGCGTGACCGGCTTGACGCACGTGGGGCCGCGAAAGCGCTCGCGATCACGCAGCGATATCAATTGCCGGAAATGCTGGCGCGCGTGCTCGCAGGCCGCGACGTCGAAATCGATGCGGTCGAGGACTTTCTCGATCCGACCATCCGCAAGCTGATGCCCGATCCCTTCACGGTGACGCAGATGGAGATGGCGGCCAAACGCATAGCGGACGCGGCCGTGCGAGGCGAGAAGGTCGCGATCTTCGGCGACTACGATGTTGACGGCGCTACGTCCGCGGCGCTGCTTGCCTGGCATCTGCGTCATTGCGGCCTCGATCCGCTGATCCACATTCCCGACCGGATTTTTGAGGGCTATGGGCCGAACGTCGAAGCGGTGCGGATGCTGGCGGGGAAGGGCGCCACGCTGCTGGTGACGGTCGATTGCGGCACCACAAGCCTGGAGCCGCTTGTCGAAGCGCGCAAGCTCGGAATGTCGGTCGTCGTGATCGATCACCATCAATGCGGCGATGAGTTGCCTGAGGTCGATGCGCTGGTGAATCCGAACCGGCTCGACGATCTCTCGGGCTTAGGCCATCTCGCCGCGGTCGGGCTCGTTCTGGTGACGCTGGTTGCGGTCAACCGCGAACTGCGCGCGCGGGGCTTTTGGACGCCGGAGATGCCGGAGCCGGACTTGTTGGGCATGCTGCATCATGTGGCGCTCGGCACCGTCGCCGACGTTGCGCCGCTGATCGGGCTCAATCGCGCTTTCGTCGCCAAAGGCCTGATTGCGATGCGCCGGCGCGACCACGTCGGCCATACCGCGCTGATGGACGTGGCGCGGCTGAACGGGCCGCCGGAAGCCTGGCATCTCGGCTTCATGCTGGGGCCGCGCATCAACGCCGGCGGGCGGATCGGGCGCGCCGATCTCGGGGTGCGGCTATTGCTGGAAGGCGATATTTCGGAAGCAGCAAGGATCGCCGCCGAGCTTGACCGGTTGAACACCGAACGCAGGGTGATCGAACAGGCGGCCGAAGCGCAAGCCGAAGCCGAGGCGCTAGCCTCGCTTGGGCTGGAGGACAAGGGTTCGGTAGTCGTCACCGCCTCGGAAGGCTGGCATCCCGGCATCGTCGGCCTCGTCGCCTCACGCCTGAAGGACAAGTTTTCGCGCCCCACCTTTGTCATCGCGCTTGAGCCCGGCGGCATCGGCACCGGATCGGGCCGCTCGATCGGCGGCGTCGATCTCGGCAAGGCGGTGCGGCAGGCCGTCCACGATGGTCTCTTGATCAAGGGCGGCGGCCACGCCATGGCGGCCGGCGTGACCTTGCGCAAGGAGAGGTTAGCTGAATTCCGCGCCTATATGGAAAACGCGCTGGCCCACGACGTGGCGCAGTCGCGTCACGTCAACGAAATCTTCGTCGATGGCGCGGTCACCGCGCGCGGCGTGACGACGGAATTGGCCGCAACGCTGAACCGCGCCGGGCCGTTCGGCAGCGGCAACCCGGAGCCGGTGCTCGCGCTGCCGTCGCATCAACTGGTCTATGCCGACGAAGTCGGACAGGCCCATTTGCGCGTGCGCTTCAAGTCGGGCGATGGCGCGATCGTCAACGGCATTGCGTTTCGCTCGATCGGCCAGAAACTGGGTAACGCGCTTGCCGCGCATCGCGGCCAGGTCTTGCATGTGGCGGGGTCGATCGCGGTCGATCGCTGGCAGGGCGCCGAACGGGTGCAGTTGCGGGTGCTCGATGTGGCCGTGCCGGATCAGGGACCCGAGGTGATCAGGTAAGCCAGGACGAAGAGGAACTGACATGGCAGGGCAGCTTGCAGGCAAGGTTGCGTTGGTGACCGGAGGTGCGTCGGGCATCGGCCAGGCGATCGCCGAGTTGCTGGCGGAGGAGGGCGCTTCCGTCGTCGTCACCGATATCGATGAGCCGAAGGGGTTCGAAGTTGTGTCGGGAATCGGGAAGGCCGGTCGCGAGGCCGTGTTTTTGCAGCAGGACGTGACCAGCGAACCGCGCTGGGCCGAGGTCGTCGGCGAAATCGAAAGGCGTTTCGGCCGGCTCGACGTGCTGGTGTCGAACGCCGGCATCGGGATCGGCGCGGCCTCGATTGTCGACATGTCTCTCGCCGATTGGCGCCGGCAGACCGCCATCAATCTCGACGGCGTGTTCTTGTCGGTCAAGTACGGCCTGCCGCTGATGCGCAAAACCGGCGGCGGTTCGATCGTCATGATGTCGTCGCTTGCAGGCCTGCGTGGCTCGCCGACGCTTTCCGGCTATTCCGCGACCAAAGGCGGCGTGCGTCTGTTCGCCAAGTCGATTGCGATGGAATGCGCATCCGCGGGCGACGGCATTCGCGTGAACTCCGTGCATCCTGGCATCATCGATACGCCGATCTGGGGCAAGATTCCGGCCGGCGGCACAGCAAGCGGTCAGAATGCGCCGATCGATTGCGAGGCCTTGGCAAAGCTGGCGACGCCCTTGGGGCGCGCCGGTCACGCGCGCGAAATCGCCCAGGGTGTGCTTTATCTCGCCTCCGACGCCTCGAGTTACGTGACCGGCAGCGAACTCGTCATTGATGGCGGCATGTTCGCGGGCACCGCGCCACCCAGACGGCCGTCGTGAGACGATCTAATTTCCCTGCCGCAACCGCGCCAGCACTTTCAAGCCGCCATAGCCGTCGGCGGGTAACAGCCCCATCCTGGTCTGATAGTCCCGAACGGCCTGCATCGTGTCGTTGCCAACGCGTCCGTCGGTGCCGCCGGTATTGAAGCCCGCTTTGGTCAGCCGGACCTGCATCTCCTGCACTTCTGCCAGCGTTAGCGCGCGCTCGGAGCCGGGGAAGGGCTGGATGAAAGGTGGCCCACCCAAAATGCGGTCGCCGAGATGGCAGATCGCCAGCGCGTAGCTCATGGCGGGATTGTAGCTCCGGACCGAATAGAAGTTGGGTCCCAACAGAAAACTTGGTCCGCCCGGTACAGGCGTCCAGAGTTGCGCGGACGCGTTCGGCCGCGGGAACGGCTTGCCGTCGGCGCGCGTCACACCGGCACTTTCCCAGGTGGCATAGCTGCGATTGCCTTTCGACGAGGCGCCATCGGCGCGCACCTCGTAGCCCCAGTGCTCGCCGCGGTGATATTTGCCGCGGCTGACGAGATAGCGCGCGGTCGACCCGAGCGCATCGTCCGGTTTGCCAAACGGCGACACCCGGCCGTCATGATCGTAGTCGATGCCGACATTGAGCCAGACTTCCGGCATCCATTGCGTGTGTCCCATGGCGCCGGCCCACGAGCCGCGCATTTCCTCTGGCGTACTCCAGCCGCGCTCGACGATGCGCAGCGCGTTGATCAGTTCGCCCTCCCAATAAACGCGCCGGCGCGGCTCGTTCCAGGCGAGCGCGGCCAGGGCCGGGAATACCGGCCGCATGTGGTTCTGTTGCACCAGCGGATCACCGTAGGCGGATTCGACGCCCCACAGCGCCAGAAGCGTGCCGCGCTCGACGCCGAAATCCCGTTCGATCCGCGCAAACAACGCCTCGTTCTTTCGGAGCGCCTCGCGGCCATTGACGATGCGCCAGTCCGAGACCCGGCGATTGAGGTATTGCCAGAGCTCTTCCTTGAATTCGGGTTGGCTTCCAAGCTCTTTGAAGACGGACATGTCCGGCTCGATGCGGCCCATCACCCGGTTCCACGTCGTTTCCGAAATGCCTTTGGCCAAGGCGTGGCTGCGAAACCGGTCACGCCATTGATCGAAACCAGCCGGTGTTGCGGCAAAGGCAGCGAAGGGGGTGGCGAGGACACCGGCGCTCAGTGCGCCCACCAGACCGGTTCGCAGCAGCGCGCGGCGCGTAGGCATTTCCCGGGAATCAGGCAGTGTCATCGCAATAGTCTAACCTTGGCGGGATTGGCGCGGCAAAGCCGTGCCGACGGAACCTAGTCTCTCTGCTGCAAGTCTACGGCAATTTTGGACAACCAGCGGCGGACGACGGCCTCGGCCTTTGTGCCCAGCCCGGCGACCAAGCGTCGTTCGACGGCGGCGACGCGGCGGCGGCACTTGTCGAGCAGGTTCGAACCGCGGCCCGTCAGCGTCCATTGCAACACCCGGCCGTGAACCGGATGCGGCGTCTTCTTGATCGCGCCGTCGCGCTCCAGGTTGCCGATGATGACGCCCACGGTTTGTGGCGTCAGCAGCGCCACGCGGGCAACGTCGGCGCCGGAAAGGCCGGGATAAGCGTTGAGCATGGTAAGAACGGCGAATTGCGGCGGCGTGACGCCGAGATCGGCGAGCGCGCGCTCCAATGTCAGCCGTGCCGCAGCCTGGGCCTGCCGCAGCAGATAGCCAATGTGGCCTTCCTCGCCGCGCTTGCCCGCGCCGGGCGGCGGTGGCCGGAGGCCGTGCAGTGCCCGAACGCCGGCGCGGGCATTTTCGCGCCGGCGGGTTGTTTTTCGCGATTTATGTTTTTTCTGACTTGCAATCTTGCGCATGTTATCAGTGCTCTTATAATTGATCAGAAGGCTGATAACACGGGAGATTGAAAATGTCACATGCCCGCAGGGAACATAGCGATTTCCAGACGCTGGCGCCGGACGCTTACGAGCACGTTCTCGCACTCGGCGGCCTTGCCGCGAAGTCTGGCCTCGAAAAGCCGCTGCTGGAGCTGATCAAGCTGCGCGCATCGCAAATCAACGGCTGTGCCTTCTGTGTCCAGTATCATATCCTTCAGGCCGAGCGGCTTGGCGTGCCCACGGACAAGCTCAACCTCGTCGTGGTGTGGCGCGAGGCACCGCAGTTCTCCTCGCGCGAGCGCGCGGCGCTGGCCTGGAGCGAAGCGTTGACGCTGCTGACGGCGGGCGTCAGCGATGAAGTCTATGAGCAGGCTCGGGCGGAATTCTCCGACAAGGAATTGACCTATCTGACGTCGGCGGTTGCCTCGATCAATGCCTGGAACAGGTTTGGCGTCGCCTATCGGTGGACGCCACCGGCGCGGCAGACGCAGGCCCGCGCAGCGGTATCGTGAGCGTAAGGCATGGCAACGATCTGGAGGAGCGGCCCATGATTTCGATGGCGATGACATCACCCTTTCCGACGCGGCATAGACAGCCGGTTTTTCTCGCGGTTATGGCCGGCGTGGCCTGCGCGGTGGCCGTCGGAAAGGCGGTACCGCTCACGATGGATGGGATATCCAGCGTGCTGGCTCCGCTCTGCGTCAACAGTGCGGCGGCGTCGCCGCTCGACAAGGTCGAGGTGATTACCTCGCACGCGTTGCCGAACGTGCCCGGCAAGCGGGTCACGATCGTGCGGGTGTTCTATGGTCCCGGAGGTTTTAGCCACGCGCATCGCCATGCGGGTTCGGTCACCGCCTATGTCACCAAGGGCGAGATCCGTTCGCAACTCGGGGGCGGTCCGGTCGAAACATTTGGCGTCGGGCAATCGTTCTTCGAGCCGCCGGGTTCGACCCATCTGGTTTCGGCCAATGCGAGCAATACCGAGCCAGCCGAATTGATTGCGGTGTTCGTAGCCGACGAGGGGGCTCAACTGACGACGCTGATCGAATAGGGGCGAGTTAGTTTTCGGCGCCTTCTTCGATTTCCCGGCGGGTCATATCCTCGGGAAGTGCGTGGGCCAGATCGGCGGCCGGTCCGCTGTGGGGGCCGACTTCGCGTCCGCGTCCTCCGATCAGCCGCTCATAGGCCGAGATCAGCGTGACATACGGACTAACCCACAGCCATCCGTCACGGGTGAACACCTGAACGTCGAAATGAAGATGACGGGTGGTTCCGTTGGGGCGGTCGAGATAGTTGGACACGACGCCGATTTTCTCGCCTTCCTCGACATGACGGCCATTCAGAACGCCGTCGGCATCCATGGCTGAAGGGTCCATGTGCATGTAGCGGAAGCGGATGTGCTCGTTTCTCGTGTTGATCTGAAGAGTTGCCGCCTGCTGCTTCGGCGCACGGATCAGGATGGCGTCACGCGCCGCGACGACCACCTGCTGTTTGGGATTGCAATACTCCGGCCCTTCTTCATATGCGGGGCAGGGGGCGGGCCGCATATCCTGGCCCTGATGGCCGAATCCGGTCGGACATTGGCCGACGCCGAAGCTGCGGGCTTCGCAAAAATTGTCCTGCCAGGGATAGCTGGTCGGGCCGAGTTCATCGAACTTCTCGTTTTTGCGCAAGCCGAACGATTGGGAATGAGCGAAGGCCGGCGTCCTCTCCAGCGGAAAACGGATCTGCGAATAGGTGGTGTAATCAACCCGGCCGCTCTGCCTGTGTGACCCGTTTCTGGCAATAAGGTCGCCGGGCGGCCGATAGGTGAAATCCGAGGATGCAATCGAAGGGCGTTCGACGGCTTCCGACGCGAGATCGGACCGTGGCCGTGATGGCAGGCCGCCTGTCACGCGCAATGCTTTCAGGAATCGCTCGGCGACCGGATTGGCCTCGCGGCAGGCGAGCCGTCGTGGCCTTGGCGCGCTGTCGAGGCACTGGATCGAAACCACGTAGGGAACGCCAAAGCGCGTGAAGGCATATCGCACATAACCTTCGCGGATGAAGCGACGCAGATCGGGAAATTGCGCGGCGAGCGACTTGACCGGCTCACCTCTGCCGCCCAAGGGGTCGTTGAGGTCATAGGTCAAGAGCGAACCCGTGATCTGGACCTCCACGGGCTTGGCGAAAGTCCGCTGCGGCAGGCCGCTGCCGGCGCCGGGTGCGAGCGAAAATACCGCGTCGTAGCCCGCCGGACCTGCATCGAACACGTCGGCAGCACGAAAATCGGCTTGAACGCGCGGGAGAGCGAGGGCTTCGGGCGTGCCGGCCCGTTGGGCTTCGAGATAGGCTGCGGCGTCGAAGGGCAGCAGGACCGGCACCGGGCTGCGGCTGATGCCGGCGAAGATCTGGGACGTCGTGGCGTTGAGCTGCACGAGCGCCGGCATCGAGCGCGGATCAGAGGCTGCCAATCGTGACCGGCCAACAAAAGTGAAGGTGGGAGCAACCGATGGCTGGGCACCGACCTCGGTGCGGAGCTGATCAAGCGCGGCGCGCCAGTCGACGCGCACGACGGAGATGGCCGGGCTTCTAAATTCGTCGGCGGCGAGCGGGGTCGCGCCAGCGCCGAGCAGAAGTAAGGCTAGCTGCAGATAACGCAAAGAAACCGCCGGCCCCCACCTTCACTATTTACGCCCCCCGGCGCTGTTTTCCCCGCACGCGAGATATTAATCCTTTGCGCGTTCGACGTAAGACCCATCTTCGGTCATCACCACAATCCGCGTTCCTGCGGCGACGTGCGGCGGCACGGCGGTGCGGACGCCATTGGACAAGACGGCGGGCTTGTAAGAGGACGAAGCCGTTTGTCCTTTGGTGACCGGTTCGGTTTCCACGACTTCCAGCGTCGCGCGCTGCGGCAACTGGATCGAGACCGGAATACCGTCGTGAAGCGACAGCTTCACGGTCGTGTTCTCCTGCAAATAAGGTGCCGAAGAACCGACGATTTCCTTGGAGACCTGGACCTGGTCGTAGTTCTCGGCGTTCATGAAGTGAAAGCCGTCGGCATCCTCATAGAGGTAGTTGAAATTGTGGTCCTCGACCGTCGCCTTTTCCACCTGATCGGTGGTCTTGTAGCGCTCGGAGATCTTCACCCCGTCGCCAATACGGCGCATTTCGATCTGGCTGACGGGCGTTCCCTTGCCGGGGTGGATGTTTTCGGCGGTGAGGACCACGTAAAGCTTGCCATCTTGCTCGATGATGTTGCCTTTGCGAATGGAACTGGCGATGACTTTCAAGGCGGTTTTTCCTGATATTGTGGCCCACGACCTTGCCGGACAGGTGCGTTCCGGGGCCAATTGAGGCGGTTTCGGCCTGCAACATACTGATTTTGTGCTTGGAAGCTAGTGGTCCGGTTCTAACATTCGCATCCGCTCGCAGCGAGCACCTGCGCGAATGTTAGAACCATTGGGCCACTAGTAAATATATGTTTCTAGTGGAGTTCCGGATTTGACATTCGCTTTCCGAATCTGCGGCTAGGCGGGTAGCGAATGTCAAATCTACTCAACTAGCGTTTTGGGACGGTTGATTGATGGTTGCGGACAATAAGGTTTCGCCATGGTGGTCCGCCGGCAGATACACCGATATCAGGCCGTTTTTGGCCGCCAGGAATGCGATCACACGGGCGACCCGGGCCTGGTTCGAGGAACAAGGCTTTACCGAGATCGAAACCGCCGATTTTGCAGGTGTCGCCGGGCAACGAAACCCATTTGCATGCGCCGCGCACGGAACTCACCGCCGGTGATGGCGGGCGCATGGCGCGGTATTTGCGGACTTCGCCGGAATTTGCCTGCAAGAAGCTGTTGGCCGCCGGCGAGACCAGGATATTCGAATTTGCCCGGGTGTTCCGCGATCGCGAGCGTGGCCGCCTGCACTTGCCCGAATTCACCATGCTCGAATGGTACCGGGCGAACGAGGCCTACGATGCCGTCATGGCCGATTGCATTGTTCTGATCGCGCACGCCGCGCAGGCAACCGGAATCGGGCAATTTTCGTTTCGCGGGCAGGTTGCCGATCCCTTTGCCGAACCCGAGATGTTGACGGTCGCTTCGGCATTTGAGCGCTTCGCGGGTATCGATCTGCTCGCCACCATCGACGGCGGCGAAGGCGACCGGACGAAGCTCGCGGCGGCCGCCGATACAAAGATCCGTGTTGCCACCGATGACACCTGGTCCGACATCTTCAGCAAAATTTTGGTGGAGTATATTGAACCAAATCTGGGGCAGGGACGCCTTACGCTACTCTACGAGTATCCGCTGCCGGAGGCAGCATTGGCGCGCGCGGCCTCATCCGACGTCCGCGTCGCCGAGCGTTTCGAGATCTATGCCTGTGGTGTCGAACTGGCGAATGGATTTGGTGAACTGACCGATGCAACCGAGCAACGCCGCCGCTTTACGCTGGCCATGGACGAGAAACAGCGCCGCTACGGCGAGCGTTATCCGCTGGATGAAGATTTCCTGGCCGCGGTGGCTAACATGCCACCGGCAAGCGGCGTCGCCCTTGGTTTTGACAGGCTCGTGATGCTGGCAAGCGGTGCGACGTCGGTTGATCAGGTGGTGTGGGCGCCGCCATAGTGTGGTGGATTTTGACATCCGCCTCGGCGTCCCCCGCGAGTTCTCGATGCGAATGTCAAATCCAAAACGACACCATAATCATAAGTTTGCTAGTGTCCCTCCGGTTCTGACATTCGCAAACGAACATGTCGTGAAATGACGCGAAGTCTGAACCGGGACATCAGGGAGAGAGATGAGCAGTATCGGCAGCATCGGCGTTCAACCCGCAGCGACCCTGCGCGAGCCGGCGGAGCTGGCGGCGCGTGGCCTGGTACCGGCGGTGGAAATCTCCGCACTGGAAAAAGTTGCGGCGCGCTACGCCGTCGCGGTCACGCCCGAGGTGGCGGCGCTCATTGATCCCGACGATCCATTCGATCCGATTGCGCGGCAATACATCCCGAGCGCGGAAGAACTGGTGGTTCAAGGAAACGAAAAGCCCGATCCGATCGGTGACGAGGTGCGTTCTCCGGTATCAGGCATTGTGCATCGTTATCCCGATCGGGTGCTGTTCAAACTGGTGCATGTCTGCGCGGTGTATTGCCGGTTCTGTTTTCGCCGCGAGATGGTCGGACCCGGCAAGGCGACCACGCTTTCGGAAGGGGCTTACAAGAACGCCCTTGCCTATATCCGCGCCCATCCGGAAGTGTGGGAAGTGATCCTGACCGGCGGCGACCCCCTGATGTTGTCGCCGCGGCGGCTCTCCGAGGTGATGGCGGACCTCGCGCGGATCGACCATGTCAAGGTCATCCGTATTCATACCCGGGTGCCGGTCGCTGAGCCCCGGCGCATTAGCGAAAAGATGGTTGCGGCCCTGAAGGTCAAGGGTGCCACGACCTGGGTGGCGCTCCATGCCAACCACGTCCGGGAGCTGACGCCGAATGCACGCGCCGCCTGCGCCGCCATCATCGATGCCGGCATTCCGATGGTCAGCCAGTCGGTGCTGTTGCGGGGGGTCAACGACGATCCCGAGACGCTGGCGGCGCTGATGCGCGGCTTCGTCGAGTGCCGGATCAAGCCTTATTATCTGCATCACGGCGATCTCGCGCCGGGGACTTCGCATTTGCGAACAACGCTGGCACAGGGTCAGGAGATCATGCGCGCCCTGCGCGGCCGGGTGTCCGGACTGTGCCAGCCGGAATTCGTGGTCGATATTCCCGGCGGCCACGGCAAGTCGCCGGCCGGTCCAAACTATCTTTCGGTCGAAAAATCTTTTTCCGGAGATCGTGAACAGGCCGCCGAAACCCGCTATCGTATTGTGGATTATTGCGGTGACGTTCATCTCTATCCGCCGGGTCCGTGATCGGGTTTCGAGGGACTGGGCGTCAAAGACGGAAGAAGCAGATGAAAAAATTGTTGGTGACGGCGACATTTCTGATGCTGACGATCGGTCCGGCGGTGTTCGCGCAGACCGGCAATTCGTCATCGGGCAAGCAAGGACCATGGCCGGCGCCTGTTGGCCACCGTCAGCCGCGGGCGGACCAGGTGCCTCCGGAGAAAGATAACGCCACGGAGGCCATGAAGCGTGAAGATGCCGAGCTTGACCGCAAGCTCAAGAGCATCTGCCGCGGCTGCTAGTTAGATTGAGGCGATCAGGCGTTGCGCGCGGCAAGCGCCACGCCGATTAGCGATGCTCCGCCGAATAGCAGATTGACGCCCACCAAGAGGCCAATCGCCCACTGCGCCGAACCGGGCAATCCCGTAATGATAATGACTGCAATCAGCAGGTCCATCAGACCGGCGACCAGCAGCCATGACCAGCGCCCCGACAGCTCGCGCCGATGTTCCAGCGCGTACATGATGGTGGCGACGCCTTCGGCGAGGAAATAAGCGCCGACAACGATGGTCAGGGTCAGCGTGCCCTGTGCCGGTTGTGCCAGAAGGATAAGGCCTGCAAGAACGGCCAGCGCGGCCGAAATCAGCGACCACCAAAAACCTGGCATCTCGCGCGTCCAGAAAGTCAGTGCCAACCCTGCAATGCCGCTGATCAGGAACAGCCAGCCCAAAAGGATCGTTACGGCCAAGACTGGCGGCGGGCGGCACGATCATGGCGGCCAATCCGAAAATCACCAGCAGAATGCCCTCGAACAGAAACGCCTTCCAGTGTTGACGGACGGCGGCCTGCATCTTCGTCGTCAGATCGGCATTGTCGTGGGGAATGGTCATCGAAATCTCCCGTACCGGTTTCCAGCTAGTGTCCCGATTCCGAAGTTCGTAGTATTTGCGGGGCCAGAGTGACTCGTTTCTGTGACGGCGCAACTATAGCGCGTTCCACACCTGCGTCAGCCCCGGCCGGGGCGGGGCCAGCTATGATGCATTGGTCCGCAGCCGGTCGCGGCCGAGAAAATAGACCGCGGTCGTGACCACCAGTAGGGCAAGACCCACGAGGATGGAGAGAAGACCGATCGGAACGAGAACGAGCGTCACGTTGCGATCCGGATCGAGCAGCCAGCGATGCACCGACGACAGCACGAAAGCGAGGCCGACAAAGCCTGTTCCTCCACCTACGACCAGCAAGGCCCACATTCGCCGCAGCTGGCTCAGCCGTTCGCGGGCCAGGTCGGTTCGTGGGGCATGGTGACGCCCCACACGCCGGATCAGGCGCGCGGCAAAGGCAATCGAGGAAAATCCGATCAGAATACTGGCCGAGCCGAGCAAGAGGCGGGTGGTGTTGTCGACGTCGGGATTCCTCTGCAACGTCAGCAGCGGGAAATCGAAAGCCGCATGCAGGCCGACCGGGCCTGCCAGCACGAGGATCCAGCTCGTGATACGGGCCCAGTCGCGGTGGTGACGGTGGGCGCCAAGCGCCGTGCCGGATCGTGCGATTGCGAGATAGGCGCCGGCGATGATCCCGAGCGCGCCGTGAAACGGTACGGTCAGAACGCTGCGCAACGCGGCCAGCGATTGCCACATATCGGCGTGCTGAACGAGGTAGGCGAGATTTTCGTAAGCCGCGAAACCAAGGCCCGCGGCGGCGCCGTAGATCACGGTATCCATCGGATCCGTGAAAGGCCTCCGCCAAGCGGACACCATCGCAATGACCAGGATCTTGACCGCTTCCTCAGGCAGCGCGACGCCGAAAAGCGAATGCAGTCCCTGCGCGAGCCATTGATTTTCAGGCGCGGTCAGAAGCGCCATGAAGGGGGTACGAATCAGTCCGAGTAGGGAAATGCTGGCTGCGCCGAAGAAAAAGGCTGTCCACACTTTGGCCGGTGGCCCCGGTCGCTCGCCAGCGGCAACCACAAGCCACAGGATGAGCAGCGCCGGCGCAATGGCCGCCGTTCCAACGACGGTCGGGAGGGATTCCAGAAGAAGCATTTACCTGCTCTATTCTAACACCCGCATGCCGCTAAGGCTGGCAATCCTGACGACCGCCGTTCCGCTCGATCCACCGGTTGGCAAATAAGCCATTTTTCAGCGTTCTCTACGTCAAACTACGCTCGCGCTGAAGCACCGTTTCGCGGTTCCGTCCCCGAATATTGCCTTTAGCAGCGGCCATTTAATCACTTCGACCGGGACGAACCCCGGCGACATCACCGCCCGCGTAGTGCGCAAGGCGTGATAAAATAGCGAAATCAAGGAGTTTCGCTAGATTCGTGGCTTGCGCTACCGCCGAGGCCTTTGCCTCCGCTGCATGACAGCGGCGGAGCCGAGGACAGCCGCCACATGGTAGGCTGAGACTAATCATGAGGGAGAGCGCGACGGTGATTTTCCGCGGGGCAGAAACGCATTCAAGGTCGGTTCTCAAGGCCATCAGCTGGCGAACCCTCGGAACCCTCGATACGTTCGCAATCAGTTGGTTCTTTACTGGGAGGATCGAGATCGCGGGCTCGATCGCCGGCTTTGAAATCATAACTAAGATTGCGTGGTATTATCTTCATGAGCGGGTTTGGGCGGCTATTCCCTGGGGGCGGCGCCGGCTGGAATGATCTCGGGGCAAAGCGAAAAGCCGGAAAGAAGAAGGTCCCCGATGAGTGACCTCAAGTTTGAGAATCCCAAACCTGAACGTCCGAAGCCCGAGAGTCGTAAACCTGAAAGGCCAGAACGCGAGGGAAACCGCACGCCGGCTATGGCCGGGCTGGCGATTGCAGTCGTGCTCCTGGCGGTTGGGCTATGGTTGGCCCGCGAATTGACTGCGGCCAGCAAGATGCAGGATTGCCTGATGTCTGGGCGCACCAATTGCAACGTTATCCAGCCGCAATAGCAGGTTCTCGCATCGACGTGCAGCGCAACATCTGAAAGCAGGCGGGAATACGTCATGTCAAAGTGCGACCACCGGGTGCGCGCTTTCGACGCGATGCATACCCGAGGCCGAATGATTACCTGATCAAGTGCGCGGACAGCGTTCTCGCACATCCTCCATCGATGATGGACTTGCCGTTACCGGTTCGCGTACCTTCAAGCCGAGCGCTTCGGCTTTCGAGGCGGAACGCTCATCAAGCCGGAGTATGCGGCTATGAAATACAGTTCCATGTTTGCGCCGATACACGGCGATTGGTTCGATCATATAGGGGACGACGCGGTGACCCATGAATTTGTCGATGTGAAACGGCGCGGCCCGATCACGGTTGTGACCCTCAACCGCCCCGCCGTGATGAACGCCCTGCACAAGCCCGCTCATTTTGAGCTTCACGAAGTTTTCAATGAGTTTTCTGCCGATCCCGATCAATGGGTAGCGATCATCACTGGCGCTGGCGAGCGGGCATTCTCTGCAGGTAACGACCTGAAATGGCAGGCTGCCGGCGGCGAGCGCGGCTGGAATGCCAGCGGCTTCGGCGGACTGACGCTGCGCTTTCACTGCGACAAGCCGATTATTGCCGCCGTCAATGGTGTTGCGATGGGCGGCGGATTCGAAGTCGCCTTGGCCTGCGACCTTATCATTGCGTCTGAAAACGCG
Organism: uncultured Alphaproteobacteria bacterium; assembly: GCA_963706265.1. Classification (GTDB taxonomy): domain Bacteria; phylum Pseudomonadota; class Alphaproteobacteria; order Rhizobiales; family Xanthobacteraceae; genus Bradyrhizobium. The sequence goes on along the minus strand of CAVPLO010000005.1, from coordinate 685,270 downwards.
ACGTTCGCGCTTCCCGAACCGCGCGTTGGCCTTGCAGCGTTGGCCGGCGGCCTGCAACGGCTGCCGCGTCAGATCGGATTGAAGCGGGCGATGGGCATGATCCTGACCGGCCGGCACGTTTCCGCGCGCGAAGGTTTTGAACTCGGCTTCGTCAATGAGGTGGTGCCGGCGGGAGAAGCGCTCCGCGCAGCCGAGCGTTGGGCCGAACAAATATGCCAGAACAGCCCGATGTCGATCAGAGCGTCGAAACAGGCGGTGATGGAAGGATTGAACGTGTCGCTCCCCGAGGCCATGGCCGCGCAGCGGCAATATCCGGCGGTGCGGGAGATGGTCGCGTCGGCGGACTATGTCGAGGGCCCGAAGGCCTTTGCGGAAAAGCGACCGCCGCGCTGGCGCGGAGAATAGATTCTTCGTGCGTTTTTACCGGGCGGGCAGCGTTTTGCTTCAGTTCGACAGCAACCGCCGGCAGGCCTCTACGAACACCTCGGCGCCGCTGACGATATCGACATCATCGGTGTTCTCGCTCCAGTGATGGCTGACGCCACCGATCGACGGCACGAACAACATCCCGGCCGGCATGATCGTGGCCAGAACCTGGGCATCGTGACCGGCGCCGCTCGGCATGCGAATGGATTTGCCATCGGCGAAATCGGAGGCAGCTTCCTCGATCACGCGTTGAAAGTTCTCGTCCATTATCGCGGGCTTGCCGGAGCGGATGCACTCGATCTCGACGCCGCAGCCTCTCGTCACGGCGGCCTCGGTCGCGATTCCGCGCAACAGGGCTTCGAGCCGTTCGACGACCACTGCATTATCGTCGCGGATCTGGAACAGGATTTCGGCGCGGCCAGGAATGATGCTGGGCGCGCCGGGATCGAGCGTAATGCGGCCCGTCGTCCATACGGTTCGTGGGCCGGCTGCTGCAGGGAATCGGTCGTCGATGGCGACACACAGCATTGCCGCCGCAAGGCCGGCATCACGTCGATCCTTCATCCGCGTGGTACCGGCGTGGTTTTGCTCGCCGGTCAAGGTGATCCGGTATTGCCAGATGCCGACGATGGAGGTGACGATCCCGATGCCGAGACCCGAACTTTCGAGCGTCCGCCCCTGTTCGATATGGGCCTCGAGATATCCGATATGCCGGCCGCGCTCAGCCGTGATGCGCCCGCGCTCCGCAACGCCGGCGGCTTGCAACGCTTCGCGCATGGGGCGATCGTCGGTGCGATCGCGCGCTGCGTCGATATCCTGTTCGGTGACGTCGCCGACGAAAGAGCGGCTGCCGAGAAAGTGACCGAAATGTCCTTCCTCGTCGCACCATGACGCGACTTCCACGGCGCCCTTGACGGCCGGATCGTGATTGATCACGCGTGCGGCTTCGAGCGCATAGACGACACCCAGCGGTCCGTCGAGCCAGCCGGCAAAGTTCTGGCTTTCCAGATGCGAACCTGCAAGCAGCTTGGGTCCTGGCTTCGCGCTGGTTCCAAGCACGTTGCCGATGCCGTCGATCTCGCCGGCGAGGCCGGCTTGCGGCAATCTCTCGACCAGCCATTCGAGCGACCGGAGATGCGGTTCGGAAAAGGTCGGCCGGTGCACGCCGGTCCTGTAGGCGCCGATGGCGCGGAGCGCGTGCAGATCGGCAAGGACTCGCGTGCCGTCGGCTTTGGAACGATGGTCGATCATCAGTTCAGGTCCGCCCGTCGATTATTGGGCGACGGGCTGGGAGGGAGCGAGATAGGGTGAGCAGATCGGCGCGTCGCCTGATGTGTCATAGGACTCGACGACGTCGCCGGCCATCACAACCCTGATGCGACATTCCTGCATCGCAACACCGACTCGCCAGTAGTAGACCTTTTGCCCATCGACGGTCGCCTGGTCATTAGGCCAGCCAAGGTGGGCCGTGACCGCACTCAGCGGTTTGCCCTTGTAATCGTTTCTCTCCTTGGCGGTCGGTATGGCAATGCCGGGCATGCCGCTGCATCCTGCCAACACCACGGTCGCCAGAATCGCCAAGCTGCGGGATTGAAGAGCCATCCGTCTAAGCTGCCCTTGCACTTTCGATCACAGGCGCTCCGTAGCGGGGGCGGGGAACCAAAGTCAATAGGATAGCGATATTGATGTCTGATATGAATGGAGCGCGAAGTTGGACGTCAACCGCGCGGAACCCGAGGCAGGTCTCGAACAAATTTGCTCGATTTGCGTGTCACCGGTACAGATCAGCGCGGGTTGGCGGCAAACCGGATGGACCGCGCACACGGTTCGAGGCCAGCGTCTGGAAAATCCCGATGGTGCCCTGCGTGAAGGCGATCGAGACCACGGCGAGATAGGCAATCCAGAGCCGGGTCTTTTCGCGACCCACCTCACGCTCGGCGGGCTCGCCGTTCGCCGATAGCCGATCGTGCCAGAGCCGCGTGGTGTGCATGTAGTGCTCGCGCCACGCTTCGACGTCGTGCACTTCGAAATTATGCATCTCGAGATTGGCGATCGACATGCCGACGTGATCGAGCTCACCGCCGGGAAAGATGTAACGGCCGATGGCCGTCGCCGCTGCCGCATCCCGCCGGCGGCCGCGACGAAAGCGCTCAAAGCTCTTCGAACGGAGTGCGATCGCATGATGAAGGTAGAGGCCGCCCGGTTTCAGCAGGCGGTTGATCGTCCTGAAGTAGGTCGGGTGGTTAGCGATGCCGACATGTTCGAACATGCCGATCGAGGCGATCTTGTCGAAGCGGCCTTCGAGCAGCGAATAGTCCCGCAGCTCGAGCGTCACTCTATCCTGGAGTCCAAGCTGGGCCACTTTTTCCCTGGCATAGGCGAATTGCTCTTCCGCCAGTGTCACGCCATGGGCCTGGACGCCGTAATGTTTGGCGGCGTGGCAGACGAGGGCGCCCCAGCCGCAGCCGATATCGAGGAAGGTGTCTCCTGGCCTCAGCCGCAGTTTGCGGCAAATCATATCGAGCTTGTCGGCCTGCGCGGTCGCAAGATCGTTGTTCCAGTCTTTGAAATAAGCGCAGGAGTAGACCATCTCCGGGTCGAGGAAGAGCTCATAAAACCGGTTGGAGAGGTCATAATGATAATGAATGTTCGTCTTGTTGGTGGCCTCGCGGCCATCCACACGCACGTTGCCGCGGCGAGCAGCCTCGAGCGGCCATGGTCCGCCGCGCGGCACGAACAGAAATCTTGCCAGGGTAACGGCCGCCAGCCGCTTGTCGAAGGATTTCATCAGCTCTCTGGTGCGCGTCTTCGGCCGGCACGCTGCAAGATCAAAGAACGATCCGTTGCGGAGATCGAATCGTGACGTCACCCAAAGATTGAGCAACGTGTCGATGTTCGGCCGCCGTATCATGGCGGCAATGGCGCCCTCGTCGGCGATAACGAAGGCCAACGCATCGGAGCGGAGATCGGCGGGTACTGTGGAGCCGTCCCACAGCACGAAGCCGAGGCCAGGCAGGATCCGCTCATGGATGTGGGTGAGCAGCCGTCTGAAGCCAACCAGGCGACGCGTTGCTTTTTGATCTGTCGGGGCAGCCATACTCATTTGATCGACGCAACAATTGGCTCTGTGGCATATGCGACCGAAAAGTATTCGGCGCGGCCTCGACGTTGAGTGTGGCATATTAGGTCGGGCGCTCGCAAAACGTGTCCGCCGGATGACCTACAAAGAACCCCCCTGTGAATAGCCCTCGCACAGCTTGCCGGGACGCGCAAACGACACTATACGTTCGCGCGCCGGTCCCGGCCGCTTTCCTGGCCGAACCAGCACGGGTGTCAGTGTTACTTCAAAGCATTGATTATCCGAATAAATTTCACTAGTTCAAAGCGAGGCAGCGGCGCGGCCGTCAGGTCATGCCGTGTCAAAGCAGGCGTTTGGCTCCCTTCGTCTATCGGTTAGGACGCCACCCTTTCACGGTGGAGAGAGCGGTTCGATTCCGCTAGGGAGCGCCAACATTCAAACCGCGATTTTAGTACCCCAGAGCCAATCCGGTACCGGTACGCGGATCGTTCGCACCATAGAATTTGTTTCGAGCGACCGCTGTTCCTCCGAGACTTGGCGCGCCGACGATGATCGCGGCTACGTGGTTAGCCGGTTCCGACTCCTCGAACCGGTAACCCATGTCCTCCAGTATTCTGCGGGTGTCAGGCGAAAGAGCGTAACGCTCAATCTTTGTCACATCCGGCAGCCACTGATGATGAATGCGGGGGGCATCGACGGCTTCCTGAACGTTCATCCGGAAATCGACGACGTTCAAGATGGTTTGCAGAACAGCCGTGATAATGCGGCTGCCGCCGGGCGTGCCGAGAACGAGGACAGGCTTGCCGTCCTTCGTGATGATCGTCGGGCTCATCGAGCTTCGGGGCGCCTTGCCGGGCGCGATGGCATTGGCGTCCCCCTGGACAAATCCGGAGGCGTCGGCGGCGGCCGGGTTGGGTGTGAAATCGTCCATTTCGTCGTTCATCAGCACGCCTGTTCCGGACGCAACGACCTTCGCGCCAAACCAGTCATTGAGCGTATAGGTCATCGAAACGGCGTTGCCGGCATGATCAATGATCGAGAAATGCGTCGTGTTGCTGCCTTCGTGAGGCGCAGCGCCCGGCTTGATGTCAACGGAAACGCCAGCCCTGTCCGGCTTTATTGTCTCCCGGATTTTGGCAGCGTAGGTCTTGTCGATCAGCCGTCGGACCGGAATGCTGCTGAAATCGGGATCGCCAAGCAGACTGTTTCGGTCGACATAGGCGTGACGCATCGCCTCAATTTCGTAATGCAGCGCCTGCGCCGATCCCCAACCGAGATCCCGCAGCGGATATCCCTCCAAGATGTTCAGCATCTCGCAGATGGCGACACCGCCTGAGCTGGGTGGAGGCGCCGAGATCACATGATAGGCACGGTAATCGCACTCAATGGGCGAAAGCTCACGGGTCTTGTAGCGCTTGAGATCTTCCTGATCGATGATTCCGCCGCCCGCCCGGGCAGCCCTGACAATGGCCGCCGCCGTCTTGCCCCGATAGAAGCCGTCAGCGCCTAGCTTTCGGATCAAACGCAAGGTGTCGGCAAGGTCTGGCTGCACCAGCCTTTGGCCAGCTGCAAAGGGCTGTCCTTTGTTGAGAAAAATTTTGCTGGTCGCTGGAAATCTTTGGAAATCCTCGGTCGCGGAAACGAGCATGTCGACGTCGCCTTGTTCCAAGGCGAAACCATCCTCGGCCAGCTTGATCGCCGGCTCGATCAACGCTGTGCGCGTCTTCGTCCCATATTTTTTCCGCGCATACTCCAAACCCGACACCGTGCCGGGGACGCCCACCGCCAGCCAGCCGGTCGTAGTCAGGCCTTTGATGACGTTTCCGTCCTTGTCGAGGTACATGTCCCGGCGTGCCGCCTGGGGAGCCCTCTCGCGAAAATCGAGAAAGGTCTTTCGTCCATCGGCAAACCGGATCGTCATGAAGCCGCCGCCGCCCAAATTGCCGGCGGCCGGATAGACCACCGCCAGCGCATATCCCACGGCAACAGCCGCGTCGATCGCATTGCCGCCACGCTTGAGAATGTCGACCCCGACCAGCGTCGCAAGATGCTGTGCAGTGACCACCATGCCCTTTTCGGCGGCCACGGGCCTCGCCGAGGCGGCAATGGCGGCTGGAACCACCGCCACGCACCAGATGCAGGCAATGAGTGCCGCCGATCTGAAGTCCCCGATGTGAATGGCCGCCCACGTTCGAGGGTGGAAGCCAAATCGACCTTGCTGAATTTTCAATCCGCCGCTTGAAACCTGCAAACTCGTCTCTCCTAGGTCTCGGCCGGCGTGTTCAAGCCACGGCTAAAGTCGCGGCGGGCGGCTCGCAAAATGGGACTCAATTCCGCTGACTTGTGCGTTCTAATTCGATATCTTGCCATCTGGCCAGCCGGCAGGGGTCGATACGGGTTCCGGGGACTTTAGCAGGGTTATATCCAGATGTTTGTTGGGCGCCGCTTTGCTGCCGCTACGACGGCGTTGTTGCTGATCGGGGGCGGATCTTTCTCACTAGCAGGATCCCCCGCCGCAGCGGCATCCGACAGTTGCACGGAAGCGGCCGAGGTCACCGTTTTGCCGTCGCCGCAGGCGCCATGGACCGGCGCGCCGCTGCGCGTCATGGTCATCGCCGGGAAACCGGTCGAAGGCGTTCTTTCGTTGGTTGCGCCCGACGGAAAGGTTGCGGTCAAATCGACCGACCGGCACGAGGGGCCGCCTTATTCCTGGTTCGTCGAGGTCGCGACCCCTGCCGCCGGCACCTGGCGCGCGACGCTGGAGACGTCGGCGAATTGCAGTCCCGTCAGCCGCGACATCGCTGTCAGCGCGCGCAAGCCGGAGCCCGTCCGAATTCCGGCGGGAAGCATATGGCAGGCGCGCAATAGCTGGAGCAGCACGAACGAAGCCCTGTTCTCGGCATGGATCGAAAAGCTGTTCGATGGGCCGCCCGAACAGGATCTGAACTGGAAGGTCTGGTACGAGGTGCTGCGCGACCCATCGCGTAATTTTCTGTACAACTATCTCGGCCGCAACGAGGACCATACACAAACCGGGCTTCGGCCGGACTGCGCCGACTTCGTCTATTTCCTGCGAGCGTATTTTGCCTTCAAGATGGGGCTGCCGTTCGGCTATTCGAATTGTTCGCGCGGTTTCGGCGGCAGGCCACCGAAGTGCTATCAGTGGTTCGACGTCGAGCATCCCGAGGTCACGCGTCCGCCTCCGCCGCCCGAACAGGCCGATGCGCAGGCTGCCGCTGCTCCTCCCGCGCCTCAGCCTGAGCAACAGAAGTCGGGCCTGCTACGGTTGTTCAGCGGTGCGCAAGATGAACCGGCGGCCCCGCCCGCTACTCCAGCGGCGAAGACGAAGGCACCTCAGCCGCCGAAGCGCCCGACGAACTTTGGCGAATATCTGCGTGACGTCGGCGATGTCGTCCATACGGGGGCCGTTCGCGCGGGCGACGATAACTCCGATTTTTACATTGTACCGCTGACGAAAGAAGCGTTGCGCCCGGGGACGGTCTACGCCGACCCTTACGGCCATGTGCTGATGCTGGTGCGCCGTGTGCCGGAAGTGAACGGCACCCCGGGCGTTTTCCTGGCCGTCGACGCGGAGCCCGATGGATCGATCACGCGCAAGCGCTTCTGGCGCGGCAATTTCCTTTTCGTGCACGAGCCCTCGCTCGGCACCCCCGGCTTCAAGCATTTCCGCCCGATCATGCGCGACAAGAACGGTCCGTTGCGGCGGCTGACTAACGCGGAAATCGCCAAGAATCCGCAATATGCCGACTTTTCGCCCGAGCAGTCGCAAATGACGGCCGAGGATTTCTACGATCGCATGGATGACGTCATGTCGCCCGAGCCGCTCGATCCGCAGCGCGCGATGATCGATGCCATTACGAGTCTCACCGAGCAAATCAAGACGCGCGTCACGTCGATCGAAAACGGACGTAAATACCAAATCAAGCAGCCCGGCGACGTGTCGATGCCGGACGGTGCTTCGATCTTTGAGACCACTGGCGCCTGGGAGGATTATTCGACGCCGGCGCGCGATTTCCGTCTGCTGATCGCGATCGACGTCGTGCGTAATTTCCCGGATCGGTTTGTGCGCCGGTCTGATCGGTATGCAATCCCACCCGGCAAAAGCGCGGCGGATGTGAAGAATGAATTGCAGAGCATGTTGGCTTCGGAATTGGCCGCTCGCAAGATATCCTATACGCGCAGCGACGGTTCGCAGTGGACTTTGTCGGTGAAGGATGTGGTCGATCGGGCAGCGGATTTCGAGATGGCCTACAACCCCAACGACTGCGTGGAACTCCGGTGGGGAGCGCCCCAGAACAGCGAAGAGGCGTCGACATGCAAGCGTCACGCTCCCTCGGCGCAGCGCGCGAAGATGTCGGACTATCGTGCCTGGTTTCGCGGCCGGCACTGGCCGGCCCACGCCTGACGGCGCGGGCTGACCGGCAGGCTCCGATGGCCAGCTTTGGCACATCGCGGATCTCAACAACCTTGCCGACGGTATCCATCCAGGTGCATCGCCGTCGAAGGAAAGTCAGAAAACCTATTGATTTAGCTGGGTTTTATGCCCTTGCAAGGGGCAAAAATTCATCACTGAGATAAATCATTTGCTACCGCAATCCCCGGTGGCCGCGCCTATCGCTCTTTGGAAGCGCAACAGTTTTTAAAGCCGGCTCCGATAGGAAGGTTTGAAGGATCATCTCAAGCCGGAAAAGCAGGTAGTGCCCGCAGCTAAAAAGCGTGACGTGCGCAGATCGGTGCAGCAGACGGCGTGGGTCACCCTGGAGGGCGGCTTTGCGGCGCGCCAGTGCCTTGTGCACGACATGTCAGCCACAGGCGCGAAGCTCACGGTTTCAGATTCAAGTGTGCTGTCGGGGCGGGTGCGGCTGGCATTTTCGCGCGACGCCAAGACAGGGCGCCATTGCCAGGTGGTCTGGCGACGCGGCCATTCGTTTGGCGTCAAATTCGTGAGATAAGCCGCGTCAACTGCAGTCTTCCCGCCACGGGCCTCATGACATCGGCGGTGCGATGTATCGCACGAAACCCGGGCGGGTGCCTAGCAGCGCGAACCAGCGTTCGAGATGCGGGAATGTCGGCTTGACGATTCCCTCGACGCCAAACCAACGCCGCGCATAGGCGCCGAGCGCGATGTCGGCGAGCGTGAATTCGTCCCCGGCGATATAGCCATGCGCGCCCAGATATGAATCGACAATCTGCCATTGCGCAGCTTCGGCGTCCGCATCCTGCTGGATCTTGGCCATATCGCGCTCTTCGACCGGAGTTCGTACCAGCGCCCAGAATACCGGGCGGTCGACCGGTTGCAGCGTCGAGAGCGACCAGTCGAGCCACCGATCGACGGTGGCGCGCAGCTTTGGCGCGTGCGGGTAAAGCGTCGATTGTGGCCGGTAGGCGAGAACGAAGTAGCGCATGATGGAATTGGATTCCCACAGCACGAAATCGCCGTCCACCAGCGTCGGCACGCGACCGTTGGGATTCATCGCCAGATATTGCGCTTCGCGATTTTTGCCGTAGGCCATGCCCGCATCGATGCGCTCATAGGCGAGGTCGAGTTCGTACAGACACCAAAGCACTTTCTGAACGTTCACGGAGTTGGCGCGGCCCCAGATAGTGAGGTGCCCTTGATTGTCATTCGACACGATTCGCTCCCACGGATAATTCGTGGGTGATAGCGCAGATCTCCGGTAAAAGCAGGCCTCTTACCACCGTCGGGACAACATGCCTGCGATGCGTAAAATGTAAAATCAGGCTCCGCGGTCAGCGGAGCCTGATTTGCATTCGAATAACCGCTGGTCGTGCGGACTCTAGTGGCCGAAGAACAGCCATAGAAGAATAATCACCGGAATGGGTACGCCCAGCAACCAGAGCAATATTCCTCGTCCCATCATTGCCTCCTCGGTTTTTCGTGGATGGGCAACGTGTGGCGCGGGGTGAAGTTCCAGCAGTTATGCGGGCGTTCAGTTCAGCTCGTGAAGCGGAGGGCGCTCGCGCCTACCAATGTCCGGTGTTGGGCATCGACGTCCATGGTTCGGCGGGCGCCTTCGCATCGCCCTTCTGCAAGAGCTCGATCGAGTGAAGATCCGGCGAGCGCACGAATGCCATTTGGCCATCGCGCGGCGGTCGGTTGATCGTGATGCCGAGCTTCATCAGTTGCGCGCAAGTCGCGTAGATGTCGTCGACTTCGTAGGCGAGATGGCCGAAGTAACGATCCTCGCCATATTTTTCTTCTTCCCAGTTATAGGTGAGTTCGACGAGCGGAGCCCCACGCCCCCTGGAGGCCTTCAAGATTCCTTCGTCCTCGGGCGCGCACAAAAACACCAGGGTGAATTTGGCCTTGTCATTGTCGACACGGCGGACTTCCTTCAATCCCAGTGCGTCGCGATAGAATTTCAGCGCCGCATCGAGATTTCGGACGCGCAGCATGGTGTGAAGATATCGCATCTTTTCTGTTCTCCCGGTCTGGACCGTTTTATTCGGCGTTGCCGGAACTCTCATAGCAGCAAATGAATCGCGAGGGCAGGGAGGCCCGAAACTTTCGAGGAACCAACGACGCGCGGGGGTTTTGAATCCTTGATCGAGGAGGCAAGGAGGCGCCGGATGGACCCAAAGGCATATCCGGCCGAAAAAGCCCGCGGAGGCGAGATTATTCTCAACACGCCACTGCGGCGCGCCGTCTTTCTTGCAGGTTTGATCGGCGCCGTCTGTCTCGTCATCATTATGATGCTAGCACGCTGAATTGTGATGTTGTTCCGCTGACCCCCCGTGTTGCAAAGCAGCGGAACGATCGTCCTGCGAGGATGTTGGTCCGGCTTCACAGTCCCGGAGATACAGTATGACCAGATTAGGCGTTTTGGGAGCTACGGCTCTTTCACTTTCACTCGCAATCGCAACCCCGGTATTGGCGCAGCAGCAGGGCCATGGCGGTCGAGCTGGCGCTGGTGCCCACGCGGCAGGTGGCAACATGGGTGGTGGTGCCCGCATGGGCGGCGGCCCGGGCATGGGCGGTCAGGCCCGCATGGGCGGTCAGGCCAATGTCGGCGGCGCCAACTTTGCCGCTCGCGGTAATGGAAACTTTGCTGGCCGCGGCAATGGGCAAGTTGCCCGTGGCAATCCGCAATTTGCGCAACGCGGTGAACGCGGCGAATTCCGCGGTGATCGTGGTCGTGGCTACGGACGTGATGCGGGCTTTGCCGTGGGCGCTGCGGCTGCCGGCATAGCAACCGGTGCGGCGATCGCGGCGGGTGGCTACGGGTACGGCTACGACCCGTCCTACTATGGCGACAACTATGCCTATGACTCCGGCTATTATGGCGACAGCTACGCCTACGACAACGGAGCCACCTACGATACCGGCCTTCCGCTGGTGACATTCAATCAGCAGGTTCCGGTTGAAGGCCCGGTCGTTGCCAGTGCGTCGTACTGTGAGCAGCGATATCGCTCATACGATCCCGCAAGCGGGACCTATCTCGGTTTTGACGGCTTGAGGCATCCTTGCCCGTAAAGCCAGCTACATGATTGAAGATGGAGCGGCCGAAACGGCCGCTCTTTTTCTGTGCGTTCCCACCTAACCCAAATTTCATCTGCGGTTCCTAGCGCAACCATCGCCGCTGCCTTGCGTTGGCAACTGAGAGTGTAACGGAGAACGCGCATGAAGAAGACACTGGCAGTATTGGCGACGGTTGGAGCGATAGGCGCAACAGCCGTCATGGCTCCGGCGCCGGCAGAGGCGCGCGGAATTGGACCTGGACTGGCTTTTGGTCTCGCCGCCGGAGCGATCGCGGCAGGCGCCGCTGGCGCCTACGGCTATTACGGTCCCGGCTATGGCTACTACGGATACGGTCCCTATTACGGGCGGTCCTACTATGGTCCAGGCTACGCGTATTACGGCGGGCCTTACTGGCACCACCGCCACTGGCACCGCTATTACAGATAAACTCGATCTGGACTGACCTAACAGAAAAGCTCGGACCAATGTCCGGGCTTTTTTGTGCGCGCAAGACGTTACTCCTGCTAAGGCCAAGTCGGCGCGCGTCCGAGCGCGTTCCGTGAGCGTTCCCCGTCGCGCGCATTTTCGAGCGTGGTTACGAAATACTCTTCACGTTCGCGCTTGAATTTTTCCTGGGTCGCTTTGAAGCTTGCGACGCGCGCAGCAATTTCTGCGCGTTCGCGCGCCAGTCGATCGTATTGTTCGCTCATACCCATCCCTGTTGAGTCGTGTCCCACAGACATTGGCGTCGGCGATTGGGGCGCGAATGCGGATATGGCGTTACAAGATTGTGTTTGTGGATAAGTGTGCTTGTGACCGATCCTCATTGCTGGTCGCGAAGCGGGAACGTCAGACCTCTATGGCAAAGATTGATCGGGATTCGCTGAGCATCGAACAACTCGCGGCGCTAAAGAACGCGGTTGCAAAAGCGGCGCGAGCCACTTCCAAATAGCCAATAGGTCATCCCCGTTGTATTTGATATGGCAGAACCTCGGGCTATCGACAATGATTGCTTCGGACCTCAGTAGCGGCGTGGAACGGCTTGGCGAGATGATCGCTGAAGCGTCGATCATCGTTCCTTTTACAGGCGCCGGGATTTCAACAGAGTGCGGCATTCCAGATTTCCGCTCGCCGGGCGGATTGTGGACGCGCAACCGCCCGATACCTTTCGATGAATTCGTCGTCAGCCTGGAAGCGCGGAACGAGTCGTGGCGGCGTCGTTTTGCCATGGAGAAGACGTTTACGGCTGCCGCGCCCGGACGCGGTCATCGCGTACTCGCCTCGCTCTATCGTGCCGGCAAGATACCGGCGATTGTTACCCAGAACATTGATAATTTGCATCAAGCGTCAGGCTTTGCCGACGATCATGTGGTCGAGCTCCACGGCAACACGACGTATGCGCGCTGCATCGGCTGCGGCCAGACCTACGATCTCGGATGGGTGAAACAGCGTTTCGAGGCATCAGGGGACGCGCCGGACTGCGCAACCTGCGAAGAGCCGGTAAAGACGGCGACCATTTCGTTCGGCCAGGCGATGCCGGAAGACGCGATGAGCCGGGCGACGGCACTTGCCCGGCAGTGCGACCTGTTCCTTGCGATTGGTTCGTCGCTGGTCGTGTGGCCGGCGGCTGGTTTCCCGCTGATGGCGAAGAACGCAGGGGCGCGGCTCGTCATTATCAATAAAGAGCCAACCGAACAGGACGACATGGCCGATCTCGTAATCCGCCATGACATCGGAGACACGCTGGCGCGGTCGATTTGACATTCGCTTCGGGCCTGGCCGAAGGCTTCTCCAAGCGAACGTCCAATCGGAAACCACGCTTGCTAGTCCGCCTTTGGTTCTGACATGCGTAAATTGAGCCCACCGAAGTAGGGTACGAATGTCAGAACCGGGACACGAGCCCTTTTGTGGGAAACTGATGTCTAATTGATTCGCCAACACGCAAGCCTGTTCATAGGTCCCGAAAGAATCGATTTTTGTCTATGCGCCGCAATCGAGAGTGTTATCTTTTGTCTCGAAAGATTCGCGGGCGTCTTCCTGGGAATTGATAGACGCAGACGGTCACCGCCGCGTTCGCTGGCGGGATGTTGATGTGTGGGGTCCGGGGTCATGGGGTCGGACGGATTTGAGTCCAAGAAGCTCGGAGGTCAAGCGCCCGGTGGGGCGGTTGGTCCGGGAAGGCTCGGTTCTGGGTTTTCGGCGAGCAGCCCGCGAGATCCGGCGCTCGACGCGATGCAAGGGCTGGGCGATGTCGCCGCCAACCTCGTCGAAATCAGCGGCGTCATCAAATGGTTCGACGCTTCAAAGGGCTACGGGTTCATCGTTCCCGATAATGGCTCGCCCGATGTGCTGTTGCACGTCACCGTTCTCCGCCGCGACGGCTACCAGACCGCCTACGAAGGGGCGCGTGTGGTGTGCGAGTGCGTGCAGCGCGCAAAAGGCTATCAGGCTTTCCGTATCGTCTCGATGGATGAGTCGACCGCGATCCATCCTGCCCAGATGCTGCCGCCGCGAACCCATGTCAGCGTCACCGCGACCAGCGGCCTGGAGCGGGCACAGGTGAAATGGTTCAACCGGCTTCGCGGATTCGGCTTCCTGACGTGCGGCGAGGGGACGCCCGATATCTTTGTCCACATGGAAACGCTCCGGCGCTACGGCATGACGGAATTGCGCCCCGGACAGTACGTTCTGGTCCGTTTCGGGCCCGGTTCCAAGGGCATGATGGCGGCTGAAATCCAGCCCGAGACCGGTGCACCCGGACTGTCGTCGCACTAAACCCGCCTCCGCCTTGCAAATTTTGGCCTCGCAAGTTTTTGCAACCTGCCTTCGCCCCGCGAGGGCTGCCAATGGCGTAGCCGGCCGCCGAAAAATCGCAAAAGTGACTGCCGCAGAGCGGCGTGGATGTTACAACCGCGGCGTTTCAGTCCGTCAATTCGCACCGGAATGTGTAGCCGGTGCGACCCAATCAATCCGTGGTGAGGCGAATGTTGTCGACGAAGTCTCAGGCTGCCGCCTGGCGTTTCCCCTGTATGCAAATCTGGATCTCACTCGCGCTTGCGGCCGCGCTCTGGATGTTCGCTGGCTGTGACGCGCGTGCCGCATCGGTCCAGCCGCTTGAGATCGCGACGAAGACGGGCGTGCATGTGTTTTCGGTCGAGATGGCGACGACGGAGGAGGAGAAGACCACCGGGCTGATGTATCGGAAGGAACTCCCGGAGGGAAAAGGCATGCTGTTCGATTTTTCGCCCGACCAGGAAGTGTCGATGTGGATGAAAAATACCTACATCCCGCTCGACATGATCTTTATTCGGGCTGATGGCAGGATCCTTCGTATCGCCGAAAATACCGAACCGCTGTCGACCAAGATCATCCCGTCGAGAGGGTTGGCGAAAGCCGTGCTCGAGGTGATCGGCGGTACGGCCCAGAAGTACGGGATCCAGCCTGGCGACCGCGTTGCGCATCCGTTGTTCAACGGCAAATAGCCGGGGGCTGATCGAAGGGCGGAACATCCTTATTCCCTCGCTCGGCCAGGGCGTTATATCGTTGTCCTGACTGTCTTTTGAGGTGGTCCCGCGAAGGCCTCCGGCCACGCGGCCCGCCTTGCTGATGGGCGACTAAGCGTGTATCGACGGGGCCTTCCATAGATCGGGGTATAGCGCAGCCTGGTAGCGCGGCAGTTTTGGGTACTGCAGGTCGTTGGTTCGAATCCAGCTGCCCCGACCAAATTTTCAATTGCGTAGGCTGAATTTTCAGGCGTCAAATCTTCCAGGATTTTGGGTCCGGTCGCGCGCAATACGGAGCGCCCGCATTGAGTGCTTGACGGCAAAGTGTGATCAGATTCCCACACTCGCGAAAAATCAGCTCGTTCCTTATTCGGAACACGGTTGTGCCCATCGGCCTTCGCACGGCCCCGGGAAACTGCCGGCGAAAGAAAAGCCGGAGTCGCTTATGAGTGCCATCATCCCCCTGGAGCTTCAAAGAAGGTGCGAACAGCGCTGGGCCGCCAGATTCATCCAACCGGCACCCGCAGCGCCTCAACGTCAGTCAGACACGAAAGATTCAGGAGCGGCTTCCTCTTGGTCAGACGGAGTGAGTGCATCGGGCGCAAGCCTCACGTCCTATCCAGAGCAGATCCCGCTGTAGGCACCGGGAAACTCAACGGCGCGCCTCCCACGGAGACAGGGCCTAGAGGCCTGGGCAGTCGAGAGACCTTTCTGGTTGAAGTCCTGACACCGCGGGCCCGAACTTTGGATTGTGGAATGGAGGAAGTCGTCAGCGGCGCCACAGCATTTTGTAGAAACTCCACTCGAGCGGTTAGCGAGGAGAGCTGACTGGATATTCTTTTCAGGTCGGCTTGCTGCGCTGGAAAATTCTGCCGAAGAAAATCCAAGGTAGCGGTATCTTGCAGCAACCTGGCTGCATTCTGCTTCAGAACGGCTCCATTTTCCTGGAGCGCTGCCGCATTTTGTTGTTGGGTCGACTGAATATCCTTCAGTGCGGTGACGACAGGATCTGGTATCGGCGCTGAAGCCACCTCGCCTGGAAATAGGTCAGCGAGACTGCGGAAATTTTGCAGAGCAAGATCGTACTTTGGCAGCGCATAAAGGCCAGCCGCACCACTGGCGACCAAAGCTAACGCGAACACAACTATCGCCGGTACTCTGCCGGGCCGCGTGTCCGGTGCCACAGGCTGGTTGTCATTGTTCGGCGCTTGCGGCTCTTCTTTCGCTATCTCAGCCATCTGGGTTCGCCTCAGATCAATAACGGCGACGGGGCCGCCGCTGGGTTGAGATCAACGGTGGCCCCATTTAACCCTAGCGACCGCTAAAAGGTCGCGAACGATAGTGGGCCGGTATGGTTAATCTCCCGTTACTTCATATGATCGGCGCCGGCGCCCGATCGGCCGCTCGCCGACAACCGGCTGGCTGAAGTCGATCGGTTGATGAAGAAGGGAAACGTCGCCAGGGACGGCGACGCCAACGAGCTGACGCCGAAGACGGAGAAAGTCCTTTCCGACCGCGGAGCGGGGTTAAACGAGGCGTGACGACGCTCAAGCGGCACGTTCAACCCGGTCATCGCGTTATTCAGGTTGAGGACTTCATGCGCGCGTGCAGCACGAAAACCTCGTACCAGCTCGACCCAGGCAATGCCGACACGTGCAACAATATCGGTGCGGCGTTGCGCCCCTTCGTCTCGACCAAGCAACCGACGCTGCAGCAGGCGGTGAGAGCGAAGATCGTCACCGGTAGGACGCCGTGGATCGCGCCGAAGGCGATCTTGGCCGGCATGCCGATGCCAAAGATCAGGAGCATGATCGGGTAAAGCGCAATCTTGGGCACGGAATTGCCGGCGAGCAGAAGCGGATCGAACACTTCTGCAGCCGTTCGCCTCATCCCGAGCGCGAACCCGACTGCCCGTCCTGCCACGATCGGAATCGCCAGCGCGATGACAAAGGCCGTGCCGGTCTCCTCTATCCGAATTGGTGATCGTCGGGTCCCGGCGGGACGCCACGGCCGAGGGCAAATTGGCCGACGGGGCCTTCAACGGAGAATTCCAGCCCGGTCATTCGTGCAAACCGGTCGATATTGTTGGTCCCGATCGCGCACCCCCCAAGCCGGATGTCCGTGGCAGCCAGGTAAAGCGTTTGCGTCAATACGCCGACGTTCTTGAGGATGAGCGAGTAGGCGACCGAACTATATTTCCAGGAGACTCGACCGAAGCGGGCCGCGATGACGATGAGGACCTGCGGAAGGCCGGAAGCGCCAATGGCAAATTCCGCGTCCGAAAGTTGCGCATCGAGGTCCTGTGGGCGAACTTCGATCGGCGTCAGTGCATGCCGGTCGGCATCATAGTGATAAAATCCGCGCGCCAAACCCTCGCAATTGGCGACCGCAAGATAAAGCTCAAGTTCGTAGGCCGCTCCGCCGGACGGATAGGGACGCGAAGCATAGGACACTTCCGGACCTTCCTCACCCATATCGGAGGGGGCCGTCCATTTCGCACGCACGCGGGCGGCGGTCTGTAGAAGGGTAGCCAACTCAGCCAGGGTGATGGGGTGCTCGTCGTCGAAGTCGCGTATCGAATGCCGCTCGTCGAGCAGGGCTGCGAATGGGGAAGGTGCGGACGCCGCCGGTACGCTATTCAGATCGACGGCTCGTCCAGGCCATGGCGATCGCACTGCGGGCAGGGGCGCCATGAGATCGGAATACGAGTAAAGGCCGCCCAGCGGATTGGCCTGCCGGCCTTCGGTGCTGTGAGTGTGAAACAACAGATCGTGAAAATCCCACAATACGAGGTTGGGGTCGCCTTCCGATGGGCGCAGGCCGTCGGCATCGCCCTTCCTGAGCTTGAACAGGATCTGGCAATCCATCAGCAATCCCAGAAGTTCCAATCCGGGAAATCCGCGCTCCTTGCGATACCGGTCGGTCCTCTGCGGCTGCGAGAGCGTGGCGAGCGCGGCCGCAACCTTTGGATCGGCGATCCTGAACAAGGCGCCCGCGCGCGGCGATTCCAGCACCATCTCCTTGCCGCGGCGTCGCAGATACGCAAATCGCGATAACGCGATCGTATCCGTGTTGCCGATCTTCGAGATTTGCGGCCAATAATCCGCAATCTGCGGCTCGATCACGACGTGGTCCTGGCCACCGCGCGCGGGGCCGAGGCGGTATTCCAGCAGGCCGCTGCGCGCCAATCGCTGCACCAGCAGGCTGATCTCCTTGTCGGCGGTACGACCACGCGAGAACGCGGCCAGTGGCAATCCGGTGCGAAGCTCGCCAAGGCATTTCAATGCCGGCGCTCCGAACCTGCCGAGGCCCTGGGCAAATCCCTCGAAGCGCGCGACGACATTGCCGTCTGCCTGTCCCTCGAGTGTCACATGTTCGCTCAAGCGGGCAGCGATGACCGGCGTCGTCTTGCGCGCTTTATTTTTTCCGGGAGCGGGCAAGCCGGGTGCGTCCTCTTTAGGTGTGAGGCACGAATGGCGTCAGTTCGTTCTCGGCCAGCGGCCTGTCGCGCAGACCAAGCTTCACGGGAACGTCGTAGAGGCGGCCGGGCCCAAAGCGGCGATAGAAATGCCGCAAGCCGGGAACAACGACTCTGGCAATGGAGGTTTCGACATCCGGCCTCGTTTGATCGAGAACGAGAAAATCGAGACCCGCTTGCCGCGCAATCTCGACACAGGCGTCGACCTGTTTGCGGGTATCACGGAGCGGTCCGAATTTCGGACCCGAGATCACGGTGGCTGCCGGGCGGCCGTTCGGTACCAGGAATGGGTAGTTTGTCAGTTGCAGCGGTGTGACGTTATCGAGGCTGGGCTTCTCGCCCGATCCGCCGTTCATCAAGCCAATCGACATGAACTGGTTGAGTTCGGTCAACGTTCGGAGCAGCGCGATGCGGCTATCGAAATGCGCGCCGGAGCCGAACTCGATGTTCTCATGCCCGTTCTGCATCCAGTGCAGAATCGCGACATAGGTCGGGACGCCGAGATCGCTGGTGATATCGAGCACCCAGAGCTTGCGCCCCTGGTCGCCGAGCTGGGTTCGCAGATCCTGCACGTAGGAATCATCGAACTGGCTGAGATCGACTTCCTCGCGTTGCAAGCGATTGTACCACCAGATGGCGTAGGCATCGCGCTCCACCAGTTCGAGGAAGCCCTGGACGATGGCCTCCTGAAGCGTGTTGCCGGCTGCGCAGCCATTGGAGTCGGCGTTGTAAGCGTTTTCGCCACCGCCATAAAAGAAATACATCAGGCTCGTCGGCAAATACCGGAAGCGTTGATCGCGCAGCGACCAGACCGGTGACCACTCGATCTTGGCCGAGGGATCGAAGCGGGCCGGGACGGGATGGGAGTCGTCAGGCTCAGCCTCGGGCGAGCGATATTGCGCGTCGCTAAACAGCAGCACCTCTTCGGGATTGATCGCCTCTCCGGGTTCAAAGTCAGTGAAACGTCTGGTGGTACGGATTTCGTCGCCCTGGAAAATTCCTGAATAGCGTTCGATCGCCTCCATCAAGGCGCTGGCTTCGGCCTGCTCAGCGGTCGAGCCCTTACCGAAGCTTCCGCCGGTCAATCCTTCCCTGAGCGTGTCTACATTCAGCGCCGGTCCGGAAAAATTGTGGCTCGCGAAATAATTCGTATTCAACGGCAGATCGGCTTCGATCCGCTCCAATTTCTTGACGACGCCTGTGAGCGGACTGACATGCTTGCGGAAGCGCGCGACCGTCGCGCGTGACGATACGGTGCGGAATCCTCCGCTTGTCATCGTCAGCTTGAGGCCGGGACCGAGTTCGATCGGCGTCGGCGCGCGGCGCGGGTCTTGCAGCTTTTTGCTGCCGCAGGTCGGGCACTGCGGACGATGGGCCACGTAGTGCTTGACGGTCGTCGAACCCAGCAAATCATGACTGATGATGTGATTATTCAGGTCGGTGCGAAAACCTGATGCGATCGCCTTGGCGACCTCAAGCGCTGCAAACGGAATCGCGCCTTGACCGAGGGGGCTGCGCGCCAGCGGCGACGGGGAGATCACATGCGCATCCGTGCGGTCGAGAAACCCCTTGACCTCGCGATTCCGGATCATGCGATCGAACAAACACGTCCAGCATGGACCCTTGCCCGGATTGAACACCGGTCCGACCAACGGAAATGCGCCGGAGGGTTGCGCCAGCAGCCAGAGCGTGCCTTTCGACGCACGTTGCTCATTCAATTTGGCAAGGCGCCGCTCGAGATAATCGTTGGCGAGCGTGATCGTCAGATCGGCAGCGCGACCGGCGACGATGCGAACGCCCAATTCAGCCAGCGCCTTCGTGAATTCCTTGGCGCCCTCGACGTCGATGGCTTCAACCCGCACGCGGCAGTTGGCGAGGTTTTGCTCGGCCATGCCGGGCGGAAGGCCAAGGCTCGCCCAATATCCGGCCTGAACGCTGTTTGATGTCGGGGACGCCTCGACAACGTACTGGCGCTCGATCAGGCGCTTGAGCGCTTCTTCGACTTTCTCGGGCGGGAAACGTTTCCCCAGCTCGGCAACGAGCTGTTGCAGGCTTTTTCCGCCCCTGCCGATCGACGCGGCCAGCGCGCAGTAGAGTTCGCCGTGCAGGAAGAATTTGCGGTCTTCGGAATAGAGGCAGACCTGATCCGGCGGCAGCACGTAGACCGTGAAGTTTGGCGCAAACTGCGCGATGTCCTTGGCGGCGCGACGGGGGCGAACCGCCTTGCGCTTGGCTTTGGATGGAGCGGTCTTGCGTTTGGCGGTCATGATCTGGTGTTCCGGTAGGCTTCTGGCGTGGGCTGGGATTTTAAATTCCAAGAGAACCCGCGGCGATAGAGCGCGACTATCAAATCCAGCGCGTTAGCACGTGGGGCTTGCAGCCGCGCCGGTCTGCAAATGCAGGAGGCCGCTCGGATCGGGAACATCCCTTAATCCAATCGGCGTGCGAGCATTTTTACTGAGGCGGGAATTCGGCGTGATCGTGGTGAGGCGGTAGAGAGCACCGGCGCCGCGAGCGACATCAGAAGTACACATGCATAGGCCGGGTCGACAATGTCGAACCCGGCCATGATTGGTGTCGATCACGCGAGACAGATCGCCTCGCTTAGCACCAGCGGCATCCACCCCAGGAAGCGCAGCAGCCGCCCCAGCCAACGCCGCAACCGCATCCTCGGCCGCAGCCACGGCATCCGCGGCAGCCACGGCATCCGCCGCAGCCACGGCAGCCGCAACCACGGGCGAGCTGAACGTTGCCGTCCTTCGCCGCGGCGGTGCCTTCCTTGTCGAAGACGTAGAACGTCGCCAGGCTGACATCAGCGATTTCTTCTTCGCCGAGCGTGATCTGGTGATTGGGTGAATAATTCGTTGTTTGAGTTGCATCGTTAGCCGGCACAGCTGCTGCCGACGCGCCGCCTACCATCGAAAAGGTCAAGCCAGCAGCGCCCAAGGCCGGTAGCACGGCCTTAACACGCTTCGAAGTTTGCTTCTGTCGTGCCATTATTCGATCCTCCATTTTCTCGCAAGCGGTTCGAGTAGAACAACTTTACTGCATGGGCTCTTTCCCCGCAAGCTGAGGAGGTCTCACGAAGCCCGGAAAGCCCCTTCAATGGCCAACATTTCACATTCATGAACGGCGCCTGAATCGCGAGTTATTCATGCTCCATTCATCATTCACGGTATTGGAAAAATCCTGAGGCGCGTGCGGGGCAACATCGGAATTTCTCCACGCAACGGATAGCGCTGTGTCTACTATGAGACTCGGCTTCGCCAATTCTTGCATCGGAACTGACCGCTCGCTACGGCCGGGCCGGCGCCTTCGGATTTTGCAAGCGCGAACGGAGAAGCGGACTTGGCCAATGATCCCGGATATTTCGCTTGGTACGAGCTGATGACCACGGACGTGGCGGCGGCTGCGACTTTCTATCGTAACGTGGTCAGCTGGGGAACGCGGGAGGCTTCGTCGTCAAACCTGCCCTACATGCTGTTCACGGCGGACGAAGTCCCGACGGCGGGCCTGATCGAGCTACCCGAAGAAGGCCGCAAGTTGGGCGCGACGCCGAGATGGACGGGCTATATCGGCGTCAGGGATGTGAACGTCGCGGCCGATCGGATCAAGCGCCGTGGCGGCGCGGTGTATGTACCGCCGACCGATACCAATATCGGCCGGATTTCGGTTGTGGCCGATACCCATGCCGCGACGTTTGGAGTGATCGAGCGCACGCAGGCAACGCCGCAACAAGCAGCCAATTCAGGCAAGCCGGGCCGCATCGGCTGGCAGGAGCTGTTTGCAACCGATCTGGCCAAGGAGGTTGCATTTTACTGCGAGTTGTTCGGTTGGCAGAAGGCGGACACCGACAATCATCTGACGGCTGCTTATGTTTCGTTGTCCGCGGGCGGCCAGGTGATCGGCGGTGCGTTCAAGAATCCTACCGAAAATGCGCCGCCGTTCTGGCTCTTCTACTTCAATGTCGACGATCTGGATGGTGCGGCAGAGCGCGTGAGAGCAGGAGGCGGTCAGGCTTCGTTGAACGATGAAGAACTACCCGGCGGTCTGTGGATTGCGCACTGTGTCGATCCCCACGGCGCGGCGTTTTCCCTCCAGGGAAAGAAGGGCCACGCTCCCAAGGTCGGCTGGAGCACGGAGTGGCAAGGCTTTTCTTCGCGCGGGCAATTGGTCGCGCCAAAGCCCAAGCGAGAATTCCGGCCACTAGTGGAGTGGATTTGACATTCGCAACCCCGTAACCACGAATTCGCAATGCGAATGTCAAATCCAAAACTCCACTAGAAACCCATATTTGCTAGTGGTCCTTTGATTCTAACATTCGCAAAAATGGCCGCTGCGAAGGGATGCGAATGTTAGAATCGGACCACTAGAACGCTTCGCCGCCGCGATCAGGCGGGCTTCGGTGCCGGTGTCTTGAGCGGCTTGTCCTGCCGTTTGGACCAGGAAATGTAGTAAGCGACGACGGTCATGATCGCTATTCCCGTCACGCTGACAAAAAGCTGCGCGAACAGCGAGCCCGAACTCATCATCAGCTCGAAATGTCCGACAAAGGACAGGAAGACGCCGACGCAGAACACGGCGAGCGATTGCTGACCGCAGACAATCAGGGGGTCAAAGACCTTCCACTCCAGCCCCCGCCAGTCCTTGGGCAGGAAACGGATGACGAGAATGACGATCACGACAAAATGCAGGAACCGGTAGGGCGCGAGGTTGGTCTTGTCGTTCGGATTGAATGCCGCATAGAGCCAGTGCGGGAACATATTGCCGAAGTCCGGAAATCTGCCGGCCATTGTCATGACCAGCGCAAACGCGAGATAGGCGAAGCAAACATAGAGCGTGATCGGGGAATCGATCAGGGAGCGGCTTTTCCGGGCTCCGCCGAGTGCGCACCACGAGCCGAACACAAACAGCACCTGCCAGCAATACGGATTGAAATACCAGGTGCCGGCAGGATAGGCCTGAAAATTCCAGCCGAAATGTCTTGCGGCAAGCCAGAGTGCAAGAGAGGCGATCATCGTCAGGTTAGGCTGCCGCAACATCATCCAGAGAACCGGCGGAAAGAAACCCATCAGAACGATGTAGAGCGGCAGCACGTCCAGGTTGACCGGCTTGAATTTGAGCATCAAACCCTGGCGCAACGTCTCGGTAGCCTGATCGACGAGGCCTGCGACGTTGAACTCGTTGATGATCTCGGAATCGCCAAAACGCAGCGCCAAATAGCTGATCGAGGCGATGTAGATCACAAACAGGATGATGTGGGCGACATAGAGCTGCCAGACCCGCTTGGTCAAACGGGTAGCGCCGACGATAAAGCCGCGTTCCATCATCATTCGTGCATAGACGAATGAGGCGGTGTAGCCCGAGATGAATACGAACAGGTCGGCCGCGTCGCTGAAGCCGTAGTTCCGGGTCGTGACCCAGTTCACGACGTTGTCCGGAATATGGTCCAGAAAGATGGCCCAGTTGGCGATCCCGCGGAGCAGGTCAAGCCGGAGGTCGCGTCCTTTTTCCGGCAGAGTGGCGTTGATTTTCATGGGGACCGTTTTCGACGTGAGGCGTCCGTTGAGGATAGGCAGCGGGCGGGGCATCGATCTTGTCGTCCGGCCAGATTGTCACCGGACGACTTAATGAATATACCATTTCGGAAGATGTTTCATCACAGGTTGGAGAATCAGCAATTCGGATTCGGGACGAAATTTCCTATGATCCCGGCTGTTTCGATCTGCTCCACCCATCGTTTCGCAAGAGGTCGACCGTCCATGACTGCCCGCATTTTTAAGCCTGCCAAAAACGCGATGCAATCGGGGAAAGCCAAGACAAAGGATTGGCAGCTCGACTATGAACCGGAACAGCCGCGATTCGTCGAGCCTCTAATGGGGTGGACCAGTTCCGGCGATATGAAACAGCAAGTCACGCTTCGCTTCGAGACCAAGGAAGAAGCAGTGGCGTATTGCGAACGCGAGGGGATCCCTTACCAAGTGTTCGAACCGAAGGAGCCGGTGCATCGGCAGGCCGCTTACGCCGACAATTTCGCATTCCGCCGTGGCGAGCCGTGGACCCACTGAAAAACCGGCTTCCGAAAGCGCTTGAATCTTGGCACGCATCTCGCCCTGAAGATACATCAAAATATGGTATTAACTTGCTGAGTTAAATGGACTTTCTGACCAATTCGGTTGAGTGTCCGTTTTCCGGGTTGCGTAGGCCGGCCGTGCGATGACACGATAATGATCCTGCTGCACAGATTGCGGCGTCCCACCAACTTGCTGAAGCCATGCCGCTCCCATCCAGCATCGATCCCGCTTCATCCGACTTCACTCGGCAATGCCGAGGCGATGCGGATGCTGGTCGCCGACCTCCGCCAAAAGCTCAATCACGTGGCCGGTGGTGGCGGCGAAGCCTCGCGTGTCAGGCACACATCACGGGGCAAAATGCTGGCGCGCGAGCGCGTCGATCTCCTGATCGATCCCGGCACCGCCTTTCTCGAACTGTCGCCGCTGGCTGCCTACGATCTCTATGGCGGCGACGTGCATTCGGCGAGCATCGTCACAGGGGTTGGGCGGATATCGGGCCACGAATGCGTGGTCGTCGCCAACGACGCCACCATCAAGGGTGGCACCTATTATCCGATGACGGTGAAGAAGCATCTGCGGGCGCAAGATGTCGCCCGGCAGAACAATCTGCCTTGCATCTATATGGTCGATTCGGGCGGCGCGTTTTTGCCTCAGCAGGACGAGATTTTTCCTGACGAACGGCATTTCGGCCGCATCTTCTACAACCAGGCGCAGATGTCGGCGCTCGGTATTCCACAGGTCGCAATCGTGATGGGCTCGTGCACGGCAGGCGGCGCCTACGTGCCGGCGATGTCGGATGAGAGCATCATCGTGCGCAACCAGGGCACGATTTTTCTCGGCGGACCGCCGCTGGTGAAAGCCGCCACCGGCGAGGTCGTCACGGCGGAAGAACTGGGTGGGGCCGACGTCCATTCGCGGCAATCGGGCGTCACCGATCATTACGCGCAAAACGATTCCCACGCGATCGGGATAGCGCGGCGGATCGTCTCCACATTGAAACAGCCGACGCGGGCATCACTGAACATGCGCGAACCGCGCGAGCCGCTGTTTGCGGCCGAGGAGATTTACGGCGTGGTCTCCGCCGACGGACGCAAACCCTTCGACGTCCGTGACATCATTGCCCGGCTGGTCGATGGTTCCGAGTTTGACGAATTCAAGAAACTCTACGGCCAGACGCTTGTCTGCGGCTTTGCGCATATCTGGGGCTATCCGGTCGGCATCATCGCCAACAACGGCATCCTGTTCAGCGAGAGCTCGCTGAAGGGTGCGCATTTCATCGAGCTGTGCTGTCAGCGCAATATCCCGCTTGTGTTTCTCCAGAACATCACCGGCTTCATGGTGGGTAAAAAGTACGAGGCCGGCGGTATCGCGCGCGATGGCGCCAAGCTGGTGACGGCGGTGGCCACCGCCGGCGTGCCGAAATTCACCGTTGTGATCGGCGGTTCCTACGGTGCCGGCAATTACGGCATGTGCGGCCGCGCCTATAGTCCGCGCTTTCTCTGGATGTGGCCGAACGCACGGATTTCGGTGATGGGCGGCGAGCAGGCCGCCATGGTTTTGAGCCAGGTTCGTCGCGACAACATCGAGGCCAAGGGCGAGACCTGGTCGGCGGTAGAGGAAGAAAAATTTCAGGCGCCGATCCGCGCGCAATATGAGAAGCAGGGCAGTCCCTACTACGCGACCGCCCGGCTCTGGGACGATGGCGTGATCGACCCGGCCGATACCCGGCTTGTGCTGGGGCTTGGCCTTTCCGCCGCAACCAATGCGCCGATCGAGCCGACGAAGTTCGGCCTGTTCAGGATGTGACGATGGATCGGTCAAAACTGTACCGGCGATTTCGCACCCTCCTGATTGCCAACCGCGGCGAGATCGCCGTCCGGGTGATCCGCACCGCCAGGGCAATGGGCCTGCGCACGGTTGCCGTCTATTCGGAGGCCGACCGTGGCGCGCTGCATGTGGCGATGGCTGATGAAGCCGTCCTGCTCGGGCCGTCGCGGGCACGCGACAGTTATCTGAATATCGAGCGAGTGATCGAGGCGGCGCGCAAGAGCGGCGCCGAGGCCATCCATCCAGGCTACGGCTTTTTGTCGGAGAATGCGGATTTCGCTACAGCGTGCCTCGATGCTGAGTTGGTTTTTGTCGGTCCGACGGCCGAGATGATGAACGCGATGGGGTCGAAATCCGGCTCCAAACAACTGATGGAAAAGGCCGGCGTTCCGCTTGTGCCCGGCTATCACGGCGAAGCGCAGGACGATGCGACGCTGGCAGCCGCGGCGGCAAAAATCGGCTTTCCGGTGTTGGTCAAGGCGTCCGCCGGTGGCGGAGGCCGCGGTATGCGCATCGTCCGCGCGGCGGGGGAGTTGGCGGCTTCCGTCGAGAGCGCCAAGCGTGAGGCCAAGGCGGCGTTCGGCGACGATCGCATGCTGATCGAAAAACTCGTCGAGAATCCGCGCCATATCGAAGTGCAGGTGATCGGCGACAGCCACGGCAATCTGCTGTCGCTGTTTGAGCGTGAATGCACACTCCAGCGGCGCCACCAGAAGGTGATCGAGGAGGCGCCGTCGCCGACGCTCGATGCCGCCCAGCGGGATGCCGTCTGCGCCGCCGCGCGCAAAGCCGCATCGGCCGTCGGTTATGTCGGCGCCGGTACGATCGAGTTTGTCTCCAACGGCAAGGAGGTGTTCTTCATCGAAATGAACACGCGGCTGCAGGTCGAACATCCGGTGACCGAATTGATTACGGGTATCGACCTCGTGGAATGGCAATTGCGTGTAGCCGCCGGCGAAAAGCTGCCGCTGACGCAGGATCAGATCGCGCTCAACGGCCACGCCATCGAGGCGCGTGTTTACGCCGAAAACCCCAACAAGAACTTCATGCCTTCAGTCGGGACGATACGAAGCTGGAACGTGCCGGAACAGGCGGCGGGCCTGCGGATCGATGCCGGTTATCGCGAGCGCGATACGGTCTCGCCGCACTATGATGCGATGCTGGCCAAGGTGATTGCTTGGGCGCCGACGCGCGATGCCGCGATTGACCGGCTCAACTGGGCGCTGGAGCAATCGGATGTCCGGGGCGTTGTCACCAACATTCCGTTTCTAGCCGCGCTCGTCAGCCATCCCGCGGTCCGCGCCAATGCGATCGATACCGGATTTATCGAACGCGAACTGACGCATCTCACGTCCGGCGCGAAGCCGCCGCACGATCTCGAGTTGGGCGCAGCGGTCGCCGCGATCCTTGATGTGGAGGCCAAGACCGCCAGGAGCGAAGCAAAATCGCCTTGGGGAACGGCGGGCTGGATGCCCGTTGGGCGGCGTCAGCGGCTATTTACGTTCCGGCACGGTCAGGGAGGCGAGCAGAAAGTCACACTGCATTACGGCAAGGGGCCTGCGACGCTCGCGATCGGCGATCGCAAAATCGGCTTCAGCGCGGTGCCCGGCACTGCCGGTGGCATTGATCTGACGCTGCAAGGGATCAAATCACACGTCATGGCGATCGTCGAAGGCCACGAACTGTATGTGCGGACGCGCAATGGCCGCTTCGAACTCCACTGGGTCGATCCGTTTGGCGGCGACGACGAGGAGCAGGTCGGCGATGACCGGATTGTTGCGCCGCTACCGGGGACGGTCGTGGCGTTGCTGGCGGAGGTTGGCGCGAAGCTGGAGAAGGGCGCGCCGATACTGACGCTGGAAGTCATGAAAATGGAGCAGACGCTGCGAGCGCCGTTCGCCGGTGTGCTGAAGGCGATCAAGTGCAAGGTCGGCGATATCGTCGGCGAGGGCGTCGAATTGGCCGAGATCGAGCCGGCTGGCGGGTAGGTTGCCAAGAGCGAAGCGGTGAATTGCCATGAGCGATCAGGTACGCATTGTCGAAGTCGGCCCGCGCGATGGCCTTCAGAACGAGAAGACGCCGGTCAGCGTCGAGGCGCGCGTTGCGTTTATCGACGCGTTGCTTGGTGCCGGACTTCATACGGTCGAGGTCGGTGCCTTTGTTTCGCCGAAGGCCATTCCGCAGATGGTCGGCTCGGACGAGGTGCTGCGGCGCGTCAACCGCCGCCCCGGTGGCGAATTTCACGTACTGGTGCCCAATGAGAAAGGCTATGAGGCCGCGCGTGCCGCTGGTGCCAAAGTGATCGCGGTATTTGGTTCGGCTTCCGAAGGGTTTTCACGCGCCAACATCAACTGCTCGGTGGCGGAATCGATCGCGCGTTTCAAACCGGTGGTCGCGCGCGCGCTGGCCGATGGCGTCAAGGTGCGAGGATATATCTCCTGCGTTCTCGGGTGTCCCTACGATGGCGAGATCAAGCCGCAGGCGGTGGTCGATGTCGCCAAGATCCTTTGGTCTCTTGGTTGTTACGAAGTTTCGCTCGGCGACACGATCGGCGTGGGCACGCCAAAGAGGGCGCGGGGATTGCTGCGTGCGGTTGCGGGCCACGTGCCGATGGCCCATCTGGCGATGCATTTCCACGATACCTACGGCCAGGCGCTTGCCAATCTTTATGCCGGCATGGAGGAGGGCGCGCGGGTGATCGATTCCGCAGCCGGCGGCCTTGGCGGTTGCCCGTACGCGCCGGGCGCCACCGGCAATGTTGCGACCGAGGATGTCGTTTACATGCTGGAAGGCATGGACATTGCCACCGGCGTCGATATGACGAAGCTCGTTCAGGCAACCAACGAGATCAGCAAGCTGCTCGGCCGCGCGCCCGTGAGCCGGGTCGCGGCGGCACTGAACGCAAAGCGGTCAGCGAATAAGCGGCAGTAACTGCCGGCTCACGGACTGCCGTCTGGCCCCATCACCAGATTTGGCAACCAGACCGAAATCTCCGGCACGAAGCACAGAATCAGCACCGCCAGCATCATCAACAGCACGAACGGCAAGGTGCCGAAGATCACTTCGCGCAGCGGAATGTCAGGAGCGACGTTGTGGATGACGAAGATATTCAAGCCCACCGGCGGATGAATGAGCCCCATCTCCATAACGATGGTCATGACGACGCCGAACCAGATGATGTCAAATCCGGCTGCCCGCAAGGGAGGCAGGATGATCGGTGCGGTCATCAGGATGATTGACACCGGCGGCAGGAAAAAGCCGAGCACAACGACGAGAACCAGAACCGCTGCGAGCAATTCCCATCGCGGCAGGTGCATCGCGACAACGGATTCGGCGGCCGACTGCGAGATGTGCAGATAGCTCATCACGTAGGAATACAGCAGCGACATGCCGATGATCAGCATCAGCATCCCGGATTCGCGGATCGTCGATGTCAGGATCGGCGCGAGGTCCGTCGGACGCCATACGCTGTAGATAACGGCGATCAGGATCAGCGCGAGGAGGCCGCCGAGGCCGGCAGTCTCTGACGGCGTGGCATAGCCGCCATACAGCGCGATCATCACGCCGGTCAGAAGCAGTACGAAAGGCATCACCCGCGGCAAAGCGCTGAAGCGCTCCGCCATGGTGAATTTGTCACGAATCAGGATCGCCGATTCAGCGCCGGTCTTTTCATAGGCCAGCCTCGCTGCCGCATACTCCTTGCGAAAGCGGATTACGGCATAGCTGCCGAATAGTGAAACCAGCAAAACGGCTGGGCCGATGCCGGCAAGAAACAGCCGGCCGAGCGATTTTTCTGCCGACACCGCAAACAGGATCATGGTGATCGAGGGCGGCAGCAGAATGCCGAGCGTGCCGCCGGCTGCAATGATCCCGGCGGCAAACCCGCCGGAATAGCCGCGCTTGCGCATCTCGGGAATGCCGGCTGAGCCAATCGCCGAGCAGGTGGCGGGCGAGGATCCGGCCATGGCGGCGAACAGCGCGCACGCAAAGACGTTGGCGACGCCCAAGCCGCCGGGCACGCGATGCAGCCAGGCGTGGATCGCTGAATAGAGGTCCTGGCCGGCGCGTGACTTGCCGATCGCCGCGCCCTTAAGGATGAAGAGCGGGATCGACAACAACGTGATCGAGGCCATTTCCTCGTAAACGTTCTGGGTCACCGTATCCAGCGAAGCCGACGGCATGTAGATGCCCATAAACACGAGGGCGACGGCGCCGAGCGCAAAAGAGATCGGCATGCCGGAAAACATCGCAAACAGCGTGGCAAGCCCGTAGGAGACGCCAATACCGAAAACGGTCATCGGCGAGGCACTCCGGCGATCGGTGAAACGATCTGCAACAGGATTTGTACGCACAAAAGTGTCATGCCGAGTGCCATCAGGCCGTAAGGAATGTCGAGCGGCGGCGCCCACATCGAATCCGATACCTGGCCCTCGTGCCAGGCTTCATAAGTCAGCGTCCACGACTTCCAGGTAAAAAACGTGCAGAATGCAAAACTGGCAACATCAACCAGCCATAGCCGGATGCGATTGGCAGACGGCGACAGCAGGCTGACAAAGGCTTCGATGCCGATATGACCGCGTTGCTGCTGGACCCAGGCCGACGTCATGAAAGCGGTGCCGACAAGGAGAAACACCGCGGCCTCGTCCTCCCAGTAATTCGGCATCTGAAATAGTTCCCGCCCAACCACGCTATAACTGAGGACGAGGCATGCCGCGATCATCGCGATGGAGGCGAGGACGAAGATGACGCGGTTGCACCAGGTCAGAATGCGGTCGATCGCTACGACCGGCCAGGGGCCGGTCGTAGCATCTTGCTGATGACTCCGATCCGGAAGTGGACCGTGCATCATGCCGTGATGTCGGATGCAAGTTTCAGCAATTGGCCCGACGTTGCGGTCTTGGCCGCGTAATCCTTCCACGCCGTATCGCGGGCAATTTCGCGCCACTTGCCGACGACCGCCGAGTCCAGTTCGCTGACCTTGGCGCCGGCCTTGGCATAGACTTTCGCCACTTCCGAGTCGTCCTCCTGCGCGCCTTTGCGGCCAAAGGCCTCCATTTCCACGCCAAGCGCAAGGATGGTGTCTTGATGCTTCTTTGGCAGGCCGTCGAAAATCGACTTCGACATCAAAAGCGGTTCCAGCATGAACCAATAGGATGCCTTGGCGCCTGAAGTCAGGGCTTTCGAGACTTCCTCGAGCCGGAAGGAAATCAGGCTGGTGGAGGACGTGATGCCGGCGTCGCAGGCGCCGGTCTGCATTGCCGCGTAAAGGTCATTTGACGGGACCGAGAGCACCGCGGCCCCGGCCGTCTGAAGGACCATATCCATTTC
Organism: uncultured Alphaproteobacteria bacterium; assembly: GCA_963706265.1. Taxonomy (GTDB): domain Bacteria; phylum Pseudomonadota; class Alphaproteobacteria; order Rhizobiales; family Xanthobacteraceae; genus Bradyrhizobium. Next base: position 654,054 of record CAVPLO010000005.1, on the reverse strand, counting down.
CCGCGAGCCGCCGCGGACTTTCAGCCCCTTGGCGTCCTCCGGAAGCACGATCGGCCGTGAACGGCTTGCGACGCCGCCGGCCTGCCACACCCAGCTCAGGATGATGATGCCCTTGTCGGCGAGGAAATCCGTGAGCGTCTTGCCGACCGCGTTCTTCTTCCAGTTCATGCCCTGGTCGTAGGTCGAGACCAGGCCCGGCATTAGTCCGATATTAGTCTCCGGCAACTCGCCACCGGCGTAGGGAAGCGGATAAAGGCTGATATCGAGCGCGCCCTTTCGCATCGCCGAGAATTGCGCCTTGGTCTTGATCAGCGACGAGTTCGGATAGACGTCGGCGGTGATTTCGCCGCCGGTGCGCTTGGCCAGTTCGGCTGCGAACACCCGGCACATGCGGTCGCGGAAATCGCCCTTGTCGATCGTACCACCCGGGAATTGATGCGAGATTTTCAAGGTTGTGGCGGCATGGGCCGTACCGATTCCGAAACGGAGGATTGCGGGCGCGGCAAGTGTGGATGCAAGGATGTGACGACGCGTGTACATGTTGACCCTCCCTGGGCGATTTTCTCGGGAATTTCCGGATGGAGCTTTATGATGGGCGGTATTTGTAGGTCATCCTAGCCCGTCCTTATTCCCGATGGCTGTTATCGAAAAGTCTGAGACGGATAGGCAGCTTATTGGTGCGCTGCAAACTGTGGCAAAATTGCTAGGGACTGTCGGTTAATTCAAATTTAAAAAGCCGGCCCGAACTCTCGCATGCCTGTCACACGGCAAAACTTTTTTCAATGCCAGGTAACGAAAGCAGTCGTGGCCGCGTCGTTATTAGGGCGGCCGATGCCGCCATCGAAACCAGTTTTTTGTCTTCCAAAAGGAATCCCATCAATGACCATTAGCACCCGTCTCGCGCTTGGAATTTCGGCTGCCGCGCTCTCGTTCAGCCTGGCGCTTGCCCCTGTCGCCTTCGCCCAGGACACGATGAAGAAGGATGACGGTATGAAGAAGGACAGCATGTCCAAGGACGGTATGAAAAAGGACACGATGTCCAAGGACGGCATGAAAAAGGACGACGGCATGATGAAAAAAGGCGACGGCATGAAGAAGGACAGCATGTCGAAGTGACCATCGAGGTCGCTTTTGGTTAACAGGCCCGCCCGCAAGGTGGGCCTGTTCGGTTTCGGCTGCGTGCGGCCTGGACGCACCGGTTTTTCTGCGGCCGGATGACGCATGCCGGGAATATCTTGGAAATCGCCATCACGAACGCGAGCGCTACCGTTTTCGAGGCTGGCGAGGAGATGACTATCCATGACTCTCCGCGCGCGTCTTGCTCTGATGCCCTTGCTTGCCTCCCTGCTTTGGCTCGTCACTCCCTCGATTGGATCGGCGCGGGACGTGATGGAGCTCGACCTCGCGTTCAAGAATGGCCGGTTGCAGGGAGGTATACCCGCGCGGAGACTGGAGGAAAGGCCACCTCAGGAGCAGCGCCAGGGCGCCCGCGACGCCGAGGTTCGGGTTGAAATGAGAAAGCGTCACGTGCCGAGACGCCGGGGGACAAGGCGCTGAGCGCTCAGCGCGCTCGCGCCTTCTCGGCCCCTGACCCGGCGTGGCCTTACGGTGGCAGCGATTTTTTCAACTGCACGGTGATCTCGGACGTATCTGCCGAAACCTCCGGCGCGATACTCCAGGCCGCTATCGCCAACAACATAAGCATGATCGCAAGAGTCAATGCGCTGACGCTTGCCGCGAGGTAACGTTTCGACGCTTTATACATGGAACGCTCACGCTGTGATCCTCCCCAGGGCAGCGTTTGACGGGGTCACCGAGTTGCCGGGCAAGTTCGTGGCAGGCAAGCGGCTATTTCCCGGCTAGTTTCCGATGCAGGAAAGGCGGCTGGAACAGCCGGCGCAGCTATTCCCGGCAGGAGTCGAACCCGCCACCCGCAGACCTGCCGAAGATCGGTGCGCGCTTTTTATTCGTCGTCGTCCAACTCCTTGTCCAACTCGGCTTGCTCCAATTCCTCGATCGCGACGTCGATCACTTCGATCGCCCGCTGAACCTCAACGATGCCTTGAATCGCGTTCTCGGGGATATCGCCTGGAGCCGCGATGGTGTGCGCCAATGTGAGGCGCTTGTGGACGAGGGCTTCGCGCGCGTTCATCAGTTGTTGGAAATCATCGTCGGCCATGGCGGTGCTCCTAGCTTTCTCGCAGGGGGTAGCAACAGCCTATGTCGCGGATGTGTCGAATCTTGTGTCGAGGAAAGTCTTCTACGTCCGACTTGGGGCAGTTCGCTTTGAATGGACCCCCGATTTCTGGCGATCCCAGCAGGATTCGAACCTGCAACCCACGGAGTAGAAATCCGTTACTCTATCCAGTTGAGCTATGGGACCGTTGCGCGGCCATTATACCACTGAAAGTAAAAAATCAGCATTCCCGCCGGGTACTACCGAACCGATTTCCAGGGACTTACGACAAAAGCTAGCCGGCCGGGAATGACGCTTTGGCCAGTCTAGCCTTGCTGCGCCCGGAAGGCCGCTGGGTTAAGGTATTTGAGGCCCTCGACAAATGTCGCATATGACTTTTTCGCACCTCGGCTTCTCTGCCACGAGTCCGTCACCTTTTAGCGCACTTCTTTTGACCAGCGGCGTACTCGCCGCACCGGGAGCTCCATCATGATCGGTTTGGTTCGGGCGGCACTTCTTGGCGCCACGTTGTCGTTTGGCCTGATTTCAGCCGCCCTACCGTCGGCCCAGGCCGCAGACAAGCCATTCAAGCGCGATGATCTCGCCAATTCGGCGATCAAGCTCGAGGCCCAGATCAAGAGCGAGGCGGGCGCCGTGAACAAATCGAGTGTAGCGCTGAAAGGCGACGCGGATGCCGCCTTCAAACGCAACGATTTCAGGACCGGCCTGCAGATCCTCGGCCAGATCGCCGCCACCACCCCCGACGACAGCGGCAACTGGCTGCGTCTGGCTCGCACCATTTTCCAGGTGCGGGCGGCCAATCTCAGCGAACAAACGTTCCTGCTCGAGCGCGCCTCGACCGCGGCCTATATCGCCTATCAGCGCGCCGCCAATGCGGGGGACGAAGCGGATGCGCTAGCCGTACTCGGCCGGGCGATGTCGGAGCGCAAGCTGTGGCGGCCGGCGCTGGATAGTTTGCGACTTTCGCTCGACCTGCGTGAGGTGGCCGAGGTGCGCGGCCAATATGAGAAGATGCGCGACGAGCACGGCTTCCGGCTGCTCGACTATACGATCGATTCCGATGCAGCCTCGCCGCGGGCCTGTTTCCAGTTCTCCGAGGAGCTTGCCAAGCGCACCGACTTCGCGCCGTTCGTCGCGCTGGCCGGCAATGACAAGCCGGCCTTGACCTCCGAAGGCAAGCAGCTTTGTGTCGATGGCCTGAAACATGGCGAACGCTACAACATCAACCTGCGCGCCGGCCTGCCGTCGACGGTCAGGGAAGGTCTGCCCAAATCGGCTGAGTTCAACGTCTACGTCCGCGACCGCAAGCCGTTCGTCCGCTTCACGGGACGCGCCTATGTGCTGCCGCGCACCGGCCAGCGCGGCATTCCGCTGGTCAGCGTCAATACGCCTTCGGCGTCCATCAACGTGTTCCGGATCGGCGACCGCAACCTGATCAACACGGTGATCGACGGCGACTTTCAGCGCGCCCTGAGCCGCTACGAGCTCTCCAGCCTCGGCGATGAGCGCGGGACCAAGGTCTGGTCCGGTGAACTCGCCACTGCAATGACGCTCAACCAGGACGTCACGACGGCGTTCCCGGTCGACGAGGCGCTCGGCGCGATGCAGCCTGGAATTTACGTCATGACCGCGGCCGCCAAGGGGCCGGGCAGCGACAGCGGTGACGACGGAGGGCTGGCGACGCAATGGTTCATCGTTTCCGACCTCGGCCTGACGGCGTTTTCCGGCAACGACGGCATCCACGTCTTCGTCAATTCGCTCGCGACCACCGAGGCGGTCGCCAAGGCCGAAGTCCGTCTGGTAGCGCGCAATAACGAGATTCTCGCCACCCGCAAGACCGACGATAGCGGCCATGTCGTGTTTGAGGCGGGTCTGGCGCGCGGCGAGGGCGGTCTTTCCCCGGCTATGCTGACGGTGACGACCGACAAGGCCGACTATGCCTTCCTCAGCTTGAAATCGAATGCATTCGATCTGTCCGACCGCGGCGTTTCCGGCAGGGCCGTTCCGGCCGGTGCGGACGCCTTCGTTTATGCCGAGCGCGGTGTCTATCGCTCCAATGAAACGGTCTATCTTACGGCGCTTCTGCGCGACGGATTGGGCAATGCCATTTCGGGCGGTCCCTTGACCCTGGTCATCGAGCGGCCTGATGGCGTCGAATTCCGCCGAGCAGTGCTGCCCGATCAGGGCGCGGGTGGCCGTACGCTGGCGGTCGCGCTCAATTCGGCCGTCCCGACCGGAACCTGGCGGGTGCGCGCCTTCACCGATCCCAAGGGAAATTCGGTCGGTGAAACGACCTTTATGGTCGAGGACTACATCCCGGAACGCATCGACTTCGAACTCACCAGCCAAGCCAAGCAGATCAAGCCCGATGCTGCCGTAGAACTTAAAGTGGACGGCCATTTCCTCTACGGCGCTCCGGCTTCGGGCCTTCAGCTCGAAGGCGACATGCTGGTAGCGCCGGCCGAAGAACGCGCCGGTTTTGCCGGCTATCAGTTTGGCGTCGCGGATGAGGAAAACGCCAGCAACGAGCGAACCCCGATCGACAGCTTGCCGGAATCCGACGCCAATGGCGCTGCGACCTTCCCGGTCAGCCTTGCCAAACCGCCGACGTCCACCCGCCCGCAGGAAGCGCAGATCTTCATCCGCATGGCGGAAGCAGGTGGCCGCGCGGTGGAGCGCAAGATCGTGCTGCCGGTGACACCGGCCGCCGCCATGATTGGCGTCAAGCCGCTATTCGGCGACAAGAACGTCGCAGAGGGTGACAAGGCCGCGTTTGACGTTGTGTTCGTCTCGCCCGAAGGCAAACCGCTGGCGCGGGACGGCCTGCGCTACGAACTCCTGAAGATCGAATCCCGCTATCAATGGTATCGCCAGAATTCCTCCTGGGAGTTTGAACCGGTCAAATCGACCGTAAGGGTTGCCGATGGCGATCTGACAGTCGCGACCGATCGCCCGGCGCGCATCAACCTGTCGCCGCAGCCGGGCCGCTATCGCCTCGACGTCAAATCGACCGACGCCGACGGTCCGCTGACCTCAGTGCAGTTCGACGTCGGCTGGTACTCCAACGGCAGCGCCGACACGCCGGATCTGTTGGAAACCTCGATCGACAAGCCGGAATATCAATCCGGCGACACGATGGTGGTTTCGGTCAATGCACGTTCCGCCGGCAAACTGACGATCAATGTTCTCGGCGACCGGCTGCTGACGACGCAAACCACCGACGTCAAGGAGGGCACCGCGCAGGTCAAGATTCCCGTCGGCAAGGACTGGGGAAGCGGCGCCTACGTGGTCGCGACCTTGCGCCGTCCGCTCGATGCCGCCGCGCTGCGTATGCCGGGACGCGCCATCGGGCTGAAATGGTTTGGCATCGACAGGAAGGCGCGCACGCTTCAAGTCAGTCTGACGCCGCCGACGCTGGTGCGTCCGAACTCCACGCTGAAGCTGCCGGTGAAATTGACGGGTCTTAATCCCGGCGAAGACGCCAAGGTCGTCGTTGCCGCTGTCGATGTCGGCATCCTCAACCTCACCAATTACAAGCCGCCGGCGCCCGACGACTACTATCTCGGCCAGCGCCGTCTGACCGCGGAGGTCCGCGACCTCTACGGGCAATTGATCGATGGCATGCAGGGTATCCGCGGCCAGCTCAGGACGGGCGGCGATAGTGCAGGCGCGGAACTGCAAGGCAGTCCGCCGACGCAAAAGCCGCTCGCGCTCTATTCCGGGATCGTGACGGTTGCTGCCGATGGTACCGCCGAAATCAGCTTCGACATTCCCGAATTCGCTGGTGCCGCACGCGTAATGGCGGTGGCGTGGACGGCCACCAAACTCGGCCGGGCCACGATCGACGTCACCGTGCGCGATCCGGTCGTGCTGACGGCGACGCTGCCGCGTTTCCTGCTCAATGGCGATCGCGGCACGATGAGTCTCGATCTCGACAATGTCGAGGGCGCGCCCGGCAATTACATCGTTAACGTGAAGACTTCGGGAACGGTGAAGGTAAGCGGCAATCCAGTCACCACCGTGAAGCTGGCTGCCAAACAGCGGGCGTCGATGGCGCTGGCGCTCGATGCCGCCGGCGCCGGCACAGCCAGTCTCGATGTCGACATCAAGGGACCGAACGGGCTGACGCTGGCCCGGCACTATACGCTGGACGTGAAGCCGGCGACGCAGGTTCTCACCCGCCGCTCGATCCGGACGCTGGCGAAGGGCGAGAGTCTGACGCTCACCGCTGACCTGTTCTCCGATCTGGTCGACGGCACCGGCACCCTTTCGATTTCGGCAAGTCTCTCCAGCGCGCTTGACGCGGCGACCATCCTGAAAGCACTCGACCGATATCCCTATGGCTGCTCGGAACAGATCACCAGCCGTGCGATGCCGCTGCTGTACGTCAATGATCTCGCTGCGGGAGCGCATCTGGCGATGGATACCGCCGTCGACCAGCGCATCCGCGATGCGATCGACCGCCTCCTGGCACGTCAGGGCTCCAACGGTTCGTTCGGTCTCTGGTCGGCCGGTGGCGACGACGCCTGGCTCGATGCGCTATGTTACGGACTTCTTGACGCGAGCGCGGGAGAAGGGATTTACGGTACCGGACGTGCTGTTTCGCAGCGCGCTCGACCGCATCCGCAATTCCGTTGTGAATGCCGAAGAGCCCGAAAAGGACGGCGGGCGAAATCTCGCTTATGGACTCTATGTGCTCGCCCGCAACGGCACGGCGCCGATCGGGGATCTGCGTTATCTCGCCGATACCAAGCTGAACAATCTGGCGACGCCGATTGCGAAAGCCCAACTCGCCGCGGCGCTGGCGCTGGTCGGCGACAGAGCGAGGGCAGAGCGGGTCTATGCGGCTGCTGCCGACAGCCTGGCGCCGAAGCCGGCGCTTGAATTTGGCCGGGTCGATTACGGCAGCGCCTTGCGCGATGCCGCGGCGCTGGTCTCGCTGGCAGGCGAGGGCAATGCGCCACGGGCAACGCTGGTGCAGGCCGTGTCGCGAGTGGAAGCGGCGCGCGGGTTGACGCCTTACACCTCAACCCAGGAAAACGCCTGGCTGGTGCTGGCATCGCGAGCGCTTGCCAACGAAACCATGGCGCTCGATGTCGACGGTAAGCCGATCAAGACCGCGCTCTACCGCAGCTATAAGGCGGCGGAGATGGCGGGCAAGCCGATCAAGATCACCAATACCGGTGATGCGCCGATACAGACCGTCGTCTCAGTCGGTGGTTCGCCGACCACGCCGGAACCGGCCGCCGCCAACGGCTTCAAGATCGAGCGCAGTTACTTTACGCTCGACGGCAAACCGGCTGACGTATCGAAGGTCAAGCAGAACGATCGCTTTGCGGTGGTGCTCAAGATCACCGAAGCCAAGCCGGAGTTCGGCCACATCATGGTGTCGGATTATCTCCCGGCCGGTTTCGAGATCGACAACCCGCATCTGGTTTCGTCGGGCGATACCGGCACGCTCGCCTGGATCGAGGACGGCGAGGAACCGGAAGACACCGAGTTCCGCGATGACCGCTTCACGGCGGCGATCGATCGGGCTGCCAACGATAAATCGATATTTACGGTGGCTTATGTGGTCCGGGCGGTTTCACCAGGTAAATATGTGCTGCCACAGGCCCATGTCGAGGATATGTATAATCCAACGCGTTATGGACGCACGGGCACAGGTTCGGTCGAGGTCCGTTCGGCTAAATGAGTGCTGAGATAGATCAAGCAGTCGTGATCAGGCCCGTTCGCAGCGCCAAGCGAACGGGGTGGTTGATGCTGGCGCTCACCGGCCTCATCCTGGCAGGGATGTTTGCCGGTTGGGTTGCTTCGCTCGGACCGCTGCCACTGGCACAGGCGCGCGAAGTCTCGACGACCATCGTCGATCGCCACGGCAAATTGCTGCGCGCCTATGCGATGGCCGACGGTCGCTGGCGGTTGCCGGTCGATGCCGCCACGGACGTCGACCCGACCTATCTCAAGCTGTTGTTCGCCTACGAAGACCGTCGCTTTTACTCTCACGGCGGTGTCGATCTTCTGGCGCTTGGCCGCGCGGCGTTTCAACTGGTCACTCGCGGTCATATCGTGTCAGGCGGTTCCACCATCACCATGCAGCTTGCCCGATTGATGGAACCGCGGCGGCAGCGCTCCATCTCAGCCAAGCTCAGGCAGATCGTTCGTGCGATCGAGATCGAGCGGCAGATGAACAAGGAGCAGGTTCTCGATCTGTATCTGGCAATGGCGCCGTACGGCGGCAATCTGGAAGGCATTCGCGCCGCCTCGATCGCCTATTTCGGCAAGGAGCCGAAACGGTTGTCGTTGTCGGAGGCCGCACTACTGGTCGCCATGCCGCAGTCGCCGGAAAATCGCAGGCTTGACCGTCATCCGGATGCCGCGCGCGCCGCGCGGGACCGCGTGCTCGATCGCATGGTTGAAGACGGTGTTGTTCCCGATGCCGACGCAGCGCTTGCGAAGGCTGTCCCCGTGCCCCGCATGCGCAAGCCGATGCCGATACTCGCTCCACATTCGGCTGACAACGCGATGCTGTCGGTGAAGGATAAATCGATCATTGCATTGACGCTCGACGCCGGCTTGCAGCGGGCGCTGGAGAGTCTGGCACACGACCGCTCGGCCGCGTTGGGTCCGAATATCTCCGTCGCCATTCTTGCGGTCGATAACTTGAGCGGCGACGTGCTCGCACGGGTGGGCTCGCCCGACTACTTCGACGACCGCCGCGCCGGCCAGGTCGACATGACCCGCGCGGTGCGCTCGCCGGGATCGACGCTGAAGCCGTTCATCTATGGTCTCGCCTTCGAGGACGGCTTCGTTCATCCGGAAAGCCTGATCGACGACCGGCCGATCCGCTTCGGCTCCTACGCGCCGGAAAATTTCGACATGACCTTCCAGGGCACGGTTCCGGTACGCAAGGCGCTGCAAATGTCGCTTAACGTGCCCGCGGTGGCATTGCTCGATCGCGTCGGCGCCAGCCGGTTGTCGTCGCGGCTGAAGCAGGCCGGAGCCAATCTGGAGTTGCCGAAAGATGAGGCACCAGGATTGGCAATGGGCCTCGGCGGCGTCGGGATCACGTTGCAGGACCTTGTGCAGCTTTACTCGGGACTGGCGCGGCTTGGCAACACGCGGCCCTTGCGGGAAATCCAGGGCCAGCGCGACGTGGCACGGGAACCGGAACGCTTGCTGGACCAGGTCGCCGCATGGCAGGTCGGCAATGTTTTGTTGGGGACGCCACCGCCGGAAAACGGGGTGCGTAACCGGATCGCCTTCAAAACCGGCACGAGCTACGGCTACCGCGATGCCTGGTCGATTGGTTTCGACGGCCGGATCACCGTCGGCGTCTGGGTCGGTCGTCCCGACGGCGCGCCGGCGCCGGGCATTGCCGGACGCATCGCGGCTGCACCGATCCTGTTCGATGCCTTTGCCCGCACCGGCAAATTACCGGCGGCGTTGCCGAAACCGCCCAAGGGCACGTTGGTGGCCAGCAATGCCAAGCTGCCGTTGCCGCTGCGGCGGTATCGTCCGCTGGGCGATCTGGTGCGAACCGACGGCGAGCGCGCGCCGCATATCCAGTTCCCGCTGAACGGCTCGCGGATCGACGTCTCCGGGGCCGACGGGGCGTCGGCTTCGCCGATGCCTGTGAAGGTGGCAGGTGGCGTGCTTCCGATCACCATGCTCGTCAATGGGATGTCGGTTGGGGAACTCGATGGCCGCCGCCAGCGCCTGATCGATTCACCGGGTCCGGGCTTCGCCAGATTAACGGTCATCGACGCCAAGGGCGCGGCGGACACAGTTGTCGTCAGAGTTCAATAGTCGCTCGCTAAGCGGTTGTCCCGACGTCATTTTCAGCGTATGCGGAACCGATGAGCGAGACTTATGCCCGCCCTCGATTTGGACAGCCGCGCGAGCCTCAAAAGAGGGTCGATCGGGGCAGCCGACTCGTCGATCTCCTGGATTTTGCAACCGCGAGTCACGTCCGCGCCGTCGCACTTCTTGTGCTGTGCGGATTTTTGTTGTTCCTGCCCGGCTTCTTCCGCATTCCGCCGATTGATCGGGACGAAGCGCGATTTGCGCAGGCGACCAAACAAATGGTCGAGAGCGGCGATTTCGTCGATATCCGCTTCCAGGATGACGTGCGGTACAAAAAGCCGGTTGGCATCTACTGGATGCAGGCGGCGGCGGTCGAAACCGCCTCCGCACTTGGCCTGCCGCGTGCTCAGGTTCGCATCTGGATTTACCGTGTGCCGTCACTGATCGGCGCACTCGGCGCCGTGCTTCTGACCTACTGGACCGCGCTCGCTTTTGTCACCCGGCGCGGCGCGATTCTGGCGGCCCTCATTATGGCAAGTTCGGTGCTGCTCAACGTCGAAGCGCGGCTAGCCAAGACTGACGCGATGTTGCTGCTTACGGTCGTGGCGGCGATGGGGGCGCTGGCGCGAATCTACCTTGCCTGGCAGCGCGGCGACGATTCTCCGCATCAGCCGTGGATATGGCCGGCCGATTTTCTGGACGGCCCTCGCGGGCGGCATTCTGATCAAGGGGCCGCTGATCCTGATGTTTGTGGGGCTGGCCATTCTGACGTTGGCCTTTCTCGATCGCTCGGCGGCGTGGCTTTGGCGGCTTCGTCCGGTGTGGGGCCTGATCTGGATGCTGGTTCTTGTCCTGCCGTGGTTTGTCGCGATCTTCTGGCGAGCGGGCGATGCATTCTTCACCGATTCAATTGGCGGCGACATGCTCAGCAAGCTGGCAGCGCAGGAATTGCACGGCATGCCGCCCGGTCTCTACCTGCTGCTGTTCTGGCTGACCTTCTGGCCCGGTGCGCCGCTAGCGGCGATGGCGGCGCCCGCCGTCTGGCGGGCAAGGCGAGAGCCGGGAGCGCAGTTTCTGCTGGCCTGGCTGATCCCTTCCTGGATCGTGTTCGAGATCGTCCTGACGAAGCTGCCACACTACGTGTTGCCGCTCTATCCGGCGATTGCGATTCTTACCGTTGGCGCGCTCGAACGGCGCGTGTTGTCACGCTCGTGGCTCACAAGCGGGGCAGCGTGGTGGTTTGCCATTCCCGCCCTCGCTTCGCTCGCTGCTGTTGTCGCGGCGGTGAGCCTGACGCGCCAACCGGTGTTCCTGGCGTGGCCCTTCGTGGCCGCGGCTCTCATCTTCGGGCTGTTTGCGTGGTGGCTCTATGATGACAACCGCGCGGAACGCTCGTTGTTGAATGCGGTGGTCGCAGCGCTGTTTCTGGCGTTCGCCATTTACGGCGTGGTGTTGCCGGCGCTGACGCCTTTGTTTCCCAGCGCCGAGGTGGCGCGGGCGCTTCGCAATGTGGTCTGCGTCGGACCGAAAGCCGCTGCTGCGGGTTTTCATGAGCCGAGCCTGGTCTTCATGACCGGCACCTCGACGCTTCTGACCGATGGATCAGGCGCGGCCGATTTTCTCGCCCAGGGCAGTTGCCGATTTGCCTTGATTGAGCAGCGCGCCGAAAGGAGCTTTGCCCAGCGCGCCGAGGCGATTGGCCTTCGTTACAACGTGGCGACACGCGTCGAGGGCTACAATATTTCGCAGGGGCGGGCGATTTCGATCGCCATCTTCCGTTCCGAAGGCACGCAGTAAGATGTCCATTCAGTCCAGGACGGATGAAGCCACTGGCTATCGTCCGCGTCTTTTCATGGTCGTCTCGACATGGGCGACGCAACTGGTGCGTCCGCCGTCGCAGGCGCATCGCGCTGAGGCCGCGCAGCGGCTGATGCGCAACACGATGATCACCGCCGTCGTCGCAGGGCTGCTGATTGTCACGCTGATGGTCTGGTTTGACGCATGGGAAATCGCGCTGATGCCGCCCCGTGGTGCTCCGGGCCTCTGGCCTTTTCGCATTTTGACCAGCTTCGGCAAGGACAGTTACGTTCTGTCGCTGGCGGCGGTCTTGCTGCTGGCGGTTGGGCTGGTCGCGCCTGCCATGCATGAACCTGCGCGGCGCCAGCTGCTTGCGATCGGTCTGCGTCTGCAATTCGTGTTGTTGGCAGTATCGGTGCCGCTTGTTGCGGGCGAGTTGTTGAAGTGGATCGCCGGGAGGGGGCGGCCATTCGTCGGCGGGGCGGCCAATGCCTTCAACTTCGCTCCCTTTGCCGGAACCGAAGCGCACGCCAGCTTCCCGTCCGCGCATTCGATCACGGCCTTTGCCCTGGCTTTTGCGGTCGCCGCGGTCTGGCCACGGCTGCGGGGCCTGATGATTGCCTATGCGCTGATGATTGCGTTTACCCGCCTGGTGCTTCTGGCGCATCATCCGAGCGACGTGATGGCAGGCGCCACGGTCGGGATCATTGGGGCCATGTATGTCCGATACTGGTTTGCCGTCCGAGGCCTGGGATTTTCCATCGGCAGTGGCGGGGTCATTTCGCCGGTCGCTGGAGGGGCTCTCAAAGGGGTTGCCGCGGGGCCACCAGCCCCATAAGAAGCGAGCCGGCCGCCGGTCAACGCCAACGGGTGAGATTTGCCTTCTTCCGACTCAATCGCCGTTTCCATCGTTGTTCCCGTGCGCAACGAGGCGGACAATATTGCGCCGCTGATTGCCGAGATTACCTCGGCGCTCGACACCCGCTGGAATTACGAAATCATTTACATCAATGACGGTTCGACGGACGCAACCGCGGAACGGCTTGAGAGCGCCATGAAAGAGCGCAAGAACGTGCGCCAGTTGCGCCACGCGGTATCGACGGGTCAATCAGCCGCGGTGCGCAGCGGCGTTCGTGCTGCGCGTGGCGCGATCGTAGCGACGCTGGATGGTGATGGTCAGAATAATCCGGCGTTCTTGCCAGCGTTGATTTCAGCGATCGAAGAAGGTGGCGAGCGCGCCGGCCTGGCCGCCGGCCAAAGAGTGGGACGCAAAGATACAGGATTCAAGAAACTCCAGTCGCGCATCGCCAATACTGTGCGTAACGGGATCCTTCGCGACGGTACCCGCGACACCGGGTGTGGCCTGAAAGCATTCCGGCGCGACGTGTTCCTGGCGCTGCCTTATTTCGACGGGTTGCATCGTTTTCTGCCGGCGCTGGTTCGCCGCGAAGGATTTGGCATCGTCTATGTCGACGTGATTGACCGCCCGAGGCATTCGGGCGTGTCAAACTATGGCTTTTTCGACCGGTTATGGATCGGAATCATGGATCTCGCGGGGGTGTGGTGGCTGATCCGCCGCAAGAAGCCGACGCCTGACGTGACCGAGGTGAAATAATGCTGATCCAATACGGGCAGGCTCTCGGCCAGTATCTCTACGACATCTTTGTCGCCAAGTTCGACTTCTGGCTAGCCTTCGGCCTGATTGCGCAACTTGCCTTTGCCGCGCGCTTCCTGGTGCAATGGATCGCGAGCGAGCGGGCTGGAAGGAGCGTTGTGCCGTTGGCGTTCTGGTTCTTTTCGATCGGTGGCGGCCTGTTGACGCTGATCTACGGCCTGGTCAAGCGCGAACCCATCATCATCATCGGACAGTTAGCCTCGAACATCATCTACGTCCGCAACCTGATGCTGATCTTCAAGCATCATGCGAAGGGATCGGAGACGCTGGATCGTTAGGCCGTGCTCATGGCTTCGAAGCCGCGGGCAAGATCGGCCTTGAGGTCGTCGACATTCTCAAGCCCAATATGCAGCCTCAGCGTCGGTCCGCCCGGCGCCCACGGCGTCGCCGTGCGATATCCGGTGCAGTCGAACGGGATAATGAGGCTTTCAAAGCCGCCCCAGGAATAGCCCATGCCGAACAGTTTGAGGGAATTGAGCAAGGCATCGACGGCTTTTTGTGGAGCTGGTTTGAGGACGACGCCGAACAACCCCGATGCTCCGGTGAAATCCCGCTTCCAGATCGCGTAGCCAGGATCGCTTTCGAGCGCCGGGTGAAGCACCCGCAAGACCTCGGGCCGCAGCCCGAGCCATCTGGCAATTTCCAGCCCCGAGCGGTGGTGTTGTGCGAGCCGCACCGCAAGCGTCCGTAATCCGCGGATCGCGAGAAAGACATCATCCGGTCCGGCGCAGATCCCAAGCAACCGGATCGCTTCGGAAACCGCCGGCCATGTTTTGGCATTGGCCGAAATGGTCCCGAACATGATGTCGGAGTGTCCGCCGATATATTTGGTGGCGGCCTGAATGCTGATGTCGACACCTTCCTCCAGCGAACGATGAAATAGCGGGGTTGCCCAGGTGTTGTCATCGATCACGATCGCGCCATGGGCATGCGCGGCGGAAGCAATGGCCGGAACATCCGGCATTTCGAAGGATTGCGAACCGGGCGCCTCAATCAGTACCGCCCGTGTGCTGGGCTTGAACAAGCCGGCAATGCCCGCGCCGATCAGTGGATCGAAATAGGTGGTTTCGATGCCGTAGCGTGAAAGCAGGCCGTTGCAGAAATTGCGCGAGGGCCGATAGACGTTGTCGCAAACCAGAAGATGGTCGCCGGCCTTCAACACGGCGAGCAACGTCGTTGTGATCGCCGCAAGCCCCGAAGGGGCAATGCCAACGCCCGCGCATCGCGGTCCTTCCAGCGCCATCAGCGCCTGCTGAAGCGCCCTGGTCGTGGGGGTGCCGTGGCGGCCGTACTGGAATTCCGCGCGGTGCGCGTGAAGGTCGTCTGCCGTCGGGTAGAGCACGGTGGAACCGTGGACGACGGGTGGATTAACGAATCCTTTCTGTGCCTTGGTGTCGCGTCCCGCGGTCACCAGCGCTGTTTCGGTTTTCATCGGCGTTGTGCCTTCGTCGTCGCCAGAACTCATGTTCCTGCTGGTCTCCTTATGGGCGGGTCCGGTCTTCAGGCATTTTGCAAGAGTTGATTGAAGCACAGGACGCCAGCTTGCCGGTTAATAGCAGGGCAGGGAAGACTTGCGTCAACCCCTTGACCCGGCCCTCCAGTCGTTCTGTGATGCGGCCCACCAATTCGCCGCAGTGTTGAGGGGCCTGCTGCAACCGCTGTTTCATTTTCGGGCCGGGACAGGGGCGAACTTGCCCGTCCGGACCGGTATTTGCGGCGGATGATCGGCTGGCCCGCTTTATGCCTGCATCGACAAGCCATCGTTCCCGCACGACTTTCGAAAGGCCTCGCCATGAAACGCGTATCTCTTGTCCTTGCCCTTGCTTTCGCCACCGGCTTTTCCGCGCAGTCCGCGACCGCGCAAACGCTCAAGACGGTCAAGGACCGCGGTATGCTGACCTGCGGAGTGAGTCAGGGACTGCCGGGCTTTTCGTCGCCCGACGACAAGGGTAACTGGACCGGAATTGACGTGGATATTTGCCGCGCGGTCGCGGCGGCAATCTTCAATGACCCGACCAAGGTCAAATTTGTGCCGCTGTCGGCCAAGGACCGCTTCACTGCATTGCAGTCCGGGGAAATCGACCTGCTGTCGCGCAATACGACCTGGACGCTCTCGCGCGACACTACCCTTGGCGCAAATTTTACCGGGGTAACCTACTACGACGGGCAGGGCTTCATGGTGCGAAAGTCCCTGAAGGTAAATTCAGCCCTCGAGCTAAACAGCGCATCGGTATGCGTGCAAACGGGTACCACCACCGAACAGAATCTCGCCGACTACTTCAAGGGCAACAACATGAAGTATGAGGTGGTTGCGTTTGCGGGTGGAGATGAGACCGTCAAGGCGTACGAATCCGGGCGCTGCGACGCCTTCACGACCGACGCGTCGGGTCTTTACGCCTACCGTCTGAAGATGGCCAATCCGGACGATCACGTCGTGCTGCCGGAGATCATCTCGAAGGAGCCGCTCGGCCCGATGGTTCGTCATGGCGACGATCAATGGTTCGACCTCGTCAAATGGGTGCTGTTCGCCATGGTCGATTCCGAGGAACTCGGCATTACCCAAAGAAACGTTGACGAGATGGTGAAATCCGACAAACCGGAATTGAAACGGGTGCTCGGCTCCGATGGCAATTTCGGCGAACAGCTCGGTGTGACCAAGGATTGGGTCATCCGGATCATCAAGGCCGTCGGCAACTACGGCGAAACCTATGATCGGAACGTCGGCGCCGGTTCGCCGCTCAAGATCGCCCGTGGATTAAATCAGCTCTGGAACAAGGGCGGAATCCAGTACGCGCCGCCGATCCGCTGATCGCCTCACGGCGTCCGCAGACGATGAGCATCGAACCACGAGCCCCGCCGCAGCAGTTGGTTGCCAGATTGCGGCGTACGCTCGGCGGCAAGGCGGGCTGGGGCGGATTTGTCGTTCAGCTCCTGTTGGTGATCGTGCTGGCCTGGATCGGCTATGAAATCGTCGCCAACGTCCAGAGTAATCTGCAGACGCAGCGAATTGCGGCCGGCTTTGGATTTTTGACCAACAACGCGGGCTTTGATGTCAATCAGAGCCTCATTCCCTATTCCGGATCAGATTCGTACGCGCGCGTGTTTTTTGTTGGCCTGCTCAACACGCTGTTGGTCGCGGTCATCGGCATCTTCTTTGCAACCATTATCGGATTCCTTGTTGCGCTGGGCCGGCTGTCGCCGAACTGGTTATTGTCGCGCATCTGCGGCGCTTATGTCGAATTGCTGCGAAACCTGCCGCTCCTGTTCCAGATATTGTTCTGGTATCTCGCGGTGCTCGGTGCGCTGCCGGCGCCGCGGCAAAGCATCTCGCTGTTCGGGGTTGTCTTTCTTTCCAATCGCGGGCTCGTGGTTCCGACGCCCATTCCGCAGCCGGGATTGGAGGCTGCGACGATCGCGCTCCTGATTGCAGTGACGGCTTCGCTGCTGCTGCGGTCCTATGCCCGGCGGCAACTGTTTCAAACCGGCCGGATAATAATGATCTGGCCTTATGTTGCAGGCCTGTTCGTCGTGCTGCCGTTGCTTGCGGTGCTGGTGTTTGGCGCTCCCTTCAGTTTCGAAGTGCCTCAACTCAAGGGCTTCAATTTTGCCGGCGGCTCGCGAGTTATTCCGGAGTTTGTGGCGTTGACGCTGGCGCTATCGACCTATACCGGCGCCTTTATCGCCGAGAATGTACGGTCGGGAATCCTCGCCGTTCACAAGGGGCAGATGGAAGCCGGCTCTTCCCTCGGCCTGACGCGGGGCGCGACGCTGCGGCTGATTGTGGTGCCGCAAGCGATGCGTGTCATTCTGCCGCCGCTGACCAACCAGTATCTCAACCTCACCAAGAATTCGTCCTTGGCCGTCGCGATCGGATATCCCGATCTGGTCTCGGTGTTTGCCGGTACCGCGCTCAACCAGACCGGACAGGCCATCGAAATCATCGGAATCACGATGGGCGTCTATCTCACGATCTCGCTTGTCACGAGTGCGATCATGAGTTTCTACGGTTGGCGCATCAGCCGGAGCATGGGCGGATGAGCGATTTTGCCGCATCGTCCTCGTTCGTTCGGCAGGAACTCATTCCCGAGCGAACGGCGCCGGTCAAGGTGACGGGCTTTGTCGGCTTCCTGCGCACGCGCCTGTTCAATTCGCCGACAAATGTTTTGCTCACCATCGTGAGCATGCTGTTGTTGTGGTTTACAATCGTCCCGGCCGTGAAGTTTCTGCTCATCGATGCCGTCTGGAGCGGGAAAGACCGTACCGCCTGCCTCGCCCAGAACGCTGGACATGCTGTCGGCGCCTGCTGGCCGTTCATCCAGGCAAAATTCAGCCAGTTCATCTACGGCTTCTATCCCGAGCTTGAGCGTTGGCGGGTGAATTTGACCTTCGCGCTTGCGGCCATGTTGTTGTTGCCGCTGTTAATTCCGCGCCTGCCTGCGAAGGGCCTTAACGCTGGCCTGTTTTTTATTGCATTTCCCGTCGTCGCGTTTTTTCTGCTGCGTGGCGGCGGGCTGAACGGCTTTGGGGTAAGTTGGATGGCTGGCCCGTTGTCAGGCTTTGCCGATACCGTCAGCGACCTCGGTCAAGAGCTCATACGGGCAGGCGAGGCAACGGTGGTCATCGGGCTACCGGAGCAATGGCTCGGTAAACTCATTGTGCTGTTCGGGACGGCGATTTCCGGCTTGATCTGGCCACTCGTTTGGGTGAACGGCCAAATTCAGAGCTCCTCGCGTCCGGTATGGGTCGATTTTGCGGTAACGGCGGTGATCGTATCGCTGATCCTGTTCTTCGTCAGCGGCGGTTTTCGTACCGGATGGCGCATGTTGATTGGCAGCGTTGCGGCATTCGCCAGCATCGGTCTTGTGATCGCGGTGATGGGTCTCGACCATGGTGGCCTTCCAATTGTCGACAGCGGCCTCTGGGGCGGCCTTTTGGTGACGCTGGTGGTTTCGGTCACCGGTATCGTCACTTCCATGCCGATCGGGATTGCGCTGGCGCTGGGCCGGCGCTCGACGATCCCGCTGATCCGCTTCTTTTCGGTTGTCTTCATCGAATTCTGGCGCGGCGTCCCGCTGATCACGGTGCTGTTCTTTGCGACCTACATGCTGCCGTTGTTTCTACCTGGCAATTTCAAGATCGATGGCCTGGTTCGCGCGCTGATCGGCATAGCCCTGTTTTCCGGGGCGTACATTGCCGAGGTCGTTCGTGGCGGGCTGCAAGCTATCCCGCGCGGGCAGAGCGAGGCGGCCAACGCCATCGGTCTTTCCTGGTGGAAGACCACGAGCTTGATCGTGATGCCGCAGGCGCTGCGTCACGTCATTCCCGGGCTCGTCAACAGCTTTATCGGATTGTTCAAAGACACCTCGCTGGTGTCGATCGTGGCGCTGTTCGATCTGTTGGGATCGGTACATGCCGCGTTCGCCGATCCGGTATGGGCGACACCAACGACGCTGTTTACGGGCTTTGCCTTCGCGGGAATGATCTATTTTGCCTTCTGTTTTGGCATGTCACGCTATTCACTGTTCGTCGAGCACAGGCTGAACGCTCATCGTGCGTAACCGAGAAAACTCATGACTACAGATCCGATCGTCGGCATTTCCGGGCTCAACAAATGGTACGGCGACTTTCACGTCCTGCGCGACATCGGCATCGATGTGGCCAAGGGCGAGAGGATCGTCATCTGCGGTCCGTCCGGCTCTGGAAAATCGACGTTCATCCGCTGCATTAATGCGCTGGAGGAGTTTCAGGAAGGCCGGATCGTCGTCGATGGCATCGAACTCGGCCCGCAGTTGCGACGGGTCGATGAGGTCCGGCGCGAAGTGGGGATGGTGTTCCAGAGCTTCAACCTGTTTCCGCATCTGACGGTGCTGGAGAACTGCGCGCTCGCGCCGATATGGGTTCGCCATGTACCGAAGAAAGATGCCGAGGCGGCGGCGATGAAATATCTGGAGCGGGTGAAGATTCCGCATCAGGCCAGCAAATATCCAAGCCAGCTGTCTGGCGGCCAACAGCAGCGGGTTGCGATCGCCCGGGCGCTCACCATGAATCCCAAGGTCATGCTGTTCGACGAGCCGACCTCGGCGCTGGATCCGGAAATGGTCAAGGAGGTGCTCGACACCATGGTCGACCTCGCCAGAGAGGGCATGACCATGCTTGTCGTCACCCATGAAATGGGATTTGCGAGGGAAGTGGCCAACCGCATCGTTTTCATGGATGCAGGGCAGATCATCGAAACCAACACGCCGGCGAATTTCTTCGCCAATCCGCAGCATGCGCGGACCAAGCTTTTCCTCAGCCAGATCCTGAGATAGGCGAATGGCGAATGGCGAATAGGGAGTGGCGAGTGGCATTCGCTACTCGCTGATTATGCAAACGGCACGTCGATCTTGCTGCGCTTTTCCAGCCATGCCGGCACCGGCAGGTTCTTCGATCGCATGAAATCCGGATTGAACAGCTTGGACTGATAGCGGTTTCCGGAGTCGCAAAGGATGGTCACGATCGTCTTGCCGGGCCCCAGCTGCTTGGCCAGCCGGATCGCGCCGGCGACGTTGATGCCGGTCGAACCGCCGAGGCAAAGTCCCTCGTGCTCAAGTAGTTCGTAGATCACCGGAACGGCTTCGGTATCCGGTATCAGATAGGCCTCGTCGACCTTGGCCTGTTCGATGATGGGAGTGACCCGGCCGAGGCCGATGCCCTCGGTGATCGATCCACCCGGCGTGGCCTTGGCCTCGCCGTGCTTGAACAGCTCATACATCGCTGCGCCCTGCGGATCGGCGCAACCGATCACGATTCCCTTGTTCTTCTCCTTTAGAAATCTGCCCGTTCCGACCAGCGTGCCGCCTGACCCGACCGAGCAGATGAAGCCGTCAACCTTGCCGTCGGTCTGTTGCCAGATTTCAGGTCCGGTCGATTCGTAGTGTGCTTTCGCATTATCCAGATTGTTCCACTGATCGGCGAACAAGACACCATTCGGTTCGTGCGCCCGCAACTGATCGGCGAGGCGTCGTCCGATATGCTGATAGTTGTTCGGATTGGCATAGGGCAGCGCCGGCACCTCGACCAGTTCGGCGCCGCAAAGCCGCAACATGTCTTTCTTCTCCTGGCTTTGCGTTTCCGGTATCACGATCAGTGTGCGATATCCGCGCGCGCTCGCAACGACGGCAAGGCCGATTCCGGTGTTGCCGGCAGTCGACTCCACCACCAAGCCGCCCGGTTTGAGTTCGCCGCGTTTTTCGGCCTCCAGAATCATCCATTTTCCGGCGCGGTCCTTCACCGATTGGCCGGGATTCATGAATTCGGCTTTGCCGAGGATCGTGCAGCCGGTCAGCTCGGAAGCCCGCTGCAGTTTGATTAGCGGGGTATTGCCGATAGCTTCGATGACGTCGTTGTTGATTTTCATGCGCGCTAGATATGCTCGAAATCGACCTGTGGAAGGCGACAGTAGAGCGCGGGCAATGAAAGTGGAAGCTGGTTGTACGACGGATTTGTGCGTTGCGAACTAGCTCGCTTTGGCGAACACGACCTGGCGGACGTCGATATTTCCCGACAGAAAGCCGGCCTCGCAGTAGGCGAGATAATATTCCCATAGCCGCCGGAACCGGTCATCGAAGCCGAGTGGAATGAGGTTGGGCCAGGCAGTGCGGAAGTTATTTCGCCAGGTGGCAAGCGTCTTGGCATAATCTTGCCCGAAAATGCGCTCGCGGATGACAGGTACACCGAAGCGTTCGCCCAACGATTTGAGTATTTGCGGCGACGGCAGCATGCCGCCGGGGAAAACATAGCGCTGGATGAAATCAACCTCACGGCGGTAGGCGTGGAACAGGTTGTCCTGGATGGTGATCGCCTGAATGCCGGCTAGGCCGCCGGGCAACAGGCGGTCACGCAGTTGCGAAAAATATTGCGGCCAAAACTCTTCGCCGACCGCCTCGATCATTTCGATGGAGGCAATCCGGTCATAGTGGTCGCGTTCGTCGCGATAGTCTTGCAACTTGATTTCGACGCGATCGTTGAGGCCCGCGGCCTGGATGCGAGCCTGCGCGAAATCGCGCTGTTCCTTGCTGATGGTGAGCCCGACTACCTTCGCGCCCACGGTTTTGGCGACGTATTCAGCGAACCCGCCCCATCCGCAGCCGATCTCAAGCAGCCGTTGACCCGGCCTCAGATCGATTGCTTCGGCGAGCCGCCGGTATTTGTTATTTTGGGCGGCGGTCAGATCGGCCGTGTGCTCTTCAAACAGCGCCGACGAATAGGTCATGCTTGGGTCAAGCCATGCCGAATAAAAGGCATTTCCGATATCGTAGTGTTTGTAAATGTTGCGACGGGCCTGACGTCTTGTATTGCGGTTGAGCCAATGCCGGACCGTCTGAACGGCCCGCACCATCGGCCTGCCGACGAGCATGGAGCGCATCCAGTCTTGATTGACGCAGAAGAGGTAGAGAAACTGGGTCAGGTCGGGCGTGTCCCAGTCGCCGCGCAGATAAGCCTCGGCAATGCCGATGTCGCCGCCGCGGATCAGGCGGGAGGCGAATCCAAAATCGTAGACTTTCATGGCTGCGGCCGGACCGGGTCCGTTGTTGCCGAGTTTGACGGCGCGGCCATCCGGCAGGGCGATTTCGAGCGAGCCGTAACGGAGCTTTGCTCCGTAGCCAAGCGCGAGCCGAACCATGCGGGGCAGATCCGCAGGCAGACGATCCACCGTTTCGGACGTGATCGGAATCACCTCGGACATCGCCGGCCGACCTTGGTCTCACCTTCTGCCATGACCAGACGCGGAAGTATAATCACTGCGCGCGGCGGTCGCCAAGCTTCCGTTGGCGGAGCCGTTCGGACGGGGCACCAGCCTCACCCCCTTCAGCCAGAGCCGGAGGGCCTCCCAATGGATGGCGACGATGATCTTCGCGGTAACGGCGGGCAGCAAAAAGAACGAGCGTAACAACTCTCCGGTAGCGAGCGCGCGCCGATGACCCTTGAAGGTTGCCGATAGAAGCGGGCCCTCGCGATCGGTCTCGAGAATACGCAGTTTGACCTGGTCGCTCGGCGGCGCGACCCTGAAATGATAACGCATCGCCATCTCGACAAAGGGCGAGACGTAAAACTGCTTCTCCTGTGCCTGGCGGATGCCCGCCGGGCTTACATCGCCGCGCTGCACCGGCAATACGTAGGCATGAATATCGCCGAATGTATTCCGAACCTCATAGATCAGAAGGACGAGCTGCCCGCTCGCGCGGTAGCAGAAATAAACCGACAGGGGGTTGAAGGTGTAACCGAGTAGGCGCGGATAGCACATCAGCAGTACCCGTCCGCCGGTCAGATCGATTCCATGTTCGCTCGCGCAACGTTGCACGTAGAGCCGCAAGGATGAGCCGTCGCGCTCGCCGTGATCAGACTCGTGGAAGCTGTAAAGCGCTCGCCGGTTGACACCGAACAACGGCGTCTGCCGGTCGGCCACGTCGAGCCGGTCGAGATCGATCAGTAGGCTCATCACGCGATAGTTGAAGCGATGGCCGACCGGTTTGAGACGGGCGTGCATGACCTCGCCAATGTAAAGTGCGGCTGCAGCGCCCTCGATCCCGGCTGTCTTGGCGTTGCGGTTTCGCATGGCTTACTCCGCGGCCTCCGCGAGTTCAGGCGGCGCTTCGCGCCAGGGAGCGGTCGCACCCAGGGCTTCCGCGACGGCCAGTCCCGATCGTATCCCATCCTCATGGAATCCGTATCCGGTCCAAGCTCCGCAAAACCAGGTATGGCGTTTTCCCTGAATGTCCTCGAGCTGTCGCTGGGCAGCAAACGCAGCGGCGTCATATTGGGGATGTTCGCAGATATACCGGCCGAAGGTAAGCTTGGGGTCTGGCTCGAAAGGGGGATTGAGGCTCACGAACAGCGGTTTGTTTTTGTCGATGCCCTGGAGTTCGTTCATCCAATAGGTCACGGCGACCTCATTGAGGGCGGTCCCCTGGCGCGGCCAGCGCAGAAAATTCCAGGCCGCCCATACCCGCCGCCGTTTCGGCATGAGTCGGGGGTCGCGATGCAGGTAAATCGTGTTGGGGGAATATCCGATGGCGCCCAACACGGCGCGCTCCCGATCGTCGGCATCGGACAACATCGCCAAGGCCTGATTGCTATGCGAGGCAATCACAGCGTGGTCGTAGGTTTCACTGCCGCCCTGGCTGTCGACTCACGACAACGCCGCGCGCCATTCGCTCAATGGAGGTGACCGCGCAGCCCAGGCGGATGCGGTCCCGAAAGGCGCCGGTCAGCTTCTCCACGTAACTTCGGCTACCCCCTTTGACGGTCCGCCAGACCGGTCGGTCATGCTGCAACAGGCAGTGGTTGCTGAAAAACGCTACGAAGTTCTCGGCTGGAAAATCCAGCATGTCCTGCGCCGGCGTCGACCAGATCGCCGCGCCCATTGGGGCGAGATAATCCGAGAGCAATCGCGGTGCGAATTTTCGCTGGCGGAAGTATTCACCGAGCGTCATTCCCGTCAGCCGGCCGGCGGCATAGTCCGTAACGCTCTCGCGGTTGAAGGTCGGGATATCGCGCAGCATGCTCAGATAGCTCGGCGAAAGCAGGTTTCGCGGTTGCGCAAACAGGCCAGCCGTCACTTGCCACCAGTTGTTGCCGCCGCCCTTCCATTCGAAGCGGCCGGTGTCGGCGGTCACTGCAAAGCTCATGTGGCTTTCCCGGGTCTCAACGCCCAGATGACTGAACAGCGCGGTCAGGTCCGGGTAGTTGAGTTCATTGTAAACGATGAACCCGATATCGACCGCGACCGGCGTGCCGTCATAGTCGATATTGACGGTATGGCTGTGGCCGCCGGGTCGAATTTCCCGCTCATAAACGGTGACCGGATAACGCTTCGACAAGGTCCATGCGGCGGCATTGCCGGCAATTCCTGTCCCAATCACCGCAATGCGCATTCGGTTCCCCGCCCTCTGATACCCCCAAGATACGGGGCGTCGTACCGAAAGTTTCGGTAGCAGGCGGCGCGGAGAGCGCGACGGCGGAGATCGACCTCAACGCCGTTGGTAAATGGCAGCGCGGGACTATTCCGCAGATCGTTGAAGCCGGTCGCGGCACGGCGTATAGCAGCTTATGTCCAGACCACCTGAGGCTGAAGATGGCATCGCCTCGACCGCGCCTGCGTCCGATTGCCCCCATTGCCGCAAGCCGATGCCTCTATGCGTCTGCAAGGACGTCAAACCGATCGAAAGCCGTCTCGATCTCCTGATTTTGCAGCATCCGCAGGAACAGGACAGGGCTCTCGGCACCGCCCGCCTGACGGCGATGCACTTTAAGAGGGCCGTACTAAAGATCGGCCTTTCCTGGCCGAGCCTGTCGAAGGCTTTGGGACGGACGGTCGTCGATCCCGCGCGCTGGGCCGTGCTCTATTTAGGGTCCGCGAAAGCGGCCGATCTCGACGCGACCGAAGAAGTGATTGCCATCGACCGTAAAGGTGAGATTGCAGAAAATCAGCGCGCCATTTTACGGGAGATCGAAGGCGTGGTGCTGCTGGACGGCACCTGGAGCCAGGCCAAGGCGCTGTGGTGGCGCAATGCCTGGATGCTGAAATGCCAGCGCCTGATTCTCGGTCCGTCGCAACCATCGCGGTACGGAAAGCTTCGACGCGAGCCGCGCCGCGACGGGCTGTCCACAATCGAGGCGGCGGCGTTGGTTCTCGCCTGCCTCGAAAAGCGCCCAGACATCGCCGACACGTTGAACGCTAGCTTTGCCCGGATGCTGACAAGATATCGGGCGGTGCGGGAGGAGCAGCCTTCACTTGCGCCGAAACCGCGGCCAAAGCGCGATTTTCGCCGCCGCAGGCGGGCCTGACCCTGCCGCGGCGGGCCGTTATCTGGCTGCCCGACGGATGCTTAAGCCACTGTTATTGACATCGGAGGTCAAATCGCCCATCGGCCACGTGATCGGATTAATCCGACTGTGACAACCGCGAAGTCAGGCACGAGGAGAACCTCATGATTTTGGTGACCGGCGGCGCCGGATATATCGGGTCTCACACCTGTGTCGAGCTTCTTAGTGCCGGCAAGGAGGTGGTAGCTCTCGATAACTTCTCCAACAGCAGCCGCGCGTCGCTGGAACGTGTCCAACAGATCTGCGGAAAGCGGTTGACGGTCGTCGAGGGTGATATTCGCGACCAGGCCGGTGTCGAGAAGGTGCTAAACGATTTCGGATGCACGGCCGTCATTCATTTCGCCGGCCTGAAATCGGTGTTCGATTCCGTTACTTCGCCGCTCGACTACTACGACAACAATGTTGTTGGTACCCACCGCCTGCTGCGGGCCATGCAGGCGAGCCGCGTCAAACGCGTCATCTTCAGTTCGTCCGCGACCGTGTATGGCGACCCGAAGTTTCTGCCCTACACCGAGGATCATCCGCTCAACCCGGTCAATCCGTATGGTCAGACGAAATTCGTTGTCGAGGAGATGCTGCGCGATCTATTTGCGAGCGACCCAACCTGGGGCATTGGCATACTTCGCTACTTCAACCCCATCGGTGCGCATGAAAGCGGCCTGATTGGAGAAGATCCCAAGGGAGTGCCGAACAATCTCCTGCCGTTCGTCGCCCAGGTCGCGGTGGGCAGGCGCGAGCGGCTGAATGTTTTCGGGGGAGACTACGACACGCCCGACGGCACGGGAGTGCGGGATTACATTCACGTCGTCGACCTGGCGCAGGGGCATATGGCCGCGCTTAAGTCTCTCGATCAGCCCGCATGCTTTGCCGTCAACCTGGGGACGGGAAGGGGAAACAGCGTGCTGGATGTCGTGAGGGCGTTCGAGCAGGCGAGCGGAAGATCGATTCCCTACAACGTGCAGCCGCGCCGGGCCGGCGATGTCGCCGCTTGTTATGCAGCGACCGATCGCGCAGCGAAGTACCTGGGTGGATGGCAAGCCACCAGAAATCTGGAAACCATGTGCAGGGATCACTGGCGGTGGCAAAGCCAAAATCCCAACGGGTTTGACGGTTAGCAGCCGCACTTTTTCCGGGCGACTCGCGAAGGGCCCAAGGACGAAGCCGTTGCCGACAGGATCGCCGCCTCGGCGACGTTGCCGACAATGACGTAATTTGTTGTGAGGTCGACGATGGTCGCGATGAACCTTGGATTCTGGGATGGGAGGGTGGTTGTCTAAGCGGTTGTGCCCTGTATTGATCCCGCCCCATGGGGCCACGTGGCGGAGTGGTTACGCAGCGGTCTGCAAAACCGTTTACACCAGTTCAATTCTGGTCGTGGCCTCCATCAATGAAATCAGAAGCTTACAGCAAGGTTTGCGGAAAGAGCTGAACGGTTGCGGGTCAATTGCCTGTCTGCCAGGGCGTCGCCTCAGCAGGTGGCGTGCCACCCATCAGGAAACGGGATCAGCGGCCAAGCCAGCCCGTTGTCGTTGGCAGCTTCCGGCGCCCGACCGTGCGTCATCAAGCCCGTTATGAAATCGCTCTGGGGAATAGGCGCGATGGCCGTATTGACGGCATCCAGCAGTCGTTCGAATTCCGCCTCACTCATCGCGCTCTCCCGCAGTCGAGCGGCAAGCGTCGCAAAACTCCTTCTTTTCGGGATTGAGCAAATCATTCAAATTGTAACGGTCGGGCGTGCCCTGGCGGGCTTGGTTGCCGAAGTGTTACCAAGTCCGCGGAGAAATACGCACAGTGCCGGCCGTCCGGGCTGCATCGGGTTGAACCAGCGAAAGCTGGAATTCGGGACCGGTGCTCTCATCCGCATGAATTGCAAATCAACGCGATGCGCCGCGGTATAGATGCGCCTTAAAGCGCACAACACCCGACGCCGCGTGGAAAGACCGAGACCGGTTGGCTTGCAACGATGTTGACGACGCGCAAAACGATTCCGCCGGACCGGTGATAACGTCTTGCGTCGGTCTATTAAGGAGCTGCTGGCTCCCCGGGCTGGATTCGAACCAGCGACCATTCGATTAACAGTCGAATGCTCTACCGCTGAGCTACCGAGGAATGAGCGAAACCTAGGGTTCGCAACGCGCAGCGTATAACAAAGCCTCCCGGGCTTGCAAAGGACGAAATAACGCAGATTTCGCGGGGGTCGATGGTGCGCGCGGAGCCTTTGGGCCGCGGTATGGCGCCCGTGTTCCCTATTATTCGGCCGGCGGCCGTCGGACGCTCGGGTCTTCGTGACCACCGCTGTGTTGCGTTTTGACAGGCCTTGTATCAAAGATGGCGCCGTTTTTCTTCATCTCCTGCGGCTTACAACCGCTCGTCACCGGGGCTCTCAATGTCCGATTTTTCGATCGCGCGCCGGAATATGGTCGATTGTCAGGTGCGTCCGAGCGACGTCACCGACATCCGAATCATCGATGCCATGCTCGCCATTCCGCGCGAGACATTTGTTCCGCAGGCCCAGCGCTCGCTCGCTTATCTCGATCTTGATATCGACGTCAGCGAAGGCGGGGCGGCAAAGCGATTCCTGTTGAGGCCGGCGGTGACGGCTAAGATGATCCAGGCGGCCAACATCAAGGAAACTGACGAGGTACTGGTGGTGGGATGCGCTACCGGCTATCTGGCAGCCGTGGCGGCGCACTTGGGCAAGCGCGTCACGGCGACCGAATGCGATCCGTCGCTCGCCGCAAAGGCCAAGGCCAGCCTTGCCACGCTTTCTCTTGGAAACGTGACCGTCAAGATCGCGCCAGTAGCAGACGGTGATTCGGCAGATGCGCCTTTTGACGTGATTCTCCTCAACGGGACGACCGAAATCGAGCCCGAAACCCTCTACCGCCAGCTTCGGGAAGGCGGCCGGCTGGTCGGAACCTTCGCCTTGGCCGGGCAGCAGCGGGCCATGGTGGTGACGGCATCCCATGGCGATTTTGGGCATCGGGCGCTTTTCGACACTGCAATACCGGTTCTCCCGGGTCTGGAGAGGCCCGCAGCGTTCGTTTTTTAGCGCGAGAGGCTTTTCGGGCTGGCAACGGACCGGCAGTGTGGCCGGGATGCCCCAGCTGCCGAGTTTCCACTGTCCCGGCCTTCCAGGGGGTTCCTTCGCTCCGGTGTCGCGAATAAGGTGTCGTGCGAGATATCTGTTTGGAATGACTTGATGACCCGGTTTAGGGGCTGAGGAACCGGGACAGGATGATTGGAATACTTGGGATGGATGGGGTGAAGGTCGTTACCGGCGCTGCGGCGGCGGTGCTTCTTTGGTCATTGGCGAGCCCGGTGCCGGCATTGGCCGATACGATCGAGGCTGCCTTGGTGCGCGCCTACCAGAACAACCCTCAGCTCAACGCGCAGCGGGCCTCGGTCAGGGCCACCGACGAAAACGTCCCGCAGGCTTTGTCGGGATACCGGCCGAAGGTCGCGGTGACCGCGAGTGCCGGTTATCAATATACCGACGTGAATTCGACATTCGGCGGTACGGCGTCGCAACTCGTCCGCTCGGAGGTTCACGGCACGGATCCGCCACGCTCCGCCGGGATGACTGTGACTCAAACCCTCTACAACGGCAACCAGACCGCCAACAAAACGCGTGCTGCCGAGAGTCAGGTTTCCGGCGCGCGCGAAGCGCTGCGCGTGCTCGAGGAGACCGTTCTGCTGGCTGCGGCCACCGTCTACATGGATTATCTGCGCGATGCGGCGATCGTCGAGGTTAACCGCAGCAACGTTCGCGTTCTCGATCAGACGCTGAAGCAGACCCAGGATCGCTTCAATGTCGGCGAGGTAACCCGCACCGACGTTGCGCAATCGGAAGCGCAGCTCGCGGCCGGCAAGACGCAGCTTCTCGCGGCGCAGGCGACACTGACGACCACGCAAGCCAATTTCCGCCGCATCATCGGCAACGAGCCGCAGGCGCTGGCGCCGGGCTCGCCGGTGGATCGCTACCTGCCGGCGTCGCTTCCCTCAGCGGTCGAGCTCAGCCTGATCGAAAATCCGAACGTCACCGCGGCGATGTACGGCATCGACGTCAATTTTCTTCAGGTGAAGGTGAACGAGGGCGCGCTGCTGCCGACCGTCACGCTGCAGGCCGCGGTACAACAGTCTTATGAGCAGAGCCTGCAGGTCTATCGGCAGTTCGGGGCTTCGGCGATCGCGCAGCTCTCGGTTCCAGTCTATCAGGGCGGCGCCGAATATTCGTTGATCCGTCAATCCAAGGAATCACTGGCCCAGCAGCGGCTCGTGCTCGAACAAACCCGCGACCAGACGCGCGCCAACACCGTCACGGCCTGGGGACAGTTGGTGGCGGGCAAGGCCCAGGTGGCCTCGGCCCAGTCGCAGGTGACTGCCTCGGAAATCGCGCTCAACGGCGTGCGTGAAGAAGCCAAGGCTGGACAACGAACCACCCTCGACGTGCTCAACGCCCAGCAGGCGCTGGTC
This sequence comes from uncultured Alphaproteobacteria bacterium, assembly GCA_963706265.1. GTDB lineage: Bacteria > Pseudomonadota > Alphaproteobacteria > Rhizobiales > Xanthobacteraceae > Bradyrhizobium. The sequence continues at coordinate 624,235 of CAVPLO010000005.1, read as the reverse complement.
AACGCGCGGGTAGCGCTGGTGACGGCGCAACATGATCGCGTGGTGGCTTCGTATAGTGTGCTGTCTGCCGTGGGGCGGCTCTCGCCGCAGGTCCTCGGTTTGGCGACCACGACGTACGATCCCAGCGTGCACTATCAGCAAGTGCGTGATAGTTGGTTTGGCGTTCGCACACCCGACGGCCATTGATCGTCGCGTCGTTGCAAGATCCGGCTAGCCCGTAGAGGTTGACGTCTATTTTTCGCGACGCCGCCCCCCGTGTCCTTCCGGTGGGCGTTGGCGTTGCTTGCAATCATTTACAGCCCTGACGTAGCGTTCTCTGAGGCAGCAGAGCGATTCGCACCGCATTGGAATTTTCAAGCGCGGGAGGTCGGTGCGCCGGGCGGGGCAAAGGTTCGTGCGATGCGTCGGACGGCGTTTGTCTGGGGACAAGTCGGGTCGGCGCGATGAAAATCCGCGCCTGTCTATCCGGAACCAGCAAATGCCTGCCTCGCTTGGTGTAAAAACGCTGTCGAGGGCGTTGATGAGGTGGAATCGGAAATGACGCAGCCTGCGAAGGTTCAAGAACCCTCGATGGAGGAGATTCTGGCGTCGATCCGACGCATCATTGCCGACGACGAAGCCAAGCCCGTGGCCGCCGAAAAAGCTCCGTCCGCAAGCCTTCCGCCTGCGGCTCCTCCTGCGTCGGCATCAGCCAAGCCGGAGAAACCAGCCCCTGCGCCAGCCGCGCGGGCTCCGGTGGACAATCATCCAGCGCCATCCGCGCCGCCTCCCAAGGTGGCCGCGCCGGTGGCACCGCCGCCGCCCGCGGCGGCCGTAAGCAATAGTCAGGATGATATCGACGCGTTGCTCAACGGGTTGGATGAGGCTACGACGCCCGAAGAAATCCGTCCCGCGGCCCCCGAGCCCGATGTTCTGGATCTGACCGATGAGATGGCGTTGCCTGAGCCGCCGCCTCAGCCTGCCTTCAAGAAGGTCGAACCGCCGGACGATCTCGAATTCACCGAAGCTGCTGCCAGGGCGCCAATGCGCGAGCCGGTGTTCGATCCGCCGCCAAGCCCAATGGACGCCCCTGCCATGCTGTCGCGTTCGACGGTGTCGGCGGTGGAATTGGCCTTCAATAGCCTGGCACATACGGTGCTCAGCAACAACGCACGCACGTTGGAAGACCTGGTCAAGGAAATGCTGCGGCCGATGCTGAAATCCTGGCTCGATGACAATTTACCGGGACTTGTGGAGCGCATCGTTAAGGCGGAGATCGAGCGGGTTTCGCGCGGGCGCTGACCGAGCCTGTCTTAGACGGCCGGTTGCTGGCCGTGATTTAAGCCTTACATCTGGTCTATCTTCGCATCCGGCCCAGCGGTCGTGTTGACTTGACGCGCGGAGGCGGCTTTTAAGGGGTCGAATTCCGACGCTTGGCTAGCGGCTCCGTGAGCGCTTTTGCGAAGGGTCGAATTCGTCGCACAAGCCCCGTTCCCCTGACGCTGCAGACATGATCGAGAAAAACTACCAGCCCGCCGATATCGAAGACCGCATGTCGCGCATGTGGGAGGAGGCTGGCGCGTTTAAGGCGGGGCGTCCTGAGCGCCGTGACGCCAGGCCTTTTACCATTGTGATTCCGCCGCCCAACGTCACGGGCTCGCTGCACATGGGTCACGCGCTCAACAATACCTTGCAGGATATTCTCTGCCGTTTTGAACGGATGCGCGGCCGCGATGTGCTGTGGCAACCCGGCACGGATCACGCGGGTATCGCGACGCAAATGGTGGTCGAGCGGCAGTTGATGGAACGGCAAGAGCCGGGCCGCCGCGATCTTGGCCGCGAGAAGTTCCTCGAGCGGGTCTGGCAGTGGAAGACCGAGAGCGGCGGCATCATCATCAACCAGCTGAAGCGGCTCGGGGCCTCTTGCGACTGGTCGCGCGAGCGATTCACGATGGATGAGGGACTTCTCGCGGGCCGTCGTCAAGGTGTTCGTGGAACTGCACCGTCAAGGCCTGATCTACAAAGACAAGCGGCTCGTGAACTGGGATCCGAAGCTGCTCACGGCGATTTCCGACCTCGAGGTGCAACAGATCGAGGTCAAGGGCCATCTGTGGTATCTGCGCTATCCGATTGAGGGCAAGAGGTTCAGCCCGGACGATCCCGCAAGCTTCATCGTCGTCGCCACCACGCGTCCCGAGACCATGCTCGGCGATACCGGTGTGGCCGTTCATCCAGACGACGACCGCTACCGCAATCTGGTCGGCAAGCACGTCATTCTGCCGCTGGTTGGACGCCGAATTCCGATCGTGGCCGACGAATATTCCGATCCGGAGAAAGGTTCAGGCGCGGTCAAGGTGACGCCGGCGCACGACTTCAACGATTTCGAGGTGGGCAGGCGGCACAACCTTCCGCAGATCAGTGTGCTGAACAAAGAGGCTTGTCTCGCGCTTGTCGGAAACGAGGACTACCTGCGCGGCTTGCCGGAAGGGGCGAGCGCCTTTGCCGAGGAAATGCAGGGGCTCGACCGGTTCGCCGCGCGCAAGCGAATCGTGGCGCGGATGGAGGATTTCGGCTTCCTGGAGCGGATCGAACCGAACACGCATATGGTGCCACACGGCGATCGCTCCGGCGTGGTCATCGAGCCCTATCTGACCGACCAATGGTACGTCGACGCCAAGACGCTGGCGCAACCGGCGATCGCGGCGGTGCGCTCAGGCGCGACTACTTTCGTGCCGAAAAACTGGGAAAAGACCTATTTCGACTGGATGGAGAACATCCAGCCCTGGTGCGTTTCCCGTCAGCTTTGGTGGGGTCATCAGATTCCAGCCTGGTACGGGCCGGACGGCAAGGTGTTCGTCGCCGAGACGGAAGAAGAAGCCGTCGGCAACGCGCTTGGCTATTACGTCGAGCAGGAAGTCATCACGCCGGAGCAGGGGCGTGAGATGGCGCTCGACCGCACTAAACGTGCCGACTTTATCAACCGTGACGAGGACGTGCTCGACACCTGGTTCTCTTCGGCGCTGTGGCCGTTTTCGACACTCGGCTGGCCCGACGATGCGCCGGAGGTGAAGCGCTACTACCCGACGGACGTTCTCGTTACTGGCTTTGACATCATCTTCTTCTGGGTCGCCCGCATGATGATGATGGGCATTCATTTCATGAAGAAGGCTCCGTTCTCGACGGTCTACATCCACGCCCTCGTTCGCGACGAGAAGGGCGCGAAGATGTCGAAGTCGAAGGGCAACGTGATCGACCCCCTGCATCTGATCGACGACTACGGCGCCGATGCGCTGCGTTTCACGCTGGCCGCGATGGCTGCGCAAGGCCGCGACATCAAGCTCGCGGCAAGCCGGGTCGAAGGCTATCGCAATTTCGCAACCAAGCTTTGGAACGCCTGCCGGTTTGCAGAGATGAATGCGTGCGCGACGCTTCCGGCATTCGAGCCGGCGAACGCGAAGCAGACGCTGAACCGCTGGATTGCACATGAGACCTCGCGGGCCACGCGCGAGGTGACCGAGGCGATCGAAGCCTATCGTTTCAATGATGCGGCAGGCGCGATCTATCGCTTCGTCTGGAACGTCTATTGCGACTGGTATGTCGAACTGGCCAAGCCGGTGCTGATGGGCGAGGAGAGCGACGCCAAGTCGGAAACCCGCGCGATGATGGCGTGGGCGCGGGATGAGATACTCAAACTGCTCCACCCCTTCATGCCTTTCATTACCGAAGAGCTATGGGCAGTCACGGCCAAACGTGAAGCCCTGCTTGTGCTGGCGCCATGGCCGCGCAAGGCGAGTGAGTTGACGCCGGAGCAAGTGGCGCTTGCGGCCGCCGCGAGCCCGATTGAACCCTTGCTGGCGCCGGTTCTGCCGATCCTCGACGCGGCCGAGTTCAGTGACCCGACTGCGGAGGCCGAGATCGGCTGGGTGGTTGATCTCGTCACCGCCATCCGTTCGGTGCGGGCCGAAATGAACATTCCGCCCTCGACACTGACCTCGCTGGTGCTGTCGGGCGCATCCACAGAGACCAGGGAGCGCGCGCCGCGCTGGAATGACGTCATCAAGCGGATGGCGCGGTTGGCCGACATTTCCTTTGCCGACCGTGCGCCGGAAGGGTCGGTGCAACTGCTGGTCCGCGGCGAAGTCGCTTCCCTCCCGCTCAAGGGCGTGATCGATCTTTCGGCCGAGAAGCTGCGGCTCGACAAGGAGTTCGCGAAGGCCGATGCCGACATCAAGCGGGTCGACACCAAGTTGGCCAATGAGAAGTTTGTCGCCAACGCGCCCGAGGAAGTCGTCGAGGAAGAAAAAGAAAAACGCGAAGCGGCGTCGGCCCGAAAGGCCAAGATCTTCGAGGCGCTGGAACGTCTGAAGAATGCGGCGTCTTGATGCGGGGACCGGCTCACCTCAGGCGCTCAGGCTCGGCCGTGGCAATCCCTTCCTTGCTGCGAACCCCATACATAGACAGGGCCAGCAAAATATAGGCTCCCGAAGTCCAGATCGCCTGCCAGTTCTGGATTCCCTCGATGAAGACGACGTAGAGCGCCCCGAAAAAGAAGATCGCCCCGAACACCGTTTCGGCGATCGGGCGGGCGCCCGCTCTGGGACGGTTGAGCCAAGACAACATGACAAGTGGCACTCCCGCCATCGTCAGCGAGGCGAAGGGAAGATCTTGCCAACGCGGATCGAACACCGACCCTAATGCAGTTCCTGTTGCGATCACCATAATCGTCATCAGGACGATGCCAAGAACCAACGTGGGGAACGACTGGGTTCGGCCTTCGCGCGGTCCCATCAGTTCGACAAACGCGGGCAAGCCGCGGCCTGACATCAAGGCATTAGCGCTCAGCATCGGAACGGTGGTTGCGGCCGCAAGCAGCGTACCCCACCTGACCCAGCCGCCAAGGCCGAAGCTTTCATACATCATCTTGTCGATCGCGATCCCCAGGAGGACCCCTGCGACCGTCGCCGAAATTCCGACCGCGATCCACGCGGAAGGTCGCGGTTTCCACGGTCTGCGCCGCTGGCTGAACCAGGCCACGGCGTAAACGGCGATCGCCAAGATCATCCCGCTTCCCATCAGCGACTTCCACAGCGGGTAATTGCTGATGGGGACGCCGGGCGGGAATTTCAGGGTGTGATGATCCGCTTTGAACAGACCCCAGTTGCCGCCGACGGTGCCTTCCCAATACCGTTTCCACGACGCGTCGAAAGCCTCGATCAGGTTGACGCGAAAGTGGTCGCGCTTGGCATACTCTAGAATTTCCGAGATGACGCGGGCCTGGTTGATCCGTGATGGAAGCGCTCCCTCGCGCATGCGCCCCATGCTTGGCCAGCCGGTTTCGCCGACCACTACTTCCTTGCCCGGAAACGCGAGCGACACCTGCTTGTGGATCGCGGCGACCTTTGCGGCCGCGTTCTCGGCCCTGGTCGGGATATTGTCCCAGTAAGGCAGCACATGGATCGTCACGAAATCCACGGCATCCTGAATTTCGCGATAGCGTAGCCAGTATTCCCAGACGTCCGCATAAGTCACGGGCACTTTGACGCGCGCTTTGACCGACAGCAGGAGCTCTCGAAGGTCGGATGCGGTCATGTCCCCATGCAACAACACTTCGTTGCCCACAACGAGCGCCGTCACCGTATCCGGATAGTTTCGGGCAAGTGTGACCGCGGTGTCGATAAGCTGTGCATTCTTGACGTGGTTGTTGCCGAGCCAGACCCCGAGCAGGACTTTTAGCCCGACCTGCGATGCCAGTTCAGGCACCTTGTCGAGGCCGTTGTCGACGGAATAAATGCGGATGCAGCGCGAAATCTTGCCAACTTCGACCAGGTCTTCGCGGATCTGGTCCGCGCTCACCACGACCGCAGGGTTCAATGGCGTCTGGTCGTCCCGGAACGGCGCGTAGGACACACATTCCAGCTTGTTCGCAGCATCGATCGGTGCGCGCGCCAGCGTGACCGGGTCAGCCAGCCACGACCAGACCGAGGCAATGATCGTCAATGAGATGAGGAGAAGCGCCAGCGGCGCGCGAACGGCAATTGGTTCTATCCTCCGGAAAGCTTGTCGATTATGGTCCGGCCGTGAGCGCGGTCGGCTGGCGGGGTCGAACGCAACACCGGATCGTGATAGCAAATTGTCCTCACCAATAAAGGCCGCCCCGTTCAACAACAAGTGACGTGATGTTTTTCAACGGACTTTCCCGGCGGCGGTTTGCAAAATTGGCAGCCTGGTCAGCTCTCGGAATTTCGACCGAATCCGCGAAAGCCACCAAGAGCACCTCAAGCGCAGCGATCAAACTTTCCAGGAGCAGCCCTGCCACCTTCCCGCCGCACTTTCTGTGGGGGACGGCGACATCGGCTTATCAGATCGAGGGCGCGGTCGATGAAGACGGTCGCGGCCCGTCGATCTGGGATCGCTTCGTTCACATCAAGGGCAAAATAGTCGACCAAAGCACCGCTGACGTCGCGAACGATCATTACCATCGCTACAAAGAGGACGTTCAGCTCATCAGGGAACTCGGTGCAAAGGCCTATCGCTTTTCGATCGCGTGGCCCCGCGTGTTTCCGGAAGGAACGGGAGCGCCGAATCCCAAGGGCCTTGATTTCTACAACCGCCTTCTGGACGAACTACTGGCCAACGGTATCGAACCGTTCGCGACGCTGTATCATTGGGACCTGCCGCAGGCGCTTCAGGATCGCTACGGCGGGTGGCGGTCCCGCGATACGTCGCAGGCATTTGCCGATTATGCCGGATATGTCGCCCGGCACATCAGCGATCGCGTGAAGTCCATCTTCACCATCAATGAATGTGCGAGGCTGGTTCAGGCCGGCTTTGGCATGGGCTTCGATGCGCCGGGCCTTACGTTGTCGCAAAAGGAAATAAATCAGGTGCGCCATCACGTGGCGCTGGGTCACGGACTTGCCGTGCAGGCGGTCCGGGCCAACGGGCGAAGCGGGACGAAGGTCGGCCCGGCCGAGAATATCGAGGTTTGCATTCCCGCGATCGAGACGCCGGCCAACGTTCGCGCGGCGGAAATCGCCACGCGCGAACTCAACGCCGGCTACCTGACCGCGATCCTGGAAGGAAAATACACCGACGGCTTCTTGGCCTACGCCGGCGATAACGCTCCGAAGTTCACGGCGGAAGACCTCAAGGCTATTTCATCGCCGATCGATTTTGTCGGCCTCAACCTGTACGTGCCCCATCATTACGTCCTGGCCGGCAAGAACGGTGACGACTTTGCACTGCTGCCGTTCGCGGCAACGTTTCCGCATATGGATTCGAACTGGCTCAGGATCGGCCCCGAGGCGATGTATTGGGCGCCGCGTCAGGTCGCGAAACTCTGGAATGTGAAGTCGATCTATATCACCGAGAACGGAACGTCGGCGGCGGACCAGGTGAGCGCGGACGGCAAGGTCTACGATGTCGATCGCATCATGTATCTGCGCAACTATCTGACGCAGCTGAACCGCGCAACCTCGGAAGGCGTGCCGGTGCAAGGATATTTCCTGTGGAGCCTGATGGACAATTTCGAATGGTCGGATGGCTACGAAAAGCGTTTCGGACTGTACCGCGTCGACTTTCAGACCCAGCGGCGCACGCCAAAGCTTTCGGCCTCATTCTATCGCGAGGTCATCCAGCGCAATGCGGTGGCGTGATCGGATCACAATCGCTCCAGAACGATCGCTTCGGCAAAGGGCTTTGAGAGAAATTTCGAACCCTTCAACCCGTATCGCCAGGGCAGTTCGACCGCCTTGGTGAGGCCGATCCGAACCCCTGCGACGATGTCGGGCTTGGCATTGCGCGCATAGAGCGCAATCGGGGGCGCGTCGAGCGCCAGTCCATTATGGGCATGGCTGATGCCAAGCGCTTCCGTCAGCTTGCCGGGGCCCGAGCACAACAATCGCTCGTCGTGGAGGCCACGCCGGCGCCGCATCGCCGCGAAGCCATGGGTCGGTTGCAGCGCGCGGATCAGAACCGCGCTCGCCGATCCGGCTTTTTCGCAGACGAGATTGACGCACCAATGGATGCCATAGGAGCGGTAGACATAGGCATAGCCGGCCGGTCCGAACATCACGGCGTTGCGCGGTGTCGGTCCCCGGTAGGAGTGCGCCGCCGGCTCGGTGTGGTGATAGGCCTCGACCTCGACGATGATGCCGCCGACGCCATCGACCAGCAGTGTCGCTCCGATCAAATCGGGGGCGACCTCGTGGACGCTGCGATTAAAGAAGGCCTTGCGGAGCAATTTGCCGGGTTTCGGGCCGGTTGATGCGGAATTTTGGGGCATGGGGTGGTAGGCTAGGAGACCGCACCGGCCAAAGCGAGCGGTTGCGGTTCTCGATCCACCGGATTAGCTAGATAGAAGCGTCATACGGACTCCCCATGGTCGTTATCGTCGATACCGTCTCCGCCACGCCGGTGCGCCCGCGCCACCCCGAAAAGGTGAACCGCCCCGACGCGCTGTCGCCGCCGAAGCCGGACTGGATCCGCGTCCGCGCGCCGACCACGCGCGGCTATGCCGACACACGCAATATCGTCAAGGAAAACGGCCTCGTCACGGTCTGCGAGGAGGCGAGCTGCCCGAACATCGGCGAGTGCTGGGACAAGAAGCACGCCACCTTCATGATCATGGGCGACACCTGCACCCGGGCGTGCGCGTTCTGCAACGTCAAGACGGGAATGCCGGGGGCGCTCGATGCCGCCGAGCCGGAATACGTCGCGGAAGCCACCTTCAAGCTTGGGCTGAAGCACGTGGTGGTCACTTCGGTGGACCGCGACGATCTCGCCGACGGCGGAGCCCGGCATTTCGCGGAGACCATCCGTGCCATTCGCGCGCGCTGCCCGGATACAACCATCGAAATCCTCACGCCGGATTTTTTGCGCAAGGACGGCGCGCTCGAGGTCGTTGCTGCGGCCAAACCCGACGTGTTCAACCACAATATGGAAACGGTGCCGTCGCAATATCTGAGCGTGCGGCCGGGCGCGCGCTATTTCCATTCGATCCGGCTGTTGCAACGGGTGAAGGAAATCGACCCGACCATCTTCACCAAATCGGGCATCATGGTCGGCCTCGGCGAGGAGCGTCACGAGGTGTTGCAGGTGATGGACGACCTGCGCTCGGCGGAGGTGGATTTTCTTACCATCGGGCAATATTTGCAGCCGACGCGAAAGCATCATGCCGTGATGCGTTACGTGACCCCCGATGAGTTCGCGGGCTATGAAAAGGTCGCCTACACCAAGGGATTCCTGATGGTATCGGCGAGCCCGCTGACCCGCTCGTCGCATCACGCCGGCGAAGATTTCGCGCGGTTGCAGGCGGCGCGCGCAGCGCTCCCTTGTTAGGGTGATGCCGAGCTTTTCCAACAAACGCCGGGTGCTTCACAGCGCATCCGAGATGTTCGACCTCGTCGCCGATGTCGAGCGCTACCCTGAATTCGTGCCGCTGTGCCATTCGCTGAAAGTCCGCCAGCGGACCCCAAAGGGTGACGGCATCGAGGTTGTCGTGGCCGACATGACGGTGTCGTTCAAGCTCGTGAAGGAGACCTTTACCAGCGAAGTGACGCTCGACCGTCCAAACCTGAAGATCACCGTGCGTTATCTGCGCGGGCCGTTCTCCAGTCTCGAAAATCGCTGGACGTTCGAGCCGAAGGGCGAGAAGGCCTGCGACGTCGGGTTTTTCATCGCCTACGAATTCAGGAGCCGGATACTCGCTTTGCTGATGGGCTCGATGTTCGACGCGGCGTTTTCGCGGTTTTCGGCGGCCTTCGAGAAGCGCGCGGACGTGGTTTACGGGAAGCGGGCGAACTCGTAGTTGCGGGGTCGTCCTCGCGAACGCGAGGACCCATACCGCGGATTCTGTCCGTATGCTTTTGGTGGTCGCCACCATCGCCATCACCCAGAGCGGTGGTTGTGGGTCCCGGCGTTCGCCGGGACGACGCTCGTCTTGATTGATCTGTCAAACAGCGAACTGAACGCAGATATTCATTCCCGCGGCGCGAACCGCACCCGGGCTAATGCCTGAGTTACGTCCCTCAAGCGAGGGCGCAGAGAATGCCGGGCGCGTGACGCACCCATAGCCTCGCGTGCAAGTGAAAAAAGCACACGAGCGTAGTCACCACAGGTTCGCCGCCATCATCCGGCATTCCCTGCGCGATGGTTTTACGGTTTCCTTCGCGCTCGCCCCGGAGACCGGGCTTTGTTGTCTCCGTCGCAGGCCACGATGCGAAGCATCATCGCCAACTTGATATCAGCGTCGGGATATCAGGCCCACACGACTTCGCCGTCCGCCGGCCGCGTCGCCCGTCCAGCGACTTGCCTGCGTCCATCGCATTCCACACCCAACGTTCGTGACGGTCGCGAAGCGTCCCTCTTATTCGGGCGTGAACGGGGCGAGGTGGTAAAGGTGATTTGCCCGTCGGCGCAAGGGGGAATTTGAAGAGGGGGAGGAGTACCGTTCGAACGGCAGGCCTTAATCGATCCGCACGTTTTCTGTTATTGTACGTCCTGACTGTCGCTCACTTGGCACGCGATGCGCCAAACTGCCGTTGCCTTTCGTCATCCCTGGCATGTCCGCTTTCAAGGAAAGTGTGGAAGTCGACCATTCGGTTCGGCACTTCTGGATTTGACCCATCTATCTCAGAAGTGAATAATCTCTAGACCCGGTGCCGCGCTCCCTTGTCCACTTTGCGTTACCTCGCTCTAGACCCGCGTCATTCTTGTGGACACCACCTCCACCAGAGTTCAAATCGTTTGCCGCCTTGTAAGCTGGGTTCAAAGGCAAAAGGAATCTGAGATGAAGATCAAGTTGCTGATCACGGTGATGTCGTTGGCGGCCGGCTTTGCCCTCGTCGCTTCGGTCCCGGCGGCTTTGGCCCAAACGCCGCCGCCGGCAGCAGCGGAAAAACCGGCCGCGCCAATGAAGAGAGCCGCGCCAGCTCAGGAGGTAGCGCCGAAAGGCGTCTCGATCGCCGAAAAGGCCCAGAAATGTCTCAAGATCCCAGTTGATCCACAAGCCCGGCTGGATTGCTACGACGCTGCTGTCAAGCCGGAACTCAATCCGAATCCGCCGCCCGTCAAGGGCATCCGGGATTGCCGCCACCTCGTCGACAAGAACGATCGACTGGGGTGCTTCGACGGCTTTGCCGAACAAATTCCAAAGTTCACGCATTAGGGCGCGCAGACGTCGCGCTTCTGGCACGCGCACGTCTGGGCCACCGACGGGTCTCGAAAGGTCACTGGACGTTCGTTTGTGGCGGACATAGCCGGCTGGGCTGACGATCCGCTCGCCGGGGTAACGCGGACATCCCGCGGTCAGGTTGCGATGTCGCCTTTTGACCCACTCAGCGGACTTCGACGTGCGGCGACATGATTTCCGCTTATGAGGGCAGAGCGGACATTCTTCGAAATTTTGACGGCGCGTGACGGACCGAACGTCTTTCCCCCAGCGAGAACCGCAGACCATGGAGCGAAGGCTACCCCCGCGGTCGTCGTCCCTTCACCGGATGCCGGCGCGGCGCCCGAGTCACGCGCGGGCGGATGCGGGTTACGGCTGCGCGCTTCGGCTTCGCCTGTTGCGGCCGTCGCGCCATCTCCATCAGCATCCGCAGCGCCTCGACGACGGAGCGTTGCCGCACTGCGCTGCGGCCGATCGCGCCAAAGCGGCACTCGCGATGCGAAATGCGCCCGTCGCGCGCGGCCACCGCAAAGTGCACCAGACCAACCGGTTTGCCGGGGACCGCGCCGCCGGGCCCCGCAATTCCCGTAATTGAGACGGCCAGATCGACGCCGGCCCGTTCCAGCGCACCGACGGCCATTTGGGTGGCAGTTTCCTTGCTGACGGCGCCGAAGGTGGCGAGTGTTGAGGTCTCGACGCCCAGCATCGCGTGTTTGGCGTCATTCGAATACGTGACGAAACCACGGTCGATGACGTCGGAGGACCCGGGAATGTCCGTCAATGCGCCGGCGACCAGGCCACCGGTACAGGATTCCGCGGTGGCGATCGTCAGCTTGCGGCTGCGGCAAAGATCAAGCAGCGAGCGGGCGAGGGTGGTGGAGCCGATTTGACGTTCGCCAGCCATATCTCCGTCGTCCCGTTGGAGCGAACATCGTCTCACTTCCAGACCGAGCTATCGCATATCGGACATTGTCGCGAAACTGGCGATCCGGTCGGATCGCAACTCTTATCCCTCCCCCGCGAGCGTAAGCGAGTGCGGGGAGGGTCGGCGAGTGCAACGAGCCGGGGTGTGGGGGTGTGGGAAACGCCCCCCACCCTGGCCTCCGCTTCGCTGCGGCCTTCCCTCCCCACCGCTTCGCGGGGGGAGGGATCAAACGCAATTGTCAAATCGAGATGGGGCCCTTGTCATCCCAGGGCAGGCGGATGGTGGCGCAGGCGGTCGCCGCGATACCCTCCTCGCGGCCGGTAAAGCCGAGACGCTCGCTGGTGGTCGCTTTCACGGCCACGCGCGAAATATCGAGCCCCGTGATCTCGGCGATCCGCGCCCGCATCTGATCGCGCAGGGGACCGATCTTGGGCCGCTCGCAGATCAGCGTGACTTCCAGATTGGCGATGCGGCCGCCGCGCGTCGTGACGCGCTCGACCGCGTATTTCAGGAATTTGTCGGAAGCCGCCCCCTTCCATTTCATGTCGCTGGGCGGAAAGTGCGAGCCGATATCGCCGTCGGCCAGCGCGCCCAGGATCGCATCGACCAGCGCATGCAGGCCGACATCGCCGTCGGAATGGGCGAGAAATCCTCTGACGTGCGGCACGCGAATGCCGCAAATCATCAGGTGATCGCCGTCGCCAAAGGCATGAACGTCGTAACCGGTGCCGCTCCTGACGTCGCCGAGCAGGCTTGCAAGGCGCGCTTCCTCGCGGACGAAATCTTCCGGGGTGGTGAGTTTCATGTTCGCAGCATCGCCTTCAAAGGTCGCGACCGTCAATCCCACCCATTCGGCGAGCGCGGCGTCGTCGGTGAAATCGTCGCGTCCTTCGTGCGCGGCGCGGCGATGCGCCTCGAGGATGGCGTCGAAGCGGAACGATTGCGGGGTCTGGGCGATTCGTAACCGCGCGCGCTCCGGCGTTGCTTCGATGCGACCGTTGCCGTCCACAAGTTTGATCGTATCAGTGACGGCAATGGCGGGAATGGCGGCGCCGGTTGCCGAGGCTGCGTCGATGGCGCGCGAGATCAGGGCAGGGGACACAAACGGGCGAGCGGCGTCGTGAATGAGCACGATCTCGGGTTTCTCGGCGACGAGCGCCTCGAGGCCAGCGCGCACCGATGCCTGTCGTGTCGCGCCTCCTTTGGCGGGCGGCGCGTATCGCAGCCCGTGCACCGCCTCGTCGAATATGGCGGCATCGTCCGGGTTCACCACCGGCTGCACGACGAACACGTGAGGATGCGAACTGAAAGGCGCCAGCGCCCGATAGATCACAGGCTGCCCGCCGATCGAGCGGTACTGCTTGGGTCCACCCGCGCCGGCGCGAAGGCCGCGTCCTGCGGCGACGAGGATGGCGGCAGCACGCGGCGGATTCGTCATGGGTTTTCGGCTATTGGTCGATCGGGATTTGAGGCTCTGCCCTTATCACGCTCACGCCGGGAAAACAGGCGATTCCTGCGGGTCGGGCATAAATCGCGATACCTTGTTGCAGTGCACTTGCAAGGTTTCCTGAATTGTCTAAAGTGTAGGCATGAAACTTGACTGCCCAAGATTTGTGCCTAACATTCGACTCCGGCGGTCGTGCATCCGTCAGAAACAACGAGAAACCCGTGAGCAGTTCCGCCTCTTTGCGCCTTAAACCATTGAAAATAGGCGGCATTCAAGTCACTAACCGGGTCTTTCTGGCGCCCATGTCGGGCGTCACCGACGCGCCCTTCCGGCGTTTGGCGGCTTCTCTGGGAGCCGGGCTGGTCGTGTCCGAGATGACGGCGAGCGACGATCTCGTCAACGGCAGGCCGATGTCGCAATTGCGATGCGAGGCCACCGGCATTGGTCCTCACGTCGTTCAACTGGCGGGCTGCGAGGCGAGGTGGATGGCGGAAGGGGCGCGGATTGCCGAAGCAGCGGGTGCCGATGTCATCGACATCAACATGGGTTGCCCGGCGCGTCACGTGACGGGCGGCCAATCCGGTTCGGCCTTGATGCGCGATCTCGATCACGCCGTTCGATTGATCGAAGCCACCGTTGAAGCGGTGAAGGTGCCGGTGACGCTGAAGATGCGGCTCGGCTGGGACGAGCGGTCGCTGAATGCGCCGGAGCTTGCTCGCCGCGCAGAGTTGGCCGGCGTGCAAATGATCTCGGTGCATGGCCGGACGCGCTGCCAGTTCTACAAGGGCGAAGCCGATTGGCACGCCGTGCGGGCCGTGAAGGACGCGATCCAGCTTCCGCTCGTGGTCAATGGCGACATCACGTCCTTCGACAAGGCTGTGGCGGCGATCGAATCATCCGGCGCCGACGCGGTGATGGTCGGCCGGGGGGCGCAGGGCCAGCCCTGGTTGCCCGGTCAGATTGGCCGGCGCCTTGAGACCGGCGTTGCCGAAGCCACGCCATCGCTCGTGGCGCAGCTTTCACATGTCCGCACGCTCTATGACGAGATTTGCGCTCACTATGGCTTGCGCATCGGCTTGCGCCACGCGCGCAAGCATCTTGGTTGGGCGCTCGAGGTCGCGGCTGGCTGTAGCCGGGCGCCGGCAGCGGTGTTGAAGAACTGGCGTGGACGAATTCTGACGTCGGAGAATCCGCAAACCGTTCACCAGTCGCTCGGCGATGCCTTCGACGATTTTGCGTGGAGCGCGGCCGCATGACTTCGACCGCCGAACATCGCCAGCCGACGCCGACGGGTGCGGAAATCATCCTCAATGCGCTGCCGAACCCCGTGCTGCTGATCGGGCCCGATGGCCGGATCGTGGACGCCAACATGGCGGCTGAATCGTTTTTCGAAATTTCCGCCCAGTTTCTGCAACGGCATTCACTGAAGGAGCTGGTACCCTTCGGCAGCCCCTTGCTGGCGTTGATCGATCAGGTTCGTTCCAGCAGCTCGCCGGTCAACGAGTACAAGGTCGATCTCGGTACGCCGCGCATGGGAGGCGACCGCCAGGTCGACCTTCATGTCGCGCCTGTCGCCGAGCGGCCCGGCCATATCGTCGTGATGCTTCAGGAGCGCAGCATTGCCGACAAGATGGATCGGCAATTGACGCACCGAAGCGCGGCGCGCTCGGTGATCGCGCTGGCCGCGATGCTGGCCCACGAGATCAAGAATCCGCTGTCGGGAATTCGCGGCGCGGCGCAATTACTCGAACAAGCCGCTTCGCCGGAAGATCGCACGCTGACGCGGCTGATCTGCGACGAGGCAGACCGCATCGTGACGCTGGTCGATCGGATGGAAGTGTTCGGCGACGATCGGCCGGTGACGCGCGGTCCGGTCAACATCCATTCCGTGCTCGATCACGTCAAGCGGCTGGCGCAATCCGGCTTTGCGCGCAACGTCCGCTTTGTCGAGGAATACGATCCCTCGCTGCCGCCGGTGCTCGCCAACCAGGATCAGCTGATCCAGGTTTTCCTCAATCTGGTGAAGAACGCCGCCGAAGCGACGGCCGACCTCGGCAACGAAGCGGAAATCCAGTTGACTACCGCATTTCGCCCGGGCGTGCGGCTATCGGTTCCGGGAAAGAAGTCGCGGGTCTCGCTGCCGCTTGAATTCTGCGTGCGCGACAACGGCCCCGGCGTGCCGGACGATCTGTTGCCGAACCTGTTCGATCCCTTTGTCACGACCAAACCGACGGGGAGCGGGCTTGGTCTGGCGCTGGTGGCCAAGATCGTCGGCGATCACGGCGGCATCATCGAGTGCGAATCCCAACCAAGAAAAACAACCTTCCGTGTGCTTTTGCCCATGTTCAATTCCACCAAGAAACTTGACCCAAGTGACCGCGATGACGTTGCCGGGACGCCGTTGCATGCCTCACAGAACACAAGATGAGGAATGACGATGCCCGCAGGTAGTATTCTCGTGGCGGACGACGACACCGCCATCCGGACCGTGCTCAATCAGGCGCTGTCGCGCGCCGGATATGAGGTGAGGTTGACCGGAAACGCCGCCACCTTGTGGCGCTGGGTAAGTCAGGGCGAGGGCGATCTCGTCATCACCGACGTGGTGATGCCCGACGAGAACGCGTTCGATCTCTTGCCGCGTATCAAAAAAATGCGTCCCAATCTTCCCGTGATCGTGATGAGTGCCCAGAACACCTTCATGACCGCGATCCGGGCTTCCGAGCGCGGCGCCTACGAATATCTGCCGAAGCCGTTCGACCTGAAGGAATTGATCGCCATAGTCGGCCGCGCGCTGGCGGAGCCAAAGGAGCGGGTGGCGAGCGCTCCCGACGACGCCGAGTTCGACGCGATCCCCTTGGTCGGCCGCTCGCCGGCGATGCAGGAAATCTATCGCGTGCTCGCGCGCCTCATGCAGACCGACCTCACGGTGATGATCTCCGGCGAATCCGGCACCGGCAAGGAACTGGTGGCGCGCGCGCTGCACGACTACGGCAAACGGCGTAACGGGCCGTTCGTGGCCGTCAACATGGCGGCCATTCCGCGCGATCTGATCGAATTGGAATTGTTCGGCCACGAACGCGGCGCCTTCACCGGCGCCAACACCCGCGCTTCCGGCCGGTTCGAGCAGGCCGAAGGGGGTACGCTGTTTTTGGACGAAATCGGCGACATGCCGATGGAAGCGCAGACGCGTCTGTTGCGGGTGCTTCAGCAGGGTGAGTACACAACCGTCGGGGGCCGCACGCCGATCAAGACCGACGTGCGCATCGTTGCCGCCAGCAACAAGGATCTGCGCATTCTGATTCAGCAGGGACTGTTCCGGGAAGACCTGTTCTTCCGCCTCAACGTGGTGCCGCTGCGGCTTCCACCCTTGCGTGAGCGGATCGAGGATCTGCCCGATCTGATCCGGCACTTCTTCGCGTTGGCCGAGAAGGACGGATTGCCGCCGAAAAAACTCGACACGCTGGCGCTGGACCGGATGAAGCAGCACCGCTGGCCCGGCAATGTGCGCGAACTGGAAAACCTGGCGCGCAGGCTTGCGGCGCTATACCCGCAGGACGTCATCACGGCGTCCGTCATCGACGGCGAACTGGCGCCGCCGGCGGTCGCCTCCGGCGGCAATATGCACCAGAGCATCGATAATCTCGGCGGTGCGGTGGAAGCCTATTTGTCCTCGCACTTCTCGGGCTTCCCCAACGGCGTGCCGCCGCCGGGCCTCTATCACCGCATCCTCAAGGAGATCGAGGTGCCACTACTCACGGCGGCGCTGGCGGCGACCCGCGGCAATCAAATTCGCGCCGCCGACCTCCTGGGTCTAAACCGTAATACGCTGAGGAAGAAGATCAGGGACCTCGACATCCAAGTCTACCGAACCGGTAACTGAGTATTCAAAAGTCGTCATAGCGACCTGATTTGTCAGGGGATTCCTGCAGCGCACCGCGTCGAGCGCCGCGGAATTGTCGCAATTTGGCAACAATGTGGTATGAATGCATCAGTCCGCTGCACAGGCGCGGGCTTTCGAGCTTCATCACGTCGTTTGCCGGAATGACCAGCGTAGACACCTCGGCCGCACAGTTCGACCCGTCTCTCGTTGAGCCAAAGGGCCGCTCCCTGATGCGGCTGCTGGCGCCGATTGCGATTGGGCTGGCGCTCGTATCGGCGCTTCTCACCTTCGTGGTGCTGACGGGCCTGACGCGCGTCGAACCGACCCGCGAGGTCGCGGTGTCTTTCATCCTGATGAACGGCGCCACCATCCTGGTGCTGGTCGGAATCATTTTCCGCGAAGTCTGGCAGGTGATGCAGGCGCGGCGCCGCGGCCGGGCCGCTGCACGGCTCCACGTTCAGGTGGTCAGCCTGTTCTCGATCATGACGGTGCTGCCGGCCGTGCTGGTGGCGATCGTCGCCAACGTTACAATCGAACGCGGCCTCGACCGGCTGTTTTCCGGCCCAACCCGCCAGGTGATCCAGAATTCGCAGAGTATTGCGCGGGCCTATTTGAACGAACACGCTCAGCTCATTCGCGGCGATATCATCGGTATGGCGAACGATATCGCCCATGCCCGGCCGCTCTACGATCAGGATCGCCAATCCTTCCGGGAGTTTCTGACGACGAGCGCGACGTCGCGCAATCTGCCCGGGGCCATGTTGATCGACAAGGATCGTCACGTCCTGGAAAGCGCCGAGACCGGTGTTCCGCTGGCATTTGCGGCGCCGCCCGCGGGCTTTTTGAACAACGTCAACGAGAATGAACCCGAAATCGCCGTTCTCCCCGAAGAGAACTACGTCGCCGCCTTGATTCGCCTGCGCGCCTTTCACGATACGTTTCTCTATGTGGCCCGTCAGCTCGATCCGCGCGTCGTTGAGCAGGTGAAGCAGACCGAAGCCAGTGTGGCCGAATATGCGGTGATGGAGGCGCGCCGGCTTGGCGTGCAAGTCAACTTCGCACTGATCTTTGCCGTGATTGCGTTGACCATTCTGATGGCGTCGATCTTGCTCGGTCTGAATTTCGCCAATTCGCTTGTCACGCCGATCCGTCGGCTGATGGGCGCCGCCAATCTGGTTTCGACCGGCGATCTCCATGTGCAGGTTCCCGTCCATCGCTCGGAAGGCGATCTGGCGCAGCTTGGCGAAACCTTCAACAAGATGACGCAGGAGCTGCGTACCCAGCGCGACGAGCTGGTGAATGCCAGCGAAGTGATCGACAGCCGGCGCCGCTTCATCGAGGCGGTCTTGTCGTCGGCGAGCGCCGGCATCATCGGCGTCGATGCCTCTGGAAGCGTTGGCATCCTCAATCGTTCGGCCGAAAAGCTGATCGGTCACGTGGAGTCAGAGACGCTGGATCATCCCTTGTCGGACGTTCTGCCTGAACTCGACGAGATGATGAAATCGGCGCGGGACGGTACCCAGCGGCTGGTGCAGGGCCAGATCACGATCAACCGCGAGGGTCACGAGCGAATCTTGTCGGTGCGCGTCACCGCCGAGCAGACCAGCCAGACCCGCGACAGCTACATCATTACCCTCGACGACATCACCGAACTGGTCTCGGCGCAACGAACCTCCGCCTGGGCCGACGTCGCCCGCAGGATTGCGCACGAAATCAAGAATCCGCTGACGCCGATTCAGCTCTCTGCCGAACGCATCCGCCGCAAATTCGGCAAATCAATCACCGAAGACAAGGCGGTGTTCGAACAGTGTACCGATACGATCGTGCGGCAGGTCGACGACATCCGGCGGATGGTCGACGAATTCTCGCGCTTTGCGCGGATGCCAAAGCCCGTGATCGAGGGGGAAGACGTCGCCGACACCGTGCGTCAAGCCGTGTTCCTGATGCGGGTCGGTCATCCCGACGTCGATATCGAGGCCGATATCAAGGAAGAGCCTTTGCGCGCAAAATTTGACCGGCGGCTGATTTCCCAGGCCCTGACCAATATCATCAAGAACGCAACCGAGGCGATCGAAGCCGTGCCGGCGGGAGAGTTGGATCGGGGTCGTATTGATGTCATCGCCGCACGCGAAAACGCCGACATCGTGATTGACGTGATCGACAATGGAATTGGCCTGCCCAAAATGAGCCGTGCACGCTTGCTCGAGCCCTATGTGACGACCCGCGAAAAGGGCACCGGCCTGGGACTTGCGATTGTAGGCCGCGTTCTGGAGGACCATGGGGGCCGGATCGAACTCCATGATGCGTCCGAGATGCGGTCGGGCGCGCGGGGCGCATGGATGCGACTGCGATTTGCGATATCGGGCCAGGCCGCAGCGCCGGACGGCGCACGGCCAGCCGATAGCGCGCAGCCGGCCGCTGAAACAAAGTCGTCCACTGAAGAAACCAACGGGCCGCAAGAAACGACTAATGAAAAAACCAAAATCGAAGCCGAAACAGGCAACTGATACGGGCGTACCCTATGGCAAGTGATATTTTGATTGTCGATGACGAAGCCGACATTCGTGACCTTGTCGCCGGGATCCTCGACGACGAGGGATTTACGACGCGGACCGCGCGCGACAGCGATTCCGCGCTCGCCGAGATCGGCACCCGCCGGCCTAGCCTGGTGTTCCTCGACATCTGGCTGCAGGGCAGCAAGCTCGATGGGCTGCAACTGCTCGAGCAGATCAAGCGCGACCACGCCGACCTTCCGGTGGTGATGATCTCCGGCCACGGCAATATCGAAACGGCGGTCGCTGCCATCAAGCGCGGCGCCTACGACTTCATCGAAAAGCCGTTCAAGTCGGACCGGCTGATTCTGGTCGCGACACGCGCGCTGGAAACCTCGCGATTGAAACGCGAGGTCAAGGAACTCAAGCAACTGGCGCCTACCGCCAGCATCATGACCGGCCGCTCGGCCTGCATGAACCAGCTACGGCAGACCATCGACCGGGCCGCCAAGGCCAACAGCCGAATTTTGATCGTGGGTCCCTCGGGCGCGGGCAAGGAACTCGCCGCGCGTACGCTGCACACCGCCTCCGGCCGGGCGGATGGTCCTTTTGTCGTCATCAACGCCGCCGCGATCACGCCGGAGCGGATGGAGGTCGAATTATTCGGCATCGAGCCGAACGGCGAGCATGCGCGCAAGACCGGTGCGCTGGAAGAGGCGCATAGCGGCTCGTTGTTCATCGACGAAATCGGCGATATGCCGCGCGAGACCCAAAACAAGATTTTGCGGGTGCTGGTCGAGCAGACCTTTCAGCGGCAGGGCGGCACGGCGAAGGTCAGCGTCGATGTCCGCATCATTTCCTCGACGGCCCGCAATCTCGAGGAAGAGATCGCCGCCGGTCATTTCCGCGAAGACCTCTATCACCGCTTGTCGGTCGTGCCGATCCGCGTTCCGCCGCTGTCGGAGCGGCGCGAAGACATCCCGGAGCTGATCGATTACTTCATGGATCAGATATCGGCCGCAACGGGCCTGCCGAAACGGCAGATCGGTCAGGATGCGATGGCGGTTTTGCAATCGCATGTCTGGCCGGGAAACGTCCGCCAGCTTCGCAACAATGTCGAGCGGGTGATGATTCTGGCGGGTGGGGGCCCCGAAGTCATCATCACCGCCGATATGTTGCCGCAGGACGTCGGTTCGATGGTGCCGGCCATGCCCACCAGCAACAATGGCGAACACATCATGGGCCTGCCGCTGCGCGAGGCGCGCGAAGTTTTTGAGCGCGATTACCTGATGGCCCAGATCAGCCGATTCTCGGGAAACATCTCTCGCACTGCGGAATTCGTCGGCATGGAGCGGTCAGCCCTGCACCGCAAGCT
This sequence comes from uncultured Alphaproteobacteria bacterium, assembly GCA_963706265.1. Taxonomy (GTDB): domain Bacteria; phylum Pseudomonadota; class Alphaproteobacteria; order Rhizobiales; family Xanthobacteraceae; genus Bradyrhizobium. The sequence goes on along the minus strand of CAVPLO010000005.1, from coordinate 602,967 downwards.
GAAGGCGCTCGGCGTCGGCTAGCGGTTTGGGGGCCGGGATGGCGGGTTCGCCAGCTTGAAATTTCACCCTCTTTTCGTGCCCTTACGGAGAATTGGTCGCTCTTTGGCGCCCGCGCCGCGCGAAGCAGCTTGCCTAATAACCACGCCTGCCTTCTAATCACGCCATCGTGCTCCCCGGAGGGGGATCTCAAGGAGAGCCGATAACCGAGCGGACCGCTTCCATAGAAGGCAGCCGCCGGTTCAAAAACAAGAAGCACCGAGACTTGCGGGATAAAAACAATGGCGGCAGACCGCGCACAAAATCTACAAGACACCTTCCTCAATCACGTTCGAAAAACCAAAACGCCACTGACGATTTTTCTGGTCAACGGAGTAAAGCTGCAGGGAATTGTGACCTGGTTCGACAATTTTTGCCTGCTGTTGCGGCGCGACGGCCACTCGCAGCTTGTCTACAAGCATGCGATTTCGACCATAATGCCCGGAGCTCCGATCCAGTTGTTCGAAGGCGGCGAGGATGCACCGGCTTGAGAGTGAACTGATTGGAACCCCGAATTTCTGACGGGGGAGCCGACCGGCCAAGGTCGGCAGCGGGGAAGCAAACCGGGCGGGTGATTGTCATCGGCCCGTACCTGCGAACGCGCCGGGGCGATCCCGATGCGCGCGGGGAGACGCATGTTATCCGCGGCTCCGAAGCGCGCCTCGATGAGGCCACAGGACTGGCACGCGCCATCGATCTGACAATTGCGGACGCGTTGATTGCACCGGTCAGCCAGATCAGGCCTGCGACCTATCTGGGCAAAGGCAAGGTCGAGGAGATCACAGGTCTGGTTGCCGGTCACGAGGCGGAACTCGTGGTGATGGATTGTGCGTTATCGCCGATCCAGCAGCGCAACCTCGAGAAGGCCTGGAACACCAAGGTCCTCGACCGCACCGGCCTCATTCTGGAAATCTTCGGGCGCCGCGCCAAAACCAAGGAAGGCGCGCTTCAGGTCGAACTCGCGCATTTGAATTACCAGCGCAGCCGTCTGGTGCGGTCCTGGACCCACCTCGAGCGTCAGCGTGGTGGTTTCGGTTTCATGGGCGGGCCCGGCGAGACGCAGATCGAGGCCGACCGCCGTCTGATCGGCGACCGCATCGCGCGGCTTGAGAACGAACTCAAGAAAGTCCAGGCGACGCGGCGGCTGCATCGCGCCGGCCGGCAACGGGTGCCTTATCGCGTGGTGGCGCTCGTCGGCTATACCAATGCCGGCAAATCGACGCTGTTCAATCGGCTGACCCGCGCCGACGTTCAGGCCGCCGACATGCTGTTCGCCACGCTCGATCCGACCTTGCGCGCGCTCAACCTGCCGCACGGCGGCAAGGCGATGTTGTCGGATACCGTCGGCTTCATTTCCAACCTGCCCACGCAACTGGTGGCGGCGTTTCGCGCGACGTTGGAAGAGGTGCTGGAGGCCGACGTCATTCTCCACGTCCGCGATATCTCGCACGAAGACAGCGAGGCGCAGGAGCAGGACGTCGAATCCGTGCTGCGCCAGCTTGGTATCGAGGCGGGCGAGGGGCAGCGCATTCTCGAAGTCTGGAACAAGATCGATCGGCTCACGCCGGAGGAGCGTGAAAACATCGGGAATATTGCCGCCCGCCGTCCGCCGGAACGGCCGTGTTTTCTGGTTTCCGCCGAAACAGGCGAGGGGATCGACGGCCTTTTGGCGGCGATCGAGGAACGGCTGGCCGCAACGCGAACGACGCTGCATCTGTCGATCGATGCCGCCGACGGCGCCGGCATCAGCTGGCTTCATCGAAATTCGGAAGTGTTGGGCAAGAATCTTCAGGACGGGCACTACGACATGACGGTTCGTGTCGATGAGACGAAGCGCGATCTCGTCATCAACCGCTTCCATGCGGTGCCTCAAGGGCAGTAGTCGTCCCCGAGCAAGCTTTGGTCGGCGTTGCACTCCGATAGAGACCTTCGAGAGTCGCGGGAATTAGGTCGGGTAAGGCCGGCTGGCGGACTATCCCGTCTGCAGGAGCTATGTAACACGCACCACGGATCGTCCCTCCTTTTTGAAGGCGCACGCAGACCAGATGGCCCATTTTGTCGCAGCAGACCGAGTGAAAATGCTGACAATCGCTGGGCATCCTCGCCAACCATCTTGACGAACGCCGATACCGCCCGGACGAACGCCCGCCCGTGCATGGCGAGTTACGGGGCCATTCCATGTCATCTGCTGCGACCATGTTTTCACAGTCATTCTTCCACGGCACGCGCGCCGATTTGAAACCAGGAGATCTGATCCTCGTCGGCCATCCGTCGAATTTCACGGACGTTAAGCCACTGTCTTGGGTCTATTTCGCGGCCACGCTGGATGCGGCGATCTGGGGCGCTGAACTGGCAGCGGGCAACGGACGAGAACGAATTTATGTCGTAGAGCCCTGTGGGCCGATCATGGACGACCCGAACCTAACGGATAAAAAGTTTCCTGGTAATCCGACGCTCTCATATCGCTCCCGCGATCCTTTGCGAGTGATTGGCGAAGTTACAATGTGGCAAGGGCATTCGCCTCAAAGGCTACGGCAGATGAAGGAGAACGTCGCTCGCGCGATGGCGGAGGGTAACAATATCATCGACTGAATTGGTGGAGATAAACCTTTAACCTTACTTGAGCCGCTACTTGGCGATTAGCGGCGGCTCAGCGCTCGCTTTGGGCAACTACGCGTTGCGATGAACTCGCTTGGCTGGGACGACGACCACTAAGTTTCGTTTGCCTTCGCCTCGTTCCACAGCGCATCCATTTCCTCCAGCGAAGCGGTCTCGGGCGTGCGGCCCTGTAACGCCAGCGCGCGCTCGATATAGCCGAAGCGGCGCTCGAATTTGGCATTGGCGCCGCGCAGCGCCATCTCGGGATCTGCCCCGACGTGCCGCGCGAGGTTGACCAGCGCGAACAAGAGATCGCCGGTCTCCGCCGCCAACTCCTCGCTGTCGCCTTGATCAAGCGCAGCCTCGATCTCGTCGGCCTCTTCGCGGATTTTATGCAAGACGGCGCGCGGGTCATTCCAGTCAAATCCCACCGTCGATGCCTTGCGTTGCAATTCCATGGCGCGCGTCAGCGCCGGCTGACCGGTCTTGACGTTCGACAGCAAGAGAACTGGGCGGAAGCGTTTCACCGGGGCGACGTGATGCGCGCTCCGCTTTTTCCTCAGCCTTGATGCGCTCCCACGCGCTCTTGACGCCGGCGGGCGCGATGTTGCCGTCCTTGTCGGCAAAGACATGCGGGTGCCTGCGGATCATTTTCCGGCAGATCGCCTCGACGACGTCGCCGAAATTGAAGGCGTGTTGCTCTTCAGCCATGCGGGCGTGGTAGACGACCTGAAGCAGGAGATCGCCGAGTTCATCCCTGAGGTCGTCGAAATCGTTGCGCGCAATCGCGTCGGCGACTTCATAGGCCTCTTCGATCGTGTAGGGCGCAATCGTCTGGAAATTCTGCTCGAGATCCCAGGGACAGCCGGTCACGGGCGTTCGGAGCTGCGCCATGATCTCGATCAGGCGTGAAATGTCGCGGGAAGGGGTCATGCTGCCGTCGGCGGAAAATCTTCCGGCTTCAACTCGATCGGCAAGCCATGCGGCGTGCGGTCGGCGGCATGATCCCAGGCATCGCGGTAGCGATGCTGGGTTTCCAGGGTCGCGACGCCTTTTGCCGCGACCAGTTTCTCCAGCGTCGCGAGCCAGTGTCGATAGTAGGTCGTCGCCCGTATCGGGATCGCCATTCGCCTGCGCCAGCTTGATTTCATCGGCCAAGCGCCGCCGCCCATTCCTTCCAGCGTGAACAGGCCACGCTCGTGAAGCGAGAGCGCCATCGCAAAGGCCTGCGCTTCCCAGGGTTCGCGAAACACCGGACCGTCATCGTCCCGGGGCAGGTCCCCAAGAACGCTTGTGGCTTGCGCTACGGCGGCGTTACTCATGCCGGCTCCAGATACTCATGCTCGTCCGAGATACGGCTCGAAGGCGTCGATCGAGATCTTGACGGTGGGATCGGCGTCCGGTCCCCACAATTCGGCGCCATCAAACACCACGGTGTAGAGCCATTGCGGATTTTCGCCCAACTCCATCGCCGCCGAGTCCGGAAAGACCTGACAGCCCAGGATGCGTTCGACCACGCCGACATGGCCGCGCGTATAGCGGGGCAGGCGTGTATGCGTGGCCGGATGAATGTTCTTGGTCCGCACGCGATCGCCGGGCTTGAATTTGGCGGGAGCCGGCGCGGCGCGTTCAAACTTGCCGCGCACCATGATCCGCTCGACGTCTTCGGGCCGGAGCTTGCCGTTCCTCAGTGACTTTGCGGGTTCTTTCGCATGGCCGGCTGCGAGTTCCGACGTCGTCACAAAACCCTTGGCGACCAGATTGTCTTCGAGCCCGAGCAGCCATTTCCGGTAATACGAACTGGCGAGATAAACGTGCGGCGGCAAGGCTTCGCGGTAGGAACGGGAGGTGTCGATGTTGAACGCGCCGGCCGCGCCCATCGCGCGGACCATGGCGAGCACGCGGCCTTCCCACTTCTCGTGAAAGGTCGGCTCGTTCGGCTCAGGCTCGACCTTGCCGAAGCCGTCCATGCCGCCCATGTCGTGCACGCCATTCATGATGGTGAGCCAGGTGTTTTGGGAAATCCGGTGCCGATCATCGAGTCACGCGTCACCAATCCGGCGAGTTGCGCCTCGCTCCAGCCTTCGGTGCCCTTGGGCCGCATCGGCAGCACCAGGAAGCGGGTCTCTGCCGTCGAATCCCACACCCTGATCTCGGTGTCCTTCGGCAGGCTGACGCCAAAGTCAGCCAGCACACCGCGCGGATCCTTGACCGCGCGCGAACGATAGGGCGCGGCCTTGTACCAGACCGGCGGAAGCCCGAGCATTTCCCAGGGGTAACAGGAGCACAGCGTGCACACGACCATGTTGTGTCGCTGCGGCGTATTCTCGACCGCAACCAGATGATCGCCGACCCGGCTGACGTGACCGAGCGTGCCCACCGCCTTGGTCGCATCCTCCAGCAAGGCTTGCTTGAAAGCGGGATCTACCCAAGCCTTCGCGACGACCCGCGCACCGTTGTGGGGACCGACCTTGGTCTCAAAGGCCTGGATGATGGCGTCGAGCGCGGCCGGTTCGACATATCCCTTTTCAGTCAGGATGGTCTCCAGCGCGCGCACGCGCAGTTCGGTCTCGGAAAGTTCCGAATGGTCGTCGTGGGGATGATGATCGTGCTCGGTCATGGGACAACTTTGAAATTCGATCGCGCGTGAACGTGCCGTTTATTGTCGGCTTCCAGCCCCGGCCGGTCAAGATTGCAGGCGAAATGACAATCCTCCGTCGCTTCGCACGGAGATTTGAACTTGCCAAATGGACAGTGTACTGTCTAACTGCCCTCGAGAAACAGCCAAAGGGCGGAGGCGTGCTGCGATGCAGGGAAAGGTAGCTCTCGAGGAGCATTTCGCGATTGCCGAGACCCTTCAGGACAGCGCCGGCTTTGCGCCGGAGGCTGATTGGCCGGAGTTGAAGGGCCGCCTGCTGGATATTCAGGACCGCCGCTTGCGGGAAATGGACGCGCACGGCATCGAGATGATGCTGCTTTCGCTCAACGCGCCGGCCGTGCAGGCGATACCGAGCCTCGAGAAGGCCAATGAGATCGCGCGCCGGTCGAACGACTTCATGGCGGAGCAAATCGTCCGCCAGCCGAAGCGCTTTGCGGGTCTCGCTGCTTTGCCGATGCAAACCCCCGAGCTTGCGACGCGCGAACTGACGCGCTGTGTGCGGGAACTTGGGTTTTGCGGGGCGCTGGTCAACGGCTTTAGCCAGGTCGGCCGACAACCCTTCCGGTCTCTACTACGACGTGAAGGCCTATTGGCCGTTTTGGGCCGAGGTCGAGCGGCTCGACGTGCCGTTCTATCTGCACCCGCGAAACCCGCTGCCCAAGGATGCGGCGATCTACGAAGGCCATCGCTGGCTGCTAGGGCCGTCCTGGGCCTTCGGGCAGGAAACCGCCGTTCATGCGCTCCGGCTGATGGGATCAGGATTGTTCGACGCGCATCCGAAGCTCAATATCGTGATCGGTCACATGGGCGAGGGGCTGCCTTATTCGATGTGGCGGATCGACAACCACAACAAGTGGATGCGCGTGCAGAACAGCTATCCCGCCAAGCGCAAGATCGGCGACTATTTCCGCGAGAATTTCTACATCACGACATCGGGGAATTTCCGGACCCAGACGCTGATCGACGCCATGCTCGAAATCGGCTCGGATCGAATCCTGTTTTCGACCGATTGGCCGTTCGAGAACATCGACCATGCCTCGGACTGGTTCGATGAGGCGCCGATCTCGGAAATTGACCGTCAAAAGATCGGTCGCGACAATGCAAGGGCGCTGTTCAAGCTTGATTAAATGATCGATCGGCCGCGCAATCCGCCGAAGAGCGGGGCGGCGAAAAAGGGGGAGCGACCATGAGTTCAGGAACCGAAGTCGACATTCACGAGGAACTGGCGGGGGCCGCGATGACGCCGCTGCACAAGACGCTCGGCATCCTGATCACCCTGATCACGCTGTTCGACGGCTACGACACGTTCAACCCCGCCTACGTCATTCAATATGTGAAGCAGTCATGGGGCCTGTCGCCGAGCCAGGCCGGGATTTCTGGTCAGCTCTGGATTGATCGGCTTTCTGTTCGGCGCCATGGGGCACGGCATGGTGGCCGACCGGTATGGCCGTCGCAATACGCTGCTGGCGGGGTTGTGGATTGTCAACGTTTTGACGCTGATGACCGCGATGTTTGCGACCAGCTTCGCAAGCTTCTGCGGTTTCAGATTCCTCACCGGCCTTGGCCTCGGCGTGTTGCTGCCGCTCGGCACCACCTACATCAACGAACTCGCGCCGCAACGCGTCAGCAACCGCTTTTCGCTGTGGGGCGTGACGTTCGGCTGGTCGCTCGGCGGCGTCGTGGCAGGTCTGGTCGGGGTTTTTCTGACGCCGACCTATGGCTGGCAAATCCTGTATTTCGTCGGAACGATGTCGATTCCGCTGACGCTCGCCGTGCATGCAGTGCTGCCGGAGAGCCCGAAGTATCTCGCCGGCCATGGTCGCCTTGAGGAATTGCGCGCGCTGATGTCGAGGCTGCGTCCGGAGCGTCGCGCCGTATACGAGAACGCCGTGTTTCGCACCACGGAGCACGCGGCGCCGCAAAACACGATCGCAGCTCTGCTCGCGCCGCGCTACCGCCGTGTCTCCCTGACGATCTGGATCACGGCATTCCTCACGCTGTTTGCAATTTTCGGACTTGTCGGATGGATTCCGACCGTCATGATCCAGCGAGGCGAGACGTTTGCGTCGGGCTTCAGCTACGGCGCGCTGATGCAGGCGACATCTTTCCTCGGTGGTCTTTCGCTGGCCATGCTGGCCGACCGCGGATTTGCACCGCACCCCGCGATTGCTCGGCATCTGGTGGATCATCGGCGGCATCGCGGTCGGTTCGCTGCTGTTTGTCAACGGTCACGCTTTCAATTTCACGATCGTGGCGATCGCCGGCTTTTGCGTGATCGGTGCCCAGCACGTCCTCAACAACTTCACCGCGAATTCCTATGAGACCGGTTTTCGCGCCAGTGGCGTCGGGATGGAGCTCGGGGTAGGGCGCGTCGGTGGCATTCTCGGGCCTTACGTGATCGGTCTGTTGCAGCAGGTGACGGGAGGGCCGGATGCCGTGTTCTGGGCGATCGGCGGGGCCGCGATCATCGCGGCTTTGGTGATCGGCTCGCTCTCGATGCAGGGAAAGGCACCTGAAGCGCGCGTGGCGCCGGCAGAGTAGTATCAGGAATGTTCGACAGGGGGGAAGACAATGGCGAGTTCAGATGACGGGTTCTGCAACCAATGGAATGCAGGACAAGGTATTGTTGGCCGCGCGGCTGTTGGTCGTGCCGTTGTTTATCTACAGCGGAATCGGAAAAATCCTGCACTTCGGTGTCACCGCCGGCCGGCTGCCGGGCGGCGAGGGTGGGTTCGGCAGCTTCTTGGCGGCGGGATCGATCGTCGTCGAACTCGGCTGTTCGCTGGCGCTTATTCTCGGCATCTGGACGCGCTGTGCGGCGCTGATCCTGATTGCGTTTACGATCGCGGCGACGTTGATGTTCCACAATTTCTGGGCTTCGCCTGCCGGCGACAGGTGACGGCTCAGACCGTCAACTTCCTCAAAAACCTCGGGCTGATCGGCCTGTTTGCCATGATCGCGGTGTTTGGTCCGGGCGCTTATGCGCTGGAAGAAGTGACGGCTAAAAAGCAAGCCCGGGAGGAGCAGGGCGTGGCGACGATCAATTGCGATATGGGAGAGGCCTTCGGCCTCTACCGGATGGGCGACGACGAAGCGTTGATGCCGCTGATTTCCGCGGCGAATGTCGCCTGCGGCTTCCATGCCTCCGACTTCAACCACATGCGCAAGACCGTCCGCCTGGCCAAGGAGCACGGCGTCAAGGTAGGCGCGCATCCTTCGCTTCCCGATCTGCAAGGCTTTGGCCGCCGCGAAATGAAGATGTCGCGTGAGGAGCTTGCCAATTGCATCATCTATCAGGTGGGGGCGCTCAAGGGCTTCCTCGAAGCCGAAGGGATGACGCTTAACCACATCAAGCCGCATGGCTCGCTCTATGGCATGGCGGCGCGGGACGAAGCCGTGGCGCACGCGATCTGCGATGCGGCTGACGTCTTCAAGACACCGATCATGGGAATGGTCGGCACCTGCCACGAGATCGTCTATGGCGCGCGGGGCCATGCCCTGATCGCTGAATTCTACGCCGACCTCGATTACGAGGATAATGGCCGCCTGATCATCTCGCGCGAACATCATGCGGTCGATCCGGCACGCGTGGCGGCGCGCTGCCGGCGCGCGATTGCGGAAGGCAAGGCGGAAAGCGTTAACGGCAAGGACGTAGTCGTACGCGCCGATTCAATCTGCGTGCATTCGGACACGCCGAACGCGGTCGACGTCGCCAGTGCGGTCCGCGACGCGCTGTCGGCCGGCCACTTCTGAACGGCCGAAGCGATGGAACGAGGAGGGCGAGACGTGACCAACTTTGTGACCATTGAAAAAGGCCTCGGTCCCGACGGTCGCATCGCGGTGGTGCGGTTTGACCGCGGCGACGGGATCAATGCGCTGTCGCCGGAAGCGATGCGCCAGCTAACCGACGCGGCCCGAAGCTTCGAGGATGATGGCGATACCTCGGTCGTGGTGTTGACCGGTGGGCCGAAGGCGTTCAGCGCCGGCTTCGATCTCAAGGACCCCGAGGGGCGCTCGCGCAAGTCCATGGACATCGGCACGCTGCGCCGACACCTGAAGATCGGCCCCCGCCTCGCCCGCGCCTGGCAGGACATGGAACAGATCACGATCGCCGCGATCGAAGGTTTCTGCATCGGCGGCGGCGTCGCGCTGGCGGTCGCGCTCGATTTCCGCGTCATGAGCCGCTCGGCCCATATCCGGATCCCCGAAATCGGGCTCGGCATGAACATGAGCTGGCAAAGCATTCCGCGCCTGTTGCACCTGATGGGTCCGGCGCGCACCAAGCAGGCCGTGATCCTTGCTGACCAGCGCATCTCCGCCGAGGAAGCCCATGCGTGGCGTCTGGTGGAGGAGGTCGCCGATCCCGGCACGGCCTTCGATGCGGCGATGGCACTGGCGGCGAAATTCGCGAGCCAGCCGCCGCTCTCGGCCGCGATGACCAAACTCACCATCAACCGCCTGACGCACGCGCTCGACGATCTGACCAGCCACATGGATGTCGATCAGTTTGCGCTCGCAGCCCTGACCGACGATCACAAAGAGGGCGTGGCGGCGTTTCTGGAACGGCGCAAGCCGCGTTTCAGGGGACGGTGACGGCGGTCGGCCCGGGTGCCCGAAGCCCCGGTCCTTATACCTGTGATTCGCATAAGGTATATTATGGAATATTTTATTCCATATAGATTTCAGACATTTGTACATAAGTCCTCAGCTTCCAGCGAATTTGGAGATCGGTGGTGGCGCGGCTGATATCGCTCAGCCGCCTGGCCAAACGGCGTCAAAAAACGAAGCGAAAGGCTTACCCAACCGGCGCTTGGTATTTCCGGTGAAAGCAGGCAAAAAGCCAAAACCGGAGCTCTAGGAGTGTTTCCGAGAGGAAGCCGAATAAGAAACGATTAGGAGACGACGAGATGGGCTTTTCACGACGTTCGCTATTGAAGACCACCGCCGCCTCGGCCGTGCTTGGCGGCTTGGGCGCGCCGTTGGTTGCGCGAGCCCAGCAGGCTGAATTCAGCTACAAGTTCGCCAATAACTTGCCGGACACCCATCCGCTCAACATCCGCGCCCGCGAAATGGCGGCGGCGATCAAAACCGAGACCAATGGCCGGTTTGATCTTCAGATTTTCCCCAACAACCAGCTTGGCGCGGACACCGACGTCCTGAGCCAGCTTCGCTCCGGCGGCGTCGAGTTCTTCACGATGTCCGGGCTGATCCTGGCGATCCTGGTTCCGGCCGCTTCCATCAACGGGATGGGTTTTGCGTTTCCGGATTATCCGAGCGTATGGAAGGCCATGGACGGCGAGCTCGGCGGCTATGTGCGCAAGGAAATCGCCAAAGCCAACATCGTCGCGTTCGAGAAGATCTGGGACAACGGCTTCCGCCAGACCACGTCCTCGACCAAGCCGATCACGGGACCTGGCGACTACAAGGGCTTCAAGATCCGCGTGCCGGTGTCGCCGCTATGGACCTCGATGTTCAAGGCGTTCGATGCGTCGCCCGCCTCGATCAATTTCAACGAGGTCTATTCGGCGCTCCAGACCAAGATCGTGGAGGGCCAGGAAAATCCGTTGGCGCTGATCTCGACGGCGAAGCTCTATGAGGTCCAGAAATACTGCTCGCTGACCAACCACATGTGGGACGGCTACTGGTTCCTGGCCAACCGCCGGGCATTGGACGCGCTGCCGCCGGACGTACGCACGATCGTGGAAAAGAACGTCAACGAGGCGGCGCTGAAGGCGCGAACCGACACCGAAAAGCTTAACGCGACCGTCCGCGACGAACTCACCGCCAAGGGTTTGGCTTTCAATCAGCCTGATCTGGCGCCATTCCGCGACAAGCTGCGCGCCGCCGGCTTTTATTCCGAATGGAAGGGAAAATACGGCGAGGAGGCGTGGGCGATCCTGGAGAAGTCGGTCGGCAAATTGTCTTAACGCCAGCGGCCGAAGGCTGACGAAGATGGCGAACGCCGAGGCGACGCAGGCAACGGCCGGCGAGGTGGTGATGTCCCCTCGCCGTCGTTCGCCCGTGATCGCGCTCGAGGATTTCGTCGGGAGGCTCGTCGAAATTCCGGCCGCTTTGCTGGTTGTTGCCGAGGTCGTGACCCTGTTTGCCGGCATCGTGGCGCGCTACGTCGTCCAGAAGCCGCTGATCTGGTCCGATGAACTCGCCTCGATCCTGTTCCTGTGGCTTGCGATGCTGGGTTCGGTGGTGGCGTTTCGCCGTTCCGAGCACATGCGGATGACGGCCGTCGTCGCCGGCGTCAAACCCGCGACGCGCGCGTTCCTCGACGTGGTTGCGACCTGTGCCGCGTTCGCTTTCCTGCTGCTGATCGTCGTGCCGAGCTATCAGTACGCCTACGAGGAAAGCTTCATCACGACGCCGGCGCTGCAAATCTCCAATAGCTGGCGCGCGGCCGCGTTGCCGGTCGGTATCTGCCTGATGATGCTGTTCGCGGTTCTCCGGCTGATGCGGTTCGGCGATGCCGCTCTCGTCATCAAGGCTGCGCTCTCGGTGGCGCTGCTGGTTGGGCTTTTCTGGTTGGCGGCGCCGTGGCTGCGGCCGCTCGGCAACCTCAATCTGGTGATCTTCTTCGTCGGCGTGGTTGGCTTTTGCGTGTTTGCCGGCGTGCCGATCGCGTTCGCGTTTGGCCTTTCGATTTTCGGCTATCTGGCGCTGACGACACGGACGCCGCTGATGGTGCTGGTGGGGCGGATGGACGAGGGCATGAGCCACCTGATCCTGCTCGCGGTGCCGCTCTTCATATTCCTCGGGCTCTTGATCGAAATGACCGGCATGGCGCGGGCCATGGTGGCATTTCTGGCAAGCCTGCTTGGCCATGTGCGTGGCGGCCTGCACTACGTGCTGGTCGGCGCGATGTACCTCGTTTCAGGCATCTCCGGCTCCAAGGCTGCCGATATGGCGGCGGTGGCGCCGGTTTTGTTTCCCGAGATGAAAAAGCGCGGCGCCCGGCCCGGCGATCTCGTCGCCCTGCTCGCCGCGACCGGCGCGCAGACCGAAACCATTCCGCCGAGCCTGGTCCTGATCACCATCGGCTCGGTGACCGGCGTTTCGATTTCGGCGCTGTTCACCGGCGGCCTCTTGCCCGGCGTGGTGCTTGCGATCACGCTGTCGGCGCTGGTGTGGTGGCGATATCGCGGCGAGGATTTGAGCCACGTCAAACGGGCGAGCGGCAGCGAAATCGTCCGGACGTTCGTCGTCGCCCTGCCCGCACTCGCGCTCCCGTTTGTTATCCGCTACTCGGTCGTCGAGGGCATTGCGACCGCCACGGAAGTTTCCACCATCGGTATCGTCTACGGCTTTGTGGTCGGCCTCTCGATTTACCGGCAGTTCGACTGGCGGCGGTTGATGCCGATGCTGATCGAGACCGCCTGCCTTTCCGGCGCCATCCTGCTGATCATTGGGACTGCGACCGGCATGGCCTGGGGCCTGACCCAGTCCGGCTTTTCGCGGGCACTGGCGGCCGCGATGACCGGCCTGCCCGGCGGTTCCGCAAGCTTCATCGCCGTTTCGATCGTCGCCTTCACCGTGCTCGGCAGCGTGCTCGAAGGCATTCCGGCGGTCGTGCTGTTCGGCCCGCTTCTGTTCCCGATCGCCAAAGCCGTCGGCGTGCACGAGGTGCACTATGCGATGATCATCATCCTGGCGATGGGGATCGGGCTGTTCGCGCCGCCCTTTGGCGTCGGCTATTATGCCGCCTGCGCCATCGGCCGCGTCGATCCGGCCGAGGGCATCCGCCCGATCTGGGGTTATTTGCTGGCGCTGATGGCAGGCTTGATAATCGTTGCTATCTTTCCCTGGATATCGATCGGCTTTCTCTAGTGCCGCCTATTTGAAGTTCCTGCACCACAAGCGGCGAATTCGATCCAGGAACTTCAAATAGAAAAGCGGCACTAGAATCGATAGGTTTGCTGGTGCCCATAACTTTCCGAAGTTCGCGGAAGTGGGTGCGGCGATGGAGCACGAACTTCGGAAAGTGGGCACTAGGCGAACTATTGAGGGCAACCGATGGCAGCAACACAGAACCAATATGATGTTGGTCTCGGGAAGACGCCGGCCAATTTTGTGGCCCTGACGCCTTTGAGTTTTCTGGCGCGCACCGCCGCCATCTATCCCGATCATACGAGCACGGTCTACGAGGGACGGACCTTCACCTGGTCGCAGACGCATGCGCGCTGCCGGCGCTTTGCCTCCTACCTGGCCGGCCGCAACATCGGTCCGGGCGATACGGTTGCGGCGATGTTGCCGAATATCCCGGCGATGAACGAAGCGCATTTCGCGGTGCCGATGGCGGGCGCGGTGCTGAACGCGCTCAACATCAGGCTCGATGCGGCCTCGATCGCGTTCCAGCTCGATCATGGCGGCGCCAAGATCATTTTGGTCGATCCGGAATTTGCCGGCGTGATCACGGACGCCCTCTCCCTCATGAAAGGCGAAAAGCCCGATGTCATCGATGTCGACGACAAGACTTTTGTCGGCGGAAAGCGCATCGGCAAGATCGAATATGAGGCGGCGCTCGCGCAAGGCGACGAGAATTTCATCGCCCGCACGCCGCGGGACGAATGGGACGCGATCGCGCTGAGCTATACGTCCGGGACCACGGGAAATCCCAAAGGCGTGGTGACCCACCACCGCGGCGCCTATCTGAATGCGGTCAGCAACATCCTCGCCGCCAATCTCGGCCCGCATCCGGTCTATCTCTGGACCCTGCCGATGTTTCATTGCAACGGCTGGTGCTTTCCGTGGACCGTCGCGGCAGCGGCCGGAATCAATGTCTGCCTGCGCAAGGTCGATCCGGCGAAGATCTTCGAGCTGGTCAAAGAGCACGGCGTCACGCATATGTGCGGCGCGCCGATCGTCTACAACACGCTGATCAACGCTCCCAACGCGCCGAAAAAATCGGACGCCCCTCCCGTGGTTGGATTGATCGCGGGCGCAGCGCCGCCGGTCGCCGTGCTTGAAGGCGCCGAGCGCATCGGCATCAAGCTGACGCATGTCTATGGCCTGACCGAGGTCTATGGTCCCGCCTCGGTTTGCGCCGAGCAGCCCGGTTGGGACGACCTGGCGGCCGACCAGCGGGCGCAGCTCAAACGCCGGCAGGGCGTGTCCTATCCGCTCCAGGAAGCCATCACCGTCATCGACCCCGATACCATGCGTGAGGTGCCGCGCGATGGCGAGACCGTCGGCGAGGTGATGTTCCGCGGCAATATTGTCATGAAAGGCTATCTCAAGAACGAGAAGGCCACCCAGGAGTCCTTTGCCGGCGGCTGGTTTCACACCGGCGATCTCGGAGTCCTTGATGAACACGGCTACGTCATCATCAAGGATCGCTCCAAGGACATCATCATTTCCGGCGGCGAAAACATCTCCTCGGTCGAGGTCGAGGATGTCCTCTACAAGCATCCGGCTGTGCTGTTCGCCGCCGTCGTTGCCAAGCCGGACGCGAAATGGGGCGAAGTGCCCTGCGCCTTTATTGAACTGAAAGAAAACGCAGAGGCGACCGAGGCCGACATCATCGCGTTCTGCCGGGCGCAGATGTCCGGCTTCAAGACCCCGAAGGCCGTGGTATTTGGCACGATCCCCAAGACCTCGACGGGAAAAATTCAGAAATTCCTGCTGCGTGACCAGGTTCACTCCGCCAAGGCGATCTCGTCATAAGCCGATCCGGTCATAAGGTCGAGCCAGCGCCTAATGCGACATCGGGCTGTTGCGGGCCGCCTTCAACCACAGGAACCAGGAGCGGTCGTATTGCGTGCTGATGGTCTTGGTGGTCCCGACCGTTTCTTCTTCAGTGAGATAGGTAATCGGCCCAAGCCGCATCGCCTCCATCTGCAGCCGCGCACCGACCTCGGTATAGACCGCGCGGAATACGGCCTGCCGTAGCGTGCTGCCGACCACGGTCGAACCGTGGCCGCGCATCAGGACGGCCGGCCCATCGCTTAAGGTGTCCGCCAATGCCGCGCCGAGCTTGCCGCTGGTAATCAGGAGATCGCTTCCTTGCCCTGCGTAGTCGCGGATTTCGAAGATCGGCGTTCCCTTCTCGCTCAGGAAACCGCACATGTGACAGACGGGACGCAGTTTGGTCCCCGTCACCACACTGAACGGGACCACCGAGGGTGAATGGCTGTGCACGACGGACATGACATCCTGCCGTTTGCGGTAGATCTCGCCGTGGATGAATCGCTCAAGATACGGAGCCGGTCCTCCCGACTGAACCGGCTTGCCATCGAGGTCGAATTCCAGCACGTCCTTTTCGGTGACCAGCGCAGGCGCCATGCTCCGGGCGAGCAGAAAACGATCGGGCCGCTCCGGATGCCGCGCGCTGACATGACCGAATCCGTCCACCACGCCCTGATCGAATAGAATATGGTTGGCATCGACCAGTTCGCGGATGGCAGATGCGATGGTCTCGGAGGCGGCATTGGACATGACGGGATTTCCCTGTTGTTTTCTTATGTTTGGTAAGAAATAGAAGAACCCCATACATATAAGGGAGCGTCCTGATGAGCAAACTGCAGCTTTCCGTCGCGATCGGCGACTATGACCGGATGCGTCCGTTGGTCGACGGTCTGGTACAGATCGACAGCGTCGATGCGCAGTTCATGCTGCTCGATCCCGAGGAGATATTTTTTCGCGCGTTCCGGCACGCCGATTTCGACGTCTGCGAATTGTCGCTGTCGAGCTATTCGGTCAAGACTGCGGCAGGCACCAGCCCCTATATCGCCGTGCCGGTGTTCCCGTCCCGCGCCTTTCGCCACACCTCGGTCTATGTCCGCACTGACCGGATCAAATCGCCGGCCGATCTCAGAGGACGCCGAGTCGGGGTACCGGAATATCAGCTCACGGCCAACATCTGGGTCCGCCTCTTTCTCGAGGAGGATTACGGGATTCGCCCTTCCGACATCACCTGGGTGCGTGGCGGCTATGAGCATCCCGGACGGATCGAGAAGATCAGCCTCAATCTGCCGGGCGACGTTAAAGTGGAGAATGCAAGAGCGGACGCCACCATCTCCGATTTGCTCGCAAGTGGCGAAATCGATGCGGTGATCGGACCGCGCGCGCCATCCTGCTTCGATCGCGGGCACCCCAATATCGGCTATCTCTTCCCCGATCCGCAGGCGACAGCGACCGATTGGTACCGCCGCACCCGCCTGTTTCCGATCATGCACACGCTCGGCATTCGCCGCGCGCTGGTCGAAAAGCATCCCTGGTTGCCGGTTGCGGTCACCAAGGCGTTCGAGCGCTCCAAGGCAATCGCGCTCGCCAAGCTCTCCGACACCTCTGCCACCAAGGTGACGTTGCCGTTCGTCGAAGAGCAGTTGGGCGCGGCACGTCGGTTGATGGGCGAGGATTTCTGGTCCTACGGGCTAGAGCCGAACCGCGAGGTGCTGCGGCGCTTTCTGGAACGCCATCACGCCGAGGGGCTGTCGTCCCGCCTGCTCGCGCCGGAAGAACTGTTTCACCCCTCGGCGCTCGAACTGCACAAAATCTAGCGTTGGTAAGCCACTTCCAGCCGCATGCCGTCATAAGCGGGGACGACACCGTCCGGCAGGCTTTGCCGCAGCACCTCGTAGTCCAGATCGGAATGCATGTTGGTGATGACGGCGCGCTTCGGCTTGAAGCGCTCGATCCAGGACAGCGCGTCGCTGACGCTGAAATGGCTGGGATGGCCGGCATAGCGCAGGCCGTCGATAATCCAGAGATCGAGATTTTCAAGCAACGGCCAGCTCGCCTTGGGAATATCGCTGACATCGGGCGTATAGGCGGCGGAGCCGACCCGATAGCCCAGCGCGGGAATATTGCCGTGCGCAAGGTCGAAGGCTGAGAGCGTCACGGCGCCGCCCTTCCCTTCGATGGTGCGGCTCTCGCTTCCCTCGATCGCGTGCCGCTCCAGGATCGGCGGATACTCGCTGCCCTCGGGCGAGATGAAGCAGTAGGAGAATCGCGCCATGATGTCTTTGGCAGTCGACATGTTGAAATAGGTCGGAATGCGTCGGCGCTGATGCAGCACCACGGAGCGCAGATCGTCGATCCCGTGGGTTTGATCGGCGTGCTCGTGAGTGAGGAACACCGCTTCGATATGATCGACCTCAGCGTCGATCAATTGCTCTCGCAGATCCGGTGAGGTGTCGATCACGATCCGCGTCGTGCCGCTCTTGCCGGTCCGTTCGACCAGCAGCGAACAGCGACGGCGGCGGTTTTTCGGATTCTTGGGATCGCACGCGCCCCAACCCAGCGCTGGCCGCGGCACGCCGGCCGACGATCCGCAGCCGAGGATGGTGAGGGTCAGCGTCATGCGGCTTTTGGTGCGGGCACTTTGGAGAACAAACGGAAGAAGTTTTCAGTTGTTTGCCGTGAAATCTCCTCCAGCGAAACGCCGCGGGCTTCCGCCAGCACCTTGGCAACTTCAACCACGTAAGCCGGCTCGTTGCGCTTGCCGCGAAATTTTCCGGGCGCGAGATACGGCGCGTCGGTCTCGACCATAATGCGGCCGGCAGGAAGTTCCGCGGCGAGCGCGCGTAATTCGTCAGATTTCTTGAAGGTGAGGATGCCCGTAAACGAAATCGAAAGCCCTAACTCGATCGCCTTCATCGCGAGCTTTCGGCCGCCGGTGTAGCAATGCAGCACGGCGCGAAACGATCCTTTGGCCATTTCGTCCTCAATGATGCGCTCGCAATCGTCGTCTGCTTCACGGGTGTGGATGACGAGCGGAAGGCCGGTGGCGCGTGCGGCCGCAATATGGGTCCGGAAGCCGCGCTCTTGCGCCTCGCGCGAACCATGCTGGTAGAAATAATCGAGCCCGGCTTCACCAAGCGCGACCACTTTGGGGTGCTTGGTCAGCCCGATCAGGTCTTCGACAGGAATGCCATCTTCCTCGTCGGCCTGGTGCGGATGGGTGCCGACCGAGCAATAGACTTTCGGATATTTCTCTGTGATGGCGAGAAGTGAATCGAACCGCCTCACCCGTGTCGAGATCGTGACGATACGCCCGATGCCGGCGGTCTCGGCCCGCGCGACAATGCCGTCGAGATCGTCGGCAAAGTCCGGGAAGTCGAGATGGCAATGGCTGTCAACAAGCATCGGCTTTCGCTCAGGCTGCGGTCGGCTCGATATAGCGCGGAAATACCGGGGTGGGCGCGGGCAGCACTGAGCCCGGTTTGATCCGTGAGATGAGCGCGACGAAGTTGCGGGAATTAACGTCGTCAGGGATACCGAGAATATCAAGCAGCTTGTGTGATGCTTGCGGCATCGCCGGCTGGGCAAGAATGGCGATCTGGCGCACGACCTCGGCGGTCACGTACAGGACCGTGCCCTGACGCTTGGGATCGGTCTTGGCCAGCGCCCACGGCGCTTCGCCGGCGAAATAACGGTTGGCCTCTGCAACGACGGCCCAGACCGCATTGAGCGCCTGGTGAATCTGCTGCGTCGCCATTGCGCTTCGCGCCAGCGCGATCATGCCGTCGGCCTGCGCCAGAATGGCCTTGTCGTTGTCGGTGAACTCGCCGGGCTCGGGTAGCACGCCCTGAAATTGCTTCGCAATCATCGACAGCGAGCGCTGCGCCAGATTGCCGAGATCGTTGGCAAGATCGGCGTTGATGCGTGCGACGATGGCTTCGTGGTTGTAGCTGCCGTCCTGACCGAACGGCACTTCGCGCAGGAAGAAGTAGCGCGTCTGATCGACGCCGTACTGTTCGGCAAGATTGAAGGGGTCGACGACATTGCCGACCGATTTCGACATCTTCTCGCCCCTGTTGAACAGGAAGCCGTGGGCATAAACGCGCTTCTGCACGGGGATTCCAGCCGACATCAGGAAGGCCGGCCAGTAAACGGCATGGAAGCGGATGATGTCCTTGCCTATGATATGCAGGTCCGCGGGCCAATAATGCCAGTCCGCGTCATTCTCGTCGGGAAAGCCGACCCCGGTGATGTAGTTGGTGAGCGCATCGACCCAGACATACATCACATGCTCGCCGTCGCCGGGGACCTTGACGCCCCAATCGAAGGTGGTGCGGGAAATCGACAAATCCCGCAGCCCACTTTTGACGAAGCTCACCACCTCGTTCTTGCGCGTGTCGGGGCCGATGAAGTCCGGATGTTTCTCGTAAAGCGCGAGCAGCCTGTCCTGATAGGCGGAAAGACGGAAGAAGTAGCTCTTCTCCTCAACCCATTCCACCGGCGTGCCTTGCGGACCGCGGCGCACATTGTCCTCGCCGAGGGTAGTCTCCTCCTCTGCGTAATAGGCTTCGTCGCGCACCGAATACCAGCCGGCATAGCTGTCGAGATAGATGTCGCCATTGTCGGCCATCCGCTTCCAGATTTCCTGGCTGGAACGATGGTGCTGTTCTTCGGTGGTGCGGATGAACCGGTCGAAGGAAATGTTCAAACGCTGATCCATTTCCTTGAACCGCTGCGCGTTGCGCGTCGCCACTTCCATCGGCGCAAGCTTTTCGGCTTCTGCGGTCTGGATCATCTTCAGGCCGTGCTCGTCGGTGCCGGTCAGAAAAAACACGTCCTTGCCGTCGAGCCTCTGAAAGCGTGCCAGTGCATCGGTCGCGATCGCCTCATAGGCGTGACCGATGTGAGGTGCGCCATTCGGGTATGCAATGGCTGTCGTGATGTAGAATGAGTTTTTGACGGGCGACGCTGACGCCTTGGCGGCCGGCACAGTCGAGGCCGGCTTGGCTTTCGGCGCCGGTTTTGCCGGTGCGGTTTGCACTTGCCCGGGAGTTTTCTTCGGCGTCTTGCCGCGCGTCTTGGCCGGTGCCTTTTGGGCCCGTGGCTTCCTTGCCGCCTTTGTGGCAGATTTTCCGGCGGACTTCCTGGCGGGTTTCTTTGCGCTCTTCTTGGCCGACTTTTTAGGCGCGGCGCCCTTCTTTGCTTTGCCGGCCTTTTTCGCTGAACGCTTGCCTTGTTTCTTGGCGGCAGACCTGGCCGCACGGCCCCGGGAAGACTTGCGGCCTTTTTTCACTGTCGATTTGTTCTTTTTCGCAGGCTTCGCCACGACGAATTCCTTTGTGGATCAAATAAAACTATCGGGATTTGAGGGACAGCGGTTATCGCGTGGCTTCCGCAAGCATCCCAAACACCGAGAAAACAAGCGGCTTTCGCTCGAGATTGTATTCAGCGGTATCGCGCGCGGCGCGGCTGATCTTTTCCCACACCTCCGCCAGCCGTGCAAGGCGCGGCAGGTCGGCATTGGGATCACCGGTGTGAAGGCGCGCGCCGACCCAGCGCTCGACGCTGTCGATGAAAGTTGCGAGCGCGACCTTGTCGCTGCCGCCGAGCGCGTCGCCGAGCGCATGCAGTTCGCGCGGATCGACCCGCGGCAGGGTCGCCAGCAGCGCCGCGGTCCTGTGGTGAAGTTTGACGGCGTCGCCGCCGAGCAGCGTCAATGCCCGCGCAACGCTCCCCTCCGCGGCCTCGGCAGCGTCAAGCAGCGCGGGATCACTACTCGCAAGCGCCGTGGCCCGGCTCGCCGCCTGGATCACGTCTGCCTTGGTGAGAGGCCGCAACGGCAATCGGCGGCAGCGCGACAGGATGGTCGGCAACACCCTTCCCGGCGAATGGCTGACGAGCAGAAACAGCGACTGCCGCGGCGGCTCTTCGAGGATCTTGAGCAGCGCATTGGCCGCGTTCGGATTGAGTTCATCGACGGTGTCGACGATGCACACCCTCCAGCCCTCGGCTGCCGCGGTCGATCCGAAGAAATTGATGGTCTCGCGCGTCTCGTCGACCGTGATCACGGTCCGCATCACGCCTTTGTCGTTGGCGGTTCGCTGAAGCACGAGCAGCCCGCCATGCGCGCCGGCCGCGATGCGGCGCGCGGCCGGATCGGCGGGATCGACGTTCAGGCTGTCGGCGCGCTGCACGGCGGCTGCAAGGGGATCGCCGTGGGCGAGGACGAACCGGGCCATCCGGTAGGCGAGCGTGGCCTTGCCGATGCCCTGCGCGCCTCCGATCAGCCAGGCGTGCGGAATGCGTCCGCTGCGATAGGCATTGAGCAGCGCTGCCTCGGCATCACGGTGACCGAACAGATCAGCGGTTTCTTTGGGATGAGGAAATGACGTCTCGGCCTTGCTGCTCATGCGGAGGCCGCAGCATTGCCGGCGCTTGTCGTGAAAAACCGGTCGCGCAGGACCGACCAGATATTCGCCGCTACCTTTGCCGGTTCTTCGGTGGCGTCGATCAGCACACAGCGCTCCGGTTCGTTTGCCGCTATGCGCCGATAGGCGTCGCGCAGTTGTTGATGGAAATGGACGTCTTCCGATTCGAACCGGTCGGCCGCGGCTGTCCCCCGCCGAGCCGCGGCGCGCTTGAGGCCGACCTCTACCGGGACATCGAGGATGATGGTCAGGTCCGGCTTCAGGTCGCCGATGGTGACCCGCTGCATGGCGTTGAGAATTCCCGGCGCCACATGCCCGAGCGCGCCCTGGTAGACGCGCGTCGAATCTGAAAAGCGGTCGCTGAGCACCCAGGTGCCCTGCTTGAGCGCCGGTTCGATCACGGTGCGCGCGTGGTCGTCACGCGCGGCCGCAAACAGCAGCGTCTCCGCATCCGGGCCAAGCAGCTTGCCCATCCCGGAAAGGACCAGGTGGCGGATGATTTCGGCCCCGGGCGATCCGCCGGGCTCGCGGGTGACGATTGTCTGCAATTTCACCCCGGCAAGCCGCTCGGCAAGGATCTTGATCTGGGTGGATTTGCCGGACCCTTCACCGCCCTCAAAGGAGATGAACCGCCCGCGTCCAACCATGGCTTTGGTTGCTGGCTGGGCCATCGTCACAGCTTCTCGGCGCCAGCGCGGAACAGTCCGATCGCCAGTTCGGCAACGCCGTCGACGGCGCGCCTGATCGTCGAGCCTCGGCCAACCGCTTCTGAGGCATAGACCGGCGTCTCCACCGCGACATTGCTGCCACGCCATACCTTGACCGTACCGACCTTTTGGCCGGCCTCGAACGGTGCGCGCACCGGCCCGCGATAGACGATGCGGGCAATCAGCTTGTCGTTGCCGTTCTTCTGAACCATGACATTGACCGGTTCGTGGCTGGAAAGCGCGACCGAACGGCTGTCGCCGCCGAACACCTTCGCATAGCCAATCGTCTGATTGGCCGCGAATACGGTTCGTACCTCGAAGTTGCGAAATCCCCACTCAAGCATTTTCTTGGCTTCGCTGGCGCGGTCTTCGGAATCCTCGAGCCCGTTGATGGCGACGATCAGGCGCACGCCGTTTTGTACGGCCGATCCGACCATGCCGTAGCCGCCTTCCTTGGTGTATCCGGTCTTCAGCCCGTCGGCCCCTTCGAGCGAATTGAGCAAGGGATTGCGGTTAAATTGCCGGATCTTGTTCCAGGTGAATTCCTTCTCGCCGAACAGTTTATAGAATTCGGGGTAGGTCTGGATGATGTAACGCGCCAGCATGGCCAGTTCGCGCACCGTCATCTTGTTGCCGGGGTCCGGCAGGCCGTTGGAATTGGCAAACGTCGATCGCGCAAGACCGATTTCGCGCGCACGCCTGGTCATTATGTCGGCGAAGGCGCGCTCGTTCCCCGCGATAGCCTCTGCCAGCACCATGCAGGCATCGTTACCGCTCTGAATGATCGCCCCGTGCAGGAGATCGTCGACTGAAATCTTGCTGTTGATCGCGGCAAACATGGTCGAGCCGCCGGCCGGCGCGCCACCTTTGCGCCAGGCATTCTCACTGACGCGGTACTCGTCGGTCAGCTTGATGTCACCCTGCTTGACGGCGTGGAAGACCACTTCCGCCGTCATCAGCTTCATCATGCTGGAGGGTGCGCGCAGTTCGTCGGCGTTTTTTTCGAAGAGTACGCTTCCGCTGGAGGCTTCGATCAAGATCGCGGTTGGCGCATCGCCGTCGAAACCGCCCTCCTCCTTCTTGGCACCCTGCACGCTGTTGTTGGCGGCGTGGATCACGCCGCCCCATCCGAACGTCGCCAGGAGCGCCACGGCGATCAGGCCGCGCATCAGGCGCGCTGTCGTGACCACCGGCCGGTGAAACCTCAACGCAGGAAGTGCCATCGAAATCGCCTTTGAACGCTCGGGTTCTAACAGTTGCAAACCGCTCAAACAACACGGCTTTCCGTCCAACAGGGCGGTTGAGGCTTCGCCTTCGCCCGGTGGCGTAACGTGCTGTAAGCAAGACGGAAACGCGATGTCGTGCTTCATTCGTCAGCGATTGGAGAATCGCTGTTCAAGCCTGCTCGCTTTGGGTCTTGTTGGAATCAGTAGAGCCCGCGCCCGGCGAGAATTTCACTTGGAATTTGCGGGTCCATCGGCGCGTAAGCCGAGACAGGCCTCGTCACGTATCGGTCCTGGGATTCGTAGGACGCCGCACGTTGTTCATCCTGAAACTGATCGTTCGAACGCGAGCGCATATAAGCCGCGCGCTCTTGGGGTTCACGATACGCCGCCTGTTCGGGCTGTGCGCTGCCGAGGTTGTAGGGCCTGCCCTCGGGGAGCGGAACCTCGCCGCGGATTCGCCGCGCCGAGCCGGATATTTCCGGCACGAACGGACGGGCGGAGGCAACGCGGACCAGCGAAGGCGCCGGCGCCGGCTCGCCGGTGCGCAACGTCGCCATCAGCAGGCGATCGTCGGAGCCTTCGAGCGGCGCGCGGCCGACATATTCGACGCGTACCCGCGCCACGCCGCTGCTCTTGAAAGCCAGAAGTTCCGCCGCCCGGCTCGATACGTCCATCACGCGGTTGCCGTGATAGGGCCCGCGGTCATTGACGCGCACAATCAGCGATTTGCCGTTGGAAAGATTGGTGACGCGGGCGTAGCACGGCATCGGCAGCGTTGGATGGGCCGCGGAGAGCGAGGTCATGTCGAAGACCTCGCCGTTGGCGGTCAAACGCCCGTGGAAATCGTCGCCGTACCAGGAGGCGAGGCCCTCCTCGCGATAATGGACATTTTCTTCCGGGACGTAGACTTGGCCGCCAACGATATACGGCTTGCCGACTCGGTAGGTTCCCCCGCCCTTGGGCACGGGGTCACCCAAGGCGACGACGCGGGGGCTGGAGGAGACGCCATATCTCGGATCGACCCGGCTGGAGAGGCCGGATGATGAGCAATTGGCGAGCACGAGGCATGCCGCGACAACGGCAATTCCCCGCCAAGCGCCCAATATCGGTGCTGACCCTATAATCCGCATTCGCCCCAAGTGCCATTCCGCCGGCCACGCTTTCCGCGGGGCCTGGCGGCCGTCTCCCCGATGCCGGCCCACGCCTGCATCAACGAGCAATATACCGCAGTGGGAACACGGCGGAAATGGGGAGAGCGACGGTGCGGTAAAGGTTGGTAAACCAATCCTTCCGCGCAAAATCGGCAGCCGCGCCCCAGCAAACCAAGAATACCGGCAATGAAACCGATAGAATCAGAATCATGGAGACGCTATTGCGACATTGTTTCTATTGGCTGACCTCAAGCTGCTTGAGAAATTCTTTCACGGAACTCACCACACCCGTATCGGTCGCCTTGTAACCGGGCAACGCCGCGACAGCCTTTTGAAACTCGCCGCCCTTCATGATGTCGAGCACCCGTCGCATTGGCTCGGTTTCCAGAAAAGTCTGCCGGCAGGCAAAGACGTAGTCCTCGGTCAGCAGGCGTATGAAGTCGAGGCCAAACTGCCGCGCTGCGGCTTCGACGCCGAAGGCGACATCCGCCATTCCACTTGCAACGTAAGCGGCAACGGCGGCATGGGTGAATTCGATCTGCTGGGCGCCGTTGATCCGCGTTTCGTCGACCTCGTGCAGCGCCAGAAGCTGGTCGAACAAGAGACGAGTGCCGGAATCATGGTCGCGGTTGACGAAGCGGACCTTCCCATCCGCAATGTCCGTAACAGATGAGATATTGAGCGGATTGCCCCGCTTCACCATCAGGCCCATCTCGCGTGTGACGAAACTGATGATGCGATCCTGGCGCGGATCGAGCCATTCCTTGCAAGCTTGAATGCCCTGCGCTCGCAGTTCGCCACGTGGCAGGTGAACGCCCGACAGATCGCAGGCGCCCTGCGCCAGGGAGACCAGCGAGTGCTGATTACTGACGTAGCGAAGATCGACGCCAATGCCGGACTCCCGGTCCAGCAGTTCCCGAAGCTTTGCAACGGCAAAACCATGGCTGGCGTGAACGCGAATGACGGAAGGCCGTTGATGCAGGAAAGGTTTGACTTCGGTAGCGAGTTCCTGCGCGAGGTTTTCGAGCTGCGGGCCGAGCCGCGCCTGCATCCGTTCTCCGGCCCAGACCAGCTTCTCCCCGAACGGGGTCAGCCTCGAGCCCTTGCCGCGCTGGGTTTCAACCAGCGGCACCCCGAAAAATTGCGACCATTGCTCGATCAGGTTCCAGACGTGGCGATACGAAAGACCCGCATCGCGCGCGGCACTGGTGATCTTCCCGGTTTTGCGGAGTTCGTTGAGAACGCCGAGCATGACCACCACGGTTCGCGGGCTGCCTTCCTTGTGAAATCGCCAGACGGTTTCAATCTCGATATGGAGCATGTCTTACCCAGGTTATGAAGTCTAATGCATATAATAAGCGGTCATCGGCACGCAATATCATATTTGCATCCGGAAAATACGTCCTATCTTTGGGTTCAAAGTTATGGAGGAATATGATGTCTGTTGCATATGACTATACCCCGGAGACGGCGGCGGTAGAATTCCTGCGGAAACCGCACCAACTCCTGATCGATGGCCGTCGAGTTCCCTCTTCGTCAGGGCGGACCTTCAAATCCATCAATCCGGCGACCGAAGAAGTCATCGCCACGGTTGCCGAGGGCAATGAGCTCGACGTGAACCATGCCGTCGCTGCGGCGCGTCGCGCCTTCGAGGGGCCCTGGCGCACCATGCGCGCTGCCGAGCGCGGCCATCTTCTTCTCAAATGGGCAGAACTGTTAAAGCGTCACGCCGACGAGATCGTCGAAATCGAGAGCCTCGACGGCGGCAAACCGATCTCGGCGACGATGCGCCAGGATTTTCCGGCCGCAATCGATACGCTGACCTACTACGCCGGCTGGGCCGACAAGATCAGCGGTGATGTGGTTGCTACCCGCGACGATGCGCTGACCTACACCGTGCGCGAACCGGTGGGTGTCGTAGCGGCGATCGTGCCGTGGAATTTTCCGCTGATGATCGGAATGTGGAAGCTAGCGCCGGCGTTGGCGTGCGGCTGCACCGTCGTCATGAAACCCGCCGAACTGACCTCGCTGTCGGCGCTCCGCATCGGCGAACTGGCGCTTGAAGCCGGCATTCCACCCGGTGTGCTGAACATCGTGACCGGTCCCGGCCGTGTCGTTGGCGACGCGCTGGTCAATCATCCCGATGTCGATAAGGTCACGTTCACGGGCTCGCCGGGCGTCGGCCGCGGCATCATGAAAGCCGCCGCCAGCAACTTCAAACGTGTCTCGCTTGAACTCGGCGGCAAGTCCGCCAACGTCATCTTCGATGACGCCGATCTCGAAGCCGCGTCCAAAGCCGCCGCCGCCGGCATCTTCTTTAATGCCGGCCAGGTGTGTTCAGCCGGTTCGCGCGTGCTGGTTCAGGAGAACGCTTACGACGAAGTGGTCGAACGGATCGCGGCGCGTGCAAAATTGCTCCGAATGGGTGACTTGCTGGATCGGAACACGTCCATGGGGCCGGTGATCTCGGAAAAGCAGATGAAGTCGATCCTCGACTATGTCGACATCGGCCGGAAGGAAGGCGCAACACTCGTCACCGGCGGTGCGCGGGTCGGCAGGCGCGGCTATTTCATCAGTCCGGCTGTATTCGCCGACGTCGAGCATGAGATGCGGATTTCACAGGAAGAAATCTTCGGGCCCGTCGTCAGCGTCATCAAATTCAGGGATGAGACGGACGCGCTGCGGATCGCAAACGGTACGGCCTATAGTCTCGCGGCCGGCGTCTGGAGCCGCGACATGGGCCGGGTGCAGCGTTTCGCCAAACGCGCCCGCGCCGGCACCGTCTGGATCAATACCTACGGTTATACCGATGTGCGGTTGCCCTGGGGTGGCGAGCGTGACTCCGGCCTTGGCCGGGAGCACGGGACTGCGGCGATCGAGAATTTCACCGAACCGAAAGCGGTCTGGATGAATCTCAGCGCCTAAAGGCAACTGACTTACAATGTGCCCAAACCTGCGATGTGTGGACGGGAGCGTCCGCGCATCGCTTTTTTTGATCAGGAGGCATTCGTCGCAACGCGGCCATGCTGCAAGTCAGCGGCCGCCTCACGGCGGATTGGCTACGTCGGTTAAGTGCCAAGGACGCATCGAGCAAGTTCGGAAGGTTGTTGCTCGGCAGCATTGCCGGGCCTAGGTTGCTCCCTTACTGTTTGGATGGATGCTGGTTGCGCGATTTCCTGGAGATTGTCGGACTTTCGATCAGCGTTAGTTTGGCGGCGACGGCCGTTGCGGCAGCCGTTAGCCTGCCCATTGGGACGGCTCTTGCGGTTTTTCCGTTCGTCGGGCGACGATTGACCGTCGTCTTGATCAACGCGTTTTTCGGGTTGCCGCCGGTCGTCGTCGGACTGGTGTTATATCTCGCCCTGTCCCGGTCAGGGCCACTGGGCTTCCTCGCGCTGCTTTTCACGCCTGCGGCTATGGTGATCGCGCAGACTATCCTTGCCATACCCATCATCGCTGCACTCGTGCACCGCGCCAGCGAAAGGGCATGGGCGCGCTACGGCGACGAACTTGTTACGGATGGTGCGACACGATTGCAGGCACTTCCGCAAATCTTGATGATCATTCGCGCCGACGTTGTGACTGCCGTTTTGGCCGGCTTCGGTCGCACCGTTTCGGAAGTCGGCGCGGTGATCCTTGTCGGCGGTAACATTCGCGGCTTGACCAGAACGATGACCACGACGATTGCCCTTCAAACAAGCCAGGGAGACCTGTCATTGGCGTTGGCTCTGGGAGCGGTGTTGGTCGGGATCAGCATTTCGATCAGCGCGACGGTTTTCGCACTGGCAGGACGGGCGCGAACGGCTGGGAGCGACGAAGTATGATCGCGTTTCGATATGTCTTGGTGCTGATTGGAATTCTGGTTGCGATAAATGCGAGTACTGCCGCAGAGAATTCCATCGTATTGGCCTCGACGACTTCGGTCGAAGCGTCCGGGCTATTGGCAAACATTCTCCCGCAGTTTACGGCCAGGACTGGCATCGCTGTCAACGTGGTAGCGCAGGGAACAGGTAAGGCGCTGGACACAGCGCGGCGAGGTGATGCGGACGTAGTGTTGGTTCACGACCCGGAGGCAGAGCGGGAATTTGTAGACGAAGGGTATAGCTCGACACTTCGTCAGATTGCCTGGAATGATTTTATTATCGTTGGGCCGTCGAGCGACCCGGCTCACATTCTGGGCGGCAAAGACAGCGTGACGGCTTTGAAGGCGATAGCCGCGGCGCGGGCTCCGTTCGTTTCGCGGGGTGACCGGAGCGGCACGAACGCCGCCGAATTGCGACTGTGGCGAACGGCAGGCCGTACCCCGGAGACCCTAAATTCTGAAAGATGGTATCGCGACATCGGTGGCGGAATGGGGCAAGCGCTCAATGCGGCAAGCGCAATGAATGCTTACACATTAACCGACCGAGCGACGTGGCTCAGCTTCAACAACAAGGGATCGCTGATAATCATCATCGAGAGAGATTCGCGTCTGATCAACCGATATGATGTAATCGAATTGAACCCTCGAAAGCACGGGGTGGCGAGGCTCGATGCAGCGAGGATTTTTGCGGACTGGCTGGTTTCGCCCGAGGGACAGCAGGCAATCGGTGCGTATCAGTTGAACGGGCAACAATTGTTCCATCCGTCCGCCGCCTCGCCGAAGTAACCCGCTTCCAGTCCGGGGCCGAGCAACTATTGCCTGGGCCGCCGATAGGGGTTTTAAAATTGGCCTTAACGGATATCCTATGGGTTACCTGCCGCATGGAGCAATGACCATCCGGTTGGTAGGCGCGGTGCGTGCTTGCGGAACGCGACCGGGCCACCCTCCACTTGATCCTTTAACGGGCACCAATCCATGAAACGCGTCCTAGGTCTGAACATTCCTCAAACTTTGGAAGAGGTCTGCGATCCGCAGCGGATGGCGCTCGTCGTCTACGACATGCAAGTGGGTATCCTGAAGCAGATCAAGAACCCCGAGGAGATTGTGACCAAGGTGTCACGCGCATTGCAGGCAGCGCGTGCGGCCGGTGTCCGCACCTTCTTCATGCGGCACATGTCCCTGCCAAAGGAATTGATGGGCGCATTTGGCTATCGAATGGCAATGGCGTGGCAACGAACGGACGATCCCGAAAAGATCAATCCATGGTTTTTGCGGGGGTCCCAGGGTTTCGAGATCACGCCGGAATTAACGCCACTGCCGAGCGAGGCGATCTTCGACAAACTTACGATGTCGGCTCTGGAGGGCACGCCTCTTGCCATCGCGCTGCGCGACTGCGGAATTACCTCGATCGCGCTCGCGGGCGTCGCGATGGAAATCGGTATCGAACCCACCGCAAGGCACGCCGCTGACCTCGGTATCGTACCCGTCGTTATCGAGGATGCTTGCGGCAGCGGACATGCCGAGGCGGCCCAACGCTCAATCGAGTCTTTGAAATTCACCGGGGACGCCGTTTTCACGGACGTCGACGCTTTCTGCCGCGTGCTGAAGCGCTAGGGTGCATCTGCACAGAACCGACCTCTACGCCGCGCTTCCAGCACGACCTCGGCTAGCTCCAATGTCCGTCTTCAGGGCAAGCAAGTCTTTTCTGGCTGCCGTGTTAATCAAACGCTCGATGTTTCGATAGCGCGCTATAAGCGCAGGTCCAAAGGGGTTAGTTCAGCGCGGCCGCCCGCTTCGCCCGCCCGTTCGGCCCTCAGTATACGTTAGCCACCGGCCTCTCAGCCTGGTTGGCTCAGGACGTTTTCAACTTTCTCCCCTTGCCTCGCCAGAACATCCTGCCGACGGCCAAGCCACCAGCTATTGACCAGCCATGCCGCCGACATCACGGCGGCAACGATGGATATCTCGGTGATGCCAAGCTTGAGCGAGGAAAGCAGCGCAAACGACCAGGCGCCGATCTGATCGCCTAGCCGATAGATAGCCGTGTCGATGAAGCTCTTGGCCTTATACCGGTCTTCGCGCGGCAGCACGGTGAACAGGATCTCGCGCGTCGGCCGCGCGATTGCAAAATTACCGGCACGCCTGATCAATTGAAGCGCGACGACGGAAGCCAGCGATGGCAATAGCGCAACCACACCGAAGCCGACGACGCTGGCGGCCGGCAGCATCGAAAGCGTCGTGCCGACACCAAACCATTTGAGGATACGGCCGGTCAGGAAAAGCTGGATCGCAAGCGTCAGGACGTTCACGCCGAGATCGACGGATGCAAAAAACTGGGTCTGCGCCGCGCGGCTTGAAAAAGCGTGGCTGACGACGGCGGCTTGCTGAAAATATAGAAAGGTCGAGGTCACGGCATAGAGCAGCAGGAACAGGCTGACGTTCAAGAGATAGCTGGACGAGAGTGCATCACGAAAGCCGGCCAGCAGCGTTCCGCCGATAGGTTTCTTTTCGTCCCGCTCGGCAGCAGGCCGCTCCGACAGGGACGCCGACAATACGGAGAGCCGGCGAACACAGAAGACCGCGACCTCGAGCATGATCGCCGCGCCGATCATCAGATAGCCCGGAGCCATATGCTCGACGGTCGATACCGTGAAAGCCGATCCCGTGATGGCGCCAAGCGTGGCGCCCGCCGCGATAAAACCGAACAGGCGCTTGCCCTGCTCCGCCGTGAAGACGTCGACAATCATCTGCCAGAAAATGGAGACGACGAACAAATTGAAGACCGAGGTCCAGATGAAGAAGATGCGTCCGACCCAGACGGTTTGCTCGGGGGCAGCCAGGTACAAGGCCGCCGCGAACAGCAGGATGTTCGCGGCGAAGAAGCGATAAGAGATCGCGATGAACTTCTCGCGGGGAAACGTCTTGACGAGATAGGAGAACGGCACGTTGAGCACGAGCATGCCGACCAGTGTGCCGGTAAACAGCCATTGCAGGTTGTTCACTCCGCCCGCGACCCCCATCTGGTCGCGGATCGGGCGCAGGATGTAATAAGACGACAGCAGCGAAAAAATGTAGAGCCAGGCCCAGGCGAGAGCGGGTGCTTCGCTGGGGCTGACGTCAATGATCTTGTTTAGAAAGCGATGAAAGGCAGTAGCTGGACGGTCTGGCGCATCTGCGAGTCCCATTAACAGGTGTCCTCTCTACTTCAGCGCATCGGCCTTTTGTCGCATCTCCGCCGCCGTGAGCTGAAGGCCGTAAAGCGGCGCGCCCTGCTGGAAATCCTTGGCGCGAGCGAGCGGTCCGATGACGACCGGATCGAAACCCGCATCGTGCACCAGCATGGATGCGGTATTGAGAGCGTCCTTGTCGTCGCCGGCCATCGGAATAGCCATGCGGGCACCTGACCGGTTGGCTTCGGATTCGAAGAACCTGTATCCCATGCTGTTGAACGCGCGCACGATCCGCGCGCCCGGCAGATACTTGGCCGACGTCACCCCGATCCCGTCCTCCTTGGCTTCGGCGGTCAGTTCACTGCCGTCGCGGGCCGCAACCGCATTGCCGGCATCGAGCACCACTTTGCCCGTGAGCTTGCTGCCGTAGTCTTTGCCGATTTGCGGGTAAGCGCCGTAGGGCACGGCGATGAAGACGACATCCCCGAAATCGATGGCCTCGGCAACGGTTCCGGCCTTGGCAAGGCTGCCAAGCCCCTGCACCAGCGACGCCAGTTCTTCGGGATGGCGAGATGAGAACATTACGGGATGGCCGGACTTCACCCAGAGCGATCCGACCGTGCTTCCGATATGTCCGGATCCAATGATGCCGATTTTCAACGGATTACCTTGCGCGAATGCGCCGCGCGAAGCGGCGGAAGTGGCGAAGGCTAGGCCGGCAGTCGCTCCGGCACGCAGAACGGACCGGCGATCGAGACGCAAATGGTGGGTATGGGGCACGGTTTTCATCTCCCAGGATTTTACGACATTGGATCACGTACAATAACAACCGGTGATCCCGCTTATTTCAATCATCCAGTTTCGGTTCGGCCTGGATTGTGCCGGAATCGATCACGTGATTGTAATCTCTCCTGGTGCGGCGGATTTTGACGTTTCTGTCAGTGTTAACGGAGCGCGTCGAAGAAACCGGCCATGGCCTTGCGCTGTTTGGCGTCGGGAAAGCGGCCGCGCCCCGCGCTGATATTGTCGGCGAGGTGCGCGGGGTTTGTCGTCCCGGGAATCACGGCCGTCACGGCTTCCTGACCGAGCAGAAACTTGAGGAAGAACTGCGGCCAGGTTGTTGCGTCGAATTCCTGAGCCCATTCCGGAACACTTTTGCCGCGCACGGCCGCAAATACCGAACTGCGCCCGTAAGGCAACGCGGTCAATACCGCGGCCCCCGCGTCGCGCGCCGTGGGCAGCAAACGCTTTTCCGCCGTCCGATCGGCCAGCGAATAGTCGACCTGGAAGAAGTCGGGCTTATCGCGTCGAATGACGGCTTCGGCGGCGTCATAGTCGCTCTTGAAGGTCGTGGTGATGCCGATATAGCGGCAGAGCCCCTGCCCCTTCCAATCGCGAAATGGCGCGAGATCCTGGTGCGCATTCTGGACGTTGTGTAGTTGCAGAAGATCGACCTGCCGATAGCGCAAGCGTTCGAGCGAACGATGGAATTCGGCAAGGCCCCCTTTTCTACTGCCATCCTCGATCTTGGTAGCCAGGAAAACCTTCGCGCGATCCTGATCGGACAGCAGATCGCCCAGTACGCTTTCCGCTTGGCCATAGGTTGATGCGGTATCGATCAGCTTGCAGCCATGCGCCAGCAGTCCATCAACCACTTTCTTCAGCCTGTCCTTTTCCGCGCCAGTCGCGGGTGTCTGGAAGTCATTCGCGGTACCCAGTCCGATAACGGGAATGCGTTCGCCCGAGTGCGGGATCGCCCTGGTTGCGACAGGCTGCTCGGATTGAGCGCAGACTGGACCGGCCCGATTCAGGACGGCGAATGCCGCCATCGCTGCGGCACCGCGTGCCACTTCGCGCCGCGACGATGTCCTCGTAAGAAAGTCCATCGTTAATCTCCGGAATCCCGGATCACTCAGGTCGAGATTGTCATGGGATGACAAACGGCATCCACCAACGAAATCGTGATGATGGATCGCTCGTGCGTGGGAACACGACGGGCCGAAGTTTAGGTTGCGTTCGACCACTACTTTTACCCGACGGCCGTCGGTTAATTAAAAGCAACGAACCCTTCGACTGGTTCGAACCGGAAATGGGCGATCTGCGCTGGATCTTACTTCAGCCGGCCGTCGAATTCGTTAGACAGCTCCCTCCCCGCATGGTTGTCTCGCCCGAATTGGACCAAGGGGCATGGGGAATGAAGAAGCTTATTTTTGCGGCTGCGCTGACGCTAGCTGCCACGGCTGCACAGGCTCAAGGTACGAACCAGAACGGCAAAAACTCCGCGACGAACGGAGGCGCCCATGTGCAGCCGCATCAGCAGACCAATTCGAATGGCACGCAGCGCGATAACTCCGGCGCTACGAACACCGGTGGCGTCGGCACGCGGACTCCGAGAAGCTGAACCCACTCGTGGGCCCGCGGCTTGTTTTGGAAAGTGACGTGGATTACGGCGCAAAATGAACCGCGTCGCGTATTTCCGCAGCGGTACTGGCGGAAGGGGTGGGATTCGAACCCACGGTACCCTTGCGGGCACGCCGGTTTTCAAGACCGGTGCCTTAAACCACTCGGCCACCCTTCCATGCGCTGATTTCGTTCAGCTTTGGCTTCGGCCAAGAGAACAAACCGGGACTCTTGGACCTCTTTGCTACCGCTTTGCTACCGAACGTCGTCAGCGCGCTTGTTTATGGCGGCGCGCATCACGCCGTCAACCGCCGCGGCGGCCTCTCCCTGCATGTTCGGCATCAGGTGCGAATAGATATCCAGGATGATGACGATCGACGAATGCCCGAGCCGTTCCTGGACGATCTTGGGATGAACATTCGACGCGAGCATATGGCTGGCGTGGCTGTGCCGGAGCTTGTGCAGCGTCACACCCCATTCCTCCAGGAAGGCCGATACAACGTGCGTAAGGCTTCTCGGCTGCAAGGGCTCGCCATCCTCCCGGGTAATGACATGCCGGCTATGTCACCGGCTTACGCTCAATCTTCGGCCGATCCCGCTTTTCGAGCAGCGCAGCGGGGTTGCGATTAATCAGTTTCCAGCGTTCAGCCTGATTGAGCGCCGAATAGAGAACGCGGTGCATGTGGTGCACGGTGCGGGGCGACAGGCCGCCCTTGCCGTCACACCGGCCGTTCTCAAGAGCACTCGCATAGGCTTCGCTGATTTCGATCGGTTGAAGCTTAGACAAGACTTTGGCACCGAGCAGCGGGTCAATGTTCTTTGTCGCAATCTGCTCGTAACGCTCATGCGTGCGCGGCGAGACGTTCGGCTTGATGTACTTCAGCCACCGTTCCAGAAACTGCGCCAACGTCGTCTTGGCAGGCTCGACATATTCTCCGCTGTCCATTTCCGTTATCAGCCGCGAGCACTCTGTTTGTGCCTGGCGCTTCGTACCCTTGAACGAATGCCATTTGCGGTGTCTAAGTAAGCCGTCGCTGATCCTACCTCCAGCGGCGACTTTCTCTTGCGAGGCCGTGCCGCAGAGGCCTAAGCTGCATGCGGTGTAAAAGGGAGTGCGGACGTGGCGACAGGTACCGTGAAGTGGTTCAACGCGACCAAAGGTTTCGGATTTATTCAGCCCGACAACGGCGGCAAGGATGTGTTCGTGCACATTTCGGCCGTCGAGCGAGCCGGCCTGAGCACCCTCAATGAGGGTGCCAAGGTGAGCTACGAAGAGAAGGAAAACCGCGGCAAGATGTCGGCGGAAAATCTCAGGGTTGGCTAAAGGTCGCAGGGCGGCCCTGTGCCCGCAGGGCAGCCGGCGCCTTTACCTTGGGTCGGGAGGGTCACCTTGCTTCAGGCTTGGGCTCATCGATTGCTCTATCGCAAGCGCGAACCGCTCCTCGGACAGGCGTCGTTCGACAAACCTCATCTCAAGGTCGCTGAGATTGGATTTCAGAAGTTCCTCATAGCGGTCGATGTTGCGTTCGAGGGCATGCAAACGAGCATTTCTTTCACTCATGACGCCACTCCTACTGGTTGTCATCCCCGGGTAAGGTCGTGAAAAAAATGCACCGCCGGGCTCGAAATATCGTGTCCCGTCGGCGCCTGTGACTGAGCCCTCTAATCCTCAGCACGCGAAGATTAGCAGGCGCCAGGCCAATCAGATGTGAGCTGGTTCACAGTCGCGGTCGTTCTTTTCAAATGGCGTGGGGCTACGGTCCCGAGCCGGACTCACCCATGCGTTCTCCTGATCGGTCTGCAAGAGACAGCCCGTGAATCCCGGAGTCACCAGCGGGCTTCCTAGAGTCATGGGGAGGCCTTTTTGGTTTTCGACTTCCGGCGCGCGCCAAGCCGAAGGGGGTGCTTCTGCTACCGGAATTGCTACCGAACTAGTTAGGTAACGTTCGGATAGGACCGGATTGGGAGAGGCGCAGCGATAACAAAAGACCTACAAAATAAGGGCTTTCAGGGCGGCATCGGAAAATTCAGGTCACCGATTCCTGATTTTCAAGACCGGTGCCTTAAACCACTCGCCCACCCTTCCATGCGCTGAGATCACAGGATTTCTGGATAGAGGCGGACAACTCGCTTGCCGTCCAACATCGCCCCGCTTGTTTATGGCGGCACGCCGCATGCCGTCAACCACGGATGCAGCGTTGCGCTGCTCAACGATGCCCGAAGCCGCTCGAAAAACTAATGATATCAGTGTCTTATATAGCCAGGTGTATTTGCTGCTTCACCCGGCAACGCCCATCGGGCTTTGATCGGCGAGATCAAGTGGCACGCGCGTCATGCGCCGCGGGTGATCGCCTCAAAAAGTCGCCTTCAGGCCTGCGTAGAAAGCGCGCGGCCGCGCCGGGCTAAGCGAGCGTGCGTCAGTGAAGGCGGCGCCGCCATTGGCGAAGTTCGGCACCGCCGTTGTGTCGAAGAAGGTCCCATACGTCGCATAACGATTGTCGAAGATGTTATCGATGCGACCATAGATCTGGTACGTCTTGTCGAGCTGATAGGAAGCGTGGACGTTGAAGACGGCATAGGAAGGCAGTTGCGGCGCCTGGTTGGATGCGTCGCCCACCAGATATTGACTGCTCACGAACAGCGCGTCGCCGCCGACCTTGAAGGCGTCGGTGACCGAATAATCGAAGCCGGCCTTGATGCGGTGGCGCGGAATTGCAGGGATGATGTTGCCCGGCGAGACCTGGATGTTGCCGTTTGCGTCGGCGAACGGGCTGTTCGAACCGAGCCGTAGCGAGTCCAGGAAACGCGCGTCGATAAAGGCGTAGCTGGCATGAAACTGCCACCGGGATGATTTGAGGTTAGCTTCCGCCTCAATGCCCTGCCGGCGCGTGTCACCGACGTTCTGGAAATAGCCGAAACCCTGCACTTGCGAGGGGATCGCGAGGATGTCGTCGGTATTGGTGGCGCGGAACCCGCCAAACTTCCAGTCGAGCGTCCCAAAGCTCAGATCCCGGCTGCCTCTGAATCCGGCCTCATAGGTATGCGCCACCACCTGTTTCAGCGGCGGATCGGAAACCAGGAATGTTGCGATCACGCAGGGCTTCGTCGGATCGGCACATTCGAGCTCAAGCGGGGTCGGCGCGCGGTTGGCTTCCGAATAACCGGCATAGGCGGTCAGGTTGGATGTGATCTTGTAGGTGCCGCCGATGATCGGATTGAAGCGGTCATAGGCCTCATTGCCGTTGAGTTGAGTTCCGATCTGATCCTGCAGGGAAATGCGCGCGTCGTTGAAGCGACCGCCGGCGGTAATCGAGAAGGCCTTGGTGACGTCGAATGTGTCGAGCGCGTAAAGACCGGCATATTGATTGGTGGCGCGAAGCGCGACCGGTCCGATCGAGATCGGACTTCCGGATTGGCCGAGGAAGATGCCGCTGCCGCTGACGACGTAATTTGTGCCGATGGTGCCAAGCTCCGCGCTCGCCCCGAAATGCGTGACGCTGGCATCGAAGCTTGTGCCGACGACAAAGCGATTTTCATGACCGAATAGCTGATCGCTGTTGGTCGCCTGCAAGGAGAAGCCGCCGGTATTCGTCCCGGTGGTCGTGCGATCGATCTCCCCGAGAAACGCGTTTGCCGGGAACGGGTTGGAAAGCTGCTGATTGTTGAGTCCGTTCGCCGGCGCGGCGCCGTCGCCGTAGCAGAGCAGCGTGGCGTCGGCCGTGCATGGCTGGGTCCCGGTCGTGTTGGCGTCGACGCTTCTGCTGGTAGAAGGCGCGATAATGCGCGACCCCCTCGATCGTCCAGGTCGGCGTAGCCTCGACCTTCCCTGTCAGATTCAAATAGCCGACCTGGTTGGTCGAGGTCTGCGGATTGGTGTAGGTCGCCCCCCAATATTGCTGGAGCAATTCAATCGGCACCGTGGCCGTGGCGCCGAAATTGTTGTCGGCGGCTCCCATATTGAGATGGAATTCATTGCCGTCGTTGCGATAGCCGATATCGCCGTAGAAGCGACGAACATCCGACGTCGAAAAATTACGATACCCGTCGTCGTGCAGCCCTTCCAGCGCGCCATAGACGGCCCAGTCGTCGATCTGCTTGCCCCATTGCAGCGAACTCTGGATGCGGCCGAACGATCCACCCATCGTATCGAGTTCGGCGCCGTGATAGTTGAAGCCGTCTTTCATGCGAACGTCGACGGCGCCTCCGAGCGCATTGAGACCGAAGGCGGGGTTATTCGTTACCACCGAGATCGACTTGATCGCGGCGGTCGGTATCAGGTCCCAGTTGACGGTATCGCCAAATGCTTCGTTGATGCGAACCCCGTTCTGGTAAACCGCCAGGCCCTGCGGCGTGCCTGACACGGGCGAGCCGACAAAACCACGAAACTCGACATTGGCTTGGAATGGATTTCCGGCAACGTCACTGATGTTGAGCCCCGCGACATTCTGTTGCAGAGCATCCATGACGTTCAGGGAGCCGGTACGCTTGATGTCATTGCTGTCGACGTAGTTGATGCTTGCCGGCGCCTTGTCGGCATCATTCGCTACGGTTGCAAGCGGTGTGCTCGGGTAAACATAAATTCTTCGAACCGGGCGGACCACCCGCTTTTGTTCGCTCGATCGCCCCGGCTTGACGCCGGTGTGAGGCGCCTCGACCTCGACGGGCGGCAATTGTGTGACGTTCGAACTGCTCTGTGCGCAGGCTTGCTCGCTTTCGGTAAAGACAATTGCCGCCGCCATCGACGCAATAAGCAGGCCCCGGACGCTCATCTGCTTCGCTCCCGTTGCAGATGATATTGATACATGGCCACCGTGCACGTGAAAAAGGTCCCGAAGTGTTCGGGAAAATTCCCGAACGCTCCCTAGAGGCCGTGAGTTGGAACCATCGCCTCGATGGTGACGCCGCCCTCGCCGGAAGCGACCGTCAAGGTCCCCCCCAGCGCCAGTATCCGTTCACGCATCCCGGTCAAACCAAAACCGAATTTTTCGCCGGGCTTCAGGCCGCGGCCGTTGTCGCGTACCCGAACCAGGGCGTAGTCGCGGTTACCCTGTACTCCGGCCGGCCGTTCGGCCGGCTCGATGCTGACGTTCACGGCCGTCGCCCTGGCGTGTCGGAACACATTGGTCAGCGACTCCTGTACGATCCGATAGATTGTCAGGTCGGCGGTTTCTCCGGTTTCGCCGAGCGAACGTGAAATCTTCGTCTCGATCTCGACCTCGGGATGGGATTCATTCCACAGCCGTAGCAACGCGCCAAGCGCTTCGCGCAGTCCGAGTTCGGCAAGTCCCACCGGCCGCAGCCGCTCCAGAATCCTGCGCGTGAATTGCTGGAGGTCATTGACCTGCTGCAAGATCGCGCTGCCGTGCTTGCGTGCTCCGTCCGCGTCAGGCGCCCCCGTATTCGCCAGCCGCATCAGGGCGCCGGCGTTAACTCGCAGCGCAAAGAGATACGGTCCGAACTCGTCATGCAGTTCGCGCGCGATCTCCTCGCGTTCGCGGTCTAGCAACGATACGGCGCGCTCGGCGAGCCGTCGCTTTTCCTCGACCGCTTCCCCCAGCGTTTCGGCAAGATGATTCATTTTGGTACAGATTGCGGCAAGTTCGGGTGCCCCGCCGGGCTCGACGTGGACGCTGTAGGAACCGGATTCGATCCCGCTCATCGCCTGGGAGAGCGCTTCCAGCGGCGCCAGCGCGCGGCCGACGACGATCATCGTGATCAGAAGCAGAGCGAGCCCAACCGCCGAGCCGACTGTAAGTTGCGTCAATATCCCATCCCAGATCTCGGCGATCTCGTCGTTCGGGATCGACGTGATGACAAGTGCGGTGCTCTTGCCGGGAATCGCAATCGGTACGCTGACGGAGGTTGTTCGGGGATGCACCAGCGTAACAAACCACTCGGGCACCGAGCGCGCATCGTCGTCCTCTTCCCGAATGTCGGCTGGAGCAGCTATATCGGTCTGGCGCGTGATGCTGACATGACGCAGCCGCTTGAGATCCTGAACGATCCGATCCAACCGCGCCTCGGGATCGGGCGATTCGTTCAAGCCCACGATAATGGTCTCGACAAATTCGCGCGCCAGCCGCGTTACGCTTTGGTCTTCCGCCTGAACACGAGGCCCCGCTTCCAGCACCAGCCGCGCCACGTTAACGGCGAGTCCCAATGTCAGCACCAGCGCCAGCAGCAGGTTGATACGGGAACGCAACGATAATCTTTGCCACATGACGATCCCCATCGCGCCGATTTCAGTTCCTGATCAGCGTCGTTGACAGACAGAACACGCGTCTGTCTAATTGAAGCGTATCGCATTGTCGCGCAAGTTGCATGGCGGATTGAGATTTCGACGCCGGCCGCTCGCGCGATGCGATGCAACAACGAGACTGATTGCGGGGCGTAGGCATGCGCGTTCTGATCGCCGATGATCATCCGATCGTTGCGTCCGGCTGCCGCACCGTGCTCGCAGACGAGCCTGACATCGTTTTTCTTGAAGCTCCCGACGCGGAAAGCGCGGAACGCGTCTTCGTTAGCGAACATCCGGACATCTGCCTGATCGATATCAACCTGCCGACGGTATCGGGGTTCGAACTGGCGCGCCGCTTGCTGGCGCAAGACGCCGGCGCCCGCATCATCATGTTCAGCATGAATCACGATCCGGTCTTCGTGGCGCGGGCCATCGAGGTCGGGGCCAAAGGTTTCGTCTCCAAGACCGGCGATCCGCAGGATCTGGTCGAGGCGATTCATGAAGTTGAAAAAGGCGGCGTTTATCTGCCGCCAGCGCTGGCGCGAAGCATGGCCTTTGCCGGCCCGGCGGTGACCAGCAATCCCCTTTCGAAGCTCAATTCACGCGAAATGGAAATCCTGCGGCTACTGAGCGCAGGCAAAAGTCTTTCCGAGATCGCCTGGCTCGTTCATTCGCCCTACAAGACGGTCGCGAATACCTCGTCGATCATCCGCCAGAAACTCGGCGTACGAACATCTGCCGAACTGGTTCGGCTTGCCATCGAGAATGGCGTGGCCTGAAGGCTGGTGCGGCGGTTTAAACGTCCGCATCATTGACGCCGCGGGGCCGTCTTGCGGACTTTGAACCAAAGCCACGCTGGATTAATAAGCTTGCCGGTACCAATCGAATCCGAAGTTCGTGAACCAGGGGCTGCAATCATGACGCGAGCTTCGGAATCGGAACATTAGTTGCGTGACGCTGGAGTTAAGAGATCATGACCCTGCAGACGGTTTCACTCAACAAATCCTATGAAGGTACCCAGGGCGTCTATCGGCACGCCAGCGGGGAAACTCGGACCTCGATGACCTTCTCCGTTTACGTTCCCCCGCATCGCGAGGGCGCGAAACTGGCAACGGTCTGGTATTTGTCGGGGCTGACCTGCACCCATGCCAATGTGACGGAGAAGGGGGAATTTCGCAGCGCCTGCGCCGAACACGGGCTGATCTTTATCGCGCCCGACACCAGCCCGCGAGGCGAAGGCGTGCCGGGCGATCCCGCCAATTCATATGATTTCGGCTTGGGTGCCGGCTTCTATGTCGATGCGACCGAAGCGCCGTTCTCCGGCAACTACCGCATGTGGAGTTACGTGACCGAGGAGTTGCCGAAGCTCGTCGCGGAACATTTTCCCGTCGATGCGGGCCGGCAATCGATCATGGGGCACTCCATGGGTGGTCACGGCGCGCTGACCGCCGCTTTGCGGCATCCCGGCCGTTATCGAGCGGCAAGCGCGTTTTCGCCGATCGTCGCTCCGTCGCGCGTGCCCTGGGGTATCAAGGCGCTCGGCGGCTATCTCGGCAACGACAAAGCTGCGTGGCGCAAGCATGACGCGGTGGCCTTGATCGAGGATGGCGCCAGGTTCCGCGAATTCCTGGTCGATTATGGCGATGCCGACCAGTTTCTGACCGAGCAGCTTCGCCCCGAATTGCTCCAGGCCGCTTGCGAGAGGGCCGGCATTCCCCTCACCTTGCGCCGACAGAACGGCTACGACCACAGCTATTATTTCATCTCCACCTTCATGAGCGATCATCTGCGCTGGCACGCGCAGCGGCTGAAGGCCTGATTGTTCACTGCCGCGGCGGCGGCATGCCGTAATTGGGCGCAAGCAATCGTTCGCGGATGAGGTAACGCGTGGCGCGCGACCAGGATTTATCGGTGTTGCCGCGCATGTCGACGCTCGCGGCAGCCACGAGGCGGCCGGTGTGAACGTCGCGCAAATACACGTTGATATTGAGGATGAGGTTCGAGACCTTCTGCACCACGCCGGTCATTTCCAGATCGGCATCGAGTTGTTGCGCCAGTTTCACGTCGCATCCGCCGCACGCTTGCAAGTTGCTCTGATGCGCCGCAGCATTCACGGACGAGATATCGAGAATCTGGAACTTGCCGGATTCGCCAAGTTCCTTCCGCATCTGGTCTGCAGTTCGCAACAGACGACCTCGTTCGTCCGCGCGCGGTCCGTACATCTGGCCCTGAAGGCTGGTATCGATCATCTCAAAGTCGAACACCGCAAGGCGCGGCGGCTCGGCCGCAGTTGCCTGCACTGCCATCGTCAACATCAACAGTGAGAAAACCGCAAGCAATCTCATGATCGTGACCCGCGAAACTCGTCAACGATGTGATGAAAAAAGTAGACTTGCAAGCCAGCTCAATCTGGTCTTGGTTCAAGACAAAAGTTCTCCGCTTGAGGAGAACCGTAAAGGGAGACGCCGTGATCCGACGATTGATTGGCGCCATTGGCCTCTGCACTGTCGCAACTCACGCGCTAGCGGCCGATCCGCTCGAGATCGGCA
This sequence comes from uncultured Alphaproteobacteria bacterium, assembly GCA_963706265.1. GTDB lineage: Bacteria > Pseudomonadota > Alphaproteobacteria > Rhizobiales > Xanthobacteraceae > Bradyrhizobium. The sequence goes on along the minus strand of CAVPLO010000005.1, from coordinate 560,252 downwards.
TCGGCTATCTACACCATGCCAAAGTCAAAGAGACATTGTCGCTGGTCGAGCAGCCTGCCGATAATGACGGCGTAGCCGGTGCGCTCCTTGCGATCGAAGACAACAACACCACGGGCAAATTCCTCAACCAGCATTTCTCGCTGACCGAAGTGAAACTCAAGCAGAACGACGATGTCGCCGCGGCAGCCAATTCGCTCGCCGACCATGATGGCTTCATCATCGCGGACTTGGCGGCGGACGAATTGCTCAAGGTTGCCGATACGTTGCGGGATCGGGGCACCGTTTTGTTTGACGCCGGCTCCGTCGATGACCGCCTGCGCGAGCAGGATTGTCGCGCCAATGTCATCCATGTGGCGCCTACCCGTTCGATGCTCGCGGACGGCCTCGCCCAATACCTGGTCTGGAAGCAGTGGAAGCGCTGGCTGCTGGTCGTCGGTTCGCACGACAAGGACAAGCTTTATGCCGATGCCCTGCGCCGCGCCGCGGCCCGGTTCGGCGCGAAGATCGTGCAAGAACGGACGTTCGCCGATGCCGGCGGTGCCCGCCGTACCGATAGCGGTGTGACGCTGATCCAGCGTCAAATGCCGGTGTTTACCCAGGAGGCGCCCGCTTACGACGTCCTCGTCGCAGCCGACGAAAGCGAAGTCTTCGCATCTTATCTGCCGTATCGAACCTGGGATCCGCGGCCGGTGGCAGGATCTGCGGGCCTGGTGCCCACAAGTTGGGACGCCTCGCACGACCAGTGGGGCGCCATCCAGATCCAGAACCGGTTCGTCAAACTGAATTCGCGGCACATGACCGCAATGGATATGCAGGCGTGGACCGCCGCGCGCATGGTCGGCGAGGCGACCTCGCGCACCAATTCCGACGATCCCAAGACCGTGTTCGGCTTCATCAAGGGAAAGGACTTCTCCATCGCTGCCTTCAAGGGCCAGCGGCTTACTTTGAGGGACTGGAACTTGCAGCTTCGGCAGCCGATTCTGCTCACCGACGGCCGCATGGTTGTGTCGGTATCGCCACAGGAAGGCTTCCTGCATCAATACTCCGAACTTGACACGCTCGGCGTCGACAGGCCTGAGACCAAGTGCAAACTACGATGACAGCGGAGAGAACGCGCATGCGCGGTTACCTGCCAGTCCTGATCATGCTATGGCTGTCGGCCGCGAGTCCCGCGTGGGCATACACCGCCTACATTTCGAATGAAAAGGGCAATACCGTCTCGGTCATCGATACCGACAAATGGGCCGTCACGAACACGATCAAGGTCGGTCAGCGGCCGAGGGGCATCGAATTCACCCGCGACGGCAAATTCGTGATGGTCGCTGTCGGCGACGACGACACCATTCAGGTGATCGACACCAAGACGCTGCAGGTGGTGGACACCCTGCCCTCCGGCCCCGATCCCGAGCTGTTTACCCAGGATGCCGCCGGCAAGCTTCTCTATGTCGCCAACGAGAACGACAATACCGTCACCGTCATTGATATCCAGAAGCGGACACGGCTTGGCAGCATTCAGGTCGGCGTTGAACCCGAAGGAATGACCATCAGCCCCGATGGCAAGTTCCTGATCAATACGTCCGAAACCACCAACATGGCGCATTTCATCGACACCGCAACACGCGAGGTCGTCGCCAGCGTGCTGGTCGACTCGCGACCGCGGTTCGCCGAGTTCAAGCACGACGGCTCCGAGTTGTGGGTTTCCTCCGAGATTGGCGGCACGGTCTCGATCATCGACCCTGTCAAACACGTTGTTACCGGCAAGGTCACTTTCAACATTCCCGGGTTGCGGAGCGAGGCCATCCAGCCGGTCGGGATCGGCATCACCAAGGACGACAAGACAGCCTTTGTCGCACTCGGTCCGGCCAATCGCGTTGCGGTGGTCAATGCCGCAACCCACGCCGTGACCAAGTATCTCCTGGTCGGCCAACGGGTCTGGCACATGGCGTTCACGCCGGACGAGAAATATCTGCTGGTCACCAACGGTGTCTCCAACGACGTCTCGGTGATCGATGTTGCCGCGCAGAAGGTCATCAAAACGATTCAGGTGGGCGAGCTTCCGTGGGGCGTGACGATATCGCCATGAAAATATCGCCATGACAACGTCCGACGCATCAACCACAGTCGGCTTTGCTCCGGACAAGCCTGTCGGACACGATACAGCTTCGATTCCGGCACTATCGGTCTCGGCTGTCAGCCATTCCTATGGCGCGAGGCGCGCCTTGATCGATGTCGATTTCAGTGTGGCGCCTGCGAGTTTTACCGCCCTGCTTGGCCTTAACGGCGCGGGAAAAAGCACCCTGTTCTCGCTTGTGACACGGCTGTTTGGAATCCAGGCCGGAGGCATCCGGATTTTCGGCCACGATATCGGGCAATCGCCCAGCGAAGCGCTGCGGCTCATGGGCGTGGTATTTCAGCCCCGAACGCTCGATCTCGATCTCTCGGTGATGCAGAATTTGCTCTATCACGCCGCCCTGCACGGTATCGGCCGGCGTGATGCCCGCTTGCGCGGTGACGAGGTGCTGTCACGCATCGGACTTGCCGACCGCGCCGGCAGCAAGGTGCGCGATCTTTCCGGCGGGCAGATGCGCCGGCTGGAGATTGCCCGCGCGCTGCTGCACCGGCCGCGGCTGCTTTTGCTTGACGAAGCGACCGTCGGACTCGACGTCAAGGCGCGCGCCGATATGCTCGGCCATGTCCGGCAGCTCGTCGCCGAACAGGCAATTGGCGTGTTGTGGGCCACTCACCTGTTCGATGAGATCATCCCGAGCGACAACCTCGTCATCCTGCATCAGGGCCGCGTCCTGGCGCGCGGTGAGGTCGCGCGGGTTCTCGAAGAATCCAGTGCGCACGACATCAACTCGGCTTTTATGCGGTTGACCGGCGCCCAACCAGGGAGCCTCACCCCATGAGTTCGGTAACGCTCGATCAGGCGCGCCGCGGCTTTTCCGTTGCGGAATACGCGACCTGCCTCAAGGGCATCGTGTGGCGCGAAGCCTTGCGTTTTCTCCATCAGCGCGAACGGTTTGTATCGGCCCTGGTTAGACCGCTCGTATGGCTCTTCATCTTCGCCGCCGGATTCCGTCAGGTCCTGGGCATTTCCATCATTCCCCCCTACGAGACCTATATCCTCTACGAGGTCTATATTGCGCCGGGTTTGATGGCGATGATCCAGCTGTTCAACGGTATGCAGTCCTCGCTCTCCATGGTTTACGACCGCGAGATGGGGAACATGCGTACGCTGCTGGTGAGCCCGCTGCCGCGCTGGTATTTGCTGTCTTGCAAGCTGCTCGCCGGCACGGCGGTCTCGTTGTTGCAGGTCTACGCTTTCCTGCTGATCGCCTGGTTCTGGGATATCACGCCACCGCCAATCGGCTATTTCACCGTATTGCCGGCTCTGATCCTGTCCGGCCTGATGCTGGGCGCGCTTGGCATGCTGATCTCTTCCGGGATAAAGCAGCTTGAGAATTTCGCCGGAGTGATGAACTTCGTGATCTTTCCAATGTTCTTTGCTTCATCGGCCCTCTATCCGCTCTGGCGGGTTCAGGAGGGCAGTCCCATGCTCTACTATGTCTGCCAGTTCAATCCGTTCACCCACGCTGTCGAATTGATCCGCTTTGCGCTTTATGGCCAGGTGAACTGGATTTCGCTTGCGGTGGTCGGCGGATGTACCGCGGTCTTCATGGTAGGTGCCATCCTGGCCTATGATCCGTCGCGTGGATTGGCGCGCCGAGGCCCTGCGGGAGGCGAGACATGATTTCGCGCGTAGCAATCGGGACGCTTTTTGCGATTGGCGCATCGACCCAGCTTTGCTTTGCCGCCGACCCGCGCTATCCCGACTGGCCCTGCGCGCAGGCCAAGGTACCGGAAATCTCGCTCGCCGCGGTGTGGGCCGGTCCCCCGCTCGGCGATGCCGAAGAGAAATGGAAGAACGATCCCAAAGTCAGTGCGCTGGTCGAAAAATTGGCGGCCAGGAAAACTCCGCTCGATGACGCCCAAAAGGCGATTACCGACTTCCTTTCCGCGCCCGGGACCGACAAGGCAGCAACGGGCAAGCTATTGTTTGCCGGCCTGTTCGAGCATCTCAACGCCGAGCGTTCTTCGGTCATGAGCGGACTCGAACGGGTGACCCGCAAGCAGCGTCAGGCCGCCGACAAGATACGCGGCGATACGTTGGCGCTGCAGGCGCTCCAGGATGCCACGCCGCGCGACCAGGCGAAAGTCGACGAACTCGGCAACCAACTTGTCTGGGAGACGCGGATATTCGAGGACCGACGTCGCGTCGTAAAATTTGTGTGCGAAGTGCCGACCACGATCGATCAGCGGCTGTTTGCACTCGGCCGCACCATCCAGCAGGAGATCGAATGACGGTCGCGGCGGGCGTGCGCTTGGATTTTACTCCGCCGGCCGCGGCTCGGGTTGCGCCTCCGCCGTTGGCAAATTAGCGCGCTGCCAGCCATCCGTACCGTCCGGATACCACGCGACGTTGGAATAGCCATATGACAGAGTTCGCTTGGCGGCGTTCCACGACATCCAGCAATCGGCCTGGCAATATACAACAATCAGCTTAGCGCGATTGCCACCGGATGCGCGCAACAACCCTTGCCGCAGATAGCTTTCCGTCGACGCCGCCAGTTCGCCGTAACCCGTGTCCGCCAGCCAGATGCTGCCGGGAATATTGAAACGGGGCTTGTCGCGCCAGACGGTCCCTGCCGGAAGATTTGCCGGCTTTGGCGGCCGCGGCAACACGTCGATGAAAACGCCGGTCCCGGCGCGCCAGATCGCCTCCGCCTCTGCCGTCGAGAGAACGCGTGCGCCAGCCAACGTGTCGGGAACCGGCGCCCGATAATCGTCGGTGCGATACCCGTCGGGCTCGGGCACGAGTTCTTCCGCGCGGACGGCGCCGATGAGCGTCATCAACACAAGCATCGACCCGGCCACGTATCGGATCATGGCGACTTCGTTGCCGTCTCCGCGGTGATAAGTTGGTTGTTCTCGTCGAGCAGCGGAACGCCGTAATCGGACAGGATCTTGTTGATCTCCGGCTGGCTCTCCTGGATCAATCGATTGAGCAACCGTTTCCAGTTCTGGTCGGCGCGCCGGACACCCATGCCTATGCGGTAGACGAGTTGAGGTCCCGTCTTCTCGTTCACCAGCGGTGTGACATGAAGTGGCGGATTGGCCTTCTTGGCGTAGAAGCCTGCCATCGGGCCCCAGAGAATGGCGGCATCGATCTCGCCCTTGTTAAGGTCGTTGATCATGGCTTCGGCCGATGAATCAACGCGGGTATCGATCATCAATGGATAGGGTTTTGCATTTGCCATCAGCCCGTTGGCCGCCATGTTGGTAGCGGGCGGCGTGCCGGCGACGATGCCGATGTGCTTGCCTTTGAGGCGCGCATCTCCCAGGGTCGTGACACCCTCGAGGTCGGAGTTCTGTTTTGAAATCAGCGCATAGGCGGTGCGGTAATAGGGATTGGTGCCCTGGACCAGATCGTCGCCCTGGGGGAAGCCCATGATGACGTCGCAGCGATGCGCGCCGAGCGTCATGCGGACGAAGCCCGTCGCCTGCGGGTAATACATGTAGTCGATTTTCTTCTGCAGCTTCGCTGCGAACAGCTCAGCGAGCTTGTTCTCGAACCCCTCGCCTTTTTCGTTGGAGAACGGCAGGTTGCGCGGATCGGCGCAAACCCGAAGCACCTTGGGATCGACAAGCTCGATCGAAAGATCGAGACCTTCATTGTCAGACTGCGCCCGCACGCAATCGCGACTGACAAGGATTGCCGCCACCGTCAAAAGCGGAACGAGCAGGCAGCGTTTGAGCGTGGCGTGTTTCATCGATTGCTGTCCTCAGCTCGTGGTCCGATTCTAACATTTGCATCCCGGTGAGGCAGGCACTCTTGCAAATGTTAGAATCAAAGGACCACTAGCAAATATAGGTTTCTAGTGGGGTATTGGATTTGACATTCGCAATTGACGAATTCGCGGTTACCGCGTTGCGAATGTCAAATCCACTCCACCAGTACCGCCGATCTGAAGTCCCTGCGCCACAAGCGGCGAATTCGATCAGGGACTTCAGATCGATAAAGCGGTGCTAGAATCAATAAGTTTGCTAGTGCCCATTGCTTTCCGAAGTTCGTGAAGGTGGGTGCTGCGATGGAGCACGAACTTCGGAAAGCGAGCGCTAGCGCCTTCCTCCCATCAAAATGCTATGCTCCTCTATTCGAGCCTGCAACAGGATATTCGACGCGCGAAAATTCGCGACGCTTCGCTGGCTTGTTGCGGCGCAGATCGGAACCATGGGATGTCGGGCTGTCGGATGGAGGGGTCAAGCAAACGGATAGGCCGATGCCTTGCGCTGGTGACTTTGCTTGCCGCGCTCCTCGCCTCGTCCCTCGCTCACGCACAACAACAGCAGCAACTGCCCGTCACCGAAATCGCGCCTGGCCTCTTCGTTCATATCGGTGTGATCGCGCTGATGACGCGCGAGAACGAGGGAGCCATCGCCAACGTCGGGTTTGTCGTCGGCAATGATGCGGTTGCCGTCATCGATACCGGCGGCAGCGTTCGCGAGGGACGGAAACTCCTCGCCGCTATTCGCGCCCGGACCGATAAGCCGATCCGCTATGTCATCAACACCCACGGCCATCCCGATCACGTGTTCGGCAATGCCGCGTTTTCCGGTGATGGAGTTACTTTTGTCGGACACAAGAATTTGCCGCAGGCGCTCGCCACGCGCGGCCCCTTCTATCTCGCTGCCTTCCGCAAGATCATGGGCGACGCCCTGATCGACGAGGTGCGCATCGTGCCTCCGACGCTGCTGGTCGACGGATCGCTCAGGCTTGACCTGGGCGGCCGCACCCTCGTTCTGCAAGCGTGGCCGGCCGCCCACAGCGACAGCGATCTCACTGTGCTCGACGAGACGACGAAAACCTTGTTTGCGGGCGATCTGGTCTTCCTTGACCACATTCCCGTGGTGGATGGCAGCATCCTCGGTTGGTTGCGGATGATGGACGATTTAGGCAAGCAGCCGGCTGAGCGCGTGGTTCCAGGTCACGGCCCCGTGAACCAGTGGCCGAGTGCGCTCACCGGCGAGCGCCGCTATCTGGAAACGCTTGCAGCCGATGTTCGAAAATTGATCAAACAAGGCGCGTCGATCAACGTTGCCGCCGACACGGCCGCTGCAACCGAACGGTTCCGATGGCAGTTGTTCGATGATTACAACGCCCGGAACGCAACCGCAGCATTTTCAGAGATTGAGTGGGAATAGCACACGCGATAGACTATCTTGAATTAGTTGCTGCTTCGAGGAGCGCGACCATGTCCCATCTGCGTCTGCTTTGCATATCGGTGCTGTCTGGCATCGCGCTGGCGCTCGGCGTCTCAGTTTCGGGCGCGGCCGAGCCGGCCGATCCCTGGCCGGGTCTCGTTCAGGACATCTTTAGCAATCGTGCGATGAACGACGGCAGCAACGTTATCGCAATCGAGATGCCTTACCGCGCCGAGGATGCGGCGATTGTTCCGGTGACACTGCGATCAAAGCTTGCTCGTGACGACAGCCGGCACCTGAAGGCGATCACGCTGGTCATCGACCAAAATCCGGCGCCAATGGCGGCAAAATTCGAGATCGGCCCTGACGCACGGGTGTCGGAAATATCAACGCGCGTCCGCGTCAACAGCTACACCAACGTTCACGCGGTCGCTGAACTCAGCGATGGCAAGCTTTACGTGGTCAAGACCTTTGTGAAGGCCTCCGGCGGCTGTTCCGCACCTGCCGGCAAGAATGCGGAAGAGGCCCGCAACCGGCTCGGCCAGATGAAATACCGGCAATTTGCCCGGAGCGATCAGGGGCCGACCAGCGGCGTGCGTGAGGCTCAGGTCATGATTGGTCACCCCAACAATTCCGGCCTGCAGATGGACCAGATTACGCATCTCTACATTCCGGCCTTCTTCATCGACGAATTGCACCTGTGGCAGGACAACAGCCCGGTACTGTCGATGGAAGGCGGCATTTCGATCTCGGAAGACCCCAATATCCGCTTCACCTACATCTCGGATGGAGCCAAGACGTTCCGCGCTGAGGCAAAGGATACGTCGGGTCACGTCTTTCAAAAGCAATGGAACGTCGACAATTCCGGCAGCTGAGCTGGCGTTTTCCGAGCCAAGCCCTCTCAATGGGCGCGCACTAGAAGCATCGCACCTCGGCCTCGGCCTGGGCACGCCGCAGGTCGTCGGCGGCGCCCTTTGCCTGTTCTGACGAGCGGAACTGCGTGCCCAGATTGCCGCGAACCTGCGACATGCTCAGCACTGTTTCGGCGGTGACGTAGCGGTCATACGGCAACAGGGAAGCAATGATGTCGATCGAACAGGAGCACTGATTGATCGTCTGCGGCGTTTCGCCGTTGGCTTTCATGCAGCCGAAGACGTACTCGGCCCGCGCCGACGTCGGGTAATCGTTGACCTCTTCGGCGCGGACGAGCACAGCCGTTGCCGCCAGGCTCCCTAGCGCAGCGACAATCAGCCTTGTCCATCCGACGAATGTCATGACGTTTCTCCAGAGCACGAAACCTATGCTATCGCTTTGGTGCTGAAAAGCCGACATTCGCGAAAATGGCCCACAACGCCATGCGGCGATGGACGAATATTTGGGAGACGGTCATGCTGCGCAGTTTGATTGCGATCTGTCTTTTTTCAGTGGTCCTGCCTGCTTTTGCCGTGGCACAGGGCAAGGGCATCCGCTTCTGGAACCTGACGACGGCCACGATCTCCGGTTTTCAACTATCGCCCGCCGGCAAGCAGGACTGGGGTCCAAACCAGACGCTGAACGACAAGGACAAGGAGGTCGATCACGACGAGCGTCTGCGCATCACGGGCGTGGAACCGGGACGCTATGACGCCAGGGTCAGCTATCGCGATTCAAGGCAATGCGTCGTCCGGGATATCGAAATCAAGGCCGATGCCGTGTTCTCCATCGCCGACAAGGATCTGAAGGAGTGCAATAAGTAACAGCGGCAAGTCAGCGGGCAGGCGCCCCTCGTCAGATTTTTTCGCGTGTATGCGGATATTCGCAGCGCCATTTCACGGCCCTCCACTTCGGATGCTCTCCGATCCACTGCGCGATATAGGGCGGTGCATTCATGCTGCATTGCTGTAGCGAGAAGTCGGCGGAAAACGACAAATGCCGCTCTTCGCAGTTGTTTGGCGACAGCACGGCGCACACGGTGATGATCAGCTCTATCACGTTCATGCCGATATCCTCCGGCGCATTTTCATGATCGATCGCACTACCAGCTACGGAACCTGCTGGAGCATAGTTTCACCAGCACCTGAGGTGACGAGCATACCGGACTAGAAGTTAAATCCAAAGATCACCCGCGCCTGTTGGCGCTCGAAATTGACGAGGTCCAGTGTGGCGCTGGTTCCGGCGGGCCGCCCCCAGGCCTGAATGCTCCAGCTCGCCGTTAGCCGTGCGCGCTCCGAAAGCTGGAAATAGGCGGTTGGACCGATGAAGAAGGCCTCTCCCGCCGGTTCGTCCAGACCGATCCCCTCAAATTTGCGGAAATAGCGCACCTCGCCGCCGAGCAGGAAATCGGGTCGCACTTGCGCCATGAGACCAAATGCGACCGCGAGCGTCGCATCCTGTTCGGCGGTTGGCACGCCCGCTAGGTGCGTCCACTCCGGCTGATAGCCGAGATTAACCGTGGCCACCGCGAGCCCGGGAATGAGATCCCGCTCCAGCGCGAGCGTCAGCTCATTTCCGAAATTGTGGGCGCGGGACGCGATGGTCTCGTCGATGTGGTTACCGTGACTCTCCAGCCCCAGCGTCAGTCCGAAGAGAGCCGTTTCACGATCGAGGAATTGGTAGCGCAAATCCAGCGCCGCGCCTTGCCAGCCGGCCTGGCTACGATCCACCAGGCCTGGAACGGATCTGATGTCGTAAGCTGAAAACGTCGTCTCGATCTCGATCCGGAGATGCTTGATAGGGACGAATTCCAGCTCGAGTTGCTGGCCGAGGGCCTGGTAAGATCCCGCCTGCTTTGAAAACCGTCCGGCTGTCGTCGTCTGAAATTCGTGCTCGCCGGCATCGCCGACATCCGAGCCGATCATGAAACCGTAAATGTGCTCGGTATCGATGCCCTCGGCAAAACCGCAAGCGGGCCGCAGGAGGACCCACAGCATCGCTACCCAGATTATTCTTGAAGGAATACCCATTCCCGTTCCAGGCGCCATCGACGTGACCCGAGATGTGAGGTCCGCGGGCGCGAGCCTATCACAGGCTCACGGGCGACTATCGCGGATTTCACAGGGAATGTAGGGAATGCCGCAACGCCTGCCGCGGCTCTCAACAGGCGACTGCTGGGAGCCGGGCAGAACGCTTTGCAGCTACTTGCGCGCCGCGCAGGCGTACATGTTGATCTCCATGCCGACCGGCACTTCAACGATCTTTGGAGTTTTCCAAGTCATCTGGGTCTCCCAAGTGATGGTGCAACACTCGCACCGTTGCGAACGTAAAACCGCCGCGTGTTTGATGCAAGGGCCCGTTCGTCTTCGTGTCGCCAATCGGTCTATCGGAGCAAACGGAGCAACGCGCGCCCTGCCGGCGTTCGTAACTCCTTCGCGTCGAGCGTTCCATCGCCGTCCCGATTTGCTGCATTGAAGCGTTTTTCGACGACCGCCAGATACTCATTCAGCGTCAGGGTTCCGTCGTGATCGGGGTCGGCGGCAGCAAGCTCGCGCGCACTCAAGCGTCCCGCCAGTTCGCGTTTGTCGAGCGTCCCGTCGTGGTCGTGATCGAGCCGTGAAAACAGGTTTGCGGCGGCTTTCTTGGCTTCGCCGAGGTCGAGCGTGCCGTCCGAGTCGAGGTCGAACATCCTGATCGGATCGTGTCCCGACGCAGCCAGGGCAGACGACGAACTCTCTGCCAGAAATGCTCCGGATAACAAAAGGATAGATCGGCGCGATATCATCTTTGATCTCCCGTGTAAGAAATTTGAGTCTTCGTTGAGCTCAATCGAGTGAAACGAATCCTTGAGTTTCAGGTTCCGGGTGGCGCGGAACGTCGCTGATTTGCTAGCGAAAGCCGGAAGCAAAATTCAAGGAGGTCCTCATGGGATTACCGATTGGAAGAGTCAGCGCGCTGCTACTCATCGGATTCGCGTCCTGCGCACAAGCTCAGGATGGGGTCTACCGCTCGGCAAATGATCCGACAGTGGAAACGCACCGGCCGCGGCTGACCGGAAAGGAAAGGCTTGGCCGGAAATGGACGGACGAGCAGCGAATCGACAATTGCCATGTTCCTGTTGATAAACGCGGCAGCAAACCGAGACCTAGCGCCTGCACGAACGACAGCCCCTCAAGCTGATCAGGTGACGTCAGCGGAAGCGACGCCATGCTGTCCCTTGTGAATGGCGGAGGGAGAGACGCCGAAGCATTTCCGGAACACGCGGCTGAAATGCGAGGAGCTTGAGAATCCCCAGGAGAACGCGACGTCGGTGATCGTCTTGCCGCCATGCGCCTCGAGTTCCTGGCGGCAATGCTGCAATCGCGCCCGCCAGATGTAGTCGCTGACGGTCATGCCCCGTTCGCTGAACAGCATGTGCAGGTAACGCTTGGTGCATCCAAGCGAGGCCGAAATCTGGTCGATGCAAAGATCCGGATCGCGCAGATGCTCGCGTATGAAGGCTTGCGCCCGCACATACATCGCTTCCGGACCGGCACGATCAAACGCCGCGTCCGCCTCCCGCAGCGGCAACAGCAGCAAATCGATCAGCGATTCGGCTACGCTCGCAGCACTGTTTGCGGACAGCTTGGCGGCTTCGCCGAACGCCGCATGCACGACGTCATGCGCAATGCGGCCCGTTCCAGCCAATGCCGACAGTTTGCAGGCCGACATCTTGTCGAAGTGGAACCCGCGCTCTCGCAACAACTCCTTCGGCACAATGACGACCTCGTGCCGTGTCAGCGAGGGGCTGATGATGGTGTGCGGAGAAGAAACGTCATAGGCGAGACAATCGCCAGGCTTTATCTGGATCTGACAGCCATTCTGCTCAAAATACGAAATCCCGTAAGTCTGGAACAGAATTTTGACGTAGGGGTGTTCGCTGGTATGGCTCGGCGACGCCGCGTGGGCGATCCGGTGCTGGCTCGCTTCGATCTGGCACAGCTTCAATTTCGAAACGGTGGTGTAGTTGATGCGTGCCTCCAGCCTCGATCCATCGAGCGGATCGACGGCGAATTGGCCGCAGAGATCGGTCAACGCATCTGACCAATACTGGATCTGCCTCTTCGGCCCCAATCCCGCAGTGCTGAGCGAATGGACTGTGTCAGCCATTTCCTGCCACCGATTTGAGGTCAACCGTGCAGCCAGTCATGGGTAAGGGACATCCAAGTTGAGGCCAAGTTGAGGCGGCCGTGGGGCATCACTCTTGCTGTCGCCTGGCTGATCCTCTGTCTAAGTTTCCGCGCCGTCAAGAAAAACCTCTGTTGGACCGGGCTTGGGCGGCCGAGTTTGATGCCCCGCGGCATCCAAACCCGGAACTTGGCCGTCGATACCGGCGAGACGAAAAAGTTTATCGCGCTTCGCTTACAAGCAAACGGGATTCGCTCTCGGGCAAGTATCAACCTTCCGAAGCAGATAGGGATGAGGGTTAATAAGACCTCGAACAGGGCCGCGTTTTGCGGAAACCCAAGGGCTCTAAACTGGGAGGAACTACGATGCGAAAGGTGTTATTCGCGACCGGTCTCGGTGCTATGGCGGCGCTCGCCGCAGGAAGCGCTGGGGCCAACGATCAACTGACCCGGATGTCGCAAAATCCGGCCGAGTGGGCGATGCCGACAGGCGATTACGCCAACACGCGCTACTCCAAGCTCAAGCAGATCAATGCCTCCAACGTAGGCAAATTGCAGGTCGCCTGGACGTTCTCGACCGGCGTGTTGCGTGGCCACGAAGGTGGACCGCTCATCATCGATAACCTGATGTACGTTCACACACCCTTCCCCAACAAGGTCTATGCTCTTGACCTTTCTCAGGACAACAAGATCGTCTGGAGCTATGAGCCGAAACAGGATCCGAACGTCATTCCGGTGATGTGCTGCGATACTGTCAACCGCGGCCTCGCCTACGCCGACGGCAAGATCTTCCTGCATCAAGCCGACGACAAGCTCGTGGCGCTCAACTCCAAGAATGGAAACGTCGAGTGGACCGCGGTCAACGGCGATCCCACCAAAGGGCAAACCGGGACCTCGGCGCCGATGGTCGTCAAGGACAAGGTTCTGGTCGGCACCTCCGGCGGCGAGTTCGGCGTTCAGTGCAGCATGACGGCCTACAGCACCAAGGACGGAAAACAGGTCTGGAAAGCCTACTCCGAAGGCCCGGATGACCAGATCCTGCTCGATCCCGAGAAAACCACCGCGCTCGGCAAGCCGGTCGGCAAGGATTCAAGTCTGAAGACCTGGGAAGGCGATCAGTGGAAGATCGGCGGCGGCTGCACGTGGGGCTGGCTCGCCTACGACCCGTCGCTCGACCTCGTCTATTACGGCTCGGGCAATCCCTCGACCTGGAATCCGAAGCAGCGTCCAGGCGACAACAAGTGGTCGATGACCATCTTCGCCCGCAATCCCGATACCGGCATGGCGAAGTGGGTCTATCAGATGACGCCTCACGACGAGTGGGACTATGACGGCGTCAACGAGATGATCCTGACGGATCAATCGATCGATGGAAAAGCACGCAAACTGCTGACCCATTTCGATCGTAACGGCTTGGGCTATACGCTCGATCGCGTCACCGGCGAATTGCTGGTTGCGCAGAAGTACGATCCGAAGGTCAACTGGACCTCGGGTGTCGACATGAACAAGAACTCGCCGACTTACGGCCGGCCGAAGGTTTTATCGGAATATTCGACCGATCAGAACGGTGAGGATCACAACAACAAGGGCATCTGCCCGGCGGCGCTCGGCTCGAAGGACGAGCAGCCGGCAGCCTACTCGCCGGACACGCAGTTGTTCTACGTTCCCACCAACCATGTCTGCATGGACTACGAACCGTTCAAGGTGAGCTACACCGCCGGTCAGCCCTATGTGGGTGCGACGCTGTCGATGTATCCGCCCCCCGGCGACACCAACATGGGCAACTTCATTGCCTGGGATGGCAAGACGGGCAAGATCGTGTGGTCGGACAAGGAACAGTTCTCGGTCTGGTCAGGCGCACTCGCAACCGCCGGCGGCGTGGTCTTCTACGGAACGCTGGAAGGTTACCTGAAGGCGGTCGATGCCAAGACGGGCAAGGAACTCTACAAGTTCAAGACTCCGTCCGGCATCATCGGCAACGTCACGACCTACGAACATAACGGCAAGCAATACATCGCTGTTCTGTCCGGCGTCGGCGGCTGGGCAGGCATTGGCCTTGCAGCCGGCCTGACCGACCCGACCGCAGGTCTGGGTGCAGTCGGCGGCTACGCCGCGCTGAGCAACTACACCGCGCTCGGTGGAGCGCTCACCGTGTTCGCGCTGCCGCAGTGAGCTGAAAGAACCTCATTCCGGTGCGCGGGTCTTGCCCGCGCGCCGGATGATGTGACACCGACAGCCGAGGACAAGCTCTTGCGTATTATCTGCCTGGCAACCGCGGCGACCTTGCTGATCGCCGCAGGAGGGGTGGCCTTCGCCGATGGTTCGGGCGATCCCACCGCGGTGAAATCCGAAGACGGCAAATATTTCGATAAGCAGGGAAACCCGACTTACAAAATCCAGTCCGACGGTACGGTGGATTGGTACACCTATTCAGGATACCGCCGCTATCACTCGGCCTGCCACGTCTGTCACGGGCCCGACGGCATGGGATCCAGCTACGCGCCGGCGCTGAAGGACTCGCTGAAGACGATGAGCTACGGCGAATTCCTGTCTATCGTCGCGAGCGGCCGCAAGAACGTCAACACGGCGCAGGACAACGTGATGCCGGCCTTTGGCGACAACCCGAATGTGACCTGCCATTTGGACGATATCTACGTCTACTTGCGGGCACGGGCCAACGATGCATTGGGACGCGTGCGCCCGGCAAAGCACGAAGACAAATCGCCCGCCTACGCCAAGGCCGAGGACTCCTGCATGGGCACCAAGCACTAAGCAATCTGATTTGAGCGAGACAGACCATGAAGACACGCGCCGCCGTTGCATTCGAAGCCAAGAAGCCGCTGGAAATCGTCGAGCTCGATCTCGAAGGTCCAAAAGCTGGCGAGGTCCTGGTCGAGATCAAGGCGACCGGCATCTGCCACACCGATGCCTACACGCTCGACGGCTTCGACAGCGAAGGGCTCTTTCCGTCCATCCTCGGCCATGAGGGGGCCGGCATCGTGCGCGAAGTCGGCGCCGGCGTAACGTCGGTGAAGTCCGGCGACCACGTCATTCCGCTCTACACGCCCGAATGCCGCCAGTGCAAAAGCTGCCTTAGCCAGAAGACCAATCTGTGCACGGCGATTCGCGCCACCCAGGGCAAGGGTGTGATGCCGGATGGTACCTCGCGCTTCAGCTACAAGGGCAAGACCATCTATCACTACATGGGCTGCTCGACCTTCTCGAACTTTACCGTGCTGCCGGAAATTGCGGTCGCGAAGATCCGGAACGACGCTCCATTCGACAAGAGCTGCTACATCGGTTGCGGCGTCACGACCGGCGTGGGCGCCGTGGTCAACACCGCCAAGGTAACGCCCGGCGCCAATGTCGTCGTGTTCGGTTTGGGCGGGATTGGGCTCAATGTCATCCAGGGCGCGAAGATGGTCGGCGCCAACAAGATCATCGGTGTCGACGTCAACAACTCCAAGGAAGAATGGGGCCGCAAGTTCGGCATGACCGACTTCGTCAACCCGAAGAAGATCAGCGGCGACATCGTCCAGCATCTGGTCACCCTTACGGACGGAGGCGCCGATTTCACCTTCGACTGCACGGGCAATACCACCGTGATGCGCCAGGCGCTTGAAGCCTGCCACCGCGGCTGGGGCGTATCCGTCGTGATTGGCGTGGCCGAAGCCGGCAAGGAAATTGCCACCCGGCCGTTCCAGCTTGTCACAGGCCGCGTCTGGAAGGGCACGGCATTCGGCGGCGCCCGCGGCCGCACCGACGTACCTAAAATCGTCGACTGGTACATGGATGGAAAGATTCAGATCGATCCGATGATCACCCACACTCTCAAGCTCGAGGAGATCAACAAAGGCTTCGACCTGATGCACGAAGGTAAATCGATCCGTTCGGTCGTCGTTTACTGACGGAGTTCAAAAAGCAAGGAGGATAGGCCCATGAACGTTCATATCCATCCCTCGGTCGACAACGGTGTAAAGAGGGGCACAGGCAGCTTTGCCGGCGGAGTGCTCGTCTGCAAATGCAAGGACAAGCCGGTCAAGGTCGGCGTCAAGGGCGATGTCGCGCATAACCACGCCTGCGGCTGCACCCAGTGCTGGAAGCCGGAGGGCGCTGTGTTCTCGGTCGTTGCCGTTGTGCCGCGAGAAAACGTTGCCGTGCTTGAGAATGGCGACAAGCTTCATGTCGTCGATGCCTCGAAGACGATCCAGCGGCACGCTTGCAAGGTGTGCGGCACGCACATGTATGGCCGCATTGAAAACAAGGGACACCCGTTCTACGGCCTCGACTTCATTCATCCCGAATTATTCCAGGAATCGGGATCAGCCGCTCCGGGATTTGCGGCTTTCGTTTCCTCGATCATCGAGTCCGGCGTCAAACCGGAGCAGATGGAGGCGATCCGGGGCCGTCTCAAGGAATTGGGTCTTGAGCCCTATGACTGCCTGTCTCCGGCGCTCATGGATGCGATCGCAACCCATGTAGCGAAGTCAAAGGCCGCTTGAGCCGACTGCAAAGTTCAACGCGCGCGGCATCTCCGGGCTGGGAGAGTCGTACAAAACGACAGGTTTGACCTTAAACGAAACCGGTTGCCGCTTATTGATGGCCGGGAAATGCGGACGGGTCTCCGACGCCAGCCTCCTCCCGGACCCGTACTGAAGGCCTCGCTTGGCTCCCTTTGCAGGCGAGGCCGCCTTTTGCTGACCCGTTGAGCCTCCGTACTCGTACGGGAGGATAATTCTGTGCGTCCGCCGTTTGGCACGAACGCTGCATGGTAAAATCCACCGAATCACTTCGTTCGATGGAGATTCCATGCTCGTTACCCTCGTCGCACTGCTGTGCAACGGCCAGATCTGCCTGGAAAAGGTTGTCACCAACAGCGATCTGTCCAGCATCTCCATGATGGAGTGCCAGGTTCATGCCCAGGCGGGTATCGCCGAGTGGCTTCAGAAGGGTCCCTACCGGGAGTGGGAGCTGCACGGCTACAAGTGCGTGCTGGGCAAATACATTCCAAAAAGTCAGGCCTGAGCAGCGGCTAGACCAGCGAGATGCGTTGACGCGCTTCTCGCTTCACGGTCCAGCGCGCTGCGTGGACCTTGACGGTCCGCATGATCGAGCGATGACGGTGCTTAGGGCATTTCCTGACATCGGCTCGAAGGAATTTCGGTTATGCTGATCACCCGGGATTAGGGACCTGGGAAGAGCTATGCCCGAGTTCGGCCATGCCAGACAATTGCTTCTCGTCGGCATGATATTGGCGTTGCCGTTAGCTTTGGCGCACGCCGAAGCGCCCAAGATCGCGCCGGCCAGCCTGCCTCGCATCGGCACAATCGACCAACGATTCCAGTCCTACAATGTAGAAATGGTTGGGGTGACCGGAGGAAATTTCTGGAAGCCCTATGGCGAGAAACCGCTCCGTCCGCCTGAGGTTGGACCTGCGAGGGCGGCCCTGGATTTGTACGCTTACCGGCCACCAACCGACCTGACCAACGCCCGACTGCGAAGGCTCGCGGCCGCATTGGCACCTGCCTACCTGCGCGTCAGCGGAACCTGGTCCAACGCTACCTATTTTCCGGATTCGGACGACGCACCGCCCGCGCCTCCTGCTGGATTCGATGGCGTCCTGACCCATCGGCAGTGGTCAGGCGTCATCGATTTTGCCAAAGCTGTCGGTGCGCAGATTGTGACATCGTTCGCCACAAGCCGAGGCACGCGCGACGCGACCGGCGCCTGGACACCGGAGCAGGCGCGCAGCCTGCTCGCCTATACCAGGTCACTCGGCGGCAGCATCGCTGCTGCCGAGTTCATGAACGAGCCCGACCTCGTTTCCGTCGACGGCAAGGCAGAGGGCTATAGCGCGACTGAGTACGGACGGGACTTTCGGACCTTCCTGACGTTTATGAAACAGACCGCTCCCGAGGTGATCATCCTGGGCCACGGAACCATCGGAACGACAGCGACGGTATCGGATCTGTTTGCGGCAGCGGGTCCCGGCATCGATGCAGTTTCTTACCACTACTACGGAGCTCTATCGGTCCGGTGTTCCGGTACACAAACCCCGGAGGCAGCCACTTCGGATCAATGGCTTTCCCGGACTGGTCAAACCTTGGCCTTCTACAGGACCATCCGAGACCGCCTGGAGCCCGGCAAGCCGATCTGGTTGACCGAGACTGGAGAAGCCGCTTGCGGTGGAGATCCATGGGCGTCGACCTTCCTGGACACGTTCCGGTACCTTGACCAGCTAGGTCGGCTCGCGAGAGCCGGGGTTCAGGTCGTCATGCACAACACGCTGGCAGCGAGCGACTACGGCTTGCTCGACGAGCGAACGCTTGCGCCCCGACCAAATTACTGGGGCGCGCTGCTTTGGCGAAGACTGATGGGGATCACCGTGCTCGACCCCGGCATGCCGGTTCGAGCCGGCTTCCACGTCTATGCCCACTGCCAGCGCGAAACGCCTGGCGGCGTTGCACTCCTAGTCATCAATACCGACCGCCGCTCGTCGCAGGCACTCACGCTTCCAACGGCGTCGGAGCGCTATACCCTGGACGCACCGGCGCTGCAGGGTGCGGTGGTGCGACTTAACGGTAATTCGCTAGACTTGGAAGCCGACGACGAACTGCCGCACACCGATGGTGCGCCCACCGACGCTGGCGTCGTCAAATTTGCGCCGGCGACGATCACCTTTCTGACAATTCCGACTGCGGGAAATAAAGCGTGTCGTTCCGACCCTTGAAAAGAGGCCGGTGAACGTGTTGTTCTTCGCGCGGGCTGGTGCCCTAAACTTTCGAAGTTCGTGAACGGTGCGCGCTGAGACAGGCACGAACTTCGGAAAGTGGCACCAGGAGCCACTAACCGGAGACCGCAGAATGAATTACCCGAATGTGCAGTTGTTTATCGACGGCAAATGGCGCCCCGCCGCTTCTGGAAAGACCATCCCCGTACTCAATCCGGCCACGGAAGAGACCGTGGGAACCGTTGCCCACGCTGCAAAGGCTGATCTCGATGAGGCGCTGGCGGCTGCGGAAAAAGGCTTCAAGGCCTGGCGTGCGGTGTCGTCCTACGAGCGCTCCAAGGTCATGCGCAAGGCCGCCGAACTGATGCGCGAGCGTGCCGACAAGATCGCGACCATCATGACGCTGGAGCAAGGCAAGGTTTTGGCCGAGGCCAGGATGGAGACGATGGCGGCCGCCGACATCATTGAATGGTTTGCCGAGGAAGGTCGCCGGGCCTATGGCCGCCTGATCCCGGCCCGGGCGCCCGGCGTTTACCAAATGGCGTTCAAGGAACCGGTCGGACCGGTTGCCGCCTTTACGCCGTGGAATTTTCCGATCAATCAGGTCGTTCGCAAGATGAGCGCCGCGCTCGCGTCGGGCTGCTCGATCATCGTCAAGGCGCCGGAAGAAACACCGGCGTCGCCTGCCGAATTGATCCGCGCGTTCTCCGATGCCGGCGTGCCGGCCGGCGTCATCAACCTTGTCTATGGCGTGCCGTCCGAAATCTCCGAATATCTCATCCCCCACCCGACCATCCGCAAGATTTCCTTCACCGGCTCGACCAAGGTCGGCAAGGATCTTGCAGCGCTCGCGGGTCAGCACATGAAGCGGGTGACGATGGAACTCGGCGGCCATGCTCCGGTGATCGTCTTCGACGATGCCGACATCGAATCCGCGGCCAAGATCATGGTTGCCGCCAAATACCGCAACGCCGGTCAGGTCTGCATCTCGCCGACCCGCTTCCTGGTGCAGGAAGGCGTCTATGACAAGTTCATCAAGCAGTTCGTGGACGGCGCGAAGTCGATCAAGGTCGGCAATGGCCTTGACGCGGATTCCAAAATGGGCGCGCTGGCCAATGACCGCCGCATCACGGCGATCGAAACCATGGTCCAGGATGCCGTTGGCAAGGGCGCCAAGGTGGCGGCCGGCGGCAACCGCATCGGCAACAAGGGCTACTTCTTCGAGCCGACCGTCGTCACTGACGTGCCGAAGTCGGCGCGCGCGATGAGCGAAGAACCCTTCGCTCCGCTGGCGCTGATTTCACCGTTCGCCAAATTCGACGATGCGGCGGAGGAAGCCAATCGCCTGCCGTTTGGACTCGCGTCCTACGCTTTCACCAAATCAGCCAAGACCGCGAGCGCAATCGGTGCGGCCGTCGAAGCAGGCATGATGTCGATCAACAGCTTCGCCTTGGCGCTGCCCGAAGTCCCGTTCGGCGGCGTCAAGGATTCCGGTTACGGATCGGAAGGCGGCTCCGAAGCTCTGGAAGCCTATCTCAACACCAAGTTCATCACGCAGACCGGAGTTCTAGAGCTCCGATTCCGAAGTTCGCATGGTATCGCGGCAACCTCTGATGCGAACTTCGGAATCAAAGGAGCTCTAGAAACTTATAGATTTCTAGTGCGGCTTTGAATTTGAAGTTCCTATGACGAACTCGCCGGAATACTGATAGGAACTTCAAATTCGCCGCACCAGGCCGGAAAGCTAAAGAGCAGACCACCGGCCGGATGGTGGCCTGCTCTTTGCGCTAAACCAAATCCAATTGCTTTAGTCGCGGACGTCGATCGGGCCGATAAACGCGACGCCGATCCGCTTCTGCCGTATCCAGATCACCGTGCAGTCGCGGGTCGAAGAGTTGCCGGCCATCACCAGGCGAAACTGCGCCGGCACGAAAGCGGGATTATCGACGTCGATCGCAGCGCCCTCCTGCGAGATATTCCGCACGACGCAACGCATCACCGAGCCGCCCGCCGAAACGTAGGCCGGCTCATTGATTTCTGTCCGCTGGTGCTTCCGTTTTTCTTCCATCGGTCTGGTGCGCCGAAATCCTTCAGCTCATCACTTTAGCGCCAAAGCTTAAAGAATTTGGCTGCAGCGGCGCCGGTTGGACCGCCGCCGGCGTTGCCCCTCATGCCGTCAATGATAGGTTGCTCGGCCTGCTCGGTTTCGACAGCTGCGTGCTGCATCATCGACCGCAGGACTTACGATCCTGCTGGTGGGAATATCCTCAGCCTACTTGGCCTTTATTGCCGGATACAGAAATTATCTCAAGCCTGACGTGCCTTTACCGGAGATTCCTCTGGCTTTCCTTTATCTCGGATGCTGGTTTTTGATGGCGGGGACGGTGTACTATTTCGTCGGCATCGAAACCCGTGGCAAGTCGATTGAAGAGATCCTGAAGTCGCCCCGCGGTCCGAGGCCTAACATAAACTCGCGTTGATCGAAGGAGAACAACCATGCCGCTTGGCGGACTACAGCACTACACGATCGAACCCGCGGATCTCGAACGTACCAAGGATTTCTATTGCGACGTGCTGGGGCTGGAGAATGGCGATCGTCCGCCGCTCGATTTTCCAGGCTACTGGCTCTACTCCGGCGGTGTGGCGACGGTCCATTTGATGGGCACCCGCAAGCCGCGCGAAGGCATTGTCGTCAGGGGCATCGAGAAGAAATTCGAAGACACCGGTCGTCTCGACCACATCGCCTTTGCCGCCACCGATGTGGACGGCATGCGCAAGCGCCTTCAGTCCGGGAACGTAAAGTTCCGCGAAAGCATCGTGCCGCGTACCGGAGACACCCAGTTTTTCCTCTACGATCCGGACGGAGTCGGTGTTGAGCTGAATTTCCCGAAAAGCTGATGAATTTGAGCCGGCTCGGTCGCTGTTTCGGCGAATCCAGACAAGGTCATACGGCGGCCATATCTCGGGCGCGAAGCGGTCAGCTTTTCCTCAATTTTGCATGACGATTGTGGACCTCGCCGCCGCTGCGGCAGGATAGCCGGGTGCCCTAGCCTTCCACCTACCCCAGGGCCTGTGTGCCCGGCTATTCGCGGGCGGTTCAAAGAAGAACGACGGCAGATGTCTCTGCCGTCGCGCATGGCTTTTTGCGGCTCGATGGCTTTTTGCGGCTCAATCAAGCCCGCGTTCGTGGCTGAGGCGCACCATCTCCTCGATGAAAACCGACTTTTGCTTGTCGTCCAGGCTCGTGAACAGGGGCTCGGCTGCGTCCGCCACGGCGCGCTGATCCGCGGCGCGATCCGTGAGGAACTGTGCCTCGTTGCGCATCTGCTCCACGATGTCGTCGGGAGGATCGCGCCTGGCGCGGGCGATCCGGAGATTAAGGCGCTCGGCGCCATTGTGGCCGAGGTAATGCATGGCGCTATTGAACGACGACCAGTTCTTTTCTTGCTCGGGAGTAAGGTTCAGTTCGGTCTTGATCCGGTCGATATAGGCATCGCTGTGCGCCACGATCTGCTCGGCCGTCAACTCCGGCTCGCCCGGCTGGGTCAGAACCTCAACCGGTTTTCCCGATGCTGTGGTGGGCGTTGCGGCCCCTTTCGCCGTCTTTGTGACTTTGCCCTGCTTTACAGGAACGGCTGGGCTTGGCTTGGCGGCATTGACAGCGGGTTGCTCCTGCCCCTGCCCCTTCTCGCCATTGACACCTAGTACGCCGGTAAAGACCCCGACCACACCGCCGATCGCGCCGCCGAGCACGCCACCGACGGGGCCGGCGGCCTTGTTGCCGGCCTGGGCACCGTCCTGCACGCCTTTGACCAGCCCTTGGGCCTGGGCTGCCGGCGGCGTGACCAGAAGCAGGGCAAGGATTGCTCCCAAATACAATCCCGGTTGCGGGCGCGGCCGACTTGGGTGGATCATTTCGGGCTCCATCTAACTTTGGTCAGTTGCGGTGGGGACTTTGAATCGCCCATCGTAAACGACATTACCGTTACCGCTTCGGAGGAGTCCACGGTCGCGTCGGCGCGCCTGGGAGTTGGAGGTTTGGTCGGCGCGCGGTTGGTCGGAAGATCGCTATGACCCGGCGCAGCCAGGTTTAGGCTGCAGCGTTTGCGGCGCAATAGCCCGGCGCCGCAAGGGTGCGACGAAACGCAACGATAGTTCTAGCGCCGTTTGTGGCCTGATTTCTCGACACCGGCCGGCAATTCTGGTCTGATCTGCCGACTAAATCTTCGCGCCGACCTGCGAATGCAGGGCCTGCCAGCGGCATCGGTCAGACGAAGTACAAAAATAAAAACAAAGCAAAGCAAACATTTGGAGGGAATGCGATGTCCAGGAGAAGGCTTTCTCGACGGCAGTTCGTAGCCGCCACTGCGTTGTCATCCGCCGCGTTCGTTGCGGCGCCTTATATTCGAACGGCACATGCGGCCGGCAACCTCACGATCGGACTCTGGGACCATTGGGTTCCTGGCGCCAACAAGACCTCCGCCGACGTCATCAATGAATGGGCGGCGAAAGAGAAGGTCGAGGTCTCCATTGATTACATCACCAGCCAGGGCAACAAGCTGCTGTTAACCCAGACCGCTGAAGCCGAGGCCAAGTCAGGTCACGACATTTTGGCCTCAGGAGGTCCTTGGCAGCCGCAAGCCTTTGCCGACTTGCTGGAGCCCATGAACGACATCATGGAGCCGATCGTCCAGCAGAATGGAGCTGTGAACGGCACGGTCAAGTATCTCGGCCAAGCCGACGGAAAATGGCTCGCAGTTCCCGCCTGTTGCGGCAGTCAGATCAAAGGGCCGTGTTCGCGCATCGACTTGATGAAAAAATACGCCGATATCGACGTGCAAGCGATGTACCCGGCCGGCAGTCCGCCGAAGGCGGACAATTGGACGATGGATACCTTCTTGAAGGCAGCGGAAGCCTGCCATAAGGGGGGCTTTCCCTTCGGCATTGGCCTCGGCGAGACCACTGACAGCGTCGATACGGCTGGCGCGATCTTCCAGGCGTTCGGTGCTGAGCTCGTCAACGTCAAGGGCGACCTCACCGTCAAGACGGATGCCGTTCGTCAAGCACTCGAATATTACAAGAAGCTGATCTCGTTCCTCCCACCCGACGTCGCGGCTTGGGACGATGCCTCCAACAACAAATGGCTAATCTCGGGCAAGGGCGCGATGATCATGAATCCGCCAAGCGCCTGGGCGGTCGCCAAGCGCGATGCACCCGAGATTGCTGCGCAATGCTGGACCCATGGCTTTCCCGTCGGCCCGAACGGCCGCTTTGCGCCTTATCTGCCCTTTTTCTGGAGCGTGTGGAATTTTTCGAAGAACAAGGCAGCGGCAAAGAGCCTGCTGACGCATCTGTCGCAGCCGACATCGATCGCACGGCTTGTCGAAGCAAGCGGCGGCTACGATCTGCCGGCCTATGAGAAACTCACGAAGCTGAAGGTTTGGGCGGAGCAGGAGCCGCCAAAGGGCACGCTCTACCACTATCCGGATCCCTACCATCAGCAGAAACTGTCGATAGCGGCTTCTCCGGCGCCGCCAAAGATCGCGCAGCAGATCTACACTCAGGCCACACTGACCAAGATGTGCCTCCGCTACGCGCAAGGCGAAAAAATGGAAAACACGCTCGCTTGGGCGGAAGGCGAGTGCGAAGGCTTCATGCGAAGCTAGAGCAACGAGCCGTCGCGGCTGCCTTGCCAAAACTCCAGTGGCAGTTCGCGGCGGCTCATAGAGCCGATTGTCGGCACGCCGGCGCTCTCGGTGAATGATCCTGCGAGGGAAGACGCACCATGGTCGATGTCGTACTTCAACAGGGCCGTGTTCAGGGCGCCCGGCACGCCAATAGGCGCACAAGGTTGCGCAATGCGCTGAAGCGGAAGTCGACGGCTGCATTCCTGATGACATTGCCGCTGATCCTGCTCATTGCCGTCCTGGTGATTTACCCCGCCATTTATGCAATCCATCTGGCGACGCTGAACAAGTCGATGACCAGGTTCGTCGGCTTCGGCAATTTTCAGTTCCTGTTCAAGCGCGATACGTTCTGGATGGTGGTCGAGCAATCCTGCATCTTCGCCATCACGGCGGTGGTCTTCAAAGCGCTGATCGGCTTCATCGTCGCCCATTTCGCTCACAACATCCCTTCCAAGAAGCAGCGAAAATGGCGTGGGATGCTGCTGGTCCCCTGGGTAATTCCGCCCGCCATGAGCACGCTCGCCTGGCTGTGGCTGTTCGATCCCTCATACAGCGCCTTCAACTATACCCTGTCGCTATTGGGCATAGGGCCGATCCCCTGGACTGGCGATGCGATGTGGGCACGCTTCTCGGTCATCCTTGTCAACGTCTGGTATGGCGCGCCATTTTTCATGATCATGTACCTGGCGGCGCTGAAATCGGTGCCCGACCAGCTTTATGAAGCCGCCGCCATCGACGGCGCCAATTGGTGGCAACGCATCTGGTATGTGACGCTACCGATGATGCGCAACATCATCGCGATTACGACGCTGTTCTCGCTGATCGTGACCTTTGCGAACTTCGACATCGTGCGAATCCTCACCGCCGGTGGTCCGTTGGATCACACCCACATCTTCGCGACCTGGGCGTTTCGCGTCGGCATCGAAGCACGCGACATTCCGCTCGGCGCCAGCGTCTCGCTGTTCATGGCGCCCATCCTGGCTGTCGCGGCGTTTTTCATCCTGCGCGACGTCACCAAACGTGGAAACGAAAGCTGATGAGCGCGCTCGCAATCGACAAGGGGGGGCCTACTCGCAAAATCAAATATGGCAGCATGAGCCGCGACCGCGCCTGGGCGCTACGCTGGTCGTATGTCTTTCTAGCGCTGTTTGCCGTCTTTTCACTGACGCCGCCGTTCTACATGCTCATCACCTCGCTCAAGAGCAGCGCGGAGATCTCGGCCGCGACCAACCCCTGGTGGGTGTTCCACCCTACCCTGAGCAACTACATCGAGCTGCTGGGATCTAACCAGTATCTGCGTTTTTTCTGGAATTCCGCCATGGTTTCGGTGGCGGTGGTTATCACGACCATGCTGATCAGCGTGCCGGCGGCATTTGCGCTGGCCCGGATGAAATTCTGGGGCTCGGCAACGCTCGCAACAGGCGTATTCCTGACCTACCTCATTCCCGACAGCCTCTTGTTCATCCCGTTGTTCAAGATGTTCGCGCAGTTCGGCGACTGGACGGGGATCCAACTGATCAACCGCTGGTATGTGCTGGTTTTCATCTATCCGACCCTGACCGTGCCGTTTTGCACATGGATCATGATCGGCTATTTCGCTTCGATCCCGAAGGAGCTGGACGAGGCGGCGATCATCGATGGCGCCTCGTGGTTTCAGACACTGACCCGCATCTTTATTCCGGTCGCCTTGCCAGGCTTGATCGCCGCAACGATCTTCGCTTTCACCGTCTCATGGGCGCAGTTTCTGTATCCGCTGGTTTTCACCACCTCCACGGATCAGCTGGTTCTGCCCGTCGGCATCATCACGACGCTGATCAAGGGCGACGTCTTCAATTGGGGACAGATCATGACCGGCGCGCTGCTCGGCGCCGCGCCGCCGCTCGTCATCTATGCCTTCCTGATGGACTACTACATTGCCGGCCTCACCGCCGGTGCGACGAAGGGTTGAAGCCTCCATGGCCGAAGTGAACTTGCGCAAGATCGTAAAGCGCTACGACGATGTCGAGGCGGTACGTGGCATTGACCTCGACATTGCCGATCACGAATTCGTCGTGCTGGTGGGGCCTTCGGGCTGCGGCAAGTCGACCACGCTGCGAATGATCGCTGGGCTGGAGGATATCACCGACGGCGACATCATGATCGGTGGCGACATCGTCAACGATGTACCGCCAAAGGATCGGGACATCGCGATGGTGTTCCAGAACTACGCGCTGTACCCGCACATGACGGTCGCCGAAAACATGTCATTCGGGCTCCGATTGAAGCGTTACCCGAAAGCGGAGATCAAGGCGCGGATCGACGAAGCCGCGCGCATGCTGGACATCTCCGAATTGATCGATCGGAAACCCAAGCAGCTATCGGGCGGCCAACGCCAGCGTGTGGCGATGGGGCGCGCAATCGTCCGAAACCCCAAAGTCTTTCTGTTTGACGAACCGCTTTCCAATCTCGACGCCAAGCTGCGGGTCCAGATGCGGATCGAGATCAAGAAGGTTCATCAGAAAGTGCGAACCACCACCGTGTACGTTACCCACGACCAGGTTGAAGCGATGACGCTCGCCGATCGGGTCGTGGTCATGAATAAAGGCCGTATCGAACAAATCGGAACACCGCACGATCTTTATCACAAGCCGGCCACGCGCTTTGTGGCCGGCTTTATCGGGTCGCCGGCGATGAATTTCCTGCCTTGCCGGCTTGAAGAGACGGCCGGGAGGTTGCATGTCCGGCTGACGGAACAGGTTGCTTTTCCGCTGCCGCCAGCCCGGGCCGCGCGCTATCAAAATGCCAAGCCGGACCAGAAACTGCTGCTGGGGTTGCGGCCCGAGCACATCACCGAGGCAAAAGCCCAGGCCGAACCCGGAGTTGAGGCTTTCGATGCCATGCTGGACGTGACCGAACCGATGGGCATGGAGACGCTGATTTACTTCATCCTTGCGGGCAAGCAAGTCTGCGGAAGGGTCAATCCCAACGCTGGAGCCCGCGACGGCGAAGCGCTCCGCTTGGCGGTGGACCTCAACAATATGCATCTGCTAAATGAGGTCACCGGCGCGGTTATTTGATGGTTAGACCGCCGGCGAACAAGGCCCGCGGAATGACAACCAACAAGAAGAAAATTTTCATCACCCAAACGATGGCGCCAGGCGGCCGTGCCCTCCTGAAAGAACGAGACGACATCGAACTCATTGAATTTCCCAATTTGATTTCATCCGCTGATTTCGAGACGCTGTTGAAGGCGCATGCGCCGGTCCACGGCGTCGCGCTTGGCGCCACCCGGTTCGGCGAACCGGAGCTTGAGGCCGCAAAGGACATGAAGGTCGTGACGCGAATTGGCGTCGGCTTTGACGCGGTTGACGTCCCGGCCCTCAGCCGCCGCAAGATCCCGCTGATGGTGGTCGGAATCGCCAATTCGCCCTCGGTCGCCGAACAAGCCCTGTTCATGATGCTGACGCTTGCCAAGCGCGCCAACGAATTGCATGCGCTGGTCAAAGACGGCCGGTGGAGCGCGCGGCTTGGCAAGCTGCCTTACGACCTCTACGGCAAAACCGTCCTCATTGTCGGCTTTGGCCGGATCGGCACCCGTATCGCCAAACGATGCCTCGCCATGGAAATGCACGTGCTGGTCTACGATCCCTATCTGCCGGCGGCGGAAATCAGGAGCGCCGGTTATGAGGTGGTCGCCGATCTCGATGCGGCGCTGCCGCGTGCCGACTTCGTCAGCATCCACTGCCCGAAGACGCCAGAGACGGTCGGGATGTTCAATGCTGCCCGATTGAAGCGCATGAAGGCGTCGGCCTATCTCATCAACACAGCGCGCGGCGGCATTATCGACGAGGCCGCGCTCTATGACGCGCTTACGTCAGGTAAACTGGCCGGCGCCGGCCTCGACGTGTTTTCGCAGGAACCGCCGCCGGTGCCAAACCCGCTGTTTGAACTACCGAACGTGATCATCGCGCCTCATGTTGCGGGGGTGACGTGGGAGGCCGTGGACCGGATGAGCGAACAGACCGCGCGTAATATTCTAAGTGCGCTGGATGGCGAGCCGATCCGCCAGAACGTCATTAACCAAGATGTACTCGCCTGATCGCTGGACGAAGATGCCTCCCGCTGCAGCGCGAGCCGACAAAACTCGGCCTCAATCCGGCGACACAAAGCGTCGCGGAACCGCGGAATTCATGCGCCATGTTCCAGCCTTTTGGAGACTGACGATTGACTGAAGGCGACCCCACCGACGACGCGCTTGCGACCATCGCAAGCATTCTCGATCACTCCGCTTCCCCGCGTGAGGCTGCACGAACTGTCGGCGACGAAAAGCCGGAAAGGCCGGTGCCGGGCACGGAAGTTGATGGCTATTCGAAAGTCGGTCCCGGGCCGATGGAGGCTATCCGCTTCAAATGGACCGTCCGTCGCGAGAGCGACCATCGATACTTTGTGGACGAAACCATCGGCGACAATTCGCGCTCGATCACGAGCGGGCCGATGTCGGCGGACGCCGCCGTCAGGTTCGTCGATGACCAGGCGAGCGAAGCGCGGCAGCGTTTTGAATCGCTCAGGAACGAAATGGCCGGCCGCGCCGCCGCAACCGACATTCTCCGCAAAGGCGCTCGCGAAAACTGAGCGAAAGTAACCCGCTCAAGGACCGGATGTGTTAGCGGGTTCTGCACATCCATTCGGTCACTGGGACTGGTCTTGAGAAGCGCGACAATTCGGATTTTCCTTTGTCTCGCCCTCGTGTTTGCGCTGCTTGCGCCCTCGGTACAGGCGCAGCAACCAACGCGGCTTGAAGCGATCGTCAAACGCGGGTCGTTGCGCGTCGGGATGACCGGCGACTATGCGCCCTTCAGCGCATTTGACCCGGCGACATCGACCTTTCGCGGCTTCGATGTCGATATGGCCGACGGCCTCGGCCAAACGCTCGGCGTCAAGGTCGAGTATGTGCGCACCGCGTGGCCGCAACTGATGGGGGATTTCGAGGCAGACCGTTTCGACGTCGCGATGGGAGGCATCTCGATCACACCGGAACGAGAAAGCAAAGGCAGTTTCTCAACGCCCATCATGAACGAAGGCAAAACCCCGATCGCGCGCTGCAAGGACCACGGCAAATTCGAGACCCTGGCCGAAATCGACAGGCCGGGCACGCGGGTGATCGTCAATCCCGGGGGAACCAATGAACGATTTGCGCGCGCCCATATCAAGAATGCCGAGATCAGGGTCTACGCTGATAACGTCACCATCTTCGACCAGATCGCGAGCGGCAATGCCGACCTCATGATCACGGATGCGTCGGAGACACGCTATCAGCAAAAGCTGCATCCCGGCGTGCTGTGCGCGGTCCACCCCGATCATCCCTTCGACCACGCGCAAAAGGCCTACTGGCTGCAACGGGATGCAGCGCTGAAAGCGTTTGTCGACGATTGGATCAAGCGGGCGCGTGACGACGGCCGTTTTGCAAAGATCTATGCAAGCTGGTTCGAGTAGCTCTCTACCGCGACGGCCGGCACTGTCAGCCGACCTTCGCCGCATATTCGGCGTCGGTCACGGGCTCCATCCAGGTGATGTGACTGCCGTCGAGCGATTCCTGCATGGCAACATGGGTCATGGCATTGGTCGGAGATCCGCCGTGCCAATGCTTCTCGCCCGGCGGAATCCAGACCACGTCGCCCGGACGAAGTTCGCGCACCGGGCCGCCCTTGGTCTGGAAGCGTCCAATCCCGGAGATGACGTATAGCGTTTGCCCGAGCGGGTGCGTGTGCCAATTGGTTCGCGCACCCGGTTCGAAGGACACCCGACTGGCCCGGATCCGCGCTGGCGCAGGTGCTTCAACAATCGGGTCTTGCCAGACCGTGCCGGTGAAAGATTCCTTCGGTGCGCGGCGGGTTGGCCGTGAACCGGCGAGATGGAAATCCATGGGGCTATTCCTCCGTGCTTGTTCTTACTTCTTCGAGGCCGCGTAGCGCGCTTTGGTCTCGGCGTTCATGGGGTAAAGGCCGGGCAGCACCGCGCCATTGTTGACCTGCTCGACGATCCAGCCTTCCATGCGCTCCTGCTCGGCGCCTTCGGCCAGCACGTGCTCAAGGAATGCCTTCGGGATAACGACGGCGCCATCCTGATCGGCGACGATCACGTCATCCGGGAAAACGGCAACGCCGCCGCAGCCGATCGGTTCGCCCCAGCCGACAAAAGTCAGTCCGGCGACCGACGGCGGGGCGGCATAGCCATCGCACCACACCGGCAAGCCGGTACCGAGCACGCCTTCGACGTCGCGCACTACGCCGTCGGTAATCAACGCTGAAACCCCTCGCTTGACCATGCGCGCGCACAAAATGTCGCCGAAAATTCCGGCGTCGGTCACACCCATGGCATCCACCACGGCAATACAGCCTTCCGGCATGGCTTCAATCGCCGTTCTCGTCGAAATCGGTGACGACCAGGATTCGGGCGTCGCGAGGTCTTCGCGGGCGGGTACGAAGCGCAGCGTGAACGCCGGCCCGACCAGCCGCTTCTGTCCCGGCCGCAATGGTTTCGTCCCTCGCAGCCAGACATTACGCAAGCCCTTCTTGAGCAGGACGGTCGTGATGGTGGCGGTCGTGACGTGCGAAAGGGTTTGGACGGCTTCGGGGGTAAGGGACATCGAGAGAAACGCTCCAGTGGGAAGGGTTGGCGCGCATCTTGCGAGGCGCTCGTGGAGTGGATTTGACATTCGCTTCCCATCTAGCTGCGAGTTCGTCAAGCGAATGTCAAATCCGAAACTCCACTAGAAGCCTATATCAAGGGCTGAGCAGCATTGCTGCTGCCCAAGAGCCCTAACGGGTTCGCCCGATCATCACATCTTATTGGAGGTTGTTGGATTAGTTTATTGAAGTCATAGGCATTTTTTGCATCCGAGGGTCGCACTGACGCTTAGCTGGTGATAGATTGCGTAAAATTTTGCGGCGAGCTGTAATACGCTGGGGTCGCGCATCGATCGACGAGTTGTCAGACCGGATTGTCAGGCTATGGCTGCGTCACTTTCTTCTCCCCGCCTTTTGCCGAGTGGGGACAGCGCGATCACCGTCGAATTCAGCCGTAAAATTGATGATGAGGCCAACCGGCGGGTGCTGGCGCTGGACCGCACTATCGCTGGCGAGCCGATCGCCGGCGTGACGGAAACCGTGCCCACCTATCGATCCCTCCTCGTCCATTACGATCCGGTGCAGATCGACTTTGAAACATTGGGTAATCGACTGATCGAGCTTGCGCAGCGCCCGGTGCCCTCATCAGAGAACGGTCGGCGCTGGCGAATTCCCGTCGCCTATGGCGGCGAGTACGGCATCGACCTCGAGGATGTCGCCCAGACGCTCGGCACCACGCCCGATGTCATCGTGGCGCGGCATATTGCCGGCGATTATCGCGTCGCCATGCTCGGGTTCACGCCGGGCTGGTCCTACCTCAGCGGCCTGCAGGAGTCGTTGCATATGCCGCGGCGGCGGAACCCGCGCCTGTTGACGCCGGCGGGGACAATCTCGGTCGGCGGCGTGCAGGCTGGAATCCAGTGCATTGCCGGCCCAAGCGGATGGCATCTGTTGGGTTGCACGCCGGTCAGAACCTATCAATTGCATCGCGATCCGACCTTCCTGCTCGAGCCGGGCGATCGCGTGAAGTTTTACGTTATCGACGCCAAGACCTATGTCGAGCAGGAGCGCGCCGCCGAGCATGGTGAAATCATCGCCGAGCTGGTCACTCCATGACCAGTGCCCATTTTCCGAAGTTCGTGCTGACACCTCAGCGCCCACCTTTCACGAACTTCGGAAAGTCATGGGCACTGGCAAACTTATTGGCTCTGGGGCCGCTTTTCCATTTGAAGTTCCTGAACGGAGCTAGCCGCTTGTGACGCAGGAACTTCAAATGGGCGGCACCAGGCTCGTCATTTCATCGATTGGTCCGGCAAGCTCGGTGCAGGACGGAGGGCGTTTCGGAGCGCAGCGTTTTGGCCTGACGCCGAGCGGCGCGATGGACCGGCTGTCTCTCGCCGCCGCCAACTGTCTTGCCGGAAATGCGCTGCAGGCGGCGGCGATCGAAATCGGTCCGTATGGCGCGGCCTTCAAGGCGAGCGGCGGCGCGGTTCGCGTGGCGCTTTCGGGCGCGCCGCGCAGCGCCGAGATCGCCGGACGCACGATTGCCCCGGATATGTCGGTGACCATCGCCGATGGCGAGACGTTGAAGCTCGGCATGGCGCAAGGCGGCGCGTTCAGCTATCTCGCGATCGAAGGTGGCCTTCGGGGCGAGCCGATGTTCGGAAGCTTCTCGGTAAATGCCCGTGTTGGTCTCGGCAGCCCGTTCCCGCGCCCCTTGCAGGCCGCCGACGAATTGGGCGTCACGGCGGCAGGCGCTGGACCCGAACGGCGGATCGATCTGCCTGCCGTGGTGACCGGCCCGATCCGCATTGCGCTCGGACCGCAGAACGACGAATTCAGCGACGATGCGATCAGTCTTCTTCTCGGTAGCGACTGGAAGATATCGGCGACCAGCGACCGCATGGGCTATCGCCTGGAAGGGCCGGTCATCAAACACCTGCACGGCCACAACATCGTCTCCGACGGCACCGTCAACGGCAGCATCCAGGTTCCCGGCAACGGCCAGCCGATCGTGCTGATGTCCGATCGCGGCACCAGCGGCGGATATCCCAAGATCGCGACTGTGATTACCGCCGATTTCGGGCGGTTTGCGCAGATCCCGGCCGGGACGGCGTTCCGGTTCAAAGCCGTCAGCATGGAAGAGGCGCAAGCCGAGGCGCGCAAATTTGCGGAGCTGTTGCGGTCCCTGCCCGACCGGCTTGGATCCATCGAGGGCTTTGATCTCAATATTCAAGCGCTGCAAGATGCCAATGTCGCGGGCGTCGCCATCAGCGCGGTGGACGCCCGAACATGGCAAGTCCCTGCTGATGCGCTGACTCGGGAATAGATTTGCAGGAATGACTTTAAAGACCAACCAACAAACGGACAACAACATGAAAACGGTCGACCTGAACAGTGATCTCGGCGAGTCCTTCGGCGTTTGGCAAATGGGCAATGACGCCGCGATGATCGACGTTGCGACCTCCGTAAATGTCGCCTGCGGCTTTCACGGCGGCGACTACGACACCATGCGCAAGACCGTGGAGCTGGCAAAAGCACGCGGCGTCAGCGTCGGCGCGCACCCCGGCTATCGCGACATCCACGGTTTTGGCCGCCGGCCATTCTACGGCATGCGTGCATCCGAAATTGAAAACCTCGTTGCCTATCAGATCGGCGCGCTGCAGGCGGTCGCGGCGCTTTCCGGCTACAAGGTCACGCACGTCAAGGCGCATGGCGCGTTGTCGAACGTGGCCTGCGAGGAAGAAAGCACCGCGCGCGCGATCGCTTCCGCCATCAAGGCGGTCGATCCGGATCTGGTGTTTGTCGTGCTCGCCAATTCCAAGCTCGTGCAGGCCGGCGAAGCGGCGAACCTGCCGATGGCGCATGAAATCTTCGCCGACCGCGCCTATGAGGACGATGGCAACCTGGTTTCACGCAAGAAACCGGGTTCGGTCCTCCACGATCCCAAGCAGATCGCCGAGCGGGTGGTGCGGATGGTGCAGGATGGCGCGGTGGTGTCGGTCACCGGCAAGGTGATCAAGATGCGCACGGATACGATTTGCATTCATGGCGATACACCCGGCGCCGTCGATATCGCGCGCGGCGTTCGCCAGGCTCTGAAGGATGCCGGCATCGAGGTCGCGCCGTTCAAGCGTTGATGGCGATCACTGCCGAGCCCCTAGGCGGTCACGCGTCAAAAAGGGTGAACCGAAAGCGTTCCGAACAGGACGCCTGCGATCAGCGCGAAGGCGCCATAGAGCGCTGCCGCATGGAGTCCCCTTCGCGTTTTCCGGGACAGCGAACGCGCGTACAGATGCAAACGAGCTTCCGCGGACAGTTCGCGCATGGCCAATCTCCAACCTATTGGCCCGACTCTCACATTCGCTTTCGGTTTCGCCATGCCTGTTCGCGAATGTCAGGATCGAAAGACCACTACCATACACGCTAGGAGAGTATCGTTCTGCCGACGAAGCAAGACGGAACTCGAAAAAGCGATATCGGTGCTCCGCCGGAGTCAAACGCGAGCGAAAAATTCTTCGCGACCGTCCTGAGCAGGAATTTTATTCGCTCGAATTTGCTCTTCCGGGAACCGGTTACGCTGGAATACCAGATACAACGGCTAGCGGAGCGGATTTGACATTCGCTACCAGTCTCGTCGCGAATTCGAAAAGCGAATGTCAAATCCAAACTCCGCTAGAAACTTAAATTTGCTAGTGGTCCTTCGATTCTAACGTTCGCGAAAGTGCCTGCTGTGAGGGAACGCGAACGTTAGAATCGGACCACTAGGGTTCGGACTTATTATGCTCGCAGCGCGTTGATCTGACTCATCAATTCCGTAGTTTGGGTTTCTCGTAAGTGGACTCTAACGTGCAGAAAAGAATCGCGAATTTGGCTTAATGGGTCCGGACCCTAGTACACGTCCTGCTGATAGCGGCCTTTCTTCTTGAGTTCGCCGACAAAGTTGATTGCTTCGTCGGTCGAACGCGCGCCATGCTGAGCCACGATGTCGACCAGCGCGCGCTCAACGTCTTTTGCCATTCGTTTGGCATCGCCGCAGACGTAGACGTGAGCGCCTTCCGCCAGCCACGACCACAGCTCCCGACCTACCTCGCGCATGCGATCTTGCACGTAGAACTTCTTCTCGCCGTCGCGCGACCACGCCAGCGACAGGCGCGTAAGAAGGCCTGCGGTCTTCATCGCGTTCAGTTCGTCCGAATAGAAGAAGTCGCAGCTTGAACGCTGGTGACCGAAGAACAGCCAGTTGCGGCCGTTGGCGCCGGTCGCCCGGCGGTCGAGCAAAAAGGCGCGGAACGGCGCAATGCCGGTACCCGGCCCGATCATGATGATTGGAATCTTCGGGTCCTGCGGCAGGCCGAAACCGTGCGCCTTTTGCACATAGACCGTCACCTGATCGCCCGGCTGGACGCGCTCGGCGAGGAAGTTCGAAGCGAGCCCCAGCCGCTTGCGCTTGCCGACGACGTAACGCACGCAATCGACGGTCAATGACAGCTTGCCGGGGGTGGCGTTATGCGACGACGAAATCGAATAAAGCCGTGGCTGCAGTGGCTCGAGAGCCTCAACAAAGGCTTCCGGATGCGGCCGAACGCCTGAGAATTTCTGCAAGGCGGCCATTACATCGAGCGTGGCTGCATCGCCATCGGGATCGTCACCCTGCGCCAACGCGCGCGCCTTCTCGCGCTGGGCGCCTCCAGTGATGAAGGAGATCAGTTCGAACAGCGAGTCCGGCGCGGGCGACAGTGAGACCTCATCGGTCAGCACTTCGCGAAGCGTCCGCCCGCGCACTTCGGTCGTGTGGGAGGCGCCAAGCAGTGCAATGATCTGGTCGACATGGCCGAGTTCATTGCGGGCGAAAATCCCGAAGGAGTTGCCGACGATATAGTCGAGGCCGCTTCCCGCGAGATCGAACTCGATGTGCCAGGTTTCCTTTTCCGACCCGCTCTTGTTGAGCAAACGCCGCGACAGGAATGTCGCGGGCGCGGGATTGTCGCGCGAGCGGCCAAGCTCCACGAAGGATACTGCCGCAGGCGCGGCTGGCGTTGCCGCCGGGTCCGCCGCTGTGCCCGGTGCCTTGTCCAATTCCTCATGGAGGGTCTTCAGCATCCGGGCGGTTTCCTTGCCGCCGGGCACGCAGAGGTTCAGACGGCCTTCCGCCTTGCTCGCAATGGCCTCGGAATAGTCATGGCAATTGTAACCACACTGGCCGCAATCCTGTTGCGCCATGGCGGCCATCATGCGCCGCCGCAACGGGCGTCCCTCGGCAAGCTTCATGCGATCTGCAATTGGCATGGTCTGATCGTGCCATGGCGCGGCGCCATCATCGCCATCGCCTCCGGGGCCTTTCATGACGGCGGCGCCCTGCTCGGCTGAGAGCGGCGTCACCGTCTCGGTGAGCAATCCTGCGAAAAAGCCGTTAAGCCAGGTTCGTTGCGCCTCCGAGAACGGTGCGCTCGACGGAATGATCTCGATCTTGGGCGGCGGCGTGATCTGATTCATGAGGAGGTCTCGGCCAGCTTGCGCAGCGTCTCGCCGTCGTGACGGCGTGCGAATGCCAAAAAGGTTTCCGACGGCCCGGCGCGATGCGCCAGATAAGCCCTGAGCAGTTTCTCCACGGTTTGCGGTGCTTCCTCGGCCTTGAGGTCGTGATAGACCTCCTGACCGATGTCGGCGTCCGGGCCGAACCCGCCGCCCGCGAACAGATGATAGCCCTCGACCGTCTCGTCGCTGTCGCTGACAGAAACCTTGGCGGCGATCAGGCCGATGTCGCTGATATAGTGCTGCGCGCAGGAATGATGGCAGCCGGTCAGATGGATGTTCAATGGCGTATCGACTTCGACGCGGCCATCGCACCAGTCGCCGATCGCAGCCGCATGGGCCTTGGTGTTGGAAGCGGCGAACTTGCAGCCGGCGTTTCCGGTGCAGGCAATCAGACCGGCACGAACTTGCGAGATATTGACCGCAAGTCCGATCGCCTCGACGGCTGCGATCGCAAGCTTTACGTTCTCGTCGTTCACGCCCGAGATCAGAAGGTTTTGCCAGACGGTCAGTCGGATGTCGCCGTCGCCGAGATCGGACGCGATCCTGGCAAGGCCGCGCATCTGTTCACAAGTGATCTTGCCGAGGGGCAGAGCGACGCCGACCCAATTCAGACCATCCTGCCTCTGCCGGTGGACGCCGACATGGGCCATTCGATCAAAGGCTGGCCGTCGCGCGAGCGCTTCCGGCGGCAGCCGCGTCAAGGCATGGCCGAGTTTTGCTTCGACCAGCTCGAGGAATTTTGCCATTCCGATTTTGTCGATGACGTATTTCAGGCGCGCCTTGAGGCGGTTGGTGCGATCGCCGGTGTCGATGAAGGCGCGCACGATTGCATCGGCCACTTTGGTGGCGTCCTCCGGCCTGACGACGATGCCGGTTTCCTTGGCAAAATCCTTGTGGCCGGTGATGCCGCCGACGCCGAGACGAAACCACACGCCCGGTTCGACGCCAAAGCCATCCTTCACCTCAACCGCGGCGAAGGCGATGTCGTTGGTGTCTTCCAGCACTGCGATCTTGCCCGCGCCGTCGAACGCGACGTTGAACTTGCGCGGCAGACCGTAGAGCGAGCGGTCGTTGAGGATGTGATAGTGCCACTCGCGCGCATAGTCGCGGGTGTCGATCAGCTCCTGCGGATCGATACCCGCCGTTGGCGTGCCGGTGACGTTGCGAATATTGTCGGCGCCGGAGCCGCGTGAGCAGAGACCGAGATCCTGAATGCCTTCGATCAGCGCCACTGCATTCTTCGGCGCAATTTCGCGTACCTGAAGGTTGGCGCGGGTCGTGACATGGCTATACGGGCCGCACAGGCGCTCCACGAGACCGGCAAGTCCCGCGAACTGCCAATGTTTGAGGATGCCGTTCGGTATCCGCAACCGGCACATGTAGGAGTCTTGCGCCGGCGCAACGTAGAACAGCCCGTAATAGCGCCAGCGGAAATTATCCGCAGGCGATGGCGGTGCGTCGGTCAGTGCCTGCTGCCGGAGCCGTGGATAGGCATCGAAAGGATGCTCCTCCCGCTTGAACTTCTCCTGATCGGCAAGTTTCTTTCCCGAAGCGAGTAGTTGATCCTGCGCCTTGATGTGTGCCGCGTCGGGCCCAGCCGGCTCGGCATTGGCCTGCGCCGGCGCGGAAGAACCACCGGGAAGGCCGCGTCCGTTTCGCAATATCTGTACGCCGGCGGCAAAGCCTTCGAGGTAGCGCTTCTGTTCGTCCGTGAAGTCGACAGTGAGCATTTCAAGCTTCATAGGATCAACGCACCGCTATTCTGCTGCCTGGACGGCAACTTGCGTGGCGGCGACCGGCTGGCTCGTCGGCTTGTAGGTGGAATAGAGCGCAAGACCCGTGCAAACGAACCCGCCGACGAGATTGCCGAGCGTGACCGGGATCTGGTTCCACACCCACCAATCGTAAATCCCGACCTTGGCGCCAAGCAGCATGCCGGTCGGAATCAGAAACATGTTGACGACGGCGTGCTCAAAGCCGAGCGCGAAGAACAGGAAGATGGCGATCCAGGTTGCGGTGATTTTTCCGATGGTGGAATTGGAGGTCAGAGAGAGGACGACGCCGAGGCTTACCAGCCAGTTGCAGAGGATGCCTTTCACAAAAAGGCTCAGCATGCCGGCCGCGCCGATCGCCTCGTTGGCAATGGTCTTGGCTTCGGCCGCAGCGACAATACGCGCCGCCACGCCCGTCACTTCAAGCCTGCCCATGTTCGTCAGCGATCCCGCGATCAGAACGCCAAAGGCGAGGCTGCCGATCAGATTGGCGAGGTAGACCCAGGACCAATTGGCGATGACGGCGCCCCAGCTTGCCTTGCGCTCGAGGCGCGCCAACGGCACCAGGGCAAAGCTCCCGGTGACCAATTCGAGATTGAGCACCACGATAATGGCGAGCGCGACTGGAAAAATCAGGGCGCCAACGATGGGTTGGCCCGTCGTGGCCGCCCCCGTAAAGGCGAGCGTCGTTGCCGCGCCAAGCAGCGCGCCGGCCAGGATGCCCCGGATCATGAGATCACGCGGCGCCAGCGCCAGCTTCCTCGCGCTGGCTTCAATCATCGAAATAGCGACGTCGGCAGGCTTGATATAGTCCATAACGAAGCTCCGGCTGCCACGCTTTGCGGGGCGCAACGAGTGAAAGAATGGGTTGATGGTCCCCGGATTACTCCGGGCGGTCCGCTCAGCCTCGTTGCTGCGGAAATCCATCTTGATGGACGCCAGCCGACAGCTATGGCGCTGGCTGCACTGCAATATACAAGTTACGTGCCACAGCGATTCGTCTTGCAAAGATACGTTATTTCAAATGGTTAGCTAAATGCCAGAGAGGACGGCATGGGCGGGTATCCATGAATTTTGGGCACAACGCTCAAAGAATAGTCATGGTCGATAAGGTGCCTATTGTCGCGCCAATTGGGCGCGCCATGGCTTTCCATCTTTGGTTCGGAGGGCTGCGAAGTAGGCGTCGATCAGGTCGGGAGCCAGCACTGGCCCTGCGAATGCGACGATAGCCCTGGACGCAGTTTGGCGCCGCGCGTCGCGCCCAAGGGCGGCCTCGTACAGATCAGGCCGGAACACGCTTTGCGCGGCCCGCAGGGCATCGAGACTGAACGCCGTCTGTCGCCACCGCACCATTTGAGCGTAGAGCCAGGCCGCCTGGATTGGGTCGGGGGCCGATGCATCCTCCCGCGCAAGCATCATGTAGCGGTCGCCTGAGCGGGTGGTTCCGTCCGCGGCAATCTTCAAGCGGCCCTGCAAGGTCCTCAAGATCACCTCGGCATCGACACCGATATATTCGGGCCGCGCCAAAATCCGCGCCACCTCGTTCCGGTTGTCGGGCACTTCGGTGAACTGTGCGGCACGGTAGACCGCACAGACCAGCGCAGCCAGCGCTCGCGGATTTTTTTCCGCCCATGGCTGGCGGATCGCGAGCACCTTTTCGGCCGCGCGCTGCATGATGTCGGAACCGAAATGCAGAATTCGGCCAACGCTGCGGTCAACTGCAATCGAATTCCAGGGCGCGCCGACACAAAAGCCATCGATCTGACCGCCCGCGATGCTGTCGACCATGAAAGGTGGCGGCAAGACAACAAGGCGGACATCCTCGTCCGGATCGATGCCGCCGGCGGCCATCCAGAACCGCAGCTGGTAGTTATGGGTCGAAAACGGAAACGTCATTCCGAACGTCAGCGGCTCGCCGCCGGTTCGGCGTCGCGCAGCGACGACCCGCGAGAGCGCCAGCGCGGTCGCCAATGGATCGAGAAGGTCTCCGTCGATTTCGGCCGCGATCGCCGCATGAAGCGCCGGCGACACCGTAATAGCGTTACCGTTGAGGCTCAACGTCAGCGGCACGACGGTCGGGACCTTGATGTGTCCAAGCCCGAGACTCGAGGCGATGGGAACGGGAGCCAGGATATGCGCGGCGTCGAACAGGCCGATATTGAGCTTGTCGCGGACGTTCGACCACGACACCTCCCGAACGAGCCTCACGTCGAGGCCCTCGGCCTCCACAAAACCCTTCTCGACGGCAACGATCAGAGCCGCCGCGTCGATCAAGGGGATGAAGCCGATCTGGAGCGGGATTGTCATTTCAGGAGCTCCGACGCCGTCAGGATCGACTGGGCGATCTCTCCGATTTTTTTCTTCTCGCGCATCGCGGTCGATCGCAGCAAGACATAAGCCTCGTCTTCGGTCAGGCCCTTCAGCTTCATCAGGATGCCCTTGGCCCGTTCGATCACCTTGCGGTCTTCAAGCGCCGATTTGGCGCGATCGAGTTCATCCTGGAGCTTGGCGAAAGCGTTGAAGCGGGAAATGCAGAGGTCGAGGATCGGTTTGAGGCGCTCCTTCTTCAGGCCATCGACGATATAGGCGGATACGCCCGCATCGACGGAAGCCTGGATCGAGGCCGCGTCGCTTTGATCGACGAACATCGCAATTGGTCGCCGTACCGCGCGGCTGACCTGGAACATTTGTTCCAGAATGTCGCGGCTCGGGTTTTCGAGATCGATCACGATGACGTCGGGATCGAGCGCATAGATGCGGCTCAACAGGCTCTGCATTTCGTCGATGCGCACGACATCGGTGAAGCCCGCTTCCCGCAGTCCCTCTTCAAGAATTGCGGCACGGATCGGGCTTTCATCGACAATCGCGATTTTAGGAGACGACTCGGCGCCCATCGCTCACCCACTCCGGCGTGGCAATTGATACCATGCCAGGTGCCGGCTCAAAGCCTTGTAATTGGGCACATTTGGGGTTAGCTCCTGCCCATCAATCGGACAGATCAGGAATGTCGCAGGCCGCCGCGCCCAAAGTCAGTTTTGTCTCGCTCGGATGCCCCAAGGCGTTGGTGGATTCCGAGCGCATCATCACGCGGCTGCGCGCCGAAGGCTATGAGTTGGCGCGCAAGCATGACGGCGCAGATCTCGTCATCGTCAATACCTGCGGCTTTCTCGACAGCGCCAAGCAGGAATCGCTTTCGGCCATCGGCGATGCGATGGCGGAAAACGGCAAGGTGATCGTTACCGGTTGCATGGGCGCCGAACCCGAACAGATCGAAACGGCCTACCCGGGCGTGCTCTCGATCACAGGGCCGCAGCAATACGAGAGCGTGCTCGAAGCGGTGCATCGCGCACTGCCGCCGGCGCACAATCCGCATCTCGATCTGGTGCCGCCGCAAGGCATCAAGCTGACGCCGCGGCATTATGCTTATTTGAAGATTTCCGAGGGCTGCAACAATCGCTGCAGCTTCTGCATCATCCCGAAATTGCGCGGCGACCTGGTGTCGCGGCCGGCCAATGACGTGCTGCGCGAGGCCGAGAGGCTGGTCGCGGCCGGCGTCAAGGAGCTGCTGGTCATTTCGCAGGATACCTCGGCCTATGGCGTCGACATCAGATATGCCGCCAGCCCCTGGAGGGACCGCGAAGTCCGCGCGAAGTTCTTCGACCTGGCGCAGGCGCTCGGCGAATTCGGCGTGTGGGTGCGGCTGCAATACGTCTACCCCTACCCCCATGTCGACGAGGTCATCGGCCTCATGGGTGAAGGCAAGGTGCTGCCCTATCTCGATATCCCGTTCCAGCACGCAAGCCCGGAAGTGCTCAAAGCCATGAAGCGCCCGGCGGCGCAGGAGAAGACCCTGGCGCGGATCAAGAGCTGGCGCGCGCAATGTCCGGAGCTGGCGTTGCGCTCGACCTTCATCGTCGGCTTTCCCGGCGAGACCGATGCCGATTTTGCGGAACTGCTCGATTGGCTCGACGAAGCCGAGATCGACCGGCTTGGCTGCTTCAAGTATGAACCAGTGGCAGGCGCCGCGTCGAATGCAATCGGCCACGCCGTGCCCGACGAGATCAAGCAGGAGCGCTGGAACGCCTTGATGGCGCGGCAGCAGAAGATTTCTGCACGCCGATTGAAACGCAAGGTCGGCACGCGCCAGCAGGTGATCATCGACGAGGTCGGTCCGACCGTCGCCAAAGGTCGTTCAAAGGCCGACGCGCCTGATATCGACGGCGCGGTTTACCTCTCAAGCCGCAGGCCGCTGAAAGTCGGCGAGATCGTCACCGCCAAGATCGAACGCTCCGACGAATACGACCTGCACGGATCTATCGCGGGTTTCTGACACTTGACACCGCTGGCCCTAGCGCTGTATCAGCGCGCCCCATGATCTCCTACCGGACCATCGCCCGCGCCGCCTGCCGCCGTCACCGCCGTGACGAGGATGGGGCGCGCCATGTCCGACGACTGAGCTGAACAAGTAAATCAGCAACGTTTTCGAGAAGGCCGCAACCCCAAAAGTTGCGGCCTTCTTGCTTTTTGACCCACCCCTTCACCCGCAAACCGCCAGGAGAGTTCGACATGACCCATGCGACGCATTCGTTCGACGCGCTGATGGAAATCACCGCCCGCCCGCCGGTCGTCTTCGTGCGTGGCGAAGGCTCCTACCTTTGGGACGATGCCGGGAAGCGCTATCTCGATTTTGTCCAGGGCTGGGCGGTGAATTGCCTCGGTCACTCGCCGCCCGCTGTGGCCGAGGCGCTTTCGGCGCAGGCGCGACAGCTAATCACGCCGAGCCCGGCCTATTACAACGACACCAGCCTGAAGCTTGCAAAGGCGCTCACCGACCTCTGCTGTTTCGACCGAGTGTTCTTCGCCAATTCCGGCGCCGAAGCCAACGAAGGCGCGATCAAGCTCGCACGGAAGTATGGCGCCCTGCGCAAGAACGGCGCGCATGAGATCATCACCTTCGAAGGTGGTTTTCACGGCCGGACGCTGGCGACGATGTCCGCCTCCGGCAAGGCGGCGTTTGAGCCCTTGTTCGAGCCCAAGGTTTCGGGATTTCGCAAAGCGCGATGGCATGATCTGGCTTCGGTCGACCAGTTGATTGACGAAAGCACGGTCGCGGTGATGCTGGAGCCGATCCAGGGCGAGGCTGGCGTATGGCCCGCGAGCGACCAGTTCCTGCGCGAACTCCGGGCGCTGACGTCAGCGCACGGCCTGCTGCTGATCTTCGATGAAATCCAGACCGGAATGGGCCGCACCGGAAAGCTCTTCCACTACGAGCATATAGGGATCGCGCCCGACATCATGACGCTTGGGAAGGGCATCGGCGGCGGCGTTCCGCTTGCGGCGCTGCTCGCTACAGAGGACGTGTCCTGCTTCGAACACGGCGATCAAGGTGGCACCTTCAACGGCAACGCACTGATGTGCGC
The DNA here is from genome assembly GCA_963706265.1 of uncultured Alphaproteobacteria bacterium. Lineage (GTDB taxonomy): Bacteria > Pseudomonadota > Alphaproteobacteria > Rhizobiales > Xanthobacteraceae > Bradyrhizobium. Next base: position 516,156 of record CAVPLO010000005.1, on the reverse strand, counting down.
GGCGGGGCTCGCGGTACTCGAACAAGTCGCGGCTCCAAGCTTCCTGAAAGCGGTGGCGGAGAGCGGGCTCTATCTGGAGAGCGAATTGCAGCGGCTGTCGGCGCGCCATGGCCTCGGCGAGGTTCGCGGGCGGGGATTGCTGCTGGCGCTCGATCTGCGGGTCCCGACCGCAGCGTCGATCGTGGCTGCGGCGCTGGACGATGGCGTGCTCCTGAACGCGCCGCGTCCAGACGCGTTGCGCTTCATGCCGTCTCTCAACGTCACGCGGCAGGAGATCGACCTGATGATCGGCTGTCTCGATGCGCTGCTGACAAAGGCCGGGATCGCGCGAAGGGTCGCCTAGTACCGCCGATCTGAAGTCCCTGCGCTACAAGCGGCGAATTCGATCAGGGGCTTCAAATCGACAAGCGGTACTAGAATCAATAAGTTTGCTAGTGCCCATGACTTTCCGAAGTTCCTGAAGGTGGGTGCTGCGATGGAGCACGAACTTCGGAAAGTGGGCACTAGAGCTCCGATTCCGAAGTTCGCATGATATCGCAGCAACCTCCGATGCGAACTTCGGAATCAAAAGAGCTCTAGTAACTTATTGATTTGAGTAGCGGCTTTGAATTTGAAGTTCCTATAACGTACTTGCAGCGAAACTGATAGGAACTTCAAATTCGCCGCACTAGTGTCTTACGGTTTGAGGATCGAGGCGCCCGTCGTCGCCCGGCTTTCCAGGTCGCTATGGGCCCTTGCCGCATCCTTCAAGGCATAGGCATGGTTGATCGGCACGTGCAGTTTGCCATTGATCACGGCGGCAAACAGCGTGTCGGCGCCTTCGAGCAGTTCGGAGCGCTTGCCGATATAGTCATTGAGCTTCGGCCTGGTCGCAAACAGCGAGCCGTGGTTGTTGAGTTCGGCAATCGCGAACGGCGGGACCGGTCCCGACGCGCTGCCGAAGCTGACGAACAGGCCGCGCGGCTTCAGGCACGACAGCGAACCCGGGAACGTCGATTTGCCGACGCCGTCATAGACCACGTCGCACAATTCGTTGCGGCTGATCTGCTTGACGCGCGCGACGAAATCCTCCTCGTTGTAGAGAATGACGTGATCGCAGCCGTTGGAGAGCGCAAGATCCGCTTTCGCCTTGGAGCCGACGGTGCCGATCACATGGGCGCCGAGTGCCCTCGCCCATTGGCAAGCAAGCAGTCCGATGCCGCCGGCTGCGGCATGAATCAGCACGCGATGATGCGGCTCGACCTTGAAGGTCTTGTGCAGGAGGTACCAGACCGTCAGTCCTTTCAGCATCAGCACCGCACCCTGCTCGTAGGTGATGTGATCGGGCAGCTTGACGAGCTTCTCCCAGCCAATGTTGCGCTCGGTCGCATAGGCGCCGAGATTCACGTAATAGGCCACGCGATCGCCGGGATGAAAATTCGTCACGCCGGGACCGACCGACAGCACCTCACCCGCCGCCTCATTGCCGACGATGAACGGCAGGCCGGGCGCCTTGTAGAGGCCGGTGCGATAATAAGTGTCGATGAAGTTCAGGCCGACCGCATGCTGGCGAATGCGCACCTCGCCCGGGCCCGGCGCGGCTACTTCGGTGTCCTCATAGACGAGGGCCTCCGGACCGCCAACCTTGTGCACCCGCACGGCCTTGGTCATCGTCCTTCTCCCTTTGAATTTCCGCTGTCACGAGCGAATGACAACAAGACCGGCTTGTCAACTCGTCGCCCGTTAACCTAATCCGTCAGGCGAAGCCGGCGGCCTATCTGGCCCGGCGATTGCGCCGGGCCAGCACGTTGAACAATTCCACCAGCGCAGAAAACGCGATCGCAAAATAGATGTAGCCGCGCGGAATGTGGAATTTGAAACCGTCGGCGACCAGCGCAACGCCGATCAGAACCAGAAACGCCAGCGCCAGCATTTTGGTGGTCGGATGCTCCGCGACGAATCGCGCCACCGGACCCGACGCTAGATACATGATCAGGCAGGCGATGACGACGGCCGAGATCATGATCGTCAGGTCCTGTGACATGCCGATCGCGGTGATGATGGAGTCCAGCGAGAAAATGATGTCGATGATGGTGATCTCGAATATCACCCTGAGGAAGACCGCTTTGCCGGACGCGGTTGTCGACGCCTCTTGATGCGTTTCGACCTCGCGATGGATTTCGTGGGTGGCCTTGGCAATCAGGAACAGCCCACCGAGGATCAGGATGATATCGCGCCATGAAAACGCGAAGTCATGAACCGTGACGACGGCTCGGGTCAATCCGATCAGCCAAACAAGAAGGCTTAGCAGCAGAACGCGAAACACCAGCGCAAGCGTGAGTCCGATCTGGCGTGCGCGCTTCGCCTGCTCCGGCGGAATCGCGGAGACGACGACAGAAAGAAAGATGACATTATCGATGCCGAGAACGATCTCGAGCGCCGTCAGCGTCAGGAAAGCGGCCCAGGCTTCCGGGCTCGTTACTAGTGGTCCGAATTCTAACATTCGCATCCTTCTCGGCAGGCACTTTTGCGAATGTTAGAATCAAAGGACCACTAGAAAATATAAATTTCTAGTGGAGTTTTGGATTTGACATTCGCTAACGAACGTGGGGCCGGGTGCGAGCGAATGTCAAATCCACTCCACTAGCGCGATCATGCGTTGAGCGACCTTACCAGCCGGATGGCGCTATCGCTGCCGACCACATAAAGGGCGATCGCACAGAGCGCGGCCGTCACGGCGGTGCCGGGTTTAAAATCGTCGATCAGCGTGACCATGGCCAAAACTGTCGCGACCCCGATCAGGCACAAGGTCAGCCACCGCAGGCGGGCGACGCGAACTGGATGGACGACATGGAACGGCATGAAGGTCAGGCCGATCAGGACCGCGACGGCAAGGCTCGATGCGACCGGTGGCCAGTGCAGCAGGAACAGATAGAAGGCCGCCATGTTCCACAATCCGGGAAAGCCACGGAAATGATTGTCGTCCGATTTCATGCGACGATCGGCAAAATAAAGCGCGCCCGAGACCGCGATGCCAACACCCAGCACCGGTGCGGCCAATGGCCACAACAGGCCGCTGGCGGTGATGGCGTAAGCGGGCACGAACACATAGGTTACAAAATCGACCACGAGATCGAGCACCTCGCCCGACCAGTTCGGCTGCAGCCGTACGACATCGAGACGCCGCGCCATCGGCCCATCCACGCCGTCGATCACCAGTGCGACGCCCAACCACCAGAACATCGCGGCCCAGTGCTCGCGGACGGCTTCCATAAGGGCAAGAAGCGCCACGCCGGCACCCAGCGCGGTAAAGACGTGCACCGAAAACGCCGCGGCTCGCATCGTGGGCGACACTTGGGGAGGCTGTGTTTCGGTCTGTTGATCCATTGGAGATGATGCGGCGATTTGCGACACGATTGGCCGCAATTGCTATCAGGAATCCCTCGATTTGCACATCTAGTGTCCCGGTTCTGACATTCGTACGCTATCGCGGCGGCCACCTTTACGAATGTCAGAACCAAAGGGACACTAGCGAACTAATTGATCTAGTGTGGCTTTGACTCTGACGTTCCTTCGAAGCACTCGCGGTGACACTGAAAGGAACGTCAGTGTCGCCACACTAGACCGTGGGCTTGAAAATGCCGCTGGGAAGGTCAAATGTCCTGTATGAGCGATCATTCCTCCACCTATGACGTTGCCGTGGTTGGCGGCGGCCCCGCGGGGTTGGCGGCTGCCATCGCCATCGCTCAGTCGGGCGCGAACGTCGCTTTGATCGCCCGGCGCTCGCTGTATGCCGATAACCGCACGACGGCGCTTCTCGGCGAGTCCATCGACTTCCTGGAGGCGTTGAAGGTCTGGCCGCACTGCATGGACAAGGCCGCCGCGCTACGCGTCATGCGCCTGGTCGACGACACCGGCCGTCTGATCCGGGCGCCGGAGGTGCGGTTTTCTTGCGATGAGATCGGCCTCGACGTGTTCGGATATAATATCGAGAACCGCGTCCTGGTTTCCGCTCTCGAAGAACGTGCCGCCGCGCTGGCAAACCTGACGCGGCTCGACGACGAGGCGACTACCGTCCATGCAGACGACGATATCGTCTCGGTTCAGCTGGCGAACGGCGGAGCGCTTTCGGCGCGGCTCGTAGTCGGCGCTGACGGCAGACATTCGCTCTGCCGGGAGGCCGCCGGCATTGCGGTGCAGCATAGGGAACTGCATCAGGCGGCGCTGACGTTCAACGTCAGCCATTCCCGTCCTCACCACAACATCTCGACCGAATTCCATACGCCGCACGGACCTTGCGTCTTTGTGCCGTTGCCTGGCGAGCGTTCCAGCGTGGTGTGGGTGTCGGAGCCGAAGGAAGCTGACCGACTGATGGCGCTGAGTGACGAAGAATTGTCACACGCCGCCGAAGCGCGTTCACACTCGATCCTGGGCAAGATGCAGATCGAGCCCGGACGAAACCGGTTCCCGCTTGTCATCGAACAGCCCCGGCAATTTGCCAAAGCGCGCATCGCGCTGGTCGGTGAAGCCGCCCATGTGCTGCCGCCGATCGGCGCGCAAGGTCTCAACATGGGACTTCGCGATGCTGCCGATATGGCCGAGGTCGTGCGGGGCGCCCTGGCTGCGAGCGAGGATCCCGGCGCTCCTTCCGTATTGGGCCGTTATGCTTCCGCGCGACGCCCCGACGTCATGAGCCGGACGTTCGCCATCGATATCGCCAACCGCTCGTTGGTGAGCGCGTTTCTGCCGATGCAGTCGCTGCGCGCCGCCGGGCTGCATCTGATTGGTTCGTTCGGACCGCTGCGTCGGCTTGCCATGCGCGAGGGATTGGCGCCGTCATGGCGACCGTCGCCTTCCGCCCATGCGGTCACGGCAACGCGAGCCGTCCGGTCTGAATGAGCGAACGATAATCGTCCTGCCGCCCGATGAAAATCAGGCTGAAATAGGGTATGGCAAGATTGAAGACGTTGGCCATGCGGGAGGGGCTCTTTTGGTCCTTGTCGGCCCCGATTTGGCGTGTGAGATCAGCGGCTAACGTTAATTCGCGTGTTTGCCTCTAGCATCACGCTCCATCATGGTCTATTCGACGAGCTATGATCAAAACGCGCACCGCCAAGTTCCAGATCGGACAGATCGTCCGCCACCGGATCTTTTCTTTCCGCGGCGTCATTTTTGATATCGATCCGGAATTCAACAATACCGAAGAATGGTGGCTGTCGATCCCCGAAGAGGCGCGCCCTCACAAGGATCAGCCGTTCTATCATCTGCTCGCCGAGAATTCGGAATCCGAATATGTGGCCTATGTTTCCGAGCAGAATCTGCTGCCCGACGATTCAGGCCAGCCGATCCGGCACTCGCAGGTCTCGGAGATTTTCATAAAGGACAAGTCCGGCGGTTACCGGCCGCGCAATCCGTCGCTCAACTAACGCAGACCAACTCCACGCCGGATGGCATTCGGATAAAGAAAAAAGGCGCTCGGTTCGAGCGCCTTTCTTTTTATGTTGTGACAAAACCTACTTGGCTGCGGGATTGGCTTGCGCACCCGCGCCCGGCGGGTTTGCCTCCAGCTTCTTGCGCGCTTCTTCGGCACGCTTTTGCAATTCTTCCTGCAGTTTCTTCTGGTTTTCTTCGAACTGCTTCGGATCGGTCGGCGGGCCGTCGTAGGCCTTGGCGAAATCGCCAAGCGGTAGCGGCAGCGTAACCGGCTGATTGTTGGAGCTGATCGCCTGAACGACGAGATTCTGACCCTTCTTCAAGTTGGCAAGCATCTCGGGAGTCACGTCGTAATCGGACATGCAGCCGTTCTGGAAGCAGATCACGAAGGGGCTCTGCGCCGGCGGATTGTTGTCGATGATGATGCGGGTGCCGTGAACGAGCAGCATGCCGAGCGGCAGCGTGACGCGGAGAATCTTCTTCGGCTCGCCTTCCGGTTCGATCACGACCGCTGCGACCACCGGCTGGCCGGATTCGATGCGACCGTCCTTGCCGGTAAAGCAGACCTGCTTGGCGTTCGCATCCTGCCCCTTGAGACAGAATTTGGTCCAGGGCGCGTAAATCAGTTGAACCTGCTGATCCGCGGGCGGAGCGCCAGGGGCGGCCGCGGCTGGCGGGGCGGCTGGCTGCGCCGGTGCTGGGGCGGGCGCTGCCTTCTGCGCGGCTTTCGGGGTGGCCCTCTTCGGAGCAGCCGGCGCGGGCGTCTGGGCCCAGGCGTCGGACGCGAGGAACGCGGCGCTCAGGGCCGTGATCGCCATCAAGGCGAAAACGCGCCCACGCGGCCATACTGGCGCGGCCAACTTTAGGAAATTCATTGCGGAAAACCCTTTCTGAACGGAAGCGCCGAAAGCCGCCTTAGGCGCCGAAACCCGGCCATTTTGGCGGTTGTCTCCTTGCCAATTGAGGCGGATGCGTGACAGGCCCTGCCCGACTGGTCAATTGGACGTCTTCATACAGGCGCGTACGAAAAGATCAATGCCGACCGGTCATGTTACCGCGTGTCAGCGCGAGCGCCGGACGCTGTGATACAGGTTAATTGTGAGCCAAAGCGAATCACATCGACGCGCCGAATGGTGGGTTCCGGCGGGCCGCGTCGCGGCCGTGCTGTGCGGCCTCACTGCCTTCTGCTTCCTGGTTTTCGTCGGCGGTGACAGGGCTCTTGCAGCCGAAAGCTACGCCATCGCCATGCACGGCGCGCCAGCGCTGCCTGCGACCTTCACCCATATGCCGTATGCGAACCCGGATGCGCCAAAGGGCGGACGGCTGATCCAGGGCATTCTCGGCACTTTCGACAGCCTCAATCCGCTGATTGTGCGGGGGCTGGCCGTCCAGCAGATCCGAAGCTTCGTCGTCGAGAGCCTGATGGTGCGCGGCAATGACGAGGCCTTCACGCTCTATGGCTTGCTGGCGCGAACCGTCGAGACCGACGAGGCCAGGAGCTACGTTACCTTCCGCCTCGACCCGCGGGCGCGTTTTTCCGACGGGCGGCCGGTCACCGCCGATGACGTGCTGTTTTCCTGGACCTTGCTGCGGGACAGGGGACGTCCCAACCATCGCCAGTATTATTCCAAAGTCGCAAAGGCCGAGGCGCTGGATCCGCTCACGGTGCGTTTCGATTTCGGCGGTGTGGCGGATCGCGAATTGCCCCTGATCCTCGGCCTGATGCCAATCCTGCCCCGCCACGCCGTGGACCCCGCAACCTTCGAGGAAACCTCGATGATCGCCCCGATCGGCTCGGGGCCTTACCGGGTCAGCCAGGTCAATCCGGGCGTGAGCGTCACGCTGACGCGCAACCCGGACTATTGGGGGCGCGATCTTCCCGTGAACCGGGGCTTATGGAATTTCAATGAGATCAGGCTCGATTTCTATCGCGAGGCCAACGGCTACTTCGAGGCATTCAAAAGAGGCCTCTACGATTTCCGGGTAGAGAGCGAACCGCTGCGCTGGCACGACGGATATGATTTTCCGGCGGTGCGCGATGGCGAGGTTATCCGCGATACCATCAGGATCGTGACACCGCGGCCTTCGGAGTTTCTGGTTTTCAACACTCGGCGTCCGGTATTTTCTGACATTCGGGTCCGTCAGGCGCTGACGCTCCTGTTCGACTTCGAATGGATCAACCGCAACTACTTCTTCGGGCTTTATGGCCGTTCGGGCGGTTTCTTCGCCGGTTCCGAACTTTCAGCCTATGGCCGCCCGGCCAGCGAGCAAGAGCGGGCGTTCCTGAAACCGTTCGAGGTCCATATTCCACCCAACATCCTTGATGGCAGTTACCGTCTGCCGGTCACCGATGGTTCTGGCCGCGATCGCACCAACCTGCGCGCGGCGCTGAACCTGCTGTCGCAGGCAGGTTACGAACTCGACGGCACGATGCTGCGGCAGCGCGTCAGCAAAGCCCCGCTCGCTTTCGAAATTCTGGTGACGACGCGCGATCAGGAACGGATTGCGCTGGCCTTTTCGCGCGATCTTAAGCGCGCGGGTATCGTGGCCACGGTCCGCGCCGTAGACGCGGTGCAATTTGATCAACGCCGTCTCGGCTTCGATTTCGACATGATCCAGAACCGCTGGGACCAGTCGCTGTCGCCCGGCAATGAGCAGTACTTTTACTGGGGCCGCGAGGCGGCCGACAACCCGGGAACGCGAAACTACATGGGGGCCAAGGACCCGGCCATCGACGCCATGATCGCCGACATGCTGGCGGCGCGGGATCGCGGCGTTTTTGTATCCGCGGTGCGCGCGCTCGACCGGGTGCTGATGTCGGGATTTTACGCAATCCCGGTCTTTAACATCCGGGAGCAATGGATCGCGCGCTGGAATCGGATAGAACGTCCCCAGGCCACCGCTTTGACGGGTTATCTTCCGGAAACCTGGTGGTATCGGCCGCCGCAATCGAAGTAGACTCCACGAGCCCGATTCACACCCCAAAGTCGATCCCGTGATCCAGACCAACGTATCGCCGACGCTCGACGGATTGTTTCAGAGGATTTTGGCGCGTCAGCCGGACGCGCCGGCGTTGCTCGATCCGATCAACAAGGCCCGTATCACCGGACAGGCGCCACGACGGCTGACCTTTGCGCAGGCCGACCGCGCGATTGCGTCGCTTGCGGCCCATTTCGTCGAGGCCGGCCTGCCGATTAATTCCGTGATCGGGGTGCAATTGCCTAACACGATAGAGTTCATGCTCACGGTGCTGGCGGCCCATCGCGCCGGCTTGATCGTGGCCCTGCTGCCGCAGCTTTGGCGACAGGCGGAATTGACGATGGCGCTCAATCGCACCGGAGCGCGGGCGATCGTGACGACTGCGAAGATCGATGGTGTCAGTCATGCCGATCTCGCCATGAACGCCGCGGCGGAGGCATTTTCGATCCGTCACGTCTGCGGCTTCGGTGAAGATCTGCCCGAAGGGATGGCCTCGCTTGACCTCGCCTTGAAGGTCGGATCGACAACCGAACGTACCGTGATCCAGGACGGGCGCAAGGCGGCACTCGTCTCCTTCGATGTGACATCCGACGGCCTTCGCGCGGTGCCACGAACCCATCTCAACCTGATTGCCGGCGGGCTTGCCGTTTTCCTCGAAAGCCGCGTGCCTCAGAGCGCACGGCTGATGTCGGCATTCGCTCCCTCCTCCTTCGCTGGATTGACCTCATCGTTGCTGCTCTGGCTGTTGTCGGGTGGCACGCTTGCCTTGCATCACCCATTTGATGGCGAAGCGCTGGAAAGCCAGATCAACGATAGCGGTTGCGATACGCTGGTGGCGCCCGCGCCGATGGCGCTCCGGCTCACCGACATCGATATGGCCTCGCGTATGCCGACGCTGCGTCACGTGATCGGCCTGTGGCGGATGCCGGAACAGATTGCGTCCAGCGCGCAATGGACGGCCGAACAGGCGAAGTTCACCGACGTCTATTTGTTTGGCGAAGTCGGCCTGTTTGGCGCCCGGCGGACCGCCGATGGCGTGCCGGCGCCGATCATGCCGGGGCCGCATGGAGCGCCGCGCGATGTCCCCGGCACCTCAATCGCCGGCGAAACCTTGCTGACACCCAAGGGCACGCTGGCCCTGCGGGGTCCGATGGTGACGGTGGCCGCTTATGCGCCTCCGCCGCCCCCTGCGGATTCACTGATTGCAGCCTCCCCGCCCGATTACGCCGATACGGGCTACGCAGCACGGCTCGACCGTTCTTCCGGCGCGATCTGCATTACATCACCGCCCTCCGGCATTGTTTCAGTCGGTGGCTATCGTTTTCTGTCGCAGGATCTTCAGGAGTGGGCGAAGCGGCTCGGACAGGGGGCGCTTTTGACGGCGTTGCCCGACCGTCTTTGCGGATATCGCCTCGCCGGGCGAGCCCAGGACAATGCGCGAGGCCGCGAGGCGCTGAACCAACTCGGGCTTAACCCGCTGATGGCGGAAGCTTTTCGGGATCGCTCGATCCCCGGCTGAGGTGAGCCCGAAGACCTCGTTGACACGGCATTAAGACCCGCCGACCTAGGATCACGCCCCGAAACGAAGCGTGTGATTCAAGTTTCCGATGTCCCAGCAGCAAGGCCCGATCCTCGTCGTGTCTGACGACAAGCAGCCGGCGTTGATGGCCGTGCTTGGCGAAGCGACGTTTCCGGTCATCGAAACGAATTGGGCCGAGGCCGCGCGCGCGGTCTTGCAATTACATCCAGCCATCGTTCTTGCCGCAACGCCCGACGGCGCCGGCTCCGCGCTGCAGACGCTCGCCAGACAAATCGGCGATATCAGGCCCTATCTCCCGTTGCTCGCGATCGACCCGAAGGGCGCGCTACCGGAAAACGCAATTCCATTTTCGAGAGCGAATGGCGGCTTGGACCGCCTGCCGCCGCGCTTACGCGCGGCGCTTCGGGTCCGAACCCTGCATGCCACGGTCCTTCGCCGGCTAAACGATCAGGCGGTGAAAACAGTGATCGCCGAGTTCGATCCGGTTCGCGATGCGACCGTGCTTCTGGTCGGACGCGGTGGCGTCTATCCGGCGCTGTCCGTTGCGCTCGGTGAGCGCATGGGTATCGTGGGCGCGCTGAGCATTGAAGCGGCGGCCAAACACCTCAATACGCGCGACATCGACGGAATCGTGCTCGGCGAAGGTTTTACGGCCCGCGTGGTCGAAGCGTTCCTCACCGTCCTCAGTGAAGATTCGCGCTTTCGTCATTTGCCAGTGGTGGCGACGCTCGCGGGATGGGTTCCCGCCTTTGACTTGCCGAATCTGGAAATTGTCGTCGGCGATCCCGCGCACGTCGCAGCGAATGCCCTGCCCTTGATACGTCAGCACGCCTTTGCAACTCATCTTAGCCGGACGCTGCGCTCGATCGATGCCGGCGGCCTGCTTGATCCTCGAACCGGATTACTGACTGCCGCAGCCTTCGAGCGCGATTTTACCACCACGGTCCGTCAGACGCTGGCGAATGGCGGCGGATTGTCGGTGGCGCGCTTTGGCTTTGACCGCACCAATTCGCGCGCAAGACTTGACGGCGCGCGGCTTCTCAGCCGGCTGATGCGGCAAATGGACTTTGGCGCGCTTTACGATGACGGTTCGGCGCTGGTCGTGTTCGCCGAGACCGATTTGCGCACGGCGCACGTCATCGCGCGGCGTCTTTCCAGCGTCATCAAGCATACCGCTCACGACAACCGGCGCACGTCGCGGAACGAGCCGATCGTCACGGTTGCGACACTGCTGCCATCGGATACGGCGCAGTCGCTGCTCGCGCGACTCGACGACGAAGGCCGCCGCGCAGCCTCGTAAAGGTTCCTATTCAGAGCGCGGAACGTTTGTTCCGACCTCGCATTGTCATCGCATCAGCAATGGAGGAGGACCTTATGAAGAAGATTGCGTTGATTGCGACGTCGCTCGTGATCCTGGCTACCCCCGTATTCGCCCAGCAAGCCAAGACCACCGGCACCGCGCCGGCCGAGGCGAAGTTCTCGACGGTGTCAAAGGATGAAATGTTCAGTTCGAAACTGAAGGGGCTGAGCGTTACCAATCAAAAAGACGAAACGGTTGGCGAGATCACCGACATCGCGATCAAGAACCATGAAGTCGACGCTCTGATTCTCTCGGTTGGCGGTTTCCTCGGCGTGGGTGAGCGTTACGTTGCGGTATCACCCACCTCGGTCAACGTGCGCTACGATGCCAAGAACAACAAATGGCTGGCATCGATGAACACCACCAAGGACGCGCTCAAGGAGGCGCCGGAGTTCAAATATCCGAAGTAAGCTTTGTATTTGATGATTGAAGCGTAGACGCCGCCGGCCAAGGCCGGCGGCTGCTCTCATGCCGCCTTGCGGTCTTCGGCGAGGTTGGCGAGTTGACGCAGGATTTCGGTCGTACCCGAAAGCCGCTCCTCGGCCGTCTCCCATTCCTGGAAGAACACCACCTTCATATCAGGGCGCACGCGCGCGGCCTGGCCGTGCTGGCGGATGAAAAATACCAGCCGATCAGGTTGAGCGAACTTGTTGTCGCGGAACGTGACGACCGCACCCTTCGGCCCGGCATCGACCTTCTCGACATTGGCCCTGCGGCAGTAATTCTTGATCGCCGCAACCTTGAAGAGATAGCGGACCTCATCCGGCAACACGCCGAAACGATCACGCAGTTCGGCCGCGAAATTGTCAATCTCCTCGTCGGTATCGAGATCGGCCAGTCGCCGGTACAGCGAAAGACGAACGGAGAGGTCGGCGACATAGTCTTCCGGAATAAGCACGGGCATGCCGACGGTAATTTGCGGCGACCAGCGGTCGGCCGCGGGCTCGACCACGCCGGCCTTGAGGTTGACGATCGCCTCCTCCAGCATCGACTGGTAAAGCTCGAAGCCGACCTCCTTGATATGGCCGGATTGCTCTTCGCCAAGCAGGTTGCCCGCGCCGCGGATATCGAGATCGTGCGACGCAAGCTGGAAGCCTGCACCGAGCGTTTCCAACGATTGCAGCACCTTCAGCCGCCGTTCGGCCTGCGCCGTGATCTTTTGCTGTGCCGGCAGCGTGAACAGCGCATAGGCGCGCAGCTTCGAGCGTCCCACCCGTCCGCGCAACTGATAGAGCTGCGCCAGCCCGAACATGTCGGCACGATGCACGATCAAGGTGTTGGCGTTCGGAATATCGAGGCCGGACTCGATGATCGTGGTGGAGAGCAGGATATCGTATTTGCCGTCATAGAACGCCGACATGATGTCTTCGATTATGGTCGGCGCCATCTGGCCGTGCGCGACCGCGACCTTCATTTCCGGCACGTTCTTCTCAAGAAAATCCTTGACGCCCGCGAGGTCTTCGATCCGCGGCACGACATAGAACGCCTGTCCGCCCCGGTAGCGCTCGCGCAGCAACGCCTCGCGGATCATCAGCTGATCGTGCGGCGCGACGAAGGTCCGCACCGCCAGCCGATCGACCGGCGGCGAGGCAATGATGGACAGCTCGCGCACGCCCGTGAGCGCCAGTTGCAGCGTGCGCGGGATCGGTGTTGCGCTTAGCGTCAGCACATGCACTTCGGCGCGCAGTTGTTTCAGCCGCTCCTTGTGGCTGACGCCGAAATGCTGCTCTTCATCGACGATCAGAAGGCCGAGGTCGCGGAATTTGATCGATTTACCGAGCAGTGCGTGGGTGCCGACCACGATGTCGATCGAGCCGTCTGTCAGTCCCTTCTTGACCTGCGTGAGTGCCTTGGGCGCGATCAGGCGCGAAGCCTGCGCCACGTGCACGGGAAAACCGCGAAACCGGTCGGTGAAGGTCTTGGCGTGCTGGCGCGCCAACAGCGTCGTCGGCACGACGACGGCAACCTGCTTGCCATCGAGCGCTGTGGCAAAGGCCGCGCGCAAGGCGACCTCGGTCTTGCCGAAGCCGACGTCGCCGCAGATCAGCCGGTCCATCGGCCTCCCGGTTTCGAGATCCTTCAGGGTGGCCTGGATCGCGCCAAGCTGGTCTTCGGTTTCCTCATAGGGAAACCGCGCGCAGAATTCGTCGTAGACATGTTGCTGAACCGGCAGTTTCGGCGCTTCGTGCAGATGCCGTTCGGCCGCGATCTTGATCAGTTCGCCCGCGATCTCGCGGATGCGGCTCTTGAGCTTCGCTTTTCGGGCCTGCCAACCGCTACCGCCCAAACGATCCAGTTCGACATTGGCGCTGTCGGAACCGTAGCGCGAGAGCAGTTCGATGTTTTCGACGGGCAGAAACAGTTTTGTTTCGGCCGCATAGCGCAATTCGAGGCAATCATGCGGCGCGCCCGCGACTTCAAGGGTCTGCAGCCCGACGAAGCGGCCGATGCCGTGTTCGACATGGACAACGAGATCGCCGGCGGAAAGGCTCGTCACCTCCGAGATGAAATTATCGAGTTTGCGGCTTGCCTTGCGCGGCCGCACCAGACGATCGCCGAGGATGTCCTGCTCGGTGATGACGGCGACCTGATCGGTCTCAAACCCGGTTTCCATGCCGACCACCGCCAGCATGGTTTCGTTGCGCGGCGTCGCCTGCACCGTGCGCCAGGCATTGACGCTGGTCAGGTTCAGCAGCTTGTGGTCGCGCAGCATGCTTTCCATGCGGTCGCGCGAGCCTTCGCTCCACAGCGCGATCACGACCTTCTTGCGCACCGATTGCAGCGCCTGGACGTGGCTGACGACGGCTTCGAACACATTGACCGCGCTGTCGTTGCGTTCCGGCGCAAAGCTGCGTCCCTGCCGCGCACCGGCGTCGACCGTGTCGGCGCTGCCTTCGGGTACCGCGAACGGCGTGAACCGCGCCATCGGCGCATCCTGCAGCCGCCCGTTCCATTCGCCTTCGGTCAAATAAAGCCGCTCCGGCGGCAACGGCTTGTAAATCGCACCGCCGCCGGGATGGTCGAGCGCCTCACGCCGGGCCTCGTAGTAATCGACGATTTGCTTGAAACGCTCGCGCGCGGCGTCCTCGCTTTGCGGCTCGATCGCAATCGGGGCGTCGCCGAGGTAATCGAACAGCGTATCCATGCGCTCCTGGAACAATGGCAACCAGTGTTCCATGCCGGGGTGACGGCGGCCTTCGCTGACGGCTTCATAGAGCTGATCGTCGCGCTCCGGTGCGCCGAAGGCTGCGACATAGCCCATGCGGAAGCGCCGGATCGTCTCCGTGGTCAGTTGAAACTCCGAAATCGGCACCAGATCGAGCGAGCGCATGTCGAGCAGCGTGCGCTGGGTCTCGGCGTCGAAGCTGCGGATCGATTCCAGGCTGTCGCCGAAAAAGTCGAACCGCACCGGCAGGTCGAGCCCGGCCGGGAACAGATCGAGGATGCCGCCGCGCACGGCGTATTCGCCGGCTTCGCGGACGGTGGATGAGCGGTTGTAGCCATTGTGCTCCAGCCAGGCGACGATGGAATCCATCGGCACCACGTGGCCGGGCGCCACCGACAGCGCTTGCGCGGCCATGGTGTCACGGGCCGGCACCCGCTGCACAATGGCGTTTACGGTCGTCAGCACGATCAGTGGCTTCTCGCTGCCGGTAAGCCGCGACAATTGGGCGAGCGTCGTCAGCCGCTGGGCAAGGATGCCGCCATGGGGCGATACCCGGTCATAGGGCTGGCAATCCCAGGCCGGAAAATGCAGCACCGAAAGATCGGGCGCGAAAAACGAAAGCGAACGGGCGAGTTGCTGCAGGCGCGGCCCGTCGCGGCACACGACCGCGAGGCTCACGGCCGGCGGCTTTGGCCGTGCTGCGACTGCGCGCGCGAGATCCGCGACGATGAGGCCTTCGGCGCCCTCGGCGACGTTGGCAAACGTCAACGCACGGCCAGGGGTGAGCGCTTGTGCGGGCGACTGGCTTGGCGGCTTCATTCGCCCTGATCCCCGGAATGGAACGATTTGATCCGGTCAAACAGCGGACCGGCATATCGCGAAGCCAGCGGCGCGTTGCCGGTGAGCGCGGCATAGAGGTCGGGATCGGGCACTTCGATCAGATGCTCGAGTTCGGTCGAGTTCGTCGTCGGTGAGGCTGGCGATGGTGCTGTCGGCAAACCGGCCGAGGATAAGGTCCATTTCGCGGGTGCCGCGATGCCAGCAGCGAAACAAAAGCCGCTTGCGGCGGTCGTCGAGGCCGCCGCTTGATCGTGTCGTTCCCGTCATTCTTCACTTCCAATCGAACGCCAAAAGCCCGGACGTGCCGGGCGGCGTTGATATAGCGTTGCGAATGCCGGTTGTCAGCCCGTCTCGTTCCCGATTATCAACGGTCCAGCCATGTCGATTTGATCCCCTGAGCTCTGATGCGCCCTGTTCTGCTCAATCCACTGTTTGCGCCGGTCACGAGCCTTGCCGGCGTCGGCCCGAAGCAGGACAAGCTGTTTCGCTACCTGCTCGGCCGCGAGGAAACGCCGCGGCTGGTCGATTTGCTGCTGCACTTGCCCTCGAGCGTGATCGATCGGCGCGCCCGGCCGAAAATTCGCGATGCGGTACCCGGGACGGTCGTCACGCTGGAAGTGACGGTGGATCGCCATCGGCCGTCGCCACCGCGCAACGCCCGCGCGCCGTACCTGGTTTATGCGAGCGACGACACCGGCGACGTCGTTCTGACCTATTTCCGCGCCAAGGCCGATTATATCGAGAAGCTGCTGCCGGTCGGCTCGAAGCGCTACGTGTCCGGCACGTTGCAGATGTTCGATGGTGTGCCGCAGATCGTGCACCCCGATCGCGTCGTCGATGAAGCGGGCTTTGCCAAATTATCCGGGATCGATCCGGTTTACCCCCTCACGGAAGGATTGGCGCTCGGATCGCTGCGGCGCGCGGTCGCACAGGCGCTGCAAAAGCTGCCCGCTCTGCCCGAGTGGATCAGTCCCGAGGTGATCCGCCGCTGCCACTTCCCGCCAGTCAAGGAGGCGCTGAATCGTGTCCATATCCCCCTCGAACTGACCGATATCCTGCCCAATGGGCCTTATTGGTCGCGACTTGCCTTCGACGAACTGCTGGCCGGGCAGTTGGCGCTCGCTCTGGTGCGCTCGCAGTTGCGCCGTCCCGCCGGAGATCGCCATGCGGGCGACGGGCATTTGCGCAAGAAAATCATCGACGCCCTACCCTATGCCCTGACTTCTTCGCAACGCGAGGCCGCCGCAGCCATCGCTGACGACCTGCGGCAGCCGTTGCGCATGCTGCGGCTCCTGCAAGGCGACGTCGGTTCCGGCAAAACCGTCGTCGCACTTCTGGCCGCCGCCGCTGTCGCCGAGGTCGGCAAGCAGGCCGCCTTGATGGCGCCGACCGAAATCCTTGCGCGTCAGCATATCAAGACCATCACACCGCTCGCCGAGCGCGCCGGCATGAGCGCTGCCATCCTCACAGGCCGCGAAAAGGGCAAGGAGCGGCGGGACATTCTGGCGCGCCTGGAAGCGGGCGAAATCGATTTTCTGGTTGGTACCCACGCGCTCATTCAGGACGATGTGATTTTCAAGTCATTGGCGCTTGCCGTCGTCGACGAACAGCATCGGTTTGGCGTGCGCGAACGCCTCGCGCTCACCGACAAAGGCGAAGCTGTGGACGTGCTGGTCTTGAGCGCGACCCCGATCCCGCGCACGCTGGTGCTGACTTATTTCGGCGACATGGACGTCTCCGAATTGCGCGAAAAGCCCGCCGGCCGGCAGCCGATCGACACCCGTGCGGTGCCGATGAGTCGTCTTGACGAGGTCACGGACGCGGTCGGCCGTGCCTTGAGCGCGGGCAAGCTCGTCTACTGGATTTGTCCGCTGGTGGAGGAATCCGAGGCCGAGGGCACCGGCCATCTCACCAACGCGACCGAGCGTTTCGAAAGCCTGCAAAAGCGTTTCGGCGACAAGGTCGGCCTCGTCCACGGCCAGATGAAGGGCACTGAGAAGGATCGCGTGATGGCGCAGTTCGCCGCGCACGAAGTAGGCCTCCTGGTTGCGACCACGGTCGTCGAGGTCGGCGTCGATGTGCCCGCAGCCAGTATCATGGTGATCGAGAATGCCGAGCGCTTCGGGCTCGCCCAATTGCATCAGTTGCGCGGGCGGATCGGCCGCGGCGCCGAGGCCTCGACCTGCCTGCTGCTCTACCGGGAGCCGCTCGGCGAAATGTCGAAGGCGCGGCTGAAGGTGATCCGCGAGACCACCGACGGCTTTCGCATCGCGGAGGAAGATCTGAAGCTGCGCGGCGAAGGCGACGTATTGGGGGTGCGGCAAAGCGGCCTGCCCGGTTATCGCATTGCGCGGCCCGAAGCTCATGGCCAGCTCATCGCGCAGGCCCGCGACGAGGCGCTGCGCATCATGAAGGAAAACCCGAAGCTGACCGGGCCACGCGGCGAGGCCTTGCGCTGCCTGCTTTATTTTTACGAACGCGGCGAAGCCATCCCCCTGATGGGCGCGGGCTGATAAAACTTCATTCCACCTTGGCGGGCTCCGGCAATAGCGTTGACGCGTTCGCGGCCCGCGCCGCATTCGCCATTCCCGCGAGTGCCGCCATCTTCTTCTGCGGGTCGGAGCCGGTGCCGGGCTGTACCACGCCGCAGGACATGATCAGCGTGGCGGCATCTTCGGTACTCATCTCGACCTCGATGACCTTGCTCTTGGGCACGTAGAAGAAGAACCCCGTGGTCGGGTTTGGCGCGCAGGGCAGGAACACGGAGATATGCTCTTCCTGGCCGGGGATACTCTCGGCGATCTCTTCGCTGGGCGCTTGCGAAATCAACACGATCGACCACATGCCGGGCGAAGGAAATTCGACAAGGCCGACGCGGCGAAAGCTCGATCCCTTGCCCGAAAACAACGTCTCGAACACCTGCTTGAGGCTGCGGTAAATCGCACGCACCACCGGCATGCGCCCCAGTAGCCGCTCGCCGAGATCGACGAGCGTGCGTCCAATCAGGTTGGCGGTCAGAAAGCCGAGCAGCGTCAGCGCAATCACGGCGACGATCAGCCCGGAGCCCGGCAGACCGAACGGCAAATAGGTCTCCGGCCGGTAGGCGATCGGAACGAACGGCCGCACCAGTCCATCGACCCAGGTCACAAACCACCAGGTCAGGTAGAAGGTGATTGCGATCGGACCCGCGACGATGAGGCCCGTGAGGAAGTAGTTGCGGAAGCGGGCCACAAAGCCGCTATGAACCTCCGGCGCGGTTTCGGCCGGCGGCACAGGCGGGGGCAATTCGTCGCGGTTCATCGGGGTTCCGGGGTCAAGCGGCATTCACACTATGCCAGCTAAGCCATCCTAACAGACTTTTGAAGACCCCTTAGCGTCCCGACATTCGCCAAACGGACCGACGGTGCCACCGAAGCGAGTTCAAATCCGCCGTACCAGGGTCAATGGGCCAAGCCCCTATTCGACGGTGACCGATTTGGCGAGATTTCGCGGCTGATCGACGTCGGTGCCCATAACCACGGCGGTGTGGTAGGCCAATAACTGCACCGGAATGGCGTAAACCATCGGGGCGAAAATCGCCCCCATATCCGGCAGCACGATCGTCACCAGCGACTCGACGGTTGCTTCCGCCGCGCCCTTGGCGTCCGTCATCAGGATGATCTGGCCGCCGCGAGCCGCCACTTCCTGCATGTTGGAGACGGTCTTCTCGAACACTTGGTCGTAAGGCGCGATCACCACGACCGGCATCTTTTCGTCGATCAAGGCGATCGGCCCGTGCTTGAGTTCGCCGGCCGCGTAGCCTTCGGCATGGATGTAGGAAATTTCCTTGAGCTTGAGCGCCCCCTCGAGCGCCAGCGGATAGCTGGTGCCACGACCGAGATAGAGCACGTCGGTCGATTTCGAAATGTCGCGCGCGAGCTTCTCGACCTGCGGCTCGGTCGCCAGTGCCGCCGCCATCAGCCGCGGAATTTCAACGAGGCCATGAACGAGCTTGATTTCGTCGGCATCGGACAATGCGCCACGCGCCTTGCCTGCAGCGACCGCGAGCGCGGCCAGCACCATCAGCTGGCAGGTAAAGGCCTTGGTCGAGGCCACGCCGATCTCGGGACCCGCGAGCGTCGGCAGTACGGTTTCGCTCTCGCGCGCAATGGTCGAGGTCGGCACGTTGACGACAGAAAGCGTGTGCAGGCCTTGCGACTTTGCGTAACGCAAGGCCGCGAGCGTATCGGCGGTTTCGCCCGATTGCGAAACGAAGATCGCAAGGTCGTTCTTGTGCAGCGGCGGTTCGCGGTAACGGAATTCCGACGCGACATCGAGCTCGACCGGAACGCGCGCCAGCCGCTCGAACCAGTATTTGGCGATGTAGCCGGCATAGCTCGCCGTGCCGCAGGCGGTGATCGAGATCCGCTGAATATCCTTGAAGTCGAACGGCAACTTGAGCGGCAGCGACACCTGGTCGGTCGCCATGTCGACGTAGCGCGCGAGCGTGTGGCCAACGACCTCCGGCTGTTCGTGGATTTCCTTGGCCATGAAGTGGCGATAATTGGCCTTGTCGACCAGCGAGGTCGCCGCGCTGTGCTTGTGAGCTTCGCGATGGACCGGCTTATCGTCCTTGTCGTAGATCGTGGCGCCAGCCCGCGTCAAAACAACCCAGTCGCCGTCGTCGAGATAGGCAACGGTGTCGGTGAACGGGCCGAGCGCAATCGCATCCGAACCCAAGAACATCTCACCATCGCCGTAGCCGACCGCCAGCGGCGGTCCGTTGCGCGCGCCCATCATCAGGTTCTGGTCGCCGGCGAAAATAAATGCGAGCGCGAAAGCACCGCGAAGCTGCTTCAGTGTCGTCTTAACTGCCTCAGTCGGCTTGACGCCTTGCCTGAGCAAGTTATCGACCAGATGAAGAACGATCTCGGTATCGGTTTCAGTCTTGAAGACCGTGCCCTTTTTCTGCAGCGCTTCGCGTAGCTCGCGAAAATTCTCGATGATGCCATTGTGAACGACGGCGACATTGTCGGTTGCGTGGGGATGGGCATTGCTTTCGGTCGGCTTGCCGTGGGTCGCCCAGCGCGTATGCCCGATGCCGGTATGGCCCCTGAGCGGAGCGTCTTTCAGCCGGGCTTCGAGATTTTTGAGCTTGCCTTCGGCACGGCGGCGTTCGAGGCGATCGCCTTCCAGCGTCGCGACGCCTGCGGAATCATAGCCGCGATATTCAAGGCGTTTGAGCGAGTCCACCAATTGCTCGGCGACCGGTGCGCGCCCCAGAATGCCGATGATGCCGCACATGCGGTTTGTTAACCCCCGATGAAAGCCCAGTCTGTCTTAACTAAGTTGGGCCGAGCCAAGATACTCAATAATTATTGCGGATTGAGACAGCGCTAAGTTGAGACAGCGTTAAGCCGCAAGCTTAACAATCTCACTCAACTATCCTTCGGCGCCTTGGCGCGGGTCTTGATCTCGCGATAACGCTTGGCTCCATCCTCGCGGTTGGTTTGCTGGTTGCGCTCCACCGCCATGGCGTCGTCCGGCACGTCGCGGGTGATCACCGAACCTGAGCCGATATAGGCGCCCTTGCCGATTTTAACAGGCGCCACCAGCGACGAATTGGTGCCGACGAAGGCGCCTTCGCCGATCTCGGTCTTGTGCTTGCTGAAACCATCATAGTTACACGTGATGGTGCCCGCACCGATATTGGCGTTGGCGCCGACATGAGCGTCGCCGACATAGCTCAGATGGTTGACCTTGGCGCCGGCCTCGACCGTTGCGGCTTTGGTCTCGACGAAGTTGCCAATACGCACACCTTCGCCGAGCGACGTCCCCGGACGCAGCCGCGCATAGGGCCCGACCGAAGCCTTCTTCCCGATCGAGGTCTGAACGATATGGGAAAACGAATGGATGACGGCGCCGTCTGCGATCGAAACGCCGGGACCGATGACGACGAACGGCTCGATGGTCACGTCCTTGCCAAAAGTGGTATCGGCGGCGAGATAGACCGTCTCCGGCGCGATCAGCGTCACGCCGGCGTCAAGCGCGGCCTTGCGCAACCGCGCCTGCATGACGCTTTCCGCTTCGGCGAGCTGCGCCTTGGTGTTGATGCCGCGCACTTCATCCTCGCTGGTTTCGATCACGACAGCCTCCAATCCCAGGTCCCGAACGATGGCAACTGCGTCCGTCAGATAATACTCGCCCTTGCTGTTGGCATTACCGATCTTTTCAAGGATTGAAAGCGCCTTGCGGCCGTCAAATGCCATGACGCCCGCATTGCAGAGCGCGACTTCGCGCTCGGCCGCACTTGCATCGCCCTGCTCGCGGATGGCGATCAGGCGGCCGCCTTCGACCAGCAACCGGCCATAGCCGGTCGGGTCAGCGGCGCGAAAGCCGAGCACGGCGAGCGCCGCGCCCTGCTTCAAGGCCGCGCGCAGTCGCTCGAATGTGGCGGCCGAGATCAGCGGCGTATCGCCAAAGGCGATGATCAAATCGTCCGCCCCCCGCGCCAGGGCTTCGCGCGCCGAAAGCACGGCATGTGCGGTTCCCTGGCGCTCGCGCTGAACGAACGTCCTGGCATCTCCGCGATATCGGCGGGCCTCGTCGGCAACTGATTGATGATCGGGTCCGACCACCACCGCAAGCGAGGTGTCCGCGCCCGCGGGCGCGGCCGACAGCACGTGCGCGAGCAACGATTGGCCGGCGACCGGGTGCAGGACCTTCGGTACCGATGAACGCATCCGCGTTCCCTCGCCGGCTGCTAGCACAATGGTCAGGCTGGTCCTGCCGCTCACTGAGATTCCCTTTGGATGTCCTTGTACGGCCTTCGGCCGCCGCCCTCATAGAGCGTTTTGGTCTCCGATGGAAACCGGATTCGCCGCGACTCACGGTCGGGGCCGGGGATGGCGGACGATTTCCTGTTAATGTTTACCGATTGATTCGGTGGGGCCTGAGGGGGGCCGAAGACATCTCATGGCGAAGGATTCCGACAGGTTGCGCGGTAGCTTCCAGGCTGAAGAGAGCGGCGGGCTCTCCGGCTTGCTCGCCGAGGAAGACGAGTTTGACCGCCGCACCCTCTGGCGGCTTGGAACCTGGGCGGCGGTCTCGGTCGGCACGGTCATTTTGGCCCTTGTCGCCAATCAGTCCTCGATCGGCCTGCGGCGCGAACAGAGTGCATCGGCCGACCTCATCCGGCAGGCGCAACAGATTCAGCTCGCCGCCAGGGAAAGCCAGAACGAGACCCGACGATTGACCTCAGCCGTCGATACGCTCAACAGCGATCGCGACCGGCTTTACTCAAGGGTTGCCGTCCTTGAGCAAGGGCTCGATTCCGTGACCGGCGCCATCGCGCGCCAAGCTCCCGCGTCGCCGTCGCCGCAAGCGAGCGCAGCACCCATCAGTACAAGTCAGCAAGCCAGTGCAAGCGCGGCTATGCCGGCGAGCACGACCGCTTCATCGCCGCCGGCAGCTCCTTCCGCGGCGCCGGCTTCGACCGCATCAACGCCCCCCGCCGTCACCGCATCGGCTGACCCGCCGCCCGCCGCCGCCAAACCCGCGCCGGCGGCGCCCGTGGTGGCGCCGGTTGCTGCAACGACTCCCGCAGACAAACAGGACAAAGTCGCGGACAAGCCGGACAAAGCTGCGGATAAAAAGGACAGGGTCGCGGACAAAAAGGACAAGCAAGCCGCTCAAGCCTCGACGGCCGCTTCGTCCGAACCTGGCCCGGCTCCCGTTGAGAAATCAGTCGCGGCACGGCCGCCCGCGCCGGCCCAGCCGTCGGGCACGCTGATGGCTTCAAAATCGATGATGGCCCCGCCGGATCCCGCCGCTGGAAAGCTGATCGAACCCGCCACGCCGCCAAAGACGGTGACGTCGGCTCCATTGCCCGAAATCGCTGCGGTCGCTCCAAAGGCGTCCGAGGAGACCGAATCTGAGCCTGCCCTGGCGGTCCCGGCACCCACGGTTCAACGCACCGAATTCGGCGTCGATGTCGGCGGCGCCAACTCGGTCCCTGGCTTGCGTGCACTCTGGCGCGGGCTTCTCAAGTCACGGTCGAACACCGCGCTAACGAAGCTGCGCCCGATCATCGTGATCAAGGAAAACAACAACGGCTTGGGCATGCAGTTGCGGCTGGTGGCCGGACCGATCAGCGATGCGGCGGCGGCCGCGAAAATCTGCGCCTCTTTGGCGGTGAACGATCGGGGCTGCAGCACCACGGTGTTTGAAGGCCAGCGGCTGGTCGTGAATGCGGACGAGCAGGCGAAAGCCGACGCAAAAATGATCTCCGAGGCTAAGCCTGCACCGGACGCCAAACCTGAAGCGGCTCCAAAGCTGTCCTTCCACCGGCGCTACGTGCCAAAGCATCCGCCGAAGGTGGAAGACCCCCCTCCGAAACCGGAGCCCTCGACGCTGTCCTTGATCTTTGGCAAGCGCTAGCGTCGGCAAGGTCAAAAAACTTCGTTATCAGAGCCGGTTAACGTCTCTTCTTGATGGCTTTCAAGAAGGTTGTCCAAGGCGCACCAGATTGGTCTTGCGCGCGCGAACCAAAAGCGGCAAACCGGCCCCGCCTTTCCAAGGATTTGCCCGTGAAAAAAGCCCCGTTCCGCCTCACCCCCTATCAGGTGCAGTGGCTGCTGGTCGTGGGTTTCGTCACCGTCGGCTACGCGCTCTATGTGCGCTATCTGGCGATCGAGTTCTCCGGTACGGCGCTGGCCTGCCAGGCCGGTCTGCAAACCCTGCTCTGCAAGGCTCGAGCACTGGCGACCAGCCTGTTTCAGCATTCGGTTTTCGGGATTGTCGCTCTCATCATCGCGACCCTTCACGTGATCCGGCCGTCGATCGTATTGCTCACGCTGGGCCTGATCGCCGCCGGTCTCGGCATCGTGCTTTACAATGTTGTCCTGTCGGGACTGGCGATCGGCCTGCTTATTCTGGGATTTGCGCGGCCCGCGCCCGCCACAGCGTAGCCGCCAGCAGGACATAAATCCCGCAGGTCCACAGCGACTGCCAGTTGTCCGGTCCTTCGTTACAGCCGGCATAGACGGCGGCCATCACGAGCAATCCGACGAACACCGTCTCGGCGATGGGACGAAAGCCCGCCTTCGGCCGGTTGATCAGGGAAAGCGCGGCAAACGGCACGACGGCCATGGTCAGCGCCGCAAAGGGGAAATCCCTGTAGCGAGGGTCGAACACCAGGCCAATCGCGGTGTCGGCGCCGATCGCGGTAGCCACGGCCAGAACCAGGCCGAGGATCACCGCCGTCCACGACCTGTCGCGATAGTCCGACGGACCGAGCAGTTCCAGAAAGGTCGGCAAGCTACGGCCGGACATCAAGGCGTGGGCGCCGAACAACGGCGAAGCGATGCCGGCCGCCAGCAGAAAGCCCCAAAACAGCCAACCGCCCAGGCCATAGCTTTCGTAAAGCATCTTGTCGACAGCTACCCCCAGCAGCGCTCCGGCCGCTGTGGCTGAAATGCCGACCGCAATCCATGCGGCGAGCCGGGGTGTCCAGGGCCTGCGCCGCAAGGTGAGCCAGGCCACGACAAACACCAGCAGCGACAGCGCCATGCCGCCGGCCATTTGCACCTTCCAACGGGGATAGTTGCTGATGGCGATCCCCGGCGGATATTTCAGCGCCCTTTGGAAGGAATCAAACAGCCCCCAATAGCCGCCGACGGTCCCTTCGAGCTGACGCTTCCACGGCTGGTCATAGGCCTCGATCAGGTTGACGCGAAAGTTCTCGCGCTTGGCGAGATCGAGAATTTCCGAAACGACGCGCGCCTGGTTGGTACGTGACGGCAAGGCCGCATCGCGCATGCGCCCCGCGCTCGGCCAGCCGGTCTCGCCGACCAGGATCTCCTTCCCCGGAAAGGCCACTTCCATCCGATGCCGGATGGACGAGACATGGGCGGCGGCATATTTCGCGCGGATCGGAAAATCCTCCCAATAGGGCAGGATGTGAATGGTGATAAAATCGACCGCGTCGTAGATCTCGCGGTAGCGCAGCCAGAACTCCCAGACGTCGGCATAGGTGACGGGGACGGTGACCTGCGCCTTGACCGACCGGATCGTGGCCGCCAGATCGGATTGCGTCATTTCCCCACGCAGCAGCACTTCGTTTCCAACCACGAGCGCCGTGATGGTTAAAGGATATTGCTTGGCGAGCCGTATGCCGGTCGCGACCTGAACCGCGTTCTTCTGGCGATTGCTGCTCAGCCAGATTCCCTGGATGACCTTCAACCCGACCTTGGCCGCAAGTTCAGGTACCTGGTCGAGGCCGTTTTCGATCGAATAGGTGCGGACGCAGTTGGAGATTTTGGCCAGCTGAGAGAGGTCTGCAGAAATCTGTTCTGCCGAAACGTAGGTCGTCGGCGACAGCGGTGTCTGGTCGTCGCGAAACGGCGCGTAGGAAACGCACATCAGCTTGGCGTTGGGATCGATCGGTGCGCGCGACAGCGAGACCGGCGTGGCGAGCCACCACCACACCGCGGCGATCGAACCAAGCGACAATAAAAGGAGAGCCAGCGGCGTTCGAAAAGTAATCGGTTCCATCCTTTCGGGCAGGGATCGTCGATTAACCGGTCGGAGGCCGTCTGCCAAGAGCCGGACCGGCGGCAAGCCCTTTCCCTTTCCCCGGCGGCCTTTACCAAGGTGCGATAAAGTTGTGGGTTTGCTGGACAAAATCCAAAATCTCCGTCATGGGATTCATCGCAGTTGCTCGCCGCATTGGAGACCCATTTCGGCGGCAAGCATTTCGGGCCGGATCGCATCCGACGGGATTTAGGACAGGACTTGAAACAGGACTTGGGCTGGAACCAATTCGGGGAATTTATGCGTCAACGGGTGCTTCAGGGTCGGTTTGCGGTTTTGCGCTATTTCGTTGTTCCTGGATTGGCCCTGGTGCTCGGCTTGGGCAGTGCGCTGGCCCAGAGCGGGGCGCCTGCGAACCCGGATCAGGCCGGCAAGGCAGCCACAGGGGCGGCTGAGGCTGCCAAAGAAAATCAGCGCAAGACGGACGAATTCGCCGAAGCCGCCCAGGCCATCAACGGCCCGGCCGGCAACCCGGAATGTGTCTGGCTCGGCCGCCGCGTCGTGCGCCTGATGTGGCGCGACGACCTCGATACCGCTTTTCGTCACCTCGACCTGTACGACCGTTTCGGCTGTCCGGGCGGGCATGTGCAGGCCGCCTTCCGCTGCCTGACCCGATTTGGCGCCCAGATCGACGACAAGGTGCAAAAGAGCCTGGACGACCGCGTCCACGCCTGCTGGGTCAACCCGAATGCCCAGCCTCAGGTAGCCGCAGCTCCGGCCCCTGCCCCCACCACGGCTGGCAACGCTGCAGGCGCTCCCGCCGCTCCCGCTCCAGCGGCGACGCCCGCCACGAAATAGTGTTCGCGAGGTCCTGCGAGCAGGACGAATTTTGGCGCAGCCAAGTCTTCCTTGCGGCCCTGCGCCCTTAAAACGCCATCGCTTCATACCAGTGTCCCGGTTCTGACATTCGTATCCTGTCGCGGAGGGTGTGTTTACGAATGTCAGAACCGAAAGGACCCTGGCAAATATGAGTTTCTTATATGGTTTTGGATTTGACATTCGCTGTCGGGATCGGGGCAATACTGGAGCGAATGTCAAATCCACCATATTAGTTGTTAAATCGCGTGGCAGGATTATCCTCGGATTCGCTCCCGTGTCGGCCGAACCTTGGGGACGGGTTCGCGTTCTTCTGTTGCAGGCCCCCTATGGTTAGTTGCGATGCGCGCCGTCGTCGCCGTTTTGTTGTTGGTTGCTGCCGCCCATGCGGGGCTTTGGGGTCTCCTCGAGGAAAAACAGCAGGCGCCTGACTTCCAGGGCATGTTGCCGAGCGTTTCCTATACGCCCTTCGAGCCCGGTCATACCGAAGCCGATCCCGCCGTTGATTCCGAAAAGATCCGCGCCGACCTGAAGAAGTTCTCGACGATCTCGCGGGCGGTTCGCCTCTATACGTCGACGGAAGGCAGCGAGCTGGTGCCCCCGATCGCTGCCGAGTTCGGCATGAAGGTCATGGTCGGCGCCTGGATCGGCAAGGACGAAAGCCGCAACAGCCGGGAGATCGAAGCCGCCATCAATCTCGCCCGCCGTAACAGCAACGTCATTGGCATCATCGTCGGCAACGAAACCATTTTCCGCGGCGAGCAAAAAGTCGAAGACCTCATCAAGCTGATCAAGCAGGTAAAGTCGGCCGTCAACGTGCCGGTCAGCACCGGAGAAATCTACAGCATCTGGAGCGAACATCCCGAGCTTGCCTACTCCGCAGACTTCATCGCCGCGCACGTGCTGCCTTACTGGGAACGGCATGCGTCGGCCGAGGCAGTCGACCAGGCGATCGACCGCTACCAGTTTCTCCGCAACCAGTTTCCGGGCAAGCGCATCATGGTCGCGGAGTTTGGCTGGCCGAGCGCCGGCTACAATCTGGGCAAGGCCTTCCCCGACCGCATTGCGCAGGCATCGGTGCTGCGCAACTTCGTCACGCGCGCTGAAGCCATCGGCATCGATTACAACATCGTCGAGGCGGTCGATCAGCCCTGGAAATTCTTCGAAGGCGGCGTCGGTCCCTACTGGGGAATCCTGAACGCCGCGCGCGAGCCGAAGTTCAGCTGGACCGGCCCGATCGTCAATCCGGACTACTGGAAGCTTGCCACCATCGCGGTACTGGTCGGCATCCTGATGTCGCTGCCGATCCTGCGGCTGGCGCAGCCGACCGTTTTGCAGGCGCTAACGCTAGCGGCCGCGGCCAACGGCGTGGGCGCGTGGGTTGCGACCGTGTTCGCCTACTGGACCGAGCACTATTTCGTGTTCGGCTCGGCCTTTGCCTTGATGCTCGGCCTGACCCTGCTGGTGCCGCTGGTGCTGATCGCGATGGCGCGGATAGAGGAAATCGCAGCCGTTGCCTTTGGCCGGAAGCCGCGGCGCCTGATCGTCAAGGGCGCGCCGACCGTGCCGGCAACCATCGGCGACAGCGTGAGCTTTCCCAAGGTTTCGATCCACGTGCCCGCTTATTTCGAGCCGCCGGAGATGCTCAAGGCAACGCTCGATGCGGTTGCCCGGCTCGACTATCCGAATTTCGAATGCGTGGTGATCATCAACAACACGCCCGACCCGGCGTTCTGGCAGCCGATCCAGGATCATTGCCGCGCGCTTGGCGAACGCTTCAAGTTCATCAACGTCGAGAAGGTACAGGGATTCAAGGCCGGCGCCTTGCGCATCGCCATGGATCGCACCGCAGCCGATGCCGAGATCATCGGCGTCATCGACGCGGACTACGTTGTCGGTCCGGACTGGCTGAAGGACCTGGTGCCCGTGTTCGCCGATCCGCGTGTCGGCCTCGTGCAGGCGCCGCAGGATCACCGCGACGGCGACCGTTCGTTGATGCACTACATCATGAACGGCGAATATGCCGGTTTCTTCGATATCGGCATGGTCCAGCGCAACGAGGAGAACGCCATCATCGTGCACGGCACGATGTGCCTGATCCGCCGCGCCGCGATGGACATGGCCGGCGGCTGGGCCGGCGACACCATTTGCGAGGATACCGATCTCGGGTTGGCAATTCAGGAGCTCGGCTGGCTCACCCACTACACCAACCATCGCTACGGCCACGGCCTGTTACCCGACACCTATGAGGCGTTCAGGAAACAGCGCCATCGCTGGGCCTATGGCGGCTTCCAGATCGTCAAGAAGCACTGGCGGCGTTTCCTGCCCGGCGTGAGCCGGCTGACACCCGACCAGAAACGCGAGTTTTCGCTCGGCTGGCTGAACTGGCTTGGCGCGGAAACGCTCGGCGTCGTGGTAGCGATCCTCAACCTGATCTGGGTGCCGATCGTCGCCTTTGCCGACATCGCCATCCCCGACAGGATTCTGACGCTGCCGATCATTGCCGCCTTCGTCGTCACGCTGCTGCATTTCCTCATCCTCTATCGCCTGCGGGTGCCGGTGAAGTGGGGACAGATGCTTGGCGCCATGATCGCCGCGATGTCCGTGCAATGGACGGTGTCGCGCGCCGTCGCCAACGGCCTGATCACCGAGCATCTGCCGTTCGCCCGCACCTCCAAGGGCGGCCTGTCTCGGATGTCGATCGAATTCCAGGCGTTCTGGGAGGCGGTGATCGGCGTGCTGTTGCTGGTGGGCGCGGCAGTACTCGTGGTCACCAACAATTCCAAGCAGATCCGCGAAATCTATATCTTTGCCGGCGTGCTGGTGCTCGAAAGCCTGCCGTTCCTTTCGGCGGTCGCGATCGCCGTCCTTGAGAGCTCCCGCATCAACTCGTTCAAGTTCTGGCATGACGCCGGTGTCCGCACCGCCGAACTGATCGGCCTGCGGCCAGTAGCGATGCCGACGGTGTCCGGCCCCTCCCAGCCGGTCGCGAGCGAAATCCGTCCTGAAGCCAGTTGACCGCCGGCGCTTCGGGTGCCACCTCCCGGATGAGAAGAGCCGAATGAGCGCGCGGAATCCTTTCGGGAATTTGACGCGCGAAATGATCGCTTCAAGTCATGGCCACGCTATTGACCCGCACCCGCCTGCCCCCTACACAGCGGCCTTGAGCGAGCGCGTAGCTCAGATGGTAGAGCACGTGACTTTTAATCACGGGGTCCTGGGTTCGATCCCCAGCGCGCTCACCAGAAATCACCTAAAAATCAACAGCTTAAAAATTCCATCTACCTATTCTCTGTCCGCGACGGCAAATAGGTAGATGGAAAAAAAATTTTCGGTTACCGGCAATTTAAGCCCACTGCGCGAACCGATTGCGACCCCGCACAAGCCACCACGGAACCTTCCTGAGAGTTCGAGCATTTCATGATCAGGGTTGCAAACCCCTACGGTCGGGACCCGTAAATACGAGGTTGTGTCATGCAGCGTCGCCGTTTCAAACACTCTACTTCCCTCAAAGATCGTCTCGCCTCCTTCGCCAAAGAAGTCCGCGAGAAAGCCTCCCAACTCCGGCCCGGCCCAGAGCAAGACGCACTGCTCAAGAAAGCCAGTCAAGCCGACACCGCGTCCCATCTCGACGAGTGGGCCAATTCGGCCGGACTACAGCCGCCGAAGTAAAGTCCTCTTTTGAAAGCGTCTAAGTCGCTGAAACCAAACAGGGCTAATGTCGTATACTCCTGACAGGTGGCCCGGTTGGCTCCCGCCTGAGCGGGAGTTGGATCGTGTGCGAGAAGTGCGTCGAGATCGATGCTAAGATCGATCATTACCACCGCCTATCGGGCTGGATCACCGATCAACCCACACCCTTGATGGCATCAAGAAACTATTAGCGCAGATGGAAGCTGAGAAGCTTGCGCTTCACCCAGGGCAGCGACGGTAAGGCCGCCTCAGTTGGCGGCGTCTTTCCGGCTGTTTCCGGCCCCAGTGGCCTACTCCGAAGTTAACAGTGGCCGAATTTTAAATTACAGTAGTCGGACACCTACAAATCCGGCTGATGTTGTGAAAGATTATCAAGCCTCAATTGAAAAGCTTCGGAAGGATGCTGCTGAGGCCGCATTGGTCCGCGACTTGGCGACGGATACGACCAAACGCGAACTGTTCGACAGACTGCATAAACATTTCAACCGGCTGGCCGATGAGGTTGAGGAAGCCATGAAGTCCACGATGAAGTAATGTTCTTTTTTTGATTATGAGATAGCGGTCCCATTTGAATTCCTGGCGATGATCATGGCCGAGTCGTTTGGAAACGAGTTCACCTTAGTTGAGGTGGTGACGGACGGTGCCGTAAGAGGCGTTCCGAGACGGCAGCTTTGGGTCGCGGCATCCAAACCGGATCAAGCCGTAACTTTAGTGCTCTCCGCGTTGCCAATAGGCTGGACCGCGACAGTCGCGGCCGAACATTTAACGCCAGAGCAGGGAGCAATTCTAAATCTTCAACCGGGCGAAGTCCGAGAGTTGACAAAGTAACGGCGGCCTCAGTTGGCGGCCACCCTGCCCTTGCCACGGCATTCCTTGCATGTTTGATAAATTTTACATTCGCCGGCGAAGCGGTTTCTCGCGGGCTTTGGTGCTGACTCGGTTTCCAGGCAGATTTTGGCCACACATGACTGGCGCAACCAGCGCGGGAAAATGGGAACTCGGGCTGGCGTGAGGGTTCCGATTCTTCGATGACGAGAAAATAGGAACACCCGCGCCGAGTGGCTGTTGTGTAGGCTTCTCAACCGGTGGAGCTTCACCATGAAGATAGGAAAGATCCTTTTCGCGAGCTGGACGGCCGTTATCTTATCCGCTGGCGTCGCGGTTGCCGGACCATGCAACAGTGCCGGTAAGGACGCCGGCTCCGGGCCAACTGCGGGGCATACAGCGCAGACGACCGGCCTCGCCAACTCAAATAATCAAGAGCATCCACCCACCAGCACCATGAACAAGGCGGCTGGGGACGTGGCGACATCTTCCGAAGATGCGCAACGGCAGATGCAGGGCAAGCCCACGGCGGCCCAATCGGCCCAGGGCCAAAAGTCGAAAGCTGCGGAAGCAGGGTGCTAGGCTGCATTGGTATCGCCGAGCGGCCGTGTTCGATCAAATTTGTTCGTTGCCGAGAACTATCCGCTCGGCGTCGAGTCACCCATTTTCCCTGCGATCGCCCGTGCGATCTCCGATGCCAGCACATTCAAGTGGTCGGCCAATCTTGCGAAATATTCTCGCTTTTGGGCATCGGTTGCGAGCACACTCATCATTGAGAATTCTGCCGCGTCCGCGCGGAGCTTGTCCAAGTGCTCTTGCATGTCCTTCATGCGCTGTTCCTCACCGGAAGGACAACGCCCGTCGACCGTTACAGGCAGCGATAAAATACCCGAAAAATAGCGCTCCATACCTGGAACGAAAGCGACACCGGTATGGTGCGAATGATGGAACCGGACTGGCGAGCGGGTCTTTCCTTGTCGCCGTCGCGTACGCGCTAGACCCGCGCTATTTGAGCTCGACTGTGAGCCAGTTCACATCCGCTCGGCGCAGCGCCTGCTAGATCTATGGCGCTGGGGATTTCAGGGGCCCAGTAACACAGGCGCCGCCGGGACACGGTATTTCGAGCCCGACGGCGTAATTTTTTTGAGCCGCGTCGTGCCCTCATCCGCGCAACACGATCTCGATGGCGGCCAATGCGCCGCCGGCAGTGTGCCGCAACTGTCACAGTCTCTCGAGAAACAATGCTGAAGTTCAAAAGTGGGCTGAACGAAACCATATTTGGCAGCTACGAAATATTCCTGAAACAGAAAGGCGCCTACGTTCTGGCGATTGGTGCCCGAACTGGTTGTCAGAGGATAGTTCCATGTTTGAGTTCGTCATTGGGATCATTGCATTATCCAGTGCCAGCATTTTCTTTGCGCACGCAGTTGAATCTTACCTGACTCAATAGACAACGGGGGCGCCAGGCCCCCGTAACTCTTCTATTAACCGCCGCCTCAACCTTCCGGGCTTTGGCCTTGCGCCGGCGCGGTGGTTAGCGGAGCTCCGCCAACCGAAACAGGTCCCATGGCTTTCAGCCGCCGAGCTATCCTTTTGCGTGCCACTCCGGACAGCCGGGCACGAGCGCGTCCTTTTGAAATAGAGGACGTTATCTCCGGCGCCACCGCATTCTGTAGCGAGTCAACCTTCGCTATCAGCGTCGAAAGCTGAACAGATATCTTCTTCACGTCCGACTGTTCGTCCGTCAGGCTCTGTCTTAGGCTACCAAGCACAGCTGCATCCTGCTGCAGCTGTGCTGTGTTTTGTTGCAGCAAGGATCCATTGTCCTGGAGCACGGTCGCGTGTTGCTGCTGTGACGACTGAATATCGGTCAAGGCGGCGACGACCGCCTCCGGTATAGGCGCTGAGCCTCTCTCGTGCGGAAGTAGCTCAGCCACCAGGTCGCTGACGTTTGGCAAGGTGATATTGAAAGACGGCAATGTATAGAGGGCCGCTGTCCCATTGATGGCCAAAGCAAACACCGACAGTGCCAGGATGGACTTTCGGCTGGACTTCCTTCTCCGTATTGCGGAGTTGACGTGCTTGTCCGTCGTCTCGGTTTGGATATGCGCTTCCAATGTCTTGGTCATCTGCATCGACCTCAAATAAAAAGAAGAGCCGTCGCTGGATCGTCCGCGCGACGGCTCCCTACGCGTTGCCCACTGAAACTGCAGTGGATTATGCGCTCATCAGATTAATTCCCGGTTAGCGCCTCGGCCTCCTGCGAATCGCGATCGGAGCATGAAGGTCCGGCCACCCGCTTCTTTTGCGGGGGTCCAGTGCCCAATCGGGCATCTGGAGGTTACGACCGCGAATTGTCCTGGCTTGCAAAAGTTGACCGGTCGCTGTTCACAGAAGTGATCTTGTTCGTCTTGTTAAGAAAGGTGCGTGCACGGGCTTTGGCCGCCACGATGCCAGCGCACCGACGGCGTGCACGCGGGCATGTCGGGTCAGCCTGCGCGCCGGTTTCTTTCTTTTTGGAACCCGCGCCGCGCTGCCGCTTTGTTTTTCCGGGTCGCATCCGGCGACCACGTCGCCGCGACCCGGCACGGCCGGCCGCGTCGCCCCCCTACAGTCGGGCCGGCCGTGTCCCCTCGCCAAGCGTTACCGCAAATGACGCCGCGGCCTGGGTGGCGTAGACGGCTTTGGATCGCTCAGTACGCGGTCGCAGCGGTGCGCCGCGTCGCCAGACTAACCGCGACCAGCACGACGAAGTTCACCGCCAGCGCGATGATGCCGATGTTGAGATCCTGGACCTCCGGCGGCAGCCACGGCAGCGTATGCAGGTTTGCGCCGGTCAGGCTGACCACCGCGACGGTAGCGACACCGGCGACGATGCCCGCCGCCGCGCCCTCGCGCGTGGCGAAGTTGCGGTGGGCGAGGCTGAGCACCAGGGAGGGAAACAGCTGGGTCACGAGGCTGTAGCCCATGAGCAGCAGGGCCACGATGGTCTCTCCGCCTTTCAGGGTGAAGAATACCGCAACCAGGGCCACCAGCGGCACGAGCAGCTTGGCGAGCAGCGATACCTGCCGGTCGTCGGCCGACGGGTTGACGGCACGGTAGAGGTTGTTGGCGATCAAGGTCGCGGCGGTGAGCAGGATCATCGAGCCGGGCACTAGCGCAGTGAAAACGCCGGTCGCGCCTATCACGCCGACAAACCAGGGATCGAACGTCTTCGCTGAAAGCTTGAACAGTGCGAGGTCGATGTTCGAACCGGTGAGCCCGGGAACCTGCAGGGTCGCCGCAAAGCCGACGAAGAACACGAACAGGAGGATCAGCTGATAGATCGGTAGCACGATCGCGTTCTTGCGGATCACCTTGGCGCCCTTGGCGGTGTAAATCGAGGCGAAGGTGTGTGGCCACATGTAGAAACCAAGTGCGGTGAGCAGCACGGTCGAGGAGAACCACCACAAGCTCTGGCCCTGCGCCGGCAGCACGGTGAATCCGGGCTTTGCCTGCTCGATCGCCGCGAACATCGGCCCCAGCCCGCCGTAATAATGATAGGGCAGATAAATGCCGAGGAAGATCACGATGCCGAGGATCAAGGTGTCCTTGGCGACCGAAGTCCACGCCGAGCCGTGCACGCCCGACACGATCACATAGGCTGCGACGACGACGGCGCCGATCCAGATCGCAAGCGTCGAGGAGATCGCGCCGTAGCCGGCGATTTCAACGATGATGCCGAGGCCCTTGAACTGGAGCACGAGGTAGGGAATCAGCGCCACGATGTCGACCAGCGCAACGAGGACGCCGAGCGCCGGACTGTCGTATTTGCGCACGAAAAAGTCCGACTGCGAGTACAGTCGGTGATCGCTGGCATATCGCCAGATCGGCGGCAGCATGAAATAGGAGAGCACGTAGGCGAGCGTGCCATAGCAGAGAATGTAATACGCAGGCGCGCCTTTGCCGTAGGCGAAGCCGCTGCCGCCGAGGAAGGTGAAGGTGGTGTAGATCTCGCCGGCGAGCAGCAGGAACACGAAGATCGCGCCGAAACCGCGCCCGCCCACCGTCCACTGCTCGAGGTTCATGTCTTTGCCGCGGCGGGCGAGAAAACCAAGCGCAAGCGCCAGCAGCGCGGCGGCGGCGATGAAGGGCAGCGCGCCGTTCATGGCTCATCCTCCCGGTTGGCCGGATCGGCCGCGTAGATCACCGCCATGATAACGCTGGTGAGCAGGATCCACGCCACGATCCAGGCGAGCAGGAACGGCATGTCGAGGACGAACGGCGTAGCCCGGTTGACGAAGAATGGGCCAACGATCAGGGCGAGGAACGGGACTACGGCGAGCCAGCGGATGCTGCGCATGACGAGGACCTCGGTGTGTTAAAAACCTACCTCACTCGCGAAAGCCCCTATTCCGCTTGTACACATCGTGCGCACAACGGATCGGAAACGGAGTGCAGTACCGGGAATGGCTACCTAACGTCTGACATTGCAAGATGTTCGCTATTGCAGCGAGAACCTACGTTTCAGGCCGCAAAAATCAAGCCAGACGAGAGTCCACAACGGGCCTGTCCACGTGACTTTCAACCACGGAAGTCTGGGTTCGCGCCCCGAGCGCCAAGCCGGGCGCGACCGGTGTCCCCGGTGCCCCACGAAACCATTTTCCCCGGCCCACGAAACAGGCCTGAAATAGAGATGCGCTCTAATGCACCAGGTCAAAAACGGGGTTCGATCATGTGGGACATCATCAATTTTTTCTACCGTCAATCTTGCAAGAGGTTCCTCTCGAACGTGGTGCTGCACGGACACCGATGGATTTGAGGAACTGCAAATAGCTGCTATCGCAAGAGCTCTGACCGCAGGGCTTTTCCAGAGAAGCGGCCCTTTGGGACGCCTGACCGAAGCCGCGCAAGCCGTCAGGGCTTGGCAGCGCCCGCACCAGGAGATTTACCCTTGGGCGCCTGGCGGTCACGCGCGGCGCCCAGCTCTTTCTTCAGCTTCAGCTGTTCCTCAGCCGTCATCGCGGGTTTCTCCGGCCGCGGCGGCACATCTTCCACGGACGGATAGCCGTTTGGTTTCGGGCGAGCCGATGCCTGGGCTCGCGCATCGGAGCTAGCCCAAGCGACCAAAGCGACCATACACAACGCTCCGGCAGCCAGTGCCGTGAGCTTTCGGTCCTGCGGCATCCATGAGCCCATGGACGCGACGGAAAGCCCGCTTGGTGTCCTCATTGTGGCGTTCCAGCGTGAGATCGCTGGATCAGTTCCGTGCCTGGTGAGCCAATCGTCAATCGCAAGAAAGAAGCCGGCGCGGTGTAACCGGGCCGGCTTGCTTTCTCACGTAAGAAGGATTTTGATTCCCCACCATACGACGGCGAGTGCGATAACGATGCTGGTCGCGGTCAAGGCGTTTTCCAAGGCAGATGAAGCCATAGCCATGCTCTCATTTGCCTACCCCGACGAAATTTCTACGTGATTCCGTCGGGGTCCTGCAACCCTGCGAAAGCCGATGTAAACAGCTTGCGCACAGCCGCCCCGGGCGGCGCAGCACCCTATTGCCGGTGGAACACCAGCGTGCGCAACTCGATGCTCTCCCGCGGCAGGGCATCCGCCGGCGTCGTCGGATCGACGAAGGCAGTATGTGGGGCAAACCGGGCGCGGCCGTCGGTCGCCGAGTCGTAGCATTTCAAAAGCAGGGCCTGGTCAGCCGTCATCTCCGGGAAATAAAACCAGCGATGATCCGGATTGAACTTCACCGAATAAGTCTCGCCCTGACGGCTTGGATAAATCAGGTCGGAGGCGATGAGATCCTCGGTCGCAACGCTGGCCGCATCGCAAAGCGCCAGCGGCGTGTCGCGCAACGGCCCGCGGATCGGACGCCACAGGTTGATCACCTGCACGCGGCCTTTCAGGAGTTCATCTGCTTCCGCAGGCAAGTGCTCGCGCACGCGATTGGCGCCGGATGCGTCGGTCTGGTCGACATGGATCCGCGTCGCCGGCTGCCGCGGGCCAGCGCCGCGGACGTCGGCGGCGCCTTCAACCCGCCGGCGCACCGTGTGATCAAAGATGACGACGCGATCCGCGCGTAGCGTCGCCCGAATAAAGGATTCCGCTGCCGGGTAGTAGATCTTCCGAATCTCTTCGTCGTTATAGAAGTCACGCACCGCGGTCGGATGTCGGACAAGCGCAAATCCCTCGCGATCGAGCGAAAAACTGTCCGAGATCGAGCGGCCGTCGAATACCGGCACCTGGTGCGGCTCCGGCAACGCGGTTGATTTCGGCTGACCGGGCGGCGGATCGAACGCGTAGGTACGCGGCTTTCCGTCTGACGGCGCGAGGTAGTTTAGCTCAGCAAGGACGAAGGGCAGCGATTCGATCTTTTTCTCGATCAGGCTCATGCGTGTCTCCCGCAATTTTTGCGATTTTGCATCTGCTCAAAATCTGGCCCGCTGCCCGCGACGCCACAAGCACGCGAATAAAATAGCAATGCAACAGCTCTTGCCGGGAGCGCCGGGAGAAGATCTTTTTGCGAAAGCCTGCGCCTTCGAGCAGGCTATTCCGCCGGGGATTGTTTTCGTCGGCGCGGCGCCGGCATTGGTGAAGCTTGCAGCCGACGAAGCTGCCAAGGCTTCAGCGCAGATCGTCACGACAGACAAGTCTGAAGTATCCCGTTGGAAAAGACCCGGGCCTCGTCGACCCAGACCTCATCAACTCAGGGCCATCAAGCATAAGCGTCAAGGTCATCGCTTGAGGCGGAACGCGAATCGAAGCCCCGCGCCCTTGGGATTCGATCTATCGCGGTTCGATGCAGGAGCCACGCGCTACGTCGATCGATCTCGCCCTCCCTAATATTTTATTTAGAAGCATGGCTCGGGCCCAAAGCCTGTCGGCCACGCCAAACATTGTGCCGCAGAAAGTGGTTCAGAAATCGGAAGGGAAATAAAAGCGGGCGGTCCTCGCCGGGCGAAGCCATATCGAAAGCAGAGCCCCTTCAATTGCTCGGGTCATGCACGTTCAACCGTTTGCAACCATTTGAAAACTCTCGTTTATCAAGGCGGATCCGTACAACCTCTGTTTGATCGCGGCAGCTGCAACCGAAATTGCGATCGTTGTCCGCGCCGGAAGGTCTCGTCACCACCCGATCCATCCAGAACGCCGCTTCGACTAAAGAACCGTCTGTTTCGAAACAGAGCCCAGCGCGCGGCGGCTTGCCACGTGTCCTCGCGATCATGTGAATCGCAACCGGAAGGGAATGAAACCCTTATCGGAGGTGTCTAACTGAGTTAAAGAAAGCGCGAGAGGACATCCCCATGCAAAAGACGATTCTCCTGGCCACGTTGACGGCGATGGTAGCCGCGGGATCTGCGATGGCGAGGCCTGCAGGCCCCGCCTCCTACAGCGCCAGCATCTACTGCGCGACCCGGGAAGCCGGAAACCCCTACAGCAAATATTGTGATTATATAGCCTGGAGCGGCTGGCGCCGGCGCGGCGGCTGGGACTCCACGCTGGACAATGCTTGCCTGATGAACCCGCATTTCGTGCCCTACGGATGCAACGCGCGCTTCTAGACTGGGCTTTCTTGCTAGCGGAGTGGATTTGACATTCGCCACCCGCTAGCCGGGAATGCCTGATGCGAAGTCAAATTCAAAAGCTCCACTAAAAACCTGTATTGGCTAGTGATCCTTTGCTTCTAACATTTGCAAAAGTGCCGGCCGGGTCGGGAGAGTACCGCCGATCTGAAGTCCCTGCACCGCAAGCGGCGAGTTCGATCAGGGTTCAGATCGAAAAAGCGGTACTGAATTCAATAAGCTTGCTGGTTGATTGCTTGCGAACTTAGGAATCGGAGTTCTAGTCCATCTGACGCATGGCGCTGCGGCCGGCGGCCGGTTATCTAGCCTTGCATGCAACCCAACTATGTCGCCCTTGCGATCGTCGTCGCCTACATGGCTGGCCTTGGACTGCTAACAAGCATTGTCCAGCGGTCCGTGGCATCGGCGACGACCTTCACGTCTGGCACGACCGGCTCGGGCGTTCCTGCCATCCTCGTCGGCTTGATGCTGATGTCCGAATTCATCGGCACATCGGCGAGCGTTGGGACAGCGCAGGAAGCCTATGTTTTCGGAATTTCGGCGGCGTGGAATATTATCGCGCTCGGCGCTGGCTTTCTGTTCTACGCCTTTCTCCTCGCCGGGAAATACAAGGAATCCGGACATAACACGATCTCGGCCGTATTTGCCGAGGTCTACGGACCATCCACCAAGATCGCCACGTCGCTGGTGATGATGTTTGCGCTTCAGATCGTGGCAGTGGCGCTCTACGCCGGCGGCGGCGCGATTCTGAGCGCACTGCTCGCCGTTGACCGAACGCTGGCGACGATCATTTGCGGCATTGTCGCCGTCCTCTATGTCTTCGTAGGCGGTATGAGGACGGTGGTTTACACCAACGTCATTCATTCGCTGATGAAGTATGTCGGTATCGCCATCGCCCTTTATTTCGGGCTCTCGAAGGTTGGCGGTCTCGGACAATTGCAGGCCCGTCTGCCGGCTCAGATGTTTTCCTGGACCAATGTCGGTTTCGGTCAGATCTTTGCGTGGTTCATCGCCGGCATCGGCGCCACCTTTTCCACGCAATACGTCATTCAAGCCATCAATACGGTCGAGACCCGGCAGAAGGCTCAAACTGCGAGCCTCAGCGCGGCGTTGTTGCTGGTGCCGTTCGGGATCGCGACCGCCCTGATCGGAATGTGCGCGCTCGTCCTCTTTCCCGGCATCAAGTCCATCAACGCTTTCTCGGCCCTCATCGCCGACATGAACGGCTTGATGGCAGGTGTGGTTGCGGCTGGACTGGCGGCGTCGCTGTTCGGCACCATTGCCGCCATCAGCGTTTCGACCGCAACGCTTCTCTACAAGGATTTCTACGTGAGGTTCGTGAGGGCGGAAGACGATGACAAACGCGCGCTGAGCTTCGTGCGCGTGACGACGGTGATCGTCGGCCTGCTTCCGATTGTGCTCGCGATCTACACGCCGAACGTTCTGCAGATCACGTTCCTGGCGAAAGCGATTCGTGCGTCGCTGTCGGTGCTGGTGCTGCTGGTTTTCTACGCACCGTGGTTTGGTACCAGGCGCGCCGCGCTGGTCAGCATTGTCGGCTCGATGGTTGTCACCATCGCCTGGTTTCTGATGGGCAATCCGTTCGGCATCGACAACGCCTACGTGGCGCTGGTATTTCCGCTGGTGGTGATGGCTGCGAGTTCGATGATGGCGTGGATGCGGGGCGACACCGCGTTGCCGGCCAAGTCAGGACGAGACTTCGCGCTAGCTCATCCGTTGCGGGGCCACGCCTTTTGCCCCGTAGTTCTCCGGCCGAGAACAAAGTTCCGCGGCAACTGCTGGGTGGCCTCAGCGGAAGCACAGCTTGACGAAGTAGCCGAGCGCTATCGCTCTCTGGGGTAGGTTAAAAAGGGCGGCGCCCGGCTACTCGGCCGCGCGGCGGTGCGGCCTTTTTATAACATCATCAATGATTTAAAATTTCGTCTTCATTCGGCACGGCAAGAGCCGAATTAGGCCCATTATTCAGGCTCTGCATGGTCATGGGCGCAAAAGAAAACTGCCCAGAACCGGTTCGGTCCCGGGCAGCCCTCCAAACGCAGTAGCTTAGCGTTGCTGATTAGATCTTGATGCGGAAACCGGTCATGAACGTAGCCGTGCTGACGCTGGTGTTCGGTTCCGGAGAGGCCGAACTTGGAGCCGGGCGTACCCGGGAAGCCGGAAGCCAGGCCATTGGTCACCTGCGCCCACATAGCACCGGCATAGACGTCGAGGTGCTTGTTCAAGGCGTAGTCCGTCAGGAACGAGACCTCATCGTAGGCACCGGCGCAGTCGGTCTTGCTCGCCCCGCCGGCGATACAGGCGGCGCCGTCGGCGACGTAGGAGTTCTGGTTCACGTGGTAATACGCACCCGTGAAGCTCAGGCCCCACGCCAGTTCGTACTTCGCACCCGCCCAGAAGAATTGCAGGACCTTCGCGGTGGTGAAGGCGTCGTTGTCAGGCAAGACCGCAGTCGACGTCAGTGCGTAGCCGCCGGCGGCGCCGCCGAAGAAGATCGGCTGATCCGGGTTGGACTGGCTCAGGTTGGTATAGCCAGCGAAGAGGATCAGCTTGTCGTTCTGGGGCTCGGCCTTCACGGCCTTGGTGGGATAGGACGAAGGGGCAATCCTGCCGCCGCCGAGGTCAAACGTGTATTTGGCCATCACGGACCAGGCGGTGTTGTCGGCGATGTTGGCTGCCAGCGTTGTGGCGCCGAGCGGATCGTTGCCCGACGACTGCAGGTTCACTGCGCCGTGCTCCTTGGTGTAGATGGCGTCGATCGCGAAGCCCCGATAGACGGCGCCGACATCGAAGCCATACGAGCTTCCAAAAACGCCGGTGTTCGAACCGCCGTTGGAATACATCGCGCCGGCGTGGACGATACCGAAATCATAGACATACTTGGCCGAGTTGTCCCAGCGCGCGGCTTGCGTGCTGCCCATCCCGCCATCGGTGCCGGAATAGCCAAGCAGCGAGAAGGCGTAGGAGAGTTCCATCGGATCGTACTTGCCGATGGCGTCCAGCTCGAACGAGTTCTGGCGGCCGATCGTCAGCGTGCCGTACTGCTTGTTGCTGATACCGCCCCAGAGCTGGCCGTTGAAGGCCTGGCCGCAGCGGCCGCTATCGGCGTTGGAATTCTGCGAAACGTAGTTCACGCCGGCGTTCTGAATGAACGAGCTACAACCGTCGGAAAGCTTGCCTTGCAACGGATCGATGCCGGTGTCGGCGCGCGCAACGGCCGCCCACCCGAGACCAAGCGGTTCTTCGATCTTCACGCCGAGAAAGGATTGTTGGAGGCCGCTATGGGCGATCGTCGAAATCGCCTGCCCGGTGTAGTTCCTGGTGGTCGTGAACGGCGAGAACTCGAGGCCGGAAACGACGCTGCCGAGCGGACGACCGTTGGTCTGATAGGCGTAACCGAGATCGAGCACGCCGATCGGCGTGATGCCGTACCAGGTCAGGTTGTCAGGAATTGGATCCGGTACTTTCGGCGGGACCCAGTCCGCCGCCCGTGCGTTGACCGCAAAGCCCGTCATTACGAGCGCAAGTGCAAGCGCTTTTTTCATTTTCAAAGACCCCCAAAGATCGGCTGCCCCTGTGACCAGTGATCTGGCCGTTTTTCGCTATGTCCAGCCAAACACAGCGAGCGATATATCTACGGGAACATAACGGGGGCGAGATCGGCCACAAGTGCAACCGGGCAACAGTGGATGACTAAAACGATTTGCTTCTGCTATCGCAGCATCGGCGACGCCAAACGTGGAGCCTCGCAGGACCGCATGGATGGCCTGCAAAAGGCCGGCAATCCGCCCAGCAAGATTTGACATCGAAGGTGCCGGGGATCGACCGGCCGCGCGGCTCAGTCCTTCCGGCCGGCGCCGATGTCAGCCCGCAAGGCCTCGAGCT
Organism: uncultured Alphaproteobacteria bacterium; assembly: GCA_963706265.1. Lineage (GTDB taxonomy): Bacteria > Pseudomonadota > Alphaproteobacteria > Rhizobiales > Xanthobacteraceae > Bradyrhizobium. The sequence goes on along the minus strand of CAVPLO010000005.1, from coordinate 473,482 downwards.
CCTTGCGCGCCGCGCTCTCGGCTGACCGCTCGATTTTCCGGTAACGCGCCACCAGCGACAGCCCGAACGGCGTGAGCATGGCACCACCGCCATTCTTGCCGCCGGTCTGCCGGTCGACCGCGGCCTGACGGCAGATGCGGTTGATTTCATCCACCAGGTCCCATGCGCGCTTGTAGGACATGTTCATGGCTCGCCCGGCCGCGGAGATCGAACCGCAGCTATTGATATTCTCGAGCAGCAGGATTTTGCCGGGACCGATCCGCCCCTTTGCGTCCAGATCGATCCGGACACTCAGAGATGGCGAAGATGTCGGCGATGACTTGCGCATCGATGGCTCGTTGATCTTGCTGGAGATCGCGCGGGAGCGTCACCGCCGCCCGCGCGACCCGCAATTTCAGTAGCAGCTACGCGGATCGACCTGAACGTATTGTCCGGACGGGTACTTATAATAGCAATTGTCCTGCGCGAGATAATAGCCGGGACGCGCGGCCGCCTGGGCGCCCGCGATCGCACCGATCGCGCCTCCGGTTATGGCGCCGACGGCAGCACCGACCGGCCGGCCGCTGATCAGGCCGCCCAGAACTCCGCCGACAATCGCACCACCGACGGCGCTCGCGCCAGGATCCGGTGCGGGCGGTGGCGGAGGCGCATAAGCCACCGGCGGTGGGTAGTCTGCGCCGACTGGCGGGCCATCCGGACCATCCGCATAGGCATCATCCATTACTTCGACGTCCGAGACGTAGGCCGGCGGACCTTCCATCGGCTGTGGGTAGAAATACCAGGCGCCGCCAACATCCCACCACCAGCCCATTCGGCCGTTGTGCATTTCGTGGCGCCACCGTCCGCCCTCCCAGGCCAGGTGACCGCGATAGGCATGACCGCCAAAATTGCGCGCCGGAAAATTGCCGTGAGCAAAGTGCGCGCCCTGTCCCTGCGGTCCACGCACTTGCCCCTGGCGAGGGGCCATCGCCGGACGCGCCGCGGGAGCTGCAGGCCTGGCCTGCCCTTGCGGCGGCGGTCTGTGTTGTTGTTCCTGCGACTGCGCCTGCGCTGACAACGCGAAGCTGGCGACGATCGAAATCACGGGAACGGCGATCTGTAAGCGCCTGAAGGCACGCATGGTCTTTTTCTCCACTGCCACGAGAGCCGGCATTATGGATCAGCCACACGTCGAAATCTATGTTAGCCGCCGCGTCCGAAACGAACGCAAATCTATTGCCGCCGTCCTGCCACAAACGCCTGGAAGGCGGCGCAGCGGGGGCGGATTTGCGTGCATCCGGCCTTTCTTCGTGTTGCAACGGCCATCGGTAGCTCTATAGACCTAGCTCGGGGATCCGACATTTGCCGTCGACCGCGCCGCAGGGTGCCCCTTGCCGATGCGAACATCCGAATCGAGCCATCAGCGGTTCGAGATCAAAGAGGACTGGATATGAAGAAACTGCTTGCGTTGATCGTCGTCCTGAATGCAACCGCTGCCCTGGCGCAGCAGGATGACGCACCGCCGGCCGCCCCGCCAAAGCCGGCAGCACATGCCAAGGCGAAAGCGCCGAAGAGCGGTCCTCCGAAATCGCTTGCCGAGAAGCTCCTGGCTTGCCTCGACATCGATGACGAAACCAAGGACCGGCTCGACTGTTACGATGCCGCTGTTCCACCTAAGCCGAAGCCGAAGGCTTCGCCCGCAAACGGCGTCATGGATTGCCGATTTGTCAAGGAAGAGGACGAGCGGTTGAAGTGTTTCAACGGCTTTGCGGAGAAAATTCCGAAATTTTCATCGCGATAGCGGCAACTGCGCCTTCAAAAGGCTGCGACAGCCGGTTCCGGACCGGCCGCCTCCAGTCTGTTGATAAGCCCGCCCTCGCCGCTTTCGGGCCTGATGGCGGGGAGCTGCAGCATGTTATCGACGTGGCGGCCCTATACCTGCATCTGACGGAAGAAAACTCATGCGGATTACCCTCGTCGGCTCCCGCCATTTCGGCGTGACGACTCTGCAAATGCTGCGGCAACACGGCGTGGACGTGGTGCGGGTGGTCGTTGCCGATGCCGAAGACCGGCTTGCCGCGGCCGCCCGCGAGAGCGGTATCGAGGTGGCCGTGCAGGCCAATCCGAAACTTGTCGTGGCTTCGGAAATCGCGCCGGCGACCGACCTGATCGTCACCGCGCATAGTCATGCGCGCATCAGCAAGGAAGCGCTGGCCGCCGCTCGCCTCGGTGGCATCGGCTATCATCCATCGCTGTTGCCCCGGCATCGCGGAATCGCCGCCGTCGAGTGGACCATCCGCGCGAAGGACCCGATCGCCGGCGGCACCGTGTACCATCTGGCCGATCGCATGGATGCCGGTGCCATCGCCGCGCAGGACTGGTGTTTTGTCGGAAAGGACGAAACAGCCAGGCAGCTCTGGGAACGGGCGTTGGCGCCGATGGGGCAGAAATTGCTGGCGGAAGTCATCGATCATGCCAAGAAGCATGGCGCCCTGCCGACACGGCCGCAGGACGAACAATTCGCGACCAACGCACCCGCGCTGGCGGACTAGGTGCCCTCGGCGCTTTCATTTCCTGGACTCGATTGCCGACATAAGAGTCTGTTTTTCAGGTAATTTTCGCGATCATGATGCAACGCACCAAAGTTTGACCATAATTGTCGCGAAATAGCTGTCCCCGTCACACACATCGAGGACGCGATTCATGCGCATTCATCGCATTACAAGAGCCTGTTCTGTCTCGCTGGCTGCCGCCTTACTGGGCTGTGTGGTGCTTGGCGCTCATCCGGCACAGGCTCGGAATCCCTATGACGGAATTTGGAATGTCACGATCGTGACCAAGGCCGGATCGTGTGAACCGACCGTGCGCTCGACCCTCACGGTGACCGACGGTAGGATTTCAGCACCCGGCTCCGATGTCGCAGGCACGATCGGCCGCGAGGGACTTGTGCGGGTATCGATCAATGGTGCATATGCGAACGGCCACCTGAGTGGCAATGCCGGATGGGGGAAGTGGAATGGAGCATCTTCGGGAGTACCATGCAGTGGCCGGTGGGAAGCTTCACGTCAATAACGGCAAGAAATACCCCGGCATCGCTTTCACGCGGCGCCTGATTTTTGCAGCTGCAGCGATGCTGGCTGCGTCCATCTGGAGCAGCAGCAGCCACGCGCAATCCGGCGGGCCTTTCGCAGGCATGGCCGGGGTATGGAGCGGCGGAGGCACTGTGACGCTGGACGATGGTTCAACCGAGCGCATCCGCTGCCGCGCCACTTACGCTGTCGGCGATGGCGGCAATGGCCTGCAGCAGACGCTGACCTGCGCCAGTGACAGCTACAAGTTCAATCTGTCGAGCAATGTCCTGGCCCGAGGTTCGGCGATTTCCGGAACCTGGAACGAAGCCAGCCGCAACGTCAACGGCAATCTCGAGGGACGTACGGGCGGCGGTGTGGTTCAGGTCATCGCCAATGCGCCTGGATTCTCCGCGAACATTTCCCTGACGACGCGCGGCAACAAGCAATCGGTGATCATCAGGTCCGAAAGCCAGTTCAAGGGCGCCTCTATTATTCTGACGCGCAGCTAGTTCCCGACCGAGACAAAATCGCCGGCGGCTCGCCATCTCGGTGCCGCCGGCGATTTTTTATGTAGTCGGCAAGAACGCGGTTACTTCGATCTCGACCTTGGCGCGCGCGTCGACCAACCCGCTGATGTAAAGCAAGGTCGAGGGCGGAAAATTCCTAGCCAGGGTTTCGCGCCAGGCCGCGCCGATTCCGGCACCCGCCGCTTCGTATTCGCTCCGGCTCGTCAGATACCAGGTCAGCCGCACGATGTGCTCGGGGCCAGCGCCCGCTTCCGCGAGCAGGCGCATGATGCGCTTCAGCGCCGTGCCGACCTGGGCCGCCATGTCGGGCGGATAGTCGCCTTTTTCATCGCCGCCGGTCTGGCCGGCCAACACGATCCAGCGTCCGGGAGCCTCTACCACCACGCCGTGGGAAAAGCCGCGCGGTTTCGACCAGTCGGTTGGTTGCAAGATGCGCATGGAAGTTCCTCCTGAATATCGCGCGAGTTCGCCTAGTCGCGCATTATAGCACCGGCAGATTTACCCGTTGCAAACCGTGGCGCGCTCGACGATACCGGCTTGCTTCGCGGACGTCTCGCGCGTCGCATCGCCATGGGCCGGGTTGTCTGCTGCAATGAACCGAATGCCATCAAAACCGAGGGCCGCGCTGTGGATGGCCGGCTGGCTCTCCCTGATGCTGGTGGTAGCCGTCACCGGCCGTGAGGCCACGCGCGAACTCAGCGTCTTCCAGATCATGGAAATCCGATCGGCGCTCGGCCTTCTGATGCTGTATCCCCTGATCCGCCTCGCCGGCGGCTTTACGGCGTTGCGGACGTCGCGGCTGCGCCTGCATGCCGGCCGCGGCCTGCTGCACTATGCCGCCCAGCTCGGTTGGTTCTATGCGCTGACGCTGATCCCGCTCGGACAGGTAGTATCGCTCGAATTCACGATGCCGATCTGGACCGCGCTTTTGGCCGCAAGTTTTCTCGGCGAGCGGATGACGATCTGGAAGATTTCCGCCATCGCGCTGGGGCTGATCGGCGTCTTCGTCATCGTGCGTCCGGCAACCGGGGAGATCAATCCGGGTCAATTGATTGCGCTCGCGGCCGCCGTCGGCTTCGGCACGTCGGTCGCGATCATGAAGTCGTTGACGCGCACCGAGACGACGGTAGCGATCGTGTTCTGGATGCTGGCGGTCCAGGTCGTGGCGGGGGCACTGCCCACCTTCTATCTCTGGGTATGGCCGTCGCCTTATGTCTGGGGCTGCGCGATTGCGATTGCCATCGGTGGTACCTTCTCGCACTTCTGCATGGCGCGCGCGATGCTGTATGCGGACGCCACCATCGTGCTGCCGATGGATTTCCTTCGCGTCCCCCTAACCGCCGCGGCGGGCTGGATGATTTACGGCGAGCGGATGGACGTCTTCACCGTTCCTGGGGGCCCTGCTCATTCTGACCGGCAATCTCCTGAACCTGAAGCCGCCGGCGCCGAAGTCCGCGCCGGTCGAGGCCTGAGCTGGTTTAGCTGCGGCTGGATCGGCGATGCTATTTCCCGGCCGCCTTGCGCAAGGCGTCGTTGATCCGGTCCTGCCAGCCGGGGCCGCCTTCCCGGAAGTATTCGAGCACGTCCTGATCGATCCGCAACGAGACCTGTTCCTTCACGCCGGGAGGCGTGATCGTCTTCGGCGGGGCTTCCGGCTCCTTCTTTGTCACCTTCTTGAAAGCGGCTTCCGCTTCGGAGCGAGCATCGTTCAGGGTTCGCGGTCGCCTTGGTTGGTCTGGCACGATCAGATTCCTTCAAACAGAACCGTTGAGAGGTAGCGCTCCGAGAACGAGGGCACAATCGCAAGGATGACCTTGCCCGCGTTTTCCGGACGTTGTCCCAGCTTTAGGGCCGCCGCAATCGCGGCGCCCGAGGAAATGCCGCCGGCGATCCCCTCGTTGCGCGCCAGAGCGCGCGCGGTCTCGATCGCGTCGGCGCTGTTGATCTTGACGATTTCGTCGATCACGGAGCGATCGAGGATCTCGGGGACGAAGCCGGCGCCAAGCCCCTGGATTTTGTGCGGCGAATGCTGACCGCCGGACAATACCGCGCTTTCCTCCGGCTCGACGGCGACGATCCGCACCGAAGGTTTGCGGGCCTTCAACACCTGCCCTACCCCCGTAATGGTGCCGCCGGTTCCGACGCCCGCGACAAAGACGTCGATGTTGCCGCCGGTGTCGTTCCAGATTTCTTCCGCCGTGGTCTGGCGATGAATTTCCGGGTTGGCGAGATTCTTGAACTGCTGGGGCATGACGGCTTTGGGCGTGGTCCGCACCAGTTCCTCTGCGGTGGCGATCGACCCCTTCATGCCCTGGGCCGCTGGCGTCAGGACAATTTCGGCGCCAAGGAAGGCCAGCATCTTGCGCCGCTCGATCGACATCGACTCCGGCATCACCAGCTTCAGCCGATATCCGCGCGATGCCGCCGCGAAAGCCAGCGCAATCCCGGTATTTCCCGACGTCGGTTCGATCAGCACGGTGTCAGCATCAATGAGACCGGCCTTTTCCATCGCCACGATCATGGCCACGCCGATGCGGTCCTTCACGCTCGCGGCAGGATTGAGATATTCGAGTTTAGCTAAAATGGTCGCCTTCGCCCCGTGGCGCTGCGGCAGCCGTTGCAATCGTACGATCGGCGTATCGCCGATCGCTTCCACGATGCTGTCGAACACGCGGCCCCGTCCGCGATGCTGCACAGCACGCGTTGTCAACAATTCCTCCATGGCGCATTTCTCCGATGCGTATCGATGCTTGGATGTGAGACGATTGCTTCTTATAGCGGTGAAAGCGTGTCGCAGTTCAAGCATTGCCGCGCCACAATTCGCTGCATCGCAAAAATGCGCCCCGCGCCAAATAACGTAAAACCAACGCATTTGTGTTGCGACATCGTCAAACAAACTATTGTATGGTGCTGGTGGCGACGAACCTTCCGAAGTTCGTACTCCCCCGCACAGTACGCGCCTTCAAACAGGCGGCGCTAGGCCCAGATCGCAAAGGAGGCCACGATGTCAGCAGTTGCTGAAGTCCTGTCCACCCTATCGCATAACCCCCGTGGGAGTGATCTGCCGACGTGCCCTGTCTGCGCGGACTCCATGGTAGCTGCCGAGGCGTCAGCCTATCTGGCTGACAACATCATCAGCTACCTCTGGACCTGCGATACCTGCGGCTATGGCTTCGTAACCAAGCATTCGCTCAAGCGTTTGGCCTGCAACTAAGTTGCAATCCTTCTCGGGTTTTTGCCGGCGCGGAACCCTAACGCGCCGCGATGTCGCCTTTTGTCCATTCGCTGCGCGTCCGCTCGCGAAAACCGGCAAACGTGCCTTGCGAGATCGCTTGCCGGACGCCGTTCATCAAATGTTGATAGTAGGCGATGTTGATTTCAGACAGCAGCATCGCGCCCAGCGTCTCGCCGGAGCGGACGAGGTGATGCAGGTAGGCGCGCGAACAATTGCGCGTGGAGGCCCAGGGACTGGTTTCGTCGAGCGGCCGTGGGTCGTCGGCGTGGCGTGCGTTGCGTAGATTGATCTGGCCGTACCGCGTAAACGCCATGCCGTGACGGCCGTTACGGGTCGGCATCACGCAGTCGAACATATCGATGCCACGCGCCACCGCTTCGAGGATGTCCTCCGGCGTTCCCACCCCCATCAGATAACGCGGACGCGCATCCGGCAGAAACGGCGCGACTTCCTCGATCATCGCGAGCATGACTGCTTGGGGCTCGCCGACGGCAAGCCCGCCGATCGCGTAGCCGTGAAAGCCGATGTCGACGAGGCCTCGTGCGCTTACGCGCCGCAGCTCCGGTACGTCGCCGCCCTGGACGATGCCGAACAGCATGTAGCCGGCAGGCGCGGTCTCGAACGCGCGCTGGCTGCGCTCCGCCCAACGCAGCGACAATTGCATGGCGCGCTCGATATCGCCGTGCTCCGCCGGCAACCGCACGCACTCATCCATCTGCATCGCGATGTCAGAGCCGAGCAGCCGCTGCACTTCGATGGAGCGTTCCGGTGACAATTCAACCATGGCGCCGTCGATATGGGAGCGAAAGGTGACGGCCCCTTCCCTCACCTTGCGAAGCTCTGACAGCGACATCACCTGAAAGCCGCCGGAATCCGTTAGCATCGGACCGTTCCAGCCCGTGAAATGCTGCAAGCCGCCGAGCGCCGCGATCCGCTCCGCGCCGGGCCGCAACATCAGATGATAGGTGTTGCCGAGCACGATATCAGTGCCGGCGTCGCGAACTTCGCGCCAGTGCAGGCCCTTCATGGCGCCTGCGGTGCCGACCGGCATGAAAGCCGGCGTCTTCACCACGCCGTGCGGCGTCGCCAATTGACCGGTGCGCGCCTGGCCGTCATGGCCGAGCAGTTGGAAGTGGTTTTCCGTCATTCCGTCGATTCACGAAACAGCAGGCAAGCGTCGCCATAGGAATAAAACCGATAGTCGCTCCGGATCGCGTGGGCATAGGCGCGCTTCATGGTTTCTAGCCCTGAAAAGGCCGATACCAGCATGAATAGCGTCGAACGCGGCAAATGGAAATTGGTCAGGAGAATATCGACCGCACGGAAGCGATAGCCGGGCGTGATGAAGATCGCCGTTTCGTCATCAAACGGCCGGATCTCGCCATTCTCGGTGGCCGCGCTCTCCAATACCCGCAGCGACGTGGTGCCGACGGCGACCACGCGACCACCCCTTGCGCGCGCCGCATTCAGCGCCTCGGCCGTAGCGGGCGAGATGGCGCCCCACTCGGAATGCATTTTGTGCTCGGAGGTGTCATCCGCCTTGACCGGCAGGAACGTGCCCGCGCCGACATGGAGGGTGATGCGATGCAGGCCGACACCGCGCTCGTGCAGCGCCGCCTCCAGCGCCGGCGTGAAATGCAGGCCGGCGGTGGGTGCTGCGACCGCGCCTTCGTTGACGGCGAACATGGTCTGGTAGTCGGCCGCGTCGTGTTCGTCGGGCGCGCGTTTGGAGGCGATATAGGGCGGCAGCGGCGGGCTGCCGAGGTCTGATATCGCGGAATCGAGCGTCGGTCCGTGAAAAGAAAATGACAGTGTGACCGCGCCGTCTTCGCCCTTGTCCTCGACTTCGGCATCGAGGTGACCGAGCAGGCAGACCCTGCCCTCATTGCCGAAACGGACCACGTCGCCGCGCGCGAGCTTCTTTGCCGGCTTGACCAGCGCCCGCCAGCGCGAGCCGTCGAGCCGCTTGATCAGCGTCGCCTCGATCTTCGGCTCGGTCTCCCGGCCAAGACGCCGCCCTTTGAGCTGGGCCGAGATGACCTTGGTGTCATTGACGACGAGTTGATCGCCCGCCTTGAGCCATTGCGGCAGGTCGGCGACGACACTGTCTTGCAGAGACGTGCCAGGCTCGACGACCAGCATCCGCGCGGAATCGCGCGGGTGCGCGGGTCGCAGCGCGATCCGTTCGGCGGGAAGTTCGAAATCGAAGAGATCGGTGCGCATGTCTCACGTGGGCGAATGGCGAATAGGGAGTGGCGAATGGACCATTCGCTATTCGCCACTCACCATTCACGTATCGCGGCGTAGCCGGCGATATTAGGCCGCGTCCAGCGCCATATGCGCCTTGACGATCTTGTCGGGATCCCTGACCGGCTCGCCGCGCTTGATCTTGTCGACGTTCTCCATCCCCGACGTCACCTTGCCCCATACAGTGTACTGCTTGTTCAGGAACGGGGCGTCGTCGAAGCAGATGAAGAACTGGCTGTCGCCGGAATCCGGACTGGCGGCACGCGCCATCGACGTGGTTCCGCGCACATGCGGCTCGGCATTGAACTCAGCCTTGAGCTTGGTGCCGGACCCGCCCGTACCGGTGCCCTGCGGGCAACCGGTCTGGGCCATGAAACCATCGATCACGCGATGGAACACGATGCCATCGTAAAATCCGTCCCGCACAAGCTCCTTGATCCGCGCGACATGGTTCGGCGCTAGATCGGGGCGCATTTCGATGGTGACGGGTCCCTGCGTGGTTTCAAGGATCAAAGTATTTTCTGTATCAGCCATGCTCGTTTCTCTGCTGGTGGAGGTTTGCGGTTGTGAAATCGAATGGCGAAGGGGCGGCCGGCGGCGGCGCCGGCCATTCCTTCTGTAAATGGCATGGGAACGCAGCGCTGCAACGCCTGCATGACCGCGATCCGGTACAATAAACGATCGTTGTCGTCCGCCTGTTCCGACTCATAGGTGACGCGGGGGTGGCCCAGGATTTCTCCCGCCCGGTTAAAGCTGACAATGACGGTAATGTCGATGTCAGGATGGACGCGCGAGGGCTCCGGTGGTTTCCAGCAGGTCCTCAGCCTCGCGAAGAGATCGGCAATGGTGTTCACCTGCGCCGGTTGTGCCGGCGCAGAGTTCACCGCCGCGAGCAGAAGCGCCGCGGCGCCGAGCCAGTGCGAACGGCGAGGCAGGCTCGCCACCGGTCACTTCATGTCGGAAGCAACTTGAACCTTCACCATCTTGTCGGGATCGGTCACCGCGCCGCCTGCTGATCCCGGGCCCGCCTTCTTCAGCTTGTCGACGACATCCATGCCCTGCACCACTTCGCCGATCACCGTGTACTGGCCATCGAGCGGCTTGCCGTCGGCGAACATGATGAAGAACTGCGAATTGGCGGAATCCACGCTGTCGCCACGGCGCGCCATGCCGACGACGCCGCGCTGGAAGTGGACGTTGGAGAACTCCTGCTTCAGGTTCGGATATTTCGATCCGCCGGTGCCGTTGAAGTTTTGACCGTCGCCGGTCTGCGCCATGAAGCCATCCATCACCCGATGGAAGGGAACGTTGTTGTAAAAGCCTTCGCGGGTGAGCTGCTTGATGCGTTCGGCATGCTTGGGAGCGATATCGGTACGCAGCTTGATGACGATCCGGCCCTTGGTGGTGTCGATGACGATCGCGTTCTGCTTGTCGAGACCGGCAGGAAGCGGCTGAGCGATGGCGGGCGCGGCACAGGCCAGCGCGACGAGGACAGCGAGAATTCGGATCATGGAAGCTCCAGCGTGAGAGATGAAGTATCAGCGGCCGAATTTGGCCTTGAGGCGCTTGGTCACGGCCTTCGGCACGAAGCTCGAGACGTCGCCACCCATACCGGCGATCTGTCGCACCAGTGTGGCAGTGATCGGGCGGACGGTCGGTGAGGCCGGCAGGAACACGGTGCGAACTTCCGGCGCCATGGTTTCGTTCATGCCCGCCATCTGCATCTCGTAGTCAAGGTCAGTGCCGTCCCGCAGGCCGCGGATCAGGATCGTGGCACCGGCGCGTTGCGCGGCCGTGACGACAAGATCGTCGTAGGTGATGGCCTCGAACGTGCAGCCGACCTTTGCGGCGACAGGGCCGAACACTTCCTGAAGCATGTCCAGGCGCTCTTCCGTCGAAAATAGCGGAGTTTTGCCAGGATGGACGCCGATAGCGACAACCAGCCGGTCGCATAGGCTGACGGCATTCCTCACCACGTCCAGATGGCCGTTGGTGACGGGATCGAATGAGCCGGGATAAAGCGCGATACGGGGCATCAAACCGTCCTACCCCGCCCCGGCCAGACCCGCAAGCCGATTGGTTCCCGCTTTGCAAAACCCATATTTTTGGTCGGCCATTGAACCCCTTGCGGGTGCGGCGCGTCTTCTGGGCAGGGGCCAGCTTTGTTTCATCCCAGACCGAGCGACGAAACAAAATGACGGCCGAATGAAACCATTTTGGGCCTTTGGCGGACCTTGGCGAAGAACTCCGGAAACGCCCGGTTTGTATCAAGAGACCAGACAACGAGGGCCACCAAGGCCCGGTGACAGGGGACGATCATGATCAAGACTCTCTCAGCCATTGCTATTGCCGCGTGCCTTGCTGCTGCCCTGGCCATCCTGCCGGGCTTTGCGCCGCAAGTTGAAGCGAGCGTGCCGCGCCCGCTCGCCAAGGCCGACCGGCTCGATATTCGCCCGATCGGTCGCGACTGCTCGCAGCAGACCTGGCCGCATTTCGAGGCCTCCTGCCTGCGCAATGCCGGCTCGAGGACGGCTGTCAGGCAAGCGCGCCTGGTCACCGCCGACCGCACGCCATAAGGCACGCGAAAGCATCCAGAGCAGTTTCGTGGAGGCTGGGACCAAAAGCCCTCGCCTCCACTTCCATTTCAAAGCCTGGACACTGAGCCCGGCACGCTCTGGGCGTGCTTGAAGATGTTTTTCGGATCGAACGCCGACTTGATCTTCGTCAGCCGCGAGAGGTTTTCGGAGCTCTAACCGGCGCCGACGCCACCGTTGCCGTTGCCGTTTTCGGCTTCCTCGCCGATATGCTCGACCGACACCACATGCTCTTCGTCGGCGGTATTGAACACGATGACGCCTTGCGTCGAGCGGCCGGCGATCCGGATGTCCTCGACCGGACAACGGATGAGCTGGCCCTTGTCGGTCACCAGCATGATCTGGTCGGACTCTTCCACGGGGAACGAGGCGACCAGCTTGCCGTTGCGGTTATTGACCGACATCGCCACGATGCCTTTGCCGCCGCGCCCCGTCGTCCGGTATTCGTAGGATGAGGTGCGTTTGCCGAAGCCATTGACGGAGACCGTCAGCACCACCTGCTCCTGCGCCGACATTTCGACATAGCGCTCGGAGGAAAGCTGAATGGTGCTGGAGGCCTCTTCGGTCTCGGCTTCCGTCGCCTCCTCAGCGCCAGCGACCTCGCCGGCCACCGCGCGGCGCATCTTGAGATAGGCCGAGCGCTCGTCCGAGGTCGCCTCGACATGCCTGAGGATCGCCAGCGAAATCAGCCGATCACCTTTCGCAAGCGCAATGCCGCGCACGCCCATCGAGGTACGGCCGGAGAATACCCGCACATCAGTGACCGCGAAGCGGATGCACTGGCCGCCGGCGGCGGTCAGCAGCACGTCGTCATGCTCGGTGCAGATCTGCACGTCCACGATCGCCTCGTCCTCGTCGAGCTTCATCGCGATGATGCCCGAGCGGCGGACGTCGACGAAATCGGAGAGCTTGTTGCGGCGGACGGTGCCGCCGGTGGTGGCAAACATCACGTCGAGATTGCCCCAGGAGGATTCATCCTCCGGCAACGGCATGATGGTCGTGATGCGCTCGCCCTGCTCGAGCGGCAGGATGTTGATCATCGCCTTGCCGCGGGCGTTGGGAGCCGCCATCGGCAGCCGCCAGACCTTCTCCTTGTAGACCTGTCCCCGCGAGGAAAAGAACAGCACCGGCGTATGCGTCGAGGCCACGAACAGGCGGCTGACGAAATCCTCGTCGCGGGTCTGCATGCCCGCCCTGCCCTTGCCGCCGCGCCGCTGCGCGCGATAGGCCGACAGCGGCACGCGCTTGACGTAGCCGGCATGCGACACGGTCACCACCATGTCCTCGCGCTGGATCAGGTCTTCGTCCTCGACCTCGCCTTCCTGCTCGATGATGACCGTCTTGCGCGGGGTGGCGAATTCCGACTTCACGTCGGCAAGTTCGGTCTTGACGATCGCCTGGACGCGGGCGCGCGAGCGCAGGATGTCGAGATAATCGTTGATTTCGACCGCGAGCTTGTCGAGTTCTTCCGAAATCTCCTCGCGGCCGAGCGCGGTGAGCCGCTGCAGGCGAAGGTCGAGAATGGCCTTGGCCTGCTCCAGCGACAGCCGCGCGGTGCCGTCTTCCGCCAACCGGTGGCGGGGATCGTCGATCAGCGTGATCATGGCCGCGACGTCCTTTGCCGGCCAGTCGCGCGACATCAACGTATCGCGCGCCGTGTTCGGATCGGGCGAGGTGCGGATGACGCGAATGATCTCGTCGATATTGGCGACCGCAATGGCGAGGCCGACCAAAATGTGGGCGCGGTCGCGCGCCTTGTTGAGCAGGAACTTGGTCCGACGCGTCACCACCTGTTCGCGGAAGGCGATGAAGATCGTCAGCAGGTCCTTCAGGTTCATCAACTGCGGCCGGCCGCCGTCGAGCGCGACCATGTTGGCGCCGAAGTTGGTTTGCAGCGGCGTGAACCGATAGAGCTGATTGAGCACCACGTCAGGCACGGCGTCACGCTTGAGTTCGACGACGACGCTGAAACCCTTGCGATCGGATTCATCGCGCAGGTCGGCGATGCCCTCGATCTTCTTCTCGCGCACCAGTTCGGCGATGCGCTCGACCATCGTGGCCTTGTTAACCTGATAGGGAATTTCGGTGATCACGATCGCTTCGCGATCCTTGCGGATGGTGTCGATCGACACCTTGCCGCGCATCACGATCGAGCCGCGGCCAAGATGATAGGCCGAGCGGATGCCCTGCCGTCCGAGAATGATGCCGCCGGTCGGGAAATCCGGGCCCGGGATGATCTCGATGAGTTGATCTATCGAAAGCCCGGGATTTTCGATCAAGGCCACGCAGGCATCGATGACCTCGCCGAGATTGTGCGGCGGAATGTTGGTGGCCATGCCGACCGCGATGCCGCCGGCGCCGTTGACCAGCAAATTGGGGAACTTGGCCGGAAGAACCCGCGGCTCGCGATCCTTGTCGTCGTAGTTGGCCTGGAAATCGACGGTATCCTTGTCGATGTCATCAAGCAATGTATGCGCAATTTTGGTGAGCTTCGATTCCGTATAACGCATCGCAGCCGCAGCATCGCCGTCCACCGAGCCGAAATTGCCCTGCCCGTGGATCAAGGGCACGCGCATGGAGAAATCCTGCGCCATGCGGACCAGCGCGTCGTAGACCGACTGGTCGCCGTGGGGATGATATTTACCGATCACGTCGCCGACGGTGCGCGCCGATTTGTTGGGCGCCTTGTTCCAGTCGAAGCCGTTCTCGTGCATCGCATAGAGGATGCGGCGGTGAACGGGCTTGAGACCGTCGCGCGCATCCGGCAACGCTCGCGCCACGATCACGCTCATGGCGTAATCGAGGTAGGAGCGCTTCATCTCGTCGAGGATGGAAACGGGACGAACGTCGGACGGCGCCGGTGGCTCTCCGGGCTTCGTATCTTCAGGTTCAGACAAGGGAAAATCCGGTCAATTCAGAATCACATTCATATAGCGCATCGAGGGGGGCAAAACCACCCCGCAAGCGTTTGGGACAGCCGATTTTCCCCTCGTTTTTCCAGTCACTTAGCGGGCCATCCGGCTGAAAGTCGCGGGGCCTCCAAGCGAGCGCCGCAAAGCCGCGCAGCGCACGCGTTCAATGGCCGAAAACCACCGCATGCATGATCCGCCCGGGCAGCAACGTGAACAGCCCGGCAATGACCAGAGCCCCGGAGAAAATACCTATCATGATGCGGCGGTGATCGATCACCCGATGATGATGCGCGGCCCAAACGCCGAGCGGAAGCATGACCAGCGTGAAGATCGACAGCAGATGGATCGGGCTCCATGGACCCCAGAGCCTGATCTGGTGAATCCAGAACGAGCTCCCAGCCACCGCCAGCATCAGCAGAACCCAGATCCAGCCGACGGTGCGATGTGGCAGCGTGCCCTTGGGCGCCGCGAACTGGACGACGCCCAGCACAAAGGCCGCCATCGCTGCGAAAGCGTGGACGGGAATTGCCGGTGCAGCGTCCAGCAGTGGGGCGAGACTCATGAGAGGCCCTCACACCCTTGCCGATCCGGGCCTCCAGGGTTGGCTTCCAACGGGATTTCGATGCCTCGCTTTAACGAGCCGCTCAGAACGGAATGTCGTCATCCATGTCGCTGTTGCGGCTGCCTGCCGCTACCGCACGGCGCGGCGCGCCCGAGGGCCCGCTGACACCAAAGTCGCCACCGCCCTGATCGTCGGAGCCGATGCTGCCGCCTCCGCCGCCACGTCCGTCCAGCATGGTCAGGTTCGAGTTGAAGCCTTGCAGCACCACCTCGGTCGAATATTTTTCGATGCCGGCCTGGTCGGTCCATTTGCGGGTCTGCAACTGGCCTTCGATGTAGATCTTCGCGCCCTTCTTCAGGTACTGCTCGGCGATCTTGCACAGACCTTCATTGAAGATCACGACGCGGTGCCATTCGGTTTTTTCCTTGCGCTCACCGGTCGCCTTGTCCCGCCAGCTCTCCGAGGTGGCGATGCTGAGATTGGCGATCGGCCGCCCGTCCTGGGTGCGCCGGATTTCGGGATCCTTGCCGAGATTTCCGACCAGAATCACCTTGTTCACGCTTCCTGCCATCGCCGCTCTCCACTCTCCTCGTTAGCGCCGGAGACCCTATACGCTCGCCCGCGGGCTGCGCCGGACCATCCTTTGGTTATCCACATATAGCATCGCGGGCTGGAATGTTCCAGTTTTGTTCCATGCCGAATCCCCTGAGGAATCCAACAGAGTCAGGTTGGTGGCCCCATTTCCTCAGATACCGTTACGGCCTCGCTTCCCATGACCCGCATTGGACGTCGGCAAGCGAACGAAAACCATGACAAATCATCGGCTTCCCGGCCGTGCACTTCATCGCCGACTGTGGCTTTTGGGAGACGCCCTTTGGGGCCGAATTGCGGTAGGTTCGATTCCGAGCAGGGTAGATGGGCGCTCGATCGAGTTGGGACAAAACGCTTCTTTCAAAAAATGAAGCGGGCGAAGAAGCCGGAGTTGATGAAATGAAGAGGATGTTGCTGGGCGCTGTCGCTCTCCTCGCGTTGGGAGCTGTGGCACCGGCAGTGGCGGCTGATCTGCCCGCCCGCACATATACGAAGGCGCCGGAGATGATTCCGGTCGCTTACGATTGGAGCGGCGTCTACGTCGGCATCAACGGCGGTTGGGGCACGGCGAGCCGTTGCTTCGATCAAACCGGTCCAACGGTGATCGGTCCGGACGGCTGCCACAACACTTCCGGTGCTTTCGCGGGTGGCCAGGCCGGTTATCGCTGGCAGGCCGCGTCCTGGGTATTCGGTTTCGAAGCATTGGGCGACTGGGCGAGCCTCAAAGGCAGCAGCGTCAGCCTGATCACACCCGCAAATATCGATCGTTCCCGCGTCGATGCGTTTGGATTGTTCACCGGCCAGGTTGGTTACGCCTGGAACACCGCCCTGTTGTATTTCAAGGGCGGCGCGGCCGTGGTCGCCGATCGCAACGATCGCATGACCGCTGGCAATGTCTTCGCGACGGCTTCCGGCGACAACCGCTGGGGCGGCACGGTCGGCGGCGGCATCGAGTTCTCGTTTGCGCCGAACTGGTCGGCAGCGATCGAGTACAACCACCTGTTCATTGCCAACAACACCACCACCTTCACCAACATAACCAGCGGTGCGGTTGTCAGCACCGACCGCATTCACGGCGATGCCGATCTGGTATCGGTCCACGTCAACTACCGCTGGGGCGGCCCAGTCGTCGCAAAATACTGATCGCGGCTGAAGCGCATCAATTTTGAAAGGCCGGCCTCGTGCCGGCTTTTTTTGTTGCCTGCTGCTGACCGCTGCTGCCATTTTGTCATTTTTGACGCGTTTTCTTCACGCGAACCGGTATCCACTTCGCTTGAAAACGCTCTGTTCCAACTATCCGTTGATGGTTTTCACGGGGCACTGGAAATTGATTCCCGTTCTTCCTATGTTCCGAGCTTGATTATTGGCGTCTGATCGCTTCCGGGCGACGCGCCCGGAAATGCCAATATGGATGAAATTATCAAGGCGAAGCGCCAACAGTCCGCCTCCAGCCTGCGTGCGATCACCATTCGCGGCGCGCGCGAACACAATCTGAAAAACATCGACGTCGAAATTCCGCGCGACAAGCTCGTGGTGTTCACGGGGCTGTCGGGCTCCGGCAAATCCTCGCTCGCTTTCGACACCATCTACGCCGAAGGCCAGCGGCGTTATGTCGAGTCGCTGTCGGCCTATGCGCGCCAGTTCCTGGAGATGATGCAGAAGCCCGATGTCGACCAGATCGACGGGCTTTCGCCGGCGATCTCGATCGAGCAGAAGACCACCTCGAAAAATCCGCGCTCGACCGTCGGCACCGTCACCGAGATCTACGACTACATGCGCCTGCTATGGGCGCGCGTCGGCGTGCCCTATTCGCCGGCCACGGGCCTGCCGATCGAAAGCCAGATCGTCTCGCAAATGGTCGATCGCGTGCTGGCGCTGCCGGAAGGAACGCGGCTTTATCTGCTCGCGCCGGTCGTGCGCGGCCGCAAGGGCGAATACAAGAAAGAGCTCGCCGAATATCTCAAGAAGGGTTTTCAGCGCGTCAAGATCGACGGCACCTTCCATGAACTCGCCGAAGCGCCCACGCTCGACAAGAAATTCCCGCATGACATCGACGTCGTGGTCGACCGCATCGTGGTGCGGAGCGATATCGGCCAGCGGCTCGCGGAAAGTTTCGAGACCGCGCTGAAGCTCGCCGAGGGGCTTGCGGTGATCGAATATGCCGATGTGCCTTCTTCACCTCCCCCTGAAAGGGGGAGGTCGACTGCGAAGCAGGCGGGTGGGGGTCAGGCCAATGCAAATGACCCCTCCCCGGCGCGGAGCGCCGACCCTCCCCTTGCCGGAGAGGGTGAGAAGAAAAAAATCGCCAAAATCCACGACAAGAGCGGACCCGAACGGATTCTGTTTTCGGAAAAGTTCGCCTGCCCGATCTCCGGCTTCACGATTCCGGAAATCGAGCCGCGGCTGTTCTCGTTCAACAACCCCTATGGCGCGTGTCCTGCCTGCGGCGGGCTCGGCATCGAGCAGCATATCGACGAGGACCTCGTCATTCCCGACAAGGAGATGACGCTGCGCAAGGGCGCGATCGCGCCGTGGGCCAAATCCTCCTCGCCCTATTACATCCAGACGCTGACCGCGCTGGCCAAGTTCTACAAGTTCACCCTCGACACCAAGTGGAAGGACCTGCCGAAGAAAACGCAAGCGGCGATCCTGCACGGCTCCGGCGAGGACGAAATCAAGTTCTCCTACGAGGACGGCGTACGCTCCTACGACACCAAGAAGCCGTTCGAGGGCGTCATCACCAATCTCAACCGCCGCTTCCGCGAGACCGAAAGCGAATGGGCGCGCGAGGAACTGGCGAAATATTTCTCCGACGTGCCCTGCGAGGCCTGTCACGGCTACCGGCTCAAGCCGGAGGCCTTATGCGTCAAAATCGCTGGCAAGCATATCGGCGAAATCTCCGAAATGTCGGTGCGCCGCGCCGGCGAATGGTTCGAGACCGTACCGAAGGCGCTGAACACGCAGCAGAACGAGATCGCCGCCCGCGTGCTCAAGGAAATCCGCGAGCGTCTCTCCTTCCTGCTCGACGTCGGCCTGAATTACCTAACCCTGTCACGCTCCTCCGGCACGCTGTCCGGCGGCGAAAGCCAGCGCATTCGGCTCGCCTCGCAGATCGGCTCGGGGCTGACCGGCGTGCTCTATGTGCTCGACGAGCCCTCGATCGGCCTGCACCAGCGCGATAATGCGCGGCTGCTGGAGACCCTGAAACGGCTGCGCGACCTCGGCAACACCGTGATCGTGGTCGAGCATGACGAGGACGCCATACGTCTGGCGGATCATGTGCTCGACATCGGCCCCGGCGCCGGCATGCATGGCGGCCATATCGTCGCCCAGGGCACGCCCGCCGACATCATGAACAATCCGAACTCGCTGACCGGAAAATATCTCACCGGCGAATTGTCGGTGGAGATCCCGGAGCGCCGCCCGCCGAACCATCGCCGCACCATCAAGGTGGTCAACGCCCGCGGCAATAATCTGAAGAACGTCTCGGCGGAAATTCCGCTGGGGTTGTTCACCTGCGTCACCGGCGTTTCCGGCGGCGGCAAATCGACGTTATTGATCGACACGCTCTACAAGGCGATCGCGCGCAAGCTCAACAATGCCAGCGAAGGCGCCGCGCCCCACGACCGCATCGAGGGGCTGGAGCATATCGACAAGATCATCGACATCGACCAGTCGCCGATCGGCCGCACCCCGCGCTCCAATCCGGCGACCTATACCGGCGCGTTCACGCCGATCCGCGAATGGTTCGCCGGCCTGCCGGAAGCGAAAGCGCGCGGCTACGAGCCCGGGCGGTTTTCGTTCAACGTCAAGGGCGGCCGTTGCGAGGCCTGCGAGGGCGACGGCGTCATCAAGATCGAGATGCACTTTTTGCCCGACGTCTACGTCACCTGCGACGTCTGCAAGGGCAAGCGCTACAACCGCGAAACGCTGGAAGTGCTGTTCAAGGGCAAGTCGATTGCCGACGTGCTCGACATGACGGTCGAGGAAGCCGCCGACTTCTTCAAGGCGGTGCCGCGCGTGCGCGAAACCTTCAAGACGCTGCACCGCGTCGGGCTCGACTACATCCATGTCGGCCAGCAGGCGACGACGCTCTCGGGCGGCGAAGCCCAGCGCGTCAAGCTCGCCAAGGAGCTGTCCAAGCGCGCGACCGGGCGCACGCTCTATATCCTGGACGAGCCGACCACGGGGCTGCATTTCCACGACGTGAAGAAGCTCCTGGAAGTGCTGCACGAGCTGGTGTCGCAGGGAAATACGGTGGTCGTGATCGAGCACAATCTCGAGGTCATCAAGACCGCCGACTGGGTGATCGACCTCGGTCCCGAAGGCGGCGACGGCGGCGGCGAAATCGTCGCCTGGGGTCCGCCGGAAGACATCGTGAAAGCGCCGCGCAGCTATACCGGGAAATTCCTGGCGCCGGTGCTGAAGAAGGCGGGCAAGCCGCGGAAGAGCGGGGCGAGCGAGGCGGCGGAGTAGACCTCTACCTCGATTTGAGGCAGACTAAGTCCTCCAGCTCTCATGTTGCGAACATCTCATGCCATTTGCCTTCAACCGCGGACAGCGTATCCACTATACGATCGAAGGCTCTGGCCCGCTGGTTATCCTCCAGCATGGGCTATTCCTTGTCGCAGAGAGTTGGAAGCGAGCTGGAATTGTCGACTTACTTGCCGATAGCTACCGTATCGCATGCGTTAACTCGCTAGGTCATGGGTTGAGCGATACGCCGCCCGATCCTGCGCTGTATCGTCAGGCACAGCGAGCCGCCGACATCGTCGCTGTGATGGATGAACTCGGCGAACCCCGCGCTCATTTTGTCGGTCATTCGATGGGCGGGTGGATCGCCGTCGGCATGGCGAAATATTTCCCGGAACGATTGTCTTCATTATTGGTCGGTGGATGGCATCCCTCTCGAGGTCTTCCGCCCGGACCGAAAGGACCGATAGAGTTCGACGCCTTCCTGAACTTTGCGAAAAGAACGGCACCAAAGCTGGTCCAGTGGATCACCCCGGATGTCGAGCCTGGTGTACGCGGATGTTTCGAGGCGCTCAGTGAACTGGACGGCGCTCGCGAAGCCCTCTTGAGTAAGAATTTCCCTGTCATGATCTGGGATGGTTCAGATGATCCCGACCACGCGACGAAAAAAGCGTTCGCTGACGATAACGGGTTTCGTTTCTTGTCTACGGCCGGAGACCATCTCGGAATGCTTTTTCGTCACGCGGCCGAAAGCGCAACCTGCATTCGCGAGTTTCTGAATCCGCTACTGGTGACATTCCGGGATGCGCCGTGAGGCGCAGGCCCGGAATCCATTTCTCCTAGCCCGCGTAGGATGGGTAGAGCGAAGCGAAACCCATCCGACCACTCACCATTGGTGGGTTTCGCTTCGCTCTACCCACCCTACAATATTTACCTCACGCCGCATCCGCGGGCCGCACACGTCTCGCAATTTCCGCACCTTTTTCCCGTTCGACAACGCCGATGTCGTATTGGCCCTGCAGATCGAGCCAGAATTGCGCGCTGTTACCGAAATAGCGGCCAAGGCGCACGGCTGTATCGGCCGTGATCCCGCGACGAGAATTAAGAATGTCGGTGATGCGGCCTGAAGGCACGCCAATATCCAGCGACAGCCGATTGGCGCTCAGCTTGCGGGCTGCCATTTCTCGTTTCAACAATCGGCCGGGGTGTACGACGGGAGCCATGATAATCTCTACGCAACGGCCGACAATCGTTCGGCTGAATTGGGCACCTCGATATCGATTTCGAGTGTCGATACGTCGTTGCCCCTTTCCATCCTGATATTCAGTTTTTCCGGGTCAAACGCGACATGGCGCGAGACGACGGCCAGGATCTCGGATCGAAGCAGGTCCAGCAAATCGGGCTGGCCGCGCAAGCCGCGCTCATGCGCCAGCAGAATCTGCAGCCGCTCCCGCGCGACGGGTGCGGATCGCGGGTGCGGATGCACGGTGCGGCCGCCGAACAGCCGCGGAAAGCTCATCATGCGGCCCTCCGTCCAAGCAACCGGTCCATCAGGCCCTTCCGCGCCGCCGGCACCATCATCGGGATCGTCGCGCCCATCAGGCGGCGCGCCGCATCGACATAGGCGCGGGCCGGCGCGCTGTTGGCGTCGTTCAGCGTCACCGGAGAGCCGACATTGGAGGCGCGCAACACGTCCTGGCTCTCGGGAATGATGCCGAGCAACGGCGTCGCCAGGATATCCAGCACGTCGTCGATCGACAGCATTTCGCCGCGCGCCGCGCGCGCGGTGTCGAACCGGGTGATCAAGAGATGCTTCTGCACCTGCTTCGCCCTTCTCGGCCCTCACGGTCTTGGAATCGAGCATTCCGATGATGCGATCGGAATCGCGCACCGACGACACTTCGGGATTGCTGACGACGACGGCCTCGTCGGCGTAGCGCATCGCCAGCATCGCGCCGCGCTCGATGCCGGCCGGACTGTCGCAGATGATCCAGTCGAACTTCGTCCGCAGCTCCGCGATGATCTTGCCGACGCCTTCATCGGTCAGCGCGTCCTTGTCCCGGGTTTGCGAAGCCGGCAGCAGCCACAGATTTTCCAGACGCTTGTCGCGGATGAGGGCCTGCGAAAGGTTTGCGATGCCCTGCACCACGTTGATGAAGTCGAACACCACCCGCCGTTCGGCGCCGAGGATGAGATCGAGGTTGCGCAAGCCGACGTCGAAATCGACGACAACCACCTTTTCCCCCATTTGCGCGAGCGCCGCCCCGAGGGCGGCGGTCGAAGTGGTCTTGCCGACGCCGCCTTTACCTGACGTCACAACCACGACTTTGGCCATTCTTGTTCTCCCCAAAACCAATTAATTCAGTGGTGTAATTTGCACGACGTCCCCTGCGAGCCAGACCTGCGTCGGCCCATCATACAGAGGTGGCGTCGATCTGTTCCGCAGTAAGGTAGTAACCGTCGATGGCCAGAAGCTCGGCCTCGATTTTCTGGCAGTAGATTCGCGCGTTCAAATTGCCGTTGATGCCGGCCATCGCACGGCCGCGTAGTGTTCCGTAGACGTGGATCGAGCCGCCGGCGACAATTTCGGCGCCGGAGCTGACCGATCCGACGATCGTGATATCGCCCTCGGGAAAGACGACGGACTGACCGGAGCGTACCTGGGTATCGAGCAACAGCGACGCCGCTTTGGGTTTCGCCTCCGGCTTCTTCGGCTGGTTATTCGCGATGGCGCAGTGACGGCCGCCCATCAGCAACGGCGGCATATTGGCCGTGAGACGTTCGGCGTCCACACCCTCGACGCCGAGAATGCGAAGGTCGCGCTGTTCGAGGCTCGCGACGAGTTGCGCAATCGCGTTCTGGCTCAGGTCGACGGCCGACAGATCGAGCACCACCGGCTTGCCGACGAAAAAGCCGGGTGACTGGCGCAGCGTCGCGTCGATTTCCTGAAGCCAGTCCAGGATCGGAACAACGGGGCAGAACACGAACGCGACATAGGATCGCCCCCGCATGCGGATGGGCTTAGGTTTTGTCCCCACAACGGCATCCATGACGACGGCTACACCCTTTAAATTGGCCGGACGCGCAAATGGCCGGAAGCGACGACCAAGCGCGAGCAACTTCCCCTGCCCACGCTTGGCTGTTTGCGAAGACTGAAGTGAGTCGGCGGGCAAAATTGAGTCGAAAAGTGGAAACGGTTGGGGCGGAGCGAAACAAAGCGCGTCATTCCAAGATGCGCCACTATCATTCTTTGTCCGAAGTTCGCCACAATTCCAAATCGCAGGTCGCGCGTTACACCCGCGTGCCGGAATGACGTCCAAACCGTCTCGGTTGTCATTGCGAGCGATAGCGAAGCAATCCAGTGGCGGAGCGGGAAGATTCTGGATTGCTTCGTCGCTTTTCGCTCCTCGCAATGACGGAAGTTCAGCATTTGCTCATCACTTGACACGAATTCAGTTGCAGCAACTGATTTGCCCGTCGTGCCAATGTGCCGCAGATCGCGGCTTGATCCCAACCGCAAATCACCGGCACAATTCGCAACCGTCTCGTGCTCATGAGAGGGGCGTATCGCGATCGTCACGAACGTTGGGCGCGGGATGCGATGGACGCGAACCTGTCAACTGACGAGTGACGGGTGCGCGGACGGCGAAGTCGTGTGGTCCTGACGCCTCGACGCTGGCGTCAAGTTGGCGACAATGCTCACGCATTGCGCTGGCGATGGTGACAAGAAAGCCCGATCACCAGGGAGAGCCCGAAGGAAACCGTTAAAACCGTTGCGCAGGAAACGCCGGATGATCCGGTCTTGCCTGTGGTGACTATGCTTGTGTGCTTTTTTCATTCGCGCACAAGGCTGCGGGTGCGGCCAGGCATCCGGCGTTTCCTGCGCCCTCTCATCCGGAGAGGCCTTGCACGAACTCGGGCGCTTTACGCCGCGGGATCGCGTTGTCACGTCAATCCAGAGGGCGCGAGCGGCCCTTACTCCGCTGGTCAAGCAAGGGCCGCCGGCAGCAACGAGCTTGGGGATAGGCCAGGTCCGCTACCGCGGCGAGCTACGGACCGATCGAATTCTGGTTTCAACCGACGAAGGGTTAAATTTACCGCCGCGGACTTCAAATCGCAGGCGGTATCAGCGCCATGGAATGCGAAGCCTGCGCCCCCTCACCTGCGCCCGACCCACCAGCCGCGCGCGAGCAGCACGATGCCTGCGGCGGCGGCAATGATGCCATGCTTGGCGTGAATGCGCGCCAGACCGGCCTCGTGTCCCGGAAAGAAGCTCGGCAACTGGTCTGCCGGGAAGATGAAATAGAAGCCGGCCACAACAAGCAGCAAAAGGCCAAGAAGCGTGAGGATGATTTTCATGGGATAATCCTTATGATGGGCAAATCGGTTTGGCAGCGCGAGCTTGAACCAGATTTCACGCGCGTTTGTTAAGCCGCCACAATTGGACAAAGTTGAGAAAAAGATTCGATGACCAATGTCGTCAACAACAAAGCACAAAATCGCTATGAGCTCACCGTCGACGGTCATCTCGCCGCGACCTATTACAAGGTCTCGGACGGCGTCATCACCTTCATTCATACCGAAGTGCCGCCGGAACTCGGCGGCCAGGGCGTCGGCTCAAGATTGGTGAAGGGCGCGCTCGACCAGGTGCGGGCCGATGGCTTGACGGTCGTTGCGGAATGCCCCTTCGTCAAAGCCTATATTGAAAAGCATTCCGAATACGCTGACCTCCTGAAAAAGTAATCCCTGGTCATGGTACGCGACAACAAGGCGCAAAGCCGCTTCGAGCTCGACGTGGAAGGCGGCGTCGCCTTCGCCAATTACCGCATCACGCCGGCGGCCGTGATCATCACACACACCGAGACGCCGCGCGCCTTGCGCGGCCACGGCATCGCCTCTGATCTCGTCGAGGGCGCGCTTGCCTTGATCCGCGCCGACGGCCGCAAGGTGATCGGTGCTTGCGGCTTCGTCGTCGATTACCTGAGCAAGCATCCGGAATATCGAGACATGGTCGGGCAGCGCTTGAAGTGAAGAACGGCTGCTGAACGCGGCCTATGCGATCCGGATCGACATGTCCGGCAGGCCGTCGAGCTTGCAGAGCAGCACGTCGCCCTTGACGACCGGGCCGACATTCTCCGGCGTCCCGGAATAGATGATGTCGCCGGCCTTCAGCTCGAACGCTTCCGACAGTTTGGCAATCTGTTCGGCGACGCTCCAGATCATCTTGCCGAGGTCGGAAGACTGCCGGACGTTGCCGTTGACCGCCAGCGAGATCGCGCCCTTGGTGAAGTGCCCGGTCTTGGTCGCGGGATGGATCGGCCCGAGCACGGCCGCATGGTCAAAACTCTTGCCGATCTCCCACGGCTTTTTCTCCGCCGCCATGCCGTTCTGGAGATCCCGCCGCGTCATGTCGAGGCCGAGCGCATAGCCGTAGACATGATCGAGCGCCTTGTCGGCGGCGATATTGGTGCCGCCGGATTTCAACGCGGCCACGAGTTCAACCTCGTGGTGATAGTTCCTGGTGAGCGAGGGATAAGGATGGTCTGCCACCGTGCCGGGCGCGACATTCTGGATCGCATCGGTCGGCTTCTGAAAGAAGAACGGCGGCTCGCGCGTCGGGTCGGAACCGCGTTCGATCGCATGCGCCGCGTAGTTGCGCCCGATGCAGTAGATGCGGCGAACCGGAAACAGGTCCGTCTCGCCGGCAATCGGGATGGTCACGGCCGGCACCTCGAAGATCGGCTTTGCGCCCGATTGGGCGTCGGCCGAACGGGTCGTTGCGGCCGCTCCCGCCAGCACCAGCGCGCCCGTTGCGAGAAGGGCCCTGCGATCGACGGTTTCCATGCGCGTGCTCCGAATTGTTGTTGATCTTGAGGAGCTATCTACCGCCCGCCTCCGGGCCCGGCAAGACATCGCGCTTGCGACTTAGGCATGAAAAAGGCCCGCGAGATCGCGGGCCCTTCACCATATGAAAAGGCAGCTTATGAAAGCCAGATCACCACTTCACGTCAGACGGCAACTTTCCGCCATTCGCGGCCAGTTTCGCCATTACCTGCTTGTGCAGCCAGATGTTCATGCTCGCGGAATTGTTGGTGTCGCCGGTGTATCCGAGTTCGTGGGCCAACTCCTTGCGGGCGCTCAGGCTTGAATCGATGTCGAGCGCTTTCATGAGGTCGACGATCGAGGTGCGCCATTCGAGCTTCTCTTTCTTCGCGGCCACCGCCTTGTCCAGGATCGGCGCGACGTCGACGGATTGCGCGGGCGCGGCCGGCGCCGCAGACGCGCTGCCCGATGGTGCGGCACCGCCGGACGCCGGTGCGGCAGCGCCGCCGCTTGCAGGGGTCGCGCTTGCCGAGGTGCCGAAGATCGCGCTCATGATTTTGCCGAAAATACTCATCGCTCGCTCCTGATGAACCAGAGGTCGGGTGAAGATTTGGATCGCGTGAAAACTCGAACAAACTTTCTCAATTGCCGGCAGCACCCCAGCCGGATAGCGCAAAGCTTAGTCTCGCCCGGTACACCTTGCCAATGCAGAACGGCCAGTCGATCTCAATGAACTACGCGGCAATGACGGCGGAATGACATGAAGCGGCGACGACAATGCGCGACCAAACCGCGCACTCGGTTGCGCCGCCGCAGCGACGGCAATGCTATTCAAATTGAGGCGAATATTTGCGTTCTTCGGCGCGCACCAGCGTCACTCAAGCGTGAGAGACAACGCAGGCAAATCGGAGTACCATCAGGGTTCAGTTCGCGACACGGCCAGTTCTGGTTTCCTTGTCTTCGCGTCTGGCCTGATCGTGATGTTTTTTACGGACGGTCCCGCCGTCCTCTTTCGGCGTCAAGGCGGACCGCCACGTCAAGGGAGATAGCGACCATGGCCACTCCATACTCAGGCAATGCCCCACCGCTGGCCCAGCCAGCCCAACAAGATACCGCAGGTCCCATCATCCGCCGGATCGGTCTGTCCGATCTGCGCGACGCCTTGCGACGCGGGTGGGAAGATTTCAAGGAAGTTCCCAGTCACGCGATCATTCTGTGCGTGATCTACCCAATTCTCGGTCTTGTGCTGGCCCGCGCCGTACTCGGCTATTCGGTCTTGCCGCTGCTGTTCCCGCTGGCTGCGGGCTTTGCCCTGCTCGGCCCGTTTGCCGCGCTTGGCCTTTACGAACTCAGCCGCCGCCGCGAACTCGGCCAACAGCCCTCGGCCTGGGACGCCCTCGAGGTGTTCTCCTCGCCGTCTTTCGGCGCCATGCTCGGCCTCGGCACGCTGCTGTTCGCCTTGTTCGTGGTCTGGATCGCAACCGCGCAGGCGATCTATGTCGCGGCGTTCGGCTATGAAGCCGCGGCCGAAATCCCGGACTTCGCGCGGCGCGTGCTGACCTCCCCGCAAGGCTGGTGGCTGATCGTGGTCGGATGCGGCGTCGGTTTCCTGTTCGCCCTCGTTGCGCTGTGCATCAGCGTGGTTTCTTTCCCGCTGATGCTCGATCGGCACGCCAGCGCGGCGGAAGCGATGGTGACGTCGCTTCGCGTCGTTGCGGCGAACCCGGTTGCCATGGCGGCCTGGGGCCTGATTGTCGCTGCGTTGCTGGTGGCGGGATCGATCCCGTTCTTTCTCGGCCTTGCGATCGTGGTCCCGCTGCTCGGTCACGCCACCTGGCATCTCTATCGCAAAGTGATCGCGCCAGATCCCCATCCACAGCCTGCTACGCCACGTCCGCCACGCGAAAAGCGTCCGGCTGCGGATTTTCCCGCCAACCTGTTTCCCTGGCGGCGCAAGGACGGCGCGTAAATAACGCGTAAATAAAATGACGGACTGCCCGTGACGATCGACCGGCAGTCCGTCACTCTGATCGGTTCCGGAAGGTGGCAAGGCCTTGTTTTGGCCGCGGTTGCGCCCGACATATCCCGCACCGATCTTCAGCGCGGAAGGCTATTCGATTGCGGCGGCGGCAACTTGTAAATTGCACTCTTCTTGCGGCGAGCATGGCCTTGGCGATATCGGCGACGACGGCCCAGGCGGCCGTGCCGTGCGGCTCAGGCAGCTTTCAGACGTGGCTTGATGATTTCAAGACCGAGGCGGCATCGAAGGGCATTTCGCAGGCGACCATTACCGCGAGCCTCAACGGCGTGACGCCCGATCAAAGCGTCGTCTCCCGCGATCACTCGCAAAAGGTTTTCGATCAAAGCTTTGAGCAGTTCTCCGGCCGCATGGTACCGCCGCGGCTCGCGCGCGGCGCCAATATGCTGAAGCAATACGGATCGGTGTTGTCGCGGATCGAAGAGACCTACGGCGTGCCCGGCGAGGTACTGGTTGCGATCTGGGGGCTTGAGACCGATTTCGGCGTCAACATCGGAAAGTTTCCGACGTTGAGGTCGTTGGCGACGCTGGCCTACGATTGCCGGCGCGCCGAGATGTTCCGGGGCGAGTTGCTTGATGCGCTTCGCATCATCGACCGCGGCGATCTAACGCCTGCGGAAATGCGCGGCGCCTGGGCCGGCGAAATCGGGCAGACCCAGTTCATGCCGTCGAACTACATCAAATATGCGGTCGACTTCGACGCCAATGGCCGCCGCGACCTGCTGCGCAGCCCTCCTGACGTTCTGGCTTCCACGGCCAACTTCCTGCAGAGCTATGGCTGGCAAAAGGGCAAGGACTGGCAGCCCGGAAGCCCCAACTTCCCTGTGCTCCAGCAGTGGAACAAGAGCGATGTCTATGCGCGAACCGTGGCGTACTTTGCCACGCAGCTGACCCACGCGCCGTAGCCGTCATACCCAACATGAATATATATTCATTATTTGGTGCGGCCGAGAGACATGCTTAAATGCCTTGAAACCCGAGGTCAGAAGGCCAAGGCTCCTCGGGATAGTTCTAAAATGCCAGCTCTTTGGATCGAAAACACCAGGAAATCGAGGCAATGCCATCTGGCTTGGCGCCAAGGCCGGTCCAAAGGAACTCGAATACTTAATCAATCCTTGCCGAGCTATGCGCAGGAAGACTAGCTGCAGCGCAGCATTTAAGCTTCTGCAGCGTGAGATATGGACCTATATTGGCTTTGACGATTCAGGACTGAACTAAAGACTAAATCAAGAAGTCAAGGAGACTACCATGTTGCTCTCGCTCATTCGAATGATCCAGGCGTTCCGTGACTATCAGCGAAATGTCGCCGAACTGTCCCAGCTCAACGACCGGGAACTGGCCGACATCGGCCTCGATCGTTCGGACATTCCGCGCGTTGCGGCCGGCAACTATAACGGCTGATTGAACTCACTCACGGAAAACGGATAGCGCCCGCCTTCGGCGGGCGTTGTCGTATGTAACGGACGCTGCGCATTCCACTGTCAGGCGAAACGCGCTACCTCTGTGCCGCATGACAGGCACCCTTTCATCGGAACCCATTCACATTATCGGCGGCGGTCTCGCCGGCTCGGAAGCGGCCTGGCAGGCCGCCAACGCCGGTGTTCGCGTCATCCTCCATGAGATGCGGCCCAACCGAATGACGGAGGCCCATCGAACGCAAGGCCTGGCCGAGCTCGTCTGTTCGAATTCGTTTCGCTCCGACGATGCCGCCAACAATGCCGTGGGGCTGCTCCACGCCGAAATGCGCCGGCTCGGGTCGCTGGTGATGCGCGCCGCCGACGCCAACCAGGTCCCGGCGGGTGGCGCCCTGGCGGTCGATCGCGACGGCTTTTCGGCGGCGGTCACCGGAGCGTTGGAAGATCACCCCCTGATCGAGCTTGAGCGCGGCGAAATTGATGGCCTGCCGCCGGCGGAGTGGCGCAACGTCATTGTTGCAACCGGCCCCCTCACCTCGGCCCCATTGGCTGACGCGATCCGCGAACTGACGGATGAAAACGCGCTGGCATTCTTCGATGCGATCGCGCCCATCGTGCATCGCGACACCATCGACATGTCGAAGGCCTGGTTTCAATCGCGCTACGACAAAGTCGGCCCCGGCGGCACGGGAGCCGATTACATCAACTGTCCCCTGACCAAGCCGCAATATGAGGACTTCGTCGCCGAGCTGATCGCTGGCGAAAAGACCGATTTCAAGGACTGGGAAACCACTACGCCCTATTTCGACGGTTGCCTGCCGATCGAAGTCATGGCCGAGCGCGGCCCCGAGACACTTCGCCACGGGCCAATGAAGCCGGTTGGACTGACGAACCCGCATGATCCCACCGTGAAAGCCTATGCCATCGTGCAGCTGCGCCAGGACAACAAGCTCGGCACGCTCTACAACATGGTGGGCTTCCAGACCAAGCTGAAGTACGGCGCGCAGCAACGCATCTTTCGCATGATCCCCGGACTGGAAAACGCCGAATTCGCCCGCCTCGGCGGCCTGCACCGCAACACGTTTCTGAATTCGCCGAAGCTGCTCGACTCGCAACTGCGCTTGCGGGCGGCGCCACGACTGCGCTTCGCGGGCCAGATGACCGGCTGCGAAGGCTACGTCGAATCCGCCAGCATTGGCCTGATCGCCGGCCTCTATGCCGCGGCTGATGCGCATGGTCGCGCGCTGCCCTCGCCGCCCCCGACATCGGCGCTTGGATCATTGCTCGGTCACATCACCGGCGGTCATCTCGAGACGATCGACAACGGTCCCCGCTCGTTCCAGCCGATGAACGTGAATTTTGGACTGTTTCCGCCGCTCGTGGAACCGCCGACAAGAAAGCCGGACGGAACGCGCCTGCGCGGCAACGAAAAGGCGATTGCCAAGCGACAGGCCCTCAGCGCGCGCTGCGCTCTCAGATATCGACCGCTGGATCGCCGATCATTTGCGGCTGGCTGCGGCCGCGTGAGTACCTCATGAGTTTGCCAAAAGACGACGCTGAAATTCTGTCAGCGCAATGGACCGAAGGCGTTCTGCTCAAACGCGACGTATTCTCGTCCGTGGAGCGCGGCCGCTTCCGCGCGTCAAATGGCGAAGTCGACGCGATCCTGCGCCGGATCGATCAGGTGCCCTGGTGGTCGTATGTTTTGGCACGCCATCTGTTCCAGCGTGAGCGGCACGCGCTGGCCGTGGCGCACGGGCTGAACGTCGGGCCGGAATTGCTGTGGGGTGGCAAGCAGGCGCTGGTGCGCGGTTTTATCGACGGCGTGGCGCTGCATCTGGTCAAGCCGGCCGGCGACGTCGCTTACTTTCGTTCGGCGAAACGAAGCGCTACGGCGGCTGCATCGCGCCGGTGTCTGCCACAACGACCTTGCCAAGGAACAGAACTGGCTGGTCGGGCGTGACGGCTGCGCCTATTTGACGGACTTCCAGCTCGCGGCATGCTTTCGGAAGCGCACCCGGCTGTTTCGTATCGCGGCCTATGAAGACCTACGGCATCTGCTGAAGCACAAGCGCAGCTACGCGCCCTCCGCCCTGACGCCGAAAGAGCGCAAGATCCTCGCCCGCAAATCGATGGTTGCCAGCCTGTGGCTTGCGACAGGAAAGAAAGTTTATCGCGCCATCACCCGCGGACTGTTCAATTTCACCGACCGCGAAGGCGGCGGACGGCGCCTCGTCAATGACGCGCCCGTGCTGATGGAAGCGATCCGGAAAAATCCGGCCGTGCGCGATGCGGCCATCGTCGCGTTTCCCGATCGTCGCGTAGGCGTCGGACTCTATGCTTTTGTCGAATCCGACCAGACGGCGCTCGAGACTGAGTTAAAGGGCGAGCTTGCGGCGGCCGGAGGCCCAAAACCGCCGGAGCACATTCAGATCGTCAAAGCGCTGCCGCGCGATGCCAGTGGCAAGCCGCGAATGGAGCTCCTGCAACTGGTCGCGACCAATCAGCTCGATCTGATCGAGACCATGGTGACGAACGAGCCCGATCGCGTCTTTTTGAAAACCATTCTTGAGGCCCGGAAAAATCTGCGCGACCGCTTCAATTTCGAGACAGCGGATTTGAATTGATGGTCAGCCCGAGTAAGCGCGCGATCGCGATGCGCGCCACAGTGCCCACAACGTCCGGAAATCTTGATGGCGGCCGCGCCACAAAGGGGTCACTGTCGGCTCGCGCCAGCTGCCGCAGATCGCGCCTGACCTGCGCCAGGGGAAGAAAGGCCGGTCGAATCTCCGGCGTCACGGACAGAAGCAGCGTTTCGGCCGTGCCAAGATGCGCGCGTGCCTCGCCGAACATGTCATCCAGCGCCTCGCGCAGGTCAGGCGTTTGTTTGCCCGCAGAATACGTCTGCGGGACTGCAGCCATGCTTCGCCAAAATCTGTTGCGGCACGAACAATCGGCGTTGCGAGGCGTCCAGCGGCAACGAAGCCATCACCTGCACAATTCCCTGCGCCAGTCCGGCGTGACGCGCCAGATGCTGAACGTCGGCGGATGACGGTCCCATCACCGCCGCAGCCAATGAAAACAAGGCCGACGAGGTGTCGTTGATATAGCCCTCCAGCGCCGCCATCGTCGGCATCGGATCGTTGTAGAGATCGAACTGATGCTCCTCGATCAGACGTGAGAGCCGATCGACCGGCAGGCGATAGCTGCGGACGGCCTGCAGCAATTCGGCGGCAATTGGATTGCCCTCGACGCCGCCCTGGCCGCTGTCAGCCAGCGCGTCGCGCCACCATTGCAGCCGTATCTCGCCCGGCAGAGGCTGGCTCACCTGGGTGTGGACGCGGCAGATCTCCACGTTGAAGGCGTACAATGCCAGCAACGCCCGGCGCACTGATGCCGGCACGAACAGCGTGGAAGCGTAGCGGGTGAAGTCGTGCGCACGCACAAGCTCGGCGCAATGGCCGGCCGCGATCTTGTCATCATGTGGAAGCGTTCATGGCACCGCGATCAGTGCCGCCGCAACCCGCCGCCGCTCACCGATCATGACGTTGTAGGTGCGGATCGCCGGTCCCGTCTGCATCGCATCGAGGCCGATGTGAACGGCACGCAACGCCTCCCGTAGCCGCACCGGGGCGACCCAGACGTCCACGCCGGTGCCGACAATCAAGGTATCGATCCTGTTCGCGGCAGCGAACACGCTCGAAAGCGAGTACTCGTCGATCTCGATCGCCTTCGTCACCGGCCAGGCCCAGATGCCATCCGGCAGGCACAGGAGAGATCCGCGATGCGACATATCGGCAAAGGCAAAGCCGCCATTCCCGTAAGCGTCGATCGGCGCCACTCTCGGAAGATGCGGTGCATCCGGGCGATCTGTTGTTTGTTTGGGCATGATCTTGTCCGAAAACCGGTTCCCACTTTGCGGGATCATGCGCGTGTTATTTCTTCGTCGGCGTGTCCGGCGTGTCGGCGCGGTGAGTGCCGACGCCAAGGTAGATCAGGATCGGCGCAGCAATGAAGATCGACGTATAGGTGCCGACCAGCACGACGCCGAACATCATCACGGCCGTGAAGCTGTGGATCGCGTTGCCGCCGAACACCAACAGCGCGAGCAGCGCCAGCGTCACCGTGACGTGGGTGATGATGGAGCGCGACAATGTTGAATTGATGGACTCGTTGAGCAACTCCGGCATCGGCATCTTCTTGTAGCGGCGGAGCATTTCGCGAATGCGGTCATAGATGACGACCGTGTCGTTTAGCGAGTAGCCCAGAATCGTCAACAGCGCGGCGATGCTGGTGAGGTCGAAGTCGACTTGCGATATCGACATGAAGCCGATCGTGAGCACGATGTCGTGCACGTTGGCGATCATGGCGCCGAGTGCGAACTGCCACTCGAAGCGGAACCAGAGGTAGATCAGGATTCCGACAATCGCGAGCATCAGCCCGAGCATGCCGTAAGCCAATAGCTCGCCCGAAACGCGCGGCCCGACCACCTCGACGCGCCGATAGTCGACGGAATCGCCGAGCGCCCCACGTACTTTCTGGACGGCGACCTGTTGCGCCTGATCCCCGCCGGGCTGTTCAGCAACCCTGATCAAGACCTCGTCCGGGCCGCCAAATTGCTGCAACTGGATATCGCCAAGGCCGAGTACCCCAAGCGAAGCACGCATCGAAGCAATATCGGCGTTCCCCGATTTGGCCCGCACTTCCATCAGCGTGCCGCCCTTGAAGTCGATGCCGAAATTCAGGCCGTGGGTGAAAAACAGCGTGATCGCCGCGATCGAAAGCAATGCCGAGATCGGAAAGCTGATGCGGCGAAAGCGCGTGAAATCGAAATGTGTATTGTCCGGAACGATCCGTAACGAAGGCAAAAGCCCGAAAATACTGACCACCGTCAGCAGGACGATCAGAATGGCAAGCCCAATCAGAACGTAGTGAGTCACGGCCGCATTCCCTTCAGATCGGCACGCTTTGCGGCCGCTTCCATCGTACCCATCCCGCGACGATCAGGCGGGTGAGCGTGAAGGCGGTGAAAACCGTGGTAAGGATGCCGATGCCAAGCGTCACCGCGAATCCGCGAACCGGCCCCGTGCCGATATAAAACAAAACCGCGGCAGCGATGAATGTGGTGATGTTGGAGTCGAGGATGGTTGCCAGCGCGCGCTTGAACCCGGCGTCGATCGCCGAAATCGCGGTACGCCCGCCGCGGATCTCCTCGCGAATGCGCTCGTAAATCAGCACGTTGGAGTCGACCGCGATGCCGACCGTCAGCACGATGCCGGCAATACCCGGCAAGGTCAGCGTGGCGTTGAGAAGCGACAGCATGCCGAAAATCATCGCAACGTTGATCGCGACGGCAATGTTGGCGAACAGGCCGAACAGGCGGTAGGTCAGGAGCATGAAGACGACGACCATGATCGAGCCGACGTAGGCGGCCAGTTCGCCCTTTTCGATCGAGTCCTGGCCAAGGCCCGGGCCGACCGTGCGTTCCTCGATGACAGTCAGCGGCGCCGGCAGCGCGCCGGCGCGCAACAGGATCGCGAGGTCGTTCGCAGACTGAACCGTGAAGCTGCCGGATATCTGGCCTTGCCCACCGATAATAGGCTCGCGGATAACCGGGGCGGAGATCACCTGGTTATCCAGCACGATTGCAAAGCGCTGCCCGACATTTTCGGTCGTTGCCTGCGCAAACTTGCGCGCACCGGCCGAATTGAATTTGAAGCTCACAATGGGCTCGCCTGAACGTTGATCGAACCCGGTCTGGGCGTCGCTCAAATCACCGCCGTTGACCAGTACCTGCTTCTTCAGGACGAGCTTCTGCCCCGAGACCTCTGGCAAGACTTCGTCGTCCGCCGGTATCCTTCCCTGCGCGGCTGCATCCGGCGGCACGGCCTCATCGACCATGCGGAATTCCATCTTGGCGGTCTTGCCAAGCAGTTGCTTCAGCCGTGTGGGGTCCTGCAAGCCGGGCACCTGCACCAGAATGCGATCGGTACCCTGGCGCTGGATCACGGGCTCGACGGTGCCGAGTTCGTTGACGCGTTTTTCCACGATCTGGATCGATTGCTCGATGGTCTGCCGGATGCGATCCGTGATCGCCGCCTGAGGCACCGTCAGACGAATCAGGCCGCCGCCGGCATCGGCCACTTGCAGGCTGCGCTGGCCATTGGAGCCGAGCAAACCGCCAAGCGGCTGCGAAAGATCGCGCAGCTTCGCCAGCGCGGTCTGCAGCTCGTTATCGCGAGAAATGCGCACTTCGACGGCGTCGTTTCGCGCGTTGAGGCCGGTGTAACCAATCTTGGCTTCACGCAGCACGCGACGCGCATCGTCGCGCACCTGATCGAGCTTCTCCTTCTTGACGTAGTTGGAATCGACTTCGAGCAGCAGGTAGGAACCGCCTTGCAGATCGAGACCGAGCACCAGATGGCGTTGTGCCCAGAGCGGCCAGGTCTTTACCTGCGCTTCGGGAAAAAAGTTCGGCACGGCGCAAAGACACACCACCAGCGCCGTCACGATAATCGCCAGCGCTTTCCACCGTGTGAAATACAGCATTGAATTAACTCGTCAGATCCAGAGAGAAAGCGGTGCCCGATATCAGCCCGCGGCTGTCTCGTCCTTGCTGAGGTCGCCCTTCTCCTTCGCCGGCTCTCCCTTGGCGCGAACGCCGGAGATCATTTGCCGCATCTGCCGAACGCGAACGCCGTCGGAGATTTCGAATTCGATTTGGTCGTCGTCCACGACCTTGGTGACCTTGCCGACGAGGCCGCCGGTCGTCACCACGGTGTCGCCGCGGCGGATGTTCTTCACCAGTTCCGCGTGGTCTTTCACCTTCCTCTGCTGCGGCCTCAGTATCAGGAAATACATGATCACGAAGATCAGGGCGAACGGCAGCAGCGACATCAACATACTGTTGGTATCGCCGCCGGCTGCGGCCTGGGCATACGCAGGGGTAATCAGCATTCGTTCAAATCCTCGTGGAACGGGTGACCGCTCAGCGCGCTTTTGGCGCCTGGCCGATCCGGGGGCAAATTTCGCGCGGACTATAGCGGCCACCGCCCCAATTGCAACGCCGCGGCCCCCCTCGCGGGCCCCTTCATTTGGGCCGCTTGCAGGCCCCTGCAAGGCCCGTTAAGGGTTCGCCGTCAGAAAGGCCTGCAATGTCAAAAAAGCCTGGAAAAAGCTCTTCCCGCCCCGCCCAAAAGCCCAAGCGGCAAGCGACGCCGCGATTGGCCACCAAACGTGCTGCGCCATCCTCAGGGCAGGACACCGCAGAGCGAATTGCGCAAGCGCTTGAGACGATCGCGATCCACCTTGCGGCATCTGCGCCCGCATCCGGCAGCGGCGACGCCCTGCATCGCGCCGATGCGTTCATATGGCATCCGGACGGACGGCTTGCGCCTGTTCCGCATGTCAGCCGGGTGGATATCGGCCTGCTCAAGGGCATCGACCGGATGCGCGATATCCTGATCGAGAATACCGAACGTTTCGCCAACCGCTTCCCGGCCAACAATGCGTTGCTGTGGGGCGCGCGCGGCATGGGGAAATCCTCGCTGGTGAAAGCGGCCCACGCCAGCATCAACCGCGATCGCAAGCCGGAAGAGCGGCTCAAGCTGATCGAGATTCATCGCGAGGATATCGAGAGCCTGCCCGCGTTGATGGAACTGCTGCGCAACGCCCCATTCCACGTCATCGTGTTCTGCGACGATCTGTCGTTCGACGGCAACGATGCCTCCTACAAGTCGTTGAAGGCCGTTCTGGAAGGCGGGATCGAGGGACGTCCCGACAACGTGATCCTGTATGCGACCTCCAACCGCAGGCATCTTCTGGCGCGGGAGATGATCGAGAACGAACGCTCCACCGCGATCAATCCCGGCGAAGCGGTCGAAGAAAAGGTTTCGCTTTCGGATCGCTTCGGATTGTGGCTCGGCTTCCACCGCTGCAGCCAGGACGAATACCTGGCGATGGTGAAAGGCTATTGCGGCTATTTCGACATCAGGCTCCCCGAAGAGGAGCTCGAGCGAGAGGCCCTGGAATGGTCCACGACACGCGGCTCCCGCTCAGGCCGCGTGGCCTGGCAGTTTACGCAGGAACTGGCAGGCCGGATGGGGGTGCGGATCAAGCTCCGTTGAGGAATTGCAGCGGATCGACCGGGGTCGATCCCTTGCGAATCTCGAAGTGAAGCTGCGGCGAAGCGACCTCGCCTGACTGCCCGGATTTGGCAATGACCTGACCGCGCTTGATGGTGTCGCCGCGCTTGACCAGCAGCTCGCTCGCGTGAGCATAGGCCGTCACATAGCCATTGGCGTGGCGCACGAGAACGAGATTGCCATACCCCTTCAATTCATTTCCGGAGTACGCGACCACGCCGTCTTCGGCCGCCTTGATCGGTGTGCCTTCCGGCACCGCCACGTTGATCCCGTCATTGGCCTTGCCGTTGGTCTTGGCCCCGTAGCTCGTGATCACCTTGCCGCGAACCGGCCAACGGAAAGTCGGTAGGGCACCGGTCGCCTCGGAGGCCTTCACGGCCGTTTCGACCGGGGCTTCTTCGACACTCGTCGTTTGCGCCAGTCGCGCCTTTTGCTGAGGATCGGGTGCAACTGCCGCGACCCTGGTCGCGGGCGCAAGCGCCGCGGGTGCTGCTTGTGCCAAAACCGGCTGCGCTGCCGGGAGGGCTACCGCTGCCCCCTTAACCGGCACGTTGAGCCTCATGCCGAGCTGAAGCTTCGCACCCGGCTCAAGGCCATTGGCCCTGGCGAGTTCGCCGGCGGAGATGTGGTTGCGTCGCGCGATCCCCATCAACGTCTCGCCGCGATTGACGACGTGGACCGATGACGCAGCCGCGACGGCAACAGGCCTGCCGGCGACTGCCGGCATCGCCGGGGCCGCGGCGACCGTTCCTGAACGCGGGATGATCAGCTGCTGTCCTGGCGAAAGTACGCGCGGCCCCCTGTAACCGTTGGCCTGAAGGATAGCGGCCGGCGTTACGTTGTAGCGACGGGCCAAAACCTCCAGCGTGTCGCTGGTGCCAACAATGATCTTCGTACCCTGGAGCGGGGCATGCACGGCCGCGACCGAGTGCGGAACGCTGCCTGTCGCCTCGATCGGATGGGTCGGAGGCGCATAGGACGCGATACCGCGGCCGCCGCCGGACACGCCGGAGTTGGCCGAAGGATAGGAATGCGGCGAGGAAATTGCCGGAGGGAGATTCTGCGACTGAACCCGAGATTGGGGCCGCGAATATTGCGGAAGGTCGCGACGTTCGACCCGGGCCGTCGGCACGGACGCGGTAGATTCAGGCTGAGAGGCAAAGGGATTTTCAGAAAGGCGGGTCTGCATGTCGGCGCTGCAGCCAGCAAAACCGATCGACATCAGCGCCAGTACCGCCAAATGCGGCACGCGACGCGAGCAAAGCAACTCGACGGCACGGGACATGGTTACTCACTCGTACGCAACAAAATACTGGTTTGAGTAAACACGTACCGAGTAAATAACCGCTTAAGGTTAGGGATTAAGATGTTGGCGGGAAAGCCGATCCGCCCGTTTACAGCTCTCGCGCGATACCGGGTAACGCCGGTACGAAGCGCACATCCACCAGCTGTTTCCGCTCAAATCCAGCCTCGGTCCTGACCAGGCGGACGAGAGTCTGGACGCCGTGAACCGGGCCGACCGGGGCGATCAAGACCCCTTCCGGTTCGAGCCGTTGTGCCAGTGCGTCCGGAATCTGCTCCATCGCCGCGGTCACGATAATGCGGTCAAAACTGCCGGCATCAGCGCGAACGTCAAAGCCGTCCCCCAGCATCACCTCAACATTGTCATAGCCAAGCTGGGCCAGCCGCGCCCGGGCGCGGTCCGCCAGCGTTCGGTAGCGTTCGATCGTCAGCACATGGCCGCACAGCCTGGACAGGACCGCCGCCTGGTAGCCGGAGCCGGTGCCGATCTCGAGCACCCGATGGGATTTCTGCAAATTGAGCTGCTCGGTCATGTAGGCCACCACAAAGGGTTGGCTGATGGTCTGCCCGCAAGCGATGCCGAGCGCCATGTCGCTATAGGCATCCGTCCGATCGGCCGGCTCGACGAACATATCGCGCGGCACATCCTCCATCGCGCGCAGTACGGCCTGATCGCTGATCCCGCGCCGCCGCAAGCTGAGCTGGAACATCATCTTCTGGGGCGGGTTTTGGGGATCGGGCATGTGGGTCCGAGGCCTGGGTTAGCGGCGAAGATCTGGTTTCCCTAGCGTTTGATGCCACAAACGCTCCGATTCTAAGCAACTTATCATCTCAAATCCGTGTTCCCCGGGACACCCGCGCAGGTCGCGATTGCGCCGGGTGTCGATATTTGCGATCCTTTGTGTCCGGATTTGCAGGGACTCCACGGATGGGTGCGGCGCGGACATCAGGCGGATCAGTATTCCTCGTTGAAGACGAGGTGATGATCAGGATGATGGTAGCCGATATGCTGGAAGAGCTGGGCTACAGCGTTGTCGCTGAGGCCGGTGAAATCAACGACGCCCTCAAGCTCGCGCAATCGGCTGAATTCGATCTGGCTATCCTCGACGTCAACGTCAATGGCAAGGTCATCTCGCCGGTGGCCGATCTTCTTGCCGCGCGCAATCGTCCCTTCATCTTCGCGACCGGTTATGGATCGTCGGGACTTCCCGCCGAATACCGCAACCGGCCGGCGTTGCAAAAGCCTTTCCAGATCGAAACGCTGGCGCGCATGATCAATCACGCGCTCAACAGCACGCCGGTCTGACTGCGCCGCAACTGGCGCATCGTCCTTGCAAGGTTCGCGTTACCTGAGCGTCGAGGTCAGCGCTGCGGAAAAAGCTTCGTCGGTACGGTCGAGCCGCAGCGGCGTCACCGAAACATAGCGCGCTGCCAGTGCCCAGAGGTCCGTTCCCTCGGCGGGCACGTCCACCTTGGCCAGCCGCTCGAACCCGATCCAGAAATACGGATTGCCGCGCCCGTCGCGGCGCTGGTCGATCTTCAGGAATCCGAGGTTGCGCTTGCCCTGCCGCGTCACCCGCACGCCGGCCACCTCATCGGGCGCGCAGGCCGGAAAGTTGACGTTGATCACGGTGTCCCTGGGCACGCCGGCATCGATCACCTTGCGCAGGATCGAGGGACCGAACCGCAAGGCGGTATCCCACAGCGGCTTCTCGCGCGTCTCCAGCGTAAACTCCTGCGACAACGCAAATGAAGGCAGCCCCAGGATCGTGCCTTCGAGCGCGCCAGCAATGGTGCCGGAATAGACGACGTCCTCCGCGACGTTCCGTCCCTTGTTGACGCCCGATAGCACGAGGTCCGGCAGCTTGGATCCGAGAATGTGGCGGGCGCCCATGATGACGCAGTCGGTCGGCGTGCCCCGAACCGCGAAATGGCGCGGCCCAACTTCGCGCAGGCGGAGTGGGTCATTGAGCGATAGCGAATGCGAGACGCCGGATTGATCGAGTTCAGGCGCGACCACCCAGACATCGTCGGACAATTCGCGCGCGATCTGTTCCACAACCTTCAGGCCCGGCGCGTGGATGCCGTCGTCGTTGGTGCATAAAATTCGCATCGGCAGATGCGGCCCTTATCGATCGATTCCCTGGCGCGGCTGGCGTCGTCTTATCCGCCTATCGGCCTTGAGGCAAACCCCCTGTTTTTGCTGCGGGTTTTGTTCGTTCCGTCAGGCGGTACGCGCGGGAAATAAGGATCGACTACCGATTGTCCGGCCGAGCGGCGCCATGGGCGCGAATACGCCAGACCGGAAGCAATTTTGCCCGCGCCCCGTCGAACCGCATGTCGAATTTCGGCACCGGCTCTAACGATGGTTCAGGAACCAGGACAGGCGGCGGAACAGGCTCAGCCGGCGGTCGGGCCTTTCGTGGCGGCTCTGGATAGTATTTGCGGGCAACGTCGACCGCCTTCTCAAAGTCATCGGTGTTGACCCATTTCTCGGCGCGAACGGCGTCCTGAACACCGTCTTCCCAGAGCCGGGACGCCTCGATGTCGAACTTGCCCTTCTGCTTCTGATTGCAGGCCTGAACGCCGTGGCCCGTGACCGCCCACTGTTTACCCACCCAGTAGATGTCGCGGTGCAGGGCCATAGGCTCTCGTCATTTTCCGAAAAATGCCGCTTCACAATCGGAAACAAAGATTACCTGTGCGCGCCGTCTGCGCAACCGCGGATAGCGTGCGCACGCGTCGAAACAAACCGCTACCGATACCGCGCTACCGGTCGGGCGCGACGATCTTCGCGCCGCCCATATAGGGTTGCAGCACATCGGGCACGGCGATCGAGCCGTCGGCCTGCTGATAGGTCTCCATGATCGCGATCAGCGCGCGGCCGACTGCCGTGCCGGACCCGTTCAGCGTGTGCACGAAGCGCGGTTTGTCGTCGCTCCCGCGATAGCGCGCATCCATCCGCCGCGCCTGGAAGTCACCGCAGACCGAGCAGCTCGAGATTTCCCGGAACGCGCCACCTTCACCCTGGCTTGAAAATTGTCCTGGCATCCAGACCTCGATGTCGTAGGTCTTTTGCGCCGAAAAGCCCATGTCGCCGGCGCACAGCGTCATCACCCGGTAATGCAGGTCGAGCCGGCGCAGCACTTCTTCCGCGCAAGCGAGCATGCGCTCGTGCTCATCTTTGCTGGTCTCAGGCGTCGTGATCGAGACCAGTTCGACCTTGGTGAACTGATGCTGACGGATCATGCCGCGGGTGTCGCGTCCGGCAGCGCCTGCTTCGGCGCGGAAGCACGGCGTCAGCGCCGTCAGCCGCATCGGCAATTCCTTCTCGTCGATGATGGATTCGCGGACGAGGTTGGTTAGCGGGACTTCGGCGGTGGGGATGAGACCAAGGCGCTGGTTTCTTAATTCGATAAGGAGTGCCGCATAGGATTGTTGTTCGTCGGCGGCATCAGCAGACGCTGCATCTCTGTCGAGGGTCGCGAGGAGTTCACCTTTGATAGTCCAGAACTGATCGTTTTCAAATTTGGGCAATTGCCCGGTGCCGAACATCACCGCGTCGCGCACGAGCAGCGGCGGATTGATTTCGGCATAGCCGTGCTCTTGGTGTGCAGATCGAGCA
Source organism: uncultured Alphaproteobacteria bacterium (assembly GCA_963706265.1). Lineage (GTDB taxonomy): Bacteria > Pseudomonadota > Alphaproteobacteria > Rhizobiales > Xanthobacteraceae > Bradyrhizobium. The sequence goes on along the minus strand of CAVPLO010000005.1, from coordinate 430,944 downwards.
TGAACTGCCCGATCGCGCGCTCCAGTCGCGCGAGACCTTTCTTGAGAACGACAAAGCGTGCGCCCGACAATTTCGCCGCGGCTTCGAAATCCATCAGGCCGAGCGCGTTGCCGAGATCGTCATGCGGCTTTGGCGCGAACGCGTAGTTGCGCGCGGCGCCGAACACGTGATGCTGCACATTGCCGTGCTCGTCGGTCCCGTCGGGGACTTCATCGAGCGGCAAATTGGGAATTGCTGCCAATTCTGTTGTAAGCTCTATATCCGCAGCTTTTGCTGCTACTTCAAGAAGCGGCAGCGTCGGATTTTATTTCAGTGACTTCAGCCATCAGGCTCGCGGCGCGCGCTTCATCCTTGGCCTTCTTGGCCTCGCCGATTTCCTTCGAGGCCGCATTGCGCCGGGCTTGCGCCTGCTCCGACTTGAGGATCGCGGCGCGACGCTTCTCGTCAATCGCGAGTAGCGAGGCCGACAACGGATCCAGCCCCCGCCGCTTCAGCGCGGCATCGAAGGCGGTAGGATTTTCGCGGATCCATTTGATGTCGTGCATGACGGAACAGTCCTGGGTGCGAACTTTCCGCATATATACGGAGAGTCAACGGCGGGCCTCCAGTACCACATCCGTCATCGTCCGCGAAAGCGGGCGATCCAGTATTCCAGAGAGGTACGATGGATAGCGAGGCCGCAGCGTACTGGATACCCCGCCTTCGCGGGGTATGACGGTCAGTCGGAATCGTGCGGCGCTGCTGCTCCTACTCCGCCGGCGTCGGATCGGGCGGCGTGGCAGAGGTGGTCTTGGATGCAGCGGCCTTCTTTTCCACGATCCGCACGGCGATGATCGAACCTTCGTACAGCGCCAGCAGGGGAATCGCGAGCGAGGACTGGCTCAGGACATCGGGCGGGGTCAGTACGGCTGCGATGATGAAGGCAACCACGATGAAATACCGCCGCTTGTCGCGTAGCTGCTTCGACGTGATGAGACCGATCCGCCCGAGCAGCGTCAGGATCACCGGAAGCTGGAAGGCGATGCCGAAGGCGAAAATCAGCGACATCGTCAGCGACAGGAATTCACCGACCTTGGGCAGCAACTGGATCTGCGCGGTTTCCGGACCGCTCAATTGCTGCATGCCGAGCGAAAACCGCACCAGCATCGGCAACACCACGAAATAAACCAGCATCGATCCGAGCACGAAAAAGAACGGCGTCGCGATCAGATAGGGCAGGAAGGCGCTGCGCTCGTGCTTGTAGAGGCCGGGCGCCACAAAGGCATAGATCTGCGCGGCCACGATTGGAAACGAGATGAAGCCGGCGCCGAACAGCGCAAGCTTCAACTGGGTAATGAAATATTCCAGAAGTGCCGTGTAGATGAATTGCGAATTCTCAGGTCCGGCGACCCAGACGAACGGCCACACCAGCACGTTGTAGATTTGCTTGGCAAAGAAGAAGCAGAAAATGAAGGCAACGCCGAAACCGAGCAGCGCCTTGATCAGGCGCGAGCGCAGCTCGATCAAATGATCCATCAGCGGCGCTTTACTGGCCTCGATATCGTCGTCGCTCATGACGCTTTGGCATCCCGCGGGACTTCGGCCTCGACAGCCGCCGGCTGCACATCTGGCGTCACGGGTAGCGGCTGACTTTCCGGAGCGATCACGAGCGGCTCCGACGCCGGTGCCTCGACAGGAGTGCTCGTGGTTTCCGCAGGCGATGCAATCGCCTCCGTAGGCGCGGCAGGCTTTTCGTCGACGCCCAGAGCGGAGCTGACGTCCCTGTGGAGCGACGTCATGACGTCGCCACTGGCAAAGCCGCTTGCCGCCTGCTTGACCTCATCGAAGCTCTTCTTGAGGTCGGCCATTTCCGCCTCGCGCATCGCTTCCTGAAACTGGCCCTGGAATTCACCAGCCATCTTGCGCGCCTTGGCGACCCATTGCCCGACCATGCGCAGAACGCCCGGCAATTCCTTGGGGCCGATGGCAATCAGCGCGACCACGGCAATGACGGCGAATTCACTCCAACCAATATCGAACATGAAAGCTTCCGCTTCCGCGAGGCCAACGTCTCTCATTTTCGGAGACTGGGCCCTGCGCGCTTTTATTCCACCGGTCTCGCCGCGCGCATGATTTCCGTCAGGGCGCTGGCCTTATGATGCAACCGGCGGATCAAACAGCCTTGCTGCCGACATCCGTCCGCGCCGCCTGCGGCGAAGCGCCATGATCGATCGACTTCACAGGTTCGGTCTTTTCGACGTCCTTGTCGTCGTCCTGCATGCCCTTCTTGAAGGCCTTGATGCCTTGGGCGACGTCACCCATCAGATCGGAAATCTTGCCGCGACCGAACAGCAGCAGGACGACTGCGATCACCACGATCCAGTGCCAAATGCTAAGCGAACCCATCCTGCGATCCTCCAAAACACGCCAAATTCGGAGCCTTTCGGCCCGGATTATCCTTCATCGAACGTAGGCTCAAGAGGTGCCAAAAACAAGGACTTAGGCCGCGTAAAATCAGTGTTACGCGGCTAACCGTTAACACAGCCAAGCTGCGCGCATACCGATCCCTGCCATGACTTCGAAATCGGCTTTTATTGGCCTTCCGGACCGGATTCCGGTTCGACGGCCGGCGCCAAAGCCAGTTCCAGATCGCCCGCCTCCAGCGGGTCTTCGTCCTCGCGCAAGGCCGGATCGTCCGAAGGGGTTGGAACATCGAAACCGGACGGCAGCCGCGAGTCCAAAAGGCCCGTGCCTTTGAGTTCCTCGAGGCCCGGCAGGTCGCCGAGCGCCTCGAGGCTGAACTGCGACAAAAAGGCCTCCGTGGTTCCGAAGGTCAACGGACGTCCCGGAGTTTTGCGGCGACCGCGCGGACGAATCCACCCGGTTTCCAGCAGCACATCCAGCGTTCCCTTTGAAGTCACCACGCCACGGATCTCTTCGATCTCAGCGCGGGTGACCGGCTGGTGGTAGGCGATGATGGCAAGCATCTCGATTGCTGCGCGCGATAGCCGCCGCGTCTCGGTACTCTCGCGCGTCATCAGCCATGACAGATCGCCGGCGGTGCGGAACGTCCATTTGTTGGCAATGCGAACCAGATTGACGCCACGCGAGGCATAATCCGCCTGCAACTGCGCCAGAGCGACCTTGATGTCGACGCCATCCGGCATTCGCTTCGCAAGCGTCGCCTGATCGAGCGGCTCGGTGGAGGCAAACAACAGTGCCTCCAGCAACCTCAGCTCCTCGGGCCGAGCTTGCGGTTGGTCGGCGTGCTCCTCGGCATCGGCTATGCGTTTTTCAGCCAGGCTTGCCATGGCACAATCTCCTTCTTCCACTTACTCACTCTCACTCAGTGTTCCGATCCCGAAGTTCGCTCACTGTCGCGGCCCCTCTGATGCGAACTTCGGGATCAAAGGGACACTGCAAATTTCTATTTTCGCTCGTGCGGTTTTGGATTTGAAGTTCCTTTCCGAACTCGCAGCCACGTCAGAGGAACTTCAAATCCGCGCGCTAGCTCGACAGATCGCCCGGCGCGGTCATCGCATCCGGTGTCGGCTGCGGCGGACGCCTTCGAAAAAACAACGGCGCGAACGGCTCTTGCTGATGCAACTCGACCTCACCCTCGCGCACGAGCTCTAGCGCTGCAGCGAAGCTCGAGGCGAACACGGTGGCCTTTTGCGAGGGATCGACAACGTAGCGGATGAGATATTCATCCAGCCGGCTCCAATCCTCGGCCATGCCGACCAGCCGCTCCAGCGAAGCTCTCGCCTCGGAAAGCGACCACACCGTGCGCTTCGCCAGATGCACCGACGCCAACACGCGTTGCTGGCGCTGCGCGGAGTAAGCGGTGAGCAGATCAAACAAGGTTGCGGTGTATTTGGGATGGCGAATTTCCGCGATGGTCTCGGGAAATCCGCGCGGAAAAATATCGCGTTGCAATTGCGGGCGGTTCATCAGCCGATTTGAAGCCTCGCGAATGGCTTCCAGGCGGCGAAGCCGATTGGCAAGCGCCGTTGCCATTTCTTCCGCGCTCGGGCCTTCCGCGGTCGCCGGCTCCGGCAACAACAGCCGCGACTTGAGGAAGGCGAGCCAGGCCGCCATCACGAGATAATCGGCCGCGAGTTCAAGCCGGATCTTTCGCGCGGCCTCGATGAACGTCAGATACTGGTCTGCCAGCGCCAGAATGGAAATCTTGGCGAGATCGACCTTCTGCTGCCGTGCCAGCGCAAGAAGCAGGTCAAGCGGACCTTCGTAACCTTCGACGTCGACAACGAGCGAGGGTTCGCCTTCGGCGAGCTCGGCCGGGCGTCCGGTTTCAAAGGAGAGAATTTCCGCGCTCATGCGCCTGACGTTTCCGCTTTGCTCATCATTGCTTTCAGTTCGGCCCAGGCCGCTGCCTTGTCGAATGCCTGTGGCGTTCTGCGCGAGGCCAGCGCCTGTTCGGCCCGCCCCAATGCGTTTCCTGACAATTCCGGCGTCTCGGCGGCAACCTCTCGCATTTCGTCGAGCTTGCCGTTGCAGTGCAGGACCATATCGCATCCGGCGGAAAAGACGGCCCGGGTCCGCTCAGCGATCGATCCCGAGAGCGCATTCATCGACACGTCATCACTCATCAACAAACCCTGGAACCCAATCACGCCGCGAATCACCTGCCGGACGATTGTCGCAGAAGTCGTCGCCGGATGGACCGGGTCGAGCGCGCTAAACACAACATGTGCGGTCATCGCCATGGGCAGGTCCGCAAGCGGTTGAAAAGCCGCAAAATCCGTCCTTTCGAGCTCGTTTTTGGGCGCATCCACCGTGGGAAGCCGCAAATGGCTGTCCGCCGTGGCCCGCCCGTGACCGGGAATGTGCTTCAGGACCGGTAAAATACCACCCTGTTGAAGACCTTCGGTCACGGCGCGCGCAATCGCGGCCACCTTTGCCGGTTCGGTTCCATAAGCCCGGTCGCCGATCACGGCGTCTGCGCCTCCCACCGGTACGTCTGCCAGCGGCAGGCAATCAACGCTGATGCCGAGCTCCGTGAGGTCCGCGGCGATCAGACGGGCGCTCAATCGCGCCGCCGACCGCCCCAGCGCCGGATCAAGGTCGTAGAGCGTCCCAAACACCGCTCCCGGTGGATAGGCCGGCCAGTGCGGCGGCCCGAGGCGCTGGACCCGGCCGCCCTCCTGGTCGATCAGGATCGGGACGTCGCCGCGACCAGCGCACCTCTTCAGCTCTCCAACCAGCGAAGCCACTTGCCGAGGGGCCTCAACGTTCCGTTTGAACAGGATGAAGCCCCATGGCCGCGCGGCCTCTATGAAGGCGCGCTCGTCACCGTTCAGCGTGATCCCAGCGACGCCGGTTATGAAGGCCTTGGTCATACCGGGCCGAATAGCCCGCTCCAGACTAGAGGGTCAAGGAAGAGCTGTTAGTTTTTCACTACCCAACACTGGCCGCCGGCAGCTTGATAGCTGTGGCAGAACTGCGCAGCCTCGGCCGAGGTGCCGAAGGAAACGCCGGCGCGATAGGTCACTGCGCCACTCTTCGAATTGCCGCGCGCAACGACCGGCGATTGCGAGCCGAGCACGCTTGGGTATTTGCCTTGCAGCGCTCGATATGAGGCCTGAGCATCGGCTTCGCTCGGCTGTGACGTAACCGAAACCAGATAGCTGCCACTGCCTGCCGCGCTTGGGGTGCTGGGAGCGCTCGGCACTATCTGGGTCGGATTGGTCGTTGCTACCCGAACCGGTCGTTCCAGCGCAGCCGAACTCTCGGCCTGTGGCGCAAGCGATAACGGCGCATTGGCATTGGCGGCAGCGGGATTGCCGGCCGGCGCCCGGGAGTTCGTCGCTGCTGCCCGCGGCGCGGGCCTGGCCGGGGGTGCCGCGCCTGCGGGCACGCCCGCTTCATCCTGGTCCCCGTGAACCGACAGTGTCCTGATCCTGTGCGGCTCGTTATTCGAAAAAGTTCCGTTTGCGGCGCTCGCCGTCGGCGGCGGGGCGCCTGGCACGACACTCGCCGGCAAGGCCACGCTGCCATTTGGCGTGAGCGGCGGAAACACCACGCGCGGACCTGTTCTGGTGCTGGGGTCGATCGGCGTTTCCTCACGGGAAACGATCTTTTCCGTGCCGTCGCCGGTCGCCATGCGATCCGGCACCTTCGCTCCAGCATCAGCGGACGCGGGAATGATCTTGGTCGGTCCTGCATCCGCCCTGATGATCGGCGGAGGGCCGTTGCGAACGCCGACGGTATAGGTGCGATAGGCGAACGCGCCGCCAACCCCGAACACGGCCAAGGCCAGCACGGCTGCAACGGTGATCATACCGCCGCCGCGGCGCCGTGGTTCCTGCGGCGCTTCGTAGCCCTGGTCCTCTTCATAGCCGTAAGAATCGTCGGCGTAGCCCTGATCGTGCTGGGCGTGCTGCGCTGAACTCGAAGCCGCCATAGAGCGCTTCGTCGTAACGCGACAGGTCCGGCTCGTGACCGGAATCGGCGAACAATTCCTCGGAATCGTATTCCGGCTCGGCAGCGGGATGTTCAGCGGCGTAACGATGCAGCGGATGGACGGGCGCCGGATAGTCATCTTGCGGCGGGGCTGGCGGCGCCTCTTGCCTGACTGTGCGCTGCATCCACGATGGCGGCCCAGGCGGCGGGGCTTCATCGGGTTCGGCATCTTCCGCATAGTTGTCGTCGTAAGACGGCTCACGATCGACCCGCCTTGCCTGCGGTTGCAGCGGCAAATTGGCCCGACTTATGGGGCGACGGCCGAATGGATCGGTCTGGCCGATCAGACGCGCCAGCTCCGCAAGCGGATCGCTGTCGGCGTTGGCAGGCGTTTGCGGTCCGGCGTCACGATCGTAGTCGCCACCGGCAGGAAAAGATCTGTTCTGATATCGATCAGCCATCGTAGTGATGCGTCCCCTTAGGGAAAGTCGCCAACCCGCTAATGCCCCGGTTCTGACATTCGTATCCGGCCGCGGCTCGTTCATTTACGAATGTCAGAACCAAAGCGGGCACTAGCAAATTCAAGTTCCGAGTGGAGTTTGGATTTGACATTCGCCTGATGAAACCGCGGCCAACTGCGTGGCGAATGTCAAATCCACTCCACTCGTCAGAAACGAACCGGCCCCCGCCGGTTTGCCACCCAGCCCAGCGAGCAGCAGTCCAATTAGCGCATCTCGTTTGGAGCACCGACGCCGAGAACCCCCAGGCCGGACGCCAACACCGTGACAACGCCCTGCACCATCGCCAGCCGGGCCTTGGTCATCTCGGCATCATTATTGATAATAAAGCGTAAATAGGGCAAATCCCGCCCTCTCGTCCATAGCGCGTGAAATTCGCTGGCGAGATCATACAGGTAAAAAGCGATTCGGTGCGGCTCGTGCGCCGCCGCCGCCGCCTCTACCGTCCGGGGATAGACGGCAAGTTTCCGAAGCAGGCTCAATTCCGCCGGGTCGGTCAGCCGTTCCACCGCGGCCACCCCAAGGTAGGCCAGCCGCGACCCCTCCTCCTCGGGAAGGTCCTGCAATACTTCCTCCCGTGCCGTGCGGAAGATCGAGTGCCCGCGGGCATGGCCGTACTGGACGTAAAAGACCGGGTTGTCGCGCGACTGCTCGATGACCTTGGCGAGGTCGAAATCGAGCACCGCGTCGTTCTTGCGGTAGAGCATCATGAAGCGCACGGCATCCTTGCCGACTTCATCCACGACTTCCCGCAAGGTGACGAAATCGCCAGAGCGTTTCGACATTTTCACAGGCTCGCCGTTGCGCAGCAGCTTGACCAACTGGACGATTTTGACGTCGAGCGCCGCCTGCCCGCTCGTCACCGCCTTGATCGCCGCCTCGACGCGCTTGATATAGCCGCCGTGATCGGCGCCCCAGACGTCGACCAGATTGCGGAAGCCGCGGTCGAACTTGTCCTTGTGATAGGCGATGTCGGAAGCGAAATAGGTGTAACTGCCGTCGGATTTGAGTAGCGGCCGATCGACGTCGTCGCCATAGGCGGTGGCTCGAAACAGCGTCTGCTCCCGGTCCTCGTAATCGTCAACCGGCGCGCCCTTCGGCGGCGGCAGGCGGCCTTCGTAGATATCGCCTTTGGCGCGCAGAAAATCGATCGTCTCCGCGACGCGGTTGTTGCCGCTCGCAATCAGCGACCGCTCCGAAAAAAATACGTCATGCCTGATGTTGAGCGCGGCGAGATCGCCCTTGATCGCCTCCATCATCATAGCGATGGCTTTCGCACGCACCGCGGGCAGCCACTCGGCGTCAGTCATTGCCAGCAGCGTCTTGCCGTGTTCTGCGGCCAGCGCTTGCCCGACGGGCTTTAGATAATCGCCGGGATAAAGCCCTTCGGGAATTTCGCCAATGTTCTCGCCGAGCGCCTCGCGGTAGCGCAGGAAGGCCGAGCGCGCGAGCACATCGACCTGGGCGCCGGCGTCGTTGATGTAATATTCGCGGGTAACCGCGAAGCCTGCGAATTGAAGCAGACTTGCGAGCGCATCGCCGAAGACGGCGCCGCGGCAGTGGCCGACATGCATCGGGCCAGTCGGGTTCGCCGAGACATATTCGACATTGACCTTCTCGCTTGCCCCGATCGCACTTTGGCCGAAAGCATTGCCCTCGCGCAGCACCGCCCGGAGCGTGTCCGTCCAGGCCGCTGCTTTCAGAGTGAGATTGATGAAGCCGGGGCCGGCAACGTCGACCGAGGCAATCACATCCTCGTCGCGCAGTCGTTCTGCGATCTTTTCGGCCAGGTCGCGGGGTTTCGCTTTCGCTTCCTTGGCGAGCACCATGGCGGCGTTGGTCGCCATGTCGCCATGGGTCGGGTCCTTCGGCGGCTCGACGACCACGCGCGACAGGTCCGCGCCCGCACCGAGTTCAGCGGCGCAAACCGCGTGCACGCGCGTGAGCACCTGGGCGAAGAGATGTTGTGTTGCAGCTATGTCGGCCATGGCCGCCGCCTAACGTAAATCCGGGGTCGAGTCAAAAAGCCGCTGATGTTCGGTCAGCGCAAAACGGTCGGTCATGCCGGCGATGAAGTTGCCGATCCGCCGCGCCCGTACGGCCTCGGGCTCAAGCTGGCTTTCGGGCGGCAACCATTCGGCGGGCATGGCGGCAGGTTCGTTCTGATAGCGTGCGAAAAGATCGAACACGAGCTGCTCTGCATCCCGCATCACCCGCATCACCCGCTCGTGCCGGTACATCCTGATCTTCAGGAAGGCCTTGACCGCAGCCTCGGTTGTCGCGGTCTCGCCCGGAAAGGCAATCAACGGCTCGCTTTGATTGCGGACGTCGTCGGCCGAGACCGGCTTTATCAGCCCCAGGCGGCGATGCGCTTCCAGAACGACCGCGCCGATGAAATGGGAAATCAGTTCGCGCACCAATTCGGCTCCGCGCCGGTTCTGGTCGAGGTCGGGATAGCGGGCGTCGATTTCCGCGATGATCGCGGCTATCAGCGGAATTTCCTTGAGATCGTCGATCCGGAACAGCTCGGCGCGCAAGCCATCGTCGATGTCATGCGCGTCGTAGGCGATGTCATCGGCGATCGCGGCGACCTGAGCTTCCAGCGAGGCAAAATTCCACAATTCGAGTTCATAGGTCCTGACAAATTCGGCAATGCCCACCGGGATGCCGTGCTCGCGATATCGCCCGACCGGACTGCCGTCGCGCGCCGTCAACGGCCCGTTGTGCTTGACGATGCCTTCGAGCGACTCCCAGCTCAGGTTGAGCCCGTCGAATTCGGGGTAACGATGCTCGAGCAGGGTCACCACGCGCAACGTCTGCGCATTGTGATCGAAGCCACCATGGGCATGCAGGCACGCATCCAGCGCCCTCTCGCCGGCATGTCCGAACGGGGGATGGCCGAGGTCGTGGGCAAGCGCCAGCGTCTCGGTCAGGTCCTCGTCGAGCCCAAGCTGGCGGGCGAGCGCGCGGGCGATTTGGGCGACCTCCAGGGTATGGGTCAGGCGGGTGCGGTAGTGATCGCCTTCGTGGAACACAAAAACCTGGGTTTTGTGCTTCAGCCGGCGAAACGCCGTGGAATGGATGACCCGGTCACAGTCGCGCCGGAACGGGCTGCGGGTCCGGCTCGGCGGCTCCACGAACTGGCGTCCGCGGCTGCGGTCGGGATCGCAGGCATAGACCGAGCGAGGGGCTGCCATTCCAACTGACACGGGGTATCCTGTCTCCAAGCGGGTTTGATTCCGACGCCCGGCGCACTTAACTATGATAGGCGCGGGATACCAGATAAACCGGTATCTTGCATGCGATCGGAGCTTGACGATGACTACAGCCGTCACCATCAGCGAGCGGGCCGCCCGCCGCATCGGCGAAATCCTCAAGGGCGAAGGCGACGGCGCCATGCTGCGGATCAGCGTCGAGGGCGGCGGCTGCTCCGGCTTTCAATACAAATTCGACGTCGAACGTTCGCGCGCCGACGACGATCTGGTGATCGCCCGCGACAGCGCCGTGGTGCTGGTCGATCCCGCCTCAGTGCCGTTCCTGGCGGGCTCCGAAGTCGATTTCGTCGACGACCTGATCGGCGCTTCGTTCCGGGTGCGTCAATCCGAATGCGACCGCCTCCTGCGGCTGCGGCACCAGCTTCTCGATCTGACGGAAATCGCCCGATGCGCATCGCGACCTGGAACGTCAACTCGGTTCGGCAGAGAATCGAGAATCTGATGAGTTGGCTGAAGGAATGCTCGCCAGACATCGTGTGCCTTCAGGAAATCAAATGCACCGACGAGGCGTTTCCGCGGCTCGAGATCGAGAGCCTCGGCTACAACGTCGTCACGCACGGTCAGAAGACCTTCAACGGCGTTGCGCTGTTATCCAAGCTCCCGTTCGATGAGACGAAGTCGGGGCTTGCCGGCGACGATGAAGATTCCCATGCACGGTTCATCGAGGGCGTCGTAACCCTCAAGCATGGCGTGTTGCGGATTGCCTGCCTTTATCTGCCCAACGGCAACCCTCCGGATACCGACAAATATCCGTACAAACTCAAATGGATGTCCCGGCTTCTTGAGTATTCAAGGCAGCGGCTTAAAGCAGAAGAACCGCTTGTTTTGGCTGGCGACTTCAACGTGATCCCGAGTGCCGGAGACGTTTCCAATCCGACCGCCTGGATTGGCGATGCGCTGTTTAAGCCAGCGACGCGTGAAAGCTTTCAATCGCTACTCGGTCTTGGCCTGACAGATGCGCTGCGCGCCGTCACCGACGCGCCGGGCCAATATACCTTCTGGGATTATCAGGCCGGCGCCTGGCAGAAAAACCAGGGCCTGCGCATCGATCATCTGTTGCTGTCGCCGCAGGCCAGCGACCGGCTGGTCGACGTCGGCGTCGACAGTTATGTGCGCGCCTGGGAAAAGCCGTCGGATCACGTGCCGGTCTGGATCGATCTCGATCTGGAGGCGGCGTAGCGCCCTGCCCTCTTTTGCGGGCAGAAGGTTTAGTCCTTGCGGCCCTGAATCCAGTGCTCAAGCATCTGGAACGCCATCGCGCGGTCATCTTCCGACGCTTTCGCCATGGCCTTGTTATAGCTGTCCTTGATCCAGGCCTCGTCCGGCGTGGCGCCTTCACGCGCCAACGTCAGCCACATCAATCCGCGCGCCGCCTGCCGCGGCAACTGATCGCCGTTGAACAGCATCTGACCGAGCAGAGCCTGAGCCTGATGTTGGCCCTTTTGGGCGGCAAGGCCGAGCCAGCGTGCGCCATAGCGGAAATCGTCGCGGGAAGAACCTGCGCTCTTCAGATAGAGCCGGGCGAGATCGTATTGGGCGTCGGCATTGCCGAAGTAAGACGCCGCATAGGAGAACATCTCGCGCGCGCGATCCGGATCAGCCGTGATCTTCGAATTCGGAATGCCGCTGAGATAATACCGCCCGAGCGCCACGAAGGCGTTGGCGACGATCGTGGCCTGCGGCGCCGAGGGGCTGTCGTCCGCATGGTGATTGGCGATGCGGCTGAAATATTCGAACGCCCGCAGGTCGTCCTGCGCGACGCCGTCGCCATCGGCATACATCCGCCCCAGCTTGAATTGCGCGACCGGATGGCCGCTTTCGGCCGCATATTGCAACGAGCGTAAACGACGACGTGTCCAGCGTTGATGGAACTACCTTCTTCGCGGCAGCGACCGCGCCCGGCTGGGCCGAAATCACGGGAACTGTCGAATCTCGATTCACCGGCGCGCCGTCAAAGGCGAATCCGGCGGTAGCCACCGGCGCGGCCCCTAAAATCAAAGCAAAGATGATGCGCTCAGATGTCCGCATAACACAACTTCTCGTGCGCCCCGCCAGGATGGGTGACCGCCCCGGTCACTGCCGGTCCAACCTGCTGGGCGTACTTCCACAACACACCCGACGTATGGTTAGTCGCGCGAGGCCGCCATTCGGTCTTGCGCTGGGCGAGTTCCGCGTCGGTCAATTTTACGTTAAGAGTCCCGACAACGGCGTCGATCTCGATGATATCCCCGTCCCGCAGCACGGCGATCGGACCGCCCACAGCAGCCTCCGGACCGACATGGCCGATGCAAAAGCCCCGCGTCGCGCCTGAAAACCGGCCGTCGGTGATCAGGGCGATCTTGCCGCCCATCCCCTGGCCCGTCAGCGCTGCGGTTGTCGAAAGCATTTCTCGCATTCCGGGACCGCCGCGCGGCCCCTCGTAACGGATGACGATAACCTCGCCTTCCTTGTAAGCCTTCTTTTGTACCGCCTCGAAGGCGTCCTCTTCCCGATCGAAACAGCGGGCGGGGCCGGAAAACTTCAGGTTCGACATGCCCGCGACCTTCACGATCGCTCCCTCGGGCGCGAGGTTGCCCTTCAAACCGACCACGCCGCCGGTGACGGTAATCGGCTTGTCGGCGGGCCGCACCACATCCTGGTGCGGGTTCCACTTCACGCTCTGGAGGTTTTCGGCAATCGTCCTCCCGGTGACCGTTATGCAATCGCCGTGCAGGTGACCGTTATCGAGCAATGTCTTCATCAGCAGCGGTATGCCACCAGCCTCAAACATATCTTTGGCGACATAACGGCCACCGGGCTTCAAATCCGCGACATAAGGCGTCTTCTTGAAGATCTCGGCGACATCGAACAGATCGAATTTGATGCCGCATTCGTTGGCGATCGCAGGCAGATGCAGCGCAGCATTGGTCGAGCCGCCGGAGGCGGCAACGACAGCGGCGGCGTTCTCCAGCGACTTGCGCGTGACGATGTCGCGCGGACGGAGGTTCTGGGCGATCAGGTCCATGATCTTTTCGCCCGCCGTCATGCAGAAAGAATCGCGAATTTCATAAGGCGCGGGCGCACCAGCCGAATACGGCAACGCCAGTCCGATGGCCTCGGACACCGTCGCCATCGTGTTGGCGGTGAATTGTGCGCCGCACGCTCCAGCCGAGGGGCAAGCGACGCGCTCGATTTCATCGAGATCGGCGTCCGACATCGCGCCGACCGAGTGCTTGCCGACGGCCTCGAACATGTCCTGCACTGTGACTTGTTGGCCACGGAAATTACCGGGCAGGATCGAGCCGCCATAGATGAAGATCGACGGCACGTTCAGCCGCACCATCGCCATCATCATTCCCGGCAGCGACTTGTCGCACCCGGCCAGACCCACCAAGCCGTCATAAGCGTGGCCGCGGATCGTCAGTTCGACGGAATCGGCGATGCATTCGCGCGACGGCAACGACGAGCGCATGCCATCGTGGCCCATGGCGATGCCGTCCGTGACGGTGATGGTGCAGAATTCGCGCGGCGTGCCGCCCGCAGAAGCGACGCCCTTTTTGACGGCCTGGGCCTGGCGCATCAGTGAGATGTTGCAAGGCGCGGCCTCATTCCAGCAGGAAGCCACCCCGACAAACGGCTGGTGGATCTGCGCGGTCGTCAATCCCATCGCGTAGAGGTAGGAGCGATGCGGCGCCCGCTCCGGCCCCTCGGTCACGTGGCGGCTCGGCAACCTTTTCTTGATGTTGGTTTTGGCGTCCATCGCGAACCTGTTTTCCCCGGCCCTCTCGCTTCAGGTCGGCCGATGGACGACTGCCACCGCCGCGGCGATTACCGAGGCCTCTAAATCTCGTGCATTATGATCTCATGGAGGGGTGTGGCCAAAAAGCGGCGTAGGCGCTCAGGAGCCGGGATGAAGGTTAAATGTTCAAGAAGTGTTGCAGCGGCGACACGATCGTTGCGCCAAAGCCACCCTTTTTAGGTATTATTGGAAAGGTCGGCCCCCTCACGGGTCGGGCTTCGCGTTGCAACAACACCCCGTCAATGGCCGACCATCTCCGAATAGCCGCCGCAATATCGGAAGCACTCGGGCTCTCTGCTCGGGGCTAGATGTTCAGCACACGGCCATACGCATCCAGCACCGCTTCCTTCATCATCTCCGACAACGTCGGGTGCGGGAAGACGGTGTGCATCAGTTCTTCTTCCGTGGTCTCGAGATTCATCGCCACCACGTAGCCCTGGATCAACTCGGTGACTTCCGCGCCGATCATATGCGCGCCGAGCAGTTGCCCGGTCTTCTTGTCGAAGATCACCTTGACGAGCCCCTGATCTTCGCCGAGCGCGATCGCCTTGCCGTTGCCGACGAAGGGAAAGCGGCCGACGCGGATCTCGCGGCCGCCCTCTTTCGCCCGCGCCTCCGTGAGGCCGACGGACGCCACCTGCGGCTGGCAATAGGTGCAGCCGGGAATCAGGATTCTTGTCCATGGCGTGGGTGTGCAGCCCCTTGATGGTCTCCACGCAAATGACGCCCTCATGCTCGGCCTTGTGGGCCAGCATCGGCGGGCCCGCGACATCGCCGATGGCGTAGATGCCGGGCACGTTGGTCTTGCCGTAGCCATCGATCACCACACAGCCGCGGTCGGTTTTGACGCCGAGTTTCTCGAGGCCGAGATTTTCGATATTGCCGACGACGCCGACGGCTGAAATGACGCGGTCGAATTCGATCGTTTGCGGCTTCTTGCCGTCATCGATGGTCGCAATCACGCTGTCGCTCTTCTTCTCGAGCTTCGTCACCTTGGTGCTGGTGAGGATCTTGATGCCTTGTTTCTCAAAGCGCTTGCGCGCAAGTCCGGCGATCTCCGCATCCTCCACGGGCAGGATTTGCGGCAAGACCTCAACCACCGTCACTTCCGAGCCCATGGTGTGGAAGAACGAGGCGAACTCGATGCCGATCGCGCCGGAGCCGACGACCAGCAGCGACTTCGGCATTTTCTCCGGCACCATCGCCTCGAAATAGGTCCAGACCAGTTTCTTGTCGGGCTCAAGGCCCGGCAGCACCCGCGGCCGCGCGCCGGTGGCGATGATGATGTGCTTGGCCTGATAAGCGCCCTCGCCGAGCGCGCCCTTCGGCGCTTCGACGGCAGACTTCTTCACGGTGATCTTGCCGGGCGCGTCGATCGACGCCTCGCCCCAGATGATCGTCACCTTGTTTTTCTTCATCAGGAAGCCGACGCCGTCGTTCAGGCGTTTTGAAACGCCGCGCGAACGCTGCACGACCGCCTTGGGATCGTAGGAGACCTTCTCCGCAGAGAGACCGTAATCCTTGGCGTGCTGCATGTAGTGGTAGATTTCGGCCGAGCGCAGCAGCGCCTTGGTCGGGATGCAACCCCAGTTCAAGCAAATGCCGCCGAGATAGGATTTCTCGATGATCGCGGTCTTGAAGCCGAGTTGGGCGGCCCTGATAGCCGTGACGTAGCCGCCGGGACCGGAGCCGATGATGATGACGTCGAAGGATGTATCAGCCATGGTTATGCGCTCTTCGTTTCCTTCCCCTCTCCCCCTGTGGGAGAGGGTGGATGCGCGCCGCCAGGCGCGCAGCCGGGTGAGGGGGATCGCGCGACAAAATCGACAATCATTTCCATGACGGACTGTGGCCGCGTCAGAATGTCGTTGTTCCAGAAACGCAAAATACGAAATCCACGCTCCGATAAATCGAGGTCGCGGCGAGCGTCATCTTGGCTTCCCGCGTGCTGGCTGCCATCCGCCTCGACAATCAAATGCTGCTCGAACGAGACGAAATCCACGATCCATGGTCCGATAGGCACCTGGCGACGAAACTTCATAGTTGCAAGCCGACGCGAGCGAAGCAGTCGCCAGAGCCTGATCTCGGCGTCCGTTGCGTTCGCTCGGAGAGTTCTGGCGAAGGCCCTCTTCTGAAACGGTACGCTCTGACGCATCCCCCTCACCCGTCTTCGCTTCGCGAAGCCACCCTCTCCCACGAGGGGAGAGGGAAGAAAGAATTGTTGCTGCATCACACCATCATCATCACGGGATTTTCGATCAATAGCTTGAACGCGCCGATCAGTTCGGCGCCGAGCGCGCCGTCGATCGCGCGGTGATCGCACGACAAGGTCACGCTCATCATCTGGGCGATTTCGATCTTGCCCTGACGCACCACCGGGCGCTCCTCGCTGGTGCCGACCGCCAGAATCGTCGCATGCGGCGGATTGATCACCGCGGTGAAGTGGTTGATGCCGTACATGCCGAGATTGGACACGGCCGTGGTGCCGCCCTGATACTCCTCGGGCTTGAGCTTGCGGGCTCGCGCGCGTGTCGCAAAATCCTTCATTTCACCCGAGATCGTCGACAGCGATTTGGTTTCGGCCTTCCGAATGATCGGCGTGATCAAACCGCCCGGCATCGCCACCGCCACCCCGATATCGGAATGCTTGTGCTTGACCATGCCGCCTTCGGTCCAGCTCACGTTGCAATCGGGTTTCCGCTGCAGCGCGACCGCCATCGCCTTGATGACGAAGTCGTTGACCGAAAGCTTGTAGAGCGGCTTCTTTTCCTTGTCCTTGGGCGCAGCCGCATTGATCTCCTCGCGCGCGGCGAGCAGCTTGCCGATATCGCAATCGATCGTGAGATAGAAATGCGGGACGGTTTGCACCGAAGCCGTGAGCCGCTGCGCAATCGTGCGGCGCATGCCGTCATGCGGCACGATCTCGTAGCTGCCCGGCTCGAACAGCGCGAGAATCTGCTTGTCCGACATCGAGGGTGCGATCGCAGGTGCGGCACCCGGGGGCCCTGCGGGGGCTTTCAATCCCTTGCCGGACTTGGCCTCCGCCACGTCGCGCGCGATGACGCGGCCGTGCGGCCCGGTCCCGGTGATGCGCGCGATTTCGATGCCGGCTTCCTTGGCCAGCCGCCGCGCCAGTGGCGACGAGAAAGTGCGCGCATGGCCGTTGGTTTGCAGCGCGGGCTGACGCCGCCTGAGGGGCTGGGGCCGCGGCCGGCTTGGGAGCTGGCGCAGCCGCAGGCGCGGCCGCCGGCGACGGTGATGCGGGCTTTGGCGCCGGTGGCGGCTTCTGCCTTTGCAGGCGCGCAGCGGTCGGTTTTGCGCCCGCTGACGCGCCGGCGGATTTCACATCCTCGCCGTCGCCTGCGAGCACCGCAATGACGTCGTTGACGGGGACGTCCTGCGTGCCTTCAGGAACGAAGATCTTCGCAATCGTGCCTTCATCGACCGCCTCGACCTCCATGGTCGCCTTGTCGGTCTCGATCTCGGCGATCACATCGCCGGACTTGACCTTGTCGCCCTCTTTCTTGAGCCACTTGGCGAGGTTGCCCTTCTCCATCGTCGGCGACAACGCGGGCATCAGAATATTGATTGGCATGTGCTTTAGCCCCGCTCTGTCAGCGATAACAAACAGCTTTGGCAGCCGCGACCACTTCGGCGACGGATGGCAGCGCGAGCTTTTCCAGATTGGCGGCGTAAGGCATCGGAACATCCTTGCCGGAGACGCGCGCCACCGGCGCATCCAGATAATCGAAGGCGTGCTCCATGATCCGCGCCGCAATCTCGGCACCGACGCCGCTTTGCTGCCAGCCTTCCTCGACGGTGACGCAGCGTCCGGTCTTCTTCACCGATGCGACGATGGTGTCGGTATCGAGCGGTCGTATCGTCCGCACGTCGATCAGATCGACTTCGATGCCTTCCTTGGCGAGTTCGTCGGCCGCCTTGATCGCGTACGACATGCCGTTGGACCAGGAGATGATCGAGACATGGCCGCCGCTTCGCACCACGCGCGCCTTGCCGATCGGGATCACGTAGTCGTCGAGCTTCGGCACCTCTCCGGAATGGCCGTAGAGCATTTCGTTCTCGAGGAAGATCACCGGATTCGGATCGCGAATCGCGGCCTTCAGCAAACCCTTGTAATCGGCGGCTGAGAACGGCGCGATCACCTTCAGGCCCGGAATCTGCGAGTACCACGCCGAATAATCCTGGCTGTGCTGGGCGGCGACCCGCGCGGCCGCGCCATTCGGGCCGCGGAACACGATCGAACAGCCCATCTGGCCGCCCGACATGTAAAGCGTCTTGGCCGCCGAATTGATGATCTGGTCGATCGCCTGCATGGCGAAGTTGAAGGTCATGAACTCGACGATCGGCTTGAGACCCGACATCGCGGCGCCGACACCGATGCCGGCGAAGCCATGCTCGGTGATCGGCGTATCGATGACGCGCCGGGCGCTGAATTCCTGCAACAGCCCCTGGCTCACCTTGTAGGCGCCCTGATACTCGGCGACCTCCTCGCCCATCAGAAACACGTCCGGATCCCGGCGCATTTCCTCCGCCATCGCATCGCGCAGTGCGTCGCGGATGGTCATGGTCACCATTTCGGTGCCTTCGGGAATTTCCGGATCGGGGGGAATAACGGCGCTTGGCGCCGCAGGCGCGGCTGGTGCCGGTTCGTCCTTCGGGGCGGGCGCCGATTTTGCGTCGGCGGCCGGAGGCGCTGATTCAGCCGCCTTCTCCTGCTTCGCGGGCGCGCCCGCCTTGGCGAGATCAGCCGCGCTTTCGCCGTCAGCCAGAATGGTGGCGATCGGCGTGTTGACAGCGACGTCGGCGGTGCCTTCCGGAATCAGGATCTTGCCGAGCGTTCCCTCGTCGGTCGCCTCAACTTCCATCGTGGCCTTGTCGGTTTCGATCTCGGCAATGACATCGCCCGACTTGATCGTCTCGCCTTCCTTCTTCAGCCACTTGGCGAGGTTGCCTTTCTCCATCGTCGGCGAGAGCGCAGGCATCAGTACTTGAATGGGCATATCAACTCCGCAAATTTAAACCGCGCACATCTGGCGCCGCCTATTTGAAGTTCCGGCACCACAAGCGGCGAATTCGATCCAGGAACTTCAAATAGAAAGCGGCCCCAGGATCAATATGTTTTCTAGTGCCCATGGCCTTCCGAAGTTCGTGAAGCGGGTGCTGCAATGGAGCACGAACTTCGGAAAGTGGGCACAAGCGCCACGAAAGCTTATCGATAGACGTCGGTATAGAGCTCGGACACCTCCGGTTCGGGGTCGTGCTGGGCGAAATCCGCCGCTGCGTTGACGACCTCGCGAACCTCCGCGTCGATTTTCTTCAACTCGTCCTCGCTCATTTTTGCCGCGAGCAATCGGTTGCGGACCTGCTCGATCGGGTCCTGGTCATGGCGGACCTTTTCGACTTCCTCGCGGGTGCGGTACTTCGCCGGGTCCGACATCGAATGTCCGCGGTAGCGATAGGTCTGCATTTCCAGAATGTACGGACCCTTGGCGGCGCGGCACCAGGCGACAGCCTTGTCAGCCGCTGCCTTGACGGCGCGAACGTCCATGCCGTCGACCTGCTCGCCCGGAATGTTGAAGGAGGCGCCGCGTTTGGAGAAATCGGTCTGGGCCGAGGAGCGCGTCACCGACGTGCCCATCGCGTAGCGGTTATTCTCGATGACATAGATCACCGGCAGCTTCCAGAGCTCCGCCATGTTGAAGCTCTCATAGACCTGCCCCTGGTTCGAGGCGCCGTCCCCGAAATAGGCCAGGCTGACAAAGTCATTGCCGCGGTAGCGGTTGGCGAAAGCCAGCCCCGTGCCGAGCGAGACTTGGGCGCCGACAATGCCGTGGCCGCCGTAGAAGTTCTCGGCCTTGCTGAACATGTGCATCGAGCCGCCTTTGCCCTTGGAATAGCCGCCGCGGCGTCCCGTCAATTCGGCCATCACGCCCTTGGCTTCCATTCCACAGGCCAGCATGTGCCCGTGATCGCGGTATCCGGTTATGACCTGGTCGCCCTTTTTCAGGGCCATCTGCATTCCGACGACGACAGCTTCCTGACCGATATAGAGATGGCAGAACCCGCCGATGGCACCCATTCCGTAGAGCTGGCCGGCCTTTTCCTCGAACCTGCGGATCAGCAGCATGTCACGCAGCGCCTTCAGCTCCTGTTCCCTGGTGAAGGGAGGCGGCGCCCCGTGCTCCTGAGCGGTTTCGGTGGCGGCGCTTTTTTTGGGTGTGGCCATGGCGTTTCCGGATGAGAGAGCGAATTTGTGTTCTCTAGCTCAACTCAAACCGCCATGAAAGGATTTGCGTCAGTTCACGACGACCGGTCATCCCGCACTGCAATGCGGCGCGACATTTTCGAAATCTATTTTAAGCGAAATTGTAATTTGAGGACCAGTGCCCACTTTCCGAGCTCCCTGGACTGAACTCGCCGCTTGCGATTGCCGGGGACTTCAGATCGGCGGTGCTAGTTCGGATTGGTCGTCCGAATGAGGTCATGCGGATTGGCATATTCGAGCTGGTAGCGTGCGCGCTCGTCGAGCATGTCCGGATCCAGCCGGTCGGACCGTAGCAGCGAGACCCGCTGTTCGCCCTCGCTGCGCTCTTTCTTCAGGCGCGCCAGTTCGGACGTCAGCGCGATGATTTCCTGATCGAGCTCCTGCCGCGCGTTCAGCCCGTACTTTCCGGTATAGGCGTTGACACCGAAATAGCCGACCATGCCTGCCGCCATCGTATAGAGGGCAACGCCGGTGAGAAACGAGTTGAGGCGCCTGCGGGAAACCATAGCGGGAAAGATGCCCCCGCCAGGTTAAGGGAATGCTAAATCCGCCGTCACTGCTCCGGCAAAAAGGTGGGTCTGCTCTACCTGTTCTGCTTTTCGACGAAGACGGCGAAGGCGTCGATATATTGCTGGAGCACCGGTTTCAGGGACTCCTTGGTGAGATTGCCCTTTTCGTCAAAGGCGTCGCCAACCCCATTCAGGTAGGTTTCCGGCTGCCCCATGATCGGACCGGAAATACCCGGCAGGACGTTCTGCAGAGTCTTTGCCGCGTTGACGCCCCCGAGCGGCCCCGGCGAATTGGAGATGATGCCGATTGGCTTGCCGAGGAATGAGCTCTTGCCATAGGGACGCGACGCGACGTCGATGGCGTTTTTGAGCACCCCGGAAATAGCACGATTGTATTCCGGCGTGACGAAGATAACGCCGGACGACTTCTGAATCCTTTCCCGGAAGGCTACCCAATCCGCCGGCGGGGTTGCTTCCAGGTCCTGATTGAAAAATGAAATGCCGTGCAGCGTGACGACGTCAAGCTTGAGCGCGGGCGGCGCCAGCCTGGCCAGCGCGTTGGCGATCTTCAGGGTGAAGCTCTCCTTGCGAAGACTGCCAACGATGACGACGATGTGGTGCGGGCTGGACATGTCATTTCCTCTGGATGCGCGAGGTGCGGGATCGAATTTCGGTGTTTACCCTAACGACGCCGACAAAAGATGCAAGTGCATGGAACGGAGGAACGCGTCAATTCGTTCAAGAATTCGTTCCTGAACAGAAACAGGCCGCCCAGCGGGCGGCCTGTTTTACTGACTCAGGACAAGCCCGCGCTCAGAGAACCGGATTGAAGGCGACCGGAATCAACCGGTAGCCATTGCCATCCTTCTCGATATGACCGACGGCCGGGAACGGGAAGTGGAAACCGACCACAGTCGCTTTCTCGGCGGAAGCCATGTCATAGAACTTGTGCCGGGTCTTCTGCGCCAACTCCGGGTCGGCGTCATAGGCAACGTGCCAATCCGGGTTGCGCAGGAAGAACTCGGGGATGTTGGTGACGTCAACCGAGATCAGGATTTTCGAGTTTCCGGAAGCCAGGGCGAAGGAGGTATGCCCCGGCGTATGACCGGGCGTGCCGATCGACGTGAGACCCGGCACAACTTCCTTGTCCCAATCGTATTTCGTCACCTTCTTTTCAATGCCAGTGTAGATCTTCCTCACGTTGGCGAAATAGTTCTTCATCATCGGGTTCGATTGAGCCTTGGCGGCGTTTTCCTCGCTCATCCAGAAATCCCAGTCCTTCGCCGGCACCATGATCTCGGCGTTCGGGAACGCCATCGAATTGTCGGCGGCGCGGATGCCGTTGGTGTGGTCCGGATGCAGGTGCGATACGATCACCATGTCGATGCTCTTGGGATCGACGCCCGCGGCGGCGAGGTTTTGCATCAGACGGCCGGCTTGACCCTTGGTCGCGTCAAAGGCGGAGATTCCGTTGCCGCAATCGAGAAGGATCAGCTTGCCGCCGGTGTTGATCAGCTGCGGATTGAACGGCACCGTCACCATGCCTTTCGGCATGTAGGCGGCTTCGGCGGCCGCGATCGCCGCATCCTTGCTCACGTTGGTCACCCAGTTGTCCGGCAGCGGGAAAGTGCGGGCGCCGTCATTGATCGAGGTGCATTCGATGGTGCCGACCTTGTAGCGATAGAAACCGGGAGCCTGTGCGGTGGCAGCCGGCGCGGCGGCGCTCGCCTCCTGCGAGGTCATCGGCAAAAGGGCGGATGCGGCGCCGACGGCGGCGACACCAGCCAGCAAGTCACGACGGTTCAGAGCATTCATGAAGGTTCTCCCCCTTGGGTGTGGTTTCGTGATTTACGCTGTATTTGCGGCGCGCATGTTCCTTATCCTGCGCGGCAAAGGCAAGTCGCTTTCGTTCTGCACGTACCTAACTTCGGGTAAATACTCCGACTGACCGGCTATTCCGGACGCCTCTCACCGTCATGCCTTGTTCGGGTTGATCAGATATTTCTCACCGGTGGCGCGCTTGGCGTAGACCGCAAGATGAGACAGCTGAAGCGCCTCGGCCAAGGAAACCACCTGCGTATAGTGGCTTGCGAAGGTCGTCTTGAGCTCGCTGGCCACGCGCTGGCGAAGCCGCTGGCGGTCGTCCGCGCTGATCTTCATCAGGAACGAAAACAGGAGCCAGCCGCCGACGCCCCAGGTCATGCCGAAGGCGCGGTTCAGTTCCACCGGTCCGGGATCCAGGCCGCCATAGATGTAGACCTGCTTATGCACATTGGACCCGTAGCGGCTGTAGACCTTGGCGTCGCGGTTGATCGCCGCTTCCATGCAGGCGAGGATCTGCCCGGCCAGTTTGCCGCCGCCGATCGCATCGAAGGCAATCGTCGCGCCGGTCTCGGCCAGCGCATTGGTCAGGTCGTTCATGAAGGTCGGTGACGAGGAGTCCACGACATATTTCGCGCCGATCTTGTGCAGGATCTCCGCCTGCTCCGCCTTGCGCACGATATTGACCAGGGCAATGCCGTCCTTGATGCAGATCTTGTTCAGCATCTGGCCGAGATTGGACGCAGCCGCGGTATGCACCAGCGCCTTGTGGCCCTCGCGCCGCATGGTCTCGGTCATGCCGAGCGCGGTGAAGGGATTGACGAACCAGGACGCGCCGTCGGCCGCTGTCGTCCCAGCCGGCAGCGCCATGCAGTCGGATGCCTTGACGGTGCGATACTGGGAATACATCGCGCCGCCGATCACCGAGACGGTCTTTCCCATCAGCGCTTTGGCCGCGTCCGACGATCCGGTCCTGATGACGACGCCGGCGCCCTCGTTTCCGACCGGCATGGATTGATCGAGCCGTCCCGCCATCGCCCGCATCGCCGCTTCCGGCACACGCGCCGTGATGACAGGCGCATCCTTGCTACCAGCCGCCTTCGCGGTCGTCATGTCGGCAGCGCCCACCAAAAGGCCGAGGTCGGAAGGATTGATCGGCGTCGCCTCGACCCGAACCACCACCTCATCGGTCGAGGGCTCCGGAGTTGGAATCTCACGCAGCGATATTTCCAACTCGCCGTTGTTCTTGATCAGCGAACGCAGTTGCAGCCCGCTTTTGCCATCGGCGCTCATTTCACGTCCTCCCTTTGGAGCCTATTGCGAAAGATGATCTGCCGTTGGCCGGGAAACGCAAGTCCCCCGGCCAGACGGCCTCTTCCTCCGGCGCAGGTATCTCAGGCAAGCGCCTTTAGGGCTGCGCGGCCTGCATACTTCGCCTGGCTGCCCAATTGCTGTTCAATGCGAAGCAATTGATTGTATTTGGCGGTGCGGTCGGACCGCGCCAGCGAGCCGGTCTTGATCTGCCCGCAATTGGTGGCGACTGCGAGGTCGGCGATGGTTGAATCTTCGGTCTCGCCCGAGCGGTGCGACATCACGGCGGTGTAGCCGGCCTTGTAGGCCATCTCGACCGCACTGAGCGTCTCCGTCAATGTACCGATCTGGTTGACCTTGATCAGGATCGAATTGGCCCGGCCGTTTTTGATGCCGTCCGCGAGCCGCGTCACGTTGGTGACAAAGAGGTCGTCGCCGACGAGCTGGCATTTGCTGCCGATCAGATCGGTCAGTTCTTTCCAGCCATCCATGTCGTCTTCCGACATGCCGTCCTCGATCGAGACGATCGGATAACGCGCGGCCAGATCGGCCAGATATTTCGCCTGCTCGGAGCGCGAGCGGGTCTTCTTCTCACCGCCATAGACATAGGCGCCGTCCTTGAAGAACTCGGTCGCGGCGCAATCGAGCGCCAGCATGACGTCGTGGCCCGCCTTGTAACCGGCCTTGCCGATTGAACCCATGACGAATTCGAGCGCCGCATCCGCCGACGGCAGGTTCGGCGCAAATCCGCCTTCGTCGCCGACATTGGTGTTGTGACCAGCCTTCTTCAGTTCCGAGCGCAAGGTGTGGAAGATTTCCGAGCCACAGCGCAACGCCTCGGCGAAGGTCGCAGCTCCGACCGGCATGATCATGAATTCCTGGAAGTCGATCGGGTTATCGGCATGCACGCCGCCATTGATGATATTCATCATCGGCACCGGCAAGGTCCGCGCCGAAGTGCCGCCGACATACCGATAAAGCGGCATGTCGAACGACTCCGCTGCCGCTTTGGCGCAGGCGAGCGAAACGCCCAGGATGGCGTTCGCCCCGAGGCGGCTCTTGTTCGCGGTGCCATCGAGATCGATCATGATCTGATCGATCTGGACCTGCTGCTCGACGGCGATATCGCTCAGCGCGTCGAAGATTTCGCCGTTGACGGCCGCGACCGCCTTTTGCACGCCCTTGCCGAGATAGCGCGCCTTGTCGCCGTCGCGCAATTCGACCGCCTCATGCGCCCCCGTAGAGGCGCCAGACGGCACCGCCGCGCGGCCGACGGAACCGTCTTCCAGCACCACATCAACTTCAACGGTGGGATTGCCGCGGCTATCGAGAATTTCGCGGCCGATGATGTCGACGATGGCAGTCATGGGTGCCTCATTTGGAAAGCGTGGTCGGAAGGGGTGCGCTGCTTCTACAGCAAGCCTCTATCCCGGAAAAGGTTGCGTTGCTAAATAACGTGCGCAACGGAGACCGAATATGGCCACGAAGCCTCGAAAGGCATCAAAATCCACGTCACTGCCGTCCGGCTTGCAGCTCGGGCGCGCCGTCGAATGGCCGGCAACGCCTGACGCCGCAAGGCTCGACCGTGTTCCCAATCCGCAGAAAGATACCAACTATGTCGTGCGCTTTACGGCGCCCGAGTTCACATCGTTGTGCCCGGTCACGGGCCAGCCCGATTTTGCGCATCTCGTGATCGATTATGTCCCGGGCGTGTGGTTGCTGGAGTCAAAGTCGCTCAAGCTCTATGTCGCGAGCTTCCGCAATCACGGCGCCTTCCACGAGGATTGCACGGTCGCGATCGGCAAACGGATCGCGCTCGGAGATCAAACCGAAATGGCTGCGGATCGGCGGTTACTGGTATCCGCGCGGCGGCATTCCGATCGACGTGTTCTGGCAGACCGGAAAATTGCCGAAGGGAATGTGGATTCCCGACCAGGGCGTTGCGTCCTATCGCGGCCGGGGCTGAACCGTTCACGCCTAACGACCGCTACAACGATCGCCGCAAGGCTCGTTGCCGGAATGTTCATGGAGCCCGTGCGACCGGCGCAGTTCGGACATCAAGTCGATAAAATCGATTGATTTTAGTATTATAATCTGTTGGATTGAACGATTGAGAGCGTCCGATATTCGTTGGGCAATTCGACGGAGCCCAACGATCATGACCCTCCCGCTTCACCACTGGTTTCGAACGCCGGTCTCGCCGCTTCCTTGCGCCACACGCCGCCAAACGATGCCGTCGAAGATCGCTGCTTGCATTGGGCGAGACCATGCCCTCACCGTGCTGCCGGGGTTGTTGATGGCATCGTCGGTCGCGAGCATCGGCCTATCTGGTCCGCCGGTTTCCGGGAATGACGACGCTCAGCCCGCTGATCCTCGCGATCCTGATCGGCACCGCCTTTCACAATCTCGTCGGCACGCCGCTCGGGCGAAGCCGGGCGTCGGCTTCAGCCTGCGGCGGCTGCTCCGTTTCGGCATTATTCTGCTCGGCTTTCAACTGACGATCAGCCAGGTCATCGAGGTCGGCAGTCGCGGCTTCCTCATCATCGCGGCCACCCTGGCGGCGACCTTCGTCTTCACCGTCTGGATGGGAAAGCTGCTGGGCGTTGACCGCAAGCTCGCCCAATTGATCGCGGCCGGCACCTCGATTTGCGGCGCTTCCGCCGTCATCGCCACCAACACCGTGACCAACGCGCATGATGAGGACGTGGCCTATGCGGTAGCCTGCGTCACCGTGTTCGGATCGGTGGCGATGTTCACCTACCCGCTGCTGCCCGGCCTCCTGCATCTCGATCCGCATGCCTTCGGGCTTTGGACCGGCGCCTCGGTCCACGAGATCGCTCAAGTCGTCGCCGCGGCTTTCCAGGACGGCAAGGCGGCCGGAGAATTCGGAACGATTGCCAAACTATCGCGGGTGATGCTGCTGGCACCGGTCGTGATCGCGCTCGGACTGCTGGCGGCTCGCAGCCCGGCAACGAACGATCCGGCGTCGACGATCGGTCCGCGCGGCCGCCGATGCCCTGGTTCGTGCTCGGCTTCCTGGCGGTCGTCGGCCTCAACAGCCTGATCGCCGTTCCGTCTCCGGACAAGGCGCTGATCGCAACCGTGACGACCTTCCTGCTTTCCGTGGCCCTCGCTGCCATGGGACTGGAAACCGACATTCGCAAGCTCAAGGCCAAGGGATTGCGGCCGGCGCTGCTCGGCACGCTCGCCTTCATCTTCATCGCAAGTTTCAGCTCTCACGCTCATCAAGCTCTTTGGATAAAGCCGATGACGCTCGAACAGCTTCGCATTTTCGTGGCCGTTGCGGAACAACAGCATGTGACACGGGCCGCGGGCGAATTGAACCTCACGCAATCGGCAACGAGCGCTGCGATCGCAGCGCTCGAAGCGCGTTACGGCATCAAGCTGTTCGACCGCATTGGCCGGGGCATCGCGCTTACCCAAACCGGCCGTGACTTCCTCATCGAGGCCCGCGCCGTGCTCGCCCGCGCCAGGGCCGCGACTCAGGTTCTCAACGATCTGGCCGGATTAAAACGTGGTTCATTGAGCATTGCCGCGAGCCAGACGGTCGGAAACTACTGGCTGCCGGGCCGCATCCAGGCATTTCACGCGGCCTATCCCGGAATCGACCTGTCGCTTACGATCTCGAATACCGAACAAGTGGCCGATGCCGTGCTTCACGGCAGCGCCGATCTCGGCTTCGTCGAAGGCGAAATCGACGACGCCCTTCTCGCTGCCAGGCGAATTGACGGTGATTCGCTGATCGTGGTCGTCGGCGCCAAGCATCCCTGGGCTCAGCCGGTCAAAAATCTCCGCGAAGGATCTTGCCGACGACCGACTGGGTATTGCGGGAGCAAGGTTCCGGCACGCGTTCGATGTTCGAGGCGGCGCTTCGTCAGATCCGGCCTCAAATTGTCCGATCTTCGGATTGCGCTGGAACTGCCGTCCAACGAAGCCGTTCGCTCCGCCGTCGAGGTCGGCGACTGCGGCCACCGCGATTTCCGATCTGGTGGTCGCGCCATCGATTGCCGCCAGGACCTTGCATCGCGTCAAGTTCGATCTGCCGCGACGGCTCATTCTACGTTCTGCGGCACAAGGAGCGGCACGCCAGCCGCGCTGAAGACGCCGCGCTCAAATCCCGCTAGGCCCATTTGAGTTCGTGCTCCATGCAGACTCGTTCCACGACTTCGAATTATGCCTAGCAACCATTGATTCTGTACGGCGTCTATCCGAACTATGGCTCGAATGCGCTGTGGCAGGACCGATGCCGGCAGCGTTTTACCATCCCACCGGCATCCGCCTGGTCGTGCCGCAACAGCCGCGCGCAGGCAAAGCCGAGCGCGACCATGATGACGGCGCTGGTCAGCAGGGTCGGCCGTCTTGCCGGCGTTTTGAATGCCGAAGCCGTAAGCGATCGGACCGACGGTCTGGCCCATGAAAAAGAAGAACGAATGAAGCGACATCGCGGTGGCGCGGGCTTCCACCGACAGCTCGCTGGCAAATACCTGCAAGCAGCCGTGGATCATGTAGAAGCCCCAGCCCATGAGCAGAAGGCAGATCACCTGGACCTTCCAGCTCGGCCCGAAAGCGATCGCGGCCAGTTGCAGGCCGACCATTGAAGCGCCCGCGATCATCATGCCGTTGACGCCGAGCCGCGGCAGAAAGCGGGAAACCGTCATCGTGTAGAACAGGCCGCCAACCGCGAAGCCGGCGATCACGATGCCCGCGATCGACAGCCTGGTTTCGCCGAGTTCGAACAGGAACGAGGCGAGATAGGGAAACAGCCCCAGCACGCAGCAGCCCTCGATGAACACCGCGGCGTAACAAAGCGCATTCGGGTTGGCGAAGATGGTGCGATAGCCGTGCCGAAGCGTCGTCAGATTGGTTTTCGGCGGGTGCGTTATCGCCGTGCCGCGAAAGCCGGCCGCCACGGCAACCGACGCGACGATCACCAGAACACCGAGCATCGCAAGCACGCCGCGCCAGCCGAGAAAATCGCCGATCACGCCGGAGAACGATGCGCCCAGCAGATTGCCGGTCATCGAGCCCGCCAGCGTGCGCCCGATCGCGACCTGGCGTTTCTCGGGGCCGACGAGATCGCTGGTCAGGCTGAGCGCGACCGGAAACACGCCGCCGGAGCCGATGCCGGCGAGAATTCGGGTCGCGAACAACAGCGGAAACGACGTTGACATTGCGCCAAGGATGTTCGCCAGCCCCAGGATCACCAGGCACGCAATCATCAGCCGCGACCTTGCCGAACAGATCGGCCGCCGCACCCAGCACCGGCTGAACCACCGCAAAGGTGAAGGCAAACACCGCCGAAAAGCTCGCAGCGGTCGCGATGCTGATGCTGAAATCGTCGGCGACATGCGGCAGCACCGGATCGAGCGCGCGAGCCGAAAGGCTGGCCGCGAAGTGTCGCCATCGCGATGATGTTGATCGCGGGCGGCATGCGATCATGCGGCCGCAATGCGGTCTGCGGCATCAGCGCGTCACGTTCTTTTCGATTGTCGATTGGGCATTCTTGGTAACCGCGTCGAACGCCATCAGCGTCCGCAGCAAGCCTTCGAAATCGCGCAACGGCACCATGTTGGGACCGTCGGACGGCGCATGATCGGGATCGGGATGGGTTTCGATGAAGACGCCGGCGACGCCGACCGCAACCGCGGCACGCGCCAGCACCGGCACGAATTCGCGCTCGCCGCCCGAGGACGTCCCCTTGCCGCCCGGTTGCTGCACCGAATGAGTCGCGTCGAAGATCACCGGCGCGCCGGTCGTGCGCGCCAGGATCGGCAGCGCCCGCATGTCGGACACCAGCGTGTTGTAGCCGAACGACGCGCCGCGCTCGGTGACCAGCACGTTCGCGATTGCCGGCGCCCGTGATCTTGGCGACGACGTTGGCCATATCCCACGGCGCCAGGAACTGCCCCTTCTTGACGTTGACGACCTTGCCGGTCGCGGCCGCCGCCAGCAGCAGATCGGTCTGCCGGCACAGAAACGCCGGTATCTGCAAGACGTCGACGGCCTGCGCGACTTCGGCGCATTGCGCCGCCTCGTGAACGTCGGTGAGCACGGGCAGTCCGAGCGATGAGCGTATCTCGGCAAAGATCGGCAGCGCTTGCGCAAGCCCGATGCCGCGGGCAGCGGATGCGCTGGTGCGGTTGGCCTTGTCGAACGACGTCTTGTAGACGAGCCCGATCTTCAGGCGCGCCGCGATCTCCTTCAGAGCGGTGGCCACCTCGAGCCCATGCGCGCGGCTCTCGAGCTGGCACGGGCCGGCGACGATCGACATCGGCAGATCATTGCCGAATTTGACCGACCCTGCGGCGACGACTGGCGCAGCTGAAAGTGCTGGCGTTCAAGGCTCTTCCTGCTTAACTGCGTCCGCGACCATGCCGGGCGGCGCCCGGGGGATCAACCCTGTACCATTGGTACCGGTTTCGAATATCAGGGTTGCGCCGTGAGGCTCGATCATCGGCGGCACGATCAGCCGCTCACCATGGCGCTGTGAGGTCATTCCGTTTTGCCGATGCAAGGCTTCGGTTTGCGCCGAGATCGGCGACGGCAAAACGCATGGCGCCGAGCGTCATCCCCTCGCCGCCTCATACCCGACGGAAATACCCGACCGATCGCGCAACGACTTCGATTCCAGGATTTCGATATCGCCATTCTCGGTGTGCGCCGTGACGCCGATCGAACTCGAATTCACTTCGCCCACGCCGGTATAGGCTTTGAGGAAGATCGCGGTGGCTGACTGGATTGTCGGCGACGATGACCGCGCCGGACACGGCTTTGCGCGCCGTTGGCGTGGGTCTGAAACGCCGGATTCCAGAAGTTTTCCGGAAAATGATGCTGGCACGCGGCGAAGCGCACGTTCGGCGAAGCCGGGTCCTGCGCAAAAGCCAGCGAGAACGCCAGCTTCACCGTGCGTGCCGTCGGGTCTTTGTCCCTCACGGGCGAAATCGAACACGTCGAAGTGCCGAGATTCCAGCCGCCTCGAACGTGCGCGCATCCGTCGACCGCGTCGCGGCTGTTGAGCAGCAGCATCGAAAACCCCTCGCGGTGGGCGAGAAAGTCGCGATTGAAGGCGCCGAACGAAAAAGAGCGCGCGCCATGCGGCACGATCTTCTCGGGTTCGGCGACCTCGAGGATCTCGATGTAGCAGTTCTTCAACTGCACAATGCGATTGTGAGTGCCCCATGGATGGCGATTGCGCCCGCCGACCATAAAGCCGGCGCGGACATAGAACGTCCGCCGCCGCGTCCAGGTCGCGGACCGCGTGCACGATATGGTCGAGACCGTGGGGCATGGCGAAATCAGAGCCCTCAACGCCGTTACTTCACCGACGAGAACGAGGTCGGCACCAGCAACTGGTTGACGATGTTGCCGACGATCTGTCCGTCTGCCTCGGTCTTGGCGCGCGCCTCGATCCATTCGGGATCGCTCTGGAATGCCGTCCACTTCTTCTCGCGCTCGGCCAGCGACTCCCAGGCGAGCAGATAGGTCAGTTCCTGATTGGATTCGCCGACCAGCGTGGTGAAAAAGCCGGCCTGGCGGATGCCGTGCTTTTCCCACAGCTTCAGCGTGATGGTCTCGAAGCGCTTCAACAGCGCCGGCAGCCGGCCCGGCAGGCAGCGATAGACGCGGGTTTCGTAGATCATCGAGCATACTCCCTTGATCTGTTCTTGTCGTAGTGGGGAGCGTCTTTGTCGCAACAATCGGCGTGCCCGTCAAAGGCCGCCGATGCATGGCATCAAACCAGCCGCGACTGCACCATGGCGGCCTCGATGAACGAGGCGAACAGCGGGTGCGGTTCGAACGGACGCGATTTCAGTTCGGGGTGAAATTGCACGCCGATGAACCAGGGATGGTCTTCGTATTCGACGATCTCCGGCAAGATTCCGTCCGGTGAAAGCCCGGAAAATCGCAAGCCCATGCTGTTCGAGCCGGTCCTTGTAGGCGGTATTGACCTCATATCGATGACGGTGGCGTTCCGAAATTTCGGTCGCGCCGCCATAGACCTTCGGAACCCGGCTGCCGCGATTGAGCGCGGCGGGATAGGCGCCGAGCCGCATCGTGCCGCCGAGATCGCCGCTCTTCGATCGGCGCTCGAGTTCGTTGCCGCGCAACCATTCGGTCATCAGGCCGACCACCGGCTCGGGCGTCGGTCCGAACTCGGTGGAATTGGCATCCGCGATGCCGACGAGATTGCGAGCGGCCTCGATCACCGCCATCTGCATGCCGAAGCAGATGCCGAAATACGGCACATCGCGCTCACGCGCGAACTGGGCCGCGCGAATTTTGCCCTCCGCGCCGCGCTGGCCGAAGCCGCCCGGAACCAGAATGCCATTGACGTGCTCGAGGAACGGCGCCGGGATCTTCGTTCTCGAAGACTTCGCTCTCGATCCAGTCGAGATTGACCTTCACCTTGTTGGCGATGCCGCCATGCGACAAGCGCTTCGATCAGCGATTTATAGGCGTCCTTCATGCCGGTGTATTTGCCGACGATGGCAATCGTCACCTGGCCTTCGGGATTGCGGACCCGCTCGTTGATGACGTTCCAGCTTTGCAGCTCGGGCGGAATCTTCGAGGTGATGCCGAACGCCGCCAGCACTTCGTCGTCGAGGCCTGCTGCATGGTAGGCTTCCGGCACCGCGTAGATGTTGTCGACGTCGCGCGCCTCGATGACCGCGCTTTCGCGCACGTTGCAGAACAGGCCGAGCTTGCGGCGCTCCTCCTTCGGAATCGGACGATCGGTCCGGCAAAGCAGGATGTCCGGCTGAATGCCGATCGAGCGCAATTCCTTGACCGAGTGCTGGGTCGGCTTGGTCTTCAACTCACCCGCACTCGGAATGAACGGCAGCAGCGTCAGATGAATGTAGATCGAGTGGTCGCGCGGCAGATCATTCTTGACCTGACGAATGGCCTCGAAGAACGGCAAACCCTCGATGTCACCGACGGTGCCGCCGATCTCGCACAGCACGAAGTCGAACTCGTCGTTGCTGTCGAGAATGAAATCCTTGATCGCATTGGTGACGTGCGGGATCACCTGGATGGTCGCGCCGAGATAATCGCCGCGCCGCTCTTTGGTAATGATGTCCTGGTAGATGCGACCTGTGGTGATGCTGTCGGCCTTGGTGGCCGGACGCCCGGTGAAGCGCTCGTAATGGCCGAGATCGAGATCGGTCTCTGCGCCGTCGTCGGTCACGAACACTTCGCCATGCTGATAAGGCGACATCGTTCCGGGATCGAGATTGAGATAGGGATCGAGCTTTCGCAGCCGAACCTTGTAGCCACGTGCCTGCAACAGCGCGCCAAGAGCCGCCGATGCAAGACCTTTTCCGAGCGAGGAAACCACGCCGCCGGTGATGAAGATGTACCGCGCCATGGGACTCAACCTTTAAGGCCACAGGCTCGATTCGCCAAAACGAATCGACTCATTGCCGCGAATTTTTCGGGGCCTGTGGGTGACGCCAAAATTAAAGAGATATCAGTGCCTTGATAGTGAGCCTTGATGCAGCGTGGTAGACGGCCACGCTGCATGGCCATCCTGCTTTATTGCGACCGAGGCGCTTCGGCGGCCCGGAGTGCGCCGGCGGAGCGTCTGGTTCGCTCATCGGACTTCTTCAGCGAATCCAGAACGCCGCCGCCGCTCGCTGGCGCCGCGGGTGCTCCACCTGCGGGCTGCGACTGCGAGGTCGGCATGACGATCGAGCTTGGCTTGCGGTCGTAGCTTGCAAGCCAGGACAGAAACAGGCTGGTCAGGAAGAAGCCGGCTGCGAGGATCGCGGTCGTGCGGCTCAACAGATTGGCCGTGCCGCGGCTCGACATGAAGCCGGCGCCGCCACCCATGCCGAGACCGCCGCCTTCGGATTTCTGCAGCAGCACCGTTGCGATCAACGTCGCGACGATCATCAAATGGATTACGATAATGACAGTCTGCATTTCGACCTTTCGTCGCAAACCAAGGCTGGCCGGCAGCGCGTTTCGGTTTTGCGGGATTTGAATTTGGGCCGGGTGTTACACGATTGCACTAGGGCCTCTTTAGTTCTCACCCCCGGCACCAAGATCACTTCTCCGGCCCATGACTTTCGAAGTTCTGACAGGGGTGCGCCGGCACGCGAACTTCGGAAAGCGGGCATGTCACCCCCAGCGTCCATCCGCACTGCCCGTCAGTTAAGGACAGTCGGCTGCAATCGCAAGGAAATCGGACGCCTTGAGGCTCGCCCCGCCGATCAGTGCGCCGTTGACGTTGGCGACCCCCATCAGTTCCCGCGCATTCGACGGCTTGACCGAGCCGCCATAGAGAATGCGCATGTGCGCGCCCTCGTCCTTGAACCGGGCGCTGAGGGTCTCCCGGATAAGACTGATGAATTTGCTCGACATCTTTGGCCGTCGGCGTCAGGCCCGTGCCGATGGCCCAGATCGGCTCGTAGGCCACGACCAGATTGTCTGCCCGTGCGCCGTCGGGCAAGCGATCCCTGAAGCTGGCCGCGGCAGATAGTCGAGCGTCTGGCCCGCGTCGCGCTGGCTCTGGGTTTCGCCGATGCAGACGATCGCGGTCAAGTCCCGCGCGCCAGGCGGCCTCCGCCTTCTGCCGCACCAGGCCGTCGCTCTCGCCGTGATCGGCACGCCGCTCCGAATGGCCGACAATGACGGCGCTTGCGCCGGCATCCGCCAGCATTTCGGCCGAGATATCGCCGGTATGGGCGCCCGAGGGCTTGGGATGACAATCCTGCCCCCCGATCGCCAGGCCCTTCGAGCCCGACAGTTTCGCTGCAAAAGCGGCAATCAGCGTTGCGGGCGGACACACCAGCAGATCGGCCTTCCCGGTGACCTTGGAGGCCCCCGCGAGCATGGCCTCGAACTCGGCCATCGAGGAGCGCAGGCCGTTCATTTTCCAGTTGCCGGCGATCAGGGGCCGAATGGCTCGAGCTCATGTCCGAAAGGTTCCTTGAAAGGGACAGAATGTCAGGCCAACTCGCTAGCAGAGCCGGCAACTCGGCCAGATCGGCCCAAACCGGCAGCTGTTGAGCCGTTAACTCTTTCATTTGGACGTGCCGCGCTGGTTGCGGGTAGAAGGCCGCCACTTTATGATGCGTTATCAATCCGGTGACGCCCTTTTACGGTATTCGAGAACGAATTCCGACGGGCAGCGCGCCGGTTCCCTCCTGCCAACAAGTTGGACCCTATGCTTCGAGGAATGCGCAAAGCCTCATCAAACTGGCTCGGCAAAATTATCATGGCCACCGTGATGGGCGTCCTGATCGTCAGTTTCGGCATCTGGGGCATCGCCGACATCTTCAGGGGCTTTGGACAATCGACGCCTTGCCAAGGTCGGGCGCACGGAGATATCGACCGAGCAATTCCGCCAGATCTACACGGACCGGCTGCAACAGATCGGCCGTCAGTTCGGCCGTCCGCTGACGTCGGAGCAGGCCCGCGCGTTCGGGTTTGACCGCCAGGTGCTCCAGCAGACCATCGCGGAAGCAGCGCTCGACGAAGAAGCCCGACGGCTTCGGCTCGGGCAATCCACGAAGAAACGCTGAAGACGATCTACAACGATCCGAACTTCAAGGGCGTCAACGGCGCGTTCGATCGCGCAACGCTTCCAGGGCTTGATCCGGCAGATGGGCTACAGCGAGCAACGCTTCATCGCCGAGCAGCGGCGCGATCTCGCTGCGGCGTCAGATCGCCGGCACGATTGCGGCCGGCGTCGAACCATCCGAAGGTGCAGCTGGAAGCGCTGGCGCGGTTCCAGAACGAGCAGCGCTCGATCGAATACGTCAAGCTTAGCGCGGCGCAGGCCGGAACGATCGACCCGCCATCGCCCGAGGCGCTCGCGGCCTATTTCGACGAGCACAAGGCGCTGTTCCGCGCGCCCGAATATCGCAAGATTTCCTTTGTCGCCGATTACGCCGGAGGAAATCGGCAAGTGGGACAAACGTCTCCGACGACGACGCGCGAGAAGGTCTTCGAGCAGCGCCGCGACCAGCTCGGCACGCCCGAGCGGCGAGAGATCCAGCAAATCATTTCCCGAACGAGGACGAAGCCGCCGCCGCACGCAGCCGCATCGCATCGGGCACGTCGTTTGAAGACCTCGCCAAGGAACGGGGTCTCAGTGCGTCCGACATCGACCTCGGCCTGATCGCCAAATCGGCGATCGGCGACCCCGCGATTGCCGATGCCGCTTTCTCGCTGCCGTCCGGCGAGGTCAGCCAGCCGGCGCACGGCAAGTTCGGTTTTGCACTCGTCAAGGTCGGCAAGATCGAACCGGGCGTGACACCGACCTATGAGAGCCTACGCGACCCAGATCAAGCGCGACATCGCCAACGAGCGCGCACGCACCAAGGTCGGCGAGTTGCGGGACAAGATGGAAGACGAGCGCGGCGGCGGGGCAAGCGTCGTCGAAGCCGCGCAGAAGCTTGGCCTGACGCCGTGACCATCGATGCGGTGGACCGCTCGGGCCGCACGCCCAACGGCCAGCCGGCGGCGAACATTCCGCGCGGGCTCGACGTGGTTTCGCAAGCCTTCAACAGCGATGTCGGCGTCGACAACGACCCCATTTCCTTTAACGGCGGGTATGTCTGGTACGACGTTGTCGGCATCACGCCGTCGCGCGAACGCAATCTGGATGAGGTCAAGGATCAGGTCGAAGCGAGATGGCGCGGCGACCAGATCTCGAGCCGATTGCGCGACAAGGCGACCGAAATGGTCAAGAAGCTCGACCAGGGCGGCAAGCTCGCCGACGAGGCGACGCAGGCCGGCCTGAGCGTCGAGACCGCGAGCCGGCTTCAAGCGCGACGCGTCCCTGCCCGGCCTGAACGCGGGCGTCGTCGCCGCCGCGTTTCGCACCGCCAAGGATGCGGCGGGGCAGACGCCCGACGCCGCCGCGAACGGCTGGATCGTGTTCCGCGTCACCGACATCACGGTGCCGCCGGTCGATCTTGCCTCCGATGACATGAAGAAGCTGAAGGATACGCATCGAGCGCGCCCAGGTCGATGAGCTGCTCGCCCAGTACATCACCAAACTGGAGTCGGAGATCGGCACCAGCGTCAACGAAACCGCCTTCGCGCAGGTGACCGGAGCGAACAACAACTGATGCCCTCACCGAAAGCGCCGCTACCTTGGGCCCGGTTGTATTTTCCTGAAAGCATGTGATGGACGATCTCAAATCTATCATCGCCAAGGTAGCGACCGGCGCCACGCTTTCGCGTGAGGAGGCCGCATCTGCCTTCGACCGGATGATGTCCGGAGAAGCCACCCCTTCGCAGCTGGGCGGCCTGTTGATGGCGCTTCGCGTCCGCGGCGAGACGATCGATGAGATCACCGGCGCGGTTTCCGCGTGCGCGCCAAAATGTTGAAGGTCAAGGCGCCGGCCAACGCCGTCGACGTGGTCGGGACCGGCGGCGACGGCTCGGGATCGGTCAACGTGTCGACCTGCGCGTCCTTCATTGTCGCCGGAACAGGCGTCCCGGTCGCCAAGCACGGCAACCGCGCGCTGTCGTCGCGCTCGGGCGCCGCCGATGTGCTGTCGTCGCTCGGCGTAAAGATCGACATTACGCCCGAACAGGTCAGCCGCTGCGTCGCGGAGGCCGGAATAGGCTTCATGTTCGCGCCTTCACACCATCCGGCCTGGAAGAATGTCGAGCCGACCCGCGTCGAACTCGCCACCCGCACGATCTTCAATTTGCTGGGGCCGCTCTCCAATCCCGCCGGGGTCAGACGGCAGATGGTCGGCGTCTTCTCGAAGCAATGGGTGCTGCCGCTGGCGCAGGTTCTGAAAAACCTTGGCTCCGAATCCGTTTGGGTGGTGCATGGTTCCGACGGTCTCGACGAGATCACCCTCACCGGCCCGACCTTCGTTGCCGCGCTGGAAGGCGGCGCGATCCGCTCCTTTGAAGTCTCGCCGGAAGACGTCGGCCTCAAACGGGTCGCGGGCGAAGCATTGAAGGGAGGCGATTCCGCCGCCAACGCCGTTGCGCTGCAGAGCGTTCTTGACGGCATGCCGAGCCCCTATCGGGATGTCGCGTTGCTCAACGCGGCAGCCGCACTTGTCGTGGCCGGCCGCGCCAAGAATTTGAAGGAAGGCCTGGCGCTTGGCGCCCGATCGATCGACGACGGCGCGGCGGCCGAGCGGCTGAAACGCCTGATCGCGGTCTCCAACAGCTAAGGGTCCCGCGATGTCCGATATCCTGAAGCGGATCGAGACGTATAAGCGCGAGGAGATCGCCGCCGCCAAACGCGCGCAGCCATTGGCAAGCCTTGTGGCGCGCGCCAAGGCCGCCTCAGCGCCGCGCGGCTTTGTCGCTGCGATCCGCGCGCGGCTCGCGCGAGGCGACTACGCCCTTGTCGCCGAAATCAAGAAGGCCTCACCTTCCAGGGGGCTTATTCGAGCCGATTTCGATCCTCCGGCGCTGGCACAAGCCTATGAGGCCGGCGGCGCCGCGTGCCTGTCGGTCTTGACCGATACGCCGTCATTCCAGGGGCACCTGGATTTTATGGTCGCCGCGCGGGCCGCGGTGAGCCTGCCGGTGCTGCGCAAGGATTTCATCTACGACACCTATCAGGTGACGGAAGCCCGCGCCCATGGCGCCGACTGCATCCTGATCATCATGGCCGCTCTCGAAGACATCGCCGCGCAGGACATTGAAGCCGCTGCCCTCGACTACGGCATGGACGTACTGATCGAAATCCACGATCACAAAGAGTTGGAGCGGGCTCTCAAGCTTCGCTCGCCGATGATCGGGGTCAACAATCGTAACCTGCGCAGCTTCGAGACCAGGCTTGAGACCAGTGAGGCGCTTGGCGCCGCTGATCCCCGGAGATCGCCTGATGGTCGGCGAAAGCGGCATTTTCACCCCGGCCGATCTGGCTCGGCTGGCGCGCGTGGGCATATCGACGTTCCTCGTCGGCGAAAGCCTGATGCGGCAGACCGACGTGGCCGCGGCTACCCGCGCGCTGGTCCGGCGACACTGATAGGAACTTCAAATTCGCCGCACTAGCCGCCCTTTGTCGCGTCGACGGCGCCAGTGCATATGTTGCTAGAGCTCCTTTGATTCCGAAGTTCGCATCAGAGGTTGCTGCGATATCATGCGAACTTCGGAATCGGAGCTCCAGAACATGGCCCACCGGCCGTCCTCGACGAAATCCAGTCAGCCCAAGGCCGCCCTCACCCATATCGACGCCAAAGGCGAAGCGCGGATGGTTGACGTATCCGCCAAGGACGCGACCGAACGAACAGCGGTCGCCGAGGGACGTGTCGTCATGAGCAAGGCGACGTTGGCCCTGATCATGTCCGGCAACGCCAAGAAGGGCGACGTGCTGGCGACCGCGCGGATCGCTGGAATCATGGCCGCCAAGCGCACCTCCGACCTCATTCCGCTGTGCCATCCGCTGGCATTGTCGAAGGTGACGCTGGACATTTCGCCCGATCCGAAATTGCCCGGCTGCCGGGTGCAAGCCGCTGTCAAGGTAACCGGTCCGACCGGGGTCGAGATGGAGGCGCTGACCGCCGTCTCGGTCGCATGCCTCACGATCTACGACATGATCAAGGCGGTGGAGCGCGGCGTGCACATCGAGGGGATTCGCCTGATCGAGAAAGTCGGCGGCAAATCCGGACGCTACCGCGCGAGGGACTAGCGTCTCCGCCGCGCAATGCTTGCCGCAATCAGTCCATATCAATCCCCGTTGCACCGGATTCGTCGGTGAGAAATGCATTCACGGCCCTCATCGTTTAAATGTTCCTTCCAGGCCAATGTCTGCGACCGAAAAGACATCGTAAGCCGCGCGCCAAACGCGAAGGCAGGCCTTTTTCAGGGCTTTAGATGGTAAAGCCAGAGTGAGCGCCGCGCGATCGGGCAAATAGTTCCCCAAGCAGCGGTGTGTCGACCAATTGCTGCCTTGGCTGAAATCAAATCCGCTGAATTCACCGACAGTTAACTCCAATTGCTAACCCCACTTCCATACCGCTGCTGTATCTGTCTCGGGCCGGCATGGGGAACTGACCGGCATTCGCATGTGGTGGCGACCGCGATGACGGCAGACGGCAGTGGCTCCTTCGACCTGAAGGCTTTTCTTTCCAGTGGTCCAATCCGCTGGCTGATCGGCGGCGGCGCGTTCCTGATCGCGGCGATCGCGATTGGCACCGTCATCACGGTCGACAGCTTTCGCGAACGGGCCTTGAGCAGCCAGGAGCGCCAACTTGAAAATACCGTGCAGTTGATCAACCGTCATTTTGACCAGCAGCTCGAAGACTTCACCATCGTTTTGAAGGAAATTGCGGCCCACGTCCGCTCCAGCGGAGCAAGCTCCGAAATATTGAAAGGACAGCTCGCCACGCTCGAATGGCATGAGGAATTGCGAACAAAGGTCAACGCCTATTCCGACGCGGCAGGCATCAGTGTATTCGACGCCGACGGCATGTTGATCAACTCCTCCGAGGTCTGGCCGGTCCCGGACGTCAACGTTTCCGATCGAAGCTATTTCAAGGCCCTCAAATCAGGCAGTGCGTCCACGCCGATCCAGATCGAAATCGTACAGGGCCGCATTTCCCATCAGTGGGCCAACATCGTCGCTCACAGGCTGACCGGGTCGAACGGCGAGTTCGCAGGGATCATCACGCGGACGATCATGCCCGCGACGTTCGAGAAATACTTTGCCTCCGTTGTCCTACGTGAAGGTGCCGCGATTTCGATGTACCGGCGTGATGGAATCCTGCTTGCACGCTATCCGCATGTCGAACGCATGATCGGGTCCAATATCCGCACGAGCAAAGTCTATGCCTACATGTCTCTGGCGAGCGGGGGCACGCTGCGCCTGACCAGTCCGATCGACGGACAGAGGCGGTTGGCTTCGGTCGATATCCTGCAACATTTCCCGATCGCTATCGTCGCAAGCATGACCGTCGATGCCGCGCTGGCCGACTGGCGGGCGCAAACGCGGTTTTTGATTATCGTCGCAGCCCTCTCCTCGATTGTCATCGCGGCCATGCTGTTTCTCTTCGTTCGCAAGCTGCACCAGCAGCATCGAATCGAAAAGCTGCGCCTCGACACGGCCCTCAACAATATGTCGCAGGGCCTGTTGCTCTACGATTCCTCGGAACGGCTCGTGGTGTGCAATCAGCGCTATATTTCGCTGTACGGGCTGTCGCCCGACGTCGTGAAGCCCGGTCTCAGCTTTCGCGATCTCCTGCTGTACCGGAAGAGGATCGGGTCGTTCAAAGGCGACGTCGAGGCGTTCATTTCCAAGGTCCGGCGCAACGTCGCGCTCGGACAGACGACTCGCAATACGATCGAGACGGGCGAAGGACGCGTGATCCTCATCGTCAATCAGCCGCTGAAAAAGGGCTGGCTTGCCACCCATGACGATATTACCGAGCGTACGCGCGCCGAAGAGCAAATCCGGCATCTCGCGCATTACGATGCGCTCACCGACCTGCCCAATCGAGCCCTGTTCCACGAACGGCTGCGTCAGGAGCTCGCCTCGGCAACCGAGGATCGGCAGATCGCGGTGCTCTACATCGACATTGACGAATTCAAAAGCGTCAACGATTCCCTTGGCCACATGATCGGCGACGAATTGTTGAAGTCGGTCGGCCGGCGGCTGAGTGCCTGTATCGAAACTCCCGATTTCGTGGCGCGGCTGGGCGGCGATGAATTTGCCATCGTCAAAACCGGCGTGAAAGATCCGGACGAGGTTGCAGACCTCG
The DNA here is from genome assembly GCA_963706265.1 of uncultured Alphaproteobacteria bacterium. Lineage (GTDB taxonomy): Bacteria > Pseudomonadota > Alphaproteobacteria > Rhizobiales > Xanthobacteraceae > Bradyrhizobium. The sequence continues at coordinate 389,333 of CAVPLO010000005.1, read as the reverse complement.
CCAAGCATGCCCTGGACGCCATCCGCGCTCCCTATGACTGTCTCGGCCACCATGTCACTTCCGACGCCAGCGTCGGCGTCGCCATCGCACCCCGGCACGGCACCGATCTCGACGAGATACTCAAGAACGCGGACCTGGCGATGTATGCCGCCAAATCGGCGGGGCGGCGCACCTGGCGCTTCTTCGAGCCTGCCATGGATGCGTATGTTCGGGCCCGCCGCCAGTTGGAAATCGATCTGCGCAGGGCGATCGCCGACGAGGCTCTTGAAGTCTATTACCAGCCCTGCCTCGCGCTCCAGAGCGACAGGATTACAGGCTGTGAAGCGCTGATACGCTGGCGTCATCCTGAACGCGGCATGATTTCGCCGGCCGAGTTCATTCCGATCGCAGAAGAGACCGGCCTGATCAACGAGATCGGCGAATGGGTTCTGGCAACGGCCTGTGCGGAGGCGGCCACCTGGCCCGAAGCCATCAACGTGGCCGTCAACGTCTCGCCGGTTCAATTCAAGAGCGGCACGCTGGCCTTGAAGATTGTCACGGCGCTGGCTGCCTCCGGCCTGCCGGCTCACCGCCTGGAACTGGAAATCACCGAAGCCGTCTTGATCCGGGACGATGATGCCGCGCTGGAGATCCTGCACCAACTGCGGGCCATCGGCGTGCGGATCGCGCTCGATGATTTCGGGACCGGCTACTCCTCGCTGAGCTATTTGCAGCGTTTCCCGTTCGACAAGATCAAGATCGATCGTTGTTTCGTCAACGACCTCGCCGAAGCCGACGGCTCCTCCATTGTCCAGGCTGTGGTGAACATCGCCGCCGCCCGGCACATGACGACAACGGCAGAAGGCGTCGAAACCAGGCGGCAGCAGGAGTTGCTGCGCGCGCTAGGCTGCACCGAAATGCAAGGCTATCTCTTCAGCGCGCCGAAGCCGGCCGACGAGGTGAGGAGAATCCTCCTCACGCACCGCGCAAGACCGGCCGCCGTCGCCTGAGCGCGGCCAGTCTTTTCTAGTTCGGGACTGCCGCTTTCGAGGCCGTGGCCGCCGGCCCGCCTGCGTTGACGCTGGCGCCGCGCAACAGGTTGTAGGCAGCAGCCAACGCCTTGTCGTCCTTCTCGGCCGGCGGAACGTAGGACTGCGATCCCGTTTGCTCCTTGCCCTCGGCAGAGAGATGTCCCCGCATCGAGGCCTCGCCCTTCATTTCGGCGCGTCCCTTCAGTTCGTCAGGAACGTCCTGCAGTACCTCGATGTCGGGCACGACGCCCTGCGCCTGGATCGAGTGTCCGGACGGTGTAAAATATCGCGCCGTCGTCAGCGCCAGCGCGCCATGACCTCCACCGAGCGGGATGATCGTTTGGACGGAGCCTTTGCCAAACGACCGGGTGCCGATCAGGGTCGCCCGCTTGTGGTCATGCAAGGCGCCGGCGACGATCTCGGAGGCGGATGCAGAGCCGCCGTTGATCAAGACGACGAGCGGCTTGCCCTTGGTGAGATCTCCACCCTTTGCCGAAAACCGCTGGGTCTCCTCGGGCCGGCGGCCCCTGGTCGAGACCACCTCGCCGCGAGCCAGAAACGCGCTTGAGACTGACACGGCCTGATCGAGCAATCCGCCAGGGTTGTTGCGCAGGTCGAGCACATAACCGGCCAGGCCCTGCGCCGGAATTTGTTTCGCGATATCGGCGATCGCCTTTTTCAGCTCATCGCCGGTCTGCTCGCTGAACGAACTGATCCGGATATAGCCGATATCGCCGCCATTGGTGCGATAGCTGACCGGTTTAACCTGAATGATTTCACGCTTGATATTCACGTAGATGGGCGCATCGGCACCCTTGCGCAGGATAGTCAATTTGGTCTGCGTATCGACTGGCCCTTTCATCTTGTTGACGGCCTGCTCGAGCGTGAGGCCCTGCACGTTCTCGTCGTCGATCTGGGAAATAAAATCTCCGGACAGGATTCCAGCCTTCGATGCGGGCGTGTCGTCCATCGGCGTGACGACCTTGACGAGGCCATCTTCCATGGTGACTTCGATACCGAGCCCGCCGAACTCGCCCTTCGTCGTATCCTGCATCTCGTGCCAGGCGGCATCGTTCATGTAACGGGAATGCGGATCGAGCGAGGTGATCATGCCGTTGATCGCGCCCTCGACCAGCAGGGAATCGTCGGGCTTCTCGACGTAGTCGGTTCTGACGCGCTCGAACACTTCGCCGAACAGATTGAGCTGCGAATAGACGTCGCCTTCCACCTTCGCCTTGGCCACAGCCATCCATTGCGGGCTCAACGGTCCGCCAACAGCAAGGGTGAGGCAGACGCCTGTCACTGTGCCGAGGAGAAACAGGTAGTTCTTTCGCATTTGGCGAGCCTTTTGGTTAGTCCAGCGGCTCCGTTTACGGCACGCTGGCGACCTTCGTTGGTGATCTGGTCAGGCCGGCCTGGTCGGACCGGTCCTGCGCGACATCCTTCTGATATCATTGAGGCCACTTTGAGAGCGTCGGAAAACACCGCAGACCCAAACTGCGGAGCCAAGTCCGGGATCAGCGACACATTCAGCCACAACAGCGCGGCAATATAGGCGTTTCGCGAACGCTAAAGAACCGGAAATCCCTTTCATGTCCAATTTGTAATTGCCGAAAGGATAGGCAGAGTAGCCCCGGGATCGCCCTCCCGATCAGGGCTGCTTGGAGTCCATCAGCACGAACTGTATCCGGCAAGTCTCAGTTCCGTGATTGACCCATGCGTGATTGGTGGCCTGCTGGACGACCGTATCGCCGAGCCTGAGATGGACTACGCTATCGTCGAGCACCATGTCGACGCGCAATCGACGCTGCGGGTGCGATGCATCAGCGGACGGGCGACGGGACGCCCTCTGGCCGGTGCCGCGGGACCAACCGCCTTCATCAGCCCTCCAGGTTCCATCGCCATATGCGCCCAGGAACGCACCCAAAATATACGCCGGGTCGGGTGGTCCGGTTCCAACATTCGCTTGCCTTCTCAGCGGGCGGTTTTGCGAATATTGGAATCAAAGGACGAGCGTCAGATCCGCTTCAGCGGCCGTAGGTGCCAGTCAAAGTCGCTTTCGCCAGCGTATGGAAATGCAGGTCGAACCCGACCAGCGCCGCCGACGCCATGTCGTCCTTCGCGTCCGGCAGCTTGTCGACATCGACCGCAAATACCGTGATCTGGTAGCGATGCGGCTTGTCGCCGGTCGGCGGACACGGGCCGCCATAACCGTCAGCGCCGAAATCAGTCCGGCTCTGAATAGCTCCCTTCGGCATCAGCTTAGACTTTACGTCCCCTGACCCCTTGGGCAACGACGTGACGTTCGCCGGAATATTGAACACGACCCAATGCCACCAGCCGCTGCCGGTTGGCGCATCCGGATCATAGATGCTGACCGCAAAGCTCTTGGTGGCGGTGGGTGCTCCGCTCCAGCTCAGACTCGGCGAGACGTTGTTGCCGGTGCAGCCAAACCCCTTGAAGACCTGCTCATTGGCGATCGTGCCGCCCTCTTTGATCTCGGAGCTGGTGACGCTCATGCTTTGTGCATTCGCCACCGTCACGCCCGAAACAGACAGGACCACGGCCGCAATCCCGGCCAACGTTTTTCTCATGGCTATTTCCTCCCCTTTTGGATACTCGCTAGGCGTGAGTAAGCCTTAGCAATTTGCGAAGCGGCAGGGAAGAATGCGCATGTGCGGGCAGGCTTACCTGCCCCGGCGCGGCAGGTTATGGATAGCGCGGCGCGCAAAACGGCCTCCAGAACCGACGGCCGGCTAACCGGGGACCGGGCATTCCTGCTAAGCGCTGAACGGTTTTGCTTGGCGGCCGGCTGACGTTAAGAAGTTGTTCGAGGCCAACGTCGTCGGAAGGACCTGGAGAACAAGATGAACGAAGTCACCCGTATCCCGACAAGCACCGAATTGGGGGCCAGCGCCGAGCCGTTCCAGAACCTTCATGAGTTCGTGAACAGGGCCCGAGCCAATCTCAACCAGAACGCATGGGATTACATCATCGGCGCTACCGAGACTGAAACCACGATGCGCCGCAACCGCATGGCGCTGGACGAGATTGCGTTTCGGCCACGCGTGTTGCGCAACGTCGCCCGCATCGATGCCACCACCGAGGTATTCGGCCGCAAATTGCGCCTGCCGGTCATGATGGCGCCGGTCGGTGCGCTCGAAATCTTCGATCCCGCAGGTGCGGCCGCCAGCGTCACCCGTGGCGTCGGCCGGTTTGGCGCCGCCCACATGCTGAGCTCAGTGTCCGAACCCGGACTTGAGAAGGTCGCCGAAGCCGCTCCCGATGCACTGCGCATCTACCAGCTCTATGTCCGCGGCGACGATGCCTTTGTGGAAGATCGCATCACGCGAGCAATCGCAAGCGGCTACACCGCGTTCTGCCTGACCGTCGACACCGCCCACTACAGCCGCCGCGAGCGCGATATCGCCAAGCGCTATGTTCGCGAAAGCCGCTTGCGCGCCACCGGCGGCGACTTCCAGAAGGGGCTGGACTGGCGCACGGTCAAGCTGATCAAGGACAAGTACAAGATCCCGCTGATCCTCAAGGGCATCGCAACTACCGAAGATGCGGCGATCGCACTCGATCACGGGGTCGATTGGATTTATGTCTCGAACCACGGCGGACGTCAGCTCGATCATGGCCGCGGGTCGATGCAGGTACTGCCGGAGATCGTCAGCGCGGTCAAAGGACGCGCGAAAATCATGGTCGACGGTTCGTTCTGCCGCGGCACCGACATCGTGAAGGCAATCATCCTGGGCGCGGACCTCGTCGGTATCGGCCGGCTGCAATGTTGGGCCCTGGCGGCCGGCGGCGAAACCGGTATCGTGCGGATGCTGGAACTGCTGGAAGACGAAGTGGTCCGCTGCCTTGGCCTGCTCGGCGTCACGAAATTTGCCGAGCTCGACAAATCCTATTTGCATCCGGCAGCGCCGACCAACCTGCCCGGCGTGTTCAGCGCCTTCCCGCTTCTCGATATCCAGCCTTATCGGTACTGAAACGGACGCCGCGGCGTTGCATCTTCAACCGATGGCCTGACGTGTACCGATGACCCAGCCCTCGCTTTCGCCCGGCGACGCCGATGCCTTGCTGTTTGATCTCGGTCGCGTGGTGCTCGATCTCGATTTCAATCGGACGCTCGCCTTCTGGGCCGGCCACGCCGGTTGCGAACCGGCCAGCCTGCGAGAACGGTTCTTGCGTGACGAACTGTACCAGCGTCACGAGAAGGGCGAGATCAGCGATGAGGCCTTTTTCGCCGGCTTGCGCTCCTCGCTCGGCATCGAGCTTTCCGATACCCAATTTGTCGAGGGCTGGAACGCGATTTTTGTCGGCGAAATGCCCGACATCAATCAACTGCTGGCCCGCGCAGCAAAACGCCTGCCGCTTTACGCCTTCTCCAACACCAACGCCCCGCATGTCGCCTATTTCTCCGGCCAGTATGCCGAGGTGCTCAGTCATTTCCGCGAAATCTTCGTGTCGTCCTCGATCGGGCTTCGAAAGCCGGATGCGGAAGCCTATGATCATGTCGTGCGGGCGATCGGAGTGCCGGCTGAACGCATTGTGTTCTTCGATGATCTCGCCGAAAACATCAGGGGCGCGCGGGAATGCGGCCTGAAGGCCGTTCTTGTGAATTCACCCGACGATGTGGCAAGAGCGCTTGAGGCGCTCGGTATCTAGAAGTCAGAAGTACCTACCGAAGGAGTTTTGCCTTGGCGCTGATGCCGGTCGCGGATGCTCTCGCCGCCGTTCTTTCGGGCGCAGATGCGTTGCCCGCCGAAATGATGCGCGCTGGATTTGGCCTACCGGCGGATCCTGACGCGCGACCTTGCCGCGCTCCGCACCCAGCCGCCGCAGGCGATGTCGGCCATGGACGGCTATGCGGTGCGCGCAGCCGATGCTGCCGGCGCCGGAGTCCGGTTGAAGGTCACCGGCGAGGTCGCCGCCGGGCGGCCGTTCGATCACGCCGTCGGGCCCGGCGAGGCCGTGCGCATCTTCACCGGCGGCGTCATTCCCGACGGCGCCGATGCCGTGATCATCCAGGAAGACACCATCGTCGAAGGCGCTTCAATTGCCATTACCGAAGCAGCGGTCGCAGGACGCCATATCCGCCGGGCCGGCGTCGATTTTTGCGAAGGCGACGTGTTGCTGACCGCCGGCAGCCGCCTCACCGACCGCCATCTCTCGCTCGCCGCCGCGATGAACTATCCAAGCCTGCCCGTGCATCGGCAGCCCAAGGTGGCACTGCTCGCCACTGGCGATGAACTGGTGATGCCCGGCGAAATTCCCGGCCCCGGCCAGATCGTCTATTCCAACGGTTACGCGTTGCGGGCGCTGGCCCGCGCCGAGGGCGCCGAAGTCATAGACCTCGGCATAGCGGCGGATACGCTTACAGGCCACGACCGAGGGAATTCGCCGCGCGCGCGATATCGGCGCCGATGTCCTGATCACGACCGGCGGCGCGTCGGTCGGCGACCACGATCTGGTCAAGCGGGGGCTCGATGCCGAGGGCGTAGCGATGGCCTTCTGGCAGATCGCGATGCGGCCAGGCAAACCCATGATGCATGGTCGACTTGGCGCGATGCGGGTGATCGGCCTGCCCGGTAATCCCGTGTCATCCTACGTGTGCGCGTTCCTGTTCCTCGTGCCTCTGATTCGCAAACTCTGCGGCCGACTCACGGTCCATCACACGACTGAATCCGCCGTGCTCGGGCGCGCGGTGACCGCCAATGATCACCGCGAGGACTATCTGCGCGCGCGCCTGACAACGCGCGACGACGGCGCCCTGATCGCCACGCCCGTCAATCACCAAGACAGTTCCTTGCTCGGGAATCTCGCTGCGGCACAGGCACTTTTGATCCGTCCGCCGTTTGCGTCGGCGGCCGAGGCCGGCTCCGCTTGCCATATCCTCCGGCTTCCCGCCGAGTGAGTTCTCGCGCGTTGCGCAAGCGCCGCTTCCGTTGACGAAAAATTAAGTGGTTGCGGAACACATATGGAACAGATAGTGTTCGTTCATGATTTGTTTCTGAACTTTGACGATGTTGGACGGAGTGGGCGCTCCGCGCGGAAGTCTCAAAGTCAGACATTTTGGGAAATCGAGCGACTTCAAACTGGGGACTGGTCGAGATGCTGACGCGCAAACAATACGAACTCCTGCGGTTCATCAGCGAGCGGCTGAAGGAGTCGGGCGTACCGCCCTCCTTCGACGAGATGAAGGACGCGTTGGACCTGCGGTCGAAATCGGGCATTCACCGCCTCATCACCGCGCTGGAAGAACGCGGCTTCATTCGCCGCCTCCCCAACCGGGCACGGGCGATCGAAGTGATCAAGCTGCCTGAGCTTGCGAGCGCCGGCGGCAATGGCCGGCGTGGCTTTACCCCAAGTGTCATCGAAGGCACGCTCGGAAAGGCTCGCAGCAGCGAGCAGCATCGCGACCGAGGATGACGGCAACCGTCCCGTCGCCGTGCCGGTCATGGGCCGCATCGCCGCCGGTACGCCGATCGAAGCGCTCCAGACCCGCAGCCACACCATCAGCGTACCGCCGGATATGCTGGGATCGGGCGAGCACTACGCGCTCGAGGTGCGCGGCGACTCGATGGTGGAGGCCGGCATCCTCGACGGCGACATGGCGCTGATCCAGCGCAACGAGACCGCCGAGACCGGCGACATTGTCGTGGCCTTGATCGACGACGAAGAAGCCACGTTGAAGCGCTTCCGCCGCCGCGGCGCTTCGATCGCGCTGGAGCCCGCCAACACCTCCTACGAAGTCCGCATCTTGCCGCCGAACCGGGTCAAGATTCAGGGCAAGCTGATCGGGCTGTATCGGAAGTACTGAACCCGAGCCGGGCTCTCTCCGTCAGCGCGCTCGCGAAGCATTTCCTGAGGAGCAAAAAAGTTCCTAAGGGTGCGCTGCATTCACAAAACAAATTTGTGATCCGACGTCTTGATGGCAAGCCGCAGAATTGCCGCCAAGCGCCGACAATGTTGTAGGCTGATATTCACCTAGATGGAGGCCTGCGCCTCTTTTCGAAGGAGCGGCGCGGCCGGCTATCTCAACCGAGGAGCCATCCGATGTGTGACTATAGTCTGCATGCCGTTGCAACGCGCCCTGCGAAAGCGGGCGAAACACTGATCACTACGACTTTCCGCGGGACCTCCACGAAAGGCTTTGCGTCGGAGCAAGAGCCCGAAGTCGCGGTCTGCCTGTTGCCAGGGACCGAACTCGCCTTCACTGACAACGTCAAATACGACAGCCGATGGTTCTGGACGCGGCGCTCGGCGTTTCGGGTCGGCAAGCTCGGCGAGATCGATCGGCACCTCCCCGACCGGCATCACGACACAATCGAATTTCCGGACGGCAGCCACGTGCTGGTGACCCTGCTCCGCGAAGGCCAACGGGCGACGGTTCTGCAACTGCCGGCCCTCCAGCGCACGGCCCCGCGCCCGGTCCACGCCGAGACGCCGTTGCCAAGGCCAATAACGACTACGGGTTGAGAAGCAGGCGCAAGGCTTGCATTCTGAACGGCTCGGCGCGTAACGCGTCGCGAATTTCCCGAACGATCCGCGCGCCTGAAAATTAAGGCAGTCGCGCGTTACAGTTCGACGCGTTCGAGCAGCGAACGCTCGGGTTGATGCACTGTTGATGCACTTGGGCGGTCCCTGCTGGATGATGGGCCGCCAAGCCGCTTACGTCGGAAGAGAGGCGCAATGCCCGTCAACAAGGTCACCTGGCAACAGGTCGGACACGTTACCGAGCCCGGCCGCTACATGTTCCGCTTCGGATGGCTGTCGATTGTCCCTGACGATCTCGCGATCTGGACGCAATTTCCTGACGCATCCTTCACCCTCGTACAGACCTTGGCACCGCCCTTGGCAACCGAGGCCGAAACCGATGAGACGCCGGCCGCGGAAACGGACGAGTTTCATCTTGGCGCGTTCGAACTGCGCGCCAATGCCGAGCCGGGCTGGCACAACCCAGGGACAACGGCTGAAGTAGTGCCAGGATCTCAATCCTCCCCCTGAATATCTGCTTCCGATGGCGTGGCGTCGGCCGGGCGCGCGGAGGCTCGTCTGGCAACCGAATTGGATTCCGTTTCGGCGTCGCCTGAAGCAGGCGACCACGGCCTGTTGGTGCCCCTCGGCTTGACGGCATCGAGGCTAAAACCGTGCGGCTTGCGTCGCAGCGCCATCGCTCCCTGCGCGCGCAGACGCTTCAGTTCGATGACGGCCGCTTCGCATGCCGGGGGAGCCGGGGCTGCGGTCACGATCAGCGCCGCACGCGCGCAATCATCGGCCAACCCGTCGGGCTTCATTGACAGCGCAACGAAACGGCCATCGGCCATCGGCGCCACGCAGCCTTCTACATCGCAAGACGCGCCCTCGCCGAGCGATGCATCGCTGGTCCCACGGTCGTCGGCGTCTGCGGCCAGCCACTCCTTGACCAGAAATGCATCTTTGGCGATCTTCATCAAATGCAGCCGTCCGTCGCGTCCGCGGACCGCAACGTTGTGGCCGTCACCGGAGATCAGAACGTCGGGCTGCGGGAGCGCCAGCGCCCAGATCACCGACGCCAGCAGTAATGCTGCGCCCGTCCATCGTAGCGGCGTACGCAACAATCCCAGCAGCACGATCCCGAGGCTTGATACGATCAGCGGCCCGACGCCGAATGCCGTGATCCGGCCGATGGCGCCGGGAAGCGCCGCTACCCATTCGGTCACGGCGATCATCCAGTCGATGCCCACGCCCATGAGCCACCAGAAGAAGCCGTCGAAACCGAACGGCATCGCGACAAGCCCCAGCATGCCCGCAGGCATCACGACCGCGGAGACGACCGGCATCGCCGCCAGATTGGCCAGCACGCCATATGGCGTCACCCGGTGGAAATGGAATGCTGCATAGGGCGTCGTCGCAAAGCCGGCGACCAGCGACGCCAGCGTGAGCGTGACGAGTTCGCGCCCACCCCATAAGGCAACCTTTGCGGCGGCGGAATTCTCAGGCGTTGCAAACAAGCGGGGCATGCCGATCTGGACCAGTGCCACCAGGCCGAGAGTGGCCGCAAATGACATCTGGAAGCTGGGATGAACGAGCGCTTCCGGCGCGAGCACCAACACCACGATCGCCGAAAGCGCCAGGGTGCGGAAGGTAATGGCGCGGCGATCGACCATCACGGCGATCAGCACCACCGCCGTCATGTAGAACGATCTCTGCGTCGCGACTTCGGCGCCCGACAGCAGCAGATAGAATGCCGCTGCCGCGAGCGCGCCCGCGGCAGCCCATTTCTTGATTGGAAACGCCACTGTCAGCACCGGGACGAGCGCCAGCAGCGCGCGTATCGCGAAGAACACCACGCCGGCCACGACCGCCATGTGGTAGCCGGAAATCGAAAGCACGTGGCCGAGACCGGAGATGAACATCGCATCGTTGACGGGCGTCGTGATCGCATCGCGGCGGCCGGTCAGAAGGGCGGTGGCAATCGCGCGCTTGTCGCCGTCGAGCGTGGTGCGAATCCGCGCGTCGATGGCATCGCGGAGGTCTTGCATCCAGGCGGCATAACGCAAAGAAAGACCGCCTTCGACCGGCGGCTCGCGGGTCTTGATACTGCCGGTCACGAAACCGGAGGCGCCGATGCCCTTGAAAGAACAGGTCGCGGCTGAAATTGTAGCTGCCCGGCCGCAACGGGGCGAGCGGCGGCTGCAGACGCGCCTTCATTTCGACGAAGCTGCCGACATCAGGCGCCATTCCCTTGCGCACCGACAGCCGTACCCGCTCCAGCCTTGTGTGGAGGCGCGGGCCATCGATCTGCGTCACCCGCAGCACAAACCGGTCGGTCCGTTCGCGAATATCACGGGCCTCGACAAAGCCCGAGAGCGACACCGAATAGGCTGGCTTTGCCAACACCTCATGCGCGAGATGAGCGGTTCTGAAGGTTGCAGTCGCAAAACCCGCCGCTACGCTCGCGACCATCACAGCCAACGGGAAAAGCTTGTTTCGTCGAAGCAGGAGGGCGGCAATGCCGAGTATTGCGGCAGCCGTGACCGCAACCGGCAGCACCGGCTCGTGGTCGGCCGCAAAGTAAAAGCCAATGCCGGTCCCGAAGGCTACGGGGACCCACGGCAACAGGCGTCCGGCACCGGCCTCGGCGCGCACCCATTCGCGCAATTTGTCGAATATGCGCGACCAGGCATCGAATCCGGATACAAAGCCTCCAGCCTCGACCCCGCGACGCGGCCCCCAGGTCTCAGCAATGCCCTGTACCCGGCCAGGCGCCCTGCCCCGCTCAGCCATCAGCCACCCTACGCTACATCCGTGCCGGCAATGCTACCTACGGCAATGGCCGGGCAAAAGGCGAACGGATGCGGAATCGTGAGAAAGCCGCAATTCTCGTTGAGAGACCCGCGGCAGCAATACGCAAGGAACCAACTCTGTGACAGGCCCGGAATTGAAACAGCTTCGTCAGGATCTCGGCGACGCCATTGCCCGTCCCTTATCGGCCGCCGACATGGCGAAGCTCTGCGGACTGGAACCTGGAGAGGGCGCCGATACGATCCGCCGATGGGAAGTCACCGGGCCAAGCGGGCCGGCCGGCAAGCTGTTGGCGATCCTTGCCATGGCCAGCGATCGCCATCCCATTCTCGACAATTTCAACATCTTCGATCGCTGGGATGTCGACGAGAAGGAACGGCCCGCCCGCAAAGCCGCCTTCCGCGAAAAGATGCGCAACGAAATCCGCGAGCGCCTCGCCTGATCTTGCGCGTCCGGCGCGCCCCGCTTTTCGTCACGATTTAGCCTGGCGTGGCCCTTTATCCACAACACTGTAGAGCCGCGATGGCCGCAGGCCGGCGTGTTCGCTTGCGCCGATTCTCACATTGCGCAACATTTCCCGCAAGCGGCTGTTGCGGGGTGGGTGGCAATGAGTGGCGAAGATGCAGCTTTTAATTTCGATCGGTATCGCCGGTTGCTGGCGGAAGCGGACGACGAGCCGAAGCGGCTCGCCTTCATCAAGCTCCTGATTGAGGAAAAAGCCAGAGACCGTCTGGCCCGTCACGTGCTTCACAGCCGGCTGTTTGGATTGGACAAGGCCAAGGCTCACTCCCAGGGCCGGCCGCGCTAGCTAACCCTTGCCGACTTCCTTCGCGAAGGTATCGCGCAATCCGATGGTCCGGTTGAATACCGGCCGGTCTGCGGTAGCATCCTTGTCCCGGACGAAATAGCCCTGCCGTTCGAACTGGATGACCTCGGCCGAATTGGACTCGGCGACCTCAGGCTCGACCCGGGCATCCCTGAAGATTTCCAGCGACTGCGGATTGAGGTCGGCGGTAAAATTGGCCGCATCGGGGCTCGGGTTGGCGAATAGCTGATTGTAGAGGCGGATCTCGGCAGGCTTCGACCGGGCCGCCGAGAGCCAGTGCATGGTCGCCTTGACCTTGCGGCCGTCGGGCGCGTTGCCGCCACGGGTGGCGGGATCGTAGGTGCAGCGCAGCTCGACGACTTCGCCCGCGGCATTCTTCACGACGTCGCGGCAAGTGATGAAATAGGCATAGCGCAGCCGCACTTCGTTGCCCGGTGACAGCCGGAAAAACTTCTTCGGCGGATTCTCCATGAAATCGTCGCGCTCGATATAGAGCTCGCGGCCAAACGCCACGCGGCGCGTGCCGGCGCTCGGGATTGTCGGGGTGGTTGACCGCTTCGATTTCCTCGATCTGCCCTTCCGGGTAGTTCTCGATCACGACCCTGAGCGGCCGCAACACCGCCATCCGGCGCTGCGCGGTCTGGTTCAGAATCTCGCGGATGCAGAATTCGAGCATGCCGACATCGACGACGCTGTTGGCCTTGGCAACGCCGATGCGCTTGATGAATTCGCGGACTGCCGCCGGAGGCACCCCGCGCCGCTTCAGCCCCGCAATCGTGGGCATGCGCGGATCGTCCCAGCCGGCAACATGTCCGCCGCGCACAAGCTCGGTCAGAACGCGCTTGGAGAGCAGCGTATAGGTCAGGTTGAGGCGCGCGAATTCATACTGATGCGGCGTCGACGGCACCGGCAGCTTCGAGAGCAGCCAGTCATAGAGCGGCCGATGGTCCTCAAACTCCAGCGTGCAGATCGAATGAGTGATGCCTTCGATGGCGTCGGACTGGCCATGGGCATAGTCGTAGCTCGGATAAATCGACCATTTGTCGCCCGTGCGCGGATGGTGGGCGTGCAGAATGCGGTAGAGCACGGGATCGCGCAGGTTGATGTTGCCCGACGCCATATCGATCCTGGCGCGCAGAACCCGGGCGCCGTTCGGAAATTCGCCCGCCTTCATGCGGCGAAACAGGTCGAGGTTTTCTTCGACCGTGCGGTCGCGAAACGGACTGTTCTTGCCGGGCTCGGTCAGGGTGCCGCGGGCGAGCCTGATCTCCTCCTGGGACTGATCGTCGACATAGGCCAGGCCAGCGCGGATCAGACCTTCCGCCCACTCGTAGAGTTTTTCGAAATAGTCCGAGGCGAAGAAGAGGTTCTTCCCCCAATCGTAGCCCAGCCATTTCACGTCGGCCTGAATCGAATCGATGAATTCCTGCTCTTCCCTGGTCGGATTGGTATCGTCGAAACGCAGATTACAGTGACCGCCAAATTCCTGCGCGATGCCGAAGTTGAGGCCGATCGACTTGGCGTGGCCGATATGCAGGTAGCCGTTCGGTTCCGGCGGAAAGCGCGTCACGATCAGACGATGCTTTTTGGCGTCGAGGTCGGCCTGGACGATGTCGCGGATGAAATCGCGGCCCGCCTCTGCTGTCGTCGGTTCTAAGGTCATAATGACTTTCTTGTTCCGAAATTCGAAGGTCTATCTGCCAAATCCGCCAGCCCCAAGGAAGGCTTTAGTTATATGGGGTTCCTGCTATACACGCCCAACCTTCCAGGCCGTACTCGGCATCTTCCTATAGACGTTAATGACCGCACCCGTCGTCACGCGCTTTGCCCCCTCGCCGACCGGCTTTCTCCATATTGGGGGAGCCCGCACCGCCCTGTTCAACTGGCTTTATGCGCGCAAGCACGGCGGCAAGATGCTGCTTCGGATCGAGGATACCGACCGGGAGCGATCGACGGAGGCGGCGATTGCCGCCATTCTGGACGGCCTCAAGTGGCTCGAGCTCGATTGGGACGGCGAGGTCATCTACCAGTTCAGCCGGGCGGCACGCCACCGCGAGGTCGCCGAAAGCCTGCTGGCGTCCGGCAAGGCCTACCGCTGTTACGCCACGCCGGAGGAACTGACGGCGATGCGGGAAAAGGCCCGCGCCGAGGGCCGCACGCGTCTTTACGACGGCCTCTGGCGCGACCGCGATCCGTCCGAAGCCCCGCCGGGCATGAAGCCTGCGATTCGCCTTCGCGCCCCCCTGACCGGCGAAACCGTCATCGAAGACCAGGTGCAGGGCCGCGTGGTCTGGCAAAACGAGAATCTCGACGATCTCGTCCTGCTGCGCGGCGACGGCAACCCGACCTACATGCTGGCGGTGGTGGTCGACGATCACGACATGGGCGTCACCCACATCATTCGCGGCGACGACCACCTGATCAATGCCGCGCGCCAGAAGCAGATCTATGATGCGCTCGGCTGGGACCTTCCCAGCATGTCGCACATTCCCTTGATCCACGGGCCGGATGGCTCAAAGCTGTCCAAGCGTCACGGTGCGCTCGGCGTGGATGCCTACCGGGCGATGGGATATTTGCCGGCCGCCTTGCGGAATTACCTTGTTCGGCTCGGATGGAGCCATGGCGATCAGGAGATTTTCTCGACCGAAGAAATGATCGCCGCCTTCGATCTCTCCGGCATCGGTAAATCGGCCGCGCGGTTCGATTTTGCCAAGCTTGAAAATCTCAACGGGCATTATATCCGCCACAGCGACGATCAATCCCTCGTGAAGATGTTCGAGCAGGTTCTCCCCTTCGTGCCCAACGGCGCTGACGTCGCCGCCAAACTCAACGACACCACCCGCGGACAATTGTTGCAGGCCATGCCAAGCCTGAAGGAACGCGCCAAGACGCTGATCGAGCTGATCGACAGCGCCTACTATATTTTCGCCGATCGGCCGCTCGAGATCGACGCCAAGGCAGCCATGTTGCTGACGCCGGAAAACCGCTTGCTGATCGGCCGGCTCCGCGTCGCCCTGTGGGCGGTCAAGGACTGGACTGCCGAAGAGACGGAAACCGCGATGCGCGCCTTTGCCGACCAGAACGGCCTCAAGTTCGGCGCCGTGGCCCAGCCGCTGCGCGCCGCGCTGACCGGGCGCACCACCTCTCCTGGTATATTCGACGTATTGGCCGTGCTTGGCCGCCAGGAAAGTCTGGCCCGGCTCGACGACCAGGGGCCGGACTGAAGCGACCCGCTAGTAGTCTTTTCTGACATTCGCAAGCGCGCCTTCCGAGATGGGGAAACGAATGTCAGAATCGAACCACCAGGCGCCACCTTGCAGCGCACACTGCAATAAGCTACCCATTTAGCCGCTTCATTTAAGGTGCCTGCTCGGTTGCCGGCCGTCTCGGAAGGCGTCAATCGCGGGCTTTCACAACGATCGCATCGGGGACTCACGATGGCCGCATCCCAAGGCAAGACCGCAACGTTAACGGTAGGCAACAAGACCTTCGATCTTCCGATTTCAAGCGGCAGCATCGGCCCGGACGTCATCGACATCGGCAAGCTCTACGGCCAGTCCGGGATGTTCACCTACGATCCCGGCTTTACCTCCACGGCGAGCTGCGAGTCGAAGATCACCTATATCGACGGCGATGCGGGAGTTCTGGAATACCGTGGCTATCCGATCGAACAGCTCGCCGAACACGGGGACTTTCTGGAAACCTGCTACCTCCTGCTGTATGGCGAGCTTCCCACCAAGGAGCAGAAACACGATTTCGACCAGCGTGTGATCCACCACACCATGGTTCACGAACAAATGGCCCGCTTCTTCCAGGGCTTCCGTCGCGACGCCCATCCGATGGCGGTGATGGTGGCGTCTGTCGGCGCGCTCGCAGCGTTCTATCACGACTCGACGGACATCAACGATCCGCAGCAGCGCATGATCGCCTCGATGCGCATGATCGCCAAGATTCCGACGCTGGCCGCCATGGCCTTCAAATATAATCTTGGCCAGCCCTTCGTCTATCCGAAGAACTCACTGACGTTTGCCGAGAACTTCCTGAATATGTGCTTCGCGGTGCCTTGCGAGGAGTACAAGATCAACCCGGTGCTGGCTGACGCACTCGACAAGATTTTCATCCTGCACGCCGACCACGAACAGAACGCCTCGACCTCGACGGTACGCATCGCCGGCTCTTCCGGCGCCAATCCGTTTGCGTGTATCGCCGCCGGTATTGCCTGCCTGTGGGGCCCGGCGCATGGCGGCGCCAACGAAGCGGCACTCGCGATGCTGGCCGGCATCGGCACCGTCGACAAGATTCCCGACTTCATCAGGCGGGTAAAGGACAAGAACAGCGAAGTCCGCCTGATGGGCTTCGGGCATCGCGTCTACAAGAACTACGATCCGCGCGCCAAGATCATGCAAAAGATGTGTCACGCGGTGCTGAAGGAGACCGGTCACGGCGACGACCCGATGCTCAAGGTCGCGCTGGAACTGGAAAAGATTGCGCTCAATGACGAGTACTTCATCAGCCGCAAGCTTTATCCGAACGTCGATTTCTATTCCGGCATCACGCTCAAGGCGATGGGTTTCCCGACATCAATGTTCACCGCTCTGTTCGCGGTCGCCCGCACCGTCGGCTGGATCAGCCAATGGAGCGAGATGATTCAGGATCCGCAGCAAAAGATCGGCCGCCCGCGGCAGCTTTACACCGGAGCGACGCGCCGCGACTACGTCGCCATCGACAAGCGGAAATAACCCGGAGATCGCGAAGTCGGATACCCGTCCCCGACTATCCGACCTGGAATTCAGCCAATCCCTCTGGATTTTCGCAGCATCGCCAGAACGATGTCCGCAGCGCGGACACTGGGCGGCTGGCTGCCCGTTGACATGATCCCGTCAATTCGCGCAAAGGCCTCAAGCTGCCGCTGGCGCATCGGTGAATCGGACAACACCTCGCGGAGCGCGCTGGCGAGCTTGTCGGCCGTGCAGTTCTCCTGAAGGAATTCGGGCACCACGTTCTCGCCAATGACGAGGTTTGCCAGGATCACCGTCGTGATGTTGATCGTCCGCCTGACGATCCAGGCTTCCAGCGCCCCCGTGCGATAGGCCGTCACCATCGGCACCCTTGCAAGTGCCAGCTCCAGCGTCACGGTGCCCGACTTGGCCAGCGCCGCAGCGGCAATCCGGAACGCCGCGCGCTTCTCCTGTTCGCCGACCACGATCCGCGGGGCCACCTTCCATGCCCGGACGCCCTCGCTGACCTCTTCCAGCAAATGCGGCATGGTCGGCAGGATCAGCTCAAAAGCCTTGCCCTCCGTCTCAAGCCTGTCCAGTGCCTCGCCGAACACCGTCATATGGTGCCGGATCTCGCTCCGGCGACTTCCCGGCAGAACCAACAGCACCGGCGGGGAGGCGCTGCGGCGCGTCTGCTCTTCGACGCCGGGCCTCAGCGAGGCGAGCTGTTCGGTCAGGGGATGGCCGACATAACTGCACGGTGGACCACGCAGGCGACGGTATTCTTCCGGTTCGAACGGGAGCAGCGCCAGCACATGATCGACGTAGGTCCGCATCGCCCGCGCCCTGCCCGGCCGCCAGGCCCACACCGACGGCGAGACGTAGTCCACGATCGGAATCGCCGAATTGCGGGCCCGCACGCGCCGTGCGACCCGATGGGTAAAGTCAGGGCTATCGATGATGACGAGCAGGTCGGGCTCGGCCCGCACCACCGCCGCAGCGGTCTGCCGGATCAACCGCAATAACTTGGGAAGCTGTTTCAGCACGGCGGAAAAGCCGATGATCGAAAGCTCTTCGATCGGAAACAGGGACTTCAGTCCCTCTTTTGCCATCGCCAGGCCACCGACACCCTCGAATTTGACGGCATCGCCGAGACGCTGGCGAAGCACCTTCATCAGATGGGCGCCCAGCCGGTCGCCGGATTCTTCCGTTGCGATCAGAAAAATCTTGCGCGCGACATTGCCGTTTGCAGGGGCCAGCATCAGGAAGGCAGACCGGTCACAAAGAGTCCCGCGGCGTCTGCCGCCTCGATCATAGCCTGCGGGTCGGCAACCACCGTGTTGCCTGCAATAACCGCGACGCCCGAGAGCCCCGCGGCAGCCGCCCCTTCAACGGTTCGCGAGCCAATCGTCGGCAGATCGAAACGCAAATCCTGCTTGCTCTTGGGAGCTTTGACCAGGACCCCACGGCCTTTTCGCGCGCGAATACGATTCGCAGCACGCAAGACTGCGATACGCGCCAGTAATTCGTCGGTGCCTTCGATGCCCTCGACGCCGACCACGTGGCCGTCGATCACGACGACGGCTTGGCCAACGTCAAAAGGACCAAGAGCCCGAAGCACCTCCTGCCCTCGGGCGATATCAGCCATGGCGTCGGGGTCGGGCACGTTTCGGGTGGCACATCCGTCCGGCATCAGCAGATCCGGCGCGACATCTTTCAAGCCCAGGAGATGGAATCCCTCATGTTCAAAAATGCGGCCAACACCCGACAACAGATGGTCGTCGCCGCCGCGAAAGGCCGCCCATATCCGTCCCATGGCACGAAGCGTTCCCCAATCGAGGCGAATCTCCGACAGACCCGGTCGCACGAGCGTTCCGATGAAGACCAGGTTCTCGCAGTTTTCTGCACGAAATAGCCGCGTCGCCCGGCCTATTTGACCAACCGTAATCCAGTGATGAGGAAAGCGTTCCGCTGCCACGGGATCGCAGACGCCCTTGAGTGCAAACAAAACCGGATCCAATCCCCGCGCCTTCAAGGAATCGGCAACGGCAAACGGCATCGCGCCGCCCCCCGCGATGACGCCAACCGGCGACGAAACTTCCAAAGCCGCGGCAGTCATGGGCCCTACCGACTACTCCGTTATCCCTGATTAGCGTCCCGGCCGGACGGCAGGCACAGGGGACGATGCTTGCCGGCGTCGATAAATTGCAGGATTTCGGCGATCGCCTGATCTTCACTCGCCATCGGCTGTAACGCGGCCAGTCGTTCAGAGAAGACCCCTGGTCCTTCAAACAGCTTTTGATAAAACGACCGTACCTTGGCGAGCCGCTCGCGGGTGAATTTGCGGCGCCTCATGCCGATGATGTTGAGCCCTTCAAGCGCCGCATATTGTCCGTTGACCAGCCCGAACGGAATGACATCGCCGCGGACGCCGCAGACGCCGCCCACCATCGACCTGGGGTCCGATCCTTGTGAATTGGTGGACCGCGGACAAACCACCGATGAAGACGAAGTCGCCAATCTCGCAGTGGCCACCCAGCGTTGCGGAGGTCGCAAAGATGACGTCGTTGCCGACGTGGCAGTCATGTCCCACATGACTGCAATTCATGAAGTAACCGCGATCGCCGACGCTGGTGATGCCGCCGCCGCCAACGGTACCGGTATTCATTGTTACCGACTCGCGGATAGTACAACTCTCTCCGATTTGGAGTTTGGTCGGCTCGCCGCGATAGCCCAGGGATTGTGGTGCCCCGCCCAATGAAGCAAACGAATAGATCGTGCAGCCCGCACCGATGGTCGTGTGCCCCATCACATGAACATGCGCAATCAGTTTGCAATTCGTGCCGATGATGACGTCACGGCCAATCACGCAGTAAGGCCCTATCGTCGTGCCTTCGCCGATCACAGCGCCGTCTTCAACCCGCGCGGTCGGGTCGATCGTGGTCATCGAGAGGCCCATCTGTCCTGCAGCGATTTGGAGTAATTGTCGGTTTTTTCAGTGGTTAGCGCGGGGCGCCGGGGCTGTCCAGTGACCCGCCGCCCCGGGGAAGCGAAACGCGAGAGAGGCTGGATACGCCGCAAACGTCAGTTCATCGTCCGCTGAACGAAGGCAGAGCCCCGGGTCACCACGCACATATAGGAAAAGGTTTGCGCATCGCCCTGGGTTTCAACGTCCAGGTCCACGATGATGGGTTTGGACTGGCCTCTCCAGGTAGCCAGGATGGCGGGTGACACCGGACGTGTCCGCGACTTCTTGACGACGAGCCCCGTGATTTTCGGCAGTGCCTCGGTCGCGGTGATGATGCACGTCTTGCCCGCATCGGCGCGGCCACCAAAGGCCAGGAGCAACACGGCAGATGCCGTGAGTATCGCCAAGTTTCGCATCTGCCCGTTCCAGCGCCTGACACCGAAACTAGAACACAGAAAACCCAAGGTGTCGATTGGAGGTCAAGCGACGACCGCCGGTCAACGGTGCGGTGGCGCGCGCAGGCCTTCGTCAGTCTGCCAGCATGGCTCCCACATCGGCCTCGGCAACGACCGTCCCGTTCACCTTGGCGTCCCCGTGAAACCACCACATCGCCTTGCGCCTCGCAACGCTGCGCATGTGATATTCGATCGTATCACCGGGCAGCACGGGTTTGCGGAACTTGCACTTGTCGATGGTCAGAAAGTAAACCGCGCGCGGTCTGTCCGTCTCCATCGCCTTGATGCCGATGACACCGGCGGTCTGTGCCATGGCCTCGATCATCAGCACGCCCGGATAAACCGGGCGGTCGGGAAAATGGCCGAGAAATACCGGCTCGTTATAGGTGACGTTCTTGATGCCGATTCCGCTGTGGTCCGAACGAACATTGATCAGCCGGTCGATCAGCAGCATGGGGTAACGATGCGGCAGGGTCTTGAGAATCTCGTTGATGTCCACGAGCTCATACTTGACCGACGTCTCCTCCATTTTCCCCGATCCTCTCCTTCGGGCGTTCAGCGCCCGCGCCAAACGCCGCGCCCTTCCAAATCCAAGATCCGGAGGGCTGGCGCAGAGGCCGATTCTGCGGTCGTTGACGATCCTTGGCAATCCTTAACCGGACCCGCCGTGCGGGTGCCGGGCCTGTTTCTGGTCCGGCTCGCCTTCTGCCGACTATGCCGTCGGGCCGACGGTTAGAAGGTGGTGCCGCCGCCGAACTTGAACTGCTGCACGATGTCGTATTTGCCCTTGGTAATCGGTATCGCGTAGTCGAAGCGGAGCGGACCGAACGGTGACTGCCAGATCAGGCCCACGCCGACCGACGTGCGGATCACATTCTGAGCGGCATATTGCAATCCCAAACAGGTCCCGGGTGCGGCAGGATTCGCGAAACCGTTGTTGGTTGGCGGAATACAGCCAGGCGTATTGACCTCACCTGTGAAAGTCCAATCGGTGGGTCCCCTGTAATCACCGAGCCAACCGGCATCCGCATAGACGGCGCCCTTCATCCCCAGTTCCTTGGGCAGGAACCAGAATGGCGTCTGAAATTCGAGCGAAGCGCCCCAATACTGCGTGCCGCCAAGCGCGTCCTGGGTCCCGAAAGGATTGATGTCACGCGGACCGATACCGTTGGGCGCAAAGCCACGCACCAGGTTCGGACCCTCCTGGAAATGATCGAGCATCCGGATCGGGTTGTTGCCGATCTCGGTCATGATACCGCCCTGGAGGTGAAGCAACGCCACGACATCCGCGACCAGAGGTGAGTAGTATTTCACGTCCATCGCCGATTTCAGATAGGTCACATCGCCGCCGACACCCGCGAAGTCCTGCTTCCAGTCGATCAAGAGACCGTCGGTCGGGTTCCTGTTGTTGTCCAGCGTATTGTAATCGAAGCTATAGCCGAGCGCTGACGTCAACGTCGAGCCGCCCGCGAGTTCCCTGCGCACCGGCAAGGACGCTTCGCCGTCGGCGTAACAAAATAGGCCGGTTCCGGAAGGATCCACTCCCCCTGGAATAAGCGACTTGATAAGCGCCTGTCCGGCCGCCGTATTGGCGAAAGCCGGCGACGGATTGAAGGGAAGCCCGTTGTTTGGATTGTTGTTACAGTTATCCAGATAGTTCGGCAGCGATACTTGCTGCTGATAGATCGAATAGCGCAGCTGCAGGCTCATATCCTCGCGCAGCTGGAGGCCGATTCGCGGGCTGAAGCCGATGGTCCTGGTCTCGTACGAGATATAGGTGTTGGGCAACTGCTCGCGGAAATAGGCGTCAAGACCAAGCGCAACGCGATAGTCGAGCAGGTAAGGCTCGACAAATGAAAGCGAAACTCCGCGCGCAAATTCGCCGTACGTCACCGACACCTTGCCGTAGAGACCACGGCCCAGCAGGTTGCGTTCGGAGACGCTGACTTCGGCGAGCGGACCGTCAGTCGTCGAATAACCGCCCGACACCGAGAAATCACCGGTCGACTTCTCTTCGAGTTCGACGTTGAGAATCACCCGATCGCTCGAGGAGCCAGGTTCGGTGGTGATCTTTACCGATTTGAAGAAATCGAGATTCTTCAAGCGACGCTCGGCGCGATCGACCAGCGCCCGGTTATAGGCGTCGCCTTCGGAGATATCGAATTCTCTGCGGATCACGTAATCGCGGGTACGCGTGTTGCCGCGCACATTGATGCGTTCGATATAGGTGCGCGGGCCTTCGTCGATCGCAAATACAATCGAGACGGTGTGTGATTGGAAGTCGCGATCGCCGCGAGGCTTTACGACCGCGAAGGCGTATCCCCGCCGCGACGCTTCAATTTGCATTTCCTCGACGGACTTCTCCAAAGCTTCGGCGTTATAGATCGAGCCGACGCCGACGCGCGAGAACCTCGCAAGCGTCCTTCCTTCCAGCGAAGGGATGCTGGACTCAAAATTGACAGAACCGACGTGGTACTGCTGGCCTTCCTCGATCTTGAAGGTGACCAGAAAGCCCTTCTTTTGCGGATCGTACTCGGTCAGCGCCGCAACAACCTGCACGTCGGCGAAGCCGTGCTTGAGATAGTA
This sequence comes from uncultured Alphaproteobacteria bacterium, assembly GCA_963706265.1. Taxonomy (GTDB): domain Bacteria; phylum Pseudomonadota; class Alphaproteobacteria; order Rhizobiales; family Xanthobacteraceae; genus Bradyrhizobium. The sequence goes on along the minus strand of CAVPLO010000005.1, from coordinate 366,471 downwards.
ACGCCGAATCAGGTCGCGGTCGGCTTCGATACGGTCGGGGTCGTAGACATCGTTGCCGCCGAGGAAGCTCAGGAGATTCGATTCGCGCGTCTTGATGACGTCCCGCAGCCGATAGGCCGAATAGGTCGTGTTGCCGATGAATTCGATCGAGTTGATGCCGGTCTTGTTGCCTTCCGTGATCGTGAAGACGAGATCGACACGATTGTTCGGCTGATCGATGATTTCGGGAACGACCGTCACATCATAACGGCCGGCATGACGATAGATGTCCGCGATTCGCTGCGCGTCGGACTGCACCATGGGACGCGACAACGTTCCGCGCGGCTTCGATTGAACTTCGGACGAGAGCTGTTCGTCCTTGATCTTCTTGTTGCCTTCGAAAGCCACGCGGCCGATGACCGGATTTTCAATCACCGACACGACGATATGGCCGCCGGCCTGATTGATGTGAACGTCCTGGAACAGGCCGGTTTCGATCAGACCCTTCAGCCCGTCATCGATGTGTCCCTGGTCCAACCTTCCGTTGGGACCCGGCTTGAAATAGGACCGGATCGTTGCGGTCTCGACCCGGCGATTACCCTGGACCTCAATCGAGTCCACGGTCTGCGCCGACGCCGGCGAGGACACGAGCCCAATCGCCAAGGTAGTGGCAAACGGCGTCGCCCCCATGATCAGGGCGGCCAACAAGCCTCCCCGTACCCGCATTCCAAGCTTCATGCGCCGAGCGCCCTTACAATCTTGTTGCCGACCCGCATGCCCACGAACCAGCAAATCCCCATCTGTCGCACTGCTTGTAGCCAATTTTGCCAGACCGGCAAACCTTATGTGGCCGCGCGATTTCAATTTCATTCCAAGACGTTGCCTATTGGCCACGTCATAAAAAAGCCGCTTCACGATGCGGTCAGGTGCAAGATGTCGTTATAGGTGACAAACACCATCAACATCAGCACAAGACCCAGCCCGATTCGGGAGCCCATTTCCTGGGCTCGCACAGACAACGGGCGTCCCCGCACGGCTTCCACGGAATAGAACAAAAGATGACCGCCATCCAACAGCGGCACCGGAAACAGATTCAAGAGGCCAATCGATACCGAAAGTGCCGCGCACAATTGCAGCAGGAACTGAAAGCCCAGGCTGGCTGCCTGGCCCGAGAGCTGCGCGATTCGCAACGGCCCGCCGAGATCGCCGGTCGAGCCGGCTCCGACAAACAGGGAGCCCACGAACTTGAACGTACCATCGACGATAAACCAGACCTGCTCGACGCCGATCTTGAGCGACTCTGCATAGCCAACCGGCTTGGTTTTCGGATCGCTCGGTTGCGCGTTGTACTGAATCCCGAGCACGCCGATCCTGTGACTGTTTCCAAAGATGTCTTTCATTTCCTTCAGCGCAGGCGTTGCCGACAACGTGACGAGCGCACCGTCACGCTTCACCCGGAACTTCAGCTTCGAGCCCGCACTGGTGGAAACGATTCGCTGCATGTCAGCGAAACTTTCGATCGCAGTGCCATCGATCGAGACCACGACGTCGCCGACCTGGAAGCCTGACGAGGCCGCGACGCTATCGGCCTGAACCACATCGACACGTGGAATCGAACTGGGCTTGCCGAAATAAAGCGACATCCCGGCGAAGATCACGATGGCCAACAGAAAATTCGCAATCGGGCCTGCGGCCACAATCGCCGCCCGAGGACCGACTCGCTTGTGATGGAAGCTGCCCGCCTGCTCCTCGGCCGTCATGTTGCCGAGCGTTTCGAGGTCAGGGGTCGAGGCTTCGCTGTCGTCGCCGAAGAATTTGACGTAGCCGCCGAGTGGGACGGCGGAAATCCTCCAGCGGGTTCCGTGCCGGTCGTTAAATCCGGCCAATTCCGGGCCAAATCCGAGCGAAAAAGTTAACACCTTCACGCCCGCCCAGCGGGCAACCAGGAAATGACCTAGTTCATGGAAGAAAACGACGACCGTCAGCACGAACAGGAAGGGAACAATATATCCGATCAGCCCGTGGCCTAACACATTGAAAATATGCTGAAAAAACTCAGACATCCGATTTCCCTCACCCGGAGCCAATGGCTCCGCCCCAACGCTCTAGGATGCCTTTAAGGCAATTTGAGGCAATAGGGTGACCGCTTTATTTCGCGCGTTATGGTCAACCGCAATTGCATCGTCGGCAGAAGTAAGCGGCGCCAGATTCCCGGAGCGAATCCAGGCTTCCAGTGTTGCTTCCACCAGGCGCGCGATCGCGCCAAACCGGATCTTTCCAGCGATAAAGGCCGCGACCGCGACCTCGTTCGCGGCGTTATAGACCGTGGTCGCACCTCGGCCGGTCCGCAGCGCCTCGTAAGCGAGCTTGAGGCCAGGGAAGCGCCCGAAATCCGGCGCTTCAAACGTCAACTGCCCGATCTTGGCGAGATCGAGTTTGGCTGCCGGACCGACGATTCGGTCAGGCCAGCCCAGGCAATGCGCAATCGGCGTACGCATGTCGGGTGCACCCAACTGCGCCACCACCGAGCGATCCGAGAACTCGACCATTCCGTGAATGATCGATTGCGGATGAACGAGGACGTCGATCTCTTCGGCCGCCAGACCAAACAGGCACGCTGCCTCGATCACCTCGAGGCCTTTGTTCATCATCGATGCCGAATCGATGGTGATCTTCTGTCCCATGCTCCAGTTTGGATGTTTCAGCGCCTGCGCCAGCGTTGCCTGCTCAATGTCGGCAGTCGCCCAGGTCCGGAACGGCCCGCCTGATGCAGTGATGATGACGCGAACCAATTCTTCGCGATTTCCTGAGCTCAGCGCCTGAAATAGCGCATTGTGTTCGGAGTCGGCCGGCAAGATGCAGGCGCCTGCCTGCGTCGCGCGCTGCATGAAGAAATCGCCGGCACAGACGAGGCATTCCTTGTTGGCCAACGCGACGGTCGCGCCACGATCGACAGCGGCGAGCGCGGGTTTCAGACCTGCGGCCCCGCTCACCGCAGCCATCACCCAATCCGCCGGCCGCGCCGCCGCTTCGATCACAGCACTTTCGCCGGCTCCGCATTCGGTTCGCGTACCCGCCAGCGCGTCTTTCAATTCTTTCAGCCGTGCCGGGTCGGCAACCGCGACATAGCGCGCGCCGAATTCTTTGGCGAGACCAGCCAGGGCTTGCACATTGGTATTCGCCGTCAGCGCCTCGATCCGGTAGCGATCCTTCGAAGCCCGCAGCAAATCCATCGTGCTGTCGCCGATGGAACCGGTCGCACCCAACACGGTGACCGAACGAACGGCGGCGGCCGCTTTATTGTTACGCAAGGGAACGGCGCTCATGCCTTACCAAACCATAAGACCGCGGCCAATGCCATCCGCACCGCCGCGCAAAAAGCCGAAAATAGCCGCCAGAACGATGGCAGCGACGAAGCCGTCAAGGCGGTCCATCAGCCCGCCATGTCCGGGAATGATGTGGCTGGAATCCTTAACGCCGAACCGGCGCTTGACGGCCGACTCAAAGAGATCGCCGAACTGCGAGGCAATCGAGAAAACGGCGCCCAACACCAGCAGGGGTGCGGCTTTTCCGAGATCAAACGCCGCAAATCCGGCCGCCACACCTAGGCTTGCCACAAAGCCGCCGATCGCGCCCGCCCAGGTCTTCTTCGGGCTGACCCGCGGCCAGAGTTTTGGGCCGCCGATGAAGCGGCCCGCAAAATATCCGCCGATATCGGTTGCCCACACCACCAGCAGCACCAGCATCAGCGCCGCGAAGCCCCACGCCGGATCAAGCCGCACCGCGCTGGAGGCGATTGACGCCGCCAGTGCATAAGCGATTCCGATCGCGGCCCAGGCCCGGCGATCGGGAGACACGATGGCAACGGCAAGAATTCCCAGCATAACAAGCCCGGAAAGATAGGTTGCGGTGATATGTCCGGCATCGACCAGGCCTACGCCCAACAGGATGAGAACGCCCAGGAGGACGAGACGCGGCGCCCGCAGGCCGATCACGGCGAGCCATTCGACGTACAGTCCGATCGCGGCTGCGGTGACGAGGCCGGCCCAAAGCCATCCACCGGCGTAGGCGATGGCGACGGCTGACGGCGCCATCACCAGCGCGGCGACGATCCGCAACAGCAGGTTCCGCCGCTCCTGCCCGGCCGCGGTTATCGATGCGGATTCCCTTTCTGTCACGATCCGGTTTTCGCAACCAGACCGCCGAATCGACGCTCGCGCCTGGCGTATTCCGCTATTGCGCCTTCGAGCGCGGCCTTGTCGAAATCGGGCCAGTGGACCGGAACAAAAACAAGCTCGCTATAGGCCGCCTGCCACATCAGGAAATTCGACAACCGCTGCTCTCCGCTGGTGCGGATAATCAGGTCGGGATCGGGAATTTCCGGAGCGTCAAGGTATCGGCCGAGCGCGTCGGCATCGATCGACGATGGATCGCGCTTGCCTTCCGCCACTTCCACAGCAAGCCGCTGTGCTGCGCGCGCGATCTCCTGCCTCGATCCATAGTTGAAGGCGACGATCAGATGAAGGCGATCATTGTCCCGCGTCAGGTCTTCGGCTTCCTTGAGAAGCGCGCAAATATCCGGCTCAAGTCCCTCGCGCTCGCCGATCACGCGGACACGGACGCCATCGCGATGCAGGGTTGCCAGATCGTTGCGGATAAACCGTCGCAGTAATCCAAAGAGGTCTCCGATCTCAGACGCCGGCCGCGACCAGTTTTCCGAACTGAACGAGAAAATCGTCAGATAGCGAACGCCGAGTTCGCCTGCGGCACGCACGACATTGCGCAAGGTCTCGACGCCACGGCGATGACCTTCCACGCGCGGGAGACCACGGGCTGCCGCCCATCGCCCGTTCCCGTCCATGATGATCGCCACATGCAAAGGACCACCCCGATCGGGTCCGTCAGTTGCAGGTTCTGCGGCATTCGACATCAAACAATCCCTTGAGGCATGATCCCGCCAAACGGCGGGTTCGACGGATCGCGCCCGAACTAAACCGTTAGAATTTCCTTTTCCTTGGCCGCCAACATCTGGTCGATTTCCGAAATCGAGCCGTCGGTCGCCTTTTGCACGTCGTGCCCCATGCGCTCCTGATCGTCCTCGGAAATCTCGTGATTCCGCTCAAGCTTCTTGATCGTATCGAGACCGTCGCGCCGTACGTGCCGGACAGCAACCCGCGCGGCTTCCGCATATTTGTGCGCGACCTTCACCAGTTCCTTGCGGCGATCCTCGTTGAGTTCGGGAATCCGCAAGCGAAGCACCTGGCCTTCGGTCGCGGGACTTAGACCGAGGTTGGAATCGACAATCGCCTTCTCTACAGCCTTCACCATCGATTTATCCCACACCTGCACCGACAGCAGCCGCGGCTCAGGCACGCTGATGGTCGCAACCTGATTGAGCGGCATGTGCGACCCATAGGCCTCGACCTGGACCGGTTCCAGCATCGACGCCGCGGCGCGCCCCGTCCGCAGACCACCGAGTTCGTGCTTGAGAGATTGCGTAGCGCCCTGCATGCGGCGCTTCAATTCGTTGATGTCGAAACTACCCGTGGGCATGACGCTCTCTCCTCCTGAATACTGCCGCGACGCTGCACGCGTGGTGTGGCGCCTGTAAAGCTACAAAGACGGCTAACCGGCAACGATGGTGCCGCGACCAGTACCGCTCAGAATGGCGCCAATCGAACCCGGCTCGGCGATCGAAAACACGATGATAGGCAGCGACGTCTCCCGGGCAAGCGCAAATGCGGTTGCATCCATCACCTTGTAGTCGCCCCCGATGGCCTCCGAATGAGTGAGGCGCTCAAATCGCTTGGCGGAGGGGTCTTTTTTCGGATCGGCGCTATAGATGCCGTCGACATTGGTGGCCTTCAGCACCGCTTGCGCGCCGATTTCGGCCGCGCGCAACACCGCCGTGGTGTCGGTGGTGAAAAACGGATTCCCGGTTCCTCCGCCAAGCAGCACGATGCGTCCCTCGGCGAGATATTTGTGCGTCGCACTTCGGGTGAAGAGCTCGCAAATCTGCGGCATGACAAATGCCGACAAGGCGCGTGCCGGCGTGCCGCGGCGTTCAATGGCTGCCTCGAGCGCCAGGCAGTTCATCACGGTGGCCAGCATGCCCATGGTGTCGCCGGTCGGCCGAGAGACGCCCTTCGCTGACACTTCAACGCCGCGGATCATGTTGCCGCCGCCGATCACGACGGCAATCTCGGTGCCGAGCTTTTGCGCCGCGATCAGATCGGAAGCGACCCGGTCGAGGGTCGGCTGGTCGATGCCGGAGCCATGGCTGCCGGCGAGATATTCGCCGGACAGTTTGATCACCACGCGACGATAGACCGGCCCTGCCATCTGCTAATCGCCTTCCCTGCCCCGCCCGGCAGCTCCCCGGCGCAAACCGGCCGCAAGCACTGTCGGGTCGGCTACTTCTGACCGCTGACGGCCGCGACTTCGGCTGCGAAGTCGGTTTCCTGCCGCTCGATTCCCTCGCCGAGAGCATAGCGCAAAAACCCGGCAACCTTGATCGGCCCGCCGACCTTACCCTCAGCTTCCTTGACCGCCTGGGCCACGGACTTGCCGCTGTCATGGATGAAGGCCTGCTCCAGCAGGCAGACTTCCTTGTAGTAGGTCTTCAAACCTGAACTCGACGATCTTTTCGATCACATTCTCCGGCTTGCCCTGCTGGCGGTACTTGTCGGCAAGCACATCCTTCTCGCGCCTGACGGCCGCCGGATCGAGCCCGGCCGGATCGATGGCTAACGGATTGGCGGCGGCGACATGCATCGCCAGTTGCTTGCCTAGCGTGGCCAGCTCCTCGGCCTTGCCGGGCAATTCCAGCGCGACGATCACGCCCATCTTGCCGGCGCCCTCGATCACCGCATTGTGCACGTAGCTCGACACCACGCCCTTGCCGACCTCGAGTGAAGCGGCCCGGCGCAGCGTCATATTTTCGCCGATCGTGGCGATGGCATCCGCGATGGCGGTCTCAACCGTCACGCCGCCGACATTGGCGGCCTTGATCTTCTCGACATCGGCGCCGACGTCGAGCGCAACCTGCGCGACCATCTTGACCAGCCCCTGGAATTGGCCGTTGCGCGCGACGAAATCCGTCTCGGAGTTGACTTCGACGACCACGCCCTTGGTTCCCGCCGTCACGGCCCCGATCAGGCCCTCAGCTGCGACGCGGCCGGCCTTCTTGGCGGCCTTCGACAGGCCCTTCTTGCGCAGCCAATCCTGAGCGGCCTGCATGTCGCCACCGCTCTCGGTCAGCGCTGCCTTGCAATCCATCATGCCCGCGCCGGTGGATTCGCGCAGGTCCTTGACCATCGCCGCCGTGATCGTCGCCATGTCGCTATCGTCCTTTTGCCTATGACGGCGGTCGCATGCGGCTCGGCCTCTGCCGCTATCGCCGCCACCAATACCGTAAAAAAGGAATTTGCCTGTTATGCCGGCCGGGGTTTCCGGCCGGCATATTCTACTATTCCGCCTCAGCGGTAAGGGTCTTGGCCTGCGCCACCCATGCGTCGGCGCGGCTCGGAAGGCCGACATCTTCGCCGATCTTGTGGGCGGTGTCGTGATCGAGCTCGGCCAGCTGCCAGTAGTGGAAGATGCCGAGGTCGTTGAGCTTCTTCTCGATGGTGCCGGATACTCCGGTGAGCTTCTTGAGATTGTCCGGCGCACCACGCGGCCCGGCAAGCCCCTGGAAGCCGGACGCCGCCGGCGCAGCAGCGGGAACTTCCTCGCGTGCCGGATGAGCGGAAGCCCCGACATCGATCCCGGCGTCGCCCTGCGCACGCGAAATGCCGTCGATCGCAGCGCGCGCCACCAGATCGCAATAAAGCGAGATGGCCCGGCCGGCGTCATCGTTACCGGGCACAACGTAGGTGATGCCCTTCGGATCGGAATTGGTGTCGACGATCGCCGCGACCGGAATATTCAGCCGCTGCGCTTCCTGGATAGCGATGTCTTCCTTGTTGGTGTCGATCACGAAGATCATGTCCGGCAAGCCGCCCATGTCCTTGATGCCGCCGAGCGAGCGATCGAGCTTGTCGCGCTCGCGCTGCAACGTCAGCCGTTCCTTCTTCGTGTAGGCGCTCGCATCGCCGGAGTTGAGCACCTCGTCGAGATGCCGCAGCCGCTTGATCGAGCCGGAAATCGTCTTCCAGTTGGTCAGCGTGCCGCCGAGCCAGCGCGAGTTGACGAAATACTGTGCCGAACGCTTGGCCGCCTCGGCAACGCCGTCCTGAGCCTGCCGCTTGGTGCCGACAAACAGGATACGGCCGCCCTTGGCCACCGTATCGCTGACGGCCTGAAGCGCGCGATGCATCAACGGCACGGTCTGGGCGAGATCGATGATGTGGATGTTGTTGCGCGCACCGAAAATATAGTCGGCCATTTTCGGATTCCAGCGGTGCGACTGGTGGCCAAAGTGAACGCCAGCCTCAAGCAGCTGGCGCATGGAAAAATCGGGTACTGCCATTGTTCAAATTCTCCGGTTGGTTCCTAGCGGAAACGTGTGAGCAGACGAGCCTATTGGCCCGGCTGCCACCGGACGGCCTTTTGAGCCATGTTTCCGTGTGAGATGGCGCGCTATATAGCCTGATTTGCGCCAGAAGCAAGGAAATCCGGGACCTTTCGGGGCTTTTGTCCTTAAAATGCAGACAAAACCCTTACCCGGAAGAAAAGGACCAAACAGGCCGTGGAACAGGCGCTCTTGCACCGGTTCAAGCTTGGGCCGTTGCGCCTGCCACGGCCCCGAAAAGGCTGCCTCAGCGGATCGGTTCGCCGGGCCTGGCCTGCTTGCGGTCGGAGTCCAGCCTCGTCCTGAGGCTGGCGACGTCGGAAAAGAACGCATCCGGTGTGCGTAACGGCACGGCTCGGAATGCCGGCGGCAACAACAGGCGCGCGGTGTTCTGCCGGCCGCTGTCCGAAAACGCCTCCGAGCGTTGCAGCGATTGGATCCCAATCGCTACGACCAAAAGCGCCGCCACGACCCCACCCTTCAGCCACAACCGCGTCGCACTGATCTGGCGCAGATGCAGGAAGAATACCGCTGCCAGGATCAACCATGCTGTGGCGTACTCGTAGGTACTTGGCGCGGGCCAGGTCAGCGCGAATGAAGCGTAGCGAGCGATCTCGTTGTAGATCAGCGAAGCCAGGAAGCCGGAAAGCGCGATCAAAAGGTTGCGGGCAAAATGCGAACGCCCGGCGAAGATGCGCGAGACCAGCGCCCAGATGCCGACCCAGATCACCATGATTCCGCAAACCGTGAGCATCGGCGTCACATAATTCGATAGCCGCGACTCACCGGTCTGAGCGAGCCAGACCCTGAGCGCGATCAAGCCGAACAGCGCCGCGGCTACCGCCACCGCGAGAACAATCGGCAGCGCGTGTCGTTCGGCCGGGGCGACCCGCTCGGGCTCGACGGAATAATCATGGGCGCGGACGCGCAGCAACGTCTGGCCGATGCGGATCGGCCGTCCGCCGTCGATCACGAGGCGCGACATACGGCTCGTGCTGCCGTCGAGGAAAGTGCCGTTGACGCTGCCAAGGTCCTCGGCGACGAGCTGTCCGGCCTCGTCGCGGAATACCCGCAGATGACGGGCGGCGACATAGGGATCGTCGACGATCACGTCGTTTTCGTAACCGCGGCCAATGCTGACCACCTCGCCCGCAATTCCGACCCGGGTGGCAACGTCGCGATGACGGGACAGAATCTCGACCCAGATCACTTGCTCACCCGCACCGCATCGATGAAACGCCGGCCCAGCGCCATGGCGTCCTCGTAGCTCACCGCCTGCAAACTCATCCGTGACACCAGCGCGCCACCGCCGTCATCCTGGGTGATGGCGACCAGCGCGACGTCGTAAAAGTCCTCGAATTCCCGGTAAGCCTGCGCGCACCACATCACGCGCAGCGACGGGCGATCCGGCGCGGCACCGCTGCCGACGAAGTCTTCATGGCAGCGTTCCGGCGTGTACCATTTCCGGTACGGGCCACCGCCCGTCAGACGCGCCTGGCTCAGCTGGGCGAGATAGTTCGCGAACTGAAACTGGTTCAGATCGGAACTTCTGACGTAGTAGTGGTTGATCTGCACATTCCCGGTGGTGAGATCGGACGCGACGAACAGGCTGGAGTCGCTGGTGCAATTCGTCGAATTCACATCGGCACGCGGCTTGGGCATGGTGCCCGAATTGGTTTGCGCCCAACAGGTGAACCAGGGAGCCGCGGTTTCCGGCCCTCGATACGGGCCGAGCGCGGTCGAACGAAACCCCTGTTCCCCGAGAGATTTATAGAACGCCCGGCGCCACGCCGTGAATTGCCGGCCGATTTCGGCGCGCAAATCGGGCGTCGGCCCATGATCCCGCACCCGCTGCAGCAGGGCATTGGCAAATCGCGCCGGAACCAGAAAACTCACGAGCTGGCCGCCGCGGCGGGTGGCGACGTTGACGCCGGCAACCGCGCCGTCGGCCGTGGTCGCGGGTCCTCCGCTCATGCCGGGATTGAGCGCGCCGGTGAAGTGAATGCGTTCGTTGTAGCTGCGATCAACGAGGCCGCTGTAGGTACCCTCAACAATGGTGAAGCCGAGATCGAGCGGATTACCCATCGAGTAAAGGCGCTCGCCCTTCGGCAATTCGCCGCTAATGGCTGCGGGGTTAAACGCGAAGAACGGAGCATCGTGTTTGTCGACCCGCACAACGGCGAGGTCGTTGGGCATGTCTACCGCCAGCAGATGAACCTCGCCTTGAGTGCCGTCGGCTGCGGTGTATTCGAGCCGGTAGGTGTTCGGCTCGAATACGACGTGCGAAACCACGTGGTAGTTCGTGATCGCCAGCCCATCCGCCGAAACCAGAAATGCCGAGCCGATCGACGTCTGCTGGCCGGCGCTGGCAAGCAGCGTGCGGATTTGCAACAGCCGCGGCGGTGCGGTCGCATAAACGGCTTCAGCGCCGGTTACCTGACCTCCCGCCGCCTGCGCGGCGCCATAGCCGATAGCAGCGATCGCCAAGAACAACCCGCGCACGGAGATCGCAAACCAAGCTTTCAAAAACGCACCATAACCCGTTCAATCAACAAAATTAGTCACCAATCTCCAGCGCCACGCGTGCTTAAAACGGGCAATGGCTGTTCCGGCAGGCCTTTAGCCAAAACACCGTCTGGTTGCAACCGGCGGCCTGAAAGCGGCAGCGATGACGCCCGAACTGATCACCCGGCGCCGAACCACTGTCATAGCGTCTCCACCATCTCGACGCCGGCGACCGCCTTGATGGCACCTGCGATCTGCGGCGACACCTGGAACCGGCCATCCAGCTTGAACTCGACCTCGGTCTGCAAATCGAGGCGGAGCACGAGTGCGATATCGCCGCTGCCGGACTGGCCGGCCGGCGGCGAAAGCCGCCGTGCAATCAACTCCAGCGGCTTGGTATCGCGCAGGAATATCCGCAGGCCTTTTTGGGTCTTGGCGGCGGCATCGTCGAGCGCCTCGGCGTGCAGCACGCGCGCCCGCACATCCTCGCCTTGCAGTTCCGCGCCCAATTGCAGAAGCACGGCAGCCCCCGGTTCCAGTATATCGCGGTATTGGGCGAGACCTTCAGAGAACAGCACCGCCTCGAAATGACCAGTCGGATCCGACAGCCCGATGATTCCCATCTTGTTGCCGGTCTTGGTGCGCCGCTCCATGCGCGACACCACCGTTGCCGCGACCTTGCCGGCCGTCGCGCCGGTCTTCACCGCGCGCGAAAACTCGGCCCAGGACTGTACGCGCAACCGCTTGAGCACCATTGCGTAGTCATCGAGCGGATGGCCCGACAGGAAGAAGCCGATCGCATCGTATTCGCGGCGCAGCTTCTCGGCCGGCAGCCACGGCTCGACCTGCGGCAGGATGATGGTCGGCGCATCCGCAGCACCTCCGAACATGTCGTTCTGGCCGGAAGTTTCGGCCTCGTGGCTGCGCTGACAGGCAGCAAGGATCGCGTCGGCGCCGCCAAAGACCCGCGCGCGGTTCGACTCCAGCGTATCGAAGGCGCCGGCGGCGGCCAGGCTCTCGATGATCCGCTTGTTGATCGCCCGCGGGTTCACGCGCGAGGCAAAATCGGCAAGCGACGTGAACGGCCCATTGCGACGCTCGTCGATGATCAGTTCGACCGCCTGCTGGCCGACGCCCTTCAATGCGGCAAGCGCGTAGAAAATCGTGCCGTCGTTGACCTCGAAGACGGCGCCCGAACGATTGATATTGGGCGCCTCGACCTTGATGCCCAGCCGCTGCGCCTCGGCGCGAAATTCCGAGAGCTTGTCGGTATTGTTGAGGTCGAGCGTCATCGACGCCGCCAGGAATTCGACCGGGTAATGCGCCTTCATGTAGGCGGTGTGATAGGAGACGAGCGCGTAGGCGGCGGCGTGGCTCTTGTTGAAGCCGTAGTCGGCAAACTTCGCCAGCAGTTCGAAGATGGTTTCCGCCTGCGATCTTGGAACGTTGTTCTTGACCGCACCGGCAACGAAGACGGCGCGCTGCTTTTCCATTTCCGCGCGGATCTTCTTGCCCATGGCGCGGCGCAACAGGTCAGCGTCGCCGAGCGAATAGCCGGCCATCACCTGTGCGATCTGCATCACCTGTTCCTGATAGATGATGACGCCGAACGTCTCTTTCAGGATCGGTTCGAGCAGCGGATGCAGGTATTCCGGCTCTTCATCGCCGTGCTTGCGCGCGCAATAGGTCGGGATATTCGCCATCGGACCCGGGCGATACAGCGCCACCAGCGCGATGATGTCCTCGAAGCGGTCGGGCCGCATGTCGACCAGCGCCCGCCGCATGCCCTGACTTTCCACCTGGAACACGCCGACCACATCGCCGCGCGCCAACATCTGGTAGCTGGGGGCATCATCCACCGGCAACGTCGCCAGATTGACATCGACGTTACGCTGCTTGAGCAGCTTCACGGCGACATCGAGCACCGTGAGTGTCTTCAGTCCCAGAAAGTCGAATTTGACGAGGCCTGCGGGTTCGACCCACTTCATGTTGAATTGGGTCACGGGCATGTCGGACTTCGGATCGCGGTAGAGCGGCACGAGTTCGCTCAAGGGCCGGTCGCCGATCACGATGCCCGCGGCGTGGGTGGAAGCGTGCCGGGTCAGGCCTTCCAGACGCTGCGCAATGTCGAAGGCGCGCGCCACCACCGGATCCTCGTCGCGAAACGCCTGCAGCTTCGGCTCACCTTCGATCGCGGCCGCCAGCGTGACGGGAGCAGCCGGATTTTGCGGCACCAGTTTGGTCAGCTTGTCGACCTGACCATAGGGCATTTGCAGCACGCGCCCGACGTCGCGCAGCACGCCGCGCGCCTGAAGCGTTCCGAAGGTGATGATCTGGGCGACCTGATCGCGGCCATAGCGCTTTTGCACGTAATTGATCACTTCGCCGCGACGATCCTGGCAGAAATCGATGTCGAAGTCGGGCATCGACACGCGTTCCGGATTGAGGAAGCGTTCGAACAGAAGACCGAAGCGGATCGGATCGAGATCGGTAATGGTCAGCGCATACGCCACCAGCGAGCCGGCGCCGGAGCCGCGGCCGGGGCCGACCGGAATTCCTTCGGCCTTGGCCCATTTGATGAAGTCGGCGACGATCAGGAAGTAACCCGCGTAGTTCATGCGGGTGATGACATCGAGCTCGAAGGCAAGTCGCGCGCGATAGTCCTCTTCCGAGCTTCCCTGCGAGAGGCCGTGAACGGCGAGCCGGTTGCTCAACCCCTCCTCGGCCTGACGTCGCAGCTCGCCGGCCTCCTCATGGGCCGCATCCGTCGCGTTGGCGCCGGCGCCGACCGTGAAGCGCGGCAGGATCGGCTTTCGCGTCTTTGGACGAAAGGCGCAGCGCTCGGCGATCTCGACGGTGGAGCTCAAGGCTTCCGGAATGTCGGCAAACAGGACCGCCATCTCGGCACGCGTCTTGAAGCGATGATCGGGCGTCAGCTGCTCGCGCTCGGTTTCCGCGATCAGCCGGCCGCCGGCAATGCAGAGCAAGGCGTCATGGGCCTCGTAATCGTCCGCCGTCGCAAAATACGGCTCGTTGGTGGCGACCAGCGGCAGCCCTTTGGCGTAGGCGAGGTCGATCAGACCGGCCTCGACGCGCCGTTCCTTCTCGATGCCGTGCCGTTGCAATTCGACATAGAGGCGATCGCCGAATAGGGCGGCGAGCCGCTCACAGCGCGACGTTGCCAGCGCCGCCTGATCGGCGGCCAGCGCCAGCGAGACCGGGCCGTCCGGGCCGCCGGTCAGCACGATCAGATCTTCTGCGTGGTCTTCCAGCCATTCGAACTTGATGTGCGGGTTCTGGTGAACCGGTGTTTCCAGAAACGCGCGGGAATTGAGCTGCATCAGGCTGCGATAGCCGCGCTCGCGCGCTGCCAGCAGCACGATTCGGGACGGCGCGGCCGCCATCGCATTGCGTGCGTTCGGGTCCTGGTCGCCGAAGTCGATCGCGAGTTCGCAACCTACGATCGGCTGGATGCCATAGCCCGCCATCTTGTCGGAGAATTCGAGCGCCCCGAACATGTTGTCGGTATCGGTCAATGCCAAGGCCGGCTGATGGTCCGCCTTGGCGAGTTCGCCGAGCCGACCGATCTTGATCGAGCCTTTCAGCAGGGAATACGCCGAATGGACGTGAAGATGGACGAATCCGGGATTGGAGGACGACGCCACAGGTTTGAACATATCGTTATCGGCAACTCAGCGGTTTTGAGGAAGCGCGGGCCGCTGAAAACGACTCGGCTACCCCCATCGTGAGGCCTCGCGCCAGGCGAGTCCACGCGGGCCCTCGCCCCTCGCCTGCCGCTGTCAGGCTTTTCCCCAGGGGGCTAAAGCCTGGCGCGCTGGCCGTCCTGTAAACCCCCCTCAAACTCTACAATTGGGGGATCAACTGAGCCCATACTGCGATCATCCCGACAAAGAGGCCGATCGACGCCAACGCCGCTGCTTCCTCGACAAAAACCCGCAACATGACTACCTCCCTCGCTAAGAACATAAGAGGAACATAGTTCCTATTTTGTTCTCTGGCAAGCGGGTGGTGGTGGGTCAGTTTGAAAAATGACCTCGATAGTTAATGTGCCGACGATTGGCGCTTGGGGCTCATCGGCAGGACATCCCGGCCGACATCTCGTCCCAAGAGCCGCATGTCTCAGGTTTGGCGTCGCCGTCAGGGCGGCCCGGATCGTGTGCCCCGACGGGTTAATCCGTGAAGGACGTCATCAGAAACAAAAACCCCGGCCGTTGGCCGGGGTTTGGAAGTTTGAGGGCCTAACTCAATACTAACTCAATACCAACTCAGTAACGCGCGACACCCGGTCCGCCGAACTTGTAGTTCACCCGCGCGGTGAAGATATCGACGTCTTCCTTGATATGCTCGCCTTGGGTAGAGGCGAACGTAACGTCGTTGTTACCCATAAACAGGTGGTCGTACTGGAAGCCGAGCGACCAGTTCGGGGCAAGGGCATATTCGAAGCCAGCGCCGATCGCAGCACCCCAGCGGGTTTCATTGGCATTGTCGATCAGGAAGCCACCGTTAAAGACGTTGTACTTGTTGTTGGTGACTGCGGCGCCGCCATTCACGTAGAACAGCGCGCGATCGACGGCATAGCCAATCTGGCCAGTGAACAGGCCGAAGGCATCGACCTTGGTCTGGTTCGTATCGCCGGCAAAGCCCGGGGCCAGCAGCAGGCTGGAATTGCTGCCCTTGAAATCGGCCCAGTTGCCCTGAGCTTCAAGACCGAACACCCACGACGCCATCTGCCAGCGATAGCCAATCTGTCCGCCGACAGTCCCGCCGGTTGCGTTATGTCTGCCTTCGTCGCCGAAGCCATCGGCGTTCCAGTCAAATCTGCCGGTGGCACCACCGCCGTTGATACCGATGTAGAAGCCGCTCCAGTCATAGGCCGCTTGAACCATCGCCGGCGCCTTTGTGTAAACTGGCGCTCGAGCGGGAAGATCTGCGGCGACGGCCGGTGCGGCGGCGCCAACCGCAATAGCAGCCGTTGCGAGAATGATGACTCTTTTCATATCCGAATTCCTGCTTTCGAAGCTGTGTGTTGGCCCCAATCCCCGGAGACGACTCTTACCAGCGTTCCCTGAGATTGCTGTAGCCGGCCTGCAACATCGGCGAAGAAACGCGCATTAAGAAAATTTAAGAAACCACTGCGGCACAGAGGTTTCTTGACACGCTCTGAAATAAAAGTTCCGCCACATTTACGCCCAGAAATTTACGCGCGAGTTCCCATCAATTCGTGGAACCGATGTGATCGCCGAAAGTTTCGTGGAACCGAAGGCCTGTTGGTGAAGGGCGTAACGCCGCTAAAGCGGCCTCAGCTGCACTTCGAAGGTCTTTTCCGGCTGAACCGTCAGGCGGATCGCGACGTCGGTGGAACCGTCGAACCTTTCCAGCACTTCGTCACAGAGCAGGCAACGGTACTCGCCCTTCACGCCGGGCCGGGAAGTCAATTCGATGCGGCGATAGCCGGCATGGCAGGCTGGACAGGTGAGATCAGATTTTTTCATTTCCGTAGAATGCAGCAGCCAGTGGCCGCTTTCCAGTCCGGAGCGGATCACATTTGCTTCTGGCAATATTCATCTTTCCGGGAGGATCGGTGGAAGTCGGATTTTCTCGCGATCTGGCCTTTATCAGTCCAGTTCGACTACCTCGCCGTTGACGAGCGATACCCGCCGGTCCATGCGGCCCGCCAGTTCCATGTTGTGGGTGGCAATCAGCATCGCCACCCGCGTCGCTTTCACCAGTTGCATCAGGGCCTGGAAAACATGATCGGCGGTGTTCGGATCGAGGTTGCCGGTGGGCTCGTCGGCCAGCAACGCCCGCGGCGCATTGGCCACCGCGCGCGCGATTGCGACGCGCTGCTGCTCGCCGCCCGACAGTTCCGCCGGCCGATGTTTGATTCGATCGCCGAGCCCGAGATAAGCGAGGATTTCGGTGGCGCGTTTGACGGTCTCCGATCGCTTCAACCCGCGGATCATTTGCGGCAGCATGACGTTTTCGAGCGCCGAAAACTCCGGCAGCAAACGGTGCGATTGGTAGACGAAGCCGATCTCGGTGCGGCGAATCTGCGTCCGGTCGACATCCGACAGGCCCGAGGTCGGCGTGCCCGCGACATAAACCTCACCTTCGTCGGGACTCTCAAGCAGGCCGGCGATGTGAAGCAGGGTCGATTTGCCGGCACCCGATGGCGCGACGAGAGCCACCGACTGGCCGGCCCATAATGCGAGCTTGGCACCATTGAGGATCGTCAGCGGCGTTGCACCTTGCATGTACTGTCGTTTGATCTCGTGGAGATAAACGACCGGTACCTCCTCCGCCCCCTCACCCATCTTTGCCCTCACTCGTACCGCAGCGCTTCGACAGGGTCGAGGCGGGCGGCACGCCAGGAAGGATAGAGCGTGGCCAGGAAGGACAGCGTCAGTGCCATGATCACCACGGCACTGGTCTCGCCGAAATCGATTTCAGCCGGCAGCTTGGAGAGGAAATAAAGGGTTGGATCGAACAATTCGGTGCTGGTGAGCCAGGACAAGAACTGCCGGATCGATTCGATATTGAGGCAGATCAGCATCCCGACAAAGAAGCCGACGATGGTGCCGACGACACCGATCGAGGCTCCCGTGATCAGGAATATCCGCATGATGGCACCCTGCGAGGCGCCCATGGTGCGCAATATCGCAATGTCGCTGCCCTTGTCTTTCACGAGCATGATGAGGCCCGACACGATGTTGAGCGCCGCGACCAGGACGATCATGGTCAGGATCAGAAACATCACGTTGCGTTCGACCTGGAGCGCGTTGAAGAAGGTCGAGTTGCGCTGTCGCCAATCGACCAGAAACACCGGCCGTCCCGCCGCTTCCGTCACGCTCTTGCGAAACGCTTCGATCTTGTCGGGATTGTTGGTGAATACTTCAATCGCCGTCACGTCGTTGTTGCGGTTGAAATAGGCCTGCGCCTCGGCGAGCGGCATGAACACAAAGCTTGCGTCATATTCCGACATGCCGATCTCGAACACGGCCGTGATCTTGTACGGCTTGATGCGCGGCGTCGTGCCCATCGGGGTCACCGCGCCGCGCGGCGCCACCAGCGTTATGCTGTCGCCGGCATGCAGCGACAGCGTATCGGCAAGCCGGCGGCCGATCGCAACGCCCTGCCCTTCATCGAACCCCTCAAGCGTGCCCTGCTTGATGTTCTTGGCGATCGACGTGAGGTTGTTGAGATCGTCGGCGCGAATGCCGCGAACGAATACACCTGACGCATTGAAGGGCGAAGACGCCAGCGCCTGCCCGTCCACGACCGGCGCGGCGAGCCGGATGCCCGGCACCTGGTTGATGCGATCGGCGACATCCTTCCAGTCGGTCAGCGGCGATTCCAGCGGTTGCACCAGAAGATGACCGTTGAGGCCGAGAATCTTGTCGAGCAATTCCTTGCGGAAGCCGTTCATGACCGCCATCACGATGATCAGCGTGGCGACGCCGAGCACGATGCCGAGGAATGAGAACCCGGCGATGACGGAGATGAACCCTTCCTTGCGGCGCGCCCGCAAATAGCGTCCGGACAGCAGCCACTCGAATGGCGCAAAAGGTGGGGTTTGAACGGGCTCGCTCATGGCTTTGTCCATGTCCGATTTTCACACGATTCGGGCCAATTGTGGCCACAAGGGCCGATATCCCACCTGGCCTGCGGTGGATAATCTCAGATTAGCTTAGCCGCGCTACCACTTCCGTTGCGCTCAAGTTCTCGCGCGTGCCGTCACTGCGGCGCTTGAGCTCGAACTTGCCTTCGGCAAGACCTTTCGGACCGACGAGGATCTGCCAGGGGATGCCGATGAGATCGGCCGCCGCGAATTTCGCGCCCGCACGCTGATCGGTATCGTCGTAGAGGACCTCGACGCCCTTGGCGGTCAGCTCCCGGTAGAGCTGTTCGCAGGCACCGTCGGTATCGGCCGCACCCTGCTTCAAGTTCAGGATCACCGCCTTGAACGGCGCCACCGCTTCCGGCCATTTGATGCCGGCGTCGTCATGGCAAGCCTCGATGATGGCGCCTAACAGCCTGGAGACGCCGACGCCGTACGAGCCGCCGTGAATGGCGACCTCAGCGCCGTCTGCGCCAGCCACCGTTGCCTTCATCGGCTCGGAATATTTGGTGCCGAAATAGAAGATCTGGCCGACCTCGATGCCTCTCGTATGCACCCGCTTTTCCGCCGGCACTTCACGCTCGAAGCGCGCGGCGTCATGAACGTCCTCGGTCGCCGCATAGACCGAGGTCCACTGCTTGATGATCGCCGTCAGATCGCCGTCATAGTCGACGCTCTCGTCCGGCACCGGAAGGTCTAGGACATCGCGGTCGCAAAATACGCCGGACTCTCCTGTCTCCGCCAGCACGATGAATTCGTGGCTGAGATCGCCGCCGATCGGTCCGGTCTCCGCGCGCATCGGGATCGCCTTCAATCCCATTCGCGCGAAGGTGCGCAAATAAGCAACGAACATGCGGTTATAGGCACGCCGCGCACCGGCTTCATCGACATCGAACGAATAGGCATCCTTCATCAGGAATTCGCGCCCGCGCATGACACCGAAACGCGGCCGCTGCTCGTCGCGGAACTTCCATTGGATGTGATAGAGGTTGAGCGGCAGGCTTTTGTACGACTTGATGTAAGCGCGAAAAATCTCGGTGATCATTTCCTCGTTGGTCGGCCCGTACAGCAGCTCGCGCTTGTGCCGGTCGGCGATGCGCAACATCTCAGGCCCATAAGCGTCGTAGCGGCCGCTCTCGCGCCAAAGATCGGCCAATTGCAGCGTCGGCATCAGCAGTTCCAGCGCACCGGCGCGATTCTGTTCCTCGCGCACGATCTGCTCGATCTTCTTCAGCACGCGCAAGCCCAGAGGCAGCCAGGCGTAAATGCCGGCCGCTTCCTGCCGGATCATGCCGGCGCGCAGCATCAAGCGGTGCGATACGATCTCCGCCTCTTTCGGATTCTCCTTGAGGATGGGAAGAAAGAAACGCGACAATCGCATGGGTCTACCTGAGAGAATCGGTCCGGCTTGCGGGGTTGCGGCAGTGAAACCGGATCGGCTGCAAAAACACAAGGGTTGGGGCCGATAAAAGCCGCCTGTGGAGCATATTTCCGGCCGTTTTGCGTCCGGCTTTGCCTTACATTTTCGGGCTCGATTGACCCGGCATCACGGTGCCGCTGACGGCTCGTTTGACCACCATCGGCGCGTCAACCGGCCGCAATGCTTTAACGTGCCACTCGCTGTCACCAGTCTTTGTGGCGCGTGTCCACCGTCTCAAGCTGGATCGTGCCATCGGCCGGACCCGTGCGTCCCGGCGAAACCGACATCGCCATCGCTTTGTCGGTGTGAATGTGGGTGAAGAAACTATCGTCTTCCTTCGGAGACGTGCATTCGTGCCGCAACCATCAGCAAAACGAAACAGCGAGCACCAGGCGCAAAGCAAAACAGTAGCGCTTCGCCGTGACCGTCACATCTTCATGCCAGGCATTTTCTTCATGTCCATCTGGCCGCCAGAACGGTCCGGGCCGGCAGGCCCCTTCGCGCCCACGCCCTGAACGTCGAGCATAATCGAAACCTTGCCGGCCTTTTCGAAATTGAGCGTGACCGGCACCTTCTCGCCCTGCTTCAACGGCGCCTTCAGGTCCATGATCATCAGGTGATAGCCGCTCGGTGCAAGCTTGACGGTCTTGCCGGGATCGATGGTCAAGCCTCCTTCGACGGGACGCATTTTCATGACGCCGTTGTCCGTCGACATCTCATGCACTTCGACCTTTGCAGCGATATCCGCGGTGCCGCCGAGCAGCCGGTCCGCCGTCTTGCCGTTGTTCTCGATGGTGAGATAGCCGCCCCCGATCTTGGCGCCGCCGGGCGTCGCGCGGCTCCAGGCCTGCGTGATGACGAGATCGCCGGCCTTGACCTCGTCGGCGCGAGCGGGCGCTGCAATGAAGACCGCCATAAGCGCGATGCCTGAAAGCATACCGAAGGTCTTTTTCATGAGATATTCCATGTCTGCCAATTTTTCTTTTCGCGAGGCGCCGCCGGAAGGACGGCGCGGTTGGGGTTGCCACACCTGACCCGCCTACTATACTGACCACGAAGGTTCGGCGGTGCGTTGGTCAAGCCTCGATCTTCAAGCAAGTCGAACTTAACCCCGTCCCGAACCTGTATAGCAACATACGCTTGTCAGCATGCAAACCGGACCAGATCAAGCAAGTTTGAAGCGACGACCGTTCTGGCGACGGCTGGTCGGCGTCCTTGCGATTTGTGCTTTGGTCATGCAGCCGCTGCTGCTGACGGTATTGGGAAGCCAGGCCGCCCAGGCATCCGTCCTCGACGAGATCTCGTTCTCTCAGCTTTGCCTGCATAATGCAGATGGCAGCCCCATTGCGCCTGCCGATCAGCAAAAGCACCCCGCGCATCAACACTGCCTGCAATGCTTTTCAGGGGCGTTCCATCTTCTTGATGCCCAACAGCCCGTAACCGTTGCGTTCGCCGACCGCGAGTTTCGCAAGTTACGTCAGTCAGGGCGCGCGCTGCGCCTTTCTTCGGCATCCCAGTACTCTGTCGCCCGTCCGAGAGGCCCTCCGCTCAGCGCGTGATGCAATCCGGCCCTGTTGGGCCGTCGAAACTTGCGTTCACGTTTTCTGACCGGGGAATTCCTCATGTCTCGACACTTGCTGCCTACTCTAGCGCTTGCGGGCGTTGCCGCCGCATTCACCACCGATGCCGTCGCCCACTGCTACGTCGGCGCCCGCTTCTTTCCGGCGACACTTGCGACCGACGACCCCTGCGTCGCCGACGAATTATCGCTGCCAACCGTCTCATGGTCCAAGACCGGCGACTTCCCGCCGGCTACCGCGTGGGATTTTTCGGGCGAAATCTCCAAGCGGATCACCGAGAATTTCGGAATATCGGTGGGCCAGGACTGGACCTCCATTCGCCAGGCCGACGGTACCTTGACCCAAGGGTTTCAAAATCTCGAAACCACATTCCAATATCAAATCCTCAGGGATCGCGAGCATGAACTGGCGATCCTCTCAGGCGTGATCGTCGACTGGGGACGAACCGGTTCTACTGGCTCAGGTTTGGCTACCGACTACAGCCTCGTGAGGCCGACGGTTTATGTCGGCAAGGGCTTTGGCGATCTGCCGTCGAGCTTTTCCTGGTTCCGCGCGTTCGCTGTGACCGCGCAGGTTGGCTATGAGATCCCCACCAACTCGTTTGACTTCACCCAGAACGTCTTCATCCCTCAGCAACTCGTCTACGGCGCCTCGCTGCAATACAGCATGCCTTACCTGAAATCGGAGATCGTCGATCTCGGACTTCCCGACTTCATCAACCACCTGATTCCGGTCGTCGAGTTGAGCCTGAGCACGCCGGTCGCCAACAACTTCGGCAATCCCTACACGACCACCGGCACCGTCAATCCCGGCTTCATCTATATCGGAAGTACGTTCCAGATCGGACTTGAGGCCATGATCCCGGTCAACCGCGCCAGCGGAACGGGGGTCGGCGTTCTCGGCCAGTTGCACCTTTATCTGGACGACATGTTCCCCTCGACCTATGGGCAGCCCCTGTTCGGGGCAAGCCCGACCACTCCCCGCAAAATGACTTTCTGAGGCAATCCGATGCGCATCTCAACTCTTGCAATGACGGCTCTTTTCACGCTCGCGACCGCGACCGCGGCTCATGCCCACGCCTTTCTCGACCACGCCGAACCGCGAGTTGGAAGCACGACGCCGGCAGCACCGAAAGAGGTCGTTCTGTTTTTCTCGCAAAATATCGAACCCGCCTTCAGCGAGGTCGAGGTGAGCGATGCCAATGGCGCCCGCGTCGATCGAGGCAAGCCGAAAATCAGCGCGACCACCATGCGGGTCGGCCTGAAGCCGTTGCCGCCTGGAACGTACCGAGTCCGCTGGCAAGTTCTGTCAGTGGACACCCATACGACCGAAGGCAACTTCACCTTTCAGGTTGGAAAATGAGATGGCGCGGGCGGCCTAGCGCCGCCTATTTGAAGTTCCTGCACCACAAGCGGCGAATTCAATCCAGGAACTTCAAAGCCCAAATCTTTCCGAAGTTCGCGGAAGTGGGTGCTGCGATGGAACACGAACTTCGGAAAGTGGGCACTAGGCCCATTTCAGCAGACGAACCATCGCCCCTCGCGGGGCGCTGGTGCCTCATTGGCCCGGAATTCCGCGCCCCATGGAGGGCATGTTGATCGATCCGCTGATTATCGTGCGAGATTTTCACCTGGCGTCGACGGTGATCGTGGCGGGTATCATCTTTTTTGAGCTCTTCATCGTCGTTCCGATCTGGCGACTAAAGCCGCCATTCCGTGCGGCCCAGGCTTCCTTTCGATCGTCGACCGGAAAGATTCTCTGGATCAGCCTCGCGGTCTCGATCGCGTCGGCGCTGGCGTGGTTGTGCCTGCTATCGATGCGGATCGGTCGCAAGGATTTCAACGACGCCATCGCCGACGGCACGGTCTGGCTGGTATTGTCGCAAACGCAATTCGGCCTCGCCTGGCAAATGCGATTGTTGTTCGGCGTTCTCCTTGGGGCATGCCTGTGGCTGTGCCGGAAGACACGCAACGCTCGGATCGCTCACAGCCTGACGATCCTCAGCGCGTTGCTCGCCAGCGCCTATCTCGGTTCCCTGGCCTTTGCCGGGCATGGAACGGAAGGTCTGGGGTTCTGGCAAAACATCCATCTGGCTGCGGACTTCCTGCATTTGATTGCCGCCGGCCTCTGGCTTGGCGCGCTGGTCCCGCTGGTGCTGCTGCTCGTCTATCTCCGCCGCTTTCAGGAAGACGGCTGGGCGTTGGCCGCAGTCCGCGCCGGGAGCCGCTTTTCCAGCCTTGGCATTATCGCCGTCGGGGCCTTGCTGGTCAGCGGAACCATCAACGCCGCGTTCCTGCTGGGCGGCATGCACAGCCTGATCGACACCAGCTATGGGCGCCTGCTGCTGCTCAAGGTCGCGCTATTCGCGGCCATGGTCTGTCTGGCCGGTGTCAACCGGCAATATCTTCTGCCGCGGCTGTCCGATAGCTCGGGCGCCGACCAAGCCTCCGATACAGCCCAAAGGTTCATTCGCAGCGCGCTGGTCGAGATAGCTTTGGGGTTCGCGATCGTCTGCATCGTCGGTCTGCTCGGCATCATGGCGCCAGCGAACGATATGGCTGCACACATGCACTGAGGCATGGCCCTTGGAGGGCCAGACGGTCTTCGGATTAGCCCGTTAATAGACTACCGAAATACCTCCATTTGAGTTTCAAATGCCGAAATTCCATTCATTTCACAGCATGCTGCAATTTTGAACATTCGTTACCGAAGCGGATGACACGGCTGGAATTATGGTCTACGACTACGACCCTCAGACCGGCCGCGAGGTCGATGTCTGGTGGTCCAAGTCTCGGGAGGAGCCCTGACGCGCAAAAGCAGCGTCACCCCGTCAAATCAAGATCAATCAACGATACGGGAAAACAGGGTCGACACAATTTCTGGAGCAGGGCTTTCGAAGCCCTGCTCCTTTTTATTTTCCACATCTTATTTCCCGCCGACCGGAAATTTCCGAACGCCGATCACTCGCGTTCGAGGAAATTCGATCCGATGCTGGCTTTCTTCTTGACCGGATCGAAGTCGCAATACTCGCCGTCAGCAAACAACGTGTAGCTCGAGACGATGTTGTACTTGTCGAGCTTCACCGAATTCAACCCAATCACCCTGGTGTTGGCGCCGCCGTTCCATTTGAAAGGTGTGGTGCCTGACGTTTTTTCACAGGCCGTCACTGCATCGGCGAACACATAGCCCTCGACAAAACTCTTCAGCGTCTGAAGCTGGGTATTGGTTCTGAAGTTCAAATACAAAGCGACCGCAAGACCGGCGATGGCAAGCACCAATAGCCCGGCAATGATCCGCTGAAACCACATCTTTTCCCCCAAATAACGAATAGCGCGCGCCGCGCCGAACGTTCAGACCGGCATGCCCATCATTTTCGACAATCGGTCGATGTTCAAAAAACCCTCGTAGTAAGCGGTCATGCCGGCGGCATAAATCACCGCCGACAGTAGCGTCGTCCAGATCAGCTTGAGGCCCATCCGGGTCGCGACCGGCGCGCCCGGATCGGTACCGGGACTACCGCCGCCGTCTTCGTGCAGGCTGCGCACGCCGAACGGCAACGTCACGAACAGCACGATCCACCAAAGGACGAAGTAAATCGCAAACCCGGTTGAGATGGTGTAGGCCATGACTGCAGCTCCGATTCCGAAGTTCGCAAGCACTTGCAGCGGACCTCGGATGCGAACTTCGGAATCAAAGAAGCTCTAGCGACTTAATCGCTCTAGTGCGGCTTTGAATTTGAAGTTCCTATCACGAACTTGCCGCGATACTAACAGGAACTTCAAATTCGCCGCACCAGTGTGGCGGTTCAGAAGTCCGCATCATTTCCGCCGCGAGTTCGTCATGCGGACTTCTGAACCAAAGCCACACTAGATCAATAGGTTTGCTAGTGTCCTTTCGATTCCGAAGTTCGAAACGTGGCTCCGCAAAATGCTACGAACTTCGGAATCGGGACACTAGTCAGGCCTGTTCGATTTCGACGAGCGCGCCCGAAAAATCCTTCGGATGCAGGAAAAGCACCGGCTTGCCGTGCGCGCCGATCCGGGGAACGCCGTCACCGAGCACGCGTGCCCCCTCCTTGATCAGCCGGTCGCGCGCGGCGATGATATCAGGCACGTCGTAGCAGATGTGGTGAATGCCACCGTCGGCGTTGCGCTCCAGGAACCTGGCGATCGGCGACGCTTCGCCTAACGGCTGAATGAATTCGATCTTGGTGTTGGGCAAGGTGACAAAAACGGTGATGACGCCATGCTCCGGCAACGGCACCGCCTGAGAAATCTCCGCGCCGAACGCGGCGCCATAGATTTTGGCCGCCTTCTCGGCGTCCTTGACCGCAATTGCCACGTGATTGAGCCGGCCGAGCATCTTAGCTTCTCCTGCCTTGTTATAGCTTGGGATACCCGCTTCGCAAAACCGGCCCGATCCAATCGGTTTGGCGGCGAAACCCGGCAGATCAGACCGTGAGCACGTGCACGAAGCACAACGGCTTCTTTCCCCACTGCTCGTTCACCGAAGCGCGCACGGTCCGGCGGACCGATTCCGCCAGCGCGTCGGGATCGCGCCGCCGCGCCCGCGGCAGCCCCTCCACGGTCGAGACCACGGCATCGAACACGATTTCGTCGATGACCCCGCCCGCCATGTTCTTTTCGGGAATCCCGATCAGGTCGATCTCGGGGTCATCGGCGAGTTCGCCTTTTTCGTCCACGGCGATCGCAACGAAGGCGCATCCGGCAAACGCCATGCGCCGCCGCTCGACGACGGCGCGCGATTTGGAATCCTCCAGAATATTGCCGTCCTTGTAGAGCCGGCCCGAGGGCAATTCCTCGATGATGCCGGGCTCGCTCGGCCCGAGTTTGACCAGGTCGCCGTTGCGGCAGATCAGCACTTTGGGAACGCCGACGGAGCGCGCCAGCTTGGCGTGCTCGAACAGATGCAGCGCCTCGCCGTGAACGGGAATCAGCAGTTGCGGGCGCACCCAGCCGATCATGTCGCGCAGTTCCTCGCGTCGCGGGTGACCGGACACGTGGACGAGATGGGTACGGTCGGTGATGACCTCGATGCCCTGGGTGATCAAGCCATTGATGATAGATCCCACCGCCTTCTCGTTGCCGGGGATGGTGCGCGAGGAAAAGATCACGCAGTCGCCCTTGTTGAGCGTCACTTGCGGATGATCGTCATTGGCGATGCGCGACAGCGCCGCGCGCGGCTCGCCCTGGCTGCCCGTACAAAGCGCCAGCACCTTGTCGGGCGGGAAATGACCATAGAGATCGGGCCCACGAAAATTCTGCACCCCGTCGAGATAGCCGGTTTCCCGCGCGACCTGAACGACACGCTCCATCGCGCGTCCGACCACCACCACCTCGCGCCCCGAAAGCCGCGCGGCATCCGCAACCGCGCGCACCCGCGCGACATTCGACGCAAACGTCGTGACGGCGACCCGGCCCTTGGCCGCCTTCACCAATTCGGCGATGGTCCTGGCGACTTCGGTTTCCGACGGCGAACGGCCGTCGCGCACCGCGTTGGTGGAATCGCCGATCAGAGCCAGCACGCCGGCGTCACCGAGTTCGCGCAACCGGCGCTCGTCGGTTGGCGGGCCGGTGACCGGCGTCGGATCGAGCTTCCAGTCGCCGGTATGAAGGGCCACTCCCGCGGGCGTATGAATAGCCAACGCGTGCGATTCAGGAATCGAGTGCGCCACGGGGATGAATTCGACGCCAAAGGGACCCGAGTTCGATCCGCCCGCCGGACGGCACGACGGTAACCGGGATCTTCGGCGGATTGCGCTCGGAAGCGCATTTCGCCTCGAACAGCGCGGCGCTGAATTTTGTCGCGTAGACCGGGCATTTCAGCTTTGGCCAGAGGTCGATGATGGCGCCGAAATGATCTTCGTGCGCGTGCGTCAGCACGAGGCCGACCAAATTCTTCCGCTCTTTCACGAGAAAGGAGATGTCGGGCATGATGGTATCAATGCCCGGAAGATGCTCCTCGTCGCCGAAGGAAACCCCGAGATCGACCGCCAGCCATGCGCGCTGCCGGCGACTGCCGAAGCCGTAGATCGACAGGTTCATGCCGATCTCGCCGACGCCGCCCAGCGGCGCAAAGGTGAATTCGCTGTCCAGAGCCATCAGGCTACACCCGCGGAAGCAGCCGCGCCGAAATGCACATCGCCGGCCGAGATCGGAACTCGGTCGCCGGTTGAAGTTCTTACGATCATGCAGCCCGTGTCATCGATGGTGTCGAAGATGCCGGACACCGTGGCATTGCCAGTATGGACCGCGACAGGCTGTCCGAGTCCCGCCGCGAGCGCCAGCCAGCGCCGCCGGATTTCGCCGAAGCCGTGCCCCTGATCCCAGATGCCGCGGCATTCGGCCCAGCTATCCGACAGAGCCGTGAAGAGCTGCTCGGCACTGGTCTCAACACCGATCGCTCTAAGCGAGGTAGCGGGCGTCGGCGTCCCTTCCGGCGCCGCAATCGACATTGGTGCCCATGCCGACCACGACCGCGAGCCCCTCGCCCGGTATCGCCTCCGCCTCCAGCAGGATACCGGTGAGCTTGGCCTGCCCGGCCAGCACGTCGTTGGGCCATTTCAGTGAAAAGCTCACGGAGCCGAGCCGGCCACGGCCCGAAGTGCCGCTTCCAGCGCAAGGCCAGCCGCAAAGCCCAGCGTTGCAGCGACGGCCGGCGTAACCTCGAAGGTCTCCAGGACGCTGCTCGCGAGATTACCCCGCGGCGCTATCCACGGCCGGTGCCGCCGCCCGCGGCCGGCGGTCTGTTCTGTCGTGACAAACCACATCGGTCCACGCTCGCCTGCGCGGGCCCGCGCCATGGCTTCGGAATTCGTCGAGCCAATCTGATCGAAGCTTTCGAGCCGATAGCCGGCCGATGCGGCTCGTGGACCGAGCGTGAATGCCATCTAAAAAAGCGATTTGGCCGCCGCTGAAGCCATGCTCACCAGCGGTCCGGGATAAACAAAGAAAAAGATATTGAAGAGGCCCGCAACCGCCAGCACCGCGCGCAGTTCCACGCGCACCGGGTCGAGCTCGGCGAGCGGCTCGTTGAAATACATCACCTTGACGATCGAGAGGTAATAATAGGCGCCGATCACGCTGGTCAGCACGCCGATCACCGAGAGCGTGAACAGGCCGGCCTTGATCGCGGCGACGAACACATAGAACTTGCCGAAGAAACCCGCGAGCGGCGGAACACCCGCCAGCGAAAACAGCAGCATGGCAAAGAAGAAAGCGAGCAGCGGATTGGTGCGGGAGAGGCCCGCAAAATCGCTGATGTTTTCGACGTGCTGACCGTTGCGCTTCATCGCCAGGATGACCGAGAAGCTGCCGAGCGTCATCGCCACATAGATCGCGACATAGACCAGCACGCCCTGGGCGCCTTCGGCCGTGCCGGCGGCAAGCCCAACCAGGGCAAAGCCCATGTGCCCGATCGAGGAATACGCCATCAGGCGCTTGATGTTGGTCTGGCCGATCGCCGCGAAAGACCCCAGCGCCATCGAGGCAATCGAAACGAACACCACGATCTGCTGCCATTGCAACGTGATGCCCGGGAAAGCCGTCAGCGCCACGCGGGTAAAGACCGCCATTGCCGCGACCTTCGGGGCGGACGCAAAGAATGCCGTAACCGGCGTCGGCGCGCCCTCATAGACGTCGGGCGTCCACATATGGAACGGCACCGCCGAAACCTTGAAGCAAAGCCCGGCCAGCAGGAACACGATGCCAAACACGATGCCGATGCTGCCGGTCTTGGCCGCGGCCGCGATGCCGGCAAAGCTGACCGTGCCGGTAAACCCATAGATCAGGGAAGCGCCGTAAAGCAGCATGCCCGAGGACAACGCGCCCAGCACAAAATACTTCAGGCCCGCTTCGGTCGATTTGGCATCGTCGCGGTTGCTGGCGGCGACCACGTAGAGCGCAAGGCTCATCAGCTCGAGCCCGAGATAAAGCATGATCAGATCGCCGGCCGAGATCAAAATCATCATGCCGAGCGTCGAAAGCAGGACCAGGATGGAATATTCGAAGATGCGACGGGACGACTCGGCCAGATACTCGGTCGAAAGGATCAGCGTGGCGCCCGAACCGATCAGCGCCAGTATCTTCAGGAAGCGGGCAAAGTCGTCGACGATGAAGCTGCCGTTGAAAGTGGTCAGCTTGCCGGACGGCAGCGTCAGCTCGAGTGCGCCAACGATCACGAGAAGGATGAGCGCAAGCACGGTGATGAGGCCTGTCGTCCGCACGTCCCGATAGGCTCCGACCATCAACAGCGCCATGGCGCCCACCGCCAGAACGAGCTCCGGCAGTACGGGCAGCAATGGATAACCTGCGCTCTCAAAGCTCATGGCACTCTGTCCAGTCTTAGTGAAGCAGCGATGCAGCCTTCACGGCCGTCACTGCGGTATTGTAGTTGTTGACGAGTTGCTGCACCGAGCTGGCCGATATATCGAGCACCGGCTTGGGGTAGAATCCGAACAGGATGGTGAGCGCCACCAGCGGCATCAGCGTCAGGCTCTCGCGGAACGTGAGATCCTTGATGGTGGCCAATGACGGCTTGACCAGCGAGCCGAACACCACCTTGCGATAAAGCCACAACGCATAGGCCGCCGACAGGATCACGCCGGTCGTCGCGAGCGCCGCAGTCGGAATCGAGACCTTGAACGTGCCGATCAGGGTCATGAACTCGCCGACGAAGCCCGAAGTACCGGGCAGACCGACATTGGCCATGGTGAAGACCATGAACACCAGCGCATAGAGCGGCATGCGGTTGACCAGTCCGCCATAGGCGGAGATTTCGCGGGTATGCATGCGGTCGTAGACGATGCCGACGCAGAGGAACAGCGCACCCGACACGATACCGTGCGAGATCATCTGAAAGACGCCCCCCGCAACACCCTGCGTGGTACCGGCGAAGATTCCCATGGTGACGAAGCCCATATGGGCCACCGACGAATAGGCGATCAGTTTCTTCATATCCTCCTGCATCAGCGCGACCAGCGAGGTATAGATGATCGCGATCACCGAGAGCGAGAAGATCAGCGGCGCAAATTCATGCGAGGCCAGCGGAAACATCGGCAGCGAAAAGCGCAGGAAACCATAGCCGCCCATCTTCAGGAGAATGGCGGCCAGGATCACCGATCCCGCGGTCGGCGCTTCAACATGCGCATCCGGCAACCAGGTGTGAACCGGCCACATCGGCATTTTCACCGCAAAGGATGCCAAGAACGCGAACCATGCCCACGTCTGCAGCGAGCGCGGGACCGCCGTGTGCATCAAGGTCGGGATGTCGGTGGTGCCCGCATTCCAGTACAGCGCCATGATCGCTAGCAGCATCAGGACGGAGCCGAGGAACGTATAGAGGAAGAATTTGAAGGAGGCATAGACCCGGCGCGGTCCGCCCCACACGCCGATGATCAGGAACATCGGGATCAGGCCGCCTTCGAAGAACAGGTAGAACAGCACGAGGTCGAGCGCCGAGAAGGTGCCGACCATCAGCGTTTCCAAGAGCAGAAACGCCATCATGTATTCGCGAACCCGCATCGTGACCGACTTCCAGCTCGCCAGGATGCAGAACGGCATCAAGGCGGTGGTCAGGATCACGAACGGCAGCGAAATGCCGTCGACGCCCATATGGTAGGTGATGGCGTTGGCGAGCCATGGCGCCTTCTCGACAAACTGGAAATCGGCTTGCGTTGGATCGAAGCGCACGACCAGGATCAGCGACACCGCAAACGTCACCAGCGTGGTCCAGAGCGCGATCCAGCGCGCATTGCGCCGCGCCGCGTCGTCGTCGCCCCTGACGAGATAAATCAGGAGCGCGCCGATCACGGGCAGGAAGGTAACGACCGAAAGAATGGGCCAGGTCGTCATCGACTAGCCTCCCACGCCGAAAATGAACCAGGTGATGAAGCCGGCCACGCCGATCAGCATCGCGAAGGCATAGTGATAGAGATAGCCGGTCTGAAGCTTGACGGCATTTCGGGTGATGTCCAGTACCCGCGCCGACACGCCATCCGGGCCGAGCCCATCGATGATCCTGCCGTCGCCGACTTTCCAGAGGAAACGTCCGATCCACTTCGTCGGGCGAACGAAGATCAGGTCATAGAGTTCGTCGAAATACCACTTGTTGAGCAGGAACTTGTAGAGCAGCGGCTGCTGATTGGCCAGTTCGACCGGCAGATACGGCCGGCGGATATAGAAGAGATAGGCCACCGCCAGACCAAACAGCATCATCACGGTCGGCAACTGTCCCAACAGATACGGCATCTGCTCCATGTCTTCGAGGATGTGCGGGTTCATCTTTACCGACTCGCGGAAGAATTCGTCGACACCGTGCGGGCTCGTGAACAGCTCCTTGAAAGGAAAGCCCGCAAGAATGGATCCGACCGCGAGCACGCCGATCGGAATCAGCATCGTCAGCGGTGCTTCATGCGCCGCCTCAAAATGCTCCTGGTCATGCGGCTCGCCGAAGAAGGTCTTGAAGATCAGCCGCCAGGAATAGAACGAGGTCAGGCCCGCGGCGACCACGGTCAGGAAATAGGCGTAGGTCGCAAACGAAATGTGCGAGGCATAGGCGGATTCGATGATCGCGTCCTTGGAGAAATAGCCGGCGAACATCGGGAATCCGGTCAGCGCCAGCGTGCCGATTGTCATCACTGCGAATGTGTAGGGAATCTTCCGCCACAGCCCACCCATGTTGCGGATGTCCTGCTCGTGATGCATGGCGTAGATCACCGAGCCTGAGCCCAGGAACAACAGCGCCTTGAAGAAGGCGTGGGTGAACAGGTGGAACATGCCGACGGAATAGGCGCCTGCTCCCATCGCCACGAACATGTAGCCGAGCTGCGAGCAGGTCGAATAGGCGATGATACGCTTGATGTCGTTCTGGACCAGACCAATGGTCGCAGCGAAGAACGCCGTCGTCCCGCCGATGAACATGATGAAAGCCTGCGCGGTCGGCGCCAATTCGAACAGCGGCGACAGCCGCGCGACCATGAACACGCCGGCAGTCACCATGGTCGCGGCATGGATCAGTGCCGAGACCGGCGTCGGACCTTCCATCGCGTCGGGCAACCAGGTGTGCAGCAGGAACTGCGCCGACTTGCCCATCGCGCCCATGAACAGCAGCAGGCAGGTCAAGGTCAGCGCATTGGCGTGCCAGCCGAAGAAGTCGATGGTCTTTCCGGTGAGGCCGGGGGCAGCCCCGAAAATTGTCTCGAAATCGATCGATCCGATCAGCATGAACACGGAAAAGATGCCGAGCGCAAAACCGAAATCGCCGACCCGGTTGACCACGAAGGCCTTGATCGCCGCCGCATTCGCGGAGGGCTTGTGGTACCAGTAGCCGATCAGCAGGTAGCTCGCGAGACCGACCCCCTCCCAGCCGAAGAACAGCTGCACGAGATTGTCCGCGGTCACCAGCATCAGCATGGCGAAGGTGAACAGCGAGAGATAGCCGAAGAACCGCGGCCGGTACGGGTCCTCGTCCATGTAACCGATCGAATACAGGTGCACGAGCGAGGACACGGTATTGACTACCACGAGCATGACGGCGGTCAGCGTGTCGACGCGCAGTGACCATGACACCTGAAGGTCGCCCGAGTTGATCCATGGGAACAACGCAATCCTCGCGTCGTGGTGATAGAAACCGACGTCGATCAACGTCGCCCACGACAAGCCAGCCCCTAGCAGCAGCAGGCCCGTGGTGATCAGTTCGGCGGCGCGTGAACCGGCCGCCGGCGGCTCAACCGCATGGTGGTCGTCGTGGCCGTGATCGTCCCCATGCCCATCATGGGCTGCCGCCGCATGCACGTCGGCGCCGTGCGCATCGCCGTGATGCTCGACCTCGTCACCGCTCGGGTTGCGCGCGTGCGCGCCAAAAATCGAGATGGCTCCCGCAATGATGGCGCCGATCAGCGGCAGGAAAACAATTGCCTGGATCATTTGGAGGGTCAGCCCTTCATCAGATTGACGTCTTCAACCGCGATGGAGCCGCGATTGCGGTAGTAGACGACGAGAACTGCGAGCCCGATCGCGGCTTCGGCGGCCGCCACCGTCAGCACCAGAAGCGCGAACACCTGGCCTACGATGTCGCCGATGAACGTCGAGAACGCCACCAGGTTGACGTTGACCGCGAGCAGGATCAGCTCGATCGACATCAGAATGACGATGATGTTCTTGCGGTTGAGAAAAATGCCGAGAATCCCGAGCGTGAACAGGATGGCGCCGACCGCGAGATAGTGTCCAAGACCGATCGTCATTGCACCCACTCCGCGGCGTCCGCATCCTGCAAGCCCTGCCCGGACGCCACCTTGCGGATGCTCATGGCAAGTTCAGGGGTCCGCGCATTCTGCACGTTGATATCCTGCCGCTTGACGCCCGCCTTGTGCTGCAGCGTCAGCACGATCGCCCCGATCATCGCGACCAGGAGCACCATGCCGGCGATCTGGAAGTAGTGGATGTATTTCGTATAGAGCACGAGCCCCAGGGCCTCGGTGTTGCTGACATTGGCCGGAATCGCCGAGGTGATCGACTTGGCAACGTTCGGGCTGATCGCCCAGCCGCCGCCGACCAGAAGCAGTTCGGCGAGGAAAATGCCGCCGATCACGAGCCCGACCGGCAGGTATTCGATGAAGCCTTCGCGCAACTCGGTGAAATCGACGTCCAGCATCATGATCACGAACAGGAACAGCACCGCGACCGCGCCGACATAAACGACGATCAGGATCATCGCCAGGAATTCGGCGCCCATCAGCACGAACAGGCCAGCGGCGTTCACGAAAGCGAGGATCAGAAACAGCACGGAGTGCACGGGATTGCGCGACACAATCACCATCACCGCGGAGGCGACGCAGATGCCCGCGAACAGATAGAAGAACAGGGCCGGAAGGATCATGCGAAGCCCCTCTCCAAGTCTCCCCCACAAGGGCGGAGAGAGCAGACCGTGCGCATGGCGAATAGGTGCATCTCAACAGCCACGTTCCTCACCTCACCGGTACGGCGCGTCTTGCGCGATCGACTGGGCGATTTCACGCTCCCAGCGGTCGCCATTGGCGATCAGCTTCGCCTTGTCATAGTAGAGCTCCTCGCGCGTTTCGGTCGCGAATTCGAAATTCGGCCCCTCGACGATCGCATCGACCGGACAGGCTTCCTGGCACAGCCCGCAATAGATGCACTTCACCATATCGATGTCGTAGCGCACCGTCCGGCGGGTGCCATCGTTGCGCCGCGGACCGGCTTCGATGGTGATCGCCTGCGCCGGGCAGATCGCCTCGCAGAGTTTGCAGGCGATGCAGCGTTCTTCGCCGTTCGGATAGCGACGCAGCGCATGCTCACCGCGAAACCGCGGCGAGATCGGCCCCTTTTCGAACGGGTAGTTCAACGTCGGCTTCGGCTTGAAGAAATAGCGCATGGCGAGAAAGAACGCCGATACGAATTCCGACAGCAGAAGCGAGCGGGCGGTAGCGTTGATGTTGATGCTCATAGCGACCTCATTTCGGCGCAATCCCCGCCAATTGCAGCACGCCCGCAACGATGACCACCATGGCGAGCGACAGCGGCAGGAACACCTTCCAGCCAAGCCTCATCAACTGGTCGTAGCGGTAGCGCGGCACGATGGCCTTCGCCATTGCAAACAGGAAGAACATGAAAAACAGTTTTAGCGCGAACCAGATGACCCCGGGCACCCAGGTGAAGGGCGGCAAGTTCACCGGCGGCAGCCAGCCGCCGAGGAACAGGATCGTCGCCATCGCGCACATGGTGGTGATCGCGACGTATTCGCCGAGCATGAACAGCAGATAAGGCGTCGAGCCGTATTCGACCATGAAGCCGGCCACGAGTTCGGACTCGGCCTCGACCAGGTCGAACGGCGGACGGTTGGTTTCCGCCAGCGACGAGACGTAGAACACGACGAACATCGGAAACAGCGGCCACACATACCAGTTCAGGATGGTGAGCTGCGGCAGACCGATCAGGCTCGCAAGGCCACGGGTATTCTGCGCCTCGACCACGCCCGACAAATTCAGCGTGCCGGCGCACAACAGCACGGTAATGATCACGAACCCGATCGAGACCTCGTAGCTCACCATCTGCGCCGCCGAGCGCAGCGCCGCGAGGAACGGATATTTCGAGTTCGACGACCAGCCGGCCATAATGATGCCGTAGATCGACAGCGAGGAAATCGCGAAGATGTAGAGAACGCCGACATTGATATCGGAGATCACCCAGCCGAGACTGGTCGGGATCACCGCCCAGGCCGCGAGCGCAAGCACGCAGGAGACCAGTGGCGCGAGCAGGAAAACGCCCTTGTTGGCGCCCGCCGGAATGATCGGCTCCTTCAGCACGAACTTGAGAAGGTCGGCAAAGGACTGGAACAGGCCCCACGGCCCCACCACGTTGGGACCCCTGCGGATCTGCACCGCGGCCCAGATCTTGCGATCGGCCAGCAGGATGTAGGCAACCGCGATCAGGAGCACCACGAGCAGCAACAGGCTCTCGGCGACCATGATGATCAGCGGCAACAGGGTGGAGGTCCAGAATTCGGCCATCAGTTCACTCCGCCGCCGTCAGCATGTGCCCGGAGGCAAGACGCGAGCATTCGGCCATCACCGCGGACGCCCGCGCGATCGGATTGGTCAGGTAGAAATCCCCAACCGACGCCTTGAACGGCACTTTCTCGACCTGGCCGCCGCGGCCGGCGAGCTTCTTGAGGTCGGCCGCATTCCCCGCTTCGATCTGATCGAGCCGCATCAGGTGCGGCACCGCCTTGAAGATCGCCTGGCGCAAAGCCGCGAGCGAGTCGTAAGGCAGCTTCTTGCCGAGAACGTCCGAAAGCGCCCGGATGATCGCCCAGTCTTCCCGCGCTTCTCCGGGAGGAAAGCCCGCCCGGTTGGCCATCTGGGCCCTGCCCTCGGTGTTGACGAAGATGCCGGACTTTTCGGTATAGGCCGCCCCCGGCAGGATCACGTCGGCGCGGTGCGCGCCGGCATCGCCGTGGGTGCCGATATAGACGACGAACGTGCCGTCCGGCACTTTCACTTCGTCCGCCCCAAGCAAAATCAGCACATCCAGCGTGCCGAAGGTCGTCATCTGCGCCGTATTCAGCCCACCTGCTCCCGCCGCAAAGCCGATATCGAGGGCGCCGGCGCGCGAAGCCGTATTCTGCAGGACCGCAAATCCGTTCCAGCCGTCCTTGACCGCGCCTACGTCCAGCGCCAGCCTTGCGGCCTGAGCCAGCACCGCCGCGCCGTCATGCCGCGTGAAGGCATCGGCGCCGACCAGCACGATCGGTTTCTCAGCGTTCTTCAGGACGTCGGCGAAGGAATGCTTGCCGGCGGCAAGATCGCCAAGTGATTCCGTCCCGGCACCGATGTAGTCATGGGCGTAGACCAGATCCGCCCGCGCGCCGATCACGCCAACCTTGAGTTGGCCGGTGCGCCAGCGCTTGCGGATGCGCGCATTGAGGACGGCGGCTTCCCTGCGCGGGTTCGAACCCACGATCAGAAGCGCGTCGGCCTGATCGATGCCGGCAATGGTCGGGTTGAAAATATAGGACGCGCGCCCCGCCTTCGGATCGAAGGCATCGCCGCCCTGCACGGCCAGATTGACCGAGCCGAATTTCGCCAGAAGCTCCTTCAGCGCAAACATCTCTTCCACGGCGGCGAGATCGCCCGCGACGGCGCCGATCCGCTTGCCGTCGGTCCTGGAAGTTTTCGCGGCGATGGCCGCAAAGGCCTGTTGCCACGAGGCGGCGCGAAGCTGGCCGTTTTCGCGGATGTAGGGACGGTCGAGCCGCTGCGTGCGCAGGCCATCGACGATGTGGCGGGTCTTGTCGGAAATCCATTCCTCGTTCACCGCCTCGTTGACGCGCGGCAGGATCCGCATCACCTCGCGGCCGCGGGTATCGACGCGGATCGCTGACCCGACGCCGTCCATCACGTCGACGGACTGGGTCTTGCCCAACTCCCAGGGACGCGCGGCGAATGCGTAAGGTTTTGAGGTCAGCGCGCCCACCGGGCAGATATCGACGAGGTTGCCCTGCAATTCCGAGGTCAGCGCGCTCTCGAGATAGGTCGTGATCTCCATGTCCTCGCCGCGGCCGGTCGCGCCCATTTCCGGCGCGCCGCAGACCTCGGCCGAGAAGCGAACGCAGCGTGTGCACTGGATGCACCGGTTCATAGAGGTCTTCACCAGCGCGCCGAGATATTTGTCCTCGACCGCGCGCTTGTTCTCGGCGAAGCGCGAGGTGTCGACGCCGTAACCCATCGCCTGATCCTGCAGGTCGCATTCCCCGCCCTGGTCGCAAATCGGACAATCGAGGGGATGGTTGATCAGCAAAAACTCCATCACGCCTTCCCGCGCCTTCTTCACCATCGGCGAACGGGTGGAGATTTCCGGCGGCTCGCCCTTCGGACCTGGACGGCAGTCGCGCACACCCCAGGCGCAGCTTGCCACCGGCTTCGGGCCGCCTTTCACTTCGACAAGGCACATCCGGCAATTGCCGGCGATCGAAAGCCGCTCGTGGTAGCAGAACCGCGGAATCTCGGCACCAGCGGCTTCGCACGCCTGCAACAGCGTGTATTCGGCGGGAACATCGATTTCTTTGCCATCGATAATGAGTTTGGTCATTGCTGTCTCAAGTCTTTCCCGGCTTGCAGTCCGGCGGCGCGACGCTGGCGGTTTTCAATGACGTCTTCACCCATTCCTGGGTAGCGGTGCTGTAGGTCGCGAGATAACCCGGCTCCGCCTGGTTTTTCTCGCAGAGAAACGGCAGATGCGGCTTCAGATCATAATCGCAGGAAGCAAGCCATTCGCGCCGGTTGGCAAAGGCTGCCCTCGCTTCCTCGCAGGCATAGAGGAAATACGAGACGAAGCTCTCGTACTGGGCCCGGAGCTCACGGTCGCCCGCCTTGATCGCTTGGTAGTCGGGCGAGGAGAATTTCGGATTTTTGAACGCCAGATCGGTATAGCCCAAATAGGTCTGCCGCGCGCTGCTCGCGCGATTGCCGTAACGAAGCTCGTTGATCTGGAACAACACCGCCACAAAGCCGAGCAGCGCCACGCTCGCCTGCGCCATCTGCGCCAGCGTCCCGTATTTCTGCCAGAATGTAGCGGGCTGCGACATCAATGCTACTCCGCCGCGACCATATGCGCGGGGTCGAGAACCCCCTGATCGTCGAGATCGGCCTTGTGCGAGTATTGATCGATCCGCTCTTCGATCTCATGACGGAAATGCGCGATCAGGCCCTGGATCGGCCAAGCAGCGGCATCGCCGAGCGCGCAAATGGTGTGGCCTTCGACCTGCTTGGTGACTTCCAAGAGCATATCGATTTCGCGCTTGTGGGCCCGGCCTTCCGCCATGCGGGTCAGCACCCGCCACATCCAGCCCGGTGCCCTCGCGGCAGGGCGTGCACTGGCCGCAGCTCTCATGCTTGTAGAAATAGGAGATGCGCGCGATCGCGCGGATCAGATCGGTCGATTTGTCCATCACGATCACGGCGGCGGTGCCGAGGCCGGAGCGCAGCTTGCCGAGGCTGTCGAAATCCATCGGCGTATCGATGATCTGCTCGGCCGGCACCATGCGCACTGACGACCCGCCGGGAATCACCGCCTTCAGATTGTCCCAGCCGCCGCGAACGCCGCCGCAATGCCGCTCGATCAATTCGCGGAACGGAATCCCCATGGCCTCTTCGACGTTGCAGGGGCGTTCGACGTGACCGGAAATGCAAAACAGCTTGGTCCCGACATTGTTCGGCCGGCCGATGGCCGCGAACCAGGCCGCGCCGCGCCGCAGGATGTCGGGAGCGACCGCAATCGACTCGACGTTATTGACCGTCGTCGGGCAGCCGTACAGCCCGACATTGGCCGGGAATGGCGGCTTCAGCCGCGGCTGGCCTTTCTTGCCCTCGAGGCTCTCCAGAAGCGCCGTCTCTTCGCCGCAGATATAGGCGCCGGCACCATGGGTGACGTAGAGATCGAACGGCCAGCCGTTGACGTTGTCCTTGCCGATCAGTTTGGCTTCGTAAGCCTGATCGACCGCGGCCTGCAGATGCTCGCGCTCACGGATGAATTCGCCGCGCACATAGATGTAGCAGGCGTGCGCGCCCATCGCGAAGCTTGCGAGCAGGCAACCCTCGACCAGCAAATGCGGATCGTGCCGCATGATCTCGCGGTCCTTGCAGGTGCCGGGCTCGGACTCGTCGGCATTCACGACGAGATAGCTCGGCCGCCCGTCCTTCGATTCCTTCGGCATGAACGACCACTTCATGCCGGTCGGGAAACCCGCCCCGCCGCGGCCGCGCAGGCCCGACGCCTTCATCTCGTTGATGATCCAGTCGCGTCCCTTGTCGATGATCGCCTTGGTGCCGTCCCAGGCGCCACGATGCCGCGCACCTTCCAGGCCCCAATCGTGCAGGCCGTAAAGGTTTTTGAAGATGCGGTCCTTGTCCTCAAGCATGGTCAGACTTTCCGGGGATCAACGAAGGGACGGCGGCGAAACGGGATCGGCGAGGCCGACTGAAGGGCACGGGTCATGTCACTTCCTTCAGCGTGGTCGGCCCTCCCACCGGTGCGGAGAATTGACGATCGATTTGCGGCCCGGGCTTCGGCGGTTTGCCGGAGGCAAAGCCGTCGAGCACCTTGCCGAAGCTTTCCTTGGTCAGGTCTTCGTAGGTGTCCTTCCAGATCAGGACCATCGGCGCATTCACGCAGGCGCCGAGACACTCGACTTCTTCCCAGCTGAAATTGCCGTCTTTGGACAGCTCGAAAGGATCGTGGTGGATGCGGCTCTGACAGACCTCGATGAGATCGGCGGCGCCGCGCAACCGGCACGGCGTCGTTCCGCAGACCTGGACGTGCGCCTTCTTGCCGACCGGCTGCAGCTGGAACATCGTGTAGAAGGTCGCCACTTCCAGCACGCGAATGTAGGGCATCGAAAGCAGATCGGCGACAGCTCGGATCGCCACTTCCGAAACCCAGCCGTCGTGCTGCTCCTGGACCCGCCACAGGATCGCGATGACAGCCGAAGCCTGACGTCCTTCCGGATATTTGGCGATCTCTTCTTTCGCCCACGCCAGATTTTCCGCCGTGAACGTGAAGCTGGCGGGCTGGACCTCTTTGGGCGCAAGGCGGCGAACGGACATCGTGTTCAGTCTCTCATTGCATCCGGCGCGCGGCGCTGGCGTTCAGGGCAGCAATTCGCTGCTGCCAAAACACACTCGCGGTGCCAAAAACGTTATAGCCGATGTGGGATGAAACCTTGATGCGGTCGAGGATCGAAAGCTCGGTCACGGTCTCAAGGCGGTTCGAAAGGGGATCGTGGACGATGAGCTTGAGCGGCGTCCGGTCGAGAATGTAGCGCGACACGGTGTGGTTGGGATCACCGCCGTGTTCTTCGCACATGATTACGCTGTCGCCCTGGAGCAACCGCGGGCCGCCCTTGATAGCCTCGATCTCGACACCCTCGACATCGAGCTTGATGAGATACTTGCCGCCGGGCGATATCCTGCCGTCACTGAGAAGATCGTCGAGCGCAATCACCGGTACGGTCTCGAAGCCGCTTCCGGGGACGCCCGCGATGCTGAACTTCTCGTGCTTGGTCCCTGACAGTTGCGCGGTCCCGTTCGTGGCGCCGATGGCGCACTTCAAGGTCTCGAAACGATTGCCATTGACCCGGGCGTTATTGGCCAGCTTGGAAAAATTCTCCGACGACGGCTCGATGGCAATCGCCTTGTGCGAGCCAAACGGCTTGCTCGTCACCAGCACCGACCAGTAACCGTAATTGGCGCCGCAATCGAGCAGCGTGTAGTCGACATCGGCCGAATGTCGGAACAGCAATTCGAGTTCGTCTTCGTAACGATACGAGCGATCGAGCAGTTTGCTCCAGTAGCCATCGCCGTAGGGAAATTCGAACGTCGCGTCCTCGTTGAGCTTGATCGCGATGTTGCGCTCCGGCAGCGTCTTGCGCAGCAGATTGGCGCAACCGATGTAGCCGCGATGCGAGAAATGCGAGGATATTTTCGATCCCGTCGTCAGCGCCAGCGCAGCCGTCCGCTCCCAGAGATTGGCCCCTTCAAGAGCCCCCGAAGCGCGATCGAACTGGATGGGCGGCGGCGCGATCATCCCGATCGACCTCGCCGAACACGATGTCGAGCGAGCCCAGGATGGCCGAGACATCGGCCAGCAGATGGCCACGGCAGATGAAGTCCATCGCCTGCAAATGCGCAAAGCCGGGCGCACGGATCTTGCACTTGTAGGGCTTGTTGCTGCCGTCGGCGACGAGATAGACGCCGAACTCGCCCTTGGGCGCTTCGACCGCCGCATAGACCTCACCGGCCGGCACGCGGAAGCCTTCGGTGTACAGCTTGAAGTGATGGATCAGCGCTTCCATCGAGCGCTTCATCTCGCCGCGACGCGGCGGGAAGATCTTGTTGTCCAGAATAGCGACGGGCCCCTGCCCTTCAGCCGCGCGCAGCTTGGCGATGCACTGCTTCATGATCTTCACCGACTGGCGCATCTCTTCCATGCGGATGCAGTAGCGGTCGTAGCAGTCGCCGTTCTTGCCGATCGGAATGTCGAAATCCATTTCGGCGTAGCATTCGTAAGGCTGCGACTTGCGCAAATCCCAGGCCGCGCCGGAGCCACGCACCATCACGCCGGAGAATCCCCACTCCCAGGCCTGCTTCAACGAGACGACACCGATGTCGACGTTGCGCTGCTTGAAGATGCGATTGCCGGTCAGCAGCGTTTCGAGGTCGGCGACCACGGTCAGGAACGGATCGCACCAGGCCTCGATATCGTCGATCAGCTTGGGCGGCAGGTCCTGATGCACGCCGCCGATGCGGAAGTAAGCCGCATGCATGCGCGAACCCGAGGCGCGCTCGTAAAACACCATCAGCTTCTCGCGCTCCTCGAAGCCCCACAGCGGCGGGGTGAGCGCGCCGACGTCCATCGCCTGCGTAGTGACGTTGAGGAGATGCGAAAGGATGCGTCCGATCTCGCAGTAAAGCACCCGGATCAACTGGCCGCGGCGCGGCACCTCGATGCCGAGCAGCTTTTCCGCCGCGAGACAGAACGCGTGCTCCTGATTCATCGGCGCGACATAGTCGAGCCGGTCGAAATAGGGAATCGCCTGCAGATAGGTCTTGTGCTCGATCAGCTTTTCGGTGCCGCGGTGAAGCAGGCCGATATGCGGATCGACGCGGGCGACCACCTCGCCGTCGAGTTCCAGCACCAGGCGCAGCACGCCATGCGCGGCTGGATGCTGCGGGCCGAAATTGATGGTGAAGTTGCGTAGGGCCGGGCTTTGCTCGTTCATGATGCGTTCCCGCTTGCCGGCGAGTAGCGAATAGCGAATAGCGAATAGCGAACGTCATTTTGACGATTTGTCCTGCAATGATCGAATAAGCGCACGTTTTTCCGAGCTTTCGGCATTGGCCGATCCCACTCCTATCTTTCCCTTTTTCGTCGCCCGGCAGCGGGTAGTCGGCCCCCTCCCAGGGTGACATGAAGTCGAATTTCCGGAATTCCTGGTTGAGCCGGACCGGCTCGTAGAGCACCCGCTTCTCCTGGTCGTCGTAGCGCACCTCGACGAAGCCGGTGAGCGGGAAATCCTTGCGCAAGGGGTGGCCGTCGAAGCCGTAATCGGTCAGCAGCCGCCGCATGTCCGGATGGCCGACGAAGATCACGCCGTAGAGATCGTAAGTCTCCCGCTCAAACCAGTCGGTGCCGGGAAACACGTCGATGATCGAGGGCACCTGCGTGGTCTC
Organism: uncultured Alphaproteobacteria bacterium; assembly: GCA_963706265.1. Classification (GTDB taxonomy): domain Bacteria; phylum Pseudomonadota; class Alphaproteobacteria; order Rhizobiales; family Xanthobacteraceae; genus Bradyrhizobium. The sequence continues at coordinate 323,070 of CAVPLO010000005.1, read as the reverse complement.
GTCGGCTTCGGCACGCAGGCGAATGCGCGCATTCAGCGTCGGCGACAGCAGATGATAGACCACGTCGAACCGTTTCTCGCGGCCGGGATAGTCGACCGCCGTCACGTCGGTCAGGTTGACGAAGCGGCAGGATGGGTCGTCGCGGAGATAGCGGACGACATCGACGATTCGCGCCACGTCCACATCCACCGTCAACTGGTTGAAGGCCACGGAGTGGCCGGTCGCCGCACCGGCAAGCGCGCCAACGATCGTCTGCCCCAGAGCGTCAAGCCTGCCGTCGTCCATGACCCAAAAACCCTAGCGTTCGATGGTTCCGGTGCGCCGGATTTTCTTCTGCAGGAGCAGAATGCCGTAAAGCAGCGCCTCCGCCGTGGGCGGACAACCGGGCACGTAGACGTCGATGGGCACGATGCGGTCGCAGCCGCGCACCACCGAGTAGGAATAGTGATAATAACCGCCGCCGTTGGCGCATGATCCCATCGAGATCACGTAACGCGGTTCCGGCATCTGGTCGTAAACCTTGCGCAGCGCCGGCGCCATCTTGTTGGTCAGCGTTCCCGCCACGATCATCACGTCGGATTGCCGCGGCGAAGCGCGCGGCGCAAAGCCGAAACGCTCGACGTCATAGCGCGGCATCGACACCTGCATCATCTCGACCGCGCAACAGGCGAGACCAAAGGTCATCCACATCAGCGAACCGGTGCGCGCCCAGGTGATCAGGTCGTCGGCGGCGGCAACGAAGAAGCCTTTGTCGGAAAGTTCGTGGCTGACGTCGAGGAAATAGGGATCGCTCGCGCCGACCGGCTTGCCGGTTGAGGGATCAAGGATGCCGGTCGCGGCGGGCGCAACCGCCGGCGCAAACCCTGGCTTGGCGGGTGATGGGCTCAATCCCATTCGAGAGCGCCTTTCTTCCATTCATAGGCAAAGCCGACGGTCAGAACGGCCAGAAAAACAAACATCGACCAGAACCCGGTCGCTCCCAGTTTTCCGAACGCCACTGCCCACGGAAACAGGAAGGCGACTTCGAGATCGAAGATGATGAAGAGGATCGCGACCAGATAGAAGCGGACGTCGAACTTCATGCGCGCGTCGTCGAAGGCATTGAAGCCGCACTCGTAGGCCGACAGCTTTTCGGGATCGGGCTGCTGGAACGCCACCAGGAACGGCGCGATCAACAGCACCAGACCGATCAGACCGGCAACGGCGATAAACACCACAAGTGGAAGATAATTCTGCAAGATGCCGGTCATCGGAAGGGACCTTTTTCCTGCGGTTATTTGGGGGTCCGCAGATTCGTACATTGGAATTGTTCCGAGGCTTAGCGCAGCGCACCAAGGGGCGCAAGACAAGCTATCTTGACGCCCCGCTCTGTCCCATAACGCGTGGGAAAACGCACCCCTTGGCCTCTCCGGCCGCCCAATTTTGCGGCTCAAAATCCGGCGAACCCTCACGACTTTCGGCCGCCGGTTTCGAGACGCGTGGAACGCGATTGAAACCATTTTCCAGAGCCGACGAAACCGGCCAGAAACAAACCCGGGGTACACAGGGAACCAACAGAACGGCGCCTAAGACGCCTGGAGGCTCCCATGAATCACTCGATCCATTCCGCGGACCGTGCGACCCACCTGAAGATCGTGGCGGTGGCGCTTGTGGCCGGAATAGCGGTCGCCGGATTTGCCATTTGCGCGCGCACCAACGCCGATTACAGCCAAACCGCGCGGGTGATCAAAGCGGGCAAGCCGGTGGTGCTGACCAGTTCCGATACCTTAGTCGTTCGCTAAACCTCGTCCCCCCGAGGACCTCGTTCCCCCCAACGAGGATGTGGAAGGGCCGCTTCCCCCCAGGCGGCCCTTTTGCATTTTGGGCAGCCAAAGTCAGCGCCTGGCGGCGGTCTGACGGTCGGCAAGTGGCAGGGTGTGAGGTGTGCCATCAAAGGGATGGCGCGAGAGACGGGACTCGAACCCGCGGCCTCCGCCGTGACAGGGCGGCGCTCTAACCAACTGAGCTACTCCCGCGGATGCCGCAATCCGTGAAGGATTGGTCCGCAACGCAGCAGGGATTAAAGGTGTGCCTCTCTTTAGTCAAGGTTGTTGCGAATCTCCTTGTCCCGCAGGCCTTTTTGCAATGTCGATGCAAAAAATAGGCTATTTGCCGGCAAAACCGCGTAGTCAGCCTGACGTCGAATCATTTAAGGCCTGCAGCGTCTAGGTTTCTTAAGCATCAAGCAAACGAGGAGGGCCAAACATGGCGAAGAAGGCAACGACCCCGACCACGATCACGATCACACTCAAGCACCTCGCGGCAGCGATCGCCGAGGAGCAGGAGCTGTCCAAGAAGCAGGCGGAAACCATCCTGACCGACCTCGTGACGATGATCACCAAGCACCTGAAGAAGGGCGAGCGCATTCGCATCGTTGGCCTCGGCATCCTCCAGGTCCGCAAGCGCGCTGCCCGCATGGGCCGTAACCCCGCTACCGGCGAGCCCATCCAGATCAAGGCGAGCAAGAAAGTCGCCTTCCGCGCCGCCAAGGAGCTGAAGGAAGCGGTCTGACAGGAAGCCAGCCCAACCTGCTGGTTTTTCGGGAAAAATGGCGGCATTCCGGTGAAGTGAACGCGGCACGCCGGAGTGACGCTACCCCTGGCAAATGTATGTTTTCAGTGGAGTTTGGGATTTGACATTCGCTTTCCGAACTCGCGGCCGGCAGGTAGCGAATGTCAAATCCACTCCACTGAGGCGGGATTTTCTGTTACTCGCGGCCATGGCCGCAAACTCTGACCTCAGCTTCGTCCACACCGTGACCGAGCGCTTCCTGCGCTACGTGGTGATCGACACCCAGTCCGATCCGGCTTCGCCGACCTGCCCCTCGACCGAAAAACAGAAGGATCTCGGCTGCCTGCTTGCGGCCGAGCTCCGCGAGATGGGGCTTTCCGACGCCCATCTCGACCAACATGGTTATGTCTATGCGACCGTTCCCGCAAATAGCGACAAGCGGGTGCCGGTGATCTGCTTCTGCTCGCATATGGACACCTCGCCCGATTGCACCGGCACCAACGTCAAGCCGCAAATCGTCAGGGACTACCGTGGTGGCGATATCGTGCTGCCGGCCGATCCTTCGCAGGTGATCCGCTTTGCCGAGCACCCGGCCCTCGCCCACCAGATCGGTCATGACATCATCACGACCGACGGCACCACCCTGCTCGGCGCCGACAACAAGGCCGGCGTCGCCGAGATCATGGATGCGGTGCTGTTCCTCACCACGAACCCGCAGGTAAAGCACGGCACGATCAAGATCCTGTTCACGCCCGACGAGGAAATCGGCCGTGGCGTCGACAAGGCCGACCTGAAAAAACTTGGCGCCGACTTCGCCTATACGATCGACGGCGAATCCGCAGGCCAGATCGAGGATGAAACCTTCTCCGCCGATGCGGCCACCATCACCATCGACGGCGTCTCGACCCACCCCGGCTTCGCCAAGGGCAAGATGGAGCACGCGATCAAGATCGCCGCCGCCATCGTCGATCGCCTGCCCAAAAACACCTGTTCGCCCGAGACCACCGAAGGCCGGGAGGGATTTTTGCACCCGATTGGCCTGTCCGGCATCCTGGAAACGGCAAGGCTAGGCCTCATCGTGCGCGACTTCACCGAACAAGGTCTGCGCGAGAAGGAAGCGCTGCTCGAGGGCATCGTCAAGGAGGTGATGCGCGACTATCCGCGCTCGACCTACCGCATCGACATCAAGCAGCAATACCGCAACATGAAGCAGGTGATCGACCGTCACCCGGAGATCGTCGACTATGCCGTCGAAGCGATCCGGCGCGCAGGTCTTGATCCCGTGAAGACATCGATCCGCGGCGGCACCGACGGCTCGCGGCTGTCGTTCATGGGCCTTCCCTGCCCCAACATTTTCGCGGGCGAACACGCCTTCCACTCGCGGCTGGAATGGGTCAGCCGGCAGGACATGGAAAAAGCCGTGCAGACCGTCGTCCACCTCGCGATGATCTGGGAAGAACGGGCTTAACGCTTCTACGCATTCGTCGTTGCGAGCCAACGGGTCGCGCATGCGCGCCCGATGACAAGCTGCGCGAAGCAATCCATACCTCCGCTTGCGGCACGATGGATTGCTTCGTCGCTATGCTCCTCGCAATGACGGCGAGAGTCTAGGAAGCCTTGGCTGTCACGATCCAGATCGCGGCATCGAGCGGCACCGTTTGCCCCTTCGCATGAAGCGCCAGCGCTTCGCGGATGGATTGGGCTGCGGCAGCGACGAGTTCCGGAGGCTGATCCGCTAGCGCGCGCGCCGCCGGTCCGATCTCCAGAGCGCCCTTCACCGCCGCGTCCAGTCCGCCTCCGACCGCAACGTCGAGCGCGAGATTGCACGGCTCCATCGTGACTGCCGAAAAGCCGGCCGCACCGAGGATGCGATGGACGCGCGCCTGCGACGCAAACGAAAACGGGCCGGGATCTTCGGGCCCGACCGGCGGCATTTTCGGAACGTGCCGATAGACGGCCTGGAGCGGTGTCATGAAAAACGGATTCTCGCGCGGCTCGCGCCAGCAGGCGAATGCGAGCCGGCCCGATCGCCGCAACGCCTTCCGCAGATTGGCAAACGACAGCGCCGGATCGGCGAAAAACATCACGCCGAACCGTGAGGCCAGCAAATCGAAATTCTCCGGCGCGAACGAATGGACGGTCGCGTCCGCCAGAACGAATTCAACCGGCGCGCCTTTGGGCGTCACTTCCCGCGCCCGCGCCAGCATCGGGCCCGAGATATCGATGCCCATGACGTGTCCGCCCGGGTCCGCGGCGCGTGCAAAGGCAAAGGTGGTCGAGCCGCTGCCGCAGCCGACATCGAGAATTCGTTCGCCTGCCTTGATCTTCGCGCGATCAATCAGGATGTCGGCAACCGGCTGAAGCAGGATGTCCTGCACCGGCTGGCGATCGGCCCAGCGTTGGCCGCCGGCGCCGTTCCAGTACGCAATCTGGTCGGCGTTTTGATCGTGGCCTGTGGGTGTGTCCATGATTTACCAAACTCGCTGCTGCGCCGCGCTGGGGCGATGGGTACCGAAAGGATAGCTACTCCAGCATGGACCGTTCGAAAAGCTTGCTTATTCCCCGCCGAGCCGCGCCGCGGTTCCGCCTGCCTTGGACTTGCGTCTTGGTGCCGCGCTTGAAAGTGGGAAAAATGGTGGGCGGCTACGGATTCGAACCGCAGACCCTCTCGGTGTAAACGAGATGCTCTAACCAGCTGAGCTAGCCGCCCTTGAGGTCGCTGTTTAGCCTTGCTGCCCCCTTTGGCGCAAGCCTAGAGCATGATCCGGAAACAAGCCTAGAGCATGATCCGGAAAAGTGTGTAGCGGTTTTCCGAAAAGGTCATGCTCAATCAAAGAACTAAAGCGCGATGACGATTCCGTCAAATCTCATCGCGCTTTAACCGCCCGGGCGGCCCGGCAATTCCGCCAATTCGTGGATCCAGGAAACGGCCGACCGGCACCAGATTTGCCGGCTCGGTTTCAGTCTGTCGCGCTGACGAATGCTGCCCCAACGAATGCCCCAATCATCCGGCCCACCCTCCCCGCTCGTAAAAAGCGGGGCGCCGCATTCTCCACAAAAGTGCTGAAAACGTGTGCGGCCGTTGTCGCCCTTTTTGGCATAGATCTTAGGAGCCTGCCCCATCGTCCGGACCTGTTCGGCGGAGCAGATGACGGTCACCCGATAGGGTGAACCGGTGAGTTGCTGACAGTCGGTGCAGTGACAGATCGAGACTTTTTCTGGATCAATTTCGGCCTGATAGGTCACGCGCCCGCAATGGCATTGCCCGTCGATCTGCATCGTTCAACCTTCGACAAAAAACGGCGCCCCGAGGCGCCGTTTTATCACTTCGAATGAGTGTTCGTCTTAATGCGCCGTCAGGCCGCCGGAAGCTTCGTCACCGGCGTCCGGCGTCACCGGCAGCTTCGTGGAGTCTTCTTCCCAGACGATCGGCACGGGAGGCCGCACCAGCGCCTTGGAGATAACATCGTCGAGACGAGTCACCGGGACGATGTTCATCCCGCCCTTGATCGCGTCGGAAATTTCCGCGAGATCCTTGGCGTTGTCGTCCGGGATCAGCACCGTCTTGATGCCGCCGCGCGCGGCCGCCAGCAGCTTCTCCTTCAAGCCGCCGATCGGAAGCACCCTGCCCCGCAGCGTGATCTCGCCGGTCATGGCGACATCATGCCGGACCGGAATGCCGGTCATGACGGAGACGATCGCTGTCGCCATCGCAACACCGGCCGACGGACCGTCCTTCGGGGTTGCCCCTTCCGGCACGTGGACGTGGATGTCCCGCCTGTCGAACAGCGGCGGCTCGATGCCGAAGCCGACGGCGCGCGAACGGACATAGGATGCCGCCGCCGAAATCAACTCCTTCATCACGTCGCGCAGATTGCCCGTGACCGTCATCTTGCCCTTGCCGGGCATCATGACGCCTTCGATCGTGAGCAACTCGCCGCCGACGTCGGTCCAGGCTAGGCCCGTGACGATGCCGACCTGATCGTCCGTCTCGATCTCGCCGTACCGGAACTTCGGCACGCCGAGGAAATCCTCGAGCGTCTTCTCGGTGACCTTGACCGACTTCTTCTTGGAGATCATCAGCTCCTTCACCGCCTTGCGGGCGAGTGTCGACAGCTCACGCTCCAGGTTACGCACGCCCGCTTCGCGGGTGTAGCGGCGGATCATCAAAAGCAACGCGTCGTCGTCGATCGACCATTCCTTGGTATCCAGACCGTGCTTGGAGAGCGCGTTCGGGATCAGGTGCTTGCGCGCGATCTCGACCTTCTCGTTCTCGGTGTAGCCGGCGATCCGGATGATCTCCATGCGGTCCATCAGGGGACCTGGAATATTGAGCGTATTCGCGGTCGTGATGAACATCACGCTCGAGAGATCGTAATCGACCTCCAGATAGTGGTCGTTGAAGGTCGAGTTCTGCTCGGGATCGAGAACCTCGAGCAGAGCCGAGGACGGATCGCCGCGGAAGTCGGCGCCCATCTTGTCGATCTCGTCCAGCAGGAACAGCGGGTTCGAGGTCTTCGCCTTGCGCATCGACTGGATGATCTTGCCCGGCATCGAACCGATATAGGTTCGCCGGTGGCCGCGGATTTCGGCTTCATCCCGCACGCCGCCGAGCGACACGCGAACGAACTCGCGCCCAGTCGCCCTCGCGATCGACTTGCCAAGCGAGGTCTTGCCGACGCCGGGAGGTCCGACGAGGCACAGGATCGGTCCGGTCAGCTTGTTGGCGCGCGACTGCACGGCAAGATACTCGACGATGCGGTCCTTGACCTTCTCAAGCCCGTAGTGGTCGTTGTCCAGCACTTCCTGGGCAGCCACCAGGTCCTTCTTGACCTTGGACTTCTTGTTCCACGGAATCGAGAGCAGCCAGTCGAGATAGTTGCGCACGACGGTCGCTTCCGCGGACATCGGCGACATCTGGCGCAGCTTCTTCAATTCGTGCTGCGCCTTCTCGCGCGCTTCCTTGGAAAGCTTGGTCTTGGCGATCTTCTCCTCGATATCGGCGAGTTCGTCCCGGCCCTCGTCGTCGCCGAGTTCCTTCTGAATCGCCTTCATCTGCTCGTTGAGATAGTACTCGCGTTGCGTCTTCTCCATCTGCCGCTTGACGCGCGAGCGGATGCGCTTCTCGACCTGGAGCACGGAGATCTCGCTCTCCATCAGGCCAAGCACCTTCTCAAGGCGCGCGGTGACCGACAGCGTCTCCAGGATCGCCTGGCGATCCGCGATCTTCACGGCCAGATGCGAGGCGACGGTATCGCCGAGCTTGGCGAAATCGGTGATCGCCTGCACGACGCCGACGACTTCGGCGGAAATCTTCTTGTTGAGTTTCACATAGCTCTCGAAATCGGACACGACCGAGCGTCCAAGCGCCTCCGCTTCAACGGATGTGGCGTCGGTGTCGGCGAGCGCGGCAGCGGTCGCCTCGTAGTATTCGGTTCGGGCCGTATATTTCTGGACGCGGGCGCGCTCGAGCCCTTCCACCAGCACCTTGACGGTGCCGTCGGGCAATTTCAGCAGTTGCAGAACGCTGGCAAGCGTACCGGTCTCGTAAATCGAATCCGGCGTTGGATCGTCGTCGGACGCATTCTTCTGCGTCGCCAGCATGATCAGCGCGTCGTTCTTCATCACCTCTTCGAGCGCGCGGATCGATTTCTCGCGGCCAACGAACAGCGGCACGATCATGTGCGGGAAGACGACGATGTCGCGCAGCGGCAACACCGGGTAGGCGTGGCTTTCGCCGTGAACGATCGATGGCCGGGGTTTTGGGGTGGTCATGGCCTTTTCCTTTTGTTGTGCCCCCTTGCTCGCCATCCGCATCATGCGCAACGGCCACAAGGTGCCATATGCTCCGGCAAGGGAGCTGCCTCCAAGGGCCGCTTTCGCCGGATTTTGTCGGAGCGAATCTAAAGCTGATTTCACGCCGCCGATAGCATTAGGTGGCTATCGACCATGGGGGTGTCAAGTCGTCGAAAACCCTTGTCACAAAGGGCTAAACGCCGCGTTCGGGTTAAGCCGAAATGGCCGCCGGAAGGCCCGGCAGCCGAAGCAAATACGCCATTTTTTCCAGCGCCGGAACACCTTAAGCGCTGGCGCTGGTTTCCACAGCCCGGTCGGAACGATCTGCGTAGATGTAGAGCGGACGCGCCGTTCCTTCCACAACTTCGCGCGAGATCACGACCTCCTCGACACCTTCCAGACCGGGAAGGTCGAACATGGTCTCGAGCAGAATGCTTTCGAGAATCGAGCGCAATCCGCGCGCGCCGGTCTTGCGCTCGATCGCCCTGCGGGCGACCGCGCCAAGCGCCTCGTCGGCGAAGGTCAGTTCGATATTCTCCATCTCGAACAGGCGCTGATACTGCTTCACCAGCGCGTTCTTCGGGTCGGTGAGAATCTTCTTCAGCGAAGCCTCGTCGAGGTCTTCCAGCGTCGCCACAACAGGCAAGCGGCCGACGAATTCCGGGATCAGGCCGTACTTCAGGAGATCCTCCGGCTCGACGTGGCGGAAGATTTCGCCGGTGCGGCGGTCTTCCGGCGCCAAGACCTGCGCGGCAAAGCCGATCGAGGTCGAACGCCCGCGCGCGGAGATGATCTTCTCGAGCCCGGAAAACGCACCGCCGCAGATGAACAGGATGTTGGTGGTGTCGACCTGCAGGAATTCCTGCTGCGGATGCTTGCGGCCGCCTTGCGGCGGAACCGAAGCCACCGTTCCTTCCATGATCTTGAGCAAGGCCTGCTGCACACCCTCGCCCGAAACGTCGCGGGTGATCGAGGGATTGTCGGACTTCCGGCTGATCTTGTCGATTTCGTCGATGTAGACGATGCCGCGCTGGGCGCGCTCGACGTTGTAGTCGGCCGACTGCAACAGCTTCAGGATGATGTTTTCGACGTCTTCACCGACGTAACCGGCTTCGGTCAGCGTCGTGGCGTCAGCCATCGTGAAGGGGACGTCCAGGATGCGCGCCAGCGTCTGCGCCAGCAGCGTCTTGCCCGAGCCGGTTGGGCCGATCAGCAGGATGTTCGACTTCGCGAGCTCAACGTCGTTGTGCTTGGTCTGATGATTGAGCCGCTTGTAGTGGTTGTGGACAGCGACCGAGAGCACCTTCTTGGCATGGCTCTGGCCGATCACGTAGTCGTCCAGCACCTTGCAGATTTCCTTCGGCGTCGGAATCCCGTCGCGCGACTTCACCAGCGAGGATTTGTTTTCCTCACGGATGATGTCCATGCACAGTTCGACGCATTCGTCGCAGATGAAGACGGTCGGACCCGCGATCAGCTTGCGGACTTCGTGCTGGCTTTTGCCGCAGAACGAGCAATACAGCGTGTTCTTGGAGTCGCTGGTGCCAACCTTACTCATTCATGTCTCCGTCCGCAGTTCGATCAAGCACGCTCGCCCTATTCCCGGCCCTGGCCGGCCCCCCGACTTCCGTCCAAAGCGTTGTAGATAGAGCAAAATTCGTACCAAAAAAGACCCTATTTCATTAACCGCCCGCGAGAATCGCGGCCTACTCGAATCCCATGCAAGCACACCCTAAGAGACCTAGCCAACCATGCTCGCACCCGACTATCAAGAATTCGCTAATCGGCTAGCGGCGCGCTATCCGTGACAATACCGTGATTTGTGCCGCTACACCCTAGCTAACAGCGGAAATCAGCCAATCGTTGCGCGATTGCCACGCAAAAAGCGCGGGACGAAAGCGGAACTTTGGCCCCGACAGGCCAAAAGGGACGCCTTCGGACCTATTTTCCTGCCAAGCAACTGTTAACGAAGGCCCTGAGCTATCCTGCTCAAGTGGTTTTTGCGGCCGCCGGCTCCTCCGCCCGCTTGTCGATCACCTTGTCGACGAGCCCGAACGACTTTGCATCGTCGGCCGTGAGGAACTTGTCGCGTTCCAGCGCGTCCTCGATCGCCTTGTAGGTCTGGCCGGTATGCTTGACGTAGATTTCGTTGAGCCGCTTCTTGAGGTTCAGGATTTCCTGAGCGTGCAGCATGATGTCGGTAGCCTGGCCCTGAAAGCCGCCGGAGGGTTGATGCACCATGATGCGCGAATTCGGCAGCGAAAAACGCATGTCCTTTGCGCCGGCGGCGAGCAGCAGCGAGCCCATCGAGGCCGCCTGCCCCGTGCACAGCGTCGATACCGGCGGCCGGATGAATTGCATGGTGTCGTAGATCGCAAGCCCCGACGTCACCACGCCACCGGGCGAGTTGATGTACATCGAGATTTCCTTCTTCGGATTCTCGGCTTCGAGAAACAGAAGTTGCGCCACGGTCAGCGTCGACATGCCGTCCTCGATCGGGCCCTGTGACGAAGATGATCCGTTCCTTGAGGAGGCGCGAGAAAATGTCGTAGGCTCGTTCGCCGCGATTGGTCTGCTCGACGACCATCGGCACGAGGTTCATGTAGGTTTCAACGGGATCGCGCATTTATCACCCAAAGGTTGGCAGGGACGAACATCCATCGGCGGGGCGACACGAACTGAAATCGCAGCCAGAGGAGCGTTCCGTGATGCAGGACGTAGTCTAGGACAAGTTCACAGATAGGCTTGGGTTTTTCAGCCACAAGACCGGCGGCCCGGTGGAGTGGATTTGACATTCGCCCAGCACCCAGCCGCAAACTCGCAAGGCGAACGTCAAATCCGAAACTCCACCGAAAATATCGTTTGCTGGTGGTCCTGCGATTCTGACATTCGCAACAGTGGTCGCCGAGAAGATATGCGAATGTTAGAATCGGACCACTAGCCACAAGACCGGGCAGAGACCACGCACTTGAAGCTGATTCTGGCGGCCGGGCAAAGCCGCCGGCGAAGCTGCCGAGGCGCTTTTGCGTCTCAACCTTAACGCTGGACTTACAACCGCTTAGTGGAGTTGGATTTGACATTCGCTAACCGCCTAGCCGCGAACTCGGAAAGCGAATGTCAAATCCCAAAACTCCACTACAACTTATATTTGCTAGGGTTCGGACTCATTATGCTCGCAGCGCGTTGATCTGACTCATCAATTCCGTAGTTTGGGTTTCTCGTAAGTGGGCTCTAACGTGCAGAAAAAATCGCGAATTTGGCTTAATGGGTCCGGACCCTAGTGGTCCTTTGATTCTAACATTCGCAAAAGTGGCCTCCGCGAAGGGATGCGAATGTTAGAATCGGACCACTAGAGCTCCGATTCCGAAGTTCGCAAGCTCTCGCGGCAACCTCTGATGCGAACTTCGGAATCAAAGGAGCTCTAGTAATTTATTGATTCTAGTGCAGCCTTGAATTTGAAGTTCCTATGATGAACTTGCCGCAATACTGATAGGAACTTCAAATTCGCTGCACTAGGCGGCGCTCTTCTCCGCCTCATCGTCCTTGTAAAGCTCTTCGCGCGAAACCTTCTTTTCGGTGACGTTGGCAAGCTCAAGAATGAAGTCGACGACCTTGTCTTCGTAGATCGGTGCGCGAAGCTGGGCCAACGCATTGGCGTTATTGCGATAGAAGTCCCAGACCTCCTTTTCGCGACCCGGCATCTGGCGCGCCCGCTCGATCACCGCACGGCCGACCTCGTCCTCGGTGACCGTGATCTTGTTCTTCTCGCCGATTTCGGAGAGCACGAGGCCGAGCCGGACGCGGCGATCGGCGATCTTGCGGTATTCCTCCTTCGCGGCGTCCTCCGTCGTGTCTTCGTCGGCGAAGGTTTTGCCGGCCGCCTCCATCTCGGACTTGATCGAGTTCCACATCTGATTGAACTCTTCATCGACGAGGGTGGGCGGCGCCTCGAAGCGGTGGGTCTCGTCGAGACGATCGAGCAGAATGCGCTTGACGCGCTGACGCGTGGCGCCGGCAAATTCAGCCGCGATCCGCTCGCGTGCCGCTGCCTTCAGCTTGTCGAGGGATTCCAGACCCAGCGTCTTGGCAAACTCGTCGTTGATGGCGGCCTCCTGCGGCGCCTCGATCTGGGACGCAGTTGTCTCGAACTCGGCCGGTTTGCCAGCCAGTTGCGTGCTGCCGTAGTTGGCAGGGAATGTGACCTTCAGTGTCCGGGTTTCGCCAGAGGCAATCCCGATCAGCTGTTCTTCAAAGCCGGGGATGAACGTGTTGGAACCGATCGTCACCGGAATGTTCTCGGCGCTGCCGCCCTCGAACGCGGTCCCGTCGATCGTTCCCTTGAAGGAGACGGTGACACGATCGCCGTTTTCGGCCTTGGCTCCATCGGCCTTGGCGGCAAAGGTCTTGTTCTGATCGGCGATGCGCTTGACGGCATCCTCGACCTCGGTGTCCGTCACTTCGGCCACCGGCTTCTCGACCTTGAAGCTCTTGAAATCGGCGAGTGCAATCGGCGGCACCACCTCGATCGCCACCGTGTAGGTGAGATCGGATTTGCCCGCGAGAAGCTCATCGACCTCTTTCTGCTCGGTCGGCATGGTCACCTTCGGCTCCGTTGCCAGGCGGAAGCCGCGTTCGGTGAACAGCTTCGAATTGGCATCGCGGATCGTCTGGTCGATGGTCTCCGCCATCACCGAGCGGCCATAGACCTTCTTCAGATGGCTGACCGGCACCTTGCCGGGACGGAAGCCATTGAGGCGGACCTTGTCCTTCAATTCGACCAGACGCGCGTCGGCCTTGGCGTCGAGATCAGCCGCCGGAACGCTAATCTGAAACTCGTGCTTCAATCCCTCGGCAACCGTTTCCTTGACCTGCATGGCTTCAATCTTCTTCTCGATGAGGTCCGGCAAAAAAGCCGGACGGCTTGCTGTTTGGCGGCGCGCGGCATCGGGCCTTGCGCCGATGGTTTCAGCGATCTCCGAAACCCTTTGAAATTCCTGCCCTATTTTGGCGGCCCGGCTGGCGTCGTGTCCGGGCTCCCACAGCGGCCGGCGCTGACAGGCAATGGGCTGACGCTCGTAGCCCAATGGTGGCACGAGATCAACAGTTCCTGAAGAAGACCGCGTCTCAAAATGGGCTTGAGCCCTTGCCTGCGAGGGATGGTGGTGCGGGCGGAGGGACTCGAACCCCCACAACTTTCGTCACTGGAACCTAAATCCAGCGCGTCTACCAATTCCGCCACGCCCGCAAAGGCAGCATCAAGAACAGCGTCATGTTTGGCCGCGCTCGCGGCGGACTTACAACATGCGCCATCGCTTCGCAGCAACAATATCCGACGTCAAAGCCACCGCACTGGACATATCGTACGGAAAATGGTCCGCATCAACGGCCATGTCCGATCATATCTTCAGGCCGAACCGGCGCGCCGTTATGGCGGGACTGGCGGCTGTCGCATTTCGACCGCCGGGCGCGGCTGCCAGGATCGAAGGGCCGCCGCCCCTCGCGCTTCGTGCGCAACCCGACATTCTCGCTCTCAAAGAGGGAAAGGCTGCTACGCCGATCTGGTCGCTCGGCGGCAAGCCACTTCTGTTCAAGCGTGGCGATAGTCCGGCAAATTACCCTGACCAACGACTTGCCCGTCCCGCTTGTCCTCAACTGGCGCGGCGTCGACGGCGATGCCGCAGCCGAACCGTTGCTGGGCAAGCCTTCACTCGGACCATCTTCCAGCGACGCGTTGTATCTCCCGCTGGGCCACGCAGGGACCTATCTGTGCGACCCCGCTTTGCTCGGCGACGGCGCCGCGCGGCCGACGGCCGCCTTGCCGCTGATCGTCAGCGAAAACGAACCGATCAAGGTCGATCGCGACGAGACGCTGCTGATCGAGGGCTGGCGGCTGAGGCCCGACGGTAGCGCGATTGCGCCCGGCCTTGATCCCGACGGCACGGTGCCGGTCTACACCGTGAACGGAGCGCTCACACACGACATCAAGGTGCGCGGGCGCGAGCGTCTCAGGCTCCGCTTCATCAATGCCCTTCAGCGCCACGTGATCGCCTTGAAAATCGAGCACCACGACGTCACGATCATGGCGCTGGATGGTCAGCCGGCAGAGCCTTTCCTGGCACGCGGCGGCGCATTCGCGCTGGCGCCCGGAGGCCGCGCGGACGTCTTTGTCGATGTGAAGCCCGATGCCGGCAACTCGCAGGTCCTGATGCATGACGGCGACGCGGCGCGGCCGATCGCCCGACTGATCCGGTCGGATGAGGCGTCCGTCCGGAATGAAATTCTTCCGCCGCCGGCCGCGCTGCCGTCGAATGGCCTTCCCGCGTGGCTTGATTTGAAAAACGCGCTGCGGATTGATCTTCCCTTCGGCGGCGAGCCGAAAGATTGGCTGACGCCCGCGACATTCAAGACCGCCTCACCTCCCGCCTTTCGAACCAAGACCGGCCGCACGATTGTGCTGTCGCTGACCAACCGCGCCCAGAAGACATCCGTGTTCCACCTGCACGGCCATCACTTCCGGCTGCTGGATCGGCTCGACGACGGCTGGAAACCGTTCTGGCTCGACACGATCGCGATCGACGGCGGACAGACTCAACGCATCGCATTCGCCGCAGAGCATTCAGGACGCTGGCTGATGGAGGCCATTGAGACGGATTGGAAAGCGCCGCGGCGCGTTCGATGGTTCGGCGTCGAGTAAATCCCGCGCTCAATATTCGACGCCGAACTCGTCGTAGAGATGGCGCGTCACGGCCGGCAAGGTTTCGGGAAGATCCTCCGCGATCAATCCCGGTCCCGCCTCGCGCGCCGCCTCGCCGTGCATCCAGACCGCGATGGAAGCGGCTTCGAACGCCGGCACGCCCTGCGCCAGCAGGCCCGCGATCATGCCCGACAGCACATCGCCGGCGCCGGCGGTCGCAAGCCAGGGCGGCGCATTGGCGGCAATCGTCGCGCGGCCATCGGGCGAGGCCACCACCGTGTCCGGCCCCTTCAAGAGGACCACGGCGCCGGCGCGCGCGGCGGCATCCCTCACCCGCTCGAGCTTGGAGCGAAACGGATGCTTGTTGCTGAGATCGCTGAACAGCCTCGGAAACTCGCCTTCGTGCGGCGTCAGAACGACCTGGGGGTCTTGCGCGTGCTTGATCGCCTCGAACAGCCGATCGGGGCCATCGGCAAAACTGGTCAGCGCGTCGGCATCCAGCACCAGGGCTCGCTTGGCTGACAGTGCCGTGAGCACGAAATCCCGCGTGCGTTCTCCGACGCCTGCACCCGGCCCGATCACGCAGGCGTTGAAGCGTGTGTCGGCAAGCGTTTCGGCGAACTCGATCGCCGTATCCGCAGGCCGAACCATGATTGCCATCAGCGCCGAGGCGTTGACGGCAAGCGCATCGCGCGGCGAGACCAGCGTGACGAGGCCGGCACCGGCGCGCGAGGCGCCGCGCGCGGAAAGCCGCGCCGCGCCCGTCGCAGCCAGTCCGCCCGAGACGACCGCGACGTGGCCGCGGCTATATTTATGCCCGTCGATCTGCGGCACGGGATATGAGCCGCGCCAGAACGATGGGATGTTTTCAAAGGTCTTGGGCTCGATCTCCGCAAGCACCTTGGCGTCAATCCCGATATCGACGACGCGCACCGTTCCGCAGTGAAGACGCCCCGGCAGCAACAGATGCGCGGGCTTGCGGCGGAAGAAGGTGACGGTCTCCACGGCGCGGACGGCCGTTCCCATCACCGAGCCCGTGGTGCCGTTGATGCCGCTCGGCAGATCGACGGCAACCACCGGCGCGCCGTTGGCATTGATCGCCTCGATCATCTCGAACGGCTCGCCCTTGACCGCCCGGTCGAGGCCCGCCCCGAACAGTGCGTCGATGATCAGCGCCGGCTTACCAATGGCCTGCGGGTTGAACGGCAGCACCGGGTATTTCCAGCCGCGCGCCGCCGACGCCGCATCGCCCTGCAAGCTCTCCCGCTCGCACAGCAGAATGACCTGAACCTCCCGCCCTCGCGCGGCCAGTTCCGCGGCAGCGACAAACCCGTCGCCGCCATTGTTGCCGGGCCCGGCGATCACCAGGATCGGACCGTCCTCGACCAACTCCATGGCCGCTGCGGCCACCGCCTGGCCCGCGCTCAGCATCAATGCAAATCCAGGCGTTCCGGCAGCAATCGCAAGCCGGTCGGCACGCTCCATCTCGGCCGTGGTCAGAATTTCCATGCCCAATCCCCTGACAGCAACGCCTTTTCCGAAGGCACTTTTCCCAATTTCCTGCACGCCAGACCCGGCCGACTGCCCACCATTTGGTCTATTTGCCTATTTTTACATCTGTCCTATGATTGGACGATTCCCGCCGGCGGCTTTTCGGCGTCCGCAAAGAGCTGACAAAATTCAAGAATCTGACATCTTAACGATTTGGCATAGACCCTGCTTCCGGGGAAGAAGTTCCGGACTGATGGCTCGGGCAGGCAAATATCAAGCCGGCACGGGGCCATCAGATCCGCGTTATCGCATGCCGCGACGACAAGCCTGAACGTCCTAGTGTGGCGACTTTGACGTTCCTTTCAGTTTCGCCGCGAGTTCTTCAAAGGAACGTCAGAGTCAAAGCCACACTGGAATCATATAGTTGCTAGTGTCCCTTTGGTTCTGACATTCGTAAAAGTGCCCGCCGCGATAGCGTACGAATGTCAGAACCGGGACACTAGAGACCCTGAGAAAGTGCCGGGAGGCAACCTGTGAAGAAAATCGAAGCCATCATCAAGCCGTTCAAGCTCGACGAGGTCAAGGAAGCGCTCCAGGAAGTCGGACTTCAGGGCATCACCGTTACCGAGGCCAAGGGATTCGGCCGGCAAAAGGGCCATGCCGAGCTCTACCGGGGGGCCGAATACATCGTGGATTTCCTGCCCAAGGTGAAGATCGAGATCGTGATTTCCGACGAACTGGTCGAGCGGGCGATCGATGCGATCCGGCGCGCGGCGCAGACCGGGCGGATCGGCGACGGCAAGATTTTCGTGTCCAATATCGAGGAGGCCATCCGCATCCGGACCGGCGAATCCGGGCTCGACGCCATCTAGCCGATATCTTCAGTCGTGGCAGGACGGATTCCCTCCGGCCTCGCCGCTCGGGCTATTTTGATGCCTTTTCCGATATTGTGTTGGGCATCCCCCAATTGTATTGACGACTGGCCAATTGCCGCCGCCTGCGGCCCGCCCAATACAACCATCGAGACAACCATACAGGGGGATTCATGAAGACCGCCAAGGACGTCCTCAAGTCGATCAAGGACAACGACGTCAAATACGTCGATCTGCGCTTTACCGATCCGCGCGGCAAGTGGCAGCACGTTACCTTCGATGTCGGCATGATCGAAGAGGACACCTTTGCCGAGGGCCTCATGTTCGACGGCTCCTCGATCGCAGGCTGGAAGGCGATCAACGAATCCGACATGTGCCTGATGCCCGATCCGGTCACGGCCACGATCGATCCGTTCTTCGCCGAGACTACCCTGGTCATCACCTGCGACGTGCTGGAACCGACCACGGGCGAACCCTACAACCGCGACCCCCGCGGCATGGCCAAGAAGGCCGAAGCCATGGTCAAGTCGATGGGCGTCGGTGACACCGTCTTCTTCGGCCCCGAGGCCGAGTTCTTCGTGTTCGACGACGTCCGCTTCCAGACCACCCCCTACAACACCGGCTTCAAGCTCGACTCCTCCGAACTGCCGATCAACTCGGACACCGAGTATGAAGGCGGCAACCTCGGTCACCGCATCCGCACCAAGGCCGGCTACTTCCCGGTGCCGCCGCAGGACTCCGTGCAGGACATGCGCTCCGAAATGTTGGGCGCCATGGCCAAGATGGGCGTCAAGGTCGAAAAACATCACCACGAGGTGGCCTCCGCCCAGCACGAACTCGGCATGAAGTTCGACACGCTGACGCTGATGGCCGACCAGATGCAGATCTACAAATACTGCATCCACCAGGTCGCCCACATCTACGGCAAGACCGCGACCTTCATGCCGAAGCCGGTCTACGGCGACAACGGCTCGGGCATGCACTGCCACCAGTCGATCTGGAGGGACGGCAAGCCGGTGTTCGCCGGCAACAAATATGCCGACCTGTCGGAGACCTGCCTCCACTACATCGGCGGCATCATCAAGCACGCCAAGGCGATCAACGCCTTCACCAACCCCTCCACCAATTCCTACAAGCGTCTGGTGCCGGGCTATGAAGCCCCCGTGCTGCTCGCTTACTCCGCGCGCAACCGCTCGGCCTCCTGCCGCATCCCCTACACCTCCAACCCGAAAGCCAAGCGCGTCGAGGTCCGTTTCCCCGATCCGATGGCCAATCCGTATCTCGGCTTCGCCGCGATGTTGATGGCGGGCCTCGACGGCATCAAGAACAAGATCGATCCGGGGCCGGCGATGGACAAGGATCTCTACGATCTGCCGAAGGAAGAGTTGAAGGCGATCCCGACCGTCTGCGGTTCGCTCCGCGAGGCGCTGGAAAATCTCGACAAGGACCGCGCGTTCCTCAAGCACGGCGGCGTATTCGACGACGACTTCATCGACGCCTATATCGAGCTGAAGATGCAGGAAGTGGAGCGTTTCGAAATGACGCCGCATCCGGTCGAATTCGAGATGTACTACTCGCTGTAAAGCGCGGCATTCTCGGTTGCCAAAATAAAAGGGGCGCACCAGCGCCCCTTTTTATTGACGATTACCGAAACCCTCGGCCATCCGGCCCGACGACAGCACCAATGTCTTACGGCTCTTCAAACTCGACGAGAGGCTTGTAAATCCATCGCCGGCCGTCGTATCGCCGCCACACGCGGCCCCACACGATCGCGCCATCGATCGCGCGCCGCGGAATGATCAGATGCCAGACGTGCCAGAAGCGAGCCCAGGCGGGACGGAAGCCGACATCGAATTGATCGTCAAAATCGTTCAGCACGAGGCCACCGTCGTTAAATCCAGCGGCTAGTGGAGTGGATTTGACCCACTAGATGAAGCGAGGCCGCAGCATGTGGCTGCGACCTCTGATCGCGTGAGTGAACTGAGCGCTTGGGGCACGCGACTGAATTGATGTTATCGCGCGCAAAGGCCGCCGCAACAAAAGCCCTTTGTTAAGCTGAATGCTGGTCGAAAACATTAAATCTGGAACCGCGATAGCCGCGGCTCAGGTCAGTTGGCTTGTTCTGCGCCCGGCATCCTTGGCGCGAACGAACGTCGCCAGCATTGGAAATTAATCACGGTCCCCACGACGAAAATTGGCAGAAGCGTCACGACGATCGCAAACGGCGATAGCGGCACCGGCGAGATCAGTTCCAGCACCATTCCGGTGACCATCCAAAGCGCCGAGAAGCACACTGCAAAATCGATCCTCGGCACGCCTAACCAGTAAAACAGCGCAGACACGGCGGTCGCCGGGGCTATGGCAACGCCAATGGCGTAAACCGTCAGCTCCTTTGGGGTGAGAACGTCGATCACCATCGAAGCGAGCAGCCAAAGGCTCACAAACATGACGATCGCGTCGAAACGTTTCATGCCAGTTCCCGAGCGGCAATCCGCACCGGCTTTTTTCCCGCGGGGCGAGTGCCGGGTCAAGGGCTAGAGACGATCGTTTCGCGGTGCGCGCCTCAAGGTGCTCTTTTTCTATGCCACCGGCAAATTTCTATGCCGCCGGCAAACCGACGCGTCGGACCAGAAGTGGACATTACGACGCGGGTTTTGCGCCTCGCCTCACGGTCTACGCCACCCGTCCGGCGGGTGCGCAACGCGCCGTTTTCCAAAGTTGTGCGGAGGCCGTTTGCCAATCGAACGCGTGCTCGCCGGGACCGTGTTGTTTCAGATGTGTGAGGCGCGCGACGGCCTCCTCGACGCTCGGCCGATGACCGGCCGGCACCCACCACAGCACGACAGAGGGACCTTCAAAATGCTCGAACCAATCGATACGGCGACCGTAGAAGCGCTTGTGGACCGTCTGCCAGACAAAGCGCTCCAGTGCCTCGACGTTCTGCCAGACGGAAAAATTGATGATGATACGCGGGTCGGCGTAAGGCCGCGTATTGGTGGCGCTGCCGCTGTCGTCGGTATAACGCCAGATGAAGCCGGCGGCGCGCTCGGCGACGCCGTTCACCAATTCAAGATTGTTGGTGAAATCCGCCATGCGCGGATCGTCCATCTCGTATCTGATACGGCCAATGTTCAGTTGTGCAAGGTGATGATGGGGTGGCTGCTGCAAGGTCCTGCTCCATCGCCGATACGCGCGGCAAATTCAGGCCGCCCATATTGACCGAGACCTTAAACGGGTTTTCGCGATGGTTCAAACCCGGACAATGCCGGCGGCCCAATAAGCGACTCTGCGCTCACGAGCCGCCCCAACCTGTCAGCGTCTCAAACCCTGAACACCTTGGCGTAGTGCGCTTTCAGCTCTTCGCTCGCCGCTTCCACCGCGGCCGGGTCGGACTTCAGCATCTTCACTTCCGACATCGGCTTTTGGCCCGCGTGCGGCTTCACCTCTGCATGGAAAGAGCGATGGGCAAATTCGTCGACCAGCATCTGCTGGGCCTCGCGGCTAAAGAAGAAGCTCTGAAACAGCCGCGCCGCGTTCGGGTTGGGCGCGTTCTTGAATACCCCGCTCGGAACGATGATCAGCGGTGAACCCTCGAGCGGATATACCACCTCCACGGGCTTGCCCTGGTCCTTGAACACAACGAGGTTGTAGTCGTTGCCGTCGGCCATGACAGCGCGTTCGCCGAGCATGACCTTTTTCGGCGGATCGCCCGCCGATTGCACTTGCATCACTTTTTGCTGGGCAAGTTTCTCCAGATACGACCAGCCGAGATCGCGCGAGAGCACGAACGTCGCGGTCAGGATGGCGCCGCTGTAGCTCGGGTGGGCCTTGACGATCTTGCCCTGCCATTTCGGGTCCAGCAGGTCGGCGTAGCTTTTCGGCGCATCTTCGGGTTTCACCAGTTTGGTGTTGTAGCCGATCACCTCAAACCAGGCGCACGCGGTCGCGTACAATGCCCCCGGATCGATCTGGTCGGCGGGGAAATGCTTGACGACACCTTCCGGTAGATAGGGCGCGAGCCAGCCCTTCTTCTTCCAGTCGAGATAGTGCGAGACGTCGGTAGAGTTCGCGACGTCGACCGCATGGATGCCGCTGTCGTTTTCCTGGGCAATACGCTGAAAGATGCGCTCGGCCCCGGAACGTTCGACGTGCACGGCGATCCCGGGATATTTGGCTTCGAACAATTTCCCCAGGCGCTCGGCCACATCCAACTGGATCGCCGCGTAGTAGGAGACCTTGCCTTCCTTGCGCGCGGCCTCGATCAAGTCAGGTGTGACGGCCGAAGGTGCAATCGTGGCAGCCCTGAGAGGCTCGGCGAAAAGCATTCCGGCCACCGAGCCTGCCGATGCGCCAAGCATTTCCCGACGCGACCAATTTTGCTTGCGCATGAGCTTCTCCCTCGCCGCGGCGCGCCGCGGCCTTTATTATTGCGACCGCCATGTTAGCGAACATTGCCCGCCGCGGCACTCATCATTTTGGGCCAATGGACTTCCCTCCCCCGTCATTGCGAGCGCCAGCGAAGCAATCCAGCGGCGACGACGAAGCAGAAGCGCTGGATTGCGTCGTCGCTTTCGCTCCTCGCAATGACGGATTAACATGGAGGTCAATGAAACAGCCGTGCGTTCATATCGTTACCAACAAGCGCAATGGAACGCTTTACACAGGCGTTACGTCCAATCTGCCCAAGCGCGCCTTTGAACATCGCCACGGTCTGGTTAAGGGCTTTTCGACTCGGTATGACTGCAAAATGCTTATTTGGTACGAACTGCACGAGACCATGTTCGATGCAATCACGCGCGAAAAACAAATCAAAGCCGGTAGCGGCGCAAGGAAACTGGCGCTGATTGAGGAATTGAATCCCGATTGGAAAGATATTTACGATAAACTCATATGAACTCGTCCTTGCGAGGAGCGGAGCGACGAAGCAATCCAGAGTCTTCCTGTTTCGGCACTGGATTGCTTCGCTAGCGCTCGCAATGACGAAAGGAAACAGCATTTGCTTGTCACTTGACATGATTCCGCGCACTCGGGCGATTTGCCCGTCGTGCCAATTGGCCGCACCGGCGCGGCACCGCTGCCGGAAAAATTTCACTTGTGCCGTCGGGCAAATCACCTCCACTAGTCTCGGCCAGCCCGCGCCTCTCCAGGAGGGGCGCTTCGCGATCGTCACGAACGTTGGGTGCGGGCCGCGATGGACGCTTCAGTGCGCGCGACGAAGCGCACAGGAAGCGGACGGCGAAGTCGTGTGGTCCTGACGCCTCGACGCCGGCGTCAAGTTGGCGACAATGCTCACGCATTGCGCCGGCGATGGTGACAATAAAGCCCGATCACCAGGGAGAGCTCGAAGGAAACCGTTAAAACCATTGCGCAGGGAATGCCGGCGTTGCCAGGCGAACCTGTAGTGACTTTGCTCGTGTGCTTTTTTCATTTGCACGCGAGGCTGCGGGCGCGCCTAACGCGCCTGGCATTCCCTGCGCCCTCCGTATCGAGGGCCAATTTCATCAAAGCTCGGACGCTCGGCGCCGCGAGATGGCGGGCGCTCGTCTTTCGCCATTTGAAAATCACGCAACTGTGTGTCGGTCGCTGATGGTGCGGTGCATGATTTGCGGCGAGCGGCATCAGGATTAAGATACAAGCCAACGGATGGCGCGCACGAACGACGTCATCCGACATACGGGAGAGGCAAGCAATGACAAAATGGATTCGATTCGAGAGCCAAGGCAAAGCCGGCTTCGGCACGCTGGAAGGCGACAGCATCATCGTGCATTCGGGCGAGATGTTCGGCGAGGCAAAACCGAACGGAGAGACACTGAAGCTCTCGGACGTGCAGGTTAAAACGCCCTGCGATCCCTCAAAGATGGTCTGCCTCTGGAACAATTTCCACCAGCTCGCCGCCAAGAACGATTTCAAGGAGCCGAAAGAACCGCTGTGGTTCTTGAAGGCGCCAAACTCCTACCACCCCGCCAACAAGCCGATCGAGCGCCCGGCGACTTACACCGGCAAGATCATCTATGAGGGCGAACTCGGCGTCGTCATCGGCAAGAAGTGCTTCAACATTTCCGAAGCCGAAGCCGGCGACTATATCTTCGGTTACACCTGCGTGAACGACGTCACCGCCGTCGATCTCCTGCGCAAGGACAAATCGTTCGAGCAATGGGCGCGCTCGAAAAGTTTCGACACGTTCGGCGTCTTCGGGCCGGTGATTTCGACCGGGCTCGATCCGATGAAGCTGTCGGTCAAGACCGTTCTCAACGGCAAGGAGCGGCAGAACTATCCCGTCGCCGACATGTTCTTCCCGCCGCACCGGCTGGTGGCCGCGATCTCGAAGGACGTCACGCTGATGCCGGGCGACATCATCGCCTGCGGCACGTCGCTCGGCGCCGGCACCATGGCCGACGCCCATAATGTCGTCGACATCGTCATCGACGGCGTCGGCAGCCTCTCCAATGCGTTCGACCAGGTGTTGCCGAGCCCCTATCTGCTGGGCGCCCCACCGAAACCGAAAAAGATCTGCGTCGTTGGCGCCGGCGCCATCGGCGGTTTGCTTGCGGCCAAATTCGCGCTCGCGGGCGATGAGGTCACCGTGATCGACCAGGGCGCCCACCTTGCCGCCATCCAGAAGAACGGCCTCAAGCTCGAATGGCACGACGGCAAGGTCCAGACCGCCAAGATGAAGGCCGTGAACAAGGCGACCGAAGCCGGCAAGCAGGACATCGTGGTGCTGGCGGTGAAGGCGCATTTCCTCGATCAGGTGGTGCGCGACATCGACAGCCTGCTCGGTCCCGACACCATCGTGCTGACGGTGCAGAACGGCCTGCCGTGGTGGTACTTCCAGAAACTCGGCGGCCAGTACGATAACCAGCGGCTGCAAAGCCTCGACCCGTCCGGCGTGCTCACCAAACATATCGACCCCAACCGCATCATCGGCTGCGTGGTCTATCCGGCCGCGGCCGCCACCGCGCCGGGCGTCATCCACCATGTCGAAGGCGACCGCTTCCCGATCGGCGAACTCGACGGCAAGGAAACGCCGCGCGTGAGGGAATTGCACGACGTCTTCATCAAGGCCGGGCTGAGGTCCATGGTGCTGCCCGATATCCGCTCGGAAATCTGGCTCAAGGCGTGGGGCAATCTCTCGTTCAACCCGATCTCGGCACTGACGCACGCGACGCTGGTCGATATCTGCCAGTTCGCCGAGACACGCGATCTCGCCGCGACCATGATGAAAGAAGCGCAGGACATTGCGCAGAAGCTCGGTGTCACCTTCCGCGTCTCGATCGACAAGCGCATTGCCGGCGCGGAAGCCGTCGGCGCCCACAAGACGTCGATGTTGCAGGACGTCGAAGCCGGCCGCTCGCTGGAAACCGAGGCGCTGATCGGCTCGATCCTCGAAATGGCCAAGCTGACCAATACGCCGGCGCCCGCGATCCAGTCGGTCTATGCGCTGGTGAAGCTGCTCAACAAGGTGATGCTGCTGGAAGGCGGCGGCGTGAAGGTGGAGAAAATCAGCCAGGCCGCGTGAAGTCGCTTGCTTATCCCTCCCCCGCGGAACGCGTGGGGAGGGTCGGCGAGCGCGAGCGAGCCGGGGTGGGGGTTACAGAAATAACGCTCGGTATTGGCCTCTTAGATGGACGGTAGTCGCCCCCACCCGACCGTCGCTTCGCGCATAGCCGATGCAAAGCATCGGCGTTCTATGTTTAAAGAACGGCGACCGAACGTCGCCTATGCACCCTCCCCGCGCGTTCCGCGGGGGAGGGATAGGAAGTGAATCTACGCAACGCGCCGGCGTTCAAGCAGCGCCTTGCCGAAAGCCTGAAACAGCGCGCGGTTGATCGGGTTGCGCTGCGGATCATATTCGGCATGCCACTGCACGCCGAGCGCAAAGGACGTCGCCTCCGCAATCCGGATCGCCTCGATCGTGCCGTCTTCGGCGATCCCCTCCACCACGACCCGCTCGCCGGGATCGAGGATGCCTTGGCCGTGCAGCGAATTGACCCGGATGGTGTCGCAGCCGAGCAGCTCGGCGAAGGCACCGCCCGCAAGCAGGCGGACTTCATGCCGGTCGGCGAAGATCACCTTGGGATCGGGGTGGATTTCGCCGGTCTCCAGCCGCGGCATCCGGTGGTTCATGCGGCCGGGCAATTCGCGAATCTCCGGATGCAACGAGCCGCCGAAGGCGACGTTCATCTCCTGCAGGCCCCGGCAGATCCCGAACAGCGGGATGCCGCGGGCGACGCAGGCCTCCGACAGGGTCAGCGCCACCTCGTCGCGCTTGAGGTCGTACGGTTCGTGCTTGGCGTCGGCCGCGGACTTGAAGCGGGTCGGATGAACATTGGCACGGGCGCCGGTCAGCACGATGCCATCGACCACGTCGAGCAAGGCTGCAACGTCGGTGATGTCAGGGCAACCCGCAAACACCAGGGGCAAGGCGTCGGCCACCTCAGTGACGGCGCGCAGGTTTCGTACGCCAACCGCCTGGACGTCAAAGCGACCCTCGATGCGGTGGGAATTCCCGATCACACCGACAACCGGCTTCCTTCTCATGCCCCTTCCATTTCGCAACCGTCTTCCATCTCGTTAGAAAGCGCGATAATGCACTTGCATCTGAATCGGATCAATATTTTAGGGCCATTTTCCACGGCTGCCCTGCCCTGCGAAGGATTCATCCCTCAGTAGAATCGGGGCACTGGCTAGCCTTCGGGACACAGCTCGCCCTGGGACAAGCCGCCGGGCGGCTTGATCCGCAGGCGTTTTTGACGAAAGAGTGTCTCTGCAACTTTAGTGGGGTTGAGAAAACGTGCCGCTGTCACTCGACCGCCGTGAGGCTCGAAACGATCTCGCCTGGGCCATCTCGGTCGGCGGCATCGGCGTCGTCGCCTTCGCGAGCCTCTTGCTGTTTGCCTGGTCTTTCGCCACGACGCTGTTTCTGATCTTTGCCGGCATGCTGCTCAGCGTTGCGCTCAACGCCGTGACCCAGCTGCTCGGCCGCGTCGTCGCGTGGCCGCATTCGCTGCGGCTCGCCATCGTTTGTCTGGTGCTTGCCGGGATGTTGTCCGGCGCCATCTTCCTCGGCGGCACCACCATCGCGCAGCAGGCCACCGCGCTCAGCAATACGATCAAATCGCAACTGGTCAACGTCAAGGCGTTCCTTGACCGCAACGGCATCGACACCAGCTATTTCGATCTCGCCAATCAGGGTGCGGGGGCAGCCGCGCCGGCCTCGCCGGGCACGACAAGCCCTCCGCACAGCCTTCCCGGCGCGGGCGCGCTGGCTTCCAGCGGCGGCGCGATCGTGAGCCAGACCTTGAAGCTGCTGCTGGGCACGTTGAGCGCGGTCGGCAACTTCTTCATCGTGATTTTTCTCGGCCTTACCTTCGCCGCGCAGCCGAGCGTCTACCGAAAAGGCCTTTTATATCTGGCGCCGGCGAAACACCGCGCCCGGGCCACCGTCATCATCGACCAGATCAGCGACACGCTGGAGCGCTGGCTGATCGCCCAGCTCGCGGTGATGGCCGCCGTGTTCGCGGTGACGTGGCTCGGACTTTCCATCATCGGCATCCCCGGCTCGTTTATCCTGGGCATCCAAGCGGGCTTGCTCGCGTTCATTCCGACCGTGGGCGCCATCGTCGCGGGCCTGATTGTCGTATTGGCGAGTCTTGCTTCGGGATGGGTTGCGGCGGCGAGCGCGCTGGTGCTTTTCCTCGGTGTCCATGCGCTGGAGAGCTACATCCTCACGCCAATGCTGCAGCGGCAGGCGCTGGATATTCCGCCTGCCACGCTGTTTGCGTTCCAGATCCTGCTCGGCGTCGTATTCGGAATCTGGGGTATTTCGCTGGCGCTGCCGCTGATGGCGATCGTCAAGGTGCTGATCGATCACTTCAAGGCGGAGGCGCCCATCATGGACACGGCGCCAGCCTGATGTCAGCTCACCACGGTTTCGGTGTGCTCGACTTCCGGCGGGGCGGCAAAATATTGTCCGACCAGCCCGCGCCAGGCCTGAAAGTCTTCGGAGCCGCGGAAATCGACGGTGTGGTTTTCCAGCGTCTCCCATTTCACGAACAGCCGGTAGCGCGTCGGCTTTTCGACCGATTTGTGAAGCTCCATGCCGCGGCCGCCCTTGGCGCGCAGGAACAACGGCTTGGCCTTGGCGACGGCGGCCTCAAAGTCCTTTTCCGTGCCGGGTTTCACTTCGATTTGGGCGATTTCGGTGACCATGGCGCAAAGTCTCTCGGTTGCGGACGCTTGTCTCTAACCGAGCCAGCAAAAAAGAAAAGGGGCGCGAATGCAGCGCTTGTATTCAGTTGAAGAGCAGGACCGTACCGACAACCATCATCGCGCAACCGGCGAACATGACGATGGGCCAACGGCTTTGTTGGACGCCGTAGCGGCCTTGCGCGCGCCGCTCGGTGATCAGGGCCATTTCAAATTCTTCGGCGGTCGAGAATATGCAGGCGAAACCGCCACGCGCCGATATGGCGGCTGCTTCGAGCGAGTTCAGAACGGCTTCAGGATTACGCCTGCGGATCGACTCCATGGCTTAAGGGTACGGAGCGGATGGTAAACAACGGGTTACCATCCATCTCCTTGTCCTCACGCCAGGCGTGGCACTCCCGTGGCCGGGCGCGCGGAGCCGGCGCTTTTTCGCCGCCAGTGTTCGAGCGACAGCGGCAATTCTTCCGCGGCCTCGACGCGGTTACGGCCGCTGCGCTTGGCCTGATAGAGCGCGGTATCGGCAGCGGCCAACAGCACCTCGAGTTCGGTACCCGCCGGGCCGCCGGCCACGCCGATGCTCACGGTGGTATCGACCGGACCTTCTTCGCAAACGATGCCGGAGGCTTCGAAAGCCTCGCGTACGCGCTCAGCCACGATCACGCCCTCTTCGAGCGGGCATGGCAGGAGCGCCGCAAATTCCTCGCCGCCGATGCGCCCCGAGAGATCGCTGATCCGCAAGTTATTCACCACGAGAGCGGAGAACAGCTTGAGGATCTCGTCGCCCGCGGGATGTCCGAAGCGATCGTTGATCGACTTGAAGTGGTCGATATCGAAGATCAGTGCGGTCACCGGGCGGCCGGCTTTAGCCTCGCGTTCGATCGCGCGCGCGCACGCTTCCGAAAAGCCGCGGCGGTTGAACATGCCGGTCAACGGATCGACCGACGCTGCATTCTTGTGCACGGTCACGGCGCGCTCGGAAACGAGCATGAAGATCAGGAAAGCCGTGCCGACCGCATAAAGAAACAGTTCGACGGCAAACATCGTCACCCAGATGCTGTTGTCAAAAGCGCGGTCATGCGGGTGAAGAAGATCGCCCAGCAGGATCGGCAACATCAGCACGAAGCCGTGCAGCACGGGGACTGCGACCGACGGCCAGCGTTTGCGCAAGGTCCGCCGGCGCTCGGCCCACAATTCGCTGGCCGTGAGCGCTGCATAGACTGCGACAATGCCGGCGCCGATGGTCAGCCGCACCGCCCCGGCGCCCGGCGCGAGCGTCATGACAGCGGCAATCCAGACCAGCGCGCCCAGCACCAGTCCGGGGAAATTCGGCTTTTTGCCGTGAAACAGCCGCGAGGCGTTCCAGACCATGCCGCAGGTCAAGAAGCCGACGGCGTTCACGGCGAGCGCGAACATGCCGCCAAACCTGGCACTGCCGAAAGTCCACAGCGCCACCGAGGCTGCCCCAAGCAGGTAGGCCGATCCCCACCATTTCAGTGCTGCAATTCGCTCCTGAAAGCCGAAGAACAAAAGCATCAATCCCAGCAGCGCCGCGATCATCGTGGCGACGGTGTAGAGCGTGGAAGTATCGAGCGACATGGTGTCACCGAAGGTTTGTGATGCACAATTTCAAGGCGCACGGTCGGACCGAAGACCCTTCGCCATCTGCCACGCTATGCCTGCCCCGTTGGCAATCCGTTTGATTCGATCGGCAAGTTTTCAGGAAAAACTGCGCCAACTCATGATTAAAATGCGAAAAGAAAAAGCGCCCGCAAGCGGACGCTTTTGTATTTCCGGAAAAAGGCCGCGTTTGCGGCAAATTGTAGCGAAGCAATTAGCGCTTCGAGAACTGGAACGACCTGCGCGCCTTGGCGCGGCCGTACTTCTTGCGCTCGACCACACGCGAGTCGCGGGTAAGGAAACCGCCCTTCTTCAGGATGCTGCGCAGGTCCGGCTCGAAATAGGTCAGCGCCTTGGAGATGCCATGACGCACGGCACCGGCCTGGCCCGAGAGGCCACCGCCGGTCACAGTGCAGATCACGTCATACTGGCCGGCGCGGGCAGCGGCGATCAGCGGCTGTTGAATCATCATCCGCAGCACCGGACGGGCGAAGTAGACTTCGACCTCGCGGGTGTTGACGGTCACCTTGCCGGCGCCGGGCTTGATCCAGACGCGGGCGACCGCATCCTTGCGCTTACCGGTGGCATAGGCACGGCCGTATTTATCGACCTTCTTGACGTATTTCGGCGCTTCGGGCGTTGCCGGCTTGAGTTGCGACAATTGATCGAGCGACTGCACGGTATCAGCCATCTTATGCGGCCCTCTTGTTCTTGCGATTCATCTTGCCAATGTCGAGCGTTTCAGGCTGCTGGGCTTCGTGCGGATGTTCCGCTCCGGGATACACACGCAGGTTACCGAGCTGGACACGGCCGAGCGGCCCGCGCGGGATCATGCGCTCAATGGCCTTCTCCACCACACGCTCGGGGAAACGGCCCTCGAGGATCGACTTGGCGGTACGTTCCTTGATGCCGCCGATGAAGCCGGTGTGGTTGTGATAGACCTTGTTCTCGCGCTTGCGGCCGGTCAGCACGGCATGCGCCGCGTTGATGATGATGACGTGGTCGCCGCAATCGACATGGGGCGTATAGGTCGGAAGATGTTTGCCGCGAAGGCGCATGGCGACCAGTGAAGCGAGGCGTCCGACCACCAAACCCTTGGCGTCGATCAGCACCCACTTCTTCGTCACCTCGGCCGGCTTTGCCGAAAACGTTTTCATGTGAGTAATCCGTAAAAAAGAGAAGGCGCACGTCGTGCGCCAAACTGCGCCGGTTTCTAGAGAGGTCTCGCTGCGGCGTCAACGCCAAACTGAAGTATTTATCGTCGTAAAATCAATAGCTTAAAAATATGGTTTTATAATACCGTTAAAATCCCTCAGCAATGGGAATGGAATAGGTCGCCGTCACATGGGCGACCGGATCGGGCGATGAGCCCGATAGCAGGTTCACCTCGCCGACCGCAAGCCGCTTGCCGAGCTTCAAAAGCCGCGCCGCCGCGAGCACATCCTGTCCAGGCGAGCCCTTGCGCAGGAAATTGACGTTGAGGTTCGTCGTCACCGCAAGGCCTATCGGGCCAATCGCCGACAGCAGCACGACATACATGGCGAAATCGGCAAGCGCCATCAGGGTGGGGCCGGAAATCGTGCCTCCGGGCCGCAGCATCTGGTCGCTATAGCGTTGCCTGAGCCGGCACGAGGCGCCATCGGCGGCTTCGATCAGAATATCGCTCGTCGCAAAAGCCTGCGGAAATTCGGCCCGAAGGAAGCTTTCCAATTCAGGCACCGTCATTTTTGCTATGGCCATGCTCATCCCCCCTGCCCTCGCATCGCACGGCTTATTACATTAGGTTGACCCTTCAAACCTAGCGGCGACTATTTTGATGACGAGCCAAACAGCACGCGCCCCCGTTTCGCAATCGCCGATCCTGTTGCGCGAGCAGGTTGGCGGTGTTGCCGTCCTCACGCTCAACCGGCCAGATACCCGCAATAGCCTGTCGGAGAGCCTGATCGCAGCGATCGGCGCCGCACTACGGGAGATTCGCGACGACGCCAAAGTGCGCGCTGTCGTGATTGCCGCCACCGGCAAGGCATTTTCGGCCGGGCACGACGTGAAGGAATTGACGGCGCGGCGTAGCGACGCCGACGGTGGCCGGGCCTATTTCGCCGAGATCATGACCGCGTGCAGCACCATGATGCAGGCGATCGTCCATTTGCCAAAGCCCGTGGTCGCCGCGGTCCAGGGCGTTGCTACCGCTGCGGGTTGCCAGCTGGTCGCAAGCTGCGATCTGGCGATTGCTTCGGAAGTGGCGACGTTCGCAACGCCCGGCGTCGATATCGGTCTGTTCTGCTCCACGCCGATGGTGGCGCTATCCCGCAACATTCCACGCAAGCAGGCGATGGAAATGCTGCTGACCGGCGAACCCATTTCGGCCACGACCGCGCGCGACATCGGTCTTGTCAATCGAGTTGTCCCTGCCGGCGTCGAACGCGAACAAGCGATTGCGCTGGCGCAAAAGGTCGCGCGCAAATCGGCCTATACGATCAAGATCGGCAAGGCTGCATTCTATCGTCAGGCCGAAATGAACCTCACTGAAGCCTATCGTTACGCGGCGGAAGTGATGACGGAGAATATGATGGCACGCGACGCCGAGGAAGGAATTGGCGCCTTCATCGAGAAGCGCGCGCCGAAATGGCAGGATAAATGAATCACGACAACTACGACGATAACTACATCCGCGCGATCCTCAATGGCGTGAAATCCATTGCGATGGTCGGCGCCTCTCCGGTCAACGTGCGGCCGAGTTATTTTGCTTTCAAATATCTTGCGCAACGCGGCTACGACATGATTCCGGTCAATCCCGGTCACGTCGGCAACAGCCTGCTCGGAAAGCCCTTTGTCGCCTCACTGCTTGATATCGATCGGCCGGTCGACATGGTCGATATCTTCCGCAATTCGAGCCACATCATGCCAGCGGTCGATGAAGCGCTGAAAATGACGCCTTCGCCGAAAGTGATCTGGATGCAGCTTGGCGCGCGCGACGATGCGGCAGCCGAAAGGGCGGAAGCTGCGGGTCTTAAGGTTGTGATGAATCGCTGTCCCAAGATCGAATATGGACGGCTGTCTTCGGAAATCTCATGGATGGGCGTCAATTCGCGCACCCTGAGTTCCAAGCGCGCGCCGATGCCGACGCAGGGCATGCGGCTTTCGCTCGGGCGCGCCAGCGTCGGCGGCGGAACGACCGATGCATCCGACCGCGCCGCGAAAAGCAGAACCGATCTGCCCTGACACCGGTTAAGACAATTCTTGCGCGGATAACGCCGAACTCGGCAGAACTATTCCAAGCAGGCCGCCCGCCGCTACTCTGCCTTGACGACAGACGCAGCCGACATCAGCATGCCGCCGAAACAGGCGAAAAAGGGAACACATATGACCGATCGTCCTCCGGGCTTTTCCACCCTTGCCGTGCACGCGGGCGCGCAGCCCGATCCGACTACCGGCGCGCGGGCAACGCCGATCTACCAAACCACGTCCTTCGTGTTCAACGATGCCGATCACGCCGCTTCGCTGTTCGGCTTGCAGGCGTTCGGCAATATCTATACCCGGATCGGCAACCCGACGCAGGCGGTGCTGGAGGAGCGTGTCGCAGCTCTCGAAGGCGGCACCGCGGCACTGGCGGTAGCCTCCGGCCACGCGGCACAGGTTGTGACTTTCCAGATGCTGCTCAACCCCGGTGACGAATTCATCGCGGCGCGCAAGCTCTATGGCGGCTCGATCAACCAGTTCAGCCACGCCTTCAAGAGTTTTGGATGGAATGTGGTCTGGGCCGACCCCGACGACATCGGAAGCTTCGAGCGCGCGGTGACGCCGCACACCAAGGCGATCTTCGTCGAGTTCGATCGCCAATCCCGGTGGCACCATCACCGATATCGAGGCGATCGCGGCCGTCGCCCGCAAGGCCGGCGTTCCCCTGATCGTCGACAATACGCTGGCGACGCCCTACCTGATCCGCCCAATCGACCATGGCGCCGACATCGTCGTGCACTCGCTGACCAAATTTCTCGGCGGCCACGGCAACTCGATTGGCGGCATCATCGTCGATGCCGGTACCTTCGATTGGTCGAAGGACAACAAATATCCCATGTTGAGCGAACCGCGGCCGGAATATCACGGCATCAAGCTTCAGGAGACGTTCGGCAACTTCGCCTTTGCGATCGCCTGCCGCGTGCTGGGCTTGCGCGATCTGGGCCCGGCAATCTCGCCGTTCAACTCATTTTTGATCCTGACCGGCATCGAGACGCTGCCGTTGCGGATGCAGAAACATTGCGAGAACGCCAAGGCGATCGCCGAATGGCTCGTCCCGCATTCCGAGGTGGCCGCCGTCAACTACGCCGGATTGGCCGGCGACAAATATAACAACCTAGCGCGTAAATATGCGCCAAAGGGCGCAGGCGCCGTCTTCACCTTCAGTCTCAAAGGCGGCTATGAAGCCGGCGTCAATCTGGTCTCGAAGCTGAAACTGTTCTCGCATCTGGCCAATGTCGGCGACACCCGGTCGCTGGTCATTCATCCGGCCTCGACTACCCACAGTCAACTCGACGATGCCGCCAAGATCAAGTCGGGCGCAGCCCCCGACGTGGTACGGCTATCGATCGGAATCGAGGACAAGGAAGATCTGATTGCCGACCTCGACCAAGCGCTGCGGCCAGAGGGCTGAAATTCGGCTCTCGTTAACTCTCGTTCCGCTCAAAGGTGCTTGAATCAACGCACAGATGATTCGGAGCGGAACGATGTTGCGCTGGATGCTGCTGCTGGCGGCTGTCGTTTTCACACTTGATCTGGCGCAGGCCGCCGACATGCCAGATTCCCGCGCGCGTGTTTATGTCTACGGCAAGGTACCCCGACACGGCGTCATCGCCCCGGTCGAAATGGACTCTGATCTGCTCTTCACACCGTCAGAGGCTTTTCCTGAGATCCACCTGCCGCCGCACACGCCGATCCTGTTGGGGTCGTCAACGCTGCCCGGCTATTATGGCTCGACCCACTCCTATGACTATCAGGGCCCTTACTATGGCGGCCCAAACATCAATTACCGGTTCCAGCTTCCCTATGCCTGCGGCGTGCTCGGCTATTGCTAGTGGATAAGACCGCATCCGGCTTCAGCCGGGCTGCGTGACGGGTCCACCGCCGATCGCCTGCCCGATCGGCTCGCGCCGCGATCGCGTCAAACGCTCCGCCTGGGAGACCACAAACGTCAGCACGACGATCGCAACCGCCTGGTGGGCGAGCGCAAGGTCCATCGGTGCCTGATTGAGGAGCGTGAGGATGCCAAGGGTGGCCTGCAGGGCCACGATGCCCAGGAGCCATAGCGCACCATCGACCACCGCGCGGTCAACGCGCGAGCGGGCTGCGTCAATGGCATGCAGAACGGTCAGGGCAAACAAGGTGTAGGCCACCATGCGGTGCTCGAATTGCACGGTGAGCGCATTTTCGAACAGGTTGCGCCACCACGGCACATCGAAGAAAAGCCTCGCGGCCGAGGGAACGAATCCGCCGTCAATCTCAGGCCACGTGTTGTAGATCTTGCCGGCGCGAAGCCCCGCGACCAGCGCGCCGAGATAAAGCTGCACAAACGTCACTGCCAGCAGAAGCCATGCGGTGACCGTGAGCCGCAACGGCGCAGTTGAAGGCACGGCCTCGCCGATCCGCCGCAGCGTCCATACGATGGCAGCAAAAATCAGGAGCGCCAGCACAAGGTGGGTCGCGAGACGATATTGGGAGACCTCGACCCGCTGCGATAGCCCCGACGCGACCATCCACCACCCCACCGCGCCCTGCAGCGCGCCGAGACCGAAGATCCCCCACAATCGACGCTTCAACTCCGAGCCGAGAACGCCACGCCACAAAAACCAGAGGAACGGCAGCAAATAGGCCACGCCGATCACCCGTCCCAGCAGCCGGTGACTCCATTCCCACCAGTAGATGCCCTTGAACTCGTCAAGCGACATGCCAGCATTCATTTGGCGGTATTGCGGGATCGCCTTGTAACCTTCGAAAGCCGCCGTCCATTGCGCCTCATTGAGCGGAGGCAGCGTGCCGGTGACCGGCTTCCACTCCACAATCGACAATCCTGATTCCGTCAGCCGGGTGGCGCCACCGACCAGCACCATGGCCACGATCAAAACGGCGACCGCAGTCAACCACCAGCGGACGGGGCGGACATCCAGGGTTTGGGAGGCGGAAACAACAGTCATTGGCATCGCACTTGATACAAGTTCGGCGGACCTTATAGTCCGCCCCTTCCCGCGCGCAAAGCACGCATTCGAGAGCAAACTGCCTGTTCCGTCATGAAAATACGCACCCGTAAACTGCTTGGAACCATCGCATTGCTGCTGCTGGCGGCGGTCTGGTCGCTAACGGGGATGGCGGTGGCACAGATGCCGTGGCTTGCAAGCTCAGGCAAACTACAGGCGGCCTTTTACGTGGTAGCGGGAATCGGCTGGGTGCTTCCCGCAATGCCGATCGTCAGCTGGATGTCGCGGCCGGAACCGTCCTGAGGCCACACACCCTCAAGGAGATGCGGCACCGGACAGTATCACACGCATGGCCCTCAACGAGCGCAACCTTCCATCCCATGTCACTCGGGGAAGCGCGAGCAGCGGTGTCTGCCCCGCCGGCTCGATCGCACCGGGGACGCTCGAGACGGCGCTGACGAAGCCAGCGTCTTCCACCATCGCCATATGCCGGCGTTGCCAGGACTTCCGGTCGCCGAATGGATAGGCGAAGTGTTTGACGTCTCGCCGCAGCGCGGTTTCCATGACCGCCTTCCCCATGGTCATTTCCCGCAAGGCGACCGCGTCCTTCATGTTCGACAGAACCGGAAAGCTGACGGTCGCACCTCCAAGCGTGACCAGCGGATCGGCCGCCAGTGTCGCCAGGTCGTCCCAGTCGAGCGCAACCTGCCGCGACAGCGCCGCGAGATCGACGGCGTAACGCGTGCAGAGATCCTTGATGGCGGCCGACAAATCTGCCGGCTCAAGCGAGCACATCCACTGCGACAGAAAATCGTAGAGTTGATATTTTTCCGCCATTCCAGGGACGTCGAAGTGCCTCTCGTCGCGGCCCATGACGAGGCTGATGCGCCGATCCCGTGCGATCACCTGCTCGAGCGCGAGCCACCAGGCCTCGCCGATTCCGTCGGGAAACGCGGTCGGCACATAGACGGTAAAGGGAACGCGATGCCGCGACAGCACCGGATAGGCCGAGGTGACGATGTCCTTGTAGGCTCCGTCAAATGTCAGGCAAACGAAACGCCGCCGCGCGGCCAGCGTGACCGCCCTGCGGCAGACCTCGTCGATCGAAATGATGTCATACTTCCAGCGTTTCAACGCGCGGATGGTGCGATCGAGAAATTCGGGCGTGATTTCGTGCGACTGGCGTGGCTGAAATCGCGCCGCGCTGCGAGGCCGAACACGTTCAAAGCGCAGGATGACGCCGGCGCCTTGCCGTTTCAACCATGCGCCACCGCTGAAATAAGCAAGTTCCAGCTTGAGGCTTGTCAGAAGTCCGGTGGCAGATGGCAACGTCTCGTCTTTCAACGCGAGTTTCGGATGGGGCCGCTGACGTCGCCACTAGCGCCGCCTATTTGAAGTTCCTGCACCACAAGCGGCGAATTCGATCCAGGAACTTCAAATAGAAAGGCGGCACTAGAATCAATAGGTTTGCTAGTGCCCATGACTTTCCGAAGTTCGTGAAAGTGGATGCTGAGGTGTAACACGAACTTCGGAAAGTGGGCACTAGCCGGCGCGGGTGGAATTTCCGCTCGCCGCAGCCCTATTGTCATTACCCTTTGTTGACATTTCTTTGCAAAGGTCGGCTGAAGCGAAAAGTTAAGTAATCCCTTACACGAAAATTTGCGGACAGGTATTGCGATGACCATGGCTGCCGCGATCGAAAGTCGCAACGCTGGCGCGCCGGCATGGTCGACATCAAGCCGCATCGCCGCCATCGATATATTCAGCGATCTTGACCAGGCTGAGACAGTCTGGCGAAGCCTGGAACTTCAGCGCCACCTCTCTACCCCTTACCAACGGTTTGACTTCCTTCGGCCCTGGCAACGGACGGTCGGGACGCGCGCAGGCTTTCAGCCCCTCATTGTCGTTGCCTATGACCGAGATCGCACGCCTTTGTTGTTGCTCCCACTGGTCCTGAAGCAGGCGTGGGGCCTTCGCATCGCCCATTTCATGGGCGGCAAGCATGCCACATTCAATATGGCGCTGTGGAATCGGGATTTTGCCGGGGTGGCCTGCCGCGCCGACCTGGATATCGTCTTTGCCGCGATCCACGAGCGCGAGGGCATCGACGTGCTCGTCTTCGACCAGCAACCTCTCACATGGCAGGATCTGCCGAACCCAATGGGAATGTTGCCGCGCCAGCCCTCTGTCAACGATTGCCCCGTGATGACGATCGTGCCGGGAACGCCTGCGACGGCCCGCGTCAGCCATTCGATGCGTCAGCGCCTGAAGACAAAGGAACGCAAGCTGCAGGCGTTGCCCGGTTACCGCTATCACGTCGCCTCCGGCGATGCCGACATCAAGCGTCTGCTTGATGCTTTCTTCCGTATCAAGCCGCTGCGAATGGCGGAACAAAATCTTCCAAATGTCTTCGCCGAGCCCGGCGTCGAGCAATTCATCCGCGAAACCTGCATGGCGCCGCTGTCCGAGGGCGGCCGCGTGATCGAAATACACGCCCTCGAAAGCGACAGCGAGGTTATTGCGGTGTTCGCCGGCGTCGCCGACGGCACCCGGTTCTCGATGATGTTCAACACCTATACCGTGTCGGCCATTTCGCGTTACAGCCCCGGCCTCATCCTGGTCCGCCACATCATCGACTACTACGCCGAACATGGATACCGCTCGCTCGACCTGGGCGTCGGATCGGACGGCTACAAGAAACTGTTTTGCAAGGTCAATGAGCCGATCTTCGATTGCTTTATCCCGTTCAGTCCGCGCGGCTCAGTCGCGGCGATAGCGATGTCGGCCTCAAGCCGCACCAAGCGTCTTGTCAAAAGCAGCCCCGCGCTGTTGCGCCTCGCGCAGTGGCTACGTCGCGGCTTCCGTTAATCCGGAAATTACGCCGCCACGACCCTCGGAGCGGAGTCAACCCCGTCCGACGGCAGCACCGGCTTGCTCAGCATTGTCACGTCGCTGAAGCCGACCGCTTTGAACTGGTCGTACATCCGGTTGCGGGCAACGACCGTCATGGAGGCATCCGGCACGACGACCGCGCGCGCCTGCGACGTCAGGAGTTCCGCAGGCAGGTCCGAGGCACTGCCAGCGTCCAGCAGAACATAGTCATAGACCCGCAATAACGCGTCGATCGCAAGGCCGAGCCGCGGCGATTGCAGCACGGCGCGATCGCAGCCCGGCCGACCCGCACTCACAAGGTGTGTCCGCGACAGCCTGTCCCGGGTAATGACCTGCGTGAATGACGCCTCGCCCTGCATCAGTTCCGCCAAACCCGGAGCGTTCGGATCAACGGACACGGCCGAGATCGTCGGTGAGGTCGCCGCGAGGTCAACCACAACGACTCTCGAATTGCGCGCGATCAGGCGCGCGATGGTCAATGCTGTCAGCGTAACGCTCTCGCTCGAAGCCGTGCCGAGGATAGTCACCTTGCGCGCCGCAGCGCCGGCGGCAAGCAGCTTGCCGACAAGCTGTTCGACTTCAGCTAGTTCGGATTCGATTTCCGGAGCAAGCGGGACTGCAACGCGTTGAACCGCCGGCTCGGGTTCGGCCGTGGCGGCAAAGACCTGCGCCGCAGGTTCGTGCGCTGGAGCAGGAGCCGAAACGAGAGCAGGAGCCGACCCAAATGCGGCCGCCGCGCGCGGGATCGTCATGCGCAGCAACTCGCCGGTGACGATCGTCCCGGCGAACAGCAGCAATGTCGTCAGCGTCGCAAGCAACACGATCGGCAGTTTCTTCGGATAGGCCGGGCTGTTGGACACGCTGGCGCGGGAAATGATCCTTCCGTCGGTCGGCGCGGCCTCGATGTTCTCGCGGGTGGTGGCTTCGCGATATTTTGCGAGATAGGATTCCAGGAGATCGCGCTGTGCCTTGGCCTCTCGCTCAAGGGCTCGAAGCTGAACGTCCTGGCCGTTGGCGGAACTCGCCTGCTTCTTCACCTGATCGAGGTAAGCGCTCAAGTCCTCGACCCTGCCGCTCGCAATTCGCGCGTCACTATCCAGCGAGCGGGAGATCTTGCTCGCTTCATCGCGAATCTGCCGGTCCAGATCGGTCAATTGCGCCTTGAGTTCCTTGATCCGCGGATGGCCATCGAGCAAGGTTGATGATTGTTCGGCGAGTTGTGCGCGCAGCGTCACGCGCTGTTCGCTCAACCGGCGGATCAACTCCGAGTTCAACACTTCGGAGGCTTCGATCGGTTTGCCGCTCTGAAGCATTTCGCGGATCAGGCGCGCTTTGGATTCGGCGTCGGACTTGAGCGCACGGGCGTTGTTCAGTTGCGTGTTCAACTCGCCCATTTGCTGATTGGACAGCGTCGTATTGTTGGTGCCGACGAACAGGCTCGACTTCGACCGGAAATCCTCGACACGGGATTCAGCGTCCGCCACCTTCTTGCGCAGGCTTTCGATTTCACCGGCCAGCCATTGCCCCGCCGACCTCGCTTGATCCCGCCGCGCGTCTTGCTGAAGCACCAGATAACCGTCGGCAATGGAATTGGCGACCCGCGCCGCCAGATCAGGATCGCGTGACTGGAATTCGACAACGACGACACGCGATTTGTCGACCGCATAGGCGGTGAAGCGATCGTAATAGGCATCCAGCACCCGCTCTTCCGGGGTCAGCGAGACCGGATCGCGACCAATCCCGATCAGAGCGAGTACCGATTTCAGCGGGGAAAATCCCCTCAGCACGGGGTCAAATTCAGGCAATTCCGCAAGCCTGTTCTTCTTGATGACGTCACGCGCCAGATCGCGCGACAACAGGAGCTGCACCTGGCTGGTGACGGCTTCGGGATCAAGTGCGTTGCGATCGTCGTTCCGCTCGCCATTGGGCCGCAGAAAGACGTTTTCCCGCCCATCGATGAGAATTCGCACCTCGGATTTGTACCGAGGCGTGATCATGTTCACGGCGGCAATCGACAGCACGGCTGCCAGCATCGTCGGAACGATGATCCATAACCGCTTGCGCGCCAGCGCCTGGCCGATCGCTACGAAATCCAGATCGCCGGCTAGAGCCGCTATCGGCTTGACGGCGGCTGGCGCAATTTCGGTTTCGGCGGGCACGATCGCCGGCTTGTCCGAACGCCAGAACGCTAAACGCATCGCTCACTCCCCGCGGACGCCACGACTCTACCGGCTGCGAGGCGATTACAGTCCATTAAGGTTGCCGCTGAGTTAATTCCCGGGGTTTGGCGCCCTCGGCGAGGCCGTCCACCCGCCGCAGTCATGTTTTGTTAACCATGAAAGCCCTTAATCGGAATCAAGAATAAATCGTGGGTTCTCCGATGCGAGGCGTTCGCGCCCAAATTGCCTCTCTCATGGCTGCGCTTGCGCTTGCGGGCTGCATGCAGACGGGCAATCAGGTCGCGATGGGGCCGCGCAGCGACCTCGACGCCATGGCCTATGGCCAGCCGTCTTATTCTTCCTATTCGACAGCGTCGGCCGATTCCGGCGGCGCCATCAGCGCGCTGCACGCGAGCTTTACCGCCTCCCCGCACGGCAGCTATTCGCCGGTAGCCAATGCTTATGCCGCAGCTCCCGCCGCGGCCACGCATGATGCCCCCTATCACCTCGATGCCGGCGACAGGCTGCGCGTCGTGGTCTTCGGCCAGGAAGGCCTCACCAACACCTACGCGATCGATGCCGGCGGCGCGATCACCATGCCCCTGATCGGCGCGGTCGCCGCGCGCGGCAAAACCCCGGCCGGACTTGCCGCCGATATCGCAGCGCGCCTGCGCAACGGCTATATCCGCGAACCCTCGGTGGCGGTGGAAGTCGAAAGCTACCGGCCGTTTTTCATTCTCGGCGAGGTCGCAGCCCCCGGCCAATATCCTTACGTGCCCAACATGAGCGTCGAAAGCGCGGTGGCGATTGCCGGCGGCTTCTCGCCCCGCGCCAGGCGCGACAGCGTCACGTTGACCCACAACGCCAGCCGCGTCGTCGTCCCGCTCGGCACCTCGATCAGTCCCGGCGATACCGTCCTCGTCGGCGAACGCTGGTTCTGAGCGCATGTCCGAGATTCCAGACCGGCCTCTTCGCATTGTCCACGCGGTGCGTGCGCCCGTCGGCGGAATCTTCCGCCACATTCTCGATCTCGCAAATGGGCAGATCGATGCAGGCCATCATGTCGGCATCATCGCCGACAGCCTGACCGGTGGTGACCGCGCCAACGCGGCGCTCGCCGAGATCGCGCCGCGCCTGAAGCTCGGCGTTCGACGCGTGGCGATTCACCGCGAACCTCATCCTGGTGATCTACTGGTATGGGCGCGCCTCATGTATTTGATCGCGCGCCTGAAGCCGGACGTGGTGCACGGCCACGGCGCCAAGGCCGGCGCCTTTATCCGGATGAGAGGCCGATCAAAACGCTTCATTCGCGTTTACACGCCTCACGGCGGCTCGCTGCATTATCCGCTCAGCACATGGAGAGGCGCCTTCTACAGCCGCCTCGAACGCGCGCTCATGAACAATACCGAGCTGTTCTTGTTTGAAAGCGCCTTCGCGCGCGATACCTATCAACGCACGATCGGCGTGCCAACGGCAGGCGTGGTGCGCTGCGTATTCAACGGCGTGACGGCGGCCGAGTTCGATCCCGTCACTCTGGCGCCCGACGCGACCGATATCGCCTATGTCGGCGAGTTCCGTCACATCAAGGGTGCGGACCTCTTGATCGATGCCGTGACGCAGCTGCGTGCCGACGGCAAGCCGGTGACGCTCACGCTTGCCGGCGACGGCGAAGAGCTCGCCTTTCTGAAAGATCAAGTCGAGAAGCACAGCTTGACGGAAGCAATCCGCTTCATCGGCCACGTCAAGGCACGCTTCGGCTTTTCGAAAGGCAAACTCCTCGTCGTTCCGTCCCGCGGAGACTTCGATGCCTTACGTCGTAATCGAAGCCGCCGCGGCCGGAATTCCGATGGTTGCTGCAAATGTCGGCGGCATCCCCGAGATCTTCGGTGCGCATCACGACGCGCTGTTTGCGCCCAACTCCGTCGGCGCGATGGCCGACGCCATCGAGGCGGCGCTTGACGATCCGGCCGCAGCCGCAAGTCGTGCCAAAACACTTCGCGAACGAATCTTCATGCACTTTTCGCAGAAGGCCATGGTCGAGGGCGTGCTCGCGAGCTATCGCGAGGCTTTTGCCAGACGTTAACCATTCGTTGCTCCGATAACTGTTTCTTCCGATTTGTCATCTAAGCCGAAAGGCGGGGATTTAGGCGTGCCGCGCACCTGCCTATAAGCCTCGCAGCCAGGACGGATCGGACGACAGTGGAACCGGTTAATGCACGCTTGATGTTAGACGCCGTGGCGGCCTCGACGACCGCAGGCGCTGCGCCGGTCGAACGGCGACGCAGGCTAACGCAAGCCGCCCTCGCCGTCGCCAGTCAGAAGGTCGGCCGTGCCTATTCGCCGATCGTGATCGCGGGCCTCGTTCGCATCGCCGACTTTGTCATGCTGAGCCTGATCGGGGTTGGTCTTTATCTCGCCTACGTGGCGCCGATAGCCGGCTTCCGCTGGGAGTATGTCGCCGCCATTCTGATGATGACGCTTGCGGCTGTGGTCTGTTTCCAGGCCGCTGACATCTACGACGTCCAGATCTTCCGCGGCCAGCTTCGCCAGATGACGCGCATGATCTCGTCATGGGCGTTCGTCTTTCTGCTTTTCATCAGCGTATCCTTCTTTGCAAAGCTCGGTAACGAAATATCCCGGCTATGGCTTTCCGCGTTCTTCTTCATCGGCCTTGCGACGCTGATCTCGGGGCGGCTGTTACTACGCGCGCTGGTCCGCTATTGGGCCCGCCAAGGCCGGCTTGACCGCCGCACCATCGTGGTCGGCGCCGACGAGAACGGCGAGCACCTGATCGAAGCGCTCAACGTGCAGACCGATTCCGACATCGATATCCTCGGCGTATTCGACGACCGCAACGACAACCGCGCGCTCGAGACCTGTGCCGGACGAGCAAAGCTCGGCAAGGTCGACGATATCGTCGAATTCGCCCGGCGAACTCGCATCGATCTTGTGCTGTTCGCCCTTCCCATTTCAGCGGAAACCCGAATTCTCGAGATGCTGAAGAAGCTGTGGGTTCTGCCGGTGGATATCCGCCTGTCGGCGCATACCAACAAGCTTCGCTTCCGCCCCCGCTCCTATTCCTATCTCGGCGAGGTGCCGACGCTCGACGTGTTCGAGGCGCCGATCACCGACTGGGATCTGGTGATGAAGTGGATGTTCGATCATGTCGTTGGCGCCATCGTCCTGCTGCTGGCGTTCCCGGTGATGGCGCTGGTGGCGCTTGCGATCAAACTCGACAGTCCGGGCCCGGTGCTGTTTCGCCAGAAGCGTTTCGGGTTCAACAATGAGCGCATCGACGTCTTCAAGTTCCGCTCGCTCTATCACGATCAGGCGGACCCGCTGGCTGCCAAGGTCGTGACCAAGAACGACAGCCGCGTTACCCGCGTCGGCCGCTTCATTCGCAGGACCAGCCTCGACGAACTGCCTCAGTTGTTCAACGTGGTGTTCAACAGCAATCTTTCGCTCGTCGGTCCCCGCCCGCACGCGGTGCAGGGCAAGCTGCAAAGCCGGCTGTTCGACGAGGCCGTCGACGGCTATTTCGCGCGTCATCGTGTCAAGCCCGGCATCACCGGCTGGGCGCAGATCAACGGTTGGCGCGGCGAAATCGACAATGAGGAAAAAATCCAGAAGCGCGTAGAGTTCGATCTCTATTACATCGAGAACTGGTCGGTGCTTTTCGACCTCTACATTCTTCTCAAGACACCTCTGGCGCTGATGACGAAGAACGAGAACGCCTATTGATACCGCGCCTCCTAGTGTCCCGATTCCGAAGTTCGTAGCATCTTACGGAGCCCGCTTTCGAACTTCGGAATCGAAAGGACACTGGCGAATTTATTTTTCTGGTGTGGCTTTGGTTCAGAAGTCCGCATGACGAACTCGCGGCGATAATGATGCGGACTTCTGAACCGCCGCACCAGCGCACCCGCGTATGTAGCGTGAGTTTGAGTATTTGATATG
Source organism: uncultured Alphaproteobacteria bacterium (assembly GCA_963706265.1). GTDB lineage: Bacteria > Pseudomonadota > Alphaproteobacteria > Rhizobiales > Xanthobacteraceae > Bradyrhizobium. The sequence continues at coordinate 278,645 of CAVPLO010000005.1, read as the reverse complement.
TCGATGGCGTACACGGCGATCGCCGGGCCAACCCAGGCAATAACGGCCGCGCCGCGTCTTCTGGCATTCCAGCGCGCGCTCGTGTGGCTGGTTGCGGCGAGCGTCGCCATCGTGTTCATAGAGCCGAGCCCCTACGAAGTCACGACGCTCGGCGCGGCGGTGCTGTTCTGCGCCACCGGCCTGCGCATGCGGCTTGTGTTGATGCCGCTGTTTCTTCTGCTTGTCCTGATCAATGTCGGCTACAGCATCGGCGCCATCCCGCACTTCGACAAACCCGAGGTCACCAACTGGATCGCGACTTCCTGGTACATGGCGATCACCGTGATGTTCTTCGCCATGGTCATGTCGGAGGATACCGCCGCACGGCTTGACATGCTCCGTCGCGGATTGATCGTGGGCGCGTTGATTGCGGCACTGTCGGCCATTGCGGGCTATCTCAATCTGGTGCCAGGAGGCCACGACCTGCTCACCCTCTACGAGCGGGCGCGCGGCACCTTCAAGGATCCGAACGTGCTCGGCGCGTTCCTGATCCTGCCCGCCTTGTTTGCCCTGCAAAGCGTGGTCGCCGACCATTTCGCAAAAGCATCTCGAAATGCGGTTGCGCTCGTCATCATCTCGATGGCCATTCTGTTCGCCTTCTCGCGCGCCGCCTGGGGAGGCCTTGCGATCACTGCGGCCTTCATGCTGGTCATGATGATGTTGACCAGCAGGACGCCCGCACAACGCCAGCGGATCGTGGTTATTTCAATCGTGGCTGTGGTCTTGCTGGCGCTGCTGGTTGCCGTGCTGCTGTCGTTCAATTCCATCGATGAGATGTTCCGCCAGCGCGCCAGCTTCGACCAAAGCTACGATGAAGGCCGCTTCGGCCGTTTCGGCCGTCACATTCTTGGTGCCCAGATGGCACTCGACCTGCCGTTCGGAATCGGACCGCTGCAATTCCACAATTACTTTCCCGAAGACACCCATAACTCCTACTTGAATGCCTTCATGTCTGGCGGCTGGCTTTCCGGCGTCTGCTATCCAACGTTGATCCTGGTGACGGTCATCATGGGATTTCGGCACCTGTTCACGCCCGTGCCGTGGCAACGCCTTTATCTCGCGGTTTTCTCGGCGTTTCTCGGCACCGTCGGCGAGGCCTTCATCATCGACACCGACCATTGGCGTCACTTCTGGATGATGCTCGGCACCCTGTGGGGCATGTTCGCCGCGGCGCAGCCTTACAAGGCCGCGGCTGATCCCGCCGTCAGCGCCGCGACTGAGGCCGCTTCTTAACCGCTCCGCCCTTCGCCGTGCGCCTTGGCGATCGTGGCTTTAAGCTCTTCAGTTGCGGCCAGCATCGTCTCGTAGCCCTGCGAAGCGAAGCGAAGCAGCAACCGCAGTTCATCGTCGGAATAGCTTTCCCAATTTTTTAACATCGCGCGCTGCATGTGCTCGTAGAGCACGCCAATCCGCGCGATATTTTGCGGAACCAGGGTGATGAACACCTTGCGGCGATCGTGCTCGTCCCGTTCACGCCTGACGAATCCGGCCTTCTCGAGCCGGTCGGCCACCCCCGTGATCGCACCGGTCGTGAGGCCGGTCACCTCGGCAAGCCTGCCGGCAGTCGCGCGGCCTTCCAGATTGAGGAAATCCAGGCACTCGAGATCGGAACTCGAGATTCCCGCGTAATCGGCGACCGCCTGGCTGAAGATCGCGCCCAAGCCCGATGCACGCCGCATCGCGTGTTCGAGTTCCTGCATCAGCGCGGCTCGCGCCTTTCCTCTTGACAAGGCCAATCCAATCTCTTAGCAACGTGATATCTTAGTATATAAGATAATTAGCTAGCTTACATCTCTATCACCGCCGAGACACCGGGAGCAAGTGATGCTGCAACGTCCCCGCAAAGCTTTGATCATCGGAGCCGGCATCGCCGGACCCGTGGCCGCGATCCTTCTCAAGCGCGCCGGCTTCGACGCCGAACTGTTCGAGGCTTGGCCCTACTCGGCCGGAATCGGCGGCGGCCTACAGATCGCCCCGAACGGCATGCGCGTGCTGGCTGAGATCGGGCTTGCCGACGACATGATCGCCGCCGGTTCGATCTCGGAATCTTTCGATTTCTGTTCGAAATCGGGTCGCCGGATCGGCTCGATCAACTGGAACATGAAAGAGCGCTTCGGACAGCCCGCGGTGAATATGCGCCGTTCCACCCTGATGGAGGCGATCGTCAACAAGGCCTGGTGCGCGAACGTCGAACTGCGCTTCGAAAAGCGGTTGGCGCGCATCGAGGATCGTGCCGACCGGCCGATCGTGGCGCATTTCACCGACGGCAGCAGCGCCGAGGGCGACTTCATCGTCGGCGCCGATGGCGTGCACTCAATGGTACGCCGGCATGTCCTGCCCGACGGGCCACGTCCGTTTGACACCGGATTGGTCGGCTTCGGCGGCTTTGTGCCGAGGTCCTTGATCGAGGACGCCGGGATCGGACCTCGGATCGAGGCCACTTTTGGGCAAAGCGGCTTCTTCGGTTACGGCTTTTGCAGCCCCGATCCGCAAAACGGAGCGATGTGGTGGAGTACGCAACCCTCCCAGGGTCTCGACGCGGCGACCTATCGCGCCATGGACCAGGAAGTGATCAGACAACACCTGCTCGATTTCCATGCCGGCTGGCACGAACCGATCCAGCGCATCCTTCACGCCGCCGAAAACATCGTCGTCACCGATACGCTCGATGTCGCAACCCTGCCGGTGTGGTCGCGCGGCCGCACGCTTCTGATCGGCGACGCAGCGCACGCGACCAGTCCCCATGCGGGTCAGGGTGCATCGCTGGCGCTTGAGGACGCCATGAGGCTCGGCTGCTTGATGCAGGAAGGCCAGGACCTCGGCCAAGTCTTTCAGGCCTTCGAGCAGGAGCGCCGATCACGCGTGGAACGCATCGTCGCGATCGCCCGCCGCAACGGCAACAGCAAGCGCGAATTCAGCGCGGCAGGCGCCTGGATTCGCGACCGGATGTTCAAAATGCTGATACCGGTCGCGTCACGTGGGATGGACTTCATGTTCGCCTATGACGCGACGCGCGGGGTTACGCCTCGACCTGAAACGTCAGGCCAGCGTGATCGGCAAGCCGCCTGATGAGCTTGTGCTGCATGGCTGCGCCCGGCGTCCAGATCCCTGCGGGGACATCGGGCGTGTCCCGCAACAGGCAGATCGCGCATTCGGAGATCATCTTCGACGTCGATCCATAGCCGGGATCGCGATCGCCCTTGACCGACGCGCGAACCTGCCGGCCGTCGGGAGCGACCGCGACATAGAGCAGGTCGTAACGGCCATTCTCGCGCTCTTCCTTCGAGGGCCCCTCGCCCGGCCTGGGCGCATTCGGGCCGGTCTTTCCGGCGTTGGCGGCCATCACTATCTTGGCGTTGGCCTCGCCCTTTTCGCCGGGACCGGTAAGCATCATCTCGTCGTAGATGAACTCGCGTCCGTAAGGAAAACCCATCAGCATGTTGGAGCGATGGACGTTGCGCGTGTTGATCAACGCCATCATGAAGGGCGCTGTCCAGGATTGCAGATCCTCCTCGTAAGCTGGCTTGTTACCGCGCGGCTGCTTCGGTCCTTCAAACCCCGGAGTCAGTGCAAATGGATTGTTCAGGATCGCAACCAGGCTGAGATCCTTGGCGACAGCATCGAATGTTGCCTTGGCGCTGGCCGCAGTGCCTCCGGATAGCGTCCCGCGCATATCGCGAACGCGGCCTTTGACGCGGGCAGCGGGCGTACCGAATACGCGCCTGGCCTCTTCCTGTACGAAAAATGCGCCAAGTTCGAACGGTACCGAATCGAACCCGCATGAAAATACGATTCGCGCGCTCGACGCCTTTGCCGCCGTCTCATGCGCGTCAATCATCTGCCGCATCCACACTGGCTCGCCGCAGAGATCAAGATAATCGGTACCAGAGGCAGCGCAGGCCGCAACCAATTCGGATCCGTAAAGCTGATATGGACCGACCGTCGAGATCACTGACTTGGCCTGATCTACCATCGCCTTGAGCGAGGCCACATCGCTGGAATCAGCCGCGATCAGCGGCGTGTCGGCAGCCGCGCCAATCGCGTCGCGGACGGATTTCAGCTTGTCCAGGCTGCGTCCAGCCATCGCCCATTTCAACGACGCGTCGTTCTTGTATTGCGCCGCCAGATATTCGGCCACGAGCTGGCCGGTGAAGCCGGTTGCGCCATAAACGACGACGTCGAACTTCGCAGATTTCATTCCAGTTTCCCATTTTTCCGTCATTGCGAGCCAACGGGTCGCGCGAATGCGCGCCCGATGACAGGCTCCGCGAAGCAATCCAGACTCAAGCGAAACGCTCATGGATTGCTTCGTCGCTTTGCTCCTCGCAATGACGATGTTCCACAGTTAGCTTCAGAGTAGATCACTTCTTGCCGTAGGAGACGCCCATACCGGCGCGCACGTCGCTTTGAATACCATAAGGTGCGATCGGATAGCGCAAGCCATTCTTCGCGAGCTGCTTCATTCCGACGATAGCCTTGGCGAGATCGGATGGCTTGAGCGCCATCAGCATTTCCTCGTCAGGCACGCCGCCATAGCGCCGCTCGGCAAAACACGGCAACGAAAGGCTGGGCTCGCCGGTCTTCAGCGCCCTTCCCCATGAGTCCGCACACGCAGTCTCGCCAACTACGCCCCATTCGAACTTCTTGTATCCGGTATATTGCAGCCCGTTGATCAGAATGATCATCTGGCCGGGCGTCGCGTACACCAAACAAATATCCGGCGGATTGAGCCGGCCACTTGCGAGCGGGCTGACCGCCATCGCCTGATATTGGCCGAAGGGAACGACATCCAATGCTTCCTGGCGCTTGCGCGCGTCTTCGGCCGTGCCGTGCCACACCCCGACATAATTTGCCCCAGCGAGCCATTTGTCGTCCTGCGGACCCAATCCGATCACCGCGCGGCATTGCGCGCCGACGAGATCCTCGCCGGTGACGCCCACCGTCCAGCCGAGCCGCGACGCCATGCTGACGATCTGATCGGTGGTGTGAATCGCGGTCGGCCGCCTGATCTTGGGTATCGCGGTCATTTCCTCGACGGTTGCAAACATCTTCAGGCCAATCACCGTCGTCTTGAGACGAAGCAGGCTGTTCAGATCGTCGACCATAGCGGCCAGATCGAACGGTTCTGGTGGTGTTTGCTGCTGCATGACTTTTACTCCGCGGCGGCCTTCTTGATTGCGCCGCCAATCCTAGCCCGATTGCCCGGTGGTTGCGACCGTTTGCTTTGGCGGCTATTTCTGACCCGGCCCGGGGAAGAAGTGATCGGTCTTGCCGGCTAGCCGGTAAGCGGTCAGACCGATCCATTCGCGCATGGCGATGTGAGTAAGCTCCAGGCCCTCAATGGCGAGGGAGAAAAACGAGAACATGCTGGATTTGTTCGCGCGCCAGTCGACGGGATAGGCCTCCACTGGAAATCCCGCCTTGCGGAAAAGACCGATCGAGCGCGGCATATGATAGGCTGAAGTCAACAATAGCCAGCGCTCGCCTTCCCTCGGTTTGGCGACTGCTTTGGCGAATTCCGCATTTTCAACTGTGTTGCGCGAAAGCCGGTCCGCAGCCAGTCGCCCTTTCGCGACGCCAAGGTCCTCGAGCATGGTCAATGCATAGTCGGCCTCCTTTGCGGAAACATCGCCGATCAAGTCGGCATTTCCGCCGGAATAGACGATGCGGGCATTCGGATATTGACGGGCAAGCTCTGCCGCCGCGACGATGCGATCGCCCGAACGGCCGAGGATCGGTCTGCCATGCGCCGCCGCCAAGTCGGGATCGATCGCGCCGCCCAGCACGACAATGCCATCCGGCGCGCCGCGCGAGGCGTCCCACGCCGGAAACCGCTGCTCAAGCGGCAGGATCAACAGCTTTCCGACCGGCGAAAATCCACATAGCGCCAGAAGCAGAACCGAGGCGACGAGCAGTTTTCGGCCGGACGCGGCCCATCGGGTGAATAAAAGGATTGCGCCCAGCACGCCGACGCCGATCAGGAAGTTCAACGGTAACAACATCGTGCCGAGGGTCTTGGAGAGCAAAAAAAACACGACGGATTCCCTGGATTGTCTGATACAGCGTCTTACGCCACGTCAGCGGAATGACCTTGACGTTCGCTATCGCCTCGCTCAACGTCATACGCGACGCCCGCTTACTTCAGAAGCCCCGTCATGAAGCATCACCAACTGCATTCCAGCCCGGAAACCTGCCACTGGGGCTTCTTCGAAGCCAAACTGAAACCCGTCCTCACCGTCGAAAGCGGCGACGAGGTGACCATAGACACCATCAGCGGCGGCCCCGAAGTCGTCCCGGACCGCAATCGTTTTCACGTTCCGCCCGAATTGGCCGACGTTCACGCCAAAAATGAACGGATGGTGCCGGGCCACATCCTGACCGGTCCGGTGGCAGTCGCAGGCGCCGAGCCCGGCGATGTGCTCGAAGTCGAAATCCTCGATATCCAACTGCGCCAGGACTGGGGTTACAATCTCATCCGGCCTCTTGCCGGCACTCTGCCCGACGATTTTCACGAGCCGAGGCTGATCAACATTCCGCTCGACAGAACGCGGATGGTGGGCCGGCTGCCGTGGGGGCTCGAACTGCCGCTGGCGCCGTTCTTTGGCGTGATGGGCGTGGCGCCGCCGCCGGCGTGGGGCCGTATCACCTCGCTGATCCCGCGCGCGATGGGCGGCAATCTCGACAACAAGGAACTGACGCCGGGTGCCAAGCTCTATTTGCCAGTCTTTGTGCCGGGCGCCCTGTTTTCCTGTGGCGACGGTCATGGCGTCCAGGGCGACGGAGAAGTTTGCGTCACGGCCATCGAGACGGCCTTACGAGGGCGTTTCAAATTGACTCTGCGGAAAGACCTGGGGTTCGTCTACCCGCGCGCGGAAACCCCGACCCATTACATGACGATGGCCATGGACCCTGATCTTGACCAATGCGTGGTACGGGCGCTGCGCGACATGATCGTCCTTCTCGGCGAAAAGCGGAACCTGTCGCGCGAGGACGCCTACACGCTGTGCAGCCTGGCGGCCGACCTGCGGGTGACGCAGACGGTTAACGGTTCAAAAGGCATCCACTGCATGATCGCCAAGACGATTGTTCATGGGTAACAGTCGTCCGGCGGGAAACCTCGTGCTTTAAGCCATTGGATTCGGCTGCCCGACCGCGTACTTTGGCGGCCGCCGGACCAGTGCGGCGAATTTGAAGTTCCTATCAGTTTCGCTGCAAGTACGTTATAGGAACTTCAAATTCAAAGCCGCACTAGAAACCCATATTTGCTAGAGCTCCTTCGATTCCGAAGTTCGCATCCGAGGTTGCTGCGATTGCTTGCGAACTGCGGAATCGGAGCTCTAGGATCAAAGGAGATACGCTGAGGATGGAGAGACGCCTGGCCGCCATTGTTTGCGCGGATGTCGCCGGTTACTCCCGAATGATGGGTGCCGACGAAGAAGGCACGCATGCGACTTTCAAGGCCCATCGCAGCGCGATTTATCCGGTCATTCTCAACCACGGCGGCCGCCTGGTGAAAAACACCGGCGACGGTTTTCTGCTGGAATATCCCAGCGTCGTTGGTGCGCTCCAGTCCTCCATCGAAATCCAGAGGCTGATGTCCGAGCGCAATGGCCAGCTGCCTGCGGATCGGCTCATGCAATTCCGCCTCGGCGTCCACATGGGCGACGTGATGGCCGACGAGGACGAGGTTTTCGGCGACGGCGTCAACATAGCGGTTCGCCTCGAATCCGTCGCTACGCCCGGCGGCGTCGCCGTTTCGGGCAAGGCCTATCAGGAAGCGAGCAAGCACATCCGCGTTCCCCTGATCGATGCCGGAAGCCGCCGCTTCAAGAACATCGAAGAAGCGATCAGCGTATGGACCTGGGATCCCAGCGGATCGGAAGCCTGCGGCCGCGATCTTCACGACAAGTCAAATCTTCCGGCCCAATATCGCACCGCCATCGTCGGCGTGCTTCCGTTCGTCAATCTCAGCGACAGCGCCGAAGAGTATTTTTCCGACGGCCTGACCGAGGACCTCATCCACGCCTTGTCGCTACAGTCGTTTTTCCGGGTTCTCAGCCGAAACGCGACGTTTTCGTTCAAGGGCAAGAACCTTTCCACGCGCCTTATCGCACGCGAAATCGACGCGACTTACCTGATCCAGGGGTCGGTGCGGCGCGCCGGCAACAAGATCCGGGTTACCGCCGAACTCATCGCGCCAGAGAGCGGCGAGCAGTTGTGGGCGAGCCGCTACGATAGCGATATCGGCGACCTCTTCGCGATGCAGGACGAACTCACCACGAACCTGTCGGCTGCGATCGCACCTGAAATTTTTCGCGCCGAGGCATCAGCTCCTGCGCGAGCATCGGCCGATCCAACCGCATGGGACCGCTTCCTGAAAGGTCTGTCGCATTATTACAGGCACACCAAGACCGATTTCGAAGCCTCAATTGATTTGTTCCGACAATCCGTTGTGCTCGACCCCGGGCTTTCAATCGCGCGCGCCTATCTCGGAACGATCATGGTGCAGGGCGTGCAATACGGCTGGATCAAAAGCACGAAGGAACTGTGGACCGAGGCGATGAGCCTTGCGGAAAGCAGCGTTCGGCTCGACCCCCGCTCCTCCTTTGCGTTCAGCCTCCTGTCCTACATGCACGCGATGGAAGGAAGTCATGACGCCGCCATGGAGGCGGCGAAGAGAGCGGTCAGTCTCAACCCGTACGACATGGGTGCACGGGGCATCCTGGGGCTATGTCATTTTGCCATCGGCGAGCATCAACAGGCCATCGAGCTGTTCTCCGCGGCTGTGCAGCGGGGCAACAGCGACCCCCGGTACAAGTGGACCGCCTTGCTTTCTTTCACCCACTATCTGTCAAGACAATATGACGCTGCCCTTTCCTGGACGCGCGAAGCCATGTACCTCAATCCCAATCATCTCCAGGTGCTTTCCGTCAGGGCGGCAACGCTGGCGCAAATGGGACAGGCTGAGGAAGCCGCGAAGGCAACCCAGGTTCTTTTGAGCTGCTTCCCGACCCTGACGGTGGAGCGGCACCTGCGGAATTTCCGCTGGAAAAACCCGGCCGACGTTGCCCACTATCGTGAGGGACTTTTGAAGGCGGGCGTTCCGTTAAGCGAACTCAGCCTCGCCGAGCTTGCATCCAAACGCTCCGCCTAGGACCGCCGATCTGAAGTCCCTACACCGGAAGCGGCGAACTCGATCAGGGACTTCAGATCGACAAAGCGGTACCGCGATATCATGCGAACTTCGGAATCGGAGCTCTAAAGGCACGCCGGGCCAGCAAGGGTGGCGGGGGCATCAGAAAAATTGCGCGCCGCCATTTGCCTGCGTAAAGTTGACGCTGCACCGGATTCTGCCAAAACTCCCACACATCCATAAGTAGAGCGCTGCTCTTTTGGTTTTGATTGGGCTTCGGTTCGAACAGCCCCCATTGATGACGCCGTATTTGAGGACTGAAGGCCATGCAAGATCAGCCCGTCGATTCATCCGCAGGACCTCGCCAACCAATTACCGTATCGCCTGACAATCCCTGCCCGTTTTTGCGTGGGCTTGTCGCCGGAGGATATGTCGACGGTCATATCGTTCCGCTGCCGAAACTGACCACGACCATTGGGTCCGCGACCGGCGCAGCAGGGCTGAAGAAAAAGTTCGTCGGAATGGAGATCTATGGGGTCGCGCTGATCGCCAACGGACTGAGCCCGTTGCGCCTTCTCAAGAGCTGGTGGTCGGGCGCCGTGCTTGACGAATTGCGCAATGGGCCGCTGGACAAGCACGGCGTCGGCTCGCGCATCCTCAATGTCGACGGTCGAGTCGACGAATCCGAGATCGCGCGCCTCGCCGAATTCGGTTCGGACTACGTGGACGATAGCGGCGGCGCCGAGCGCGGGCTGAACTCCCAGCAAATCACGACCTACATGAACGCCAATTTTGAGCGCGCCAAAGGGCACCGGCGCGCGGTCGACCGTTTGCTGATGAACGGCGAATGGCCGGTCCTGCTTAATATCATGGGCAAGGGCGAGGGCAGCGATCGTCACGTCAGCGTCGCAGAAGTCAGGACGCTGTTCGTGGATCGAAAATTCCCCGCGCGAATTGTCGCACGGCTGGCGCGACCCGCGCCAATGCCAAGCCGCCCTGCAACGATGGCCAAGGCAGTAGCAAGTCTGGCTGTTGCGCTGGCCGTCGTCCTCGGACTCGCGATCACGCAATTTCCGGATCAACTCCGGGCGTTCCTGGCGATCTTGCCGGGAAAAGCCGCGCAGCTGGCGCAGTTGCTGCCTCCTCCGCTGCCAAATCTCCCGCCGGTCAAGGCGGCGCGCTGGCTCGACCAAAACTGGTCCACGGAGGACCGGCACTGGTTTCACCATGTCAGCCAGGGCACCAAGACTTTTCCAGTGCCCTACGCCTGGTTCGTGGCGCTGGAGCAGCCAAGGATTTATCTGGTTTCCCGACCGGGTCTCCTCAGCGACAGCAGCTATCTCGAGCGCTTCGGCTTTATTCCAAGTCCAAAAACCATCCACACCGACAAGGCGACGCTGCTCCACTACGGCTATGCGGATGCCTCCGATGCCCCGGCATCGAAGCAATCCCTCGCCGGCAAATGGCAGGTTGAGAATTTCGACGGTCTGCCGGTCGGCTTTGCGCGTCTGACCGGCGCCACCGATCCTGGAACCGGCGCCGCACTCCCCGACATGATTGGACTGACCTGTGCGGCCTGTCACGCCGGCAGCATTCGCTACAAGGGCACCAGCATCCGCTACGACGGCGGCCCGGCGATGGTGAACCTTTTGAAGCTCGAGCAGGCAACCGGCCTCTCCATTGCCTACACGTTAACGGTGCCGTTCCGCTTCAACCGTTTTGCCGCACGCGTGCTTGGCCCGAGCGCCTCTGAAGCAGACCGCACGGCACTGAAAAAGGGACTGTTGGACGCAGGCGCCTTCGTGAAGGCACAGGCGACTGCGTTATCGAACCTGTATCGCAGGGAGCACAAGCAGGACACCGAGGAGGGTTACGGCCGCCTCGATGCGCTGAACCGGATCGGCAATCAGGTTTTTTCTACCGACCTCGCATTAAGCGGGCTCACGGGATTCGACAAGAACATGCACCTGCGGGATGCGCCGGTCAGCTTCCCGCCGATCTGGACCGTGCCGTGGTTCTGGTGGGCGCAGTATGACGCTTCGATCTCACAGCCGCTCATTCGCAACGCCGGCGAGGCGCTCGGCGTCTCCGCGCTGATCAACCTCTCGCCCAATAATCCGGCGGATGCGATTTTCCGTTCTTCCGTCGATGTCGAAAACCTCGCCAGCATCGAGACGATGCTTCGCGGGCCGAACCCTTTTGAACAAACGCCAAAGGGTTTTGCCGGGTTGAGATCGCCGAAATGGCCGTCCCGGGTGTTCCCCGACGATCCTGCCTGGAAGATCGACACCGTGCGCGTCGACAAGGGCCGCAAGATCTACGCCGAGATCTGCGCAGAATGCCATCTCGGACCGGTCGACGACCCCGCCTTTGATACACAGTTTCCGGAGCAGAGCTTCTGGTCGCCGAAGGAGCTCCATTGGAAAAACGACCGGGATGGCCCGGTACTCGATGAGGTGCAGAAGAGCGCAAAAGAGATGGGCACGGATCTCCAGCAGGCCAACGTCCTCAACCTTCGCAAGGTCGAGGTACCAGGCTTTCTGGACTTCCAGCCGGCCCGAGATCTCGGACCATGCGCCAACATGCCCGCCGCCTCATCCGAGATGTCGTACGCGATGGCGCTGATGATCGCAGTCGGCCGCACCGCCCAAAAGTGGATGGATGATCACGACATCCCGCCGGCCGAACGTGCGGCGATATGGGGGGCACGAAGGAACTGCCCCAATCCCGGCGATGCGGGGGAACCCAAGCCCTATTACCGCGCACGGCCGTTGAACGGCGTCTGGGCCACCGCGCCGTATCTTCATAACGGTTCGGTGCCGTCGCTCTACTGGATGCTGCACCCCGCCGCCGAGCGGCCGAAGCAATTCTGCATGGGCACACGCGATTTCGATCCGAAGCAGGTCGGCTTTCGCGTCGAGGCAGGAGAAAAACAGTCGTGCCGCCACGGCGAAACACTGTTCTCAGCCGTCAATTCAAAGGGATTGCCGATCACTGGCAACAGCAATCTCGGCCACTCCCTGGAAGGCACGCCAGGTCCGGGCAAACCGGGCGTCATTGGCCGCCTGCTGACGGAAGACGAACGCACCGACCTGATCGAATATTTGAAGACGCTGTAACAGGCCAGGGAGGTCTGGCCGGGCGATGCGGAGCTCCCGTCGCCCGGACCCTTCAATCAGCTAATTGGTCCGCCTGATCGTCGTTGCGCTGCTCGAACCGTCGATCGCACGAGCCCCGCCCCACGGATCGGCCGGGGGCTTGTCGGGAATGTTGCCCAGCGACCTCTTGTAGGCGCGGTCGGTGGCCTTTTCGGATTGTAACTCGCTCGGCGACTTCGGCGGATCTGTCGGCGGCGGCGGCTTGGCCTGCTGGGCGAGAACCGGACCCGTGAGCAACATGGTCAACAGCGCGGCGGCTCGAATCACTCTCATCCGTAAGGCTCCTTTCGGGATCTTCATATCACTGCGCCGGAAGCGCCGCCAACAACAGGCTTGCCCGGATTCTCGGGCAAATTTGCGCCCGGCAGAGCGCCAATTGCCGCACCCGATCAAAGCGTCGAGCAAGCCATCGCAGGCACTGGCGTAGTGAATTCCGCGAGCCGAGTTGATGGTACTATAGTAGTAGAAACGGTCGCGCCCCGCGTCGCTGAAACAGCCAGAAACATATAATTTTAAGCATACGCATGTACCGTTATGCCGACTTTCGGGGGAATTTGCATGACGTTCCAATCGAAATCGCGCGGATTCTCGTTCGTTCGGCTGAAACTCGGACCCAAAGCCGTCTTGAGCGCCGCATTTCTGATTGTGATCAACACGGTGCTCCTGGTCAGTGCCGGCTACTGGTCGTTGACGCACAACTTCAATCTCCGCTCCGAGCGGGATATCGAACTCAGCCTCCGTACCCTGACGCTGGCGTTTGCCGAAGCTTACCCGGAGGCGAAAGTCACCTTGCGCAGTGACGGCGGCGTCGAGCGTGTCGTCATCGCCAAGATGCCCGAATTCACCGATCACCGCATCGTCGATCGGGCCACTTCCTACGTCGGCGGTAACGCCACGCTCTTCGTCTACGACGATTCCAAGGACCAATTCGTCCGCCGGACCACCAACGTGAAGAAGGAAAACGGCGACCGCGCGGTCGGAACCCATCTCGCCGAGGATCATCCCGGGCAAGCCATTATTCGCAGCGGCCGAACCTATAAAGGGCCGGCGATGCTGTTTGGCAGCCGGTTCTACACGGCTTATCATCCGGTCTTTAATCCCGCCGGCAAGGTCATCGGCATCATCTATGTCGGCATCGCCACCGCCGAACTCGATGGCATGCTGTGGCAGGCGATCGTGGCGATGGCCATTGCCGCCGGGATCGCGGCCTTGTTCGCTCTCATGGCGACATTGCTGCTGGTTCGCCGGGTCACCAGGCCGCTCAACGCCGTTGCCGACACGCTGACCGCAATCGCCGACGGCAGGACGGATGTCGAAGTGCAGTATGCCGATCGCCCGGACGAAATCGGCATAATTGCCCGGACCGTCGACATCTTCAGGACCAATCGTATCGAGCGCAAGCAGCTCGAGGCCGAACGGCTGAACGCCGAGAAGGCGGCGACGGAGCAACGCAAGGTGGAACTCAATCAATTCGTCGAATCTTTCCGCACCAAGGTCGGAGGGATTATCGAGCAGGTGCTGAATTCGTCCCACCGTTTCGAGAAGGATACGCAGCAGCTTTCCAACACCGCGCATTCAACGGCAGAGATGTCCGGGCAATCCGCCGACGCGTCCAGGCAGGCTTCCGAGCATGTACGCAGCGCGGCAACAGCCTCCGACGAGCTCTCCCAATCGATCACCGAGATCAGCCGCAGGGTCCAGGATTCCAACAGCATCGCGGCCGACGCCGTCAAGCAGGCCAATTCCACCGACGAACGGATGGCGGAATTGTCGGCGGCCGGCGACCGGATCGGCGATGTCGTGAAACTGATCACGTCAATCGCGGAACAAACGAACCTGCTCGCGCTCAACGCCACAATCGAGGCCGCGCGCGCCGGCGACGCCGGCCGCGGTTTCGCGGTGGTCGCGCAAGAGGTCAAGACCCTTGCGGGCCAGACCGCAAAGGCCACCGACGAGATCAGCTCGCACATCGTCAACATGCAGCGCGCGACGGGAGAATCGGTCGAGGCGATCAAGGCGATCGGGCAAACGATCGAGCGCATCAGCGAAATCACTGCTTCGATTTCTGCTGCGGTCGAAGAACAGGGCGCGGCCACCCAGAACATCGCCCACGGCGTGCAGGCGGCCGCGGGCGGCACGCTGCAGGTCGCCGAAAATATCGAACGCGTAGCCCAAAATGCCGGAGAGACGGAGATGACCTCGGGCCAAATGCTGCAATCGGCCAAGGCGCTTTCCGACGTCAGCATCCAGCTTCGGGATGCCGTCGAAGAGTTCCTCGACAGCGTTCGCGCGGCCTGACGTCAGGTTTCTAGCGGCTGGCGGGGATCTGCATCAGATGTGGAACGGAACGCTGGCCGTATGGGAACGAGCGGGCTCACAGCCATCGGCGCGCCCTTGGCCTCGTCCAAAACGCAGGCCAGCTGGACGCTCTCGATCGCCGTCCTGTCGACGCTTGTTACCGTCGGCCTCTTTGCACTTTATTTGATGCTGGAGACGCCCGAATTCCCGCAAGGCCGCACGACGCCGTGCGATCAGTTCGCGCCCCTCGCCGCTGGCGGCGTTCCCTCAGTGGCATCGTAACCGGCGGGTGCCCGCTTTGGCCTGCCGGCAGGCGTCCTTGACGCATCGTTTGACGCTTCAGCGGCGTCGTTCAGCGCCGCCACCATCTGGTCAAGCATCGTCCCGTATTCACCCACCGCCTCCGCTGGCAGGGGTTCCGCTTTTTCGGAAGCGGCTTCTTGCCGCGACGCTGGTGCGACCGCGTTGTAGTCGAAACGCGCCCGCTCAAGCTTGTTGCCAACAAACCAGGCGCACAAGACGCCCGTGACCTTGTCGTCGTCGAAGATATCGGTGTTGACCGCATCCACCGTCATCACGGGACCGCCGGATTTCAGGACGACAAGATCGCCCGGCTTCAAAACGGTCATCAGCGAAAACCCTTTTGGCCGGCGCGAGGAATCGCGTGGCGCTCACGCAACGATATCAAATCGTTCCAGCTGCACTGCAGCGAACAATTATGGCCGGGTCTGGCCCCACGGAGCATTTGCAACAAGCCACTGGATGTACCGTAAACCAACGGACTAACTCGCGCGACCAATGCGTCGTAAAATTTTAATATGGCTATCACCGCGAACTGATTCGCGGCACGAACATTGCTTTAAACGAACTGGCTGAAAAAAACTCAGGAGTGCGGCATGATGCGCCTCGTCCTTTGTACAGCGTTCGGTTTCCTGATGAGCGTGGCGAGCGCCCGTGATTACGGGCAATGGGAAGCAACGGATCCTCAAATCCGCCAATGGTACCAGGCGTTGATGCAGCCGGATAATCCTGCTGTCTCATGTTGCGGCGAAGCGGATGCCTACTGGGCGGACTCCTTTGAGGTAGACGGTGACAAATATGTCGCCATCGTCACCGACTCCCGGCCCGACGAGCCGCTACGCCGCAAGCACGTCGACATTGGAACCAAGATTGTCGTTCCAAACCACAAGCTGAAATACGACCAGTCAAATCCGACCGGACACGGTGTGATATTTCTGAGCCGTGGCGATTACGTTTATTGCTACATCGCCCCTGGCGGCGTCTGATTTTTGCGCAGCGTCTGCCGTGCACGCTTGCACGCGGCAAGAACGGCGGTTCCCATCAGGATGCATTCGACGCGTCCGAGGTGGCCTTCGACGTGTCCGTCCGTCACGACGGCACCGGCCGAAGATGGCTATTGCCATGGGAACTCTATTTGAAACCCGCACGCAGTTCCCCTGCACCTTTCCTAAACTTCATTTTCATTTTTGACCGATCGCGCGTTGTCTTGCATCGCAAGCAATAGCGCAACTCCGCGATCACCTTCCAGTGCAGGAGAACGCGATGCAACGAACGATCCTTGCAGCGATCATCATTCTTGGCATCACAGGGGGCCTTGCCCAAACCGCGGCCCAAACAACGCCTGGCGGAAGCACCACTATCGGGTCCGATCCCCTCAGCGTTCGGACGTCGTCGCTGCCATCTGCCTCGACGTTTTCGGGAACATCGCCATCCGGCACGGCAGGCGGCACAACGGTCAACGGCTCCTCAGCCGGTGGCGGCACCAACGGAATCAGCGCCTCATCGCCGAGTTCCCAGGTGCCCCTGAAGTTGCCGGGCGAAGGGCTCGAGACCTCAACGCAGTCAGCAAGCTCGACCGCCGCTGCACCAAGTGCCCCCTCGACCATCTGCCCGCCGTCAATTCCGTCGACCGATGGCGGATCGGCGAACATTACCGAGATCAATGGCTTTTCTCCGGGCGGATGCTGATCGGGGATCCACCCCGGTAGCGGCTGTGGCAACGTACGCGCTGCTCGTGCCGGATCCCGCTAAATGCTGATCAAGGCAATGCCAAGATCAGCCCGCCGCTTGCGTCGAAGATGAGCCGCAGTTTCAGTGATCGTCACCTCCAGCGTCGGCTGAACTGAACCCGACAGAAAATGACCACCGCGCAGCGAGCCGTCCTGCAAGCCAAGCACCGCGTGCAGGTGCAGGCTCGCCTTGCCGTCGTCGCCCTGCGCGATATCACCCATCAGGCTCAAGACCTCACACTGTTCGTTCACGGCAATCGGCTTGTATTTCTTGGCCGTAAGGTCAAACCAGCCGACCTTGGCTTCCGAGAAGGCTCCGATGGCTGCAACCGATGCGCCATCGATCCGTTCACGGTTGGCGAACTCGCCGATTGTCTTGAAGGCCTCTTCGCCTTGATCGAGAATCAAAACGAATACCCGATCGGGACCTTCCTTGACTGATTTCGATTTCACGCGAGAACTCCCATGTACGCGATCGCTAATTCTCTTCAACAGCGAGACAACGCTATTTCCCGGTACGGCTCATCTGCCTTGCGGGGTCGCGCGCCTCCCGCTGCGACGTGTCGGACGCCTTCCTCTTGACCGTCCGGGCGCGTTCCTCGTCCCTCGGCTGCTCGTCCTCTTTTCGATCGGCTTTCTGTTGCTGCTCTTTTGCCTCCTGCAATAAGCGGTCGTCGCCGATCATTTGACCGACCAATTGCTTCACTTGGGCCTGAGCCTTTTCCCGAAGCTTAGTCATCGCAATCTCCACCTTGATTACGTCGCTGCGATGGGCAATTCATCGCCTTCGATAAGCTCAGGAACAATATCCCTGAAAATGCGAACCGGAATGGATTTTGCGGCCGGCACCTTGCTGCCCTCGGCGAAATGCCACAACGGAATGAGTTCGTTTAGTTCGGGGTAATAGCCGGCCAGCGCCTTACGCGGAATATCGTAGGCCACGACCTGCAATTCGCTGACCGACCGTTCGACGCCGTCGTTTGCCTCCGTCAACAGCGTGACAAGGTCGCCCGGATTCAGGCCTTGCGCGGCGATATCGTCGGCATTCATGAAGACAACGTAGCGGCCGCCGTGGATGCCGCGAAAGCGGTCGTCCTCAGTGTAGATGGTTGTGTTGAACTGGCCGTCGGCCCGCATGGTCATCAGTTCGAAGACGTCATCGTCTTCCGGCGGCGGGCTCAACGCGGATTTTGGAATCGTGAAATTGGCCTTTCCGTTGGGCGTCTTCCATTTGCGCTCGCGTGCCGCCAACGGTCGCGGAAACCCGCCTGGTTCGAACATCCGCCGGTTAAAATCCTTGAACTGGTCGGGATAGGTCCGCTCGATCGCATCGCGCACCAACGAATAGTCGCCGACCCAGGCATCCCAATCGAGCTTCGGATTATGCTCCAGCGTTGCCTTTGCAAGGCCCGCCACAATGGCCGGCTCCGACATCATGCTTTCGGCCACCGGCTTCCGTTGTCCGCGCGACCCATGGATACAGGCGGTCGAGTCCTCCATCGAGACCGCCTGGGCTCCCGTCGCCTGCTCGTCGATCTCGATCCGACCGAGGCACGGAAGGAGGAAAGTAGCGTCGCCTGGTACAAGGTGGCTGCGGTTCAGCTTGGTTGCGATCTGGACAGAGAGGCGCAGTCCCGACCACGCCGGCTCCATCAGCGAACGCTCGGGCACCGCGCGCAGGAAATTGCCGCCGAGACTGACAAAGCCCTCTACCTCGCCCTTGATGATGCCCTGGCAGGCATCGACGGTCGTGAGCCCATCCCAGCGCGGCGGCTCAAAGCCATATAGCTCGGAAAGCTTGTCGAGCGGCACCAGCTTGGTCTTTTCCGAGATACCGACCGTGCGCTGGCCCTGAACATTGGAATGGCCGCGGATCGGCGAAATGCCGGCGCCGGGCTTACCGATATTGCCTCGGAGCAGCAGCAGGTTGACAATCATCTTGGCGGTTTCAACGCCGTGCTTGTGCTGCGTAATCCCCATCCCGTAGTTTGCAATGACCGCATTGGCTTTCGCATAGACTGCGGCCGCATCAATCATCGCTTCCCGGTCGAGCCCGGATGCGCGTTCCAACTCTTCCCACCGTCGCGCACGGCAGAACGCCGCAAATTCCTCGAATCCGGAGGTGTGCGCTTCGATAAAGTCGACATCGATAATTCTGGCGAGGCCGGTCGCTATCGCGGCGTCATCTTCTTGGATGACGGCCTTGCAGATACCAACAATAGCGGCGGCATCGCCGCCGGGCCTCACCTGGTGATATTGCGTGCTGATGCGCGTGCCTCCCGCGATCATTTGCAAGGGATTCTGTGGATTGGTGAAACGCTGAAGCCCGCGTTCGCGAAGCGGATTGAAGGTGACGATGGGCACACCCCGTTGAGCCGCCTCCTGTAGCGGGTGCAACATGCGCGGTGCGTTGGTTGTCGTATTGTGGCCGAAGAAGAATATGCAGTCGGTATGCTCGAAATCCTGTAACAGCACCGTACCGACCGGAGATCCGATGACTTCCGGCAGCGCGACGGACGTCGTCTCGTGACACATGTTGGAACTGTCCGGAAAGTTGTTGCTGCCGTACATCCTTCCGAACAGCTGATACATGTAGCTCGCTTCCAGCGAAGCACGGCCGGACGTGTAGAAAATCACGTTTCGCGGATCGAGCTTTTTCAGTTCGGCGCCAATTTCCCGAAAAGCCTGTTCCCACGTGATCGGAACGTATTTATCGCTAGCGGCGTCATAGCGCATCGGCGTCGTCAAACGCCCCTGCTCTTCCAACTGGTGATCCGACCAGTCGCGCAATTCGGTCAGCGTGTGCTGCGTGAAGAACTCCGGCGTTACCGTCTTCCCGGTAATTTCCCAGGCGGTCGCCTTGGCGCCATTCTCGCAAAATTCGAAAGGATGCGGCTTGGCTGGCTTTGCCCAGGAGCAGCTGACGCACATGAAACCGTCGGGCTTGTTCTGTTTGAGAAGAAGCTCGCTGCCGAGAATCGCGACTTCTTCCTGCGTCAGGATATGCGCAACGGCGTTGAGGGAGCCCCATCCGCCAGCTGGTGCGTTGTAAGCCACGACCTTTGCCTTCTGCCTCATAACCGTTCCTTGCCGAACGTTCTTGTCAATTCGAAGCACCAACATGTCGTCATGACGGAAGTTCCTGGCCCTGCCGGGGAACCTTGGAGCGGGCATTGCGTCGGTATTCATTCAGGGAACAAAACCATTGCCGCCGGACATGCCAATGGCCTCTTTTGCAATTGCTTCTGCTCGCTCATTGGACCAGCGACGTCTTGGCGGGGTTGCGATCGGGTCGCTCACCGAGCGCCTGTTGCGCCGACTTGCCGGATATGGGCGATCAAGGCTGTCAATCGGTAGGCGCCGATGAATATGCCGTTGACCCCGACCTGGACCGATATCGCCATTCGTCTGGCATTGACGATGCTGGCCGGCGCCATCATCGGGCTGAACCGTGGCGCGCGCGGCCATGCGGCCGGATTCCGTACCACCATCCTGGTGGCGCTGGCCGCGTCCGTTGCGATGATTCAGGCCAATATTCTGCTGCCTCTCGGCGGCAAGACACCGAACTCATTTTCGGTTATGGACCTGATGCGCCTGCCTCTGGGCATTCTCACCGGCGTGGGCTTCATCGGCGGCGGAGCCATTGTCAAAAAAGGCGACCTCGTCGTTGGGGTCACAACCGCCGCGACGTTGTGGCTGGTGACCGTCATTGGACTTTGCCTTGGCGGCGGACAACTGGCGCTCGGCGTGATCGCGACGATCCTTGCGGTGATCACATTATGGGTATTGCGATGGGTTGACAGGATCATCCCGCGCGAGCACCGGGCTCGCCTGATTGTGACGAGCGATCCCTCCTGGAATGCCCTGGAAGATATTCCTCGCCTGCTCCACGACATGAAGTGCCACGCCCGGTTTCAGGAGCAGCGCCTGAACGACGCTTCACAGAAAGCGGACTATACGTTTGAGCTGCTTTGGCGGCAGCCGGAAGACCGTGCGCCTTCGCGTGATATGCTTGCCCTTATCGGCAAGCAATTCGAGATCAAGCTGTTCGAGCTGATCACGGATAACGGTCGCTAGAGCTCCGATTCCGAAGTTCGCATGATATCGCAGCAACCTCTGATGCGAACTTCGGAATCAAGGGAGCTCTAGTAACTTATTGATTTGAGTAGCGGCTTTAAATTTGAAGTTCCTGTAAACTACTTGCAGCGAAACTGATAGGAACTTCAAATTCGCCGCACTAGCGCATCGAGCAGCGTCCCTTGTGTATTTCTTCTCTATGCGACCTTCAAGACAATCTTGCCAATCGAATGTCCCTCTTCGAGCGAAGCCAACGCATCGGCCGCTGCCGTCAGCGCAAATGTGCGTTGCACATGTGGCTTGACCTTGCCGGAAGACACCAACCGCGCGATCTCCGCCAGTTCTTCACCATCGGCCTCAATGGTGTATCGCAATGCGCGCACGCCGAACTGAGATGCTTTCTCTTGCGACGGCTCGGTCAGGGTCGAAACCAGCACTCCGCCCTTCTTCAGGCAACCCCAGGACCGCTCGCGGGTCTCGCCATCGATCAGATCGAATACCATGTCGAGCCCTGACGCATGGTCCTCGAAGCGTTGCCTTTTATAGTCGATGACGACGTCGGCGCCGAGATCGCGGGCAAACCTCACATTGTTTGTCGAGACCGTCGTAAGCACGCGCGCTCCGCTGGCCTTCGCGAATTGAATAGCGAAATGACCCACGCCGCCGGACCCTCCATGGATCAGCACCGATTGCGCTGCCTTCAACCCGCCATGCCGAAATAGGCCCTGCCAGGCCGTCTGTCCGGCCAGCGGAACCGCCGCCGCGTGAACGTGGTCAAGCCCCGCGGGCTTTGAGGCGAGAGCATCCTGATCTACTGCAACTTTCTCCGCGTAACCGCCGCCGTGAATGCCGACGATGCCGAACACCTCGTCGCCAATCTTGAAACGTGTGGCTTGGGCCCCGCATTTCTCGACAACCCCCGAGACATCTCTTCCCAACGTATAGGGTAGCCGATCGTTTTTCACCGCCGGGTACTTTCCGGATCGGATCTTGAAATCGACCGGATTAACGCTTGCCGCGCGGATCGACATCAGAACCTCTCCGGCATCCGGCTGCGACACGTCGAGATCTTCGGTCTCAATGACATCCTTGCCACCGAAGCATCGAAATCGGATCATTTTTGCCATGGCCATCTCCAACCGCTGGAGCATCAACGGCGGCTCATAGCGCTCGTTCCCACTGGTTTGGAACCACCGCGGTCCTCTCAAGTTTGAGAAAAAGGAAAGGGCCCGACCATGGCAGAAACGTCCCGACAGAAACGCATTACCGGCCGCGTCATGCATGAATACAAGCACGGCGAACTGAGGAGCGGGCGAGGCGGAAAAGCCGGCAAGGTCAAGAACCGACGCCAAGCAATCGCCATCGCCCTGCAAGAGGCAGGTGCATCAAAATACGATAGTCCGAAACGCAATCGGCGCAATCTTCACCGAACCGAGCAGAAGGAATTGCGCGGGCGGACGGCCCAGCAAGAACACGAGGGCAAGTCACACGTGGGGGCCCACCGTAAGCGAGAGAGCACCAGAGCGATGGCAGGTCGCAACGCGACAAAACAGACCGCGCGGGGGCATCGCGCCGCTGTTGCCCGCGCCCACAAGGCTGACGGGCATACCCGTCAGGAGCTTTATGAGAGGGCGAAGCGGCAGCGGGTGGAGGGACGGTCGCGAATGACAAAACGGCAACTGGAAAACGCGCTGGGCATCCGCTGAAATCGGCGGCCAATTCCGTTCCAGTTCATTTCGTCCCTCAAGATGAGTCCGCTCCAGCATCGATTGCGCCGGAGCGGCAACTCCTCACTTAAGGGATCGGCACGCCGTAATAGTCGTTGAGCGCACGGTTACGCGTCACATCGGCCCAGTCCCAATCCGTCTGGTTGCTGAACTTGGGAGCGCCGCGAAGCTGCTTTTCCGTGACGCCGGTGACATAGCCGCTCAAGCGCGTGTCGTACTTCAGGGATTGCCAGGGCAGCGGATAATGATCGTTCCCGAGCCCCAAAAACCCGCCGAAGCCAAGAACCGCGTAGGATACCCTGCCGCTGGTCTTGTCGATCATGACGCGTTCAATCGAACCGATCTTGTTGTCGTCCGCACCGTAAACGGCTGTGCCTTCGACTTTGTCGCTACCGATAAGGTTGCCGACTTCGCTGTCACCCATCGCCATTTTATCTATCTCCTCCGGCAAATGATGAGCCTGAGCAACCGGTTTTCTCTGCGATGGTTCCTGCGAAAACTTGCCGCAAGCTACCCGGGCTTAGCCCGACGGCGCGCTGCCGTCGTCGTCCGGTGTCATGCCGGAGCCCGGCGTCTTCTCGGTATCGCTCAGCCGTGGGTCGCGCGTCGCCTCCTGGGTTGCGGACTTCTTCGGATCTGATCGATGTGCGGTTTGAGCTCGCTTCTTGTCGATCGGCTGCTCCTGAGCCAGCTCATCTCGAGCAATTCCGTGACTGGAGTGTTTCGCCATATCGGCTCCTTGTGAAGGAAGTCGGGGCCGGCGCGGAGGACGCCGGAGAGCGTTGGGAACTACTTTCATGCCCGGGGAGGAAAGCACGAAAGCACTAAGCTTACGCTTCAGAACGCCGAGCGTTCCTAGTGCGGCGAATTTGAAGTTCCTATCAGTGTTGCGGCGGGTTCGTCACAGGAACTTCAAATTCACGGCCGCTACTCAAATCAATAAGTTACTAGAGCTCCCTTGATTCCGAGGTTCGCATCAGAAGTTGCCGCGATATCATGCGAACTTCGGAATCGGAGCTCTAGTCTTTCCACTCCATCGAGTTGTACCGCCGAGATATGGCCGCACGGCGCGAGGAACGATGCGGCGTTCACCGAGTCGTCCTCTTCGCACACATTTTGAAGAGGAACCTTCGATGACGGCCCCTGTGCTCGACGATCCCACCAAACGATATCCGAAGCCGCCGTACAAACGGCAGTCACAGCCGTGGCCGGGTCTTGCCAGCAAGATGGAGCCCCGCCCCGATCATGGGGAGACGAGCTACAAGGGTTCAGGCCGGTTGAGGGGGCGCCGCGCTCTTATCACCGGCGGCGATTCCGGCATGGGCCGCGCAGCGGCAATTGCGTTCGCTCGCGAAGGCGCAGATGTCGCGATCAACTATTTTCCAACCGAGGAGCCCGACGCGCAGGAAGTCGTCGCGCTCATCAAGGCCGAAGGCCGCGTCGCGCTAGCGATCCCCGGCGACATCCGGGAAGAGCAATTCTGCAAGGAATTGGTCGAGCGCGCCGTCCAGGGGCTTGGTGGTCTCGATATCCTCGTGAGCAATGCCGCTCGACAACAGGCCAGAGAGTCGGTTCTCGACGTCTCGTCCGAGGATTTTGATGCCACGATGAAGACGAACGTCTATGCACCATTCTGGATCATCAAGGCCGCGCTTCCGCATTTGAAGCCAGGCTCCGCCATCATCGGCACGGCCTCCGAACAGGCCTACGACCCATCACCCGAACTCTATGACTACGCACAGACCAAAGCCGCGACCATGAACTACGTGAAGTCGCTGGCCAAGCAGTTGGGCCCCAAGGGCATACGCGTCAACGCGGTCGCGCCAGGCCCGATCTGGACTCCGTTACAAGTTGCAGGCGGCTCTTCCATGGAGAAGCTTGAGAAGTTCGGGAGCTACACACCCTTGGGCCGTCCCGGCCAACCCGCAGAACTCGGCTCGATCTATGTGCAACTCGCGGCCTCCGACGCTAGCTTTGCGACCGGACAGGTCTACGGCTCTGCCGGCGGATCCGGGCAGCCTTAGGCCTTGGTTTCCGCCCAAATCGGTAAGATCTCAAGTTCCCTCGCCGTCTGCACCTATGACCTGACCATCTGGTGAGGTCCGGGTTTCCGAACAGACCGTTCTGCGGCGGGTGTGCGAGGAATATCTCCAAATTCGGCCGCGGCATAGTCCCGGCCTTCCGGCGTTACAATGTGAACATCGTAGCAGCCGGTTCTCGACATTTCGCGGGCCTTCTTGAGCGCTGCTTCAGAAGTTTTCCGGCGATGCATCAGCTCTCCATGCTGGCAAAGACCTTTAACGGTGAAGCTCATCTTTCTTCTTCTTTTTCTTTTTCTTTTTCAGGATTTCGGCCTGAGCCCTAAACGCCTCAGCCAGAGTTCTCATTTGGCCCGCAACGAAGGCATCAGCACTTTGGGCTGCCACCCTTTCCGCCTTGATCGCTTGTTTGCGAATGGCCTTCTGCATTCCCATAGCCAGTCAACCACCCTCGTGTGGTGTTGTTCCTGAAAGCTGGAGCAAAGTTCCCGCGATATCCGTTGACCGCGTGATGCAGACCTATGGAAAAGGCCCGCGATTAGGTCTCGAGGTTTATGGCGGAATCGAAACCCGATGAGGAGAATAAGCCGGCCGAAGAGGACCGGAGGTATCTGCGATCTGCAGGAGGTGAAACCTTCAAGGCTGGAAGGCGTTGACTTGCATGGATTTTGAGCTTCGAGACAAGCCGGCCGTCACTGCGGAAGAGCGTGCGGCGAAGAAGGAAAAGAGCCGCTGGGATGCCGAGAAGGCCCTGAGCGAGCGAAAAAAATTGCAGGATGCGTTTCGTGCGAACTTCGAGCGGCTGAAGGCCGAGCGTTTAGCGCGCGAGGCCACAAAGACAAAGCGTAACGAGCGGTAATGAATTGAGGCTCTCGGGTAAACCGGAAGCCTTCCGTTTATATTGTCTGCTCGGCCGCCACACCTTCGCTCGAAGGGACAACGCTCGATCCTGGCGCCTTTGCTGGGTTTCGCGGCCGTATCGCGAAGAAGCTATGGCGGGTGTCGACGAGGGTCCAACGTGCCTGCCTTAGCCCGGAGCCCCGAAAATTCTCAAAGTAGACCACGAGGGGTCGAAACAGGCCCGCACGCAAAATCGAGAGCGAACAGGATGGCAACGAAAATTGTAAACCGGCTGGAAACTGGCGTTCGCCGCAACGCGGATTTTCCAAGAAAAGATTGAATATATTGACGAATTTGGTCGGAGCGAGAGGATTTGAACCTCCGACCCCTAGTCTCCCAGACTAGTGCGCTAACCGGGCTGCGCCACGCTCCGATGCCGTTCCCTTAGCTTCGATCAGCCCGCCGCGCAAGGCGGGCGATTCGGCAACCGGGCCCTAGCCAGTGGATCAATTACTTAAGATGATCGATCATCTTGGATTCTGCCGCAGCCGCCTTCAGCCGTCCTTCAGCGCGACATCGAGCAATCGGCGGCAGGCGATCAGGTCCTCCAGTACGCCCCTCAGGCGCCCCACATCGACCACCGGGACGAGATCGGCTACGCCCGCGATCGCTTCCTCGTCCTCGTCGAAGCTATCGACTTCGCTCCGGCGGCCACGCTCGGCAAAGCGGGGAATTCCGCTCTCCTGGGAGCTGTCATAATCGTCGTCGTCGAGGTCAAGCGGCGGGGCAATATCGCCATCGTGCTCGAGGATGCTTTGACCAACCACCTCCTCGATTGCGCCGAACGAGGCGACCGCGGATGCGTCCGCGAGCCGCTGGACCGATCCGATACCGTGTTCCTTCAAAATGCGCTGCACGCCGCGGATCGTGTAGCCTTCGCCGTAAAGCAGGCGACGGATCCCCCGCAATAGGTCGACATCGTCGGGGCGATAGTATCTGCGGCCCCCGCTTCGCTTCATCGGCTTGATCTGGGAGAATCGCGTCTCCCAGAACCGCAAGACATGCTGCGGAATGTCGAGGTCGTCGGCGACCTCGCTGATGGTTCGGAAGGCATCCGGCGCCTTGTCCAAATGCTCGCTCCTCTATCCTCGCGCCGGTGGCGTGACCACCGGTCTAATCGGCCTTGCCGTTGTTTCCGGCGCCGTGACCGTTGATACGCTGCTTCAGGATGGCCGACGGCTTGAATACCATCACGCGACGCGGCGAGATCGGCACCTCGGTTCCGGTCTTCGGATTCCGGCCGATCCGCTGGCCCTTCTTACGCACCATGAATGAGCCGAACGAAGATAACTTCACCGTCTCGCCCTTCTCAAGGCAGTCGGTAATTTCTTTCAACACCAATTCGACAAACGCGGATGATTCCGTGCGCGACAGCCCCACCTTCTGGTAGACGGCCTCGCACAGATCAACACGCGTGACAGTTTTTCCGCTTCCGGTCATCGCCTGCCCCACTCCCGGCGAACAAATATTCGCTACTGAAATTATGAGCTTACGTACTGATGGTCAACAGCCGTCCTGCCCTCTTAGCATGAAAGAAATTCGCAAAACATCCGGTTTTATTTACCCCTCGCTCACCAACGGATCAGTACCGACCCCCAGGTGAACCCCCCTCCCATGGCTTCGAGCAGGACCAGGTCGCCCTGTTT
Organism: uncultured Alphaproteobacteria bacterium; assembly: GCA_963706265.1. Classification (GTDB taxonomy): domain Bacteria; phylum Pseudomonadota; class Alphaproteobacteria; order Rhizobiales; family Xanthobacteraceae; genus Bradyrhizobium. Next base: position 251,598 of record CAVPLO010000005.1, on the reverse strand, counting down.
GATGCGCCCATCGGCAACGGCTACCGCCAGCGCCAGCGGGATCGAGGCCGCCGAGGTGTTGCCGTGCTGGTCGACGGTGAGCACCACTTTCTGCGGCGCAATATGCAGCTTGTGCGCCGACGCATCGATGATTCTCTTGTTGGCCTGGTGCGGAACGAACCAGTTGATGTCATCGGCGGTCAACCCGGTTGCTTCAAAAGCATCGACGATGACATCGGTGATCATGCCGACTGCGTGCTTGAAGACCTCGCGCCCTTCCATCCTGAGATGACCGACCGTCTGGGTCGAGGACGGGCCGCCATCGACATATAATTTCGATTTGTGCCGCCCGTCGGAGCGCAGATGGGCGGTCAATATGCCGCGGTCGGAGGGCCGTCCCGGCTGCTCCTCGGCTTCCAGCACCACAGCGCCGGCCCCATCGCCGAACAGCACGCAGGTGCCGCGATCATTCCAGTCGAGGATCCGCGAGAATGTCTCCGCGCCAATGACCAGCGCGCGCTTGAACGCCCCGTTGCGCAGGAAATTGTCGGCCGTGGCGAGCGCGAAAACAAAACCCGAGCACACCGCCTGCAAATCGAAGGCCGCGCCGTGGTGGATGCCGAGCCCGTTCTGAACCGCGACCGCTGTGGCCGGAAAGGTATTGTCGGGCGTCGAGGTCGCCAGCACGATCAGGTCGATCGACTGCGCGTCGATGCCGGCATGGACCAGCGCCTCTCGCGCGGCGTTGATGGCCAGGTGGGAGGTGAACTCGCCGTCCGCGGCAATATGGCGCTGACGAATACCGGTGCGCTGGACGATCCATTCATCGGAGGTGTCGATCCGTGTCGCCAATTCGGCATTGGTCAGGATCCGCTGCGGCAGATACGAGCCGCAGCCGAGCACGACCGAGCGTATTGCAGTCACGTGACAGCCTCCTGAGTGGCGGACGCCTGGGCCAAACTGCCACCGTCGAGTTTAAGCATTTGATTGATCTTGTTGAGGAGATCGTACCTCGCCATCTCATAGCCAACATCGACGGCATAGGCAAAGCCGTCGGCGTCGGTTCCACCGTGGCTTTTGACCACGATGCCATTGAGACCGAGCAGGACGCCGCCATTGGACTTATTGGGGTCGAGCTTGTCGCGGAGCGCCCGGAACGCCGGCCTTGCCAGGAGATAGCCAAGCTTGGAAAGCCAGCGGCGCGACAGTGCCTCGCGCAGAAATTCGCTGATCTGGCGCGCCGTTCCTTCGGCGGCTTTCAGGGCGATATTGCCACTGAAACCTTCAGCAACAATGACGTCGGCCGCCCCGCGCCCGATGCCGTCACCTTCGACAAACCCGACGTATTCGAGCTGGGGCAGGTTCATCGCCCGGAGAAGTTCCGCAGCCTCGCGAACTTCCTCGCGGCCCTTGATCTCCTCGACGCCGATATTGAGCAGGCCGACGGTCGGCCTCGTCAGGTCAAGCAGGACGCTTGCCATGGCGCTGCCCAGCATCGCCAGCGTCACAAGATGATGCGCATCGCCGCCGATCGTGGCGCCAAGATCAAGTACCACGGAATCGCCGCGCACGGTCGGCCACACCGCCGCAATCGCTGGGCTATCGACGCCAGGCAGCGTGCGCAGGCAGAACCGCGCCATCGCCATCAGCGCGCCGGTGTTGCCCGCGGAGATCGCGACGTCCGCCTCGCTTTTTTTCACGGACTCGATCGCCAGCCACATCGACGAGATCTTGCGACCCCGCCGCAAGGCCTGGCTCGGTTTGTCGTGCATGCTGACGGCAACGTCCGTATGGATGACGGAAGAGACCGCCTTCAGAGCCGGATGTTTTGCTAGCTGCGCGTCGATTGCCGCGCGATCGCCAAACAGAAGAAATTCAGTATCGGGATGCCGGATCAACGAAATCGCGGCGCCGGGAATAACGACTGAGGCGCCGACGTCACCCCCCATGGCGTCAAGCGCTATACGAACCTTTTGAGGCATGAACGTCCCGGAAACCCGATCTCTCTTCGGACTAGAACTCCGATTCCGAAGTTCGCACGATATCGCGGCAACCTCTGATGCGAACTTCGGAATCGAAGGAGCTCTAGCAACTTATTCAGTCTAGTGCGGCCTTGAATTTGGAGTTCCTATCACGAACTTGCCGCAAAACTGATAGGAACTCCAAATTCGCCGCACGGAGCAATGCCGGCTGGGAAGGTCGCCGCGGCTGCGGCGATCGGCAACTCGCGACACCGTACCCAGCCGGGCCGCGACAATAGCGTTTCCCCGTACCGACACAACCTCTCTCAAGCCGATTGAGGGTAGAATCCAAACGGGAAAATAACACAAGTTATTTCAGATATTTAGTTCTGAATTCAGAGGATCTGGCGCCGCCAAAAATCCTCATCGGCCCTTGCTACCTCCGGGGGCCTTGGGGTCCTTTTTCGCGGGGTCGGACTGACCGTCCGCTTGCAACGCCCTCAAAGCCGCGAACGGATGATCGGCGGGGTCAATGGTTTCGACAGGCGGTTCGAACTCGGCATCAGGCCGGCGCGGATAGGGATTGATCGCGAGAAACAAGACATCGGTGGCAAGCCGGCCAAGATCGATCACGCCGTTTTCGATCGGCTCCGGCGGATCAGGAATTTCCTCATCGTTGCTGGCCGCCTCTTCGGTCAAAGCTGCGAGAGCTGGAATTTGCTCCGGAGGCGCAAATATCAGGTCGATCATCTCGTCGATCTCGTTCTCGATGGGGTCGAGCGTCACGACGCAGGTCTGCCCGACGCGTGCACGCACTTCGCCGGTGACATGAACACGTCCGCCGCTCTTGAGATTCAGATCGAACGAGGCACCCACCGATATGATCTCACGCAAGCCCGCGAGATCGGCCATCGCCGCGCGGGTTGCATCGTTGGCTTCGAACGCGCGATGCAATCCGGTCTCCGGTATTTGCGCTACGACAACGGGGACACGCCAGGGATCAGCGGGATTCATCGGCCATCACCCTTCAGAGAGTAGGCCCCGTCTGCTTCGGCCGGCGCAGGAAAAGTCCATGCGGCAGCGAGAAGCGCGGTATCGTCCAGACCACCGAGAACGACCAACGTGGTCTTCGCATAGGTAGCAAGCCGCCGTGCGTTTTCCATGCCCTCCCCGTTCAGGACGTTCTTGCACAAGGCCTGGGCCAGCGCCTCGTCACCTGCGGCAACAGCGGCATCGTAGGCTGCGGCGCGGCCGTAAAAGGCTTCCCCAAAGGCCTGCATCCGCTTGGGAACGGTAAGATCGCCCACGCCCATCTCCCGCAAGTTCGCGTCCATATCCTCACAAAAGCGATCAAAAAGCGCCTGCGAGAAGTTGGCCGCCCCCTGCGCGGACCGAAATCGCCGCAGAACCATCCACAAATGCAGCAGCAGCAGGTCGAAACGGCCGTTCACCGTATCGGATACGCCGAATGCCCGGTAGAACGACGGTTCTCGCGCCTGCGTCACGATCATGCCATAGATGGCATCGATGGTGCCGCGCAGAGGCGCCCGGGGCTTGCTGAAGTGATTGAATGGCCAAAGCATTGTGGGTTCCGAGCGCGGGCCCGATGGACCCTTTGTTGCAATGAAACGCCCCGCCGGTTACGCCAAGGCCGCATCTGACGCAAGCGATGGGATCCATTCCGGGATGATCAAATCCAGTCTGACAAGCCCTGCGCGCAATCTCGCGGCGCGGTGGCACGGGTTGCGGACCACGGCAGCAGTCGTTTTGCTGTGTGCCGTCGTGGCCGGCTGCGGCGAGCAGTTCCAGAAGGGATATATCCTGCCGCCCGGCGCGCTCGAGCAAATTCCGATCGGCGCGAGCCAGGACCAGGTCCTGATCGTGATGGGAACCCCCTCCACCGTCGCCACGCTGAACGGCGAAGTCTTCTATTACATTTCGCAGCGTTCCGAGCGTCCGATCGCCTTCATGAACGACCGGATCGTCGATCAGCGCGTGATCGCGATCTACTTCGACAAGAATCGCCAGGTACGGCGGCTCGCCAACTACGGACTGAAGGACGGCAGGATTTTCGACTTCATCAGCCGCACCACGCCGACGTCGGGCCAGGAAATCAACTACATCGCGCCGCTGTTCAAGGCGCTCAATATCGGCCAGGGCAGCAATAACTAAAAGTCAGCGACAACTGGCCTGACGCCGGGCGTGTAGATCAGATCGGCCGCATCACCTTCAGAATCAAAACCCCCCGCGGGTCGCAACCCGCGGGGGTTTTGGTATGGCGCGCGCGTCTTAGTGCGCGAGGACCGCCAGCAGCAGCAGCGCCACGATGTTCGTGATCTTGATCATCGGGTTCACTGCGGGGCCCGCCGTATCCTTGTAGGGATCGCCGACCGTGTCGCCGGTCACCGCCGCCTTGTGGGCATCCGAGCCCTTGCCGCCGTAGTGGCCGTCTTCGATGTACTTCTTGGCGTTATCCCAGGCGCCGCCGCCTGAGGTCATCGAGATCGCCACGAACAGGCCGGTGACGATCACGCCCAGCAGCATCGCGCCGACGGCGGAGAACGCCGCCGACTTGCCGGCCACGCCGCCGCCCGCGATCGCATAGATCAGGAAGTAGACCACGATCGGCGACAGCACCGGCAGCAACGACGGAATGATCATCTCCTTGATCGCCGCCTTGGTCAGGAGGTCAACGGCCTTGCCGTAATCCGGCTTGTCGGTGCCCTGCATGATGCCCGGCTTTTCGCGGAACTGACGGCGCACCTCTTCGACGATCGCGCCAGCCGCACGTCCCACTGCGGTCATGCCCATCGCACCGAACAGATAGGGCAACAGGCCGCCGAACAGGAGGCCGACGACCACATAGGGGTTGTTCAGCGAGAAGTCCGGAGCGACGCCCTTGAAGTAGGCGTGATTGGCGGCGTCGGCGATGAAGAACTTCAGGTCCTGGTTATAGGCCGCAAACAGCACCAGCGCGCCGAGACCGGCCGAGCCGATGGCATAGCCCTTGGTGACGGCCTTGGTGGTGTTGCCGACCGCATCGAGCGCATCGGTGGACTTGCGCACTTCCTTCGGAAGGCCAGCCATTTCCGCGATGCCGCCCGCATTGTCCGTGACCGGACCGAAGGCGTCGAGCGCGACGATCATGCCCGCCAGCGACAGCATGGTGGTGGTGGCAATCGCAATGCCGAACAGGCCGGCAAGGCTGTAGGTGATGAGGATGCCGGCGATGATGACGAGCGCGGGCAACGCGGTCGCCTCCATCGAGATCGCAAGGCCCTGGATCACGTTGGTGCCGTGGCCCGTAACCGAGGCCGCCGCGATCGACTTCACCGGACGGAAGTCGGTGCCGGTGTAGTATTCGGTGATCCAGATGATCAGACCCGTCACGGCAAGACCGACGATGCCGCATTCGAACAGCGCCATGCCGGTGTAGTCGACACCAGCGAGCTTGTCGAAGCCGATCAGCGTGTGGATCACGCCGGCAACGCCGACCAGCGACAGGATGCCGGTGGCAATCAGGCCCTTGTACAGTGCGCCCATGATCGACTGGCTTGCACCGAGCTTGACGAAGAACGTGCCGATGATCGAGGTGATGATGCAGATCGCGCCGATAGCGAGCGGCAGCGTCATCATGTTGGCGAGGATTGGCGTCTTCGCAAAGAAGATGGCCGCCAGCACCATGGTGGCAACCGCCGTCACCGCGTAGGTTTCGAACAGGTCCGCCGCCATGCCGGCGCAGTCGCCGACGTTGTCACCGACGTTGTCGGCGATGGTGGCGGGGTTGCGTGGATCGTCCTCGGGGATGCCGGCCTCGACCTTGCCGACGAGGTCACCGCCGACGTCCGCACCCTTGGTGAAGATGCCGCCGCCGAGACGGGCAAAGATCGAAATCAGCGAAGCGCCGAAACCGAGCGCGACCATGGCGTCGACGACCGTTCGGCTGTTAGGCGCCAGATGCAGGGAAAACGTCAGGAAGCCGAAATAGAGGGTGACGCCGAGCAGCGCGAGACCCGCGACCAACATGCCTGTGATGGCGCCGGCCTTGAAGGCGAGTTCGAGACCGCCCGCAAGCGAGGTGGTGGCGGCCTGCGCGGTGCGCACGTTGGCACGGACCGACACGTTCATGCCGATGAAACCGGCCGCACCCGACAGGATTGCGCCGACCGCAAAGCCAACCGCAACAAGGAGGCCAAGGAAATAAGCCAGCAGCGCGAAGATCACGATGCCAACGGCGCCGATCGTGGCGTACTGGCGCCGCAGATAGGCCTGCGCGCCTTCACGCACCGCAGCCGCGATTTCCTGCATGCGCGGGTTTCCGGCGTCGGCTTTCATAACCGACACGGTCGCCCAGATGGCGTAGACGATGGATAGTGCGCCGCAGAGCACGATCAACCATAATGCTGTCATTGAACTTGCCTCAGATCTTTAAATATTGGCCCCACACGCCACGGCCGCGATCGCAGCCGACGCTCAAAAAGCAGGCCCGCCTTGCCCAAAAGGGGGGCCTGAAATCGGCCGGGACCATGCCAAAATCGCATCCCCGGCGCAACGCTATGGATCGCAAAAACGGTAGATTTCGAAAGGTATTTGCGCTGAAGCCTGCCGTTTTGAGTGGTTTCCTAGAAATGGCTGTAAGACGTTCGCGTTAGCGACAGTTCCTTACCCTCCGGATCCAGCCATTTCGGAGCCGATTCGCCCGCAATAATGGTCCCGATCGGGCTTGCGGCAACCCCTGCCGCTCGAGCCTCCCGCATGAATTCTTCGAACGCGTCCGGGCAAATCGTGCAGAGGATCTCGTAGTCGTCGCCGCCGGAAATCAGAGTCTCAATCCCGGCAACTGAGGCCGCAAGCACGGCTTTGGCGGCGGGCGATACCGGGACAGACGGAATGTCGATCACCGCCGATACGCCGGACGCCGCACAGAGTTTCGCGAGGTCGCCGGCCAATCCATCGGATACGTCCATCGCCGCATGGGCATGGGCGCGGATCGCCAAGGCGAGCGCGTTCCGCGGCTCCGGTACGCGATATCTGCCGATCAGCATGTCCCGTGATGTGGCATCAGCGGCGAGCGCAGCCGCCGCCTTTCCCTTCCGGAGAATATCGAGACCCAGCGCGGCGTCGCCGATCGTCCCGGTCACCACCACATGGTCGCCCGGCTTTGCGCCGCTTCGATGGACCATCCTGTCCTGAGGGACCCGGCCAAATGCCGTGACCGATACCATCAGGGGGCCGGGCGTCGAGACGGTATCGCCGCCCAGCAACGGGCACTTGAACGCGCTTGCGTCTTCTCCCAATCCGCGCGCGAAGGCTGCAAGCCAGGTCTCGTCGACGCCGCGCAGCGCCAAGGTCAGAACGAAGCCCGCAGGGCTCGCGCCCTTGGCCGCGAGATCGGACAGGTTCACCCGCAAGGCTTTCTTCGCGACGGTATGAGGCGGATCGTCGGACAGGAAATGGACGCCCTCGACGATGGCGTCGGTCGTGACGACGATATCTTCGCCAAGCGCCTTCAGAACAGCCGCATCATCAGTCAGACCGAACGCGCCGGGATCGCTAGCCAGCGGCTTGAAGTAGCGCGCAATCAGGGACTCCTCGCCGGATGCTTTTGCACCGGACATCGACATGTCAGCCGCCTGCCCGCACGAATTCGCTGGCGCGGAACTGGCGCGCAATCTGGTCGAGCACCGCATTCACCATGCCGGTCTCCTCCGCCTCGACAAAAGCGTGCGCGACATCGACATATTCCGACACCACGACGCGGCCGGGAACGTCTTTGCGATGTTCCAGTTCGTAAGCGCCGGCGCGCAACACCGCGCGCAGGATGGCATCGATCCGCTTCAGCGGCCAGCCTTTCGCCAGCGCTTCGTCGATCAGGGGATCGAGCTTAGCCTGATCGCGCACCACGCCCGATACCACGTCGCGGAAAAACGCGGCCTCCGCCGGCAGGTACGTGTCGCCTTCGACCTCGCTGCCGAGCCAGTGGCTCTCGAACTCGGCGAAGATGTCGTTGATGCCCGCACCCGCGATGTCCATCTGATAGAGCGCTTGCACAGCAGCCAGCCGCGCGGCGCCACGCCGGTTGGCTTTCCGCTCTGGGCCCTTTGCCGGCTTTGTGGTCTGGCTTTTCTTGTCGGCGCTCATGATCTTTTCTGGGCCAGCCGGCGCTTGATCCGCAGCATGGCGAGCGCCGCGCGCGCGGCGTCGCCGCCCTTGTTGAGTTCGGAGTCGCGTGCCCGCGCCCAAGCCTGGGCTTCGGTGTTGACGGTGATGATGCCGTTGCCGAGCGGAAATCTCTTTGCCACCGCAATATCCATCAGCGCGCGCGAGGATTCGGTCGAGACAATCTCGAAATGGATGGTGTCGCCGCGGATGACACAGCCAAGCGCAATCGCGGCATCGTAGGGCTTGCCGGCCTTCTCCGCGGCCTCGATCGCAATCGCAATCGCGGCGGGAATTTCCAGCGCGCCCGGAACCGTCAGAACGTCGTGGCTGACGCCGGCCGCCTTCAGCTCAACGACCGCACCTTCGAGAAGCGCATCCTGAATATCGTCATAGAAACGCGCCTCGACGATCAGCGCCCGCGCGCCGGCAATGTCGGTCTGGTCCTTTAACGGTGCGCGCCGCGCGTCTGCCATTTGAATCCCATCAGATTTTGTCATTCCGGGGTGGTCCGAAAGACCAGACCCGGAATGACGGCTACGCCGTCACTTCATTTCCGTCAATCTCGCCGCATATCGGGCCATCAGATCGACTTCGATATTGACCTCACTGCCCGCGCGCCATGACGACAAGGTCGTGACACCGAGCGTGTGCGGGATGATCAGCACGGAAAAACCCGTGTTCTTGACCGTGTTGACGGTGAGCGAGACGCCATCGAGTGTGATCGACCCCTTGGGGGCGATGAAGCGCGCGAGTTCCCGCGTGGTGTTGAGTTCAAATCGCGCCATGTCGGGCAGATCCTCGCGCGCGAGGATGGTGGCAATGCCGTCCGCATGGCCCGCAACAATATGCCCGCCGAGTTCGTCGCCGATCTTGAGCGCCCGTTCCAGATTGAGCTTGGTGCCGACAACCCAGTGCTTCGCGGTGGTCATGCCAAGCGTCTCGGCGGCCGCATCGACATCGAACCAGGTCTTGCCGCCTTGGACGCCGGAGGCGACCACCGTCAGGCAGACGCCATTGCAGGCAATCGAGGCGCCGTCGGCAATGGTCGCACGATCGTAGCGGCAGGCGACGCGCAGCCGGTGCAACTGCCCCTGCGCCGTCGCCTTGAGACTTTCGATCTCGCCGATATCGCTGACGATGCCGGTAAACATTAAACGCGCTCGTAAACGGTAAGAGTGTCGGTACCCAGGCTTTCGCTAGCATGAACGCGAAACGCCGACGACTGGGTGATTGCGGCGAGCGGCAATGCATTAAGGGCCGTCACCCCATCGGTTCCGATCGCATCCCTGCCGCGCAGCAGCCAGAACTCGTCGACAAGATTTGCCGCGACAAAAGACGACGCCACGCGCGCCCCGCCTTCGACCAGAAGCCGGGTGATGCCGCGCTCCGCCAGGGCGCGGAGCACCTCCGGCAGGTCCAACCCGGTCGGCGTCGATGCGACACGGATCGCCTGCGCGCCGGCCGCGCCCAGCATTGTTACCGCGGGCGCCTCCGCGAGGTTCGACGTGACCACCCAGAGCGGCGTGCCGCGCGCCGATCGAACCAGGCGGCTTGTGGCTGGTATCCGCAACGCGCGATCCAGCACAACCCGTACCGGCGAGCGGGCCTCCATGCCCGGCAGGCGGCAGGTCAATAGCGCATCGTCCGACAATACCGTCCCGATCCCGACCAGAATGGCATCGCATTGCGCCCTGAGCAGATGTATGCGCGCCTTCGCGGCTTCGCCTGAAATCGCGACCGGCTTGTGGCCGGGGGCTGCGATCTTGTCGTCGGCAGAGACCGCGAGTTTCAGGATCACGTGCGGACGCTTGTCGCGGACGCGCCGGAAATGTCCGGCGTGCTCGCGCGCCGCCTCCGCCGCGCCGAGGCCGATATCGACCGCAATCCCCGCAGCCCGCAACCTGGCGTGGCCCTGCCCCGCGACTTCCGGATTGGGGTCCTCGATCGCCGATACCACGCGTTTGACGCCGGCGGCGATGATGGCGTCGGCGCAGGGCGGCGACTTGCCGACGTGCGAACAAGGCTCCAGCGTCACATAGAGCGTGGCGCCGCGCGCCGCCTCACCGGCCTGCACCAGCGCCACCGGCTCCGCATGGGGCCGCCCGCCCGGCTGCGTCCAGCCGCGGCCGACGATGACGCCATCCTTGACGACGACCGCGCCCACGGCGGGATTGGGATGCGTGCGTCCCAAACCGCGCCGGCCGAGCGCGAGCGCGAGCTGCATGAAGCGCCAATCGGCCGCTTTCGAATCCGTCGTTTTTTGCTTCCACTGCTCTTCCAGAATGCGGAAGATCATTTGCGTAACAGGGCGATCCGAGCGTCATCGTCGCCGGAGAGTTCGCCGAGCACGGCTTCAAAATCCTTGGCCTCACGGAAATTGCGGTAGACCGATGCAAAGCGCACATAGGCGACGTCGTCGAGCTGGCGCAGATGCTCCATCACGATCTCGCCGATCGCCTCCGATGATATCTCCGCCTCACCGCCGCTTTCGAGTTCGCGTACCATGGCGGAGACCATTTTCTCGACGCGCTCCGAATCCACCGGACGCTTGCGCAAGGAAATCTGCACCGAGCGTACCAGCTTGTCGCGGTCGAACGGCACCCTGCGGCCGTTGCGTTTGATCACCGTCAATTCGCGAAGCTGCACGCGCTCGAACGTGGTGAAGCGGAAGTTGCAGGCGACGCAGACGCGCCTGCGCCGGATCACGGCGGAATCTTCCGTCGGACGGGAATCCTTCACCTGCGTATCGAGACTGTTGCAGCTTGGGCAACGCATGCGGGTGTACCCTTATTGATAAATCGGGAAGCGGTCGGTGAGCGCCTTCACGCGTTCCTTCATGGCTGATTCCACCAGCGGCGCGGTGCCGTCCTTCGACTGCGCAACCGCATTCAGCACCTCGGCGATCATGCCGCCGACCTGCTTGAATTCGGCAACTCCGAAGCCGCGCGTGGTGGCAGCCGGCGTGCCGAGACGCAGGCCAGAAGTGACGAACGGCTTTTCCGGATCGAAGGGAATGCCATTTTTGTTGCAGGTGATCGCCGCGCGCACCAACGCCTTTTCCGAGACGTTGCCTTTCAGCCCCTTCGGCCTGAGGTCGACCAGCATCAGATGGTTGTCGGTGCCGCCCGAGACGATATCGAGGCCTTCGGCGCGCAGGCTCTCGGCCAGCGCCTTGGCGTTTTCGACGACATTTTTGGCGTAGATCTTGAAGTCCGGCCGCAAGGCCTCGGCAAAGGCCACGGCCTTCGCCGCGATCACGTGCATCAAGGGGCCGCCTTGCAGGCCGGGGAAAATCGCCGAGTTGAATTTCTTGGCAAGCGCCTCGTCGTTGCAGAGGATCAGGCCGCCGCGCGGGCCGCGCAGCGACTTGTGCGTGGTAGTGGTCGTCACATGCGCGTGCGGCACGGGCGAAGCATGAACGCCGCCGGCCACGAGCCCTGCGAAGTGCGCCATGTCGACCATCAGGTAGGCCCCGATGCTGTCGGCGATCTCGCGAAACCGCTTGAAATCCCAGGGCCGCGAATAGGCCGATCCGCCGGCGATGATCAGCTTGGGCCGGACCTGCTCGGCCTGTTTGGCGACCGCATCCATGTCGATGAGATGGTCTTCGCGGCGCACGGTGTAATGCGAAGCCTTGAACCACTTGCCGGACATGTTGACCGGCGATCCATGGGTGAGATGCCCGCCCGCGGCGAGATCGAGCCCCATGAAGGTGTCGCCGGGCTGCAGCAGCGCCAGGAACACGGCCTGATTCATCTGGCTGCCGGAATTGGCCTGCACGTTGGCGAAGCTCGCGCCGAACAATTTCCTGGCCCGCTCGATCGCGAGCGTTTCCACCACATCCACCCACTCGCAGCCGCCGTAGTAGCGGTTTCCGGGATAGCCTTCGGCATATTTGTTGGTCAGCACCGAGCCTTGCGCTTCCAGCACCGCGCGGCTGACGATGTTTTCGGACGCGATCAACTCGATCTCGTGACGTTGCCGGCCGAGCTCGCCGCGGATAGCGGCGGCGATGTCCGGATCGGCCTCGCCGAGGGTGGCCGTGAAGAACTGGTCGGGTGCGGAGGTGGTCTTGGCGCTTGAGGACGAAGAGCTCATGGGCGAAATATCTCCACCGCCGCAACCAGTTAGAAGCGTCGCGGACGGTCCGTTATGGCGGTCGAAAGGGTCTCGCGGGATACCACATCGCCCGGCCACGGCCAAGGGCTTGCGGTAGCCCCCTGATATTTATGCAAGATATGGTGGGGATAGGTGAATTTCCATGGAACTCCCCCGCCCACGGGCCACCCTTCCCGCGGCGCGGTCTAGCGCCCGGGTCATGATTGGCCCCTCACGAAAAATCGAGGGCGCAGGGAAAGCCGGGTGCCCAATGCACCCGCAGCCTCGCGTGCAAAATGAAAAAGCACACGAGTGTAGTCACCACAGGTTCACCGGAACAATCCGGCCTTCCCTGCGCGATGGTTTTAACGGTTTCCTTCGGGCTCTCCTTGGCGACCGGGCTTTATTGCCACCATCATCGGCGGACCAATCCACCGACTTGACGCCAGCGTCGGGGCGTCAGGACCACACGACTTCGCCGTCCGCATGATGCGCGTCGTCGTCGCGCAACTCTGCGTCCATCGCATCCCGCACCCAACGTTCGTGACGATCGCGAAGCGTCCCTCTCATGGAGGCACGGAACGCGCGAGAACGTGCCCGTGATTTGCCCGTCGTCGCAAGCGAAAGTGCCTGCGACATTTCAACACGACGGGCAAATCAGGTGGGTCATGTGAAAAGCTGTCAAGGTGCAATTTTCGTGTCCCGGACGCGATGCAGCGTGCAACGCTGGCATCGCAGACCCGGGACCAATTTGATTGTGGCCTTGATGTAAGAATGATGGGCCCCGGATCAGCAGCGCACCGCTGCCGCGTCGCGCAGCATCCGGGGAACGCGCTCCGTCATTCCAGGGACGCTAGTGAAACGAGCGAGCCCGGCGACTGTCTCCCGTCGTTATGCCGGCCTTCGCCTTGTGCCGTACATGACGAAGAGAAATAACGTCATCGCGACGAGGCGTTCGTGGGCTCTCACCCCTCATCCTGAGGAGCTGCGCGAGCGGCATCTCGAAGGATAAGGCCGGGCCTGATGGTTCGAGACGCGCGAAGACGCGCTCCTCACCATGAGGGTCAACAGAGGCTACCCGGCCGGGCCGCCGCAATTCTTGATATCGTTGGCGAGGCTCCAGCTTTCCCTGGTCCGCAGATTGGTGGTCCGGTAGATGCGGCCATGGATGTCATCGGGGCAGTTCTTCGGGACCTCGACGAGGCACATGTTGACCTTGTCGAAGACCTGGGAGTGCACAATGGGGTTCTCGCGGCGCATCGAAACCTGAACGCCCGAATTGGAGAACCTGACGATGGTGCCGGGATCGGAGCCCTTCTTGGCGCGAGGGCTCAGATCCTCGCCATAGCGGTCGGTAATCGAGGTGATGGTGGTTTCGTCGCATTCACCGACCTTGCGCGGCAGCTTCGAGATGCGCTCGGTATTCGGCAAATCCTCATCGTCCACCGGATCGGGCGCCGGCGACCACTTGTCGGGCGGCGCAGTCCCGGGATTTAGCCGCTCGGCGGGCGCTGCCGCGTTTCGATCAGCGAACGAGGTGAGAAAACTCGGTTGCGAGCAGGCGGCAACGGCAAACAGCGGCAACAATCCCAACAGACCAAGGCAATTCATCGATTTCAGTTTCGGCATTACTTCGCGAAACGGTAGGCGCCGCCCTTCTCGACCGAGCGCTGAAACGCCGGCCTCGCGTGCATGCGCGCAAGCCACGCGTGCAAATTGGAAAATGGCGCCAACCTGTTGAACACGTCAGCCATCTCGCCGACAAAGCTCATCTGGATGTCGGCGCCCGTCAGCGATTGGCCTACGAAGAACTCCCTGCCCTTCAGCGCGCCATCGACGTAGCCGAGATGATTGGCAATCTCGCTATCGATGCGCGGATGCAACGGGCTGCCCGCTTCCTTCAACCTGGAAACATATAGATTGAGCATCAGCGGCAGCATGGCGGAGCCTTCGGCGTAGTGCAGCCATTCATTGTAGGTCTCGTATTGCGGCGTTCCGGCCTTCGGCATCATCTTGCCGTTGCCGTAGGTACGAATGAGATAATCGACGATAGCGCCGGATTCGGCGATTTTAAGATCACCATCCGATATCACGGGCGATTTGCCGAGCGGATGGACCGCCTCCAGTTCCGGCGGCGAGAGCCGCGTCCTGGCGTCGCGCTGGTAGCGCTTCATCTCGTAGGGTGTCCCAAGCTCCTCCAGCAGCCACAGGATCCGCTGCGAACGGGAGTCGTTGAGATGATGGAGGATGAGCATGACATCGACCTCTGGAAGTGTCTGCGCTGGTGGCAGCGTTTTACCAGAGGTGCTTTATCAGAGGTTTCGGGAAAAAGGCAGTCGGCCCTGGGCGACGATTTTCGCCCAAGGCTCATTCGCAAAGATCTCGCGCGATCAATGGATTGCCCGCGCGGGCTAATCCGATCCTATAGCCCGGTATAGCCGGCCTTCACCGGATCGTTTGAACCATCGAGTTCGCGCAGATAGGTGAGCCCGCACACGGTCAGCCGATGCATGTCCTTCTCGCCTGCCTCGAACAGAGTCGTGACATATTCGGTCACCTTGGCGCGCGCCTCGGCGCTGGCCGCGGCCGAGCGATTCAACAAGAGATCATACGTCATCATGATACGGTCGATGGCGGCTTCCATGGCTTCCTCGCGTTCTGGTGAATCTCAGGGCTAATCCGTCAGGCGCTTTCGGTGCTCCGATTCTGACATTCGCATTCCTTCTCAGCGGCCACTTTGCGAATGTCGGAATCAAAGGACCACCAGCAAATGTGTTGTTTCTGGTGGAGTTTAGGGTTTGACATTCGCTGCGTGAGCCTGCGGCCTGGCGAGTAGCGAATGTCAAACCCGCTCCACTAGCGCCTCGAATTTGGCGATCGCCTTGTTGGCTAACCTGATCTTGTTGAACTCGCCGCGCTCGAACAGCTGCACGATGATCGTGAGCAATTGTTCGTCGGTCGCAAAATTGTCGGCAATGGCACCGGTCCGGTACAGATAGTCGGCGGCGATCGCGTAGGCGTCGCTGACCACCCCGACATTCATCACCCGTAATCCGCGCTCAACGAGCATTATCGTTCTCCAATACGGACCGATAAGCCTTTTCGAGCGCAAAAGTTCCTTTTTTCCGCCTGCCCAGAAAACGGGCGTCGAATCGCAAGCCGCCGCAAAAAAGACAAAGCGCACCGGCTCGGAAGAATCCGAACCCGCGCGCTTGATGTGGGGAAGTGTTCTCCTGGATCGTTGCGGCTGCCGGTCTTTTCAAGTGGCCGGCTTGGCCGAAACAGAACTCAGAGCCGATAGAGGATCTGATCGGTCCAGAACCGCTCGAGGCGATGCAACGACTTGTTCAGCGTCGCAAATTCCTCGTTCGAGATGCCGCCGACCTGTTCCACGGTCTTGACATGCTTCTGATAGAGAGCATCGACGATGCGGCGGATTTCCTGGCCCTGCGGGGTCAGGCGAATGCGAACCGAACGGCGATCGACGCGCGAACGCTGGTGATCGAGGAAGCCGAGCTCGACCAGCTTCTTCAGATTGTAGGAGACGTTGGAGCCGAGATAATAGCCGCGGGTGCGCAGCTCGCCGGCGGTCAATTCCTTGTCGCCGATGTTATAGAGCAAGAGCGCCTGCACCGAATTGATATCGGCGCGGCCGCGACGATCGAATTCATCCTTGATGACATCGAGCAGGCGGCGATGCAGCCGCTCGACCAACGTCAACGCCTCAAGATAGAGCGGCTGAACCGGGGCCTGGCCCGGAGCGCGCTCGACGGTCTCCACCGCCGTTGCAACGGCTTTCATCATGACACTTCCCCTGTTGTCGTTTTAGCGACTTATTCGACGAAACTTTTGTCCCGCCTGATAGCCGCAACTTAAGGGGTGCGTTTGAAGATCAGCTTAAATAAGAGAATAAAGAGATCATGAATTTAAGACAGTAAATCGCGGATTAAGCCTGCAATACAAGGGCTTTTCGCAAGGTTTCGTTGACGTTGCGCGGGCGCTGTTCACGCTTCGTCTGCACCCCCTGTCACATATGGAAACAGGGAGGATTAAATCGGCAACGCTTGCGTAACAGGTGTGGCGAGGCGGTTGCAGGATGACCGAATGGTTACCAGCGTGCGGTTCAGAGGTCCGCGGCATTTTTGCCGCTTGTTCGCAATTGCGGACCTCTGAATCAAAGCCACGCTGGATATATGGATGGCTAGTGTCCTTCGGATTCCGAAGTTCGCAAGCCGTGGCGCCGCAAGAAAATACGAACTTCGGAATCGGGACACTAGTGGTCCGATTCTAACATTTGCATCCCGTCGTGGCAGGCACTTTTGCAAATGTTAGAATCAAAGGACCACTAGCAAATAAAATATAGGTTTCTAGTGGAGTTTTGAAAGTTATGGCGGCCGCTCGCGCGCCGCCATCCACGCCAGCACCAGATAGGCCGTCAGCATCAAGGCTTCCGCCACGACGATCGTCAGGCTGCCGCCATAGATGGCCGGAAACATCAGTTCGATCACCGTCATTGAGACCACCGTGATCAGCCACACCACCGCGCCCCACGGCGTCGCCAGCCAAAGCCCGACCGCGGCGACGAGTTCGATGACGGCGAAATAGACGGTCGAGGCCTGCCATGCGAGCGACTGGTTTTCAAAGGCGTCCTCTTCGCCGCCGACGAAACCCGTGACCTGCGCCCAGTGATAAAGGCCCTTGGCGACGGAGACGACGGCCATGATGCGCAGGAAAAGGACCAGCCGGCGCGTCCAGACGTTATCGCCGGACTCGCTGCGTTCCGACGATATCGCGTCAACCGATATCGCATGGTCCCTGGAGGTATCGCGCGTGGAGGTATCTGACATCGTCACCGTTCGTACAGGCTGGGGGTCACTCATGGCCTCTTGGGACGATAAAATCAATCGGGCCGGCTAGGGTTGCTACATTGTGAATGCCGGGGGCCTCGTCTCGGTGACGAAGCCCGCGTCAAATGCTATATTCCGCATCAACCGCCGCCACGGCATCCAGCCATCCAGAGAGAGAACAGCAAATGGCGATCAAATTCGGGCGTCCGATCGAAATGCGCGATGCGCCGCGCCGCGACGCCGCCCTCTCCGCCCCGGCCCTTGACCTTGCGATCCGCCCCCGCCGCAACCGCAAGGCGGAATGGGCGCGCCGCATGGTGCGCGAAAATGTTCTGACGTCAGACGATCTGATCTGGCCGCTGTTCGTCTCGGGCGGCAACAACCAGCGCACCGCCGTGGCCTCGATGCCCGGCGTTGACCGCCTCAGCGTCGATCAGGCCGTGCGCGAAGCCGAGCGCGCGATGAAACTCGACATCCCCTGCATCGCGCTGTTTCCGTATACCGAGCCGGCCTTGCGCGACGATCAGGGCTCGGAAGCCGTCAATCCCGGCAATCTGGTGTGCCAGTCGGTGCGCGCGATCAAGAAGGAGTTTCCCGATCTCGGCGTGCTCTGCGACGTCGCGCTCGATCCCTTCACCAGCCATGGTCACGACGGGTTGCTGGAAGACGGCAAGATCCTCAACGACGCCACCGTTGCGGTCCTGGTGCGGCAGGCGCTGGTGCAGGCGGAAGCCGGCTGCGACATCATCGCGCCGTCGGACATGATGGACGGGCGCGTGGGCGCCATTCGCGAAGGGCTGGACGCCGCCGGATTCCAGGACGTGCAGATCATGGCCTATGCGGCGAAATATGCTTCCGCCTTCTACGGTCCGTTCCGTGACGCGGTCGGCTCCGCCAAGACGCTGACCGGCGACAAGCGCACCTACCAGATGGACAGCGGCAATTCGAACGAGGCGCTGCGCGAGGTCGAACTCGATATTGCCGAAGGCGCCGACATGGTGATGGTCAAGCCCGGCATGCCCTATCTCGATGTTCTCAGGCGGGTCAAAGACGCCTTCGGCATGCCGACCTTCGCCTACCAGGTGTCCGGCGAATACGCGATGATCATGGCGGCGCATAACAACGGCTGGATCGACGGCGAACGGGCGATGATGGAAAGCCTTACCGCGTTCAAGCGCGCCGGCGCCGACGGCGTTCTCACCTATTTTGCGCCTCGCGTGGCCGAGAAGCTGAAAAAGAGCTAGCTCAGCTCGGGCTGGCCGGCGCTGCAGCGGGCAGCCGCGGCGCCAATGCAACGGCGAGCGGCAAGATGACGGCGGCCGTAAGTGCGGTTGCCATGATGGCGCCGTGCGAGCCCACCGCATCACCCAAAACGCCGAACAGAATGGGTGCGGTCGCGCCGGCGCCGATCGTTCCGGTGTAGAAAACGGCGAACGCCTTCTCGGTGCGGCCCGGCGGCGCCAGTTCGGGGACGGTGCCATACAGCACCGAGGACGTGCCGTTGAGCAACACGCCGACGACGGGCAGCAGCATCAGAATTCCGGCAAGCGGCAGCATCAAAACGGCCACGATGGCGGCGGCCGTGCCCGCCTCGGTCAGCAGCACGGTTGCCAGCACGCCGAACCGTGCCCCCAACCAGCCGCAGGCAAACTTTCCAGCGGCCCCGCCAATGAACACAAGCGCCAGCGCCTGGCCGATCGTCGACAGCGACGCGCCCTGCTCCTTCAGCAGGAACGGCAGGAAGGTCAAAAATCCCATGCGTACGCTGGAGTCGAGAATCCCGATGGCGAGCAGCAGCGCAAATCCGCCCCGAACCCCGGAAGAATGATGTGCGGCTTTCGTTTCAGCGGCGACCGGCCGCAGGTTCGCGGGCAAGAAGATCGCGACCGCGACCGCTACGATCGCACCGAGCACGGCAAGCGCCCACAGCATGTGATGCCAGGACATCAACGCCAACAGAAGCGAGGCCCCGCTCGGAATGGCGGCCTTGCCGATGTCGCCCGAGAAATTGTAGGTGCCAAGCGGCCCGCGCGCATCGCCCTGATAGGCACGCGAGACCGCGGCCGATGCGATCGGGTGTTGCGTGCTGAGCCCGCACCCGATCACGACCAGCGCAACGCACAGCCCGACGAGCCCGCCTGAATAACCCGCCATCACATAGCCGAACGCGGCCAAGGCGGTTCCGAGCGCGAGCGTCGCGCGCCCACCGATGCGTCCGGCGAGGCGGCCCATCGGCACCTGCAGTCCCGCCATCGAAGCAGCGGCGAGCCCGCGCAAAAATGCCAGCGCGCCGTAGCCGAGCGCAAACTCGGCCTGCCAGATCGGCAGCAGCAGATAGATCAGATCGGTATAGCCGTCGTGCAAAGCGTGCGCGGCGCAGGCGGTCCAGAGCGTGCGGGCGCGCGACGAGGCGACTTGCCTCGTTTCGTTTCCGGTGTTCGCGCTTAACGTCGTCATGGGGAGAGTTGCTCCCAAGGCAGACCCAAGCCTGCCTTTTCCTTGCTGGCAGGCTGGCATAGTCCGCTGGCGGTGGGCCTTCAACTGAGCTATTTTCTCCTCTGAGGAGAGAAAAAGTCACCCATGGCCGGCGATCAGGAATTACCGCCGCTGAATGCGATCCGGGCCTTCGAGGCCGCCGCGAGGCGAGGCAGCTTTGTCGGGGCCGCCAAGGATCTGCACGTCACCCACTGGGCGATCGGCAAGCAGATCAGGCTTCTGGAAGATTGGCTCGGCGTGCCGCTGTTCGAACGGCGCACCCGCGGCGTCGCGCTGACGGATCAGGGCGCCGACCTCCTGACCGATGTCAGTTCGGCCCTCTCGCGTCTGACGTCGGCTGCGGGCCGGCTGAGAGGCCCGCAATCGGCACGCCGCGTATCCGGCGTCGTCCGCGTCAACGTGTTGTCGAGCATTGCGCTTCGCTGGCTGCTGCCGCGGCTCTCGAAATTCCAGGAATCCTTTGCGAATGTCGAGGTCAAGGTCTCGACGACCTCGCGCAAGCTTCGCTACGTCGGAACCGCTTTCGACATCGGCATACGTTCGGGCATCGAGCACGGCCCGGGAATTCAATGCGAAACGTTGATGCCGGACCGGCGTCTTCCCGTGTGCGCCCCGCGGATTCTGCGCGATTGTCCGGTCGAAACCGCCCACGATCTGCGCCGCCACACGTTGTTGCACTCGACGACGACGCGCTCAGCGTGGGCACGATGGTTTTTGGCGGCAGGCGCGCCGGGCCTGGTGCCGGTTCGACATCTCGAACTCGACCACACTTATCTGCAACTTCAAGCCGCCGTCGATGGCCTCGGCATCGCGTCTGGGATCTCTCCCCTTGATTGAGGCCGATATCTCGGCAGGCCGCCTCGTCTGCCCTCTCGCCGCGCCCGAATTGCGCGATGACGACTATCAACTCGTCATTCGTGACGACCGCCTGCGCGATCCCGCGATCAAGGCGTTCCGGGGCTGGATCCTCGCCGCCGCCAAAGAACCATTGACGGGCATCAAAACGCCCGCCCGACGAAATCCCTCGACCGGTTCCGGGCGCAAGCGAGCCGAAGCCAATCCTCAGCGCGGCAGGTAACCTTGAACAACGAGCAGATCACCGCGCCGTCGGCACCGGTCCGCAATAGGGTCGCAACGCCTGGCGCTGTTCGTTCGACAGCACGGTGAGCGGATAGATCTGTTCGCGGGTTTGCTGATCGAAGAATGGATGCGGCCATGTCCGCCCGCGCAGACGCCAACCGAGCACTTTGGTGATGGCGCGGAGCAGAAGGCGAAGATTAATGCCGGTCGATCCTGCCGGCGCCTTCCCGATCGCGTATTTGCCAAGGATCGCGCCAATCGGTGCGCCGAATACGCCGTCGGCGCGCTGCGCATCGTCATCGAACGTCTGCGCAACGATCCCGACGAAAGGAATCGCGGGGCCAAGCGTGTTGCCCACCGGAGTATTGCAACAGGTCGTGTGCCAGCGAAGCAGCCCCTTGGGCGTCAGGCGCAGTCCCGCAATGCGATCCCGACCGCGGGTGAAGGTGAGCGAGGCCGGCGCAACCTGGACGATATCGGTACCGCCCTGGGCATCGAGCAAATCGGCACGCCCAAGCTGGTGTAGAAAGGCCTGGCAGTCGTCGCAGTAGCAGACCACGCGGTTGACCTTTTGCGGCGAGGCATTTGTCACCACGCCCTGCACCTCGCCACAGCGGCAGCTCAGCCTCGCCTCCATTGCCATGTACGTCTCCCCCGATAGCGCCCCAATGTTCGCAGGGACCGCGTGAGCCGGCAAGTAGGCCGCTGGCCGCGTTCCTGCCGGAATATTCCAATAGATAAGGCTGGCAAGGCCTTGCGGCCGGATCGCAGGTTCCCATGTTCGTTTGGGTCAATCGTCCCTTCGGAGAGCTGAAGATGTCCTATAGCGGTTCTGGAAATACCGGCGGCTATAATGCTGGCGGCGCGTCCGATGCTGGCGGCGCCTGGCGTAACGACGGCGGCGCTCCACCCCATGCCTTCGATCCGGATCTGGAGCCGGAGCTGTTTCGCGGCGTTCTGACGCGGCGGGTGTTCGCCTTTCTGATCGACCTCGTGGTGCTGTCGGTGCCGGTCATTCTCGGCTACATTTTCATTGCGGTGTTCGGAGTGATCACGCTCGGGCTCGGCTGGGTGCTGTTCTGGCTGGCATGGCCGGCCTCGGTGATCTGGGCGATCGTCTATTACGGCGCCTCCCTTGGCGGTCCTCATTCGGCGACGGTCGGCATGCGGGTGATGGATCTGGAGCTGCGGACCTTTTACGGCGCGCCCGGTTATTTCGTGCTGGGTGCCATGCACGCGGTGCTGTTCTGGGTGTCCATATCGTTTCTGTCGCCGCTCGTGGTCCTGGTCGGGCTTTTCAACGGCCGGCGCCGTCTGTTGCATGACTTTGTGCTGGGAACCGTGATCATCAACAACGCGGTTCGTAGTCCAGTGGGCCAGCCGGCGCGGACAGTTTGACGGCAAACCGGGAAAACTGGGAAACGCACCCGGCTGGCAAACGGTTTGCAAACCAATTGACCGTTAAGCTTGGCGGCGCGATGCTGTGTAAGCTTCGTTCCAGGAAATCCCGTGACCCAGCATTCGCGTGATACCCCGCAATTCTATCTGACGGCGCCCTCGCCCTGCCCCTATTTGCCGGGACGGCACGAGCGCAAGGTGTTCACGCACCTGGTTGGCGAAAAAGCCGGCGACCTCAACGACCTCCTGACCCATGGCGGCTTCCGGCGCAGCCAGTCGATTGCCTATCGGCCGGCCTGCGACCAGTGCCGCGCCTGCGTCTCCGTCCGCGTGGTCGCCAACGAATTCCGGCCCTCGCGCAGCTTCCGCAAGATCATCGCCCACAACGCCGACATCGTCGGCGAACAACGCAGCGCTGTGCCGACCTCGGAGCAATATTCGATCTTCCGCGCCTATCTGGACCAGCGGCACCGGCATGGCGGCATGGCCGACATGACCGTGCTTGATTACGCCATGATGGTGGAAGACAGCCACGTCGAAACCCGCATCATCGAATATCGCCGCCGCGGCATCGACACCGCCGTCAATGGACGCGGCAACGATCTGGTCGCGGTGGCGCTGACCGACGTGCTCTCGGACGGGCTGTCGATGGTCTATTCCTTTTTCGAACCCTCGGAGGAAAGCCGTTCGCTCGGCACCTTCATGATCCTCGACCATATCAACCGCGCGCGGCGGCAAGGCTTGCCTTACGTCTATCTGGGCTACTGGATCGAGGGCTCGAAGAAGATGGACTACAAGGGTCGCTTCCTGCCGCAGCAGCGGCTCGCACCCTCCGGCTGGATTCGCGATCGACGCATCAGGCGAAATGCTGGCCGAACCGCAGGATTAGCGCGCCCGGAAACCGGACCGCCCGCCGAAGCGGGATCAGATCAGGCTACGCGCCACCGCAATCAAGCGCCTGCATTGATCGTCTGTACCAACCGTAATGCGCAGGAAGTCCCTGATCCGGGGCTTTTGGAAATACCTCACCAGGACGCCGTGCTCCCGAAGCCGCGCGGCCAGATGCGCGCCGCTGTGGCCAGGATGGCGCGCAAAGATGAAGTTTGCCAGGGACGGCAGTACCTCGAAGCCTAATTCCGACATCGCGCGGGTCAGCCACTCGCGGCTCGCGACAATGTGTTGGCGCGTGTCCTGAAACCATGCGTCATCCTCGATGGCTGCGACCGCGCCGGCGATAGCAAGGCAATCAAGGGGATAGGAATTGAAGCTGTCTTTCACGCGCTCCAGCGCTTCAATCAGCGGCCGTTGGCCAATAGCAAAGCCAACTCGCAATCCTGCCAGGGCCCGCGACTTGGAGAGCGTCTGGATGATCAACAGATTGTCGTGGCCAGCGACGAGGGGTACGGCACTTTCGGCGCCAAAATCCACATAGGCCTCGTCAATAACGACGAGTTGGTCCGGATGCTCGGTCAAGAGCTGCTCGATCGCCTTGCATGGAAGTCCCATGCCGGTGGGCGCGTTTGGATTGGGCAGCAGGATGGCGCTGCAAGGCCGCCGAAAATCGGCAATTTGAATCCTCATCGCGGTATCGAGGGGCACTTCTTCGTATCGTATTCCATACAGGCCGCAGTAGACCGGATAGAAGCTGTAGGTAATGTCGGGAAAAAGAAGCGGAGCATCGTGCTTCAGCAGCGCCTGGAAGGTGTGGGCCAGAACCTCATCCGACCCGTTCCCGACGAACACCTCCTCAGATGCAACGTCGTAACGGGCCGCGATCGTCTCGCGTAGAGAAGAAGCGCGCGGATCGGGGTAAAGACGCAGACGATCCGTTGCAGAAGCGATCGCAGCCAGTACATGAGGCGACGGTCCGTAAGGATTTTCGTTGGTATTCAGTTTGACGATGCCATCCTGTTTCGGCTGCTCACCGGGCACATACGGCGACAAGGTGTGGACGAGTGAACTCCAGAAGCGGCTCATGGTCTGCGCTCCGGCGCCCTATTTCTTCACCGGCGCGTAGAACGTGCCTTCGACCTCGCAGATATCGTCGCCGTTGAGCCGATGAACTTCGACGATGGTGCGGGGCGGGTACGGTCCCTTGCCCCAAAACTCTTCCTGGATCTTGTTGACGATCGGGCGGAAGCGATACATGTCCGTGACATAGACGACGATGCGCACGGCATCGCGCAAGGTCGCGCCCTCGGATTCGGCGATCAGCTTCATGTTGGCGAAGGCCTGGCGGATGCGCGGCTCGTCGCCCACGACCTGCAGGTTGGTTTTCGGGTCGATGCCGCGCATGCCGGCGATGTAGATGAAATCGCCCGCGCGCGTGCCCAGGTTCCATGTGCCCGTCGACTTGATGGCGCCCTCAGGCGCCAGCGTCTTCACGCCCGATGGCGAAAGCGGAAACGTCTCCGCGGCCATTGGATGCGACCACAACAGCGCGACGATCAACAGCATGACCTTGTTCACGGCAGACCTCCCGGTTTATCGATGCCAAGCGCGCGGCAGGATATAAATTCGCAGAGCGGCTTAAAACCCTCCGGCCCAAAAATCCCACACCAGCTTGGCATTGAGCGCGATGATGAGGGCGGCCGTCGCGACCGCCAATCCGCTCAGCCAGCGCGGCGCGACGAATGGGCCCATCTTGCGACGGCTTGAGGTGAACATTACCAGCGGCACCACCGCCAGAGGCAATTGCAGGCTGAGCACGACCTGGCTCAGGATCAGCAAGCGGCCGGTGGCCTTTTCGCCGGCCAGCAGCGTCACCACCACCGCCGGCACGATCGCAATCAGGCGCGTCACCAGGCGCCGCAGCCACGGCGCGATGCGAAGGTTCAGAAAACCCTCCATCACGATCTGGCCCGACAGGGTCGCGGTGATGGTCGAGTTCAATCCGCAGCAGAGCAGCGCGATCGCAAACAGCGTCGGCGCCAGCGTCGAGCCGAGCAACGGCGCGAGAAAAGCGTGGGCCTGATCGAGCTCGGCGATGTCGGTTTGCCCTGCCCGGTGAAACGTGGCTGCAGCCAGGATCAGGATCGAGGCATTGATGATCAGCGCCAGACACAACGCGATCGAGGAATCGATGGTGGCAAGCTTGATCGCCTCGCGCTTCTCTTCCCGGCCCTCGCCGATGAAGCGGGTCTGCACCAGACCGGAATGCAAGTAGAGATTATGCGGCATGACGGTCGCACCGAGAATGCCGAGCGCCAGATAAAGCATCTCGCGATTGACGAGGATTTCGCGCGTCGGCACAAAGCCGCCCAGCACCGCAGCCCAATCGGGATGAGCGAACGCGATCTGCACCGCAAAGCACGCCGCGATCACGCCGAGCATGGTCACGACAAAGGCTTCGATCCAGCGAAACCCGAACGCTTGCAGCGCAAGGATCAAGAACACATCCGCCGCGGTCAGAATGACGCCGATGCCAAGCGGGATGTGAAACAGCAGATTGAGGCCGATCGCCGTGCCGATGACTTCGGCGAGGTCGGTGGCGGTGATGGCCAGTTCCGCCGAGAGCCACAGCGGCAGCGAGACCCAGCGTGGAAATGAATCGCGGCACGCCTGCGCGAGGTCGCGTCCGGCGCCGACCCCAAGCCGCGTGCACAGCGACTGCAAGATGATCGCCATCGCGTTGGACAACAGCGCGACCGTCAGCAGCGCGTAACCGAATTTGGACCCACCGGCCAGCGAGGTCGCCCAATTGCCGGGGTCCATATAGCCCACGGCGACGAGATAACCGGGGCCGAGGAACGCCAGCAGCTTGCGCCAGAACGGACCTTTCCTGGGAGTGCCCACCGAGGCGAACATGTCCGCCAGCGAGGGCGTCCCGCGCTCCCCGCGCCAGCCGGAAATGGCCGGCGGAGCGCCGGCAACGATCTTTGGCAATGAATTCGGGGCCAGATCGGGGGTTTGAGCATCCATTTCGACAGGATGCCTCAGCCCGACCCTTATTGCAACTAATTTGCAACTGCATCTGGTTAGAACCTGACTCTGGTCCAGTCCGGAAACGGGTGGGTTTGAGACCCTTCAACCCCGACATTGGCAGTCAACCGAGATTTCAGGGATGACTGCCATGTCCGCTTCCGAAGCCACCCGCCTGCCCTCCACCTTCAACCGCCTCGCCTGGTCCAATCTCGCGGCGCAATCAGCCGAGCAGATTGCGCTTGCCGCGGCGCCCATCGTCGCCGTGCTTCTGCTTGGCGTCGGCGAGGGCCAGACCGGTTTGTTGCAGACCGCGCTGACGCTGCCCTTCATCCTGTTCGCCATTCCCGCAGGCCTGCTCGCCGACCGCATCTCGCGGCGCTGGCTGATGGCGGGCGCGGAAGCGCTGCGGGCTGCGGCGCTGCTCGCGGTCCTGCTCCTGATCGGATTTCACTTCTTGACGCTGCCGCTGCTGGCTCTGTTGGGCTTCATCGCCGTGTGCGGAACGGTCGTCTACAGCGTGGCAGCGCCTGCGCTGGTACCTTCGCTGGTTTCGCCGCAACTGCTGCGCGTCGCCAATGCACGAATTGAGCTTGCGCGCACAATCGCTTTTGCCGCCGGACCGGCGCTCGGCGGCGTGCTCGTGGGATGGCTCGGCGCGGCGCCCGCCTTTGGATTCGCCGCGGCTCTTTCGGTTGTCGCGGTCGTACTGCTGTCCGGCCTTTATGAACCCTCGCGAACACCCGCGCCGCGCCGGCACCCCTGGCAGGACGTTCGCGAGGGCGCCGTCTTCGTGCTGCACCACACGCTGCTGCGACCGGTATTCGTGACGCAGTTCATCTTCAACACCGCTTCATTTCTGTTGCTCGCCGTATTCGTTCCCTATGCCGTGCACCGTCTCGGACTCTCCGCTGCCGGCGTCGGCACGACGATGGCAATGTATGGCGTCGGCATGGTGGCCGGTGCGCTGCTCGCGACCCGCGTAATGCAGCAGATCGCGTTCGGCACCGTGATCGGGCTGGGACCGGTAGCCGGCTTCGTTGCTGCCGTCATGATGGCGCTGACCACCGTTTTCCCCTCGCCGTGGCTTGCCGGCGCAAGCTTCTTCCTGCTGGGGGTCGGTCCGATCCTGTGGGTGATCTCGACGACGACGCTGCGGCAATCGGTGACGCCGCCAAGCCTGCTCGGCAGAGTTTCGGCGATCAACATCATGAGCTATGGCGCCCGCCCCGTGGGTTCGGCGCTCGGCGCGGTCGTCGGCGGGCTCTATGGCGCGGAAGCGTGTCTTTATCTCGCGGCGGCGATCTTTGCCGCGCAGGCGCTGGTGATCCTGATGTCGCCGGCAGTCGCGCTGACGCATCAGCCTGAAATGGTCGGTGAATGTGCGGCATAGCCGCATTCAAATCCAGACGTCGTTTTCCGCCGTTCGCGCACTACCCTCGTGGCCCGTGTTCAGCACGCCGCGCGGTTCGATCAGCAGAAGCTTGACCTCGCGTTCTGCGAAGGGCTTATGCTCTACGCCTTTCGGGACGACAAACATTTCGCCGGCCGACAGGTGCACGGCGCCGTCGCGAAAATCGATCCTGAGATCGCCCTCCAGCACGATGAAAGTTTCATCGGTGTCCTTGTGATCGTGCCAGATGAAATCGCCTTGCAGCTTCACCACCTTGAACTGATAGTCGTTCATTTCTGCAATGACTTTGGGCTTCCACTGCTCGTCGAACAATTTGAACTTTTTGGTAAAGTTGATCGCCTCGTAGCCCATCTCGCCTCCTGTCTCTCGCCCCCAGTCTAGCTTTTCAGATACCGTTCGTAGCGTCCCGCCAGCGCCTCGTCGTTCGCAATCGCCGGATCAAGCGTATAGAGATCCTGCGCGCGCCCGATGCCGCGTAGCGCAAAGCGGCCGGTAGAAACGAGATAGTGCTGCCCGGCCGGATCGAGACCGTCGCGAAACGCTTCCGAAACCAATAGTTCGCGATCGACGGAACGGCACATCGAGGCGATGCGGCTGACTTCGTTGACCGCCGGTCCTACCACGGTGAAATCCAGCCGGTCGTCATGGCCGATATTGCCGTAAAAGACTTCGCCGACATGCAGGCCGACATAGGCTGACGTCACGGCTCTGCCTTCGGCGCCGCGCCTGGCGTTGAGCGTAATCATGTTGAGGCGAAAACGATGCTCGGCGCGCAGCACTGCTCGTTTGGCGAGCGTCAGGCTTTGTCCCGTGAACATCGCGAGTACGCCATCGCCGATCAGTTTCAGCACATCGCCGCCGGCATCGTGAATGGCGTCGATGGCCGCCTGCGCATAATCGTTGAGGAACGGGATGATCTCATCGGGCGAACTGCTTTCGGCAATCGCCGTCGACCCGCGCAGATCGGAAAACCACAGAACAGCCTTGATCTGTTCGGTGACCCCGCGGGAGATTTTCCCATGCAGGACACGCTCGGAGGCATCGCGGCCGAGATAGACCCGCCCCAAAGTGCGCACGATGTCGACCTGCTGGGCCGACTTGATGACCAGTCCCAGGACCGGTACGAGGTCGCGCAACGCCGCCAATTCATGGTCGTTGAAGCCTTCCGCGCGCCGGGTCAGCCAGTAGGAATAGAAACAGTCCATTTGTCCGAGCGCGCCGGTCTCGCCAAAGCGGTGGACGAAGCCCAGCATATGCCGGTGGCCCTTTTCGGCCAGTCCGGGAAGCACCGTAAAGCCAAGCTTGGGGTGATCGGCCAAATCGATCAGCACCTCATCATGACCGTGCTCGAGCATGTGAAAGAAGACCGAGCGGCGCCAATTTTTGGCTGCGTCGCCTTGATCGGTCGGGCCATATTCGAAGGAATTGCTTTCGTTGGAGTTGGCATCGTTCCAGCGAAATCCGCGTCCCTCGAAGATCGGGTGCAGCGTGTCAATGAAGATAACGCTGCGCGACAGATCGAGTCCTGCGGCGCAACAGCGCTCGCAAAAGCCGCGGACCAGGTCGTTTTCGGTCAAGCCGGTGAGGCCCTGGCTCACCAGCCAGTTCATCAACCCGAGGCGGGTAGTAAGCTCCATGGGTAGTGTCCCGGTTCTGACATTCGTACTCTATCGCGGCGAGCACTTTTACGAATGTCAGAACCAAGGGAACACTAGCAACCATATGATTCTAGTGTGGCTTTGACTTCTGACATTCCTTCGAAGAACTCGCGGCAACACGCAAGGGAACGTCAGTGTCGCCACACTAGTGCGGCGAATTTGAAGTTCCTATCAGTGTTGCGGCGCGTTCGTTGTAGGAACTTCAAATTCAAGGCCGCTACTCAAATCAATAAGTTGCTAGAGCTCCTTTGATTCCGAAGTTCGCCTCAGAGGTTGCTGCGATACTATGCGAACTTCGGAATCGGAACTCTAGGATTATGCCGCGCGATCGCAACGCGCGAAAGCCGGACCTGCCTTTACTTTCCGGGCCTACGCACAACCTCACCGTCTTCCTTGACAACGCGATCGGGCGGATGGTCGAGCAGATCGAGGACTGTTTCGGACGGCCGGCACAGTTTTGTGCCCTTCGCGGTCACCACGATCGGCCGGTTGATCAGGATCGGGTGCTTCAGCATGTAGTCCAGCAATTCGTCGTCGCTCCATTTCGGGTCGGCGAGCCCGAGCTCGGCATAGGGCGTGCCTTTCTCGCGCAGCAGCCCGCGAACCGAAATGCCCATCGCCCTGGTCAATTCGAGCAGCCGGGCGCGATCCGGCGGCGTCTTCAGATATTCGATGATCTCCGGCTCCTCGCCGCTCTGCCGGATCATTGCCAGCGTGTTGCGCGAGGTGCCGCAGGAGGGATTGTGATAGATCGTAACGCTCATGCCTGGGCTTTCCTTGCCATGACTGTCCCCTCGACTTCAGGCCGCAACAGCCAGTTCATCAACATCAGCGCCGCGACCGCGCCGATGAGCTCGGCGGCGATGAAGCCTGGAAGATCGGCCGGCCGGATGCCGGCAAACGTATTCGTCAGCGACCTCGCGATGGCGACGGCCGGATTTGCAAACGAGGTGGAAGACGTAAACCAGTAGGCCGCGGTGATGTAGAGGCCGACCAAAGAGGGAATTGCCGGCCGGTTGAACTTCAGCCCCGCCAGAATGGTCGCAACGAGTCCGAAGGCGGCAACGCCTTCCGCCAGCCATTGCGGGCCGCCCGTCCGCACCTTCAGCGAGGCCTCCCACAGCGGCAACGCGAACATCGCATGCGCCAGCAAGGTTCCGGCGATGCCACCCGCGATTTGCGCCAGAACGTATCCCAGCGCCTCGCCTGGCGCGAGCTCGCGCTTGAGCGCGATGACGATCGTGACGGCCGGATTGAAATGCGCCCCCGAAATGGGAGCAAGGATCGTGATCAACACGATCAGGATCGCGCCGGTCGGGAGCGTGTTGCCGAGAAGGGCGAGCGCGACGTCCCTGGTGAGGCGTTCGGCCATGATGCCGGAGCCGACGACGGTTGCCACCAAAAGCATGGTGCCAAGCGCCTCTGCGGCCAGCCGGCGCTGCAGATCAAAGTTTTGCATGGGCGCGCTTCTTGGGGGATGGCCGGCAACCCGGCGTGAGGTCCGCGATCAGCGGCGCGCAGATTTCCGGTCGGCCGTTGCAGCAATCCTTCAGCATGAACAGCATGACCAAGCGGAAAGCGGTGAGATCCGCGCGATACACGACCGAGCGGCCGAAGCGCTGCGCAGACACAAGTCTCGCACGGGACAGCACCGCAAGATGCGACGACATCGTGTTTTGCGGGATCGCCAGCGATCGCGCGATATCGCCGGCCGCAAGCCCTTCCGGCTCGTGCTTGACCAGGAGGCGAAACACCTCGAGACGGGTCGATTGGGCCAAAGCCGCCAGGGCCAGAATAACATTTTCCGATTCCATATATCCAGATATATCGATATATTTTTTGTCTTGTCAACCTGATCGGCAACCCCTCGCCACATCTTTCAGCTAACGCTGGCAATAACCTCGAACATCGAGGGCTACCGCGCGGAGCCAGAAATAACGTGGACGCAACTGTCATAGCGGGGATCGAAATCCCTTCCACCAATTTGGTGTTTCTGACCGTTGTAGGGGTTCACGTCCTGCTGGGGCTCGCCTGCGTCGTCACTGGCGCGATTGCGATGCTGAGCGAGAAACGCGCAGGTCGCCATCCCAGCAACGGGACGATCTACTTTTGGTGTCTGGCCGGGGTGTTCCTGACCATGGCCGGCCTGGCCGCCGTGCGTTGGGCTCAGGACTACCATCTATTCATCCTCGGCACATTGTCGTTTGCCGCGGCTTATTTGGGGCGCGAGGCCAGACGGCATCGTTGGCGTCATTGGATCAGACTGCACATCGCCGGCATGGCAACATCTTATGTTCTGCTGCTGATCGCGTTCTATGTTGACAACGGCAAGAGCCTGCCACTCTGGAAAGAACTGCCACCGGTGACGTATTGGCTATTGCCGGCGGTCGTCGGGATTCCACTTATCGTCCGCGCGCTGTTGTGGCACCCGCTGATACGACAGCCGGAAAGGCTCGAGTGAAGCGAGCGGAGGTATGTATTTCTATAATTCTGGAAATATCGATTGACGGCCGTACCGAAACCTGACAAAATTGTCTTCATGAAACTTGATGACGCCGCCGCACATCTCGAAGCCCTGGGCAATCCTACCCGGCTCAAGATTTATCGCGCACTCGTTCGCGCCGGGGATGCGGGACTTGCCGTCGGTCGCCTGCAGGACAAGCTGAAGATCGCGCCTTCAACGCTGTCTCATCACATCAAGACGCTGGTGGTGGTTGGCCTCGTCAACCAGGTCCGGGATTCCACCACTTTGATGTGTCACGCGAACTACGACGTGATGCGAGGGCTGGTGGATTTTCTGGCCGCCGAATGCTGTGCCGACGCAGCGGAGGATAACGACAGCAAGGCGGCGTAGCTTTTGTACGGCTTTAAGTTCTATATTTCTGGAAATATAGGAGGATACCATGGGCGAAGCCAAGACGGTAGCGATCATCGGAGCCGGCCCGGTCGGCCTCGCCGCAGCCGCGCATATTCTGGAGCGGGGACTTCGCCCGATCGTGCTGGAAGCCGGCGAAAGTGCCGGGCACGCGGTGCGCCAATGGGGTCATGTCCAACTATTCTCGCCCTGGGAATACAATATCGATCGCGCTGCCGCCCGCTTGTTGGCGCCGACCGGCTGGAACTCGCCCGAGCCCGATCAATATCCAACTGGTACCGCGTTGGTGGAGCACTATCTAGAGCCGCTTGCCACCAAGACCGCTCTGGCGGCCCATATCCGCACTTCCAGCCGGGTCACCGACATCAGTCGCGTCGGCTTCGACAGGCTCAAGACCAAAGGCCGAGAAGCCGCTCCGTTCGAGATTCGCTATCAAAACGGGCAAGGTACCCGGGTGATGCAGGCGGATGCCGTGATCGACGCTTCCGGTACCTGGCGGACTCCAAATCCGGCCGCAGCCAACGGCTTGCTCGCCATTGGCGAGACGCAAGCAGCCGCCAAGATCGCTTACGGGATGCCCGATGTGCTGGGAAAGGATCGCGCGCGCTACGCCGGCAAGACCGTTGCTGTGCTCGGCGCGGGACATTCGGCCATCGGCACGCTCACCGAACTCGCGCACCTTGCAACGCAAGCGCCAGAAACCACGCCAATATGGTTGTTGCGCGGCAGCGATCCATCAAAGGCTTTCGGCGGTGGTGCGAACGACAAACTTGTCGCCCGAGGTGAACTTGGCGTTTCCTTCGCCGCCTTGGTTGCGTCCGGTCAGGTGAAAGTGGAAACTGAATTTCGCGTTTCGCATCTCACCGCCGCCGGTTCGCGCCTGACGGTCGGCGCGGGCGCAGCCTGTTGCGGCCGTCACGTGGTCGTGGACGAACTGATTGTGGCAACCGGATTTCGGCCGAATCTGGATTTTGTACGCGAGCTTCGCATTCAGCTTGATCCGACCATCGAATGCCCAATGGCGCTCGCTCCGCTGATCGATCCGAATGACCACAGCTGCGGCACGGTCCGCCCGCATGGGGCGCGAGAACTGGCGCAAGCCGAGCCGGGATTCTATTTCGCTGGCATGAAATCCTACGGACGCGCGCCTACTTTTCTCATGATCACAGGATATGAACAGGTTCGCTCGATTGCCGCCGATCTCGCCGGCGATCGGGAGGCTGCGGACCGGGTAGAACTTGAGCTGCCAGAGACGGGCGTCTGCAATCGATCGACCGGACTCGATGCAAATAAATGCTGTGGTGGCCCTGCACTATCGGATGTTGACGCCTGTTGCGTGGCCGATGCAAATGCCAGGCAGGACGGCAAGACGGGATGCGGATGCAAGTGAGGCCAGCACGCAATGGCGATTGAGGTATGAGCGGTCGCCAATTGCCGATCATTCTGGCGCTGGGCACCACGCAGACGCTGGCGTGGGCATCGAGCTACTATCTGCCCGCGATCCTCGCCGACCCGATCGGCCGCGATCTCGGCATGTCCGCCAACTGGATCTTTGCCGCCTTCTCGGCCGCGCTGGTGATCTCGGCTCTGCTTGGTCCCCGCATCGGCCGGCAGATCGACCTGTTTGGCGGCCGGCCAGTGCTGTGCACCTCCAACCTCACGATCGCGGCCGGTCTGGTGTTGCTCGGTGTCACCGGCTCGATTCCGATGCTGATCGCAGCCTGGGTCCTGCTCGGCATCGGCATGGGATACGGCCTTTACGATGCAGCCTTCGCCGCGCTCGGGCGCATCTATGGCAATGCCGCGCGCCGCCCGATCACCGGCATCACGCTGATGGCCGGTTTCGCCTCCACCGTCGGATGGCCGCTGACTGCGCTCGGGCTTGACCACATCGGCTGGCGCAACACCTGTTTTGCGTGGGCGGCAGCGCATATCCTGATCGGCCTGCCGATCAATTTCCTGATGTTGCCAAAGGTTACCGGCGCAAAGGCGGCCGCCGCCAACGCGGTCAAGCCGCACATCCCGATCGATCGCACCATGATCTTGCTGGCCTTCGCTTTTGCCGCGGGGTGGACCGTAACCGGCGCGATGGCGGCGCACATGCCGCGAATCCTGGAGACCGGCGGGGCGACGGTTGTGCAGGCGGTGGCGGCAGGCGCGTTGTTTGGCCCGGCACAGGTGTTCGCGCGCATCCTCGAAGCGAGCTTTCTGAGCCGCTATCATCCCGCTGCTCTCGACGCGTCTTGCCTGCCTCACCCACCCGATCGGCGCAGCAATCTTTGCGGTGGTCGGAGGGACGGCGTCCGGCGCATTCGCGATCTTCTTCGGCCTCGGCAACGGCATCCTGACGATTGCGCGCGGCACGCTGCCGCTGGCGATCTTCGGTCCCAAGGATTACGGCTATCGCCTCGGCTTGATCGGCGCGCCGGCGCGCATGGCGCAGGCGATGGCGCCATTGGCATTCGGGCTGTTGATCGACCTGATCGGGATCAAGGTCCTGATCGTCTCCTCCGCACTCAGTCTCTCGGCGCTGGCCGCGCTCTGCCTGGTTTCGTCCAACAGGGAACCTTCGGCGTGACCTCGAAGCCATCGCGGCGGCGTGACGCGGCGAAGGCGGGAGGCTTCATCGCGGCAGCCTGCCGATCCAGGCGCGGATCGCATCGACGACCGCATCCGGCTGCTCCGGTATCAGGGCATGGCTCGCATTCGGTATCACCACGACCGAGACGCGCTCGCCGAATTCGTCGCGCATCTCGTTTGACATGGCGCGAGGCTTGAAAGGATCAAGTTCCCCCTGAAGGTCGAGCAACGGCACCGTACCGCCCGACCACCACTCGGACTGTTTGGTGGCGCGGCCAGCGGCCGACTGCACTTCGTCTGCGGCCGGATGCCAACCCTGAAGCCAAATATTTGCGTCGCTATTCGGGGCGAAGAAAGCCAACCGCAGATATCCCAGCCGCTCGCTGGCCGGCAGCGCGAAATCGCCCGATTTTCGCACCGCTTCCGACAATTCCTTCGCACCGTCGAACCCGGCCGGATAGGCTTTGGCTGCGGCGGCGGCCATCACCACACCACGCACAAGGTCGGGATGATCGATAGCTGTCATGCGCGCGACCCAGCTGCCAAAAGCATGGCCCACGATAATTGCGGGACCACCGTCGCCCGCGTTGCGGATGACAGCGGCGACATCGCGGGCCAAATCGTGAAGCGTAAGATTTTGCATCGGCCCGCGGCTTAGTGCAGCGCCGCGCGGCTGCGGCCTCAACACGCGAAAACCGGCTTTGACCAGCTCGCCCGCGACACCTTCAAAATCCTCCGCGCCGCGGCCGCGCGAGGGCAACATGACAACGAGCGGCCCACGGCCCTCCGCGATGACTTCAATGCGGACGTCATCGTAGAAGGCAATTTCCCATTCAGGTTCAGCCCGCGCAGGAACGGTGACGATCAGCGTCGATGCAGCAACGAAGGCTGCTGCAATATCGCGCCTCCGATGGCGCTGCCGGTCGAGAGGTACCTTACTCATAAAACTCCGGCGACATCTTGAGCGTGTCGCGCTGGGCCTTGTCGTGATTGATCCAGAGCTGCGCCTTGTCCTGCGCGAGACGGTCCGCGATCCTCTGCATCGACGCCAGCGTCTGTTCCTTGTTGAAATTATTGGACGGCACGCCGCGATTTTCCCAGTTGCTCTTGAAGTGAACGGCGTCGCCGGAAAGGATCACCTCGCCGGTTTTCGGCAGCTTCACGAGCAGCGACTGGTGTCCGGGCGTGTGACCCGGCGTTGAGAGAATGACGAGACTGCCGTCGCCGAAAATGTCGCGATCGCCTTCGAGCCTGGTGACGGGATGTTCGGGCTTGAAGCGCGGCGCGTTGTTGGCGCCCGGCCACTCGTATTCGGCCTTCTGCACATACAGCATCGCATTCGGGAACATTTCGACATTGCCGATATGATCGGGATGGGTATGAGAGATCGCCATCGCCTTGATGTCGGATGGCTTGACGCCGAGTTGATCGAGCTGCGCGGCCAGTTTCTTCGGCCGGTGCCAAGTGACCGACCTCGGATCGGCGGGCGCAAGCCCATTGGGCATGTCCGCGACCGCATCCTGAATGCCGGTGTCCCACAGGAACCAGCCCTGGCTGTGCTTGATCAGGTAGCAGTTGTCGACGAAGTTCATCGACTTGCCTTCGTTGACGCCGGGCGACCATCGCGAAATATCGCCAGCAACGCCCTCGCCGCAATTAAGAATATAAAGTTTTTCGACGCCCGCCTGGGCGGGTTGGGCCAAGGTGAGCTCGGCCCCTACCACGCACAACATCGCGGCCACAAAACCAGCTGCTCGATTCACGCTGCTTCTCCCCGGATTTTCTGTTTCAAGGCTCGGATTTTGGGCCCGACATACCACTCTACCGCGACAGGCGCTGCGCAAACAATGGGCGTGGAGCCGCTCACAGCACGGTGAGACGGCGTCGAAGCCGCCGCCGGGGCGCCCTTGCAGAACTGGCGTGAAGGCCGGGAACCTTTTCGTCCCACCGTCATCAAATCAACGAGGTGGCGCGATCAGCGTCGCCTGCCCGCCCGCAACGAGGAGCAAGCCCGTGAGCCCACATTTACATGCGCTGCGTCACGCTGACGCGCCGCAAGCCGACGTCCAAAAACCCAGCCGATCCGAAGTCGAGGCTGCGGTCCGAACCATCATCCGATGGGCGGGCGAGGATCCCGGGCGTGACGGCCTGATCGAAACTCCGGCTCGCGTCACGCGTTCGTTCGAGGAATTCTACTCCGGCTACGACCAGAACCCGGTTGAGATTCTGGAAAAGACCTTCGAGGAGATCGAAGGCTATGACGAAATGATCGTTCTGCGGGATATCGGTTTTGAGAGCCATTGCGAGCACCACATGGCGCCGATCATCGGCCGGGCCTGGGTGGCTTATATTCCAAACGGCCGCGTGGTCGGCATCTCGAAGCTCGCTCGCGTCGTGGACGTCTACGCCAAGCGGCTGCAGATCCAGGAGAAGATGACGGCGCAAATCGCCAACACCATCAACGATGTTCTCAAGCCCCAGGGCGTCGGCGTGATCATCAAGGCGACGCATCATTGCATGACCACCCGCGGCGTTCATAAGCCCGGCACCGACCTCGTCACCAGCCGCATGCTGGGCTGCTTCCGCGACAATGCGCTCACGCGTCAGGAATTTCTTGGCATGGCGACTTGATATAGTCTGTGGCTGACGGATCGTTGCGATGGAGGGAGTAGAGATGGCTGAAGAGCAAAACCCGCCCGCGGGACCAGACCTCACCAAAGGCGTTGCATCGGCTGACTTCAGTGGCATGACCTTGCTCGGACATATCGGCGATCAGGATGTCGTGCTGGTGCGGTCGGGGTCCGAGATTTTCGCGATCGACGCCCATTGCAGCCATTATCACGGGCCGCTTGCGGAGGGGCTCGTGGTGGGTCACACCGTTCGCTGCCCCTGGCATCACGCCTGTTTCGATTTGCGCACCGGAGAGGCTACGCGGGCGCCCGCGTTGAATGCGCTTTCGGTCTGGCAGGTCGAGCACGAGGGCGACCGGATCTTCGTCCGGCGAAAGCGTGAACAGCCGAAGCCCCGCGGCAAGGGCCCTGTCGATGCGCCCGGCAAGATCGTGATCATCGGCGGTGGTGCGGCGGGCTTTGCCGCGGCGGACATGCTGCGGCGGCAGGAATTCCGCGGCAGCATCGTGATGCTCAGCAACGATGCGGCGCCGCCGGTAGACCGGCCCAATCTGTCGAAGGATTACCTTGCCGGCAGCGCGCCGGAAGATTGGCTACCGCTGCGTCCCGACAGTTTTTACGCCGAGGCCGGCATCGATCTGCGGCTCAAGAGCAACGTCACGTCGATCGACACCAAGGCGCGCGATGTCATCGTCACCGACGGCGGCGCCATTCCCTATGACCGCCTGCTGCTGGCAACCGGCGCCGAGCCGGTTCGGCTGCCGATACCGGGAGCCGACCAGCCGCATGTCCATGTATTGCGCACGGTTGCGGACAGCCGGGCGATCATTGATTCCGCCAAGGGGGCACGCCGAGCGATCGTGATCGGCGCGAGCTTTATCGGGCTCGAGGCGGCTGCGGCGCTGCGCACGCGCGATATCGAGGTCCACGTGGTCGCGCCCGAGCAGCGGCCGATGGAACGCGTTCTCGGACCCGAGATGGGCGACTTCGTTCGCGCCCTGCACGAAGAGCACGGCGTCATCTTCCACCTCGGCGACACCGTCGCCGCGATCGAGGGCAAGCGCGCGACGCTCAAGAGCGGCGGCGTGCTGGAAGCCGACGTCGTGGTCGTCGGCGTCGGCGTACGGCCACGTCTCGCTTTAGCGGAACAGGCCGGCCTCAAAATGGACCGCGGCGTTGCGGTGAACGAGTTTCTCGAAACCAGCGCCACCGGGATCTACGCGGTCGGCGATATCGCGCGCTGGCCCGACCCTCATTCGAAGGACAACATCCGCGTCGAGCATTGGGTGGTGGCGCAGCGCCAGGGCCAGACCGCCGCGCGCAATATGCTGGGGCAGCGCGAGGTCTTCGATGCCGTGCCGTTTTTCTGGAGCCAGCATTACGACGTGCCGATCAACTATGTCGGTCACGCCGAGAAGTGGGACGAGATTGCCGTCGACGGCGATATCGCAGGCAGGGACTGCCTCCTGAAATACAAGAGCAAGGGCCGCGTGCTTGCGGTCGCATCGATCTACCGCGACCTTGCAAGCCTTCAGGCAGAACTCGCGATGGAACAGGCGTAGAGCCGATAGGCAGCAAAGCGGCCAGGGCGTTCCGTCTCTATTCGACGCCACGCCCGAACTTGTTCGACTTCGGCAGGCCGTGCGCGAGACGGCCGGCATCGGCGCGGTTGCCGCGCCAGTCGGACAATTCCTTGAGTGTCATACTCTGCTCGCGCCCGGCCGAATCCTTCCACGACAGGCCAGCCTTGGAATCGAACACGGCGACGTCCGATAGCGTGGCGCTCGCATACTTCTGCAAGCGCACGCCGCGGCCCCGCGCCATCTCCGGTACCTGGTCGATCGGGAAGATCACCATCTTGTGGTTGGTGCCGATCGCCGCGACCATGTCGCCGGCCACGGTCGTGATCGCGCGGGCCTCGTTCGGCATCTCGACGTTGAGGACCTGCTTGCCCTTGCGGGTGTTGCCGACGCAATCGTCCTCATTGACGATGAAGCCCTGGCCTTCCTGGCTCGCGATCAGGAACTTGCGGCCGCCTTTGTTGACGAACAGTGAGACGATCGCGGCATCCTGATCGAGATCGATGAACATCCGGATCGGCTCGCCGTGGCCGCGACCACCCGGCAGTTTCGCCACGTCGAGCGAATAGAACTTGCCGTTGGTGCCAAACAGAAGCAGTTTCGACGTCGTCTCGGCAAAGAAGGCGTGGTCGAGCTTGTCGTCGGTCTTGAAGGTCAGCCCCGAGAGATCGGCGACATGGCCTTTCAGCGTGCGCACCCAGCCTTTCTCGGAAATCACGACCGTCACCGGCTCACGCTCGACAAAGGCCTCCTCGATCGCGGCGAGGTCGTGCTCGGGCGCGTCGGCGAATTGCGTGCGGCGCTTGCCGAGCGGCGTTTTCGGCCCGAACATGTCGCGGACTTTCCGCACCTGTTCGCCGATCTTCGTCCATTGCTCGGCCTCCGAACCGAGGAGCCCCTTGATGCCTTTCAATTCGGCGCGAAGGTCCTTGTCTTCACCGCGGATTTCCATTTCCTCGAGCTTGCGCAAGTTTCGCAGGCGCATGTTGAG
The DNA here is from genome assembly GCA_963706265.1 of uncultured Alphaproteobacteria bacterium. Lineage (GTDB taxonomy): Bacteria > Pseudomonadota > Alphaproteobacteria > Rhizobiales > Xanthobacteraceae > Bradyrhizobium. The sequence continues at coordinate 211,928 of CAVPLO010000005.1, read as the reverse complement.
GATGGCGTCGGCCTGGATATCGGTGAGCTTGAACGCCTTGATCAGCGCCGGCTTCGGCTCATCCTCGGTACGGATGATCTTGATCACCCTGTCGATGTTGAGATAGGCGATCAGGTAGCCGCCAAGGATCTCGAGCCGGTGCTCGATCTCACCCTTGCGGTGGTTGGACCGGCGGATCAAGACATCGCGCAGGTGGTCGAGCCATTCCTTCAGGCACTCGGCAAGACCGATGACCTTCGGGATTCGTCCCTTTACCAGCACATTGAGATTCAGCGGAATCCTGCTTTCCAGCTCAGTGAGCCGGAACAGGGATTCCATCAGCAGTTCCGGATCAACCGCGCGGGATTTCGGCTCGATCACAAGGCGAACGTCTTCGGCGGATTCATCGCGGACATCGCCGACCAGCGGCAATTTCTTCTCGTTCAGAAGCTCGGCGATCTTCTCGACCAGGCGAGACTTCTGCACCAGATAGGGAATCTCGGTGATGACGATCACCCAGGTGCCGCGCGCGCCCTCTTCCTGCTCCCATTTGGAGCGCACACGGAACGAGCCGCGGCCGGTGACATACGCTTCGGTGATGCTTTCCTTCGAATCGACGACGATGCCGCCGGTCGGAAAGTCCGGACCCTTGACCCATTTCAGCAGCGACTTCGATTTCGCATCCGGCTTGTCGATCAGATGCAGCGCTGCCTCGCACAGCTCGGCCGCGTTGTGCGGCGGGATCGAGGTCGCCATGCCGACCGCAATGCCCTGCGCGCCGTTGGCCAGCAGGTTCGGAAAGCCGCCGGGAAGGACCGTCGGCTCCTTACCAGTGTTGTCGTAGGTCGGTTTGAATTCGACCGCATCCTCATCGATACCTTCGAGAAGAAGGCGCGCGACATCGGTCATGCGCGCTTCCGTGTAACGATAGGCAGCCGGGTTATCGCCGTCGATATTCCCGAAATTACCCTGGCCGTCGACCAGCGGATAGCGCGAGGCAAAATCCTGAGCGAGTCGCACCATGGCGTCATAGATCGCCTGGTCGCCATGCGGATGGAACGAACCCATCACGTCGCCGACGATCTTGGCGGACTTCTTGAACGGTGCGTTGGGATTGAGATTGAGGAGCCGCATCCCGTAAAGAATGCGCCGATGCACGGGCTTCAGCCCATCGCGGGCATCGGGCAGCGCGCGGCCCGTGATGGTCGAAAGGGCATAAGCGAGATAACGCTCCTCGAGCGCGTCCCGCAGCATGACCTCGTGAATTTCGGCCGGCTCGGGCGGAGGTGTTCGTTTTCCCATGGGAAGGCGTTATCCGGATTTTGGTGGGCAAGAAATAGGGTTATTGCGAATCAGCAGCCCAATTTAGGCTACTAGTGGTCCGATTCTAACATTCGCATCCCTTCTCAGCAGGCATTTTTGCGAATGTTAGAATCAAAGGACCACTAGCAAATATATGTTTCTTGTGGAGTTTAGGATTTGACATTCGCTATGCGAACCCGCGGCAGGTGGGTAGCGAATGTCAAATCCACTCCACTGGTGGCGTTACGAAACCGCTGCCTTGGCGCGAGGCCTTGTCACGGCATTGATAAAGCCGTCGCGGGCATCGGAATGGGTTTGCCCGCGCGGTTCCAGCACATGGCGCAGCAGAAAAAGCCCCGTCAGCGCAAAGCCGTCGCGAAGGTCCTGCTCCGACCAGTCGGCCATGTCCGCGTCACCCTGACGCAAAAAAGCCGGCAGCCGCAACAGCCGGTCGTGGAACGGCGCGCCGGCGGTGCGCGATACCGCGCCGCCCGATTTCGGCGACACGTAGATCAGCTCGGTGGTGGCACCCGTTGCGGCACAAACCTCCAGATCAAGCCCGAAGCCGAGTTCGGCGAGCATCGCGAGCTCAAACCTGATCAGATGTGCAGCCGCTCCGCCAGCATCGTCGAAGTGATCGAGCGTGTAGTCGAGCATCTCGTAGATATCTTCGTGCGGGTCGCGCTCGGGCAACAGCCGCGCCAGTGACGCCAAATGCGTGACGCCGTAAACCGCGTGCGACGAAGCAAAAAGGTTTGCCGCTCGCAGGCGCGTACCTTCGATCAGGTAATATCCCAGGTGCTCATCGAGCCTCGCCCGCCACACCGCCGAGACGCTGTTGCCCGGTTGCAGCAAGGGCCGCATCCGCTTTCCCGCGCCGCCACGCACCAGACCGAGATGCCGGCCGTGGCCGCGTGTCAGCAACTCGACGATGGCGGAAGATTTGCCATGCCGCCGTACCCCCAGCACGATGCCTTCGTCGGTCCATTCCATGCGGCAAGTTTACCGGATTCTGGCGAGCGGCGCAGCTCGCCAAACGCTCCCCGGATGCTGCGCAGCGCAGAGCAATGCGCTGCTGGTCCGGGCCATCGCAGATTCTCGATTTCGGTCCCGCTCACGGTGCACCGCTGGAGCGCTGCACCGTCCGAGAATACGCTAAGCGTTGAACCAGCCCTTGGCGTCGCCGGTATAGGAAAAATAGAGACCGACCGTCGTCAGGATGCAGGACACGACCTCGATGGCACTATCGAGTTCCAGGCCGTTTTCGGCCAGCAGCGGCAACAGGGAAAGCACCGAAAGCACCAACAGCGCGGTCAGCACCCAGCGCGGCCAGTTCTTGCGCTTCTGGGCCGCGAGGTAAACGAAATAGGTCAAAAGAAGGATCAGGCCGGCTTCCAGGATCATCGGCCCGAGAAGATCGCCGCCCGTCGTGCGGTCCTGGAAGGCGACCGACAGCGCGTCGAGCGTCAGCGACAGGTAAAGCAGCACTTCGAACCAGAGCACGTTGTTTGGAACTTTCATCGATGGCGCCAATAATCTCTTTCCGGTCACTTCGGGATCATTCGGTGGGGAACTCCAGCCCCATCTCGCGGTAGCGATCGGGATCTTCGCCCCAGTTTTCGCGCACCTTCACGAACAGAAACAGATGCACGGGCTGTTCGATGATTTCGGCGATTTCCTTTCGCGCATCGGCTCCGATCGACTTGATGGTAGCGCCTCCCTTGCCGAGCACAATCTTGCGCTGGCTCTCGCGCTCGACAAAGATCGTCTGCTCGATGCGGACGGATTTGTCCTTCCGTTCGGTCCAGCTGTCGGTCTCGACCGTAGAGCGGTACGGCAGTTCCTGATGCAGCTTCTGGAAGATTTTCTCCCGCGTGATTTCGGCAGCCAGTTGCCGGATCGGCACATCCGACATCTGGTCCTCGGGATAATGAAACGGCCCGGGCGGCACCATCGCGGCCAGCGTACGGCGCAAATCGTCAACGCCATCGCCCGACAGCGCGGAGATCATGAAAGTTTGCTTGAACCCAATGCGATCGTTGGCGGCCTTGACGAGCGCGAGCAGCTTTTCGCGCAGCAACAGATCGATCTTGTTGATGACCAGGATCTTGTCGTGCGCGACGTCGGCCAGCTTGGCGAAGATCGCTTCTGCCTCCTCATCGAGCCCTTCGCGGGCATCGAGCAGTACGCAGACGAGATCGGCATCATGCGCCCCGCTCCAGGCGGTCGAGACCATCGCCCGGTCCAGCCGCCGTTTGGGTGCGAAGATGCCGGGGGTATCGACCAGAATGATTTGTGCATTGTTCTCGACCACGATGCCGCGGATCAGCGCCCGCGTCGTCTGCACCTTGCGTGAGACAATCGTGACCTTTGAGCCGACCAGCGCGTTGACCAGCGTCGATTTGCCGACGTTCGGCGCGCCGATCAGCGCGACGAAGCCGCAGCGAGTAGCGGCGGGTGCGGCCTGGCCCGGCAATTCGTCAGTCATTGCCGCCGCCGCCAACGCCCTCGCGCGCGATCATCGCGGAGGCCGCGGCCTTCTCGGCGGCGCGCTTGCTGCCGCCAATCCCTTCGGCCGGGGCAAGCCCCGGCAATTCGACCGCAATCCGGAACTGCGGATCGTGATGCGGCCCCGTGCGTTCGACTTCGCGATAGACCGGCGTCGGCAGGCCCTTTCCTTGCGCCCATTCCTGCAATGTCGTCTTGGGATCGCGCAGCGGCCGCCGCAGCTTGTGCATCCGCTCGCTCCAGTTGCGCTCGACGAACTCGGCCGCAGCCTTATAGCCGCCGTCGAGAAACACCGCGCCGATCACCGCCTCGCAGATGTCGCCGAGCACGGACTTGCGCAAGCGTGCGCTGGCCCCCGCGCCGACCGCCCCCAACTTGATGTCGTCGACGAGCCCAAGCGACTTGGCCACGTCAGCACAGCTCTCCTTGCGTACGAGATCGGCCAGCCGCTTGGACAATTCGCCCTCGTCCGCGTTTGGAAATGCACGGTAGAGCATGTCCGAGACGATCAATCCGAGCACATGATCGCCGAGGAATTCCAGCCGCTGGTAGCTGTCGCCCCGCTTGCGCGAGGGCTTCAGCGCGGAGACGTGGGTCAGCGCGGTCGCGAGCAAGGCGCCATCTGCGAAGTTATGCCCGATCCGCGCCTCAAGTGCTGCGGTAGCGGCCTTGGAGCCTGATTTTGCTCGCGGCCGTCTCTTCTTTTTTGCCGCAGCCTCGCGGCCGGCTTTGCTTTGCGGATTCGCGTCGCCGGGTGCCAATGGGGTGATGATGTCGGATGCGTCGTCGTTCATCGCACAAGTTTAAATATGCGATTCCAGCGAACCGACCATGGCCAGCGCCAAATCATCCAGGCGCTTTGGCCCTCCGCGATCGAGAAAAAGATCATCTGGGCCCGACCCACCAGATTCTCGAGCGGCACATAGCCAAAGACCCGGCTGTCGCTGGAATTATCGCGGTTGTCTCCCATCATGAAGAAATCGCCCGGCGGCACCTCGTAGACATTGGTGTTGTCGGGAAAGCCCGAGCTATCGACGCAATCGAGCGATTCGTAGCTGACGCCGTTGGGCAGTGTTTCCTTCCAGCGTTTCACCCGTGCGGTCGCCTCCGACCGGCCACAGGGATCCTCGCCAATGAAATCGCTCAAACGCTCGCGCTTGACCGGCGTGTCGTTGATATAGAGCAAGCCCTCTTTCATCTGGATGCGGTCGCCGGGCAGCCCAATCACGCGCTTGATGAAATCGACCGAAGTCTCGTTGGGCGGTCGGAACACGACGACGTCGCCGCGCGTGGGTTCGGAGCCGAAGATGCGGCCCGAAAACAGCGGTGGTGAAAATGGAAACGAATAGTGGCTGTAGCCGTAGGAATATTTCGAAACGAAGAGATAATCGCCAACCAGAAGCGTCGCCTTCATCGATCCCGACGGGATGTTGAACGGCTGAAACAGGAACGTGCGAATGACGAGCGCGATCAGGAGAGCATGAATGACGACGCGGATGGTTTCGCCCAGGCCGCCTTCCGATTTGGTGCTGGATGTCACGCTCATTGCTTCCCTGGCTTCCTGCTTCTTGTTGCCCGCCGCGCGAGATGGCAGAGGACGATCCTCACGCGACCAGCCATTCGCTTCGCGTCAAGGAAGTGACCCGGTTCTGATGTGACGGGGCGAGTTGCGGGACTCGATCCGCGCGCGAATTTTACCTGCGGCGTTTTAGACGGTTGTTGTGGGTCGCGCAATCAACGGCTTTCGAAAAATTTCATAAGCCATTGATAAATATCATACTTTAGTTTTGCTGCTGCTAGTACCGCCGATCTGAAGTCCCTGCGCAGCAAGCGGCGAATTCGATCAGGGACTTCGGATCGACAAAGCGGTACCAGAGTCAATAAGTTTGCTAGTGCCCATGACTTTCCGAAGTTCGTGAAAGTGGGTGCTGCGATGGAGCACGAACTTCGGAAAGTGGGCACTGGTGATCGTTCCGCTTCAGGCGTTACGCGTGTCATCGGCCGAAATGATGACGAACGCCTGCGCCAGCGGCCAATCGTCGGTAATGCTGAGGTCAATTCTGGCCTCAAAACCCACCGGCGTCAGCGACTGGAGCCTGGCCAGCGCGCCGCCCGTGAGCCGCATGGTCGGCCGGCCGCCCGGCAGGTTGACGACCCCCATGTCCCGCCACCAGACCCCCTGCCGGATCCCGGTCCCCAGCGCCTTGGAACAGGCTTCCTTGGCCGCGAATCGCTTGGCGTAGGTTGCCACGACCATGTTCGCATTCTTGGCCCGACGTTCGGCCTTGGCGCGCTCGGCGTCGGTGAAGATTCGGTCGAGAAAACGATCGCCGTGGCGCTCGATGACCCGGGCTACCCGGCGGATGTCGATCAGGTCGGAGCCGATACCGATGATCATGCTTTATCCGCCGCTTTCCGGCCGCGCTCCATCGCAGCACGCATCGCGCGAACCGTCTCCGCCAGACCGACAAACAGCGCCTCGCCCATCATGAAGTAGCCGATATTGAGTTCGGCGATTTCGGGCAAGGATGCGATCTTTTCCGCGGTCGCATAGTCGAGGCCGTGGCCGGCATGCACTTCGAGCCCGGCCGAACGGGCCAGCACCGCGCCCGCGACGATGCGCTTCCATTCCGATTCGGCCTTGTCGAAGTGACCGTCGACCACCGCGTCGCACCAGGCGCCGGTGTGAATTTCGACGACGGGCGCGCGCAATTTCGCGGCCATCTCGATCTGCGCCGGGTCGGCTGCGATGAACAGCGAGACCCGAATCCCGGCATCGTTCAGCCGAGCGATGTAAGGCGCAAGCGCATTGTGCTGCCCGACGACATCCAGACCGCCCTCGGTCGTCAGTTCTTCCCGCCGTTCCGGCACCAGGCACACCGCATGGGGCCTCGTCGCAAGAGATATCCTGAGCATGTCGTCGGTCGCCGCCATCTCGAAATTCAGCGGTTTCGAGATTTCGGCCTTGAGCCGCGACATGTCGGCATCGCGGATATGGCGGCGATCCTCGCGCAAATGCGCGGTAATGCCGTCGGCGCCGGCCTCGATCGCCACCAGCGCGGCACGCACCGGATCGGGCCGCGCGCCACCGCGCGCGTTACGCAGGGTTGCGACGTGATCGACGTTCACTCCGAGACGTAGCGGCGAAGCAGTGGGCATAGGGGATTCTCGAGGAACTGAACTGGCTGATCACCCTCATCCTGAGGAGCGGCGTCTTCGTCGCGTCTCGAAGGATGAGGCCTCATTGTGGCCTCATGGTTCGAGACGACGCAAGTGTCCCGGTTCTGACATTCGTATTATTTTAGCGGCGACTTCGTTTGCGAATGTCAGAACCAAAGGGACACTTGCAAATATGAGATTCTAGTGTGGTTTTGAATTTGACATTCGCTTTGCGAGAAGTCGCGGAACCACCGAAGCGAATGTCAAATTCACCACACTAGTGCGTCTCCTCACCATGAGGATCAAGGATATTACCCGTTGACGCGCTCGACCCGTGCCACCACGGCCTTGGCGCGCAACTGGGCGATAATAGCGCTGAGATGCTTCAGGTCATAGACCTCAAGATCGATGGTGAGCTCGGTGAAATCCGGCGAGCGGCGGGTCATGCTGATGTTGTCGATATTGCCGTCGTGCTCGGCGATGACGGTGGCGACCTGGGCCAGGCTTCCGGGCTCGTTGACGTTGTCGATCATGATCCGCGCCGGAAAGCGTTGCGGCGTCGTCTCATCGACGTCCCAGCGCACGTCGAGCCAGCGCTCGGGCTGTTCCTCAAAGTCCTTCAGCGCCGGCGATTGGATCGGATAGATCGTGATCCCCTCGCCCGGCGAAATGATCCCGACGATGCGGTCGCCCGGCACCGCGCCCCCATTCGGCGCAAACTTGACCGGCAGGTCCGAATTGATGCCGCGGATCGGTATCGCCGAAGATTCGGCCGGCCGCGACCGGCGATTTCAGCTTCAGCTTGTCGGCGAGGCTCTTTTTGGCGCCGTATCGCGCCACCCTCTCCTCCTTGTAGTCGGGATACATCGCACGGGCGACGTTGGAGGCCTTCATTTCGCCGCGCCCGACGGCCGCCATCACGTCATCGATCGAGGCCCGCGCCAGCCGCGGCAGCGCGCCTTTCAGCTTGTCGTCGGCATATTCGATCTTGGCCCGCGCAAACAGCCGCTCGACGAGACGGCGGCCGAGCCCGGCATATTGGTCCCGGACCGCCGTGCGCGTCGCCCTTCGGATCGCCGCGCGCGCCTTGCCGGTCACGGCCAGCGATTCCCAGGCCGAGGGCGGCGAGGACTGGGCGTCCGAGGTCAGCACCTCGACTTCATCGCCGTTCTGCAATTCCGACGACAACGGCGAGAACTTGCCGTTGATCTTGCAGCCGACCGCGCTGTTGCCGACGTCGGTATGCACGGCATAGGCGAAGTCGATCACATTGGCCTGCCGCGGCAGTGCAATCAGCTTGCCCTTCGGCGTAAAGCAGAACACCTGGTCGTGGAACAGCTCCAGCTTGGTATGTTCGAGAAACTCTTCCGGATTGGCGCTCTCCGACAGGATCGCGATGGTGTGGCGGAGCCAGGCGAAGGCCGAGGATTCGCGTTTCAGGCGTTCGGTGGGCGATCCCACGCGGTCCTTGTAGAAGGCGTGCGCCGCGATGCCGAACTCGGCGATCTGGTCCATATCCTCGGTGCGGATTTGCAGTTCGACGCGCTGCTTTCCCGGGCCAATCACGGTGGTGTGGAGCGAGCGATAGTCGTTCTGCTTCGGCGTCGAGATGTAGTCCTTGAAGCGGCCCGGCACCACGGGCCATGTGGTATGCACGACGCCAAGCGCGCGATAGCAGGATTCGACGTCCTTGAGCACGACGCGAAAACCGAAAATGTCGGACAACTGCTCGAAGCCGACCGACTTGCGCTGCATTTTGGTCCAGATCGAGAACGGCTGCTTGCGGCGGCCGTAGACGTGCGCCCTCAAGCCGTTCTTCTGCAGGTCCTTGGAGAGCTGGCTTTCGATTTCGCCGATCAGATTGCGGTTTTGCTCGGCCAGCGAATCGAGCCGCTGCCGGACCACCGAATAGGCGTCGGGATCGAGCGTCTTGAACGACAGGTCTTCAAGCTCCTCCCGCATCTCCTGCATGCCCATGCGCCCCGCTAGCGGCGCGTAGATATCGAGCGTCTCTTCGGCAATGCGCTGGCGCGCGGCCGGCTGCACAAATTCGAGCGTTCGCATGTTGTGCAGGCGGTCGGCGAGCTTGATCAGCAGCACACGGACGTCGTCGGAAATTGCCAGCAGAAGCTTGCGCAGGTTTTCGGCCTGTTTGGCCTCGCGCGACACCAGTTCGAGCCGCTTCAGTTTGGTAAGGCCCTCCACCAGCGCCCCGATCTCCTGACCGAATACAGAATCGATTTCGGCGCGGGTCGCTTCGGTATCCTCGATGGTGTCGTGGAGCAGCGCTGCGACAATGGTGGCATCGTCGAGCTTGAGATCGGTCAGGATCGCCGCGACCTCCAGCGGATGCGAGAAATAGGGATCGCCGGAGGCGCGGGTCTGCGAACCGTGCGCTTTCATCGCGTAAACGTAGGCGCGATTCAGAAGATCTTCGTTGGTATCGGGATTGTAGGAGCGGACGCGCTCGACCAGATCGTATTGCCGCATCATCCGCGCGCGGGACTTGGCGGGCTTGGCCTGGCCCGGCGCGGCTGAGAGAAGCGCCAGCGGATGACGGCGCCACCGAGATCGAACTCGCGGCTTGCATCTGCTCCGGTCTCTGGCGCCAATACGCCATCGGTCAACACCTCTGCAAGCGGACCCAAGGCACGATCCGCTTCCCATATGATCGCGATAATGTAGTGAGTTCCCCGGCCGGACGTCACCCTCCAGCTATCGAAGGCGCGCCCCTCCCCGGGAAACACAGCCGACAGTCTAACGAGAAACCGCCGCCCGTCAGCTTAAATAGGAGACAGCTTGCGATGGATTGGCCGGCTCGCTGCGGCCAGTAACCATAAGGTAGTAAACCAAAAGCCAAGGCCCGGAGCGGTGTCCGGGCCTGGGCGAATTGGATGAAGGGTATGGGGCTAAGCTCGGAAGACGTAATGTAATCGCTTATTCGTCTTCTTCGGGCTGCTCTTCCGGAGGCGCAAGCCCCTCGAGACCCTTCAGCAGTTCTTCCTCGGTCATCCGCTCGATGGCGACTTCGGTGTCGTCCGCATCGACGCTGGCGCCAGCCGACCCGATCAACGGAACCGTATCGGGCTCGGGCTCGTCGACTTCGACGAATTTCTGGAGGGAATGAACGAGTTCTTCGCGCAAATCCTCGGGCGAAATCGCTGAATCGGCGATTTCACGCAGCGATACAACCGGATTCTTGTCGTTGTCGCGGTCGACCGTGAGCTGGGACCCGGAAGAGATCATTCTGGCGCGGTGGGCGGCCAAAAGGACCAGATCGAACCGGTTGTCTACCTTATCAATACAATCTTCTACGGTGACGCGAGCCATCGATTGTCGCTCCGTTAAAGGGGACTGAATATGTTGATTATCTTGGCGTAGTTATAGGGGCAAGGGTCGTTTCGCAAGGCTAATTTGTGATTTGGCGTCCGTAATTTGCTCTGATAACCCAAGCTGGGGGCCGGCAGCACGCGATTTCGAGCTGTCACGACATCGGCGCGGACAAGAAAACGCTTCAATGCGTCGTCAGAATCCACTTCCGATTGTCTCGACCTACCCATTTTTTCAGGCGATGTCTGGACAGCCGCAGGGGTTCGGCAGCACTGTCACCAAATGCGCGGGGCACTGCGGCCACGCCAGGAAGTACACCGGAAACATCCCTTACGAGAATCTGCGAGAACCCTGAATGTCACCCGCTTCCAATAAAATCGCGCTCTTTATCGATGGCGCCAACCTCTATGCCACCGCCAAGACACTAGGTTTCGACATCGACTACAAGCGGCTGCTCAAGGAATTCCAGAGTCGGGGAACATTGGTCCGCGCCTTCTACTACACCGCCATTATCGAGGATCAGGAATACTCCTCGATCCGCCCGCTGATCGATTGGCTCGATTACAACGGCTACACCGTCGTCACCAAGGCGACGAAGGAATTCATCGACGCGAGCGGACGGCGCAAGGTGAAGGGCAATATGGACATCGAACTGGCTGTCGATGCGATGGAGCTGGCCGAGCACGTCGATCAGATGGTGCTGTTCTCGGGCGACGGCGACTTCCGCTCGCTGGTGGAAGCCGTGCAGCGCCGCGGCGTGCGCGTGACCGTGATCTCGACGATCGCAAGCCAGCCGCCGATGATTGCCGACGAATTGCGCCGCCAGGCCGACGTTTTTACCGACCTGGTCGAGCTGCAATCCAAGCTCGGGCGCGATCCGTCGGAACGCCCGGCGCCCCGTGAGCCGCGCCATCACGCTCCGCAATTCCTGCAACGGGCGACCACGCTTGCGTCGAGGGGCGATGGCGACGATTTCGACGACTAAAAGCGCATCCGCGGAGCGGCCGTCGAAAGCATCCACCTCCCCGCTTCCGGCCGAACCAGGCCGCGACTGCCCTTTCTGCCCAAGGCTTGCCGCTTTCCGGGAAGCCAACCGTGCCCGTGAACCGCGGTGGTTCAATGCGCCAGTTCCCTGGTTTCGGCGACAAAAACGGAAGGCTTGTGATTGTCGGCCTTGCGCCGGGATTGCAGGGAGCCAATCGCACGGGGCGCCCGTTTACCGGTGACTACGCCGGCGATCTGCTCTACGCCACCTTGATCGAATATGGCTTCGCCAAGGGCGTCTATCAGGCCCGGCCTGATGACGGGATGACACTGGTCGATTGCCGCATCGCAAACGCGGTGCATTGCGTGCCGCCCCAGAACAAGCCCCTGCCTGCGGAAATAGCCAACTGCCGCCCCTTTCTTCTTGCGGCCATCGAGAGCATGCCAAACCTGAAGGCCATCGTCGCGCTTGGCCGCATCGCCCACGAATCAACCGTGAAGGCATTGGGACTTCGTGCCGTAGCCGCGCCGTTTGCGCACGGCGCCGTTCACGAGGCCGGGCGGTTTCGGCTTTATGACAGCTATCATTGCTCGCGTTACAACACGAACACAGGCGTGCTGACGCCCGAGATGTTTCGCAACATATTCGCGAAGGTGCGGGCCGACCTGGCCTAGCGCCGGTTTTCCTTCAGCCACTCCAGCACATCGCCCGCATTCCGGTCCGGCGGGAAAACCGGATAGAAAACCTGCGTGATGCGCCCGTCATCAATGATCAGCGCAAGCCGCTTGATCAGGACGAGGCCCGCGACCTCCATGGTCGGCAGGTTCAAGGCGCGCGTCAGCGCAAGCTTGTCGTCGGAAAGCACCGGAAACGGCAAATGCAGCCGCGAGGCCATCTCAAGCTGGTAGGCGTTGCTCTGGGTGGACAGGCCGAACACCCGCTGTGCCCCGGCCGCCTTCAGCTCCGCGAACAGGTCGCGAAACGAGCAGGTTTGCGGCGTGCAGCCCCGCGCCCCCGGGATCATGTCCCAATCGTCGACCAGCGAGATCTTGCCGGGTTCGCCGGTTCGGGGATAGGCGAACACCACGCTGCGGCCCGGCAGCGCCGACAAGGTGACCGACCTGTCGTCGGTGGCCACGAGGCTGACCGGCGGGATCTTCGTGCCCACGAGGTGATTGGCGGCACCATCATCCTTCGGCGCCGGAATCCGGCTCCAGTCGACTTCGAGCAGGTTTTTCTGATTCATCTTGCGTTCCAGCCTATCGCCAAATGCTTTATCCGCGCGCCCGCATCAGGCGCCCCTTTTCCCTGCTCCAGTCGCGCTTCTTTTCGCTCTCGCGCTTGTCGTGCAGCTTTTTGCCTTTGGCAACCGCCAGCAGCAACTTGGCGCGGCCGCGCTCGTTGAAATAGAGCTTTAGCGGAATCAGCGTCATGCCGTCGCGATCGACCGCCCCCATCAGGCGGTTGATCTGCTTTCGGTGCAGCAGCAGTTTGCGGGGTCGCTTCGGCTCGTGGTTGAAGCGGTTGGCCTGCAAATATTCGGGGATATTGGCGTTGATCAGCCAGATCTCGCCGTTCTTGGAATCGGCATAGGATTCCGCGATCGTGGACTTGCCGTTGCGGAGCGACTTGACCTCGGTGCCCGTGAGCGCAATCCCGGCTTCGACGGTATCGTCGACGGCATAATTGAAACGGGCCTTGCGGTTTTCCGCAATCACCTTGATGGGACGCTCTTTCTTCTCGGCCACTTGGAGTTCCGATCTAACCCTTCTTCAGGAGGTCGCGGATTTCAGTCAGAAGCTCTTCCTCCCGCGTCGGCTTTGGCGGCGCGGCCGGGGCAACCGCTTCCTTGCGCTTGAACTGGGTCATCACTCGGATCACGATGAAAAGCACGAAGGCGACGATCAAGAAGTTTAGCGTCAGGGTCAGGAAATTGCCCCAGGCGAGAACCGCGCCCTGCTTCTTGGCATCGGCCAGATTAGCCGCTGTGACCTTGCTCGACAACGACAGGAAATAGTTCGAAAAATCGAGGCCGCCCGTCGCCGCGCCGATCAACGGCATGATGACGTCGGCGACCAGCGAATTGACGATGGCACCGAAGGCCGCACCGATGATGACGGCGACCGCGAGGTCGACGACGTTGCCCTTCATCGCGAAGTCACGAAATTCCTTCAGCATGTGCAGGCCCCTCTCCTCGATCGCGCGACAAGCCGGCCGCGCGAATAATCAGTTGATCAAACCCGCATGCACCATCGCGCTGCGGACCGCGACGCGCGTCGGCTCGGAAACCGGCACCATCGGCAGCCGCAGTGTCTCCTCCATCTTGCCGAGCAGCGACAGCGCGTATTTGACCGGCGCCGGATTGGACTCGATGAAGAGATTGGTATGCAACGGCATCAGCTTGTCATGCAGTTTGAGCGCGGTGGCGTGGTCGCCCTTCTGCCAGGCAAGATGAAACTCCGAACACAGGCGCGGCGCCACGTTCGAGGTCACCGAAATGCAGCCATGGCCGCCATGGGCCATATAGCCGATGACGGTGGCATCCTCGCCCGAAAGCTGGTTGAAATCCTCGCCGAGCTGCGCGCGCTGCTGCGGACACGCGCACCATGCTCGCGGTAGCGTCCTTGACGCCGGCGATGTTCTTGAGTTCGAACAGCCGCGCCATGGTTTCCACGCTCATGTCGATCACCGAACGCGGCGGAATATTGTAGATGATGATCGGAATTCCGATCGCATCGTTGATCGCCTTGAAATGCTGGTACATGCCCTCCTGGGTCGGCTTGTTGTAGTAGGGCGTCACCACCAGAACGGCGTCCGCACCCGCCTTCTCCGCATGTTCGGCCAGTTCAATCGCCTCGCGGGTCGAATTCGAGCCTGCGCCCGCGATCACGGGAACGCGGCCGTCCGCCTCATCGATGCACCATTCGACGACGCGCTTGTGCTCATCATGGCTGACGGTCGGGCTTTCGCCCGTGGTTCCCACCGGCACGAGACCATGGGTTCCCTCGGCGATCTGCCAATTTACGAGCCCGCGGAAGGCCGCCTCGTCAAGCGAGCCGTTCTTGAAGGGTGTGACCAGGGCGGTGAAAGACCCGCGGAATTTCGTCTTAGCTGCCATGGACTTCTCCCAACACATGCGGCAACCGCTCTAAAACGACTACGATAGCCATTTATACCGGGTATGGCGATCTGGCGAAAGTCCGGAAACCGCGCATGGGTGAACCGCTTTTGCCCGGCGGAGACCAAAAGAGACACGTTTAAGCGCGCCGGGCTGGCCGCGATTTTGCCGCGGTGATGACGCAAACAACCACACCTCCCCGCGTATCGGATGTTTTTTCCGCATATTCAATCGACTAGATCTGAGGACATTGGGCTTCCGTGATTTGCCGAAGGAACGCTGTGACCCGCCCCGCTCGCGCTACTGCTTTGCGTTCGACAGCCATCGCAACAACGCTTGCGCTGATTATCGGATCGCATGCGTGGGCGAGCGAGAAGGCCGCCAAGCACAAAATTCCATTGCCCAAGGCACGCCCGATCGCTCGCAACGTCGTACCAAAAACCTCGGAAAAGGCGGCAGATAAAGCGGGAGCCAAGACGACCTCGAAGTCGGCGTCCAAGGCGACTTCCACGCCGTCCACGCTGCCCAGCGCGGCGATCGCGCCCGCCACGCGCCAGCATGCGGCGTTGCCGCCGCCGGCCGCGCGCAAGCCGTCCGTGCCGGCGGCCGTGGCCACGACCTCCTCGACATCAGCCGGCGACAAGGAAGCTCTGGAGAACGTCATAGAACTCGTGCGCAAGCACAAGCCGGCCGATGCGACCGAGGCTGAGTCCGCGATCTCCGATCCGCTGGCGCGAAAGCTTGCGGAATGGATTATCCTGCGCAGCGACGACAACGGCGCTACCGTCGAACGCTACCGCGCCTTCCTCGCCGCCAATCCAAGCTGGCCCTCACAAACGTTCCTGCGGCGACGCCTGGAAGCGGCGCTTTGGGACGACCATCGCGAGGACGCCGCAGTCTGGTCATGGTTCGAGAACGAATTGCCGCTGTCGGCCAAAGGCAAATTCTCGCTGGCGCGCGTCATGCTCGGGCGCGGCGACCGGGCCAATGCCGAACGGCTGGTGCGGAGCGCCTGGCGCAACGACGCCATGTCGGAAGAGACCGAGAACACGGCGCTCGATCTGTTCGGCGCGCTGATCTCGCCGGGCGATCACAAAGCGAGAATGGATCTCCTGCTTTACGGCAGTGAGCACGACGCGGCGCTGCGGGCCGCGAAACGGCTCGGCAGCGGCGAGGTCGCTCTCGCCAGGGCCCGCATCGCCGGTTACCGCAAGGCGTCCAACGCTCGCGCGCTGTTGGAAGCCGTGCCGCGTGAGCTGCACAACGATGCCGGCTATGTCTTCAGCAAGGTCCAGCAGTTGCGCCGGGAAGAGAAATTCGTCGAAGCCGCGCAGTTGATGATGAGCGCGCCCAGGGATTCCAACCGGCTCTACAATCTGGATGAGTGGTGGATCGAACGGCGCTTGTTGGCGCGCAAGATGATCGACGTCGGCGACTACCGTGCCGCCTACCTGATCGCCCGCGATGCAGCGCTGCCCTCGCGCGACATCTACAAGACCGAGCAGGAATTCACGGCAGGCTGGATCGCGCTCCGCTTTCTCCATGATCCCGCAACCGCGGCACAGCACTTTGCGCGGATTGGCGTCGGCAGCGCCAATCCGACTACGCTCGCGCGCGCCGGCTATTGGCAGGGCCGCGCGGCGGAAGCCGCCGGACATTCCCAGGAGGCCCGCTCGGCTTATGCAGCTGCCGCAGAACAATCAACCAGCTATTACGGCCAACTGGCGCGCGCCAAGCTCGGCCTGCCCCAGATCGAGTTGAACGGCGTTCCAATCGCACGCGGCCGCGGCACCGAGCGGCTGGAGATCGTGCGCGCGGTGCATCTCCTTTACGACGTGGGCGAAGGCGAAATCGCGGTGCCGATTTTTGCCGATATGGGCGAGAACGGCGATGCGGATGCCCTGGTTGGGCTCGGCGAACTGGCCGCCCGCCACGGCGACGCACGCGGCATGCTGCTGATGGGCAAGGCCGCGCTTAATCGCGGGCTGCCGTTCGACTTCTACGCCTATCCGGTGACGGGAATTCCGCCGTTCAGGTCGATCGGACCCGAGGTCGAGCCGAGCATCATCTACGCCATCGCGCGGCAGGAGAGCGCGTTCAATCCCGCCGTGGTCTCGCCCGCCCAGGCCTACGGCCTGATGCAGGTCACGCCGGACGCCGGCAAATACGTCTGCAAGAAATATGGCGCCGGTTTCGATCTCGGCCGGCTCAAGAGTGACCCCGTCTACAACGCAGCGCTCGGAGCTGCGGAGCTCGGCGGCCTGATCGACGATTATCGCGGCTCCTATATCATGACCTTTGCGGCCTACAATGCCGGCCGCGGCAGCGTCAAAAAGTGGATTGAGCGGTACGGCGACCCCCGCGATCCCAGGGTCGATGCCGTCGACTGGGTCGAACTGATCCCGTTCTCGGAAACCCGGAATTACGTGCAGCGGATCATGGAGAACTTGCAGGTCTATCGCGCGCGCTTCGGCGGCGGAACGCGGCTGCAAATCGAGGCCGACCTGCACCGCGGCAGCGTCGAGTAGCGTGCGGCAGGACCATCCCGAGTCGTTTCATTGAGGCGACAGGGGTGGCCTCTCCCTCATTCAGAGGAACCGTGCAAGCGGCGTTTCGAAGCGTCATCCTGAGGAGGCGCGAAGCGCCGTCTCGAAGGATAGTGGCAGCGGAACGGGGCCCGTCTCCTTCGAGGCTCGCATTCGCTCGCGCCTCAGGATGACGGGTATATCCAGGCGGAGGGACGTCATCCTGAGGTGCGCGTCTCGAGCGTCATCCTGAGGTGCGCGCTCTTGGCGCGCCTCGAAGGATGACATAGGCAAGTTTGTGCGCCTCGAAGGGTCAGCGTGATGGGCGTCTACGTCTATATGGTTCGCTGCGCGGACGGTTCATACTATGTCGGCAGCGCGACGGGCGAGGATCTCGCGCCGCGCATCGACCAGCACAATGCCGGAGCATATCCGGGTTACACGTTCACGCGGCGCCCGGTTGTTCTCGTCTGGTCCGAACGTTTCGAGCGGATCACGGATGGGATTGCCGTTGAACGGCAGATCAAGGGATGGGGACGCGCCAAAAAAGAGGCGTTGATACGTTCGGATTGGGCGGCCGTCAGCCGGCTGGCTCAACGGCGCGGCGGCTTGGCGAGCAAGCGCCACAGTGAATAGCAGTCGTCTTACCCGTCTCCTTCGAGGCTCGCTTTCGCTCGCGCCTCAGGATGACGGTATACACAGGGCAGGTGAGCGTTATCCTTGAGGTGCGCGCCTCTTGGCGCGCCTCGAAGGATGAGGCCAATATTGGGGCCTCATGATTCTGCCGGCAATACGAAGTATTGTCCGGCAGACGCGCGCGCCATTGTGCCGCCGTTCGCTAACGGCCTCGCTCTTGCTCGCCGCCTGCTCGGCAGCTTTCTCTAATGGTCCGATTCTAACATTCGCACCCCTTCTCAGCAGCCACTTTTGCGAATGTTAGAATCAAAGGACCATTAGCAAATATATGTTTCTAGTGGAGTTTGGGATTTGACATTCGCTTTCAAAATCTGCGGCTGAACTGGTGGCGAATGTCAAACCCACTCCACTAGCACCAAACGAAAATCCCCCTCCCGATTTCTCGGAAGGGGGATCTCTTTAGGTCAGGATGTTACCCGATCGTCCTTACTTGTGGAACATCGGGGCCTTTGCAGGTTCTTCCGGAGCCCAGAGGCGGTAGCTGAGGGTCGCGAAGACCGTCGCACCGCGGGTGATCGTGGAAATGTCGGCCGCCGGCGGAACTGCCGAGTTCTTGGCGTTGGCACTGACTTCCTGCGTCGCCCAGACCGACAAGCTCGCCGGGCCGAAGTTATACTCGACGAGGCCACCAACCGCGAAGATATTGAACCGCGCAGCATTGGCCCCAGTGCCACCCGTGATGCCAAGGCACTTCAAAGACGAACAGCTATCGTTCGTGACCTGCCCAACATAGTAAGCGACCGGACCCAGCGTCCACTTTCCGATGGTCTTCGTGACGGTGAAGTCGGCGTGGAAGATGTCGCCCGTAAGATAGTCATCACGCGAGTTCCGGGTGTTGAATTCCTCATACAAGAAGGCGGTGAGGTTCCAGCCGTTCGCCAGGTAGGAGAGCGCCAGTTCCGGTTGGAACGTCCACCAAGGGTTACCAACGTTGAACAGGCCGTTCACTCCCTGAATGGTGCCATCGGGCACATAGATCCCGAGGCCGGTCTTGATCGCAAATCCGCTGGTCCCGAGCTTCCAAGCCAATTCAACCGGGGCGATGTAGGTGTTATGCGCGCCAGCGATCTGAGAGGGGAAGGCCGGATTGAGGTTCAGCGGACCGCCGATGCTCGCCATGATGAAGGGCTGCACGAGGACCGCGTCGTAGGTGGCGCCGAGGAAGGTCCAGCCGGGCACGAACAGGAAGCCCTGCACGTCAACCGCGGCCTGCACGCCGGTATGCGTACCGATCACTTTCGTCAGAGGCCCGGTAAGGTTGGACTGGTAGGTGAAGACCTGGTTGAACATGTAGATGCCCGGCGGCGGAACGCCAGCGCTCGCCCCGATCAGCGCCCCTGGCTTGGTGGCCCACCCCGGATAGCCCGCCTCATAGGCGTTGGCCGGCGAAAACGCGAGAGCGGTCAAACCCGCTGCCGCCAAGAGAGCTTTGATGCTAAATTTCATGTGTCCCCTCGTCGTGTTAAACGCAAAATCACCCCAGGCAGCCGATTTTTTACTTGTCTCTTTCGTCATCGGAAGTATCCGAACGCGACGAATCCAACGTGCCCATTTCTTGTTCCGAGAGTTGCTGCTTGCGGTCAAAAAGGCAATTTAAACTTGGCTTATGACTCTTTGTCACAGGCCTTTTCCTGAAGGGTGTTGCAAAATATGCACACACAAATTCTCGACATCAAAACCAACAAGCCTCTGTTTCTATAGGCCATTTTCATCCCGCCGGCGGCCGGGCGCGCCTTTTTCAAAATTCCTTGAGGCGAAATTGTCGACGTAACGTCGGGCGTGCAGTGACGTCCACGTGTCGATTTTATGGCGGATTGATCGATTGCCGCAGTGGCCCGAAGCATATAGCCGCGCGCTAATCATCCTCAAGAATCCTTGCAGGATCACCGTCCGCCAACGTAGGTAATCCCACGTCATCAGGCCGATCGCGGAAGAACGACGACGGAGGAAAAATGCGGTTTCTGGTACTCCTGGCTGCCTTCGCAGCGTTGTCGATATTCTTCAGCGTCGATTCGGCCAACGCCGAGAGCGATTCCGATCGGTGCAAGTTTGTCGGACAGATCGACAAGGCCGATGAAGGCATCGCGGCCTGCGATCACATCGTCAAGGATTCGAAAACCCCTACGCAGGATCGCGCCGCAGCGCTTAGCAATCGCTGCGGATGGTGGTGGGCCAAAAAAGATACCGATCGGGCTTTGACGGACTGCAACGAATCCATCCGGGCCAATCGCAATGATGCGGCCGCCTATCTCAATCGCGGCAACGTCTACTTGAGCAAATCCGATTTTGAGCACGCCTTCGCCGACTTCAACGAAGCGATCAGGCTCGATCCGAAAAATGCCTGGGCCTATGCCGAGCGCGGCAATCTCTACAAGAACAAGGGAGACGTCGATCATGCACTGGCGGATTTGAACGAGTCGATCAAGCTCGATCCTGGCTACGCGCTGGCGCATTTCTCGCGAGGCGATCTGTACAGGAGAAGCGGCGATCTCGCCGACGCCATGTCCGACATGAACGAAACGCTCAAGCTCGATCCCAACTATGCACTCGCCTACTTCACCCGCGGCCGGCTCTCCTACATGCTCGGCAACAATCCGGCGGCCCTGGAAGATTTCGGCAAGGCCATCAAATTGGACGCTGACGATTCCACCGCCTATTTCAACCGGGGCGTCGCCTACTACGTCATTGGCAGCCGCAATGCGGATGCGGAAGCCGATTTCAGGAAGGCAGCCGAACTCAACCCGAAGGACGCTTATGCCGCGCTGTGGCGGGAACTCGCCGAGCGTCGCATCAATGGGCCAAGCCACCTGCCCGAGGCTGCCAAGAATCTCGACATGACGGTTTGGCCCGCGCCCGTGATCCGCCTGTTCCTCGGTAAGTTCAATGTCGAACAAACCTTGGCCGCTGCCGCCGATACCGACCCACAGACGAAGGCGGCGCAGACCTGCGAAGCCAATTTCTATGGCGGCGAATTCGCGCTTCTGAAGAAGAACAAGAAGGAGGCGCAACGGTTACTGAAACTCGCCGCCGACAATTGTCCGCCAAGCTTCATCGAATCGACTGCCGCAGTGGCCGAACTCATTCCGCTCAAGTGAGCCGACGCGCTAAAGCATTGCGCGTGTCGTGATGCTGCGTGGGTCCGGGAGGCCTGACTTATCCGGAAAGCTTCGGCGGTCTGCGGAATGTCCAGCGCGCGCAGCTGCCGGATCCCGCGGCAACGGTTCAAAAGCAAGATCTGTTCAAGATTGTCTGCTTGTGATCGGCATCGGCCGAAAAAGCTGAGCAGGTTCCCCCATACCCCCCAGGATATGTCCCCCGGGAACACTGCTCAGCTTCTTAGCGCCCTCGCCTCTCCCGCGTAAGCGCGGGAATTCCTGCGAACCGCCGAAAACGACCTCGGGTGCCCCCCTCCGTCGCGGCCCGGAGAATTACTGAAGCCTCCTGCACACGCAACATAAAGACGGCGCGCGGAAAGCTTGCGGATCGATGTTTCTGGAAGATGTTGCACAAAAGGCACGCAAACCGCCCTCAATCTGCGAAGCGGACGCCGGCGTTCGGCCGCGAACCGCGCGGTCTGCAATCTGCAGCTTGCGGCTCAGCCCGCGGTCGGGCATATCCGCCCCCAACGGAGCTGTGGCCGAGTGGCTGAAGGCGGCGGTTTGCTAAACCGTTATAGGCTTGTAAAGGCCTATCGAGGGTTCGAATCCCTCCGGCTCCGCCAGTTTAGAACTGTCCGGCCCGGACAGATAGGTAACAGAGCGTACCTAAGACATAGGTGACAACCTCGTGCCGAACGGGGTGTCGAGGGGTTGCAAGGTTTTTTGCTCCAGGTCGAAGCATCCGAGATCACGGTCCGTAACGCTGACGAGCCGGGCAAGAACGAACATGAGCAGAAACATCACCGCAACCAAACATCTCGCGATTTCCGGAATCGCGCGTTGAATTTTGGGAATGGCAATCCTGATCGGGTACCCTGCCGCCGCGTCCGCCGATCAACTCGTGTTGGTATGTCGCTCGACTGTACTGCGAACGCAGTCCAATGGCGGCACCGGCTACGGCGACAGCTATAAAGTTTATGTCGATACCACCGCGAAAACAGAGCATACCGACCAATCGACACCGTTTTCTGTCGCCATCGACCGCCAAGCGATCGCGGGTCGGCATCAAATCGCTGCCAATGTCTCCGCCTATACCCGCATAGATCGCACGACCGGTGACTATGAACTGCGGCAATGCCTCGACAGCCAATGCGTGCAGCCGCCTCCGTCCTGGATCGTGACGGACAAGGGTCATTGTGAAAAGGGTGAACAGCGGTTTTGAAACGGCGCCGTCAAGATCAAGTGCTTTGAGCGCCCAAACCGCATTTGTCGATCAACAGCGTCGCCGCACTAGTGCGTGCTCATCCAGTCGCGGGCTTCGCGCTGCGCGGCTGCGATTTCGGCGTCCGACATCTGTTCGGCAACCTCGCGGCGCATCTGGATCGCATCGCTGCGGCCCTTCACGGCGGCCAGATTGAACCACTTATGTGCGGCGACCAGATTGACGACGCCGGAACGGCCGCTCGCCCAATAAAGCCCACGCTCGAACAGCACATCCGGAATGGCCGACGCCTGTACCGGTGTTGCCGTATCAAGACCGAAAGAACCCTGAAACATATTAGTCTCCCCGTTTTATCGTTGACCGCGCGCTATTGACCGCGCGCGGCGCCTGTCCAGCTTGCAAAACGCCCCGTTTCCCCAGATGCGCTCGCCGTTGACCGGCTGTTGAAGCGATCATGGCCGGTAAAATTTGAAGGACAGTTTAAATATCGGGATGAATCCGCCGTAAACGCGGTTTTCCCTGCTTCATCGGCGGGATACGAGATGTGCCCATTTCATAAGGGTTTCTCATCTGCCGAAGAAATCGGTTTACCCTGGCGTTTCGCCAATCGATAACCATTGCCGCAACGGGCCGCGATCGCGGCCGGCGCCGCAAACCGAAAGCTCCGCCGGCGCTGGGCGCTGCGATCATGCAGCGAAGGGAATGTGAGGGATTTGGAAAGGTTGGCCGGGCTTCAAGCACACCGGCTTGGAACGAGGGCGTCGGCGAACACGTCAGGACCAGATTTCACTGGAAGTCTTCGGGCAATAGGCCCTCGGACCAGTGAAATTGCGAACCACTTGAAGATTCGCACCGAACGAAGAAAACCTGTTTCTTCTGCCGGACCGGCCTTCGGCGGGAGCAAGCTCCCTCAAATGACGATCCAGCCGTTTGACCTGATGTCTCGCCGACACCCTCTTTCGTCGACAAGAGCCACTCTTCAAATTTGCTTCGTGGAAGCAGATCGTCGGAAGGGCTCGCGTGACGTGCCGGCATCAAGCCGCCGGCAATCTTCTCAAAGGCGAGCTTACTTCTTCTTCGCGACCTTGCGGGTCTTCTTCGCAGTCTTCTTCACTGCGCTCTTCGCCTTCTTTGCCTTCTTAGCTTTCTTCGCCATGTTGCCCTCCTAATGTAGTGAGATGGCTTAATCGCTGCGTGCACTCGGGAATCGAAATGCACTGCATCCCGAATACACCAACACACCGAAAAAAACATCTTCCCGCTTAAGGAAGTATTGACGCTTCAAGCCGGGAGCGCGCGATACATGGCAATCGCAGCAACGCAAAAGCGTTCGCGCCTCGATGCGAAAAATCCGCTGGAGATATCGGCGTCATCTTCGCGAGATTGCAGGAAACACTTGTACTGCAGCAGTTTTCGTTATCTGCGATAGCGACGATCGTT
Organism: uncultured Alphaproteobacteria bacterium; assembly: GCA_963706265.1. Classification (GTDB taxonomy): domain Bacteria; phylum Pseudomonadota; class Alphaproteobacteria; order Rhizobiales; family Xanthobacteraceae; genus Bradyrhizobium. Next base: position 188,566 of record CAVPLO010000005.1, on the reverse strand, counting down.
ATGCGATCGAAGTCGCAGGGCATCCGAAAATCCGTTCGGATGGCGCTCGCGCGGACTCTGAGTCGCGATTTTTGGCAATAAAAAAATTTTCGCAGGCGGAGCCTCGGCGTCTCATCTCCGCTCGCCAAACGCCGATTTTTGCCCGAATTGAAATACGGCCGATTCGCGGCGACAGCGCGCGACCAACGCCCCAGATCGTCAAACATCGTGAATGATCGATGACCGCGCGAAGCCATCGCGATCATCGCGTGCGGCGCTTCGCTCCTCTCATCCTGAGGAGCCGCGCAAGCGGCATCTCGAAGGATGAGGGTTTTGACGCAGTAAGGTTTCGACGAACTCAGATGCCGAGCTTGGACTTCAGCAGTTCGTTGACGGCCTGCGGGTTGGCCTTGCCGCCGGAGGATTTCATCACCTGGCCGACGAACCATCCGAGCGCCTGCGGCTTCGCCTTGGCCTGGGCGACCTTGTCGGGATTGGCTGAGATGATCGCATCGACCACCTTTTCGATCGCCGAGAGGTCCGTGACCTGCTTCATGCCGCGTTCTTCGACGATCGAGCGAGGGTCGCCGCCCTCCCGCCAGACGATCTCAAAAAGATCCTTGGCAATCTTGCCGGAGATCGTGCCCTCGCCGATCAGATCGACGATCCCCCCGAGCTGCACCGCCGAGACGGGCGAGGCGCTCATGGCAAGACCTTCCTTGTTCAGCTGCCCGAACAGCTCGTTGATCACCCAGTTGGCGGCGAGTTTGCCGTCTCTCGCCTTGTTTGCGAGTTCCGCCAACACCGTCTCGAAGAAGTCCGCGCTCTCGCGCTCGGCAACCAGGACGCCGGCATCGTAGGACGAGAGCGCAAACTCGGCGATGAAGCGCGCTTTCTTCTGGTCCGGCAGTTCCGGCAGGCTCGCTTTGAGCTCAGCGACATAGGCGTCCGAGAATTCCAGCGGCAGCAGGTCGGGATCCGGGAAATAACGGTAGTCGTGCGCCTCTTCCTTGGAGCGCATCGAGCGGGTTTCGCCCTTGTTGGGGTCAAACAGCCGGGTTTCCTGATCGATCGCGCCGCCGTCCTCGATGATTTCGATCTGACGGCGCGCCTCGTACTCGATCGCCTGTCCGATGAAGGTGATCGAGTTCATGTTCTTGATCTCGCAACGGGTGCCGAGCGGCCCGCCGGGCTCGCGTACCGACACGTTGACGTCGGCGCGCAGGTTCCCCTTCTCCATGTCGCCATCGCAGGTGCCGAGATAGCGCAGGATCGAGCGCACCTTGGTCACGTAGGCCTTGGCCTGCTCGGCATCGCGGATATCAGGCTTGGAGACGATCTCCATCAGCGCGACGCCGGAACGATTCAGATCGACGAAGGACACGGTCGGCGACTGGTCGTGCAGCAACTTGGCGGCGTCTTGCTCAAGATGGAGCCGCTCGATGCCGATGGTGGCGGTCTTGCCGCCTTCCAGCTCGACCGTCACCTCGCCCTCGCCTACGATCGGCGACTTGTACTGGCTGATCTGATAGCCCTGCGGCGAATCCGCATAGAAATAGTTCTTGCGGTCGAACACCGAGCGCAGGTTGATCTTCGCGTTCAGGCCAAGGCCGGTGCGCACCGCCTGCCTGACACACTGCTCGTTGATGACAGGCAACATGCCCGGCATCGCGGCATCGACCAGCGAGACATGGGAATTAGGCTCGCCGCCGAATTCGGTCGAGGCGCCGGAAAACAGTTTCGCGTTCGAAGTGACCTGGGCATGGACCTCCATCCCGATCACGACTTCCCAGTCGCCGGTTGCGCCTTTGATCAGCTTGCCGCTCGTTGCACTCATGCCTTGCCACCTTCGAGCGCCACCACGATCCGCTCCCATTCGGCTTCGAGTGAATCCTTCGCCACAGGCTGGCCGGCCTGTCGGTACCAATAGCCGGCGTTGGAAAGATCACCTTCGACGCGGTGCAGATAGGCATGCACCCAGGCGGAATTGGCGTCGCTTTCGTCCTGGACGATCTTGTGTGCGGCGTCCCAGTTTCCCTTGGCGGCCCACCATAATGCGGCGAGCGGCGGCGCGAGGCCGGCTTCCGGTTTTGCGTCCGCCAATGTGGATTTGAGGTCGGCCATGGTCACCACCATTTCGGCGGCGTGAAGCGCCCCGCCGCGTGCTCGATCACCTCGCCGAGCGAGAACAGCGTCTCCTCGTCAAACGGTCGCCCGATCAGTTGCAGCCCGAGCGGCAAGGCCTTGTGAATCCTTGCCCGCGGGCACAGCGATTCCCGGCAGGCCCGCCATGTTCACCGTCACCGTGAAAATGTCGTTGAGATACATTTCGACCGGATCGTCGCCGCCCTTCTCGCCGACGCCAAAGGCCGCCGACGGCGTCGCCGGGGTGAGGATCGCGCTCACGCCCTTGGCGAAGCAATCCTCAAAGTCCTTCTTGATCAGCGTTCGCACCTTTTGCGCCCGCAGATAATAAGCGTCGTAGTAACCGGCCGAGAGCACATAGGTGCCGATCATCACGCGGCGGCGAACTTCAGCACCGAAGCCCTCGGCGCGCGTGTTCTCATACATGTCGCCGATGGCGCGGCCCGGCACCCGCAGTCCGTAGCGAACGCCGTCATAGCGCGCGAGGTTCGAGGAAGCCTCCGCCGGCGCCACGATATAGTAAGCCGGCAGCGCATATTTGGTGTGCGGCAGCGACACCTCGACGAGTTCGGCGCCCGCCGCCTTCAGCCACGCCGCGCCTTCGCTCCAGAGCCTTTCGATTTCCGCCGGCATGCCGTCGAGGCGATACTCTTTGGGGATGCCGATCTTCATTCCCTTCACGGACTTTCCGAGCGCAGCTTCTCATAGTTCGGGCACCGGACGATCGACCGAGGTCGTGTCCTTGGGATCGTGGCCCGCCATCGAGCGCATCAGGATCGCGGCATCGCGCACCGTGCGGCCGATCGGACCCGCCTGATCGAGCGAGGAGGCAAAGGCGACGATGCCCCAGCGCGAACAGCGCCCGTAGGTCGGTTTCATGCCGACGGTTGCGGTGAACGCGGCCGGCTGGCGGATCGATCCGCCGGTGTCGGTTGCGGTCGCGCCCATGCACAGCAGCGCTGCGACCGCCGAAGCCGAGCCGCCCGACGATCCGCCCGGCACCAGCGCGGTGTTGGCGCCCTCGCGCCGCCAGGGATTGACGACCGGGCCGAAGCACGAGGTCTCGTTGGACGAGCCCATCGCGAATTCGTCGTTGTTCAATTTGCCGAGCAGCACAGCGCCATCGCGCCAGAGCTGCGAGGTGACCGTCGACTCATAGGTCGGCACGAAATTGCCGAGAATCTTCGAGCACGCGGTGGTTCTGATATCCTTGGTCGCAAAGAGATCCTTGATGCCCGAGCGGAATGCCCGCGAGCGGGCCGCCCTCGCCCTTGGCGATACCGGCGTCGGCCTTCTGCGCCATGTCGCGCGCGCGATCCGGTGTCTCCAGCACAAAGGCATTGAGCGCGCGCGCGGCTTCGATCGCCGAAAGATGCGCGTCGGTGAGTTCAAGCGAGGTGAAAGACTTCTTCGCGAGGCCGTCTCGAGCCTCGCTAAGCGTCAGCGATGTCAGATCGGTCATTTATTGGGTTGCGGCACGGGGCTACAGAAAAACGGAGAAAGCGTCTTGTCGGTGGCCGGGATCGTCGCGCTTCACCTCGCCGCGCGCCTTCGCTTGCGGCCTCCAGCGCATCGAGCACCGCATCCATCGCCTTGTCGGGATCGGCCACCTTGCCCTGCCGCTCCATGGCGTCGAGATATTCCATGTAGGCGCGGTAGGCCTTTTCATCGTCGCAGAGCATGCACATCGGACGTCTCGCTCAAGAGTTTATTCGACGACCTTCGGCACCAGAAAGAAATGATCCTGGGTTTCCGGCGCGTTTTTGACGATGTCGTCGGCAATCTCGCCGTCATTGACCACATCGGCCCGTTTCTTCATCTCCATCGGGGTCACCGAGGTCATGGGCTCAACGCCCTCGACATTGACCTCCTTGAGCTGCTCGACAAAGGCCAGCATGGCGTTGAGCTCGCCCTGAAGATGCGAAACCTCTGATTCCTTCACTCCGATCCGCGCCAGATGCGCGATACGGCGAACAGTGGCAGCATCAACCGACATTATATATGACCTCAAACGGGGATTTCAGCCTAGTGCCCACTTTCCGAAGTTCGTGCACAACCTCAGCATCCACTTTCACGAACTTCGGAAAGTCATGGGCACTAGCAAATCCATTGATTCTAGTGCCGCTTTGCTATTTGAAGTTCCTGGATCGAATTCGCCGCTTGTGGTGCAGGAACTTCAAATAGGCGGCACTAGCGTATAGCAGAGGCCGGTTTTGCGCCGCAACCTTAGGCGCAGGCTCTATTGGTCGGATCAGCCTGCCATTTTGCTCAACCGTGCCAAGGCGCTGCCCGCAAGCGCCCGGGTCAGCTCCGCCGCCGGCATGTCCCGACCGAGCCGCACGGCCTGTCCCGCCCAGAGATTGGTGAAATCGAGCCTGCCTTGCTTTTCGGCAGCGGCTTTCAGCGGTCCGAATGCGGTCGCCGCGTGCGGGAATTCCGGCGCATCCAGCGAAATCGGACCGACGTCGGCCATGGCGCGGTTCACCAGTCCCCGCGCCGGGCGTCCGGTCATGACATTGGTGATGACGGTGGAATCGTCCCACCCTTGCGCCAGCACGGCGCGGGCCGGCGTCGAAACCTTCGATTCCGGACAGCGCAGATAGGCGGTGCCGATCTGGACACCTGCCGCGCCCAGCGCAAAGGCCGCCGCGATCCCCCGCCCGTCGGCGATGCCGCCGGCAGCGATCACAGGCACTTTCACCGCATCGACCACCTGCGGCACCAGCGCAAAGGTACCGGGCTGCTCGGCAATGTTATCTGTCAGGAACATGCCGCGATGGCCCCCGGCCTCGGCGCCCTGGGCGATGATCGCGTCAACGCCGTTCTCTTCGAGCCAGATCGCCTCCCTGACCGTGGTCGCCGCCGACATCACCTTGCAGCCGGCCGCCCTCACTCGCACCAGCAGGCTTTGCTCGGGCAGGCCGAAATGGAAGCTCACGATTTCGGGCTTGAGCTCTTCGACGACCTCGCACATCGCCCCATCAAACGGCGCGCGATTGGCGGCATTGATTGGCGCCGCCGGATCAAGACCCAGTTCCCTGTAATAAGGCGCGAGCCGTTCTTTCCATCTGGCTTCGCGTGCCGGATCGGCCGGGACCGCCTTGTGGCAAAAGAAATTCATGTTGATCGGCGTGGACACCCGCTGGCGGATGATCTGGATCTGCTCGCGGGCTTTTTCCGCCGACAGCATCGCGCAAGGCAGCGAGCCCAGCGCGCCGCCCTGCGCCGCCGCGACCACGAGGTCGGCATCCATCACGCCGGCCATCGGCGCCAGCACAATGGGGAACTCGGTCTTGAACAGGTCGATCAATCGGTGGTCCGGCCACATGTCTGTTGTCCCGCTTCTGATTAGCGTGCGTTCACCGCGAGCGGCGCGCCTGGAAAATTGCGCTGCCCGCTGAGAATCTGATCGGCCTCGCGCGCGATCCGCGCGACGATCTCGGCCGCCGGCGGAATGTCATGGATCAGGCCGACGCCTTCGCCGGCAAAGACGGCTGCAATATTATAATTTCCGGCATCACGCGCGGCCGTGTAGTCGGCCGTCACGGCCTCGACGTTGTGGATCAACTCAGCCTCTCGTCCCATCCAGCGGCGCGCATGGTCGTTGATCAAGGTGCGCGCGGTGAAAGGCGCCGGCCACCAGATTTGACGCGAAACGTCGAAGATGACGCCTCGCACCGTGTCGCCGTTGGTCGCTGCGCAAATCCGTTTCTTGGCTTCGTCTGCTCCATCACATTCGACGCTGGCATAGAAGCGTGTCCCGAGCAGAACCCCGCTCGCGCCCAGCACCATCATCGCCGCGAGGCCCCGCCCGTCGGCGATGCCGCCGGCGGCAACGACAGGTACACGGCCGGCAGCGAGATCGATCACGGCAGGCACGATGTTAAACGTCGTGCGCGACGCGCCGTGGCCGCCGGCTTCGGTGCCCTGCGCGATCAGAATATCGGCGCCGGCATCGAGCGCCTGCTTCGCCATGTCCTCGGTCTGGACCTGGCAGATCAGGAGACTGCCGGCTGCCTTGATACGGGACGCAAACGGTCTGACATCGCCGAACGACAGCATGATCGCGCGCGGCTTTGCCCTCAGCGCGATATCGAGCAATTCCGGTTGCCTGGCGAGACTCCAGGTGATGAAGCCGATGCCGAACGGCGCTGCGCTTGTTTTCAGCTTGGCGGTCTCAAGCTCCAGCCAATCCTTGTCGCCATAGCCTCCGCCCAGAATGCCGAAGCCGCCCGCCTCACCGACCGCCTTGACCAGCCGGCTACCTGCGATGATGGCCATCGGCGCGGAAAGGATCGGGTGCTTGATGCCCAAAAGCGACGTCAGCGGCGTTTCGATCGGCATGGCGGTTTGTTCCTCTCGACAGACATGCTAGCGCGGCTTAGTCTTCTTCAAAAGTGAATATTCAAGAAGCTAGCCATCTCTAAAATAAAACGGTGGTTTGCCCATGGAGTTGAGCGATCTCCTGACGTTTTCGGCCGTGGCGCGCAACGGTGGCATCACCCGCGCCGCCGAAGAACTCAAGACCGTGCAGTCCAATGTCACGCAGCGGGTGAAAGCGCTCGAGGCCGAAATGGGCGTCGCGCTGTTCGAACGGCACAGCCGCGGCATGACGCTGACCGGCGCCGGCCGGCGGCTGCTTCCCTATGCCCAGCGGATGGCGGCGCTATCGCGCGAAGCCATGCTGGCCGCGCGCGACGATGGCGAGCCGAAAGGCCCGCTCGCGATCGGCTCGATGGAGACTACCGCGGCGGTTCGCCTGCCGCCGCTGCTTGCGGAATTCCATCGCCGCTTTCCGGCGGTGCAGCTGACGCTCAGGACAGCGACGACCGCAGACCTGGTGGCAAGCATCCTGGACGGCGCGCTGGATGGCGCCTTCGTCGCCGGCCCGATCGAACATGTCGACCTCATTTCGACCGTCGCGTTCCGCGAAGAGCTGGTGCTGGTGACGGCACGGCGTTTTGCTGGCCTCGCCGCCTTGCGCGCGGGAACGCCGGAATCCGGACCAACCGCGCTGGTATTCCGCACCGGCTGCACCTACCGCCAGCGCCTCGAACAGCTGTTCTCGGATTTCGGCTGGCCGTCGGCCGCCCGCTTCGAGCTTGGCACGCTCGACGGCATGATTGGCTGCGTCGCGGCCGGCGTGGGCGTGACGCTGCTGCCGCGCGCGGTGGTCGAGCGCAGCGAGTTGCGCAAGGACGTCAGCATGCACGCGCTCGATACTTCATGGTCACACGTCGACACGCTCTTCATTCAGCGCCGCAGCGCCCACCAATATAGCGCGCTGGACGGCTTCATCTCCTGCCTGAACGGTGCCGATCGCGTCATCGCAGCTTGAGGTGCGCTTCGAGGCTTTGCGAGCCGGGCGGCTTGCGTGTTATGCGAAGACTATGTCCGCTCTCATTCTGCCCCTGATTGACGCCGTGGCCCGTTGGCCTCAACGCGGCGCGCTGATCGGGCTTGATCTCGGCACCAAAACCATCGGCGTTGCGGTCTCCGACCCCGACCGGCGGTTGGCGACGGGGGTAACGACAATCCAGCGCAAGGCTTTCAAGGCTGACGCCGCCCGCCTGATCGACATCGCCACCGAGCGCGCCGCCGTTGGCTTTGTGCTCGGGCTGCCCATTAATATGGACGGCAGCGAAGGGCCTCGCGCGCAGTCGACCCGCGCCTTCGCGCGCAATTTTTCGCAACTGACCGAGCTTGCCATCGCGCTCTGGGACGAGCGGCTTTCGACCGCGGCCGTCGAGCGCGAATTGATCGGGATGGACATGAGCCGCGCCCGCCGCGCCGAGGTGATCGACGAGCATGCGGCGATCTTCATTCTCCAGGGCGCGCTCGACCGGCTCGCAAATGGACTATGAGCTGGTCAGCAGGATGGTCTGTATCACTGCAGCCAGATTGTTCAGACCATGCAGGATGATGGTCAGCCAGATCGAGTTGCTGCGATAGCGCAGGTAGCCGAGCAACAGGCCGATCGAGAAGACTTCGCCGAGGAAATACCAGTCGTATTGCAGGTGCAGGCCGGTCCAGACCAGCGATGACAGGATGATCGCGCCGGGCACCCGCAGAAACGACTCCGACCAGCCGCGGTATAGAAAGCCACGCGCGAAAAGCTCCTCGGTGATCGGCGCGGCCACGCAGAAGGCAATCACCAGAAGCCAGATCGCCCCGTCCTCGCGGGCCGTTTTCAGCACGTCGCCCATGAATCCGGGCTCGACCTCGCGTCCCGTCGCCCGCGAAATCGCATCCCAACCCATGACGAGGACGAACAGCGCGACCACGCCGATCGCGAGGTTGATCCATGAGAAGGAGCGCAGCGCGAGATAATCGGCAAACCGCGCGCCCTTGATCCGGATCGCGATCCACAAGGCCAATACCACGGCCGGCAACCCCGTGATGACCGACAGCGAGATCGTCAGGCCGTGGCTGACGACGGTGCGAACGGCATCGCTGAAACTCTCACTGATTGATCGCTCCGCCTTGCCGGAACAGAAACCAGCCCACGACCGCGAGTTGGCCGACGAACATCGCGGCGAAAACAACAAAGCCCCAGAACGCCGTGCCCCAGAATTTCCAGATGCGAGGAGTTGGCCCCCTCGCCACGTCGATCGTGGCCGCGGCAGGACTTGCGGGATCAAGAGAATCCATCAAACAACCTTCATTCAGGGATCGCGCGATCGAGCAGCCGACCAATGTCGTCGGGTGCGAGGTCTACGGCGCCGTACATGCCACCGTGATTCCCGGCAAGGCGGGTATTGGCGAATAATTCGGCATGGCGCGGCGAGACCGCGTTCAGCGCAGCCGTTGCCGCCAGCAGCGCTAGCCTTTCAACCGCGAGCCGCGCGACATTCTCGGCATCCGGCCGGCGGAAGGCCCTGCCGATCGAAGCTGCCGCTTCCGCCGCACCCGGCAAACCCCTGGTTTCCTGCGCCAGCGTTTTCAGGATTCCCGCTGCCGCCTCGGCTTCACGCGACAACGCCCGCAGCACATCGAGGCACATCACGTTGCCGGAACCTTCCCAGATCGCGTTGACGGGAGCTTCCCGGTAATGGCGTGCCAAGATCCCTTCCTCGACATAGCCGTTGCCGCCGAGGCACTCCATGGCCTCGTAGAGAAATCCCGGCGCATTCTTGCAGGTCCAGTATTTGACCGCCGGCGTCAGCAGCCGCATGTAGGCGGCCTCGTTGGGATCGACCGGCGCACGGTCGAACGCACGACAAAGCCGCATCACGAGCGCAATCGACGCCTCGACATGCAACGCCATATCCGACAGCACCGCGCGCATCAGGGGTTGATCGGAGAGATGCTTCTGGAACACGCTGCGATGCCTCGTGTGATGCAGCGCGTGCGCAAGCCCTGAGCGCATCAGGCCTGTGGAGGCAATCGCGCAATCCTGCCGCGTCAACTGCACCATCTGGATGATGGTGCGGATGCCCTTGCCTTCCTCGCCGACAAGCTCGCCATGGGCGCCCAGGAATTCGACTTCGGAGGACGCGTTGGAGCGGTTGCCGAGCTTGTCCTTTAGCCGCTGGAACTCGATCGCGTTGACCGATCCATCGGGGCGAAAACGCGGCATGAAGAAACAGCTTAGTCCCTGATCGGCCTGCGCCAGCACCAGAAACGCGTCGCACATCGGCGCCGACATGAACCATTTGTGACCGGTGATGCGATAGGCCTCGCCGTCACGCTCGGCGCGCGTCATGTTGCTGCGAACATCCGTGCCGCCCTGCTTTTCGGTCATACCCATGCCGAGCGTCATGCCGCGCTTGGTCGGCCACGGCGCGAAGGTCGGGTCGTAAGCGCGCGCGGCGATGACCGGCATGGTCTTTTTCAGGAGATCCGGCTGGACGGCGAGCGCAGCCACCGACGCGCGGGTCATGGTGATCGGGCACAGATGCCCGGTTTCGACGCCGGCGGCCATATAGAATTTGGCGGCGCGCACCACCTCGGCCGGCGCGCCGGCGGGCCGGCCGTCAGTAGTCCACGTCGAATTGTGCAATCCGGCGTGGGCGCTGTGCGCCATCAACTCGTGATAGGCCGGATGAAACTCGACCTCGTCCCGCCGGTTGCCGCGGGAATCGAAGGTGCGCAGCTTTGGCGTATTTTCGTTGGCGACCCGTCCGCGCTCGGCCATGGCGGCCGAGCCCCAGTGACGGCCGAACTCGGATAGTTCTTTTGCCGCCGCGGCTCCGCCATTGGCGGCAACGGCCTCGGCCAGCGCCGGGTCCAGTGCGAACAGATCGACATCGACAAAGGGCGTCGATTGGTTGAGCACTTCATGGGTTGCGAAGGAAGTTTTGGCCATCGGACATCCTAGTGGTCTGATTCTAACATTTGCATCCCTTCTCAGCAGGCACTTTTGCAAATGTTAGAATCAAAGGACCACTAGTGTGGCGGTTCAGAAGTCCGCATCGTTGTGGCCCGCGGGTTCGTCACGCGGACTTCTGAACCAAAGCCACACTAGATCAATAGGTTTGCTAGTGTCTTTTCGATTCCGAAGTTCGAAACGAGGCCCCGTAAAATGCTACGAACTTCGGAATCGGGACACTAGCAAATATGGTATTCTAGTGGAGTTTAGGATTTGACATTCGCTAAAGAGGTTGCGGTTGGCTGGGTAGCGAATGTCAAATCCCCTCCACTAACGGGACAGGTTTAGTTAATTCCCGGATCATACGCGGGGCCCAGCGCCCCCGCAGTGAAAAATGCGGCGAACCACCGGCATAGTTGATGAAACCTTGCTGAAAGCATCGCGCCCGGAGCGGGACAGACCGGGGGATAACTTTTAAGTTCCCTCTTCGCCCTTGCCCACCGTTGGTCCTGCGCCTATAGCTCTCGCTTTAATGACATCCGTATCGAAATCGACCTTCGTCCTCGGTCACCGGCACTTGCTGGGCATAGAGGGCCTTTCCGCCGTCGATATCACCGGCCTCCTCGATCTCTCCGAGGAATATGTCGAGTTGAACCGGCAGGTCGACAAGAAACGCACTTCCCTGCGTGGCCGCACCCAGGTCAACCTGTTCTTCGAGGCCTCGACCCGCACCCAGTCCTCGTTCGAACTCGCCGGCAAGCGGCTTGGCGCCGACGTCATGAACATGTCGGTGTCCTCGTCCTCGATCCGCAAGGGCGAGACGCTGATGGACACCGCCGTTACGCTGAACGCAATGCATCCGGACATTCTCGTGGTCCGGCATCACGCGTCCGGCGCGGTGGAACTGTTGGCGCGCAAGGTCGATGGTTCCGTAGTCAATGCCGGCGACGGCGCCCACGAACACCCGACGCAGGCGCTGTTGGACGCACTGACCATCCGCCGCAACAAGGGCCGGCTCGAAGGACTGACGGTGGCGATTTGCGGCGACGTCACGCATTCGCGCGTCGCACGCTCCAACATCATCCTGCTCAACACCATGGGCGCGCGCGTCCGTGTGGTGGCGCCCTCCACGCTGCTGCCGCACGGCATCGAGCGAATGGGGGTCGAGGTCGCCCGCGACATGCGCGAGGGACTTCAGGGCGCCGACATCGTGATGATGTTGCGGCTGCAACGCGAACGCATGAACGGTTCCTTCGTGCCGTCGACCGGCGAGTATTTTCACTATTTCGGCCTGGACCAGAAGAAGCTCGCCTACGCCAAGCCGGACGCGCTGGTGATGCATCCGGGCCCCATGAACAGGGGCGTCGAAATCGACTCCATTGTCGCCGATGGCGCGCAATCGGTGATCCGCGAACAGGTGGAAATGGGGGTGGCGGTGCGGATGGCGGTGCTCGAAGCGCTCGCCCGCAACCTGCCGAACGCGTGATTGCTATGGTGATGTGGCCTTATCCTTCGAGACGCCGCAATGGCTCAACCCTCATGGTGAGGAGCGCGGTCTACCGCGCATCTCGAACCGTGAGGCCAGGAACTCGCCCAAAATGCTGACAGACCGTCGCCCCATTCTTCTCGCCAACGCCCGCGTGATCGATCCTTCGCGCGATTTCGACGGTCCCGGCGACGTGCTGATTGCCGATGGTCTCATTCGCGACAACAAGCGCGGCATTGGCGCTGCCGGCGTGCCCGAAGGCACCGACATCGTCAACTGCGCGGGCAAGATCGTCGCGCCCGGCCTGATCGACATGCGCGCCTTTGTCGGCGAACCCGGCGCCATCCACCGCGAAACGTTTGCATCCGCAAGCCAGGCCGCCGCAACCGGCGGCATCACCACCATCGTCTGCCAGCCCGCAACTTCGCCTGTCATCGACAATTCCGCCACCGTCGATTTCGTGTTGCGTCGCGCCCGCGACACCGCGATCGTCAACATCCATCCGATGGCGGCACTGACCAAGGGCCTGCACGGCGAAGAAATGACCGAAATCGGCTTATTGAAAGCAGCCGGCGCCGTGGCCTTCACCGACGGCGACCGGAGCGTCGTCAATGCGCAGGTGATGCGGCGCGCGCTCACTTACGCGCGGGATTTCGATGCGCTGATCGTCCATCACACCGAAGACCCGCATCTGGTCGGCGAAGGCGTCATGAATGAGGGCGAATTCGCGACGCGGCTCGGACTGATGGGCATTCCCAACGCCGCCGAAGCCGTGATGCTGGAGCGGGACATGCGCCTTGTCGCGCTGACCGGCGGCCGCTATCACGCGGCCTCGCTGAGCTGCACGGAATCGCTCGACATCCTCAAGCGCGCGCGCGAAGCAGGCCTCAAGGTCTCGGCCTCGGTCTCGATCAATCACGTGACGCTGAACGAAAACGATATCGGCCCCTACCGGACCTTCCTCAAATTGTCGCCGCCGCTGCGCACCGAGGACGATCGCCGCGCGCTGGTGGAGGCCGTCGCCTCAGGCCTGATCGACGTCATCATGTCCGATCACAACCCGCAGGACGTCGAGGTCAAGCGGCTGCCGTTTGCGGAAGCAGCCTTCGGCGCGGTCGGATTGGAAACCATGCTGCCGGCGGCGCTGCGGCTGATCCATCAGGGCGAAATGGATTTCAAAGCCCTGATCCGCGCGATGTCGACGCGCCCGGCCGAACTGCTCGGACTTCCCGGCGGATCGTTGCGGCCCGGCTCACCCGCGGACGTGATCGTGATCGATACCGACACGCCCTGGGTGCTCGATCCCGACGACCTCAAGTCACAATGCAAGAACACGCCCTTCGACGAGGCCCGTTTCACGGGGCGCGTCGTGCGGACCATTGTTGGCGGCCGGACGGTCTATGAGCACGTCTGACGCGGCGGCTAGCTTGCGCGGGAAAAACGCGGCAAACTGATGCGAAGTTCGCTGGCAGCGTGGGTAGCGATAGGGAGGCTGTGATGTCCGCAAATGCCTGGCTGCCGCTGGCTTTCATCCTCGGCTATCTGCTCGGCTCCATTCCCTTTGGTCTGATCCTGACTCGCCTTGCCGGCACGGAAGATCTGCGCTCGATCGGCTCCGGCAATATCGGCGCCACCAATGTGCTGCGCACCGGCCGCAAGGGCCTTGCCGCCGCAACGCTATTGCTCGACGCACTCAAGGGTACCGTTGCTGTCATCATCGCCGGCTATGTCGCAGGCGCGGAGGCTGCGATGCTGGCCGGCCTCGGCGCTTTCCTCGGCCATCTCTTTCCGGTGTGGTTGAAGTTCAAAGGCGGCAAGGGCGTCGCGGTCTATATCGGCATTTTGATCGGACTGTTCTGGCCGGCCGCCATTGTGTTTTGCGTGCTGTGGCTTTTGACCGCGGTGATCTCGCGTTACTCGTCGCTCTCGGCACTGGTCGCAAGTTTCATCACCCCGATCCTCTTGTGGTGGCTCGGCCACCTGGCGCCGGCGGCGCTGTTTGCGCTGCTGACTGTGCTGCTTGTTCACCATGCACCGCGCCAATATCAGCCGGTTGCTGGCGGGCACCGAAGGCAAGATCGGGCAGAAGTAGTTCTTTCTTCTCCTCCCCCGCGGAACGCGTGGGGAGGGTGGCCGACGCGAAGCGGCGGTCGGGTGGGGGCGCTTATGTCACCGTCTAATGCCAAGGCAACTGCGAAGAACCCCCACCCCGATCGCTCATTCCATTCGCGATCGACCCTCCCCACAAGGGGGAGGGATAAAAAAGCACTTACGATCTCAGCGCCCGCTCGATGAAGCGTGCCGCCGCGATCGCCTTGGCGTCAGCGCCGTAGTCGGTGATCGCCTGCACGCCGACCGGCAAATTTCCCTCAGCCACATACGCCGGCACGTTGACGCACGGCGTGCCCAGCAGCGTCCATAGCTGGTTGAAGCGGGGATCGCCGGTCGAATCCAATCCCTTTGGCGGGACGCCCGGCGCCGACAGCGCCAGCAACACGTCAACATCCTTCAGGATGTCGGACAGAGCCGCGCGCGCTTTCGCTGCCACGATACGCGCCGCCTCGTAATCGGCCGCCGTGTAGTGACGGCTGTCATCGAGCCGGCGGCGCAACAGTGGCGGCATCGCGTCGTAATTCTCGCCATACTCCCAGGCGAACGCCTGATGCGCCTCGAACTGCTGGACCACGTTGTGAATGCGCCAGGCTTCCGCGACGATCTCCGGCATTTTCAACTCGCGCACCGACGCGCCCGCCTTGGCCGCGGCCCGCGCCGCACCCTGCAACGCTTCCGCGCCGCCGGTTTCGGTGGGACCTGCAAAATCCTGCGTTACCACACCGATACGTGGCGATTTCAGCTCCGGCGCGTTCAATTCGCTGCGGCCGGTGACCGCCGCAAGCGCAATGGCGACATCCTCGACGCCGGCCGCAAACAGGCCGACCGTATCAAGCGTCCAGGAAAAGCATTTGACGCCGACCGGCGGCAGCAGCCGGTAGGACGGCTTGATCGCGGCGACGCCGCAGAACGACGCCGGGCGGATCACCGAACCGCCGGTCTGTGTACCGACCGCGAGCGGAAGCATGCCGGCGCCCACGGCTGCGGCCGAGCCGGACGACGATCCGCCAGGCGTGTGGCCGTGGTTGCGCGGATTGAGCGTCGGCGTCGGATCGTTCGCGGCAAAGGCCGTGGTCGTGGTCTTGCCGACGACGGTCGCGCCAGCCTGCTTGAGCTGCATCACGACCGGCGCATCGGCGCGCGGCTGGTGGCCTCGGTAGATCGCAGCCCCCATTTCGGTCGGCAGATCGGCCGTATCGATAATGTCCTTGATGCCGACCGCCATGCCGCGCAGCGGACCCTTGGTTTGTGCCCTTGGATTTTTCGCTCTGACGACGAAGGCCTTGATCGTCTCCTCCTGGGCGTCGATCGCGGCAAGCGACTCCGCCAATGCGCCTTCGGGGGTGAGCGCGCCCTGTTCGATGCGGCGCAGTTGGTCGGCGAGCGAGATCATGGGCGTTTCCCCTGGTCCTGCCCGGGTTAAGGCGGGCATCCACGTCTTCTGTTTGACAGGTAGCAAGACGTGGATGGCCGGGACAAGCCCGCACCTGACGATGGCTGGGTTGCGGGCGGCGCTCTCCCATCGCCCCCTTCCCCACGCCCTCAGCTTGATCCATTCTAGGACGGAATGGACACGCGGACACCTAACACAAC
Organism: uncultured Alphaproteobacteria bacterium; assembly: GCA_963706265.1. Taxonomy (GTDB): domain Bacteria; phylum Pseudomonadota; class Alphaproteobacteria; order Rhizobiales; family Xanthobacteraceae; genus Bradyrhizobium. The sequence goes on along the minus strand of CAVPLO010000005.1, from coordinate 172,940 downwards.
AGAACTCACCGACGCCGAGCGGATCGACTGGCTGCGGCTGATCCGCTCCGACAATATCGGGCCGCGGACGTTTCGTTCGCTCCTCCGCCATTTCGGCGGCGCGCGGGCGGCCCTTGAGCGCCTGCCCGATCTCGCCCGCCGCGGCGGCGCGTCGAGGCCGCAACGTATCTGCAGCGAGGCGGATGCCCGCGCCGAACTCGAAGCCTGCGCCAAGCTTGGCGTCGGCCTGATCGCGTCGGGCGAAGCCGGCTATCCGCCGCGGCTTTCCGAACTTGACGACGCCCCGCCGCTGCTCGGCGTGCGCGGCGTTTTGGATACCCTGATGCGGCCGATGATTGCGATCGTCGGTTCGCGCAACGCTTCCGGCGCCGGGCTGAAGTTCGCAAGCATGCTGGCGCGCGATCTTTCTGACGCCGGCTTTGTCGTCGCCTCAGGGCTCGCGCGCGGCATCGACCAGGCCGCGCACCGCGCCTCGATCGAGGGTGGCACGGTCGCAATGCTCGCGGGCGGCCACGACAGGATCTACCCGCCCGAACATACGGATTTGCTTCACGCCCTTCTTGGCCATGGTGGCGCGATTTCCGAAATGCCGCTCGGGTATGTCGCGCGCGCGCACGATTTTCCACGCCGCAACCGGCTGGTCTCCGGCGCTTCCCTTGGCGTGATTGTGGTTGAAGCCGCGCTGCGTTCAGGCTCGCTGATCACCGCGCGTCTCGCCAACGAGCAGGGCCGCGAAGTCTTTGCGGTGCCGGGCTCGCCGCTCGATCCGCGCGCCGCCGGCACCAACGGCCTGATCAAGCAGGGAGCGACGCTGATCACCGAGGCGTCCGACGTGATCCAGGCGGTCGAGCCGATCATGGGCCGGCCAGTCAGCTTGCGCGAGGAGGACGACGACCCGCTGGTGCCCGACCCCGCCGCGACCGATCGCGCCCGGATCGTCGATCTGATGGGGCCGACGCCGATCCTGCTCGACGATCTCATCCGCATGTCGGACGCCTCACCTGCGGTGGTCCGCACCGTGCTGCTGGAGCTTGAGCTTGCCGGACGGCTGGAGCGGCATGGCGGCGGGCTAGTGTCCCTGATTTAGAGCCTCGCGCCAGCGACGGCCGGCTGCTCGGCATCGGCGACACCACGTTGAAGCTGCGACCGGCAGGCAGGCGCCGAGGGCGAGCGATGGCGTGAACGGTTGGCGAGGATGCCGCGACCTATAGGTCTGAGGACCGTCCTTCTCGCTCCGATTTACACAACTTATAGGCGGTATTTTGCAACCTATAGGAATATTCTGGGGTACCTGAACGGGCACCTTCAACTCCTGTCCATTTGACAGGGACGCCCTCACCACCCATGTTCGGTTCGAAACGGCCGACGCGAGTCCCGCGGAACCGGCCTTTATTTTTTCCCTAAGCTATTGGAATGACATGAATATCGTCATTGTGGAGTCGCCGGCCAAGGCCAAGACGATCAACAAATATCTGGGCGCTTCCTATGAGGTGCTGGCGTCTTTCGGCCATGTTCGCGACCTCCCCGCCAAGAACGGATCGGTCGATCCGGAGGCGAACTTCCAGATGATCTGGGAGGTCGACCCCAAGGCGGCTGGCCGGCTGAACGACATCGCCAAGGCCCTCAAGGGTGCCGACAAGCTCATTCTCGCGACCGACCCTGATCGCGAGGGCGAAGCGATCTCCTGGCACGTGCTCGAAGTGCTGAAGGAGAAGCGCGCGCTGAAAGACCAGTCGATCGAGCGCGTGGTGTTCAACGCCATCACCAAGCCGGCGATCCTGGAAGCGATGAAGAATCCGCGCCAGATCGACGGCGCGCTGGTCGATGCCTACATGGCGCGCCGCGCCCTCGACTATCTCGTCGGCTTCACGCTCTCGCCGGTGCTGTGGCGCAAACTGCCGGGCGCGCGTTCGGCCGGACGCGTGCAGTCGGTGGCGTTGCGGCTCGTCTGCGACCGCGAACTTGAAATCGAGAAATTCGTGGCCCGCGAGTACTGGTCGCTGGTGGCGACGCTCGCAACCGCGCGTGGTGATAACTTCGAGGCGCGCCTTGTCGGCGCTGACGGCAAGAAGATCCAGCGCCTCGACATCGGCACCGGCAAGGAAGCCGAAGATTTCAAGAAGTCGCTGGAAGCAGCCCACTTTACCGTCACGTCGGTCGAAGCCAAGCCGGCGCGGCGCAACCCGCAAGCACCGTTCACCACCTCGACGCTGCAACAGGAAGCGAGCCGCAAGCTCGGTTTTGCGCCCGCGCACACCATGCGGATCGCGCAGCGGCTTTATGAGGGCATCGATATCGGCGGCGAGACCACGGGTCTCATCACCTATATGCGAACCGACGGCGTGCAGATCGACGGCTCCGCCATCACGCAGGCGCGCAAGGTAATCGGCGAGGATTACGGCAACGCCTATGTGCCGGAGGCGCCGCGTCAGTACCAGGCCAAGGCCAAGAACGCGCAGGAAGCCCACGAAGCCATTCGCCCGACCGACCTGTCGCGGCGGCCGAACGACATGCGTCGCCGGCTCGACCCGGAACAGGCCAGGCTCTATGAACTGATCTGGACCCGCACGATCGCAAGCCAGATGGAATTGGCCGAACTCGAACGCACCACCGTCGAAATCGCGGCCAAAGCAGGTCCGCGCCAGCTCGAGCTTCGCGCCTCTGGCCAGGTCATCAAGTTCGACGGCTTCCTTGCACTGTATCAGGAAGGCCGCGACGACGACGGCGACGATGAGGACAGCCGCCGCCTTCCCGCGATGAGCCGGGGCGAAGGACTGAAGAAGCAAGATTTGGCCGTCACGCAACACTTCACCGAGCCGCCGCCGCGCTTTTCGGAAGCTTCCCTCGTCAAGCGCATGGAAGAACTCGGGATCGGCCGCCCCTCGACCTATGCCTCGATCCTCCAGGTGCTGAAAGACCGCGGCTATGTGCGGCTCGAGAAAAAGCGCCTGCATGGCGAGGACAAGGGCCGCGTCGTGGTCGCGTTCCTGGAAAACTTCTTCGCCCGCTACGTCGAATATGATTTCACGGCCGGACTCGAAGAGCAGCTCGACCGCATCTCCAATAACGAGATTTCCTGGCAAGAGGTCCTGAAGGATTTCTGGCGCGGCTTCATCGGCGCGGTCAACGACATCAAGGATCTGCGCGTGTCCGAGGTGCTGGATGCGCTCGACGACATGCTGGGTCCGCATATCTATCCGCCACGCACCGATGGCGGCGATATCAGGCAATGCCCAAGCTGCGGCACGGGCAAGCTCAATCTCAAGGCCGGAAAGTTCGGCGCCTTTGTCGGATGCACCAACTATCCGGAATGCCGTTACACACGCCCACTCGCCGCTGACAGCGAAGCCAGCGCCGATCGCGTGCTGGGTCAGGATCCCGAAACCGGCCGCGATGTCGTGGTGAAGGCCGGCCGGTTCGGTCCCTACATTCAGCTCGGCGAACAGAAGGATTATGCCGAGGGCGAAAAGCCCAGGCGCGCCGGCATTCCAAAAAACATCTCGCCCTCCGACATCGAGCTCGATCGGGCGCTGAAGCTGTTGTCGCTGCCGCGCGAGATCGGGCTGCATCCCGAATCCGGTCAGCCGATCACGGCTGGCCTCGGCCGCTTTGGTCCCTTCGTGCGTCACGAGAAAACCTACGCCAGCCTCGAAGCAGGCGACGAGGTCTTCGACATCGGCCTCAATCGTGCGGTCACGCTGATCGCTGAAAAGGTCGCCAAGGGCCCAAGCGGCCGCCGCTTCGGCGCCGATCCCGGCAAGCCGTTGGGCGATCATCCCTCGCTTGGCGCAGTGGCAGTGAAGAACGGCCGCTACGGCGCCTACGTGACCGCGGGTGGCATCAACGCGACCATCCCGAGCGACAAGACGCCCGACACCATTACGCTGGCTGAGGCGATCGTGCTTCTCGATGAGCGGGCCGCCAAAGGCGGCGGTTCGAAGCGCGGCGCAAAGAAAGCCAAAGCCACAAAACCGGCCAAGGCTGAAGCTAAGGTCGAGGCGGATACCGCAACGGCCAAGCCCGCCAAGAAAGCTGCCGTGAAGAAATCGGCCGCCAAGCCGAAATCGGAAGCGACTTCCAAGGCGCGCGCGCCCGTGACGGCCAAAACGTCGGCGTCCAAGGCGGCGAAACCCGTCGCCAAGAAGAGTGCCGGCAAAGCAAGTGGATAAGGCAAGCGGCAAGTTCCGCCTATTTGACGTTCCTGCACCACAAGCGGCGAATATCGTTCAGGAACTTCAAATAGGCGGCACTAATGCCCATGACTTTCCGAAGTTCGTGAAAGGTGGGTGCTGCGACGGTGGGTCGAACTTCGGAAAGTGGGCACTAGTGTGGCACGGCAACGCGACAGCGGTTTTCCGTCGACAGAGACAATCGTCGCTTTCATTCGCGCGCATCCGGGAAAAGTCGGGACCAGCGAGATCGCGCGCGAGTTCGGCCTCAAAAACGCCGACCGGGCCGTGCTCAAGCGACTGCTGCGTGAGCTAGCCGACGAAGGCATCATCAAGAAGCGCGGCAAGGAGGTCGGCGAGCCTGAGACGCTGCCCGCCACGCTTCTGGCCGACATCACGAGCCGCGACAGCGACGGCGAGTTGCTGGCTACCCCGGCCGAATGGGACGAGGTCGAAAGCGGCGAGCCGCCTAAAATCCGTATCCATATCCCGCGTCGGCCGCAGCCCGGCACCGCAGCCGGCGTCGGCGACCGCGCGCTGCTCCGCGTCGAAAAGCTCGATGAGCACGCCCGTGACGGCGTCGCCTATCGCGGGCGGATCATCAAGGTCGTCGATCACGCCAGGACGCGCGTCCTCGGCATCTTCCGCAAGAACCCCGACGGCGGCGGGCGCCTGATCCCGGTCGACAAGAAGCAGGCCGGCCGCGAACTGAACATCGCCAAGACGGACACGCTTAGCGCCGAGGATGGCGACCTCGTCAGCGTCGATCTGGTGCGCTCGCGCGGCTTCGGCCTCGCCTCCGGCAAAGTCAAGGAACGGCTCGGATCGCTCTCGACCGAGAAAGCCATCAGCCTGATCGCGATCCACGCCCACGACATTCCGCAGGCATTCTCAAGAGACGCGTTGCATGAGGCGGAGCAGGCCCAGCCTGCGACGTTGAAGGGGCGCGAGGACTGGCGCGATGTGCCGCTTGTCACCATCGACCCGCCGGATGCGAAAGACCACGACGACGCCGTTCACGCTGAAGAGGATCCCAACCCGAACAACAAAGGCGGCTTCATCGTCAACGTCGCGATCGCCGATGTCGCCTTTTATGTGCGGCCGGGGTCGGCGCTCGATCGCGACGCGCTGTTGCGCGGCAATTCCGTCTATTTTCCGGACCGCGTGGTGCCGATGCTGCCCGAGCGCATCTCCAACGATCTGTGCTCGCTGGTGCCGGGCGAACCGCGCGGCGCGCTCGCGGTGAGGATGGTGATCGGAGCGGACGGCCGCAAGCGCTCTCACACCTTCCATCGCATTTTGATGCGCTCGGCCGCGAAACTGAATTACGCACAGGCGCAAGCCGCCATCAAGGGCCATCCCGACGACACCACGGGACCCCTGCTCGATCCGATTCTCAAACCACTTTATGCCGCTTATGCGTGCATCAAGCGCGCCCGCGACGAGCGCGACCCGCTCGACCTCGACCTTCCCGAACGCAAGATCCTCTTAAAGGCGGACGGCACCGTCGATCGCGTCGTCGTGCCCGAGCGGCTGGATGCGCACAAATTGATCGAGGAGTTCATGATTTTGGCCAACGTCGCCGCGGCCGAAATGCTGGAGCAGAAGTCGCTGCCGCTGATCTACCGTGTGCACGATGAACCGACGCTGGAGAAGGTTCACGCGTTGCAGGAATTTCTGAAAACCCTTGACCTGCCCTTTGCCAAAAGCGGCGCCCTGCGGCCGACCGTCTTCAACCGTGTACTGACGCAGATCAAAGGCCACGATGCCGAGCAGCTCGTGAATGAGGTAGTGCTTCGCTCGCAGGCCCAGGCCGAATATTCCTCGGAGAATTACGGCCATTTCGGCCTCAATCTGCGCCGCTACGCTCACTTCACCTCGCCGATCCGGCGCTATGCCGATCTGGTCGTGCATCGCGCTTTGATCCGCGCGCTGGGTCTGGGCGAAGGCGCGTCGCCGGAAAGTGAGACCTCGGAAAATCTGAGCGAAGTCGCCGCCCAAATCTCCGTCACCGAGCGCCGCGCCATGAAGGCCGAGCGCGAGACCGCCGATCGGCTAATCGCGCATTTTCTCGCCGACCGTATCGGCGCCACGTTCCAGGGACGGATCTCCGGCGTGACGCGCGCAGGCCTGTTCGTGAAACTGGCCGATACCGGCGCCGATGGGCTGATCCCGATCCGCACCCTCGGCACCGAATACTTCAATTACGATGAAGCCCGCCACGCGTTGATCGGCTCGCGCAGCGGTGCCATGCACAGGCTTGGTGACGTCGTCGACGTTCGTCTGGTAGAAGCTGCACCGGTTGCCGGCGCGTTGCGGTTCGAATTGCTGTCGGACGGTCAACCCCCGTCGCGCAGGCGCGAGCCGGCGCGAGGCGCCTTCAAGACGAAGGCCAAATCACAGCCGGGACGCAGTCCGCGCAAGAAGGATCGAAAGCGCAGCAAGGGGCGATCCGGCAAGTCGAAGAGAGGCTAGTGATGGAAAATGTGAACACGCGCCCCATCGTCTGGACCCGGGAAACGGGCGCGATCGAGAAGCGCGAGGTCTGGACCGCCTTGAAACGCGGTTTCCGCGGCCGTTGCCCGCGTTGCGACGAGGGTAAGCTGTTTCGCGCTTTTTTGAAGGTCGATAACGCCTGCTCGGTTTGTGGACAGGATTTTACCCCGCACCGCGCCGACGACCTTCCGGCCTATCTCGTCATCGTCATCGTTGGCCACATCGTGGTGCCGTTGGCGCTGATGATCGAGACCAATTATTCCCCGCCGGTCGCGCTTCAACTCGCAATCTACCTGCCGCTGACCTTCGTCGCCTCGCTGCTGTTGCTGCAACCGGTCAAGGGCGCGGTCGTCGGCGTGCAATGGGCGTTGCGGATGCATGGGTTTGACGAAGCCAACCCGGAGCCATAAACCGCTTTCCCTGATCAGGAAGACACGGGGCTTTGGGGCGCGATGAGCGAGACCGGAAATACCGAGAAGGAAGCCGACCATCACCCCTATCGCCGTCCCGTCGATGCCGCCACGCTGATCCTGGTCGATCGCTCAGGCGTAATCCCAAAGGTGCTGGTCGGCAGACGCCACGACAAGGTGGTGTTCATGCCCGGCAAATTCGTCTTTCCCGGCGGCCGCGTCGATACCGCTGACGGCCGGGTGCCGGTGGCAGCCCCTATTCCGAAGGCGCTGGAAGCCAACCTCTTGCTGGGCAGTCCCAGGATTACCGCCGGGCGTGCGCGCTCGCTGGCGGTCGCCGCCATCCGCGAAGCTTGCGAGGAGACCGGCCTTTGCCTGGGGCGCGCAAGCCCGAGCAAGGCGCCGGCATTATCGGGCCCGTGGAAGCCGTTCGCCGATGCCGGCCTGCTGCCCGATCCTTCCGGCCTTTTCCTGATCGCGCGTGCGATCACGCCGCCTGGCCGCGTCAGGCGTTTCGACACCCGCTTTTTCACGGCTGACGCCTCGGCCATTGCGCATCGTGTCGACGGCGTCATCCATGCCGATGCCGAGCTAGTCGAACTGGTCTGGGTCGAGCTTGGATCGAAGCCCCTCGCCGATCTGCACCCAATGACCCGGAATGTGCTGAATGAACTGGACAAGCGTCTTGCGACCGGCGCGCTCCGCCACGACGCCGACGTGCCGTTTTACCATTTCTATAGTGGCAAGATGCATCGTGACGTACTGGGGGCGTAGATCCGAATTATAGTCAAAACGGATTTCGAGCGCCTGGATTGTATGCGTCGATCACCTCCTGCATTTTTTCGCGAGCCCTTTGCATTTGAGATTGCTTGGGCTTTCCTGTTTCTAATCCGTCGATTTGCCCAGGATAACCCGTATCCCTCCGAACTAGAATTACGGTGATATCTGGTCTTCCAGCGGCCATTTCCTGGCTAGCAATCAGGTCCAAGACTTCTTTGCTCGGCCCACGTGGTCCGGTGTTCGTCTTCGCACCGAACTCACCATAATAGATTTTTTTGATCGGCTTGGCTTTGACGGCACCTAACAATCCAGCATGGATAATGTCTTTCTTATCAAGATGCCTGATCTTCTTGGTCATGGCGCGTGCTCCTGACGGGTCGACCGCTTTAAGCTATTCGAAATTTCCTCTTTAATCGGCGCATCCAGAGTGACAAGCGTTTCGGATGAACACTAAAAACAGAAAAACTATCCTCAACCTTAGCGATGGCACAAGCGCAATTCGTGCCTATCTTTTCTGCCAACAATAACCGACACGGACATCGGGCCATGGCACAACGGCAACTCAAGCTCGGCGCGTTCATGCGGCCGGTCTCAATCCACACCGGCGCGTGGCGCTATCCCGGGGCCTGGCCCGACGCCAATTTCAATTTTTCCCACATCAAGCAACTGATCCAGAAGTTGGAAGCCGGCAAGTTCGACGCCTTCTTCATGGCCGACCATCTGGCCGTGCTCAACATGCCGGTCAATGCGCTCAAGCGCAGCCACACCGTCACCTCTTTCGAGCCGTTCACGCTGCTGTCGGCTTTGTCCGCCGTCACCGAACATATCGGACTGATCGCAACCGGCTCGACGACCTTCGACGAGCCGTACCACATCGCCCGCCGCTTTGCCTCGCTCGATCATCTGAGCGGCGGGCGTGCGGGCTGGAATATCGTCACGACGTCAAATCCGGACGCCGCGCTGAATTTCGGCCTCGAAGAGCACATGGATCACGCCGAACGCTACAAGCGCGCCCGCGAATTCTACGACGTGGTGACGGGCCTGTGGGATTCCTTCGCCGACGATGCCTTTGTCAGGGATGTCGAAAGCGGCCTCTATTTCGATCCGAACAAAATGCATGTGCTCGACCACAAGGGCCAATATCTCTCGGTGCGCGGCCCGCTCAATATCGCCCGCCCAGTGCAGGGCTGGCCGGTCATCGTCCAGGCCGGCGCATCGGATGACGGCAGGCAGTTGGCGGCCGAAACCGCGGAAGCCGTCTTCACCGGCGGCGGCAGCCTCGCTGATGGACAAAAACTCTACGCCGACATCAAGGGACGGATGGAAAAGATCGGCCGCAACCCGGCGCACCTGAAAATCCTCCCCGGCGCCTTTGTCGTGGTCGGCGACAGCCTCGAGGAGGCCAGGGAAAAGCGCGCTTTGCTCGACAGCAAGGTGCATTACGACAGCGCGATTGCCTCACTCTCGGTGATCCTGGGAACGGACGCCTCCGGCTTTGATCCCGACGGTCAGTTGCCGCCGATCCCGGAAACCAACGCGAGCAAGAGCGGGCGTCAGCGGATCGTCGATGCCGCCGCGCGCGACAAGCTCACGGTGCGCCAGCTTGCGCAACGCGTCGGCGGCTATGGCGGATTGTCGTTTGTCGGCACGCCCCAACTCATTGCGGACCAGATGGAAGAATGGCTGACGAGTTTCGGTTGCGACGGCTTCAACATCATGTTCCCGTTCCTGCCCGCCGGGCTTGATGACTTCGTCGACAAGGTGGTCCCGGAGCTCCAGAAACGCGGGATCTATCGAAGGGAATATGAGGGGCGAACCCTGCGTGAAAATCTCGGCCTGCCGCGGCCGAAAAACCGCTTCTTTGAGAGGTAAATAGCCGAATCCCGGCGGGTTTTTGCCCGCAAAACCTTGACTTTGGGCGGTTTGAAGCTAGGTTGCGCCGCAAATGCGGGCCGATTGGCCGGCTTTTCGAATCCCCCAATTGAGGTCCCGAACATGGCCAAGGCGGTCACCATCAAGGTCAAGCTCGTTTCTTCGGCAGACACCGGTTTCTACTACGTCGCCAAGAAGAACTCGCGCACCATGACCGACAAGCTCGTAAAGAAGAAGTACGATCCGGTCGCGCGCAAGCACGTCGAGTTCCGCGAAGTCCAAGATCAAGTAAGTTTTCGCGCAAGCGCAGACGACAACGGGCCCTTGCGGCCCGTTTTTCGTTGTCTTGGCGGCTAACGCAAACTTTTCAGTCGCCTGAGCGCCGCTGTCCAGCGAATGCGGTCGCCCAATCCTGCAATCTGTCACCTCACCGGTGCATCACGATGCCGGCAAGCGCGCCGACAAATAATAGCAGGCAGGCGCTCGACTGGATGAAGAACCCCGGCAAACGCTTCTCCACGGCGTGGCTGTAGCCGACGAAATACCACACGCGCCCGCCGAACCAGATCAGTCCGAGTGCCGCGGCGACGACGTCGCTGAGATAGAATGCACAAAGCCATAGCGGCGCCAGAAACGTCGGCATCCATTCGAGTGTATTGATATGCGCGCGGAAGATGCGTTCAAAGTGAGGATCGCCGGTGGTCGCAGGAAGCTTTACGTTGAACCTGCCGTGAGCTGCCGCGACCTGCGTGGCAAGGACGAAGTAGAGCGCCACAGCGAGCAACGTTGTAATTGCTGTGTAATATGGCATTCGGCTGCCCCATCACTCAGTCGTTTGCAGCACTTTCGGCGGTCTGCGCAAAAGACGCCAGCAGTTGGCCCCAGTCTCCGGTCTTGTCGAAGACTGTGCGCATCTCCTCGCGACGGTCGCCAAACCGGTCGAGACGCCGATGCTCTAGTTCGACGCGCGTTGAGCCGTCCTCTTCCGCAACGAAGCGCACCTCTATTTCCGTGTGCAGTTCCGGGTCATATTGAAAGTCGGCATCGATATCCCAGGACAGGACAAGTCGCGAGGTCGGTTCCCAAACCAGCACGCGGCCCCAATCACAGGTGCTGCCGTCGTCGCCGCGTTCGTACCAGCGACCGCCAACACGCGGCTCGATGACGGCATCCACCGCACTCGCCTTGCCGATTTTGTACACGGCAAGCGGCCACCAGGCGCCCATCTGCTCGGTGAAAACGCGCCACGCCAGCGCCTGTGCGGCCTGTACCTTGATGATCTTGCGGACGCTGTTCGGATCAGTCCAGTTCAACACAATCTGCTCGGCCATCACGGTCTCCTTGTCTTCGTGGCCGCGCGCTCGGCTGATTCTTTGAACGCGCCCAGCGTTTCGTCCCAGAAGCCATCGAACCATTGGCGCACTGCCTCGACGCCGCGGTTGTCCACCTGGTACAGCCGCCGTGTGCCATCAGCCCTGACCACCACGAGTCCAGCCGCCCTGAGCACCTGTAGGTGCTGCGAAACAGCCGACCGCGTCACTCCCATCCCTTGCGCAAGCTCTCCGGCTGTGCAGATCCGGTTGCGCAGCCGCGCAAAGACGCGACGCCGTGTCCGGTCCCCGAGCGCGTCGAGAGCTCGCTCAGCGTTGATCATCGCTGTCGTCCATCCGAGCGAATGTCAGTCGCGCAAGAGCCAAATGTAAGTCTACACTAACGAAAGTCAACACTTAAATTTACCCTCGGCGATGTCCGGCCCGCAGTCGTCAACGGCTCGATCGCGCAGGATTTGGTGCGCGCGGACCCCGCGATGGCGGGGCTGCGAAGGAGCTGCCAGGGGTGCTTCTGTCGAATGCAGGGTCAGGTTCGATGGCCTGCCATCCTCGTATCAACGGAAAAGCCGGGCGAAAGCATGGCTCTGTAGATTAGGCGGCGTCCGCCACCACGCGATTGCGGCCGTCATGCTTGGCCCGATAGAGCGCATTGTCGGCGCGTTTGAGCACGTCTGCGACCGACTCTCCCTTTCGCTCCAGCGTCGAGAGCCCGATCGAGATCGTGACCTCGATGCGTTTTTCGCCCTTGTTGACGGCGAAGGGTTCACCGGCGATCGAGCGCCGCAAGCGCTCAGCCACCATACCCGCCACATGCAAGTCGGTTTCCGGCATCACGATCACGAACTCCTCGCCGCCGTAGCGGCAAGCGAGATCGATACCGCGGATCGATTTGCGCACACGCACCGCGAATTCGCGCAGCACATCGTCGCCGGCGTCGTGGCCGTAATTGTCGTTGATCGATTTGAAGAAATCGATGTCGAGCATCATCACCGCCAGCGGCTTGCCGCGACTCGAGGCCTGCTCGGCGAGCGTCGCCAGATGGCTTTCCATGTAGCGGCGATTGTGCAGACCGGTCAAAGCGTCCGTAATCGCAGCCTCGATCGAGTTCTGCACGTTGTCGCGCAGGTGATCGGTATAGCGGCGCTTGCGGATCTGGGTGCGGGCGCGCGCCAACAGTTCGTTCTTGTCGACGGGGCGCAGCAGATAGTCGTTGACGCCGATCTCGAGCCCGCGGAGGAGCCGCGTGTTGCTGTCGGCCTCCGCAATCGCCAGGATCGGCACGTGACGGGTCCGCTCCAGCGAGCGTGCCTGACTGCATAGCCGCAGGCCATCGTAATTATCGAGACCGAGCGACACGATCAGAAGGTCGTAATCGCCGTCGGCAGCATGAAACAGTGCTTCGGCCGGATTGATTTCGACATCGACGGTGTGTTCGGTGCTCAGGACCGGCGCCAGCCGCTCATAGGATGACGGACGATCGTCGACCAGAAGGACGCGGCCGCCCTTACCGGTGTCGGAGACCGCGCTACGCTCCGGCGCCTGCACGCCGATTTCAAGCGAGGTAATGGCACGCATCCGCAATTCGTCGGTCATCATCTTGAGCCGGGTGAGCGAACGCACCCGAGCGATCAGGACCACGTCCGATACCGGCTTGGTCAGGAAATCATCGGCGCCGGCTTCAAGGCCGCGCACGCGGTCGGCCGGACTGTCGAACGCCGTCACCATGACGACCGGAATGAAATGGGTGATGGGGTTCGACTTCAGCCGGCGGCAGACCTCGAAGCCATCGATGTCCGGCATCATGACGTCGAGCAGGATGATGTCGCATTCGGCGCGCGCGCAGATCGCCAAGGCCTCCGCGCCGTTCGATGCGGTGAGCACATCGAAATATTCAGCGGACAACCGTGCTTCCAACAGCTTGACGTTGGCGGGTACGTCGTCGACTACAAGAACACGCGCGGACATCTCATACTCTCCTATCCGATAAACCGTCGGACGGTCTCGATGAACTTGCCGACCGAGATCGGCTTGGAAAGATACGCCTCGCACCCGCCTTCGCGAATACGCTCTTCGTCGCCCTTCATCGCGAACGCGGTGACCGCGACGACTGGAATGGAACGCAGCTCCGGATCGTCCTTGATCCACCGCGTGACTTCGAGACCCGAAACCTGCGGCAGCTGAATATCCATCAGGATTAGATCGGGGCGAAGTTTGCGCACGAGATCGAGCGCCTCGAAACCGTTGCTGGTGCCGGAAGTCTGATAGCCATGCGCTTCTAGTAGATCGCGAAAGAGCTTCATATTGAGCTCGTTGTCCTCCACGATCAGGACGGTCTTTGCCATCCCGCCCCTCCGCTCCCGGCGATGCAGACCTTGAGGGCAAAGCCCCCAACGCCGCTCGGCCTGTCAAAAAGTGAAATCAAACTAGCGCCAATTCGCTCTAACCGGTTAAGCCGAAGCGTCACTTCCAACACTTGGTTGCCAGTTGCTTGAACACGTTCGGCAGACTCGGGCATGATCGTTCAGAAAATAGAGACCATAAGTTACGGAAAGGCAAATAGGCCCCTTGAGAAAACCCACACGGACCCCCCGGGAAGTGGCTGAAATCGTTGCGATTCAGGCGCTTTCTTTTGTGGCGAGCGATCCCGAGCGGCTGGGCGCGTTCCTGGCCGAAAGCGGAATCGGACCGGACACGTTGCGCAGCTCTGCCTCCGACCCCCGATTCCTCGCCCATGTGCTCGATTTCGTCATGCGTGATGACGCAACCGTGAAGGCATTTGCCGAGGCCTCCAAGCTTCATCCGACCAACATCGCCGCCGCCCATCAGGCATTGAGTGACCCCGAGTTGGAGCGCGATGTCCGTGACATCTTCCGCAGAAGGACCGACCTGCTTCTGCCGGGATTGCCTCCATGACCTGGATTTCGCTGCGCGTCGATGCAGCGTCTGCGGCTCGCCGCGGCTGGTGCGTCACCGCGCGCTTGCCTCGCTGACCTTTGCCCATATCGATTGTGATGCTTTTTATGCCACCGTCGAGAAGCGCGACAATCCGGCGATCGCCGACAAACCCGTGATTATCGGCGGCGGCAAGCGTGGCGTGGTCTCTGCCGCCTGCTACATCTCGCGCACCTTCGGCGTCCGCTCGGCGATGCCGATGTTCAAGGCGTTGGCGCTCTGCCCTTCCGCGATCGTCATCCGGCCAGACATGGCCAAATACGTTCGGGTTGGCCGCGAGGTACGCCGCGCGATGCAGGCGCTGACCCCGCTGGTCGAACCGTTGTCGATCGACGAAGCGTTTCTTGATCTCAGCGGAACGCAACGTGTTCACGGCATGATACCCGCGAAGGTGCTGGCGCGCTTTGCGCAAACAATCGAACGCGAGGTCGGCGTCACCGTTTCGGTTGGGCTCTCCTGCAACAAATTCCTCGCCAAGATCGCGTCCGATCTCGACAAGCCGCGCGGCTTTGCCACCCTGGACCAGGAAGAGGCGCATGCGATGCTGGCGGACAAGCCCGTCAACTTCATCTTTGGCGTTGGACCGGCGACCCAGGAACGCCTGGTCCAGCGCGGCTATCGCCTGATCTCCGATCTGCAACGCGCCGACGTAGCCGAACTGATGAAGCAGTTCGGCGGCGAAGGTCAGCGGTTATGGCGGCTTGCGCGCGGCATCGACGATCGCCGGGTGGTGGCCGATCGCGGCGCCAAGACGATCTCCAGCGAGACCACCTTCGAGAACGATATCCGCGATTTCGCGACTCTCGAAAAGATGCTGTGGCGATTATCCGAGAAGGTTTCGGCGCGACTCAAGAACAGCGAACTGGCGGGATCGACCATCACGCTGAAGCTGAAGACGGCGGATTTCCGGCAGCGGACCCGCTCGCAATCCATTCACGCCCCGACCCAGCTTGCGGCCAAGATCTTCGCCATCTCGCGGGAAATGCTGGCGAAGGAAATCGACGGCACCGCCTTCCGCCTGATGGGCACAGGTGTCAGCGCGCTTCGCTCAGGTAGCGATGCCCATGACACCGACATGCTCGATCGCCGCTCCGCGGACGCGGAGCGCGCCATCGACGGCCTGCGCAAGAAATTCGGCGATGCCGCCGTGATCAGGGGAATTGCCTATGAGGGTCCGGAGACGACGGAGGAGAACGACGTCTAATTAAGGCTCGTCATTCGGTGACAATGCTCAGCATCGAGCCCGGAATCGAGATTCCCCGACCCGCAATTGCGCATCTGAGGTCCTGGTGCTTGTGCACCGTCCCAGAATGACAGCAAACGCCGTCATTTGCACGGCTTGGCATCCTTGACGTTGAATTTTCCGAGCGAGCCCGAAATGACGAAGTCGTTGTAGTCGAGCACCAGCGCGCGCGACACGCCATTTTCGAACAACTCGAACGACATCGCATAGAGCGGTGTCTGCTCGCCCTCCTCTGGCTTGGCGTCGTGATCGTAATAACTCACCGTCACCGGCCAGCGCGTCGTCGATCTTCATCGCATCGTCTTCGGTCGAAGGATCGGGCGAAGCGACGGCCTGATCGCCCCGGATCGGCTGTCCGATCACCGCCATCGTGCTGAAGACCTTTTCGCCATTATCCGAACCGTCATAGACGGTCTGTTCCAGGATGGTCTTGCCGTCCTTGGCCGCGGCGATGATGTGCTCGATCTGTTCGGTCGGGAATACGATCGAACCGTCGAGATTGAAGGTCTTGGTCTGCGGCTGTTTCAGCTTGACGGTGATGTGATCGCCGACCCGTTCCGCAACCCCGTCGATCGGGCCGACCTCGACATCGTTCATCCGCGAATTGATCTTGAACCGATAGGTCTTGCCGGCAGCATCCTCCCATGACGTCGAGCTCAGGTCCGACAACGTGACCTTGTCTCTCGCCGTTGTCCATCTCCGACGCCTGGCGGAATTCGGTGGTGTAGCCCTCGCAGGCGCTGCCGGTGAAACTATAGAGGATGCGGCCCCGTGCGCTGCTGATCGAGTTGGATCCGCGCGACTTCAACAGGTCTGAGTTCGTAAAGCGCCTGATGGGAGAGAAACGGTGCTATTGGCCGTGGCCTCGGGCGCTTCCGGGCAATCCCACCGCCAGCGCGGACACCGCCAAAGTCAGTGCCAACGATTTGACGCTGCGGGGCAAAATCTGGAACGCGGCGGGCCATGGTTCATCCCTGGAGATAGCGGTTTCGTCAGAATGTTCAGCCAGACTCACTGCAGCGAACGCAACTACGGCCAAAAGGCGGAAGAATTCGCAATTCATGCCGCATAATCATGGCCGACCTGCCCTATTTTTCCGGCAGTTCGACGCCGCCATCTCCCTTCGCTTGCAAGTAGCGATCTGATGCGCGAAACAAAGCAGGCTGGTGTCCCGGTTCTGACATTCGTATCATGCCGCGGCGGGTTCGGTTACGAATGTCAGAACCAAAGGGACACCAGCAACCATATGATTTCTAGTGTGGCTTTGATTCTGACGTTCCTTTAAAGAGATCGCCGCGAAACTGAAAGGAACGTCAGTGTCGCCACACGAGCCATCCGGATGCCGGCAGCATCAAGCGGGGACGACACATGGCGGGTACGGTCGAACAGAAGCTGGCATCACAGGGCATCATCCTGCATGAACCGCCGAATCCGGTCGCGAATTATGTTCCCTTCGTGCGCAGCGGAAATTTGCTGTTTGTTTCCGGTCAGGTCTGTCTCGGCGCGGACGGCAAGCTGATCGCCAAGGGCAAGCTCGGCGCGCGGCGTGACCATCGAGCAAGGCAATACGGCGGCGCGCGGCTGCGCCATCAACCTTCTGGCGCAGGTCAAGGCCGCGCTCGGCGATCTCGACAAGGTCACGCGCGTGGTTCGTCTCGGAGGTTTCGTCAATTCCGCGCCCGACTTCCTGGACGGGCCGAAGGTACTCAACGGCGCCTCCGACCTGATGGTCGCAGCATTCGGCGACAAGGGCCGCCATGCGCGCACCACGGTCGGCGTGGCGGCTCTGCCGGCCGACGCCGCCGTCGAGGTCGAAGGGATATTCGAGGTCTCGTAAGCGGGAGGCCCTCAAGATGCGCGCCCCCGACTGGCTGACGGCGCGGCCGGTGGCCCATCGCGGCCTGCATGATCGCGCACGGGGCATCATCGAAAACATGCCGGGCGCGGCACTCGCCGCCATCGACGGCAACTTCGCCATCGAATGCGACGTGCAGCTCACCGCCGACGGCGAAGCCATGGTGCATCACGACGATGCGCTCGGGCGTCTCACCGAAGGCTCAGGCGCCCTGCTCGGCCTGACATCGACGGCGCTGAAGGAAGTTCATTTCAAGGACACGTCGGAGCGGATGATGTCGCTGGCCGACCTCTGCATCCTGGTCAGGGGACGCGTTCCGATCATCGTCGAGGTCAAAAGCCATTTCGACGGCGATCGCCGGCTGGTGAAACGCATGGCGGAAGTACTCGCCTCCTATCCGGGTCCGGTGGCCGGAATGTCCTTCGATCCGGACCAGGTGGTTGCGCTTCGCCAAATGATCCCGGAACGGCCCCACGGCATCGTCGCGCAACGCAACTACACGGAGGCCGATTGGCCGGAGGCGACTCCAGTCCAACGCGACGGCATGCGTCACCTGAAACATGCCTTGCGCACCCGGCCGCATTTTGTCGCCTATTGGGTCAACGATCTGCCGGCGCCCACGCCCTGGATCGCGCGGCACGTGTTCGGGCTGCCGCTTTTGACCTGGACGGTGCGCACGGCCGAACAGCGCTCGCGCGCTGGCCAATATGCCGATCAAATGATCTTTGAAGGGTTCCGTCCCTGACCGGCGGACCTTGAACTCTGCCGCCCTCTGCACGATCTTGAGTTCTGGAGCGGCCTTAAGCATCCATGGATTCTTCCGAAATTACCCTCGAAGCGGTTTCTTCCGTCAGCCAGATTGCGGCTGAGGATTGGAACGCCTGCGCCAATCCGCAGGCCACGGCACCGCAGAGCCCCGCCGGCCCTGCTGGCGGCTTCAAAATCGCCTATAACCCATTTGTTTCGCACGCATTTTTCTCAGCCGCCGAAGCGTCTGGATCGGCCACGCCGCGCACCGGTTGGGGCGCGCGGCATCTGATTGCCCGTCGCGACGGCGTGATCGCCGGCATCGTGCCCTGCTATCTGAAATCGCATTCACAAGGCGAATACGTGTTCGATCGCGGCTGGGCCGACGCCTACGACCGCGCAGGTGGAAATTATTATCCGAAACTGCAGGCCTCAGTTCCCTTTACGCCCGCCACGGGCCCTCGCCTCCTCGTCCGCAACGACGTCGATCAGGACGAAATCCGAACGGCGCTGGCACGCGGTCTCGTTGGACTTTGCCAGGCGACGGAGGCCTCCTCCGTGCACGTCACGTTTGCGCCCGAGGCCGAATGGAAATTTCTGGGAAGCCACGGCTTCCTGCAACGGACCGACCAGCAGTTTCACTGGCACAACCAAGGCTATCGCAACTTCGACGAGTTTCTTGCCACGCTGAATTCGCGCCACCGCAAGGCGATCAAGCGCGAGCGGCGCGAGGCGATCGCCAACGGCATCACCATCCACCCCCTCAACGGCAGCGACATCACCGAGGAAGCGTGGGATGCGTTCTTTGCTTTCTACATGGAGACAGGCTCGCGCAAATGGGGCCGGCCTTATCTCACCCGATCGTTCTTCTCGCTGATCGGCGAGACCATGGCCAACGACGTGCTCCTGATCATGGCACGACGCAACAACCGATGGATCGCCGGCGCGATCAATTTCGTCGGATCGGACACGCTGTTCGGGCGCAACTGGGGCGCGATCGAGCATCACCCGTTCCTGCATTTCGAGGTGTGCTACTATCAGGCCATCGACTACGCCATTGCGCGGGATTTGAAAACGGTTGAAGCCGGCGCGCAAGGCGAGCACAAGATCGCTCGCGGATACCTGCCGCAAACCACCTATTCGGCGCACTTCATAGCCGATCCAAGCCTGCGTCACGCCATCAAGGACTACCTTAAGCGCGAGCGCGCCTATGTGGCCGAGATGGGACGCGAACTGACCGAGACCGGACCGTTTCGTAAAGACAACGGCGTTCGGGACGACGATTAGATCAGGAGCCTGTCATGCCCGCTTACGATCCGCAAAACCCCTTCGCCAAGATTCTGCGCGGCGAATTCCCTTGCTACAAGGTGCATGAGGACGACCACACGCTGGCCTTTCTCGACATCATGCCGCGATGTCCGGGCCATACGCTGGTCATCCCGAAGGCGCCCGCCCGCAACATCCTGGATATTACGCCTGACGATTTCGTCCATGTCGCGCGCGTCTCGCAAAAAATCGCACGCGCCGCGATGACGGCTTTCAATGCCCAGGGTGTCACGGTGCAGCAATTCTCGGAACCGGCCAGCGGACAGGTGGTGTTTCACCTGCACGTGCACGTGATGCCGCGCTATGACGGCGTGGCGTTGCTGCCGCCGGCCAGCCGCAAGGAAGACGGCAAGGTGCTGGAAGCAAACGCGGCGAAGCTTAGTGCGGCGCTGACGGGATAAGTGCTCAAGCTCGCTCCCTCTGCAAAGGGGGAGGATTGGGGTGGGGGTCAGCTCAAACTCGATGACCTAGACGACCCTCAAGCCGGATCGCCCTAGAGCGATCCGACCTCTCCCTTTCAGGGAGAGGTGAAGAACAACCTCATTCCGTTTCCGTATTCCCACCCCTCTGCGCCGCCAGCGGCGAAAATTCACAGCGATCGGGTTTGAGATCGATCAGCGGAGTTTCGTCGAGGCAATCGAGACCGCGCACCAGTACGCTTGATCCCTCGATACCGACAAATTTCACGATCGAGGTGGCGATCGGATTGGGCCTGACCGGCGAGCGGAGCGAAAACGTGCCGCGCGTCGATCCATTCTTCTTCGGGCTTTGCAGCACGAGATTGCGTGGCGATCGGTGCAGCCAATAGATCACTTCCAGATGCGCGTAGAAATCGACGCCCTTGAGCGCCGGAACCCAGGGTTCGAAAATCTCGATCCGGCAGATGGGGCCATCATGGTTGCCCTGCCGCGGCGTCTCCTCGCGCGATTTCCAGGGGGTGCGGATGCGGCCGATGAAGACAAGACCGGCATCGTTGGCCTCGGGCATCTCGACGGCGACCTCGCCCTCGCGCAACTTGGTTTCTACCGTCATCGCTTTAGTGGTCCGTTTCTAACATTCGCATCCCTTCGCAGCGGTCACTTTTGCGAATGTTAGAACCAAAGGACCACTAATAAATATAATTTTCTAGTGGAGTTTTGGATTTGACATTCGCTTGACGAAGCCGCGGCCAGATGGGTAGCGAATGTCAAATCCACTCCACTAGTCCAGTGAAATATTCCGCTCCTTGACGACCGCTGACCAGCGTGCGCGATCGGCTTCGATGAACTTGGCGATCCCGGCCGGGCTCTGCGGACGCTTGACCGAATAGCCGATTTTCTGAAGCGACGCACGGAACGTTTCGTCATTCAGTGCCCGGTCGAGGCTCTGCTTTGAGAATGGCCGCGACACTCTCGGGCACCTTGGCCGGCACGGCAATGGCGAACCAGACGCTCACGAGGTAATCGGGGAAGCCGCTCTCGGCAATGGTCGGCACGTCGGGAAGTTCGGAGCGTCTTTGCGCCGAGCTTACGCCCAGTGCCCGCAACGACCCGGCCGTCACCGGGGGCAACGCGGTGCCGAAGGAGTCGAACATCACCTGGACGTTGCCGGCGAGTAGATCGACCATGGCAGGCCCGGCACCCTTGTAGGGCACGTGGGTCATCTCGATGCCGGCCATCTGCTTGAACATCTCACCGGCGAGGTGAATCACGCCTCCCGTTCCGGCCGAGCTGAAGCTAAGCTTTCCAGGATTTTGTTTGGCGTATGCCACAAACTCGGCAACGGACTTCGCAGGCACGGAAGGGTTGACCTCCATCACGAGGGGGTCCTCCGTGACGATCGCGAGCGTCCGAAAATCCCGGTCGGGAACGTAGGCCAGCTTCTTGTACAGCATGGGATTGAGCACAAACATCGAGCCGGACACGACCAGAAGTGTGTACCCGTCGGCATCGCTCCGCGCGACCGCTTCTGCGCCGATGGCCCCCTGGGCCCCCGGCTTGTTTTCGACGATCGCCGCCTGCTTGAGATCCTTGGCGAGATAATCCGCAACGACCCGTCCGACCACGTCGGTCGGGCCACCGGCCGAATAGGGAACCACGAGGCGGATGGGCCGCGCGGGAAATTCGGCGGCATGTGCAGCCGTGGCGAAAAGCGCCGCCGCACAGGCGAGCCCACCAATTACAGCCTGCTTGAGATGCCGTCCCATGCCGTTTCTCCGCTGGCGCTCTTTTGTGGCAAATCAAACCAGCAATGCGGCGATCAGCCAAGCCATTTGAATGCAGGTCAAGCGAGGCGACGCCCACCACTGGCATGCAAAGCGTGCCTCACGCGAGCCGCCAAATCAGCCCCTGATATTTCGCAGCACAAAACAGGCCGCCGCCGGCGCGAAGGATGCGATTACAGAGATCGTCGGCTGCTTTCCGCGTGTCGGCACCGATCCGCACCTGGTAGAACGGCCGCATCCCTCGGCTGCGATTCTGCGCGCTGAGCAAGGTCGGCGTTTGATCGCCGATCACGCCCCGCAATCGCGCCATCGCCCGCGAATACATCGCCATCGCAACGTCGCGATTGAAGCCACCGCCCAGTTGTACGCCCCATGGCTGGGCCGCGCCGAACTGCACGCGCTGTTCGAGCTGGCTGACAAAATAATTCGGCGCGCGCTTGAGCAGTGCCATCAAGTCCTGGCAGGTGGTATGCGCGACCGCCCGGTCGGATATCTGGCCGCCGCGGCCTGCGGCCTGCCATTCCTCGACCGTCGCGCCCGTGATGACCGCAACGTAGTGGCGCGTCTCCTGCGGCATGTAGCCTGTGCCGGCAAGCCATTCCTGCACCCGCCGCGGCCCTGCATTATAGGCCGCTGCGGCGAGCCCAAGATTGCCGAACTGGCTGCGCAATTCGGCGAGGAACTCGGCTGATTTCGGCAGCGCCTGCACGGGATCGAAGGGATCGAGCAATCGCCGTTCGCTGGCGGTGCCCGGCATGAACTGCGCGATGCCCTGCGCGCGCTGGCCGCTGCGGGTCATGGGCCCCACCGCGCCGGATTGAAAACGGCTTTCCTGCCAGATCACACGGGCGAAAAACTCGAGCGGCAGATTGTTGGCTCTCGCCGCCGCCTCGACCATCAGGCACACGGCCTCCCGCGTGCCGGCGTCCGCCGCCTTTTCCGAAAGCGGTTCCTTGGGAAGCGCCAGTTCCTCCACGCTTGGGGTGGCCAATCCAAAGGGATCGTTCGCTGGCGCCGCCTCCTGCGCAAGCGCGCCGCCCGCGCCCCAGAAAAACATCGCGGCGAGAGGGACGAACCAGAGGTGCGAGCTCTTGAACCCTTGCATTGCAGTCCCGTCCGAGGGCGGATTTGACATTGGCCGCCCGCCGATTAGCTATCTTTCAATGATGGCGCGTTGATGAGATATCTTGGTACCGCCGATCTGAAGTCCCTGCACCGCAAGCGGCGATGCCTACCAGGGACTTCAGATCGAAAGCGGTACCGGAATCACAGATTTTCTAGAGCTCCGATTCCGAAGTTCGCATG
The DNA here is from genome assembly GCA_963706265.1 of uncultured Alphaproteobacteria bacterium. GTDB lineage: Bacteria > Pseudomonadota > Alphaproteobacteria > Rhizobiales > Xanthobacteraceae > Bradyrhizobium. The sequence continues at coordinate 150,251 of CAVPLO010000005.1, read as the reverse complement.
ATATCGCAGCAACCTCTGATGCGAACTTCGGAATCAAAGGAGCTCTAGTAACTTCTTGATTTGAGTAGCGGCTTTGAATTTGAAGTTCCTATAACGTACTTGCAGCGAAACTGATAGGAACTTCAAATTCGCCGCACTAGTGCCCTTGGCTTTCCGAAGTTCGTGAGAGAGGGTGCTGCGACGTAATACGAACTTCGGAAAGAGGACACCAGATATGGCGACCCCTTCTGACGACCGTACTAGCTTTGCACCCGACGACGATGCGCCGATCCCCTATATGGCGCGCACGCGGGAATATTACAGCGCGATCGGCTACACCACGCCCTATCGCTGGGCGCATTATGTCGAGACGCCGTTTCAACCGTTGCGCAAACCACTCGCGCAATCGCGCGTCACCCTCATCACGACATCAGCGCCGTTCGATCCCACCAAGGGCGATCAGGGCCCCGGCGCCAAATATAACGGGGCTGCGAAGTTCTATTCTGTCTACGACGGCGACACTTCGAAGGCGCACGACTTGCGGATTTCGCACATCGCCTATGACCGCGTGCACACCTCGGCCGAAGACAGCGGCACATGGTTTCCGCTGCCCCAACTGCATCGGCTCGCCGCCGAACGGCGGATCGGCGAAGTCGCGCCGCGTTTTTTCGGCGTGCCGACCAACCGCAGCCATCGCGTTACGATCGAGACCGATGCGCCGGAAATTCTCGCCCGCTGCCAGGCCGACCGCGTCGATGCCGCGATGCTGGTGCCGAACTGCCCGGTCTGCCACCAGACGGTGAGCCTGGTCGCCCGGCATCTCGAGGCCAACGGCATCCCGACCGTGGTAATGGGCTGCGCCAAGGATATCGTCGAGCATGCCGCGGTGCCCCGTTTCCTGTTCTCGGATTTCCCGCTAGGCAACTCTGCGGGCAAACCACATGATGCGGCCTCGCAGGCCTTCACGCTCGAGCTGGCTCTGCGGGTGCTGGAAACCGCGCCATCAGCCCAAACCACCGTGCAATCACCATTGAGATGGAGCGCCGATCCCTCGTGGAAACGCGACTACAACAACGTCGCGGCCTTGAGCGCCGAGGAGCTGGCGCGGCGCCGGCGTGAATTCGACGCCCAGAAGGAAGTTGCGCGCAGCCTTCGCGAGACGGCAGCTTAAACCTTCTAAAATTGTCGTTAATGCCGCTACTTGCGGCATGATTTTCCCAACATCGATTTACGTTAACGCGGCATTTTGGCCGCGATACCCTTCCTTGTGCCGGCGGCTCGCGTAAGAGTTCGGCTTTCGATTGGGAGCTTTTCGATGCTGGACCGACGCCAGAGCGCGCGCGACAAGGTGATTTATGGCGGGGTTGCAGAGATCGCCGAGAGCGGCGCATCCAGAGATTGCGTGGTGCGCAATATCTCCGAGCATGGCGCCCACCTCGAGTTCACCAATGAGATCGGCCTTCCCAAAACCTCGTTGCGGCTGAAGATCGCGCGCAAGGGACAGTCGTTTCTGGCCCGGATTATATGGTGGCGGGACAATTTCGTCGGCGTGGCGTTCAACCCGGAGCAGTCCTACGAGCTGCCCGGCTCGGACCTCGCCGAACGACTGCGCATGAGCGAAAAGAAAAAACGCCAGCTGCAGCGGCGTATCAAGGAATTGATCGGCGAAGGCTAAGGCCTTTCCTTTCCCCAGCATTGCCAATCCATCTCTTGCTGATCGCCTTCGTTCCGAAGATGTCGCTGCAAGCGCAAGGTTTGCTCGGCAAGCCGACGGCGCCGATCCTCGTTGTGGGCGGGTCGCGCGACACCTAGTGCCCACTTTCCGAAGTTCGTGCTCCATCGCAGCATCCACTCGGCCGGAACGTGGCCGGACCCGGTGATCTTCAAGAAGATCATCCTGCCGTGGGAAGTTCGTCATCTGAAGGTGAAGACCGGCACGCCCTAGGCCTTTCGCGGCTGCCAAGGTTGCGACCAATATCCCTCTTTCAACGGGACCGCACTTCTGTAAGCTCCCGGCCGGCTCGGTGGGTTGGCGCCTGCCGGGCCCAGATCGACAAAAACAAGCACAAAAGAAACAGCCGGAGGAAACCTGATGCCAGACGCCGCAACGCGCCGTGCCACCCTTGATCGCCGCATGCTTCTGCGTGCCGGCGCCGGCATGGCAGGCATCCTCGCCACCGGCCGCGCACCTGCCTTGGCCCAGACCCAGCCGAAGAAGCTGGTGTTTGCCCACATCAACGCCGTGCCGGAATCGGCGGCCGTCGCCTTCGATTGGATGGCGAAAGAACTGACGGCCCGCTCGAACGGCGCGCTCGAAATGCAGTTTTTCGGCAAGACCCTGATCCCGCAAGAGCTCGAGATCATGAATGCGGTCAAGTCCGGCAGCATCGCCATGGGCAGTCCCGCCGGCGCCGCCGCCACGATATTCCCGGAGATGGGCGCGTTTCTGGTACCCTATCTGGTGAAGGATTACGCCACCGCTTACGCCATGTTCAACGGCAAGATCGGCGACAAGCTGAGCAAGCAGATCGAAGACAACTACAAGCTCAAGGTGCTCTGCTATTTCGACTACGGCTTCCGTCATTTCTGGACGTCGAAGAAGCCGATCGTCGAACCGAGAGACCTGCGCGGCCTCAAGATCCGCGTTCAGCAGTCGAAGATTTTCGGCGACACCATCAACGGTCTTGGCGGCAACGCCGTGCCAATGGCCTATGGCGAGGTCGTCACCGCCGCGAAACAGGGCGTGATCGACGGCGGTGATTTGCCCATCGTCAACATGAAGGCGCTCAAGATCTACGAGGTCTCAAAATACGCCTCCCTCACCTATCACAACTACGGCCCGACCAATGCCGTGATGAATCTCGATATCTGGAACGGGTTGACACCCGATCAGCAGAAACTGGTTCTCGAATTGTCACGCGCTGCGCAGGAGAAGATCCGCCAGCAGACCGAATCCGTCGATAACTACGCCCAAGCCAAAGCGTTGCTTGAGCCGGTTGGTATGACCGTGGTCGAGGCCAACGTCGACCAATTCCGCAAGGTGGCTCAGCAGAAGATCTGGCCGGCCTACAAGTCGCAGTACAGCGCTCTGTGGGATGAAATCGAGAGCTTCAAGGCCTGAGCCGTCATCCCAGCCTTGTTTCCCGCCGGATTTTCAACGCACATGCTGCGTCTCCTTAAAGCCGTTCCGAAGGTTGCGGTCACGGCGCTGATCGTGTTGGCCATCGTCAACCTCCTGGTCGGCGTCATCCTGCGCTACTTCGTTGGCGCCATCACCAATTGGCTCGACATCGATCCGGTGCCGTTCACCTGGGTCGAGGAAGTCGGCGAGTTGTCGCTCGCATGGCTGACGCTGATCGGCGCGGCGATCGGAATTCAATCGCGTTCGCATTTCGCATTGTCCGTCTTCGTGCATCGCCTGCCGGAGCCCGTGCAGCTTTGGATCCGCCGATTCAACCACGCGCTCATGACAGGTGTCGGCCTCCTGGTGGCCTGGTACGGGTTCAAGCTTTGCCTGCTCAACCGCACTTTACGGACGCCCGGCCTCGAGATCAGCCTCGCCTGGCTCTACGCTTCGGCTGTGGTCGGCGGCATTCTGATCGCGGTGTATGCGTTGGCGGTTATGATTTCGCCGCCGGCGCAACAAGACTCTTCTGCATTAGGGCGCGCTGTTCATGCTGCTTGCCGCGGTCGCCGTCATCTTCGTCGTCCTGATCCTGCTCTCGATGCCGATCGTGTTCGCGCTGGCGGTCGCCGGCATCGCGGGTCTTTGGATCGGCGGCTATCCGATGCAGCAACTGTCCTCGGCGCTGGTCTCGGGCTCGCAGAGCTGGGTGCTGCTTGCGATCCCGGCCTTCGTGTTCGCCGGCAATCTGATGGAGCGCTGCGGCATGAGCCACGCGCTTGTCGAACTGGCGCGGGCGCTGATCGGCTGGGTCAAGGGCGGCCTCGGCATGTCCGTGATCGTGGTAGCCTATTTCTTCTCCGACATCTGCGGATCGAAAATGGCGGAAGTCTCGGCGCTGGGCTCGGCGCTGATGCCGCCTTTGACCAAAGCTGGCTATGATCCACGCGATTCTGCTTCGCTGATTGCGTCGGGCACCGCGATGGGCATGCTGGTGCCGCCGGCGATCTTCATGATCGTCATTGCCCAGGTCACCAACACCTCGGCGGTGGCATTGTTTGTCGCCGGGTTCGTTCCGGCGATGGTCATCATGCTGTGCCTGATGGCGGTCGTTTACATCCGCGCGCGGCAAAAGAACTGGCCGGTTGATACAAGGCCAAGCCTGAAGCGCATCGGCCAGGCCTCGCTGCATGCAGCGGTGCCGATGGTGGTGCCGTTTGTGATCCTCGCGGGCTTCATCCTCGGCATCATTACCGCGACCGAAGCCGGTGCTGTGGTCGCGGGCTACGCGTTCCTCGCCGCAAAACTTTACTACCGCAACGTCTCCTGGCGCGAGATGGGCAAGATCGCCTATGACAGCGCGATCCTCACCGCGGCGGTGGTATTCCTGCTAGCGGTTGCCTCCGTCTACCAATATCTGATGGGCGTGAGCGGCGTGCCGCAGCTCCTGGGCGAATTGTTATCGCCGCTGAAGGGGCATCCATGGCTGTTCCTCACGGTAACCGCCATCGTGAGCTGCCTGTTCGGCATGGTGCTGGAGGGCCTTCCCGCCGCAGTAGTTCTGATCCCCGTGGTGTTTCCGATTTCGGAGGCGATGGGGATCGACCCCATCCAATTCAACATCGTTCAGACGGCCGCAGTCGGCATCGGTCTTTTTCTGCCGCCGATGGGTGTCGGCCTGTTGATGGCGCTCCGCTTTGCCCGCCTGAGTGTCGGCGACCATTTTCGTACTTACGTGCCCTATATGCTCGCGCTGTTCGCGGGACTCCTGCTGATCATCTGCATTCCCGAGATCAGCCTGACGCTGCCGCGGCTGGCCGGCTTGATCCGGTAAGCGTCAAGCAACCGATATCTTGCCGCGGATCGGCGCGATCGGCCGCCGCGCCTCGCCCGCTTCCAGGACAAAACGCTGGTCGAGGGAATACCACGGCGCCGCAAAACCGTGCTCGGCCGACGGCTGGTCGTGGCGGACGTAATTGCCGATCAAAGCGCGCGTGACGCCGAACTGCACGTCCGAATCGATGTTGGGATCGTCGGGCGAGTAAACCTGCGAGGTCAGCGTCTTGAGGCCGGGTTTGTAGACCATGAAGTGCAGATGCGCTGGCCGATAATGATGGCGGCGCGTGGCGCGCACGAAGTCACCGACCGGGCCATCGACGGGAATCGGATAGCCCGCCGGCTTGACGCTGCGGAACTCGAACCGCCCGTCTTCGCCGGAGACGAAGCGCCCGCGCAAATTCATTTCGGCCTGATTGGCATCCTGATTTTCATAGAGGCCTTCCGGCGAGGAGTGCCAGACGTCGATCTCGGCACCCGCGACCGGACGGCCGCCTGCATCTTCGAGCGAAACCGAAACAAACAATTGCGGTCCCGGCGTCGGCGAGCGCACCAGCGTATCGCCGCTCGCGCATGCCGGCTGGTCGTCGCGCCAGAACGGGCCCAGCATATTGGCCTGGGTTTCGCTCTGGCCGTGACTGCCGTTGTTGAGCAGACAGACCAGCGGCGACACGCCGAGCGAACCTGCCATCAGCATGACTTCGTTGTGGGACGCGGTCGTCTTCTGGCCCAGCGCCGCGATCAGGCGCACCGCGTCGCCAAACTCGCGCTCGGTCAGGCGCACCTCGCGCACGAAACCGTGCAGGTGGCGAACCAGCGCCAACAGGATTTCACGCAACCGCGGATCATCGACGCGGGAAACGGCTTCAACGACCGCCTCCGTCACCATGGCTTGATTTTCGATGATCATGTTCGTTTCCTCGCGCGGCCTGTTGACCGGCCCTGTTCTAACAAAAAAGCCGGCGCAACGCGCCGGCTTTTCCTTGATCTCTATGCCTGCTTCAGGCCTTAACCAGCGGGCCTCGCGAGGCCGGGCCCTTCGATCCGCCACCGCCAGGGCCGCTCGGTTTCGGCTTGCGCGGCACTGTGCGCTTGCGCGCCCCCGGCAGTTTCTCCGGCTTCGGCGTCACCGGGCCCTCGACGAAGTCGAAGCCGATCTTGTCCTGAGACGTCGCCTCGTCCTTGACCAGCACGACGCGGACGTGACCGCCGCCCTTGAGCTTGCCGAACAGAACCTCGTCGGCCAGCGGCTTCTTGATATGCTCCTGGATAATGCGGGCCATCGGCCGCGCACCCATCTGCTCGTCATACCCGTGCTGAACCAGCCAGGCCTTGGCAGGATCGGACAGCTCGATCGTGACGTCACGATCCGCAAGTTGCGCCTCGAGCTGAAGCACGAACTTCTCCACCACCATGCCGATCACATCGGCGTTGAGATGCGCGAACGAGACGATGGCGTCGAGCCGGTTGCGGAATTCCGGCGCGAACTGCCGGGTGATCGCCTCGTGGTCGTCGCCTTCCCGCTTGCTGCGCGTGAACCCGAACGCCTGACGCGCGAGATCGGCCGCGCCCGCATTCGTGGTCATGATCAGGATCACGTTGCGGAAGTTGACCTGCTTGCCGTTGTGGTCGGTGAGCCGGCCGTGGTCCATGATCTGGAGCAGCACGTTATAGAGATCGGGATGCGCCTTCTCGATTTCGTCGAGCAGCACCACGCAATGCGGATGCTGGTCGACGCCGTCGGTGAGAAGGCCGCCCTGGTCGAAACCGACATAGCCCGGAGGCGCACCGATCAGGCGCGACACGGTATGCCGCTCCATGTATTCGGACATGTCGAAACGGATCAGTTCGACGCCCAGCGAAGCCGCCAACTGCTTGGCAACTTCGGTCTTGCCGACGCCGGTCGGCCCCGAAAACAGATAACTGCCGATCGGCTTTTCCGGCTCGCGCAGGCCAGCGCGCGCCAGCTTGATCGATGCCGAGAGGGCTTCGATCGCCTTGTCCTGGCCGAACACCACCCGCTTCAAGGTCTGTTCGAGGTGCTTGAGCACTTCGGCATCGTCCTTGGAGACGCTCTTCGGCGGAATCCGCGCCATCGTGGCGATGGTAGTCTCGATTTCCTTGATGCCAATCGTCTTCTTGCGCTTGTTCTCGGCAACCAGCATCTGCGCCGCACCGGACTCGTCGATCACGTCGATCGCCTTGTCCGGCAGCTTGCGGTCGTGGATGTAGCGCGACGACAACTCCACCGCGGCCTCGATGGCCTCGTTGGTGTATTTCAGTCGGTGATAATCCTCGAAATAGGGTTTCAGGCCCTTGAGGATCGCGATCGCGTCTTCCACCGTCGGCTCGTTGATGTCGATCTTCTGGAAGCGCCGCACCAGCGCGCGGTCCTTCTCGAAGTGCTGGCGGTATTCCTTGTAGGTCGTCGAGCCCATGCAACGGATGGTGCCCGAGGCCAACGCTGGCTTGAGCAGGTTGGACGCATCCATTGCGCCGCCGGACGTGGCGCCGGCGCCGATCACGGTGTGGATCTCGTCGATAAACAGGATCGCGTTCGGATGCGCCTCGAGTTCCTTGAGCACCTGCTTCAGGCGCTCCTCGAAGTCGCCGCGGTAGCGCGTGCCGGCGAGCAGCGTGCCCATGTCGAGCGAGAACACCGTCGCCGCAGAAAGAACCTCGGGCACTTCGCTGTCGACGATGCGCTTGGCTAGGCCTTCCGCGATCGCGGTCTTGCCGACGCCGGCTTCGCCGACGAACAGCGGATTGTTCTTCTGCCGGCGGCAAAGCACCTGGATCGCGCGGTTGATCTCGGCGTTGCGGCCGATCACCGGATCGATCTTGCCGTCGCGCGCCTTCTTGTTGAGGTTGACGCAATAGGTCTCGAGCGCCTCGCCCTTCTTCTTCGAATCCTCGTTGCCCTTGGTTTCGGTCTCTTCATCGACACCGCGAACCGGGCGCGCTTCGGACACGCCGGGCCGCTTGGCGATGCCGTGGCTGATGTAGTTGACCGCGTCGTAACGCGTCATGTCCTGCTCTTGCAGGAAATAGGCGGCGTGGCTCTCGCGCTCGGCAAAGATCGCGATCAGCACGTTGGCGCCGGTCACCTCTTCGCGCCCCGAGGACTGCACGTGAATTACCGCGCGCTGAATCACGCGCTGGAAGCCAGCGGTCGGTTTGGCGTCATCGGCGCCGTCGGTCACCAGATTTTCGAATTCGGTTTCGAGATAGTTGACAAGGCTGGTGCGCAGCTTGTCGAGATCGACGCTGCATGCGCGCATCACAGCCGCCGCATCGCTGTCATCGATCAGCGACAGCAAAAGATGTTCGAGCGTCGCATATTGATGATGACGCTCGTTGGCAATCGCCAACGCACGATGCAGTGATTGTTCTAGGCTTTGAGAAAAAGTCGGCATTCGCGTCCTCTGTGGCCCCTTGCCATCATGATCGCCGTTGGCCGGTGAGGCAACAACAACCTTCGACATATATAGTTGCGTCCGATCATGGCGAAAGACCGGCTCTTACAGTTCTCCCCCGCACGCTGATGTGAAGGGCCTCGTTTGCCCGTGTTTTTTCGGTTAACCTATCCAGGCGGATGCAAGACCCGTTCCGATTTTCCGAGGCAAAACGCTGTGATACGTCAAAGCCCTGCTCCGCTGGAGCGTGACGTCACTTCTTTTCCATCACGCATTGCAGGGGATGCTGGTGCTTGCGCGCAAAATCCATCACCTGCGTCACTTTCGTTTCAGCGATCTCATAGGTAAAAACGCCGCACTCGCCGATGCCATGATGGTGGACGTGCAACATGATCTTGGTCGCGGCATCGATATCCTTCTGGAAGAATTTTTCCAGCACGTGAACGACAAACTCCATCGGCGTGTAGTCGTCGTTCAGGATCAGGACGCGGTACAGATTCGGCCGCTTGGTTTTCGGCTTGACCTTGGTGATAACGGAAGTAGCCGGGCCGCCGGTTCCACCAGCGCGGTTATCATCGTTGGCCATTCGAGGAGAGAGAGGGGCACTCGACGATGGGTGCAGATCAGGGCTGGTAATCAAGCGTAACATGACTGGGGTGTTTGAAGTCCTCTTGGAAGGCCGAACAACCGACCGGGCAACGCGCTCACGACACGAACCATCGGCCAACTCCGAACACCTCTCCTGGCCGCCTGCCCGTGCCATCCCCGGCCCATTTCCCGGCCCGCGGCGCGAAAAAAGAATATGGGTCCAGCTTGGTCCCGTCGCAAGCTCGGAAGAACGTTCGCGATGGCTTGGTCACAATTCCTTGGCTTGCAGCAAACCCGATTCCCCGAACTGCGTTCCAGAAGCTTAGTCAATTCGGCCCGCTTTGACAAAAACTGGCGCCACGGGCGCAGCTTTCGCGGCGATTTAGAATTTGATGGTCACCGGTATTTATCTCTCGCACATTTCCGCTGCGAGAGCGGTTTCGACACGCGGGCCATCCCGTTCAAAGCCGGCGTGCCACCGAGATCCCCCGGCGTTAGCCGAGCTGGCTGGCAAGGCCCGCCCAACGCCATTTCCTGGCCATTGATGGCTACCCGAAGGGTTCCCGCCGGCTCAGATCGAATTGTGCATTGCACCAAGAGCCTATGCTGATACCTTCGAAAACTTCGAATCCCGTGCTTTCCCGCAAGGCTTCCTTAATCATTTGGAAACCCCAGCCCCCTAACCTGATTCCTCGGGCCTGTTTGGTTTGGGACAGGCGCGGAAATCTGTTTGTGAACAGCGTCTTAGCTAGAATGGCGGACTGTCGGCCGATCGAGCGGAAGAAACCCGCTGCCGGCTTTTGAACAGGGAAACGTCACCGGGCCGTTGGGCATAATTTGGCCTCACGAAGCGGTGATCAAGACAGAAAATGGGACGGGAAAGTTCATGCTTCGGACCAGCTTGGTTGCCTCGCGTCGTTGGCGGGATTGCTTTTTCGGATTTGCGGCGGTCACAGCCGCAGTTACATTCACCACCGACATCGCCGAAGCGCGCCACTACCGGCATTCCTATCACCACGTACGTCATTACCGGTCGGAATCGCACGACGACTACAACCCGGCTTTCTCCGAGATCATCGTAGACGCCAATTCCGGCGCGACGCTTTCGTCGAACAATCCGGACGGCAGCCGGCATCCCGCCTCGCTCACCAAGATCATGACGCTTTATCTGCTGTTCGAGCGCCTCGACACCGGCAAGCTCAAGCTCGACACCGAATTGCCGGTTTCAGAGCACGCCTCTGAACAGGACCCGACCAAACTTGGCCTGCTGCCCGGGCAGACCATCCGCGTCGAAGATGCGATCAAGGGCTTGGTGACCCGTTCGGCCAATGACGCCGCTGTCGTGATCGCGGAAGCGCTTGGCGGCAGCGAAAGCGAGTTCGCCAGGCAGATGACCCGCAAGGCGCATATGCTTGGCATGACCAAAACGATCTATCACAACGCATCGGGCCTGCCCGACGACGAGCAAGTGACAACCGCGCGCGATCAGGCGACGCTGGGCCGCGCGATCCAGGATCGTTTCCCGCGCTACTATCGCTACTTCTCGACCGTATCCTTTACCTTCCGCGGCCATTCGATCGCCAACCACAATCATCTGCTTGGCTCGGTCGAGGGCGTCGACGGCATCAAGACCGGCTATACCCGCTCTTCCGGATTCAACCTTGTGACCTCAATGCGGCGAGGTAACCGCCATCTGGTGGGGGTGGTAATGGGCGGCCGCAGCGGCAGCTCGCGCGACGCCATCATGCGCAACCTTCTCGCCGAAAATCTCGACAAGGCTTCGACCCGGCGGACGGTCGCCGCGATTACCGAGCACAATCCGTCGGAAGCCAATGTGGAAGTTGCGGACGCCGCGGAAGCGGCCCCGACGCCGGCCGCGCCCGTTCCGTCCGCACCGATTTCGATCGTGCCCGCGCCGTCGCGGCCGTCGGCTGCCGCTTCGCTGATGTCGCAAGCGAGAGCCAATTCCTCTTCGATCAGGTCCGATTCCAGGCAGGCCAAGACGGAGCCTGCGCCGCTCACCAGCGGCGTCATCCAGACCCAGCCGATCGCGGCGATCCCCGGCTCATCCGAACCGATGAAGCCCGTCAAGGTGAAGACGGTCCAGATTAAGGCCGGACAGGTCAAATTGGCGGCGGCCGGTCAGTCCCAGCCGGCTCCGCCCATCACCAACACGATTCCACCGCGGACCGAAGTGCCGGAAACATCGAATGCGGTCGTTGCCAAGGCTGAATACGGCAAAGCCGACGTTGGGCGGGGCGATCTTCCACCGCAGCCGGCCAACCACGGCACGGGCAACGGCATTCTCGGCGTGCTGCCGGCCTCCAGCCTCTCCTCCCCGTCGCCTTCGCAGGCCATGGCCTACGCCGATCCCGCTTCCCACGCCTCTAGCAGCCCAGCCAAGCCCGAAATAACCCATACCGGATGGATCATTCAGGTCGGCGCGCTTGAGAGCGAAAGCGAAGCGCTGCAGCGGATCGAGGCCGCCCGCAACCAGGCCCATGGCCTGCTCAGCAAGGCCGATCCCTTCACCGAACCCGTGGTCACCAAGGGCGACCGGAAGCTGTACCGGGCCCGTTTTGCCGGCCTCGACCGCGATCAGGCCGAAGCGGTGTGCCGCACCCTCAAACGCAGCGACATCTCCTGCATCACGATGCACAACTAAGACACTTGCGCACCGAAGCCTTTCACGGGCGGCCTCCTCCTAGTGGTCCAATTCTAACATTTCGCATCCCTTCTCAGCGGGCACTTTTGCGAATGCTAGAATCAAAGGACCACTAGCAAATATATGTTTCTAGTGGAGTTTCGGATTTGACATTCGCTGCGCGAACTCGCGGCTGGGTGAGTAGCGAATGTCAAATCCACTCCACCAGCGGCCGCCCGCTTTGGTTTGCAAACTTCTCGTCAAGACTTTCCGGCTAAAGATGAACGAAATCGGCCACGCCGGATAACGGCGGGCGGAGACGGCGTCGGACGGATGGAAGACAGCAGCTCGCGGCTTTCAGCGTTTGATGGCGTGCCGGAGTTAGTTGTGATGCGTGCGAAGCAGAACCTCCTTGGCCTCGTTTACACGGGCCGCGAGATACGTCGACCCCCCCTGGTCGGGATGCAATTTCTTCATGAGCGCTCGGTGGGCACGGCCGATCTCGTCGCGCCCCGCCCCAGGCTTCACGCCAAGGATCTGATAGGCCTCCTCGTCCGTCATTTTGCCGCTCGACGCCGCGCCGCGTTGCCGGCCTGCCGTGTCTCCTTGCGCGTTCTGACGCCAGGCGGGAAACCGGCGGTCCAGATAGCTTTCAAGTAACGGCACGCTTTCGGCATCCAATTCGCCGAACATTCCCAAGAGCGCCGGCAGATCGAACTGCTCCAGCGAACGGCCGGCATTGGGGCCGGAAATGATCGTTCCCGTCAGCGCTCCGCTATCGTGGTCAAGCGCCATCTCGAAAAATCGGGAGCGTACCTGCGAGGTTTGGCCGCCGGTGCGCTTGCCACCCCCCATACCGAACAGGCCGCCGAAATTGCCAAAACCGGGCTTCCCGAACGGCGCCCATCCCAATAGGCCCGCACCAAAGAGGCCGACCGGAATGGCGACGGCAAGCTCGCCTTTGATACCAACGAATGCGGCAACTGCCAGCGCCAGCACACCACCGGCTATCTTGACGGCCCGCGCGAGCACGGCCGGATTGGCCGCGCGAAACATCTGCAACAGCAAATAGAGAACGATGACGGCGACGGCGCCTGCGACCAGCGTGGGCATGCCTCCCTATATAATTGCTACTGGCGAAAAAAGCATGCCGGCCTTGTCCCAATGGCCGCGCGCCGTCAAAAAAGGCGCGTTGGCGCTGCGCTACCGTGCCAATATCAGTTTCCTGGTAACCGGTAGCAACGGAGCTCGCCATGGCCGTGCAGGGTTTGACCACCATCAAGAGCAGCCATTCGCCGCGCGAGACCATGGACCGCCTCGAAGCTGCGATTACCGCAAAAGGCTTGACCGTGTTTGCCCGGATCGATCACGCCGCCGGCGCGTCAGCAGCTGGCCTTCCGTTGCGGCCGACGGAGGTCTTGATCTTCGGAAATGCCAAAGGCGGCACGCCCCTGATGCAGGCCGTGCAGACGACCGGAATCGATCTGCCGCTCAAGGCGCTGGTCTGGCAGGACGTATCGAATGAGACCTGGCTCGCGTGGAACGATCCAGCCTGGATTGCGGCGCGTCACGGCCTGGATGGGGCGGAAGCCGTTATCGGCAAACTGGCCGCGCTGCTGGACGAGGTCGGCCGGGCTGCAACGGCGTAAGCGCAGTTACTTCATCTGTCCCAGCAGGGCGGCCGCACCACTGTCGTTCCGTGACAGCCGCAGCAGCGCTTCGCGCCCGCCGGCCGCGTAAGCTGCGGCGGCTCGCAAGAGCTCCTTCAATTGCGCAGCGGCGCCGGGGTCGAACCGCGACCACGCGCCGCCGGTGAGCCGCGCAATTTCCCGAAACGCCTGCTCGACCGTGCCATCGCGCCCCTCCTGAAACATGAAGACGGGAACCTTGAGCAGACCCAATTCGCCCGCCTTCACGCAGAGATCGTCGACGCTTTCCTCCATGGCGTCGCCGACAAACACGACCGCGCGCACGCCGGACGCCACTGCTTCACGCCGCGCTTCGGACAATACCTTGCCGATCTGGGTGTTGCCGCCGCGGCAATCGATCTTGCCCATCAACTTCGCCAATGTAGCACTGTCGGAAATCCAGCCCGAGGCACGGCATTCATTGAGGCCGCGATAGTAGACCAGGCGGATGTCGAGGCTGCCGAGCGATGCCGCTTCCTTGAACATGTCGGCCTGCAACGCGCACGCCATGTCCCATGTCGGTTGCCGGCTCATCGTCGCGTCGAGCGCAAAAACCAGCCGGCCCTTGCCGCCGGGTGCATGAGGCGACATCGCTTTCGCTTTGGCGACGAAGGCGGCAATGTCGTCGGAGGTCGATGACTGCGGCTCGGGCAGCGAACGATCCTCGCCGTTGCGCGCGATGTCCCCGTCGGATTTTGAATAGTCGCGTCCACCAGACATTTCACGCTCCCACGACGCAATGTGGGTTGCAGTGCCCACCCGGTCAATGCTCAGCGATTGCCGGATGCAGGCTATGGCAGGCTGCGCTCAGTTGCGCGCGAGCGGCGCGTAGGGCGTGACCGGACCGGCGTCCGTCATCACCGGCGTGGTCGTGGTATCGACCGGCCGAAGCGGGCTATCGTCGTCCAGCATCTTGTCCAGCATGTCCTGGATCGCCGCCTTGGCTTCGTCGGAACCGGTATCCCGCATGTCATTGTGCTGGAACGAGGTGCGAACCACCGTGATTCCTGCCTTGGCGCAGATTTCGTCGTCGGGAACGACGCCGGGATCGGGCTTGAAGACCGGATCTTTCGAGCGGAACGAGATGATCTTGAACCGGCCGTCGGTCAGGAACGGCACGCGCAGATTATCCAGCGTCACGACCTTCTTGATCTGGTCCGGATAAAGCTTGGCGAAATACATCGAGATATCGCCGCCGTTGGAGTGTCCGATCATGGTCAGGTGATCGTAGTCGGCGTTGGGTTGAATCTTCTTCAATTCGTCAATCGCAAAACGGATGTTGGCGACGCCCCGGTGATACTGCGGCAGACGCCCGACGTAGAGCTCGCCGACCTTGGTCACAAGCGGCGCATCGGTTGCAAGATCGTGCTGGATGCTCGCCACCATGTATCCGCGGGCCGCGAACAAATTCGCCAGAAACGAATATTCGGTGAATTTGACGGTGTTGCCGTGATTGAGGATCGCGACCGGCAACTTGATCAGCCCGGCATCCGCCTGCAATTCGCGGTCGCGACGAACAGCGACGTCGATGGCGACCGGCCGATCGCCGCGCGACTCGTCATGAAACATCAGCGTCTCATGACGGATGGCCCACTTGCTGGCGGTGAAATACCCAACCGCAACCAGCACGGACAAAGAGAGCAGAACGGCAATTCCACGTTTCATGTTCGTCCTTGGGGGGACCGCTTTGACTGCGTGAATTTCAGGTCCAAACCCTGCATCACAGCTTCTCAATATAGTTGACGCTGCCGTGACAGAAAGACCAAATATTGGCGCTTCACCGCCCGATCATTGTGCGATGCACTATCATCCGGGACATCGGTATCCCGGTGAAAGAGCGGTCGGACGCCCGCAGCAATGGACGTCCCGGGATCAACGGTGCGTTCAGATCTTGGGTAAAAGCCCGGTAAAACAAGGCATTGGTAAACAGGCGATGGAGCAGGAGGCGGCGGGATACCGCCGCAGGCCTCGTAAAACCTCAGGCGCCAATGATGTCGTGAAGTTCCAGCGGTTTGTCGACCTGACTGAACCACTCGGCACGGTTCGCGGCGCGACGGCGGCCGCGCTCGTCCAGCGGCAATTTGAGCTGGCGCAACAGGCTCGTGACTTCTTCTCGCGCTGTCACATGTCCCAGGTTCGGACGGGTACCCAGCGTTGCCTCGTCGAGATCGTCAAGCGCGGTCAGACCGCGCGGGAAAAACTCCCGATACACCACGCGTTCGGCAAAACCGTCCACCGAACGAAAGCCGAGCCGCAACGACAACTCGTTGAGCCCGTCGGCAACGAGTTGCTTGTTGCGCGATCCGAGCATCGACAAGCGGTTGCGAACGACGATCCAGTCGGTGCTGGCGCCGTCGATCTGGCGGCGCTTGCGCCGGGTATCGCGTACCATTTCCGCATAGTGGCTTTCGCCGGTGACCGAATAGGTTTCGGGGTCGACGGTTCCAAGGACGTCGAAATCGAGAAAGCTGTCGTTGATCGGCGTGACCAGCGTATCGGCCATCGAATGCGCCAGCCGCATCAGATAGCTGTCGGAACCCGGCGTATCGATTACGATGAAATCGAAGCTGTGTTCGACCGCCCTCACCAATTCTTCGAACTGTTCGAACTCGGTCATCTCGTTTTCGGCGATTTGCATGGTCTGGCCGAGCTTGATGCAGCGATGCACCGGAATCTCGAGATCGAGACCGGTCCGATTCGCCCATGCGCGGCGGTTGTTGATATAGCGGGTGAAGCTTTGCTGGCGGCAATCCAGGTCGATGGTGGCGACTCGCTGGCCGGCCTTCAGCAAGGCGACGGCTATGTGCAGGGCCGTGGTCGACTTTCCCGAGCCACCTTTTTCGTTGCCCAAGACAACGACATGCGCCGAGCCGGATTGACCCTGACTAGTCTGCAGCAACATGCCTTCGGACTCCCCTTTCGTCATCATCAAATTACGCGCGTGCGCGGTCAAGTTAAATGCGCAAACGTCTTCGCAAATCGCTACCAAGCCTACCGCAATGGTGAATCGCTTGCGTCCCGCGTCTTCACGAGCAACGCTATCTCGCAAAGCTCCGATCATCGAGACGTTGGCCGGGTGTTTGTCACGCTTGGCGGCACGGTACGGAGCTTGATAGAGTCGGACCCACCCGCCCTGCCGCGGCGCAGCCTCCGACGCCTCCATTCCCGACAGATTGAAAGCCGATGCCGTCACGCCCCATGATCGCCCGCACAATCCCTGCGCTGCGCCGCGCGCTCGATGGACTTCGTGCGAAAAAAGCCACGATCGCGCTGGTACCGACCATGGGAGCGCTCCATGACGGCCACGTGTCGCTGGTCCGGTTAGCAAAGCAGCGCGCCCGCAAGGTCGTCGTGTCGATCTTCGTCAACCCGACCCAGTTTGCCCCGACGGAGGACTTCGGATCCTACCCGCGGACCTGGAAAGCCGATCTCGCGAAACTCGCGGCCGAAGGCGTCGACCTGGTCTGGAATCCCGACGTCAAAACCATGTACCCGGACGGCTTCGCGAGCCGTATTATTACGGACGGGCCGGCATCGGTTGGCCTCGAGGACCGCTTCCGGCCGCACTTCTTCGGCGGTGTCGCCACCGTAGTCGGCAAGTTGTTTACGCAATGCCGGCCCGATGTCGCCATCTTCGGCGAGAAAGATTTTCAGCAATTGCGGGTGGTGACGCGCATGGCGGCCGACCTTGACCTTGGCGTCAAGGTGATCGGTTCCAAAACCGTGCGCGAGCGCGACGGGCTCGCGATGTCATCGCGCAACGTCTACCTTTCACCGGAAGAACGCCGCGCTGCGCCGATTCTGTTCCAGGCCATGAAAGAAACGGCGCGTTGTCTGCGCGCCGGCGAAGAGGTTCGTTCCGCCCAAGCCGCTGCCATTGAGACGATCGCCGCAGCCGGATTTTCGGTGGATTATTTCGAGACGAGGCACGCCGAAACGCTGGCACAGGTCACATCCAGGAAGGATGGGCCATTGCGCATCCTGGTCGCCGCCCGAATCGGTACGACGCGGCTGATCGACAATATCGCGGTGTGAAGGTTGCGTTCGCGGAACCGCGGCATGCAGCGGTTTTCCGAAAAGACTATGCTCGATCAACATGCCAAAGCGCGATGACGATTCGATCGAATTTCATCAAGCGTTAGAGCAAACCGAGGTCGCGCAGCTCGCGGCGCATCGGCTCGGGCATGGCGGCAACACTTGACGCCGCCGACTTCGTGAGATCGGGCGGCGCGGAGGTTGATTCGAAATACCGCCACCCCTGGAAGGCCCGCATCGGACGCGGCGATACCGCGATCACCTTCGGCTGCATCACCAGGCGGCAGCGGCCGATGCCGTCGCGATCGCGAAAAGGTTCAATCGCGATCAGCTTTTCGCGGGCGGCGATCTCGCCGCGGATGACCCAATAGAGCGAGCCGCCGGCGAGCACTTCTTCGACACGCTTGGGTGTCATCCGCGTGATGTGAATGTGATGGGCGGGCTGGCCTTTCTTTTTGGCAGCCTTCATGCGCTCGGCAACCCACCCTTTGAGGTCCTTGATGGAATCGCAACCGACGCAAAGTTTGATCAGATGAAGCGGCATTCGATTGATATAGCCGAAATAATAGCGGAGTGGGTTTGACATTCGCTACTTGCTTGACCGCGGGTTCGTCAAGCCGCGCGACAGGATACGAATATCAGAACAGCAACGCGCATCAATCGGGGGAAGCGGCCGGTGGTGGCGCTAGCGATGTCGCCGGGGCCGGCGTCCGCGCCGGCCTCGGAGCTGACTGTTTCTTGGCTGCGGCCAGCGCCGACGATGGCGCCGGCCGTGGGGATGGTGTCGGTGTGGCCGCCGAAGCCGTCGGCGAACGCGCCGCCGACGTGGTCGCGGGCTCTGCCGTCATGATGCTCACAGGCGGCGTTGAAGCGGCGCTTGGAAATTCCGCGTTGGTCGGCCTGCCGGTCGGCGCGCCCGGGATCAGCGCTGCAACCGGCGCGGCGAGCGGCGCCGCCGGCGCGTTCCAGGCGAGCGAATAACGCCCGATCAGGCCGTCATAGGTCCGCTCGCTGATATTGGCCGAGATCTGGCGGCTGTCTGTCAGCGATCTGAACGCAGCGCAATCCGTTGCCGTACAATGCTCGCGAACAACCAACACCTCGGCCATCAGCCCATATCGGTCGTGCTCCACCGCGCGGCGCAGCGCCCGGAGCTCGGGGGTCATGTTCTTGTTCGCGGCCGCTACGTCGCCAAAACCGATCAGGCGGGTGATTTGGTGAGCCGCATAGGACAGCGCCGCGGCAGTCGCTTCTGGCGTACCGAACACGGCCTTTTCGCAGGCAGCCAAAACCAGATCCCCGGCCAGGTCGTCAACGCAAGCGAGTGCCGGCAGGCTGGCCATTACCGAAAAAGATCGCCCGTCGTCGTTCGCGCTCGAACTGCCTGAACCAAATCCGCGGGTGGTCGCGACCAGAGCAATCCCGACCGCCAACAATGTGATGACGGTCAGTGCGCCGTTTGCCGCCGAATTCTCGGCCCGCAACAGCGTAATGATCGCAATCAGGGCGAAAAATCCCGCAGCCGCCAGTGTCAGCCACATCGGGAATGCGGAGGAACGCCACATCTGATCGAGCATGTTCGCCCAGGCCCAATTCATGCGCGATGTCCTCTAGGCGCATTCCAAGCTTCGGAATCCAAGACACCGGCGGCAAGTTCAGCGCGGCTTTGGTTCGGAAGTCCGTATGACGAACATAAGGCGCCCATGATGCGGATTTGCAAATCGTTTGCCGCAGCTTGTTGCCGCGAACCGGGCCTTTTGACGGCGGGTGAAAACGGAAATCAGTTTCACTCGTAGTGCGTCACATCAAGAAAGTGCGAGCTGACTTTCCTTCGCCACACGTTCGAAGGCTTCGGTGGAGTTCTTGATCCGGTACTGGCAGTCGTCCCCGTCGGTCGGAAGCAGGCGGATCACCTCATAGGTTCCGCTCGCGGCCGGACGCGCCACGTTGCTGGCGGTAAAATAGACGGTCTCTCCAACGTTATATTTATGCTTCAACGCCCTCTCCATCACGCAAAACGTCAGCTCACGCCTACGGTCCCGCTTGCGTCGGCCGACTGAAAACGTGCGTTGTATAGCATGCAGGCTGACTTTTTGGCCAGTGCGATCCGCACATGGCAAATGCGACGATTTTGCAGGATTTTCAGCAACATAAATGGCTGAATGCCTGCCGTTAACGACCCCAAATCAGCCGGGCCGCGGCGCTTCGAAACCCAGGGTTCCGACCGTCAAATAGTACCACCGGGCATTGCACGCCCGGCCGCCGACAAGGGGTGTTCTTTCGAAATCAGGCGGTGTGCGGCAGCTTTCCGTCCGGGCTCGCCTGATCGACGGCCTTGGGAAGTTGCTGCGCCAGGATCTGGGTGATCTGATCGACCGGAATATTGTACCGGGCTGCCAGTTGCCTGACCGTGTCGCTGCCCAGTACCTGCTGCAATTGCTCTGCGGTGATTGGCAGGTTCTGCCCGTTTCCGATCCACGATTTCACCTGATCGCCAAGACCCGCCTGCTGCAATTTGGCGACGATGGCCGACAACCCGCCCTGACTACCGCTGCCCAAAACCTCGCTCAGAACAGCCGGCAGAACAGCACCCTCCAACTGACCGAGCGCACCTTTGAAAGCCGGTGAATTTTCCAATGAATCAAGAATTCCCATGGTCGAACCCCTTTTGGGCTGGAGGGCGAAGCCGATGCGCGAATTCAGACCGCTTTAGCTGGCCCGGTCAAGCGTCGAATATCGCGAAGGGCGCAGATTCGACCTCGTGCAACCGACGTGAGCGACCAATCACAAATGTATGACATTCAAGCGACGCGGCGGCCCGTCAGCCACTGCCGGAAGATGAAGATGGGGGAGCCGTTTCCACATCCGGCGCCTTTGGGCTGGCATCACCGGACGTCATGATTTCGTCGGCCTGCGATTTAAGATTACTGGCCTTTTCCACCAGCAGCGCAGCCAATTCAGGGTTCCCTGTTGCGCGGGCGAAGCTCAACAGCGCCAACGCCTGACGCGACAAATACCCTCTTCCGACCATCGTGCACCCCCAACGAGAATTGCGGGGGCTAACGTTCGGACGCGCAATCGGTTTCATGGAAAGTGCAAAAGTGGACGCGGCCGGTTCCAGCGAATAAGGAAAAAATAGCAGGGAACCGGCGCACCAACCCTAATCAGGTCGTCTCGAATTTCTCGATGACCGTCGTCTCTGCCAGAGCGGCCCTGGTCCATTCCGCAAATGCCGGTAGCGCCGTCATCGTGTCCATGTAGCCCTGTGTCTCTTCGGTTACCGCAACCGCATAGGTACGAAAGCGATGCACCACCGGGGCAAACATTGCATCTGCCGCACTAAAAGCCCCGAACAGAAACGGCCCGGACTTCCCATGGCGTTCGCGGCAGTCACGCCAGATTTCCTCAATGCGGGCGATGTTGGCGCGAGCGTCAGCCGACAGTTCGATCGCGCGAACGGGCCGATGCAGGTTCATGCCGCACTCATTGCGAAGGGCCGCGAAACCGGAATGCATCTCGGCGGAAACCGAGCGCGCGTTCGCACGATGGGCAGGATGTTCGGGCCACAGCCGCTTTTCAGGAAAGCGCTCGGCGAGGTATTCGATGATCGAAAGCGAATCCCAGACGGTCACGTTGCCATCGACCAATATCGGCACCTTGCCGGCGCCACTGAAATCAAGAATCCGCTGCTTGTCGGCTTCCCCGCTATAGAGCGAGACCAAGACCTCCTCGAACGGGATGTTGTTGGCCCGAAGCGCGAGCCACGGCCGCATCGACCACGACGAGTAATTCTTATTGCCAATCACGAGCTTCAAAGTCATTTCGAAACACTCCTCAATAGCCCGGTATTGTGCCATGCCGTCCAGCGCGCTTCAAATCAACGGGGCGTTGCCGCGAACAGGCCAGTGGATCGGATTTGACATTCGCTACCGACTCGGCCGCAAACTCGCAAAGCGAATGTCAAATCCTAAAATCCACTGGTGTGGCGGTTCAGAAGTCCGCATCGTTTGCGCGCCAGTTCGTCATGCGGACTTCTGAACCAAGGCCACACCAGCCCAATAGGTTAACCAGTGCCCTTTCGATTCCGAAGTTCGAAACGTGGCTCCGCAAAATGCGACGAACTTCGGAATCGGGGCACTGGAAGTATATATTTTCTAGTGGTCCTAAGATTCCAACATTCGCAAAAGTGCCCGCTGCGAAGTTGGAATCGGACTATTATCGTGGCAGCATCCGCGCACCTTCAACAGGGATTACGCATGCGCGCTTATCTGGTCGATATCCTGGCGGTCGGCTTTTTCGTTCTGGAATGGACGGTATATGCGCTGACCCTCGAACATACCGCCTATGGACGCGACAGCCTCTCGGCTCGCATGCACATCTATCGCGAGGTGTGGATCCGCCGCATGCTCGACCGCGAAGCCCGCATGGTCGACATGCAGATCATGGCCTCCTTGCAGAATGGCACGGCCTTTTTCGCTTCAACGAGCCTGATTGCGGTCGGTGGCGCATTGGCACTGCTGCGCTCCACGAGCGAAGCGCTGGGCGTGCTGCAAGCGCTTCCGATCGATATCAGTCCGCCGCCGGCACTGTGGGAAATCAAATGCGTCGGGCTGGTGCTGATTTTCATCTATACGTTCTTCAAATTCGCCTGGGCCTATCGCCTCTTCAACTACGTTGCCATTCTGATGGGTTCGATGCCGCCAGCATCGCAACGCGACACGCCGCCGGCGGAAGCGCATGTCATTCGAACCACGCGGCTGTTCGAGGCGGCGGGCCGGCATTTCAATCGCGGACAGCGCGCGTTCTTTTTCGCGCTCGGCTATCTCGGCTGGTTCGTTAGTCCCTGGGTCTTGTTCGCGACGACGGCGGCGGTCGTGATCGTCACCTGGCGCCGGCAATTTGCCTCGAGCGCCTGGCAGGCGATGGGAAGCTGATGCCAGAACCTGGCGATCAGGATTTGGCGAGCGCCGAAAACACTGCCTCCGGCGCATGGGCGATCACGGCAAGCAACGCCCGGGCCGGTCCGCGCGGCATACGCTTGCCCTGCTCCCAATTGCGGATGGTTTCGACGGGAACGCCGAGCCGGCTTGCGAATTCCATCTGCGTCAGACAGGCGCGGCGGCGGAGATCGCGCACGGCAGGCGGTGTGGCCGCGTCGGCCGCAACAGAAACAATGGAGACGATGGCTGGTGGCACGCTGGCCATGACCGGCGCCAGCGGAAACTCCTGCCCATCCCTCAATTCGACGATCCGCCCGTCTGCTTTTAGTCGAAGGCGCTGCATTCTCGCCTCATCTGGCGTGGTTTGCGGGCCGCAAAACTGGAAGGCCGTCGGCCCCGTTGATTTGAAGTGTGCGTGATGCGCGTTAAGGCTTGATTAACGATACTTTTGCCGCCATTCGCAGGCCGGCAGACGCGTCAAGCCGTCCGGTTTGGCAGGCATTCCAACGTTTTCTGGGTTTCTCCCGATGCTGAGTCGCAATTCATCCTGGCCCGATCAATCCGGCTTGCGGGCCGCCAACAAGCACTAGTACCGCCGATCTGAAGTCCCTGCGCCGCAAGCGGCGAACTCAATCAGGGACTTCAGATCGACAAAGCGGTACTAGTTTCAATAAGTTTGCTAGTGCCCACTTTCCGAAGTTCGTGAAAGTGGGTGCTGCGGTGGAACACGAACTTCGGAAAGTGGGCACTGGAGTATCGAAAACAATGTGTGGACGTTCGACGATTTGGGCCGCAATCACGTTGCAGCATGTCATGATGAGCTTGGTCTGAAGCATGGGTGACGGTAGCTTTTTCATGGGCGGTGTGTGGCGTCGCCTCCGGTTATGGCGGCAAACGGCTGTGGCTTTCGGCCTCCTCGCGGGCTTTGCCGCTCACGCCGCCTGCGCAGCCGATTGCCCCGGCCACCCGAATGCGCTCGGCACGTCACGCACGCTGGTGGTCGATCCTCGAGAACATCCGCGCATCGGCACCATGCAATATCGGGAAACCCTGCCGCTGGCCGATCATGAGGTGGTGCTGACATTCGATGACGGGCCGCTGCCGCGCAACAGCAACCAGATCCTCGACATCCTCGCGGCCGAATGCGTCAAGGCCACTTTTTTCACCATCGGCAACATGGCCCGGTTTTCTCCCGAGGGCGTGCGCAAACTGCTCGCCGCGGGCCATACCATCGGCACGCACACCCAGAATCACCCGTTGAACATGAATCGCATGCCGATCGAACGCGCCAAGCAGGAGATCGATGACGGAATCGCGTCAACGAAAGCGGCACTGGGCGACGATGCGGACGCATTGGCTCCGTTCTTCCGGATTCCGGGCCTGTTACGGGCTAACGACGTCGAGGACTATCTGGCCGAAAAGGGGATCCAGGTCTGGAGCGCTGACTTTCTCGCCGACGACTGGCGGCATATTTCGTCCTCGCGCGTCTACGATCTCGCCGTCAGCCGACTCGAGGCCAAGGGAAAAGGCATTCTGCTGCTCCACGATATCCAGGCGCGCACGGTTGCCGCCTTGCCGCGGATTCTGGAAACGCTGAAAGCGCGTGGCTATCGCATCGTCCATGTGGTGCCAGCAACCCCAGACCGGCCCGCAACCCCGACCGAGCCGGAACAATGGCTGCTGCATCCGCCGCCGGACGCGATCGTCCACTGGCCCGAGATTCCGAATTTTATCTTCGCCAATCTCGGCAGCCTTCCGGTCCCGGCGCGTGCCGATTTCGAAGACAGGGAAGACCCGGCGACGCTGCACGAGATGTCACTATCCCGTCCATCCTGGCCAGAGCCGTCCGAGATCGCACCGGAAAACGCAACCGTTGCACTGGCAGCGCCTGCGTCGGACCTGTTCGAGCTTCAAGGCGGCCTGGACGTCGCCGTTCGGGGCGCCGCCCTGTCGCACCGTGCTCGTGCGGCGGCCTCAAACACACGCGAAGCCGGAACCAAGAGGCTTTCGCGACGTGAAGCGAGGCGGCTCGCGAAAAGCAGAATTGCGCGTGTTGCACACGCCGGACGTCAAGGCCATGGCCGCGCGCCAAACGCTTCGCGGCAAAAAAAGCCAGGCGCGGCTACAGCCCACCGCGGTCCGGTGAAGCGGCTGGTTCAGGTCAGGAAGAGACGCGTGTAAGTGACGCTAGTTCGTCACGATTTTCGAAACGCACAACAGCACGATCAGTGCGAGAAAAAGCAGATCGATATACGCCTTCATCTCGCCTGCATGGCGCAGCGCGGAAACCTCGTTGACCACGAGCTTGCGTTGCGACGAACCCGAATGGACCTCACCTAGCGCGGTGGCCAGCCGGCGTGTTTCGACCTCCAGCCGTTCGATAAGCTGAAAGAAGTAAAACGAGCGCAGTGCCGAGGCGGCGCGCATCGCACAATAGACCAGCACCAGGACCGCAACGATGACGCGTTGCTGGTATTTATCCAGGAAGTTGAGGCTGAAATAGACCAGTATGAGGAACAGAAAGTTGGAGGCGAACCGATAGGCGTAGCTCAGGAACTTCATGTGCGTTATCCATCCGATGCAAGCATGGCCACCCAGAACGGACACCCCGTTGGGTGGTTTCACAATCGATTCGCAACACGCGGCCGATCCGGCGCAAGCCCATACGCCGGCGTTGTGACAGCGCAGGAAACGGATACGCTGGCGTCGTATCCACGATCAGTGGCGGCGCCACGCGGGGTACTAAGCATTCGAGCGCCAGTTCGCCTTCCGCACCTGCCCGCCAGGGACGGGTCCGGCATTCCCAGAGATTTTTTTGTTCGAAGGGCGGTCGCATTTACTGCGATTTCAATGCCTTCCGAGCGAACCGGAGAAAAGGTTCCGATCAGAGCCCAAAGGAGCCTTTGCGATTCCTGTCCTTCCCAACAGCCTTTGGGTTAGTCATAGCCTCTCCCAAATCGTAGCGCCAGCGCGCTTCGGCCGTGGCGCGACCTACCGATTTTCGCAACGCGAAAGCGGTGATCTTCGGTTTTCTCCAGTTGGATCCGCTGCGCCTGTGGCGAACCCGCCAGGTGCCGGCAGGCGACCGCTTCAATCTGCTCGCCGACGAGCCGACAGCAAGCCTTGATTCAGTCCAACAAAAACGGCGCTGTTACCAGCGCCGTCTTGGTGCACCGAACGCGTGGAGTCGCCCCACTTCGACTGGCGCTGGCGGGAGCGACCCGCTCTGGCTCTGCTGGCGTGGGAAGCCTGGTTCGCGATCCACCAACAATGTTAGCCCGCACCCAATTGAAGTCAATTGGGGACAGACCATCGTCGTAGGCCGACGGTTCTGACCAATCGGGAGGGGTGGCAATGCGACGCGCTTCGGTATTCCCAGGCCATGCCCCATGGCCCCACTCGACCCTAATGCACCTGAGCCCAATGTTTGGAGAGCAATTTGACGGGAGGAACCAATTGGCCGAGGTTTGCTCCTGTCTTCGCAAAACCTATTTCAGCCGGTTCCGACCACATCACTCGACGACGGAAGCCGGGAAGCGCTCTGTTCCGCCTCGCGGGAATGATCGGTCCCGATCAAAAGATAAATTGCCGGCACCACGAACAGCGTAAACAGGGTACCGATCGAAAGTCCGCTTGCGATCACAAGCCCCATGTTGAAACGTGACACGGCGCCTGCGCCGCTTGCAAGGATCAGCGGTACCACGCCAAACACCATGGCTGCAGTCGTCATCAGGATCGGTCGTAGCCTGATTCCGGCGGCTTGCTCGATAGCTTCGCGTTTGGAGGCACCGCTGCGCTGCAAATCGTTTGCGAATTCGACAATCAAAATCCCGTGCTTGCTGATCAGGCCCATCAGCGTCACCAGACCGACATCGGTGTAGATGTTCAGCGACGCGCCGCCGAGGCCGATACTGACGAAGATCAGTGCGCCTGCGATCGACATCGGCACCGACACCAATATGATGCAAGGATCGCGGAAGCTTTCGAACAACGCGGCCAGCGACAGGAAAATGATCACCAGGGCAAATCCGAAGGTGGCGACAAAGCCGGCGGATTCCTGGATATATTGCCGGGACAAGCCGCTGTAATCGACCGTATAGCCTTGCGGCAAGGTCCTGGCGGCAAGATCGCTCAGGAAGTCGAGCGCGTCGGACTGGGCTACGCCGGGCGCCGCCACGCCCTGAATCGTGGCGCTGTTAAGCTGCTGGAAATGGTTGAGCTTCTCCGGCACTGTCTTGGTCGTGATATGCGCGATCGTCGACAGCGGCACGGGAACGCCGGAGACATTGGCCACATAATAATTGAGGAGCTGATCGGTATTGAGACGAAACTGCCGTTCAACCTGCGGGATCACCTTGTAGGAGCGCTGGTCGAGGCTGAAATAGTTCACATAACCACCGCCCAGCATCGCCCCCATCGCAGTGCCGACATCGCTCATCTTGAGCCCGAGCTGCGCGGCCTTGTCGCGATCGATCTCGACGACGGCCTCGGGATTGTCGATCTTCAGATCCGTGTCGAGGAAGATGAACATTCCGCTGTCGATCGCGGTTCTCAGAAACTGCTGAGCGGCATCGTTAAGCTTGTCGAACGTATCGGTCGTCTTGATCACGAACTGGACCGGCAGACCCTGGCTGCCCGGCAACGGAGGGAGCTGAAAGGCGGCGATCCGCGCCCCGGCAACACCGTCAAGCTGCTGCTGAACCAGCGGCTGAAGCTGGTTGCTTGTTCTTGCCCGCTCGTCCCACGGCTTCAGCACCATGCCCGCGACGACCGTGGCAGGAGAGTTGATCTGGAAGATGTGATCCGTCTCCGGATATTTCTTCATGATCTGATAGACCTGCCGAGCGTACAGCACTTTTTGCTCTAGCGTCGCATCCGGAGCCAAGGTTGAGTTCGTAATCACCACGCCCTGGTCTTCCTGGGGAGCGAGCTCGCTCTTGGCGCCGGTGTAGAGAAAATAGATGCTGGACAGCACCAGTAACGCGAAGACGACCGTCACGGGCCTGTAGCCGAGGCTGCCATGCAGCCACCTCAGATATCGACTGCGCAGCCCGTCGAAGCGGCGATCGATGAAGTCCGTAAACCGTTCCTGCCAGCCGCGCGTGGCGCTATGCGGTTTGAGCAGTCGCGCGCTCATCATTGGCGAGAGCGTCAGTGCAACGACGGCCGAAATGGTCACCGTGCCGACCAGGGTGAAGGCGAACTCGGTGAACAGCGCGCCGGTCAGGCCGCCCTGGAACGCGATCGGCACGTAAACCGCGACCAGCACCACCGTCATGGCGATGATCGGACGGCCCAGCTCTCGCGCCGCCTCAATCGCCGCCACCAGCGGCGTCTTGCCCTCCTCAAGATGGCGGTTGACGTTCTCGACCACTATGATGGCGTCGTCGACCACGAGCCCGATCGCCAGCACGAGCGCGAGCAATGTCAGAAGGTTGATCGAGAAGCCGAGCACCAGCATCATTGTGAAGGTGCCGACCAGCGACAGCGGGATTGCGACCATCGGGATCACGACGGAACGCACCGAGCCCAGGAACAGGAACACCACGAGGTTGACGATCAACAGGGCCTCGATCAGTGTCCGCACCACGTCGTAGATCGCAGCGTGGACGAAATTGGTGGAATCGTAGACGATCTGGCCGTGCAACCCATTGGGCAGCTGTTCCTGGATGCCCGGGAAGATCTTGTGCACGCCCGCGATCACGTCGAGCAGGTTGGCCGTCGGCGCCACCTGGATGCCGACGTAAACTGCCGGCTTGCCGTCAAAGGCGACCTGCGTCTCGTAGTCGTCGGCGCCAAGCGAGACGTTCGCGACATCCTTGAGACGCACGATCGCGCCGCCTGCCTGCTTGACAATCAAGTTGGCAAATTCGCTCGCCGAGTGCAGACCGGTCGACGCCGTGAGATTGACCTCCACCATCTGACCCTTGGTAGTGCCGAGCCCCGAAATATAATCGTTCTGCGTCAGCGCCGTAGCCACGTCCGCGGCGCTGAGGCCGTAGGCCGCTAGCTTCTGCGGGTTGAGCCAGGCCCGGAGCGCAAAGTTTTGTTGGCCGAGAATTTCTGCGGTTTGAACACCCGGTACGGCCTGCAGCTTCGGCTGCACAACGCGGACGAGATAGTCGGTGATCTGATTGCGGCCCAGCACGTCGCTGTCGAAGCCAATATACATGGCGTCGATGGTCTGGCCGATCTGCACCTTCAGCACCGGTTGCTGCGTCCCGGTGGGAAGCTGGTTGAGCACCGAGGCAACCTTGGTGTTGATCTCCGTCAGCGCCTTGTCCGCGTCGTAGTTGAGGCGGAGGTAGATGGTGACGGTGCTGAGGCCGCTTGCGCTGATCGAGCTGATGTAATCGATGCCGTTCGCCTGGGCGATGGCGTTTTCCAGCGGCGTGGTGATAAAGCCGGCGATCACGTCGGGATCCGCGCCGTAATAGGTCGTCGCAACTGTAATGACCGCGTTCTGCGTGCGCGGATATTGCAGCACCGGCAGCGAGCTCATGGCGCGCAGGCCGAGGACCAGGATCATCAGATTGACCACGGTGGCGAGAACCGGCCGGCGAATGAAAAGGTCGGTGAAGCTCATGCGCCCTCACTCCTCCGAGACGCGAGGGTTGGCGCTGAAAGGGGTCTTCACTTCGTTGTTGAGGCGGACCGGCGATCCGTTGTGCAGCTTGTTTTGCCCGGCCGTAACCACAACGTCGCCGGGCTTGACACCATCGAGTACCGCAACCTGGTCGCCGCGGGTCTGGCCGGTTTTCACGAACACCTGGTGGGCAGTCTTGCGCTCCCGCCCCGCCTCGTCCTTTCCGGCATCTTCGACCAGATAGGCGATATTTCCGTAGGCGTTATAGTAGATCGCCGTGTTCGGCAGCGTCACATATTCCTTCGGCGCGCCGACATTAATCTCGATGGTCGCAAACATCCCGGGCAGCAGCTTTTCGCCGAGATTCTTGAACGCCGCGCGGACCTGGACATTCCGGCTAGCCACCTGAACGAGCGGATTGATGGCCATGACGTTGCCGGCGAAAGTCTGGTCCGGATAGGTGTCGACCTTCGCCGTAACCGCCTGGCCGACCTTGACCTTGGCAAGGTCTTGCTGCGGCAGATAGAAGTCGACAAAAACAGGATCAAGCTGCTGCAGCGTCGCGATCGGCGTCCCCGGCGCAATATACTGACCGAGGTCGACCTGCCTGATGCCAAGCCGGCCGGCAAAGGGGGCGCGTATCGACTTGTAGCCGACCAATGCCTGCTGCTGGGCGACCTGCGCCTGGTTGTTCTTGAGCGTTGCCAGGTCGGTGTCGGCAGTCTGCTGGCTCACGGCATCAGTTTTGCGTAGACTAGTGTCACGATTGTAATTGAGCTGCGCCAACTCCACCGTCGCCTCCAGCGCGTGCAGATGTGCGACGTCGTCGGCATCTTCCAGCTCGACCAGCAAGGTTCCCTGCTCGACCTTCTCGCCGGACTGGAAGTGGATCGCCTTGACGATCCCGGCCACCTGCGGACTGAGATCGGCGCCCTTTTCGGCCCGGGTACTGCCCACCGCGTTCAGGCGATCCTGCCACTGCTGTAGGCCGGCTGTGATCGTGGAGACGGCCTGCGGCGGGTTGCGCAGGCCGGCGATCGCCTTCTGGATCATCCTGGCCCTGAAAGCTTCAAATCCGAACACGGCCGCAAAAACCAGGCCGACAGCGACCAGCATGATGGCCATACGTCGAAACATCCGGAGGTTCCGCTCTGGACAAGGAATATCCGATAACGCCTGTGTTGGATCGAGGTCTCATAGGCCCGCCAAATTAGCCGGGAGGTAAGGTCTGGCTCTCCTACTTGTGAACGGACCGAGGCAGGCCAGATATCCGCGGTAACTGCGCGCAGCGCTACCAGCCTGAGGCTCATCGGCTCCAACCAACGCACGACGGGCTTTACGGCTCATATTCGTCGTGCCGGCGCCACCATTCATAGGGGCGTGACCTGGGCCAATCCGAAGGCGAATCCTCCCACGTCTCCTGGCGCCCGTAGGGTGTTGCGTCCAGGAAACCCCAGACGTTCCCGAGCGCCTCGCATCCGCGTCGGGAGGCGAAGTAGGTGCGGAAAATCTCGTCTCCTCGCCGCAAGAGTACGCTGAGCCCATGGGCCTCGCCGCTCGGTGTGGTCATCCCTAGATCGACATTGAAGTTGTTGTTCGCTGACGAGACCCAGCGGTGCGGCCAGGACATGCGCTTGCGATAGGCCTCAAGGCTGGCGAAGGGCGAGCGAGACCAGTGCAAGGGATACGCCGCGCGCACTCAGGTGCGGCACGGCGAATTGACCGAAGTTGTCCACGAACATCGAGCATCCGGGACAGCCTGCGGACGGCCAGCCGTGCACGCCGGGCGCGAACATGAAGTGGTAGAGGAGAAGTTGCGGCGCTTTGGGCGTTTCACCCCGGAAATTCCATTTGTGGAACGGGGTGCTCTGTCGTTCTCGGCCTCACGCATCTGTCACGAGCTCTAGCGTCAATCAACGCCGCTATCTTTTCTCTTGTCTGAAGGTTTTCCGTTATCGCCGATTGTTGGTCTTTGTCTGTTGCGCTTTCCGATTTCACGCCGACGTCAGTTGGCTCGTGATGCTGCAAGATGTCGGATGCTCTAGGCCCGATGTTGTTTGCAGCCCATTTTTCCACTTTTTCGGAAAACATCTCGGCTTTCGTCCGCTGGGTTTTGTAATCGGCGACGTTGTTGGATGAGAGACTCTCCTCAAGGAGCCTGCCCGCCTCATCGTGAAAAGCCTTAAGAGCCGCGAGATTCTCTGCCCGGATCGAATCGCGGTGCATCTGCCACGCAAGAAGGCCCAGCAATCCCGAGCCGAGGCCGACAAAAATGGCTAGATGCGCAATGCGCAGCGAAGTCGTCCGAGAAAAATATCGCCACAAGCTCAGCATAGCCACCGCGAAAATAACTATCGCCGTGGCAATGATCCAACTACTGAATAACTCCGAGCAATGAATACCCACCGATGACGACATAGGAACTGCGCCTTCTTTTTGAGTCCGCCGAAGGTCAGTCATTTTTAATGGTTACGAGCCAAGCGGGAAACTGCGCCAAGCGGGAAGCTGCAATGGTGGCTGGGGCTGTCGGATAAATCCACCTCGCTTGTTACGACACGGGAACACCGGATGAGTTCCGCGGCATCACAAAATGATCAGCTTCAACTCTGCCCACGGTCAGAGTCAGGAATTATTCTCCCTGACCGGAAGGTTGGCGTCCGGGCGCGATTCGAGAGGGCCTCTCTTCGAAGCGAAAATCGCTGGATTGTTAAGAGTTTCAGGGAGGCTCAGCGCTAGAAACACCAACGCTTTAGGAACACTCAAGGCTTACGCTGCGTTGCCTGCCAGGGCTGTTAACCCGAGTTCTCCATGGTGGAAGCCGTGCTGGACAGCAATATCTTCCCTCCGCGCCGCGGCGAGATGAAGCGCTCGATGGAAGCCCTGATCCATCACTTCAAGCTCTACACGGAAGGCTACCACGTGCCGCTGCTTTACCGCGGTCACTTGCTGGCAGACGTCGCAGCCATCATCGGTTTGCTGGATATCGTGTTTGGGGAGATCGATCGATAAACATCGAAAAAGGAGATCGCCATGCCGCAGATCCAAATCAATCAGCAGCCAGTTACGCAAATCACGATCGTCGAAGCCGATCCGGAAAAGCAGGCTGAAGCGCTGTCGCTGATGGCGGAGCGCGCCCGCTTCATGCAACGTCAGCCGGGGTTCATTTCGATCAGCCTGCATCGCAGCCTCGACGGCCGCCGCGTCGTAAACTACATTCAATGGCAAAGCCGTGACCTGTTGCGGGCAGCGCACCAATCGGCGGAATTTCGCAAGGCTTGGGGTCAGTTCGAATTGCTGACGGACGACATCGAGCCCCATTTGTACGAGGTCACCGAAGTCCTGGGCGACGCGCAACGACCCCGAGCTCGATGAGCGCAAGAACGCAAGCCCTTACCCTGATCGCAGCAACACTTGCGCTTGCGTTGTTGCCATTAAACGCTCGCGCTCAGGATCAGGGCGGGTCCGTTCTCACCTATCACGGCGACAGCAGCCGATCGGCGATGTCACTGAAATCTTCCTTTCGCTCGCGTCGGGCTCAGGCTCAGGCTCAATCTGCCGGGTCCGTTTCTCGCCAGCGTCTTCATCAATCAGCGTCACTGTCGCGCCAAACTTGGCCGTAGCGCCGCAAAGCTTCGATCGCCTGCTGAATTCGTTGCGCAAGACAAGGTCGCGCGGTTCGGATGCGGTGACTTTGCTCCCAGGCGCGGCATACCCGGCCGCAGTCATGAGAACTTTTTGCCATCGGAATCTGCTTCGCAAACGGTTCGCATCCCAGGTCCAATTGGGGTGAGCAATAGCAAGAGTACCACCGGATCGGTTCCACCGGATCGGTTTCGTTTCGCCACGATCCCATCCCCGTTTCGTGAATGAAAAACGGAACTTTGACCCTAGGCCAGCGTTCCGCTTACGACTTTCGTTTCCCCAAGTGTCCATAAATGCTGCAGTCTTTGGAAGATAGCAGCGGGGGATCGTTTCGTCCGCCCGCTCCCAAACCACAGCAGGGCCGGCTGGGATTTTTTCGGTTGCTGGCCACGCTCAAGCGCAATCCTCTGGAATGTTGGAGCGAGGATTTTTTTGAAGAGCCGATAGTCAGCGTCAACCTCCCCTTTTTGCGGGCGCTCCTGGTGCATGATCCGGCTTCTATCAAACATGCTCTGGTCGACAATGCTTCAAACTACCGTAAGGACCCGATCCAGCGCCGCATTCTCGCATCGGGCCTCGGCGATGGCTTGCTGAGTGCTGAAGGAGCGCGCTGGGAGATGCAACGGCGCACGCTTGCGCCGCTGTTCGCACGCCGATCCGTCGCGTCGTTCACCCGAGCCATGCTTGAGGCTGCCGACCAACTCAGCGCGAGGTGGCGACTGTTGGCGCCGCGACAGGCGATCGATGTCGCAGGCGAAGTGACGCGACTGACCTTGAATGTGCTGGCGTTGACGATTTTCTCGGACGGCATAGGCGGGAATTATGACGAGTTCCGTTCAGCCATGACCGCCTATTTCGACGCGCTCGGAAGGATCGACGCACTGGATCTGTTGGGCGTTCCCGCCTTTGTGCCGCGGCTGGGCCGCAGGTCTTTGCGGCACGCCATGGTCTACTTCGAAAAGACCATCGACGAGATCATCGAAGTCAGGCGCCGCCGGATCGCATCTTCTGACGTCTCGCAGGACCTATTGACGTTGCTGTTGCGCGCGCTCGATCCATCGACTGGTCGGCCGATGAGCATCGCCGAAGTGCGTTCGAATATCCTGACATTTCTTTCGGCCGGTCACGAGACGACGGCAAACACGCTGGCTTGGTCGGTGTTCCTGCTTTCGCAATCGCCCTTCTGGTACGCACGAGTGCGCAAGGAGGCCGACCGAGAGATGTCAGGAGATGTCGACCGCCTGCTCGATCGGCTGGTCGTTACAAGGTCCGTCGTCGAAGAGGCGCTGCGGCTGTATCCGCCCATCGCGGCGTTGAGCCGAACGTCGGAACAGGCCGATGTCATCGGCGGTCATTGCATCAAGCCTCACGCGCTGATTGTGATCGCACCCTATGTCTTGCATCGGCACCGTCGCCTTTGGGATCGTCCCGACGTCTTCGATCCCACGAGGTTCCTTGCGCCGGCGAGGGCAAGTATTCCCCGCTTTGCGTATTTGCCGTTCGGCGCGGTCCGCGGACTTGCATCGGCTCTTCCTTCGCGCTGCAGGAAGCAACAATCGTGCTCGCAGCCCTCGTCCGTCGTTTCGACATGCACCTTCTGCCAGAGGCGAATGTGTGGCCATCTCAAAGGATCACGTTGCGACCGGCCCGTGGCTTGCCTATGCAGATAACGCCGCGAGAAGGGCGCCCTGAATCTGCGATCCCCGACATCGATCTCCCCGATGACGAACCAACGGACCTGTCCGATGTTCCGTTGTCGCGGGCACGTAGATGTTATCCATCCGCCCACAATCGTCGCGCTTAAGACAATCTTCGGCCGCATGGCCGGTACAAGCGGTGCGCTGCATGAGGGGACGGAGCCTTTGCAAGTCACCGAACTTTTCATAAAGCGCCAGCACGATACACCCCTGCACTCCGTGACCTCGATTGCATGCAGTACGCGCGGCATCGTCGGCAGTGTGCCGTGTGCACCGTTTCGCCAGGCGCTGATTGCGTCGCGGTCGGTCACCGCCAAACTGGGTCTGAAGTCCGGCGATCTGCGTGAAAACATCGTGGTCGATTGCGATCAGCTTTACGACCTCCCGTCGGGAACCGTCGTGAAGATCGGGCAAGCGTTGCTGCGCCTGACCTTTCATTGCGAGCCATGCAGGAAGATTCTTAAGCTAATCGAGTTCGATCGCATCGAGCATCTGCGCGGGGTATTCGGCATGTTCATCAACGACGCGGAGATCTCGCTCCGTGATGAATTCACCGTTACCGAGCAACGGCTCGAGGAAATTCCCTACGGCGTATACGAGCGGATTCGTTGGTTTCTAAGAAGGCATGGCGGGCGGGCAGCCGCGGTTGACCTCGTTCATGCGCTGGGCTTGCCCGCCTCTTCGGCCCACAGCATGCCGCGGCTGCTGGCAAAGCTGCTAAGCATACCTCCGCCAGCGGAAGCGGTCGCTCGCGAGTAACGCCGACGCACACACGAAGCTGAAAACGCTTACAGCCATGCGCTCCGTGCGGCGGTGTTTGATCGCTCGCGACAGGGGGCGCTGCTGTTGTGATAAGCAGGTAGCATACCCATTAATTCCGCTGCCGTCACGCTGTGGTGGACGTGTTGACGCAACCGGCCATGACCCTTGCGTCAGCCGTGAAGTTTGGTGAGCGCCGAGCCTTTGTGGAACGCGACGTGCTCGGTCTTGCTACTCTTGATCTCGTATTGCGGTTCTTCTGGCTTCGCGTGGTGCGTGTAGCCGTTGACCTCGAAATCGTTTGTATGCACGCGAAGGATCGTGCCGCTGACCCGTCCGGCCTCGGAATTCCAATTCACATGATCGCCTGCCTTGAATTTGTGCATCGTGACGCCTCTGCTTGATGTCTGACGCCGGGAATTGTCAAAGCGTACCACGGAGTTTTCAGTTTCCGCCGCCAACCTCCGTTCCCGCTCTAAGCTTTGCGAGATCGTCACGCCCAGTCAATAAACCAGCGTTTCTAATCTCGAAAGCATGCGCTACGATCTGCGGCGCGGTCTGGATCAACGGCCGCCGTTCGCTGTTGGAGCCATCACGAGCACCTTTTTCACCATAGGCCATTCGACCAGGACGATCGTGGAATTCGTCGATCTGCTTCGCGGGCCCGGCGTCGACCTTGTTGTCGATGTAAGGTCGATGCCGCGATCGCGCACCAATCCGCAGTTCAATGGCGAAAGCCTCGCTGAAACGCTAGTCCCGTGGCAGATCGGCTATGAGCACATCGCCGAACTTGGAGGCCTTCGTGGAAAGGCGCGGAGCACGGAACCTTCGCCCAACGCGTATTGGCGGGTGCGTGGTTTTCGCAACTATGCGGATTACGCGCTGACGGCGCCGTTCGCCGCGGGTCTCGCGCGACTCCGAGACCGAGGTCGCCAGCACAAATGCGCGATCATGTGCGCCGAGGCGGTGTGGTGGCGCTGCCACCGGCGGATCATCACGGACTATCTGCTCGCCGCCGGCGAGCGCGTTATGCATATCCTCGAGACGTCGCATATCGACGAAGCAAATCTGACGCCCGGCGCCGCCGTCCGCGGCGATGGAACTGTGGTCTATCCCGCCGAGCGTTCGTAGTCGGAACGTTGTCGGATAGTCGCTGGCCCTCGCCGTTGCGCCATCACTCGTTGTCAAAGTGTCATTGCTATCTGGGCTCCGACCGATGCGACCCTTTCGAGCAGTGATAGCCCGTTACAGCTCACCCAAAGCTGGCGGGTCGAACCAGTTCGTCAGGGACAGCCCGCCATCAATTACAAAGGCTGCTCCCGTCACGTAGCCGGATATCCGGTTTGAAAGCAAAGCGAGAGCCATTGGTGCCAAATCCTCGGCCCTGCCAAGGCGGCCAAGCGGAATGTGCCGGGCCAGGGACGGATCGGCGACAAACCCACCAGCGGCGATTGCCCCAGGAACAAGTGCATTGATCCGAATGTCGAAGCGGCCAAGTGTCTTTGCCAGTTCTTTCACCAACATCGAGAGCGCCGCCTTGGAGGTGCTGTAGTGCGGCAAATTTCGCGGCGTGCCTGCGTGAAGAGACGTAAGCAGCAGAAATGATCCGGGTGTTCTGGACGCAATGAGCTGACGAGCAAGCTCGCGCGACAGGTAAAAGCCGGCGTCGACATTGACCGTGCGCATTTCGTCCCAGGCTTTGGGATCCACTGCGAATACGTGGTCGGCCTCGCGGCGCGGGGGCGAGGCGCTGTGAACGAAATGAGTGACTTGTCCCAATGCGCTCCGCGCATGGTTCAGCAATGCGTCCCACGCGTCACGGCTCGCAAGATCTCCAACCCACGGCACCGCGAGCTCAGGACGAGGCGCGGCCGCGATCGCCGCTGCCACTCTGTCCCCGCTCAGATCCGCGAACACGGTTCGCACGCCCTCGCCGACCAGCGCATGCGCGATGGCACGACCGATTCCGTTTCCCGCTCCTGTAACCAGGGCTGCTTCGCGCATGGGATCGAACGGATTGCTGAGGAGGGTCATATCTGTTGTCCCGATCGGGTTCAGTTGAATAAAGAGATACGCCGTTGCCACGCCAAGTGACCTCGCCGGTCGCCTGGCATCGATCGCCTCCGCTACGCATAAAGCACGCGCTCGAGAAACCAATAGCTCCCGAGCACTGTGATCAGCCCCGACAACGCATAGACCATGGTTGAGGCTCTCGCCGGTTTGGCGCGGTCGACGGCGATGAGCCGGTCCAGGGCCATGAGCGCCGGAACGACGATCGAGACGATAGCCACCTGCCCGATTTCGACGCCGACGTTGAAGGCCGCGAGCGCGGTGGCGACAGCGTTGGTTGGCAGGCCCATCTCCCGGAGTGCGCTGGCAAAGCCGAAGCCGTGAACGAGTCCAAATGCAAAGGTGATCCGCCAGCGGCGATCGATGTCGCGTGTGAAGAAGTTTTCCATCGCGACATACACGATCGACGCCGCGATGGCGGGCTCAACAATGGTGCCCGGAATAACGATGACGTTGAGCGTGGCGAGCGAGAGCGTGATCGAATGGGCGATCGTAAATGCTGTGACGATCTTGATTACCGGCACAAGCCGCCGTGCCCACAACACGACCGCGACCAGAAATGCGATGTGATCATACCCTAGGAAGATGTGCTCGATACCGGTGACCAGATAGCGCTCAAGCGTCAAGAGCAGCGACGGAGCCGGCGCCGAGAGCGCGACCGTGCTGTTGGCGGCATCGAGCAGGGCCTGCGGAGCCTTGTCACCCTCCCCGATCAGCACCACCTGGCGCGCTGCGGGATCGGCGTCGGTCAGCACCGTCGACCGGTAGACGATGTCGCCGCCGAGATCCCGGCACGAAAAGCGGTTGCGGAAGATCACGCCGTCCCCATCGGGCACGAGCGCGGCCGTGCCCGGCACGCAGGTCTTGCCGTCAGCGGCGGTGACGGCGATATGCGTGGTGATGTAGGTGATGATCGGCGCGGCCGACCTCTCAACCAGCGCCGGGTCAACCTGGTCGCGCTGCACATCAAAGATTCGGGTGCCGGCCAACCGGTCAGCGTCGCTGCCCTTGAGCCCCACCTCGACGCTGACGCTGCGGTCATCGCCCAGTGTCACACGCGCGGTCGAGAGATTGACCTGATGCGCTTGCACTGAAACCATGGTGCCAAGCGCAATGGCGCCTGCCAGAAGTGCGCGCCATAGCCTCACGAGCCTGCTCCAACGGCCTTGAGGAGATCGATCAGACGCCTCGGCTCGAACTCTGCAACGGTGATGACCGCGCCATCCGGCGCCAACCGGGCATAGCGATCGAGCCTGTCGGCAGGCGCACCGAATTCGAGCCGCGCCACAGGCGTCGAACTGTCCCGCACGTAAAGCAACACGATCAGCGTGGGAAATGCGAGGCCGTATTGAGCCAGACGGGGCGCATCGGCAGGCGCTACATGCGTTTCCGCCACGGCCGCATCGAAGCCACGGAAAGCGGCATCGATGATCGTTGCCTGCGCGGGATCGGCGACATGAACATCTCCGCCCGCCGCGTGCGTATGCTGACCGATATGCTTGAACCAGGCCCCAGCCGCATCTCGCTCGAAACGGGTGAGCTTGCCGCTCGCCACGATCTCGATGGCCCACACCTGCGCCATTGAGACCGGCAACAGCAAATCCGCGCCGCGGCCCGCGCTTGCGGAGCTGGCGTTGCCCCGCAGCCGCCGCGCCATATCGAAAACCAACCGCCACTCTTCCGCCATGTAGCGCGGCATCAGATAAACCGTTGGCGCGCCGCCGAGCCTGACATAGTGCGACGTGCCCGCTGGATTTGCTGTCCCAAAGTTCACGGTTGTGACGACGGCGGAGCTGGTTTTGAGCACGGCAATTTCGGATGGCGGGTCAAGGCCGAAGGCGGCGAAGCTTTCGGCCGCGAGTTCGTCCGCCGAAATCTCGCGCGACGGCTCGCTGACCTTGAGAAACCTCAAGGCCGTGTCGATGTGCGAGACAAGTTCGGCCGGCAAGCCGCCATCAAGGCCTTCGATGATCCAACCACCCGCCTGGCGCCGCATGGCGACCGTCGCGGCACCCGAGCGAATGTCGATGCGCTCAATCTGGTTCGGCGCGATGGCAAGGAGGCCCTTTGACGATGCCGGCTTGCTGTGCAAGTCCGGCCATTGTCCCGAAAAGGTCAGGGCGAGGAGAAGCCCCAGCAGCACAGTAAGAGCGAGCGGCACCTTCCATCGTGCAACCGTCGTCAACGCCGCCTCCACCACATCGCAAACCCAAAAAATGCCGTGCTGAGCGGTAGCACGATCTCAAGCACTATAAAGGTGTCGCGCATCTGGGCGCTGGTCAGCACGATTTCAGGCAAGCTGTAGGTCCGCGGCGCGAGATTCGGCGAAGCATCGTCCTCGGCAAGCCAGCGGATGATGGCGACTGACAATTCGCCATCGGAGACGTAGGAAAAATATTCGTTGGTCGCGAATTTGCTGGTTCCCGATATCACCAGTCGAAAGTGCTTGTCAGCTGCGGCCCCCGGAAAGACGCCTTCGAGCGCCGCGACCAGCACCTGCGCGCCATGCTCGACTGCGGTGGGCGCCGGTTCGCCGGCTGCGACCGTGATGCCGCCGGCGGCCGAGGGCGGCCGCAAATAGCTGTCCTGGCTGCTGGCGGCAAGGACGCTCGCCGCGACGTCCGCCGGTGACCGGCTGAGGCGGATCGGCCGCGCTTGCGCGAACACCGTAAGCGCAAGACGCGCTGTGATCGGATGCGCCGGATAGTAGGGCACCGCGACCTTGTCGGGATCGGTACGAAAATGATTCAGGGGATCGATGACGATAGCCGGCTCGCTCGACAGTCCTAGCGGCGTCAACAAACGACTCTGCAGCTCGGCCCCAAGCGGAAACTGCGGATCGATCAGCATCAGGAGCCGTCCACCTTTCTTGAGATAGCCGGCGAGGAGATCGGCCTCGCCGGGCGCCAGCGCAGTTCGCGGACCTATCTCGGCAACCGCGGTGCAATCGGTCGGAATTGCGCTCGCCGTCGCCATGACGAGGGGGCGCATGTCGAAGCCGATCTCGTTAAGGGCCAGTTGCAGCCGATCGAGTTGCTCAGGCTCGGCGACCAGCACGTCGCCGGCGCCCGGCATATCATGGCCCCTGAGTGTCTCGACATGACTGAAATGGTAATGGCCGGGCATGGGACGGAATGTCTCGCCGTGGCCGGTCGCGAAGCAGATCGTCTCCGCGCGCGGTCGAAGGGCGCGCTGCGCGGCGTAGCCGAGACGCGCGGCGTCGGTGACGTTTTCTACCAGCACC
Organism: uncultured Alphaproteobacteria bacterium; assembly: GCA_963706265.1. Classification (GTDB taxonomy): domain Bacteria; phylum Pseudomonadota; class Alphaproteobacteria; order Rhizobiales; family Xanthobacteraceae; genus Bradyrhizobium. The sequence continues at coordinate 110,003 of CAVPLO010000005.1, read as the reverse complement.
TTGCGGTCACCGGCCTGCAACACCGCCGTATTGTACGAATGTACGCCAATGTCGCGCGCAAGCCCGGGCTCCTTGTCGAGATCGATCGCACGGAACGCCAGCAGCGGATGGTTGCGCGCCGCGATCTCGATCATGTCCCGTACTGCGTGCGCGTTGGGATCTCCGGCGTTGTAGAAATAGGTCACCGAAAGCGGGGACCGCAGCCCGTCAACAAGGTCGGCGAGCTGCTGCGGAGGGGTATTGAGCCCTTCGCGGGTCACGTCGAAGTGCACGTCGTGACGATAGAGGGCAACGTTGGCGGCGATAGCCACGCCAAGCGCGCCGCAGACGATCAGCCCGTTAGCGGCCCAGGCCGTCCACCGCGACCCGCGGCCCCGCAGCGGCAAGCGGATCGCGAGGGCGAATAGCGCCAGCAGGGTAAACGACCAGGCTGCGAACAACAGGCTGTTCGAGATTCTACCAGCTGATCCCGCAAAGCCGAGTGCGCCGAACAGCAACGCCGCGGCGATCAGCGCGGCGACGATCAGATCGGGGCGGGCAAACCGCGGCATTCGTCCCCCTATCGCCGCGCCAGCGCACGCACGGTCAACAGCAGCGTCAGCAGTGTGACGCTAAGATAGAAGCCGACGTCCGAAAGATAGACCGAGCCCACAGCAAAGGGACGGAAATGCACCGCGATCGACAAATTCACCACCAGCGTGTCGGCCGGGCTTGGCAGCAGCCAGCCTAAATTATCGATGATCCACAGGAGCAGAAACACGCTGAGCGAGATCAGCGCTGCAATCACCTGGTTGGCAGTAAGCGCCGATGCCAACAGCCCGGTTCCGACCAGGGCTGAACCGAACAACAGCAGGCCGAGGTAGCCGCTATAGATCGGTCCGAAGTCGGGATCGCCGAACCAGGTCAGCGTGACGGCGTAGCACGCTGAGAGCAGCAGCATGACGACGATCAGGCTCATGCTGGCGAAATACTTTGCCAGCACGATTGCGACCTCGGAGACTGGCGAGGTGAGCAACACCTCCATGGTCCGCATTTTTCGCTCCTCCGCCAGGAGGCGCATGGTGATCAGCGGCGCGGTCAGCATGAACAGCACGAACATCTGAAAGAAGACGTGCACCATGCTGGGCTGATGGCTGATAAACAATGTGAGCGTAAAGCTGTAACCCATGATAAGCAGGAAAACGGTCATCACCGCGTAGGCGATCGGGGAAGAAAACAGCGCCATCTCTTCCTTGCGCAAGAGGATCGCAAAGCTTCTCATGCGGCCACCCTCGACCGCCGTGTCAGATTGAGAAAAACGCGCTCAAGATCCGGACGGGCCTCCGTCAGCTCCGAGACCGCGATGCCTGCTCCGACCAGCGCCGCCACAATGTCGGCAGCAAGAGAGGGCCGCGGTTCGACCCTGATCAGATAACGCATCGTTTCCGAGCCAGCGTCCGGTTCGACGGCGATCTGACGCACGCCGGCGATGCCGGAGACGACGCCGCGGACGGTCGCTTCCGGCGCGGCCGCTGCAACCCGCAGCATTGTCCCGTCCGCTTTCTCCTTCAGTGCGTCGGCGGTCAGAAGCGTGCCGTCGACCAGAATTATGACCCGCGAGGCAATCTTCTCGATCTCGGAAAGGATATGCGAGGCGATCAGGACGGTGTGGCTTCCTGCGAGCGACTGGATGAGATCGCGAACGCCAATGACCTGGTGCGGGTCGAGCCCGCTTGTCGGCTCATCCAGCACCAGCAATTGCGGATTTCCCAACAGCGCCTGCGCGATCGAGACCCGCTGACGAAAGCCGCGGGAAAGTTTACCAGTGAGGAGCATCATGACGCGGGTGAGATCCAGCCGCTCCGCTGCTTCGTCCACGGCGGTCTTGGCCGCCCGCCCCTGCAGTCCCTTGAGATTGGCCATGAAGTGAAGAAACTCGCCGACCCGCATGTGATCGTAGAGAGGCGCGTCTTCCGGCACGTAGCTGATCACGCGCCGAACCGCGAGCGAAGAGGTCACAACATCTTGGCCAGCGACTTCGATACGGCCGGAGGTCGGCACGAGATAACCGGTGATCATGCGGAAGATCGTGCTCTTGCCCGAGCCGTTAGGCCCGAGCAGGCCGACGATCTCACCCTGTTCGACGGCAAACGACACGTCGGTGACTGCGCGGCGCGGCCCGTACCATTTGCTGACATGCTGCGCCAGCACAAGCGGTGACATCAGCTTACAAGACCCGGATTGAGTAAGAAACCCGTGCGCCAAGCCGCCCGAAACACGATCCCGGGCCGTAAGGCCCGGGATCGCGCTCCCCCTGCGGCGCGCGGTTCGATCACTCGTAATATTCGGGCGAGTGCTTGTGGGCTTTGTAAACGTCGGGATCGTGCGCGTAGATGATGTCGCCACCTTCGGTGTCGTGCACCCGCCTGACCCAGGCATAGGCGTCGAGCATGCCAACGGGATCATACACGCTGCCGATGCTCGGCAGGATGTTCTTGTCGAGGTTCTCCTGCAGATAGACGGCGTCGCTGGTCAGCACGACCGTTCCGGTCTTGGGTAGCCGCACTACCATGATCTGGCTGCCGGGGGTATGCGATACCGCTCGATGGATATAGATGCTGTGGTCACCGAACAAGTCGAGATCGCCATCGAGCTCTATCGTCTTGTACTTGCTTGGCATCGAGCCGCCGACGCTGTTGCGCAGCATTGCGAAGTCATCACCTATAAAGAAAGTTGCATAGCCCGGCGCCGGCCAGAATGCGTTCTTGATCTCGTCGCGCTGATACACAAAAGTCGAATTGAGAAACTTGCCGATATTGCCGGCGTGGTCGACGTGGAAGTGCCCGAGCACGACGTACTTGATGTCGGAGGGCTTGACGTCGATCTTGCTGAGCTGGGCATCGATGGCGATGTCCGGCGATCGGCCCGGGTCAAGCGCCTTCACGAACGGCCCCCAGTAATCCGGATCGGTGATGATCTTGTCGTTGTTGCCGCAGTCGAACAGCACGTCTCCCTTGGGATGACGGATCAGGAAGAAGCCGACGGGAATCTGCACTTTGCCGCTGGCGCCGTTCTGGATGATTGATTTGTCGAGGTTCAACGCGCCGGAGCTGAACACGTAGAGCTTCATCTCTTTCGGGGCGTCGGCCGCCATCGCTCCGGCGACGGTCAGAAGCAGTCCTGTGGTCAACGAGCCAAGGACTTTCGCAAAGCGCAGCAGCATATCGTCCTCCCTGTTCAGGTGTTTCTGTAATTCTCTAGGACGCTGGAATGTTACCACAGGATTGTGGCGGTTGTGCAGACTCCAGAAAGCCGCCAAGCGAAATTGCGTGCGCGACTTGCTGCACAGCAACAATGGGAAGGATCTGGCTAACCTTCATCTCTTGCGACGGACATGTTGTTGCTTATTCCGCAAGATGCACTAGCGAAGTTTGCCGTCGGCCAGGCGTCCGCCCGGCATTCATGTCCTGCTCCGCCATCAAGACCCTGTTTCCGACCGCTCGGTGCCTACCGGTGTCCGGCACTGCCGAAATGCCAGCTTGATCAAAACGTAATCCGATCTACAGTTTGCGGCCTGAATAAAGACAGCGGACCCGCGAGACGGGGCCGCGACAACAATCAAGGGGAGGAGCAGTTCGATGAGTGGACTCATTACGCGTCGCACAATATTGGCCGGCGGTACAGCCGGTCTGCTGACCGCTCCCTGGGTGGCCAGGGCAGAAGCCAAGACCCTGCGGATCGGAATGCAAAGCATCCTGTCAGGGCCGATCGCGCTGCTTGGCACCTCCACGCGCAACGCGCTGATGATGGAGCAGGATCGCATCAACGCCAGCGGCGGCTTTCTCGGCCGGCCGATCGAATTCGTCTTCCGCGATTCAAAGGGACAGCCACAGGAAGCTGCGCGCCTGGCGCGCGAGCTGGTGAACAGCGCCGGTTGCGAGCTTTTGATCGATGCCGAGGCGTCGTCCGGCGCTTTCGCGGTCCAGGAGGTCGTACGCGACCTCGGCGTCGCTTGCCTCCACAGCGTTAGCGAGACCTCCTCGTTGACCGCCGACCCCAAGATCCGCGTACCCACCGCCTTCCGCGTCGCACGCCAGGGCGTGCACGACGCGGTAGCCGGCAGCATCTATCTCTCCGGATACGCCAACGCAAAGAAGCTCAACAAGTGGGCGACCTGTTCGCCTGACTACGCCTACGGCCGCGACACCACCGCGCAATACCTTCAGTTCTTCAAGCAGTTCAAGCCGGACATTGAGATCGTCACCGAGGCCTGGCCCAAGCTTGGCCAGCCCGACTTCACCGAAGTCATCACCAAGCTGATCCAGGCCAAACCTCAGGCTCTGTTTACGTTGCTCTATGCCGGCGACCTCTCTGCGTTCGTGAACCAGGGCAACATCTACGCGCTATTCTCGCAGATGACGGTGGCGACGCCCAATGTCGACTATCCCGTGCTGGCCGCCATCAAGAATCTGCCGCCCGGCATCCAGTCGGCGACGCGTTACCTGGAGACGTTCCCCGACACGCCTGCCAACAAGGAATGGGGCCAGGCTTACCTCAAGAGGTGGAATGAGCGGCCTACCAACTGGTCGTGGCAAAACACCTTGGCGATGCACTTCTATGAGGCCGCCATCAAGAAAGCCAACTCGCTGGACGGCAAGGCCGTGGCGGCGGCGCTCACCGGCATGAAGATCAACACGCCATTCGGCATCGACGGCACGATCACCATGCGCGATGACCACACGATCGTCGGCTACGCCATTGGGTGGGGCCAAACCATACCGAAGGAGCCGTTCATTGCCGATGTGAAGCCCGCCGACTGGGGCAAGATCATCGAGTACGAGACGGAGTGGAAGAAGCAGCAGAAGTACATCTGAGGTTCGATGGACCTCGACGCCCTCGGCGCCTGCCTCACGACGCCCGCTTGTGTGGTCACCCAAGCCACCAGCGGGCTGATCGTGGGCATGTTGCTGTTCCTGGTCGCCGCGGGAGTAACCCTGATTTTCGGCGTGCTGAAAATCGTGAACTTCGCGCACGGCACCTTCTACATGCTGGGCGGCTACGTCGCCTATTCCGCGCTCGGCGCAACCGATAGCTACGCGCTTGCGGTTCTGGCAGGAGCGCTGTCAATGGCACTGTTCGGCGTGCTGTTCGAACGGGTCCTGATCAGTCGCGTCTATGGCTCTAACGTATTGATGCAGCTCCTGATCTGCTACGCCGTGGTGCTGATCTTCGACGATCTCGTGAAGATCGTCTGGGGGCCCGAGTTCCACGCCATGGGAATGCCGCCGGCGTTCCAGGTGCCGCCGTTGTTCATCGCGGGCGGCGTCGTGCCGCCCTTTTACGCGATGCTGATCGGCGTCGCGGCGCTGATTGCCGGCGTACTCGGTCTCGGCCTTTCGTTCACACGGCTCGGCAAGACGGTGCGCGCCGCCGCGATCAACCCTCAGATGCTCTCGGCGCTGGGCGTCAACACGACGCTGCTGTTTTCGATCGTGTTCGCTATCGGCGGCGGACTGGCGGGGCTGGCGGGCGCGCTTGCGGCGCCGGTCCGCTCGCTCTCGCCCGGCATGGGTTTCTCGATCCTGATCGAGAGCTTCATCGTCACGGTGATCGGCGGCATGGGCTCCATCGCGGGCGCGCTGGTCTCGGCGCTCTTGATCGGCATGGTTCGTGGTTTCGGCACGATCGGTTTTCCCCAGTTCACCGATGGGCTGATTTACATCGTGATGATAGGCATCCTGCTCCTGCGCCCGCAGGGCCTGTTCGGGCGCAGCCTATGAAGCGCCACCTTGCGTCACGCGATGCGGCGATCGCCGCTGTTGCCCTGATCGTCGTGCTGGCGATTCCGTTCATCCATCGCAGCGCCGCGTTTGAGGATTTCGTCATCCGCCTGAGTGCTATGGCGCTTTTTGCCACCTCGCTGAATTTGCTGGTCGGCAACACAGGCATGGTCTCGTTCGGTCACGGCATGTTCTATGGCCTTGGCGCCTACTCCTTCGCATTGACGATGCAGCTGACGGACCTCTCGCTGCCGGTCGCAGCCGTGCTCGCGGTCGCCATCACGACGCTTGCTGCGCTCTGCGTCGGCGCCATCTGTGTCCGGCTGAGCACGGACTACTTCGCCTTCATTACGCTGGCGTTTCAGATGCTGTTCTACAGCGTCGTCATTTCCTGGCAAAGTCTCACGGGCGGCGATCAGGGCCTGCGCGGCGGCATCCCGCGCCGCGAGGTGCTCGGCTTCGAACTGGCCTCGCAGCTTCATCGTTATCAGTTCTGCGCGGTGGTGGCGGTGCTTGGGCTCCTGGCACTGCGCCATATCTCAGCGAGCCCGTTTGGCCAGACGTTGCGCATGATCCGCGACAACGAGAACCGCGCGAGCTTCGTTGGCGTCGTTCTCTGGCGGGCCCGGCTCTCGGCCTTCACGATCGCCGGCGCGTTCGCGGGACTCGGTGGCGTTCTGGCTGCGCTGTTCGTCTCAGGCGCCTATCCCGAACTCGCCGACTGGCCGAATTCCGGCCAGGCTATCTTTGCCGTCATGCTGGGCGGCATCAACAGCTTCCTCGGACCGGTGCTGGGCGCGGCGATCCTGCTTGCGCTGAACGACGTGGTGACACGTTTCACCGAATATTATGGGCTGGTTCTGGGGATCGTGATCCTGGCGTTCGCCCTGGGTTTGCGTCGCGGCGTACTCGATTTCCTCAGACTGGCCTGGCCTCGAGGCTCACGATGAAGCTCGAAATCAGAAATCTCACCAAGGCGTTTGGCGGGGTGCGGGCCGTCGACGACGTGTCGCTCGCCTTTCCGTCGGGGTCGCTGTCGGCGATAATCGGCCCAAACGGCGCCGGCAAAAGCACCTTCTTCAACCTGATCAGCGGCGCGTTCCAGCCCGATGCCGGCCAGGTCCTCCTCGACGGTCATGACGTCGTTCGTCTCTCGAAGGCCGAACGCATGCGCCGGGGCATCGCGCGGGCCTTTCAGGTCGCAAGCTGCTTTCCAACCATGACGGTGGCGGAGAACCTGATGGCTACCGTCACCGCCCATGCCGGCCAGTGGAACAATCTCTCCCGCCGCTTTCCGTCACCCGGCATTCGCGGGCGCGCCGGAGAGGTGATGGAGCTGGTGGGCCTGACGCACGTCGCGAACGTCGAGGCCGCGATCCTCTCCCACGGCGACCAGAAGCTCCTCGATATCGCCATTGCGCTTGCGCTTGAGCCGGCGGTGCTTCTACTCGACGAGCCGACGGCCGGCATGGGCCCGGAAGAGCGCTGGCGCATGATCGAGCGCGTGCGCGGTCTGTGGGAGCGGCGCAAGCTCACGGTCGTCTTCATCGAACACGATATGGACATCGTCTTCCGGGTCGCGAGCACCATTCGTGTGCTGTGTTATGGTCGCCTCCTGGCCGAAGGGACGCCGGAGCAGATCCGCAATAACCAGGTAGTGATCGACGCATATCTCGGCACGGAGGCACACACGGCATGACGGACCTCTTGCGCGCCGAGGGAGTGAGCGCCTTTTACGGCGCAAGCCAGATCCTGTTCGGTCTCGATCTCGCCCTTCACGAGAAGCGCACGTTGGCGCTGCTCGGGCGCAACGGCGCGGGCAAGAGCACGACCATGAAGACGCTTGCGGGAATTGTGCCGGCGAGAAACGGCCGCATCTTCTTCGCCGGCCGCGACATCACCCGTGCCCCGCCGCATGCGCGTGCGCGGCTCGGCCTCGCCTATGTCCCCGAGGACCGGCAAGTATTTCCCGAACACAGCGTGGAGGACAACCTCCTGATCGCGGCAAAGACCGGCCCCGATGGACGGCGAGACTGGACCCTGCCGCGCATCTGGGAAACCTTCCCGCTGCTCGCAAACCTCCGGTCGCGCCAGGCAGGCCGCCTGTCGGGCGGCGAGCAGCAACTGCTGGTGATCGCGCGTGCCTTGATGGGCAATCCTCTGGTCCTGCTGCTCGACGAGCCGAGCGAGGGGCTGGCACCGATCGTGGTCGCCACTATCAGTAAGGTCCTGCGGGAACTGGGAGCGGGTGGCGCAACCATCCTGCTCGCCGAGCAAAACATGCATTTCTGCTTGCGGATTGCCGAGGAGGCAATCGTGATCGACAACGGCAAATTGGTGCATCGCCAGGATACGAAGGGCCTTGCCTCCAACGAGGATATCCGCCGACGCTATCTGGCCATGTAGCGATCCGGCAGCAACGCCGAAGAGGAATCAATGAACCGTGACGGTATCATCCTTGTCACCGGCGGCAGCCGCGGCATCGGAGCTGCGACCGCAATCCTGCTTGGCGAGCAGGACCTCAAGGTCGTCATTGCCGATATCCTCCCGGAACTTCCGCAGGGAGCCGCGGCGACCCTGTGGCGAGAAGCGTTCGACGTCTCGAACGAGGCCGCGGTGGCAGGTGGTATCGCGGCCATCGAAGCCGCGCACGGTCCGATCTCCGGACTTGTCAATGCCGCCGGCATTTTTGGCAAGATGCATCCGGTCGAAAAGGTGCGCATGGAGAATTGGGACCGCGAGATCAATATCGATCTGCGCGGGACATTCCTGGTGGCCCGCAGCGCCGGCGAACGGATGGCAAGGCGAAGGTACGGTGCGATCGTCAATGTCGCCTCGGTTGCCGGCATGACGTCAGGCCCGATCCACGCTTATACGGCCGCAAAGGCCGGCGTCATTCAAATCACTCAAACGCTGGCCGCCGAATGGGGCCGCAGCGGGGTTCGGGTCAATGCCGTGTCGCCGGGATTTACGCGCACGGCCGCGCTCGAGGCTGGGATCGGGTCCGGCGCATTGAGCCGAGAACGGCTTGTCCGCCATGCGGCAATGAACCGCCTGGTTGAACCGGTCGAGGTTGCGCAGGCCATCGCCTGGCTGTTGTCGCCGGCCAGCAGCGGCGTCACCGGCATCAACCTTCCCGTCGACGCCGGCTTTATTGCCGGTTCGACATGGGACGCCTATGGCGGGCTGCGCGAAGCACCATCCAGCTGACTTCGGAGCACCGGATCATGGATGTCGAATTGCCGCACAAGAAATTCGATCTCCCCTCGGCGATCGCCGAGGCGGACATCCGCTGCCTCCTGATGGTGCTCGTGCACATGACCGGCGACCAGCGTTGGCTGGCGCCGCCCTACAAACCCAAGCGCGATGTGCGCCTCATCCCCGATCCCGACGCCGGCTTGCCCGCTGACATCCAGGATGAAATCCGCGCGGCGGTCGTCAAGCTGTTCGCTTACGGCAATCCGGAGCCGGTGATCACCGATCCCGGCGACGAACCGATGCTGAACATGATGCGTGCCTGCCTCGGCGAGAACGTCGCTCCCGAATACGCGCCGCTGATGCGCGAGGAGATGGGATTTGTCCCGCGCGAAGCGCGTTGGAGCCGGCGCCCACCCGACCGGAGCCTCGGGCAGCATCATGTGCTGATCGTCGGCGCCGGCGTCTGCGCCATCGCGCTCGCCGTAGCCTTGGGACACCTCGGCATCCCCTACACGATCGTCGAGAAAAATGCCGAACTCGGCGGCACGTGGTACGTCAACCGATATCCCGGCTGCGGCGTCGACACGCCGAATCATTCGTATTCGTACTCATTCGGTCCGCGAAATGCCTGGACCCGCTATTTCTGCCAGCGCGAGGAACTGCTCGATTACCTCAAGAAGGTCGCGGCGGAGTACGGGATTTGCGAGCATCTGCGCCTCAACACACGGCTAACCTCGTCGCGATGGGATGAGGGCAAGCGGCGCTGGATTTCGAACTTGAAAACCGCGGACGGCGAAGCGGTCTTCGAATCGACGGTGCTGGTCAGCGCGATCGGCCAGCTCAACGACCCCTCGCGCGCTCATTTCAGAGGCGAAGCGGATTTCCAGGGCATGATCCTGCATTCGGCGCTGTGGTCGAATGACGTCAAGCTCGACGGCAAGCGTGTCGCCGTCATCGGCACCGGTGCAACGTCGATGCAGCTCGTGCCGTCCCTTGCCGACCGCGTGGCATCGGTGACCATCTTTCAGCGAACCGCGCAATGGGCCCGGCCGGTAAAAGGCTATACCGATCCCATCACGGACGGCGCGCAGTGGCTGCTCGCTCATTTGCCATTCTACGTTCAATGGTATCGCTTCAACATGTTCTGGCGCTATGGCGACGGGCTGTTGCCATTCCTGCGCAAGGATCCCACCTGGCCGCACCCGGATCGCGCGGTCAACAAGAGCAACGATCGGCACCGGGAAGAGCTCACCGATTTCATTCTCTCCGAATTGAAGGACCGCCCCGATCTGATCGAAAAGTGCGTTCCAACCTATCCGCCCTACGGCAAACGCATCCTGCTCGACAATGGCTGGTTCAGGACGCTCACCAAGCCCAACGTAGAACTCGTCAGCGACGGCATCGACCGTTTCACACGCGACGGCATCCTGACCGTGGACGGAGCCGAGCGGCCATTCGATGTCATTGTGGTCGCTACCGGTTTCAAGGTCACCGAGATGGCGGCGCGGCTCAACATCACCGGTCGAGACGGCAGGAACCTCCGCGACAAGTGGGCCAACGACAATCCGACGGCCTATCTCGGCCTCACCGTCCCCGACTTCCCCAATCTGTTTTGCATGCTCGGTCCCAATTCCGGCCCCGCGCATGGCGGCAGCGTGATCTTTCAGTCCGAATGCCAGAGCCGCTACATCTCGTCGTGCCTGGTCGAGATGATCGAGCGCGGCATCGCGGCAATCGATGTTCGCCAGGATGTTCACGACGACTATGTGGACAGGGTCGACGTCGAGCACGAGGCGATGATCTGGACCCATCCGGGCATGACCACCTATTACCGCAACGAGAGCGGCCGGGTGTTTTCCGCAATGCCGTGGCGTTTCGTCGATTACTGGGCGATGACTCATGACGCTGACCTCAACCGATATCACCTGACGGAAGCGTAGGATGCGGCTCGACGACCAGATCCCTCTGTCAGCCGACTATGTGCCGGGCCGGACCTACCCGGCGGACGTCTGCGTCTTGCGCCATGCGCTTGAAAGCCACGCCAGGACCAGACCGGACGAGATCTTCGCTGTCTTCGAAGGCGGCGAGCGCTGGACCTTTGCGCAAACGCTGGAGCAAGTCGCAAGCCTTGCCGGCAATCTGTACCGGCTCGGCGTCCGCCAGCACGATCATGTGGTATTGGTATTGCCGACCTGTCCGCTGGCGCTCAAGGTCATGTTCGCGGCCAATTATCTTGGCGCGGTCTATGTGCCGGTGAACCCGGCGCTGAAGGGATCAGCGCTGGAGCATGTACTGCACAATGCCGGCGCAGCAATCGCGATCGTGGATGACAGCGTCCTCGAGCGCGTCCTCGAGGCTGCACCTGCAACGCTGAAAACAGTGATCCGCTCATCGGATGCCCCTGTTGCGCCCCGTGAAGGCGTCACTCAGCACGGCATTTCGGTGCTGGCGAAGCAAGCCTCTCCTCCGCCGCCCCCGCCAAAGCCGATTCAGCCGTTTGACACGCAGTCGATCATCTACACTTCCGGCACCACCGGTCGCTCCAAGGGCGTGCTGTCGTCCTATATGCATGCGTTTTCCTGCGTAGGCCCCGACGCCTGGAATTGCCTGACGCCGGGCGACCGGCAACTGGTGCACATGCCGATTTTCCACATCGGCGGCGCCTTCATTGCAACCGTTTCGCTCTGCGTTGGAAGCTCGATCGGAGTGGTCAGTCATTTCCGTACCGAGGCTTTCTGGGATCAGGTTCGCGAGCTGGAAATCACCTCCGCCTTCCTGCTCGGCGCGATGGCGACCTTTCTTTTGAAGCAGCCGCCAAGTCCTCGGGATCGCGACCACAAGCTGCGCATGGTGTTCATCGTGCCGCTTGGACAAAGCGGTAAGCCGTTTCGCGAGCGCTTCGGTGTCGATTTCTTCACCCTCTTCAACATGACCGAGATCTGCACGCCGCTGATTTCCCGCGCCAATCCCGAAAAGGACAACATCTGCGGGAGGCCGCGCGCCGGCGTCGAGGTGCGTCTGGTCGATGAGTACGATTGCATCGTCGAAGACGGCAAGGTCGGGCAACTGATCCTGCGCACCGAGGCGCCGTGGGCCATGAACCATGGCTACAACGCCAATCCCCAGGCAACAGCCGACGCCTGGCGCAACGGCTGGTTTCACACCGGAGATGCTCTCTTCCGCGACGCGCAGGGCGATTACCACTTCGTTGACCGTCTCAAGGACTCGATCCGCCGCCGCGGCGAGAACATCTCCTCCTATGAAATCGAGGTGGAACTGCTCAGCCACCCCGCAGTGCGCGAGGCGGCCGTTATCCCGGTGCCTAGCGAATTTTCCGAAGATGAGGTGCTGGTCGTTCTGTCGCCCGCGAAAGGCGCCTCGATCGAGCCCGGAGAGATTATCCGGCATCTTCAGCCGCGCGTTGCCCATTACATGATACCGCGCTACGTCCGCATCATCGACGAGTTGCCGAAGACGCCGACCGCGAAGATCGAGAAACATGTTCTTCGCGCCGAAGGGATAACGGCCGAAACGTGGGATCGCGAACGCGCCGGCATCTCGATCCGCCGTGAAACGCTCTGAGCAAGGACCCGCGATGCAGAAGCCGCGCGTGCGAATCTACACCGATTACAAGAGTCCCTACGCCTTTGTCGCCAACCAGCGGCTGTTTGAGCTTGAAGAGAAGCACGGCGTCGAACTGGAATGGCTGCCCTATACGTTGCGCGTCGCCGAATTCATGGGAACCGTTGAGGAGCGCACACCTCATTTTTGGCGCAAGGTTCGCTATGCCTATATGGACGCGCGACGATTTGCCAACGCCCAGGGCCTCACCATGAAAGGACCGCGGCGCATCTACGACGCCTTCTACTCCAGCGCCGGCATGCTGTTCGCTCAGCGTCACGGCTTCTTCCGCGCCTATCACGACACGGTGTTTCAGCGCTTCTGGAGCCACGATCTGGAGATCGACGATCTTACGGCCATATCCGAAGTGATTGCCTCGATCGGCGGATCGCCGGCGGATTTCCAGAGCTACGCCGAGGGGCCGGCGCGCGCCGAGCATGATCGCATCATCGAGGAGGCGGAAGCGCTGGGCGTATTTGGCGTTCCGACCATGGTGTTCAATGGCGAATTGTTCTGGGGTGGCGATCGCATCGACATGCTGATTGAGCGTATCCGGAATCCGGAAGGAATCGCGGCCGCGCTCGGTAGCCGCTATCGGAAGCAAGTTTAGGATAAGTTGAACCCCCAACGTCCAATCCAGCAGAGGGCCGCTCTAGCGGCCATTCGATGCCGCAGCCATCGACCAGGCGATTTGAAACCGTCGATATCAAGATGCGGCATCTTAGGTTCGCCTAGAGCCATGAAGCTCTGCCTTGGCGTAAGAAAACTTGCTTTAGCGAAGCAACGAAACAGCGGGTCAACGCTTCCACGGCGGCGCGCCAGTTTCTATCAATGGTTATGCTCGCCCGAGAGTGGCTTAAGCGCCTATCGGAGTAACTTTCAAAAGCAACTATCTTATATTTCAATGAGTTACGCTCTTGGTGCGCTCGGAGGGACTCGAACCCCCACGATGTTACTCACTGCCACCTCAAGGCAGCGCGTCTACCAATTCCGCCACGAGCGCTCAAAGAACGGCATAATGTCGGCGCGGAAGCGCGGCGACGGCGCCGATGTAACAAATCGGTAACGGGGGGACAAGGCCGCTGAGGGGGATTTTACCGGGTCGCCGAATCAACGGCTGCCGACCGTTTTTGGCAGCATTTGCTTGACTTCGACCGCGATCCGGTTGCGGTCAACCAGCACGACGCCGGAGGCCACGGGCAAGGTGTTGGCGAGGATCTTGACTTCGTCGGCTTCGGTGGCATCGAGTTCGATGATGGCCCCCCGGCTGAGACGCATGACCTGATGAATCGGCATCGTCGTGGTTCCCAGAACCACCATGAGATCGACGCTTACTTTATCGAGGGTTGGCACCGGACAGACTACCGCACAGACAAACGCAAAATTGCGTATCGCGACATCACCACGTTATGGTTAGCCGATGGTTAACGATCGCCAAAACCTCGATTTATCAGCCTTCTCGCGAGCCCCCGGTGGGGCGGGCGCGGAGTGGTTGATATCGGACAAAGCGATTCCCTATCCTGAGGCCATTGCGCTGATGGAAGCCCGCGTCGCCGATATCGCTGCTGGACGCGCTCCCGAATTGGTTTGGCTGCTGGAGCATCCTCCGCTCTACACCTCAGGCACATCAGGCAAACCCACCGACCTGCTCGACCCGCTCTTTCCGGTCTTTGCGAGCGGCCGCGGTGGGCAACTCACCTATCACGGCCCCGGCCAGCGCGTGGCTTACGTGATGCTCGATCTGAAGCGGCGGCGACCGGACGTCAGGGCCTATGTCGCAAGTCTTGAAGAGTGGATCATCCGGACGCTGGCGGCATTCAATGTGCGGGGCGAGCGGCGCGAGGACCGCGTCGGTGTCTGGGTGGCGCGGCCGGACAAGGGTAAGGGCTTCGAGGACAAGATCGCCGCCATCGGCGTGCGGCTGCGGCGCTGGGTGTCGTTCCACGGCATCTCGATCAATGTCGAGCCGGAGCTCGCTCACTTCCAGGCCATTGTCCCCTGCGGCGTGACCGACCCGCGCTACGGCGTCACCAGCCTGGCCGATCTCGGCCTTACCGCGACATCGGCCGATGTCGATATCGCGCTCCGGCAAGCGTTTGAGGAAGTGTTCGGCGCCGAGCACCAGCGCCGGTGGAGTGGATTTGACGTTCGCTAACCACCTAGCCGCAGACTCGCAAAGCGAACGTCAAATCCAAAACTCCACTGGAATTCGATATTTGCCAGTGGTCCTGTGATTCTAACATTCGCAACGGTGGTCGATGCAATGGGACGCGAATGTTAGAATCGGACCACTGGCCGGAGGCGAGCTAGATTTAAGCGTAGGCCTGGGCCGCCTTGCCTTGCGGCGCGACCTGGAGTTTGCCGGCGATGTAGCGCCGCTCCTGCGTCAGGCCGCCGAAGCCGTAGGCATCGCCCTTGACTTCGTCGACATGCAGGTAGCTCTCGTTGTGCAGCGGGCCCAGCAGTTCACCCATGCGGGTGAACATCGCGGCGAGATAGGCGGCCTTTTCGTCCTTGGTGTTGGTGCCTTCGGTGACGTGGATGTCGAGCCAGAAGCTCGCGAGTTTCTGCTCGGCCAGCGATTTCCCGCCGGCAAACCAGTCCGCCGGATCGACCGATTTCACGATAATGGCCGTCACCTTGGGATCCTTGTGAAGGATCTTCGCGGTGAGATCCGTCACGGCGACGGCGACGTCGGCCTTGAGCGAAGGCGTATGGCGTGAACTCGAATAGCTGACTGTGATGAGGGGCATGATCCTTCTCCTTACTTCCCGCAAACAATTGCGTCGAACGGAAGCTAGACCTTCGCGCCTCATTTTGGTATCTTATCTATAGATATATCAAAGATAAGAATTGTTGATGGCTGGCGCCCTTGATATTCCGACGGTTCAGGCCTTCCTGCTGGTGGCCGAACTGCAAAGCTTCACCCGCGCCGCCGAGGCGCTCGGCACCACGCAAGCCGCCGTCAGCATGAAACTGCAACGGCTGGAGGCGGTGGTCGGCAAACGGCTCGTCGAACGGTCGCCTCGCGCAGTGCGGCTGACAGCCGATGGCGCGGCGTTTCTGCAGAACGCGCGCGCGTTGATGGAAGCGCACGATCGCGCTCTGCTCGGCGAGCGGTCTTCCCGGCAGCAATTGTCGCTCGGCATCAGCGATCATGCCGCCGGCCCTGAACTGGTTCCCCTGCTGGAGCGGCTGAACGCGGTTTCGTCGCAGCTTTCGTTTGCGGTGACCATCGGCTTTTCGCGCGATTTGCTCGATGCTTACGACGCGGGCGCGCTGGACGCGGTGATCGTGCGGCAGGAATCCGGACGGCGCGGCGGCGAGAAACTTGCCGAGGATTCCTTCGGCTGGTTTGCTTCCCCGCGGTTGAAATGGAGCCGCGGCGAAAGCCTGCGCCTGGCGACGCTGGCCCGGCCCTGCGGGGTTCGCGCCATCGCGGTCCGCGCGCTCGACAAGGCCGGCATCGCATGGAACGAAGCCTTCATTGGCGGCGGCGTCAGCGCTGTGGTTGCGGCTGCGCTGGCGGGTCTGGGGGTCGCGCTGCTGGCCCGGCGCATCGCCCCGCCCGGCATGATCGATATCGGGCCTGAACAGGGACTGCCGGCGATGCCACTGTCGAAAGTGATGCTGCACTCCAAGATCACAGAACCAGTCAAGCTCGCGGCCCTGCGGACGCTGGCGGCAGCGTTCCGGAGTGCCGCCGCCAAGCCGTAATCTCATGAAAAAGCCCCGCGCGAGGCGGAGCTTTGTTTTTGCTCAGGAGGCCGGTTAGTTACCGGCGCGTGCCGGTTCCGGTGCCGGTCTGATCGAGGGTCGATCCGCTCGGGGAAGTATTGATCAACGAGTTGCCGGAGGGATTCGTGGACATGTTTGGATTGCCCATCGCTCCGGGTTTCGCCTGGCCCGTGGTTGTTCCAGGCGGGTTGCCCTGGACCGAGTTTGACAATCCCGAAGCATTGCCGGTTGAGTTCGATAATCCCGACGCACTCCCGGCCGAGGAAGGACCGCTGGACGACGTGCGCCGGCCGATCCTCCAGCTCCGGCGGCCTGCGCCAGTCCCGAACCCGCGAGCGCAAATACGCTTACCAATGCCATTGTCGCTAATTTCATGGGTCGTTTCCCTTGCTGTTGTGCCGGGATAACCCGAAAGGCGCGACCGATGTTCCCTCACCTCTCGATGAACAATGGCATGTGAAGCGATCACCAAATCGCGCGCCGCGAAACCTTCGTTCACCCCGCGCTGGTCGCCCGCGAAACTATTTTGCGAGCGTCGGCAAAACCTTCATCCGCCACAGGTTCCAGATCCGATCGATGACCGCGAAATTGGTCTCGTCGGCTTTCACGCCCTCGCCCGGTGTCAAATAGTTGGGCTCGCCGCCAAGCGCGAGCGCCTGCGCCTGAAGCTTGGCGTCGACGTCGGTGTAGTACGCGCGGAATACGGCCATCTTCACCGACGGCCCGACGGCGACGTCGCCATGGCCGCGCATCAGCACCACCGGCCTATCGCCGAGCGCCGCGGCCAGCGATTTGCCGATCGCGGAATTACTGACCAACATATTGGTCTCGCCAAAATCCTTGCGGATATCCCAGACGGGCACGCCGACCGCCAGGAACGACGGGTTATGGAACATCGCGCGCAGCGGGACCTTGCTCACCGAGAAAGGAATGACGCCGGGGGAATGGGTGTGAACCACCGACATCACGTCCGGACGCGCCCGGTAGATTTCGGCGTGAATGAAGCGCTCCAGAAAGATCTTCCGGCCGCGCGCATCCACCGGATTGCCGTCGAGATCGAACTCCATGATGTCATCAGCGGTGACCAGCGCAGGAGCCAGCGAACGGGACATCAGGAAGTGGTTGGGATTGGTGGGACTGCGCGCGCTGACGTGACCGAAACCATCGACCACGCCGAAGTCGGCGAGGACGCGGCTGCCGACAGCAATATCCTCGAGCAGGGCTGGATCGACACCTGGAAGCGAGGCCGACGGCATCTGCGCCGAGACGTCGATACGGCCAGCCAAAAGCGCACCCGCTACAAGGGCGCCGATGCACGCAGGCCCGCCGATTGCTCCCCGCCATCCCGCTACGAATTTTCTTGTCATTGATCTCTCCCTTGAAGCTCGATTTTTTGAACCCCTGACTTAAATCGTCGGCAGAACCGAGAACACCTCGCCCGCGCGCCGCAGTCCCAATGTATCCTCAGGTGCGGTCTCCTCCGCGACGTCGTCAACCCGCGCCGAAGACGGTCCACGCCGGCAGGATGCGACCATGTTGGTTACAACATCCTCGGTCCCTTCGAACACAGCCTCGACACTGCCGTCACGCCGATTGCGCACCCAGCCTTGCAGGCCGTAGCGCTTCGCCCGATGTTCAATCCAGGCCCGGTAGCCCACACCCTGCACCCTGCCGCGGATCACCACCCGCCGGATGACGCCGCTCATCGCTTCGCCCCGAGAAATTCGGATGATCGCGCGCCGACGACCGTTTCCCGCGTAACCTGCGCGGTCAGATCGGCCGATGCGAGGCCAGTCAAGGTCTTTGGCGGCAATCCTTCGCGCAATGCTTTAAGCGTATCGTAGACCGCTCTGGTCGCCGCCGAGATCGGCGCGTGGCCTTGCAGCGCGATTCTGACCCGTTGTTCCCTGAGATAGCCGAGGTCAGACATCGCCTCTGGCGCGCCACCAAGGATGATGGGCAGCCTCGTGGCGCTGGATATCGCTTCGAGTTCCGCCCTTGACTTGATGCCGTTGAAAAACAGCGCATCGACGCCCGCGGCCTCATAGGCCCTGGCGCGCACGATCGCGTCGTCGAGTGAGGTGATCGACACGGCCCCGGTGCGTCCCACGATGACAAGCGAGGGATCGCGTCGTGCATCCAGCGCCGCCTTCATCTTGCCGAAGCCCTCTTCCGGCGAAATCAGTTGGGTCTTCGTCTCACCGAAAGCCTGAGGCAGCAGCGTGTCCTCGATTGTCAGACCCGCGGCGCCTGCGGCTTCCAGTTCCTCGATCGTGCGGCGAACATTCAGCGCGTTGCCATAGCCGTGATCGGCGTCGACCAGCACCGGCAGGGCAGAGGCGCGCGACATCCGCCGCATCTGTTCGGCAAGCTCAGTGAGCGTGATCAGCGCAATATCGGGATCGCCCAACACGGCAAGCGACGCCACCGAGCCTCCGAACATGCCCAATTCAAAGCCGAGATCTTCCGCAATCCGGATCGAAATCGCGTCATAGACCGAGCCCGGACGGATGCAAGCCGATCCCGACAGGATCGCACGCAACGCTTCGCGGCGTTTTTGGAAAGTCATGATGGTCCTTGTTGTCATTGCGAGAAGCAGAGCGACGAAGCAATCCAAATCTCACACTGCTGGATTGCTTCGCGAAGCCTGTCATCGGGCGCGCATTCGTGCGACCCGTTGGCTCGCAATGACGCGTCAGGCAAACTCCAAAATCAGCGCATCCACCGCCAGCGTGGCGCCGGCCGCGGCGTAGATCTTCTTGACGGTGCCATCCTGCTCGGCGCGCAGCACGTTCTGCATCTTCATCGCCTCGATGACGGCCAGCGTTTCGCCCGCCTTGACTTCCTGGCCTTCACTGACCGCAATCGAGATCACAAGTCCCGGCATCGGGCACAGCAATTTCTTGCCGGAATCGGAGGCCGTGATCACCGGCATCAACCGCGCCGCAGATGCCTCCGTTTCGGTGAAGACCTGAATGGCGACATCAAAGCCCTGATGCGAAAGCCGGAAGCCGTTGGGAACCGGTCGTACCTGCAGCGCGATCTCAAGGCCGTCGATTGTGCCGTGCCAGACCGGATCGCCCGGCTTCCATGACGAAGCGAGGTGATGCGGATGGCCCGTCGCGTCATCGGCTTCGATAAAACGAACCACGAGATCGTCGGCCTCGCGCGCAATCTCGAGCGGGACTTCCTCGCGACCGAGCCACACCGCGCGGCGGCGCTCGCGGTGCACGGGACGTCCGATCAACTGACCCGAAATCTGCCGCTTGCGTTCGCCGAGCACGTGATCGATGGCGGCGGCAACCGCTGCCAGCCGCCGCGCGACCTCACCTTCCGGCGCGCGCGAGGTAAATCCGCGCGGAAATTCCTCGGCGATGAAGCCGGTGGAAAGCTTGCCCTCGCGCCATCGCGGATGGTTCATCAGCGCGGACAGGAACGGAATATTGTGCCGGATGCCGTCGATATAAAATGAATCGAGCGCGGTCGATTGCGCTTCGATCGCCGCCGCACGCGACGGCGCATGGGTGACGAGCTTGGCGATCATCGGATCATAGTAGATCGATATCTCCCCGCCCTCCTGCACGCCGGTGTCGTTGCGCACCGTCACGCCATCGGTCTCACTTTCGGCCGGCGGGCGGTATTTTACGAGCCGTCCGATCGAGGGAAGGAAATTGCGGAAAGGATCTTCGGCATAAAGCCGCGACTCCACCGCCCACCCCGTCAGTGTCACGTCTTTCTGCGTCAGCGCGAGCTTCTCGCCGGCGGCGATGCGGATCATCTGCTCGACCAGATCGATGCCGGTAACCAATTCAGTCACGGGGTGCTCGACCTGGAGCCGGGTATTCATTTCCAGAAAGTAGAAGCTCTTGTCCTGGCCGGCGACGAATTCGACGGTGCCGGCGGAATCGTAGTTCACGGCTTTCGCGAGCGCGACCGCCTGCTCGCCCATCTTGCGGCGCGTGGTCTCGTCGAGCAGCGGCGACGGCGCCTCTTCGATGACCTTCTGGTTGCGGCGCTGGATCGAACATTCGCGCTCGCCGAGATAGATCACGTTGCCGTGCTTGTCGCCGAGCACCTGGATCTCGATGTGGCGGGGATCGACGATGAATTTTTCGATGAATACCCTGTCGTCGCCGAAGGAGGCCTTGGCTTCGGCCTTGGCAAGGCCAAAGCCTTCGGCGACGTCGTCTTTGGAATGGGCGATCCGCATGCCCTTGCCGCCGCCGCCGGCGGAGGCCTTGATCATCACGGGATAGCCGATCTGGTCGGCGATCTTCACGGCATGCTTGTCGTCCTCGATCACGCCGAGATGGCCGGGAACGGTCGACACCCTGGCGTTCGCGGCCGCCTTCTTGGATTCGATCTTGTCGCCCATTGCGGCGATCGCGCCCGGATTGGGACCGATAAAGACGATGCCCGCTTTCCCGAGCGCGCGCGGAAACGCTTCGCGCTCGGACAAGAATCCGTAGCCAGGATGAACGGCTTCGGCGCCGGTCTTGCGGCAGGCCTCGACGATCTTGTCGATCAGCAGATAGCTTTCAGCCGCGGCCGGCGGCCCGATAAAGACCGCGTGGTCGGCCATTTCGACATGAAGAGCGTCGCGGTCGGCCTCGGAATAGACGGCGACCGTCTCAATTCCCATCCGGCGCGCGGTCTTGATGATGCGGCAGGCGATCTCACCGCGGTTGGCGATCAAAATTCGTTTGAACATTGGGGGCTTGCTTGCGAACCTTTTGGGGCGAGACCTCGTTCCTACACTGCCACGCGGCGGCGAATGTCACAATTCGTCGTACAGCAAAACCGAACGAAGGCAACGGCTGATATGCTCTTGCCGGGCAGCCCGGCTCCGCCGGTATCGGCGGTATAGCCCAGCCTTTGGTCCTGCTATAAAAATCCGTTATCGCGCCCGGAGGTCATGATGTCCAATATGGAAATGCTGCTCCGTCTGGTCACCGCGGCCGCGCTGGGCAGCCTGATCGGGTTTGAACGCGAGCGCTTGCTGTGGGCGGCGGGAATCCGCACCCATATGCTGGTCTGCGTCGGCTCCTGCCTGATCATGATCGTCTCCCAATACGGGTTTGCAAACATTCTGACCGAGAAGAACGTCGTTCTCGATCCATCGCGAGTCGCGGCGCAAGTAGTCTCCGGCATCGGATTTCTGGGAGCCGGCGCCATCCTGGCACGCGGCGAAATCATCAAAGGTCTCACCACCGCGGCCAGCATATGGACGGTAGCCGCGGTCGGTCTTGCCGTCGGAGGCGGCCTTTACCTCGCCGCCAGCACCTCGACGGTCATCATCCTGATCATCCTGGCCGGCATCAAGCCGCTTGAGGAAGCCTATCGCTCCAGGAATCACAGTTGCCAGCTCAAGATCGAGGTCGATAGCGGCAGCCTGACGCCCGAACTACTGAAAGAAAACGCTTGGCCTGCGAAGCGGTCAGGTCAAGCGCTTCCTGGTTGAAGGCAGGAATCAGCAAGGGACCGACGATCTCATTCTGCTGAGCAAGGTCTCGTCTCATTACATCGCGACCTACCCTGAGAAACTGAAGGAGCTCGACGGCGTCCGCGAGGTCAGTATCCTCAAAAGGGCCAAGGACCAGCCGGCAAAATCGACTTGAAGTTTCCGACAGCGACAATGGCGGCGCATTCAGACGCAAGATGTGATAGGCGTGGGCCGAAGTCGCACACTTTTCATTGACAGTATCCGATCATGCGTTGGTTTATCCTGTTGCCCGCCTTCCGAAGTTCGTGCTCCCTCGCAGCACCCACTTTCACGGACTTCGGAAAGTCATGGGCACTGGCAAGCTTATTGAATCTAGTACCGCTTTGTCGATCTGAAGTCCCTGATCGAACTCGCCGCTTGCCGTGCAGGGACTTCAGATCGGCGGTACTAGCTCTGGCGATGTTCGCCGCTAGCCCCGGCTTCGCCGCCAATTCGACCGTGCGGGACGCCGATACCATCGACGTCGGAGGCACGACCTACCGGCTCAGCGGTGTCGATGCTCCGGCGCCCGACCAGGTCTGCATTGACGACCATGCCGATAGCTGGGCCTGCGGCGCCGATGCGCGCGATCAACTGACCAGCCTGATCGGCAATCGCAACGTCCATTGCGAGGACTTAGGGCTGGATACGACCTACAAGAAATGGCACGTCGGCATTTGCACGGCCGGCGATGACAGCACAAGCCTGAACCAGCTTCTGATACGGCGAGGCTTTGCCGTGAATTTGGCGCCGGGCGCACAAGCAAAATTCGGCGAGGACGAAGCCGGCGCCAGAAACAATCGCCGGGGGCTGTGGAAAGGCTGCTTTGTCGCTCCGCGGGATTTTCGCGCAGGCCGAAAGGATGGCGCGCTGCTCGGTGGGTCATGCCGCGCCGACAAGGACAGTGCAATAAGGGAGGTGCTGTTCCCGCTCGAGCCCGCCATGCCGGTAGGTTGCGGCATCAAGGGCAAATATGCACTCCGCGCCCGCGTCACCGGCAACATCGGCATCTATCACCTTCAGGCGTGTCGCAGTTATCCGGCGCTGACCCGCCCCGACCGCTGGTTCTGTTCTGAAGACGACGCAAGGGCTGCCGGCTTTCGCAAGGCTTATAATTGCCGGCCCTTCACCCGGCAGAAGAATTAGATGGCCGACACAGCCGCGATCTTTCGCCTTCGCATTCTTGCCCTGCCCTGCACCGGCTCCTAATGTAGCCAAACGGAACGGGGCAGAGGTACTTCAAGCAACCTGTAACAATTCTGTCATCTGGCGAACCTAGACAAGAACCGGCCGGCTAACCGGTCGTTTCGATTCTCCGGAGAATTCATAAGATGCGCCGCGCGGTAATTCTGTCTGCCGGATTGATCTTGCTGTCCACGAGCGTTGGGTTTTCGCAAACGAACCGGCCCCACAACGTTATCCTGTTCGTGCCGGACGGATTGCGTGGGCGGATCGTCAGCTCGGACACGGCTCCCGCCATGGCCGAGGTGCGCGACCGCGGCGTCAACTTCAAGAACTCGCACTCGATGTTCCCGACCTTCACGACGGCGAACGCGTCGGCGATGGCAACCGGCCACTATCTCGGCGACACCGGCGACTTCTCCAATACGATCTACACCGGCTATCCCGTCGCGCCTGCGGGCGGAACGGTAACCCCGTTTCTCGAAGCCGACCCTGTCATCCTTGACGCCGACGAGCATTTTGGCGGTGACTATCTGAACGAAGAAACCATTCTGAAGATGGCGCGCGCCAAAGGCTTCAGCACGGCCGCACTCGGCAAGCTTGGCCCGACCCTGATTTTCGACCACACCGACAAGATCGGCGCCGACGGCATCCATTCAATCGTCTTTGACGATGCGACGGGGAGCAAAAACGGCGTGCCGCTGTCCGAAGAGATCAAGGCCGCGCTGACCAAGGCCGGCCTTGCGCTCGCCACGCCGCCGCGCGGCGAGAACGGAAAAGCGGGCGATGCCAAGACGCCCGGCACGCTGGTACCGAATACCGTCCAACAGGCTTACCTTGTCGATGTCGCCACCAAGGTGGTGTTGCCGCTATTCAAGGCGCGCAACAAGCCGTTCGTATTGGTGTTCTGGTCGCGCGATCCGGACGGCAGCCAGCACAATAACGGCGACAGCCTCAACACGGTGACGCCGGGCATCAACGGGCCGACGTCGCTCGCCGGCATCAAGAATGCCGACAACAACCTCGCCCAGTTGCGGAAAGCCCTCGACGAACTCGGTCTTGCCCGCGACACCAACATCGTCATCGCCTCCGACCATGGCTTCTCGACGATCTCCAAGGAGAGCAAGACCAGCCCGTCGGCGAAGATTTCTTACGGCGATACCCCGGAGGATTTTCTTCCGCTCGGTTTTGTCGCGCTCGATCTTGCCAAAGCGCTCGATCTGCCGCTGTTCGACCCCAACGACAACAACGCGAAGGTGGCGGACGGTGCTCACCCCAAGGCCGGCAACGGCTTGTTGGGCCACGATCCTGCAAAGCCCGAGCTCGTGATCGCGACCAATGGCGGATCGGACCTGATCTACCTGCCCAAGACCAGACAAGAAACTGGCGGATCGAACCGTCAAGGCACTGCTCGAACAGGATTACGTCAGCGGCATCTTCGTGGACGACAAGCTTGGGCGTTTTCACGGCACCTTGCCGCTGTCGCAGATCGGCTTGAAGGGCAAGGCCGTGACACCCACGCCCTCGATTGTCGTCAATTTCCGCTCCTACGCGGACGGATGCGGCGAGCCCACCAACTGTTCGGTCGAGATTGCCGACACGGTCCTGCGCCAGGGTCAAGGGATGCATGGCAGCTTCGGACGCGGCGATACCATGAACTTCATGGCGGCGATCGGACCGGACTTCAAAGCTGGCTATGTCGATCCGCTGCCTGTCAACAATGCCGACGTCGGGATCACCATCGCTGGCCTGATGGGATTGCGGGCGTCGGGTAGCGGCGGCCTGACCGGCCGGACGATGTCGGAGGCGCTGCCGAACGGAATCATTCTCAAAGCAGCCGACGGTACGGTTACGTCCAAACCAGCCGCCAACGGATTGCGGACCGTGATCAAATACCAGCGTGTGCTGTCACAGCGTTATTTCGATGTCGCGGGCTTTCCGGGCCGGACCGTCGGTCTCGACGTGGAAGCCGGCAAACAAAAAACGGCGGGGAAATAACCCCGCCGTCGGCTCAAAGGCGCAGCTGAGTTTACACTCCGCTATCGAAGATGTTCGGCACTTGCACCAACGCACCGACGAGGGTCGCCACCAGCGCCACCAAAGTACGGTTGCGGCGGCGGGTACCGCGCATCTGGTTGGCGATCCATTCTAGAACCTCGACATCGACGCCGGCAGACCTCACCGGCGCCCAGCTCTCGATCGCCGTTTCCGGCGAGAGCGCAACCGTCCGTGGCGGCACCGGCAGGCCCGAGATGGAAGCGGCATGATGCACCACCGCCTTGGCGATCAGATCGTCGAAGCGCCCTGAATCGTTGCGCTCGGTAGCGGCCCCATCGATCTCAAACAGAGCTTCGGCCTCGGCGCGGCTGACCGGCTGATGTACGACGGCGGAAGCGGTCAGGATGCGCTCGCACCACGTCACATCGTCGGCGTCCAGCTCGCGGGAGAAATGCACACGGCCTTTGGTGGTCGGTCCCTCGCCGGTGATCACGCCGTCACGGACGATCGTCAGCGCGCGGGCGGCGGTTTCACGGCAGGAAATCTTGGAAGGCTCAAGGGTGGCGGCAGGCTCGGCCAACGGGGCAGTCATAGGTACTACTCTTTTCAGCTTCTCGTACGAGGCCACCATTTCCCGCGGGGGTAAACGAGTGGTTAACGATTCGAAACCCGGTCGATGAGATTTTTACGAGGGTGCCGATTTGTCGCTGTGATGTCCGTCACGGTTCAAGGCGTCACAGAGCGCGGGGCTTGTGAAAACCATAAGCGGCAATATCAGGGCGGCCCGGTTCACTTTTCCGCAGCACGGGCACAGATCGATAGAAAGATGCTAGAATAGCCCTATACGGGAGAAGAAACGACCCTTTTTAAGACAGCCGTTCACTTGAGGTGGGCGGCCTCCTATACTTCAAGACAACAATTCACCCTCCAAAATGAACGACATGAGGTCGACCGATGGCTCTTCAGATTGGCGCCGTGGCCCCGGATTTCGAGGCCCAAACCACCGAAGGCAAGATCAAGTTCCACGACTGGATCGGCAACAGCTGGGCGCTGTTGTTCTCGCATCCGAAGGATTTCACCCCGGTTTGCACCACCGAACTCGGCGCGCTGGCGAAATTGAAGCCGGAATTCGACAAGCGCGGCGTCAAGCTGATGGGTCTTTCGGTCGATCCGGTCGATCGCCACGCCAAGTGGTCGGAGGACATCCGCGAGACGCAAGGCGCAGCGCCGAACTATCCGATGATCGGCGACACCGATTTCAACGTCTCCAAGCTCTATGACATGTTGCCCGCCTCGACCACGGGCGATGTCGGTACTCGCACCGCCAATGACAACCAGACCGTCCGCAACGTTTTCGTCATCGGACCGGACAAGAAGATCAAGCTGGTCTTGGTCTATCCAATGTCCACGGGACGCAATTTCCAGGAAATATTGCGCGCCATCGATTCGCTGCAGCTCACCTCCAAGCATCGCATCTCGACACCGGCCGACTGGAAGCAAGGCGAGGACGTGATCATCTCGGGCTCTGTCTCCGACGACGAGGCCAAGACCATCTATCCGGGTGGATGGAAATCGCCCAAACCGTACATCCGCATCGTGCCGCAGCCGAAATAAGCGGCTCGCTCCGCATCGTGTCGCGGTCAACGAAATGCCCGGCCATCCGCCGGGCATTTTTCTTTTTCAGGGCGATACCCCGGGTGCGATCCGGTTGGCGATCAAAAGCCCTGCGGTGGACGATAGCGCCGTTACAAACGCTCCCCAGGACACATCGACGATCGCCACCGGCCACGTCCAGTGCTTGAGCAGCGACAGCGAGGTCAGCTCGAAGGTCGCATAGCAGAACAGCCCGAACAGCGCGCCATAAAGCAGCGTCGACTGCCAGGTCGCCGCCGCCGGCGCATTGACGAACACGAGCACGCCCGCGACATAGAGCAGATAGAACAGGACCGCAGGCGCGAGCCTGATCTCGCCCAGCATGTCGCCGACTTCCGAGGTGAAGAAGCCCCTGGCGACCAGCCCGAGGAACAGAAAATCCACCGGGATCAGCACCATCAACGTCGCGAGATAAAGAATGGCATACCGCTGCACTACAGCCTCCGCGTTTCGCTCGTACCCTTGATGTAGTACGCACCAGAGAGCGCCAAGTTGCAATATTCGCCACCCCTGCGGACCCGGTCCGCCTCCGATGAGTTGACTGCTTGATGGCCGATCGATCTGACGCTCCCTGCATTGTCTGGTTTCGCGACGACCTCCGCCTTTCCGATCATCCAGCGTTGCATGCTGCCGCCGCGACCGGGCGGCCGTTGATTTGTCTTTATGTCTTCGACGAAACCGGCCTCTCGACAGGCGCGCGACCGATGGGAGGCGCGGCTCGCTGGTGGTTGGCGCAATCGCTGCGCGCTTTGCAAAAGCGGCTCGAAGCGGCTGGCGTGCCGCTCCTGTTGCGGAAGGGATCTGCCGCTCAGATCATCCCAGCGGTGGCGCGAGAAAGCGGCGCGACTGCCGTGTGCTGGAACGAGATTGCGCAGGCGCCGCACCAAGTCATTGCAAATGACGTCGCTATGGCGTTGGGAAACATTGGCGTCAACGCGCAAAGCTTTGCCGGCGACCTTCTGGTCTCCGCCCAACGCGGTGCGGACCAAGGACGGCCGTGGCCTGCGGGTCTTTACGCCATTCTGGCGACGCGTGTGCGACGATGCGGAGCCCACCAACGCCCCTGCCCTCACCCAGCGCATTTACGTCCTGGGCCGAGCCTTGCCGGCGAAACCGTCCGAAGCTTTCGTCTGGAGCCAACCAGCCCGGACTGGGCCGGCGGATTGCGCGAGACCTGGACGCCGGGCGAAAGTGCGGGCCAAAAGCGCCTTGAAGATTTTCTCAGAGAGAACCTCGCCGGCTACGCCAACGAACGCGACCGACCTGACCGCGACGGCACCTCCGGACTCTCGCCGTATCTGCGCTTCGGCGAAGTCAGCCCACGCCAGGTCTGGCACGCCGCCCAATTTGCCGCCGCCGAGCGCCCTGCTCTCGCTCGCGATATCGACAAATTCCTGAGCGAACTCGGCTGGCGCGAGTTCTGCCGGCATTTGTTGTTCGACGTGCCTGATCTCGCCACGCGCAACCTGCAACCATCTTTCGATGCTTTTCCATGGCGACACGATGAAAAGGCGCTCGCCGCCTGGCAGCGCGGCCAGACCGGATATCCCATCGTCGATGCCGGTATGCGCCAGCTTTGGCATACCGGCATCATGCATAACCGGGTGCGGATGGTCGTGGCTTCGTTCCTGGTCAAGCATCTCCTGATCGATTGGCGCGAAGGCGAGCAGTGGTTTTGGGACACGCTGGTGGATGCAGATGCCGGAAGTAATCCCGCCAACTGGCAATGGGTCGCGGGCTCTGGCGCCGATGCCGCGCCGTATTTTCGCATCTTCAATCCGGTGCTTCAGGGCGAGAAATTCGATCCCGACGGCAGCTATGTCGGCCGTTGGGTGCCGGAGGTGGCGCAGCTGCCGAAGAAGTTCATTCACCGGCCCTGGGAGGCAGCACCGCTCGAACTCGCCGGCGCAGGCATCGCCCTCGGCAAGACCTATCCGCACCCGATCGTCGATCATCGCCTGGCGCGTGAACGTGCGCTCAAGGCCTACGGCAAAGTGCGCGCGGGTTGAAACTGGCGCTAGCGCCGCCTATTTGAAGTTCCTGCATCCCAAGCGGCGAATTCGATCCAGGAACTTCAAATAGCAAAGCGGCGCTAGAATCATAGATTTGCTAGTGCCCATGACTTTCCGAAGTTCGTGAAAGGTGCGCGCTGAGGTGTAACACGAACTTCGGAAAGTGGGCACTAGCGATTCACCACAAAGACCGCGGCGGCGCAGGCGACCATACCGGCGATCGCGACCGCATCGAGCCGCTCGCCGAACAGCACATAGGCCATCAAGGCTGTTACCGCCGGAACCAGATAAAACAGGCTTGCGACGGACGTCGCCGCCGAACGGCGGATCAACCAGTACAACAGGCCGATCGATCCGATCGAAAGCACGATCGCCAACCAGGTGACTGACAAGACGAATTCGCTTGTCCAATGCACCACGCGCGTTTCGAATATGGCCGCGCCAACCGCGAAGAAAATCGTCACGCTGATATATTGGACGAGATTGCCGGCGCGCCAGTCGATGTCACGGCAATAACGCCGCTGGTAAAGCGTCCCCAACGTGATGCTGATCAGCGACACGCCAGAGGACAGCCAGCCCCAACCCGCCTCCCCGCTCATGGGCCGCTCGTGCAGGATCAGCGCCACGCCTGCAAGCCCCAGCAGGAGGCCCATCCACTGCAGCGGAGTGACGCGTTCGCCGAACCAGCGATTGGCGATCGTCGAGGTGAGGATCGGCTGCAAGCCCGGAATCAACGCCGAGAGGCCCGCCGGAATCGAAAGCGAGATCGCAACCGCCGTGCCGCCGAGATAAAATCCGTGCACGAGCAAGCCCTGCGACCACGCTGTGAACGATGCCCATCCAATTCGGCCATCGCGGCCGCACCACGACAACAATGACCGCCATGATCGCCACCACGATCGTCATGCGGATCGCGAGATAGGTCAAAGGCTCGGCGCTGCGCAGCACATATTTCGTGGCAACGAAGCCGGTGCTCCAGAGTACGACAAAAATCGCCGGCGCTGCCCGCGCAGCCAATTGATCGAAGTTCTTATCCATTGTCGCCCTGATTGCCTGAACATATGCTATCCGGCAATCAAGGAACGCACCTAATGAGGTGGATTTGACATTCGCTTCAGTGTTGCCGCGAGTCCTCATAGCGAATGTCAAATCTAAAACCGCACCAGGAAACCTATTTTTTCTAGTGTCCCTTTGGTTCTAACATTCGTAAACGAAACCTCCGAGACATAATACGAATGTCAGAACCGGGACACTAGCGGCTCGTCCGCTATCGCATAGCAAGATCAAGGACAGGGATAAGCCACCGATGTTCGCGTCGCTTTCGGAGCTGCCATGAAACTGAACTTCGTCACCGTCGACGTCTTCACCGGTAGCCAGTTTGCCGGCAACCCGCTTGGCGTCGTCCTCAATGCGGAAGGGCTTTCGGGCGGACAGATGCAGGCGATCGCCGCCGAATTCAATCTCGCCGAAACAACCTTCGTGTTGCCGCCGAAAGATCCTGCGAATACCGCCGAAGTGCGCATTTTCACGCCGCGCTATGAAATGCCATTTGCCGGCCACCCCAACGTCGGCACGGCTTTCGCCCTGGCCCGCGCGGGCACGAGCTATGGCCACGCGATCGGCAGCAATGGTGTCACGTTCGAAGAAAGGGCCGGTCTCGTCCCGATCTCGTTCCTCAAGGAAGGCACAAACGTGATCGGCGCACGATTGGCCTCACCGCAACGCCTGACGGTCGGCGCCGACGTGCCCGCCGAGCTCGTGGCCTCCGCCTGCTCGCTATCGCCCGCGGACATCCAGACCCGGCATCACCAGCCTTGTATCGCTTCTTGCGGCGCGCCGTTCGTCGTCGCCGAATTGAAGAGCCGCGAAAAGCTTGCCTCGGCGCGGGCGCGATCCGACATTTTCGAGAGGGATATCGCCAAGCTGCCAGTGACGAGCCTCTTCATTTACACGCAAGTTTCCGAAGATGGACTCGACATCCGCGCCCGCATGTTCGCGCCCCATCACGGCATCCCGGAAGATCCGGCAACCGGAAGCGCCAACGTCGCGCTGATCGGCCTCCTGGCAAAACTGCGGCATGAGCCGGACTTGCGGCTATCGAAGACGATCGCACAGGGCGTCGAAATGGGCCGCCCAAGTCTGTTGCAGGCGGAGGCCGAAAAGGCCAACGGCGTCGTCACCGAGACCTATATTGGCGGGCGCTGCGTGCCTGTGATGTCGGGAACGATCGATCTGGCTTAAATCGCGGCTTGCGGATGAAGCCGCAGCGTTGCGGAGATCACCACTCTTCCGGGCAGGGATCGACGATCTTCCAGAGCTCGACACCGTTCTTGATCTTCTTCATTTCGGTGGTGAGCCCGCCGTTGCGGCGAATCCAGTCCTTCACCGCGCCCGGATAATACGACATCAACTCCGACGTCCCCTCGGTGCTCGTCACCTTGATACCGAAGGTGAACGACTTGTCGTAATAGGCCTGGTGGAAGCCAAGGCTGGCGCGCGGCGTCACGCATATCTTGTTCATCGGCACGATACCGAATACCAGCGTGCAGGCCGAGTTGCAGACGCCGTCGATGATCACGCGCTCGTGGCGATCGCGAATGCGGGCATACTTCGTCTTGTATTCCTCGACGTAGCCACCGTGATCGCTCGTGATATGCAGTTCGGCCCGGGCCGGACTTGCCGCCAGGCACAAGAAAGCAAGCAATGCGAGAGGCGTGATGCGCATGAGGCGGTCGGGCAACAGAATCGGAGCAAACGCGGAAAATCGCTGATGGCGTGGGATCAGAGGGTACGACTCTGGCGAGACTGTGTTGGAAAATCGTTAAGCATGGCGGAAACCCAAAAATTCCCGAGGGTTGCGGCCAATTTTTGCCGGACTTTCCCGGATTTGCCTATGGATGAGAACCCGGTTTGGCCTAAAATGTCCGGGTTCGTCCCCCGGAGGTTGCCAATGACCCTATCCAAGTTCGCCTTTGCCGCGGCTGCCTTGGCAGCTTTGGCCGTGGTCTCGAGCCCGGCCCAGGCGCGCCGGCACCACCACCATTGGCACGGTTATGCCTTTGGGTTGCCGTATCTCATCAGCTATTCCCACAATTATGGCCCGGGGCCTGAACCCGGCACCTTCGCCTATTATGACGGCCCCTCGAACAACTCTTGTGCCCAGGGCTCGGCAACCTATCGCGCGCAAGGCGGCCGTTATCCCTGCTTCTGATCGCGTCGCAAACATCGCTGCGGCGCGCTCACCGGGAAGCCGGTTGCGAATGTTGGAATCGGCTCCCCAGTCTGGTAATCGGACGACAGACGCGCTCGTAGCTCAGCTGGATAGAGCATCGGATTTCGATTCCGAGGGTCGGGAGTTCGAATCTCTCCGAGCGCGCCATTTCGGTATAAAACTGCGAACGCCAGCAGCCGCCGATTCTACGCCTGCAGCGGCCACAAGTGTCCGCAGCAGCTCGGTTTTCGAAACCAAGATGCGCAGTTCTTTCTGGTCGACTTCGACCCGTTGGGCGAGCGCGCAGGTGATCGCGGCGGTAGCCGCCGCCGGAAGAAGCGGCTGAAGCTGTGGACCAGGATCACGTCGAACGCCGGCGGCCTGGTGGTCGCGGCGTCGATCATGCGCTGGAATTCCGGCCGCCGATCGTCGGTCGCGGACAGGCCGGGCTCGACATAGTCGGCGACGATCTCCCAGCCGCGAGATGCGCAATAGCCCTTCGCCTGGCGGCGTTGGTCCGGGATGGAAAGATCGTTCTCTGCCTGCCGGCCGGTCGAGAACTCGCAGGTAGAGGGCAGCGCGAACCGGCGTAATCATGGCGATCTCCAAACCAAAGGGGTCACTGGCGGGTTGAAAACAATTCGTCGAACAGGTCGCCGAACCAGGCCTCAAACACCTCGATCTCGGCCTCGGTGATCGGGACCTCCTCAGGCCAGTCGTCGGTCACGGTCCACTCAGATTGTTTCTTCTTGGCTGGGCGGCGCCTTCGTCGAACTGGTGGCCGCAAATGGTCGTAGAGGTCGTCGGGCAACGGACCTAGTGACCGCGTTCGTCTCGGCCGAGATTTTTGATGATGAGCCATAGCGCGCCTCTGCGGCACACAAACTCCATCCGGAGAACGGCGCAAATTTGTCCGCCAAGTCATTTCCGATAAGGAGCGGCATCGCGCTCGCGCTGAGCCATCAGCGCGTGGCCGTCAAACTCCGGGGCAGGCGAAGCCCGTCAAGGCCGTCAGCCGGCGGAGCCGGGCGCGCAAGGCGCGAGCCTTGACGGGCGTCGGCTGGTCCGGCATCGCCTCGATACGCGCTGATGTCTCGGCAACACACATTGTGCTGACCTGTTGAGCGCAAAGGAGAACCCGGATTCTTGCAATGTGCGGCTAAGCCAGAAAAGTTGCGATAAGCTTCTGCACTGTCACACGACCGACCGCGGCGCACCTTGCGCCTTTTATCCTGCCATCGCTCGGTCGGCGGTCTGCGGCTCGCCGTTCGTGCGCGGCGCTTCGCTAGATTGCGATCAGACAAAATTCGGACCGAGCGCCTCGGCAAAGGGCTTCACCGCAGAATCGTTGCAGTCGATGTGGCGCGTTCTCGGTGGCCACAGGTACATTGCGTATCGTCAGGTCGACCGATGCGAGGGCGCGCGAGCGGCAGCTGCAGTGTCTGTGCTTTGCAGATCGAGCGCCGGACGACGAAGGACGCCTGGCCCCCCGGCCTGCCTGTCCTGCCACTCTCCTTTGTGCAACTATTGGGTGCCAACTTCAGGGTCGCTTAACCTCGCTCACGTCTTATCGCGACATGATCTGGGTTTCACGTGTCTTAGCCGCTGTCACGGTCATTGTCGGCCCAGCCTTGCTGGTGTTCGGGCGGTCGGACCTCGGGCCGTGGACGCCGTGGTCGGAGACCGTCCTCCTGTCCGTTCCGTTCGCATTTCACGCCTTTGCGGCCTTCGGTTATGTCGTCGCTACCGGCGTCACGCGCGCCGACGCATCGGCGCTACGCGCGACCGTCGCCGCCATCGGCTGCCTGCTCATCCCTTTTGTTACGTTCGCGTTATCCTTGCCGCTGTTGTTCGCGCTTGGTGAGAGCGGCAGCGGCAACAATCTGGCCGCCGGTATCGGCTTCGGCGTGCTCGCGCTCCCGACCGCGGCATTCCAGGTGCTGGTGACCCGCCGCAAGATCGCGGTCAGCATCCTGGAATTTTTGTCGCATCCTGGCACGACGGGCGGCGCAGTTCTTGTCAGCTGGTTTCTGTCGCAGCCGCCCGGGGAGCCCACTGCGGAGCGCATTTTCGCGGGGTGGCCGATTTTGCTCGTGCTCACGCCTTTTGTTGCACTCGCCGTCGTCGGAGCGAGCGCGGTACCGCTGCGCCGGCTGGCCTCGGCCTGCGTGCTGGCCGCCATCCCGATCTATTTCGGTATGACGATTTTTGATATCAAGGATGGGCGCGGCGCCGAAGCTGCCTTGTGGCCGGCGCGGGTTTGGCGCGACTTCATCAGCGTCGACCAGCACCTCGCGTTGATCAAGGCGGTGACGACGATCCACCCGGGCGTTCCGGTGCGGATCGGCGAGTACTGGTATCGGTTCGAACACCCGGGTGTCGAGAATGCCTGGCCACCGCCATCGAACGTCCGCCGCCCGGACCGCATCATCTTCCTGCAACTCGATATCCCGGCCGACGATCTCGACCTGCCCGAAATGCGGATCACAGGTGACCACGTTCAACTTAACATCGCCATGGCATCGCTGCCGTTCGGCAACGGCACGCGGTCGCCCGAGGAACTGGAGCGCGGCGGCTACGTTGCCATCGCCGATCGTGATCTCATCGTCTATGTCGTCGCGCCGCGCAATCGCGACATCGATCGCACGGAGGTTCGCGAGAAGCTGAGGCGGTTTATCCGGAACGCGCGCGCTGACCCGCCCCTCCGCGCCGTCCAGCAGTAGGCCTTGCAGTCTCGGCCAACTCGTACTCGAGGAAAATTGCGGTTGATTTCGAAAAGCGTGTTGTGCTCGCCGACGAGGTGATCGGTTTGAGGTGCTGTTTCGCTGCAATGCATGAGACCGCACTTGGCCCATCACGTCGATCCCGGGAATGATCGAGAGGGGCCGCTATCGGAGGGTAACCGGACCACCCTGCGAAATCCGGAAGACAGCCGACCATGAGGCGTAGCGCAAGATCGCAGGCCGTCGCAGACTTGCCAATTTGAGCGCCCGACGGGCTACGGCATCATAGCGCCACGGCGAAGCAATAGCGCCCATCTTCATCGGCCGTGGCGCGCCATTTCGCCAGAGCACGCTGCGCCACTCCTGGGTGCCCCTCTTGCCGTCCTCCATTTTCCGTGAACGGCCTCCTTTCGACGTCATTTCATCGTCACATTCAGCGAGCGTCCAGCTGACGCAGCAGATGAGCGCATGAAGACCACGAAAGGAGAACGGTATGCTAAGGGACGCGAAAGCGGCAACCCGCCTTCCAGCCAAAGATCTGAATCGCGCGCGGGCGTTCTACTCCGAGAAACTCGGACTCGATCCGGTCGAACAGCGCGAGGGTGGGCTCCGTTATGTCTGCGCGGCCGGAGAGTTTGCAATCTTCGTCTCGGCAGGAGTGCAATCCGGCATGCACACGCAAATGGGCTGGGAAGTCGATGACATCGAGGCAACCGTACGCGAGCTTCGCGCGCGGGGAGTCAATTTCGAGGAGTATGACCTGCCCGGCCTGAGGACAGTCGATGGAATTGCAGAAATTGCAGGGAACTATCCCAGCAAGGGTACCGGTGAGCGGGGCGCGTGGTTCCACGACAGCGAAGGAAACCTATTGGGAATCGGGCAGCCGGTTCGGGCCTGACGGTTTGGCTCGGCCGCGGTTGGCAAGTCTTCACGTCGGATCATGGAATTGATCCACCAGCCGCCATGGAGATCGTCACTGGATGGTCCACGACGCACAGAAAATTGTAGCCCATTGCGCGTAGCGCAATATCGCAGGACGTCGCACATCGTCCTGTGGTGGCGCGTCCTCGACTGTCGCGTCATAGCGCCACAGCGAAGCTATAGTGCCCATCTTCATCGGCCGTGGCGCGCCAGATTTCACCGGTCCGTTCCGGAATCACGTCACCAGGTGTTGTTGCCGAAAAAGATGATAGGTGGCTGTTGGGCGACCATGAATCTCGGCGGCATGACATAACTTCTCGCCACCGATTTTCGTTTCCGTTTTCGCTCAGAGCTACGTGGCTCGCTCGGATTGGGGCGCAATTGCGCATAAGCCTCGCGTGCCCCGCCATTCAAAGGCCGAGCGGCAGCGGTTTTCTGCGCAGATGGCGCCTCCGCCACCGTAGGCGCGCAGCCGGCGAGTGGAGCCGCGTCATGACCCTACACCGCAGTACTCTATCGGAAGGCTGCAGCGTGCGATGGCGCGCAATTCGGCCATTCAGCTTCAGCGTCCGACGTGCCACCTATGTTGGACGTCGGTAGCAGCCCGCGCCCCGACGACACGGCATTAGCGCTGACGTATCACCGCCCTCGCTCGTTAGTTCTCGAGCCGTCGCGGTCTCGGTCGCAATAGCGTTCGATTCCTCAGCCGAGTTGTCAATTTTATCATCTGGTTGGCCAATTTCGAATGGTTTGGTCCCGCCGCTGGCACTCATGACGTCCCATCTCTACGTATTCGATTTTCGAATAAGCTTGGGACACCTGCCCACTTTGGCTATTTTTCATTCGAAGCAATCTATCGGGTTCGACCTAGCGGGAGAGAAGCGCAGCTTCTAGGTTCTTCAACGCAAACGGCGCGAAATGAAACGTAACATGGTGAATCCCAGCCGGGACTTCGACAGCACGGAACAGCCGTCTAGCGCGGGCGATGGGTCTCTGTTCGCCGTCGACTTCCGCGATCCACCCTGGATAGTAAAGGTCGTGCACCAGTAGAAACGCGGTAGCTGTTGATGTGGTGATGACATCGAGCCGACCTGGCGCTGATGATTTAATCCTCGCAACTCGCGCGCCTGTTTCTGCAGACCGAGGCGCAATCAAACCATGCCGAGATCGCACGTCGTCCGGCGGATGACTGTGCTCAGCCCCGCTTGAAGGGGCTCGATCCTGTCGCGGCGCTTCCAATTCAAGCTCGCTGACCAAACTCACTCGAGGCGATGCCCCCGGAATCCTGTAGATCCAAACAGGAGGCCCGGAGAGCAGGAGTTCGGAAGTTGGCGGAGCCAAAAGGCCCGGCAGGTCTTGCAAAGACGAGCCCAAAACGAGATAGGTCAAGCCGAGCGCCTTCGCGAGTGGGGAGTCATAGTTGTTGAACGAAGGCGGAAATTGACGCAGGGACACGCTCCAATTCTGCTCGCCGGGCGATACGAGACGGTCATACAAGCCGATGCGCAGCGGATTGTAGCCGTTGATCGCTTCCCAGCCGCGAACCATTGCGAGATTCTGCCATGCTCCGCCAAGTCCCAGGACTTCGACGCGCGGGTAATCGCCGCGGTTGTGGTCGGCTGCGATCGACTTCTCCAGCAACGCGATCGCCACTGCATCTGAGCCCGATGGCGCTTCAAGAACTGCATAGGCGTTCCAGGGCTCGGCGTTGAGGCGCGAAGCCGTATTCCACCACAGCAACTCGACCACAGCAACAAAAGTGACGAGCGCGGCCGCCGGAGAGCGAGTTGTTTCGCCTCGCATGGCAAAAAGACCCAGGCCGGCAGCTAACGTTACGGACGCTGAAATGAGCGTCTCGCGCGCGGCGTCCTGCGCATGTCCAGTTTTGGCCGAAAATGCGATCGCCGACGCGATCACCGCAAACGATACCAGGATTGCCAGCAACACGCTGAGCGGTCGCAGCTTGGGTAGACCGTCGCGCACGTAGTCAGCGAGGGAATGACCAACAAGAATGGCGAACGCAATGGTGAAGACAAAACTGGCGTCGGTAGGTCGGCGGAAGAGGTCAATGCCGGGAATGAATTGAAATCCCAGACTGTAAAACGGCGTATAACGCCCCAACATGAAAAGGCAGCAAACGGTGAACGCGCAAGCCATCAGGCGGCGCCCGGGTTGCCACAAACGATGCCCCCCGATGCCGAACCAAAGAAGAAGAAGCGTGGGCACCGCGCCGAGAAAGAGGTAGTTCTCGGAATTGTCCGTCAGGTCGACTTCAGCAAGAGTAGCAGCTCCGGGCCCCCAATAGCCCGAGTGCGTACCGAAGATGTTCGGGATTGCGATGGTCGCGAAGTTCGCCGGATACAGCGAACCTCTCAGCGCGTCACCGAGCACTTCGCTCGGCCGGTTTGAAAGACTGGCGAACTGCATGGTGAGCAGCAGCGGTACGATCAGCAGTGCGCCCCCCGCAATTGCCATGACTGCGAACACGCCGGTGCGCTCCCGCAGATAGCGAGTCGGCTGTTGCGAGCTGACAATTTCCTTCGCCGCAGCCAAGATCAGCAACGCGCAAAGCAGCAAAGCGACCTGGTTGCGGCCCAAAGCCATGCCTGCTGCCGTTACGGAAAAGGCGAGAGCCAACGTGTACGAGCGCCGCTCAAGCGCTAGCTGTAGAAGCAGCAAAGCCAATGGAAACGCGCTGTAGCTCAGGATAATCCCGGTATGCTGCAGACGTCCGGAGGCCGGACCGCCCAGCATGAACATGGTCGCGGCCAGCACGCTGCTTGCCGCCGGCCAATGGAGGCGCCAACCGATGAAAGCTACCGCGAGGCCTCCGACGAGAAGGTGGGCTTGAATGAAAATGTCGAATGCTCGCATGGTCGGAAAATGATCGATTGCGCCCCAAACGACGAATAGGGGCGAGAAAATCAACGATTGCGGGTCGGCAACGCTGGGATGCCCGCCATAGTGGTACGGATTCCAGAACGGCCATTCGCTCGAATGCAGCGTTGCGGCCAAAAACCGAAAGAAGGCATAAAACTGATTTTTGGAGTCCCAGGGTACGACTGCGTCTTTGAGGGTCCAATGCAAGACGGCGATGACCCAGATTGCCGAGATAAGCGCGACCGAAGTTGACTGTTCGCGGGGGAGAACTCGATTTTCCGACAATCGGGTCACAATTTGAGCCTGATTCTCGCTGCGGGCAGGTCCACCGGAGGAACTCATTCAGACCCTGCCCGTTTCCTTTCTCGACTTGGAAACCGGGATAGGAAATTCGTGAACCGCCGGCAACTTCTTCGCGCCTCGGCCGTGATTTCGGCAGCCGCCACACTGCCGCGGGTAAGCGCCGCTGACTCGGCTTCCGGCACGGCCTTCGGCCAATCATCCGTACGCGAAATGGCTCGTGCTCTTGCCGCGAAGGCCTTTGAGCCACCAAATGAAAAGCTGCCCGATGCGCTGAAGGATCTCAATTACGACCAGTATCGATCGATCCGGTTTCTGCCGGAGCATGCGCTGTGGCGCAATGAAAAGCTGCCATTCCAGGTGCAATTCTTTCACCGAGGATTTTTCTACAAGACCAGGGTTGAAATGTTCGAGGTGAGCAACGGACGTGCTGTCCCGATACCCTACCGGCGCGATGACTTCTCGTTTGGGGAGGGTATTGGGCAGTGGCCTGACGTCGATCTCGGCTTCGCCGGCTTTCGCATTCACGCCCCGATCAACAGGCCGGACTATTACGACGAGATCTGCGTTTTCCTCGGCGCGAGCTACTTCCGCGCGGTTGCCAAGGGCGAGACGTACGGCTTGTCCGCCCGCGGGCTCTCAATCGACACCGGCGAGACAACGGGCGAGGAATTTCCCGTTTTCAAGGCGTTTTGGCTCGAGAAACCTTCCCCCAACGCGACCTCCATCGTCGTTCACGCCCTGCTGGACAGCAAGAGCGCAGCCGCAAGCTATCGCTTCACGATTCGCCCGGGTGGAACCACCGTCTTCGACGTCGAGATGTCGCTTTATCCGAGGGTGGATCTTGAACACGGCGGTCTTGCCCCGATGACCAGCATGTTCTTTTTCGGGCCAAACGACCGCAACGACTTCGATGATTTTCGACCCGAGGTGCACGATACCGACGGTCTTGCGATCTACAATGGCAAGGGCGAGCAACTCTGGCGTCCCCTCAGCAATCCGCATGATCTGCAGGTGAGCACCTTCGCTGATCTCAATCCACGCGGCTTCGGACTAATGCAGCGGCAGAAGAATTACTTCGCCTATCTGGACCTAGAATCACGGTTTGAACGCCGACCCAGCCTGTGGGCGGAACCGATCGGCGATTGGGGCGAAGGCGCTGTCGTCCTGTTCGAGATTCCGACCAAAGAGGAGATCCACGACAATATAGCGGCATTCTGGCGCCCAAAGCAGCCGCTCACCGCCAAGAACGAGCATAACTTCACCTATCGCCTTCATTGGGGGCCGGACGTTCCGAAGTCCGACACGCTGGCGCGCTTCACGCGTACAGGGATCGGCAACCGAGGCGACGACAGCAAACTATTCGTACTGGAGCTGACGGGCGACAAGCTCAAGGGCCTTGATCCCAAAAGCATCAAAGGAGTGGTTACTGCAGAAAAATCCGAGGTCACCAACATTGTCATCGAACCTAATCCGGAGACGGGCGGATGGCGTATGAGCTTCCAATGCTCAATCAAGGGCAAAGCGTCGATCGAATTGCGAGCTGTCCTAGTCCAGAATGATGCCCCGATTTCTGAAGTGTGGACCTATCGATGGACGCCCTGAAGGCATCGCCCGCGCGGTCTCAGCCCGCCGCCAATCGACTTCTACCTCCGGAGAACAGACTTTCGATGGAGCCTTCTCGGCTTGATCGGCCTGCGGAGAGAAAGCAATCGCCTGGGCCGGGCGAGAGCACGTGGCTGTTTCGTCGACTGCTCATCTTTGTCGGCACAGCATTGCTTACGATCGCTGGCGGTTACGAAATGTACGGGGTCGTGAAGGTTGGCGGCGTAACCGTACTCGAAGCGATGCTTCTCGCTCTCTTCCTTATACTGCTCGCGTGGGTCGCTTTTTCGTTCATGTCGAGCTTCGTCGGATTTTTCGTGCTGTTGACTCGAAGCAAAGGCGGTCTGGCTATCGATCGCGATGGTCCCCTTCCAGAGTTGTCGTCGCGGACGGCCATGTTGTTGCCAACGTACAATGAGGATCCGCATAATGTGCTGGCACGCCTCCGCGCGATGTACGAGTCGGTCGCCTCGACGGGGCGCGACACTCAGTTCGACTGGTTCTTGCTCAGCGACACCACCGATCCGGACATATGGGTCCGTGAAGAAATGGCCTTCATCGCGTTGCGTCGGGACTGCGGCGCCGGCCGGCTGTATTATCGACATCGATACGACAATACCGCGCGTAAATCCGGCAATATCTCAGACTGGGTCAGACGTTTCGGCGCAGCCTACGATCACATGATCGTTCTCGACGCGGATAGCCTGATGGCAGGTGACACGATCGTCCGCCTTGTCCGCGCGATGGAAACAAATCCTTCCGCTGCGCTGATCCAGACGCAGC
Source organism: uncultured Alphaproteobacteria bacterium (assembly GCA_963706265.1). GTDB lineage: Bacteria > Pseudomonadota > Alphaproteobacteria > Rhizobiales > Xanthobacteraceae > Bradyrhizobium. Next base: position 68,937 of record CAVPLO010000005.1, on the reverse strand, counting down.
CAGTTATCGTCAATGCACAGAGCCTGTTCAGCCGCCTGCAGCAATTCGCCGGACGAGTATACGGCCCGATCGCCGCCACCGGTAACGCATGGTGGCACGGCTCAGAAAGTAACTATTGGGGTCACAACGCCATCATTCGCGTGCGCGCCTTCGCAAAGGATGCGGGGTTACCGGAACTGCGTGGCCGGCGGCCCTTCGGCGGACACATCCTGAGCCATGACTTCGTCGAAGCGGCCTTGATGCGGCGCGCCGGCTGGGCTGTCTACATGGCGCCCCAGCTTGGAGGGAGCTTTGAAGAGGTGCCACCGTCTATTCTCGACTTCGCCGCCAGGGACCGAAGATGGTGCCAAGGCAACCTCCAACACATCGCAGTACTACCCGTGCGCGGATTGCACTGGGTGTCGCGCATTCACCTGCTAACCGGTATCGGTGCTTATATTACTGCGCCGATGTGGTTGATCTTCCTGATCCTGGGCTTGTTGATTTCATTGCAGGCCAACTTCATCCGCCCCGAATACTTTCCGAAAGGTTTTTCGTTGTTTCCAACTTGGCCGCAACAGGATCCCGTGCTGGCAGCATGGGTGTTTGCCGCCACGATGGGATTACTTATCGTGCCAAAATTGTTGGCGTATTTGGCGATGATCAGCCATCGCAGGGAGCGCGGCTCTTTTCCTGGTCCTATTCACGTGCTCGTCGGCATCCTTGCTGAAACGCTCTTTGCGGCGCTAATCGCCCCTTCGATGATGATATTCCAGTCCGCGGCGGTTACGGAAATTCTCCTCGGCCGCGACGCCGGATGGCAGGTGCAGCGTCGAAGCAGCGGTGAGGTCGCGCAAGGCGAAATCTATCGGAAACTTGTCATGCCCACGCTGTGGGGGCTTTTGATGGGATTGTGCGCGTACGCTGTATCGCTTCCCCTCCTGCTATGGATGTCACCGGTGATCACCGGTCTGGTGCTTGCAGTTCCATTAGGGATGTTGACGTCTCGGTGGTCGGGGCCGGTTGGTTTGTTTGCAACGCCCGAAGACCATCATCCGCCTCCGGTGGTGCTTCGCGCGAACGAACTCACCGGATCCGCACGAATGAAATTCACTGGCGCTCTGCAGCAACTCCGCGATGATGCTGAATTACTGAACTGCCATCTGGATACCATGCCGCCTGGGAGTGATCACAAATTACGACAGATCGAGGTGGCTCTCGCAACGGCGCGCGCAAAGATTGAACAGTGTGGAAGCTTCGACGAAGCGGTGAACTGGCTAGACAAATCGGAAACGCGCGCCGTGCTCAACAATGGGTCGACTTTGCAATGTGTTCTGGCATTGCGCTGCCAAGCCAAATAGTGGGACCTAATGGCGGCATGTTCCCTCGGCGTGAAACAGCACCGCAAATCGTCCGCGACGTTCCTTGGTTTTGTGGGCCGTGTTTTCAGCCGATCACGCGGCCTGCACGGTCCTCGCCTCCAATACTGCCCCGGACAGCGGGACCGTGCTTGAGGAGGAGAGCCGAGACAGAGTTACGTGGCGAAGTTTTGGCTCGCGCTCTCTGCCGCAGGCATGGTCGCCTTGATCGTGGCTTTTGTCGTCTTCGCGTTTTGGCTATAGGCGCATCTGTATACTTCGTAGATGACCCTCCTGCCCGGCCTATGCCAGGCGCAACGTGAGCTGTCGTTCCGGACCTGGGTGCTCATCGACAAAATCTTGTCCCTCGGACCAAATCGCAGGGCCCGCCCCTCAACTTGTCCCTTGGCGCAAATCGTTGCGAAAAGCTGTTGATGCGCCAATATGTTAGCCGAACAATTCGAAACGCTCCGAGCGCGCCAGATTTCACCGGTCCGTTCCGGAATCACGTCACCAGGTGTTGTTGCCGAAAAAGATGATAGGTGGCTGTTGGGCGACCATGAATCTCGGCGGCATGACATAACTTCTCGCCACCGATTTTCGTTTCCGTTTTCGCTCAGAGCTACGTGGCTCGCTCGGATTGGGGCGCAATTGCGCATAAGCCTCGCGTGCCCCGCCATTCAAAGGCCGAGCGGCAGCGGTTTTCTGCGCAGATGGCGCCTCCGCCACCGTAGGCGTGGCTGGCGCTGGAGCGGGCGTGATGGTGGGACGCGAGGTATCAAAGACAACGCGCTCCGGCCACTTCCTGTCCGAATGAATCCGTATGACAGACAGGTCAACAGCCGACTTGGTACTAACGGCGACCGGCGGGGCCGGCAGAAAAGCATTGGCGACGAATAAAAGCGTAAGCAACACGCCGCCAACAAAGACAAAATATCGCATGAGGGGCATATTCGCTTTTGCTCCATCCGCACGGCGGCGCGGCACGGGGGCTCAACCGGCGATTACTTTATTTGTTCCTGTTTGCGGGAAAAGGTTCGACGGAAGGCGCCGGTTCCGTCCCAATCACTGGGGCGGCGCCGGCTAAACTCGATCTGTTAACCAATCAGATATGGTTTGCCGCAACGGGCAAGCACTTCGCCTTGGCGGCGTTCACATTGACGTAACCGACATGGAGCCGCACGAAGGTCTTTCGGCTCTTCATGTTGACAACATCAGGTATCACCCGCGAGCGCTCGGTCAGATAACTGCCGTCCGGCCGCGAGAACGCGCAAGCGATATCGATATCCTTGACGGCGTAACTATTGCCGTTGCGAACCGTCATCGTCACCAGCGCGTTGGAGCCCAGACCTCCCCTGCGCCACGACTGTGACGATATCTTCAAACCATCGACCGGCGCGGGCTGTTCGGGCACGATTGCTTCGGATATCGCGGGATTGAACGAAGGCCGCTTGGCCAGACCAACCGTAGAACCGGCGGAGGCCGGCTTTGCCGACGCGACGGCGGCTACATGCATCGGTTTGGCCGCGGCGGCCAGTTCGGGCACATGGGTCAACGCGAACCATCCCGCCGCCATCAGCATCACGGGAATTGGCAGCCAACCAACTGCTGTCCGAAGACGATTTGCAGGCATGCCGTCCGCACGATCTGAATGATTTCCCCGCCCGAGATCGGCATGTCCGGAGATTCCGGTCGAACCAATATTGAGAAATCCATCGGTCATGGTCGCACCATCCGGGGACAAATGGGCCGGCATTCCTCGCCGACATCACAACTCACGAATGCGAAATTGGTTGCAGCAAAGTGTGACAATACCGCTTGCAACCAGCGTCAAGCAGACGCCGGAGGGGATAGCCACGCCCTCACCTCGCCGCTAAAGTTGGCCAAGCGGCCGATGCGTCGCAATTCTTTCAGGCCGCCGTGCGCGGCGCAAAAAATCATCGTCTGGAGAACAAGTATGCCGGTAGTGACCTGGGACCACGTTCACCTGCGCAGTCCCAATCCGGAAGCGACCGCGGCTTGGCTTGAAGATATTCTCGGCGGCGAAATCATCCGCGGTCCCGGCCGCATTGACGTCAAGCTCGGCGGCGCCATGGTCTTCATCGCCCCGGTCACGGCGGGCGACGGGGTCAACTCGCCCCCGGTCACGCCCTACCAAGGCCTGGATCACTTCGGATTGACGGTCAAGGACATCGACGCGGTTGCCGCCGAGATCAAGGCCAAGGGCGTCGAATTCACCAAGGAGCCCCACACGATCCGCCCGGGCGTCCGCATCTGCTTTATCCGCGGCCCCCAGGGCATTTCGATCGAACTGCTCGAACGCGACAAGAAATACGCCTGAAGTTTCCAGAGCGGCTGACGCAAATGGTCAACCTGCCGCGTTGACGGCAGACGCCGCGCTTTGGCATAACCGAGACAGCCATTTAACGGGGCCCGGCGCCAACAGACCATGAGAAATGGGCTTTATTCGATCCATGTCGTCCTCCAGGACGGCCGCTCCGGCAAGGGCAGCGGCGTCGTCCTGTTTCGGGATGGCAAGATCCTCGGCGGCGACGCGTTTCTGTTCTATGTCGGCAGCTACCTGGTGAAGGACAATACCTTCAAGGGCGAGATTTTGGTGCAGCGCCACACGCCGAGCCCCGACGTCACCCCCCTGTTCGGCGGCCCGGACCCGGTCGGCATCGGTGTCTCCGGCACTTTCACCGATACGTCCGCCGACATGTTCGGCACGGCGCTGGTGGGCAAAGCCAGCCAGATCTTCAAGGCCACGCTGCGCAAACTGGTCGAGACCGACTAGCCCGCCACCCGATCCTACTCCGCGGCTTGCTCCAACGGCGCCACGCGCGGCAGAACCATGTGAACGCGCGTGCCGCGTCCCGGCTCGGAATCGAGGTCAAGCCGGCCGCCCAGGCGGTTTGTCACAATGCTGTAGACGATGTGAAGGCCAAGCCCGGTGCCACCCTGGTCGCGGCGGGTCGTGAAAAACGGATCGAATGCCCGCCGCCGGACGTCGAGGCTCATACCGCAACCGTCATCGGCAAAGATGATTTCGACGTAATCGGGGCCGGAGGCACGCACCTTGATATCGACCGTCCCTGCCCGGCCATCCGGAAACGCATGCGCTACGGAATTGAGGAACAGGTTGGTGAGCACCTGACCATAGGGACCTGGGTAGGAGTTCATGGTGAGATTTGGCTCGCAATCCACTGACAGCGTCAGGCGATGCTTGCGAAGGCCAGGCCGCAAGCTCAATACCACCTGCTCGGTCAGGTCGCCGAGGTCGAACGATCGCTGGTCCGAATAATTGCGGTCGGCGGCGACCTGCTTGAACGACGTGATCAGCTCTGCCGCGCGGTTGAGGTTGGCTACCAGCTGGGACGATGCATCGCGGGTCGCTCCGAGAAAGTCGGTCAGGCTCGATCGCCTGAGGTCGCCGCGCGCGACTTCAGCGGCAAACAGCGCGGTCTTGCGCTCCAGCGAAGAGGCAACCGTCAAGCTGATGCCGACGGGGTTGTTGACCTCATGCGCAACGCCCGCAACGAGCCGGCCGAGGGCAGCGAGCTTTTCTGCCTCGATCAGCGAGTTCTGGGTCTCGCGCAAATTGCGCAAGGCGGCCTCGGCAGCATCCTTGGCCTCACGCATTTCCTGCTCGCCGCGCTTGCGTTCGCCGATATCGAGCGCAACCGTCACGATGCTCTCCACGCCGCCGTCGGCATCCAGCAGCGGCAGTTTGTTCACCAGCCAATGCCGAAGATTGCCGGATGAATCGCGGTACTCTTCTTCGTAAAATCCGAGCTCCTTGCCGGTCTTCACCACCCGCCGGTCGTTTTCGTCGGTCTTTTGCGCGCCATAGCGTGACATCAGGTCCGACGTGGTCCGGCCGATGGCCTCCTTCGGCTCGATACCGAAAATGCCGGCCATATAGCGATTCATCAGCAAATAATGGAGCTGCTTGTCCTTGACGTTGATCACGGCGGGAACGGTATCGATCACGAGCTGCAACAGCCGCCGGCCTTCCGCAATCGCTTCTTCAGCCCGCCTCTGGTCGGTGATGTCGCGCACTGTCCCTTCATAGCGGACGATCTCGCCGCTCTCGTCGCGAACCGCAGTCGCGCTGTCGGAGAGCCACAAAATCGCGCCGTTGCGCCGGCGCACCTGGTACTCGAATTCGCGCACCATGCCGTCGCGCTGCATCAGTTGCTGATACCGCAGGCGCGCCTGGGGATCGACATAGATGTTCTCGGAGATGTCGCCGATGCCGCGAATGAGTTCTTCCGTCGAGCCATAATCCATCATCCGCGCCAACGCCGGGTTGGCATTGAGAATCTCTCCTCCCGGCGTCGTCACGTAGATTCCATCGACCGAGCCTTCGAACAGCTTGCGATAGCTCTCTTCGGCCAGACGCTGCTCGGCAAGGGCGCGGATCGCCGCCTCTCGCGCCGTGTCCGCGTCGACTAGCGAACGGCGAAATACCTCCGCGGCGCGGGCGATGTCGCCGATCTCGTTATGAACGCCGGTGGCCGGGATCGATGTATTCTTTTCGCCGCCGGCCAAGACACGGATCGCTGTCGCGATCGCCTTGAGCGGCCGGACCGTCTGGCGCACCACGAACAGGGCCGCAGCGAGGCCGATCAACACACCTGCGATACCAAGCAGAATGCTTTGCCATTTGTCACTGGCAAGCGTCCTGGCAAAGTCGCGGGCCAGCACCCGTCCCCGCCTGTCACTGAGGTCGCGCAGCAAATCAGTGACCCGGCTGATCATCTTCCCCTCGGTACCGAGCACATCCCGGTCAAGCTGGGCGATTTGGCCCTCGATGCCGGAAATCGACAGGATTGCATCGGAGTAGGCATCGGTGGCGGCACGAAGCTTTTCGTCGTCAATGGACAACGACTTCATGGTGCGCGCGGACTGCTCGATCCCGGCCGGATCGTGCGCCAACAACGCTGCTGCAAGCTGGTCCTGCGTGCGGAACAATTGGCGCAACATGGCGCGGTCCGGCGCCGCAATTTCCGATATCGCCTGTTCAAACCGGGCACGAACCGGCGGCAACGCCGAGACCAGTTCTGCGCGGCGCGAAATCAGCCCGGTAATTCGCTCCACCCCGTCCCGATAGTTGGTCAGGCGTAGCGCGACGCCATCGATCATTTTCTGCTGCTCGGGGGCGAGTTGCAGCCGCGTGTTCTTCAATAGGGCACTCAGCGATGAGGCCGCCTCTCCGACCTTGGCGGAGGACGCCGGATCGGTCACGAGATCGCGCGCCGCCAGCCGCAATTCCTTGGTGCGGCGGTCGATCTCCTCGGCGGCTTCGCCCAGGCTGCGCAAGTGTTGCAATTCGGCAAAGGTCGCGCCGACGTGGTGGATCGCGACGACACTGGCCATGCTCGTCATCGCGATCATGGCCAGCAAAAGGGTGAAGCTGCCAAAGGTCAGCTGCCCGATCGAGAACGAAACCGACCGTATCCGTCGAATAGTGGCGGCAAAGGTTCGGAGCATCGATAACCTGCGCAGTAAAGCGCCCTCTTATACGACGATTTGCCGTTGGGGAAACCAGCCCGCCCCGCGGGTCGTGCGCGGCTCAATCGGCTGGAATACCGGCGTCCTTGATCACCTTGGCCCAGAGCGCGATGTCGGACCTGATGATCGCCGCAAACTCGCCGAGTGGCGCGCTTTTCGCCGTACAGCCCGCCAGGTCCAGCTTTTCGCGCACCTCGGACGCCGCCACTGCCGCCTCCAATGCCTTGCTGATCTTGTCGACGATCGGCTGCGGAGTTTTCGCCGGTACCACGATGCCAAACCAGGGTGTTACCTGCGCGTCGGCGAACCCCTGCTCCGCCATGGTCGGCACATCGGGAAAGTATTTCGAGCGGCCGTCGCCGATCGTCGCGAGAATGCGGATGCTGCCGGTTTGCATCAACGCCAGCGCCTGGTTGGTTGAAAAAAACGACGAGTTGAGCAGGCCGCTGGCGATGTCGGCCGTCATTTGCGGGTAGCCGCGGTAGCCGATCGGATTGACATCGATCCCGCGCCAGCCGCTTGAACAGTTCAAAGCCGAGATGACCGGTCGAACCCTTGCCGGGATGGCCGTAATTCAGAATCCCCGGCTGGGCTTTGGCGAGCGCGACAAACTCGGCGACATTCTTCACAGGCAAGGATGTCGGAACGATGAAGACGTTCGGCGCTTGGCAAATCATCCCGACCGGCACGAAGTCGCGCACCGGATCCCAGCGCATGACAAGATTGAGCGACGGGCTCGTGGTGAAGTAGGCCGTCACCAACAGCCACGTATATCCATCGGGCTCGGCGCGCGCGACGTCTTCGGCCGCGATCGAACCGTTGGCGCCGGATTTCGATTCCATAATGATCGAGGCATTCCATTGCCCCGCCATGCGCTGGGTGACGATGCGGCCGAACACATCGGCGACGCTTCCGACCGAATAGGGATTGACGACCCGGATCGGGTGGTTGGGAAAGCCGTCTTGCGCCCGCGCCGCGGCGCAGGAGACAACGACCAGCAGCAACGCCATCGTCACCGCGCCGGGGCGTTTTGTCATGACCGTGCGTGTCCTGCCCTGCTCGCGGCGTTTCAAGCCCACCGCTTGCGGTCACGATGCCGATAATCGCCTCAGCGGGCAAGGGTTGTCGCCACTTCAGCCGGAACTGTTGGCTGTGGCCGGCTTGCGCGAAGGAATCGTCATCGCCGCGACGCCGACGACGACGCAGGCCAGGCCCATCCATGCGGTCGGCGACAGCCGTTCACCCAGCAGCAGGACGCCAAACGCCACACCGATCGGAACGCGAAGGTAGGCCTGCGCCGTGGTGCCGACGGAACCCAAGGTCTGGATCAGGCGGAAGTAGATCACGAAAGCGATCGCTGTCGAGAACACCGCAAGTCCCAATAGCGCGAGCACCGAGGTGCCGGACGGCATCAGCGTCCACGGCCGTTCCACGACCGCGCTGATCGGCAGCAGGATCGCCGCACCACACAACAGGGAGCCTGCGGCCGGCGCCATCGGATCGAGCCCCTTGAATCCTCGGCTGAAGACCGCGCCTCCGGCGTAGCAGATGGTCGCGGTCACAATCGCGATTTGCGCGGCAAGCTGTTCGCCAATACCGTGGAACGCCTGAACGCCGATGATCAGGCAAATGCCCGCCATGCCGGCCACTACGCCGAACAGTTTGCGCCAGGACGGCGCATTCTGGTGCGCCATCGCCAGCGTCAGGAAGAACGTGAAGATCGGCGACGTCGAATTGAGGATGGTCGCCAGCCCCGCATCGACCGAACGCTCGGCCCAGGCAATCAGCGTCCAGGGAATGACGCTGTTGAGACAGGCCTGCAACAGGAAGCGGCGCCAGGTTGCCGCGTCCCTCGGCAAGCGCACGCCCCACGCGCGCATCATGAGTAGCAACAGCAGACCCGCGATCAGCGTCCGGCTTGCAATCAGCGAGATCGGCGGGATTGTCGCCACGCCAAGCTTGATGAAGGTGTAAGAGCCGCCCCAGAGCGTGGCCAGCACAACCAGCAGCAACAGTTCGACGCCTAGAGCAGGCTCGCGCGGGCTTGCGTCTCGCGATGTTACCTCGGTCATGGCTGCGCCGATGCTCCATTGGCTGAAAGGAGCAGAGGCCTACATCGGCGCGGTGAGACAATGCTTCGTTACCGATCGAACTGTGAGATTGACCCCTTACATCTCGAACAGTTCGCCGTCGTAGCCGGCCTCCAGCGGAATGCGAAGCTGGCGGCCGCCATTGAGCTTCGTCAGCACGGGCATGACGGTGACGACCGGTTTTCCTCTCGCGTCATCGAGCGCCGCGCTCACATTCGGCTGCTTTCCGAGCTTGATCAGGTTGCGCGTGGTCGGAAACGGCAATTTGAACCGCCCGCTGTCGCCGCCCGCGACCGCCTCGCGCGGCGACAGCCAGAGCGAGTCGGTCGATTCCCGGCCGTCATGCGCGCCGAGTTGCTCGGGCGGGGCTGCCGCCAGAAAGAACCAGGTATCGAACCGCTTCGGCATGCCTTCCGGCGTGATCCAGCGCGCATAGGGCACGAGTTCATCGAGCGCAAGCACCATGCCGGTCTCGTCGAGAATCTTCAGAAACGTCGTCTTTCCATCGGCGAGCGCGGCGCGAGGACCGGCTGCGATGTGGGCTGCCTGTTTCGCCGCGACCAGATCTTTCGACCCGCGCGGGCGTGCAAGCAGAATGCCGCTCTCCTCAAAGGTTTCGCGGATCGCGGCGATCCGGAAACTCAGTGCGGCGGCGCCATGCCTCTCACCGCCTGCGTAAAGCTGGGGCCGCGCGATGATCTCGCGATCGGCGGGATCGACGCTGCCGCCGGGAAACACCAGTGCGCCGGAGGAGAACTCGATTTCATGATGGCGCACCATCATGAACACCTCGATTTCCCGCTCGACGCCGTCGCGCAGCAGCAGGATCGTCGAGGCCGGGCGCGCGGCGGCGGCTTCTGCCACGAAAATCAGCCCGCCGCGCTTGATTGCGGCAGCAGATTGGCGCGGCGATCGACCCGCGCGACGCGCGACAGCAAGTAGTCGACTTCGGCTTTCGCGGTCGTCGTAATGCTCGAGCCGGGCTTCCGCTGCGCGCTGGAGGCGATGATGCCGCGCTTTTGCAGCACGTATTTTCTAACCGCCAGTCCAATCGCCGGCTGTTGCTCGTAACGGATCAGCGGCAGATGGGCGTCGAAAAGGTCGTGCGCCGCATCGCGGCGCGCTTCCTTCATGAGCTGGACGACCTCGATCAGCATTTCCGGGAAGGCATAGCCGGTCATCGCGCCGTCGGCGCCGCGTTCCATCTCGAAATCGAGGAACAGCGCGCCATTGCCGGTGAGGATCGAGAGCGGACGCAGCGAGCCGTCCTTCTGGAAGCCGCGCAGTGCGGAAATCTTCTCCAGCCCGGGCCAGTCCTCATGCTTGAGCATCACGCAGGAGGGATTGTCCATGATGATCTTGCGGATCACCGAAGGCGTGAACACCACCGACAAGGTCAACGGATAGTCCTGCAACACCCAGGGAATGTCGGTCCCGATCGCTTCCACCGCCTGCTTGAAATAGCCTGATATCTGGTCGTCGGTGCGTAACGTCGGCGGCGGCGCGATCATCACGCCGGCCGCGCCCGCATCCATCGAGGCGCGCGCCAGCGAACGCATGGCGGCAAACCCCGGCGACGAGACGCCGACGATGATCTGCATGTTCTTGGCGCGCTTGACGAAGCGCCTGGCGATTTCTTCGGCCTCCACGCCATCGAGTTTGGGCGCCTCCCCCATGATGCCGAGCACGGTGATGCCGTTGCAGCCGATCTCGCCGTAGAAGTCCGTCAGCCGGTCGATCGATTTCTCGTCGATCCGGCCATCGTCATGGAATGGCGTTGGTGCAATCGCAAAAGTGCCTTTGGCCTCGTGGGTGAGTTTTGTCATTGTTGCCTTCTTCCTTGTTCTTCAGGTCCGCCGCGCCGATTTCCTCAACTCTTCCTCGGAAAAGAAAATCTCGCTGGCATGGGTCACGATATCCTCGGCCTTCCACCCCGTGAACGGCGGCTTCCAGCCTTCCATTTCCATCATCCGCATTTCGCGCACACCACGCGGACCGGAAACGCCGAGCACCTTGCCGGTCTGGTCCCCCGAGAGGTCGCTGACCATGTATAGCACGGCAGGTGCGATGCCATCAGGGCCCAGCGCCATGCCCGGGATTTTCCTTATAGCGCGGCAAGTCCTCGGTCATCCGCGTGAGCGCCCCCGGCGCCAGCGTCCAGACCCGGATGTTGTATTTGCGGCCCTCGATCGCGAGCACGTTCGACAGGCCCCAGATCCCGCCCTTGGCCGATCCATAATTGGACTGGCCGAAATTGCCGATCAGGCCCGACGTCGACGCCGTGTTGACGATGACGCCGCCGCCATTGTCGCGCATCCACCGAAACACGGGTTGCGTGGTGCAGAAGGTGCCCTTCAGATGCACCTTGAGAACCTTGTCCCAGGCCGCTTCCGTCGCCTTGGCGAACGTCTGGTCGAGCAGGATGCCGGCATTGTTGACGAGGATATCGGCGCGGCCGAAATGCTTGATCGCGTCGTCGAACACCGCCTGCCCGCCCGCCATGGTCGAGATGTCGGCGCCATTGGCGACCGCACGGCCGCCTTCGGCCTTGATCGCCTCGACGACTTTTTGCGCCATCGAAAGGTCGGAGCCGGAGCCATCGCGCGGACCGCCGAGATCGTTGACGACGACCGCCGCCCCCTCGCGTCGCAAACAACCTGGCGTAGGCTTCGCCGAGCCCGCCGCCCGCGCCGGTGATCAGCGCCACCTTGCCGTCGAGTAGTCCCATGGTGCTCTCCTGTTCTATCTTCGTGTCCCGGACGCGATGCAGCGTGCAACGCTGCTTCGCAGAGCCGGGACCCACATCCTGGGCCCCGCGCGGCGCGGCGTCCGGGGCACGAGATCGCTTATCTTAACTCCGTCTTGCCGCTCCGGATCACGACGGCCTCGCGCGCCTTCACCCGCGCCTCGAACGAAATCACGTTGCCGTCCTTCCACAAATCGAGCGTCACGGTTTCGCCGGGATAGACCGGCGAGGAAAACCGCGCGGCGTGCTGTTTGAAGGCGGCGGGATCGTAATCGGCATAGGTCTGCAGGATACCGCGGCAGGTGATGCCGAACGTGCACATGCCGTGCAGGATCGGCCTGGAGAAGCCGGCGCGCCGGGCGAACTCGGGATCGGAATGCAGCGGATTGCGATCGCCGCAAAGCCGGTAGATCAGCGCCTGATCGAGACGCGTCGAAATATCGACGGATCGATCCGGCGCGCGAGACGGCACCTTGTGCGGCTCAGGCTGACCTTCGGAAGGTCCGCCGAAGCCGCCGTCACCGCGGGCAAACCGCGAAGCGACCAATGTGGCGAGTTGCTCGCCCTTTTCGTTCTTGAGCACGGTCTGGTGCCGGATCACCGCGCCCTTGTCCTTGCCCTTGTCGAACACCGCCAGCACACTTGAATCGACCAGCAGCTTTTCAGCCACCGGCAACGGGCGATGGAAGGTGATGTCGCGTTCGCCATCGACCACCATCACCCGGTTGAGATTCATCTCGCCGGGGCCTGCGCCCCAGGCGGCAACGGACGCAAAGGTGGGCACAATCCTCAGCGGGCGTGGGATCGCGGCGGCCTCGTTGACGAAGGCCAACTCCTTCTCGTCCATGGGATCGGCGCCCATGCCGATGCCATAGGCATACAGCATCACCTCGCGGTCGCCGTAGGAATAGCGCTGATCGAGATTTTTCAGCGCCATCAGCTCATCGTAGTTGATCGGCATAGTAGCGTCTTCTCCCGAACCTGCTCTCGTGTGTCATGCCCTGCGCAGGCGGGCATGCCAGTAGTCGCCGGTGATTTCACTCGGATCCCCGCATTCGCGGCCGGATGACGCACCTTTCGCTTGGCGCTAAGTCCTCCTCACACCGGCGTAAAGAACGGCAGCGGCGCGCCGTCGGTCGCCTTGAACACGACCTTCACCTTTTGTCCGATCTTCAGCTTCTCCATGTCGCAATCGACAAAATTCGTCAGGAGCGACGGCCCCTCTTTCAGCGTCACGTAACCGATCGCGTACGGGCCGGAGGCCGATTTGCGCATCCGGCTGAACGTATAGATTTCGCCCTCGCCCGAACTTTCCTCCCACACGGTCTTGTCGGAGAAGCAGAACGGACAGATCGAGCGCGGAAAATAATGCGCTTCGCCGCACGCCGTGCAACGCTTGATCATCAACTTGCCCTTGGCGGTCTGCTCCCAGAAGTGAGCCGTCTCGGGATTGGTCTGCGGCTTGGGATATTTCACGGCGTTATCCATCACACGCGCTCCAGAATGCAGGTTGAGGCGGCATGGCGAACGCCGAGCAGCCCGCCGGTGCCGTGCGCAATGGCAAGGTCGCAATTCGCTACCTGAACCTTCGGGTGCGCCTGCCCCCGCAATTGCCGCACCGCTTCGATGATCTTGGTCATGCCGCCGCGGTTGACCGGGTGGTTGCTGCACAGGCCGCCGCCATCGGTGTTGAACGGCAGCTTGCCGACACCGGAGATCAGGTTGCCGTCGGCGACGAACTTGCCGCCCTCGCCCTTCCTGCAGAAGCCGAGGTCTTCGAGTTGCATCAACACCGTGATGGTGAAGCTGTCGTAGATCGAGGCGTATTTGATGTCCTTTGGCGTGACGCCGGCCTCTTCGAACGCGCGTGGGCCGGACCACACGCCGGCCGAATAGGTCAGATCGAGCGATTCTGTCCGCCGCGCGGTCCCTTCATCGCCTCGCCGTGACCGATCATTCGCACCAGCGGCTTCTTCAGGCTTTTGGCGATGGCTTCCGAGGTCACGATCAGGCCGCCGCCGCCGTCGGTGACGACGCAGCAATCCATTCGGTGCAACGGATCAGCAATCATCGGCGAGTTGAGAACATCCTCCACCGTCACGACGTCCGGCAACATGGCGTGCGGGTTATATTGGGCGTGGTGAGATGCGGCGACCTTGATCCAGGCCAATTGCTCGCTGGTGGTGCCAAACTCATGCATATGGCGCATGGCGCACATGCCATAGACGTTGTGCGTGGTGCCGCCATAAGCGGCCTCGAAATCGACCTCCGCACCGCTCGCGCGCGGCTGCATCGGCCCGGTGCGCGGCTTGCCGGCAAGCGTGATCAGCGCGATCGAGCACTTGCCTGCAGCGATGGCTTCGGCCGCATGGCCGAGATGGACCAGGTAGGAGCAGCCACCGGTATCGGTGGAATCGAAATGGCGAACCTTCAGGCCGAGGTAATCGACCATGGCCATCACCCCGCCCGGGGCGTCGCCGGCGCAGAAATAACCGTCGATATCGGCCTTGGTCAGGCCCGCGTCCTCGATTGCGCCCCTGGCGATCTCGGCGTGAAGCTGGGCGGTGGATTTGTCGGGAGCGTGCCGGGTCGGATGTTCGTAGATACCGGCGATATAGGCTTTGCCCTTGATGCTCAACTCAGTCTCCGCTGACGTTTCTTATTTCCCACAATTTCTTGGCCTGCCGCCGCCGCCTTGGCAAGCGGCGAATATTCCGCGCCATGAGATCAAATCGCATAGCGCAGCGATCCCGCGACGCCATGCGCCCGAGTTTGCCCGGAAACGACCCTCATCGAAAATAAGAGGGCACAGGGAATGCCGGGCGCGTCAGGCGTGCCCGCAGCCTCGCGTGGGAAAAATAAAAAGCACACGAGCGTAGTCACCACAGGTCCGCCGGAACGATCCGGCATTCCCTGCGCAATGGTTTGAACGACTTATTCCACGCTCTTCCCGGCGATCGGGCTTTTTTGTCACCGTCGCTGGCCACGATGCGGAAGCATCGCGGCCGGCTTGACGTCAGCGTCGAGACGTCAGAACCACGTGGCTTCGTCGTACGCTTCGGTGCGCTCGTCCGTCGCATCGAAGCGTCCATCGCATCCCGCACCCAACGTCCGTGACGATCGCGATACGCCCCTCTTGTGGGCACGGGACGCGCGGAAAGGTGCCCGTGATTTGCCCGACGTCGCAAGCGAAAATACCTGCGACAGATTGGCACGACGGGCAAATCAGGGCGAAGTCGGCAAAGTCGGTCAAGTGCAAAGCAAGTGCTGCATCCCGTGCCAAGCCCGCGCACGGCAGGCAAATCATCCGATTCCCTTGCCGCCTTGTGCGTCAAACTCTGTAAAAACCGGGGTCGGGCGCCAAAAATCGCAAAAAACCCCTAGAAAAGCTGTGTAGAACGCTTTGGGCCGGCTATAGGCAGTCTATTATCACTGCGGTCCGAATCAGAGGAGACACAATGGCCACCCAAATGTCGAAGTCACAACTGGTCGAGAAAATTGCGACCACCACCGAACTGTCCAAGCGCGACGTCAAGAACGTCATGGATACGCTGACGGACGTCGGCCACAAGGAACTGAAGAAATCCGGCGTATTCCTGCTGCCGGGCTGGGCGAAGTTCGTCGTGGTCAAGAAGCCCGCGACCAAGGCTCGCAAAGGCACCAACCCGTTCACGGGTGAGGAAATGATGTTCAAGGCCAAGCCTGCCCGCAAGATCGTGCGCGCAAGGCCTGTGAAGGCCGCCAAGGACGCAGTTTAAGAAAGACACGGACCTTGAAGTTAAAGGCCCCCGCAACGGGGGCCTTTATTTTTTGGCATGGACTCATGGATGGGAGTCGAACTCTTGCGTCGATGAGCCGCCGAACCCGAACGACCGATCCTATCCGCGCATCGGCTACTGCGAAAGTTTGACGAACTTCGGAAACTCGAGCTTTCCTTCGGCGATCTTGGGCGGCCAGACCGTGACCTGCCTGGCGTTCTGCCACTGGAAGACAAGGCCCGTGACGTAGCCGGGGCCGGACTTGATGCCGTGGGTGAACTCGTCGTCCTTGCCGTAGAACTCGATGTTGCCGATCGTGCCTTCGAACTTCGTCTTCTCCATCTCCGCGACCATCTTGTCGGGATCGGTCGAGCCCGCGCGCTTGATCGCTTGCGCGATGATGTAAACGTCGTCATAGGCGGTGTAGCCGGTATAGGCCGGCGGCGTGCCGTATTTGGCCTTGAAAGCCTGGGCGAAGGGTTTTGTCTTCGGGGTCACCGCGACGTCCGGGGTCGCGACCGCGAGCGACGGCACGCCATCGGCGGCGCCATTGGTGTCGTTCCAGAAGGTCGGGCTCAGCGCCTGCGCCGAGATGCCGAACATCGCGATCGGTACCTGCTGGTTCTTCCACTGCACGGTCGGCTGCACGCCGACATGGGAGATGCCGGTCACGATCGCGTCCGGTTTCTTGCCCTCGATGTTGTTGAAGATCGGTGTGAAGTCGGTGGTGTCGGGCGAGAAGCGGATGTGATCGACGACCGTCAGGCCGGCCTTCGGCAAGCAGGCCTCGTAGCCGACGTCGAGCGGCTTGGTCCAGGCGGCGTCCTCGCTCATGATCGCGACGCTCTTGAACTTGAGACTGCTGTTGACGAGGAGATCCTTGGCCGCATCGCAGACGATTTGCGCTTGCGCAGCCGAGGTCAGGAAGCCGTGGAAGGTGTACTTGTTCTTGTCGTAGTCGTTATGGATCGCTTTCGTGATCTCGTTCGAGGCAGCACCCGGCGTGATCAGCGGCATCTTTAGCCGGGCCGCCCAGGGCTCCAGCGCCAGCACAACTTCGCTGATATAGCTTGCGATGACGGCGGAAACCTTGTCCTCGCTGACCGCGCGCTGAAAGGCGCGGACCGAATCAGCCGAGGAACTCTTGTTGTCATAGGTCACGATCTCGATTTGGCGCCCGAGCACGCCGCCGTTCGCGTTGATCTCGTCGGCGGCAATCTGCGCCCCGCCCGGCGTCGCCGCACCCGCAATCGATTGCACCTCGGCGATGACGCCGATCTTGATCGGGTCTGCCGCTTGCGCATGGGCCGCTGAGCCAAGAAAAATCGCTAGTGCGCCCGCAAGCAGGGTCGCCGTACCTGATGGCTGCATCGTTCTCTCCCTTTTGCATTGTGCTCTTTTTGCATTGTCGTTTCTTCGCTGCGCCGCGGTAAGCGGAGCGCGCGAGGAAGTCTATGCTTGCGGTTAGGAAGTTGAAAGCGCCGGGACAAGCCGATGTCTATGACGATCCGCGGCCGATACGTTGGCGACTATCGATGGCTCGCCCAAGATGTCCCGGCCCGCGAGACGATAATCAACCAGGCGTTGTGGACCAAGGTACTGCCGAAGTTCATGTGAACCCTGCTATAGCGAGGCGCGAAGCAGGGCCTGCCGCCCCTACTCGGCCGCGATCTGCCGCGGCGCGGGCGGCGGGTTGGCGAGATCGGCCGCAAGCTGCGCGTAGCGCGCCTTCGCATCCGCGACCGCCTTCTCCTTCACCGGTCCGTAACCGCGAATGCGATCCGGCAGCGAGAGGACTTCAACAGCTGTCTCCAGCGTGACCGGCGACAGCACCGAGAGAATGTGGGCGACATCCTTCTCGTAGCCTGCAATCAAGTCGCGCTCGAGCCTGCGATCGGGGCTGTAGCCGAAGATGTCGAGCGCGGTGCCACGCAGCACACGCAGTTTCGCCAACAGTCGAAACGCCTGAAACATCCAGGCGCCGAAGGCGCGCTTCTTCGGCCGGCCCAGCGCGTCCTTTGCTCCGCCGAGGAGCGGCGGCGCGAGGTTGAAGCTGATCTTGAAATCGCCCTCGAACTGGTCGCGGAGCTGCTGTTCGAACCGGCCATCGGTAAAAAGCCGCGCGACTTCGTATTCGTCCTTGTAGGCGAGCAGCTTGGCGTAATTGACGGCGACCGCACGCGGCAGTTCGTCGCCAAAGCCACGATCGCGCGCCGCGTCGCGCACCTGCTTGACCAGCGCCCCATACCGGGAGGCAAGTTTTGCGTTCTGGTAGTCGGTCAGATACGCGCTCCGGTGGGTGATGACCTCGTCGAGCGACATCGCGTCGAGTGTTTTTGGCGCACTGGCTTCGTCATGGCCCGTCATCATCGCCGATATCCGCGCGGGGTCCGCGGCCGCAAGACGCCCGAGCCGGAAGGCCTGCGTGTTCATCTTCACCGCGACGGCGTTGACCGCGATCGCCTGCTCGATCGCTTCCGCCGACAGCGGCAGCAATCCCCTCTGATAGGCGTAACCCATCATCATCATGTTGGTGGCGATGGCATCGCCCAGCAGGGTTTCCGCCGGTTTGGTGAAATCGACGAACGCCGAATCCTTCCGCAACGCGGTTTCCAGCACGTGATTGACCTTGCGCGACTGGAAATTGAAATCGCGGTTGAGGATGAAGTCGGCGGTCGGAATGACGTGACTGTTGATGATCCCGGCGGTGCGGCTGCTCTCGCACAGCGTCATGGTCTCCTTGGAAGCGGCCACGACTTCGTCGGCGGCGATCACGAGATCGGCGGTGCCGGTCACGATGCGCGAACAGGTGACGTCGGCGGTATGTTCGGACAACCGGACGTGGCTCAGCACCGCCCCGCCCTTTTGCGCGAGGCCCGACATATCAAGGATCATGCTGGCCTTGCCCTCGATATGGGCGGCCATGCCGAGCAATGCCCCGATGGTCAACACGCCGGTGCCGCCGACGCCGCCGACGGCGACGTTATAGGGCCGGTCCAGCGAGGGCTTTGAGGCAGGCTCCGGCAACTCGCCGATATCGCCAACTCCGGCCGGCGCGCGGCGGCGCAACGCCCCGCCATCAACCGTCACGAAAGACGGGCAGAAGCCTTTGAGGCAGGAGTAATCCTTGTTGCAGGCCGACTGATTGATGGTGCGCTTGCGCCCCATCTCGGTCTCCAGCGGCTCGACCGAAATGCAATTCGACTGCACCGAGCAATCGCCGCAGCCTTCGCACACGGCCGGATTGATCAGCACACGTCGCGCCGGATCTTCCAATAGTCCGCGCTTGCGGCGTCGGCGCTTTTCGGCGGCACAGGTCTGCACGAAGACGATGGCGGAAGCGCCCTTCACCTGGCGCAGCGTTCTCATCACCGTGTCAAGCTCGTCGCGATGCGCGGTCTTGGTGCCCGGCGCGATGTCGGAGGCCGGATAAACTTCAGGATTTTCCGAGACCAGATAGATCTCGCGGATGCCTTCGGCGTGAAGCTGGAAGGTGATCTGCTGCGGCGACAACTCGCCATCGACATGCTGGCCGCCGGTCATGGCGGTCGCGTCGTTATAGAGAATTTTGTAGGTGATGTTCGCACCTGAGGCCACGGCCTGGCGGATCGCAAGACTGCCGGAATGGAAATAGGTGCCATCGCCGAGATTGGCGAAGACGTGCTCCTCATCGGTGAAGGGCGCGACGCCCACCCACGGCACGCCCTCGCCGCCCATATGGGTGAAGGTCTCGGTAGAGCGGTCCATCCACAGCGCCATGAAGTGGCAGCCGATGCCGGCAAAGGCGCGGCTTCCTTCGGGCACCCTGGTCGAGGTGTTGTGCGGGCAGCCCGAACAGAAATATGGCGTGCGGGTGACCGGCGAGACCGCCTGCATCTGGGTGGCCTGCCGGCCGTTGAACCAATCGGCCTTGGCGCGCAGCATGGCGGCAATTTCGGGATTGAGATTGAGCCGCAGCAGCCGTTCGGTGAGCGAGCTTGCTAGCGAGGCGACGCTCAGTTCTTCTGCGAAGGGCAGAAAGCGCTTGTCGTGATCGTCCATCTTGCCGACGATGCGCGGGCGGACGTCGTCGCGCCAGTTGAACAGTTCCTGTTTGACTTGATTCTCGACGATCTCGCGGCGTTCCTCGATGATGAAGATCTCTTCAAGCCCGACCGCGAATTCGCGCACGCCCTGTGGCTCCAGCGGCCAGGGCATGCCGATCTTGTAGAGCCGCAAGCCAATCCTGGCGGCGACTTCCGGCGTGACGCCGAGTTCGCGCAGCGCCTGCCGGATATCCTCATAGCTCTTGCCCGAGGCCATGATGCCGAAACGCGCGTTCGGGGAATCCATGGTGACGCGGTTGACCTTGTTGGCGCGGGCAAAGGCGATCGCGGCAAAGCCCTTGTAGTCCTGCAAGCGCCGGTCCTGGTCGTAGCGGTCGTCGGGCCAACGCAAATTCAAGCCGCCCGGCGGCATTTCGAAATCCGGCGGAATGATGAAGGGCTTCATCTCGTCGGTAAGATCGATCTCGGCGGTGGTCTCCACCGTTTCGGTGATCACCTTCATGCCGACCCAGCAGCCGGAATAGCGCGACATCGCGATCCCGAGCAGGCCCATCTCGATCATTTCATGGATGCTGGAGGGATAGAGGTAGGGCATCAGCGCCGAGATGAAGGCGTGGTCCGACTGATGCGGGACGGTGGAGGATTTCGCGCCGTGGTCGTCACCGGCAAGGCACAGCACGCCGCCGTTCTTCGCGGAGCCTGCGGCATTGCCGTGGCGGAACACGTCGCCGCAGCGGTCGACGCCAGGGCCCTTGCCGTACCAGATGCCGACGACGCCGTCGTGCTTGGCGCCTTTGGAGAGATTGAGTTGCTGGGAGCCCCAGATCGCGGTGGCGGCGAGGTCTTCGTTCACGCCGGGCTGGAATTTGATGTTGAGATGCTCGAGGTGCTTTCGGGCGGCGAAAAGCTGCTGGTCGTAGCCGCCGAGCGGTGAGCCGCGGTAGCCGCTGATGAACCCGGCGGTATTGAGCCCGTTGGCGCGGTCGCGCCGGATCTGGGCCATCGGCAGGCGCACCAGCGCCTGAATCCCGGTCAGGAAGACATGGCCGGACCCTTGGGTATATTTCTGGTCGAGACTGATCGGACCCTGGTTTATTCCCATTCCACCCTCTTAAAGCCCCGGCCTTGCTGCTTCTT
The DNA here is from genome assembly GCA_963706265.1 of uncultured Alphaproteobacteria bacterium. Lineage (GTDB taxonomy): Bacteria > Pseudomonadota > Alphaproteobacteria > Rhizobiales > Xanthobacteraceae > Bradyrhizobium. The sequence goes on along the minus strand of CAVPLO010000005.1, from coordinate 48,306 downwards.
TTTAGCTAATCACGTCATCCGGCAATGCCAGTGTATGTCGGTTTTTAAACGCACCGCATCACAAATCTGGTGCCGGACGAAGGTCCAGTGAAATACGCAATTTCGTGGCAAAGGTGCCCGGTCGGCTTTTCGGCTTATGTCCGGCAGCCATGCCATGACGAAACGACGTGAGGCACACATCGCCGATTTCACGCTATAGTGGTCGTCATGGGGTACCCCTTCTCACGGCATTGGCCAGGTGGCGCGCGGACGATTCTCGCAGCCATCGCGTTGTGCACTGCATTCAACGCGAACCCGGCACGCGCTGAGGCTCCGGCCGCCCCAACGGCGGAAACGATCGCCAAGGGCAAGGCGCTGACGGAGGCTGGCGACTGCGCGAGTTGCCATACTGCCGATCCGGCAAAACCGTTGGCCGGCGGAAAACGGATCGAGACACCGTTCGGCGGCATCTATTCGGCCAACCTGACACCGGACCGCGAAACCGGGATCGGCCGATGGAGTGACGACCAGTTTCTGCGCGCGATGCGCTATGGCCAGGCACCGGACGGATCGCGCTATTACCCGGCCTTCCCCTATCCCCATTTCACCAAGCTGGTCCGTGGCGACATCTTTGCGATCCGCGCCTATCTCGGTACGTTTCCGCCGGTCAGCAACAAGCCGCCGGCAGCCGAGCTGCGCTGGCCGCTGAACTATCGCGTGCTGATCCGGCTGTGGAATTTCGCTTTCTTCCGGCCGGGCATTTTCCAGCCCGACCAAAGCAAGAGCGCGGAATGGAATCGCGGCGGCTATCTGGTCGAAGGCCTCGGTCATTGCGGCGCCTGCCACACGCCTAAGAATTTTCTCGGCGCCGAAAGGCAAAAAGCGCGATTTACCGGCGGCGTGGTCGATGGCTGGTTCGCCCCGCGCCTCGATGAGGCCGAACGCAGCGGTCTGAAATCATGGAGCGTGGACGATATCGCCGAATATCTCCTCAGCGGGCGCAACGCGCATAGCCATGCCGACGGCCCGATGGCGCAAGTCGTCCTCAACTCCACCTCGCATATGAGTGAGGCCGACGTGCGCGCGATGGCGGTCTATCTGAAGGGCATATCGGCGGGCCGGCCGGAGCCGGCCGTGGCGACCCCTTCGCCGGCGCAAATGGCGAACGGCGAGAAACTGTACAAAGGATCGTGCGTCGCCTGCCACGAACTCGACGGCAGTGGCGCGCCGCGCATCTATCCGCCGCTGCCCGGCAACGCCAATCTGCAATCCGCCAATCCGGCCAGCGCGATTCGGATCATGCTGGACGGCGCCGAGACGATCACGACGCCGCGCGCGCCCAACACCGGATCGATGCCGCCTTACGCCAAGTGGCCAGACCAGGACGTGGCCGATGTCGTCACCTATATCCGCAATGCCTGGGGCAATGCCGCGCCGGCGGCCACGGCCGACGAGGTCGCGAAGCTGCGGCGGTAGGCAGCTTCATTTCTCGTCCGCGTCGAACACGAACTTCGGCATCTCCCATTTGTAGCGGATCGCGAGCAGCCGCAACGACAGGCCGAGCACAAACGTGAGGGCGGTCCAGAGCTCGTCGTTCAGTTTCAAGCCGAAGGCGGTGGCGTAAAACAATCCGGTGACGACCGAGACGCTGGCGTAAAGCTCGGAGCGAAACAGTAGCGGCACGTCGTTGCAAAGGACGTCGCGCAGCACACCGCCCGCGCAGCCCGTGATCATGCCGGCGACGATGACGATCGGTAGCGGTTCGTTCATCTGCCAGGCGACGTCGCAGCCGGCCATGGTGAACACCACAAGGCCAATCGCATCGAGCACCAGAAAAGCGAGAACCAGCCGGTGCACCGTTCGCGCGATCAGGACGGTCACAAAGGCCGCGGCTGCCGTCAACGCGAGGTAGGACGGGTTTTCCACCCACGGCAGCGGATAATGGCCGAGCACGACGTCGCGGATGGTGCCGCCGCCGAGCGCGGTGACGCAGCCGAGCAGGCAGACGCCGACCCAATCCATGCTGCGCCGTCCCGCCGCCAGCGCCGCGGTCATCGCTTGCGCGGCCAGCGCCACCAGCGACAACAGGTGCAACACGGTATCGCTGGGAGGCAGGCCCCACATCTCGCCCTCACGACTTAGATTCGGATTCCTTCGCGGGTTCCATTCTGGGCGATCTCGCGGCGCCGCGAAACAGCGGAAAGTTCCGGGGAACTCGCGCGGCGCGCTCGCCGTTGTCGAACGACACTGGAGGTATCCGGCCATGGCCAACGACCCCAACCCCAACACGCCCTACGATCCCGACCGCCTTAATAATCCGACCCGAACCAATATCGTCGGCAACGATAGGCGCCCGCCCGCCGACCTCGACAATGACTTGCAGGCAGACCCGGAGCTGGCGGAAGGCCCGGCCAGCAACTCAAGGGTTGCCATTTTCGCGGTCGGCATTGCGGTCGTGGTGGGCGTGGTGTTCTACGGACTGAACCACTCCTCGCTGCATCAGCAGGCGTCGACACCCCCGGCGCCTGCCAGCAGCCAGAACACCGCGAACTCGTCGCCACCGGCCGCGCCTCCAGGCATGCGTGACGTGACCCCGCACGCCAACAGCCAGCCGGGCACCACGACCGGCGCAGCGCCTGCCAATCCGCAGAAGCCGTCTCCGGCTCCGCCCAATCCCGGCGGCGCCAATACCAATAACGCTACTCCGGGCAACGCGCCGGCGAAGCAATAACCAATGTTCTTGAAACGCAGTGAGGCGGCCAATGGCCGCCTCACTGTCACACGTCTCGCGCCGTTTGGACGATCAGCGGAACATCTTGTTCAGCTCGCCGCCGGGATAACCCTTGGCGAGTTCGGTGAAGTTGCCCTGCTCGGCGATCTCCTTGGCCGCGCGCATGAAGCCCGCCCAGGCGGTGCGGGCGAGCGAACCGCCGACGCTGATCCGGCGTACACCGAGATCGGCGGCTTCCTTGACCGACAGACCGGACGCTCCGATCAGGAGATTGACCGGTTTCGGCGCGACCGCCTTCACCACCGCCGTGATCTGCTCTCTGGTCTTGATGCCCGGTGCATAGAGGCATTCGGCGCCCGCTTCGGCATAAGCGCATAGCCGGTCGATCACCAAATTGAGGTCGTCCTGGCCGACCAGATAACCTTCGCAGCGGCCAGTCAGCAAAACGCCACTTCGGTCGGCATCGATGGCCGCGCGCGCCGCCTTGATGCGTTCAATCGCATGCGCGCGGTCATACAGCGGCTTTGAGGCATCGCCGGTCGAATCCTCGATCGACAGGCCTGCTACGCCGGTCTTCACGCCGCGCGTGACGTTGGCGGCGACTTTCTCCGGCTGATCCGCAAAGCCGTTTTCGAAATCGGCATTGATCGGAAGATCGACCGCGGCACAGAGCTCTGAGAGATGGGTGCAGACGTCGTCGATCGTGACATGGTTGTCGGCCTTGCCGAGCGTCCAGGCAAAGCCGGCGCTGCTCGAGGCCAGCGCCTTGAAGCCCATCTGCGCCAGCGCTTTCGCCGATCCGACGTCAAAGGGATTGGGGATCGGAAAGCAGCCGCTGTCATGCAGCTTGCGGAATGTTGCACGTTTATCGGCCAATGAAACCGGCATCGGCGTCTCCTTTCTGCTGCTGTTGGTTGTTTCGCCTGCCGCTAGCCTATCCCGGTGCGACAGACGCCGCCAGCGATGGAACTACTCCATGCCGTCACCTTATGTTGTCACCTGTCGCAGGAACGTTCGCTCCTCGGCGAGAATGAACTTGTGTTCCTCGGCAAAACCGAAATTCTCTATCGCCTCTTTGTCGCGACGCAGCTTCGCGCGGTATTCCTCGTAGGCTGCAAGGTTTTCGAAGGAAACCAGCCCAAAGGCGATATTGTTGGTGCCCTCATGCGGCATCCAGTAGCCGAGGAGATCGCCGCCGCATTTCGGAATGATGGAAAGCCAGCGCTTGGAATATTCCTCGAACTTGGCGCGCTTGTACGGATCGAGCTGGTAGCGGATGAAAACGGTGACGGTCATGGGAACCTCCGGTAGTGCAAAGTCATTCCGGGTCGATGCACAGCATTGAACCCGAAATGACGAGGTCCATTATTAAAGCCTTGATCGGCGTCAATGCTTCGGCTAACGTCGAACAATGAAAGCAGGTCCCGATATCGCCATGGTCGCCTCCCTGGTCGGCGACCCCGCCCGCGCCAACATGCTCACCGCGCTATTGAGCGGCCGCGCGCTCACCGCAAGCGAACTCTCGCAGGAAGCCGGCATCACGCCGCAGACGGCGAGTTCGCACCTTTCGAAACTCGAGGTCGGCGGCCTGATCGAACAGGAAAAACAGGGCCGCCACCGTTACTATCGCCTCGCCGACCCCGATGTCGGTGGCGTGCTGGAGGGCCTTGCGGCGCTGGCCGCCCGCGCCGGCCATATGCGCGTGCGCACCGGGCCGAAGGATCCGGCGCTGCGCCACGCGCGGGTCTGCTACGATCACCTGGCGGGCGATCTCGGCGTGCAGATGCTCGACAGCCTGCGGCGGCAAAAGCTGGTGCACCAGCACAAGCACGACATCGAGCTGACGAGGGTGGGCCAGCGCTTCCTCGAAAGCGCGCTGCAGATCGGTGCCGACGCGCTCGCCCATCCGCGCCGTCCAGTCTGCAAGGCCTGCCTCGACTGGAGCGAGCGGCGCCATCATCTGGCCGGCACGCTGGGTGCGGCCCTGTTGCAGCGTTTCACCGAATTGAAATGGGCGGCGCGGGATCCGACGCCGGGCAGCCGGGTGATTCAGTTCACCCGCCAGGGCGAGAAGCGCTTTGCCGCCCTGTTCGGGGATAGAGCGATTTGGCCTTCAAGGTCGTCATGCCCGGCCTTGTGCAGGCTTACCCGGCCATCCACGTCTTTATGTGCTCCGAACCAAGACGTGGATGCCCGGCAGCGCAGACAGTCTGCGTAGTCTGCGCGAATGACTACTATGGCACGCGAGCAGACTCCGAAAATGAATCGTTCCCTTCTTCGCCTGAGTCTTGCCGCCCTCCTCGCTCTGTCTTTTGCGCCCGCGCAAGCCGCCGAGCGCGAGCCGGCATCGCACAGCGCGAGCCCGGCATCGCGCAGCGCGAGCCGTATGGTATCGACCTTGAAGGCTTCCCCTACCCCTACCCGGTCAACCTGTTGCCGCTGGTCAATGACGGCGAGCAGCTTCGGATGGCCTATATGGACATCGCGCCCGCGCAGGCCAATGGCCGTGTCGTGATGCTGCTGCACGGGCGCAATTTTCCGTCGAGCTATTGGGCGCCCGAAATCAAGGTGCTCACCGAAGCCGGCTATCGTGTTGTTGTGCCCGACCAGATCGGATTCGGCAAATCCTCAAAACCGTCAGGCGAACTTCACTTCGACAATCTTGCGCGCAACACCATCACGCTGCTCGATCATCTCGGCATCGCCAAAGCCGACATCGTTGCGCATTCGATGGGCGGCATGGTGGCGATGCGGATCGCGCGCGCCTATCCCGATCGCCTTAATCATCTGGTGCTCGCCGCCCCGATCGGCCTTGAAGACTACCGGATGTATGTACCGCCGACGCCGACCGAGAAAATCATCGAGCGCGAAGACAAGCTCACCGCCGAAGGTTATCGCAAACAGCTTGAGCACAACTACGCGCCGAAGATTCCGCCCGAGGCGATGACGCCCTTCATCGACGCCCGCTTCAACATCAAGGGGTCGGCGGAGTATCCGCGCTGGCTGCGCAGCTTTGTTTCTTCCGGCCAGATGATCTATCGCGAACCGGTGGTGCACGAGATCCCGCTGATTACACCCCCGACGCTGTTCATCATGGGCGCCGACGATCATAACGCGCCGGGCAGACCGAGCGCGCCGGAGGCGCTGCGGCCGAAGATGGGCCAGAATGCCGAACTCGCCAAAGCGCTCGCGGCGAAGATGGCCCATGGCAGCGCCGAGGTAATCGAAAATGCCGGGCATCTGGTGTTCCTCGATGCGCCGGACAAGTTCAACGCGCTGATGCTGGCTTTCCTGGCGAAATGATCCCGCCCCATTCATAAAGGGTTCACACGAAGGTCCCTAGGGTCGGTCGATAGGCTTGTAGCAATTCAAGCCCGTCGATTTGGTTTATCGACCTCAGAAGGTGCCGCATTGCGGCTTTAGGAAGGGAAACAACATGAAGGTTCTTTTCGCAGCTGCACTGCTGGTTGCGGGCACGGTTGCAGGTATCGGCAGCGCAAGCGCCGAGGGCGGTTGTGGTCCCGGTTTCCATCGTAACCCCTACGGCGAGTGCCGGCCTAACCGTGGTCCTGTGGTGGTGGTGCCCGGCGGACCCATCGTGGTCGAACGGCCGGTGGTGGTCGTTCCCGGCCGCCGCTGCCCGATGGGATTTGCCTGGCGCTATGGACGTTGCCGACCGATCTGATCGCGAGCCATGAATACGAAAACCCCGCCTTCTTACGGCGGGTTTTTTGTTGGGCTTTCGCAACACCTAGAAAGCAAAAGGGCGGGAAATTCCCGCCCCGCGTTTTTCGCCTTACCAGTTGCGGAAGCAACGGCGGCCGTATGGTCCGGAATGCCAGCCGGGCGGGCAGTTGTACATCGGACGGCAGCCGCCAGCAGGCCCGCGGTGCCAGCCCGGTCCGCAGCCGCCGGCCACCGGAATGGTGGCGCTGTCGGTTGTCACCGCCCGATCGAGCGGAGCTACCGGCATGGCCTGCGATGCCGACATCGACGCCAGGCCGAGGCCGATCGCGAACAAGGACACTGCGACAATTTTCATGGTCATTCCTTTCTGTTGGTACGCGATGAAAATGTTTTCAACCCAATACGCCTTTCACCTCACCAATGGCGGTGATGCCAGTGACGGCGGTGCCAACGCCGATGCCAGTGCCGATGCCAGTGGCCATGATGCCAGCGCACTTCTTCCGGCTTGATATGATCGACGTCGTCCTGCGAAACGACAGCGGGTTGCGCGCTTGCCGCCGCGGGAGCCAACTTCATTTCTCCCGATGCAGGCGGAAGCGGCGCGGCTTGGCCGCCGGCGGCAAGCGCCGCGCTGCCCGCCACAAATCCCATCGTCAGTTTTAGAAAGTCCCGGCGTTCCATAACTTCAGTCCCTTTCATGAGGTGAGCGAAGACAAACAGTCTCGCCGCCTCATGATGAATGTTCGCTGAACCCATCAACGGCTACGCCCATCGACACGCAAATTGGTTCAAACATCCGCGCCAAAATTGGCGAGCGCCGATGACAGCGCGATGAAAACTGCTGGAAATTCTCGCGGCTAAACCCAACCGCCGCGCGCCATGATCGCGGCGCACAACAGAATGATGACAACCGCGGCAAGCTCGGCATGAATGACCATTGCGACGCGCTTGCGCCTGGACGTCTCCCAGACCGGCACCTGGCCCACTCTTATTGCGCTGCCCCAGGACAGAAATTCCCTGGTCGGAATGATCGACAGCAGGCCGACAATGACGAACAGGCTGAACTTGGTCAGGAACGCGTGGCTGTGCCAGTAATAGGCCGCGCCCTTTTCGAAGAAGAATACCCGCATCAACCCGATCACGAGCAGCAACCCGGCGGCAACGCCGAGCACGAGGTCGGTGACCTGCAACCGCCGCGCCGAGGCAAGCGTCAACTCTTGCTTGATCAGCGTGAACTCGATGGCGAGCGCAGCAGACCAGCATGAAGGCGCAGAGGTGATGGAGGAAGGCAAACAGCGTGGACATGGCGGTCCTCGGGCGGCCCGTGAATGGACGGATGTTACCCGACGCATATTGTCGTTCGCAGCGTCGATCGGCAAACCCTTTTTGCCGTATGCCAGGCGCACGGTGCAAATCGATCTGCCCTCTCCCCTTGTGGAGAGGGCATCTGCGGTGGTCACCACAGTCTCATTCGGGTGAGAGGTTTCTCGCTCCAGCTTCCAATGCAAAGGCAAACCCCTCACCCGCCTTCGATGCCAAGCATCGAAGGCACCCTCTCCCACAAGGGGAGAGGGTTGCAGCCGCAACGGCGCATCAAATAAGCTTCGTCGGAGTATTATGAACGACCCGAAGATCGATCCCGCCGATCAGCTCCGACCGAATGGCCTCGGCGTCACGGATCGCGGCCTCGGTCTGTCGCAACGTGCTGATGTTCGATCCAAGCGACACGATTCCCCCCAGCACCAGAGCAATCGATCCCAACGCGGCGACCTGGCCAGCCCCGATGAGACCAAGTATGACGACGAGCAGCAGAGCGAAACCGCCGGCGATCGCTATCCTGGACGCCAGAATGACCTTGCGGCATCGCTCCGCAATCTCGGCAAGCGCCTCGATCCGCGCTTCGATCTCTGAAATTTCGTCGGTCGGATCGTCGTCGGTCATCGGACTCACGAGTGTCCCGCCAAGTCCGCTGCCAAGGCTCCGAGTTTGACCGGTCATTCCTCTACAACGGCAGATTGTCGTGCTTTTTCACCGGCATCTCGACCTTCTTGTCGCGCAGCATCGCGAGCGCCCGAGCAATTCGCCGCCGGGTCGAATGCGGCATGATCACGTCGTCGAGATAGCCGCGCTCGGCCGCGATGAAGGGCGACAGGAAGCGATCTTCATATTCCTTGGTTCTCTGAGCGATCTTGTCAGGATCGTTCATGTCGGCGCGGAAGATGATCTCGACCGCGCCCTTGGCGCCCATGACCGCGATCTGCGCCGTCGGCCAGGCGTAGTTCATGTCGGCGCCGATTTCCTTCGACGCCATCACGTCGAAGGCGCCGCCATAGGCCTTGCGCGTGATCACTGTAATCAGCGGTACCGTGCATTGCGAATAGGCGAACAGCAGTTTCGCGCCATGCTTGATCAGTCCGCCGTATTCCTGCGCGGTACCGGGCAGGAATCCGGGCACGTCGACAAAGGTGACGATCGGAATATTGAAGGCATCGCAAAAACGAACAAAGCGCGCGGCCTTCCGGGAGGCGTCGCTGTCGAGCACGCCCGCCAGCACCATCGGCTGATTGGCGACAAAGCCAACCGTGCGGCCGGCGATGCGGCCGAATCCCGTGACGATGTTTTTGGCGAACGCCTCCGAGATTTCGAAGAAATCCCCCTCGTCCACGACCTTCAGGATCAACTCCTTCATGTCGTAGGGCTTGTTGGGATTGTCGGGGATCAGCGTGTCGAGCGACAGATCGACGCGCTCGATGTCGTCGAAGCTCGGCCATTCCGGCACGCCGTCGGTGTTGTTCGACGGCAGGAAGTCGATCAGCCGCCGCATCTGCAGCAGCGCCTCGACGTCGTTCTCGAAGGCGCCGTCCGCGATCGAGGAGCGCGTGGCGTGAACCGACGCGCCGCCGAGTTCTTCCGCCGTGACGACCTCGTTGGTGACGGTCTTCACCACGTCGGGGCCGGTGACGAACATGTAGCTCGTGTTTTTCACCATGAAGATGAAGTCGGTCATGGCCGGCGAATAGACGTCGCCGCCGGCGCACGGGCCCATGATGACGGAGATCTGCGGGATCACGCCTGAGGCAATGACGTTGCGGCGGAACACATAGGAATAGCCGGCGAGCGCGGCGACGCCTTCCTGGATGCGCGCACCGCCCGCATCGTAAAGCCCGATGATCGGCGCCCTCGCCTTCATCGCCATGTCCTGAAGTTTTGTAATTTTCAGCGCATGGGTTTCCGATAGTGATCCCCCGAATACCGTAAAGTCCTTCGCAAAGACAAAAGTCTTGCGGCCGTTGACGGTGCCCCAGCCGGTGACGACGCCGTCGCCGGGCACTTTGGATTTTTCCATGCCGAACTCGGTCGAGCGGTGTTCGACGAACATGTCGAACTCCTCGAAGCTGCCCTTGTCGAGCAGAATCTCGATCCGCTCCCGCGCGGTCAGCTTGCCGCGCGCGTGTTGTGCGGCGATGCGCTTCTCGCCGCCGCCCAACCTTGCGCCCGCGCGGCGTTCTTCAAGCGTATCCAGAATGTCTTTCATGTCGTTCCCAGCCCGATTTCGCTTTCGTTCTAACAGGCCTTTTGCGGTGAGGAAACGCCCCGGAGGGGCCGGCCGGCGGTTGTCCCATAAGCAGCGCTTTTCGGCCGCACCCGGCGCACCTAATATCTGGCGTCTCAAAGCGGGGGAAAGCGATGACGGAGAGCGCGAGCCAGACCATGACCGGACAAGAGACGACCGGCGCCGTATCGGGCGGCGTGCGCACCCTGCTCCGGCTGGAGGGGCTGACGCTGCTCGCCGGAATGACGCTGCTTTACGGGCTCTGGGGCGGCCCCTGGTGGCTCTACGCCGTGCTGTTTCTGGCGCCGGACCTGAGCTTCCTCGGCTACCTCGCGGGCCCGAGGGTGGGCGCCATCGTCTATAACGCCGCTCACAGCACTATCCTCCCGATAGCGATGCTGACGGTCGGATTTGGCTTCGCGCCACCGCTTTTGCTGTCGATCGCGCTGATATGGCTCGCGCATATCGGCTTCGATCGTGCGCTCGGCTATGGGCTGAAATATCAGGCCGGCTTTGGTTTCACGCATCTCGGCCGGATCGGCCGGGGCGCTTGAACGCTCTCGTCATCGCCCGACTCGACCGGGCGATCCAGTATTTCAGGGAAATCGAGTTCATCGAGAGGCCGCGGCGTACTGGATGCCCCGCTTTCGCGGGGCACGACAATTCGGAAGAACTACTTGAATGGCGGCTCCTTGCCGGGCGGCACGGTTTCTTCCGCCATCGCCAGCACCATCGCGACCATCACGTAATTGCCGGCGACCGCGGTCAAATCGACGATCTGCTGATCGTTGAACGCTTTCTTCGCCCGCGCATAGGTTTCATCCGAGACTTTCTGCGTGGTGGTGAGTTCGGTGACGAAGTCGTACACGACCGCCTCGTCCCCCGCCATTTTCGACGGTCGCTTGCCGTCCTTCAACTCGGCGATGATCTCGGTAGAAAGCCCGGCCTTGGCCGCGAGCGGCGCATGGGCGAACCATTCGACTTGCGAACGCCATTGCCGCCCGATGATCAGGATCGCAAGCTCGTTGAGCTTGGTCGGAACCGAGGTTTCCCAGCGCAGATAGTGAAACAGATCGAACAGGCGCTGGCCGAGCACGGGGCTTCGCATCAGCGGATTGTAGGGCCCGCCGATGCCGACGCTCGAGATCTTCATGATCTGCTCGCCGAGCGGCTTCTGCGCGTCGCTGAGCTGATCCAGGGTGAGTTGCGGGAAGCGCGGCTCCTTGCCGGCGGCAGGCGGCGCAAACAGGGTGGCGGCGAGCCAGCCGCTGGCAGCAGCCAGCATCAGCGATGACATCAAGATGGCAGATTTCACGGTTTCCTCCGGCTTGTTCTGTTGTTCTGGCGGCAAGCAAACCGAAGTCTAGTTCAGCATCCCATCGCAAGCCAGAGTTGCCGAACCGGGCTGGACCCTGCCCGCTGTTTCCGCGTTAAGCGTCAAAGGCCCCGCGGGCCTTTCGTGAATGTGGAGATTCCAGCATGCTTGAATCCAGGATCGCACAGGCGGGATTGCTGATGGCAACCCTGGCCTTCCCCTCCCACACAACGCTTGCCGCAATTTCGCCCTTTGCCGCGATGGCCGGGACGTGGTCGGGCGGCGGCGTGCTTCAAAGTTCGGACGGAACGCAGGAGCGGCTGCGATGCCGCGCCGGCTACGACGTTGCCGGCGGCGACGAGCTGCGCCTCAATCTGCGCTGCGCCAGCGCCAGCTACAATTTCGATCTGACCAGCGACCTGCAATATCGCGGCGGCGCGATCTCCGGCTCCTGGAGCGAGGCCAGCCGCAACGTCTCCGGAACGGTTTCAGGACGCGCCAGTGGCGGCCAGATCGAAGCTTCGGCAATGGGCCAGAATTTTTCGGCCGAGCTGTCGCTGTCGACGCGAGGAAACCGGCAATTCGTCTCGCTCCGCCCGCGCGGCACCAATATCGCGGAAGTGTCGCTGGAGCTGAACCGGCGATAATTCAGCGAACGCGGCCCGTCAGCCGCAGCACGAAGATCAGAACTTCGGCGACCGCCTTGTAGAGTTCGGCCGGGATTTCCTCGCCGAGTTCGACGTTGGAGAGCGCGCCGGCCAGCACTTCGTTTTCTTCGATCGGAATATTGTTGGCCTTGGCGACCTCGATGATCTTCGCGCCCAGCGTGCCTTTGCCCTTGGCGACGACGCGCGGCGCGCCGGTGCGATCGTAATGCAGAGCGACCGCGAGTTGGCTCTTTTTGTTCGCGCTCATGACGCCCGGTCCAGGAAATGTCCCGCTACTGCTGCCGCCGGTTGCGACGGCGCGCCATCGCGGATCACGATGTCGCCGGGTTTCAATTCCGCGCGGCTCAGCGCTTGCGTCAGCTGCGAAACCCCCGCCCGCAGTTGCGAGGCGGTCGAGGGCCGCTCCGCCCACATCCGCACCGAGGTGCGATCGCCGTTCAGCGACACCAGCGCATGCACGGGCCCCGCGGGTTCGACATTCAGCGAGAAGCGCGCCCGCCACGTTGCCTTGGCGGCAGCGGCCTCGCGGCCCCCACCGTCGCGCGAAATCTCGAACTGCGCCATCGCTGTGCCTTGTGGCGTCGCAAACGGAATTTCGAAATTCCAGCGCGGCGCGGAAGCATCGACGCGCGAGGCGGAAGCATCGGCCTGCCCGGGCAGCGAGGCAATCTGCAACAAAGTCTGCCGGGCAATCGCGCCATCGGTATCGTCGAGCAGATGCTGCAACACTGTATTGAGGGGCATATGCGCCGAGAGCGTCGCCGAAGCCACCGGCTGCGCCGCGGGCAGCGCGCCATTGGTCGGCGGCGGCGGCAAGTTGGTACGGGCGAATTCCGCATCGTCTGTCGTGCGCGCGCCGGCGACAACCGGCAACAGCGCCAGCGCCTGGCCGTTCTCGGACACGAACTGCGACGGGTTGGTGACGGCGAGCGGCGAGGCCTGAAGCACCTCCTGCAACAGGGTGAGCGCGACACTGGTGGCACCCGTACGCGCTGCATCCGCAGGCGCAACAGTGGCGGCGAGGCTTTGGCTGCCGGCTGCGAGTTCGGCAATTTCCGCCAGCGTCGCCTGGGCTACGGTTTGTGTCGGGGCGGCCGCCGTCGTCGTTGCCGGCACAAGCGAAGCCGCCCCCGCGACGCCTTCCAACAACTGCCCCTGGCCCTGGGCTTCAGCCAGGATGGTCGCGACGATAGCGGAGGATTCCACGGCGGCCTGTTCTGCCGGCACGGAGGTCGCTACGGCCGGTGTCGTCCCCGGTTGGACTATGCCGGTCAAGGCGCGCGCCGAGCCATCGCGGCGGGATCGGACAGCGTTGCGGCCGATGGTGTCGTCTCCTCAGCCGGGATGGCTGCTTGCGGTACGCCTGGTTGAGGCGCCGACGTGGCAGCCGGCGCGGCCGTGCTCGCGGTTGGCGTGACGTCTGCCAGCGACGTCGTCAGCGCCTGACGCAACACAATCAAGGCCGCCTTGAGGTCGGGTACGCCATTCGACAACGGCGCCGATCCCGACGCGAGCGAGCTTTCCAAAAACAGGCCGGACGATTGAAACGCCTGCTTGACGGCATCGGCCGTGAGGTTCTGGTCGAGATTGGTCTGCTGGGCCAGCACCTGCGCGACCGCCTGCTGGACCGGCGGCGGCAGGGTCGGCAATCCGCCGGCGGCATTCAAATCGGCAAAGAGCGGCGCCAGCGAAGTCTGTTGGGTCGCGGCCGTCTGCGCGGCGATCGAGACCGCCAAGGTCTCGAGCGGGGTCAATGAACTGGTCGGCGGTGTCAGGTTGGTCGCAAGGTTCGCGGCGAGCGACGCCGACAGCGTAATGGCGGGATTGGACGTTGCCGTCGCACCGCTCGTCGGTGGCCCCACGCTCGTGCTCGGCTGATTGACGATCGCGAGTCCAATTCCGCTCGGTGTTTGCGAGACCTGCAACTGCAGGGTCTGGCCGACTTGAAGCGGCACTTGCGTTGCCGCCTCGATCGTCTGGTTGCCGATGGCGATTTGCACATGGTCGTTGCCCAGAACCTGCACCACCTGCGCCGTGATCACCTGCCCCGCTTGCAGCACGATTCCGCTTGCCGGCGCGCTGGGCGCCGACGTCGTGGAGGGCTGAATGTTCGAAGTTATCGTGAGCGCCATGATTTAACCGCAGAAAGTGCGGCGTGAGGCTAGCCCGCGTGTCGTAAACCCGCCGTTAACTGAGACGCGTTGGGAGCGGCCTCAGGCGCCTTGACGAAGCGCGTCAAGAACGGCCGTGATCGCGTTGAAATCGACCAGTTTAGCGGCCTTTCGCGCCGCCACTTCCTCGTCCACGCCCCATTTCTCGGCGTTCCAGTCCTCATCGACATGGGCGGCGGCCCAGGCCTGGTCCGGATCGATCACGCCGTGGAACAGCGCCAGCGCCAGCAGCGCCGATCCGGTCAGGGTGGTGATCACATGCAGCGCCGCGATCGCCCAGGGGTCGGCGGGCAAGGTTTCGCGCGCGGCTGCAACCGCGGACTCCGGCTGACGGACATGCATCACCCCCTCGGCGAGCATGAAGTGCGCGCCCAGCGTCTCGGCGGCCCAGAACAGCACCGGATCCCAATGCCTCGCTTCTCGCGCCACCAGCCCCTCGGGATGACCGGCGCGGTAAAACAGCAAATCGGAATCAAAATATTTCGCGACGTCGCCGGAAACCGCCGCGGCGTTATCGGTCACCCCCTGCACCACGCTGTTGGCAAAGCGCGTCACCGGCATGGTCAGGGGCTCGATGAATTCGCCTTGGGCGTTCCACTCCGCCGCGATCGTCTCCGCCAGCGAACGCACCGGCACGATCACGATGCGGCCCGACGGCGTCCTGATCGGCTTGCCGTCGAGCGTCACCGTGAAACCACCGTCGGCCTCGCCCACGCCAGCATTCGCATAGAAACGCCTGCGCTGGACCGCACGTGCCGAACGCCGCGCCGCCTCCATCGGATTGGCCTTGGACTGGCCTGCCGTTTCGTCGAAGTGTTCGCGCATGGTCGCTCGGTTTCGTTTGCCGGATATTCCGCGCAAATTACGACAGGCCTAGCCGCAATGAAAGCGACTCGTCGCTAGCGGCTGTTCGCGCAGGCGCGCGAATAGGCATCACGATCACCGGGACCAAGTCCGCCCGCGGCCCCCTCCTGCAGACAGGTGGTGACCTTGTCGCTGAACGACGGATGCGGGGTCGTCTGCACGCTCTGGCGTGGCGGCGCATCCATTTGCGGCACCACCGGCACCTCGATCTTCGGTCCGGGGGGAGGTTTCGGCAACGGCGGATTGAATTGCGATCCACCGGGCGGAATGATCTGCACTTGCGCTAGCGCAGTATCCGGTGCGGCAAATGCCGAGACCGTGAGAAGGACCATCAGGAAAAAACGCTTCATGAAGGATATGTCGTGCGGCAGCCGAAGAACCGCAAGGCGATCACTCTTCCGGCGCATTCTCGATCGGATCGAACCGGTCGTGCTCGAGACCAAGCAGGTTCCATGATTGCAGCATATGTGGCGGCAACGGCGCCGTCGCATCGATCACGCCGCCGCGCGGATGGGGAATGACGATCCGGCGCGCCAGCAGATGAAGCCGGTTCTGCAAACCTCCCGGCAACTGCCAGTTTTCCTTGTTGAAATACTTGGGATCCCCGACGATGGCGTGGTCGATATGGGCCATATGGGCGCGCAACTGATGGGTCCGCCCGGTCACGGGCTTCAACGAGACCCAGGCGAGCTTCTGGGCCGAGGTTTCAACGACCGCATAATAAGTGACGGCGTGGCTTGCGCCCTCGTCGCCGTGCTCGGCGATTCGCATGATCGAATCTTCTTCGCTCTCGTCCTTGGCGAGGAAGGTCGAGATGCGGCCCTGCTTCGGCTTCGGCACGCCGGCGACCAGCGCCCAATAGATCTTGCGCGCCGAGCGATGGCGAAACGATCCCGTCAGTGCGCTCGCGGCGAACCGTGTCTTCGCAACCAGAAGACAGCCCGATGTTTCCTTGTCGAGCCGGTGCACCAGGCGCGGCTTTTGCCCTTTCGCATCGCGCATCACCTCCAGCATCTGATCGAGGTGGCGCGTGGTGCCGGAGCCGCCCTGCACGGCAAGCCCCGCCGGCTTGTTCAGCACCAGCACGTCGTCGTCCTCGTAGATCGTCATCGCTTTCAGCGCGGCGAGCGTCTTGGCCGCGGCTTCGGAGAGCGGGCTCGCGGCGCGCGGCGTGTCCAGCTTCAGCGGCGGGATGCGAACGCTCTGTCCCTCCTCGAGGCGATCCTTGCTGTCGGCGCGCTTGCCGTTGACGCGCAACTCGCCCTTACGAACGATACGCTGGATGTGGGAGAACGACAGGCCGGGAAAACGCGCCTCCAGGAAGCGATCGATGCGCATGTTGTTTTCGTCAGCCGTCACCGTCACGGTCTGCACTTTGGTCGGCAACAGCACGGATTTGTCCTCGGCGGGCGCTGCAGCCGCCACAGGCTTCGGCGCGCGAGGCGCCGGGGCCGCTAGACGCTGCGTCGGCTTGTCGCCGGGCCGATGACCATGCGCCCGCTCGGCCTGCGAGCCCCGGTAGGGCCGTGCACCCTTCGGGCGATCGCCGGCGTTGCGTTTGGGCAAAGGTTTTCGAGTGCGGCGGCTCATGATGATGGCGGCTCCAGAGGCAGCATTGGGTAACGTAAAAGGCGCGAATCGTCACGGCGAAATGAGTACAAATCGTTTGCCGGATCGGCCATGTTCCGCAGCCGGTAGATAGGGAGCATTCGGGATGTCGCTAATTGGGCGTGCTTTGGCTGCTTTTGCAGTGCTGGTCGCTGCATCAGCGTGGGCCGCTGAAAGTCCGATGCCGCCGGAAATAGCCAAAAAGCTCGTCGAGCTTGGCCGCGTCGTCGACCCGCCGGCCACCGCCAGGCTCTATGCGCCGTTGCAGCCGAAAGAGCCTTATTTCGGCGTCAGGATCGAGCGCGACCTCCCATACGGCCCGGCCGAGCGAAACCGGCTCGATGTCTTCATGCCGCAGAATGTGACATCCGGCCGGCCCGTATTGATCTTCGTCCACGGCGGCGCGTTCATCGGCGGCGACAAGCGGCGGCTGCCCGACAGCCCCTTCTACGACAACATCATGCTGTGGGCGGTCAAGAACGGCTTCATCGGCGTCAACATCAACTACCGTCTGGCGCCGCAATCGCCCTGGCCCGCAGGCGCCGAGGACGTCGCTTCCGCCGTTCAATGGGTTTCGAAGGAGATCGGCGAACGCGGCGGCGACCCCTCGCGCATCTACCTGATGGGCCATTCGGCCGGCGCGTTCCATGTTGCCAACTACGCGTCGCATCCGGAATTCTACAAGGTGAAGAACGGCGGCGTGAAAGGCGCGATCATGGTGTCTGCCACCTACGATCTGACCACCGGCGCTGTCGGCGAACCCGAACGGGCTTATTATGGCGACGACGCGTCGCGCTACGCCAGCCGGTCATCGCTTCCGGGTCTTTTGAAAACGGACATTGCCCTGATGGCAGTGAGCTCGGAGCTCGATTTGCCCGTCTTTGTAAAGCAGCTCGAAGTTTTCAAGGAAGCCACCTGCAAGCGGGCAAGCGGATGCGCGCGCACCGTGATGTTGCCGCAGCATAGTCACATGTCGGAAGTGTATTCGATCAACACCGACGATACCCGTCTGACCGATCAGATCCTGGATTTCGTCAAGACAGGGAAATAAAGCGATCCCTGGGAAGAGCGGTCTGCGGGGACAACACTCCTATCTCGCGTTCCGCTCCCGCCTGAGCTTCTCCCAATAGTCGAGCCGCTTGCGGATTTCGCGTTCAAAGCCGCGATCGGGCGGATCGTAAAAGGTCTGCCGCCCCAGGCTTTCAGGGAAATAGTCCTGCCCGGAGAACGCGTCCGGCGCGTCGTGGTCGTAGTCGTAGCCTTCGCCGTACCCTTCCTGTTTCATCAGTTTGGTCGGCGAATTAAGAATGTGCTTTGGCGGCAGCAGCGAACCGGCCTCTTTCGCTGTCCGCATCGCGGCGCCGAACGCCTTGTAGGCGGCGTTGGATTTCGGCGCGGTCGCGAGGTAGATCACGGCCTGCGCAATCGCGAGTTCGCCTTCCGGCGAGCCCAGAAAGTCGTAGGCGTCCTTGGCGGCGTTGCAGATCACGAGCGCCTGCGGGTCGGCAAGGCCGATGTCTTCCACCGCCATGCGCACCACGCGCCGCGCGAGAAACAGCGGGTCTTCGCCGGCATCCATCATGCGCGCGAGATAATAAAGCGCGGCGTCCGGATCGGAACCGCGCACCGACTTATGCAGCGCCGAGATCAGGTTGTAATGGCCATCGGCCGATTTGTCGTAGATCGGTGCGCGACGCTGCAGGATCGCCTGCAACTGCGCGGCGTCGAAGACCTCGCCGCCACGCGCGGAGCGCCAGACTTCCTCGGCCAGGGTCAGTGCGGCGCGGCCGTCGCCGTCGGCCATCCGCACCAGCACCGCGCGGGCGTCGGCATCGAGCGGCAGCTTCCGTTCCTCGATTGTCTCGGCATGAACGAAAAGCTTTTCAATCGCCGCGGGATCGAGCGAATGAAACACGAGCACGCGCGCCCGCGACAATAGCGCCGCGTTGAGTTCGAATGATGGATTTTCCGTGGTGGCGCCGACCAGCACCACGGTGCCGTCTTCCATCACGGGAAGAAATGAGTCCTGCTGCGCGCGGTTGAAACGATGCACCTCGTCGACAAACAGCAGCGTCCCCTTGCCGGTCTCGCGCCGCATACGCGCCGCATCGAAGACCTTCTTCAGGTCGGCAACGCCGGAAAACACCGCGGAAATCTGCTCGAAATGCAGCTCCGTCGCATCCGCCAAGAGCCGCGCCACGGTGGTCTTGCCGGTGCCCGGCGGTCCCCAGAAGATCAGCGAGCCGAGCGTACGCGTCTCGAGCATGCGCGTCAGCGCGCCGTCAGGTCCCAGAATATGATCCTGGCCGACGACTTCAGTGAGCGTTCGCGGCCGCATCCGGTCGGGCAAGGGATGCGGGGCGTCCTGCGATAGCCCCGCGGCGGCGAAGAGGTTTGCGCCTTCCTTTTTCAGCTTTCGGTTCATCCGCCGAGCGTAACGCTGATCTGCTGGCCGCCGCGCAACAATTTAATGCGCCAGAGCCGCGAATTGTCTCGTGTCGCTTTTTCGAGGTCGCTGGTCTTGGCGATTTTCTGGCTGTTCACGGCAACGATAATGTCGCCCTTCTGGAAACCGACATTGGCGGCGGTACTGTCATCGGCGATCTCGGTGACGACCACGCCTTCGGTATCCGCATCCAGATGCATCTCGTCGGCGACCGCCGGCGAGATATTGGCGACCTTCGCGCCCTGGAACGGCGATCGGGTCGTAAGCACGATTTCGTTGCGCCCGCCGTCCGGCGCGGTCTCAAGCGGCACCGACAGCTTGACGAGGCGGCCCGCGCGCTGCACTTCGATTTCAGCCGTCCCACCCAGCGGGCGCGTGGCGAAGCGGTAATCGAAGGCGTTGGGATCGTCGACCGCCTGTCCTTCGATGGAAACGATCAGATCGGACAGCTTGAGCCCCGCTCGCGCTGCGGGACTGCCGGGAACCACACTGGCAACGAGCGCGCCGGTCGGACGGCGCAAGCCGAGCGTCTCGGCGATTTCCGGTGTCACCGCCTGCAAGCGCGCGCCGAGCCACGGCCGCTTGACGGCCTTGCCGCCGCCCTTGGCCGACGCGACCACGATGCGCACCATGTTGGCCGGGATCGCAAAGCCGATGCCCTGCGAGCCGCCGGAGCGCGAGAAAATCGCGGTGTTGATGCCGGCGAGCTTGCCGGTCATGTCGACCAGTGCGCCGCCCGAATTGCCGGGATTGATCGCCGCATCGGTCTGGATGAAGAACTGATAGTCGGTGATTCCGACCTGAGTGCGCGCGAGCGCCGAGATGATGCCGTGGGTGACGGTCTGCCCGACGCCGAAGGGATTGCCGATCGCAAGCACGACATCGCCGACCTGCAATTCATCCGAATTGGCGAAATCCAGCGTCGGGAATTTTTCGTTGGTATTTTTCAAACGGAGCACCGCGAGGTCGCTGCGGGTGTCCTTGAGCACGATCTCGGCTTCGAATTCGCGCTTGTCCGACAACGAGACCTTGACCTGATCCGCGCCTTCGATGACGTGGTTGTTGGTTACCACGAGGCCGGATGGATCGACCATCACCCCCGAGCCGAGCGAACGCTGCATCTGTTCGGGCTGCTGGCCGGGGACGCCGAAGAAGCGACGGAAGATCGGATCATCAAGCAACGGGTTGTGATTCTGAACGACCTTGGCAGCGTAGACATTGACGACCGCCGGCTGCACCCGCTGCACGATCGGAGCGTAAGAGAGCCTCAATTCCGCGGCTGAAGCCGGCACGCGCCGGTCCTGCGACATCGCCGGCGCCGCGGCCAACAGAACCAGCAATGCCGTGCAAAAGCGTACCGCGATCATGAAGAGATTCCTTGGGCGACAAGAAAATACGAATATAGGCGGCGAACCTGCCGATTAGAAGCGAATCGGCTCTCTTGCATGGCTTTCCAGCGGGACAATTTGGCGTCATAGAGACAGGAATGCCTCCTTCCCACCATGCATAATTAGCCGGGAGTTGGATGCCAAACCCAAGGGAGAAAAGCCAGATGAAGGCCGTCGGATACAAGAAGTCCCTTCCCATCGACGCCCCCGAAGCTCTGATCGATTTCGAGGCCGCCAAAGCGGAACCCAAAGGCCGCGACATCCGCGTCGCCGTGAAGGCGATCTCCGCCAATCCTGTCGACTACAAGGTCCGCAAGCGCGCCGCCCCGCCGGAGGGCGAGTTCAAGATCCTGGGCTACGATGCGGCCGGCATTGTCGACGCGGTCGGATCTGACGTGACGCTGTTCAAACCGGGCGATGAGGTTTTCTACGCCGGCTCGATCCAGCGACAAGGCACCAATTCGGAATTCCACCTGGTGGACGAACGCATCGTCGGCCGCAAACCGAAAGCGCTGTCGTTTGCGCAAGCGGCAGCGCTTCCGCTCACCTCGATCACCGCCTGGGAACTGCTGTTCGACCGCCTCGGCGCGGTCCCCGAAAAAAGCGTCGACCCGCGCACGCTTCTGATCATCGGCGGCGCCGGCGGCGTCGGCTCGATCCTCATTCAGCTCGCGCGCCGCCTGACCGGGCTCACGGTCGTGGCCACCGCCTCGCGGCCCGAGTCGCGGAAATGGTGCCTCGATCTCGGGGCCCATGCCGTCGTCGATCATGCGGCTGCGATGAAGCAGCAGATCGAAAAGCTGAAGGTACCGCCGGTAGCGCTGGTCGCGAGCCTCACCAACACTGATCAGCACTACAAGGCCTTAGCGGACATCATGGCGCCGCAGGGCCGATACGGACTGATCGACGATCCGCCTGATTTCAACGTCGCGGCCTTCAAGGGCAAGTCGATCTCGGTTCACTGGGAATCGATGTTCACCCGCTCGTCATTCCAGACGCCTGACATGATCGGCCAGCACAATCTGCTGAATGACGTCGCCGGGCTCGTCGACAACAGCGTGGTGAAGACCACGCTCGGCGAGAACTTTGGGACGATCAATGCGGCCAACCTGAAGCGCGCGCACGCGCTTCTGGAAAGCGGCAAGTCACGCGGCAAGATCGTGCTGGAGGGGTGGTAAACTTCAGCCGGCATTACGAGCCAACGGGTCGTGCCGTTATCGGGCCGTCATTGCGAGCGAAGCGAAGCAATCCAGTTGGGGCCGCAATTAGATTCTGGATTGCTTCGTCGCTTGCGCTCCTCGCAATGACGACGAAGGGATAAAGAAAATCCTGGCTACTTCTTCGTCGCCGCCTGGATCGCCTTCCAGTCGAACTTCTCGGCAAGCACGATGGCTTCCTCCTCGGTCATGCCGTTGTAGGAGAAGCTGAACATCGCGTCCTTGTCGAGCGCCACCAGCAGCGCGCCGGACTTCTGCGCCGTGGTGTAGCTCTTGAGCACCTGCATGCCGTGCATGCTGCCCGAGAGCATATGGCCTTCGCTGGTCGTGATGTTCATGCTGGCCTGCATCGGCGCCAGCGCGCCGGCGGCCGCCTGCCCCACCATCACCGAGACGTGAGCCCTCGCCGGCCCCTTCTGATATTCGCGGGTTGCCGTGGTCATGCTGCCGTTGGGCATCTCCATCGACATGCCGTCCGGCTTCTTGCCCTGCCATCCGTCAAGGTCGACCAAAAGCGGCATCAAGCGCTGGAACGGCTGATCGGCGCGCGCTGAGGAGACCGTGGCGAGGAGCGGAAGCGCCAGCAACAAGGAAAAGATAATGGAGTGCGACTTTGTCATGGTTCTCTCCCCCAATGGAGTGGATTTGACATTCGCTAGCCTAGCCTACCCACCATAGCGGTCCCGTCCGGGACCGGAAAGGCGAGCGCCGGAAAAGACCGCATAAAAAAGCGGCGCCACAAGCGCCGCTTTTGAGCGAGAATTTGAACGCAGCGTCAGGCCGCTTCGGTTTCTTTTTCCTGCACAGGGCCGGAATCCTGGCCCTTGGCATCGACGTCGCGATCGACGAACTCGATCACCGCCATCGGCGCATTGTCGCCGTAGCGGAAGCCGGCCTTGATAATGCGGGTGTAGCCGCCATGGCGGTCCTTGTAGCGGGGCGCCAGCACATCGAACAGTTTCTTGACTTGATCAAGATCGCGCATCTCGGAGATCGCCTGGCGGCGCAGCGCCAGCCCGCCCTTCTTGCCGAGCGTCACCAGCTTTTCGACGATCGGCCGCAGTTCCTTGGCCTTCGGCAAGGTAGTGACGATCTGCTCGTGCTTGATCAGCGCCGCGCTCATATTGGCAAACATCGCGCGCCGGTGCTCGGCAGTACGGTTGAGTTTGCGGTGAACCTTGCCGTGACGCATGAAACTATTCCTTGTCTACAATTGTCGCGACGGTTCGTCCGACATTTCCCAGGTGGGCTGCCTGCGTTCGCCCTGGATAGCGAGTAATTCCTTTGCTATTCGCTATTCGCCACTCGCTCAGTAGTGATCCTCGAAGCGCTTGGCGAGCTCGTCGATGTTCTCCGGCGGCCAGCCCGGCACTTCCATGCCGAGATGCAGACCCATCTGGGCCAGCACTTCCTTGATTTCGTTGAGCGACTTGCGGCCGAAGTTCGGGGTGCGGAGCATTTCGGCTTCCGACTTCTGCACGAGATCGCCGATATAGACGATGTTGTCGTTCTTCAGGCAGTTGGCCGAGCGCACCGACAACTCCAGCTCGTCCACCTTCTTGAGGAAGGCCGGGTTGAAGGCGAGATCCGGAATGATCTCCTGGGCGACTTCCTTGCGCGGCTCTTCGAAGTTGACGAACACGTTGAGCTGGTCTTGCAGGATGCGCGCGGCATAGGCCACCGCATCGTCCGGCGAGATCGCGCCGTTGGTCTCGATCGTCATGGTGAGCTTGTCGTAGTCGAGGATCTGGCCCTCGCGGGTATTCTCGACCTTGTAGGAAACCTTGCGCACCGGAGAATAGAGGCTGTCGACCGGGATCAGGCCGATCGGCGCATCTTCGGGACGGTTGCGTTCGGCGGCGACATAGCCCTTGCCTGAGGACACCGTGAACTCCATGCGGATCTCCGCACCGTCATCGAGCGTGCAGATCTGAAGGTCCGGGTTGAGCACGGTGATGTCGCCGACCGTCTGGATGTCGCCGGCGGTGACGACGCCCGGGCCCTGCTTCTTCACGACCATGCGCTTGGGGCCCTCGCCCTGCATCTTGATCGAGATGTCCTTGATGTTCAGCACGATGTCGGTAACGTCTTCGCGGACGCCCGCGATCGAGGAGAACTCGTGCAGCACGCCGTCGATATGCACCGACTGCACGGCGGCGCCCTGAAGCGAGGAGAGCAGGATGCGGCGGAGCGCATTGCCGAGCGTCTGACCGAAGCCGCGCTCGAGCGGTTCGGCGACCAGCGTCGCAAAGCGCGTCGCATCATGCCCCGAAGTAACGTGGAGCTTGTTCGGCCGGATCAGTTCTTGCCAATTTTTCTGGATCGTCACTGTTTTCACCCATGGGCCAGTCGACTGGGGGACTAAGTCACTGGCGTTGGAGACCTCGCGGGACCAATCCCCGCGGTTTGCAATCTTCTCAAAACCTCGCGGGCGGTAAGAAACGCCCGCGCCTTCAAATCATCAAACCCGCCGGCGCTTGCGCGGACGGCAACCATTGTGCGGGATCGTCGTCACGTCGCGGATCGAGGTGACGGTGAAGCCCGCCGCTTGCAGCGCACGAAGCGCCGATTCACGGCCCGAACCGGGGCCTGCAACTTCAACTTCCAGCGTGCGCATGCCGTGTTCCTGCGCCTTCTTGGAGACGTCTTCGGCGGCGACCTGCGCGGCATAGGGGGTCGACTTGCGCGACCCCTTGAAACCCATCGTGCCCGCCGACGACCAGGCAATGGTGTTGCCCTGCGCGTCGGTGATGGTGATGGTGGTGTTGTTGAACGACGAATTCACGTGCGCCACACCGGAAGCGATATTCTTGCGTTCACGGCGGCGTACGCGGGTGGCATCCTTGCCCATTCTTAAGAACCTTTCCTGACGATCTCAACGCCGCCGTAGTGCCAGCGGCTACACCTCAATGGGCGAACAGTGAGTGGCAAGTAGCGAATAGAGTCTCGGCCCTATTCGCCATTCGCCGTTCGCAACTCGCCAATTACTTCTTCTTGCCGGCGATCGACTTGGCCGGCCCCTTGCGCGTACGCGCATTGGTGTGCGTGCGCTGGCCACGCACCGGCAGCCCGCGGCGATGACGGAGGCCGCGATAGCAGCCGAGGTCCATCAGACGCTTGATGTTCATGCCGACTTCACGGCGAAGGTCGCCCTCGACCATATAGTCGCGGTCGATCACCTCGCGGATCTGCAGCACTTCCTGGTCGCTCAACTGGTTGACGCGACGGTCATCCGGAATCTTGACCTTCTCCATGATCTCGGCCGCGTTCCTCTGACCGATGCCATGGATGTACTGGAGCGCGATCAGCACGCGCTTGTTGGTCGGGATATTCACACCGGCAATACGGGCCACGAACTTCTCTCCTGTCGCCGATCCCCGTTTCGGGAAAGGCCATCTCTTTGCTGTTTCGGGCAGGTGTCCACAAACGCGAACACGACGCCCTCCCCTCCATGATCTCGGGGCCCGGCATCGTTGAAAACTATCCGACTTGGATGTGGGCTTATTAAAGGATTGAAACGGGTTTCGTCAACCGTCTCCAAGCCTTAAGCCCGCCGTTTCCCGGCCTTTTTCGCTGCCTTTTTGGCAGGCTTCCGAGCACTTGCGGCCAACAGCGTCCGGGAACCGGAAGTCGCCTTGCGAGGCGCCTTTTTGGCCTGCTTTTTGGCGCTTGCCTTGCGGCTTGGGCTGGCCTTGGCGGCCTTTCGGGCCCCACCAGCGGCCTTTTTGGACGGTTTCGAGGTTTTCCTGCTGGCGGCCCTGGCGGCCTCTGCCGCCGGTTTGGCCGCCTTTTTGGGCGCTTTGGCGTCCGCGGCCCTGATCGCCGCCAGAATGCGGCCGATCTCATGGGTGACGTGCTCGATGGTCATCATGCCATCGACCGTCAGCAATTTCCGGCGCTCGGAATAATAGTGGATCAGGGGTTCCGTCAGCGTCCGGTAGCTCGCCAGCCGCTTGACCAGCACTTCCGGGGTATCGTCGACCCGAACCTCCTCCCCGCGGGCACGGGTCTCGGCGGCGCGGTTTTCGACCCGCTCCAAAAGCGCGCTCTCATTGACGCGCAATTCGATCACGGCATCGAGCTTGAGGCGCTTTTTCTTCAGAAGTTCGTCCAACGCATGGGCCTGCGGCACCGTGCGCGGAAAGCCGTCGAGGATAAAACCGTTCGCTGCGTCCGCCTGATCCAGCCGGTCGGAAATGATGCCAATGACGATATCGTCCGGCACCAGGCCGCCGCTCGCCATGATGTCCTTGGCCTTCAAACCTACTGGCGTCTGCGCAGCCACGGCGGCCCGCAACATCTCGCCGGTGGAAAGCTGGACGATGCCATAGCGGTGGATCAACCGCTGGGCCTGGGTACCCTTGCCCGAGCCCGGCGGGCCAAGAAGAATCAGTCTCATTTCGCGTTTCGCCCCCGCTGGAACGCGAGGGATTCCGGACGAACCGCCGTCGCATTCTTCTTTATTATTTCGAGCACGCGCCGAGCGCAAACGTCTTTGACATTTGTCGCAAGGAAAACCCCGAGATCACCGCACGCCCGCGATCGAAAATCAACAATGCCGCCAGCGATTGCCGCGACGCAGCGCAAAATACGCCTTAGCGCCGGCGGCCGCGCAACTTCGACTTTCGGATCAGCCCTTCATATTGATGGGCGAGCAGATATCCCTGCACCTGCGCCACCGTATCCATGGTCACGCTGACGACGATCAGCAGCGAGGTTCCGCCGAAATAGAACGGCACCGAGGCATAGGAGATCAGGATTTCGGGAATGAGGCACACCACCGCGAGGTAGACCGCACCCGGGACCGTAATTCGCGACAGCACGTAATCGATATATTCGGCGGTGCGTTCGCCCGGCCGGATGCCCGGAATGAAGCCACCGTGCTTCTTGAGGTTGTCGGCAGTCTCGGTCGGGTTGAACACGATTGCGGTGTAGAAGAAGGCGAAGAACACGATCAACACAAGGTAGAGAATAAGAAACAGCGGACGGCCATGGCCGAGCTGCGTCGTGATCCATTGAAACCATTCCGGACCGTGGCCGGCGTTGAAGTTGGCGACCGTGGTCGGCAGCAACAGCAGCGAGGACGCAAAGATCGGCGGAATCACGCCAGACGTATTCAGCTTCAGCGGCAGATGCGAAGACTGCCCTTCGAACATCTTGTTTCCGACCTGGCGCTTCGGATACTGGATCAAGAGCCGCCGCTGCGCGCGTTCCATGAACACGATGAAGGCGATCACCACGACCGCCATCACGATCACGGCCAGAATAATACCGGTCGACAGCGCGCCCTGACGGCCGAGTTCCAGCATGCTGGCAAGCGCCGAAGGCAATTGGGCGACGATGCCGGACAGAATGATGAGCGAAATGCCGTTACCGATGCCCCGCGAGGTGATCTGCTCGCCAAGCCACATCAGAAACATGGTGCCGCCGGTCAGCGTGATGGCGGTCGAGAGACGGAAGAACATGCCGGGATCGCTGACCACATTGCTGGCGCCTTCGAGGCCGACCGCGATGCCGTAGGACTGGAAGGCGGCCAGCAGCACCGTGAGATAGCGCGTGTACTGGTTCAGCGTCTTGCGGCCCGCTTCGCCTTCCTTCTTCAAGGCTTCGAGCTGCGGCGACACGGTGGTCAGGAGCTGAATGATGATCGAGGCCGAGATGTACGGCATGATGTTCAGCGCAAAGATCGCCATGCGGTGGATGCCGCCGCCGGCGAACATGTTGAACATGCCGAGAATGCCGCCGGCCTGCGATTTGAACACCTGGTCCCAGATATTGGGATCGATGCCGGGCAACGGAATGTAGGTGCCGAGGCGATAGACCAGCAGCGCGCCGAGGGTAAACCAGATTCGCTTCTTCAGCTCATCGGCCTTGGCAAAGGCGCCGAAGTTGAGGTTGGCCGCTAATTGTTCTGCTGCTGAGACCATCTTCTAGTGCCCACTTTCCGAAGTTCGTGTCCCACCGCAGCGCCCACCTTTCACGAACTTCGGAAAGTCATGAGCACTAGCAAACCTTCAATTCCAGTGCCGCTTTCCATTTGAAGTTCCTGAACGGAATTTGCCGCTTGTAGCGCAGGAACTTCAAATGGGCGGCACTGGCCTTTCTCCCGCCGCCCCTTGCCCGCTCCGGCCTCGAAAGACTGGACACGCGGCATTATTTGGTGCTCCGCGGCGATAAGTCCATCGCTTGTCCGGCGATTTGGCGGTGCCGGCGCAACTGATGACGCAGATGTTACGCCGCCTTGCCTTCGTCCTTCGGTGCCGGCGCCAGGATCTTCACCGTGCCGCCTGCCTTTTCGACCGCCGCAATGGCGGGCTTGGAGGCGCCATGGACCTCGATATTGAGCTTGGCCTTGAGCGCGCCCCGCCCGAGCAACCGCACGCCATCCCTGGAGCGACGCAACACGCCTGCCTTGACCAGCGATTCAGCCGTGATCGTCTCCTTGGCGTCGACCAACTTGGCGTCGATCGCCTCCTGAAGTCGGTCGAGATTGATCTCGGCGAACTCCAGGCGGAAGATGTTGTTGAAGCCACGCTTCGGCAGGCGCCGATGCAGCGGCATCTGGCCACCCTCAAAGCCCTTGATGCGCACGCCGGAGCGCGCGGTCTGGCCCTTGCCGCCGCGGCCTGAGGTCTTGCCCTTGCCCGAGCCGATGCCACGGCCGACGCGCATCCGCTTTTTGCGCGAACCGGAATTGTCGGCGATATCGCTGAGCTTCATCGTCTGATTCCCTATCTTTTACTTCTCGACCACGACGCGGACGAGATGCGCAACCTTGGCGATCATGCCGCGAATTGCCGGCGTGTCCTTCAGCTCGGTTACGCGGCCGATCTTGTTGAGCTTCAATCCGATCAGCGTGTTGCGCTGCGAATGGTGGCGGCGGATCGGGCTGCCGGTCTGCTCGACCTTGATCGTCTTTGCGGCCTTGGCCATCGTCTTGACTCCATAACGCGCCGAAAAGCGCGGATTTGTTATTCGGCAACCGCTTCGGCGTCACCGCCGACCCGGCGCGACTGCAAAGTCGACACCTTGATGTTGCGACGAGCCGCAACCGAACGCGGCGAATCCTGATGCTTCAGCGCGTCGAAAGTCGCGCGAACCATGTTGTAGGGGTTCGACGAGCCGATCGACTTCGCCACCACGTCCTGGATGCCCAGCGTCTCGAACACGGCGCGCATCGGGCCACCGGCGATGATCCCGGTACCGGCGGGCGCCGCGCGCAGATACACGCGCCCCGCGCCGTGACGGCCGGCGATATCGTGATGCAGCGTACGGCCCTCGCGCAGCGCCACGCGCGTCAGGTTCCGCTTGGCCGCATCGGTGGCTTTCCGGATCGCTTCCGGAACCTCGCGCGCCTTGCCGTGGCCGAACCCGACCCGGCCCTTCTGGTCGCCAATCACGACCAGCGCCGCAAAACCGAAGCGCTTGCCGCCCTTCACGACCTTCGCCACACGGTTGATGTGGACGAGCTTGTCGACGAACTCGCTGTCGCGCTCCTCGCGATCCCTGCTGCGTCCGCCGCGTTCGCGTTCACCTGCCATGGTGTTTTCCAATCCTTGAGAGGCGAAAGGCCCCTGTCCTCGTGTCCGT
The DNA here is from genome assembly GCA_963706265.1 of uncultured Alphaproteobacteria bacterium. Classification (GTDB taxonomy): domain Bacteria; phylum Pseudomonadota; class Alphaproteobacteria; order Rhizobiales; family Xanthobacteraceae; genus Bradyrhizobium. Next base: position 19,089 of record CAVPLO010000005.1, on the reverse strand, counting down.
TAAGTCGACCATTCCTAGTGGAGTGGATTTGACATTCGCTCCCCACCTAGCCGCAAGTCTGTAAGCGAATGTCAAATCCAAAACTCCACTAGAAACCTATATTTGCTAGTGGTCCTTTGATTCTAACATTTGCAACTGTGCCTGCCACGCCGGGAGGCAAATGTTAGAATCGGACCACTAGAAGCTCAATCCGCTTTCGCGCGCGGCATCCGCCAGCGCCTTGATGCGGCCGTGATAAAGATAACTACCGCGGTCGAACACCACTTCGGTGACGCCGTTCTTGACGGCGCGCTCCGCCAACAGCTTGCCCACGGCCTTTGCCGCATCGATGTTCGCACCGGTCTTGCCGCCGTCGCGCATCGCCTTCTCCAGCGACGAAGCCGAAGCCAGCGTCTCGCCCTTCAGATCGTCGATGACCTGGGCGTAGATGTGCTTCGACGAGCGAAATACCGACAGGCGCGGACGTCCGCCGGCGGAACGGCGCAACGCAAGCCTCACGCGCTGCTTGCGCCGGGCATTCGTAGCTTTCAATCTCGACATGACCGGCTCCGTTACTTCTTCTTACCTTCCTTGCGGAAGATGAATTCGTCGACATACTTCACGCCCTTGCCCTTGTAGGGCTCCGGCGGACGGTAGCTGCGGATTTCGGCAGCGACCTGGCCAACGCGCTGGCTGTCGTTGCCGACGATGACGATCTCGGTCGGCTTCGGCACCGTGATCGCGATGCCTTCCGGGATCGGATAGACCACGTCGTGGCTATAGCCGAGCGCAAGTTGCAGGTTCTTGCCCTGCAAGGCGGCACGATAGCCGACGCCGTTGATCTCGAGCTTCTTCTCGAAACCCTTGGTGACGCCCAGCACCAGATTTGCGACCTGCGCCCGCGCCGTGCCGTACATGGCCTGCGCGCGGTTGGTCTCGTGGCGTGGCGCTACCTTCACCTGGCCGTTTTCGAACTTCACCTCGACGTCGTCGTGCGCGACAAAGGACAACTGGCCTTTGGGCCCCTTCATCTTCACGGTCTGTCCTTCGACGGTCGCGGTAACGCCCGAAGGGATCGTCACAGGCCTTTTGCCGATACGTGACATGGGTTTCTCCTCAGAACACCGTAAAGAGAACTTCGCCGCCCACGTTCGCGTCGCGCGCTTCGTGGTCAGCCATGATTCCCTTCGGCGTCGACAACACCGAAATGCCGAGCCCGTTATTGACGCGCGGCAGGTTCTTCACCGAGGCGTAAACACGGCGCCCGGGCTTCGACACCCGCTCGATCTCGCGGATCACGGGCTCGCCGTCGAAATATTTCAGCTCGATCTCGAGTTCGCTACGTCCTGACGAATGCTCGACGCTGGCGTAGCCGCGGATGTAGCCTTCCGCCTTGAGCACTTCGAGCACGTTGGCGCGCATCTTCGAGCCCGGGGTCGAGACCTTGGGCTTGGAACGCATCTGCGCGTTGCGGATACGGGTGATGAGATCGCTGATCGGATCGTGTGTGGACATGCCGACCCCTCCTTACCAGCTCGACTTCACGAGCCCGGGAACCAGGCCCTTGGAGCCGAGTTCGCGCAGCGCGATACGGGAAAGCTTGTTCTTGCGATAGGTCGAGCGCGGACGCCCCGTCAGTTCGCAGCGGTTGCGAATCCGGGTTGGCGACGAATTGCGCGGCATCTCGGCAAGCTTCAGCGTCGCGGCAAACCGCTCTTCCATCGGCTTGGTCTTGTCGGCGATGATCGCCTTCAGCTTCGCGCGCTGGGGGGCGGCGTTCTTCGACATCCGCTTGCGCCGGTTGTTCTTCTCGATTGAACTCTTCTTTGCCATGCTTGGCTCCTTGGTATCCGCGTTTGAGATGCTGTTCTTAAAAGCGTCTCACTGCCGGAACGGGAAATTGAATTCGGTCAACAAGGCCCTTGCTTCTTCGTCGGTGCGCGCGGTGGTGCACACCGTCACGTCCATACCCCACGACTCGCCGGCCTTGTCGAAGTCGATTTCGGGGAAAATGATGTGTTCCTTGATGCCGAGCGAATAGTTGCCGCGACCATCGAAGCTCTTCGGATTGAGACCACGGAAGTCGCGCACGCGGGGCAGCGCCACGGTCACCAGACGATCGATGAATTCGTACATCTTGACCTTGCGCAGCGTGACCTTGCAGCCGATCGGCTGGTTTTCGCGAAGCTTGTAGGTCGCAATCGCGATGCGCGAATAGGTCACGACCGCCTTTTGGCCGGCAATCAGCGACAGGTCAGCCGCCGCCAACTCCGCCTTCTTGCGGTCGTTGACGGCCTCGCCAATGCCCATGTTGAGCACGACCTTGTCCAGCCGCGGCACCTGCATCACGTTGGCATAGCCGAACTGTTCGGTCAGCTTGCCGCGAATGCTCTTGTCATATTCCGCGCGCAAGCGCGGGGTGTATGCGGTCTCAGCCATCGATCTCTGCTCCCGAGCGTTTGGCGACACGTACCTTGGTGCCATTCGCCTGAATCTTGAAACCTACGCGGGTCGGCTTGCCGTCCTTGCCGACGATCGCGATGTTGGAAAGGTGGATCGGCGCCTCTTTCGAGATGATGCCGCCCTCCTGGTTCTGGGTCTGCTTCTGGTGACGCTTGACGAGATTGACGCCGCGCACCAGCGCCTTGCTATCGTCGGGGCGCACCTCGAACACCTCCCCGGTGCGACCCTTGTCGCGGCCCGACAGCACGACGACCTTGTCGCCCTTCCGGATCTTGGCAGCCATCACAGCACCTCCGGGGCGAGCGAGATGATCTTCATGTGGTTCTTGGCGCGCAGCTCGCGCGGCACGGGCCCGAAGATACGGGTACCGACCGGCTCGGCCTGGTTGTTGATCAACACGGCGGCGTTGCGGTCGAAACGGATGACCGAGCCGTCGGGACGGCGGATGTCCTTGCGGACCCGCACCACCACGGCCTTCATCACGTCGCCCTTCTTCACCTTGCCGCGCGGGATCGCTTCCTTGATCGACACGACAATGATGTCGCCCACGGTGGCATAGCGGCGCTTGGAGCCCCCGAGCACCTTGATACACATGACACGGCGTGCGCCTGAATTGTCGGCCACGTCGAGGTTGGTCTGCATCTGAATCATTGATGCACCTCGTCCTCTCATCTAGCTTGCGCAAAGTCGCGCTTAAAAATTTCAAGTTGACCGGATCGGCCGAAGCCGAACCGACCTTAGGCCGTCTTCTGATGTTCGCCCCGGACCACGGTCCAGCGCTTCAGCTTCGAGATCGGCTTGCTTTCCTCGATCCACACGGTGTCGCCCGGCTTGAACTGACTGCTCTCATCGTGCGCGTGATAGTTCTTCGAACTGCGGATCGTCTTCTTGTAGATCGGATGGGTGAAGCGGCGATCGACGCGCACCACCACCGTCTTGGCCTGCTTGTCGCTGACGACCACGCCTTGAAGCGTACGTTTCGGCATTGGTCTACCCTTTACTTCTTCTTCGCGCGAGCTTGCGCGGCTACCGTCTTGATGCGGGCGATGTCCCGGCGCGCCTCGCGCAGCCGCGAGGTATTCTCGAGCTGTCCGGTGGCGCGCTGAAAGCGCAGGTTGAAGCGCTCCTTCTTCAGATTGACGACGGCGTCGTCCATCTGATCGGGGCTCATCGCGCGGATATCGGCAGTTTTCATCTGGGCCATGGCCGTCTTCCCTACTCCGCAATGCGCGCGACGAAGCGCGTCTTGATCGGCAGTTTGGCGGCGGCGAGCGACAGCGCTTCCTTCGCGGTCTGCACCGTCACGCCGTCGATTTCGAACAGGACGCGGCCCGGCTTGACCCGCGCCACCCACAATTCGGGCGTACCCTTGCCGGAGCCCATGCGCACTTCGGCGGGCTTCTTCGACACCGGAACGTCCGGGAATACGCGGATCCAGACGCGGCCGGCGCGCTTCATGTGACGGGTCAGCGCGCGGCGGGCGGCCTCGATCTGACGCGCGGTGACGCGCTCGGGCGCCATCGCTTTCAGGCCGTACTGACCGAACGACAACGTCGCGCCCGAAGTCGCGGTGCCGTGGATGCGGCCCTTATGCGCCTTCCGGAACTTCGTTTTCTTTGGTTGCATCATGGCGTTAAGCCCTCAAACCTTCTCTATTTTCTCAGGCCGCAGCCGAATCGCGGCGGGGCGGCCGTCCGCTGTCACCTTCGGCCATCTTCTTGTCCTGGGCCATCGGGTCGTGCTCGAGGATTTCACCCTTGAAGATCCAGACCTTGACGCCGCAGGTGCCGAACGTCGTGAACGCGGTCGCCACGCCGTAGTCGATGTCGGCGCGCAGCGTATGCAGCGGCACGCGGCCTTCGCGGTACCACTCCATGCGCGCGATTTCGGCGCCGCCCAGACGGCCGGAGCAGTTGATGCGGATGCCTTCGGCGCCCAGACGCATCGCCGACTGCACGGCGCGCTTCATGGCGCGGCGGAACGCGACACGGCGCTCGAGCTGCTGCGCAATCGATTCGGCGACCAGGGTGGCATCGAGTTCGGGCTTGCGGATTTCGACGATGTTGATGACGACATCGGAAGCCGTGATATCGGCAACTCGCTTGCGCAGCTTGTCGATGTCGGCGCCCTTCTTGCCGATCACCACGCCCGGCCGCGCCGAGTGGATCGTCACGCGGCACTTCTTGTGCGGCCGCTCGATCACGATCTTGGCGACGGCTGCCTGCTTGAGCTCCTTGTGCAGGATCTCGCGAATCTTGACGTCCTCGTGCAGCAGCTTGCCGTACTCGTTCTTGCCGGCGAACCAACGGGAATCCCAGGTACGGTTGATACCGAGGCGGAGCCCAATTGGATTGATCTTCTGACCCATCGTATTCTCCCGCGCCTTAAGCGCTCGCCTCGACCTGACGAACCACGATCGTCAGTTGCGAGAACGGTTTGAAAACCCGACCCGAACGACCACGGCCGCGCGGGGCAAAACGCTTCATCACGATGCCGTTGCCGACATGCGCCTCAGAGACCACGAGATCGTCGACGTCGAGATCATGGTTGTTCTCGGCGTTGGCAATCGCCGATTCCAGGCACTTCTTGACGTCGACCGCGATCCGCTTGCGCGAAAACTGCAGGTCCGCAAGCGCCGCCGATGCCTTTCGGCCGCGGATCAGTTGCGCGACAAGGTTGAGCTTCTGCGGGCTCACCCGCAGCATCCGGGCGACCGCCTTGGCCTCATTGTCCGCAAGGGCGCGTTGGCGCTTTGGTTTGCTCATCGCATAATCCTCAAGCCTTCTTGGCTTTCTTGTCGCCCGAATGGCCGTGGAAGGTCCGCGTCGGCGAGAACTCGCCGAACTTGTGACCGACCATTTCCTCGTTGACCGAGACCGGCACGTGTTTCTGGCCGTTGTAGACGCCGAACACCAGGCCGACGAATTGCGGCAGGATGGTCGAGCGGCGGCTCCAGATCTTGATCACGTCATGACGGCCGGACGCGCGCGCGGCGTCTGCCTTCTTGAGCAGCGATCCCTCAACAAACGGGCCTTTCCAGACTGAACGAACCATTGTCCGGCGTTCCTTACTTCTTCCGCTTGTGGCGGCTAATGAGAATGAATCGGTTGGTCGACTTGTTCGATCGCGTCTTCTTGCCCTTGGTCGGCTTGCCCCACGGTGTCACCGGGTGGCGGCCGCCCGAGGTGCGGCCTTCGCCGCCGCCGTGCGGGTGATCGATCGGGTTCATCGAGACGCCGCGGTTATGCGGCCGGCGGCCGAGCCAGCGCTTGCGCCCGGCCTTGCCGATCGAGATGTTCATGTGATCGGGGTTCGATACCGCACCGATGGTGCCGGTACAGCGACCATGAACCAGGCGCTGTTCGCCGGAGTTCAGGCGGACGATCACGTAATCCTGGTCGCGGCCGACGACCTGGGCGTAGGTGCCGGCAGAACGCGCGAGCTGACCGCCCTTGCCGATTTTCAGTTCGACGTTGTGGACGATGGTGCCGACCGGCATGTTGCCGAGCGGCATGACATTGCCCGGCTTGACGTCGACATAGTTGCCGGCAACCACGGTATCGCCAACCGCAAGTCGCTGCGGCGCCAGGATGTAGGCCTCGGTGCCGTCGGTATACTTCACCAGCGCGATGAAGGCGGTGCGGTTCGGATCGTATTCCAGCCGCTCGACGGTCGCGGGCATGTCGACCTTGGTGCGCTTGAAGTCGACGACACGGTAGGCCTTCTTGTGGCCGCCACCACGGAAACGCACGGTGATGCGGCCGGTGGCATTGCGCCCGCCCGTGGAATGTTTGCCCTCGGTCAGAGCCTTGACCGGCTTGCCCTTGTAGAGCGTCGAACGATCGACCATCACCAGCTGACGCTGGCCTGGTGTCGTGGGATTGAATGTTTTCAGTGCCATCGCTGTGCCGCCTTATAGTCCGGTGGTGACGTCGATGCGGTGGCCCTCTTCGAGGGTCACAACCGCCCGCTTCACGTCCGACTGCGAACCGAAACTGCCGCGGAAGACCTTGGTCTTGCCCTTGCGCACCAGCGTGTTGACGCTCTTGACCTTGACGTCAAACAGCTTCTCGACGGCTTCCTTGATCTGCGGCTTGGTAGCCTTGCTCGCGACCTTGAACACCACCTTGTTGTGTTCGGAGGCCATCGTCGCCTTTTCGGTGACGACGGGAGACACGATGATGTCGTAATGGCGCGGATCGATAGTCTTCATTTGAAGCGCGCCTCCAACGCATCGAGCGCCGCCTTGGTCAGCACCAGCTTCTCGCGGCGGAGAATGTCGTAGACGTTGATGCCCTGGATCGGCAGCACGTCGATATTGGGAATGTTGCGCGCGGCGGTCGCAAAACCGCTGTGCAGCTCGGCACCGTCGATGATCAGCGCGTTGGTAAGGCCGAGGCCGGAGAAATGCCCGATCAGTGCCTTGGTCTTGGCGGCTTCGAGGGCTGCCTTGTCAATGACGATCAGGCTGCCGTCCTTGACCTTGGCCGAAAGCGCGTGTCGAAGCGCGAGCGCTCGGACCTTCTTGGGAAGATCGGTCGCATGCGAGCGCACCACCGGACCGAACGCACGGCCACCGCCGCGGAACTGCGGCACGCGGGCCGAGCCGTGACGGGCGCCGCCGGTGCCCTTCTGCTTGTACATCTTCTTGCCGGTGCGCCAGATCTCGGCGCGGTCCTTGGTCTTGTGGGTACCGGCCTGGCGCTTGTTGAGCTGCCACTGCACGCAGCGCTGGATGATGTCCTTGCGCGGCTCAAGACCGAAGATGCCGTCGGAAAGCTGGACCGAACCGGCCGCCTTGCCTTCAAGGGTCGTGACTTTCAGTTCCATCTCACGCGCCCTCCTGCTGGGCCGGAGCCTCAGCCGCCTGCTCGCCGCCGTTGGCGACCTTGAACTTGCCGGGCTTCGGGGCTTCCTTCGGCAGCGGCTTCTTGACGGCATCGCGCACCGCGATCCATCCGCCCTTGGAACCGGGAACGGCGCCTTCGACCAGGATCAGGCCGCGCTCGACATCGGTCTGGACGACGCGAAGGTTCAGCGTGGTGATACGATCGACGCCCATGTGACCCGGCATCTTCTTGTTCTTGAAAGTCTTGCCGGGGTCCTGACGGCCACCGGTCGAACCGATCGAACGGTGCGAGACCGACACGCCGTGGGTGGCGCGCAGACCGCCGAAATTCCATCGCTTCATGCCGCCGGCAAAACCCTTGCCGACCGAAGTGCCGGTGACGTCGACGAACTGGCCGACGACAAAATGGTCGGCCTGGATTTCCGCGCCGACCGGGATCAGCGCGTCTTCCGACACGCGGAATTCGGTGACCTTGCGCTTGGGCTCGACCTTGGCGACCGCGAACTGGCCGCGTTCGGCCTTGGGCAGATAGACGGTCTTGCGCGAGCCCGAACCGAGCTGAAGCGCAACATAACCGTTCTTCTCGGTCGTACGGTGACCGACCACCTGGCAATTGCCCAGCTTGAGCACGGTCACAGGGATATGTTCGCCGGCCTCCGTAAAGACCCGCGTCATCCCGACCTTTTGTGCGATCACTCCGGAGCGCATCGGCGTGCTTCCTGTTCTTTCTGTCCGCTCGTCATGCGGACGGCTTTAAAGGGTTAGAGCTTGATTTCGACGTCGACGCCCGCCGCCAGATCGAGCTTCATCAGCGCGTCCACGGTCTGCGGGGTCGGGTCGACAATGTCGAGAAGGCGCTTGTGCGTGCGCATCTCGAATTGCTCGCGGCTCTTCTTGTCAACATGCGGCGAACGGTTGACGGTAAACTTCTCCAGTCGCGTCGGCAGCGGAATGGGTCCGCGAACCTGGGCGCCGGTCCGTTTCGCCGTATTCACGATCTCACGCGTCGACGAATCGAGAATTCGATGGTCGAACGCCTTGAGGCGGATGCGGATATTCTGGCCGTTCATGCCGTTGTCTCTTTTCTCGTCATCGACCGCGGATACGGACGACACAGTAATTGTGGCCGGCGAATAGTGAGTGGCGAATAGCGAATACGATGTTTCCTATTCGCCACTCGCCATTCGCAACTTGCCTATTCGATGATGCTTGCGACCACGCCGGCGCCGACAGTGCGGCCACCTTCACGGATCGCGAAGCGGAGCTTTTCTTCCATCGCGATCGGCACGATCAGGTGCACTTCCATCGCGATGTTGTCACCCGGCATCACCATTTCGGTGCCTTCGGGCAGATGCACGACACCGGTCACGTCGGTGGTGCGGAAGTAGAACTGCGGCCGATAGTTGGTGAAGAACGGGGTGTGACGTCCGCCCTCTTCCTTGGTGAGGATGTAGGCCTCGGCCTTGAACTTGGTGTGCGGCTTGACCGAACCCGGCTTGCACAGCACCTGACCGCGCTCGACTTCCTCGCGCTTGGTGCCGCGGAGCAGCGCACCGATGTTGTCGCCCGCCTGGCCCTGGTCGAGCAGCTTGCGGAACATTTCAACGCCGGTGACGATGGTCTTCTGCGTGGCGCGCAGACCGACGATCTCGATTTCCTCGCCGACCTTGATCACGCCGCGCTCGACACGGCCGGTGACCACGGTGCCGCGACCGGAGATCGAGAACACGTCTTCCACCGGCATCAGGAACGGCTGGTCGATCGGACGTTCCGGCTGCGGAATGTACTCGTCGACATACTTCATCAGTTCGAGGATCGCGTCGTGGCCGAGCTTCTTGTCCTTGTCTTCGAGGGCGGCGAGCGCCGAGCCCTTGATGATCGGGATCTTGTCGCCCGGGAAGTCGTACTTCGAGAGCAGTTCGCGGACTTCGAGCTCGACGAGCTCGAGCAGTTCCGGATCGTCGACCATGTCGCACTTGTTGAGGAACACGACCATGGCGGGCACGCCGACCTGCTTGGCGAGCAGGATGTGCTCGCGGGTCTGCGGCATCGGGCCGTCAGCGGCCGACACGACCAGGATCGCGCCGTCCATCTGCGCGGCGCCCGTGATCATGTTCTTCACGTAGTCGGCGTGGCCGGGGCAGTCGACGTGGGCGTAGTGGCGGTTCTTCGTCTCATATTCGACGTGAGCGGTCGAAATCGTGATACCGCGCGCCTTCTCTTCCGGCGCCTTGTCGATCTGGTCGTACGCCGTGAACGTCGCACCACCGGTTTCGGCCAGGATCTTGGTGATCGCCGCGGTCAGCGACGTCTTGCCATGGTCGACGTGACCGATGGTTCCGATATTGCAGTGCGGTTTGGTACGTTCAAATTTTGCTTTGGCCATTTGACTCTCCGTTCAATCGTTAGCTGCCGCCAACGACAATCAGGCAAACTTCTTCTGGACTTCCGCCGATACGTTCGCCGGCGCTTCCGCGTAGTGGTCGAACTGCATCGTAAAGGTGGCACGACCCTGGCTCATCGAGCGCAGGTTATTGACGTAACCGAACATGTTCATGAGCGGCACCATCGCGTTGATGACGTTGGCATTGCCGCGCATGTCTTGACCCTGGATCTGGCCGCGCCGCGAGTTCAGGTCGCCGATGACGGAGCCGGTGTAGTCTTCCGGCGTCACGACTTCGACCTTCATGATCGGCTCGAGCAGGACCGACTTGCCCTTCTGCAGCGCTTCGCGGAAGCAGGCGCGGGTCGCGATTTCGAAGGCCAGCGCCGACGAGTCGACGTCGTGGTACTTGCCGTCGATAAGCTGGACCTTGACGTCCACCACCGGGAAGCCCGCGACCACGCCGGAGGATAGAACGCTCTCCAGGCCCTTTTCGACGCCGGGGATGTATTCCTTCGGCACCGCGCCGCCAACGACCTTGGATTCGAATTCGTAGCCCTTGCCCGGTTCGTTGGGCTCGACCACGATCGTGATCGCAGCGAACTGGCCGGTACCGCCGGTCTGCTTCTTGTGGGTGTAGCTGTGCTCGACCCGCTGGGTGACGCGTTCACGGAACGCCACCTGCGGCGCGCCGATATTGGCGTCGACCTTGTAGGTGCGCCTGAGGATGTCGACCTTGATGTCGAGATGGAGTTCGCCCATGCCCTTGAGAATGGTCTGGCCCGAACTCCTGATCGGTCGATACCCGGAACGACGGATCTTCCGCAGCAAGCTTCGCCAATGCCACGCCGAGCTTTTCCTGGTCGGCCTTCGACTTCGGTTCGATCGCGATCTCGATGACCGGCTCGGGGAATTCCATCTTTTCCAGAATCACCGGCTTGTTCGCATCGCACAGCGTGTCACCGGTGCGCGCTTCCTTCAGGCCCGCCAGCGCGACGATGTCGCCGGCATAGGCTTCCTTGATGTCTTCGCGGTTGTTGGCATGCATCAGCAACATGCGGCCGATACGTTCCTTGCGGTCGCGCGTCGAATTGACGACGCCGGTGCCCGACGACAGCGTGCCGGAATAAATGCGGCAGAAAGTGATGGTGCCGACAAACGGGTCGTCCATGATCTTGAACGCGAGCAGCGCGAGAGGCTCCTTGTCGTTCGGAAGGCGAACGACTTCGTTGCCGTCTTCATCGACGCCCTTGATGGCGGGCACGTCGATCGGCGACGGCAGATAGTCGACGACCGCATCGAGCAGCGGCTGCACGCCCTTGTTCTTGAAGGCCGAGCCGCACAGCACGGGAAAGAAGGCGCCGGTCAGCACGGCCTTGCGGATCAGACGCTTCAGCGTCGCCTCGTCAGGCTCCTTGCCATCGAGGTAGGCAGCGAGCGCGTCGTCATCGAGTTCGACGGCGGCTTCCAGCATCTTTTCGCGATATTCCTTGGCCTTGTCGATGAGATCGGCCGGAATATCGATGTCCTTGAAGTTGGCGCCGAGCGCCTCGTCTTCCCAGACCACGCCCTTCATGCGGACGAGATCCACCAGACCCTTGAAGTTATTCTCAGCACCGATCGGCAACTGGATCGCAATCGGCTTGGCGCCGAGGCGGTCGACGATATCGTCCAGGCATTTGAAGAAGTCGGCGCCGGTCTTGTCCATCTTGTTGGCGAAGACGATGCGCGGAACCTTGTACTTGTCGCCCTGGCGCCACACCGTCTCGGTCTGCGGCTCGACGCCCTGGTTCGAATCGAGCACGCACACCGCGCCGTCCAGCACGCGCAGCGAACGCTCGACTTCAATGGTGAAGTCGACGTGGCCGGGGGTGTCGATGATGTTCAGCCGCTTGCCGTTCCAGAACGCGGTGGTCGCGGCCGACGTGATGGTGATGCCGCGCTCCTGCTCCTGCTCCATCCAGTCCATCGTCGCGGCACCTTCGTGCACTTCGCCGATCTTGTGGCTCTTGCCGGTGTAATAGAGGATGCGCTCGGTGGTCGTGGTCTTGCCGGCATCGATATGCGCCATGATACCGAAGTTACGGTAGTCCTCGATGGCATGTTGGCGGGGCATGGGCTGTTCCTTAAAATCCTGACGTTTCGCCGTTACCAGCGATAGTGCGAGAAGGCACGGTTGGCTTCCGCCATCCGGTGCACGTCTTCACGCTTTTTGACCGCATTCCCCCTGCCGTTCGACGCGTCGAGCAGTTCGGCCGAAAGCCGCTCCGTCATGGTTTTTTCGTTGCGTTCCCGTGCGGCTGTGATCAGCCAGCGAATCCCAAGCGCCTGCCGGCGCACCGAGCGGACTTCCACCGGCACCTGGTAGGTCGCGCCACCGACGCGCCGCGAGCGGACCTCGATGGTCGGCATCACGTTTTCCAGCGCCTGCTCGAAAACCGTCAGCGGGCTCTGCTTGGTCTTGGCCTCGATCATGCCGAGCGCGCCGTAAACGATACCTTCGGCGACCGACTTCTTCCCGGCATACATCACCGAGTTCATGAACTTCGTAATGACGATGTTCCCGAACTTGGGATCCGGGTTCACTTCACGTTTTTCAGCGGAATGGCGGCGCGACATCTTGTTTCCTTCGTCATGGCCGGGCTCGTCCCGGCCATCCACGTCTTAACTTGTTGCTCCAGATCCCCGGGTCTCGCTTGGTTCGCCCGGGGATGATCCTCGCTATGCTCGGCTCATTTCGGACGCTTGGCGCCGTACTTCGAACGGCGCTGCTTACGGTTCTTGACGCCCTGCGTATCGAGGACGCCGCGGAGAATGTGGTAGCGCACGCCGGGCAAGTCCTTGACGCGGCCGCCGCGGATCATGACCACCGAGTGCTCCTGAAGATTGTGGCCTTCGCCGGGGATGTAGCCGATGACCTCGAAGCCATTGGTCAGGCGCACCTTGGCGACCTTGCGGAGCGCCGAGTTCGGCTTCTTCGGGGTCGTGGTGTAGACGCGCGTGCAAACGCCGCGCTTCTGCGGCGACTGCTGCAGCGCCGGCACCTTCTTGCGCGACTTCTGTACGACGCGCGGACTTGCGATCAGCTGGTTGATCGTCGGCATGTCAGCCTTCATCCTTTAGTTCATGCGAAACCGAAACGGCTTCGCCAAATTCGTTCGGGACCTTTAAGAGCCCCACCCTGTTGCCTCACGCGAAAAACATCCGCGCAAAGCGAAATCGCGCCAACCGCTCATCCCTGAGCAGAAAGCGCTTCGACGCCACAGAGGACCTCCGCTGTTTCCAATCGGCGCGAGCCGATCGATCAACCACCGAGGTCGTGCACCCGATCGATTCCGAGGGAACTTGCCCACGAAAACTGAGATCGTTACGGCATTGCCTAGCTATATCGGACAGCGTTTGAGCGACATTCGTCGAGGTTGGTGCCCGTCCCGAACCCCTAAAAAAGCGGGTTCGAAAGGGTGGTCCGTTCCGACGCAAGCGAAGCTCACCGCCTGTCGTTGAGTGCGCGGTTTCTATCGGCGCTGGATGGCCAAGTCAAGGCGAAACGACAGCAGATGAAGCACTTCTGCGGCTCGCCACATGCAACTCATCAAGACCGGCGCCAACCCCCCGCCCGGTCTCCTGGGCAGACCGGACATCAGGAAGGTGGGTCCAATATAGGGTACCAAATTACCTATTTCAAGGTTGCGGCTGACCAAACGATGCCGAGGGGCCGCTCGGGGACGCCGGGCCCTTTAATCCTCGTCGTCATCATCGTCCTGATCCGCAACTTCGTGCGGCTTGACGCCTTGGTCGTCCCAGAGCCGGCGATACATTCCATTGGCCGCGAGCAGCTCGGCATGCGAGCCGCGTTCGATAGCCTTGCCGCCGGAAACGACGATGATCTCGTCCATATCGACCACCGAAGTCAGCCGGTGAGTCGAGAAAATCATGGTGCGGCCCCGCGCCAGCTTCATCAGGGTCTTGTTGATGGCCGCTTCCGTGGTCTGGTCGAGTGCCGAGGTCGCCTCGTCCAAGAGAAGGATCGATGGGTCCCGCACAATGGCGCGCGCAATCGCGATGCGCTGGCGCTGTCCGCCTGACAAGGTGTCACCGCGCTCACCTACCGGCGTGTCGTATTTCTGCGGAAGGCTCATGATGTAGCGGTGAATTTCGGCCTTCCGTGCCGCCGCCTCGACTTCCTTGTCGGTCGCCCCTTCCTTGCCGAGCCGGATATTCTCGCGGATCGACATATTGAAAAGCATATTCTCCTGGAACACGACCGCCATGCTCTGCCGCAGCGAGTCGCGGCTAACTTTGCGGATATCGACGCCGTCGATGGTGATGCGCCCCTCGTCCGGGACATAGAGGCGCAGGATCAGGTTGAGCAGCGTGCTCTTGCCCGAACCGCTCGGGCCGACGACGGCGATGGTCTTGCCGACATCGAGATTGAGGCTGAAATCGTCGAGAATCGGGGTCTGGCTGCCCTCGTATTGAAAAGTCACGCCTTCAAAGGAGATGTCGCGGGTGATGCGCGGCAGATCCGGCGCGCCGGGACGATCGGCACCATGGGTCGGTTCGTCCAGCAACTCCTGGATATGACGCACGGCGGCCGCCGACGAGATCGACACGGGGATGAAATGCATGATGTGGGCGATGTTGTAGGACACCTCCCAGAACGCACTCTCGAACGTCACGAAGGTTCCGATCGTGATCTGGCCCTTCGTGGCGAGGTAAGCGCCGATCGCAAGCACGACGAGATGCAGCAGCAACACCGAAATGGTCACGGTACGCTCGACCATGGTCGACAAGAATGCGGCGGCCGCGATTTTCCGCTGCGTATCGTCGTTGCGCAAGGTGAACCAGCCCAGCGTCTTGCGCTGGAGCATGAAGGCCTTGACGACCGCCTGGGTCGCAATGTTTTCCTGCACCATGCCGAGCAGCGTGGCCTCATTGAGCTTCTGCTCGTAATTGGCCTGCACGGCCTTCGGCGTGAGGATACGCGGGCCGATCAGCGTGATCGGAAACACCAGCAGCGAAATCGCGGCAAGCTGCCAGTTCAGGAACAGCATCAGAATGATGCCCGCGATCAATTCGAAGAATGGCAGCGCGGCAGCGTTGGCAAAGCCCTTGATCGTCCCCTCGATCGCCGACATGTCGACCGAAAATCGGGACAGGATTTCGCCGCGCTTGGTGCGCGCGAAGAAGGCGGCGGGCAAATCCTGGACGTGTTCAAACAGCCGCGTCCGCACGTCCGAAATCAGCGAAGCCGCAAGCGTGGCGTCCCACCGCTCGTACCAGACCGCGACGATCGAGGTGACGATGCCGGCCACCGCCAGCACCGAGAGAATCTTGATCAGCGCATCGAAATCCTCCTCGCCGAGCGCGTCGTCGATCAGGAATTTCAGGCTGAGTGGCATGATCACATTGAACAGCGTCTCGACCAGAACGCCGAGGCTGACAAATGCGAGTATCTTCTTGTACTTCTTCAGGAACGGTTTGACGAAGCCATAGATCGTCGCCAGCGCGCCGGCCGCTTCCTTGGCGGTATAGACAACGAGTTCTTCGTCATCCTCGTCCTCGAGCTCGTCGGCTATGTCCTCGTCTTCTTCGTCAGCCGGCAATGTCTTGTCGACGGCCATCCGGCTGGCTGCCACCAGCTTCTTCTCGGCCTCCAATGCTTGCGGATCATCCGCGGGCGCTGCGACAGGCTTACCTGACAAAGAGGACCTGGGAGCCATGAAACCAACCGATGCTGCACGGCCGGCTTGGACCGCAAATCAAACCCAACAGGCAGATCGCGCCGCCTTGTTCATTCTATTCGATCGGCACGCCTTCAGCAAAAATAATTGGTGCAGGTAACCTTACTGATCGTCACTGCTCATCATCGGCTTCGACCTTGTCGAAGAAAGAATAACGCAGGCTCTCGGAGTCGGCGTACCAAAGCCCGGGCCCCTTGTTCGCGGCAAGCGTCGCGGCCCACAGCGCATCCGTGCAGTCGTGGCGATGCATCGACAGGTCGAAGCCGTTGCTGAAGAACAGCTCCGACCACTCCCACCAGGTACCGAGCTTCCTGACTGCGCGCAGCAGATCGTAACGGTCGATCACGCTGGCCGACATGTCCGACGTCACCGAGCCAAAGACCAGGCCCGTCTTGACGACGCGGTTGAGTTCGCGAATAGCCTTGACCACCCGCTTCTCGCTGACATGGCAGAGACTGGTCTCGAACACGAAATCGAACTCGCCGTTCTTGAATGGCAAGTCGGCGATCGATCCGAGCTTGTTGAACTTCTTCATCTCCTTCGGCGTCTTGGCGTGAATCGCGCGACTATTCTCGACGCCCCAGGCATCTACCCCGAGCGCACGCAGTGCACCGACGAGTTCGCCGCTGGCGGACCCAGCCACAAGCAGCTTGTAGCCCTTCGTCCGGTTCCAGACGATCCCGATGAGATCCATTAGATAAGCGGGATCGGTGAACTGGCTCCAGACGTCGCGATACGGTCCCAGCCCCCGGTAGTTCTCGAAATAGTCGCGATCGATCTTGTCGGGCAGCGGTTGACCGCCCTCCTCGCGCCCGCGGCGCAATCGCATCGTTTCGGTGACGACGATGTCGGTGGCGGCATCGGAGGAATCGAGCAACCCGTTCAGCGTGGAGTCGAACAGGTAATCGCCGACCACAACGAGGCCGGGATGTGCTTTGGGATCCGGCCGGTGATTGGTCATCACGTCGCGGGCTGGCATGCCGCCGGGCAATGCATTGACCGATGACAGCCAACGATGGGTCTTGCCCTCGACAAAGTGGGCGCGCGCGTCGCCGAGCGAGGCCGGCAACGACTTGAGCGCAGCATCGATCAGCGCCTTGTCGTCCAGATTTGCAAAAGCGAGCGCGTCGGAGCCCGCGATCAACCAGTTCAGGACGCCATGCCGGCCGACGTCATGGCGAGAACCTTCGTTATAGACGCAGCAGCCGCCGAAGGCTTCCGACATGAACCAGGAGCCAGTGATCTTGTCGCCCCAGAACGGCGAATCGAACAGAATCGAAACCCGCAGGTAGTGCGCGGGCCGATCAAAATAGGCGACATGCTCGACCATCGACCGGCGCAAATCTTCGCCGTCCCAGCCCATCGTGGCGAGCCATGAGTGCGGCAGGCACATCAGCACCAGATCAAAATCCCGCGTCTCCGGCCCCTTGCCGTTCATCATGTTGAGCTGGTAGCGGCCGCCCGCGGTCTTGCCGACCTTGAGGACGCGGTGGTTGAGCTGGATATCGGCATCGACCTCGGACTGCAGGCATTCGATCAGTTGCTCGTTGCCGTTCTGGATCGAATACAGGCCGATATAGCCGTCGACATCCATCACGAAGTTCTTCAGCGCATTGAGGCCGTTGGTGTTGTGGCTCTCGGTCGCGATATCCGAGCGCGCCATCACTTTGAAGAAACGCTTGGCGGTGGCGTCATCGACCTCGCGGTCGAGCAGTTCTTCCGCCGTGATGTAAGCCCAGGGATGTTCGTTGTCGTGGGCGCCGACGCCTTCGTAATATTCGATCGGCGACACCATCTGGCTGCAACGTTTGCGGAACACTTCGATGGCGTCAGCGGTCTTCGCCCCGTACTTGCGCCGCATGCCCGGCACGTCATTCAGGAGTTCGCCGTCGAGCTGGACCTGCTCGGCATCCATCGGAATCGTCTGCAGGCCGAAATGCTGGATCATTTCGCGCAAGGGATCCGGGCCGGTCATCGAGTAGTCGTAGATTTCGGCTACGCCGGCCTCATAGACCGCGGGCGCAGAATCGAACCGGCCGGTGAGGACCTTGCCCCCCAGCCGATCGGACGCTTCAAAGATGGTGACGCGGCACAGTTCGCCCAGCTTCTTCTTGAGGTACCACGCACTCATCAGGCCGCCAGGCCCGCCGCCTACAATCGCTAGATCCAACATATGTTTCCGGTTGTTTCCGGCCCCCGCCGTCGTCGGCCGCCTGCCCCACAGGCGTCGAACTAAGCTATTTGAGAAGAAGCGCTTTTTTCCCTGAAGGGAAGATGAACGAGCGCTGCCCAATGAAGCAGAATGGTCAAAAAATAGCAAAAAAGACCGGCTTTCGCCGGTCTTTCCGTAGTCTTGCGGGCCGCTTTCAGGCCTATTCGGCGGGCGGCAGGGCCAACGGCTCGACTTCCGGCGCCGCCGGGACGATTGCAGCCTGTTTCTCGCGCTCGTCGAGGATCAGCTTGTCGCGCTTGACCGCGACCTCGCGAATCTTCGCCATCGAGGCGCCGGTGCCGGCCGGGATCAGGCGGCCGACAATGACGTTCTCCTTGAGGCCTTCCAGCGGGTCCACCTTGCCATTGACGGCGGCTTCGGTGAGCACGCGGGTGGTCTCCTGGAACGAGGCGGCCGAGAAGAACGAGCGGGTCTGCAAGCTCGCCTTGGTGATGCCGAGCAGAACCGGCGTACCCGTGGCGGGCTTCTTGCCCTCTTCCTTCGCCTTGGCGTTAATCTGATCGAACTCGATCTTGTCGATCTGCTCGCCCGAGATCATGTCGGTATCGCCCTGGTCGGTGATTTCCACCTTCTGGAGCATCTGACGGACAATCACCTCGATGTGCTTGTCGTTGATGAGCACACCTTGCAGCCGGTAGACCTCCTGGATTTCGTTGACCAGATAGGCCGCGAGTTCCTCAATGCCCTTGATCGCCAGGATATCGTGCGGAGCCGGATTGCCCTCGACGATGAAATCGCCCTTTTCGACGATATCGCCGTCCTGCAAGTGGATGTGCTTGCCCTTCGGGATCAGGTACTCGCGCGGCTCCTCGCTCTTGTCCATCGGTTCGATCGAGATACGACGCTTGTTCTTGTAGTCCCGGCCGAAGCGGATAGTGCCGGCGATCTCGGCGATGATCGCCGCATCCTTCGGCTTGCGCGCCTCGAACAGTTCGGCAACCCGCGGCAGACCGCCCGTGATGTCACGGGTCTTGGCGCTCTCGGTCGAGATACGCGCCAGGATGTCGCCGGGCTTGACCTTGGCGCCGACATCGACCGACAGAATGGCGTCGACCGACAGCATGTAGCGGGCGTCGCCGCCACGCGCGAGCTTGAGGACCTTGCCGTCCTTGCCCTTGATGACGATCGCCGGGCGCAGATCGGCCCCGCCCCGCGTCGTGCGCCAATCGATGACGACACGCTTGGCGATACCGGTGGATTCGTCGAGCGTCTCCGAGATCGACTGACCCTCGACCAGATCCTCGAATCCGATCGTGCCCTCGACTTCGGTCAGAACCGGGCGGGTATATGGATCCCACTCGGCGATGCGCTGGCCGCGCTTGACCGTGTCGCCCTGATCGACATGCATGCGCGCACCGTACTGGATACGGTGGGTTGCACGCTCGGTGCCGTCGGCATCCGAGATCGCAACGACCATGTTGCGAACCATCGCGACCAG
>CAVPLO010000004.1:65000-1368986 GCA_963706265.1 uncultured Alphaproteobacteria bacterium | reverse complement strand
CTTCGCTGTTCTTGGCGATCGCCTTGTTCTTGATGGTCACCTTGCCGTCGAAGTTCGACTCCACGAACGACTGTTCGTTGATCTGCGCCGCACCGCCGATGTGGAAGGTGCGCATCGTCAACTGCGTGCCAGGCTCGCCGATCGACTGCGCCGCAATGACGCCGACCGCCTCACCGTGGTTGACCGGCGTGCCGCGGGCCAGATCGCGGCCGTAGCACTTGCCGCAGATGCCGTTGACGAGTTCGCAGGTCAGCGCCGAGCGGATCTTCACCTCCTGGATGCCGGCCTGCTGGATGGCGTCGACGTGGGTCTCCTCCATCAGCGTGCCGCGCTTGACCACGACCTTGTTGGTCGCAGGGTCACGCAGATCCTCGCCCGCGGTGCGGCCGAGAATACGCGACGCCAGCGAGGCCACCACGGTGCCGGCATCGATGATGGCGCGCATCTTGATGCCGAGCTTGGTGCCGCAGTCGTCCTGCGTGATGATGCAATCCTGCGCCACGTCGACGAGACGACGGGTCAGGTAGCCGGAGTTGGCGGTCTTCAACGCGGTGTCCGCGAGGCCCTTGCGGGCGCCGTGGGTCGAGTTGAAGTATTCCAGCACCGACAGGCCTTCCTTGAAGTTGGAAATGATCGGCGTCTCGATGATTTCGCCCGAGGGCTTCGCCATCAGGCCGCGCATACCGGCGAGCTGACGCATCTGCGCCGGCGAACCGCGCGCACCGGAATGGGCCATCATGTAGATCGAGTTGATGTCGGCCTCGACGCCCTTGGAATTCTTCTTGGTCGAGGAAATTTCCTTCATCATCTCCTTGGCGATTTCTTCGGTGGCCTTCGACCAGGCGTCGACCACCTTGTTGTACTTCTCGCCATGGGTGATCAGACCGTCGTTGTACTGCTGCTCGAAATCCTTCGCCAGCGTACGCGTGGTATCCACGATCTTCCACTTGCCGTGCGGCACCACCATGTCGTCCTTGCCGAATGAAATTCCGGCCTTGAACGCATTGTAGAAGCCGAGCGCCATGATCCGGTCGCAGAAGATCACCGTCTCCTTTTGACCGCAGTGGCGATAGACCTGATCGATCACTCCGGAGATTTCGCGTTTGGTCATCAGCTTGTTGATGATGTCGAACGAAATCTTCGACGACTTCGGCAGCACGTTGCCGAGCATGACGCGACCCGCGGTGGTTTCGATCCAGCGCTTGACGTGCTTGCCCTCCTCGTCGAGCCCCTCCCAGCGATACTTGATCTTGGTATGCAGGTGGATGACCTTCGAGTGCAGCGCGTGCTCGATCTCGGCCATCTCGCCATAGAGCTTGCCCTCGCCGGGCAGCCCCTCGCGCATGATCGAGAGATAATAGAGGCCGAGCACGATATCCTGCGACGGCACGATGATCGGCTGACCGTTGGCCGGATGCAGGATGTTGTTGGTCGACATCATCAGCACGCGCGCTTCCAGCTGCGCTTCCAGCGACAGCGGAACGTGCACGGCCATCTGGTCGCCGTCGAAGTCAGCATTAAACGCGGCGCAAACCAGCGGATGAAGCTGGATCGCCTTGCCTTCGATCAGGACCGGCTCGAACGCCTGAATGCCGAGGCGGTGCAGCGTCGGCGCGCGGTTGAGCAGCACCGGATGCTCGCGGATCACCTCGTCGAGAATATCCCAAACCTCGGGACGTTCCTTTTCGACCAGCTTCTTGGCCTGCTTCACCGTGGTGGAGAGACCCTTGGCGTCGAGCCGCGAATAGATGAACGGCTTGAACAGCTCGAGCGCCATCTTCTTCGGCAGGCCGCACTGATGCAGCCGCAGTTCGGGACCGACCACGATCACCGAGCGGCCGGAATAGTCGACGCGCTTGCCCAGCAGGTTCTGACGGAACCGGCCCTGCTTGCCCTTGAGCATGTCGGCGAGCGACTTCAGCGGGCGTTTGTTGGCGCCGGTGATGACGCGACCGCGACGGCCGTTGTCGAACAGCGCGTCGACGGCCTCCTGCAACATGCGCTTTTCGTTGCGGATGATGATGTCGGGCGCGCGCAGCTCCATCAGCCGCTTCAGGCGGTTGTTGCGGTTGATGACGCGGCGGTAAAGGTCGTTGAGGTCCGAGGTCGCAAAGCGCCCGCCATCGAGCGGCACCAGCGGCCGCAGGTCCGGCGGGATCACCGGGACCACGGTCAGGATCATCCACTCCGGCTTGTTGCCGGAATAGCGGAAGGCCTCGACGATCTTCAGCCGCTTGGCGAGCTTCTTGTGCTTGATGTCGGATTCGGTCTCCTGCATCTCGACGCGCAGCGTTGCCTCGAGCTTCTCCAGCTCAAGACCCTTCAACAGTTCGCGGATCGCCTCGGCGCCGATCATGGCGGTGAAGGAATCCTGGCCGTATTCGTCCTGCGCCTTCAGATACTCGTCTTCCGACAGCAACTGACGGTCCTTGAGCGCGGTCAGGCCGGGCTCAAGCACGACGTAATATTCAAAATAGAGAATCCGCTCGAGATCCTTCAGCGTCATATCGAGCAGAAGGCCGATGCGCGACGGCAGCGACTTCAGGAACCAGATGTGGGCAACGGGCGCGGCCAGCTCAATGTGACCCATGCGCTCGCGCCGGACCCGCGACAGCGTCACTTCGACCGAGCACTTTTCGCAGATGATGCCCTTGTACTTCATCCGCTTGTACTTGCCGCACAGACACTCGTAGTCCTTGATCGGCCCGAAGATGCGAGCGCAGAACAGGCCGTCACGCTCCGGCTTGAAGGTGCGGTAGTTGATGGTCTCCGGCTTCTTGATTTCGCCGTAGGACCACGAAAGAATCTTTTCCGGCGACGCGATCGAAATCCGGATCTGGTCAAAGACCTGAGCCGGCGTCGTCGGGTTGAACAGATTCATAATTTCCTGGTTCATCGTCTTCTCCTCGCGTGCCGGCCGTCACCGGCAGCAAATTCGAAATTCTTTTTCAGCGGCACGCCCGCCCCCGGGGAGGCGGCGCATGCGGATGCCCGCCGCGAAACGCGGCGGCCATGACACCTGTTTTTACTCGGCAGCCTCCGAGGTCGGTGTGCTTCCGACCTTCGAGTTGTGCAGATCGACGTTGAGACCGAGCGAACGCATTTCCTTGACCAGCACGTTGAAGGATTCGGGAATACCCGCCTCGAACGTATCGTCGCCGCGAACGATTGCCTCGTACACCTTGGTGCGGCCGGCGACGTCGTCCGACTTCACCGTCAGCATTTCCTGCAAGGTGTAGGCGGCGCCGTAGGCTTCGAGCGCCCAGACCTCCATTTCGCCGAAACGCTGGCCGCCGAACTGCGCCTTGCCGCCCAGCGGTTGCTGGGTGACGAGCGAGTACGGACCGATCGAGCGCGCATGGATCTTGTCATCGACGAGATGATGCAGCTTGAGCATATAGATGTAGCCAACCGTCACCTTGCGGTCGAAGGCGTCACCCGTCCGTCCGTCATAGACGGTCGACTGACCCGAGGCATCCATCCCGGCAAGCTTCAGCATCTCCTCGATGTCGGCTTCCTTGGCGCCATCGAACACCGGCGTTGCGATCGGCACGCCGTGGCTGAGATTACGGCCAAGCTCGATCAACTCGCCGTCGTTAAGCGACTTGATCGTCTCTTCATCGCCGTAGATCTTCTTCAAGGTCTCCTTCAGCGGCTTGACGTCCTGCTTGCTGAGGTAGGCGTCGACCGTCTGGCCGATGCGCTTGCCGAGACCGGCACACGCCCAACCCAGATGGGTTTCGAGAATCTGCCCGACGTTCATGCGCGAGGGCACGCCGAGCGGATTGAGTACGATGTCGGCATGGGTGCCGTCCTCGAGGAACGGCATGTCCTCGATCGGAACGATCTTGGACACCACACCCTTGTTGCCGTGACGGCCGGCCATCTTGTCGCCCGGCTGAATCTTGCGTTTCACCGCGACGAAGACCTTGACCATCTTCATCACGCCGGGCGGCAATTCGTCGCCACGCTGCAACTTCTCGACCTTGTCGAGGAAGCGCTGTTCAAGCCCCTTCTTCGAACTCGTCGTACTGCTTCCGCATGGCCTCGATTTCGGCCATCAGCTTGTCGTTGGGCGAAGCAAACATCCACCACTGCGAACGCGGATGCTCTTCGAGCACGGCGCGCGTGATCTTGGTGTCTTTCTTGAAGCCCTTTGGACCGGCGATACCCTGCCGGTTCTCAAGCAGTTCGGCCAGACGGCTATAGACGTTGCGGTCGAGGATCGCCTGTTCGTCGTCGCGGTCCTTGGCCAGACGCTCGATCTCTTCCCGCTCGATCGCCAGCGCACGCTCGTCCTTGTCGACGCCGTGCCGGTTGAAGACACGGACCTCGACGATCGTGCCCTGCACGCCCGGAGGCACGCGCAGCGAGGTATCGCGGACGTCGGAAGCCTTTTCGCCGAAGATGGCGCGAAGCAGCTTTTCTTCCGGCGTCATCGGGCTCTCGCCCTTCGGCGTGATCTTGCCGACCAGGATGTCGCCGGCGCGCACTTCGGCGCCGATGTAGACGATACCGGCTTCGTCGAGGTTCTTCAGCGCTTCTTCCGAAACGTTCGGAATGTCGCGGGTGATTTCCTCAGGTCCGAGCTTGGTGTCGCGGGCCATCACCTCGAATTCCTCGATATGGATCGAGGTGAAGACGTCGTCCTTCACGATCCGCTCGGAAAGCAGGATCGAAGTCTTCGAAGTTGTAGCCGTTCCATGGCATGAACGCGACCAGCACGTTGCGGCCGAGCGCAAGCTCGCCGAGATCGGTCGAGGGACCGTCGGCAATGATGTCGCCCTTCTTGACGACGTCGCCGACCTTCACCAGCGGACGCTGGTTGATGCAGGTTGACTGGTTGGAACGCTGATACTTCATCAGCCGGTAGATATCGACGCCCGACTTGGTGGGGTCGAGATCCTCGGTGGCGCGGATCACGATACGGGTGGCGTCGATCTGGTCGATCACGCCGGTACGGCGGGCTGCAATGGCAGCGCCCGAGTCGCGTGCGACCACGCCTTCCATGCCGGTGCCGACGAACGGCGCTTCGGCGCGCACCAGCGGCACGGCCTGACGCTGCATGTTCGAGCCCATCAGCGCGCGGTTGGCGTCGTCGTTCTCGAGGAACGGGATCAGCGCCGCGGCAACCGAAACGAGCTGCTTCGGCGACACGTCCATGTAGTCGACCTTGTCCGGCGAGATCATGACCACGTCGCCGGCATGGCGGCAGACCACGAGATCGTCGGTGAAGCGGCCGCGGTTATCCAGCGCCACGTTGGCCTGCGCCACGTGATGGCGGCCCTCCTCCATCGCGGAGAGATAGACCACCTCGTCGGTGACGCGGCCGTCCTTGACCTTGCGATAAGGCGTCTCGACGAAGCCGTATTTGTTGACGCGCGCAAATGTCGCCAGCGAATTGATCAGGCCGATGTTCGGGCCTTCCGGCGTTTCGATCGGACAGATACGGCCGTAATGCGTCGGATGCACGTCGCGCACCTCGAAGCCGGCGCGCTCGCGGGTCAGACCGCCCGGGCCCAACGCCGACAGGCGCCGCTTGTGGGTGATTTCCGACAGCGGGTTGGTCTGGTCCATGAACTGCGAGAGCTGCGAGGAGCCGAAGAACTCGCGCACGGCGGCAGCCGCCGGCTTGGCGTTGATCAGGTCCTGCGGCATCACGGTGTCGATATCGACACTCGACATGCGCTCCTTGATCGCACGTTCCATGCGCAGCAGGCCGATGCGGTACTGGTTCTCCATCAATTCGCCGACCGAACGCACCCGGCGGTTGCCGAGATGGTCGATGTCGTCGATCTCGCCCTTGCCGTCGCGCAGGTCGACCAGCGTCTTGATGACCGCGAGGATGTCTTCCTTGCGCAGCGTGCGGTGGGTATCGGGCGCATCGAGTTCGAGGCGCATGTTCATCTTGACGCGGCCGACCGCGGAAAGGTCGTAGCGTTCAGAATCGAAGAACAGCGACTGGAACATGGCCTGCGCCGAATCCAGCGTCGGCGGCTCGCCCGGACGCATCACGCGGTAGATGTCGAACAGCGCGTCTTCACGCGTCATGTTCTTGTCGGCGTGCAGCGTGTTGCGGATATAGGCGCCGACATTGACGTGGTCGATGTCGAGCAGCGGCAGTTCCTTGTAGCCCTGTTCGTTCAGGGCCTTCAGGAGCTTCTCGGTGATTTCCTCGCCGGCCTCGGCATGGATTTCGCCGGTCTTCGGATTGACGAGGTCCTCGGCGACGTAGTTGCCGACCAGTTCCTCATCCGACAGGCGAAGCGCCTTCAGCCCCTTTTCCTGGAGCTGGCGCGCTCCGCGCACGGTGAGTTTCTTGCCGGCTTCCAGCACCACCTTGCCGGTATCGGCATCGATCAGGTCGTTGATGGTGGAATAGCCGCGGAAACGGTTGGCGTCGAACGGCACGCGCCAGCCGTCCTTGGCGCGCTTGTAGCTGATCTTCTTGTAGAAGGTCGAAAGGATCTGTTCGCCGTCGAGCCCGAGCGCGAACATCAGCGACGTCACCGGAATCTTGCGGCGGCGGTCGATACGCGCGAACACGATGTCCTTGGCGTCGAACTCGATGTCGAGCCAGGAGCCGCGATAGGGAATCACGCGCGCGGCAAACAACAGCTTGCCGGAGGAATGCGTCTTGCCCTTGTCGTGGTCGAAGAACACGCCCGGCGAACGATGCATCTGGGAGACGATGACGCGCTCGGTGCCGTTGACGATGAAGGTGCCGTTCATCGTCATGAGCGGGATATCGCCCATGTAGACGTCCTGCTCCTTGATGTCCTTTACCGACTTTGCGCCGGTTTCCTCGTCGATATCGAACACGATCAGGCGCAGCGTCACCTTCAGCGGCGCAGCATAGGTCATGCCACGCTGACGGCATTCGTCGACGTCATACTTCGGCGGTTCGAACTCGTAGCGGACGAATTCCAGCATCGAGGTGCCGGAGAAATCCGAGATCGGGAACACCGAGCGGAAAACCGCCTGCAGGCCCTCGTCGAGCCGGCCGCCCGGCGGCTCGTCCACCATCAGGAACTGGTCATAGGACGCCTTTTGAACCTCGATGAGGTTCGGCATCTCTGCGACTTCCTTGATGTGTCCGAAGAACTTGCGAACGCGTTTGCGACCGGTGAACGTCTGTTGCGCCATCGTGGCCTCTCATTTCGCCGCTCCCTGGGGAGAACGGACCTTTCCGGAGCGCGAATTGGCCTCGGCCCGGAGTTGAATTTCATTTCGCCCTCCGGCCCAGCCCGCCCCTCAATCAGGACCGAAATCCTGAATCGAGGTATCTGGATCTCAGAGAACGCAAAGCGACGCGCGGGGCGCTCTAACGCACCCGCCCGTCAAAAACCGTTTCGTTACGGACTGCAAAGCCCGAAATTGCCTATCTCCCAACGGCTTGCGCCGAAACCTTGCGGTCCCTGGCGCCGGCCGTGCTTTCGTGCTGCCGTCCCGATATGGGATGGCATTCGTGGAAAATCGAGGGGTATCCCCATCAATCCCCACACATTCTCGTGTAGGCCGCCCGCCGGAGGAACCCGGCGGGGGCAGTATCTTTGCCGCCAGATCCCGGATCGCGCTTCGCTCGTCCGGAATCGCGTTCAAGTAACCTGCGATTACTTGAGCTCGACCTTGGCGCCAGCCTTTTCGAGCTGAGCCTTGATCTTGTCGGCCTCGTCCTTGTTGACCCCTTCCTTGACGGGCTTGGGGGCGCCTTCGACGAGGTCCTTGGCTTCCTTGAGGCCAAGACCGGTGATGGCGCGGACTTCCTTGATGACCTCGATCTTCTTGTCGCCCGCGGCGGCCAGAACGACCGTAAACTCGGTCTTTTCCTCGGCCGGAGCAGCAGCGGCGCCACCACCGGCGGGACCCGCAACCGCAACCGCGGCCGCGGCCGAAACGCCCCACTTCTCCTCGAGGAGCTTGGCGAGTTCGGCGGCTTCGAGCACCGTGAGGCTCGAGAGGTCGTCAACAATCTTCTGTAAGTCAGCCATTGGTCTGTTTCCTTAAACGTATCGGTTCGAACCAGGTTTACGATTTGCGAAGGGTCAGGCCGCTTCGCTCTTTGAGGCATAAGCCTGAATGACGCGCGCAAGCTTGGCTGCGGGCGCATTCGACAGCTGAGCGAGCTTGGTCGCCGGCGCCACCAGGAGGCCGACAATCTTGCCGCGCAGTTCATCGAGCGACGGCAAGGCGGCAAGCGCCTTTACGCCATCGACATTCAGGACGGTTTTACCCATCGATCCGCCGAGAATGACGAATTGCTCGTTCGTCCTGGCGAATTCGATGGCAACCTTTGGCGCCGCTACCGGATCGTTGGAAGTCGCGATCACGGTCGGCCCCTTCAACAGCGGGCCGATGGCAACGACGTCAGTGCCTTCAAGAGCAATTTTGGCGAGACGGTTTTTCGCGACCTTCACCGAGGCGCCAGCCTGCTTCATCTGCATGCGCAGCTTCTGCATCTGGGCAACGGTCAGGCCGGAATAGTGAGCGACGATCGCCACGCTGGTGGTCTTGAACAGACCGTTCAGCTCCTCGACCGCGCCCTTTTTTGCCGCTCTTTCCACAGCAAGCTCTCTCCGGTTGGCGGTCTTTGAGCCCAAAGGCAGGACCGCCGGGTTGCACCGATCGTTCCGCCCTTCATCAGACCTCAAAAGACGCAAGCCTTAAGGACCGTCGGGCAGAACGACATTGAAACGCCTGCCCTCCCGAGCCCTAAAGGGGCTGGGGATGTCGAGGTTCGAACCAAACAACCCCACGTCACGGCAAGCCGTAACCTGAAGGCTAAAAATCTGGTCTTCACCCGTCTGTACAGGCCACTAAATTAAGCCGTTGAAAAACTTACGTTTATCTCAGGCGCCTGTAGTCTTGGACAGGATCGAGGCGCGCCGGCAAGCCGGTCTGCCCCCGCCCGCTTTCCTATGAACGACAGCTTCCCCTCCTTTCGAACCATCCTTACGGAATGTCCTGAAAGGAAAAGTCTCCTATTCGTTCTCTTTCGGAATGCGAGCACAGACGTGCCAGCGAGGGCCAGCACGTCCGGAAAGGCGGTGTTTAACGGGTCTTTTCCGTCTTGCCAAGGGCTAATTTCGGTCAAAGCGAGGCGGCCGAAAAGCGTCGAAAAAATCGGCTCCGGACCGTCACGCCGGGCTTCCCTCGATCGTCTAGTTCGAGGAGGTCCCATGCGGAGATCAATAGCTGCCATCATTGCGGTTCCAACCGTGCTCAACGGTCTGGCGATGCTGTTTTCCGGCCCCTTTTGGTACCAAAGTGTGCCGGGAGCGGCTGAGACCGGCCCGTTCAACCCGCACTTTGTCGAGGATATCGGCGCGGCGTTTCTGGTCGCGGGCCTGGCGCTCGCGGTTCGCGCATGGCGACCGACGTATTGGCCAGCCGCTCTAGCGGGCGCGGGTTTCCTCGCTGCCCACGGCCTGATTCATCTCGCCAGCATCGTCTTTGGTCACGACCATCACGCGGCGTTCGATTTCCTTGCCGTGGTGCTTCCGTCCGCCCTCGCTTTTTATTCAGCCTTCCCCAGCAAAGGAGAAAATCATGCGTAGTTGGATCGCCCGTCGAATGCTGCGCGCCTTCCGCCAACGCTATGGCTACGACACCGCCTATATCGAAGTGGTGTTGAAGGAATCGCCTTCCGCCTTCTTCAAATTCGCCCCCTTGATGAAAGCGTCCCGTCACCGCGAGGTGGTTCCGGTCGAGGCGAGTTTCGCCGCCAAGATCGTGGGCGCCAAAGCCGAGGATTGCGGGCCGTGCACGCAACTCACCGTCGATATGGCGCTCGAGGCCGGCGTGTCCAAAGGCCAGATCGAGGCGGTCTTGCGCCGCGACCCGCGCGCGATGAATAGCGACACTCTTCTCGCGTTCCGGTTTGCCGACGCCGTCGTGCGGCGCTCCGTCGACGATGGCGAGTGTCGCGAAGCCGTTCGCGCGCGATGGGGCGAGAAAGGCGTTATCGACTTGACGTTCGCGCTTCAGATGGGCCGGATGTTTCCGATGATGAAAGCCGGGCTCGGCTACGCCAGGGAATGCCGGCGAGTTAACGTCGATGGAACCGAAGTGGATGTCGTCAAGCAGGCCGCGTGAAAGCGATCCGATCGCGCCGTATCGGCGACGGTTGCTGGGGCTCGCTTATCGCATGCTCGGCAGCCGAACCGACGCGGAAGACGTCGTGCAGGACGCCTTTCTCCGCTTCGTCGATGCTCGAGACGTTCGCAATCCGGAGGCTTTTCTCGTCACGATCGTGACGCGCCTGTGTCTGGACCGGCTGAAGAGCGCAAAGGCGCAGCGGGAAATCTATGTCGGCCCCTGGCTTCCGGAGCCGGTCTTCGACACGGAGGGCCTTTCGGCGGAGGCCGCGACGGAACTTGCCGACGATCTCTCCTTTGCGCTGCTATTGGCGCTCGACCGACTGCCTCCGCTTGAACGGGCCGCCTTCCTGCTTCACGACGTCTTTGAAATGCCGTTCGCAGAGATCGCCGCGATGATCGGCCGGAGCGAACCCGCCTGCCGGCAATTGGCGACGAGGGCCCGCCGTGCGGTGCGTGACGAGCGACCGGCGCCGACGGCAACGCCGGATGGTCATGCGCTTTTGCTAAAGGCTTTCATCGAGGCCGTGGCCGGCGGCGATCTTTCGCGGCTAACCGGCTTGCTCCGCCAAGATGCCATCGCCGTGACCGATGGTGGCGGGCGCAAATCGGCGGCGCTCAATCCGATCATGGGCGCCGACAAGGTGGCCCGTTTCTTCATCGGTGTGGCCGGCAAGGTTGCCGGTCGCGATATTCGGATCGAACCCGCCATGATCAACGGAAGCAGTGGCGCCCTGCTCTATGTCGACGGCGAACTCGATCACAGTTTGAGCATCGCGATCGACGGCGACCGGATCGCGGCGGTCTACCTCGTGCGAAATCCCGACAAGCTGCGCCATGCGCCGGCCCCCAGCTAAGCCACTGGCTCAGCGCACCGGATAGGCCAGCGGCCGACCTGCAAAAAAAGCTTCGAGGTTGGCGATCACGCAATCCTGCATCGCGGCGTGCGAGTCGATGGTGTGGCCACCGATATGCGGGGTCAGCACGACGTTCGGAAGCGCCGTCAATTCACCAGGCGGATGCGGTTCCTTTTCGAACACGTCAAGACCGGCGCCAGCAATGATATTGTCCTGCAGAGCTGCGGCCAGCGCGGCCTCGTCGATCACCGAACCGCGCGCGATATTGATGACATAACCGTCGCTGCCGAGCTTCTTGAGAATATCGGCATTGACGACGTGATAGGTATCGGCGCTGGCGCGCACTGCGATCATCAGCACACTGCACCATTCGGTCAGAGCCTCCAGGCTTTCGAAGTACCGATACGGCAACTCGCGCCGGCTGCGGCTGTAATAGCCGATCTCCATTTCGAAAGCCGACAGGCGCGCGGCAATCTTGCGGCCGATTTCGCCCATGCCATAGATCCCGACCCGGCGGCCAGGGTTGCCCGGCAGCGCGCGCAACAACGGCGAGGGTTTTGACGCGGCCCAACTGCCGTCGCGCACGAACGCATCGGCCGGAACGATGCGCCGCGTCGCCGTCAGCATCAGCGTAACCGCGAGGTCCGCGACCGCCGCGGCATTCGCCGCAGGGCTATGGCCGACAGCGATATGACGTTCGGCAGCGGCCGCAAGATCGACCCCGTCATAGCCGGTGCCGTAGCAGATGATCGCCGCGAGCTTTGGCAGCATGTCCATGACGCGGCCCGGCAGCGATGTGCCGCCGGCCGTGATCGTGGCGCGAATGCCGGAAAGCTGTTCCGACGAAAACACTTCCGCCGGCGGCTTGCCGGCCGCGTCCAGCAATTCGAACCGTTCGCCGATCCGCACCATCAGTGCTTTGGGAAAGCGCGAATAGATCAACACCCTGTCGGGCATGCTTTGCCTCTCACGTCACCGCATCCATCATAACAAAGGAGCGGAACCGGTTGCCCGGTTCCGCTCCTTTTATTTTCGATCCGCCTTTTAAAAGCCTTAGCCGAGCAAGCTTCCCGGCTCGACTTTTACGCCCGGTCCCATGGTGGAGGAAACCGCGACGCGCTGAATGTAGGTGCCCTTGGCGCCGGCGGGCTTCGCCTTGGCAACCGCATCCGCGAGCGCCTTGACATTCTGCACCAGCTTTTCCTCGGAGAAGGAGGCCTTGCCGATACCGGCCTGCACGATGCCGGCCTTCTCGACGCGGAACTCGACCGAGCCACCCTTGGCGCCTCGAACAGCGGTGGCGACATCCATCGTCACCGTGCCGATCTTCGGGTTTGGCATCATGCCGCGCGGACCGAGCACCTTACCGAGGCGGCCGACCAGTGGCATCATGTCGGGGGTGGCGATACAGCGGTCGAAATCGATCGCACCGCCCTGCACCTTCTCGACAAGATCTTCGGCGCCGACAACGTCAGCCCCCGCAGCCTTGGCTTCCTCAGCCTTGGCGCCGCGCGCGAACACGCCGACGCGCAAGCGTGCGGCCGGTGCCGTTCGGCAGCGTCACCACGCCGCGAACCATCTGGTCGGCGTGACGGGGATCGACGCCGAGGTTGATCGCGATCTCGATGGTTTCGTCGAACTTCGCTTTCGAGCGTTCCTTGACCATCTTGATGGCGTCCACGATCGGATAGAGCTTCTCGCGGTCGACGCCCTCACGGGCCTTCTGGGTACGTTTTCCGATTGCCATGACCGATTACCCCGCCACTTCCAGACCCATCGAGCGGGCTGAGCCCTCGACCATCTTCATGGCCAACTCGATGTTGTCGCAATTGAGATCCTTCATCTTCTTCTGGGCGATCTCGCGCACCTGCGCGTGTGTCACCTTGCCGGCCTTGTCGCGGCCCGGAGCTTTCGAACCGGACTGGATTTTAGCGGCCTGCTTGAGGAAGTAGGACATCGGCGGCGTCTTCATCTCGAAGGTGAAGGAACGGTCCGCGTAAATGGTGATGACCACCGGGATCGGGGTGTTCTTTTCTTCCTTCTGCGTCTGGGCGTTGAACGCCTTGCAGAATTCCATGATGTTGAGACCGCGCTGACCAAGCGCGGGACCGATCGGGGGCGACGGATTGGCCGCTCCCGCCGGCACCTGCAATTTCAGGTATCCGGTCACTTTCTTTGCCATATGTCACTCCTGTTGTGCCGAACTCGAAAGATCGGCGGTTTCAGGTTCCGTGGTTCGGTTCGAGACGGCAGGCAAACCGCCTTAACCTCCCACGTCCTCTCCATATATATGGAAGCGCTGCCGCCTCCACTTCCGATCAGGTCACCTTTTCGACCTGAGCGAATTCCAGTTCGACCGGCGTGGCGCGGCCGAAGATCGAGACTGCGACCTTCACGCGCGAACGCGCCTCGTCGATTTCCTCGACGACGCCGGAGAATGACGCGAACGGCCCATCGGCCACGCGCACATTCTCGCCGATCTCGAACGACACCGACGCCTTCGGCCGTTCCACGCCTTCCTGCACCTGATGCAGGATCCGCATGGCCTCGGTTTCCGAAATCGGCATCGGCTTGTTTTCGGCGCCGAGGAAGCCGGTCACCTTCGGGGTATTCTTGATCAGATGGAAGGCCTCGTCGGTCAGCTTCATCTTGACCAGGACATAGCCCGGGAAAAACTTTCGCTCCGCATCGATCTTGCGGCCGCGACGCACTTCCGTGACCTTTTCGATCGGCACCAGCACCTGCTCGAACAATTCTTCGAGCCCGCGCTGCTTCGCCTGCTCGCGGATCAACTCGGCGACCTTCTTTTCAAAATTGGAATAGGCGTGGACGATATACCAGCGCTTATCCATCGTTTGTGTTGCGGTGCTTGCCATCAGTGGATGCCCAGGACCAAGGTGACCAAATAACGGATGATCTGATCGGATGCGAAGAAGAAGACCGAAGCCAGCGCGACCATGATGAACACCATCAAGGTGGTGATCATGGTTTCGCGGCGGGTCGGCCAAGTGACCTTGGCGGTCTCCGAGCGCACTTCCTGCAAGAATTTAAACGGGCTGAACGCCATCGTTAGAGATCCGCATCCGTCGTCTGACGAAATAAGCTTGTTAAGGAATCCGAACAGCCCTTATCGCCCAGCCCTCTTTTGAAGGTTGAGCCGGCACGCGGGCTCGATTGTTCGGGGATTTCAAAGCCGCGCCGGATATCCGCGGATCACGCGGGCCGACAGCAGGTGGCGGCTATGTACTGCGGACCGGTTCAAAGGTCAAGGCAGGACAGGGACCGCAAGGAGTTAAAGCAACCCCTCAGTCCATTAAGCAAGTCATTGATCTTGCTGGCGGGCGTCGAGAGGCTGCGCGCGAGATCGAAGCCAAACCAGAACTCTCAACCCCGGTTAAAAAACTGGGCATAGCGCGGGTGTGCTGGCCCAGTTTTCAAAGCTATCTGGCGTAGTACGCTACCGGTGCACGGCGGATCACCATCGGCGGCGGAATGATCTCCCGTTGCCAGACGCGGCCGTCATCGAACTGAATGCGCATGCCATCGGGCGAATAGACAGCACTCTCGCCCTTCGCCTCGATCCAGATTCGGCTGGCGGGCGCATTCCAGTCGGGCCATGCCCGGTATGACTGACCCGTTTCCGTCGTGAGATTCACGGCGTCCCCGTTCTGGGTGACGAAGGTGGGCGCACCGAGCAGGCCGTCCCGGCATGCCTGAATGCACCGGTACGTGCCTGTGAGGTTGATCGTTTCGGCCGAGGCGGCCGTGGCGACACACGCAGCCACAAGGCCCAAAGCCAGCGATATTCGTCTCATCAGGAAACTCCATCACTTGCATGAAGATGAACCCGACAAAGCGGGCACAGAATAATCGCCGACGAAAGCCGTTCGTTCCCCTGTTCCCTTCAGTTCCAATACTGCCGAGCCGAATGAAGCGCCCAAGCGGATAGATCGGCTTAAAGCAGCCAATTCTCGCTGGATCTGTCTGGAGAATTATCCCCGCGCGGGAGGACCGTGCCTATTTTGTGCCCGCCAGCCCTGGGGGCCTGCTGGCAGGAGTGGCAGGGCTCGAACCTGCGACCCCCGGTTTTGGAGACCGGTGCTCTACCAATTGAGCTACACTCCTGTGGGAAGCTAGCGTCGCCGCCCTTCCGGGCCGTTTCAAGCATAGGCCGCGGCCTTATGGCAAGGGCGAACCGGCCGACGGCACCGTCGTCCTTGTTCTTCCGATCCGGCCGCGCCAAGATTGCGCAACGTTAAAGCGACAAGAAGTTAAGGGAGACCATCATGACCGCGCAAACGGCTGCCAGGCAAACGCCCGCCCCGCAAACCCCGCCTTTGCCGGAGGCAAAACCGGAATCGCTCGGGTTATCGCCGTCGCGCTTGCAGCGGATGTCGGACGTCTTTCGGCGGGAAATCGACAAGGGAACCATGCCCGGTGCGACCATCATGGTGGCAAGAGGCGGCCAGATCGGCTGGTTCGACGCGATGGGCAAGCAAGATCCCACTGCGAGTGCACCGATGGCGCGGGATACAATCTTCCGTATCTTTTCCATGACCAAGCCGATTGTGTCCGTTGGCGTCATGTCGCTGATCGAGGAAGGCCACTTCCTGCTCGATGACCCCATCGCCAAATTCATCCCGGAGTTTGCCGATCAGAAAGTCGGCGTCGAGAACAACGGCCAACTCGACCTCATGCCGCTGAAGCGGCCGATCACCATCCAGGATCTGCTTCGCCACACCTCGGGTATCACTTACGAGCACACCGGTAACGGTCCGGTGCAAAAACTCTATCAGCAATCGCGGGTGCGCAGCCGCAAGATCAACAATGCCGAGCATGCAGCACTCGTCGCCAGCATGCCCTTGATCTGCCAGCCCGGCGCCGAGTGGAACTATAGCCGCTCGACCGATATTCTCGGCCGGCTGATCGAAGTCGTCAGCGGCAAGTCGCTCGGCGCGTTTCTCACGGAACGCATTCTGGCACCGCTGCAAATGACCGAAACCGCATTTTATACCGGCGACGAAAACGCGCACCGGCTTGCGGAGCCCTCTGCGACCGATCCATGGAATGGTGACAAGGTGCAGCTCTTCAACATGCTGGAGAAGCCGGTAATGGAATCCGGCGGTGGCGGTCTCGTCTCTACCACCATGGACTACGCCCGTTTTGCGCAGATGCTGCTCAACGGCGGCGCGCTCGATGGGACCAGGATCATCGGCCGCAAGACGCTGGAATGGATGGCGTCCGATCACCTCGATCCAAGCGTGAAGATTCAGGGCACGCTGACCCAACCCGGCCACAGCTTCGGTCTCGGCTTTGGCATCCGCATCCAGGAAGGCATCGCGCCGTTTTCCGGCTCAGTCGGCCAGTTTTTCTGGAGCGGCATGGGCGGCACCTTCTTCTGGATCGATCCGAAAGAAGACCTGTTTGCCATCTTCATGTCGCAGGCGCCCGGTCAGCGCGTCTATACCCGCACCCTGGTGCGCAATCTGGTATATGCGGCGCTTGAATAATTCCGTCATCCCGGGGCGCTCGCCTTAGCGAGCGAACCTGGAATCTGGAGATGCGGCGAGATATCCCGGGTTCGCGCTCATGCGCGTCCCGGAATGACGTGCCATATCAACTAATCGTGGCGCCGCCATCGATCACGATGGTCTGGCCGGTCGTGAACGTACCGGCTCGGGAGGCAAGAAACACCGCGGCGCCCGCGATTTCGTCGGGCTCGCCAATCCGCAACAGGGGTGAACGCGCGGTAGACGCCTTCAGCGTTTCCGGATTTTCCCACAGCGCACGCGCAAAATCGGTCTTGATCAGGCCGGGTGCGATGCAGTTCACGCGGATATTGTCCTTGCCGTATTCGCAGGCGAGGTTGCGCGCAAGCTGCATGTCGGCGGCCTTCGAAATCGCGTAGGCGCCGAGCACCGTCGAACCCTTCAGGCCGCCGATCGAGGAGATGATGGTGATCGAGCCGTCCTTGCGTTCGATCATCTGCGGCACGACCAGCGATATCAGCCAGTGGTTGGCGACGATGTTGTTGTCGAGAATTTTTCGGAACTGATCGTCGGAAATCCCGGCTTGCGGCCCGTAATAGGGATTGGAAGCGGCGTTGCAGACCAGCGTATCGATGGTACCGAAGACGCGGTTGGTTTCCTCGACCAAATGCTTCAGATCGTCCTTGGTCGAGATGTTGGCGGCGACCGAGAGCGCAACCTGTTTGCCGGCCTTGTCGTTGATCGCTTTGGCCACCTCGTCGCAGACCGCCTGCTTGCGCGAGGAAATCACGACCTTCGCGCCGTGAGCCGCCATATGCTCGGCGATGGCACGGCCGATGCCGCGTGAAGAACCGGTGATGACGGCGACTTTTCCGGACATATCGAACAAGGTCATGTTTCGCTCCCGTATTTTGTGGCGGCTTCAGGCGAGTTTGGTCTCCCGCACGATTTCAGGTCCGGCCGGCTGATGCATGGCCTTGTGTGCGGCGTCGGCGATCCACGGCTGCTGGTTCACCATTGGCAGCCGCCAGTTGCTGATCGTGGCGGTCGCATAATGATCAAGCCGCGTCACCGAACAGTTGTCGATGTCGAACGCGAGGCCTTTTTCCGGCTGGTCTCCGAGCGCAAAGCCGACGGCCGCCTTGATCGTGCCGCCATGCCCGACCGCGATCACGTCTTGGCCGGCGTGGTCGATCGTAATGCGGCCGATCGCGCCACAGACGCGGTTGTACAGATCCATGAAGCTTTCCCCACCCGGCGCGGGCTCGCCGATATCGGCAAACCAGTGGCTGCCGGCCGGTCGGCTGGCGAGGAACGCGACGCGGTTCGTGCCCTGCCATTGTCCGAGATGCTGCTCGGCGAAGGCCGCCTCCTTCACCATCGTTGCAGGCTTCGGAAAGCCGGTATCCCAGATCGCCTCCGCCGTCTGATGCGTGCGCTTCAGGCTGCTCGCATACCAGACTGCATTACGCGGCAGGATTTTGGCCACCGCCTCGAACACTTCGCGATCGCCGGTATCGCACGCAATGTCCGACTGACCGTAAATATTGCCGCCGTCGCTGCGCACCGGCGCGTGGCGCACCCACCACCACCGTGTGACGACGACACCGGACTTGTCGGGGTTGGACATCGCATAGACCCTTCAATAATGTCGTGTGTGGTACGTCAGAGACCTCAACGCCTCAAGTCACTTCGACGTTTGAAACTTTGTTTGCTAGTGGAGCGGATTTGACATTCGCTACTCTCTGACCACGCATTCGCCATGCGAATGTCAAATCCAAAACTCCACTAGAAACCGACGTTTGCTAGTGGTCCTTCA
The DNA here is from genome assembly GCA_963706265.1 of uncultured Alphaproteobacteria bacterium. Classification (GTDB taxonomy): domain Bacteria; phylum Pseudomonadota; class Alphaproteobacteria; order Rhizobiales; family Xanthobacteraceae; genus Bradyrhizobium. The sequence goes on along the minus strand of CAVPLO010000004.1, from coordinate 1,350,724 downwards.
ATTCTAACATTTGCGAAAGAGCATGCCACACCGGGATGCAAATGTTAGAATCGGACCACTAGACAAAATTCCGCAAGGCAAAAACGCCAATGGATGAAGTCTAATCAGGGAGAAAACCGATGGGCCGCCTTGAAGGTAAATCCGTCATCGTCACCGGCGCCGGCAGCGGCATCGGACGTGCGGCATCGCTTCTGTTCACCAAGGAAGGCGCGAAACTGATCGCGGTCGATCGCACCGAGGGCGTGAAGGACACGGTCGATCAGGTGCGCCAAGCCGGCGGCAAGGCCGAGGCCGTCATCGCCGACGCAGGTTCGGAAAAGGACGTCATCGCCTTCATCGACAAGGCGGTTTCCACCCACGGCAGGCTGGATGCGATCTGGGCCAATGCCGGGGTCAGCGGCGGATTGGTGCCGATTTCCGAACAGACGGTGGAACACTGGCAGGAAATCCTGCGCATCAACCTGCTCGGCCCGTTTCTCGCCATCAAATACGCGATGCCGCACATGATCAAACAGGGTTCCGGCGCAATCCTCTGCACCGCATCGGTCGCAGGCCTGAAATCGGGCGCCAGCGGCCATCCCTATGCGGCAAGCAAGGCCGGCGTCATCAGCCTGGTGCAAACCACCGCGTATTCGCTGACAGGAACCGGCGTACGGATCAACGCCGTCTGCCCCGGCCTGATCGAAACCGGCATGACCAAGCCGGTGTTCGACCGCGCCAGGGAACGCGGCACGCAGGACAAGATCGGCCAGCTCAATCCGCTGAAGCGCGCCGGGCAGCCGCATGAACTGGCGGCGATGGGGCTGTTTCTGTTGAGCGACGAGGCGTCCTACGTCAACGGCCAGGCGTTTCCGGTCGATGGCGGCCTCACCGCCTCGATGCCGTATACGGGCAAACCAATTTAGCGGCGTGGATTTGACATTAGCTATCATCGAGCTGCGAGTTCGTACGGCGAATGTAGCTTGGACTTGATCGAATGTCGTCAAATCCGATTTCCTCCGCGCGCGTACCAATTGCCTTCCTGTTTCTGTTCGCCCTGCTTGGAGTGGGCAGTTATTTCGCGACCGATCTGAGCAGGTTTCAGGAACGCGTTGCGACGGAGGAAGACCGTGAAATATTGCGGGGGATCGCCAACCCAGGCCAGTTGGAGGACGCGCTCAGGCAGCACCCTTCGAACAATATCCTGCGACTGATGGCGAGGGCGACCAAGGCAGCCGACGACGCGAGAAGTGCAATCGACCGCCTGTCGGCCCAAATTGAGCCTGCGGCACTTTCAAAGGGGATCGATTTCAGTTCAGCAAGCCGCAATGATTTCGACGCTTTCCGCAGCGGTCTAAGAACGGCAGAAGCAAATGCGGCGTCCTTCCTTCCGCGCTACGTTACGGTCTTCAAGATCGAACACGACCAGGTCGAGAGCGCCGCCCGTTCGCTTCACGTGCCGAAGGATTTCTCCGGCAAGGTTTTGGATGGCCTCGCGCAAAGACAGGCAAAAGCTCTCAATGCCATTTCAGTCATATTGCCGGCACGCGCCGATTATTACCGTGCCTACGAGAAATACCTGGCGCTGCTGTCGAGCGAACTTGGTTCCTTCAAGGTGGTCAATGGACAATTCATCTTTCCGCTTCAACGCACCGTCGAGCGCTACAACGCCGCATCCGGGGCCATGACGGCAGCCGCCCGGCGCGTCACCGGCCTGGAAACGGATATGAAAAAGCAGAATCAGCCGCTACCGGAAGAATGGACGCAATTGACTGGCGCGAAGTAGCTAGCGCGGCGAATTTGAAGTTCCTATCAGTTTCGCGGCGAGTTCATTATAGGAACTTCAAATTCAAATGCCGCACTAGAATAAATAAAGTTGCTAGAGCTCCCTTGATTCCGAAGTTCGCATAAGAGGTTGCCGCGGTTGCTTGCGAACCTTCGGAATCGGAGCTCTAGAGACGGTAGCCGCCCAAAAAATCCAGCGGAGTAACGGACATCATGCAACGTAGTCGCGATCGAATCCTCACCACCCACACCGGCAGCCTGCCGCGGCCGCCCGCGCTGACGAAGCTCTATGCCATGCGCTCGCGCGGCGAGGCGGTCGATTCCGCGGAGATCGAACAGGCCGGCCACGCGGCGCTGCAGGAGGTCGTTCCAAAGCAGATCGAAGCCGGAATCGACATCGGCAATAACGGCGAACAGCAGCGCGAGGGTTTTTTCCTCCACGTCCGTCACCGGATGACGGGGTTTGGCGGGTCGTGGAAGCGCTGGCCCCGCGCCGACGTCGAAAACTATCCGGTCTTCAAGCGATCGATGGAGCTCCAGAACGCCAGCAAGGACATGGTCAGCAACTTCGCCCCGCCAAAAGTGATCGGCGACATCAGCTACATCGGCGCCGCTGAAGCGATGCGTGAATGCACCGATTTCCGCGAGGTACTGGAGCGGCGCAAGCGCGCCGGCAAAAGCAGCTTTGTCGAGGCGTTCTTGACCGCGCCCTCCCCCGGTATCGTGGTGACGGCGATCCGCAATGAACACTACGATACCGAAGATGCCTACCTTGCCGCGGTCGGCCGCGCGCTTCGGGTCGAATATGAGGCGATCGCCGCGAAAGGCTTTCTGCTTCAGCTCGACTGTCCGGACCTGGCGCTCGAACACCACATCTCGTTTCAGGATCGGCCGCTCAGGGATTTTCTCGGATTCGTCGAGCGCGTGGTGGCAACGATCAACGAGGCGCTACGCAATATCCCGCGCGAGAAAGTGCGGATGCATGTCTGCTGGGGAAACTACGAGGGCCCGCACGATCGCGACGTCGCGCTGGAGGCAATCTTACCGCTGATCGCGCGGATGAATGTCGGCGCGCTGGTGCTGCCGTTTGCCAATCCCCGTCACGCCCACGAAGTACGCTGCCTCCAGGGCAAAGCGATTGCCGACGACCAGATCGTGGTCGCCGGCGTCATCGATTCGACGACGAACTTCGTCGAACATCCCGAGGTGGTGGCCGAACGGCTCGAGCACGTCGCACGAACGCTTGGCGATCCCACGCGAGTGATGGCCGGAACGGATTGCGGGTTTGATACCTCCGCCGGCGCGGGCCGCGTTGCGGAAGACGTGGTGTGGGCCAAACTGGCCGCGCTGAGTGAAGGCGCACGAATTGCATCGACGCGGCTGTTCTGAACAGCCGCGCCGGCGAATCCCTGATCGATCAGTCGATTGTCGGTATGTGTTAACTGTCCGCGACATTTCGGAGCACGATCTCCGATAGCCTGACCACAAGTTTTCTCAATCGCGCATTTTCTTCCAGCAGCGATATGATGTCGTCGCCGGAGTAGTCGTCGTCGGTAAAATCGTCAGGTCCAAATGACGGTCCATCAAGTTCTTTAAGTTCATTGTGTAACGGTTGTGCGGGTACCATGGGCAACTCCCCAATAACTATTAGCCGAACGTGTTCCCCAGTTCTCCACCCGCAGCAAAGGTGATGCGAGTCGAGGGCGGATTTGAGACGGAAATGGGAATCTGTTGCGACGCACCGCGTGCGGCTTTGTCCAAATTGAATCTCAAACCGCATGGGTACGCGCGCTGCCCGGATTGGACCGCATTTGCGCCGCTGCTTGGACCGATTGTTTTAGAAATTCTTAAAAAGGGGGGCGCCTGCTACCCGGCGATATGGCCTTCGATCGCATAGAACACGCACAAAGCAAGGCTCGCCCAGACAGCGGCGCTGAAATAAAGCGACATCCAGGCGATTTCCTCTTTCCACTCGGAAAGATCGTGCGTGACCACCCAACGCGTGCTCACGTCGCGAAGTCCCTCGAGCGGCCGCAGGCCCCTGTTACCGCCGGCGACGTCCGCCCGCCAGCGCTTCAGATACATCGGCACATCGACCGTCACCAGGAAGGCCAGATAAACCGCAATTCCGGCCGCCGCGACGGCTAGCGCCACGCGAACCGCGCCGTCGAACTCCGGCAACAACCGGCAAAGTCCGATGCCTGCGACAAAAAAGGCCACCGCCCAGATCGAATTCTCGATCGCGTTGAAGAAATAATTGGTGGTGACGACCGCATACCAGGAGAAGCATTCGGCAATCACGATCAGCGGCACGATCACCCACGCCGCGTTCACCGCAGTCGTCGCTCCCGACATCGTTCCCAACTGCAGCAGGATCATCGTCCATTGCGCGGCGAAACAGACCTCCGCGACGGTCGCCACCGAACGGCCGACCGCAACACTCGACAACCAGGTATCAAACAGGCAGATCCGCTGCACGTCCGCGCGTGGCAAGAACGAGCGGAAGGCGCAGCCGAATACGTAGGCCGCACCGAGCAAGAGCATGATGTCCATGCCCGGCGCACGGCCTGAGGTGCCGGCGTCGTGAAGCTGCCGATACATCAGAACCCACGCGGCGATATTGACGCCGCTGACCAGCGTCAGCATGCCCCACCACCAGGACACGGGATTGGTCCAGGCAAGAGAGTTGGACCGCGCTTGAAATTCCGACCGCATCGACATCTCCGCGTAACCGAACGGACATCTATCTTTATTAATTCTGTCACAAGATTTGGCAAATCGCGACGGGAGATTTGTGACAGTCGGCGGCTCGCGACGGCGGAGAAGCCGAGTCCGGGCTGCGCCGCCAAGCGGTAGCGCGCGCGGCGTGCTGAGATTGCAGGGCACCAATGCCGCCTCCGTCGCGCGGCGGCCCGTCCTCACCGCCGCCAATTGGTGTAAAAGGCCTTGAGCCGAACTCAAATTGCAAAGAAGTCCGCAAATGGCGGTCGGCGACATGCCGGCCTGTCGGGAGGATCCATGTGTGAAATCTGCAGGCGAAGCTTCATTGGCGGCGTGGCCGCATTGGGCGCGACAGGGCTGTTTCCATCTTCCCTGATGGCGCAAGCGCCGAGCGGCGATGCGAGCGCGTCGAGGCTGCCGGCGCGCGGCGAGTTCACCATCGCCAATGCCTATGTGATGACGATGGAGCGCGACTTCGGCGACTTCACCGGCGGCTCGGTGCACGTCCGGGACGGCGAGATTGTCGCCGTCGGCCACGGTGTCAGCGGCGGCGAGACGATCGACGGCAGCGGCATGATTGTGATGCCGGGGCTCGTCGAAACCCACTGGCACATGTGGAACACGATTTTCCGCAGCTTTGCCGGCGATAGGCCCGAAGACGGCTATTTCCCGACAGTCGCTCGTTTCGGCCAACAGATGACGCCGGACGACATTTTCCAGAGTACGCGGTTGTCGGCGGCCGAAGCGATCAACTCCGGCATGACCTTCGTGCACTCCTGGTGCCACAACGTGCGCAGTACGGCGCATGCGGAAGCCGATATCCGCGCGCTCGCTGGCGCCGGCATTCGTGCCCGCCACTCCTGCGGCTGGCCGCAGGGTCTACCCGATACGCAGCCCGCCGATCAGACGCCGATCGAAACCCTGGCGAAGAACTGGAGCAGCTATTCCAACGAAGGCCTGCTGACGCTCGGCATGGGATGGCGCGGGCAATTCCGCGCGGGGCCGATCAAGCCGGAGGTCTATCAGCCGGAGTTCGACAATGCTCGTAAACTCGGCCTGCCGATCACCGTGCATGTGGCCGCGGCCGCGCACCGCGCCGTGAATCAGGTCGAACTGCTCTACAAGTCGAAGCTGATCGGCAAAGACGTTCAACTTATCCACGCGCTGGCAATTACGCCGGAAGAACTTGCCATGATCGAGGAATCGGGCGCCTCGATTTCGACCTCACCTGGCTCTGAGCTGCGGATCGGGTTCGGCTTTCCGCCAATCTCCGAAATCCTGGCAACGCGCATTCCAATCGGAATCTCGATCGACACCGCGGCCCTGACCGGGAGCGCCAACATGTTCGGCGTCCTGAAGCTGGCGCGCGATTGCGAAAATGCGCGGGCGGAAAGCGAATTCAAGATGACGGCGCGACGGGCGCTCGAGCTCGGCACCATCGAGGGCGCGCGCTCGATGGGGATCGACGACAAGGTCGGCTCGCTCAGACCCGGCAAGCGCGCGGACTTGATCATGATCAATCCCAACGCGCTCAACATGGCTGTCGTGACCGAACCGGCGCATCTCGTGCTGGAAGCCACGACGCCCGAAAACGTCGATACCGTCGTGGTCGATGGCCGTATCCTCAAGCGTAGCGGCAAACTCACCGCGATCGATACGTCCGAAGTCATCGCCGGCGTGCGGACCGCGCTGGCCGGCATTCGCGAACGCACGAAATGGCGGTGAGTACGGCGCCGGCGTTTACACCGCGCCTGCCTTCTGCGCGTAATCCCAGGAGGCCTTGGACAGCGGCACGGTGCGCGCTGCCGATTCCATGGCCTTGGCGCTTGCCGCGGTGCCGTCGCGGATGCGCCCGGCGATGCCCTGTGTAATGCAGGCGAGCCGAAACAGGTTGTAGGAAAAATACCAGTTCAGGTCAGGCACGGCGCTGCCGGTGACGGCGCAATAGATCTGCGCGGCTTCATCGAGCGTCGGAATGTTGAGCGCCTTGAGGTCGGCATTGGCGAGACCCGGCATGGTCCATTGCATCAGGAGGTAGGTGAAATCCGCCATGGGATCGCCGAGCGTGGACAGCTCCCAGTCCAATACCGCGATCACCCGCGGCTCGGTCGGGTGGAAGATCATGTTATCGAGGCGGTAATCTCCATGCACGACCGAGACTCGCTGCTGTTGCGGCACGGTGCGTGGCAACCATTCGATCAGCCTTTCGACCTCTTCGATGCGCCTGGTCTCCGAAGCACGGTATTGCTTGGTCCAGCGGTCGACCTGGCGGGCGAAATAATTGCCCGGCTTGCCGAACTCGCCAAGTCCAATCGCTTCCGGATCGTAGGTGTGGAGTTTCGCCAGCGTCTCGATCTTGTCCTTGAAGATCGCATGCCGCGCCGCGGGCGTCTGGCTCGGCAGCGTCGGATCCCAGAATACCCGCCCCTCTTCCATCGACATGATGTAGAAGGCGGCGCCAATCACCGTGTCGTCCGTGCAGAGCGCATAGGCTTTGGCGACCGGAAATCCCTGTTTGCCGAGCGCCGAGATGACGCGGTATTCGCGATCGACCGCGTGCGCCGACGGTAATAATTTCCCGAACGGCTTGCGACGCATCACATAGGAACGCGTGGGCGTATCGAGCCGGTAGGTCGGGTTCGACTGGCCGCCCTTGAACTGCAAGACGGTCAAGGGCCCCTGATAGCCCTCGACATGCTGCTTCATCCAGCCTTCAAGGTTGATCTCGTCGATCCGGTGCCGCTCCTCGACCGGTTTGGTACCGGAAAACTCCTCGTCGTTTCTGACGCCTTCGGCCACGGTGACGCTCCCTCATTAGCTGAAACCGCAGCACATCCGGTTCACCTCTCCCCCTGTGGGAGAGGTCGGATCGCATCGAAAGATGCGATCCGGGTGAGGGGTTTAAATGTCGGGGGACCGTGACCCCTCACCCCAGCCCTCTCCCACAAGGGGAGAGGGAGCGCACCGCCGATGCCGCGACAGTTCAGCTTGATCTCAGCTCGCTCGATTAGCTCGCTGGAGCGTTGGCATACTTCCGAAGCTCAAGTCTGGCAATGGCGCGGTTGTGGACTTCGTCCGGACCGTCGGCGAGACGCATGGTGCGCATCGAGGCATAGTCCCGCGCCAGACCTGCGTCGTCGGAAACGCCGGCCGCGCCGTAGGCCTGAATGGCCTGATCGATGATCTTCAGCGCCATATTGGGCGCCGCGACCTTGATCATGGCGATTTCAAGCTGGGCGGTCTTGTTGCCGACCTTGTCCATCATGTCGGCGGCCTTCAGGCACAATAGACGGTTCATCTCGATGTCGGTGCGGGCTTCGGCAATCCGCTGCTCCCAGATCGAGTACTCGATGATCTTCTTGCCAAAGGCGGTGCGCGACGACAGCCGCTTCACCATTTTCTCCAGCGCTTCCTCGGCCTTGCCGATGGTGCGCATGCAGTGGTGGATACGCCCTGGTCCGAGGCGGCCTTGCGCGATCTCAAATCCCCGGCCCTCGCCGAGCAGGATGTTGCTGGCGGGAACGCGCACGTTTTCAAGCAATACCTGCGCGTGGCCGTGCGGCGCATCGTCGAAGCCGAACACGGGCAGCAATTTCTCGACGGTGATGCCGGGCGTGTCGAGCGGCACCAGAATTTGCGACTGCTGCTGGTGGCGCGGCGCCTTGGGATCGGTCTTGCCCATCAGGATCGCGATCTTGCAGCGCGGATCGCCGACGCCGGACGACCACCATTTGCGGCCGTTGATGACGTAGTGATCGCCGTCGCGCTCGATGCGGGTCTCGATATTGGTGGCGTCCGACGATGCCACGGCTGGTTCCGTCATCAGGAAGGCGGAGCGGATTTCGCCGTCCATCAGCGGCCGCAGCCACTTCCGCTTCTGCTCCTTGGTGCCGTAGCGGATGAAGACTTCCATGTTGCCGGTATCCGGCGCCGAACAATTGAAGACTTCGGATGCCCAGCCGATATGGCCCATTTCCTCGGCGAGTGGCGCATATTCCAGATTGCTCAATCCCGCGCCGTGGAATTCCTCGTCCTCATGCGAAGACGGCGGCATGAACATGTTCCAAAGCCCTTCGGCCTTCGCCTTCTTCTTCAACTCCTCCACGATCGGGATCACTTTCCAGCGCGCTCCCTCCTCGTCCTGCTTCCGGTAGGTCGGCACGGCCGGACGGACGTGATTCTTGATGAATGACTGCACACGGTTGAGCCATTCGTTCTGCCGGTCGGACATCGTGAAATCCATGGGGACGCTCCTCGCTCAAGGGTTTTTGCGAATTGTTTGCACTGTCTCCCTGCCGCGGAGCCGCCGCAAGATCATTCGTCGCGCCGGAGCGGCAGAGTGTCATATGCATTGACATTTCAGCCTTCAAACCATAGTTTCATACAACTGTTTGAATTGCAACGCCCTCTTTTCATCGGGTCATCAAATGCCGTCAGACCGGACCCGTGCCCTGATCCTCGACGCCGCGGAACGGCTCTACGCCGAGCGCGGCTTCGCCGACGTCACGTTGCGCGACATTGTGGCCGCGGCGGGCGTCAACCTTGCGGCCGTGAACTATCATTTCGGTTCCAAGGACGAGTTGATCGCCGAACTCTTCGCTACCCGCGGCATAGCCACCAACCGCGAACGGCTTGCGGAATTGAAGGCGGCGGAAATGGCTGGTGGCGGCCGTGCCGATGTCAGGGCGATCTTCCGCGCCTTGATCGGCCCGACCCTGCGCGGCTGCCTGGGGCCGGAGAATGAGCAATCGACGGCATCGCGCTTCATGATCCGCGCTTCGATCGAAACCGTGCCGCCGATCCGCCGCATCAAGAACCGCGAAGTCGATCACTTGCGGAAATTTGCCGCGGCCATGCGGCGATCGCTGCCCGATTGCGACGAGGCCGATCTTTACTGGGGCCTGCATTTCGCGCTCGCCATGGCGCACCAGACCACCCGCGACACCGAGCGCCTGACGAAGCTCTCCGAAGGCCAATGCGACGTCAACGACGTCGAGGCCGTGATTGACCGCATCGTCGAAGCGGCAGCGATGACGTTGACGGCGCGCCCGAGTGCCAACCAGACGCTGGCTCGGAATCCGGGGACGGCCACGTTGAAGCGCGCGGCGGTGAGATTAAAAGGCTGAGCTCACGACTCGCGCCGGCAGCCTCATGTCGGCCGCCGGCGCCCAATCGTTCTAGGCGAAGCCGAGCATTGCCCGCGCTTCAACAGGCGTTGCGATCGCAGCACCCAGGTTCTTGAGAATCTCGGCCGCATGCGCCACGAGTTCGGCATTGCTTTTGGCCAGCACGCCCTTGGACAGATAGAGGTTGTCCTCCATGCCCACGCGCACATGGCCGCCGAGCAGCCAGGACTGCGCCACCATCGGAAATTCGGAACGGCCGATGCCGAAGCCGGCCCAGGTCGCGCCCTCCGGCAACAGGTTGCGCGCATAGAGCATGGTTTCCGGCGACGGGTCGAAGCCGTATTTGACGCCGAGCACCAGCGTGCACAGCGGCGGTCCTTTCAAGGTCCCGTCCGCAATCAGGTCGCGCGCCAGATGGACATCTCCGGAATCGAACAATTCCAGCTCCGGCAAGGCGCCGGCCGCCCGCATCCGCGCCGCCATCTTGCGCACATTGGGCGGGGTGTTGATCACAACCTGCCCGCCCGAATTCATGGTGTTGAGATCGAGCGTGCAGATTTCGGGCTTCAGGATCTCGACGTGCTCGACGCGTTTTTCCGGCGCCATCAGCGTGGTGCCGGGGCCGGCGACCTTCGGGTCTTCCTCGGAAGGAACAAACCGCCCGCCCGGCCCCGTCGTCAGATTGATGATCAGTTTGGGATTTTTCGAGCGGATGCGGTCCATCACGTCGCGGTAGAGATCGATCGACATCGAGGGACGGCCGGTTTCGGGATCGCGCACATGGATGTGGGCGATCGAAGCCCCCGCTTCGGCTGCTTCCAGCGCACTATCGGCGATCTGTTGCGGCGTGATCGGCAGATAAGGCGACTGGTCGGGCCGCGTAATATTGCCCGTGATCGCGCAGGTGATGATGACTTTGGAATGGGGCCGATACGCCATGGCGCGGTGCCTTTGCCGTCCTGATTGAGGTGATGTGTGGATAGCGCAAGGAGGCTGCGGGCGCGAGCCATGCCCTAGTGGTCCAATTCTTAACATTCGTATCCCCTCTGGGCGGGCACTTTTGCGGATGTTAGAATCAAAGGACCACCAGCAACCATATGTTTCTAGTGGAGTTTAGGATTCGACATTCGCTTTCCGAATTTGCGGCTAGCCGGGTGGCGAATGTCAAATCCACTCCACTAGCGTGACTCATGCTTTCTTTTTGGCCGCCTTGCCTTTGGCGGCAGCGATCTTCGCTTCAGCCGCCTTTATTTCCTCAAGCGCATTCCGCATCGCCCGTGCGTAGCTGTCGGCGGCATTCTCGGCCGTGAGTTGCAACCGCCGCGCTGCCGCATTGGCGAGCAGCATCATGTCCCTGGCGGTTTGCTTGAGGCGCGCCTTGCTCTCTTTTGTCTTGGCCTTGGCGGCCAAACCCGTCAGCCGGGCCTGCCGCTTCTTCGCCTCCGCCATCAGCGCCTTGTGTTGCTGTCTTGCCAGAGAGCGAATGACAACGTCGAGGTCCGCTTCGGCCATTCCTGTAATTCCTGAAAATGTGCGGTGATCGCTTCGTGGGCGGGCGCCCGCGTCCGTTTCAACCATATCGCATTGATATGCGCCAGCCAGATTTCATTGTAGTTGGTTCGGCGGCAGGTGAAGACACCACCTCCCCTCGATCATCGCGGTCCGCCCCCGATTCCGGATTGTCGGCCAAACAGAAAAACCCCGCTCCATCTATTCGATGAAGCGGGGTGTTGTCTTTCAGAATACTGCGTCGCCGTGGCCTAGAACGAGGCGTAAGCGTTACGGAAAGCAATGGCGCCGGCCAGCGATCGCGGTCGGGTACGGACGGCATGGCCGTCATTGCCGCTTTCAACGATCCATTGGCCGTTCTGGTTGCCGACGATCTTCCCGACGTGATGACGCCACACGACAATCGTGCCTACAGAGGGACCGCCGGCATTGGAGCCGTAGTGCGCCCAGGATCTCGCGAGGTTGTACTGGGGACCCGGGTCAGATCCGACCTGACCGCGCATGTACCATCCGCACCAGGCTGCGGGCCGTCCCCCGGAACGCGAGCGCCCATAACTTGAGCGCTCGAAACCTGAATGCCCGTAGCTCGAGTACCCATATCCGGAAGCAAAGCTCGAGTATCCGCCCTCATAGTTTCGGGAGTGACGATAGGCATAGTGCCGGTATTGGTGATGGGCATAGTGCCGATAATGGTGATGATGAGTTCGCGCCTCCGCGCTCGTTGCGAATGCAAATAGCAGTGCACTCGCGGCAACGACTCTACGCATACTGTCTTCCTTCGTGCTGTTTCGGGGATGAGGATCGCAATGCGATCGAAGGCCGCGTGATTGGGGATGATTGTTTTGCCGCACCCTCGACAATGGGGTTCCGCGGCACATCTGGGCCAACCGCCTTAAAAGGGCGATGCGTGGCCGGAATGTGGCGAAGGAATGCAGCAATAACAAGGAGATATGTTCTGATGCATGGAACGACTTCCCCGGCGACGGAAACCTTTTTAGCGGGCGCCGCGGATCCGCTTTTTTGAAGACGGATCTGTGCTTGTCAGAACGCGAGGCGAGAGCTCATTTCGCGCCAGAATAACGTGTTTCGAATGCTGGCTCTGCCGACATTGACTACCCTCGGACTGTGACAAGAGGGGGCCAGCTTCCCGTGCGCCGTCATCTGCTCGCCGTATCATCGGTGAGGTCCAGGAGCCGCCGAGTTGGCTTAATGGGCGCGTGTCGTCCCCGCGCTGGCTTATTCATCATGCGCAACATAGCGGGGCCGCCCGTCTTCAGGAAGCGCCCCACGAGCATCGCGGCGAGCAACAGAAACACGATGTTGAGCCATGTCGTGTAGTTCCACGAGACTGAGGCCTCAACAACGCGCGCGTTGCGTTGTGCCGGGACGAGGCCAAGAACCCCGAAAATCACTTCAACAATCAGCGCCGCGCCTGTCATCGCCGCATAGAAGGTGACGAACAGGAAGCCCGCCATCTTCAGTCCGTAATACTTGCGATAGATGTTGAGGATCGGCAGGACGATCAGATCAGCCAGGATGAACGCGATCACGCCGCCGAAGCTGATGCCGCCGTTCCACAGCACGGCCGCAAGCGGAATATTTCCGACCGAACATACGAAGGCGATCACCGCCACCAGCGGGCCCACAATCGGGCCCCAGATGCCGGCGAGCAGAGGGTAGTTGACCAGAAAGAACGACTGCCAGAAATCGGCGGGTACCCACGCGGCAAGCGCGCCGGCAATCAGCAGACCTCCCACGATGTCCATCCACACCGACGCCCAATCCATCACAAAGTAATGGCTTGTTGCGGTGAGGCCCTGCTCGGATGTGAGGCGTTGCCAAAGGTTGCCGCCTTCGGTGACTGACATGTCCATTTCAGCATGCCCCTCCATGCGGCCGGCGATTCCCTTGTCGGCCTGCTGCTTTGCCTCATCGCGCAGTTCGCGGCGGAGAAACCGCCGGAACAGCAGCACCAGAAATGTCACCATGAGCGGAGCGCCGACGAATTCAGCAACCGTGAACCGCCAACCCAGGAAGACCAGCATGATGATGCTGAGTTCGAGGACCAAATTGGTCGAGGCCATTTCGAAGGCCATCGCCGCCGTGAAATCCGCGCCCTTGCGAAACAATGACCGCGCGAGCGCGACGGCAGCATAAGAGCACGACGACGATGCCGCGCCGAGAGCCAAAGCCTTGACGATCGATCGCGGACGGTCGTCGGGCAAAAGCCGGCTCATCTGCTGATGCGATACGACGGCCTCCACTATGGCCGACAGGAAAAAGCCCAGGATCAGCGGCCAGAGGATCTGCCATCCCATGGCAAACGCCATGCCGAGCGCGCGTAGGATAGATTCCGTCATCGGCAGCTCCCATGGGTAACGCACACGTCAAAAGCGAATGCAGCTCACCCCGGCCGTGCGCTGCCTTCGTACATGAAGGTCATCGGCTTTGGCCCGGGTATATAGCCGGTCTCAATCCGGTCGATGCGGAATCCTGCGTCTTCGATCATGGAGCGGATTGGACGGTTGAGGTGACAGCCACCGCCGATACGCTGCCATGCCGGCGTCAAGCGGTCCTGCCACCAACGCACGCTCGCACTGGGCGCCAGGCCGTGCTCGGCGAACAAGAGCCTTCCGCCGGGCCGAAGCACACGACGCATCTCGCCAAGCGCTGAAGCCGCCTGCGGAATGCTGCACAACGTCCAGGTCGTGACCACGGTGTCGACGGTGCCATCGTCGAGTGGAATGGTTTCCGCGGAAGCTTCGAGGAACCGGACGGGCACGCCCGAATCCGCCGCTCCGCGAGCCATGGTGACAAGTTTCGGAGAAGGCTCAAGCGCGAGTATTTCGTTCGCGGGTGATCGATAGAACGGCAAGTTGCGGCCTGAGCCCACCCCGATCTCCAGCACGCGGCCCTCGGCTGCACCGATCACGCGTTCGCGAAAAGGCAGGAGCTGCTTGTTGCTCATTGCGAAATCGAGAAGTCGAGGCAGGATGAAGTCGTTATAGAGGCCCATCGAACGCTCCTGAATATTCTAGCCGCGGCACTGGAAGCAATCGCAGCAACACCTTCCAAACCGAGCCGTTCAAAAAATACCGGCATGATCTAGCATCGCGCTTCGATCATCTTGGTGATCTCCTCCGGCGTGGCGAAGATCACGGAGGCACGATCGCCTAACATGCCGGCCGGCATGATCGCAGGTGCGCCGCTTTCCGGTCCATCCTTGCTGGAGTCGGTCATGAAGCGCAGGTTGCGTTCCCAGAAATGCCGCGTCTTGCCGTTGGCCGTGGTCACGCGATAGCTGTCGTGGCAATAGGTGATGGCCTTGACCTGCCTGGCCGGGTCGAGGCTCTTCAGGTCGGAAACGCCTCCACCGCCCATCATTCCAGCCATGCCGCCCATTTGCGCTTGAGCGCTCTGTTGCGGCGCCGCGCCCGGCTTGGTCGCTTCCTTCAGGAAGGCGAGCAGGTCGGCGCGATCACGGGGGTTCTTGATGCCGTTGAATGGCATTTCATTGTCCGGCACCATGCCGTCGGGACCGGTCAGCCATCCGTCGAGCGAGCGGTCGTCCCAGATGATCCCGGAGGATTTGAGGGCGTCGGAATAGCGGTCGAAACTCGGCAGCGACCCGGCCTTGCGCCCCCATAGACCGGCGAGGCTCGGCCCTGTCATGTTTCGATCGGGCTCGAGCGAATGGCATGGCGCGCATGCACGGAAGTCATGCTCGCCCCGCGCGGCATCGCCGGGCGCGCCGAGTGTGGGCGAAAGCAGGGCGACCGTCGAGAACGCGGCGATGACGAGCTTGTTCATTGCCGACCTTCCCTGCTCCCGGTGCGGAGATATTTGATCAGCGCGGCCGTCGCCAGGATCAAAACGATCACAACGAGCAACCAGACGAGCGCCATGCCCCACATCATTCCGGGCATCATGTCGTTCATCATAGCCTCACCTCAAGTTTACCTGCTGCGAGATAGATCATCATCGGTTGACTGGTTCCTCTCAGATTTACGATCATTGGTCTACTCTCTTTCCGGTTGCCTTGGAGGGGCTGCGGAAGTTGCGATCCGCATCCCTCGGGGTTTCAGGCTGCGTCGTGCTCGCTAGTCGCGGCGTGCCTGCTGCGCTGCAGTGGCGTTTCATTCGGCAGGCTCCGGAACTCGCTCAGACTGCCTGACCGATTTGCTCAGGGGCCGGGACGGCGGCCCGCTTTTGAAGCGGTCACGGTTCGGCAATCCAAAACCCTTGACCAGGCCGAAGATCGCCGGGATCACGATAAGCGTCAGCAGGGTCGAGGAGACCATGCCGCCGATCATCGGCACGGCAATGCGCTGCATGATCTCCGATCCGGTCCCTGTGCTCCACATGATCGGCAAAAGTCCGGCCATGATCGCGACAACCGTCATCATCTTCGGCCTCACGCGCTCGACGGCGCCGACCATAATGGCGTCGTAGAGGTCCCCTCGGGTCATCGACCGGCCGGCGCAGCGCGCCTGGGTTTCGGCGAAGGCATGATTGAGGTAGATCAGCATTACCACGCCGGTCTCGGCGGCGACGCCGGCCAGCGCAATGAAGCCGACGGCAACCGCGACCGACAGGTTGAACCCGAGCCACCACATCAGCCATAGCCCCCCGACTAAGGCAAACGGCAACGACAGCATCACGATCATCGTCTCGGTGATCGAACGGAAGTTCAGATAGAGCAGAAGGAAGATGATGACGAGCGTCACCGGTACGACAATCTTCAACCGCGCGGCAGCGCGCTCCAGATATTCGTACTGGCCGCTCCACACCACGTAGTAGCCTGGCGGAAACTGGATGCTGGCCTGCACCGCCTTCTGCGCGTCGGCGACATAGCCGCCGAGGTCGCGGTCGCGGATATCGACATAGATGTAGGTCGCGAGTTGTCCGTTCTCGGTCCGAATCGAAGACGGCCCGCGGGCAAGCTCCACCTTGGCGACCTCGCCAAGCGGCACCGCGCCGCCCGCCGGCATCGGCACAAGGATATCGCTTGCGATCGCGCCTGGATTATCTCGCAGATCGCGCGGGTATCGCATGTTGACGGCGAAGCGCTCCCGGCCCTCGACCGTCGTCGTCACGGTCTGGCCGCCGAGCGCGGTCGCGATCGTGTCTTGCACGTCCTGCACCATGATGCCGTAGCGCCCAAGCGCGGCACGATCGGGCGTGATGTTGAGATAGTAGCCGCCGAGGCTACGTTCGGCATAGGCGGACGACGTGCCCGGCACCGCCTTGAGGACCTGCTCGATCTGCTTTGCCAGCTTGTCGATCTCGACGAGGTCGGTACCCATGACCTTGGCGCCGACCGGCGTGCGGATGCCGGTCGAGAGCATGTCGATGCGTGCCTTGATCGGCATGGTCCAGGCGTTCGAGACGCCGGGGAACTGCAGTGCCTTGTCCATCTCGGCGGTCAGGCCGTCGATCGTCATACCCGGACGCCACTGCTCCTTGGGTTTCAGGTTGATGATGGTTTCGAACATCTCCGACGGCGCCGGATCGGTCGCGGTCTCGGCTCGCCCGGCCTTGCCATAGACGGAGGCCACTTCCGGGAACGAGCGGATGATCCGGTCCTGCATCTGCATCAGCTCGGCAGCCTTCGTGACCGAGATGCCCGGCAAGGTCGTCGGCATGTAGAGCAGCGTACCCTCGTCGAGGCTCGGCATGAACTCGCTGCCGAGCTGTCGCGCTGGCCAGATCGTGACCGCCACGATCGCGAGCGACAGCAGAATCACCACCATCTTGGCATGCAGCACCGCCTTGATCACCGGCCGGTAGATCCAGATCAGGAAGCGGTTGATCGGATTCCTGTGCTCCGGAATGATCTTGCCGCGGACGAAGATCACCATCAGCGCCGGCACCAGCGTGACCGAGAGCAGAGCCGCCGACGCCATCGAAAAGGTCTTGGTGAAAGCGAGCGGGCTGAACAGCCGGCCCTCCTGCGACTCCAGCGTGAAGATGGGCATGAAGGAGACGGTGATGATCAGCAGGCTGAAGAACAGCGCCGGCCCGACCTCCGACGCCGCATCGATCAGCAACGAAATCCGTGATTGGCCGGGCTTGGCCCGCTCGAGATGCTTGTGGGCATTCTCGATCATGACAATGGCGGCATCGACCATGGCGCCGATGGCGATGGCGATGCCGCCCAGGCTCATGATGTTGGAGCCGATCCCCAGCAGCTTCATCGCACCGAACGCCATCAGCACGCCGACCGGCAACATGACGATTGCCACCAAAGCGCTGCGGACATGCAGGAGAAACACAATGCAGACGAGGGCCACAATGATGCTCTCCTCAACGAGCGTGTGTTTGAGGGTGTGGATCGCCGCGTAAATCAGATTGGAGCGGTCGTAGACCGGGACGATGTCGACCGACTTCGGCAGGCTGGTCGCGATTTCCTTGAACCGTTTCTTGACATTGTTGATGACATCGAGCGCATTGACGCCGAAGCGTTGCAGCACAATTCCGCTCGCGACTTCGCCTTCGCCATTGAGCTCGGTGATGCCGCGCCGCTCGTCAGGACCGAGCTCAACCCGCGCGACGTCGCGGAGCAGCACGGGCGTGCCATTGTTGGTCTTGAGCACGATATTGCCGAGATCGTCGATGCTCTTCAGGTAACCCTTGCCGCGGATGACGTATTCGAACTCAGAGAGTTCGACCGTGCGACCGCCGACATCGGCATTGCTGGCGCGGATGGCGTCGCGCATCTTGTCCATGGTGATGCCGAGATCGCGCATGCGCTGGGGATCGAGGATAACGTTGTATTGCTTGACGAAGCCGCCGACGCTGGCGACCTCTGCCACGCCCTCGGCTTTCGCGAGTGCGAATTTCAGATTCCAGTCCTGGATCGTCCGGGTTTCGGCGAGGTTCAACTCCTTGGACATGACGGCGTACTGATAGACCCAGCCGACGCCGGTTGCGTCGGGCCCAATGGCCGGCGTCACGCCAGCCGGCAATCGCGACGCCGCACTATTGAGGAATTCGAGCACTCGGGAGCGCGCCCAGTAGATGTCGGTGCCGTCCTCAAAAATGACGTAGACAAAGGAGACGCCGAAGAAGGAGAAGCCGCGCACGACTTTTGACTTCGGCACCGTGAGCATGGCCGTGGTCAGGGGGTATGTGACCTGGTCCTCGATCACTTGCGGCGCCTGTCCGGGATATTCCGTGTAGATGATCACCTGTGTGTCGGATAGATCGGGGATTGCGTCGAGCGGCAGATGGACCAGCGAATAGATTCCGGCCGCCGCTGCAAAGCCAGTAGCGAAGAACACCAGCAGCAGATTGCGGGCCGACCAGGTGATGAGGCGGGTGATCAAGGACGGCCTCCCATATTCAACTTTTCACGCGACGTCTCTGCGGTCTCCGACGAGCCGGCGTCGGTAAAACCTTTCAGGGCCGCTTTGAGGTTGCTTTCGGCATCGATCAGGAAGTTGGCCGAGGTGACGATCGCGTCGCCGGCGGCGATCCCCTCGCGGATTTCGATGTAGCCGTCGCCTCGTCGTCCGAGCTTCACCTCGCGAGGCGTGAAGCGTCCGTCGCCCTTGTCGATCAGCACGGCCTGGCGGCTGCCGGTGTCGAGCACGGAGCTCTCCGCGACCGCGAGAACCGGAATCTGCCTGCCGGTATCGATTTCGGCGTCGACGTACATGTCGGGAAGCAATGCCAGATCGACATTCTGCAACTCGATGCGAACCCGCGCAGTGCGCGTTTGCCGGTTCACCTGCGGATAGACCACGCTGATCTTGCCCTCGAACCGGCGTCCCGGATAGCTGCGGGCGCGAACGGTAACGCGCTGTCCGACGGCGACGCTACCGAGATCGCGCTCGGCGACGTCCACCAGCGCCCAGACAAGCGAGAGATCGGCGATGCGGAACAGCACGTCGCCGGGCTGGGCGCGCATGCCCTCGACCGCATTGCGCTCGAGCACGATACCGTCGCGCGGGGCCGACCATTCGATGGTCATGGGGACGGTACGGCTCTTCTCCATCGCCGCAATCGCCGGCTCCGGTACATCGAGATTCGTCAACCGCTGCCGGGAGCCGCGCCCGTACCGGCCCTCACCGCTTGTGATAGGCGAGTTAATCGTCGAGATATATTCCGCCCCAGCCGAAGCGATGGAGGGACTGTAGATTTCCATCAGGGGCTCGCCTTTCGTTACGCGCGAGCCCGTCGTGACGTTTGCTACGCTCTGCAGGTAGCTTTCGGAGCGCATCGCAATCACTGAGACGCGACGCTCGTCGACCTGGATGGTCCCGGGCGCACGAACCAGCGTGTGGATCGTGCGAAGCTCTGCTGGCTCGGACTTAACGCCGGTGCGCTGGATCTTGCCGGGCGAAAGCTTGACCGAGCCGTCGTCGCTATCGTCGTCTTCGTAGACGGGGATGTAGTCCATCCCCATCGTGTCCTTCTTTGGCATTGGCGAGGTATCCGACAGACCCATCGGGTTGCGGTAGTATTTGATCTTCCGGGGTCCTTTGGCGTCGACAGTGGTCTTCCCTGCCGCATCGGTCGGAGTTTGCTCAGCGTCGTCGAAACTGACGTCGGCACTCGCGGGCACGGCGCGATAGTCACGCCCATCAGGCGTCTTGCGCGGCGCGAGCGAATAAAATGGCTTGCCGTCCGGATCCTGGAAGTAAATCGGTGCGCCGTTGGCCGCTGCGGCTGCCGTGGAGATAACAGGGCCTTCGATCGGTCGCGGACGCGGGCCGACGCCGATCAAAATAGCGCCTGCCGCTGCAACGATCGCAGCGGCGGCGCCTGCCAGGCCGAGGCGCGTCATTTCTCGGCCGTGACGACGAGCTTGTTGTCGACCGTACCGGTCTCGCCCTGCACCTTCGCACCCAGCGAAAGCTGCCAGCGTCCGGCCATGTTGAAGGTTGCCTTGAAGCGGTAGGTGCCGGGCTCGGTGCCCGGCATCGGCGTCACCTTCGTCACCATCTCCTGCATGCCATCAGGAGCCATGTCGAGCCGGGCGGCGAAGATGACCGCATCGGGAACGGCCTTTCCAGTGGCCTTGTCGACCAGCCGGACGGCAACGACGCGGTCGGCTCCAGCCTGTACGGTCGGCTGCACGAGCTGGAATTCGTAGTTCCTGATTTCAGCACGTGCCGTCAGGGGCGCGCCGGCGAAGGCAGCACCAATCAGCGCGGCCTGCATGGCGCGCGCAACGATAAAATTCTTCATTATGTTTTTCCTCGAAGCGTCCGATTGAACCGCAAACGCGGCATGCGACGACGCGTGCACAATTCAGCGCACACGTCAGCGATCAGGCGCGCGTGCGCCTGTCAGACGATCGTTCGAGGCGGACGTTCAGGAGGAGGCTTGGAGAGGCCGGCTGGTACGAATTCGCTAACCGGAACGACCCGGGTAATCAAGACAGGGGCTTCGACGAGTGAGCTCGCCTGACTTGGTCCTGAAAGCTTGATCATGCAGTTCGACAAGGCGCACTTGTCGCAGTCGAACCGCTTCGGAGCCTGTTTCTTCGGACAACAGGGCATGCCGTCTGCCATTTGCATGGCATTCTCACCGGCAGACGTCATGCTCGCACTCGAAGGAGGCATAGCCGCCATCAGGGGCGCAGCGGGTCCAATCACGATCCCCACCGCAATCCCCAATGCAAAAAACCAGCGCATGAGAGCCGTAATGTTCATGGCCGCAAAATCTCACAGGTTGGGCGGGTTGAGAAGCCCCGCTATCGTGACTTCGAACCCCATCAGCGGGCTGTTACATCACGCCCTCGTGAGGATCAGGCACGATCTATGAGGCCCCAACTGAGCATGACGGAGCTCTGGGCGATATTCGGTGCGGCCGCAACCCCTCTCCTCAAAAATCGTCAGGGCCAATTTCCTCGGGCGACTTATCTCCGCGCGGAACCCGACGGTGGCAAGTTCATCTGTACAGATTGGCAGGCGCTACAATCGGCGACCGTCCTGAAACGATCGCCTCCTCGAGCTGATCAAGGCGGTCCTGGCCCCAGAACGGTTCGTCTCGGTAGCAGTAGAATGGCGCACCAAACAATTGGCGATCAATCGCTTCGCGCGTCAGCGCGGATTCGCGCGCCTTGAGCGCCGGATCCTGCCCCTGCGCGAGCATCCGCGCGCCATCGAGCCCACTTTGGTTGGCGAGCCTGACCAGGGTGTCGGCATCTTCGATATTCAATTCATCTGCCCACACCGCTTTGAGGCCGGCATGAACAAAGGTGGAGACCTCGCTGCCGTCCCTGATCGCCGCCAGCAGCATGCGATGGCCAAGCGATGGATCGGCCGGGTAGTATTTCGGCCAAGTCACCAGAGGAATATCGCGGATCGCCTTCCACCGTTCCATTTCCACCAGCCGGTAGGCTTGCCGGGGTAGCGGCCGCTCGCGAACCGGCTTGCCGCCGCCTGCCGCGAAGACAGCCAGCAGATCGATCGGTTTATATTCAACGTCCACATCGTGCCGCTTGACGATGTCCTGAAAAACAAGGCTGCCGACGTAGGACCAGAGAGAGATGAAGCTGAAGTAGTATTCGATTTTCGGGCGCTTCGCGGACACGGAGCCTACTCGTTATCGGAAGGGCGGATGACCAGATCCCAAGATAGGCTGCCCGCCGTGAGATTTCCGCGCAACGCGCCGGGTCCGAGAACAACACGAGAAGAACACGGACTTCCTCCCCCGGCCCCGGCGCGAGCGTCCGGATTTCACCGAAAAGAGAAGAGCTTCGTCAAATCCGCCAAGCTTTTCGGATTTGAGCCTGTCTAACGTCTTAACAGCTTGTCGTCCCGATCGGCTGCCCGTTCGAGCCGTCCAGGAAACGGGCGCGTTCGATTCTCGATTTACCGCCAGCCATTCCGCGGCTGACGCGCGTTGGCCGGCGACAATCTGGTATCAACCGGTTCCTCACGAACGACCACGGTGGGCTGCGAAAGCCCCGGCTGGGGCAATGCCACGACAAAACTCTGCTGATTTTTCTGAAACGCAACTTCGCGCCCGCTAACCGATCGCAGTTTCCAGCCCTGAAACTCGTCACCCACCCGCAGCCGAAGCACCGCCTTGGTCGCCTGGTCGACAAAGATTCCGAATTGGTCGTCGTCGCCCGAGATGGTGCCAAGCAGCGAAAGCTGCGGTTGCTCGGGTTCCTTCGGCTTCGGCGGCGCGATCACCTTTGCGACCGCTACAGTGGACGAAGGCGACGCCGGCGGTCGGCGCGACGGCAGAAAGATCGGACGCTCGCGTGTGATGTTGAATTGCTTGAGCGGCATCGCCCACAGCGGATTGGCGCTCAGGGGCCGCTCGACGGCCGCGTGCGGCGCGGCCGGCGGAATGGTCACTTCTAGCACTGACGCGGTGGGTTCGCTCCAGGTCGAGGGTACCGAACCATCCGCTCTTCCGCTCTCGACCTGCTCGCCGAGAGGATCGGGAATGGCCGTGGTGGCGGATGCGCCCGTGCACAACGGTAGGACAAGGACCACAATCCGGATGGCATATTTCATTTTGCACCCTGCCACTGTCCGGAAACGCCGAGCAGAAACCGCAGCTTGCCCTCGCCCGCGTTCGTCACCTGGATATCGAGCTGATCGATGAACAGAAATGGCATCCCCGCTTCCAGGTCGTAGAGCAGCGATTGCAGCGCCGATTGATCCATTTCGCAGTTCGCAACCATGCTGACAAACCCGGCCTTGGCGTGCGGACCCTGCACATCGAGCTGCGACGAGA
This sequence comes from uncultured Alphaproteobacteria bacterium, assembly GCA_963706265.1. GTDB lineage: Bacteria > Pseudomonadota > Alphaproteobacteria > Rhizobiales > Xanthobacteraceae > Bradyrhizobium. Next base: position 1,327,898 of record CAVPLO010000004.1, on the reverse strand, counting down.
GCACGTTGCCGCCGGCCTTAGTCACCGCCGCGGCGACGCGTTGCAGGAGAGATGCGGCAGCGACCGTCACGGTCGCGCCTTCGAGAAATGCGGAACCTGCAGGCACTCCCGCGTCGACCGACCGTCCGCCGGCCGCGGGGACCTTGCGGCCGTCAAGTTGCTCCAGCATGGCGGCCGTTGCGGCGACCGACGACCGCCGGTTGAGGATGTCGGCGATGGAGCTTACGACGACTGCCAACAGCACGATAATCAACGCCACATAAGCAGTCGCGGCCACCGGCGGCGAGCTCACAAGCGATTTTCGCAATGTAGCGGCGAGGCTCATGTATTCGATCCAAAGGATGGCGTGATACGGGCTTCGATGTGGAACCGCTCACCCGGCTCGTTTTGCGCGCGCGTGGTCGGCGCAAAGAATGTCGCGCGCGCGAACTGCGGCGATTTCTCGATCAAGCGGATCAGGGACGGCGCATCCTGGGTCAAGCCGACCACCTGAACCTTGTCGCCATCGATCCGAAGCTCCGTGACGTAGGTCCCATCCGGCAAGGCCCGCGACAACGCTTCCAGCACGACGACGCTCGAAGGGCTCGTCTGTTTGCGCTTGGCGAGCAGGTCGTACGCCGAATTCCCTTGAAGGCCAAGATGCAGCGCGGCTCGCCGCTGCGAAACCCGGCGCATCAATTCCTGCTGTTCGGAGTCGAGGCTGTCGCCGAGATAAGTGGCCAAAAGCAGCGAGGCCGCGGCCGCGGCTCCAGCCGTAAGCAAGAGGGCACGAAAGATACGCCGCGTGTCCATCGCTCGCCGGGTGGAGCTCTGCAACGGCTGATCGAAGATTTTGATTTTTTCGTTGGAATCGCCTGGAGCCGCAGGCGAGGCAAAAACGGCGAGTGATTGCGCGTCGAGCCCCGCTGTCAGCGCTACGAGCGGCTCGAGTTCCTGCTTCGACGCTGCCGCCAGAGTCAGTTCGATCCTCCCCTGGGTGGTGGCCGAGGGCGAACTCCAGCCGTACACGGCGGCATCGGCGGACCATGGCGTCAGACGGTCGATCTGGGTGCGGATCATGCCGTCGAGGAAATCCTCCGCCTGCTTGGGAAAGTCGAGCGGCCGCAACAGGACCTGACTTGGCGACAGCTCGGTTTCGACCCGGCTGCCACGAAACGCCGCCTGCCAATCTGCCGACAAGGATGGAATTGGCCGGCCGTCCGAAATGCGAAAGGAGACATCGGAAAGCGCCTCGCCTTTCGGCGCCGACGTCAATCGTGCGGTCAGGACGCCGTTGCTTTCCCCACCGAGCATGATCTGCGGCCGGCGCGCATATCGGCCGACGGTGGAATCGAATGCGCCGGCCGCGGCTGCAATCCACTCACCGAACAAGGCTCTTGCTTCCGATATGATCGACATTACCTGCCTGCCCGTTCGAGTTGCCGGCCCTCTGTCTCCACCTGGTCCTGCCATGACAATATGCTGTAAGGGTCTTTGCCGTCATCCTTGACAGTGTTCTGGTTCTGGTTCTGGTTCTGGTTCTGGTTCTTGGCGCTGTCCTTGCCGCCGCCGGCCAGCAAGATGACCGCTTCTGTCGAGGTGCGGCGGCCATCGTCGAACCGCAGCGCCGTCAGCACGCGAACGGCTTGCGTCTTAGGCAAGGCGGTGGCGCCCTTGGCGGATCCGAGCGCGGCGGCGACCGCGTTCGGATCGCGCGGCAATGTCGGCCTCTGCTTCAGAAAATCGTTGAGCAGCTGGGGCGTCATTCCCGGAAGCGCGGCGATCACCTGAGGCGACGCAATCAGTGCGTCAATATCGGCCGATTTGCTGTAGACCGTCACATATGGCAGGAGCCGCTCGACCAGCGCGGGCGATGCTCCCAATACCAGGCTTAATTCGTTCACATGGCCAAACGGCGCCTGCCTCGGGGAGTAGCGGAGGCCCGCGGCAAGATAAAGCGCCGCTTCTTCGTTGGTCGTATTCGGCTTGGATTTAGTCCGCCAGCCAACGACGCGGTCGGCCAGTTCGCCCGCTGCATTTTGTTCCGCACCGAGAACCTCGAACAGGCCCGCAAGCATCTCCTTCGTGGCTTGGTTGAGGTCGACCCGCGCCGCTTCCGAGATGAAGGTGACGGAGGCTTCCGCATCATCCATCCGGAAGTGGAACGAGCCCTGCGCCGGACGCTCCTTTTCATCCGCAGTCAGCAACCGATAGGCGGTCAGTTCCAGACTGGCCGACACCAAGGCGTCCCTCTCGACGTTGATATCGGTTGCGCCCAAGGCGCGCGCGGAATTGGACAGATAGACCGAAAAGATCGCCGCCAGCGCCGCCAGCGCCACGAGAATCCAGAGCACGGCGACGATGACGAAGCCGCCTTCAGACGATCGCGCCGTTTGTCTGAGCCGTCGCCTCATCGCACGTTACCCTGCGCTGCGCCGGCCTGTTGCGAAGGACCGGACGAATTTGCCTGCGGGGCGCCGTTTTGATTTGCCGGCGCTGCGGCATTGCCATCGCCTTGCGGTGAAGACTGAACGTGAATGGATGTGACCGTCGAAATCGCGCTCCCGCTCGACGCGTCGCGCACGGTCAGCCTGATCCTGGTCGGCAACTTGTCGGGATCTCGCCAACTGCTTTGCCATTCATGGTCTTCGCCGGCATAGGCAAAGGACAGCCGGTATGGCGCGCGCAACAGCACCACGGGCTCGCCGAAATGCAACTGACCGGAAGGCGACGCTCCTGGCGGCAACGGATGGAACGCCGTTCGCGAACGGACCGTCGCAAGCCCGGCCTTGTCGGTGGTTTCGCCGAGATGCACCACGTCGAGCCCGAGACCTGCGTTCGGGCCAAGGGCCGTGCGCATAAAGGTCACCGACTGCTCGGAGCCCACGAAGAACGGCTGGGTCTCGCCGCCGCTCGCCGATACGTAGAGGGCATCGGCAAGGTCGTCGGCAACCCGCTGCAATGTGATGCCGATCAACTCGCTGCGCTGAATGCGATCGAGACCGCGATTCCAGTTCGGCAGCCATTGCGCGGTGATGTTGGCCAGCGCGGACAGCACGAGCCCCATCAGCGCCAGCGCCACGAGAGTTTCGATCAGCGTAAAGCCGCTCTCGTTCACTCGTTGCGGGGCCGGCCTGCTCATGGCTGCTGTCCGTGTAGCAGGCGCACCGTCCTCACGTCCATCACGGCGCCCGAGGGAGAACGCACCTGGATCCTGACGAGTGCCGGAATCCAGGCGGACTTGTCACCTGACGCTTTCGCTTGCTCGCTCATCGGACCGATGTCGATCCTCCAGCGATGCCCGTTGGTCTGTCCGCTCGACGATCCGAAGGCGATCTTCTCACGCGGCGGCACGTCGGCCGCCATCACCGAACGCACCGTCTGCATCAGCGTCACATGCTGCTCCAGTTTGCGAACGCCGCGGACATTGGTCGACATCAGCGAGCCGATCGCCGCGATCGAGACGGCAACGACCACAAGCGCGATCAGCACTTCGATAATCGTGAAGCCGGCGGCGCGGCCGTCAGTTGGCGGTGTTGCTCGAAACAATCTCAACCCTTCCGGTCAGCCAGTTGACGCGAACTTCATAACCGACATTCTCACGCGCCAGCGTCACGGCGCCGCCGCAGGACATGCCCGACGGCAAAGAAGCGGATCGTCGACAGCGCCTCGCGGTGGTTACAGGTGCGCGGCAGAAGCGTCTCGAAACGAACATCATCCGGAATGCGGATCATGTCTGCACTCGCGCCCGACCGGATCACGCGGCTGCCAGTATCGACCAGCGTCGCCACGCCCGTTCCGCGCCGGATCGCGGCATTGCGGTCTTCCTTGAGAAGCGCCGCCGTCTGCAACACATAGCCCTGCAAACGCGAGCGGGTGGTGTGACTGCGGGAAGAACGGCAGCAGCACGGCCGCCATGATGGCGATGAGCGCCAGCACGCACACCATTTCAAGCAGTGTGAAGCCGCGCTCCGACGATCTACTCATTTTTCGCGTTGACCAGTTTCTCGGTCGAAATATCGGCGGCGATGCCGCTGCCGCCTTCCTGACCGTCCGAGCCGTAGGAGATGATCTCATAGGGCCAGCGTTCGCCCGGCGAACGGTAGATATACGGATGGTTCCAGGGGTCGTTCGGAAGGCTACCGCCCTTCAAATAAGGCCCGTTCCAGGCCGCAGCGCCGGCGGTCCGCTGCACCAGCGCAGCGAGGCCCTCCGATGTCGACGGGTAGCGGCCGGCATCGAGATAGAACAGGTCGAGCGCGCTGGAAAAGCTCTGCAATTGAATTCGTGCCGCCTTGACCTTGGATTCACTGAGATAGTTGAGAACTCGCGGGCCGATCAGGCCCATGATCAGGCCGATGATGGTGATGACCACCAGCATCTCGACCAGGGTAAATCCTTCTTCGCCTCCCCTGTGCCGGCGCTCGCGCTTCCTGTTTGCCGAAAAGAAATTGCCAATGCTATTCAGCATCTCGATCAATCCTTCATGTTATCCGACCAGTTGCGTAACCGACAGCAGCGCTGTCATGACCGATACGATCAGTCCTCCGACCACGGTGCTGATGGCGATAATGGCGAGCGGCCCGACGATGGCCACGACGCGGTCGAGGCTGCGCTGCAGTTTCGCTTCGTAGAATTCGGCAACCCTCCCCGCGAGCACTGGCAATTGCCCGGTTTCCTCGCCAAGCCGCAACATGCGGATCGCCATCGGCGGCATGTTGCTCGATGCCAGCAGCGCGTCCGAAAGCTTGCCGCCGTGGCGCACGCGGTCGGCGGCTGTCGTCCAGACCGCGACATTCCCGGTCACCGCCATGATGTCGACCAGTATGCGCAACGTGGCGGTGAGATTGACGCCGCTGCCGAGCAGCACGGCGAGATTCCGGCAAAACAGGCTGGTGCGATAGAACCGGAAGATGTTGGCGATGCCGGGGGTTCGCGCAACGAACGACACAATGGCGCTGCGGGTCGCGGGCCGGCGCAACAGCCACCACGTCCCTGCAATGACAAAGGCAAGGCCGAGCAAGACCGGCGTCGCATTGGCGCGAAGAAACTCCGACAGCCTGATGAAGACGCTGAGCGCGGTGTCGGACCTGGCGCCGAAATCCTGCAGCACCGACGAAAACTGCGGCAGCACGAACAGAATGAAGAACATCATGACACAGACGGCGGCGATCAGGACGAAAGCCGGGTATTGCATCGCGTCCGTCAGCCTGCGCCGCATCGCTTCCGACCGCGCCCGCTCATTGCCCAGCATCTCGAGCACCTGGTCGAGCGTTCCGGATATCTCGCCGACCTTGACGAGGGCGACGTACATCGGAGGAAACAGCGATGAATAGGCCGCAATCGCGCCGGCAAAGCTCTCGCCGGCAAGAACAGATGCGCGCAGGCGCGCGACCACGGGCCGCAGCTTGCCGACATCGGCATCGTTCGCCAGCAGTTCGAGGGCGTCATCCAGGCGCGCGCTCGCCTTCAACAGCAGCGCAAGATCGCGCGTGAAGGTCGTTACCTCCGCCGGACCCGGCCGGCTGAAAAAGCCGAACCCGTCGTGGGAGGACGCCGCCTTCCTGTCTTCGACGGTTTCGATCGGCAGCAGGCGCAGATATTCGATGCGGCGCGCGACCTCGCTGGCCGTCGGCGCCGTGAGCGTGCCGTGCACGACCTCGCCGTTCTGTGTCAGGGCCCGGTAGCGAAAATTCGGCACGTTCCTGACCTCACCGTGCGGTGGTGACGCGAAGCAGTTCTGACGACGACGTCAGCCCGGCGCGGCATTTCGCGACGCCGTCTCCGACCATTGTCGTCATCCCGGCACGGATCGCCGCGTCGTCGATCTTGTGACCGTCGGTCTTTTCGCCGATCAGCGCGCGAATCTGCTCCGACAGTTCCAGCACCTCGAACACGCCGAGCCTGCCGCGATAGCCAGTGCCGCCGCAACGCTCGCAGCCGCACGGCGCGTGAAGGACTTCGCGAGCGCGGAAGCCGAGCTCAGCCAATCTCGGGTCCTCCGCAAATTCCGCCTCCGTGAGCGGCTTCGGCGTCTTGCAACGGTCGCAGAGTTGCCGAACCAGCCGCTGCGCCACCACGGCCCGCAAGGTCGAGCGCAACAGATATCCTTCGACGCCGAGGTCAAGCAACCGGGGCACGGCGGCGGCCGCCGATTCCGTATGCAGCGTGGTCAGCACCAGATGACCGGTCAGCGCCGCGTGGACCGCCACATGCGCGGTTTCATTGTCGCGAATTTCGCCGACCATGATCACGTCCGGATCCTGGCGCACAAAAGAACGCAAGGCCGCGGCGAAGGTCAGCCCGATCGCTGGCTTGACCTGTGCCTGGTTGACGCCGGGAATGTCATATTCGACCGGGTCTTCGATGGTCAGGATTTTCCGCACGGGCTCGTTGAGGATTGACAGCACCGTGGCAAGCGTCGTGGTCTTGCCGCTGCCGGTCGGCCCCGTGACAACGATCATGCCGTGCGGCAGCTTCAGCAAGCGCCGCAGCTTCACTTCGTCCGACGGCGAGAAGCCGAGCTTTTCGATAACCAGAAGGTTGCGGTCCTTCGGCAGAATACGAACGACCGCGCTTTCCCCATGCTGCATCGGCATGATGGCGACGCGAATATCGATATCAGCACGGCCGATGCGCAACCGTGCGGCGCCGTCCTGCGGTAACCGCCGCTCGGCAATGTTGAGGTTGGCAATGATCTTGATGCGCGAAATGATGGCTTGCGGCAGCACGCCTGTCGGCGCCCCGACCGGCCGCAGCAGGCCGTCGACGCGCATGCGAACCACGAGCCCGGTCTGGAACGGCTCGATGTGAATGTCGCTAGCGCGCAGCTCGACGGCTTTTTCCAGGAGATCGTTGACGGCGCGTACCACCGGCGCGCCGCTGGCAAGGTCGCGCAGGCTCTCGATGTCGTCTTCGCGCGGAAGAAGCTGGCTGTTCGCATCCGCGGATTCGGCGCCGTCTTCGCCAAGGCGGCGGGCCAGCACAATGTTAAGATCTTCGACGGATGCGACCTTGAGCGTCACGTCTCGCCGCAACACGATCTCGGCAGCGCGCTGCGCGGCCCGGTCGGTCGGATCTGCAAGCGCCAGCACGGCGCTGCCGTCGGCAGCCTGATAAGGAAACATCAACGTATCGCGCAGAAACCGTGACGAGAAGAATTCGGCCAGCGGCTCGACTTGCAGCATTTCTTGCAACGTCACCCGCTCGTGCTCGAAAAAGCGCGCCGCTTCATCCGCCAATTCACCGGCCGGCAAATCGACGACTTCCCACAGTCTCTTTCGCGAAGCCGAGACACCTTCCGGATCTTGAGCGAAGGCATTCGCGTCGGCCGCCTGGGCGGCCTTCAGGCGCCCGGACTGCCGAAGATAATCGACGAACTGCAACGACTGCCGGCCGCTCATAGGCGCCTCAAACCGAACCGTCTAGACGACTAAAAAAACCGATGATGGATACTATGACATCAAGCGCATGATGCAAGCAAAGCCCACGTGGCGGCGCAGAAGTCAAACCGCCGAATGCAATGTGGTCCAGTGGCGTTCGCATCTGCTGAAGAACTCCCATGATTCATGCGATTGCTCGCGCGCGCCACACACACACGCGGCGCATCAGCGTCGCCCTGCCGCCCGGTTCGCGGCCCATATCAAAGCCAGCCGCTGGCCCTCAGTCACTTGTTCCAGCGACATCTTCGAGGCTATCGCATCGCGAAGCCTCAGATAGAAGTCACGCTCGCGCCGCGTCCCTCTCGCTGCCGCAAGGTCGAGCCACTTGTAGGAAAGAATAAAATCTTGCCGCACCCCGTGGCCCCTGTCGTAGCTGAGGCCTAGCCGGCTCTGCGCGAAAGCGTCGCCTCGTTCCGCCGCACGGCGGTAGAGATCGGCCGCGGCGATATAATTCTGCGGAACGCCGAAGCCATTTTCATAGCGGAACCCGAGACGCCCCAGCGCGTGGGCGCTGCCGCGTGCCAAAACGATCGGTTGGCCCTCTGCATAGTTGAAATGCTCTGCGGCAGCGCTGTCGGCGCCGGCAATACAGCCCAGGACCAGCGCGAATGCCGAAAGGGTCTTATTGAAGGTGTTGAGCATAGGGTCTGCTCGCACTGACGGTGCCGCGCAACTTGGAGCGAAGTTCTTCGGCAACGGTATGCGCGTCCATGCTGTCGCGGATGATCTGGGGCCGAATAAAGATGATCAATTCGGTACGCGACTTCGTGTTGTCCTGATTCGAGAACGCATTGCCTATTCCCTCGAGTTGGTCGAGAAGAGGAATGCCGCTCTTGGTTTCGTTCTTCTGGTCCTGGATTAGGCCGGCCAAGAGTACCGTTTGTCCGTTGGCGACCGAAATCTGGCTTTTGACCTTTCGCTCCGAGATGGTTGGGGTCAACGCCGTGGCCGCGTTCGTCGAAGGTACAACGCTGCTAATCTCCTGTTCAATGTCCAGCCTCACGTTGCCGTTGGCGCTGACGCGGGGAGCCACATGCAGGATGATGCCCGTGTTGCGATAATCGACAGTGTTGACGACCGTGTTGTTGGTGGTGAGCACGGTCGCGCTGCCGGTCGAGATCGGAACCTGGTTGCCGACCTGGAGCGTTGCCGCCTGATTGTTGACCACGACCAGTGAAGGGGTGGACAACACCTTGACGCCAGTGACGTTGTGCAAGGCGGTGAGAATCATCGCGGGTTGGGCCTCCTGACCGACCAGGAAGTTGAACCCAGGAAGTGCACGGTTGATGAAGGTGGTGGCGGCTGTACTAACGGCGGCGCTCGCCGCCGTTGTAGCGCTCGTTGACGCGACCGACGCCGATTGCGCTGCTGCGACCGCGGGCGAAACGGGCGCGACCGTCGACGTGGTGTTGAGGATAGAGCCTTGATCGGGTCGCAATCCGAACGCGTGGCTGGTCAGGAAGAATTGAACGCCGTACTGGAGTTCGTCGGTGAGGTCGACCTCGGCGATAGTCGCGTCGATCGCGACCTGCAACTGCGGTTGATCCACCTGCCGCAGCGCCGATTCAATGATCTTGTAGTTGCCCAGATCGGCGTAGATCAGGAGCGAGTTGTTGGCGACGTCGGGGGTGATCCGGACATTCTGCAATAGCGGCTGCCCACCCGCGCCGGTGCCGCTTCCTTTGTCGAGCTGGCCCAGATTTCCGCCGTTCCCGGCACTGGCGCTGTTCGCTCCGCCAAACCCCGAACCAAAGCTCGAATTGCGCCCCCCCAAGCCGGAGCCCGCTTGCGAAGAAGCGCTATTGCCGCCGGCGTTGTTGCTGTTGTTATTGGTGTTGAACGAAAGGCGATCGGCGGCACTCGCCGTCGTCCCCGATCCCGGCGCGACCTGGTTCTCGGGGCTGTCGAGCAGGCTGCCGGAAGAGCCGCCGCCGAACATGTCGTTCAGTACGCGGGCGATCTGCTTCGCATCACCGTACTTGACCTTGTAGACGTGAACGCTGGTCCTGGTGGTGTCCGAACGATCGAGGCGCCTGATCCAGCTTTCGACGGTTTTCAGCAAAGGCGGCTTCTTGGTCACCACCATGATTGCGTTGAGCCGGGCAATCGGCTGCAGCTTGACCAGGTTCTGGTTCAGACCGTTCTCGCCGGAATCCACGATCTTTTCGAGTTCGGCGATGATAGGCTCGGGCCCGCTGTTGGCAATCGGGTAGATGCCGATCGATTGCCCCCGCATCCAGTCGACGTCGAAGCTCATCGCCGTTTCAACAGCGGTGCGGCGTTCGGGACCGGTGCCCTGGATCAACAACAGATTGCGAGTGCCGTCGGCGCGGACCACGCCGGGCCTGGTCGCGAAACTGTCCATCAGTTTGAGCAGCGTCTGCGCCGATACGTATTGCAGCGGGACGACGGAAACGCCGTATCCCGGTTCCGAGCCGGTGATCCCGGAATCGACGTGACCCGCACCGATCGCATCGCCAACCGGTATCAGTCGATAGCCTACCGTATCGCGAATGAGCGCGACGCCGCTGATGCGAAGCGCATTTTCAAGAACAAAGACAATGTCTGGCTTCGCGACCGGCCGCACCGAGACCAGGCTGACGGTGCCCTGGACCCGCGGGTCGATGGTGTAGCCGGTCTGCATGATGTCGCCGAGCACGACCTTGGCCACGGTCGCGACCGGCGCGCTTTCGAAATTGAGATCATAGCCGCTTCCGCTCGCCGCCGGCTGCGGATGCAACGCGGCGATATCGGTCACCTCGGCGCCCTGAAAGACGACGGGCTGAGCACGCTGGCCGCTTGACGTGGACGATGCGCCGGTCTGCGTCGGGTAACGCGGCAGGATGTCGAGCGAACGCACCTTGTCGAGGACATCGATGTCGGTCGGAGCGGATGAGCTGTTGCCGATCGTCGCCGAGTTGCACGATGCCAGGAAACAGAACGCACAACATGCGAAAACGAGCGCGCAAGCACCACGGAGAGAGACGCCATGGCTACTCTGATTTCGCACGAACGCCATCGGCTGCCATCCGCGATACAAGAACTGCGAGCCAGCAACACCGCGCCAGACGGACCGGATACTCACAGCAAAAAATGCCAAACGGTTTTTTGACGACAACGATTGCATTTTCAACTGTGCCTTTCCGGCAACAACGCCATTCGCAACGCTTACCAATCGCCTCTTGATACCAACTGCCTCTTGATAGCTGGTGCTTAGAAATCCGCTCCTTGTTCGATCGGCGTGAGCACAGGCCACCCCTCCGCCGGCATTTCGATTCCGAGGCCGCTGCGAATTCAAAGAGCCGTCAGATCGGGTCCAAGCGCAACGACACATTGATCTTTATCTGTCAAAGGCGAAAGGGGCAAGATAGTCTCCGTCTAGTTTGGTCCTTTGCGGCTTCGCAACATCTCGCCCTCTTCCGCAATGCCGGCGATGTCGGCTGCGGAACAGCCCCGGTCTTGTCCTCTCCGTTGTCTGCCGCCGCATGGTTTTGGCTTCGACCATCATGCAGCGACGCCCACTTTGGCCTTCGCCTTGCGACTTGTTGTACTTTACGGCTCGGTCGGGAAATCCGCCATGCCTCGCGCCCGCGCCGAAATTTTTTATTATGCTACACATTTTGCGACGTTGATTGCGGTTTGCATCACGGTCCATACCAGCGTGGCTCTCGTCGCAGCCTCGAACATGTGTTTAGCGGGCGACCTTCGGCAAGCAGAAAGTGGTTAGGGAGGAAAGAGGAAGCGAATGTTCCTGTAGCAGGTCGAGCTACCAGTGTTGCTTGACACCTTTGTGACGCGTCTGGAGGTCCAGCCGGGCCGTACGCCCTTCGTCATTCAAGATCTCGTCGACCTGGATCCGGACTACATCTTCCTCGGCCATGGACATTTCGACCACGCCGACAACGCTGCCTATCTCGCCGCACAGACCGGTGCCGTCAGCTTCGCGAGCCCCGAAACATGCGACAACATGGCGATCGATGCGCAGAACAACTTCAATAGCCACTACACGAACGTGAAGATCGTCACCTGCAAGGGGGTCACCTCGCGCGGCTCGCTGCCGGGTTCGCAGATCGTCCCGATCCACGATCTTGACCGGCAAGTAAGCATCACCTCATACCCAACCACGTCACAGCGGTCGCAAACGAAGGCTCCTCGCTGGAATGGAAAGTTGGGTTCACTGATGCGCTGAAGGCGCAGAACATTCCGCAGCAGTCATGGCCACAAATCCTCTGGATCGTCGATCCCAATGACTACTTGCGGCCGATCGTTTTCGACTTGATCACCCCGACGACACTCGTTTCTAGTATCGTGAGCCTGGACAGGCCGGTGGCTGCAATCGCCACTCCCCTGTCCATCTCGACGCCCTTTTCACGCCATACCCAAATCAACTCGACTGATAGGGTTTTTCAGACTTTTCCCGGCCCGTGACGCCGGCCTTGGCTCGGGGCATTTGGATCGTTGAACTCGTAAACAAGCCGACCTGCCATGTTTAGGCCGCACGAGATTGGAAACTGATAGCTTTTCACTCTTTTGATGTCCGACGCGTGCCCAACAACGGAGGTCCCAGCGGTTGTGGCTCAGCGCCTTATTTGGATCGTCGGTCAGCCCTTGCCTCGGCTCGCCCCAGCCAAGCCGTCTCGGAAGGTGTCTCGCCGTAAGCTGCACGATATCTCGCCGCAAAGTGCCCCATGTGTGTGAAGCCCCACTTCAAAGCCACATCCTTGATCGACAACATATTCAGAGGGGAAGACAATTCGGCCTGCGCCGCCTCCAGGCGGATCTCGCGCAAATAGGCGAGCGGTGTGATGTTCCGAAACCGGCGAAATCCATATTGTAACGATCGCACGCTGATCCCGGTTGCCTCCGCCACTTCGCTCAGCGTAAGCGGCTGATGCATGTTGGCGCGCATGAAATCGACCGCCTTTATGATCTGACGCGACGTGGCGTCCATTTGGTGACCACGCAGGCGATTGCTCAAGCCATGCGGGAAGTTCAGAAAGACCAGCTGCAAAATCGATTCGCCGAGCAGCGCCATCGATTTTTCAGACCGTATGGACGTGTCGTGCATTCCCGCGCCGACGGCTTCGCCCAGTGCTTTGAGCATTCTTCCTGCGGGACTGGCCAGATCGAGTTTCGGGCTAAGCTGGCTGTTTTGCAGCGTGGCGCCCTCGAAAATTGCGGAAAGGGTTCTTTGCACGGCAGCGACGTCGAATTCGAGAGTGACATGCGCGTGCTCGCCGCGACCGGAATATGAGATCGAGCTGACGTCTGGCACGCTCAGCGCGAGCGCGTATTCCCGGTCGATTGCTACAGTCCGGTTTCGAATCCTTGCACTCATGGTCCCCGCGCTTGGCAGCACGAGGCCCAATCTCTCCTTCTGCTGTGCAAACCGGCATGTCCAGTCGATCTCGGACTCAACCTCCCACCAGGAGAAGCCGTTTGTGGATGCGAATTTGCCTTGCCAGCGAAATGCGCTCTGGCAGGTATTCAGCTCTATTCTTGCGTGAGGCGCGAGCAGACGGAATGTGCTGAGAAACTTCTCGAAGCTTTCATCGCGGCTCGAGAGATTGGTAAACATGAGGTCACGCCGGCTCAAGGTGAGGTATCCGCCAACCAAGCCCATCCAAATTCAATCCCAAATGCGCAACCTTGTCCAGTGAGCGCAATCCTTCACCCAATAGCTGTTTCGCTTCAAATTTCCTGACCCTAGGATCGTTGGCCAACACACCAAGAAGCGTCAAGTCTATTCAAAAAAGGCCTATTCAACGAGGGAGGGAACTTATGCCGGGCATAAAAGCCATTGCATCGTTAATCGCCGCACTCACAATCGCTGGCGGCATAGCCGCGCTGCCGAATCGTGCGGCTGCCGAACGGCCAAAGCCGTTGCCAACGACCTGCACGCTGCTGCCGGCCAAACTGTTGGGCGGCAACATCAAGTACGCGAACGCGCAGATCGTGCCGGCCAACACAGCGCCCGGGCCGCAGTTCAACAACTTCACCGGCACGCCTCCGAGTTCGGCGAAAATCCCGGTCGCTTATTGTCTGGTGGTGTTGAGTTACAGCAGCACCCGCGCAAACGATCCGACGCCACAGAACATCACCATCTACGTCGGCCTTCCGCTCAATTCGATGGATGGCGGCACAACGGGTTCTACCGTCGATGCCTCCTTGAACTTCACGACAGTGGAAGGCAACTGGAACGGTCGCACCGAGGGTGAAGGCGGCGGCGGTTGCACGGGCAACACCAACGTCAACGCGACGGGCGCTGTCGCCAACGGCTTCGTCGGATCGGGCACAGACGGTGGACACGGCAATCCTACCGACGATCCCACCAACACGTGCGATCAGGGCGTGCTCAGCCTCGGTCACCTGAACAAGCAATATATCGAGGACTGGGTTTACAACGGACCTCAGCAGGAAATCCTTTGGTCGAAGAAGGTTGCCAACCTGTATTACGCCAGGACGCCGCTCTACAATTACTGGAACGGCTGTTCGACCGGCGGTCATCAGGGCTATGCGCTGGCTCAAACGCTCGCTGGCGAACTTGACGGCGTCCTAGCCAATGCGCCGGCGATGTACTGGACGCGCTTCCAGACGGCGCAGATGTGGGGCCAGATCGCGATGTTCGATATCGCCAATGAGGTGATTGCGGGCGGAAAGCTTGCGGCCGCGCAAAATGCGGCGATCGCCGCGTGCGACAAAAACGACGGAGTGCAGGACGGTATTATCGACGACCCGCGGACCTGCTCGTTCAGCGCAAAGGCCAATATCTGCGGTCAACCGGGCGCGCCGGCGGCTCCGAACTGTCTGACCCCGACAGAAGCCAACGCGGTCAACGTCATGTGGGACGGTCCGCGCAACGATTCCGGCAAGAGAATCTGGTTCCCGATTGATCGCGGCACCGACTTCTTGTTCTGGGATGGAAACGTGCCGTTTGGGCTCGCCCCGGTGCAATTTGGATGGGATCTGGAAAACCCGGCTTACTACAACGCGGGCTCTTTCCCCGGCTTCATACCCTGGCTTCTGGGGAAATGTTGCGCTGAATTCGACGACGCAAGCGGCCGGCGCCGTAACAACCTACGCGGCAGTCGCGCAGGCTGGGTCGAACAATGTCGCCGACCTTACCGACACCTTCGACGACCTTGATGCATTCAAGGCGAGCGGCGCAAAAATGATCACGGTCGTCGGCACAAACGACGGCCTGATCATGCCGCGCGGCGTGATCAACTACTATCGGGTGATGGCTGACCGTTACGCAGACAAGTCCGATCACGATCGGTTCATCGCTGCGCGCTATGGAGATGACCACAATGCGTCCGACAGGTTCCGGGGTGTCCAGAAGTTCTACCGTCTGTTCCATGCCCCTGGGGTCAGCCACTGCGGTCTCGGCATTCTGAGCCACCGAAGTCTTGGGCCATGGCCGCAGAACGGCGCCGACTTCAATGCGGTCATCGACTGGGTCGAGAACGGCATTGCGCCAAGCCAGGTGACTGGATCGGGTAACACGGCGGCACCTGCCTTCATCCCGGGATCACCCACGACCCTTACACGTCCGTTGTGCCCCTACCCGCAAACCGCGGTGTATAACGGCTCGGGAAATGTCAACGACGCTGCCAATTGGCAGTGCGGCGGCGATCTCGAAAAGAACATTCCGATCGGTGCTCCGCTTTCGGGACCTCCGGGCCTGCCGGTGGCGTGTTACGACGTGCTCGCCAAATACAAGCACGAGGTCAACGGACCGCTCGACTATGAGGGCAGCGGAGTCAACCCGGCCCTCTGCGAGGCCGATGGACACCCCTGACCTTGATGAGAATGAGACAGGCAGAGGCGGCGCTCGTACGGGTGGCCGCCTCTGAAAGGCGAACAACGGCAGCATCATGTATCTGACCACGTCGGCCGCGGCAAAGACGAGCGTGCTGAGTAGACTGGCAATCGTTGCGCTCGCACTCACGCTTGGGCCCGGCGCGGGACAGGCGCAACAGGCAGCGCCGGCTGAGACGGTGCAGGTGACTTTTTCACCGTGGGCCAGATTTTGCGCGAACGGCTTGACGGAACGGTCTTCCGAAATCAGAGCCAAGGGTGTCTGCTTCACCGCCGCAGACGGCCATCTGGCATCAGGCCAAAAGCTCGTGATCGCCCTGCTGATAGAGCCCGAGGGGGGCAACACGAAGCTGCTGCGGGTCACGCTGCCCCTGGGCGTGGCGCTTGTCCCCGGCGCCCGCATTGTTATCGACGAGAAAGAGGCGATGACTGCACCGTATGTCGCCTGCCTGCCCAAAAATGGTTGCATGGCGGATTACAAGGCCGACGCCGATTTGATCGAGAAGTTGAAAAAAGGACGGAGCCTGGCAATCCAGGCCTTCGACAAGGGAAAGCCGATCAGTTTTACTTTGCCACTCACTGGGTTCGCGAAAGCGTATGAGGGGCCCGCCGGCGATCCCACCGGAATACAGGAAGGCCTGTCGAGCGAACTGCACTGACTTCTAGCAGCGGAAATTAAAT
Organism: uncultured Alphaproteobacteria bacterium; assembly: GCA_963706265.1. Classification (GTDB taxonomy): domain Bacteria; phylum Pseudomonadota; class Alphaproteobacteria; order Rhizobiales; family Xanthobacteraceae; genus Bradyrhizobium. The sequence continues at coordinate 1,311,975 of CAVPLO010000004.1, read as the reverse complement.
TCTAAAAATGGCCATTTGCGGCCTTCCCAGTTGACGAACTAACCTCGTTTGCGACCCACGCTCATAAGTGTGAGCGGCAACCTCATGCTTGATCAGTTCGACCGTCTGCTTTCTGCTTTTGACCCCGAATGTATGGACCGGCTGCCTTTCGCAAGAGAGTTGTGCGCCGATTGCGAAGGCGGCCAATACAAAACTTTCCTTTTGCCCTTTTGCGCTTTCGACCACGGCACCAGCTCGTCGATCCAGCAGTCAAGCTAAGCGACCGCCAGAAGCTCGTTCAGGAGAAGATTCGCGACCAATTGCGGCTGAATGCGCCAGCGGCGCCCATCGTCATTCCGTGACAGAGAATTTCCGTCGTCATTCCGCTACAGAGAATTTTCCGGTGCCAAAAATTCCCGCGGATTCGCTTGCTTGCGGATTGGATCGCCGTCATCCTCGCGTTGTCGGCAAGACTGCCGGCATGGATGACCGGCGCCACAGAAGCTCGCCGGAAACAGGCCGGTAATGCCGGCCCTTACAAATTAAAGGGAGGAAAGCCAATGAGAGAGCAGTTGCGGCATTTCCGGCTTGGCGTAATCGGCGCGATGAGTGTCGCTTGCATCCTGGCGACCACGTCGGTGTCCCGTGCGGTCACGCTTACCGCCCCCGTCGCCACGACGACCGGCACCTATCAGGGCCTCATGAATTTCCAGGAGCTGCCGGGAGATCCGGCGAGCGGAGTCAACATTTTCTTCGGTATCCGCTACGGCCAGGCGCCGCTAGCCACACTGCGCTGGAAGCCGCCCCAGGCGCCCAATCCCGGCCAGGGATCGATCGTCGCGGCAACGCCCGGTCACACCTGCACGCAGGGACGGGCAACCGATTCCGAGGATTGCCTGTTTCTCAACGTCTATACGCCGTCCAACGCCACCCCGAGGTCCAGGCTGCCAGTGTTCGTTTGGATTCACGGCGGCGCGCTCGTCAACGGCGCCGGGTCTGACTACGACCCGTCGGTGATGGTGGCCAACAACGACATCATCGTCGTGACGATCAACTACCGGCTCGGCAGCCTCGGCTTCCTCGCAGCCAGTGTGCTGGCGGCGACGCAGCCCAACGCCTTTCAGAACGTCGGCGACGCCGGCAACTACGGTCTCATGGACCAGCAATTCGCGTTGGCCTGGGTCCAACGCAACATTGCGGCTTTCGGCGGCGATCCGGACGCGGTGACGATCGGCGGCGAATTGGCCGGCGGTCTAAGCGTCTCCTCACAGCTTGCCTCCACGAACACCGTCAGGAGCCTGACCGGCCGGGATCTGTTCCGCGGCGCAATCATCGAGAGCGGCGCGTACATGTATCATGACGTGCCATCGCTTGCGACTTACCAAACCCTGAGCAACTCGTTCGCTCAGAAAGACGCCAACGCATCCTGCGGCGGCAACTTGACGCTCGCCTGCCTCCAGGGACTGCCGGCGGCGCAAGTCTTCGCCAATGAAAGCGTCTTCGGCGGCTTCGGTATCGCGCCCAATTTCGGCACGAAAATCCTGCCGCGTGACCTGCATACGGCCTTCTCGACCGGCCAGTTCAACCAGGTGCCGGTGCTCCAGGGCACCAACGCCAATGAAGGCCGGCTGTTCGAGCCGGGCTTCTTCCCCGGCGGGCTCGTTTTCCCTGGCGTCAGCACCGCCAACATTGTCGCCGCCGGCGGCCCGGCGAGCTTCGGCCTTCAGGTCCCGAACGGTCTGTGCTCGACACCGCCGTTCGGAGGCCAGCCTGCGATCTGCACCTACGCACAGGAGATCGCCTTCTTTATGCAGACCCTCGTGACGGCCACACCGTCCAACCAGACCCCGACCTCGACCTTCACCGAAGCAGTCGTCGCTGCTTCGGTTGCCGCGGCAGGCGAATATCCGATCGCCAACTTCCACGACTTCGTTCCGCAGACAACCGGGACGATCCCCGGCCTCAACAACAACTTTATGGGCGGCAACGTCGATGAGGCGCTCTCGCAGATCTTCACCGATTTCGTGTTCGCCTGTAACGGTCTTGATTCAAGCAGCGACCTGGCGAGGCGAGTTAAGGTCTTTGCTTACGAGTTCAACGATCCAAATGCCCCGAGCAAGGCCGGCGTCCCGGGTCCGGGGTCGAATGGCTCAGGCTTCACGACGGCTTCGCAGCACGCAGCCGAACTCCAGTACATCTTCAACTTCGGCTCGGCGTTCACCTCCGCGCAGGCGACGCTGGCGACCGATATGAAGACCTACTGGGCCAATTTCGTGAAGACCGGCGATCCGAACAGGAACAGCAACGATAATCTTGCCACCTTGGTCAGCCTAAGGGCGCCGCGCACCGAGTTGCCGCACTGGCCGCACTTCAATGCGCGGGGCGATCATGACGATAATGGTGATGATCGCGATCATGGCGGTCAGAAGATCCAGTCACTCGCACCGCCGGCGGTGCTCACACCGCAAGGGCCGCATCCGTTCGACAGCTTCAGGACCGACCATTTCTGCGCTACTTGGGAGCCGCTGCTCACCTTCAATAACGGCAATGAGCCGCAGCAACCCTGATCCAAACTCCCATCGGCGATCGACCAGCAACGAAATCGATCGCAAGAGATTCGGACGCCCTGCCTCACGGCAGGGCTTTTTTTGAGGGGCGCCAGCCATGGGGCGGAGCACTATGACGGCGCGGTTCGGCCAGGGTGGTAGCCGAACGATGTCCTGGAGGTGAGAAAGGCGAGACTTCTGAAGCACTGCATTAAGGCTGCAAGCCCTTACGCTGGCTCTCGATGCGTGTAGGGCGAGACCGCGCACTATTTGAGGCTCATCTACGGGGAAGGCGAGACCGACTTCATCGGTAGCGGCCCGCTCCGGGCGGCACGGATGCGTACGAGGTCGACCCCACCGACTCGCCGGCGCAGCGTAAAATAGGGGCGCGCGGCGCTGAACACGATCTCGCGGGTCCACCCTCACATGTTTCCGACGAAAAAACCGTTCGAGAAGATGGTCTGCAATCGACATCGCGCGAAACCCCGCATGCGACCTTTACCGAGATGACGGCCGTTTCGTGCCAAGGCGTTCGAGATGATTACCCGTCGCTGGCGACTGGCGTGCTGGTCGGTTGGGAGCTGTTACAGCGCAAGACGCACACATCTTCATCCGGTTCATGGCCGATCACTATCGCCCGGACGGTCGCCAGAACCACGTCTACGTCATCAACGACAAGACGAGCACCGGATGGTGGGAGCCGCCGTTCGACAAAAAGAGTAAGGCCCTATACCCGCTGCTGATGGCTGAGCCGGATGGGTTTCGAACAAAGATCATTATCGCTGCGGGCCCGCGCCCCGTGCTAGCCGCTAAACCCTCGCAGGCCCTCGATATCGAGCACCGTGATCACCCGATAGCCTATCTTGATCAGCCCGGATTTTTCCAGCGCGTGCAAGGCCCGACTGACACTTTGCCGCGATGCACCAACGAGATGACCAAGCTCTTCGTTGGAGATTTCGATACGGCCTTCTCGGTTCGGATAGAGTTGCGGATGCAGCATATCCGCGATGGTGTGGGCGACGCGCGCATCCGGCTCGTCCAGGCGATCATGCTCGAACGCCCCCATGAATTGCCCGAGGCGTTCGTTGAGCTGGGTCAGGATGAAGCGGTTGAAAAGAATGCTTGTGTCCAACAGCCAGAAAAACGTGACCGCCGGCATCAACGCGACGCGTGAGTTACGCAGCGCAATGACATTGTATTTGCGCGCCTCCCGTTTGAGTATCGAGCCCTCGCCGAACCAGGAATTGGCGGGGAGGGTCGCAAAGGTCACGGACTTTCCGGTGTCGGACAGGTTTTCGGCCTTGACCAGTCCGTCAATTACGCCGGCCCAGACGTTGGACGGATCGCCCTTGTAGAACACATAACTGCCGGGTTGAAGTTCGCGGACGAAGATTGCCGTGCGCACACGCTGCCATTGTTCGGCTGAAAGCGCGCCGCCCCAACTACTCGCAGCCAATAAATCGTCCAGCGAGCGCATCGCGTGCATTCAATTGTTCGAACGGCGACAGTCTCCAGCGGATTAAAGATTTATCCTATGGCTAAACGGGCACGCAAGCGCCGTAAAGAAACACAATGTGGCATTGCCCGCATTATGGAGGAAATTTGCAACTATATCACGACGTTGCAAAGGCCGAAGTAGCAAAACTTCTGCAACAGGGAGGGAGTATGATGAAGACCGGTGAACGAGAGAGGCGACGAGCCGCAAGGTGTTTGCAGGGCGCTGCCACGGCCGCGGCGATTGGGTTTGCGGCAACCCCTGCCAGTGCGGACACTTGCTCGAATTTGGCGAGCAGTTTCCATCGATCGAACACAACGATAACAACGGCTCAAACAGTTCCAGCGGGGACGTTTGTCACACCCACAGTTCCGCCTCAATCAATAACGGGATTGCCGCAATTCTGCCGGGTGGCAGGATTCACGATGCCGACCAGTGACTCGCACATCCAGTTCGAGGTGTGGATTCCGGAATCGGGCTGGAATTTAAAATACCTTCAGGCAGGGTGTGGTGGCTTCTGCGGTTCAATTTCGTATGGCTCTATCGCCGAGCCGCTTCGCAGAGGCTATGCCGCGGCAGCGACCGACGATGGTCATCAGGCCAGTGGCGTCGACGCGTCTTGGGCTGTAGGCCATCCCGAGAAGGTGGTCGATTTCGGATATCGGTCGCTCAAAGAGACGACCGACGTTGCCAAAGATATTATCATGGCATTCGAATCGAGTGGCCCTCGTCGCTCCTACTTCATGGGTTGTTCCGATGGCGGCCGCGAAGCCTTGATGGAGGCGCAGCGATACCCGCAGGACTTCGATGGTATCGTGGCCGGATCTCCAGCGAATTATTGGACCCACTTATTCACCGGGTTCGTCTGGGACCAGAAAGCGCTTGCGGCAATTTCCAGCGGTGATCTTTCACAAGCCGACCTTACCGTCGTAAGCAATGCCATGCTGGCACAGTGCGCCGGACGAGACGGTGGGCTAAACACGGATCAATTCCTGAACAATCCACCGGCCTGCCGCTTTAACCCGGAAAAGCTGTCGCTGGCACAAGACAAGGTCAAAGCTGTCAAGAAGATCTTTTCAGGGCCTCCTGGGATCTTCCCCGGCTATCGTGTGGGGGGCGACGAAGCGAGTAACTCGGCGAACTGGCCGGCATGGCTGACGGATAGCGGCAATCCGGCCAATGGATTGCAGGGATTATTCGGGGACAATTATTTCAAGTTCATCGTCTTTCCGAACTCCGGATGGACCCCCGACAGTTTTAGCATCGCTGAAAACGCTCACCAGGCCGACATCAGGACCGGAGCGATCTTGAATTCCATTGATCCCAATCTTCGTCCCTTCAAATCGCATGGCGGCAAGTTGATTCAATATGTAGGCTGGGGTGACACCGCCATCTCACCTGAGAACGACATCAATTACCTTAACGCCGTGAGCAAAGAAATCGGCAGCCACGAGGACACGCGTGAATTCTATCGCCTCTTCATGGTTCCGGGAATGGCTCATTGTGGCGGCGGACCAGGTCCGAACGCCTTCGGGCAAGGCGTCAACGGCCCGAATCCCTCAGACCCCGCGGACGACATACTCTCAGCCCTCGACCAATGGGTAGAGAACCGTGTTGCGCCTGATAAGATCATCGCGACCAAATACGTGAACGATGTTCCGGCGCAAGGCGTCGCCTTCCAACGGCCCCTTTGTCCGTTCCCACAATTTGGGAAATACAAGGGGACTGGCAGCACGGCCAGTGCCGCGAGCTTTGCGTGCGTGAGCCCAGATAATGACGACGATCACGACAAGGAAGCAAGCAATCGCTGAGCGTGCAGATCGGCCGCGGGCGCCAACGCGCCGCGGCCGGTCGGCTTCATGCTGAACCAAACGGTCATCGAGTTAGTGCCAAGGTTTCTATCCGTTGTTGGCGAGGAGCCGCCCAATCAAGACGTCAGCTCTAGTGTCGCTATTGCGCGCCGGCTTTACCAACCGACTTTCTATCTGAATATCGGCGACCCAGAGGAAAAGCCCGTTTTGTGTTGGACGCGTCGTTGGACGTTTTGTTGGACGCCTGACGATCTGCCCAGTGATGAACACTGCGTTCGGACCGGTTAGCTCACTCCAACCAGCGCCCTACAGACCTCACGACTGGCCTGCTGGAATAACCTGACTGCACCTCCGGCTCGCCGTCCCTTCAAGGTAATCGAGGCTATCGGGGCGGAAGTATCGCCAAGGTCAACGTTCAGCGCGCGCAACCATGCGCTGCTCGATCGCATTCTGAGTATCTGCATGGGCAACAGGGTTATAAACCGGCTGCTCGCCAGCAGATTCAACCGCATGTAGATTGAAATCGTCGTGACCGTCGTTGGCGGAAGCGGCAGGTTATGGCGCCCAAATAGCTCGACACCGGTGCGACCCAGAAAAGAATCTGGCGGCGAGAGCGTCCATTGCTCTCCCATGAGATCTCCGAGCTTTAACTTCTTCCTCGATCGCAGCAGCGGATGATGTCGCTCTGCCATCACCGCGAGCGAGGATCTGAACAGCACCTCAGAGGCCAGATCAACCGCAGTCGGTGATGGCGCCCAGCGTGTGATGACCAGGTCAAGCCTTCTCTGGCGTAGCGCATGTTCCAGCGCATCCCTGTCGCCTATCATGATGTGGTATTTTATGACCGGATACTTGCGAACAAGATGCCCGATAATTTCTGAAACAATCGCGGTGACCGGCTCGGTCGTGCCGATCGTAACGAGGCCCTGCGCCGGATCGGATCTATGCGCAATGTCGGCAACGCCTTGCTTTATTTCGTCGAAAACAACGCGCGTCCGGTCAACAAGGAGGTGGCCGCACTCGGTTAGCTCGACTCCGCGCGAGGTCCGATCCAGGAGCGCGGCACCGACGGCGTGCTCCATGTCGGTGACCGCCTTGGAGATCGCCGGTTGCGACAACCCAAGGCGATGAGACGCTTTGGCCATACTCCCAACCTCTGCGACGGTCTGGAGCGTATGGAGATCCTTCAGTCGCAAGCGTCGGCCGATGCGATCGTGCCACTGCATGCATTCACCTCAGGTTATAGGCCAATAGAAGAATACGATTTTTGATTATAGCGGATCTGACGCAGGATAGCGAGGTGAAAGCCGGCCGGATCATCACATTGCGCCTCATGTATTTGGAGAACGCCGTGCAACATCACTCGCGTCGCGCCATCCTCGCCGGACTTTCCGCTTTGGCTCTTCCGTTGCCGGCCGTTGCCGCCAACCGGCCGCTGAAGATCGTGTTTCCCTTCGCGCCGGGCGGATCGGGAGATTCGATCGCCCGGCTGTTCGCCGAGCAGCTACATACCCGGTTCGGCAGGGTGGCGATTGTGGAGAACCTTGCAGGCGCCGGCGGACGCATCGGCGCTCAGGCCGTCAAGAATGCCGCGCCGAGCGAGGAGACATTGCTGTTTGCTTCCGCTTCGCAATTCTCGCTTCAGCCGCATCTCTTCAGGGCCCTGGGCTACGATCCGGAGCTTGATTTTGCGCCGCTTTCGCAGGTGATGACGGTCGATCTCGCGCTGGCGGTCAGCGGTAAATTGCCGATCCGTTCGACAAGCGAGTTGATCGACTGGATCAAAGCCAATCCAGCGCAGGCGGTGTGCGGTTCGCCGGGGGCAGGCACTGCACCCCATTTCATCTGCAGCGAGTTCGGCCGGATCACAGGGCTGAACCTGCGCCACGCTCCCTACAAGGGGACGCCTGCTGCTCTTCCAGATATCCTGGCTGGCCGGGTTCCGATGTACGTGGCGTTTCTGTCCGAACTGCTGGAGCAGCACAGGAGCGGCGGCATACGAATTATCGCGACCGCGGGGGGCACTCGATCTTCCTTCCTGCTTGAAACCGCAACTCTCAAGGAAAACGGGATCGATATCGACGCGTCCGGATGGTTTGCGTTCTATGCCCCCGCTCATTCGCCGCGTGAGCTCGTTGAGCGGCTGGCGAAAGAAATTGTTGCGATCGGGAACGATCCCGAAATGCGCACGAAGATTCGCGCCATGGGCTGCGAGCCGACAGGAACAACGTCAGAAGAACTCAGACGGATCGAACGCGCCGACTTCGAACGCTGGGGATCCGTCGTAAGGGCATCAGGATTCCCGGTTGAAGACTGACTGACCCACGCCATCGCTCTCGGGTGGTCATTCCCGGAATCATATTGGCCTTGACGCGCAGCCATCACGTTGCGCCAGTAAGGGAGACCCACCATGACCGATAAGATTTCAGCACCGCTAAGATTGCTGGATCTTATTCAGTCGCACCGTGTGACGGCCGTGATCTATGTCGCCGCCAGGCTGGGAATTGCCGAGTTCCTGCGTGACGGGCCTCGGACGGTCGATGAACTGGCGTACGCCGCCCACGCGGACCGGGACGCGTTGGCGCGCCTGCTGGTCGCTCTTTCGACCGTCGGCATCTGCTCTTCGGTCAGCGGGCACCGCTACTCGTTAACTGAATTGGGGTCTGGACTGGACGGAACTGCCGAGCGATCGTTCAAGCAATGGGCGATTTTTGAAGGTCACATGCTGACCAGGAGATGGGACGGTCTCCTCAATTCGATCATATCCGGCAAGACCGCCGGCCAGCTCCAGCACGTCGACGACAACTTCGATCTGATGGCGCGCAGCCCGGAACACGTGCAGATGTTCAATGCAGCGATGACGGAATTGACTCGGCTCGTCACGCCTGACGTGCTGCAGGCCTACGATTTCGGCACCATCTCGCACTTGATGGACGTCGGGGGCGGCTCCGGCGAACTCATCGGAGCCGTGGCAAGGCAATATAGCAACCTCAGAGGAACGGCTTTCGATCTTCCCAGGTGCGCCGAGGCAGCCAACCAGCACTTTGGGCGTTTGGGAATGTCCCACCGCCTCGCCTTTGTTGCGGGTGACTTCTTTCAGTCGGTGCCTGCGATGGCCGATGCCATCATCTTGAAAAGTGTCATTCACGACTGGGATGACGAGCGAAGCCACACCATTCTAAAGAATTGCCACCGCGCGCTGCCCGAAAATGGCACGTTGTTGTTGGTCGAACGATCGATGCCAGAATCGCCTAACGTCAATGACACAGACAGGTCGTGCGCCATGAGCGATTTGAACATGCTGCGCGGTCCGGGTGGACAGGAGCGGACCGAAAAGGAATATCGGCGGCTCCTGACCGAAAGTGGCTTCCGGACCATCGCGGTTCACCGCGCCGTGCGCTTCAGTCTGATCGAGTCCTGCGTTTGTTGAGACCGCCAGGCAAGCCGGGCGCGACCATCCAGCGAACGCATCGCAGAAGATCGCGGGAAGGCGTGAAAAATCGTGCCGTGGAGCGGGTGAAGGGAAGTCGATTTCTGACACGGGCTCGCCGTCCATGCGCAGCTTCAATCGCCGCTCTTGCGGCATGCTCTGATAGTTGGTCGCGGGCATCGGCGGCTGCGAGTACAGCCGTCCGCCTCGGTTCAGCGTGTACTTGTCCGGGGAGGCACCATGGAACTTCCTTACCCAGCCGATGTGGCGTGCGCCCTCAAGCTCGTGTGTCGCGAAGTGCGCGTTAAGTTCAGCGACTTCGCTCCTCAAGCTCTTGGCTTCGGCGGTGTTCCGTGTGGGTCCCGAGGGCCTTGTGAGTTGCACAAGCTCCGACGGCATTTCAAATTCGATGAAGAAGTGATCCTGCAGCATCACTAACGAGCACGCCGTGATCCTCGGACAACTTTAGCAGCTTGGGTGTCGCCCGGAAACGCGTCATGCTTCCGAAGACTGGCCCGGGATTTCCGAAACCTAACTTACCCGGATAGCCCGCGTGCTCTTCGATCAGCCGCGCCGCCTTCCATGACGTTCGCAACGCCAGCGAACATCCGGTAACTCACGAGAGCTGGGTTTCTTGAAGTGCATTCTTGGCGAGCGATAGCCTCAGCCATCCTCCGCCATCTTCATTGCCTTGCGCCAGCCAGAAGGTCCGCCAGAAAAGCACCGATCGCAGCGTGAAGCTTGAGGTTCCAGCTTTCGGGGCCTGTTGGACCTCGTGGCGTTCTTCGTCGTTCGTGGATACGCGTTTGCCAGATGTGACACAGAGCGCGGACGCTGGAGCGCTGATCGCTCGCCCTTTCAGATTGGCGAGAGGCGCAGAGCGTCGCTCGTCGGACAATTCCAGTATCGTTTTGGTATCGGCAAGCGCGCTGTCGATTTCGGCATCGTGCGGCACCTTCATCTGTTTTCAATTGTCGTGCCCAGCTTTCTTGTGTGGCCGCGTTACAAAGATCGTATCTCGGAAACTTCTTCAGAGCCTCTGCCAGCTCATCAGGCTCGGGCTCAGCGTACGTTTCTCCAGTGCGCTCTTGGTCACGTGGCCCGTGATACCGAACCTGAAGGCTCGGTTCGATGCCCGCCTGCCGCGCCTTTTTGAGGAACGTGTGCCGCCAAGCGTGACTGGGTTGCAGCTCGGGGTCTTTGACGCCAAGTTTGCGCACCCATTCGCCTAAGCGTTCTCGCGTCTTCACAGCAGGACCGCGCTTCGGGTTGAGAGGGTCGAGAGGCTGCTGCTTAGCTGAAGGCTTGTAGAACAGCGGGCCAGTGCCGCGCTCTTGCACGAATGCAATGAAGCCCAGTTCGATGAGATGCTCGTGCAGTGGCACTATACGAGCCTGACCGCTCTTTATCGTTCCCGCGCTTGGCTTTAAGTGCGCGACATAGACCCTCGCCCGCCTTCTGCACGTCCTTCCTTCGGAGCTGCGTCATCTCTCCCGCGCGTGCGCCCGTGTACGCGCACAACAACGGCACCCATCTCTTCGCGCGATCCATCGGAGACTTCAGTACAACGATTTGCTGACAGGCGTTGAGGATGATCGCGGCTTCCTCGTTGGTGAACGATCTTCCCCGGTCGCTCCCGAATTTGCCTTTGCTTCGTGACTTTGACTGCGGCAAACGGGTTCGCCGTGATTAGTTGCTGCTCGACAGCCCAGTTGAACACCGACTTGGAGCCTGACAGCCAGACATTTGCCACCGTGAAGGCCGTACGCTCTTCAGTGATCAAGCCGTCTATCCACACCTTCGCATCCTGCGCCGTGAGTGCACCTGCGCTTGTGTGCGCGAAACTTTGCCTGCATTTCGATGAATACGCCTCGCATGCGCCGCACCGACGACCCGGCGCGCTTAGCGGAATTGACCCACGCCTCAAACAGCGCCCAGCAAGACAAACCGTCCCCTCGCGCATGCTGGCTCATCATCGAGCGACTGGGAATTGCTTGGGCGTGTCGTCCGGTGTGAAGTCGCCGTTGGCGCGCCTGTTCGAGCACGCAGAAACGCTCCGAACAAAAGGTCCGAGACAGCGTTCGTGAAGAGCTTGTACGCGTTGAGCGTCCAACGGAAATGCCCGCGCTGGAAAGAAACGACGCCACCCGCGCCAGCTCAGCGATGACAGGTCTCACCGCGTCCCGCACCTCGGGGGCCTTCGCCCACTCCCAGTGTGGATCAGCATCAGTGTCCGCCTTGTATTCGTCAGTAGCCTCTCGTCCGATCACATCCCACACCAGATAGTCACGCAGCTCGGCCCAGTAGCTCGCTAGAGCGGGTGTCGCTCTCATGCTGCCCGAGATACCAAGAGTACCATTTGCCCGCTAAAGCCTGCGCGTTGAGCCGCGTGAGCGGTCGCCCCTCGCCCTTCGCCACGGCTCGCAAGGTCGCCAACGCGCGTATCAATCTCAGCGCACCATTCTGCCCATGCGACTCTCGCGGCGCTCGGAGAGGTCGATGCTGGCAGCTTGAACAGCTCCTCCCAGACCTTGGGAGCCGTTAGTTCTCCGCCAGCCTTCGTGACCCTCAGAGGTGCCTTTGACGCTGCTGCGGTACAGCCGTGTGTAGGCGTCCCTGTACGTCCTGCGGGATGCCCTTGCGGGATACGAAATTCGCCATTCTTGGATCGAGTAAGTTTCGCCATGCGGATAGGCATTACGTAGCGCCCTTTGTAGCGGAGCGCGAGCAGAAAGAGCCTACCTATCAGCGTTTACTGCGGCACAAGCACAATTGGCTTGTATTGGAGCGGGTGAAGGGAATCGAACCCTCGTATTCAGCTTGGAAGGCTGCTGCTCTACCATTGAGCTACACCCGCGTGCCAACCGATCCCCTATCACGCCGGATCAGCCGCCTCAACCTCCCCGCACCGCTTCCTTGCCCTTAACAGGCCGGCCTTTGCCGCCTATATTGATGTCTCCGTCAACAATGAAAGGAGGTGATCCAGTGTCTTGTACCAAGCGCTGTCACCTCGTTGGGATCGCCCGCTAAGTCTCCCGGACCTTGGAGTCTTGAGGCTTGGCTTTAGGGCGCTCCTAGCGCCTGGACCAGCGAGTGAAAAAAACGACGGCGCGGCGGGAGCAATCCCGCCGCGCTTTTTTGCTTGCTGCGTGGCTTACACGACCGGTTGAAACATGCGGCTGACCCGCGGAACGAGCCCGCTTCAAGTAAGACTTCGGCCCCCGCCGGTCGTCTGGACGCAGCGAGCAAATTCTGCTTCATCGATGGTCACGGCAGGCGACGGATTTCGCCGGAACAACACGACGACTCCCCATGCTTTTTTACGAGCCGCTGTTCCTGACCGTCTTTCCCGCGTTCTATGCACTCTATTTGCTGGCGCGGGCGAACTTCAGCGAAAAAATGGGTGCTGCTCGTCGCCAGCACGCTGTTTTATCTCTGGGGCGAACCGGTCTTCGTCCTGATCCTGGTGGCATCGACCGCGATCGACTACGCGCTGTCATTTCACCTGAATGATCCGACCCCGCGCTCCGTACGCGGCGGCTCGCGCTTGCGGCCGGCATCGTCAACAACCTCGGCATTCTCATCGTCTACAAATACGCCGACTTCCTCGCCAACAATTTCAATTGGGCGCTTGCGCCCTTCGGCGCTCATCGGATTGCCGCTGCTGCATCTGGCGCTGCCGATCGGCGTCTCCTTCGTGGTGTTCGAAAAGATCACCTATCTCGTCGACACCTATCGCGGCATCTCGAAGCCTGCGGCGACGTTCTCGGACTACTGCCTGTTCGTGCTGTTCTTCCCGAAACTTGCTCGCCGGCCCGATCCTCAAATATCACGAAATGAGGGACCAGATCGCCAAGCCGCGTGCGGTGGAATGGAGCGATTTCCGGACTCGGCTTCCTGCGGTTTGCGCGCGGCATCGGACGCAAGCTTCTGATCGCCGATCCGCTCGGCAGCTTCGTCAATCACGGTCTTCGCCGCCGATCCCGGCGAGCCTCGATGCCGGCCACGCGTGGCTCGCGCTCGCAAGCTTCACGCTTGCAAATCTATTTCGATTTTGCCGGCTATTCCGACATGGCGATCGGGCTGGCGCGCATGCTCGGCTTCGGCCTGAAGGAGAACTTCAACTAGCCCTATATCGCACAGATCGCTCACCGAGTTCTGGCGGCGCTGGCATATCTCGCTGACGACCTGGATCCGCGACTATCTGTACAAGCCGCTCGGCGGCAATCGCGAAGGCGAGGCGCGCACCTACCTCAATCTCTGGATCTGCTTCCTGTTGTCCGGGCTCTGGCACGGCGCGAGCTGGAATTTCGTGCTGTGGGGCGCCTATAACGGATTGTTCCTCACGCTCGACCGCCTGTTCCTGCGCGACGCGCTCGAGCGATGCGGCGCGGTCGTCGCAACGATCGTCACGCTATTCATTGTCATGATCGGCTGGGCGATCTTCCGTTCGGATTCGCCGGCGCATCTGATGACGTTCCTGTCGGCGCTGTTGGGCATGACGCACGCCACCAGCGCTTCCGAAATTCCCGCCGAAGTGCCCTTCACGCTGGTGCTTGGCGCCTTCATTTCGCTATTGCCGGCAACCGCCTTCTATCCTGCGCTGATCCGCGCTTACGACACGAAGGCCTGGCTGCGGGCGCTGACGATGGCCGCCCTGGTCGTGATCTATGTGCTGGCGATTGCGCGAGCGGTCACGGTGCCGTTCCAGCCCTTCATCTATTTCAGGTTCTGACGATGATGGGCCACCTTCGCCTCTCTCGACCCGTTCGTCCGCGCCGCCTTCTGCGTCTTTCTGGCGCTGTTGCCGCTGGCGACCGCCTGGAATCTTGCGTCGCCGCGCAATACTTCCCTGCGCGGGCGCTCAAGATCGGCCCCAAGCTCGGCGGCGTCACCTACGACACGTCGGTTATTCTGTCATGGTCGTCGCTTCGCGACGGCAAGTTTCCAGAAGGCGGTCGCGAGCCGGGTCACCGACGCGATGCCGGTCCGCCCGCTTCTGATCCGCATCAACAACGAAATTCGGTTTCACGCTGTTCGGCGAACTGACGGCGCCGAATGTCGTCAGAGGCGCCAACGGTCAGTCTGATCGAGCGATCCTATCTCGACGATTACTGTTCCCGCACCGAAGGCATGGGCGCCAGGCTGCGCGGCCGATATGCGATTCCGAAGCTAAAGGACATCCAGAACTACTATCAGAAGCATCGCGGCGGTTTTCGTTTACGTGGTCACGCCGTCCAAGGCCGCGCACCTGCCGGAATATTTTGTCGATCGCGTTCCCTGCCCGAGCACGCCGGCCGCGCGAACGCAACTGGTTCCCGACTATGTCGGCGCCCTGCAGCGCGAAGGCATCCATGTCGTCGATACCGCAAGCCTGATTCACTCGCTCAAGGGCACCTACCCGTTCGACCTGTTTCCGCAAGGCGGCGTGCACTGGAACGACGTCGGCGGCGCGCGCGCCGTTTCGGCCGTCGTCGAGGAGATCAACCGGCTGGCCGGGCGCGAGATCATTCCGCCCTTCACGTTCACCTACACGATGTCGACGCCGGCGAAGGCGCCGATCGCGAACTGGTCGATCTGTTGAACGTGTTTCTTCCCGCCGCTCGGCTATCAAACACCGAAAGTCAACTTCCAGCCGTCCGTGCCTTGCGCCGACAAGTCCGGCGCGGCAGCTCGATGTGGCCATGGTCGGCTCCAGCTTCGGCCATCTGCCGTCGCGCATCCTGATCGAAGCCAACTGCCTCGAGCGGCTTCAATTCTATTATTACGCCACGCTCGGCCGCTTCGGCGGCACACCCTATCGCGAATTGCAACGAAACCTTTCCGAGACGCCGACCTCGACGCCTGGCGAGACGCCAAGGTCATGATCCTCGAGGAAAATGAATTGTTCATGGCCTCGGCGAAGGTAGGCTTACGTCGATCAGCTGAGGGCCGTCGTGAACCGGCCGTGAGGAAGGGCAACGTCCGTCTATGCTTTCGCTTCGCTCAAGCTACCCGGACACGCTTCGTTCCGGCTGGCCGCGCCAAGCGCAGCCGCAAGGCTGGTGGGGAAGGAAGGACTTCGAACCTTCGAAGCCATGAGGCGGCTGATTTACAGTCAGCTCCCTTTGCCACTCGGGACACTTCCCCATTTTAGCCCCATCGCAAGCTTTCCCGCCGAGGACGGCGGAAATCAGCTTGTCGATGACACTGAAAACCGGAAACCTTCATAAGGGCTCCGGTCGGGCGCGTTTATGGGCGAAGCGCCATGGCAAAGTCAACCGAACCCGACGGCAAAAATGCTAACAATTTCAGAGCCGATTGCCGGGCTCAACAAATTGCCTTGTGCCGGTGCCCGTGAGACAAGCTTTTTCATGCGTGATCGCGACCGAAAGCCAAAATTCCATCGCTCCGAGGGGGCCAAAGGAGCCGACAAGCGCCCCGAGCGGCGCCGTGAGACTGGCCGAAGGCCGCCCTGGCGCGGGCGCGAAGGCGCGGACGACGATACGGTGATCCTGTACGGCTGGCACACGGTCACGGCGGCGCTGGCCAATCCGAGGCGGCGGATCCGCAAGCTGTTGTTGACGGAAAACGCCGCACGCCGCCTCGCCGAAGACAAGATCGAGACCGGCGTGACGCCCGAGATCGTGCGGCCGAACCTGATCGACCAGCGGCTCGGTCCAGATGCCGTGCACCAGGGCCTTTTGGCAGAAGCCGCCCCCCTCGCCTCGCCCGGCCTCGATGAACTGGCCGAGGCCGGTATTGTGCTGGTGCTCGACCAGATCACCGATCCGCACAATGTCGGCGCGATCATGCGCTCGGCGGCGGCCTTTGCGGTGAAAGCGATCGTCACCACGGCGCGCCACAGCCCCGAGGCCACTGGCGTGCTGGCGAAGTCCGCGTCCGGTGCGCTGGAACTGGTGCCGCTGGTGACGGTGCCGAATCTTGCGCGCGCGCTCACCGAAATGAACGAGCGCGGCTTCATGACCGTCGGGCTCGACAGCCAGGGCGAAGCAAAATCTTGGCGCGGTCACGTTGCGCGAACCTCTTGCGCTGGTGCTAGGCGCCGAAGGCAGGGGATTGCGGCAATTGACGCGCGAAACCTGTAGCCAGGTGGCGCGGCTCGACATGCCCGGTGAGATCAAGAGCCTCAACGTGTCGAATGCGGCGGTGCTTGCGCTTTATATCGGCGCGAGCCGACTCGGTTTGATGTGAAACCCTGAAAATGAAATGCGCCCGCTCGCAGGCGGGCGCCGAAGTCTCGGTCCTGATCCGCCTTTGGAGCGATCAATAATAGCTGTGCAGCACGTGCGGGCGATAGTGGTAGCCGTAGCGATGCCAATAGTGGTGGTGCCACGGATAATGCCGGTACCCGCGATAGCCATAGTGACGGTAATGATAGGGCCGGCCGTAGATGCCTTGTTCTCGATAGACACGACGGGGCGCGAAGTCGCCCGGACCGGTATAGGTCGGACCCTGCTCGACATAGTAATATTGCGGCATTGCGATCGGTGCCGAGTGATACTGCACTTCCGGATCGGCCAGCCGCTCGTAGCCGGCATAGGGCTGCACATAAGCCGGAGCGCAGGGGCTGACATAGCCGCACGGCGAGCAGCCGCCGTCACATGCCTTGGCGGGCGCAGCGCCGGCGACAAACACGGCCAACGCCGCTACCAATCCTGAAATCGTCTGACGCATTACTCTCTCCTGTTGGGTAGTTTTGTTATTGAACCTGAATTTTACGGACGGTGCTGCGGACCCCGCTGATCCCTGAATTCCGGCTGAGGGTTTGCAGAGTTCTGTCGAACGTTGCGCTCGTGTTCGTGTTCGTTGAACTGCGGCGCCATGATCACCGCTGGCGGATTGGGCGGCACCTGGTTGAGCGGCGCCGGTGGATCCGCCTGCTTCGATCCGGCGGACCAGGATTGGTGGAAAGCCGGCGCAGGCTTGGGCTTGTCGGCGCTTTCGATTTCCAGCCGGCCATAGCCCGGCAGGTGTCCCGCGCTCGGATAATAATGACCGACCGGCGGCGCCGGCTCGACGGGATGGCCGCCATAGACCGTCGGCTGAACATGCACGCCCTTGTCCAAGCCCCAGTCGCCTTCGACCACCGCGTAGGATGCATCAACGCCATTGATAATGACGGGTACGCCGGGGCGCCCTGGAATCGCGATGACCGGACCGTTGCTTTCAGCCCATGCCGCGCCGCTCGTTCCAACGAAGACCGCCAGTGCTAGTACCGCGCGCATTGCATCCAATCCCGATAGGCCCGCAACCCTAATCCAAGCCCGGACTGCAAGGGTTAAAACGAGCCGCCAAACTAGCGGTAAGCCTAACGCGCAGGCCTTCATGCTTCGTCAATTTGGGGGCGTTGGCGATACGAAAAAGTTAACCCGGACGGCAGTCCTGCCGGGCCTGCGCGTTTCGCCGAACGCTGGTGCCGGTTGAGAGGATTGAACTCCCGACCTTCGGTTTACAAAACCGCTGCTCTACCGCTGAGCTAAACCGGCAAATGGGGCACGAAATTCTACTTTGTCGTCGCTGCGGCCGGCAACCGGTGGCCGGGTCGCGGGCCGCGCGGGGTCAAATAGCAGAGTTGCCCGGCAAGGGCTATCCGTTGTCGACAGGGTTGAGCGTCAAGCCTGGCCGTCCTCCAGCCCATATTCCCGGTAGATCGCCTCCCGGTCCGCGGCCGGAAACAGGCGGCATTTGGCCTGCGCCAAATGGAGGTTGACGGTCCCTGACTGGCAGCCGGCGGTAAGCAGTTTTTTGATATCGTCCATATGCGCGGCCGGCCGATGCTTGGGCGGCAATTGCTCAAGCGCGATCAGCGCCGTCGCCAGCGCTTCCGTCACCACCCATTCGTCATGGCCCGTGATTCCCTTTCGCGGCATGCGACGATCCTTTCGTCTTTGACCTCGACATCAGAGACGCTCAAACGAGCCCGGTGGGGGCACGATCGCGATCAGGAGAGAATATCAGGGGAAATAAGGCGGTCTTCAAGGCCGCGCACGGGAGCGCCGGCGGAATCCGCTCACAAGAAAGCACATAATAGCGCCAGATTGGCCGCGCAGGCGACCAACAACGCGATCGACAGCGTCGCGTGAATTTTCCCGCAAGAGACCTGGCTGATGATGCTCATGGCGGTCACGAGCATCAGGCGATTCTACCCGGAGAGTCCCGCACCATATTTTTTTCGGGATTCAGGTCTCGTTTACGACTTAAGCCCCCAGGGCGCGCCGCGCCCTGTTCCCGGCTGCAACCCGAACCGACCTTCTGCGTTAAGGAGGTTGGTTTTTTATCGGAGTTCTGGATGCCCTACGCGCTATTTTGCAACGAGGCGAAGCTGAGTAACGCCTACCCGACGGAAGCGGATGTCTGGAAACTCGCCCGCGAAAGCGGCTTGGTTGTAGAGGTGGTATCCGGGGATGACCAGTCGGGGCCGCGGCCCATCCTGGAGAACGACTACGAGATCAGACCCTGCCGGGCGGACCCGCAGGAAGATCCGATGCGGAATCAGGCTGATGCCGAGCGGGAAGCCGCGCGCGGCCTGCAATGGGATAACCTGACCCCAGACGTGACGCCTGAGACCAGCAAAACGGGTCAACGATTGGAAGAAGACCGACCTCGAAAAACGGCTTAGGGGGTCGCTTCCACAAGCGAAGCCTGCTCGGCGGCCAAGGCCACGCAGCTCTTGCGCCGGTGCAGGCCCCGGATGGCGCCGGTGACCTTCATCACCTGCCCGGGCGGGCACAGGGCGCTTTCGACGAGGACGATCTCATAGGGGGAGAGCAGCAGCGGTTCGGACTTCAGCACGGTTTGGGCCGCGCACGGCAAAGCGATCGTGCAGAAGACGAACGCTAATGTGAAAACACGCATGGATGCTGTCCAGCGAACCGGCAGCGCCATAATAGCCAATCCCGGGCGAAAGTTTCACGACGGCGAAAATAATTTTTCCTCGTCGGATTCGGGACACCAGTGGTTCTTTGCAAACTAGCCAACAAAAAGGCCGGCGCTAGGCCGGCCTTTCCGTTCGCGGCTGATGGCCGCTGGTCCTCGGTGCTCTACTCAGTACTTGGCGACTCAGTATTTGGCGACGACCGGGCCACCCCAGCCGAAGCGATAGTTTATCCCGAGCTTGACGGTGTGCTCGTCATCCCTGAAACGGGTGCCGACGATCGGCGCCGGGCCGCTCAGGAAGGTCGTGTTACCGAAGTTATAGTACTGGTACTCGCCTTTGATCGACCAGTTCGGCGTGAACATGTATTCGAGGCCGGCGCCGACGGTGTAACCGTCGCGATGATCGCCACCGACGGTGAAGGCAACCGGCACGCCGCCCGTGGTCACGCCGAGATTGTCGTTGTTGCGCCAGGCGTAGCCGCCCTTGGCATAGAGTAGCGTCGGTCCGAAGGCGTAACCGAGCCGGCCGGTCACCGAACCGAGCTGGTCGGAGTTGGCGGTCGCTATCGTGCCGCCGGGGAACGCGACGCCATTGCCGCCATTGCCCATCAGCCAGCTGTACTGGGCCTCGGCGCCGATAACCCAGTTATTCGAGAACTGATAGTCGACGCCGCCCTGCACACCGCCCAGGAAGCGGGCGTCGTTCGCCTCAAGGTTGTTGCCTCCCGGGAAGGCCCCGCCGATGTGGCCGCCGAGGTAGAAGCCGGTCCAGTTGTAGATGGCTTCGGGCGCCCTATACACCGGAGCCTTGGTGTAGGTTCGCGCCGGCAGATCGGCTGCGAAGGCCGGAGCCGCGAACGCCACAAAGGCGGCAGCGCCTAGCAGAATTTTTTTCATGGTGGTTCCCCGTTATCGTCGTGATCGACAACAACCAAACAACGTGGCGCCAATTTGGTTGCTTCGTGGCAACTGCAAACACGCTTCTTTGCAGGGTGTGGCACCCGCGCCACAACGCCATTTTGTTCCACGCCGAAAGGCTTTTCGGCCACAATTATCCAACTTGGTCGCGATCGGGCTTCTAAAGGTTTCCTGTTCCAGGGGAGCTCGCAGAAAAGTGATATCGCGTCGGTTCCACACCCGCCTCGAACTGGAACCCGTTTCCAGTCCCGCCGCGTAGCGGGCGCCTCACCGCGTCATTTTTTCCAGATCAGGAAACGGCCCCAACGCCGCGCCCGCGCAGAGATCGCCGCTCTTCTCGATCATGCGGTCCAGCCGGCCGTTGACGAACAACACCGCGCGCTCGCGCGGCTCGCGATAGCTGCCATCGGATTCGCGCGCGGAGTACCGCAGGCAACTGATGTAGCGCATCTTGCCGTTGACATCGCGCATCACAGGCTCGGCCATCGCCGCGTCGCGCACGCCAACCGGATTGTTCAGGTAGGTCTTCATGAACGCCAGCAATTCCGCGCGATAGTTGCCGGGGAAGGACTGAGGGGTGTCAGGCTTGTCGCCGAGCAGGCTGAAGCTTCGGCCCTCGTCGCCGCCCGCGCACGCCGCAAGCGCGATCGGCAACACCAGAATGGCGACGCGCATTGCCGGAATTCCCAGCCGCGACCTGTGCTCTTGCAAATTCATCCGAAGGGTTTCTAACCCGTTCGAAAATGAAAGGGAATTCGCATTTTGGTTTTTAAAATCAGGCGCCGGCCCGACGCCGTTGGGGCGGCGTGGGCCGGACCTGAAATCCGAAAAGGCGTCGTCGAATCGAACCGCGTCCGCCCTCCGGACCGTTCTCAGCCGCGCTTGGCGGGGTGCGTTACGGGCTTGGCTGAGACCTTCAGAGACTTGTGAAGCTTCGCCGCCATCTTCTTGTGGGAGCGACGATGCGTGTAATGACTGTGACGCCGCGCATGATGGCTACCCATCTTGGCATTGGCGTTCAGGGAGTTTTTCACCGTGGCGGACTTGGTGACCGGGGTCTGCACCGTCTTGGCCGTGCTCGCAGCAAGCGCCGGCGCGGCGAGAACTGTAACCGCAAGCAGCGCTGCGGAAATGGTTTTCAACATGGATAGCTCCTCTCGAAAGGGATCACGAAGGGTACCGGTCGGATGACCGGGCTCGTCGATCATGGCGCGACCTTAAGAGGCGGCCGCTGAACCCGCCGTGAAGCCGCACAGCGGTCTTCGTTCATCTCGATGAATTTCCGGTCATGTTTGGCGGCCGGCATGCAAAGCCGGTTTGATCTGCACTTTGCCGCCGGATCGAACCATCTCGGCGACGCATTGCCGGCGAAAAAATTCCCGAAAAACGCAAAAAAATGTCGCTGGAATGATCGCCAACTGCGGGTGTTCAAATTGACGGGCTCCGGTGTAGGGTTGCCCATGCTGAAATCAGGAGAGACGCATGACCAAAATTGCGATCCGACTTTTGACCCTTGCGATGTTTGCCGCCGCGACGATGGCCGGGCCGATGGTCAATGTTGCCAAGGCGGCCGGTGGCGATACGCCCTCAGCCCCGACCGACTCGTCCAAGGATAAGAAAAAGAAACACAACAAGAGTTCGAGCATCGACGACCAGAAATTCCTCGAAGGCTATCGCGCGGCTTACACCACGATCTACGATCGTCATGATTACACGTCCGCTATCGCGGAGCTGAAGGCTCTCGGCCGGGATGACGTCGCCGACGTTGCCAATCTCATCGGCTACTCCTACCGCAAGCTCGGCGATTATAAGGTCTCGCAGGTCTGGTATGAGCGCGCGCTTCAGGCTGATCCGAACCATGTCCGCACCTGGCAGTATTACGGACTGTGGCAGCTCGAACAGGGCAACCGCGAATCCGCTCAGTATCACCTCGGCCGCATCAAGCAGATTTGTGGCACCGACTGCGCCGAATACAAGTCGTTGGCGATGGCGCTCGATCAGCCCGCAGGCACCGGCCTCGTCTACTGAGTGTTACCAACGGCCAGGATTAATCGGCGCAGCTCAGCTGCGCCGATTTTTTTGGGCTCACTTCATCAACGCTTCCGCCTCGCCGCGGAAAGCCTGGCGCGAAGCCTCGCGCGAATAGAACATGTGGCCGCCCGGATAGACCACAAGCTTCACCCGATCGGGTGACGCATAAGCGGGCAATTGATCGAGCCAGATTTTGGACGCGAAATAAGGTGTGGCGAGATCGAACAATCCGTGCCCGACCAAAAGCTTCAGCTTGGGATCGAGCGCGAGGATTTGCCGGAGTTGGGTGATCGACTGGGCCGGATTTAATCCGCGTCCGAAATTCCAGGAGTGCTCAACCGAGCTGTTGAGCAGATGGTAAGGACCGTCGGGACGCCAGTTGAGCGTGCGTGTGGTCAGATCGACCGCGGCGCTGGTCAAAGGTGCGATCAGCGTATCGCCCGACGGATCGCTAAAATGGCCTTCGCTGGAATCCGGATCGGGATCGAAGCCCAGCACGGAACCGTCATAGCGTCCGGTTACCTTGCCCTCGCGGCGATCGAACTCGCGGCGAAATTCGGAAGAATCGAGACGCCCCGCAAGCCGGCGCGTGACGGTCTGATCTATTCCCGTCAAAGCCGAGACACGGTCGGCCAGCCGTGTCGTAGCCTCCTTGTCCGCTTCGCCCTTGACCAGGTCGGCGAGGAAATCGCCGCGCGCGTAAACTTCGACGTCAGTCAGATCGGCGCGCGTAACCGGATGTTTGGCTTCGCGCGCAATCGCCGTCATCGACGGCAGGCTGATGACATATTGCAAAAGGCTCGAGCCGCCGAACTCGCGGAAATCGAGCAACGGAGAGATCAATATCAATCCCTTGATGCCAACGCCTTGGGCGGTCTGCAACTCGTGAACGATCTTCGGCCCGCGAATGCCGCTATAGCTTTCGCCGACAAGGTATTTGGGCGACAGCAAGCGGTCGTACTTTTCCAGATAACGGCGAACGGCAACGGCCAGCGCGTTGACGTCGCCGTCGACAGAGAAGAAGTGCTTGCGCACGTCTTCGTCGGCCGAAACAAAACGGCTATAGCCGGTATCGACGGGATCGATGAAAACGAGGTCGGTAAAGTCGAGCCACGTCTCGGCGTTGGGCGTCAGCTCGGGAGACGCCGATGAAACGGCACTGTCGCCTTCGATCGACAACCGCCAGGGTCCGGCGCAGCCGAGCTGCAAATAGGCGGACGATGCCCCCGGCCCGCCATTGAAGAAAAACGTCACCGGCCGGCTGCGCGGGTCGGCGCCTTCGAGCTGATAGGCCGTGTAGGCAATATCGGCTTGCGGTTCACCCTTGCCGTTGAACAGCCGGAGCGAGCCCGCCGTCGCGGTGAAAGCGAGTGTCCTTCCCTGAACGGAGATGGTTTGCTTGGTGGTGGAATCCTCCGGCAGCCGCCGTGCCTCGCTCGGCGCTGCGGCGTTGCCGCGCGAGCGACGACTTCTGGCCGGTGGGTGCGGGCGAGGCCTGTGTCGCAGGCGCCGGTTGGGATGACGGATGTGGCTTTGCATCCTGGGCATCCGCCCTGGCCGTCAGGGCCAACGTGGCGAGGGTCAGGAGCGCCGGCGCGAGGATAGCGGATCGAATGTTCATTAATCTTTTCTCCAACTTCCCGCGCAAGCGTAACGCCAACCATTTTCGCCGCGCCAAAGCATGCTATTTTACGCAAGTGGCCCTACATCGGCGGCGGAATTTAGCCCAAAAACCATGACGGGTTCAGTCCTGCTCAGGCAATCATCTCGACAAACCCCGCCCGGGTCGTATAGACGACCGTCCACTGCGTCCGATGCCGGCCATCGGCGGCGCTTACAGGATTTACAGCGATCTCCATGACCAGTTCCGAACGATATGACCGGATCGCCTTTGTCGCGAGCTCGGGCGCCGAAGCCCAGGAGGCGCTCGCGCGACTGGTCGCGCTTTACGGCAATCATGATCCGTCGAATGCCGACGTGGTGGTCGCGCTCGGCGGCGACGGGTTGATGCTGCAAACGCTGCATCAGCACATGCACTCCAACAAGCCCATCTACGGCATGCACCGCGGCACGGTCGGCTTTCTGATGAATGAGTTTTCGACCCACCGTCTGCACGAGCGTCTGGCGGCGGCGCGCGAAACGCTGATCAATCCCCTGCTGATGCGCGCCACCGACGTGCACGGCGCCGTTCACCTGCATCACGCCATCAACGAGGTCTCGCTGTTTCGCCAGACCTATCAGGCGGCGCGCCTGCGGATCCTGATCGACGAGCACGAACGCATGCCCGAGCTGATCGCCGACGGCATCCTGGTGGCCACGCCGGCCGGCTCGACCGCCTACAACCTGTCGGTGCAGGGACCGATCCTGCCGATCAATGCCCCTCTCCTCGCTCTGACGCCGATCAGCCCGTTCCGGCCGAGGCGCTGGCGCGGCGCGCTGCTGCCCAACACCGCCTTCGTGGTCATCGAAGTGCTCGAAGGCGACAAGCGCCCGGTGGCGGCGGTGGCCGATCACGACGAGGCCCGCGACGTCCGCCGTGTCGAAGTTCTGTCCGACAAGACCATTTCGATGCGGATGCTGTTCGATCCCGGGCACAGCCTCGAAGAACGAATCCTGGGCGAACAGTTCGGCTATTAGCTGCGCCGTCACGGGCCGGCGGCTCGACCAGCCGGCGGCCTCTCGCCCCACCCTTCGTTTGATGGCAACAGCTAATCGCCCACGGCGAACCCGCCATCGCAACCATTCATTAACGCGGGCGGGATATGGTTAACGGCACGTATACCAGCGTCTGCGCGTATGCGTGTCCCGAGGGCACGGCCATGTTCCGTATCGATTTCAACAAGCTCCGATTCCTCATTTGCGACGACAACCCGCATATGCGCCGCATTCTGCGGACGTTGCTGCATTCGTTCGGCGCGCGCGAAGCGTACGAAGCCGAAGATGGCGCGACCGCGCTCGAAATGTATACGCACTACGTCCCCGACATCGTCATCACCGATTGGGCGATGCCGATCTTCGACGGGCTTGAACTGGCGCAGATGATCCGGCAGCCGGAGTCCAAGGGCAATCCTTACGCCCCGATCATCATGCTGACGGGTCATTCGGAGAAACGGCGCGTCACGGTGGCGCGCGATGCCGGCGTGACCGAATTCCTGGCGAAGCCGATCTCCGCCAAGGGACTGTATCAACGCATCCTGAACGTCGTCGCCAATCCGCGCCCGTTCATCAAGACCAAGACCTATTTCGGCCCGGATCGCAGGCGCAACTCCAACGGCGCCTATATCGGACCGGAGCGGCGCGTCGGCGGCGAAATGGAAATCCTTCAGCAGCCCTCGCTGCTCGACAAGGCCAGATCTGGCGTCTAGCAGGGAAGAGCGAAGCGCATGCCGAACAGCAAATCCGACATCGAGGTCCAGAAATTCGCCGATCACCATGTGATCACCCAGCCCAACCCGCTGCGCAAGGTACTGCGGCGGACGGCTGAGGACGATGTCGATGACCCCGTCGCGCGTGCCGAGAAGGCGCTGGCCGACATGTCCGGCGAATTCAAGCAATGGATGGATATCGAAGTCGGACGGCTTGCGGCCGCCCACGCCGCCGCAGTCAAAGAAGGCTTTACCAAGTCTGCGCGCGACGAACTCTTTCGCGCCGCTCACGACATCAAGGGCGATTCCGCCACCTTCGGCTTTGCCTCAGCCGGCGCCGTTGCCGAGAGCCTTTGCCGGATCATCGAACACGCCCCCGATCTCGCGCGGGTGCCGACGGACCTGATCGTGCACCATATCAACGCCATTCAGGCGATCGTGCATCAACACACCAAGCTCGATACCATCAGCATGTCGAACGAACTGAGCCGCCGCCTGCGCGGCGTGGCCGACGAATATCTCGCCCGCGTCAACCGCGACCGGCCCGAGCATCTCGAGGCCATCATGGCCCCCAGCATCGCTCCGGCGGATTAAGGTTTTCCGTCGTCCCCTGCTCGCGTGTCGCGAACGCGGGGACCCATATGCCGCAGCCCAGCAATTTGGCGATAGCCGACGACGACCGAAACAACTGGCACTGGTGGTCCTGCGTTCGCAGGGACGACCGCTGAAACGGATCGGCTAAGCCGCGATTAGGCCGTGCGGAATCGGGGCGATGACTTCCTCAGCCGCGAGTTCCTCGCAGAACAGGCGCGCCTCTTCCCTCGCCGATTCGGTTGCGAAGCGCCGCAGCAGGATCAAGAGCGGGCCGGCCGCGTTCTGGTCGGTTTCACATTGCGTCAGCACGCGTTCAACCATGCGGCGGCGCAGATGTGCTGCCCCGCCGAGCGTATCGGCAAAGCCGATCTCCTGGATGGCATCAAGCGCGGCGCGGAAGGCCGCGAATGTCGATTCCGGCAACCCGGCCCGTTGCAGCAGCGCCACAAGGCTGGCCTCACCCCGATCGAACAGCAAAGCGGAGACGCGGCTGCCGGGCAAACCGGACAGTTCGGAAAGCGCGGCTTCGAACAATTCGAGATTGCCGGAGAGAAGCGCACGCAGGATCAAGCCGGCGGTGAGTTGGGAGGTTGCGCGCAAATGTCCGATCAGCCCGCGCATGTCGTCGCCGCGTGAGGAAGCCGCGATGCCGACCGTCGAGCGATCGCGCGCCTCACCCGCTATCCGTTCGGCGCGATCGGCGCTCAGCCAGTTCTTGGCTACGACAAACTGCGCCAGCGTGTCCGACAGCTTGGCGACCAGCGCTACTCGCGTTGCGGCGGGCAGATCCTCAAGCTCCAGCATCGATTCCCGGATCGCCGCGAGGTGGCCGTGGCGCTCGACGATGCGGTCCCAGGAAAATGGCGCGAGTTCCGCGTAGGCGTTTTCGATCAATTCCAGCGCCGCCGCCGCTGAGCCGACTTCGGCAATCGCGGCGCAGACGGAGGAAGGCAGATTGATGCGGCGGGCGATCGCGCATTGCGTCTGGCCGTCGCCGGTTGCGACGATGTCGACGAGATCCGCATCGATCAACAGCGGCGAATGTTCGAGGATGGGCAAGGCAACCGACGGCTGATCCAGCGCCAAGGCCTGCACGATGGCGGCGGGCGCCTCCTGGCTGCGTGCGAATACGTCTGCCATTGCCCGGCGCACCAGGGGCGAGGCGTCATCCAGCAGCATCAACAGCGCGCCTTCGGCGGCTGACCGGTCGTCTTCTGAGAGATCGGAGACGAGCCACGCCCGTGCCAGGGCCCGCGTCGCCTCGGCGCGTTCGCCTGCGGGGGCCGTCTTTATCCAACTGATGAACTGCCGAACGATCATTGCCCTGCCGGCTTACGCAAAACCTTCGGCACCTCTGTCGTCCAGGCGCCAGTGCAAGACAAAATAAACCACGACGCTTAACAAAGCGTTCACTATAACAGGCTGGTTTCATTGACGTTTTGTTAAGGCCTGCGGCGCGCCTGGACGTCGCACCGTACCAAGCCCTTAGCCGCTGAAGGTGCCGTTGCGATCGCTGAAGAGATCGAGCCCACTGCCGGTGGCTGCCGCCGGCAGCGCCGCGACCGAAGTTGAAGGCGCTGTCGTCGCTGACGATGCCGGCGGATCCGACGTCAGCGAGCCGGAGTTACCCCATAATTCACGCACGGCCTGCGAAACCGGTTGAGTACGGCCGCCATCCTGAAACAGCGAACGGAAGACCGGACTTGAGGGAGCCGCATCTGCCACCGTCGTAGGCGCGGCCGCTGTGGCCGTCGCTGCAGACCGGGTGTCCGGGAAGCTCGAGAGAAAGGTCGCCGCGTCTGCCACGGATGGGCTTGAAGCAGGACTTGGAGCGGCGCTCGCAACAGCAACGCTCGGCTTGATGTCGCCGCCGACCGAGGCCATCGCACTCTGGGTCGCCGATGAGGCGGCGGCGCTGGCGTAGCGTTGTTGGAGCACCGAATAGACTTCGGACACACTGCGCGCCCGCCCGCTTGCGCGGTCGTAGAAGATCGATCGGTTGGCGGCGGCGGCATTCGGAAACAGCCGCGCCGCCGAAGCCTGCCCATTATCCTCGGCATTGCCGATTAGCTTGGCGGCGCCGCCGACCCCCATGAAATGGGCCATGTACAATTCGCTTTCGGTCGGACGCCGGCCGATCATGCCAGTCAGTTGGAAACTATTGGACTGGGTGAGCGCAGCTGCCATGGCGGAGGCGACCGTTGCATCGTCGCGCAGCTTCAGGATCGCCTTGCGCGCACCGGGATCGGCCACCGAATAGCTGCCATCGGAAGATTTGGTGATCATGTCGGCATAGTTGCCATAGCCGAACTGGGCGCCCGCATCCTTCACGGTCGCAAGCCAGGTCTGATCGATAAACTGAAAGAGCCCGTGGGCCGATGAGGTCGAGGCGCCTGCCGCCGGATTGAAGTCCGACTCCATCTTGGCGGTCGTCAGAAGATACTGAAAGCTCGTGCCGCTCGAACTCGCGGCCTGCTTGATCGCGCCGGCGACGCGCACGCGCGCAGGATCGGCACCTGCCGTTGCAGTGGCGTTCGATGTGTCGACCGACATCCTGGTCTCCGCTCCCCGCGAAATGACCCACCTTGGCTACGCGAGGGCTCCCACCAGCGCTCAAGCCGGCCCAACAGTGCGGCAAGTATGGTTAAGAGTGGGTTAAAACGGTTCCCGGTGCGCTCCGAGGGGATGCATCACTTGCGATAGACCGCCTTCGGATCGAACACTCTGTCCGCGTCCACGAAAGACAGCCGCGCACCGCCATCGGCAGCCTCGACCTTGCGGTAGAAGCAGGAGTGGCGGCCGGTGTGACAGGCAGCCCCGGTCTGCTCGACGCGGATCCACACCGCATCCTGATCGCAATCCATGCGCATCTCGACCACGCGCTGGACGTGGCCGGAGGTTTCGCCCTTCCGCCACAGCGCCTGCCTCGACCGGCTGTAGTACCAGGCTTCCCCGCTCGCAATCGTTCTGCGGAGCGCCTCCTCGTTCATGTGCGCAACCATCAGCACCTCCGACGTTGCAGCGTCGGTGGCGACACAGGTGACGAGACCGCTGGCATCGAATGTGGGCTGGAACGACAGCCCTTCCTCGATGACGCTGCTATCGGATGAGGTGGACACAGGGAAATCTAGCGCTGCGGCGTTCGAACCAAGGACATGAACCGTGCCTGTTCCGCCGGATTGTCGCGGAACATGCCGGTGAAGCGGCTGGTAAAGGTCATCGCGCCGTGTTTGGCGACGCCACGCACGGACATGCAGGTATGCTCGGCCTCGATCAGGACGGCGACGCCGCGAGGCTTGAGAACCTCGTCGATTGCAGCAGCAATCTGCGCCGTCAGGTGTTCCTGGGTCTGCAGGCGGCGGGCGAAGATATCGGTGAGCCGCGCAAGCTTCGACAGGCCCACGACACGCTCGACCGGCGTATAGGCGATGTGCGCGCGGCCGTAGAACGGCATCATGTGATGCTCGCACTGCGAGGTGAATTCGATGTCACGAACCAGCACGAAGTCGTCATAGCCCGCGGTTTCGCCGAAGGTGCGATCGAGCACTTCTGCCGGACACTGGTGGTAGCCCTGATACAATTCGTCGAAGGCCTCGACCACGCGGCGCGGCGTGTCCAAGAGCCCCTCGCGTCCGGGATTTTCGCCGATATAGCTCAGCAAGGTCTGCACCGCCGCTTCAGCTTCGGAGCGCGACGGCCGCGGCTGATCCGCGCGGACCGCGGCTGCCAGAAACTCGGAAGGATCAAGCTCGGCGGGTCGGACGTCGGTCGGCTTTGCCTCGGAGGGCTTCAAATCGGAAGGCTTGAGCTCGGAAGGCTTGGAATCAGCAGTCTTTGGGCGGAGGGATTTGATCAATGCGTCCATGTCAGCTCCGTTCGACCGGTCAGCAGCAAGACCGGAGTGTCACCGGCAGACGGGGCGGACTACCGCCGGGCGCCTGAGTCCCGCCCTATCGATATCGCTTTACGGTGGGCCAACGGGTACCGGTTTCGGACCACCTCAGGGAAATGGCGGGGTGTATTTCCACCATTCCCAGCCATATATAGGGCCATGCACGGTGGTCGCCAAGGGCGGGGAGCGCGAGTTCGGGCTATGCTAAACGACATCTACAACAAACGAATCATTGAACTCGCCGGTAATATCCCCCGGCTCGGCCGCCTTCCCTCGCCCGATGCCACCGCTACCGCCCATTCCAGGCTGTGCGGATCGACCGTGAAGGTTGACCTCAAGATGGACGGTCCCGTCGTCACCGACTTTGCGCACGACGTGAAAGCCTGCGCCCTCGGCCAGGCCTCGTCGTCCATCATGGCAGCCCATGTTGTCGGCTCTACCGCCAGCGAGTTGCGAGAACTGCGCGAGAGCGTCCGCAAAATGCTGAAGGAAAACGGCAAGCCGCCAGAGGGCAAATGGGCCGAAATCGCCGTGCTCGAACCGGTTCGCGACTACAAGGCGCGGCACGCCTCAACCATGCTCACCTTCGATGCCGTGGTGGACGCGATCGGCCAGATCGAGGCCGCCAAACAACCCGCGTCGCAGCCAGCCTCGGCTTAAGAGATATCAGTCATTTCACGAACGGCCGAAGCCCCGCGCTATTGCGCCGGGGCTGCCGCGACGCTGGTAGCCGGGGCGAGAACCTCGGCCGTCCGGGTGGATTTGGCAGTTGGCGCGGGCGCGGGGGAAGCGTCGTTCACCACGGAACTCGCAAGACGGTCCTGCACCGGCTTCGCAGCCAGCGCCATTCCTCGCACGACCGAGGACGGCAACACTTCAGCGACCGCGTCTGTGGTCACGAGATTGGTCAGCCGCAATTCCTCGCGCGACAGCTCGTGCAGTTCTTCCCAGGGTGGAACGTTGAGCGAGAGCGCCAACAGATCGCCGGCGCCGCCCATCTCGAAGGTGTATTTCGCAAGCCGGCCGATATCGCGCTCCACGATCATCAAATCGTCGGCGGAATAACTCGCAGCTCTGGCATCGTCGGCGCGGTCACCCATCCAGATCTGATGCACCCGTACATGCGCGGTTTGCGGCACATAGCGCGTCTTGCCGGACAAGAGCAGGAACACACACATCGACTCGCAATAGGCTTCGGGCTCGATAGCGCCGCGATCGCCCTGCGCGGTGCGGGTTCGAACGCTGGTGCCGACGGTTGTCATCAGACCGAGGCTGCGAAAACGGCGTCCGAGCGTGATGGAGTCGTTGACCGAGCCACCGCTGGAATCGAGCACCACGGTGGCGCCGCGCAGATCGCGCCCTTGCGCGAAATCATCAAAATCCTTCGGGCTGTCCGAGGTCACGATGCCCACGGCGCTGATCCAGCCTCCGCAATGCGGCTGGCAGGCCACCCAGCCGAACTGCATCGGAAGCTTGCGCTCTTCGAGGGTTCCTCCGGCATGGGCCAGGCCGCCAAGCGCGGCCAGGATGCCAGGTACCCCAAGACAGACCGCGGCGGCAGCCAATACCCCCAAGCCGCGGAAGCGAAATCCCAAGAGCTTCAATTCGGTTCCTTCCCCACAAGCCCCCAACAGCATGTCCGCGCGGTGACGCATCAACGAAATGATTCTGTCACCGCCATGTTACGAAACGTAAACGTGGTTTACCGAATCGTCCAGCATACCTTGGTTGCGATGCCGCAGAACCCGTTGATATTTCTAAAACTGTGGCACAATTATTGACGAGGCTTGGTTCCAGGCTGTGGAACCCGGTCTTTCTGATCACAAGATCGCAACATCAGGCTCATGAAACATTCGCCGCCCAAGTTGCCGTCGGTCTCCGTGCATTGCGCGGACTGTTCGCGCAACCCCGGACAACTACCGCGTCAGGCAGGTCGCGCGATGATCTGGCTGTATCGGCACACGCTATCGCCGCTGGTCGGATACAACTGCCGGCATCTGCCGACATGCTCCGTCTATGCAGATGAAGCGATCGGGCGTTTTGGATTGTGGGCCGGTGGTTGGATGACGCTGGCGCGGCTATTGCGCTGTCAGCCCTTCGGCACCTCGGGGATCGACAACGTTCCAACGATCACTCCCGCCGGCGCGTGCTGGTATCTGCCGTGGCGCTTCGGTCGCTGGCGCGGCGTCAACGCGCCCTGATCTGTGCTGCAACGCATCATCCGAAATGCGTTGCCAGGGCATCGGAACCGGCGCTTTATTGCTGGATTGGTTCGATGTCTCCTCCATGGAGGACGTCAACGATGCGCTGGAAAATTCGGCCCAGTGGTCACGATCCACGGCAGGTCGATTTGTTGGCGGTGCTCGCGATTCTCGTCATCATCGTCGCGATCGGCCATTACCTGGACGAGCCTGCGAAGAGCCATCTCACAAGCAGTTTCATTGTACCGAGCCAGACCGTGCGCTGGTAGCGGCCCGCGCTTGGTCCGCGTCGCTCGAAGACGTTCTGCTCCTTACTGAAACCAGAGAAATCCGTGCGACGGCTCAGGCTGTGGCGGCGGGGCCGGACGAGGTTTGCGCGGGCGCGGCTTGTGTGGTGGCGGCGGCGGGACGGCATCTCGGTAGATGAAGTCGCATCCGCCGTAGCCGAGCCGTCATCCGGCAAACGGACGGTCAACAGCAAGTTCGATTCATGCGAACGCCACCGGTAGCCGATGCCGAAATCCATCGGCTGGGCGTGGCGGAACAGTTCGGCATAGGACTGCTGATATCGTGCGGGGAACTTGTCGATCGGACCGGCATAATGTCCGAACGGAAAGAAGCGCCACTTCTTCGGGCTGTAATAGCCGAGCGGAATTCCGGAATCGTCCTGAATGATCGTTGCGCTATTGTTGAGAATGAAATTGCGCACCGTAGAGAAGCTGGCGGAATGCAAAAGGTACGATGCGCTCTTGATCAGGCTGTT
The DNA here is from genome assembly GCA_963706265.1 of uncultured Alphaproteobacteria bacterium. Lineage (GTDB taxonomy): Bacteria > Pseudomonadota > Alphaproteobacteria > Rhizobiales > Xanthobacteraceae > Bradyrhizobium. Next base: position 1,279,071 of record CAVPLO010000004.1, on the reverse strand, counting down.
TCCGGGCGCAAGCATCGCACAGAACTTCAGGAAGCCGCTTGCTTTGACGCCGGAATCCGACAGATCGGTCGAGAAATAATACAGGGTCTTTTCAACGCCGTCGCTTCCGGCAAATACGATCCTTAACCCCCGCGTCGCATTCGCGCCGGGATTGTCGTTGGCAAAATACGCCGTTCCCTTGCCATCGAGCGCGACAGTCGAGACGTTCTTGATGGTCTTTCCGGAGCGCGCCAGAAATACGTAAAGCAGCGGCATCGCGCCGTTGACCTGCCCTTCATGCAGATCGACCTTCATCTTCTTGGTGATGAAGAAGGAAAAGCTCAGGATCGAGCCGAGCGAATGCTCGACATTGGCAAGCGCAGCGCCGACGGCGCCGCGCGGCACTTTCGTGAGGTCAGATACCGACCCCGGAGGTTCGAGCGCGCTCAGGACGTAGGTAGTCGCCTTGGGATAAAAAGCGTCGGCATAAAGGAAGTCCGGGCCGGAGAACATGTAGAACATGGTCGGCTTCGGCGCGGAGAGATTGGCAACCGACCAGGCGCGGACTTTCGATATCTGCCGCTGATCGAGCTGGCCGAAAGCAGAATCGAAAAACTTAGCATGGCGCTGCCAGGTCGGATCCTTGGTGAGCGCCATCAGCGGCGAGTCGGCCGACGGCATCATGCCGGCGAGGAAGCGCGCGGTATCGTCAGCCGTGACGGTGTCGGCGGCGCGAGCGGTCCCAAGCGCAGTCGCGAACGTGAAGACGGCTGCGACCGCCACTGTTTTGAAGGTCTGAAACATGTCTATTTGCGACCTACGGAGTGAGTTGGCGACGAGGTCGCTGGGCCGGAATCTCTTTTGCGGAAAACCACATAGATCAAAAGGCCTGACACCATAATCAGAGCACCGAAAAAGGACTGCAGCGGCCGATCGACGACAAGATGGTACATCATGAAAAGGGTCACGAGCAGGAAAATAACGGGAGTGACCGGGTATCCCCACGCGCGATAAGGCCGCGGAAGGTCGGGCTGCATGATGCGCAATTTGATCACGCCGAGCACGGTGAAGAACGAACAGAACAGCAGCGAGAACTGGATGAAGTCGAGCACCGCCTCGAAACTGCGGGTGAACAGCATCAGGGTCGCTACCGTCAGCTGAAACAGGATGGCATAGGCCGGCGCGCCCTGGGTCGATTTACGGGAAAACACCCGCAGCGCCGGGATGTCCTCGCCCATCGTCATCATCACGCGCGGGCCGATCCACATCATCGCGCTGATCGAAGACACGAGCCCGATGCAGATCATTGCGCTGACGATGCGTCCGCCAAACTCGCCGAAGATATACGTGCCGGCAATGCGGGCCACGTCGATCTGGCCGGCCAGTTTATCGATCGGCGCGGTGTGCAGAAAGACCGCGTTCAGCGCCACATAGAGCACGAGAACGATCAGCGTGCCCGTAAACAGTGCGCGCGGAAGGTTCTGGTCGGCATCGCGCATCTCGCCGATAATATACGTCGCGGCATTCCAGCCCGAAAACGAATACATCACGAAGACAAGCCCGATCGCGAACGGCGCGCTGGCGATGTAACCGATATCCTGCGGCTGCGGCGTAAACGTCAGCGCTTGCGGCGTGCCGATGACAAAGCCCGCCACCAGGAAGGCCGTGATCAGCACCACCTTGAGGACGGTCGAGATCAGCTGAAAGGTCGAGGAGTGCCTGACGCCCGTGAGCTGGATCAGGGACACCAGCCAGACAATTCCCACCGCAAGCGCCATCGGCGGCGCATCGGGAAATACCGAGCGGCCATATTCACCGAGCGCAATGGCGGCCAACGCCACGGGGGCCGCGAAGCCGACGGTCGCCGACACGAAGCCCGCCACAAAACCGAAAGCGGGATGATAGGCGCGGCCCAGAAAGTTGTATTCCCCGCTCGAGCGCGGAAACATCGCGCCGAGTTCGCTGTAGGAAAACACGCCGCACAGCGCGACGATGCCGCCCACCGTCCAGAGCACGAGGATCGCAAAGCCTGACGGGATGTCCTTGACCTGAAAGCCGAGGCTGGTGAAGACGCCGACGCCCACCATGTCGGCGACGACGATGGCGGTCGCTACTGCTACAGAAACCGTCGATCCGCCGGAGAGCCGGCCTTCCAATACCGCCATGTTCGCCCGCATTCCGGGCGTCACGCCCTGCCGCCGTCATCGTGCAGGCAGGCTTTGGCCAATTCAAGAACGGGCGGTAAAACACCGGATTTTGGTGCTCGGATACCAATTTTTGGTCACAGGAGGTCCGTTTGACGGGGGAAAAATCGGCGAGCCCCACAATCAGGACACGATTTCGTGTTCTCCAAACCCTTACGGAAATGGGGAAAAATTTCCGCAGGATTAACGTCACCGCAACACAAGCGCGCTGACATCAGCCGGTTACTCGGCGGTTGGGGCAAAGGGGTGGATGGTCGGGGCCAATCCGAAATCTGAAGTTTTTGGTCGCGTGAACCTGGCAGGAAGGCCGGGATCGCTGCGTCATTTGCTTTTGCGCGCCTATCACACGCCGCGCCAGCGCTGGCTGCCCCTGCTCTCTGTGCTGATTCCGCTGTCGTTCACACTGGTTCAATGCGGCAAGGCGCCCAGCCCCGGCTCACTCGCGGCAAACGCGCAAGGCACTTCGGGCGATACCTTCGACGATCGTTTCCCGCAGCCGCAATTCAACGACCGCTTCCCTACGGCTGCCGAGAGCTTCCAGCAACGACCGGCGAACGTAGCCGATGCCCAGACCCGACGGGTCGTGCAGACGCAACCCTATCGCGTCGCCTCGTTGTCGCCGATCTTGCCCTATCAGCGCCCGCAGCACGAAGATGAAACGGCCCTGATCGGATTGAAATCGTCCGCCTTCCCCTACTACGGCAACAACCCGCGCACCGAGGCGCCCTTCCTGAACATTTCCAACGGCGAGCGCAGGGGTCACCGCAGCTATTCGGGACGGGTTTACTGGCAGGACGAAACCTACAACGACAACCGCGTGCTGATGCACGTTCCCGAACAATTCGACATCAAGAAGCCCGGCGTCATCGTCGTGTTCTTCCACGGCCATGGCGCAACGCTCGAACGCGATGTGCGCGAGCGCCAGCTTGTGCCGCAGCAGATTTCGGATTCAGGCGCCAATGCCGTGCTGCTCGCGCCGCAGCTCGCGGTCGATGCCGCCGATTCCAGCGCCGGCAAGTTCTGGCAGCCCGGCGGGCTCAAGCGCTTCATCGATGAATCGGCGAGTCACCTTGCCAAGCTCTACGGCGATCCGAGCGCGGCGAAAACCTTCGCCAACATGCCGATCGTGATCGTCGGCTATAGCGGCGGCTTCGTCCCGACCGCTTACAGCCTCGACGTCGGCGGCCTCGGCAATCGCATCCGCGGCGTCGTGCTGCTCGATGCGGTCTATGGCGAGCTCGACAAGTTTGCCTCCTGGGTCGCCAACAACCGCTCCGGCTTTTTCGTCAGCGCCTACACCCGCTACACCCAGCGGCACGATCAGGAGCTGATACAGATGATCCGCGACAAGGGCATCGCGATCTCCGATGACATGGACGGTCCGCTGCGTCCCGGCAGCGTCGTTTTCGTCAAGACGCCCGACGGCGTGACGCATCGCGACTACGTCACGCACGCCTGGACCGACAAGCCGGTGCGTGAGGTGCTTGCCAAGATGGCCTTGACGCCGTCGCTGACGCGTTTTGCAGCCAGCGGCACCGAGACGTCGATCAGCCGTTAAGGCGTTTCGCCACCGCGAGCTGCCGCGTCAAAATGATCATCATCAGCCCCAGCGCCACGAAGGCGGCTCCGGCATAGCCGATGCCGTACCAGAGTTCGTGCGCGTACAATAATCCGCCGATCGCCGAACCGATCGCCTGCCCCACATACAGAAACGACGTGTTGAGCGACACCGAGGCCGAAGCGAGCGCAGGTGCGGCGGCCACGAGCCGCACCTGCTGCATCGAATTGCTGGAGGCAAAGCCCAGCCCCCAGATGGCAGCGGAGGCCGCCATCAGCGGATAGAAGCCCGCGCTCAGCGCCCATCCGGCGACCCCGGCCAGCACGAGAGCGACGGACAGCACCGAGGCCTTCAGGGGTCCCCAGGAATCGACGACGTTGGTAACGACGGCGATCCCGATAAAGCCGCAGACGCCGTAGAGCGCAAAGACCAGCCCCACCGCATCCGGACCGACGTGCGTCAGCTTCGACAACAGCGGCCCCATAAAGGTGAAGACCGCGAACTGGCCCGACATCAACAGCGTGGTGATCGCGAGCAGCACGACAATCACCGGGTTACGCCCGAGATCGGCCCATGTCTTCAGATCGACGGGCGCCCCCCTGAGACCCGCGGGCAGCCGCCAGAGCAGCAGCAGCAAGCTCAACGCTCCGATGATACTGATGCCGCCATAGGCGGTGCGCCAGCCGTAGTGGCTCGTCATGAAAGTGATCAGCGGCAGCCCGACGGCAGCCGCCAGCGACCAACCGAGAAATACGTAGGCAATGGTGCCGCCGCGTTTTTCCGGCGACACGATCAGCGCCGCGGTGCCTGCGGCCTGCGGCGTGTAAAGCGCGCCGATCGCCAGCATGATCAGGCGAATGACCAGAAGCGTCGTATAGCCGGGCGCCACCGCCGAAGCGGCGTTGCCAAGCACGAGCACGGCCAACGTCGCGGTCAGCAAGGTGCGGCGCTCGATCCGGCTGGTCAGCCAAGCCGTCAACGGCGAGCCGATACACAGCATCATTGCGCCGAACGTGACCAGAAGGCCGGCGGCGTGGATGGTGACGCCGAGATCGGACGACAGCTCGATCAGCATGCCCGCCGGCGCAAGGATCGAACAACCGGTGACGAGATTTCCAAACATCAGCGCGGTCGGCGCAAAACGGCGATGGACCGGACTGTCGGACGGCGGTTTTTGCATGCATGCGCATCTAGGCCGGACCGACGGCGATTGAAAGAGCTGCCGCGAATTTAATTCACATGCGACCCTTCAGCGGTTCGGCATAGCAAGGGTTTTCAATCGGCTATTTCGCGGTCGTATCGCCTGACCGGTTAGCCCGAGCAGCGGTGGGGTCTCTTGGCTGAGGACAAACGGCAAGAAGGCTCTCCAGCGCGCCGTCCCATCCGTCGTTGGACAGCTTGATGGTTTGCGGTAGCCGTTGTCCGTCTGCGCCAAGCGACGTTTCGATAAACTCGATTTCCGGCCGATCCAGAAGCGATTGCAACGCGGGCTCCGGCATTCGCAGGCCCCATTGCTCGATCCCCGGCGCCGTCGCCGGCGGATAGACGAAGTATGTCGGCTTGGCGTTGTCACCCGCGATCGACACCGAGGCGAAACTCGTACTCGCCAGCGCCGGCCGTTGAAAATCCAGCTCGAGGCGCTTGGCATCGACGCAGGCCACACGCCACTGCAATAACCGGAACGACTTTTCTCCTGGCCTCTGCACGACGGCGACCTTGTGCATCATGCTGAACTTGTCGCTCTCGAACTTCCAGGGCGTTTCGACCTGTTCGCGCCGGTCAAGGCCGAAGCGAGCGATCTCATCGCGCGTCAGGATGTGGATGTCCTCGAATTTGACGGTCTTCGTAAGGCCGAGCAACCCGGCATCGATCCCCACCTTCGCAAGGTAAGTTGCGACCATCCGGTTGGCGCGCTCGTGACCGCGCTCGGTAGCGGCGGCGACCACGGATGGATCCACGGGGCCGCCATGCAAGGTGAAAAAGATCTTGGGCGAGTGAACGGCCAGCACCGCATCCGGGGCGACCTCATGAACGGCAGCGCCCGCAAAAACATAGGGACAGGCGGAAGCGCAGATCGCACCCCGCGTGAAGAGATCGCCATGGAGCTCGCGACCCGATTGCTTGAACTTCACGCAGACGTCGCTGTCTTGCGCCTCAAAGCCGCATTCGCGCACCAGGGTTCGTCCTATCCTGGCAATGGTCGGCTTGGCATGAAGCATGCCGCCCATCACGACCGCCTGGTCGAGGTTGCCACCGGGCGACGCGAAATAGATCGGCAGGTTGCGATTGCGCAGGCGATCCAGAAAGACCTTCAGCCGTGCAGCCGTTCCGGATTCGATCTTGCCTTCGGCCTCGATCCAGCTGTCGCAACCGCGCCCGCAGGAATCAGGCGCGCCCTTGACGACGTAGAATATCATCGGCTCTTGCCGTGGCAGCGAAACCGGCAGCCGCCGATTGGGCGAAGCCGCCGACGCCGCTTCGCACACCAATACACAGGCCACAGCAAGTGCAGCAACCAGACAAGCACGCGTAGTCATACGGATGGGAGAAAGCCTGTGAGAGAAAAGCCTGTGCAAGATAGTCCGGCATTTTAACAAGCCTGTGGCAGCGAGTTTATCCGCCAGCAACCGAAGGCTGTGCCAGGCCGGGGCGGGTTTCCCCATCCGCCCGATGCGATATTGCATCGCCCGATTCGCCTGCTATACCGCTCGCATTCCCGCTTACCTGCGCTCGTTCGCAGGAGTGAGCCTTGAGGAGACGGCCATGTCAGACAAGAATACGCCCGCGTCGGGATTCCAATACAGCATCACAAATCTGAAACCGGCGGAACCCGTGCATAAGGTCACCCTCACCTTCCCCGACGGCGCCCGGCGCGACTATCCCAAAAGCACCACAGGATTGGAGATTGCCAAGGGCATTTCGCCTTCGCTGGCCAAGCGCACCGTGGCGATGGCGCTTGATGGCCGGCTGGCCGACCTCAACGATCCGATCGAGAACGATGCGAAGCTCGAACTGGTCTCGCGCGACGATCCGCGCGCGCTCGAGCTGATCCGCCACGATGCCGCCCACGTGCTCGCCGAAGCCGTGCAGTCGTTGTGGCCGGGAACGCAGGTCACGATCGGCCCGGTGATCGAAAACGGCTTCTATTACGATTTCTTCCGCAACGAGCCGTTCACGCCGGAAGATTTTGCAGCAATCGAGAAGAAGATGCGCGAGATCATCGCGCGCGACAAACCTTTCACCAAGGAAGTCTGGGATCGCGAAAAGACCAAGCAGGTCTTCCGTGACAAGGGCGAGAACTTCAAGGTCGAACTGGTCGACGCCATTCCCGGCAACGAGCCGATCAAGATCTATTTCCAGGGCGACTGGTTCGATCTATGCCGCGGCCCGCACATGACCTCGACGGGGAAGATCGGAGGCGCCTTCAAACTGATGAAGGTGGCGGGCGCCTATTGGCGCGGCGATTCCAACAATCCGATGCTGACGCGCATTTACGGCACGGCGTTCGCCAAGCAAGAAGAACTCGACGCCTACCTGAAGCAGATCGAGGAAGCCGAAAAGCGCGACCACCGCAAGCTTGGCCGCGAGCTCGACCTGTTCCACTTCCAGGAAGAAGGCCCGGGCGTCGTGTTCTGGCATCCGAAGGGCTGGACCATTTTCCAGGCGCTGATCGCCTATATGCGCCGGCGGCTGACCGGCGACTATAGCGAAGTCAACGCGCCGCAAATTCTCGACAAGGTGCTGTGGGAGACTTCCGGCCACTGGGATTGGTACCGCGAAAACATGTTCGCCGCGCAGTCCGCCGGAGACGAGGCCGAGGACAAGCGCTGGTTTGTGCTCAAGCCGATGAACTGTCCGGGCCATGTGCAGATCTTCAAGCATGGACTGAAGAGTTACCGCGACCTGCCTCTGCGACTTGCGGAATTCGGCGTTGTGCACCGCTACGAGCCGTCCGGCGCCATGCACGGCTTGATGCGGGTGCGCGGCTTCACGCAAGACGACGCGCATGTGTTCTGCACCGAGGCGCAGCTTGCGGAAGAATGCCTCAAGATCAACGAGCTGATCCTTTCGACTTACGCCGACTTCGGCTTCGAAGGCGAACTCACCGTGAAACTCTCGACGCGCCCCGAAAAGCGCGTCGGCACCGACGAGATGTGGGACCACGCCGAACGCGTGATGGCGACCGTCTTGAGCGAGATCGAGGCCAACAGCCACAACCAGCGCATCAAGACCGCGATCAATCCCGGCGAAGGGGCCTTCTACGGGCCGAAATTCGAATACGTGCTGCGCGATGCCATCGGCCGCGACTGGCAGTGCGGCACCACGCAGGTCGACTTCAACCTGCCCGAACGTTTTGGCGCGTTCTACATCGATGCCGACGGCTCGAAGAAAGCGCCAGTCATGGTGCACCGGGCAATCTGCGGTTCGATGGAGCGCTTCATCGGCATCCTGATCGAGCACTATGCCGGCAACTTCCCGCTCTGGCTGGCGCCGATCCAGGCGGTCGTCACCACCATCACCTCGGAAGGCGACGAATACGCCAAGGTGGTCGCAGCCGCGGCGCGGCGCGCTGGCCTGCGGGTCGAGATCGATCTGCGCAACGAGAAGATCAACTACAAGGTCCGTGAACATTCGCTGGCGAAAATTCCGGCGCTGCTCGTGGTCGGCAAGAAGGAAGCCGAGACCCATTCGGTCTCCGTTCGCCGGCTCGGCAGCGACGGGCAAAAGGTGATGGCGACCGATGAGGCCATTGCCGCGCTGGTGGAAGAAGCCACGCCGCCGGATGTGAAGCGGGCGCGGTCGGTCGCCTAGTGTGGCGACTTTGACGTTCCTTTCAGTGTGGCCGCGAGTTCTTCGAAGGAACGTCAGAGTCGAAAGCCACACTAGAATCATATTTGCTAGTGTCCCTTTGGTTCTGACATTCGTAAAGTGGCCGCCGCGATAGCGTACGAATGTCAGAACCGGGACACTAGTTTTCATAATCCTTCTAAAGGCGCTTTCGCCGCCGCGGCGGCGCGCCTATCTCTCCCGGTGCGACCACCACCATTTGAGGACCTTCGTGCCCGACGCCATTGAACTCCTGAAAACCCGCCGTTCCGTCAAGCCGCGCGAGATGACCTCGCCCGGTCCCTCGCCCGCCGAGCTTGAAACCATCCTGACCATCGGCGCGCGGGTGCCCGATCACGGCAAGCTTGCGCCATGGCGTTTCATTATTTTCGAAGGCGATGCCCGCTTGCGCGCCGGCGACGTCATTGCCGGCGTGTTCGCGCGGAAAAATCCGAATGCTTCGCCGAGTGAGATCGACGTCGAGAAGCGGCGCTTGACCGATGCGCCGCTGGTGATCGGGATCGTGAGCTTCACCAAACCGCATCCCAAGGTGCCGCCGTGGGAGCAGCAATTGTCGGCGGGTGCGAGCGCGATGAACATCGTCACCGCGGCCACTGCGCTCGGCTATGGCGCGTGCTGGCTGACGGGATGGTTTTCCTTCGACCGCGACGTGCTCGACGGACTCGGATTGAAGGCGGACGAAAAGCTCGCCGGCTTTGTCCACATCGGCTCGGTCTCAAAGCCGAGCGAGGACCGTCCGCGGCCTGCGCTTTCCGATATCGTCACGCGGTTCTAGATTTTAACGGTTTTAAATTGCGCGATGGTTAGTGCGCGTTAGAAACTATGACAGCACATGTCGGCGAACATCAGCGCGCGACGACTTCGACCTCGCCATCGACGCCGTTGACGACGTTGAACGAGCGCTCGTACACCTTGCCTTCGTTCTTGGCGATGGCGCGATATTCGCCCTCGGACAATATGACCTTGGGAAATGCGCCGATCGATTCCTTGATCACGTCGCCGCCCGGGGTGATCACCGACCATGCGGTGTTGGCCAGCGCTTCGCCGCCGCGGTCGCTGACAAGTTTGAGCGTGATGACGGCGGCGCGATGGGTGATGATGACGTCCGTCAGCTTGCTCGCCTGCACGCGAATGTCCGATCGCACCACCGAATTGGCGTCGCCGTAGTTGGAAACGATGTAGTAGGTGCCTTCGGGCAGGAGCACGACGTCGCCGGCGGCGACGTTGGGGACGAGCGAGGCGCGCTCGCCGACTTCGAACTGGCTGCCCTTGTAGATCGCAAACGAAATCTGGTTCTGCGGAATCTTCGTGGTGCCGACGCGGCCCTCGATGCGCAGACCTCCCGCGGCAAGAATGAAGGACTCGCGATCGGTCTCCGTCTTGAGCGTGACGGGGCGCACGGCGCTGACGAGGCCCAGTGCAACATGAACGACGTAATTGCCGGGCGGCAGCACGATGTTCGGTGTCGCGTTACGGTCCTCGCGGACCATTTTCATATTTCCGGTCTCATCCGGCCGGTCGGCAAAGACGCGCCAGACCAGTCCGCCGGTGATGGCCGGAAGGTCTTTGCCGAAACGCGCCGTCAACGCCAGTACGCCCTGGTTCGGCGCGACCGCGCCTTGCGGTGCGACGACCGGAGGCACGGCGGCAACGGAAGGCGGCGCGGTCAATGACGGCGGCAGGCTGGGAATGGACGCCGGACCGGAAGGTGGCGCCAGGTTCATCGCAGGTCCGGCCGGAGCCTCCGGAACGGAGGCCGGCGGCACCGGCGGGGGCCGATCGCTGAACATTTGCGCCGAAACCGGGGCAACAAGAAACGAGCCTAAAACCATGGCAAATACAGGTCCGACGCGCGAACGCCCGCCCCGCCGTAATCCGCCGGTTTCCTGCCTTCCCCAAATCATGACCGATGCTTTTCACTGAAAACGCGGCAAATTCAAGCCTCGATGTCGTCGATCGAAAGGTTGGAACCTGTGGCGGCCGCTTCCGTTACTCTTTCGAATTAGCCGCGGTCCCGTCACAATCTGACCCCTCAGCCCCGGCATAAACCATGCTTGCCAGCCATTCTGGCGGGAGCAGCCGTCTCGCGATAGCCTTCTCGCGCCTGGTGGAGTGGATTTGCTGGTGGTCCATTCATTCTGACATTCGCAAAGTGTCTGCCGAGATAAGGGATGCGAATGTTAGAATTGAGCCGCTAGAGCTCCAATTCCGAAGTTCGCATGATATTGCAGCAACCTCTGATGCGAACTTCGGAATCAAAGGAGCTCTAGTAACTTATTGATTCTAGGGCGGCTTTGAATTTGAAGTTCCTATAACGTCCTTGCAGCGAAACTGATAGGAACTTCAAATTCGCCGCACTAGAGAGAGGTCATTTTTCAGTGTTGGATAATTGGATCGGACGAGGCCAAAGCAACGGAGAAGTCCAGGACAGGACGGCGGGCCGGCGGCCGGTGATCGGGCTTGCGCTCGGCGGCGGGGCGGCACGCGGCTTCGCCCATATCGGCATCGTCCGGACCCTGATCTCCTATGGCATCGTCCCCAACGTCGTGGTTGGCACCTCGATCGGGGCCGTGGTCGGCGGAGCCTTTGCGGCGGGACACCTCGACAGGCTGGAAGAGTGGGCACGCGGGTTGCAGCCGCGAAGCGTTCTTTCCTATCTCGATCTCAAGCTCAACGGCTCCGGCCTGATCGGCGGCGACAAGCTTGCCGCGGAGCTCGAGGCCTCGATCGGCCAGACCCTGATCGAAGACCTGCCGCTGAAATATGCAAGCGTGGCGACCGAAGTCCGCACCGGGCACGAAACCTGGTTGACTCACGGCCGCATGGTGGATGCGATGCGCGCCTCCTATGCGTTGCCGGGCATATTTTCACCGGTTCTGATCGGCGACCGCTGGCTCGTCGATGGCGCGCTGGTCAATCCGGTGCCGGTGTCGACCGCGCGTGCGCTTGGCGCCGAAATCGTCATCGCCGCCAACCTCTCAAGCGACATATTTACCCATTCGACCACGATCTATTCGCATGGCGCCTCCGCCGTCGCGCGGGAAGTGCCGGCCGCGCCGGTTGTGCCGAAGCGCGGAATTGGCAAACTGTTTTCGGCCGAGCGCGCGGTCAAACGCGAATTTTTCGGCAGCGGCGGACGGCCGGGCATTTCCTCCGTGATGGTCGATGCCTTCAACATCATGCAGGATCGCATCACCCGCGCCCGCCTCGCCGGCGATCCGCCCGATCTTTTGATCACGCCCCGGATCGGCCAGGTCGGCTGGTTCGATTTTCACCGCGCCGACGAACTGATCGCGCATGGCGCGCGCGCCGCCGAGCGCGCCATGGCCTCCATCCAGGAAGTGATCGACGTTCTGGCACCGGCGGCAGCCGCCGATCCGCGGGCCGCGATCGAGGATGGGGTCTTGAAGGGCACTCGCGCGGACGTCTCCTGAACCCGCTCAGGCCGTCTTGATGTATTCGCGCAGCGCTTCCTGCTCGTTTTCGTATTCCCTCACGCGCCATTTGACGACGTCGCCGATCGAAATCAGGCCAACTACCCGTTCGCCTTCGACAACCGGCAAGTGCCGGAATTTGCCAAGCGTCATCATTTCCATGATCGCGCTGACGGTGTCGGACTGCTTGCAGCTGACGACCTTGCGCGTCATCACCGCGCTGACGGTTTCGTCCAGCACCGATGCGCCCCGCTCGCCCAGCACACGCACGATGTCACGCTCCGACAGAATGCCATCGATCCGGCCCGCGCTCATCACCAGCACGGCGCCGATCTTGCGTTCGGCCAGTAGTTTGACGGCGGCGGAAAGCTTCGCCTCCGGTTCAACACTCGTGATTTGGTGACCCTTCGTGTCGAGAATCGCACGTACCGTCATTGTCGCCTCCTTGAAGCCGATCGCGCTCTTGAACGAGCGCGTTCTTGTTTCACTTTAGAGTCTGCAAACAACAATGCCGCGCCGGATTGGTTGCGCCCCGGGCGCCTGGGCTGCGGATACGACCTAACAAGCACATCACGGGCCTAAGCCGTGCCGCCAACCGATCGCAAATGATGCAGGAAATCGGGCAACCTCGCAAGCGAGGGGTAGCAAGTATCACGCGTCGCCGGTGGTCCTATTCCAACGCTCGCACCCCTTCTCGGCGGCCGCTTTTGCGAATGTTAGAAACAGGACCCCTGGCAAATCTATGTTTCTGGTGGAGTTTAGGATTCCACATTCGCATCGAGGGTCTGCGGCAAGGCAGGTTGCGAATGTCAAATCCACTCCACTAGGGCGACGCATCTGCAGCATGGGTTGCAGCTGGAGGAACCGGATCGAACAGCGAAAACAGCAAAAGTCCGGCGAGAAAGCCGCCAATATGGGCCTGCCAGGCGACATTGACGCTTTCCATCCCTATCGCAATCGATCCGACGCCGAAAATGACGTTGACGCCGAACCAGATGGCGAGAAAGGCGAGCACACGGCGGTCGCGGAGCGCTCGCCACAGGGACTGCGCTGGCACTTTCGCGGCAGCGTCGGCATCGTCGCGGCCGAAGGAGAGAAAGCTGCCTTGCACGAAGGCAAAGCGGATGGCCGCCGCCATCGTGCCCGAGACCGAGGCCGACGCACCGATCATTGGCGCCAGATCATGTTCGTGGGTGACCAGATGGGCGAGAGCGCCGGCCGCCGCCGTGACACCCATGAAAACAAAGAAGCGAACCGCGCCAAAACGCCGCGCCAGTGCGCTGCCAAATGGCAACAGCCACAGCACGTTCAAGCCGATATGGGTCAGATTGGCGTGCAACAAGGAATAGGTAACAAAGGTCCAGAACTTGGCGCCCTCCCCGCCAGGAAAGGCCTCCGTGAGCAGCGTCGGATCATAGCGCTTGGGAATGAAGCCGAAGACCTCAACGATCCAGTTCTCGAGATCGGGCGGCAGCAAAACGTGCAGGTGAACGATCGCCAGCAGCAGGATATAGCCGGTCAATGCGCCCGGCAACGTCAGCAGCGGCTCGCGCGGGAGCGACGGCGGCGATTCCGGCAGGGTTTCCGGGACAGGTTCTTCAGGCACGGATTCCAAGGGGCTACGATCTCTGGAAGCGAACGATGCGCCCCATTAGAGGGTTTTGCGGCGAAGTGGAAGCCAGTGGTCCGATTCTAACCTTCGCATCCCTTCTCAGCGGGCACTTCTGCGAATGTTAGAATCAAAGGACCACTAGAGCTCCGATTCCGAAGTTCGCAAGCTATCGCAGCAACCTCTGATGCGAACTTCGGAATCAAAGGAGCTCTGGTAACTTATTGATTTGAGTAGCAGCCTTGAATTTGAAGCTCCTATGACGAACTTGCCGCAACACTGATAGGAACTTCAAATTCGCTGCACTTGCAAATATAGGTTTCTAGTGGAGTTTGGGATTTGACATTCGCTTTGCGAGCTCGTCGCCGGGAGGATAGCGAATGTCAAATCCACTCCACCGGTGCCGCCCATTTGAAGTTCCTGCACCGCAAGCGGCGAATTCGACCAGGAACTTCAAATGGAAAAGCGGCCCTAGAATCATAAGTTTGCTGGAGCTCCTCCGATTCCGAAGTTCGCATCCAGGGGTTGCTGCGATCGCTTGCGAACTTCGAATCGGAGCTTGAGTTGGCGCAGAGCACACGAAGCCGTTACGATAAGCCCGCCGAACGAGGCATGGACCCCGGAATGGGCCGGACGGGAGCGAAGCACCATGAATTTCCGTCGCAGAACCATCCTCGGCGCGTCTCGCGTCGCTAGCGGTTCCGCTTCCCGCTCTGGTCAGCCCGGCTGGCGCCGCCGACAAGGTCAAAATCGGCTTTCTGCTGAAAACCATGCAGGAAGAGCGCTATCAGCGCGACAAGGCTGCCTTCCTCGCCAAAGCCAAGGCGCTGGGCGCCGAAGTCGTCTTCGACTCCGCCAACAACGACGAACAGACGCAGCTCGCGGCCTTCGAAAACATGCTGTCGCGGGGCGCCCGGGCGATCGTGCTGCAGCCGGTCAATACCGGCACCGCCGGCAGCATGGTCACATCGGCTCACAAGAGCGGTGTCAAGGTGATCGGCTACGATGCAATGCTGGTCAACGGCCCGCTCGATGCCATGGTGATGCAGGACAGCTGGGCGGTCGGCAAGCTTCAGGCGGAAGCCATGGTGGCGTGGCTCAAGACAAAATATGGCTCGGTCAAAGGCAATGTCGCCCTCATCCGCGGACAGCCGGGCGATTCCAATGCCAATACGATGAGCAGCGGCGTTCTCGAAGTGCTCAAGGCAAACCCCGGGCTGAAGCTGGTCGCCGATCAGTCGCACGAGGGATGGTCGCCCGACAAGGCAATGGCCACCACGGAAAATCTTCTGACGAAAACCGGCGACAAGATCGACGCCGTGATTTGCAACAACTCCGGGATGGCCCGCGGCGTCATTGCCGCTCTTGATGCCCAAGGGCTTGCCAGCGCCGACAAGATCTTCGTCGCCGGCTCCGACGCCGATCTCGTCAACATCCAGTATGTCGCCCAAGGCAAGCAGGCTGTCGAAATCTGGAAGAAGATCAATCCGCTGGCCGAAAGCGCCGCTGAAATCGCGGTGCAGCTTGCGACAAACCCCGATAAGGACCCGAAGTCCCTCTTCAAGGCTGACCGGATGATCAACAACGGCGCGGTCGATGTACCGACCCTCGTGACCCCCGTCGTGCTGGTCGACAAGAACAATCTCGACCAGACGATCATCGCCGAAGGGTTTTACACCCACCGGCAGGTCTACGGAAAATAGAATACGCTAGAGCATGATCCGGAAAAATGTGTAGCGGTTTTCCGAAAGATCATGCTCAATCAAAGAACTAAAGCGCGATGACGATTTCATCAAATCTCATCGCGCTTTAGGCGATGAGCTGCTCTTCGCGGGCAGCGTCTGTACGCCCGATGAGTTCGGAATATTCGAGGATCGGGTGCGGCCGCCCCATCAGGTAGCCCTGCACTTCGTTGCACGACTTGGCGGCGAGAAAATCAAGCTGGGCCTTGGTCTCCACCCCCTCTGCGAGCACCGGCAGATCGAGCCCGTGCGCCAGGCCGATCACGGCACGTACGATGGCCGCCGACTGCGGATTGCTTCTGACATTCGAGATGAAGGACTGGTCGATCTTGATCTTGTCGAACGGAAACGATTGCAGATAGGACAGCGAGGAATATCCGGTGCCAAAGTCGTCCATGGCAATGCGAACACCGAGCGCCTTGAGACGGCGCAGGATCGAAAGACCGCGGTCGAAATCCTCGACCAGCACGCCCTCGGTGATCTCAAGCTCCAGCCGTGTCGGTGCAAGGCCGGTTTCCAGAAGTACCGAGTGGACCAAACCCGGAAGATCGCCGTGGCGGAACTGGATCGGTGAGAGATTGACCGCGATCTGCAGCGGGTGCAGCCAGCCGGCCGCTTCGCGGCAGGCCTCGCGGAGAACCCACTCGCCGAGCTGCATGATGATCCCGCTTTCCTCTGCAACCGGGATGAAGGTTGCGGGCGAAACCATCCCGCGCTGGGGATTGTGCCAACGGACCAACGCCTCGAACCCGATCACCTCGCCGTCGATCTTGGCGAGCGGCTGATAGAACAGGCGAAATTCGTTTCGATCCACAGCCAAGCGCAGTTCGCGCTGTATGGCGCGCCGCTCGCGCAATCGGTTGTCCATTTCGATTTCGAAGAAGCGCGTCTTGCCGCGGCCGGCAGCCTTGGCGCGATAGAGCGCGGCATCGGCATTATTGAGCAGCGTCGTTGCGTCGGAACCGTCAGCCGGGAAGATGGCAACGCCGACGCTAAGACCGACGCGCAGATTCTGCCCGTTCAGATCCATATCGCTGGTGACGGCCGCCTGAAGCCGCCCGGAGATCATCTCGGCGAGCTCAGGTTGATCTCCGATCGGCGTGATGAGGGTGAATTCATCGCCTCCGAGCCGCGCCAGGTAAGACTCTCCGGCCAGCGCACCCAGTTGCTGCGCCAGCGCGCGAAGCAGGTCATCGCCGACGGCATGGCCGAACGTATCGTTGACCTCCTTGAAGCGGTCAACGTCGATGCTCAAGACGGCGAACGACCCGTTGCTGGTCGCCGCTTCTTCGATCGAGCGATTGAGATGCTCGACAAAAGCGAGGCGATTGGGCAGATCCGTCAAGGCGTCGTGGTGAGCCATGTGCTCGATGCGGGCTTCCGCCTCTTTACGCTCGGTAATGTCCTCCGCAAGGCTGAGAAGATAGCGCTGCTCGCCGGTCTCATCCGGAATCGAGAGATTTTTGGTTGTCAGGATGCGCGCACCGTTATGCGGAGTACGAACCGTCTGCTCGTCGATGGTTTGCAGATCGAGCGTCGTCAACGCCTCGTCTGCCAGAGGAAACAGGTTTTGCGCGGCCTCCCTGTCGGAAGGACCATGCACGTCCCTGCCGATCAGATTGCCGCGCTCTATCCCGAAGATGGCTTCGGCGGTGCGGTTGATGAGAACAAAGCACCGGTCGCGCACATCCCTGACCGCGACGGACAGCGGCATGTTCTCGATGATGGTGTCGAGAAACTTCTGGGTGCGGCCGAGTTTTGCGGCGGACGCGTCAAGCGCCTCCAGTTGGCCGAAATGAACAAGAGAGATCGTCAGGCCCGCAAGCGTCAAAGCGAGAAAAAGACCCAGTCCAATGCCGGCGCTTTGCCAGATTACGCTACTTAGAAAAGCGGACATCGGCACGTCGATCACGAACGCACCCATGACATCGTCCAAATGCCACTGCGGTTGGTTCGGCTGCAACGCGTTGTGGCAGCTCACACAACTCTGCTCGTGCGCGACGGTCGGGTAGACGGTGCGGAACATGAGCTGGCCGTTGACATCAAGGAATTCGGACGCCGGCTTCGGATTTGGCATCGCAGCAAAAGCCTCGACGGTTTTGGCCATTTTTTCATCCGATGGACCCGTCAGGATCTCCCGGCCGGGACGGCCGACCGAGGCCAGACGAAACTCGGAATTCTGGCCGTTTTGCTTGTTGAAGGCCTCGATGGCGTGGGCCCGGAACGAGGCCGGGACCGGCGCGCCGTTGCCAAACTGGGATCGGACCGCCGAATAGTTGGTCACAAAGGCATCCACCAGCTGGAGCGCGGTGATTTTTTCGCTGCTCTTGTGCTCCTTGAACCAGTTCAGGCTGAAATAATAGAAGCCGTACCCAACCGCGACGGACAGCGCGGCGCAGATGCACAGATGCAGCAAAAAGCCGCGACCGGAGCGCGACCCCATGAAGCGCCAAAACCGCGGAAGCTCTTTCATTTCTCGCCCCTAAGGCTTACCGCAGTCGAGCCGGCAGACGAGCGCTGACGACACCAACTGACGGAGCTTGGAAATTCCTCAGCCTTTCTGATCTGAAGGAGATCTCCTAACGTTCGATAAATACTCGCGAATCTTGGCGGCGTTTCACCATATGTTTATAGACATGAAGGGCTGGTCCGTTCCGGCAAGCTGTTGGCGAGACCGTTCTCGTCTTGCGACAAGAGATTATCGACCACCAAACAAACCGGCATCCAGCGCGGCACATGTCCGAAACCGTTTTGAAGATGGAGCACATCGTCAAGGAATTCCCGGGTGTCAGGGCTTTAGATGACGTTAACTTTGAGGCGCGCGCCGGCGAGGTTCTGGCGCTGATGGGCGAGAACGGCGCCGGCAAATCCACCCTGATGAAAGTGCTCGGCGGCGTCTGGCCGTACCCCTCCTACCAGGGCGATATTTTCATCAGGGGAGAGCGGCAACGGTTTCAGAGCCCGCGAGAGGCCATGGATGCGGGAATTGCCATCATCCACCAGGAACTCAACCTCATTGCCGAGCTTACCGTTGCCGAGAACATTTTTCTCGATCGCCAGCCGATCAATGCGATCGGCGCCATCGATTGGCGCCAGTTGAACCGCGACGCTGCGGCCCTGCTTCATGAATTGGGAATCTCCGACATCAAGCCCACCGACCAGGTGAAGCATATCGCGGTCGGCAAGCAGCAGATGGTCGAAATCGCGAAGGCGCTATCGAAGCGGGCGAGCATTCTCATCCTCGACGAGCCGACCTCCGCATTGACCGACAAGGAAGTCGCCGAGCTTTTCCAGGTGATCCGCAAGCTGCGGGGAAGCGGCGTCTGCATGTGCTACATCTCGCACAAAATGGAAGAGATCGCAGCGATCGCCGATCGCGTCGTGGTGCTGCGCGATGGCCGCACGATCGGCGAGCCGACCGCAATTTCCGACATCACGCTCGATCAGATCATTGCCAGGATGGTCGGCCGCGAACTGAAGGAGATGTATCCGGAAAGTGCGCGCCAGCGTGGTGAGAGGATTCTGGAGGTCAGGAATTTTAGCGTGGACCATCCCTCCCTGCCTGGCGAATACAAGGTCAGGGACGCCTCGTTCTCGGCCTATCGCGGCGAGATCCTCGGGCTCAGCGGCCTGATGGGCGCAGGCCGCACCACGCTCGTTTCCGCCATCTTCGGCGCCTATCCGCAAGCGACGCATGGCGACATACTCGTTGACGGCATGAAGGCGGACATCCGCTCGCCTGCGGACGCCATTGATCACGGCATCGCGCTTCTGACCGAAGATCGCAAGGCGCTCGGCCTGTTCCTGAACCAGCCGATCAGCTTCAACACCACGATTTCATCGTTGCAGACGATCTGCTCATCGCCGATCGGGATGATCGATGCCGCTCGCGAACGTTCGGTGACCGACAGTTACATCAACCAGCTCAACGTCAAGTCGTCCGGCGCCGACGCCATCGTCGGAACGCTCTCGGGCGGCAACCAGCAAAAGGTCCTTCTCGCGCGATGGCTCAATGCCGGCCCGAAGCTTTTCATCCTGGACGAGCCGACCCGCGGCATCGATATCGGCGCCAAAGTCGAAATCCACAAGCTGCTGAACCGGCTGGCGGAGCAGGGCGTCGCAATCGTCGTCATCTCCTCCGAACTCGAAGAGGTCCTCGGATTGAGCGACCGCATCCTGGTGATGCATGAGGGCCGCATCGTCTCGGAATTCACCCGGGACAATGCGAGCCGGGAGGCGATCATGGAATGGGCGAGCGGCGCGCGCCGGGTGGAGAAGTAAGCGATCATGCACGGCAATCAAGCGCTTCGATTCATCCGGACCAACGCGACGCTGATCGCACTGTTGGCGCTGACGATGGCGCTGGCGCTCGTCGACCCCACCTTCGCGACCGCGCGCAATCTCAGCAACGTGGCGCGACAGGTCACGATCGTCGGCATCATCGCCGTCGGGATGACGATGGTGATCCTGATCGCCGGCATCGATTTGTCGGTTGGGTCCGTCGTCGGTGTCGCGGCCGTCGTCGTGACGCTGTTGATGCAATACGGGCTCGCCGCCTGGATCGCCGTTCCGATCACGCTCGTGATCGTCGGCGGCCTGATCGGGTTCTGGAACGGCTTCTGGATCGCGCATTACCGTATCCCGCCGTTCATCATCACGCTCGGGATGCTGACGATCGGGCGCGGCGTCGCTCTGTCGCTGTCGAGCGGCAGCTCGATTCCGGTTGCCGATCCGTCCTTTGCTTTCCTCGGCAGCGCCTACATTCCGCCCGCCCCGACATTGGTTCTTCTCGCGCTTGCGGCGCTCGCGGGCCTCTACGCGCTCAGCAAGACCTTCCGCCAAAGCAGGAAGACCGGCCTTCCGCATTTTGAAAGAGATCTGCCCGGCGTCGTTGCCACGGCTGTCGGTCTGTTGCTTGCGGCCTATGTGTTCGGCACCAGTGAGGGCCTTCCCGTCCCGGTCGCGATCTTTGTCGTCATCGCCGCTATCGCGATCTTCGTTCTCGGCCATACCCGGTTCGGCCGAAGGCTTTATGCGCTTGGCGGCAACGAGGAAGCGGCCCGCCTCTCCGGCATCGACGTCTACGGCACGAAAATAATCGTCTACCTGACCGTTTCCGTGCTCTCGGCGCTGTCCGGAATCCTGCTTGGCGTCCCGATTGAACGGCGCTTCCCCCAACCTCGGCAACATGTTCGAGCTTGACGCCATCGCCGCCGTCGTGATCGGCGGCACCAGCCTCGCCGGCGGCTCGGGCACGATCGGCGGCACGATCGTTGGCGCACTGATCATCGGCGTCCTGAACAACGGCATGAGCCTGCTCGGCGATATCGTCGTTCTATCAGCTGATCATCAAGGGGCTGATCATCAGCCTCGCCGTCTGGTTCGACGTTCTGCAGAAGAAGAACTGGAAGGGCTGAACAAGAGCCGATGCGGAGATTACAGATCAAAAAGCCAGTTAGCGGCCTCCACCGAGGCGAAGTCCCCTGTTGGGGATAAAACCGACATGTCCCGGGCTAAGCCGCCACGCCTGCCGTTGACCCATCGGCGACATGAGCCCTTCAGTCGAACGGAGTCCGACCGACCGGTAACCGCACTCCGAGCGCCCCGACAATAACGTCAGCCCACGAGGATAGCTTCAGGCCATATCACTCGGCCGCCAGCGGCGTGTCAGCCCGCTTGGCGATGACCTGCCGGAATTTCGTCGCAAGGTCTTCGGTGTAACTGGCCAGCCCCTGATAAAACGCGCGGTCCGCCTCGCTCGTCGCCTGCTGAGCCGACTTCTCGTACTGCGCGGCCTTGCGCTCGTACTTCTCGAGTTTCGCTTGAAGATCACTCACCATGGCCGTTACTCCACTCGGCAGACTGAACACGCTGCGAATGGTTGCCCGTTCCTCCGACCGAAACGATGACTGGCTTAAGGCAATTTTGCAGCCGCCGTGCGGCCCGCCTTTGGCACTGGCCTCGCCGTCTTTCGACAAAGGACGAACCGGGCGGCCGAAGCCGTCGACGGCTCAAAGAAAAAGGGAGGGCTCTGAGAAAGCCCTCCCTCTTTGGATGTTGGCCTTCGCTAGCGCGGGAAGCCGGGGGTATCCCCACCCTCCCCCGCGTAGACGACCAATCTGTTCGACGCCGCGTGTACCTTGCCGGACCTGGAGAAACCCGGCGAGGGAATCTGATGGATCAGACCCTAGCAGGCTGACCGTCCGCGCCAAGTCCATCGTTAATTTAACGTTAACGGCGCAAACCCCGCCCCGAACGCCGGTTCGGCATGGACGCTGCAAAGCTGTTTCTGCACAACGGAACCTAGCAATGCGCTTGGGCAAAAACGGGACAGAGATGTGCCATTTGCGGTGGGCGCGGAGGCGATAGTCACGACATGAAGCATCCATCAACTCAGGAATTCTTCGCGTATTGGGACGAAAAGCGCGGCGATGCCCGCGCACCGGACCGCAGCGCCATCGAGCCCGACGCCGTGCGGGAACTATTGGGCGACATCTTCGTGCTGGCCTGCGACGAGGCCAACCGTTTTCCGTTTCGTGTGGCCGGCACGCGGATATCTGCCCTGCTCGGACGCGACCTGAAGGGTCAAAGCTTTCCTCAATTGTTCGAAGCCGAGGGTCGGCGCAACATCGAGGACATCGTCACGGCGGTGACGGAAGACCTGCTGGCTGTCGTCGCCGGCATCACCGCAACCTCCGACGAAGGCGTGGCGCATCTGGAATTGCTGCTGCTGCCCTTCAATCACCGCGCCCACGTGCCGCTGAGCCTGACCGGACTGCTCGCGCCGTTCGAGAGCGGCCACAGCTCGTTGCGGGATTTCAAGCTGACCTCGTGGCGCTATCTCGGCCACCGCCCGCCCGAACGCCTCGTCCCCCGCGCGTTGCGCAAATTGAAACTTGCGCGCGGGCTGATGGTCTACGAAGGCCTGCGTTAAGCGATCAGGCCTTGCCCGGATCGAGCGCCACCTTGCCGCCCTCGATCTCCGCGACATCGACGAACAGATCGGGGACCTTGTCGGCGCGATCGAGCACCCACGCGATCCCGACCATGATGACGATGCCGACAGCGCTGACCACCAAGCTGTTCCCACACGCCTCTGGTGTACTGCATCAGCACCCAGTGCGCCGCCAAAGGACAGGAACACCCCGAAGCAGAAGATCGGCAGCGAATGCCGGCCGCACATGACCATCGGGCGCAGCCATTTGGAGGTGAGCGCGGCCCAGTTGCGCGGCACGTAAGCGCGCCACGACAAACGCCAGCGCGAGGAAGTGCGTGAAGCGCAACATGTCGAGATTGGTCTTGTCGATCGGATAGATCATCTTGTTCAGCCAGGTCGGCACCCACGCATCCCAGGATCGCGAAGTGCCAGCTCATCACGATCAGGAAAGCCGAACAAGAGCCATAGCGACGCCACGACGAGCGCGAGGCGCGACTGGATGATCGGCCAAATCTTGTTCGCGCCGCCGGTGCCGCACCAGGCGGCGAAGATGAACATCAACTGCCAGGCGAAGGGATTGAAATACCAGCTGGTGCCGGGCGGATAGGATGCGAGGTTCCAGTCGAATTTGCGCGCGAAAACATAAAGCACGATCGAACCGAGACAGCGTCAGGTTGGGCCGGCGCACCATCGCCCACAGCATGAACGGCGCGGTCGCAATCAGGGTGATGTAGAGCGGCAGGACGTCGAGATTGACCGGCTTGTAGCGCAGCGTGAGCGCCTGCCCGATCAGGACGTCCGGATGCAGCAGGAAGTTGTGGACGTTGAATTCGTCCTCATAGAGCGGATTGTCGAATTTCCTGACCGTGCGCGCGATCTGCGCGGTGAAGACCAGAAACAGCATGATGTGGGCGACGTACATCTCGATCGCCCGTTTCCACAGCCGCTTCAGCGCCGCCAGGAAATGACCGGCTTTTACAATTGGCCCGTAGATGAAGCCCGCCAGATAACCGGAAATGAAAACGAAAAACTCGGCCGCGTCGCTGAAGCCGTAGTTGCGCAATGTCAGCCAGGAAACGACGTCGTGCGGGATATGATCGAGAAAGATCATCCACAGTCCGACGCCACGGAACAGGTCGAGCCGGAGATCGCGCTCGATGAATACTTTATCGTGCTCAGCCATGATGCCTCATCCGATTTGTTAGGCGATGACGCAAGTTACAGGCGACAAATCAAGCTTTGGTCCAGCTTCCTTCCCGCATTGATACCTACCGGCCTGTTGGCGTCAATCTGGGAAGGCGGCCGGGTTCGATGGCCCCACCCTACTCCACCAGTTCCGGCCACGGCACGATGGTGGATTTGACGGTTTTCATCGCCATGGCGTCGGCGACCGCCCGGCCGATACCCTCTTCCGAAAACGGATAAATCGTCTGCATGTCGAGCCACGGATATTTGTTCCGGGTACGGTAGAGCATGTCGACACCGAGCGGCAGGTCGTTGCCGGTGAATCCCCACGATCCCAGCACGTTGAGATCCTTGGTGCAGATGCGGTGCCATGAGGTTTCGATCGAACCGGCATCGGTGAACTGTCCCATCTCGACATAGGTGCCGCCGTCGCGCAGCATTTCGATGCCTTCGGGGCCGGCGCTCGGATGACCCGAACAATCCATGACGAGATCGGCGCCAAATCCACCGACGATATTGCGCACCTGCTCGATGCGATCCGCCGGCGTCTTGACCGTCTCGATATC
This sequence comes from uncultured Alphaproteobacteria bacterium, assembly GCA_963706265.1. GTDB lineage: Bacteria > Pseudomonadota > Alphaproteobacteria > Rhizobiales > Xanthobacteraceae > Bradyrhizobium. The sequence goes on along the minus strand of CAVPLO010000004.1, from coordinate 1,255,009 downwards.
CACGGTCGCTTCCGCGCCGAACTTTCGCGCCAGCGCCAGCCGCGGCGCTTCCGGCGCGCCGACGCAGATCACGCGCCCTGCCCCCATCTCGCGCGCGGCTGCGACCGCGAGAATTCCGATCGGGCCCGAGCCCTGGATCACGACCGTATCGCCCCAGGTGAAACCGCCGGCGCGACTGGCGCGATTGAAGGCGCGGATGCAGGACGTGAGCGGCTCCGACAATGCACCCAGCCGCAACGACATATCGTCAGGCAGTTTGTAGATCTTGGTGCCCGGCAGCATCTCGAGATCGACATAGACATACTCGGCCCAGCCGCCCCACAGATGCGGCGCTTTCTCGAAACCGAGATAGCGGCCGTAATAGACCGGCGTCAGGCATTTATTGGCGCTCTGGGGATAGTGAATGCAGTAGTAGCAATGACCGCACGGCATCAAGGGCGGGATCATGACTTTCGATCCCGCTGTCAGCGGCTTGCTCATGAAGTCTTCAGTGAATTCCGAGCCGACCTCGACCAGCACGCCGCCGATCTCATGGCCGAGCGTGAACGGCCAGGGCAACGGCTTCGGCCAATGGCCCTTGAGGATATGCAAATCGGTACCGCAAACCCCGCACGCGCCGACCTTGATCAGCGCCGCCTTCTTTCCGATTTTCGGCCACGGCACGCTGCGGATGACCGGCTGCGCGCCGGGGCCGTCATAGGTGCATACGCGGATCTGTTCCATGCATTTTCCTCCCCAACCTCTATCGCCCATTTCACCCGGTTCAGGGCGGGCGGCACCGGCAAATTGTCGGGTGGCGTGTTTGGGCGGCAGCAAGCGTATGTGAACGCGAAACAGAATGCCAACGTGCGGCTCCAAGCGGCCGAATTTGCAGGGCAATTGACACGCATGCCGCACAGCCTCAGATTGCACGGCCAATCAAATGGGGGGAAGCGTTGCAGAACCGTTGGACTATCCTCACCGTGCTGTTCACGGTTCGCCTCACCATGGCATTTCAGTTCCAGAGCGTCGCCGCGGTCGCACCGCTGCTGGGCCCCGCGTTCGGCGTCGGACTTGCCGATATCGGCACGTTGATCGGGCTCTATTTCGCGCCCGGCGTAGTGCTCGCGTTGCCGGGCGGCGCGATCGGACGAAAAGTTCGGCGACAAGCAGACCGTGCTCGCGGCGTTGTTGCTGATGCTGATCGGCGGCCTTGCGATGGCGCTCTCGCATTCCTGGTCGGTACAGATCGCCGGAAGGCTCGTCAGCGGCGCCGGCGGCGTGATGCTCAACGTGCAGATGACCAAGATCGTGGCCGACTGGTTTGCCGGCAAGGAAATCGCGACCGCGATGGCGATCTTCGTCAATTCATGGCCGGCCGGTATCGCGCTTTCGCTGCTGGCGCTTCCCGTGATCGGAACCGGCCACGGCATCGAGGCGGTCTATCTCGCGGTCGCAGCCGTGATCGGGGCGGCGCTCGTGCTTTTCGCGCTGACCTATCAACCGCCGGCGAAAGCGGCATCCGCCGCCGCGATGCCTTCTGCGCAACTCGACCGACGAGCGACGACCGCGGTGGTGACGGCGGGGGTGATCTGGGGACTCTTCAACATCGGCTTCGCCATGATCTTCAGTTTTGGACCTACCATGCTGGTCGAGCGCGGCTGGTCGATCACGGCCGCGGGTTCGGTCATCAGCTCTGCACTGTGGCTTGGGGTGGCCTCGGTGCCTCTCGGTGGCTTTCTCGCCGATCGCAGCGGGCGGCCCTCTCTTGTGCTGACGGTCGGCTGCATCGTGTCCGCGATGTTGATGATCGCTCTGCCCCGCAGCGACGCGGTGATCCCCATCGTCGTTGCCCTTGGCACGGTCTTTGGTCTGCCGGCGGGGCCGATGATGAGCCTGCCGGCGCGCGTGCTGCGGCCCGAGACGCGCGCGATCGGCATGGGCATTTTCTACACGATTTATTATGGCACGATGATGCTGGGGCCGGTCGTCGGCGGGGCGCTTGCGAAATGGACCGGAGGTGCGGCGGTAACGCTCGATTTTGGCGCCATATTACTGCTGGCATGTCCGGTGCTGTTGTGGCGATTTCGACCGGATTTCGAGGATCGCTCCCGCCGCAATGTGAATACCCGCCATCGATAACGGCTCATTAACCCTGCTGGCCGTAGGGTCGAATGGCACCGAAAGCCGGCGAAGATGGCGTTAGCAAACAAGAAATCTGTTCTTCCGTCCGCCGAAGAGCGGCGGCGTTTCCAGCGGGTCAGGGTTCACCTGCTCGGACGCTACATGCTGCCGGACCGGCGCGAATTTCCGTGCCAGATCATCAATATGTCACCCGGTGGATTGGCGCTGCTTGCGCCCGGCATCGGCAATGTCGGCGACCGGGTGATCGCCTATCTCGATCATATCGGGCGGGTCGAAGGCCGGATCACCCGCATCATCGACAACGGCTTTGCGATGACGGTCGGTGCGACCGCGCGCAAGCGCGACAAACTGGCCGCGCAACTAACCTGGCTTGCCAACCGCGACATCCTCAACCTGCCCGAGGATCGCCGCCACGATCGTATCATTCCGCGCAATCCGATTTCGTTGCTCACGCTCGAAGACGGCACCAAGATGACCTGCCGCATCATCGACATGTCGCGCTCGGGCGCGGCCATCGCGGCCGAAAATCGTCCGCCGCTGAAGTCGCTCGTGATGCTCGGCAAGGTCCAGTCGCGCGTCGTGCGCAATCTCGAGGAAGGTTTTGCGCTCGAATTCGTTCACGAGCAGGTGGCCGAGACGCTCGAGGATGCCGTCACCGCCCGCTAGCGCGGCGGATTAGACGTCAGCTGCCGCAATCCTCACGGCGAATGTCAAATCCCAAGCCTCATGCGAAAGCATGTTCGATTTCTACGGGTGCGGTCGGTTGCCGACATTCCGCGTTCGCCCGCCTCGACCGGAGCAGATTTGGTGTAGAATAGACGCCGATCCAGGGCTGTAAGGCGATCGGGAGAAAAAACATGCCACTCAACAAGGGATTCCTTCTCGCGTCGCGTCCGCAGGGCGCGGCAACCGAAAGCAACTTCCAATTTTTTGAACGGGATATTGGCGAACCAGGGCCAGGCAAGGTGCTGGTGCGCAATCTTTGGCTGTCGCTCGACCCCTATATGCGCGGGCGCATGGACGAGACCAGGTCCTACGCGGCCAGTCAGGCGCTGGACGAGCCGATGATCGGCGGCACGGCGGGCGAGGTTGTGGCTTCCGACAGCCCGGATTTCAAGGCAGGCGACAAGGTCGTCTCCAACAACGGCGGCTGGCAGCTTTACTCGATTCAAAATCCGGCCATGCTGCGCAAAGTCGATGACTCCAGGGTTCCGCTGCAGGCCTTTGTCGGGCCGCTCGGGATGCCCGGCGTGACGGCCTGGGTCGGGGTCAACCGCATCATCCAGCCGAAAGCCGGCGAGACCGTCGTTTGCTCGGCGGCGACGGGTGCAGTCGGCACCGTGGTCGGGCAGATCGCCAAGGCCAAGGGCGCCCGCACCGTCGGCATCGCCGGCGGACCGGAGAAATGCAGGTTCGCAGTCGAGGAACTGGGCTACGACCTCTGCGTCGATCACAAGGCGGCCGATTTCGCGCAACAACTCGCGGCGGCAACACCCACCGGCGTCGACGGCCTGTTCGAGAATGTCGGCGGCCAACCGTTCGCGCGGACCATGGCGCGCATGAACGATTTCGGCCGCATCGCGATCTGCGGCCTGATCGCGTCCTACGAAGGCGCAGAGACGACGTCGCTCAGCGACATGCGTATCATGCTCCTGCGCCGGCTGACGATGCGCGGCTTCATCGTCAGCGACTTTCTGCCCGACTGGCCGGCCGCGCTCGGCGAACTGATTGCGCTGGCCTCCACCGGCAAGCTCAAGTGGCGCGAGACGATCGCGCAAGGCATCGAGAGCGCGCCGTCCGCCTTCCTCGGCATGCTCAAGGGCAAGAATTTCGGCAAGCAGCTCGTCAAGCTCACCTGACGTCGCGGCTCGCGTGCCGCACCGGAAGCGGAATTTGCCGGTTGTGATGCAACAACTTCAATTGGGCGGCGCCAGCTTGGACAGATATTCCATCGACTGCGCCTCCCCCTTGAGCGGCGTCACCTTGTCTGGATCGATCCGCACCATCAGATAATCGATGTGGTCCTCGATCTTCGTGAACCAGTGGCCGGTGCCGGCCGGAATGACCACGACATCGCCGGCCTTGATCTCATAGGCAACGCCGTCTTTCACGTCCGATCCGTTGTTGCCGGGACCATTGAACTCGACCACCGTGCGCATGGTTGAAGGCCGTCGCTGCCGGTTGACGATATCGGGGCCGAGCACCAGCGTCGCTGCGCCGGAAATCACATGATAGACCTCGCTGATCTCGTCATGTTCGGCGACTGAATTGGGCGCGGGCTTTTCCAGCCGGCCGCGATGGACCATGCCGATGCCGATCCGCGCCTTGCCGATGTCGATGTCGCGCACCTGCTGGTCGATCAGCTTTTCCGCGATCGCCTTCCGCGTATAGCGCTCAAGCTCGGCCACCGGAATATAGCTGCCCGGGCACATGGTGCAGGTCGGCTGCGGATCGGTCGGATTGATGCGGACGGCTTCCTCGGCGATGACAGACGGGCCGGCCGCAAGGCAGACGGCGGCCGCAAGACCCAAAAGCATTCTCTTCATAGTGGCTCCCCTCTTCTTCCTTTGCTTGCGCGGCATGGATGCATGGACGGCGGATTTTCGACCCATCGCAGACAGCGTTAGCGCGCAGTAAAGCTTCAAAGCGCCGGTTTTTCGGCCCTTTGCAGGAGTTGAAGCCCAATCGCCGCGCGTTCCGCGGCCGGTGCGCCGCGCGCAATCTCGGTTAATGCGGATGGCTTTTGCGGCGGTATCGGCCTGTTTTCCCGCGCCCGGCCGTTAATAGCTAAAATTTGAATCAATTGCAGTTGTCTAAAATTGTACTCGAGTTTTCTTCAAATACAGATCGCATTCTCGGCAGTATTTATCGGTATTCGCTTCAATTGCACTTGGCGTACTTAGCGGCGCTGCAAAGCCTCTGTGCGAAACGTGGTCCCAACAAAAAAAGACGGGGGCCACAATGTTCGGGTTCAGGGAGCGAAAGGGACTGGCGGTCGTCGCCATCCTGATGGGATTGAGCGCATCGGCAAACGCCGCCGATGAGCGGGCACTTTATGCGAGCCTTGGCGATACCACGCGTGCACCGATCGGCTGGGTGGAATTCTGCACCGAGAATCCGGCCGAATGCAAAGGCGGTCAGTCGCAGCCGCGCGACATCGTGATGACGCAGGCCGCCTGGCGCGATCTGGTCAAGGTCAATCGCTGGGTCAACGAGACCGTCAAGCCGATGACCGACATGGATCATTGGGGCGTGGTCGAGAAATGGTCGATCCCGACCGACGGCTACGGCGACTGCGAAGATTATGTGCTGCTGAAGCGCAAGATGTTGGTCGATGCGGGATGGCCGCGCGAGGCGCTTCTGATCACCGTTGTCCGCGACAAGATGGGCGAAGGCCATGCGGTCCTCACCGTCAAGTCCGACAAGGGCGAGTTCATTCTGGACAACCAGAACGAGAACGTCGTGGCCTGGACCGAGACCGGGTACCGCTTCGTCAAGCGCCAATCTCAGAGCGACCCCAACGTGTGGGTCTCCCTGGGCGACCCGCGGCCTGCGGCCTTAACCGCCAGCGCCCGCGATCACTAACGACAACGGAAAAGAGAGCTGCGCGAGCCGGTCACATCCCCACCCCTCCCCGTCCCAGACCGTCTCGCGCGCGGCCAGCCTTCCCCCAAGGGCTGGCCGCACCTTTTTTATGGCTTTGTGAACTAGCTCACATCAGCCGCCCACCGGTTCGGGCAAGGTGTTTCCTGCCGGATGGCGTAAGCCAATTTAATATCCGGGGCTGGCAAGGCCGTGGGCGTCGATACTCCGCCGACGGCCTTGTTTTTTTGTGCCGCCTAACAATTCCTCGCAGGCTAATGCCGCCTATTTGAAATTCCTGCGCCACAAGCGGCAAAACCGGTTCAGAAACTTCAAATAGAAGAGCGGCACGAGTGATTTTGCGTCGCCGATGGGAATATCGGCTGGATGCGGGTGTCTAATTTGCCACCATCCCTGAGGAACCCACATGAACGTTCAAACCCAGCTGACGTCCGATGTCATCGGACTGACCAAGGCGGCGCCGTTTTCCCGCCGTGGCTTTATGACTGCATCTGCCGCCGTTGCGGCGGGCTATACCCTTGCCGCCGGTCCCGTACGGGCGGACGTGATTACGACCAACACCGATGGCCTTGAGGCGGGCGACATCAAGGTCAAGGTCGCCGATGGCGAGATGCCCGGCTATTTCGCGCGGCCCAAAGGCGTTGCCAATCCGCCGGTCGTTCTGGTCGCGATGGAGATCTTCGGCCTGCACGAACACATCAAGGACGTGACGCGGCGTCTGGCCAAGCTCGGCGCCTTCGCGGTCGCCCCCGATTACTATTTCCGCAAGGGCGTCGATCTCACCAAGATCACCGACATTCCGCAGCTGCTGCCGATCGTCAACGCCAAGCCGGACGCCGAGCTTCTCTCCGATCTCGACAGCACAGTGGCGTGGGCCCAGGCGCAAGGCGGCAACACTGGCCGGCTCGGCATTATCGGTTTTTGCCGCGGTGGGCGCACGGTTTGGGAATATGCCGCCCATAGCACCGCATTGAAGGCCGGCGTTTCCTTCTACGGACCTCCGGTCGACCCGCCGAACCCGCTGTGGCCGAAGAGCCCGACCCAGTTGGCTCCTGAAATGAAGGCGCCGGTGCTCGGACTTTATGGCGGGGCCGATACCGGCATTCCCGTCGCCACCGTGGAAGCGTTGAAAGATGCGCTCGCCAAGGCGAACAAGCCTGCCGCGTTCAAGATTTACCCCGACGCCCCGCACGGCTTCCATGCCGACTATCGCGCCAGCTACCGCAAGGAAGCGGCCGAAGACGCCTGGAACCAGATGCAGGCCTGGTTCAAGAAGTACAACGTGCTCGGCTGAGCTTGATGACACCAAAAGGCGCGCGGTTTAATCCGCGCGCCTTTTTCATGCGAAGTCTCGACTCGCTCGACCAGGTGAGAACTTATCCGCAAACCTGAACCGGCCGGATGCGCCATCCATAGACTGTGTGCACGCGCCGCCGCACGACATAGCAATTGCCATTGTCGTAGTAGGAATCGTCGTAGGCATAGTCCGGATAACCGTAGTAGTCGCCGTAGAAACCAGGATCATAGAAGCCGAAACCGCCCGCGAAGAACCCGCGGCGGAAACCTCGGTGGTGGTCGAAATCTCGGCCGCCGCGACCACGGTCGCGGTCGAAGCCGCCTCCGGCAAACCGGTTGCCTCGAACGGCTCCTACGCCGCCGTTCGGCGCCGCACGCGCAAAACTGTTGCGGCCACCAGCGCCTCCGGCTCCGAAACCTCCGGCGGCAACGCCGCCTCGTCCACCGAACCCGCCGCCGCCGAAACCACCGGCGTGCCCGCCGCCGAATCCGCCGCCGCCCATGCCACCAGCGTGTCCACCGAATCCGCCGCCGCCCATGCCACCGCCGTGGCCGCCACCACCCATGCCGCCACCTCCGCCTCCGCCCCCGCCGCCATGGCCACCGCCGCCGCGGGCCAGCGCCATGTCAGGCGCCAGCATCCCGATTGAAGCCATCGCGCACAGCGCGATCATTGTTTTGCGCAACATCTCTTGTCTCCCTCCACCTGGTGAATACGCGCCTCCGCTCGCAGGGACGCTAACGGGGACTACGCATTCCCTGCGATTGCGTTCCTGAATCTAGCGAGGTCGTGATTGGCGGATCGCCACATGCACGCATGCGCGTTTCGAAGACATTGGCTGCGGCTTGTTCCGCATTCAGCTAATGTTCATTTGCGAGGATCGTTCCTCCCTTGCCGCAACGCAGTGATTGAACAAATGCCGCACCATCGGGCTCATTTCTTGCGCCACAGGCGTGCGAGCACGCGACGGACAATGCAAAGCGCGTCGAAGGTTGCGCATTGGAAATTAAAAGCCGCTTTAAGATAAAAATCGTTTTAGGAAACGATCCATGACTGAGGAGCCATCGGCATGCGCAAGTTGATCGCCTTCGATGACGACACGTTCGACAAGCTGAAACAGCTTGCGCGCGATCGGATGGCGACTTTCCAGGAGCTGGCGGACGAGGCTTTTGCCGATTTGCTCAAAAAGCACGGTATTCCCATCGACCTGAAGGACGCCTTGCGCAAGAGCGCGCGCCTCGCATCCGAACCGGCCAAGAAACCTGCGGAGAACGGCGCCCCGCCCAGGCGATCGCGCAAAGCAAAAACATGATGGTGGTCATATCGTCGGCAGGTTTCTGAACAAACGTTCAGCCGATTTTCCTCAAGCCGTTTTTAAAGCGCGGTCCGTTGCCGACATAGAATTTCGCGGCACTTCCCATCGCCGTCACCTGGGCCGGCTCGAGGGTGCGGATCACGCGCGCCGGCGCACCGATAATCAGCGAATGCTCCGCAAACTCCTTGCCTTCGGTGATAACCGAACCAGCGCCGACAATGCTGCCGCGGCGGATCCTGGCGCCATTCATCACAATCGAGCCCATGCCGACCAACGCGCCGTCTTCCAGCGTGCATCCATGCAGAATGACGTTGTGACCGACCGTGCAACCCTTGCCGATGGTCAGCGGGAAGCCGCGATCGGTGTGGCAGGTCGAATTGTCCTGCACGTTGGAACCCTCGCCGATCTCGATCCATTCGTTATCGCCGCGCAACACCGCGCCAAACCAGACGCTTGCGCCCTCGAGCAAACGCACCTTGCCGATCACCGTGGCGGTGTCGGCTATGAAATAATTGCCGCTTTTGGGGAGATCGGGCGCCTGCCCGTCAAGTTCGTAGATCGCCATAGGAAAAAAGTCTCCTTCTTCGGGAGACTCTGGCACAGCCATCAAAGCGTTTTCAAGCGAAGCATGCCTCGGGCCTCATCGCAGGCTGGTACTGCTTCGCCTCAAGAAAACGCGTCAAAAACAAAAGCCTTCAGGCCAACAGGCCGGCGGCGCGCAAGGTCATCAGGAAAAACGTTCCGGACATCAGGCTCCAAAACCCCGCCAGCACGGTCGCCATCATCACGAATTCGAAACGGCGGCGCTCGATCCGGGTACCCCGCAGCGTGTTGCGCATGATGATGAAGGGAGCGGCAAACACCAAAAATGGCACGGCGGCAAAGGTGCTCGGCGCAACCCCTTCCTGAAGCAGGCCAAAACCCGCAGGACGATGCACGATGGCCTGGTATCCGCTGGTGAGTGCACCGGCGAGTGCAAAACCGATGGATAGGGAAAACAGGGAGTTCAACGCTTCCAGCGTCATCTGGGCTCATCCACGCAGCAACTGAAGTCGCGCCCTGCTTCGCAAAATTGGCACGCCGCCGCCACAACATCCTTAAGGAAAGGTTAATGGGTAACCCAGGGAACCGCGGCTGACACATGGCTCACGCGGTCTGCCCTCGCGTGAAACCATACGGACGCGCGATGCCGCGTGGCATATTCAGCGTTGATTCGACCCGCCACACTGTCTCGCCCAATTCACGATCATCCGTTCATGACCTTCGTCACTTCGGCCCAGAATATCGCGCGCGACACCCGCAAGGATTTGCGCGGCCATCTGCTTCCAATCCTTTTGGCCGGCGCCATCGCCGCGGTTGCGCTCGCGCTCGTTGCTTATCTGCTATGGCCGACCTGGGAGGTCGACAGCGCGAGCGGCCCGACGCGTTTGCCGGTGAGCATCGGCTCGACGCTTTTCAACGTGCCCTCCGCATCGATCCGGATGAAGATCCAGCACCACACCGGACCGCAGGAGCGCATCGATCTGAGCTTCGCCTATCCGTCGCTCGAACCGCCGGAAGCGCCAAAGCATATCGGCGCAGCCGATGTGGATGAGGCCATGCAGCCGATCGACCGGATTTTCGTGTCGATCGCGGCACACCACGACGCCTTGGCGCCAGAGATGCGCGCCCGCACCATTTTTCCACGCTATCTCGATCAGGCGACCACGATCGGGGAAGACGGCTTGACGATGCGCGCCTTCCGCGAAGGCTCACCCTACGGCGGGGAAGATCTGTTCTCCGCGAGCACCCCCGACTTCGTCGCGCGTTGCAGCCGCGAGGCGGGCACGCCCGGCATGTGCCTGAGCGAACGCCGCGTCGAGGGCGCCGATCTGACCTTTCGCTTTCCACGCAGCTGGCTCGCGCACTGGCACGACGTTGTGGACGCGATGGATCGCCTGACCGTACAACTGCATGGTCAGAAGTAGCGGCCGATCGCCCGAAGGCGTCGAAATCAGACTTTTTGAACTCAGCCCTGCTCGACCAGATCGTCTTCCAGGATCGCCATCTGGAATTGGAACGAGCGGTCGTCGTCCTCGTCATCGACAAACAGAACGCCGATGAATTCCTCGCCAATATAGACCTCGGCTGAGTCATCCTTCTTGGGCCGCGGAACCACGCGAATCTTGGGGTTGCCGAACAGGCGCTTGAGATAGGCGTCGAGTTTCCTGACTTCCTGAACGTCCACGGCAGTCTCCGAATGCGAAGGTCTTTGGGAAATTTTAGAACGATATGGCGAGAACCGCTAGTGCGGCGAATTTGAAGTTCCTATCAGTTTCGCTGCAAGTACGTTACAGGAACTTCAAATTCAAAGCCGCACTAGAATCAATAAGTTACTAGAGCTCCTTTGATTCCGAAGTTCGCATCAGAGGTTGCTGCGGTATCATGCGAACTTCGGAATCGGAGCTCTAGTGTGGTGGATAGATGACATGCAGTGCCAAGACGCCGTTATAGCCGCGCATCAGGCCGACTGCAAAGCCGCGATCGCGCCGTTCCCGGCTTCGCCGGTCGCCTTTTCCGCACAGCGCGCTGAACTTCAAAGCCCGATCGCGTTGATCATCTGATCCATGGTGCGCGACGGCTCGGCGCAGCCGGCCTCGCCCACGATCTTGGCCGGCACGCCCGCAACCGTCACATTGTGCGGGACCGTCTTTACGACGACCGAGCCCGCGGCGATTCTGGCGCAATGGCCGACCTCGATATTGCCAAGGATTTTAGCCCCGGCCCCGATCATGACGCCGTGGCGGATCTTGGGATGGCGGTCCTCATTCTCTTTGCCGGTACCGCCGAGCGTGACCCCGTGCAGGATCGAGACGTCGTCTTCGATGACGGCCGTCTCGCCGCACACAAAGCCCGTGGCGTGGTCGAGAAAGATACCGCGGCCGATTTGCGCCGCCGGATTGATGTCGGTTTGAAACGCCCCGGACGAACGGCTTTGCAGGTAGTAAGCGAAGTCCTTCCGGCCCTTCTTGAACAGCCAGTGCGCGAGGCGGTGGGCCTGCAAGGCGTGGAAGCCCTTGAAGTAGAGCAACGGATCGATGAAGCGCGACGTCGCCGGATCGCGATCGTAGACCGCGACCATGTCGGCGCGGAACGCGTTGCCGAGATCGGGATCGTCGCGCAGCGCCTCGTCATAGGCCTGACGGATCAAGTCGCCCGACAGCGCCGAATGGTCGAGGCGTTCGGCAATCCGGTGCACGACGGCCTGCTCGAGCCGGTCGTGATGAAGAATGGTGGAATAGATAAACGACGCGAGCTCGGGCTCCCGGCGAACGATGTCCTCACCCTCCGCCCGCACGCGATCCCAGATTGGATCGAGCGCCGCCAGCTTCGAACTGCCTTGTGGATTGATCTGATGCTTTACCATAGGCTCCGCCCGCAAATTCCTCTGTGGCAACGATAATCAGATTTTATGGCCCCATTATCCTAGCACGGGCCCTCCCCGCTGTCCCCGTGCCCTCACACCAAGGTGAACCCCGGAATCAGGGCGCCGGAAGGGACGCGGGATGGGCTCCGTTGGTCCCTACTTGGTTGGCCGTTCTTGCAAATCAAGCCGACTAATGGCTGATTTCCGCAGACCATGGTCTTTGGGCATGGTCGGCGGGGGATGGCAGACATTACCACACATACCTTGGACAGACGCGCCACGAATCCTCTTCTCGTCTGGGGGATCGCCGTCGCTATCCCCTTGATGCTGCTCGCGCCGGCGCTCTGGAACGGCTATCCCATACTCCAGTCGGACACCGGCGGTTACCTGGCGCGATGGTACGAGGGCTACCTCGTCCCCAGCCGCTCCACCGTCTTTGGCCTCTACCTCCATTTTGGCGAGAACAGCTATTTCTGGCTCAACCTGGCGATCCAGGCGCTGGCGACAATGTGGATCCTGCAGGTGACGCTGCGCGTCTTTGGCCTCGCCAAGCCTTGGCGGCTGTTCGGACTGTGCCTGGTGCTGACGCTGACGACGGCGTTGCCATGGCTTGCCAGCATGCTCCTGACCGATATCTTTGCCGGGTTGTCGGTGCTGGCGCTGTATCTTCTCGTCCTGCACGGCGGCAAGCTTTCCACACCCGAAAAAGTCGCGCTGTTTGTCTTCACCGCCTTTGCGGCGGCGACCCACAGTGCGACCATGGGCGTTCTCCTGGGGCTGTGCTGTGTCGGATGGATGGCGCGCCCTTTCCTGCGTCGGCGGATCAAGGCCACGTCGCTCTGGCAGGGCACCATGACGATCGCGGCCGGCGCGATCATGCTGGTTTCAGCCAACTACGCCTTGTCCGGGCAGGTGGCGTGGACTCCAGGCGGCTATTCAATTGCGTTTGCCCGCATGCTTCAGGACGGCATCGTCACCCGTTATCTGAACGATCACTGTCCCTCGCAGCAGTTCAAGCTCTGCCCCTATCGCAACGAGCTGCCGGAAACGGCGGACGATTTCCTTTGGAGTCGCGAGACGGTATTCAACAAGCTCGGCCGTTTTTCCGGCATGCGCGACGAGATGGCCTATATCGCCAGCCACGCGCTCGCCGATTATCCGCTCTGGCAGGCCGAAGAGGCGCTATTGGCGACCGGCGAACAAATGCTCAAGGTCGCCACTGGCGAAAACACCGACCATCCGACGTTGATGCACACCTATGGCATTTTCCGGGATTATCTCTCTCAACAACTGAAAGTCGTGGACGCGGCGCGCCAGCAGAAGAGCCACCTCACCTTCGGTCCGTTCAACCTGATCCACGTTCCGGTGGCACTGGTCTCCACAGTGCTGGTCTTTGCCTTGCTGATCGGCGCGATCTGGCAAAGGCGGCTCGACGACGTGACGCTGCTGATCGCGACCGTATGCCTGACGTTGCTCGGCAATGCCTTCATCTGCGGCGTGATATCGGGGCCGCACGATCGCTATGGCTCGCGCCTGGTCTGGATCACGACCTTTGCCGTCATGATCGCGGCGATGAGGCGCTGGCAGCGCGACGAGACCCCGAAGAACCTGTCACCGCCGGCGTGACAGAAAATCCAGCACGCCCTCTTTATAGATCTTGTCGCCGACGGCGCGCATGTGATCGCGACGGGGAATGTCGAGGACTTCCGAGCCGGGAATGATCTCGCCGAGGGCATGTGCGGAGCCCGCAATTTCGTCGGCGGTACCGACCGCAATCAGCACGGGGACCGAAATTTCAGCCGCTTCCTGTTTCGTCATCAGGCGGCGCGAACCGCGCAAGCACGCCGCGAGCGCCTTCCGGTCGGATCGGGTCTGGTCGGCAAAGGCGCGAAACGTTCGCCCGACCGGGTCGGTGACTTCGTCGAGCGAATCGGCCTCTAACGCCTTGACGACATTTTCACCGGGACCGCCGCCCTCGATCAGGCCGATGCCGATGCCCCCCAGAATGGCCGAGCGCAAACGATGCGGTTCGCTTCGCGCCAGTATCGCCGTCATCCGCGACCCCAGCGAATAGCCCATGACGTCGGCACGCTCGAGCTTGAGGTGATCCATCAAGGCTGCGATGTCACTTGCCATGATGGCGAGTTCGTAATCAGCAGAATCGTAAAGCTTGCTGGAATCGCCGTGGCCGCGATTGTCGAACGCGATCACCCGCCGGCCGCTTTTCTTCAGGTCCGAAACCCAGCTCGGATACACCCAGTTCACGTTCTTGCTGGACGCAAAGCCGTGCACGAGCACGATCGGATCGCCCTCGCCCTCGTCGATATAGGCAATTTCAACCGCGCCGTGATGAAAACTCGGCATCGCTTGTTCCGTGTTGTTAGGAGGTTTGGAAACTAGCTGTTTACGGCGGTACTGGCCATCGCGGGATCTGCGATAGCTGCCAACTGCTTTCGCAACCGTCGCCGTTTGCCGTGGTCAATCCACGACTGCGTCATCCGCTCGGTGGTCGCCTTGATCGAGGCCAGGAGAGAAAACAGTGCGAATACCGCGCCGAACACCCAGAGCGAAAGATCGAACGCGCCCGCCGCCAACAGCAGGGCGCCGCGACCGAGCAGTTTGATCAGCGCGCGCGTCTTGCCGCCTGAGGATTCCGCCAGCCGCGCGGCGCGCGCAACATCCTCCGGGCCTTCGGCGATCTTCAGTGTATCGAGCGCGCCACGTGCACCGGCCTTCTCGCTGATGCGGCCGACATCCTTGGCCATCCGTACCAGCGCACCAGCCTTTTCGGCATTGAAGGCGGCGCGGATGGCACGCATGGTGTGCCCCGGAGATGTCGTCGCACTGGTCGCGACGGCGTCTTGCAGCATCGGCCCATCGACAATCTCGCGTGCGGAGCGGCCGGCCCACTCGGTGAGCCCTTCGCCAAGCCGCCCGACCTTGCGGGCATCCTTGACCAGCGTCAGCCCGGCACGTACCGGCGCCACGCCGCCCATGGAGACATAGGTCGCCGCCGTCACCGCGAGGCCTGTCGCCGCAAGCCCGAGCACCAGGCGGTCGGTGTCTTCACCCATGACCAGGTGTTTGCCCTCGCGGACCACGTCCCTGATATCGCCGAAGACGAAAAGATCGCCCGCAACGGTGCCGGACAGGCTGCCGGCGTCGTCGGCATTGCCCGTCACAAGGCCTGAGGCAAAGCGCTTCGCAAAATGCGAAGCCGAGCTGTCTTCCGCAACCGCCTCGTCGACCCGCTGCAGCAGATCCTCCGGCAGCGCGATGTTCCTGGCCTTGGCAAGATCGACGAAGCTTGAGGCGAGGCCCGTGTCATGTGCGGCCAGCGCCGATTCGATCTGGCTGGCCACCATGTTCTGGCTATTCCGCAGGGCAGAACCGACCTGGAGGTCCGACAATTCCGCTGGATCGTCCTGCGCTGCCAGCATGGCGCCGGCCTCACGCGCGTGCGGCCACACCACGGCCAGCGCGGCGGCGCTTGCCGTCATCGCTGTCAGGGCCAAACCGATCCGCCACCGTCTCATCCGAAACACCCGCTCGCAAAAATACCGCTTGCCTTACGAAAGAAGTAATACGCCGCTTTTACGACACAACCGCCCCGACGAAAGAAGGGCTTCTCCGGGACAACAAGATTGTGTCGAATTTGCAAGATCGAGATCAGTGGTCGGGGCTACCGCAGGGTTTGCGAAAAATGTCAAATCCACCCCACTACTGCGGTCGGTTTGACACTCGCTTCGTCAGATACCGAACACTGGGAATCAACGGCATCCGTCTTTATGGTGATGCCGCTCTTCCAGTGACGGAGCCTGGAGCCGGTGTCGTCTGCTGCTCGCTCTACCCGAGGTGAACCCGATGTCCGATCATGTCGTTCCGCACTTTCACAACGATGCCGGCGTCGCCGTCATTGAGATCGGCTCGCAGGAATTCATGTGTGTCGGCGCCAACCCGCCTTTCGACCATCCGCACGTGTTTCTCGACCTCGGCAACGACAACGAGATCATCTGCCCCTATTGCTCGACGCTCTTTCGCTATGCCGCAGACCTCAAGGCCGGCGAGGCCCGCCCGCCGGAATGCGTGCTGACCGACAAGGTCGCCTGATCGGCTAGTGCGGCGAATTTGAAGTTCCTATCAGTGTTGCGGCGGGTTCGTCATAGGAACTTCAAATTCAAGGCCGCTACTCAAATCAATAATTTACTAGAGCTCCCTTTATTCCGAAGTTCGCATCAGAAGTTGCCGCGATATCATGCGAACTTCGGAATCGGAGTTCTAGTGTTTGCCAGTGCCCGTGACTTTCCGAAGTTCGTGAAAGTGGGTGCTGCGATGGAGGCACGAACTTCGGAAAGCGGGCACTAATGGCGGCTTCACGCACGATCGTCGTTGCGGGCGCCGGAATCGGGGGATTGACCGCTTCGCTGGCGCTTGCCCGGCAAGGATTACGCGTCATCATTCTGGAGAAGGCCGAGCGGCTCGAGGAGACCGGCGCCGGCCTGCAACTTTCGCCCAATGCAAGCCGCGTACTGATCGACCTCGGTCTAAAGCCGCGGCTCTCGCGCGCCGTGACGCCCGAGGCCGTCTGCCTGATGAGCGCCACCAATGGCGGCGAGATCGCCCGCCTCCCGCTCGACGGGAAGGACGCGCCCTATTGGGTAATTCACCGGGCCGATTTGCAGGCGGCGTTGCGGGACGAGGTCGAAAGCCGTTCCGACATTGAGTTGCGGCTCGGCTGCCAGTTCGAGGATGTCAGCCCGCATGCCAAGGGGCTCACCGTCATCCAGCGCAGCGGCCCGACGCGCCAGCAGGAAATCGCGGTCGCGCTCATCGGCGCTGACGGCATCTGGTCGGCGGTCCGCCATCACCTCCTCCCCGAGGCGCAGCCGCGCTTCTCCGGGTTGATCGCCTGGCGTGGCACAATCGATGCCACGCAGCTACCGCGCGAATACACCTCGCGCCGGGTTCAGCTCTGGATGGGACCGGAGGCCCATCTCGTCGCCTATCCGATTTCCGGCGCGCGCCAGATCAATGTGGTTGCGGTCGTGCCGGGACAATGGAACAGGCCGGGCTGGAGCGAACCGGGCGACGCCAACGAGATCAAGAGCGCATTCGTTGCGGCCGGATGGCACGCCATTCCGCGGATGCTGATCAGCGCCGTCGACGGCTGGCGGAGATGGGCGCTGTTCACCGTGCCCAGCGGCGGCCAATGGACCGACGGCGCGGTAGCTTTATTGGGAGACGCCGCCCACGCCATGTTGCCCTTTGCGGCTCAAGGCGCGGCCATGTCGATCGAGGATGCGGCCGTTCTGGCCAAGTGCGTCGCCGAGCGCCGGAACGACGGGCCGGCGGCGCTGTCGGCCGCATTACAACGCTATGCGCGGCTGCGCCGGCCGCGCGTGACGCGGGTCCAGCGCAGCGCGCGGCAAGCAGGACGCATCTACCACCTCGGAGGTCCACTGGCGCTCGCACGCGATCTCGTCATCAAGGCGATGGGACCAAAGCGCATGCTGTCGCGGCAAGACTGGATCTATGACTGGCGGATCTGACGACGACGCCTTGCCGCTGCTCGCATCAGTAAACGGCGTTACCCGCTCTCGACGGAGCGTGGCCGGATGTCGTAGCCGGCATGGGCACGGGAGTTGGTGTCGCCGCCGTCCTGGCCGGTGGGCTGTCGCGGCACTTGTTGATCGCCCATGCTTCATCGGCGTTCTTCTTCTGGCCGCGCAGCGCAATGTAGTCGTTACGGTAGGCGACCTCCGCCACCACGGGACCGGCGAAGCCTTCCTGCGCCTTGTTCATCAGGCCCTGCAACTCGGCCATCTTGGTCGCCAAATTCTTGCGCTCGGTTTCGAGTTGCTTGCAATCGTACAGATTGTATTTCGAGGGGTCCGCAAATGCCGACGTCATGCCGTCGCTCATGTCGGCGCAGCCGGACAACATCGCGCCACAGGCGAGCAGAGCGACCGCGCCCGCAAGGGCACGGGACGGCGCACGCAGGCAAGCGGACGAGACGATCATGCGACCCTGTTAAACCGACAACATTGAGGTTGCGTAAAGCAGGGACTGGTGTCCGGAATGAGGCTTTGCGTTGTCGGGCCCGGTCGCTTAAAGCTTGGGACCGTCTTTCCGGGCTGTTTCATTTGCCAGACTCGAAAAGTACGCTAACTATTTGATCCTGTGGCCAAAGCGGACGTGGCGGAATTGGTAGACGCAAGGGACTTAAAATCCCTCGATGGCAACGTCGTGCGGGTTCGAGTCCCGCCGCCCGCACCAATGGCAAAGTCAACATATCATCGCGATCGAACGCGGCCTGCCAGCAATACCAAAAAGAGCTTTTTCATTGGTGACCACTTTTTTGCCGGATGTATTGTAAGACCACATTCGTCAGCGTGCCGGGCTCGGTTTCCGGCAGCATCCGGGTTGGAAACCGTACCCACGTCTCGATCACATCCAGATTTCCGTGGCGTGGGCCGGACCGGCCAGCAGTAAGGCGACCGCAAACATCGAAATGAGTTTTTTCATCGGACGCTCGCGTGCCGCCTTCAGTTTGCTCAGTTGCCTGCAGCCGGCTTCTGGCTGGTCACATTGCCATCGACCTCAACATTCGAGCTGTTGTGGACCACAAGAGGCAGACTGGAATCCTGAAGGATTTCGGCGCGCGTCTGCGGATCGACCCCATTGAGCGGCAGTTCCGGATGCTGGTTCCATCCCCTGACGACATTATTGCGGATGGCGCCGCTTGCGACTTCGTTCACCCAGATTCCGGTCCGCCCTGAATTGATCACGGTGTTGCGCTCGATCACGATGTTCGTGTTCGGCGACGATGGCGGGAAGTCATTCCTTGCGTTCGTCGTCGCCACCTGAATGGCACCAACCGCGATCTGGCTCCCTGAGCCCGATGCCATCGGGCCGAGGCTGCCGCGTACCACGTTGTCACGAATGGTGACATCGTGCGCGGGCGGCGTTGCGATCAGAACAAGCGGAACGGCGTTGAGATTTTGGAAAATCTCGATGCCGGCGAAGCTGGTGTGACCGATCTTGTTGTCGGTAACCGTCAGGCCGATGTTGCCGGCGCCATAGACGCCACGCCCGAAAAGGACCTCTCTGACCACGTTGTTCTCGATGGTCGACCCGCTGCCACGGGACGCCGGGTCGGCGAGAGCCATGCCGAATCCCGCGGCAAGTGTCGGCAAATTCGCATCGAACGTCACGGTGACCGCGCCGCCGAAGACCGGCGGCGCCGAATCCGACGGCTGTTGGGAAACGATGGTCGCGCCAGCGAGTTCGTTTCCCGACGCGGGATCGACAAAGTTGACCTTGGTGCCGTTCGGGAAGCGCCGGAAGGCGACGCGATCGACCACAAGCTGGTTGGGTGCGAGCTGTTGGACCACGGTCGCAGCGTTTGGCTCGTAGATGGCGAGCGCATCGTCGAGGTTGCGCGTGACGAAGTTGTTGCGGATGTGATTGGCGCCGGCGGCGTTGACGAAAATGATGCCGCCCGCATCGACCGAGATCAAGCCGCCCGGTCGGGGCATCACGCGAACGCGCTCGACGATGCCGTTCGAACTCGTGTTGAACTGGATCCCTTGCACGCTCGATCCAAGAATTGTCGCGTCCGAGACCGTGATCGAATCGCCGCCTTCGACCGAGATCGTCGCCTGCCCACCCCGCACGAACACCACGATGGTGTCGCCGGGCTGGAACGTCGACAGCGTCGGGCCTTGCACCCAGGGCGCATTGCTCTGGACCAGATCCAACGCGCCGGTGGCAATCGGCTGCGTCACTTCCATGCGCGAGGTGCCCGGCAGGATATCGCCGTTGCGGAAATCAAGGGCCCAGAAGCTGAGCGGGTTGGTTGGACCCGCGGTTTGGGCGAGACCATTGAATTCGGCCGGATCGGGCCAATGCGGAAGCAGCGCGTAGGAAAGCCGGCGTGCGGCCGGATCGACGGCGGTCAACTGCACATGCGTGTAGGGCCGCGAGATGAAGTCGGCGCGAAACCGCGTTAGCGTCACGCGCTCGCAATTGACGACCGCAAACCCTTGCAGGACGGCGGTGGCAAAAAGGACCGTTGAATTGTCGAGATCGACGCTGAGATCGGACAATGATTTGAGGCGCAGATAGGCGCCCGCGTCCTCGGGCGTGAGAAAGTAATAGGCGCCGTGGTCAACGGTAATGCGATGAATTGGATGACTCTTCGCGTATTCGATCGCCGCCTGGAACAGCGGCCGCGCATCTGTGTTCGGACTGTCGGGCGGGAGATTGCTCGCGGCGATGCCGAGCCGCACCAGATCATGCGAGAGGTTGATTGTCTCGGATGCTGTTGCCGCAGGTGGGGCAGCACCTGTCGTGTCATCGGCGTGCGCGGGCGATTGTGCAGCAGCGGCCCAGGACAGCGCCAAAACCATCGCCGCTGCAGTCCAGGAAATTCTTTTCATGATCACGTCTCCCCTGTCTTCGCCGCCCGGCGCGGTTCAGTGTTTCGAATTGAGGTATTGATTGACCAGCCACGTCATCGTGCCCGGCTTGTCTTCGGGCAAAATGTTGTGGGGCCATCGCGCCCAGGTCTGAAAGACGGCGTGATCGGGAATCGTCGAGGGATTCGACTCAACCATGCGGAAGCGCTCGATGGCTTCTCGCGTCCATAGCTCGTCGTTCTCTTGCTTGCCAGTGCCGCCGCCGTCATAGATGACGCCGAATTTCAATCCACGCTCATGCGCGACGCGCTTGACAGCGGCGAGTTGTTGTTGCCAGGGGCTGGCCCATGCCACGTCGGCATGGAAGAAGCTCAGCTTCTGTCCGACGACCTGCTGATAGACTTGAGTCCATTGGGCGATTTCGTCGACCCAGTCAGCGGGCACGTTTTGCGCCGCGCCAACGGGCTCGACGTCGCCTATCTCGACAGAGGGGAATAGCTCGCGCAGCACCGCGACATTTGGCGCGATGCTGTCTGCCAGTTCGCTCAGCGTGAAATGGCACGCATTCGCGCCGTTGAAATGGTGCCCGTAAAAGAGAGGTTCATCCATGGCGACATAACGCAACTCTCCACCGTTCTTCTTGATGCGCTCGGCGAGCAACCTGGTAGCGTTAGGCGTGGTTATGCCTTCCACATTGACACCACACGCCTGATGGCCAGTGCTGTCCTGACGAGCGGTCGCCAATCCCATCTCCATCGCGAGCGCGATGTGCCGCCGCTTCAGGTCGGCGAACACGGCCTGTAGCACGGCGTCGGACTCGCGCAGGATCAGGCCGCCATTGGTCATGAACACTTTGACCCGCTGCGAGGTTTTCTGCCATGGAGCGTCGGGCTTAAAGAGATCAAGGTAGTCGGAGCTGGAGCTGGGCTCCTGGAACATTTTCTGCCGCAAGAACGGCGCCACTCCTGATAGCCAAATCTCCTCAGCGCCACCAGCCGCGGCGGCATGGGGCCAAAGGATCGCCAGAAGCCAAACCATGATCAGCCAGCGTCGCGCGGCCATGCGATTTGATTTTTGTGTTTTCATGTTTGTCGGCGGAATTTCTTTGGACGGGGCTTAGAGAATTTTGTTCGATGACTTAGTTGCGGGCAGAAGCGTGGTAGGTCGCATAGTAGTAATGCAGCACGCCGGTAAGTGAATTGGGGTCCGACTGCGGCAGGTCGTTCGCAGGATGCGGCGTCCAGTTCGCGATCTCCACGAAATCAAGCGGCGCATGCAGCGCGGCGACGGAAGCCATATTTCTTTTATAGGCCGCGACAGCGTCCGCATCGGACTGTCCCGGTCCCGTGCCTCGATGATAATGCATTGTGGTCATAAGGTCACAGCCGATGCTTCAACCGCTGATTGTGCTGATGCCTTCTGAACCCTCGATGAACCGCCCAACGAGACAACACGTTGTGATCGCACTCTGCTAATCGTTGAAATTTTTCGGTAGCGAAGTGGATGACCTGGCCGGCCAGGTATTCACCTTCCGCGATGAAATGCTCCCGCGGCTCCGCTGCGTAACGCGCGAGCGGATCGAACTTGTCAGGGCTTGTCGACCGCCCAAGTTCAGGCCCGGTCGCCCCCAGGAATTGAGAGCAAAGCAGAAACCGTCCGACGAAATCGTCGGCACCTATTGCTCGGCGCCCTATCAGGAAGGCTTGACGCCGAAGGCCAGGATAACGGACGGATTCACGATCGACCTCGCCGCGCGGACGGTCCGGGAGGAGCTATCCTGAATTGTCGGGGCCGCGTGTCATGGGCGAATTTCCCTGAATTTGGGTTGCGCGGGCATCGGCATGGTCTACGCTTGTCGCGCACGGCCCAGATAATCGCCGCGCAATCGAACCCCGGCGAGAGGACGCCCATGTCCACCGATCTCTCCTTTGAGGCCGCGGTCCAGGCGCGTGTCGACGAGATGGTCGATGCCTGCACCCGCTGCGGCAAGTGCGTCGAGGCCTGTCCGAGCGTGAAGCCGGCCGGCCTTGCCGATGCGGCGCCAGCGGACGTCATCGGCGGCATGCTCGACATCCTTCGCGACGGCCACGGGCCGGATGCCTCGCGGAAATGGGCGCAGGCCTGCACGCTCAGCGGCGAATGCATCACGGCCTGCGACGAAGGCGTCAACCCGCGGTTTCTTCTGGCGATGGCGCGCGTCGCGATCACCAGGGCGAACCACGACCTGCCGGCCCGACGACGCCAGGGCGTGGAGAAATATCGCGACCTCAGCCGCGACGTCGCCATGCTCTCGCAGCTTCAGCTCAATGATGAGGTGCTGGCGCGGCTCGGCCAGAAATCGGCGTCTCTCAGTGCATCGAGCGAGCGGCCGGACTTTGTATTCTACACCGGCTGCAACGTGCTCAAGACGCCGCATATCGCGCTACTCGCCCTCGACATCATGGATGCGCTCGGCATCGGCTATCAGGTAATGGGCGGGCCAAGTCATTGCTGCGGCGTCGTGCAGATGCGGCCGGGCGATGTCGAAATGTCCGGACGAATGGGAACGAACAGCATCGAGAAACTCTCGCATTCGAAATCAGGACAGGTCATTTCCTGGTGTCCGAGCTGCTACGTCCAGTTCACCGAAACCACCCTGCCCGCGCTCGAACGTCAGCGCGGCGGGCGGCCCTTCGAGATGACGCCGTTCATGCGCTTTCTCGCGGGCCGGCTCGACCAGCTCACGGCGCATTTGCGCCAGCGCGTGCCGATGCGCGTCGCGCTGCACCGCCATCCCGGCGTCGCCGGCGTGGTGGAAGCTGCGACGAAAATCCTGGAGACCATTCCCGGCGTCACGCTCGTCGACCTGAAACAGCCGGCGCTCGGTCTGCAGGGCGTCAATCTCAGCGTATTGCCCGAATTCAAGCGCGAGCTGACGCTGAACGAATTTCAGGCCGCGCGCGATGCCGACGTCGACGCGCTCGTGACGATCTACCATTCCGAACATCGCGAATTGTGCGCGCACGAGCGCGACTGGCCGTTCCGTATCGTTAACCTGCTTGAGCTGGTCGGCGAAAGCATGGGGCTCAAGCAACACGATCGCTACAAGGAGCTGAAGATGATGCAGGACGCCGACCAGATCGTCGCCGACTGTGCCGACCTGGTCGCGCGCCATGCGCTCGACGCGACCAAGGCACGCGAGGTCGTCATCAAGGGAATGCTCGCCGATCAGCCGTTGCCGCTGCAGGCGAACCGTTGACGCGGGACTTGGCAATCGGACCGGTCGCAGCCACGGCAGAGCCGCTTCCGACTGGAGCGATAAACCTCATGGTCGGCGATGCCGGAAGTTAGGCCGCATGGGCGCGCAGCATATAGCCGATCCCGCGCACATTGGCGATCCGTGACGGCAAGCCGTGGTCGTCGATCTTCCGCCGCAGATTGCTGACGTGGGCGTCAACCACGTTGGTCTCCATTCCCTGATCGTACTGCCACACATCCCTGAGCAGCATCTCGCGGGTGACGATTTGGCCGGGACGACGAAGGAAGTATTCCAGAAGCTTGAGCTCGCGTGGAAGCAGGTAGATCTTTTCGCCTCCGCGAAAGACCGCCTGTTCGATCAGGTCCATTTCGAGATCGTCAACGCTTAGTTTCGTCGTGCGAACCTCGCCGAGGCGGCGTAGCAGCGCCTCTACCCTGGCGACAAGTTCCACCATATAGAACGGCTTTGCCAGATAGTCGTCTGCACCTGCTTTCAGGCCTTGGGCGATTTCGTCAACGGACGACAGCACCGAGATCACGAGCACCGGAATTTTAATGCCCCGCTTGCGTAGATCCTCAAGCGTGCGCAGGCTGTCCACGCCGTACAGGAGCCGATCAAGAATCAACATGGCGGCGCCATTCGTCCGGGCGATGTCCATCACATCGGCCAAGGAAACCGGGCGCACGAGATAGCCGTTTCGCTCCAGTTCGATCTTGATCTCACTCGCCAGTTCTATTTCGTCTTCGACGAGCAAGATGGTCCAGCCGGGGACCAAAGGCCCCTTGCTCAATGACTTCCTCCCCTCCCTTAGGACAAACCGACTGGAGAGGATGGAGCGTTGCTCGCTCAACTAAAACTTAAGAATTCTTTAGGACCGCAGATGCCGAGACGGACGCTCGCCTTGGCGGGATCGCGCGCCGAATCGCGCCGATAGAACGGCGCGAATACCTTTTCCCCCTCGGGGGAATGCCGGGACCGTCATTATTGCTCCGGCTTGTAGCCGTCGCTCAGGGTTTGCAGGAACGCGATGATGTCGGCTTCATCCTGTGCTGTCATCGCCGGCGTTTCACCGAGATGGCGGTTAAAGGGCGGATCGGTGACATCGACGTTGGCGTGATACTGCGCCGGGATGTCGTTGAACATCTGCACTTTCCCGTCGGCGCCGACCGGAAAAACCTTCTCCGGATTGGTGTCGCGGAAATTGTAGAAATCCATCACCTCCTGCAGCGTGTGGAACACGCCGTTGTGGAAGAAAGTGCGGCGGAAGGCCGTGTTGCGCAAGCTCGGCGTTTTGAACATGCCGCAAAACTGCGTCTGGTCCGCGATGTCCTTGCGAACGGGGCCGCAAACCCCGAGGTCGAAATAGCCGGGGTCCTTGGTATCGGCGAGCGCGAGATTGCGCGGCGCGCCCAAGGCTTCATATTGGGTATCGGTAAAGCGCGGCGGCAATCCGTCCCGGCTTGGCTCCGAGGTATGGCAGCCGGCGCAATTGGCTTTCTGGGGATCGTTGAACAGGCGAAGGCCGCGCATTTCGGCCGCGCTCAGGCGAGCCTTGCCTTCCAGCCAGTAGTCGTACTTGCTGGTATAAGGATGGAAGCTCGGTTCCTCGATCTGATAGCGCCCAACGGCGAACAACGCCTCGGCGGCCAGCAATTTCGAGTCCTTGAAAACGCGCTCGCCGAACAGGCCTGCAAATTTCCTGGCGTACGGCGCGTTGCGCAGTTTCTCGGCAATGATCTCCAGGCTGCCGCCGTCCATCTCGCGCGGGTCGAGCAATGGGCCTTCCGCCTGGATTTGAAGGGTGTGGGCGCGGCCGTCCCAGAACAGACCGCCCTGCGGAACGATATTTGCGCTTTGCGCCGTCTGGGTTGCGATCTTCTCCGCGCGCACCGCGGTCTTGCCGATCTCGGCCTGCCGCGCCAGGTTCACATTCTCGTTCAGGGGATCATCGGGGCCGATGCTGAATTCGGGCTGCCGTTCCAGATACGTCAGCGACGGAACGGCGCGCATGCCTGGCGACGTCAGGTTCGGGCCGCCGAGCATCACGGGCGCATCGTTCGGGGGACCATAGGCATGGTCCGGACTGTGACACGACGCGCAAGCGAGCTTACCCGACGACGACAGGCTGGCGTCGAAAAATATGTCACGGCCGAGTCTCGCCATCGCGGAGAGCGGCTGGACGGGACGACGGACCAGATGAACCGGATTCGGGTTTTCGCCGGGCAAGGTTTGCGGCTCGGCCGCGAAGACGGCGCCGGCCAGAAGGCCGGCGCCGAGGGACCACACGATTGTGCGATGTAGCATATAAGTCAGCTCACTAGTGCGGCGAATTTGAAGTTCCTATCAGTGTTGCGGCCAGTTCGTCATAGGAACTTCAAATTCAAGGCCGCCCTAGAATCAATAAGTTGCTAGAGCTCCTTTGATTTCCGAAGTTCGCATCAGCGGTTGCCGCGGTTGCTTGCGAACTTCGGAATCGGAGCTCTAGTTCTTGACCTTCGACCTGGTATCCACGGTGCCGAAGGTCGGATCGAGGATCAGCTTCGCCGAGTTTTTCTTGTTGAAGTTGAACATGTCCATGATCGAACCGGTCGAGGCATCGAAAGAGCCTTTGCCGAGACGCTGGCTGTTCAGCCAGTTGTCCTCGATGAATTGCGGGATCGAGGCCTGCGTGATCAGGACGTGACTGACGTAGTTCTTCTTGGCATAGGGCGAGATCACCAGGAACGGCTGGCGGGTACCCGGACCGCAGCGGCCATCAACCGCCTGACCGTTGACGCCGAGCGGCTTCGGGGTTGTTCCGGGGATGCCGCAGTTGCCCGTGCCATTCAGCGCATCCGCAGTCAGGTTGAACGAACCGTGCACCGTCGTGGCGAACGCATGATCGTACCAGCCGTCGGAGTTGTCATAGGCAATGATCACTGCCGTCGTATCCCAATCGGGCTGCTGCTGAAGAAAGTTGATCAGGTTGACCACCCCGGTCTGCTCG
The DNA here is from genome assembly GCA_963706265.1 of uncultured Alphaproteobacteria bacterium. Classification (GTDB taxonomy): domain Bacteria; phylum Pseudomonadota; class Alphaproteobacteria; order Rhizobiales; family Xanthobacteraceae; genus Bradyrhizobium. The sequence goes on along the minus strand of CAVPLO010000004.1, from coordinate 1,228,620 downwards.
TCGAGCGGATTGGAGTAACCGGCATGACCATCCTGGAAGGCCGGCAGCTTGATGAAGGAAACGGCAGGGTAGTTGCCGGCGCCGACGGCGTTGGTGAAGTCTTCCAGATCGTAGGCATGGTTGGCCGGGTCGACCTTTTTCGGGTGACCAGGAACATGGGTGTAGCCGATCGCCGTCGTCGAAGTCGGACGGGCGTGGGTCGGATTCGACGTCGACGCGTAGTACTGGAACCAGGCATGATGCTGGATGTAGTCGGCAGTCGAGGCGCCGGTGACCTGGCTGAACGAACTACGCGTACAACCCGACGTGCCGTTTTCGGCGACGGTTTGCAGATTGAAACCACCCATGAACGAACCCCACGGAATGTCGGCTGCGTTGAGCAGGTCGCCGATGTTCGGGGCGTTGATGGAGACCTGGGCCGTCTTGCTCGAGCAGACGTCAAACGTGGGATCGGTATCGTTGATCAAACTCAATCCACCCTGGCCGTCCGGAATCGTGTTCGCCGAAAGGCCCGCAGGCACTACTGCGCCGTTTGTATTGCCGCCGAACATGTTGAGCGCGCCAGGCGTCGACGGACCAAAGTCGTCAGACCAGGAATTGTCGCTCATCGCGTAGTTCTGGGCGTAGTTCCAGAACGCGGTGACCGTATTGCCGTCGAAATAGCCCATCGTCAGCGCTTTGGTGCCGAAGGCGCCGGCGCCACCGGCGGTGCCGCGTACCGACATCCAGCGGGAAGAGGTCGTTGATTGCCGGCGTCATAGGCTTTCTGTTCGGGTGTATACGAGTGGTCCTGGTCGCCGCTGGCGGCCTGCGTGCGATCGAGACGGAACGGATTGGACGCATTCGGGCTGTTGAGCATATTTGTCAGGTTCGGATTGTTGGTCGAGCAGACGCTGAATTCGAATCCAGGTTGTTGATATCGCGCTGCGTGTTCCTGGCGGGCTCGAAAAGCGGCTCGCCTTCCGGATTCACGGCGTTCGGATATGTGCCGAAGTAATGATCGAACGAACGGTTCTCGTTGAAGACAACGACGAGGTGCTTGATCGGCGTCTTGGTCGGCAGCCTGTCCGGATTGACCGCCGACGACTTCCTGGCGTTCGAGGCGACGTCGTCGATCAGGCTGACGACGGGAGACACTTCGGCGGCGAGGCTGTTGCCGCGACCGAACCGCTTGTCGTCATGGTGGCCACGGCAATCAGCGCAGCCGAAGACAGCAGAGCGGATTTCAGCTTCAAATTTTTCATCTTTTCCCCAGAGCTAAAACGAGTGGCAGAAGCGCGGGGATCGATAATTTGCGTCAATGACGCGCATGTGTCGGATTGACGTCGAACCGATTTGGTTCGCGCCTTCTCCAGCACCAACAAACGCAGCACGTCGTGTGCTGCTCAATTGCCATCTTCGTCGCATCGCTTGCTAAACCACGACAGAGGCAAGTTATTTTTTGCCGCGAAAGCGTTTGTGTTCGCTTTCCAACGGCGATCAGTTCATGCGCACTTGACCCTAAAAAAATTTTCCGCACGCCTCCGCCGCACTTGCGATGTTGCTGACAATGTTGGTCATCATACCATGCTGCCCAACAATGTCGACAACAGTGTCGGCCAACATAAGCAGGCGACCGCGATGAATACGTGACACTCAAATCAAGGGCGAAGCTTGAGCGTTGTCGATTCGCTTTATGGCGGCGCCCGCTCCGGCAGCAAACAGGCCGGGATTTTCCCTCAGTGGAGACGTAAGCTGGCCGCTGGCTTGCCGAAGTGTGACTTTACAAAGATGTCACCGATCCTTCTTGTAGGGCACGCTTTTGCGTTTCGCCTGTCGAAATACCCCTTCTGAACGGGAGCCTTCCGATGAATCCCGCCAACCTTCCCTTTGATTCCGAATCCATGCTCGCGGGCTTGCGCGCCTGGGTCGAATGCGAAAGCCCGACCTGGGATGCCTCCGCCGTCAACCGGATGCTCGATCTTGCAGCGCGTGAAATGGCAATCATGGGAGGGTCGATCGAGCGTATCGCAGGGCGGCAGGGGTTTGGCGGCTGCGTGCGGGCGAAATTCCCCCATCCGAGGCAGGGCGAGCCCGGCATCCTGATCGCCGGCCACCTCGACACGGTTCATCCCGTCGGCACGATCGAAAAGCTGAAATGGCGGCGCGAGGGCAACAAATGCTTCGGCCCCGGCATCTTCGACATGAAAGGCGGCAATTACCTCGCGCTGGAAGCGATACGGCAGCTGGCGCACGCCGCCTTCACGACGCCCGTTCCCGTCACCGTATTGTTCACTCCGGACGAAGAAGTCGGCACCCCCTCGACGCGAGAACTCATCGAGGCCGAAGCCAGGCGCAACAAATATGTGCTGGTGCCCGAACCCGGCCGGCCGAACAACGGCGTCGTCACCGGGCGCTACGCGATCGCGCGGTTCAATCTGGAAACCACCGGCAAGCCGAGCCACGCCGGCGCCACGCTATCGTCGGGACGCTCGGCCATTCGCGAGATGGCGCGGCAGATCCTGGTCATCGACGGCATGACGTCGGACGATTGCACCTTCTCGGTCGGCATCGTGCATGGCGGCCAATGGGTCAATTGCGTCGCCACCACCTGCACCGGTGAGGCGCTCAGCATGGCCAAGCGTCAGGCCGATCTCGATCGCGGCGTCGAGCGGATGCTGGCGCTGTCCGGTTCCTCCAACGACGTGACGTTCAAGGTGACACGGGGCGTGACGCGGCCGGTGTGGGAGCCGGACGCCGGCACGATGGCGCTTTATGAAAAGGCGCGCGGCGTCGCTGCTGCCCTGGGGCTCGATCTGCCGCATGGCTCGGCCGGCGGCGGCTCCGACGGCAATTTCACCGGCGCGATGGGAATTCCGACGCTGGATGGGCTCGGCGCTCGCGGCGCCGACGCGCATACGCTCAATGAGCACATCGAGGTCGACAGCCTCGCCGAGCGCGGCCGCCTGATGGCCGGCTTGCTGGCGACCCTGACATAGGCGCATTCTCATGGCGGAGACGACCGGCAAGCCCCGCGCCCTTCCCTTCAAACCCATTCGCGCCAGGGCCGAACAGCGCAAGGGCGGCGGAAAGGCGCTCGAAAAGCTTTTGCCGAAGAAACCCGACATGAAAGCGCTCGCCAAACTGGCGGACGACCGCATTCTCGCAGAGATGACCCAGCGCGTGTTTTCGGCAGGCTTTGCCTGGCGCGTGATCGAAAACAAATGGGCGGGCTTCGAGAACGCCTTCCTCGGCTTCAAGCCGGCGAGATTGATTTTCCAGCCTGACGATTTCTGGCACGGACTGCTGTCCGACACCCGCATTGTGCGCAACGGTGCCAAGATCGCGTCGGTTCGCGACAATGCCGCCTTCGTCCAGGACATCTCAAAAGAACACGGCAGCTTCGGAAAATTCCTCATCGGCTGGCCCTCCTCCGACCAGATCGGCCTTCTCGATCTGCTCAGCAAGCGCGGCAGCCGCCTCGGCGGCAACACCGGCCAGATGTTCTTGCGCTTCATCGGCTGGGACGGCTTTGTCACCTCACAGGACGTGGTCGCCTGCCTGCGCGATGCCGGGCTCGACATCGCAACTGAGGTGAAGTCGAAAGGCGATCTGGCCAAGGTGCAGGCGCAATTCAATGCCTGGGCGGCTGAGACCGGCCTGCCCTATGTGCATCTGTCGCGGATTTGCGCGATGTCGATTGGCGAGAACCGCATGGAAGACCACTAAGCGCGACGCGGCGATCGTCGAACAGGGGTCCGGCGGCACAAGTCCTCACAAAACCGCAACAGGCCCATACCCGCGCGCTGCTTGACGCCGCACCCGGACGCAGATGGGATTTCGGCAACTTCCGCCCCGTCGTGGAAGCTGGAACGATAGTTTAGGCCTCACCTGAGACAAACCCATGCATCGTATCGCCGTCGGCGGTTTTCTGCACGAAACCAATACCTTCGCGCCGACGAAAGCGAGATACGCCGATTTCGTTCACGGCGGCGGTTGGCCCGCGATGACGCAAGGCACCGACCTGCTCAAGGCGATGCGCAACATCAATGTCGGCCTCGCCGGTTTTATCGGTGAAGCGCAAACGCATAGCTGGGAGCTGGTCCCGACGATTTTCGCCGCTGCCAGTCCCTGCGCCCATGTGACCAGGGATGCCTACGAGCGCATCGCAGCAGCGATCGTCGACGGCATCGCCGACGCCGGGCCGCTTGATGCGGTCTATCTCGACCTGCACGGCGCCATGGTGAGCGAGCATTTCGACGACGGCGAAGGCGAGATCTTGCGCCGCGTGCGCCAAGTGATCGGCAATGCGTTGCCGCTGGTCGTCAGCCTCGATCTGCACGCCAATGTCACGCCTGACATGGTGCATCACGCCGACGCCCTGATCGCCTATCGCACCTATCCCCATGTCGACATGGCCGACACCGGCCGCGCCGCCGCACGTCACCTTGCACTTCTGCTGCGCGACGGTCGGCGTTTGGAGAAGGCCTTTCGGCAACTGCCGTTCCTGATTCCCATCAGCTGGCAATGCACCAATGATCAGCCGACCAAGGACGTCTACGAGAAGCTCGCGGCCCTTCAGAGCGAGGCCGTGCCGACGCTTTCGTTCTGCCCGGGATTTCCGGCCGCCGATTTCGCCCATTGCGGACCGAGCGTCTTCGCCTATGGACGAACCCAAGCCGACGCGCAGGCCGTGGTCGACAAGCTCGCCGCCCTGATCGAAGGCCATGAGCGCGATTTCGGCGGCCGCATCTACGCGCCCGACGAAGGCGTGCGGCTCGCCATGGAACTGTCGAAGACCGCGCACAAGCCCGTCATCATTGCCGACACCCAGGATAATCCCGGCGCCGGCGGCGATTCCGATACCACCGGCATGCTGCGGGCGCTGGTCAGCAACAGGGCGACGCGCGCGGCGATCGGCGCGATCTATGATCCGGCTTCGGCCAGGGCCGCGCATGAAGCAGGCGTCGGCGCTACGGTCACGCTCGCCCTCGGCGGCAAATCCGGTATTCCCGGCGACGCGCCATTCGAGGCGACGTTCGTGGTCGAGACATTGTCCGACGGCAAATTCGTCGCACCCGGCCCCTACTTCGGCGGCCGCGACATGGATATGGGGCCGTCGGCGTGCTTGCGGATCGGCGACATCCGCGTGGTCGTCAGTTCGCACAAGGCCCAACTGGCGGATCAAGCGATGTTCCGCTATGTCGGGATCGAACCGACCGAACAGGCGATCCTTGTTAACAAGAGTTCGGTGCATTTCCGCGCCGACTTTGAACCGATCGCCGAAAAGCTCCTGATCTGCGCCGCCCCCGGCGCCATGCCCGCCGATCCCGCGTTACTGCCCTGGACCAAATTGCGTCCGGGCATTCGACTTAAGCCGCAGGGGCCCGCCTTCATCGCGCCTTACTCGTCACAGCTTCATTCCAACGCCATTGGATAAGAGATATGCCCACGATTGATCGCATCGAGCGTTTTGCCGACGAACTGACCGCCATCCGCCGGGACCTGCACGCCCATCCTGAAATCGGATTCGAAGAAGTCCGCACCTCCGGCATCGTCGCCGACAAGCTCACGCAATGGGGCGTCGAGGTGCATCGCGGACTTGGCGGGACTGGCGTTGTCGGCGTGCTCAAGGGCAAAGGCTCCGGCAAAAGGCGCATCGGGCTTCGCGCCGACATGGACGCGCTACCGATGGAAGAGAACACCAACCTGAAATGGCGCTCGACTATTCCCGGCCGTTTTCACGGCTGCGGCCATGACGGTCACACCACCATCCTGCTCGGCACTGCACGCTATCTCGCCGAAACCCGCAATTTCGACGGCACCGTGCATTTCATCTTCCAGCCGGCCGAGGAAGGCCTTGGCGGCGCGCGCGCCATGATCAAGGACGGGTTGTTCGAGAAATTTCCCTGTGACGAAATATACGGCCTGCACAACGCGCCCGACCTCGACCACGGCGAACTTGCGGTGCTGCCCGGACCGGCGATGGCGGGCGCGGATTTCTTCGACATCACGATATCAGGATACGGCGCCCATGGCGCGATGCCTGAGCACTCCAGGGACCCGGTCGTGATTGCGATGACGCTGGGCCAGGCGCTGCAAACCATCGTCAGCCGCAACGTCTCGCCGAACGAGGCCGCAGTGCTGTCGATTACGCAAATTCATGCCGGCTCCGCCTATAACGTGATCCCGGGCGAGGCCAAACTCGCAGGCACCGTGCGCGCCTTCTCAGACGAGGTGCGCGCGCTGATCCGCGAGCGAATGCGCAGCCTCTGCGCCGGGCTGGCCGCCGCTTTCCAGGTCGAGATATCTGTCGATATCAGGGACATCTTCAGCGTCCTGGTGAACAACGACGAGCATTGCAAGGTGGTGGCCGACGTTGCACGCACGGTGGTCGATCCGGCCAAGGTGCTGACCCGTTCCAAGCCCAAGATGGGCAGCGAGGATTTCGCCGACATGCTGCACGCCGTGCCCGGCGCCTATTTCTGGCTCGGTCATGACGGCTCCGTGCCGGTGCATAATCCCGGCTACACGCTCGACGACAAGATTCTGCCGATCGGCGCCAGCGTATTCGCCCGCATCATCGAGAACCGTCTGCCGGCAGGCGCCCATGCTTGAGGAAGAACTCCAACGACGCGGTATCCGCGCTTCATGACCTCAGCGCGACCGATCTGATCGCGGGCTTCCGCGCGCGGCAATTCTCGCCGAGCGAAGTCCTCGACGACGTGCTGGCGCATATCGCGGTGTGGGAGCCTCACATCAAGGCGCTCTACGCCTTTGATCCGGAAGGCGCGCGTCAGGCCGCCAAAGCCTCGACCGAACGCTGGCAAAAGGGCGAAGCACATGGGGCGCTCGATGGCGTTCCCGTCACCATCAAGGACAACATCGCGACCAAGGGCGTAGCCGTACCGCTTGGCACCGCCACGATGAAGCTGGTGCCCGCGGAAGCCGACGCGCCGCCGGCCGCGCGGCTGCGCGAAGCCGGCGCGATCATCTTCTCCAAGACCACGATGCCGGATTTCGGCATGCTGTCGTCGGGCCTCTCCAGCTTCCACCCCCTCACCCGCAATCCCTGGGACCTGCGCCAGAACCCCGGCGGTTCGAGCGCGGGGGCAGGTGCGGCCGGTGCGGCCGGTTACGGGCCGCTGCATCTTGGCACCGATATTGGCGGCTCGGTGCGCCTGCCGGCCTGCTGGTGTGGCCTTGTCGCACTCAAACCGAGCCTCGGACGCGTGCCGATCGATCCGCCCTATGTCGGCCGCGTCGCGGGTCCGATAACGCGCACCGTCGACGACGCCGCGCTGATGATGAGCGTGATGGTAAAGCCCGACCGCCGCGACGGCATGAGCCTGCCGCCCAACGACATCCACTGGAAGGCGCTCGACAAGCCTGCACGGAAATTGCGCATCGGGCTTCTGCTCGACCTCGGCGTCGGCCAGGCGCTGGAGCAGGAAGTCCACGACGTTGCGATCAAGGCGGCGAAGGCCTTTGAAGACGCCGGCGCTGTCGTCAGCGAGGTCAAGGGCGTCGTGACGCGCGCGATGCTCGATGGTCTCGATAATTTCTGGCGTGCGCGCCTCTGGGACGATCTTTCGAAGCTCTCGTCCGCCGAACGCGGCAAGACGCTTCCCTACATTCTCAAATGGGCGGAAGCCGGAGCCAAACTATCGGGCGTCGACGTCATCAGAGGCTTCAATGCCACCATGGCGATCCGCGCCGCAGCCGCGAAGCTTTTCGCCGATATCGACTACCTGATCTCGCCGGTCTCGCCGGTCGTGAAATTTCCGGCCGAACTCGCCGCCCCTCTGAACGATCCCGATCACCCCTTCGAGCACATCGCCTACACCGTGCCCTGGAACATGGCGGAGAATCCGGCGATCTCCATCAACGGCGGCTATGACGCGACGGGCTTTCCAATCGGCGTGCAGATTATCGGCCGTCGTTTCGACGATCTCGGGGTGCTCGGCATGGCGAAAGCGTTCGAGACCCTGCGCGGCCCGCAACGGCCCTGGCCGATGCCGCCGAAGTAGCGCTCGTCCGAGGGAGGAAACCCCATGACCTTCGAAACCATCACCTACGAGGTTTCAGAGCAAATTCTCACCATCACGCTGAACCGTCCCGACAAGCTCAACGCCTTCAATGCCACGATGATGCGGGAGCTGATCGAGGCCTTCGATGCAGCCGATGCCGACGACAACATCCGGGCCATCATCGTCACCGGCGCGGGGCGCGCCTTTTGCGCCGGGGCCGACCTTTCCTCCGGCGCGGACACCTTCGACCGCGACGCGCGCCGCGGACCCGTCAAACGCTTGCCCGACGGCCGTGTCGACTACAGCGATCCGAATGCGCGCGACGGCGGCGGCCAGGTGACGTTGCGCATCTTCAAATGCCTCAAGCCGGTGATCGCTGCCGTGAACGGTCCGGCCGTCGGCATCGGCGCCACCATGCAGCTCGCCATGGATATTCGCATCGCTTCGGAAGACGCCAGGTTCGGCTTTGTGTTTTCCCAACGCGGCATCGTGCCCGAGGCAGCATCGAGCTGGTTCCTGCCGCGCATCGTCGGCATCTCGCAGGCGCTGGAGTGGTGTTTTACGGGCCGGGTCTTTCCGGCGCAGGAAGCCCTCGCCGGACGTTTGGTGAGCCGCGTTGTTCTGCCGGATGAACTGCTTACCACGGCGCGCGGCCTTGCACGTGAGATTGCCGGCAAGACCGCACCGGTATCGGTGGCGCTGATCCGCCAGATGATGTGGCGCCTGTCGGGTACCGACGATCCGATGGAAGCGCACAAGGTCGATAGCCGCGGGATCTACAGCCGCGGCCGCTCCGGCGATGTCAAGGAAGGCGTGATGTCGTTTCTGGAAAAGCGGCCGGCGAACTTCAAGGACAAGGTATCGTCCGACATGCCGGATTTTTTCCCGTGGTGGGACGAGCGGGAGTATGAGTAAGTCATCGCGGCTCTCTCCTGATCCCTCCCCCTTGTGGGGAGGGTCGGCGCGAAGCGCCGGGGTGGGGGTGCTTTCGGCACGCCCGAACCTTGAGAGTTGCAGTTGCAGAGGTACCCCCACCCGACCGGTCTTCGACCGGCCACCCTCCCCACGCTTCGCGGGGGAGGGATTAAGTGCCCATCACCAACGCGACCCGGCCGATCGCCTTGCGGTCGATCAAAAGCCGCATCGCTTGCGCGTAGTCTTCCAGCGGCAGGCGATGCGAGAGATGCGGCCGCACATGTCCCCCCGCCGCCCACGCCAATAGTGTCTTTAGCCGCTCTTCGCCGAGCGCCGGATTTTTGCGCGCCGCTTCGCCGGCGCGAACGCCGAGCACGCTGGCGCCCTTGATCATCAAGAGATTGGTGCGGGCAAGCCCGATGCCGCCGGTGAATCCGACCACCAGGATACGCGCGCCCCAGTCGATGCAGCGCAAGCTGTTTTCGAAAATCTCTCCGCCCACGGGATCGAACACCACGTCGGCGCCGCGGCCATCGGTGATCCTCTTGACCACGTCGCGAAACGGCTCGCGCGCATAGAGGATGAGGTGGGCGGCGCCCTTCTCTTTGGCGACCGCGAGCTTTTCCTCCGAAGATGCCGCCGCGATGACGGTGGCGCCGAGAAGCTTGCCGATCTCGACCGTCGCAAGCCCGACACCGCCGCCGGCGCCATGCACTAACAAAACCTCGCCGCGTAGAAGCTGAGCCCGATCGACCAGCGCGTGATAAGCGGTGCCATGCGCGGCAAGAAATGTCGCGCCTTCCGCCTCATCGAAGTTTTTTGGCAACGGCGTCAGTTGCGACGGCGTAACGACGACTTCCTCGGCGTAGGCGCCATGTCGCATTTTGACGATCACGCGGTCGCCGACAGCGACACCGCCAACACCGTCGGCGATTTCGGTCACCTCGCCCGCCGCTTCCACCCCCGGCGTGAACGGCAGCTCCGGCTTGAGCTGATACTCGCCCGCCGCCATCAAAATATCGGGGAAATTGATTCCGGCGGCGCGCACGGCCACGCGTACTTCGCCCGCGGCAAGCGGCTTCGAAGCAAACGTCTCAAACCGCAGCCGCTCGGGCGGCCCGAGTTCGCGGCAGATCACATGTTTCGGCATTACGCCGCGCTCGCCTTCCGCCGCGTCAATGCATCGCGGAGCAACGGCAGGCGGTCGTTGCCGAAATACATATCGGTCTTGTCGAGGAAGATCGTCGGCGAGCCAAACCCGCCCCGCGCCATCGCCTCGTCCGTGTTGGCCTTGAGTTGATCCTTGATCTTCTGATCGCCGATGCCGGCGAAGAACGCCTTGGGATCAACGCCGACACGCTGGCTGACTTCGGTCAGCACTGCGTCTTGCGAGATATCCTGGTCCTCGCCCCAATAGACCTGGAACACCGTGCGGGCAAACGGCAGCATGTCGTTGCCGAGCCAAATGCAGCCGCGCATCGCCTTGACGCTGTTCACCGGGAACACCGTCGGCCGCATCTTGATGGTGAGGCCCGAGACGCGCGCCCAGTCCGCCATGTCCTTTTTGTCGTAGGCGATCTTGGCCGCTACCGGGTTTTCGCGCCGGGCATAGACGCTCGGATTGACGGTGTTGAAGATGCCGCCGACCAGGATCGGCCGCCACGAGATTTCTTGATCGAACTCTCGCGCGAGCGGCTGGATGTTGTGGAAAGCGAGATAGGTCCAGGGGCTGGAACAGTCGAAGAAGAATTCGATCATGGCGTTTCCTTATTGTTGGATAGATAGCTCGTCATTGCGAGCGAAGCGAAGCAATCCAGCGTTACGCAAACGACTCTGGATTGCTTCGTCGCATTCGCTCCTCGCAATGACGATGAGGCATCTCACGTCTTCCCCGTCACTTCCTTGGCGCGCTGACCGAACATGTTCTTGCGCGCCTCTTCATCGAACGGCTCCTTGACGAATTTGCCGATCGCGAGGCCCGCCTGCACCTGCGGCCGCGCACGAACGTCGGCGTACCAGCGCTTGACGTTCGGATAGTCGTCGAGCGTAAAGCCTTGCGCCTTGTGGGTCATGGTCCAGGGAAAGCAGGCGATGTCGGCGATCGAATAGTCGCGGCCCGCGACATAGGCGCTTGTCTTGCCGAGTTGCATGTCGAGCACGTGATAAAGCCGCGCCGCCTCGTCGCGGTAGCGCTGGATGGCATAGGGAATCCTCGTAGGCGCATAGAGCGCGAAATGCCCGTGCTGGCCGAGCATCGGCCCGAGCCCTCCCATCTGCCACATCACCCACTGGATCACGACCGACCGCGCGCGCAGTTCAGTCGGCAGGAAGCGCCCGACCTTGTCGGCGAGATAGATCAGGATCGCGCCGGTCTCGAACACCGAGAACGGCCCGCCGCCGTCGGGTGGCGCATGGTCGACGATCGCGGGAATGCGGTTGTTCGGGCTGATCGCGAGAAATTCCGGCTTGAACTGGTCGCCGGCGCGAATGTTGACGGGCTTGACCGTATAGGGAACGCCGAGCTCCTCCAGCATGATCGAGATCTTCCAGCCGTTCGGCGTCGGCGCGTAATAGAGGTCAATCATGGGGAATTCCGCAAGATGAAGCGACGGCCCATCCTACCCCCTGCTTTGGTCGCATTCCACCGTTGGAAATCCAATGTACCTCGGCCTTCGGACATGGCATTAGACGCCTCTAACAAATCACGAAACTTGGAGGACGCGCCCCCATGCTGTTCCCGACCACGATTGCCGGCTCCCTGCCCAAGCCCGAATGGCTGGCCGAGCCGAACAAGCTTTGGGCGCCCTGGAAATCGCAGGGCGACGAACTGGTCCGCGCCAAGCGCGATGCGACCGTGCTCGCGGTGAAGCTTCAGGAAGACGCCGGCGTCGACATCGTCACCGAGGGCGAGCAGGCGCGGCAGCATTTCGTCCATGGCTTCCTCGAGAAGGTCGAAGGCATCGATTTCGCGCATAAGGTCGAAATGGGCATCCGCAACGATCGCTACAAGGCGATGGTGCCGCAGGTGGTGGCGCCGCTGCGGCTGAAGGGCCGCGTCCATGCCGACGAGGCGCGCGTTGCCCGCACCCACACCACGCGGAAGCTGAAATTCACCATGCCCGGGCCGATGACCATCATCGACACCATCGCCGACAAATATTACGGCGATCGCGTCAAGATGGCGTTTGCCTTTGCCGAATTGCTCAACCAGGAAGCCAAGGCGTTGCAGGCCGATGGCGTCGACGTCATCCAGTTCGATGAGCCGGCCTTCAATGTCTACATGGATGAAGTCAAAGACTGGGGCGTCAAGGCGCTGGAACGCGCCGCTGAAGGTCTGACCTGCGCCACCGCCGTTCACATCTGCTACGGCTATGGCATCAAGGCCAATACCGACTGGAAGCAGACGCTCGGCAATGAGTGGCGGCAATACGAGGACACTTTCCCGGCGATTGCGAAAAGCATCATCGGCCAGGTCGCAATCGAGTGCCGCAATTCGCACGTGCCGCTCGAACTTCTCGGCCTGCTCAAGGGCAAGAAAGTGCAGGCCGGCGTGATCGATGTCGCCAACGACACGGTGGAGACCGCCGAGGATGTCGTCGATGTCATCGAGGCTGTCTCGAAATATGTAGCCAAGAGCGACATCATCCCGACCACCAATTGCGGCATGGCGCCGATGCACCGCGATATCGCGGAGGCCAAGCTGATGGCGCTCGGCGCGGGCGCGAAACTGGCACGGCAGAAATTGGGGTGAGACTTCGTGTCCCGCACGCGGTGCGACACGCAGTGTTGCACCGCAGATGCGGGACCCACGCCGCTTTGCCGGGTCCCGGTTCTGCACAGCGTCGCCATAGCGCGTCGAAGACGCGCGTGAACGCGCTTACGGCGCCGCAGGTGCGCCCCGGACACGACTACTTCCCCGTCGCTTTCCCCGCGCTCGGATGCAGCACCGGCCGATAACCCGCCGCAAACGCGCGCACGGTCGAAGGCGGCGTCAGCAGTTTCGCGTCCCCGATGCTGCCCTTCACCGCGCGATAACCGGACGGCGACCACAACAGCGGCCTTCCCTGCGCGATCAGATAACTCTCCTCGCCGGCCTGAACCATCGTGCCGTCGGGCAGTTTTTCGAGTGCTCTCGGCAATGGATGCAGCCTCTTGCCGCTGGCCAGGCGTTGGCGATGCAACACCGCATCCATCTCGGGCGCGAGGACCTCGCCCGTGCGATTGCCCTTTTCCCACGCGGCCCGAAATCGGTTGGCATCCTCGCGCCGGCAATAGAAACAGGGCCGGTGCCCCGCCGCAAAAGAGGTGGCTTCATCGAGAAAGAACAGTTCGGTCCAGCTTTGCCGTTCCATCACCTTGCGCCGGCGGCCGCGGAATTCCAGCACGCAGGTGAGCCAGGCGTCGGTCGACCAGCGCTTCCTGAGAAGCGTTTTCGTTGCGGGATCGTGGATGATGCCGCGATTGCCGACAAACATTCCGCGCGCGGGGATCGCAACGATTTCTCCTGATGGCAGCACGCGGTTTTGCAGGGGCATATGTTTCACGCGAATAGTGAGTAGCGAATAGCGAATGAGGCAACCCTATTCGCCACTCCCCATTCGCTATTCGCTCTCTGTCACGCCGCGCCGTCGCGGATCGGCGGCTGGAACGACAGCGCGGTATCCCAGGGAAAGAAGATCCAGGTATCCTGCGACACCTCGGTGATGAAGGTGTCGACCAGCGGCCTTCCCTTGGGCTTGGCATAGATGGTGGCGAAATGCGCATCCGGCAGCATGTCGCGCACCAGCCGCCCGGTCTTGCCGGTATCGACGAGGTCATCGACGATCAGAAGTCCCTTGCCGGTGCCGCCGCCGAGTTTGGCGGTGTCGGCCGCAATGCCCTTGAGCACCTTCAGATCGCCCTGATTGGTGTGATCGTAGCTTGCTACGCAAACCGTATCGATGATGCGCACCCCAAGTTCGCGCGCGACGATGGCCGCCGGCACCAGACCGCCGCGGGTGATCGCGATGACGGCATGAAACGGGCCGACTTCGTTGAGCCGCCAGGTCAGCGCCCGGCAATCCCGGTGAAACTGGTCCCACGACACCGGAAAGGGCTTGCCCGCCCGCTCCTGCGCGCTCAATTCCGGATGCTCCGCCATCAGATTTTCTCCTGGATCTTTCGCTTGCGCTTTAGCGAGCGACGTTCAATCCCGCCAGCATGTCCTTCACCGCATTCATCGCCGATGCGAGCTTTTCCGGATCGCGCGAGCGGACCACGAGATTGGTGTTCGGCTTCCTGTCTTCATCGGTGAAGGGATAGCTGCCGATGATGGTATCTGGATGAGCTTGAGCGATTTCGCGCAAGGGTCCGCCGATATCGCCTTCCCGCGCGTTGGCGCGAATGCTGTCCGACAGCATCCGCACGCCGGATTTCAGTTTCGGCGTCACGATGTCCATCATGGCCTGCATGATCGTCGGCACCCCGGCCATCACGATGACATTGCCGAGCTTGAAGCCGGGCGCGAGGATGGTGGCGCTCTGGATCAGCTCGGCGCCATCGGGGATGCGGGCCATGCGCAGCCGCGCTTCGTTCAGATCCGCCTCGCCCCAGCGCTCGCGAAAGCGCGCCACGACGTCCGGATGATGGTCGATGCCGACGCCGAAGGCCTTGGCGACGCTGTCGGCGGTGATGTCGTCATGGGTTGGACCGATGCCGCCGGTGGTGAAGACGTAGGTATAGCGATGACGCAGTGCATCCAATGCCGTGATGATCTCGGGCTCTTCGTCGGCCACGACCCGCACTTCCTTCAGGTCGATGCCGATATTGGTGAGGTATTCGGCGATGAAGCCGATGTTCTTGTCCTTGGTCCGCCCGGACAGGATCTCGTCGCCGATCACCAGGATTCCCGCCGTGACGATCTCGCTCATAGTCACTCCTACGCGGACTTTTAGCCCGCACTTTGACCGGACGCCGCTGGCCCGGCCAAGGTCTTGATGTCGGACCGGATTTTGCTGCCGAAATGGGCGGCCGCAAGCTGTTTTTTCAGCAGGTTGTCCCGTCATCCCCAGCGCATGATCGGACCCATCCATATCGTGCCCGCTTCGACGTTGCTACCGTCCTCTCTTCGGCCTTGCTACGATCCTGCGAAGTCATGCAGTGTAGCGGTGGCTTCAGGGGGACGGTCGAAAATTCATGGCGGTTGCCTTCGATGAAATGAACGGCTTGGGCGCGGACCTTCGCCCAGCCTATCAGGAGCTCTCCCGCTGGCTGAAGGAGACGCCGCCGGACGCGCTGGAATATCGCCGCCAGGAGGCCGAACTCCTGTTCCGCCGGATTGGCATCACCTTCGCCGTCTATGGCGATGCGGAAGCCCAGGAACGGCTGATCCCCTTCGACGTCATTCCCAGAATCATGTCGGCGAAGGAATGGGCACTGCTTGAAAAGGGACTGAAGCAGCGCGTGCGCGCGCTCAACATGTTCCTGCGCGACATCTATCACGGCCGCGACATCCTGCGCGCCAACATCGTGCCGGAGGACCTGATCTTTCAGAACCCGGTGTTCCGCCCCGAGATGAACGGCCAGGACGTGCCGCACGACATCTATGTCCACGTCGCCGGCATCGACATCATCCGCACCGATGCGGACAGCTTCATCGTGCTCGAGGACAATGCCCGCACGCCGTCCGGCGTCTCCTACATGCTGGAAAACCGCGAAATCATGATGCGGCTGTTTCCCGATTTGTTTGCGCGGCACCGCATCGCGCCGGTCGAGAAATATCCGGACGAGCTGTTGTCGGCGCTCCGGTCGGTGGCACCACACAGTGCTGCCGGCGAACCGACGGTCGCGCTGATGACGCCTGGGGTCTACAACTCGGCCTACTACGAACATTCATTCCTCGCCGACAAGCTCGGCATCGAACTGGTCGAGGGCCGCGACCTCATCGTCAAGGACGACGAGGTTTTCATGCGCACGACCGAAGGCCTCAAACGCGTCGATGTCATCTACCGCCGGCTCGACGACGACTTCATCGATCCCCTCACCTTCCGCCCCGACTCTGCGCTCGGCGTGCCCGGGCTGATGTCGGCCTATGCCGCCGGCAACATCACG
Source organism: uncultured Alphaproteobacteria bacterium (assembly GCA_963706265.1). Taxonomy (GTDB): domain Bacteria; phylum Pseudomonadota; class Alphaproteobacteria; order Rhizobiales; family Xanthobacteraceae; genus Bradyrhizobium. Next base: position 1,212,607 of record CAVPLO010000004.1, on the reverse strand, counting down.
CTGGCGAACGCGGTCGGCACCGGGATCGCCGACGACAAGGCGATCTACTCCTACATGCCCGAGATCGTGAAATTCTACCTGAGCGAAGAACCGATCCTGAAGAACGTGCAGACCTGGCGCTGCCGCGAGCCGAAGGATCTCGCCTACGTTCTCGACCATCTGGAGCAGCTCGTCGTGAAGGAAGTCCACGGCTCCGGCGGTTACGGCATGCTGATCGGACCGGCCGCGACCAAAGCGACCGTCGAGGCGTTTCGCGACAAGCTGAAGCGCGAACCGGAGGGCTTCATCGCCCAGCCGACGCTCGCGCTCTCGACCTGCCCGACCTGCACCGCGGCGGGGCTCGCGCCTCGCCACGTCGATTTGCGCCCGTTCGTACTGACGGGAAGCCAACGCACGACCATCGTGCCGGGCGGCCTGACGCGGGTCGCGCTGAAGGAAGGCTCGCTGGTGGTCAATTCGAGCCAGGGCGGCGGCACCAAGGACACCTGGGTTTTGGATGAGTGAGATTCGTTCGTCAACCGATTTGCTCGATGCGCCCCCTCCCCCTGCAAGGGGGAGGGTTGGGGTGGGGGTCAATGGTTGCATCGAAGAATGACCCCCCTCCCGGCGCAATGTTTATGCCCAGACGGCGCGAAGCGCCGATCCGGGTACGCCGACCCCCGATCGGGTCGGGGCAAGCTCTCCCCTTTCAGGGGGAGGTGAACCACCAACGCTCGAATAGAATACGAGATGCTGTCGCGTACCGCCGAAAACCTCTACTGGCTCGCCCGCTATGTCGAACGGGCCGAATATATCGCGCGCACCATCGACGCGACGCTGCGCGTCACGGCGCTGCCCGCGGCCTATATCGGCAAGACCAACGAATGGGAATCGGCGCTACTCACCGCCGGCGTCAGCCATGGCTTCTACGGCGTCTATAGCGAGGCCAACGAGCACAACGTCGTCGACTACCTGTCGTTCAATGCCGCCAACCCCTCCTCGATCAAGAACTGCATCGAGTTCGGCCCGGCTCAATTCGCGTTCGGTGCGCACCGCGCTCACGAGCGAGATGTGGGACACCATCAACTCGGCATGGATCGAACTCCAGGAAGTCTGGGGCAAAGGTACCAAGACCCGCGAGGAGCTGGCGCGGTTCCTGCGCTTCGTGCAGGAAACTTCGCTGCGCTTCGACGGCTCGGCCTACCGCACCATGCTGCGCAACGACGCCTACTGGTTCTCGCGCCTTGGCCTTCACCTGGAACGCGCCGACAACACCGCCCGCATTCTCGACGTCAAATACCATGTGCTCTTGCCCGAGGAGGAACATGTCGGCGGTCCGCTCGATTACTATCAATGGACCTCGATCCTGCGCTCGGTGTCGGCGCTGACCGCCTACCACTGGGTCTATCGCGAGACGCTGAAACCCTGGCTGATCGCCGACCTGCTGATCCTCAACGATTCACTGCCGCGTTCACTGGCGAGCTGCTACGGAAATCTCGTGCGCAACCTCGACCAGATCGGGGTCGCCTATGGCCGCCAGGGCGCCTCCCAGCGCCACGCGCGCGGCGTCCGCAACCGGCTGGAACACAGCAATATGGACGACATCTTCCAGCACGGCGTGCATGAATTCATCCAGGAATTCATCGCCGACAATTCAAGGCTTGGTGAAATCATCACCAAGCAGTATCTGGTCTGAACAGTCTGGTATAACCACAACCCTACGCCGTCATTGCGAGCGCAGCGAAGCAATCCAGCCTGCATTTTGTCGCCCGATGGATTGCTTCGTCGCTTCACTCCTCGCAATGACGATCTCCTAACCTTCGTTCCCTTTCGGTACGCCTCATGCGCCTGCGCATCGCCCATTCCACGACTTATCGCTACCAGCCGGCGGCGACCGGCATCACCCAGGTTCTGCGGATGACGCCGGGCAGCCATGACGGGCAATATGTGGCCGAATGGCAGATCGACGTTTCCACCGACTCCCGCCTCCATGTGCGCCAGGACGCCTTCGGCAACGTCACCCATGTGCTGACCGAGGGTGCGATCGCCGACCTCACCGTCACGGTCGAAGGCCTGATCGAAACCCACGACACCGGCGGCGTGTTGCGCGGCACCGACGAGCGCTTTCCTCCCAGCCTGTTCCTGCGAACGACGCCGCTGACCGGCGTCAATGCGGCCATGGAGGCGTTCTCGCGCGAACTGCGTTCGGAGTTCGGAAAAAGACGTGCTCGGCTTCCTGCATGCCCTGATGCTCCAGATCAACGACCACATGACGTTCGATCAGGATCCCACCAACACCGGGACATCGGCGGCCGAAGCGTTCGCCTTGAAGCGCGGCGTGTGCCAGGATTACGCGCATATCTTCATCGCCTGCGCTCGTTCGGTCGGCGTGCCCGCGCGCTTCATCTCCGGGCACTTTCTGCGCTCCGACGGCATGGTGAACCAGCAGGCAGGCCACGCCTGGGCCGAGGCCTATGTGCCACCTCTCGGCTGGGTCGCCTTCGATCCGGCCAACGCGATTTGCGCCACCGACGCCCATGCCCGCGTAGCGCTTGGTCTTGATTATCTCGGCGCCGCACCCGTGCGCGGCACCCGCTATGGCGGCGGCACCGAGACGATGACGGTCGCGGTCAAGGTCGATCAGGCCGGCCGGCAGGGACAATGGCAATCGCAGTGGTGATTCCGCCGCCAGGTAGACCGCACCGGCACGTGTAGCCATGGCCATTTCCGGCGCTAAAGCGTGATCCGGAAAAAGTGTGTGGCGGTTTTTCCGAAAAGATCATGCTCACGCAAAAAAGCGCGATGACATGGTCCGAGGCGTTGCCCGCTCGTTCGCTTGAGAATCGCGCTTGGCGATGTCTTCACGCGCTGACGAGTGGAGTTTGGGATTTGACATTCGCGTTTCACGAACTCGCGGCCAGGTGGGTAGCGAATGTCAAATCCACTCCACTAGTCCAGACGGACTAGTCAATAAGCCCCGTTGAAAAGACGCAATTCTACCGGTTTTGCCACGATCAATCGGCGCGACTTTGGGTCTGGCTGGAAAAGCGCTCGCGCCATGATGGACAGCGACGTACCGCGAATTGAGTATCCAACGGATTTCCGCCGGCTCCGTTGCCGAAGATGCGGAGGGCATCCTCATTTAGCCTATTCAATTCTCGATTCCCAACATGGCGACACCGTCCGTATGTACCGGTGTGCGACGTGCGAGGAATACGCCTGGGACGACGGCGTGAAATCAATCTAGCGAGCACGAGATCGAGAGATGCGGGGACTAGTCGGGTGAATCAGTAACCTCTTCGGAATTCAAGAATTGCCGGGTCGTACAGCGCCTCGAGCCGAGGCACTGGCTCGGCGATCTACGGGCTGGAGGCAGAGCAGCCAGCTTTTGAAGCCAGAACATTGTCAGAGGAGCGAGTACAATGAGAGGACAGAACGTTGCGGTAAAGCCCTTCAACGTTAACGAGCTCGAAGGAGACATCCGGGAAGCCGTGCAACAAAGGCCCCCACACATCCAGGCGGTGGAGTCCATGCCGCGGCCCCCGGCGGTTCCGGACTATGTCAGCCATCACGACGACGCAACCGAGATCGGCAAGCTCTCGGCCGAGGCCATTGTCAAGGAATACGAGGTGACCGCGAAGGAAATCGAAGCCGTGGGCGAATTCGTGAAAGAAATGGCCCAGCGCTGCGAGCAGCTCACCACGTCGGCTTCCGACATGCTCAAGGAGATCAAGACCACGGCGGCGCGCTATCGCAAGGAGGGCAGGCGCATCTTCAACGAAATCGAATCCTGCTCCAGCGCGACGGACGAAGTCCGCCAGCTATGCGGGACGTTCCGGGACAAGATCGCGGCGAAAACCGCCGACATGGCGACCTGATCGTGTACAGGGTGGTGCCATACCTCCTGGTCGCGGCACCACCCCTCATCGTGCTGCTCTCGGTCATGCTTGGAGGTTGCATGGCGACGAGGACGGACGGCGATCCGACCGAGCAGGCGCGGTTTTATTCCGGCCCGGACAGCCGGGCCGGCGAAGAGCTGGTCAACGAGCTGAAGCAGCGCGAAACCCGCGCGGAGCTCCAACGCATCATTGACGAGGCGCAGCGATGATCTGTGATTCATGCCGGCGCGATGTGGGTGACGTCAAGGCTTCGTTCTGGCATGGGGACGCCATGATTTGCCGGGAGTGCTTCGCGCAATGGCGCGACCCCGATAACGTCATCGGCGCGGGCGACGCGGCGAGTGTCGGAAACTATGTACGCCTCCAACATGGTCTTCCGCCGCTCGCCGCAGCGCTGGCCGTCCTGCTGCTGGCCAGCACGACGATGGCGCAAGCGTCTCGTCATTGCCTCGACCAGGCCGAAGCGGCGAGGACATGGCCGGCGCAGCGGCTCGTGAAGGACGGCGATGGATGCTGGACTTACAACCATCACCCTTCCCGCGAGGAAGTGCCTGTCAGAGTTCCGGAAAAAATGCTCGCGCCGATGCGGGAGGCGACGCTGTCGGATCGCTGGGTCGACGCGGACATGCTTCGGCTCGACCTGAGCGAGCTCGAGCCGAAGCGCATTTCGGAGCCGCCATCGCCGGCCGGGCCGTTCGAAAGCGCGAAGCAATTCGCGCTGTTCGTCGCGCTCGTCCTTGCCGTCGCATCCGTCGTCGAGGTTGCGACTGTCAGGCACGCAGGTAAGGATCCGGGCCCGCGCCCGCGATGGCCGGACCGGAAGGCACCTGCCGGCTAGCGCAGTGGATTTGACATTCGCTACCCACCTGGCCGCAGGTTCAGAATGCGAATGTCCGCTGAGAAGGGATGCGAAGGTTTGAACTGGACCACTAGAGCTCCGATTCCGAAGTTCGCAAGCATTCGCAGCAACCTCTGATGCGAACTTCGGAATCAAAGGAGCTCCTAGTAAATATAGGCTTCTGGTGCGGCTTTGAATTTGAAGTTCCTATAAAGTAGTTGCAGTGGAAACTGATAGGAACTTCAAATTCGCCGCACTGGCTAGCCGGGGCTGAAGCACTCATCGGGCCGTTTCGTCGAGCAATATCGGAAGCCCGGCTTGCCCCTCGCCGGCCTGGTCGAATAAGCGATGATTAAACGCCCAGATCGCAGCCTGTGTACGATTGCTGGCGCCGATCTTTCTCAAGATCGCCTTCACATGCGCCTTCACGGTCGGCTCCGCGATCCCAAAGAATCGTGCGACCTGCTTGTTCGAATCGCCCCGAACGATGCGCTCAAGGATTGCGATCTCTCGTGCGGACAGCTTCACAGGCTGGGGCTCGTCGGCGACATCCCAAAGCACTTCGTTGCTGAGGGGCGGCGACGGTGGGTCTTCGGCTTTTGGCTGGATTTCCAGCGGCCAGAGACGAGCGTCTATGAGAATGAGCTTGCCATTGATGACCGCCTGCAGCGTACTGACGAGGTCACTGGGGCTGACGGTGTTGAAGATCGCTGCGTTTGCTCCATCGTCCAGCGCGCTTGCGAGCGAGCGTGGGTTGTTCTCATCGGCAACCGCCACGATGGAGGCGAGCGGATACCGGCTCCGAATCTTGCTGCAGATGATGGCGTGGTTTAAGTCTACCGCCACGATGAACAGGATAGGCCCGTCGTCGGGGATTTCGGTGAGATCCTCCAAGTCGATGGCGCAACCGTGGGGACGAAAGCGCGTCTTGGACAGTATTAGTCGAAGACCTTCCCGGAACAGGCCATCGCTTTGCACGATATAGGTCGGTACAGCGGACTCACTCGACATCGCTTAGCAGCCGTTCCAATGAACACACTACTTGTACTTCAGCAGCCTCCTGACGCTTGTCGCCGCCAAGATTGAGCGTACATGGCTCGATCTATTTGGAAATAACTTAGGATAATTTTGACGCGCACCCAAGACAGCAGCCCTGTCCTAAAATGGAACTCGCAGACTGGCACCGCGACGGCAGAGGCGAAGCAGCTTTGCAAAAGCGTTATTCCATCATGGTCCGACGCGACCTGGTCCGTTGGGTCGCCATGTTCCCTTGTCCGTCGGGCGCGGGCCACGCGCCTCAGCCTCCACGATGGCACCATCCGAGCTGTGTTGCGCTGCAAACCCTGCGATCGAGGAACCGGAATGGCAAGCGGGCTCGGTCAAATTTCTGATCAGTTCCCTTGCCGCATCCGGGCTTTTGGCTTTTTCCGCCGATCGCCGCGCCGAACGGGTGTCTCGGCCTGGCAGAATGAGCTAGTGCGGCGAATTTGAAGTTCCTATCAGTGGTTGCAGCGGGTTCGTCATAGGAACTTCAAATTCAAGGCCGCTACTCAAATCAATAAGTTACTAGAGCTCCTTTGATTCCGAAGTTCGCATCAGAGGTTGCCGCGATATCATGCGAACTTCGGAATCGGAGCTCTAGGCAGGGGCATGGGCGGCACAAGCCCTTCTACCCTGACCTGCCCGGCGGCAACGACGATACTGCTCAATCTGCATTTCAAAAATCGCCTTCGCGCTTGCGCTCGATGATTCCGCCAAGCGCCTGGCAACATCGCGCCGGACCTGAAAATGTTGATAGTCAATCGGGTTTTTCCAATCCCCTCCCCAGATCGGGAAGCCGTTTTCCGCAAAAAGGTCGACGACGGCCTCAGCCATTCCCGGACGAACGTCGGCGCGGTTCAGGTAACTCTCGCCGGCTTTGGGACTGACCTGCAGCGCGCCGTGTTCCTTTTGCAGGAACGGATTTTGGATCGGGTTCAAATCTATCGCCAGACCGTAGGCATGAACTGAAAGGCTGGTTCCTCCCGCGACCATCCGGTCGTTGAACGCCGACGTGTTGTTGTCTGCCATCGATGCGTCATCGTCGCCATCGTAATGGTTCAGCAATTTGGCTTGTTGGATCGGGAAATGCATCTCGAGCAATGCATTGAAGATGTTCGCAACATGATCGGCGGTTGCATCCAGGACCACCAGTTCGCCGTCGTCATGTACCCGACCGTCGAAACCGAAATAGTCAAATTTCAAAAGCATCAGCCGCTGGCAATCGACGACGCTGCCGACCCTCAGCGTCTTGTGCAACCTCATGTCGGCGCAGGACTTTTCGTTCAAAGCGATGATTCGGTTGCGGTCGCCATTGGCCGCAGACGCCCCCCTCGAGGGCGCGCCGGCGAGGGCCACAAGCAAGAGCGCCAGGATGGCGACACCGACGTTCCTTTCGGTGTCGCCGCGAGTTGGTCGAAGGAAGGCCAGAGTCAAAGCCACACTAAAATCATATGGTTGCGAGTGTCCCTTTGGTTCTGACATTCGTAAAAAAGCGACTGCCGCGACAGGATACGAATGTCAGAACCGCTCTGCCAAGCGAACAGAAGTCTCCGAAACATACCTGCCTCAAACTCTGCGTATCGACCGGGACAACCGCCGGCCGCAAATGCGCTGGCCGCCCACTGCGCTAGCGGAGTGGATTTGACATTCGCTACCTACCTTGCCGCGGGTTCGTCATGCGAGTGTCAAATCCAAAACTCCACTAGAATCTCATAGTGGCTAGTGGTCCTTTGATTCTCACATTCGCAAAAGTGCCCGCTGAGAAGGGATGCGAATGTTGGAATAGGACCACGAGGACGTGAGCACGTATCTTTGTGCTCTCCCCAATTGCTTCCCAAGCGATTTTTCTCCATCAAGGCGAGCGGAAAAAGCCCGTTCGGACCGCGCGCTCCGCGTCCTCATACGATCGGATCATATGCCCTGCATTGCACTTGGAGCGGCGCGTGGTACAGTTTTTGCACAAAGGCAGCGGCAGAATAGGCTGCGCGACAAACAGGTCGGGGGGCAACAAAATGACCACAGTAAGCGGAGTATCGGCTCAATCCGCGACGTCCACACGCTGGATCCAGCTCGTACTGGGACTGATCGCGATGATGTCGATCTCCAGTCCGCAATATGGCTGGGCTTTCTTCACCAAGCCGCTTCAAGATAGCCTGGGCGTCCATCTATCGGCACTCCAGGTAACCTTCACGCTCCTGATCGTCTTGCAGACGTTTCTGTCGCCGCTGCAGGGTTATCTGGTTGACCGGTTCGGCGCGCGGCTATTGATCGCCAGCGGCTGCCTGCTGTCGGGCCTCGGCTGGATCACGGCCGGCTATGCCACCACCTTGACCGGCCTCTATCTGACTTACGGTCTGTTCTGCGGCGTCGGCACCGGCATCGTCTATGTCGGCGTCGTCGGTCTGATGGTCCGCTGGTTTCCCGACCGGCGCGGCTTCGCCACAGGCGTCGTCGCCGCAGGCTACGGCTTTGGCGCGCTGCTGACCAACACGCCGATCTACAACATGATCAACGCGAGCGGCTACCAGCACACGCTGATCGTGTTCGGCATCATTCTGGGTCTTGTCGGTGCGGCGGCCGCGCTGGCGCTGCGCCTGCCGACGGCCGACGATGTCCTGCCGCAGCCGACGGTCGAGGTATCGCGCACCGGAACGCCGCCGGATCAGATGCTGCGCAGCAACGTGTTCTGGCTGATGTTCTTCATGATGACGATGATGTCGACCGGCGGGTTGATGGTCATTTCGCAGTTCGGGGCGTTTTCGCGCGACTTTGGCGTAACCAGCGTCACCGTGTTCGGAATGGCGGCGCTGCCGCTCGCGCTCAACATCGACCGTATCACCAACGGATTGACGCGGCCGTTCTTCGGCTGGCTGTCGGATCGAATCGGCCGTGAAAACACCATGGCGATCGCTTTCCTGATGGAAGCCGCAGCCGTCCTGCTGATGCTCCTGTCTCGCAACAATGCGCTGGCGTTTGTGCTTCTTTCCGGCGTCGTGTTCTTCGGCTGGGGTGAAATCTTCTCGCTGTTCCCGTCAACCCTGACCGACACGTTCGGCGCCAAGCACGCGACCACGAACTATGGGCTGCTCTACATCGCCCAAGGCATCGGCTCGATCCTCGGCGGCCCGCTCGCCGCGCTTTTGCGGGAGCAGACCGGCAGTTGGCTGCCGGTTTTCGCGATCGTGATTGCGATGGACGCGCTAACGGGCGTTCTGGCGCTGGCCGCACTCAAGCCGATGCGGCGCGCCTACGCCGCCAGCTAGGATTCGGCCGGGATGTCCGCCCTTGGGCGAAACATCCCGGAAGCCGCGGAAAACGCCGGTGCGCCCTTTCCCGATTGGGGTTGGACGTGTGGGGCGAAATTGCTAGAAATTCCCGGGCTATCCAAGGGGACCGGGAATGACCTATTGCTGCGGAATATTGGTACGGGACGGGCTCGTCATGATCGCCGACACCCGCACCAATGCCGGGCTCGACAACGTTTCGACATTCCGCAAGCTGCATATCTTTTCCAAGCCGGGCGAGCGTATCCTGGCGATAGCCAGTGCCGGTAACCTCGCCATCAGCCAGTCGGTGCTGTCGACCCTGACCGAGGGCATGGAAAACGCCGACACCGGCGAACTCGAGACGCTGCTCAACGCGCCGACCATGTTCCAGGCGGCCCAGCGCATCGGGCGGGCGATCCGCTCCGTTCACGCCACCGAAGGCACCGCGCTGCAGTCGGAAGACATCAATTTCGACGTCTCGTTTCTGTTCGGCGGCCAGATCAAGGGCGCGCGGATGCGGCTGTTCATGATCTATCCGGCCGGCAACTTCATCGAATGCACCACCGATACGCCCTACCTGCAGATCGGCGAGCACAAATACGGCAAGCCGGTGCTTGACCGCGCCATGCACTATGACGTCGAGCTTTACGAGGCGCTCAAGAGCGGCCTGATCTCGATGGACTCCACCATGCGCTCCAACCTCGGCGTCGGTCTGCCCATCGACGTGCTGGTGGTGCGCTCGGACGTCTGCGAGGCCGACCTCAACCACCGCATCGAGGCGGGCGAGCCCTACTTCCACGACCTGCGTTCGCGCTGGTCGGCGGCGTTGCGGGCCGCGCACCAGAATATCCCGCGACCGCCCTACAAGTCCGAAAAACCGACAACCTGAAGCACCAAAAAGGCAGGAAACAAATGACCGAGGCCAAGGACAAGAATAAGAACAAGATCGCCATCGTGACCGGCGCCGGGACCGGGGTTGGCCGGGCGGCGTCGCTGGCGCTGATGAACACGGGTTTTACCGTCGTGCTGGCCGGGCGGCGCGTGGAGAAGCTGCAGGAAACCGCGAGCCTCGGCGTTCCCGGCAAAAGCCTCGCCGTCTCCTCCGACATGACCGATGCCGGCTCGATCGCCGCCCTGTTCGCCAAGGCGATGGACGCCTACGGCCGGCTCGATTTGCTGTTCAACAATGCCGGCATGGGAACACCCGCGATGCCGTTTGAGGATTTGAGCCTCTCGCAGTGGCAGGCGGTCGTCTCCACCAACCTCACCGCGGCTTTCCTGTGCACGCAGCACGCCTTTCGCATCATGAAGGACCAGACCCCGCGTGGCGGCCGCATCATCAACAATGGCTCGATTTCGGCGCACGCGCCGCGGCCGTTTTCCGCGCCCTACACCTCGACCAAGCACGCCATCACCGGGCTTACCAAGGCCACCAACCTCGATGGCCGCGCCTACGACATCGCGGTCGGCCAGATCGACATCGGCAATGCTGCAACGCCGATGACCGACCGCATGGTCGATGGCGTATTGCAGCCAGACGGCCGCAAGATGCCGGAGCCGCGGATGGACTCCAGAGCGGTCGGCGACGCGGTCGCCTATATGGCCGGTTTGCCGCTCGATGCCAACGTTCTGTTCATGACTGTCATGGCAAGCAAGATGCCGTTCGTCGGGCGGGGCTAGCGTCGTAAGGTCGCCTGGCGCGACGGCGATTCCCGTCCAGCACCAGCGACACGGAAACCATGTCTGACCTCAGTTCGACCGCAGGTTACGCACCGCAGAGAGGCCGCGTCGGCGCGTATCCAGTCATCCTGATATCGTTACTGTTTATAGCTGCATCGGTCAGGCTTGCGTTGCCCGCGATCCACGGCGGCGTGTTCGATGCCCTGTCCACCGATGATGCCATGCGGCTGGTCGAGGTTCGCGACCTGATCGGCGGGCAAGGCTGGTTCGACCTGTTCCAGTACCGACTGGATCCGCCTGGCATGCTGATGCACTGGTCGCGCGTCATTGACGCGCCACTGGCCGGGTTGATCCTTGTGCTGAGGCCGCTGCTCGGAACGCACGGCGCGGAAACGGTGACCCTGTATTTCTGGCCGGCGCTGCTGTTTGCCGTCGCGTTGGCGCTGGTCGCGGCAATCGCCAGGCAGTTGACCACCAACATCAGCGCGCAAATCGCGGCAGCGGTGCTCGCCGTGCTGGCCCTTCCGGCCCTCGTCCATTTCCGGGCCGGCGCGATCGATCACCACAATGCGCAGATCGATTTGTTGCTCGCGCTGGTCTTGATGACGGCACAGCTCGAGCGGAGCGCGGTGAAGGCTGCGCTGGGCGGGCTGTTTGTGTCGCTGTCGCTCGCAATCGGCCTCGAGATGCTGCCTGCCCTCGCCGCGGTAGGTGTCGCGGTATTCGGCCTCTTGGTCTGGCGCGGCGCACCGGTCGCGCGTCAGGTGGGCGCCTTCGGGGCTGGCCTGGCGGGATCGTCGCTGCTGCTCGCGCCGGCATTGATTCCAATCTCTTCGCTTGGCGCGCAGGTGTGTGACGCTTTCGGGGGACCGGTCCTGCTGCTGGCCATCGGCGGCGGCGTGAGCTTGATGGTCATGGTCGCAATTGATCGCTACCGGCCAACCCTGCGCATGCGCATCGTGAGCGGAGCGGTGTTGGCAATCGTTTTGGTCGGCGCGTTCCTCTTGTTGTATTCGGGGTGCATCGCATCGCCCTTCGCGCACCTCGACCCGATCGTCGTGCAGTTGTGGGTGAATAACGTCGCGGAAGCGATCTCATTCACCAGAATGCTGCATCTTTTTCCGGAGAATATTCCTGCCTATTACGGCCTTCCAATCCTGACGCTGGTAGTCGGCTTGATGGCGCTAAGGCGGTCCCCTCCGCCAGAGACGTTTCGCTGGATTGTCGGCATCGTCACGCTGGCCGCGCTGATCGGAACAAGCGTGTGGGAGATGCGGGGCGCCGCTGGGGCCTCGATGGTGGCGGCGCCGCTCTTTGCCGCGAGTTCTCGCTGTGCTATGGCCGACGCTTGCTTCTGCGCGAAACCTGTTTGTCTTGTCGGTCCTTGCGTCGCCCGTCAGCCTTTCCGCCATGGGGCTCTTTGCCAAGCCGATGCTCGACGTGATCGTCAAGCCACCGGTTATTCCTGCTGCGCCATCGTGCCGGAGCATGTCGGATGCGGCTTCCCTGAACCGACTTCCGAAGGGACGCGTGATGGCGCCGGTCGATCTCGGACCGGCGATCCTTGCCGAAACGGCGGACGAGGTTTTTGCCGCCCCCTACCATCGCAACAACGACGGCAACTCCGCCCTGCTCAAGCTGATGATGGCGCCCTTGCCCACGGCGCGGAAGGTATTGTCGGACCGCAAAGTCGACTACGTGGTGACCTGCGCAACAACGCACGATCTGAACATCATCAAGCTCGCTCCGGATGGACTGGAGGCGCGGCTCGACCGTGGCGAGGTGCCTGACTTTCTGGAGCGGCTTTCTCCCGATCCCACTGATACGATTTCGGTCTGGCGCGTGCGAAAATGAATCGCGCCACGGTTGCGGGCGAGGTCAGGCCTATTCCAGCTTCTCCACCTCGCGCAGCGTCGGGAAGAGCTTCATCCACATCAGCGCGATGGCGACGGTGGCGACGCCGCCGAGCACAGCCGAGGCCACGGTGCCGAGCAGCGCGGCCGCCACCCCGCTCTCGAACTGGCCGAGATAGTTCGACGCATTGATGAACAGGAAATTCACCGCGCCGACGCGGCCGCGCATGTCGTTCGGCGTCGACAGCTGCACCAGCGAGAAGCGGATCACGACGCTGACCGTATCGGCCGCGCCGAGAACGGCCAGCGCCAGCACCGACAGCCACATCCAGTGCGACAGTGCGAACACGACGGTCGCGACGCCAAACACGATCACCGCCTGGAACATCCGCAATCCCACCCGGCGGTCGATGGCATGGCGCGCCAGGATCGTGGTCATGAGCAGCGCGCCGACGGCGGGCGCAGCCCTTAGGATGCCGAGGCCGAACGGGCCGGCCATCAGGATATCGCGCGCATAGATCGGCAACAGCGCGGTCACCCCGCCAAACAGCACCGCGAACAGGTCGAGCGAGATCGTGCCGAGGATGGCGGAATTGTTGCGAATGAAGCGGACGCCGGCAAAAATATCGTCTGCCGTTGCCGCGTCCGGGGCCGCCTCAGGTTCGGTAACCCTGATGCCGCCGGTCAGCACCGCGCTGAGAAGCCAGAACACCAGCATGAGGCCATAGGGCAAACCCGGCGCGAATGCATAGGCGATGCCGCCGAGCGCAGGGCCGGTGATGGTCGCCACTTGAGCCGCGGCACTCGACAGCGCGGTCGCGCGCTGCAGCGAACCTTGCGGCGCAATCAGCGGCAGCAGCGCTGCGATCGTCGGGCTTTCGAACGCGCCCGCCATCCCCAGCACGAAGGTCGCGATGTAGATGTGGCTCGCCGTGAGCCAGCCGCCATAGGCACCCCAGCACAGAAACAGCGCGGTTAAGGCTTCCGCCAACTGGCAAAGCTGCACCACGCGCTTGCGCTCGAACTTGTCGGCCGTGTGCCCTGCGACAAACACCAGGAGCGCGGTCGGCAAAAACTGCACCAGCCCGACCATGCCGAGATCGAAAGCGCTGCCGGTGAGATCGTAGATCTGCCAGCCGATCGCGACCGCGCCGATCTGGCTGGCAAATCGCGTCAGGCTTCGCGACAGCAGAAAGAAGAGAAATGAGGGTTGCCGGAGCAACGTGCCGGCACTTACCGGCGTGAGTGAAGACATAATGGTGATCGGTGACTGACGAGGGTTTCAATGTCAACGTCCGCAGGGGAGAAGCCGTGCATGGCATTCCGGCGTGGTTCGCGACCGCCGCCAACAGTTACACCGCCAGTTCGACGGTCTTGAAGTCGGCCGGCAGGATCACCTCGAGCAACTCGACGTCGTCGGAATAATCCATGATGAAGTGTTTGATGCGCGACGGCTGGGTCCAGGAACTTCCCGCGCTGAACGTCGTCTCGCCAACGCCTTCCATATAGGTCTTCACCCAACCCTTGAGGACGTAAACCATCTGGAAATCGACGTCGTGGAAATGCAGCTTTGAAACGACGTCCGGCTCGCACGGCCCGATCAGACGGATGACATGCGCCCGCGCCACGCCCGAGCTTGCTTCGGCGACGCCGAGGTCGCGGTAGTGGGCGTATGTGCGCAGGCCGTCGGCTTTGAAATCCTCGTCGCGGTAATGGCTGATGGCGACGCGCTGCTTCGGCCGAGAGCGCTTGACGGCCGTCGCCGCCCTGCCCTTGCTCTTGAGCTTTCGGCGCGCGGTGGATTTGGCAGGCGTCTTGCGCGTCGATGTTTTGGACGATTTCTTTTGCGCGGCCTTTCTGGTCGCGGCGGCGCGTCCGGCCGGCTTCTTTGATTTCTTCTTGGCCATCTCTGTTCTCTCCCTTCCCTGAAAATCAGGAGAGCAAAGCATATCACAACGGGTGCTGGTCGTCCGGGGGAAACGAGCGCCATGCCGTCATTGCGAGGAGCGCAGTGACGAAGCAATCCAGAATCATGCAAGCCACTCTGGATTGCTTCGCTTCGCTCGCAATGACGTAGAACTCAATGCAGGCGGAATACGCCGTCGACCGAACGCAGTTCGGCGGGCTTGATCAGCTTGGAGTGCGCGACACGGACTGAATAAAGCGGCCCTTCCAACTTGGCCTGCCAGAAACTCAGGAAGTCACGCAGCGCCGGAAATTTCGGAAACAGATCGTAATTCTGCCAGACATAGGTTTGCAGCAACGAGGGATGATCCGGCATCCGGTAAAGAATTTCCGCCGTCGTCAGCCCATAACCCAGCACCTGTTTCCGGAAGTCTTCGGAAACACCAACCCGCGAGACCATGCCAACCTCCATTTAGGAGTGCATTGCCGCCGAGGTGACTGGAGTCACCCTGAGTCGAGATGCACTCACATGAGAGAAATGTGACGCACGCGAACAACCCATCACAAGCCTAAATGTTTAACGATGTGTTGAAAAAGGCTTCATTAGCAGCCACTTAGCGAGCCTGCTAACATGGGCCGGCCGCTGCGGCGCGGCCTTTGGCTCGGAAGTCCGCGTGGCGACCCCGCGGCAGAAATGATGCGGACTTCTGAACCGCCGCGCCAGGATTAACGCTGTGCGAAGAAATTGGCAGCGGCCTCATTTGAGTGCCAATTTTTCTGCTAAAGGGCCTTGTCCCCGTCACAACTCTGGATTATCTCCGTTTTGCGAGCTTGGCACTCGCCGCCGGTGATTGCCAATTTTCCGAAATTCTAAACATCTTCAAAATCTTAGGAGGACTGCATGAAATTCCGTCCGCTTCACGACCGCGTCGTGGTCAAGCGCATCGACGCCGAAGAGAAGACCGCAGGCGGCATCATCATTCCGGATACGGCCAAGGAAAAGCCCTCCCAGGGCGAAGTCACTGCCGTCGGTCCGGGCGGCCGCGACGAGGCCGGCAAGCTGATCCCGATCGACATCAAGGTCGGCGACCGCGTTCTGTTCGGCAAGTGGTCGGGCACCGAAGTCAAGATCGATGGCGAAGATCTCCTGATCATGAAGGAGAGCGACATCATGGGCGTCCTCACCGACGTCCCCGCCAGCAAGAAGAAGGCCGCTTAAGCCGCTTCCTCATCCTGAGGAGCCGGCAACGCCGGCGTCTCGAAGGATGAGGCCACTGAACCCATCTCGTCCTTCGAGACGCCCGCAAGGGGCGGGCTCCTCGGGACGAGGAGTTTAGCTCAACCAAGGGAAACCAGTAATGTCAGCCAAAGAAGTTAAATTCGGCGTCGACGCCCGCGACCGCATGCTGCGCGGTGTCGAAATCCTCAACAACGCGGTCAAGGTGACGCTCGGCCCGAAGGGCCGCAACGTCGTGCTCGACAAGTCGTTCGGCGCGCCCCGCATCACCAAGGACGGCGTCACCGTCGCCAAGGAAATCGAGCTTGACGACAAGTTCGAGAACATGGGCGCCCAGATGGTGCGCGAAGTCGCCTCCAAGTCGGCGGATGCGGCCGGCGACGGCACCACCACCGCAACCGTGCTCGCGGCTGCGATCGTCAAGGAAGGCGCCAAGTCGGTTGCCGCCGGCATGAACCCGATGGATCTGAAGCGCGGTATCGATCTGGCGGTGGAAGCCGTGGTCGCCGACCTCGTGAAGAATTCCAAGAAGGTCACCTCGAACGAGGAAATCGCCCAGGTCGGCACCATTTCGGCCAACGGCGATGCCGAGATCGGCAAGTTCCTCTCCGACGCCATGAAGAAGGTCGGCAACGAGGGCGTGATCACGGTCGAGGAAGCCAAGTCGCTCGAAACCGAACTCGATGTCGTCGAAGGCATGCAGTTCGACCGCGGCTATATCTCCCCCTACTTCGTCACCAACGCCGACAAGATGCGCGTTGAAATGGACGACGCCTACATCCTGATCAACGAGAAGAAGCTCTCCTCGCTGAACGAGCTGCTGCCGCTGCTCGAGGCCGTGGTGCAGACCGGCAAACCGCTGGTCATCGTCGCGGAAGACGTCGAAGGCGAGGCTCTGGCCACGCTGGTCGTCAACCGTCTGCGCGGTGGTCTGAAGGTCGCTGCCGTCAAGGCGCCGGGCTTCGGCGATCGCCGCAAGGCCATGCTGCAGGACATCGCGATCCTGACCGGCGGCCAGGCGATCTCGGAAGACCTCGGCATCAAGCTCGAGAACGTCACCCTCAACATGCTCGGCCGCGCCAAGAAGGTGATGATCGACAAGGAAAACACCACGATCGTCAACGGCGCCGGCAAGAAGGCCGACATCGAGGCGCGCGTCTCCCAGATCAAGGCGCAGATCGAGGAAACCACCTCGGACTACGACCGCGAGAAACTCCAGGAGCGTCTGGCCAAGCTCGCCGGCGGCGTCGCGGTGATCCGCGTCGGCGGCGCGACCGAGGTCGAGGTGAAGGAGCGCAAGGATCGCGTGGATGACGCGATGCATGCGACCCGTGCGGCTGTGGAAGAAGGCATCGTTCCGGGCGGCGGCGTCGCCCTGCTGCGTGCTTCCGAGCAGCTCAAGGGCATCCGCACCAAGAACGACGACCAGAAGACCGGCGTCGAGATCGTGCGCAAGGCGCTCTCCTGGCCGGCTCGCCAGATCGCGATCAACGCGGGCGAGGATGGCTCGGTCATCATCGGCAAGATCCTCGAAAAGGATCAGTACGCCTACGGCTTCGACAGCCAGACCGGCGAGTACGGCAACCTCGTCACCAAGGGCATCATCGACCCGACCAAGGTGGTTCGCACCGCGATCCAGAACGCTGCCTCGGTGGCCGCGCTCCTGATCACGACCGAAGCCATGGTCGCCGAACTGCCGAAGAAGAACGCCGGCGGTGGCGGTGGCGGCATGCCTCCGGGCGGCGGCATGGGCGGCATGGACTTCTGATCCTGCCTTGTCCCGGACGCGGTGCGGCATTTTTCATGCCGCTCCGCGAGAAGCCGGGACCTCAACGAATACGAAACGCAAAACCCCGGCAGCGATGCCGGGGTTTTTGTTTTGGAGCCGCGCGGCGAGCCCCGCGATACCATTCGTCGTCGTTCCGGGGCACGCGAAGCGTGAACTACGATGTGCAATTGCACATCGGAGAATCCATTCCTCCAATTGCTCATGGCCACTCTGATGCGGCCAGCCCTCGCACATGAACGGTGAATGAACGGCCGACGCCGCAGGTGCTGATCCACCTGGTCACCCCAACATTTCGGCGCATGCGACGATCTAACCCGGAACGCTCGCACCGGCCAGACGTTGCGCATTGAAGGAGGAACGTGTCATGAAACTCAAAGCAGTCCTGACAGCAGCATTGCTGCTGGCGCCGACCGCCGCGCTCGCGGCGCCCGGCATCGTCACGGAGTCGGCGGGCTTGAGGGCCGGTCCCGGCCCCGGCTTTCCGGTGGTCGATCGCATTCCCGGCGGTTCTCGCGTCAACGTCCACGGATGTCTGAGGGGCGACGCCTGGTGCGACGTCAGCTGGTCCGGCGACCGCGGCTGGGTATCTTCGCAATACCTCGAATATCTCTACCGCAACAGTTACGTCTATCTTCCCGACTATGTCGATGAAATCGACGTGCCCATCGTTCCGTTCGTGTTGAGTTCGTACTGGTCAAGCTACTATTCGGGACGACCCTGGTATCACCGCCGGGCCTATTGGAACAACTACTGGACGTCGCATGAGCGTGCCGCAACGCGGCTGACGATCAATAGGTCGGCAGCCCGCATCGGTCGCGCAGCAACCCGTAACGGAAACGCCGCGATTGGCGAAGGACGAACGCCGCGCGCCGGCATGGCAGAACGGCCGACGCGCGAGCGGAACGCTGCTCAGTTCCGCGGCGCGCGAGAGACGCGCGGACGTGAGGCTGCGGCGCAGGCCCGCGTGGGCCACGAGCGCATGGGTCATCAGCCTATGGGCCATGAGAGAGGCGCTGCCCGCGCCAATGCGCGCATGCAACCGCGTGCGGCAACAGCGCGTCAAGCGCCGCGCTTTTCCGCTGCGCCGGCCGGCCGCCCCGCCATGACGCATGTCGCCCGGCCGAATGTCGGCCGCGGTTCGCCGATGAGCGCGCGTGCGCAGACCCCGGCGCCGCGCGCGGCGCCCGCGATGGCGATGCCACATCCCGGTGGCGGCGCGCCGCACATCAACGCCGCGCCCCACGTTGGCGGCGGTCCGGCCCGTGGCGGAGGTCACGGCCCCCAACAACGCTAAACGATGAAAAAAGCCCGGCCTGGTGCCGGGCTTTTTGCTGGATTCCGGGCCCGCGCCAAAAGGGCGCGTCCCGGAATGACGCCTGAAAGCGCATCGCAAATCTATCCGTCATTCCGGGGCACGCGAAGCGTGAGCCCGGAATCCATAACCACCGGCCTTAGTTGGAAATACCGGGATAAAGATCGCTCCAGTCTGATTTTGTTCTTCGATCAAACGAATCTTCCAATCTCTCCGCCATTTCTCTTAAGCGCTTTCTCTAGTGGAGTTTTGGATTTGACATTCGCTTTCTGAACTCGCGGCTAGGCGGTAGCGAATGTCAAATCCGCTCCACTGGCCTAGCCCTGATCGGTTCGTACATAGGGACCCTTCTGGATTCGGCGGATCACGGTCGGCAAGTCCTCTTCGAAATTTACCAGATGGTCCTTGCCGAACAGGATCGCCGATCCGGTGTTCTGTCCGGGCTGGACCATCAAGACTTCGTCGAGGTTTACCAGGACTTCCCTTGAAGGCGGTCCCGGTCGCTTTAATACGATAAAATCAGCCACATCGCGCCCCCTCTGGTTCCCTTACGCAACCCAAATCGCTGCACGAACCATTATAAATGATTCTGTGGGCTGCGGGGACGGCAACAGCGATCTGAGCCCCAAGGGATGAGGCGAAGGCTTTGAAACGGCCGTTACCTGTTGAAGATCGTCGCTCGGGTACTAAAGCGCGATGAGATTTGATGGAAATCGTCATCGCGCTTTGGTTCTTTGATTGAGATTTCGGAAAACCGCTACACACTTTTCCGGATCATGCTCTAGAGCTCCGATTCCGAAGTTCGCATGATATCGCGGCAACCTCTGATGCGAACTTCGGAATCAAAGGAGCTCTAGTAACTTATTGATTTGAGTAGCGGCCTTGAATTTGAAGTTCCTATGACGAACCCGCTGCAACCACTGATAGGAACTTCAAATTCGCCGCACTAGTGGTCCGAATTCTAACATTCGCATCCCTTCTCAGCGGCCACTTTTGCGAATGTTAGAATCAAAGGACCACTAGCAAATATAGGTTTTTAGTGGAGTTTTGGATTTGACATTCGCATCGCGAATACGTGGCTACAGGGTAGCGAATGTCAAATCCACTCCACTAGGATGCCATTCGGGCCAGACGATAGACCGACATGGCCTGGCTGACGCCCTTGAGTTCCGCCTCGCTCTTTGCCACCGGGAATGGCGCAATAATTTCCGCCACTTCAGGCGCGCCGTAAACTTCTTCGGTGATACAAATCTCGTCGCCATCCGCGAGGTTTTGCACCCGCGCTGCGATATTGACCGTCTGACCAAAATAATCGAGCCGCTCGTTGAGCGTGACCGCGATCGCGGCTCCCCGATGCACGCCGATTTTCAGGATGAAATCACGCTGCGGGCGGTCCCGATTGAGCTGATCCACGGCCTCGCGCATATCAAGTGCCGCCTGCACCGCGTCGGCCGAAGTGAAAAACGCCGCCATCACGGCGTCACCGATCGTCTTGGTGACGGCGCCATTGTGCCGAACAGTGGCGTCGAGAAGATGCTGGAAGTGCCGCTGCACCTGGATGTAGGCGTTCAGGTCGCCGATCCGCTCGTAGAGCGCCGTCGAGCCCTTGAGATCGGTGAATACGAGGGTAACGTCGAGAACCGCAATGCCCTCCGTGGCGCTGATCACCTCCGAGCGGAAGAAATCGCGAAAGGTTTGCGTCATCAGCAGTCGCTTGCCGGATAAGGATGGCGCGAAGTGAAGCTTCGGGCGCTGAAACGTCGCCACCGGAATCTGCAGGATGCCGAATACTGCCGGCAGCGTGCCAGCGTTGCGAACGTCGAACACGAGCTTGCCGGGCGCGATGTTTGCTGTCGCGGCCACGCATTTGCCGCCGTCGAGTGTGACCGCCACATGGGCTGGCGTTACACCTGCCTCCCTTGCGACCGGGGAAAAGAAATGGGCGTCGCTTTCGAAATCCTGGCCCAGAAGCCCGCCTTCGGCGGCATCGACCTCAAGATTGGCCGTAGAACCCGGCTCTATGCGGGTGACCGCCCTCATCAGCCCTTTGGTAGCCTCGATCCACGGCACGCCGTCGGGCATTATGCCACCCGGCGTCATCTTATAATGGAACACATAATCCCAGGCCGAAAGCGCATCCGGTTTATGGAAGCGGATGCTGCGCACGGCGGGCGAAACCGTAAACGTCACCGCGATGTAATCGTCGAGCGCGGCGTCGTAATCGCTTTGGCAGAGGTGGCAGTGAAAATGCGTGTGCAGTTTGCGTAAGGATCGGAAGCTCTCGACAACGTCGGAGCACATCGGACAAACCAGCATCCAGTCCATGTCGAACAGCCCGGCCACGCAGGCATGGAGGAAAAGATCGATCGCCTCACGCTCGGCAATCGATTTCTCTGTGGCGAACTGGATTGGATTGATGCGATAGAGGGCCTCGTCCGTGCCCGAGCGCAGCAGCATCTCCAGCCGCGAGACGACCCGCGGGGACCAGGATTTGGCCGCTTCCAGCGCGACCAGGCGCTCTTCGAGCTTCTTTTCGTCGATCATCGCATTACACCGCAATAAAACCTGTCATCCTCGGCGTTGGCTAAACCTGAATACACAATTCATCAGCTTGGGGCGAGCCCATCGCGGCCGCATTTCAGCTGGTTATAACCTCACCGCTGAATCCATTCCTCCAATTGCTGTTGGCCTATGACATCTACCTTCTCGCAAGCGACAAATGCGGAAAACACTGTATCTCGGCATGACGAATGACATCGTTCATCGCTCCCCGAACGATGGAAAGGGATGATTGCCAAGCCAGCCAGGCTCTGCGCCAAAAATCGAATTTCGCCAACCCAATCAACGCTGATTCTAGTGTCCAGTCCCTCGTGCAAAAAAATTTCGTTCTGCCCATCGGGCAAATCATCTTTATAAGCCCCCGCCGTCCCGTGCCCGTGAGAGGGGCGCTTCGCGATCGTCACGATTCGTTGGCGCGGGATGCGATGGACGCTAACATGTCGATGAGACGAACGACATCGCTAGCGGACGGTGAAGTCGTGTGGTCCTGACGTCTCGACGCTGGCGTCAAGTCGGCGCCAATGCTCACGCATTGCGCTGGCGATGGTGACAAGAAAGCCCGATCACCAGGGAGAGCTCGAAGAAGCCGCTAAAACCATCGCGCGGGGAATGCCGGAACGTTTCGGCGTACCTGTGGTGACTACGCTCGTACGCTTTTTTACTTTGCGTGCGAGGCTGCGGGTGCTGCTGAGCACCCGGCATTCCCTGCGCCCTCCAGTGTCGGAGGGTCCCGTTCAACAACTCGGGCGCATTCGTGCCGCGAGAAGGTGAAGATGTGTCTTGCGTCATTGCGAGGGGTGCCGGCAGTCCAGAA
Organism: uncultured Alphaproteobacteria bacterium; assembly: GCA_963706265.1. Taxonomy (GTDB): domain Bacteria; phylum Pseudomonadota; class Alphaproteobacteria; order Rhizobiales; family Xanthobacteraceae; genus Bradyrhizobium. Next base: position 1,190,435 of record CAVPLO010000004.1, on the reverse strand, counting down.
TTTAACCACCCGTCCCGCCTGCGCGGCCGAAGCCGCTTCGGCGTGGCGAAGGCCCGGTGATCCACGTCTTTCTTTCGGGAACTGAAGACGTGGATGGCCGGGTCAAAGGCGAGCGGAAGCGACGCCATTCTTCGAACGGCTATGCCCGGCCATGACGAAGGAACGTCGCGATGACGCGAAGCTGTTTGACATTCAAATACGACGTGCGCCGGACAGCGCCGAGGAGCTGACGACGCGGGATCAAAGGGTCGTCAAGCCCTCACCTCCTGCCGCTGGAACAGGATGTATCCGGCCACGAACAGCACGATGGTCGATGCGATCAGTCCGACCGTTTGCGGCCAGGCGATCATGATGCTCTCGGAGAGCGGCAGCGGCGCACCCATCACGGCACCACGCAACTGATCCAGGAACACCGCGCCCAATGTGCGCGTGGTCGGCGACAGGATCGCCAGCATCGCCTCGCCGAAGAGATCGTTCGGCGAGAAGCGCAGCAGGAACTGCGACCACAAAGCGGTGTCCGGGGTGTCGAGCCCAAGCGCGGCATAGCGCGGATCGGGCGGCGCGATGATCTGCGCCATCGCCGGTGCCAGCATCGGCCACAGCACGGTCAGGAACAGCCAGATGCCGAGCGCCACCAGTGCTGCCGTGGCGCCGGAGCGGAACACGATCGACAGCAGCATGGCGAGCGCGAGCCACACGCCGGCATAGAAGATGCCGATCACCAGAAATGCCAGCGATCGCGCGATTTCCTCGGTACCCGGCGGGACGCCGAGGAAGATCAGCCCGAGTCCGATCACCAGCAGCCACAACGCGGTAAGGCTGACGGCAAGCGTGGCGAGACCGGCGAGGAATTTTCCCGTCAACAGCGCGTCGCGGTAGATCGGCTGCGCGAGGATTCGCGACAGCGTGCGCCGGTTGAACTCGCTGTTGACGGAATCAAAGCCCAGCCCAATCGCCATCAGCGGGATCAAAAATCCGAGGATCGCCACAAAGGACGGCAGCGGCGCGTTCGACAGCGTGAACAGTCGGAGCAGCAGGAACGGATCCTCGGCGGTATTCGTCCGCAAATTGTCGATCGCGCCATACAGCGCAGCAAGCGCCGTCAGCACGATCAGCAATTCCAGCACCAGCATGCGGACGCTGGAGATGTTGTCGGTCAGTTCCTTGGCAAACACGGTGCCAAGGCCCTGGAACGGTGAGCCCTCACGCCGCATGACGCGTCTCTCCCGATTGCTTGCCCTGGAAGTAGCGGGCGTAGATGGCCTCCAGACTCGGCTCGTCGACCGACAGCCGCCTCAACGATCCGTTGACCGCGACCACTGCGCGCGCGGCATCCGGGCGAACGTCGCGTTCGGCGGTCATGCGGAAGCGGTCCTCCGCCAGCGTCTCCACATTGGACACGCCGGGGATGGTCGAAAGGCGCCGCGCGATGCCGGTGCCCTCCGCCTCGACCTCGACCACGAAACCAGCGCCCAGCACCTGGACCGACAGCTCGGCGACCGAGCCCATCAGCACGATGCGGCCGGACTGAAACAGCGCGACGCGATCGCAGATGCGCTGCACCTGATCGAGCAGATGCGAGGACAAAAGCACCGTGATGCCTTCGGCCTTGAGCTCGCGGATCAGGTCGAGGAATTCAAGGGTCGCCTGTGGATCGAGGCCGGACGTCGGCTCGTCGAGAATGGCGATCTCGGCTTTCTTGACGATGATCTCTGCCAGTCCGAGCCGCTGGCGCATGCCGCGCGAGAAGGTCGAAACGCGCTTGTGCGCGACCTCGTCGAGACGCACCCGCTTGAGCGCTCCCTCGATCCGCTGCCTTCGCTCCTTCAGCGAAAGCCCCATCAGCTTGGCCGTGTAGCTAAGATTTTCGACCGCCGAGAGATGATCGTAGAAGCCGACCGAGTTCGGGAAGATAACCGACGCGCTGCTTCACCCGCAGCGGCTGACGCACCGGGTCGAACCCGAGCACGCTGATCCGGCCCGACGACACCTCGGTCAGGCCCAGCATCATAAGGATCGTCGTGGTCTTGCCGGCCCCGTTGGGGCCGAGCAGGCCAAACACCTCGCCCTTCCTGATGCCGAAGCTGATGTCGTCGACGGCCCTGGTCTCACCATAGCGCTTGGTCAGGGCTTCGGCGACGATGACCGTATCGGCCGGCGGGAGCGTTGCTTCGTTGCGAACTTCGCTCATCGCCGTCCAAACCTGGCAACCGCACCCAGCATCAGAAGCAGGGCTATGCCGATGACGCCGGCGCCGGCCATCCCCCACACCGTCGAGGTGTTGACGGTGATGCGGAACTGGCTGGAGGCATTTTCGCCGCGCGCGTTGGCACGCACCGACACCATGTAGTCGCCGGCGAGCGACTTGTCGCTCGGTGTCACCAGCGCCTGCACCTCGGCGTCCTTGCCCGGTACCAGGCGGTCGATGGTGGCCGGATCGAACGTGACCTTCCAGCCCGAAGGCGAGCTTGCCGCAAGCTTGACGTTCTCGGCCGGCGCGCTGCCGCTATTGGTGACGACGATCGGGATCGAGGTCTGCTTGGCGGCGACCGCGCGCGCGCTCAACAACCCGTCGCGCCCGGCGACCTGGAGCCGCGGTTCACCGACGACGTCGAGCGCGAGATCGACGCTGGCGGAGGCGTCTTCCGCCTTCACGGTCACGCTGACCGGGAAATGGCCGGCGTCAATCGTGCTCGGCGGCCGCACCTTGAGCTTGACGTCCTTGGACTGGCCCGCATCGATCGGAATCGAGGAGAGCTCCTGGCTGCCATAGGCTTCCGTGAACGAGGTCTCGAAATTTTCCGGCGCCTGCGCCGAGAAGCTGACGTTCAGGTTGCGCCCGGAGTCGTTCTTGATGGACAGCGTGTATTCGAAGTTGGATTTCGGGCTGCCGCGCAGCGACGGCAGCTGCGCCTTCACGGTGAGCTTGGCGGGCAGTTCCTTGGCCAGCGCAACCTGGATCGGCAGGCTGGTCTGGTTGCCCTGTCCCTTTGCTTCGACCGTCAGGGTTTGCTGGTCGAGCTTGCTGTTGGCCGGCACATCCAGCCGCAGCTGCAGCGTGACGTCCTTGTCGGGCGCCGGCATCGCAGCCGCCACCGGCTGCCCGCCGCCGAGGATCGTGGCGGTCCAGCCGCTCGGCACACCGGACACCGAAAGCTGGTAGCGATCCGGCGCGAGGCCATAGTTCTGCAGACGCAGCGGAATGTTGGAGGTGGTGCCCGGCCTGATGGTGACCGCGGGATAATCGGTCATCAGGTAGAGGCCCTTGACGTTGGGGTCGTGCTCGTCCGCCGCGATGGCGGGGCTTAGCAGAGCGAGCGTGAGAATAATGGAAGCAGTATGGGCGAGAGCGGACGCTCGCATGACGACACCCCTTGAGATGAGTGAGATCTTCAGAACGTGCGCCGCCAGATGACGGCGCGAGAGACCGCAACAATCCCGCCCAACTTTTGAAAATTTTGGGCACGCCAATTACAAGTGAGTAATGTAGGGCGTTTTCCGGTCAGACTTTAGTTTTTAGACTTTAGTCCTGCGATCTCGCGTCACGCGAAAATCGCCGCGCATTTTGTTTTGCTCGATCGATGGATTGCAAGCGCGCGCTTCGTGCGTACCGGAACGACCGAGCGATCCGAGCCGATCGCTTTGGCTACGCCACCATTTCCTTGGGCGAGAGTGTGGCGTCCAGGTCGAGCTGAGAGATCGGCACGGGCCGGCCAAAGAGATAGCCCTGCACCAGGTCTACGCCCGCAGCGCGCATGTATTCGAGCTGTTCTTCCGTCTCGACGCCCTCGGCGGTCGTGACGGTGCCGAGTCCTTGGGCAAGAGCGAGCGTCGAGGCCACGACGGCCTTGCAGTCACGGCGAGCGAGCACGCCTTGCGTGAACGACTTGTCGATCTTGATCTTGTCGAACGGAAAGTTCGCCAGATAATTGACGGAGGAATAGCCGGTGCCGAAATCGTCGAGCGCCATGGATATTCCGAGGTTCTTGAGCTGGCGTATGGTGGTGAGATGGGCTTCCTGGTTTTCGAGCAGAGAAGTTTCGGTGATCTCAAGCTCAAGCCGTCCCGGCGCAAAACGCGTCTCCACCAGCGTCGACAGGATGATCTCGAAGAGGTTGTCCTTCTTGAACTGAATAGCCGAGATGTTGATCGCCAGCTTGACGTGCGCGGGCCAGGCAGCCGCGTCGGCGCAAGCCTGGCGCAGAATCCATTCTCCGAGGGGCGCGATGAGCCCTGTTGATTCCGCAAGCGGAACGAACTTGTCCGGCCCGATCAGACCCTTGGCCGGGTGTCGCCACCTGACCAGAGCCTCAACGCCGCAAAGCGTTCGGGTCTTCGCGTCTACAACGGGCTGGTAGTGCAGCTCAAACTCTTTCCGCTCGATCGCGTCGCGCAGCTCGTTCTCTGCCGTGCGCTGCGTATCGGCAACCTCGAGAAGCTCGGGCCGGAAAACCCGATAATCGTTCCTTCCATTGGCCTTGGCGTCGTAGAGCGCAAGGTCGGCTCTCTTCAGCAGTCCCTCTGGATTCGTCTCGTGTTCCGGAGCGAGGACAATGCCGATGCTGACCCCCAGGCTCGCCCTATTGCCATTGAGATCGAACGGCCGAGAGATGGCCTCGACGATCCGAAGCGCAAGCGCAATTGCCGCCTCGTGCTGATTGGGCGCGTCCTCCTGGATGATGGCGAATTCGTCGCCGCCCAATCGCGCCAGCACGTCGGTTTCCCGAACCGTGGACTGAAGACGCTTGCCTACCTCGATCAGCAACTTGTCTCCGGCCGGATGCCCCAGCGTATCATTGACGACCTTGAATTTATCGAGGTCGATCATCATGACGGTGATCGTACCCCCATTACGCTTCAGGCGCTTGCTCACCTCTTCGAGCTTCACATTGAATTCTGCGCGGTTAGGAAGCCCCGTCAGCGCGTCGTGGCGCGCCAGGTGGATGATCTCCGCTTCCGCACGCCGGCGTTCGGTGATGTCCTCGTGCGTTGCCAGCCACCCGCCTTCAGCCATCGGCTGACGGGTAACAAGTATGAAGCGCCCATCGGAGAATTCGTCGACCCGGCACGATGCCGTATCGCGCGGCAGCTGATTCAATGAAGCAATCTTCTTCCTGGCCGCGGATTTGCTCGTCTCTCCCTTGAGAATGCCACGAGAGATTCGATCGGCGATGATCGCCTCGTGAGGCGTTCCGACTTCAAGCAGGTCCGGCTGCAACTTGTACAACTCGGCATAGCGTTCATTCCATACGACGAGCCGCCTCTTGCCGTCGAACATGCAGAGCCCTTGCGTCATGTTGCTCAGGGCGGCGTCAAATTGCATGTTGATGCGTGCGAGTTCGGCCGTCTGCTGAAGGACCTCTTTTTCCTGACGCGTCCGCTCGGTGATGTCCTCATGGGTGGCGACCCATCCCCCATCGGACAGCGGCCGGTGCGTGATTTGAATGGAACGACCGTCCGAGGATCGCAGGGTAACCGACTCCCCGCGTGCCGCATGTTCCAGAATCCGGGCGCAATAGTCGTCGACGTCGACCTGAATCAATCCAAGCTCGTTTCGATGCGTGATCAGATCTCGAAGGTAGCAGCCGGGCTTCACCACATCCGGCGACAACCCATACATCTCGATATATCGCCGGTTACAGACGACGAGCCGCCGGAAGCGGTCGAACAACGTCAAGCCCTGCGTCATATTTTCGACGGCGATATCGAGGCGCTGCTTTTCCAGCTTCACCCGGTTCTGAGATGCCAGGTGCTGCCACGACAGGCGGCGCACGATCAGTACAAGAATGATGGCGGTAATGATCGCCGAAAGACTCGCGGCCACCACCAGGAATTTGGTTTGTGCCCGCCAGTCGGCGAGCGCCGACTCGACCGTGGTCGTCGCCACGACCGACAGCGGAAACCGGGAAAGGCTCCGGACGGCCACCAATCGCTCCGCGCCGTCGACGGGGCTGGTCAGCCGGGCCGTGCCGTGGTCCTGTCTCAGCAACGCCGCCTGCGGTGTCGGGCCTTCCATAAAATTCTCGCCGATCGCCGCTTCGACATGCGGATAACGCGCCAGCAATGTTCCATCATGATGATGCATCGATATCGCAGCATCTCTTCCGAGCGCGACGGCGGAGAAGAACTCCTCGAATTTTCCCGGTGCAATGGCTCGCGAAACAACGCCCAGAAACGAGCCATCTCGCCCAACCACCTTGCGGGCGAGGAGTGTTTTCCATTTTCCGGTAAAGCGGCTGAGCACCAGTTCGATCTGCGGCCGCTCCACCTCCGGACTGGATTTGAGCGCTTTGAAATAGGCGCGATCCTCAATCCTGACGTTCGGAACGGCCGCGACTTCCGATGAATTGATGAGAACTCCCTCCGCGTCATAGATGTTGACGCCAGCGATCTTGTATGCGCGGCTAACCCGTTCCTTCAACTGCTGGTGCATTTCGGGAGTGGACATCTGACGCCTGAAATCGTCCGGAGACTCGATTCCGGCCTGATGTATTTGGTCGATGATGTCGACTAACGGCACCTCGGCATCGTCGAGTTGCTGGTCAAAGTGACGAGCCAGCAGCAGGACGGTATTTTCGAGTTCGCGTTCGCTGCTCTCGATCGCATGGTCGCGGGAGTTGCGGACCATGATGGCGGTGCCGATCGCAATGGCTGCGATCAGCAGAACACCGCAAATAATGAGCCACAGAATTGGATTGCGCCGGCCGGGCAGTTCGCCGTCGGCTAAAGCACCGGCGTCGACCGCTCCTTTTCCACCGACAGAGTTTTTGCTGTTTATCAGCATTATTTTGCTCCCCGGCCGAAAAGCATAAAATCCGACCGTGGAATTCCCGTTAGTAATGTCGGTTATCAAAGGGTTAATATCGAAGGCTGGATCCTTGATCTGCCTGGTATTTTTCTGATGGCGACACAAAAAACGGAAACCACAATCGTCTGTCGCCACGCGTGTTGGGTGTGGGGTGCGGCGAACGCCACGATGGCACAAGACAAACGCGGCAGACGCGAATTCGCGGCGTCCGCTCCGCTAATGCGTGGCCAGCCTCACTCCTTTGAAGTCTTCTTTTTCGAGTCTGACTTCATCTCGTCGGCCATCTGGATGCAAGTGACGAGATCGAGGTAGCCGGTCGTACCTAACGAGCGCGCTTCGCTCATGCATTGATTTCGTATCTTGACCGAGGTCGATTCCCAGACAGAATTGAGCTGCTGTTTTGCGGCCTTTTCTTCTTGCTCGCACTCCGCAATGCTCTGTCCCGTCGTTGACCGCAACATCCTGGCATCGGCCGATCTGGCCTTGCATAGCGCCTTGATGTTCAGCTCCGGCGCCCGGCCGAATGCAGGTGGGCTCAATAGCGGCAGCAGGACGACTGATAACACCAAGGCTCGTTTCATTCGAATTCCCCGTACAGCGAGGCTCGAACAGGAGAACTGATAGTGGGTGTCGCGGTTCCCGCACGATTTCGCGGCCGACCTCATCGTCAACCGATGGCCATTTAACATTCAATGGGAAATGCGGCGACGAGCAGTTGCCCGCTCAATCCACGCGCGCGACGACGGCGAGCTTGCGGATGCCCTCGTTGCGATAGGCGTTGAGGAAAGCGTTGTAGTCGCGGAACGAGACGCAGCCGTTGGAATCGCCGTTGGGGCCGAGCATGAAAGTATGCGCGAGCAGGCCTTCGCGCCCAAAAATCTCATCCTCGCCGCCAATCGGCGTCAGCCGCAAAGCCGCCACGCCGTGGAACAGCGATTCACGCGGCTTCAGCGTGTAGATATGGGGCGGCGTCACACCGCGCATGTGAATGCGCGACGAGCGCGGATCGTCGAGACTGGAGCCAAGGCCGGAATGCGCCTCGAGCTTGGTGCCGTCGGGCAGATACACCGTGTGGGCGCTGATGTCGTAGACGGCGGTGTCGCGGTCGTAGGGCGGCGAACCTCCGAGCATCGGGTTCTGCTCGCGGCCGATGCTGCCGGTGATGCTGGCGCTGGCGTCGGCGGAAGCATAGGCCAAAACCGGATTGTGCGAAGTTCCCTTGCCCCACAGCTTCTCGGTCATCGGCTGCCTCTCGCCTGAGGCAATCGACAGGATCGCATTCTTCGCGCGCTGCGCCATGTCGCGGATCTTGGCAACTCCGCCCTTCGGAGCATCGTCCGGCTGCGCGGCCGGCGAAACCGAGGCGAGCTGGACCTTCGCTTCCTTCGGCGTCTCTTTCGCCCTCGCCTCGACGTTCTTTGCAGGCTCCATCTTGATCTTCGGCGCGACGGCGAGCTTTGTGGGCTCGGGAGCCGGCACCGGTGCCGGCTCGACGCCTTGCGGCGAAGCGGCTGCGAAACGATCGTCAAAGGAAAGCGCGGCCTCAGCCGGCACGGTTTCCGGCGCGTCGATCTCCGGAGACGCGATCCGCGCAACACTGTGGACGGAAACATCGGCGAAGCGGCGCATGACCGGCGCATCGAAATTGGTGCTGCCGAGCTCCGGATACGGACTGGCGGCGAAAATGTTGACGTAGAGCGTCCAGCCGCAGCCGACCACGAGACCGATCACTGCCGATGCAATGAACAGGCTCTGCGAGGTCAATTTGCGGGCTGGTCTCTTAAGCGTAGGCGCCGCGAACTCATAACACGCAACTATACTGGTACTCATTCGCCTTGCATCCGGACTGATTCCACCTCGTTCCCCCTTAACCGCCGTTCGAAGAGGTGCACGGCGAGGGCACCTCCGAACGGCGGCCAATGCGCGATCGTCCGCCGAATTACGTCGACAGCGTTTCGCAGAGGCGCGGAGCGTCATTAAGGCAACTTTTAGTTAAATGGGGATTAAGTGCTGGGCAGTTGTAAGGCAGTCTCATTTTGAGACGGATTTGCGGCAATTTAGTCCGTAAGCTACCGGGGCAATTCGCAATTCGCCGTCCTTGAATCCGCCATTTTTTGCCGGGTTGAACGCGCTATTGCAATTCCGGCCGTGGCGAATTGTCGAGCACCGGACGCTTGGCGCCATCGAGCAGATCAAGCCCATAGGTTTCGATCACGAGCGGTCCGCGCATGCGCTTGAACTCACCTACCCGCTCGACCTTCGTGAAGGTCTCCGCGACGTAAGGCTGGATCGCGGAACGCACCTCATCGACCCACAGAAGCTTGCCCGACAATTTTGCGGGATCGGGCGCGGCCATGTTGACCCAACGGATGCGTTGCGTCGGCTGTATCACGCAGGTCTCTTTCGGCAGATAAAACGTCAGCCAGCTCGCGGTGCCGTAATCAGGCGCCAGCACGCACGTCGCGCCAACACGCGCGCGTGTTGCCTCGATTTCGGCGGCGAGCCGCTGCCAGCCAACGCCGACGCTGCGTACGGTCGCATCGCGACGAAATCCGGTGAGCACGCCGGTATCGGCCTGGACGATCAGGGCCGCGAACATCAGGATGCCGACCGGCGAAGCCCAGCGCAGGCAAACATTCACGACGCGTTGGGCATGCCGCTCCCATCGCGTGAGATTGGCGGCCACAGCGGCCGCGATCGCAAAGGCCGGATAGACCGGAGCAAACCAGTTTGCCTCGACGCGGGCATGCAGCGAATGCCAGAGGAAATAGAGCGTGATGGTCCAGAACATCGCGTTGATCAGCGCGCGGGCGGTGAGCGCGCCGCCCTCGCGCCGCGCCAACGCGTAGAGCCCCATCGCGCCGAGAATGAAAACCAGCGGCGTCGCAAAGGCGATCTGGGTCGGAATCAATTCGCCGATAAAGCCCGGCTTGAAATCGACGACTTCCGAGCGGCCAAGCTGCTTGATGAAGGAAACCCAGTGGTGATCGGCGTTCCAGAGAATGACAGGAGCAAAGACGATCAGCGCGACCAGCCCGCCGAGATAGAGCCAGGGTGAAATCAGCCAAGTCCGAAGCTTGGGTGAACTGATCAGCCAGATCAGGATCGCAGGCCCGAAGAACATCGCGGTGTATTTCGACGCCAGCGCCGCGCCTGCGGCGGCGCCAACCGCGAGCCACCAGGCGCCGCGGCCGCTCTCCAGCACCTTGGCGAGAAAAAACAGTACGAAGCTGGAGGCGACCAGCAAAGGCGAATCCGGCGTCACGATCAGCGTGCCGACCGCCGCCATCAAGGTGACGTTGAGGAGAATGGTCGCGGTCGCCGCCACGCGCTGGCCGCCGAACAGAATCTCGGCCGTGCGGTAGACCGCAAAACTCATCGGCAGCGCCAGCAGGATTGACACCAACCGCACGCCAAACTCGGTGTCGCCGGCGATCATGGTGCCGAGGCGGATCACGAGCGCCACGCCCGGCGGATGATCGTAATAGCCGAAGGCAAGATGCTTCGACCAGATCCAGTAATAGGCTTCGTCGAAGGTCAGTGGCGTCCAGGCCGCCCCAACCAGCCGCAGCAGTACGAGGGCTGCGACCGTGAGTACGGTATTGCGGACAAGCCGCGTCTCGCTCATGGATAGATCATCGTTTGCGCCAGACGAACAATCCGGACATCGCATAATTCCAGACCACGCCCATCAAGGCGCCTGCCGCTCCCGCCAGCCACCAGATCGGCTGCTGGTCGTAGACCGAGAAGGCGACGCCGACATTGGCAAAGAGGCCAACGCTGCAAACCAGATAAAACAACAGCAGGCCGCGCAGGATCGCAAAACCTTTCAGCCGCTGGTCGCGATAGGTCAGGAAATTGTTGAGGATGAAGTTGCTGGTCATGGCGCAAACCGCGCCGCAGGCCTGCGCCTCCGTGAACGGAAAGCGGAAAATCTCGAGCGCCGTGTAGAGTGCGGCGAAATGCACCACAAGCCCGAGCGAGCCGACCATCGCAAACATAAGAAAGCGCAGCGAGACGATATCGTTGGTGACTTTGGCGAGCACGAGACCCAGGAAGTCCAGCGCCACCATGGAATCGAGCTTGCTCTCGCCATGCAGCCGCGAGCCGAACGTATAGGGAATTTCCGTCACGCGAAGATCGCCGTGGGCGGTCGCCACGACATCGAGCAAAATTTTGAAGCCCTGCGTCGACAATTGCGGCGCCAGCGCTTCGAAACGGTCGCGTCGGATCATGAAGAAGCCGCTCATGGGATCGGCGATCTCAACCCTCAGCACGCGTTTGGCGACCTCGGTCGCTAGCGCGCTTGCGCCCGCCCGGTGCCGATTGAAACTTTCCGCGCTGCCGCCCTCGATGTAGCGGCTGCCGATCACGAGATCGAATTCGCCGCCCTGAAGAAGCGCGAGCATTTTCGGCAACTGGGTCTCGTCATGTTGCAAGTCGGCATCAATCACCACGGCGCAGGGCGCGCTCGAGGCCAGAATGCCTTCAATGCAGGCGCCGGACAGGCCGCGCCGTCCGATCCGTCGGATGCAGCGGACCCGGCCGTCCTCCCGTGACAGTTCGCGAAGGATCTCCCAGGTGCCGTCGGGAGAGTTGTCGTCGACGAAAACGGCCTCAAAGGCGATACCGAGCAGCGCCTTTTCCAGCCGCCGAAACAGCGTGACCACATTGTCGCGCTCGTTGAAGGTCGGAATGATGACGGAAAGCTGAGGTAAACCAACGGCTTGAGTTGGACTCCCGAACCCCGTTTGTGAAGCGTCAAGCATGACGCCAGCGTATATCCGATCGTCGGAGGGGAGCCAAGGGAACCGCTGGACGGAGGCCAAAGCACCCCCAGAAATGCCAACGACCACCAACAGGTTGGCGCGCGTACATCCGGCGCAGCCGAGCTATTGCGTGGTCGTCCCAGCGCCGGAGCTATGAAGCATCAACGTCGCCGTTAGAGACCAAATAGGAACCCTCCGCCGCTTTTCAAGGGGGGTACCCGAGCACTTCACACAAACTGGCCAACCCGAAGCGGTTTGACTACGCTGAGGTCTCATCCGCATGTTCGAGAGCGAGAATAGTCCAGTGACCAAAGCCCCCGCCTCCAAAGCCGCCGCTGCGAAATCTGGCCGGATCTTCATCGGCGTCGGCGGCTGGACGTTCGAGCCCTGGCGCGGGGTGTTTTACCCGGAAAAACTCGCCCAGGCGAAAGAGCTGCAATACGCGGCCTCGAAACTCACCTCGATCGAGATCAACGGCACCTATTACGGCTCGCAGAAGCCGGAGAGTTTTCGCAAATGGGCGCGCGAGGTGCCCGACGGCTTTGTATTCTCGTTGAAAGGGCCGCGGTTTGCCACCAACCGCCGCGTGCTCGCGGAAGCCGGCGACTCCGTGAAGCGATTTTACGATTCCGGCGTGCTCGAACTCGGCGATCGTCTCGGCCCCGTGCTCTGGCAATTCGCGCCGACCAAGAAATTCGACGAAGCGGACTTCGGCAAGTTCCTCGAACTGTTGCCGCGCGAACTCGACGGCCGCCACTTGCGGCATGTGGTCGAGGTCCGCCACGACAGCTTTTGCGCGCCGGACTTCGTGGCGCTGATCCGAAAATTCGAAACGCCAGTGGTGTTTGCCGAGCACGGCAAATATCCGGCAATTTCGGACGTCGCCAGCGACTTCGTCTATGCGCGGCTGCAAAAGGGCGACGACGAGATCAAGACCTGTTATCCGCCGAAGCAGTTAGACGCCTGGGCCAAGCGGCTGCAATTATGGGCCGAGGGCGGCGAACCCGACGATCTGCCTCGCGTTGATTCCGCGAAGGCGAAAAAAGCCCCGCGCGATGTCTTTGCCTATGTGATCCACGAGGGCAAGATTCGCGCACCTGCCGGCGCGATGGAGTTGATCGCGCGCGTGAGCTAGCGAGATCGGGTTCAAGAACGTGGCGCGGTCGAAAAAACTCTTCACCATCGGCTATGAGCAGACGCCGGCCAAATCGGTGCTCGACGAGCTCGAACATGCCGGCGTGAAATTGCTCGTGGATGTGCGCGCTGTCGCCTCTTCGCGCCGACCGGGTTTTTCCAAGAGCCAGTTGGCCGCGGGCCTCGATGAACGTGGCATCTCCTACGTGCATCTGCGTGGGCTCGGCACTCCGAAGGACGGGCGGCTGGCCGCGCGCGCCGGCCAATATGAAAACTTGCAAAAAATCTATTCGAAGCACCTCAAGACAGCGCAAGCGAAAGAAGAACTCGACGAGTTGTCGGCGCTGGTGAAGAAATCAGGCCCGGTCTGCATTCTCTGCTACGAGCGCGACCACCAGCATTGTCACCGGCGATGGATTGCCGAAATCATCGAGGAGCGCGACGCCGTCAAGATCGAGAACCTGGCGGCACGGCAGGTCTGACGACCTAGCCTTGTCACCCTGCCCTTCGTCGCCTCGCGTCAGTCGAGCGTGCGGCGGAAGCGCAGCACCGCGATCGTCATCGCGAACAACGTCAGCAGAACCAGCACCACCGCATCGTAGTCAAGGTTTTGCAGCGCAGCGCCCTTGAGCATGATGGCGCGAACGATGCGCAAGTAATGCGTCAACGGCAGAGCCTCGCCGACATATTGCGCCCAGACCGGCATGCCGAGAAACGGAAACATGAAGCCGGACAACAGTATGCTCGGCAGAAAGAACATGATCGACATCTGCATCGCCTGAAGCTGGTTTTGCGCGACGGTGGAAAAAGTATAGCCGATGGAAAGATTGGCTGTGATGAACAGGGTCGAGAGCAACGCCAGCATGATCAGGCTGCCGCGCACCGGCACTCCAAACAACAGCACGCCGATACCGATGATCAGCGCGGCCTGGATGAATCCGACCAGGACGTATGGCACGATCTTGCCGAGCATGACCTCGACCGGCTTGATCGGCATCGACAACAGGCTCTCCATCGTGCCGCGTTCGACCTCGCGCGTCACCGACAGCGCAGTGAAGATCAGCATGGTCATGGTAAGGATGGTGCCGACGAGACCCGGCACGATATTCAGACGTGAGGAAGCTGCCGGATTGTAGCGCGCATGCGCCCTGATCTCGAAGGGCATCACCGGCGGATCGCCTGTAAATAGATCATGCGACAATGCAGTCTGGACGATCACGCCGAGCGACGAAAGCGCTGAACTGGCCGCAATCGGATCGGTGGCGTCGGCCGCGACCAATAGCGCTGGATAATCGCCGCGGCGCACCGCGCGCTCGAAGCCGCGCGGGATTTCCACGCCGAACAGCACCTTGCCCGAGGTCAGAAGGTCGTCGAACTCGCCGACATCATGCACCTCGCGCACGAAGCGAAAATAGGCGGTGTTTTCCAGCGCCTTGAGGATCGAGCGGCCGAGGTCGCTGTCTTCCTGCAAGAGCACCGCGGTGGGGAGATAGTGCGGGGTGGTATTGATCGCGTAACCAAACAGCAAAAGCTGCATCACCGGAATCATCACGATCATGGCGAAGGAGACGCGGTCGCGCCGAAGCTGAATGAATTCCTTGACCATCATCGCATAGCAGCGCCGCAAGAAGCCGAAACGTGGCTCCCGAACCTCGTCCTGATGGCCTGTCGCGCCCGTCGTACTCATTGGAAGTTATCCTTCGAGCGCGTCATCAGTTCTATGAACACGTCCTCCAGCGATGGCTCGCTGGCTTCCCAGTGCAAATTCTCTCGTTTGCGCCAGGGCGCTATACTGGCCTCAAGCGCCGCGCGGTCGCGCCCGGACACGTGCAGGCTGGTGCCGAACGGCGCAATCATGTCGATGCCCGACTGGCCTGCGAGTTGTTCCTGCACGACATGGAGGTCGTCGCCGGTGACTGTGTAGGTCGACAGCGCCGATCGTGCGATCACTTCCTCCACCGTGCCGTGCGTGAGCAGGTGACCATAGGCGATATAGGCGATCTCGTGGCATCGCTCGGCCTCGTCCATGTAATGGGTCGAGACCAGAACGGTGAGCCCTTCGGCCGCGAGCGCGTGGATCTCGTTCCAGAAATCGCGCCGCGCCTTTGGATCGACGCCCGCGGTTGGCTCGTCGAGAAGCAGAAGTTGCGGGCTCGGCAGGGTACAGGCGCCAAGCGCCAGCCGCTGCTTCCAGCCTCCGGAAAGTTCGCCCGCGAGCTGCGCCTCGCGGCCGTTCAGGCCGAGGCGCTTGATCATCTCGCGCGCGGCGACGCGCGGATCCTGCATGCCATAAAGCCGGGCGACGAATTCCAGGTTTTCCAGGACCGACAAGTCCTGATACAGCGAGAAACGCTGGGTCATGTAGCCGACCCGGCGCTTGATCCTGTCGGCGTCGCGCCGGATATCGTAACCGAGGCACCTTCCTTCGCCGCTGTCGGGCGTCAGCAGCCCGCAGAGCATGCGGATGGTCGTGGTCTTGCCGCTGCCGTTGGGTCCGAGGAATCCGTAGATGGAGCCCCGCTTCACCTGCATGCTGAGGTCATGCACCACCTCATGGCCGTCGAAGGACTTCGAAAGCCCGTGAACATCGATCGCAATATCGGAACTGGATGCCGTCATGGCCGTCATCGCTTGTCTGCGACCGGCGTCTTGGCGCTCAGGAACACGCTGATCGGCTGCCCGACCCGCAAGGCGTCTGGATGCGAGGGCCGCGCCTGCACCAGGTAGACCAGCTTGTTGCGTTCATCGAGGCTATAGATCACCGGCGGGGTATATTCCGCGGCCGTCGCGATGAAGTAGATTCTCGCGGTCAAATCCGGCGAGCAGTTGTCGCAAGCGACCTTGACCTCATCGCCGATCGCAAGCTTGGGTAAATCACCTTCCGGAACATAGAAGCGCACCTTCATATTGCCGGGCGGCATGATCGACAGCATGGGCCGTTGTGCCGGCACGGTCTCGCCCTCGCGAAAGTAAATCTGCTGCACGGCGCCCGCGATCGGCGCATAGCCGATGCGCCGCGCGAGCCGCGTCTGCGATGTCGCGACCTGTGCTTCGGCGACGCGCAACGCCGAGACCGCCGAGTCCAGAGTTGCCTGCGTGCCGGATCCCGTCTTGCTCAACGAAAAGGCGCGATCATAGCTCTGCTGGGCGTTGGCGAGCGTCGCCTTGTTCTGGTTGAGATTTGCTTGCTGTAAATCATCGTCGACCGAGTAAAGCCGATCGCCGATCTTGACTTCATCGCCCTCGCGCACGTCGAGCCTGGTCACGCGCCCGGATTCGTCAGGACTGACGAAGATCATGTCGGCCTCGACCCAACCCTGGTAACCGGGATCGCGAGGTGCGTTGCATCCGGAAAGCACGACCATGAGCGCGAGAATCATCGGATTTCGCCACACAGCGTTGAACAGCTTCATGCCGCCCTCCGTTCGCCAAAGATCAAATCGAGATGGACGCGAAGCATGGCAGCCGCGTCGAGCGGCGCGTGGCGGGCGAACAGCCCCTGCCAGATCACTGCCACCATCGCCGGCGCCACCACGATCTGCGGAAAATCCTTCAGTCCTGACGCGCGGATTTCGCCCCTTGCGATTGCAAGTTCGATCAGCGCGCGCATCCCCGCGAGCCCGCGTGAAACAACCTCGCGATAATAAAAATCGGCAATATCCGGAAAACGCGGACCTTCGGCCATGATCAGGCGAACGATGGCGCTTCGGCGTGTCGCAACAATCTCCGTCGCGAAGTTCTCGGCAAAACTTTCCAATACCGCACGGACCGATCCACCCGCCGGTGGGGGCGCGACAAGACGGCCGATCAGCGGCAGCAGCGCCGATCGCACCAGTTCCTCAAACAGCGCCTGCTTGTCCTTGAAGTGAAGATAGATCGTGCCTTTGGCGACGCCTGCGCGCCTGGCAACGTCGTCCAGCCGCGCTGCCGCATAGCCACGGTCAATGAACTCGTCGAGCGCCGCATCGAAGATCGCCTGGCGCCGATCGGCGGCGCGTTCGGCGCGATTGGGTGGGCGCGGCCGGTCGTCCGCTGCCGAGATGGCCTTCGGCCCGCTCGCCACGGCAGCTTTCGAAACACGCCGGGCGCCCCGCGATTTCGCGGACTTCCGTGGCGTCCCGGTTGGGGAATTGGAACGAGTAGTTGGCATGCCCTCAATATGACTGACCAGTCAGTCATTGTCAAATGCCACTTCCCCGCATTTCGCTGTCTAACCAACACATTTTTCCGGGGCCAACGGCGCGCCTTCGCAAACGTCGTTGTCGCGCGCGTGCGAGTCTGCGCGCATCGATCGGAAGCGTCGTCGACCGTGATCGCAAGCTGAGATTTCCCGCCCGATGTGATTTGTGTGCAACAGGCTTGGCACACCTCCAGTGATATGTTTGGCAGCATAGTGCTCGATTGCTTTAATTGTTGATTTTCCGGGGGCGGGTTTTGAAGGGCCATTTGCTCACGACCGTTGCTGTTTTGGCGCTGACCGCAGCAGGCCCCGCCCTTGCGGCCGATTTGCCGTTCAAGGCGCCCCCGCCGGCCATCGTGGCCTGGGGCTGGAGTGGGTTCTATATTGGCGGGCACGGCGGCTATGGCTGGGGCCACGACGCACAGACCGATTTCAATGATCCCTTTTTCAACGGCAAGGTTCCCGGCTTTGCCGGCTTGACCGGTTTCGATCCCAAGGGCGGCCTTGGTGGCATTCATGCCGGCTATAACTGGCAGTCGAAAGCTTTCGTCGCCGGCTTCGAAGGCGACCTGTCGTTCACCGATATCAAGGGTTCTTCGTTCAATACGGGAAGCGCCACCAGCGCGTTCAACGCCAACACGGTATCCGCCGCCAACTCCGGCGCGTTCGATATGCTCGGCTCGGCTCGGGGCCGGCTCGGCTACCTCGTGACGCCGAACGTCATGCTCTATGGCACCGGTGGGCTCGCGTGGACGCGCTTCGTCAATAACAACGGTTTGAGCACCGTCTCGGTCAACATTCCGCCGCCCGGCGTCATCAGCCTCGCTGGAACGATTTCGACCCCAAGTTGGCGCTTCGGGTGGGTTGCCGGCCTTGGCGTCGAGACCCGTCTGCTCGACACCAATTGGCTCGCCCGTCTCGAATATCTGCACTACGACTTCGGTAATTCGGGCGGCGGCTCGAATTCGCAAACATTGTTCTCCCAGACCACCGGCAGCCTGACGGCCGACGTGATCCGCGCCGGCATCACCTACAAGTTCGACCCGGATCCGTTTGCGCGCGGCAGCGGTGGTTCACCGAATCCCTCCCTTGTCTACAAGGCGGCCCCGCCTGCACTTCCGTGGTCATGGAGCGGAGTTCTATTTCGGCGCGCATGCCGGATATGGATGGACGCGCGATCCCTTCAACAATCTGATGGTCAACTCCGTACCGTTGTTCGGTATCGACTCCAGCGGTTTTGTCGGCGGCTTCCAGGCCGGCGCCAACTGGCAATCGGGCCCGATCGTGGGCGGATTGGAAATCGATCTATCCGCCTCCGACATCAAGGGGTCGACGGCGAATTCGACAACCGCCAACGGCGTGCTCGACCAAAGCAGCCAGACTGACAAGCTTGACTGGTTCGGCTCGGCGCGGGCGCGCCTTGGATATCTCGTCACCCCGGACATCCTGCTCTATGGCACCGGCGGCCCCGGATGGGCGCGCATGGTTTCCGACCAGGAAAGCGTGAGGACGCTGATCGGATTTCCGCCGCCCACCACGACATCGACGGTCACCCCAAGCTGGATGTTCGGATGGGTCGTGGGCGCCGGTGTCGAAGCGAGAATTGCCAATACCAACTGGCTCGCCCGGCTCGAATATCTACATTACGACTTCGGTTCGGGCGCCTCCGGGCAGAGCATTCCTGCCGGAGGCGGTCTCACCACCACGATCACGTCGGGTCACCTGACCAACGACGTGGTGCAGGCTGGGGTCAGCTACAAGTTCGATGGATCGGGCGGTGCATACCGCTCCGCCTACAACGCGATGGCAGCGGTCCCGCCAGCCGCAGCGATCTTCAACTGGAGCGGATTTTATATCGGCGTGAATGCCGGTTATGGCTGGGGCCGCGATCCCTTCAGCGAATTGTTCTCGACCTCGCCGCTGCTTACCTTGTCCGGCGTGAATTCACAGGGCTTCCTCGGCGGCTTCCAGGCCGGCGCCAACTGGCAAAGCCGTTCGGTGGTTGGTGGATTGGAAATCGATCTGTCAGGAACGGGCATCAAGGGGACTTCCTCGGTCGCGGGCATCGACAATTTTGGTGCCCCACTCTCCCAAATGCAGACCGACAAATTCGATCTGCTTGGTTCGGGACGCGCTCGTCTCGGATATCTGGTGTCGCCCGATATCCTGCTTTATGGCACAGGCGGCCTGGCATGGACCCGGCTCACCCAGACCACGACCGTTGTGGATTCCGACGGCACCTTCATTAACTCGACGCCGAGCTGGCGATTCGGATGGGCCGCCGGCGCCGGCGCCGAGATGCGACTCTGGAACAGCAACTGGCTCGGCCGTATTGAATATCTGCACTACGATTTCGGTAATTTCGGCAACACGATCGGCGGTATTTCAAACGGCGTGATTTTCCTGACAACCGCCAATACGACGTCGCAGCATCTGACGACCGATATCGTTCGTGGCGGCGTGAGTTACAAGTTCAACTGATCTCCAGACCGAATGAACCGCTGGCCAGTTAAGGGCCAGCGACGCCGCTAGCTGTGAAATTTCAAGCCATCGACGATCTTGTCGATCACCTTGCGCTCGGCGCGCATGGCGATGCCGACAAGATTGAGATCGGCGCGGGCAACCGCCCTCACCACCTCGCGGTTCGCCGCGTCATGCGTCGTTTTGAACATGTCTTCGGTATAGACCGCCGGAATCACCTCGCGCGCCAGCGTCCGCTCCAGCGCCCGGGAAAGCGCCGCGCGATCGGCACCATAGATCAGGATCGGCTGGCCGATCAGCGACAGATAGCGCGTGCCTGAGCCATCCAGATATGGCTCGCCAATACAATCCGGAAACGCCGACGCAATGCCGCCGGCGAGAAAGGCAGCAACGTTCAGCTTCTGCCAGACTTCGAGATCGGTCCGGATCACGACCGCGATCTTGGTGTCGAACTGCATGAATGGCTCTCCAATGACGTCATTTCGGGAATCCGCAAGAGAGCTCGAAAAATCGAGGACGTATTAGAGCAAGATTCCGGCAGCGATGCTATCGCATCAGCCTTGTCGCATTACCCCTTGGCGTCGCAGGCCCAGGCGCGGATCACGCATTCCTTGCCGCCGAATTTATAGCATTCGCGCGTGGCTTCATTGAGCGAGCTGGAAATGCGTGGCTCGACCGCATAGCCGTGCGCACCGCAGGGATTGGTTATGTCGATCGAAAATGCGGCGCACGAGCGTTTCATCGTGACCGCTGTGCACTCACCGCTGCATTGCTTGAGTGCGGCCGCGCGCGCGGCAGCTTCGGCTTGAAAGTCATGGGCCTGTCCGTACGCGCCGCATTTACCCATCGCAAATGCGCCTGCGGCCCAGCTCTCGGTGACAAAACGTGAGGCACCAACAATGAGCGTCAATGCAACAACGAACAACGCGCGACGGCGCGCGACAACAGTCGACACGATCAAAAGTCCCCCTCCCCGATCCGAGCGGACCGAAATCTAAGGGGAAGGACGTTTCAACTTGGTGAACAGAAAATTCGAGATTGAAAAATTTGGCGGGCGTGATGCCCGCGCGAAGATCGCCGCACAAAGCTAGCCGCCGCGGGCGGCTTCCAGCGCCTGCGGCGTGTCAATGTCCAGAAACGCTCCGTCCCCCTCAACCGGCACTTCCGCCACCGCCTCATTATGTTTGGCAATCAGGTGACGGGCGCCGACATCGCCGTCGAGTACCATCAGTTCATTGAAGAAGCGGCGCGACCACAACACCGGATTGCCCCGCCGCCCGTCGCTGACGGGGACCGCAATCAAATTGCCGCGATCCGGCGCAAACGCGTCGATCAGATGGTCGATCAGGGTCGACGAAATCATCGGCATGTCGCCAAGACAGATCACGGCGCCATCCGCCTGCTTGGGTACCGCCGATATGCCGGCCTTTACCGAACTCGCCAGGCCCTTGGCGAAATCGGGGTTGCGGACGAAGCTCACCTTCAGGCCGGCGAGCGCCTTCTCGACCAGCTCGGCCTGATGGCCGGTGACGACAATGACATCGTTGGCCTTCGAGGCGAGCGCCTGTTCGGTCACGATCCGAACCAGCTTCTGGCCGTCGAGTTCGGCCAGGAGCTTGTTCGGGCCGCCCATTCGGGTCGAGCGGCCTGCGGCCAGCACGACGGCGCTGACATGGCGATTGCCGTCGGGCTCGAGGCCTTGGCGCGGCTGCGGCCGCGTCACGATCTCCATCAGGAGTCCGCCGACGCCCATCCCCGTCAGTTCGCCCCGGGTCACCTTGAGGCCGGCGAGCAACCTCATCAGCACCCAGTCGAAGCCGTTTTCCACCGGCGAACGCGCGCAACCGGGCGCGCCCAGCACGGGCAAGCCATTGGCATTACCGATGAGCAGGAGATTGCCTGGATCGACCGGCATGCCGAAATGCTCGACCACTCCGCCAATTCCCGAAAGGGCTGCTGGAATCACGTCGCGCCGGTCGGCGATTGCGGAAGCGCCGAACACGATCACGAGTTCAGCACCAAGACCCAGTATTTCTTTCATCGCCGCCTTCAGAGCGGTCTCATCATGCGGCACGCGCCGCTCGGCAATAATGGAGGCACCCGCAGGCGCCAGCCGCTCCGCCGTGACCCTGAGCGTCTTGTCTACGACTTTCGGCGCAAGCCCCGGCAACAGAGTAGAGATCACGCCGACGCGCTTGATCACATAAGGCGCAATCCGCAGCGCCCCACCTTTCGCCGCCTCGACGGCGGCATCGCGCAATATCGCTTCGACCCCGAACGGAATGAGCTTCACGGTGGCAACCATCTCGCCTTCGACCACCGGTTTGAAGGCGGCAAGCGTTGCGAACGTGATGGCTTCGTCGACGCCGTTGATGCGCTCGACCGCGGCGCGGTCCACCACCAGCAAGCCTGCTTTGGCGGCGAACAGATTGGCGCGGCCGGTAAAGGCTCGCTCGACATGGATGCCCTCGCCGGCCACGGCCTGTGCGATGCCGGCAGCGGCGACATCTTCCGAGACGTCGCCTTCCTCAAGGCGCACGACCACGACTTCCTTGACGCCCGCCCGGTCTAGCGCCGCAACCTCCTCAGGCCCGATCGTGGTGCCTTTCTTGAGCACCAGCGAACCCTGACGCAAGGTATGGACGGTGACACCGCCGATGGCGTCAGCCGGACTGGCAGGGCCGAATTTCATGCTAGAGCTCCGATTCCGAAGTTCGCATGATATCGCAGCAACCTCTGATGCGAACTTCGGAAAGGCATGGGTACCACCAAACTTATTGATTCTAGTGCCGCTTTTCTATTTGACGTTCTTGGATCGAATTCGCCGCTTGTGGTGCAAGAACGTCAAATAGGCGGCACTAGCGCTTCTTTTTCTCGTCCCATTCGCAGGCTCGCGGTGATCTCCGCCATGATCGACACGGCAATTTCGGAAGGCGAGACCGCGCCAATCGCTAGCCCGATCGGCGCGTGAACGCGCGCGATGTCGCTATCGGCAGCGCCCTGCGCTTTCAGGCGCTCGCCACGTTTGGCATGCGTCTTTCGCGAACCGAGTGCACCGATGTAGAAGCAATCGCGCGCAAAAGCGTGCAGCAACGCCGGGTCGTCGATCTTGGGATCGTGGGTGAGCGCCACGAATGCGGTGTAGTGATCGATATTGAGCGGCGGCAGCGCGACGTCGGGCCATTCGGCGATCAGAGGCACGTCGGGAAAGCGCTCGGGATTGGCAAAGGCGGTACGCGGATCGACCACCGTCACGTCGTAGCCGAGCGAACGCGCCAGCGGCGCCAACGCCTGGCTGATATGGACGGCGCCGACGACCACCATGCGCGCCGTCGGCGCATAGACGTTGAGGAACAGCTTCTTGCCATCGGCCTCGATCATTGCGCTCTTGCCCATGCGAAGCTGCCTGGAAAGCGGCTCGCGCAAGGGATCGGCGGCGAAATCCCTGGCCCTGACCAGCCGCTGTTCGCCATTGGCGGTATCGGTCACGACGATCACCGGCCGCCGCGCGGCGCGCTCAGCGTTCAATTCCTTCAGCGTCGCGAATTTCACAGGCTAACCAACCTTCTCAACAAAAACCCGAATCGTGCCACCGCAGGACAGGCCGACATTCCAGGCGGTCTCGTCGGCGACACCGAATTCGAGCATCCTGGGTTCCCCGCTCGCGATCACATCCAGCGCTTCGGTCACGACGGCGCCTTCGACGCAGCCCCCGGAGACCGAGCCCAGGAATGTGCCGTCATCGTTGATGACGAGGTTAGAGCCGGCCGGCCGCGGCGCCGAGCCCCAGGTTTCGACAACGGTCGCCAGCGCGACGCCGTGACCGGCCTTCTGCCAGTCTTCGGCGGCCTTCAGAATGTCTTCGTCGCGATCGAGCATGGATGCCTCGCCGGTTTTCTCGTTCAAGCTGCGGATCGTATCAGGCTGCGGTGATGCGGTTGCGGCATCGACGAAAGCGCCTCGATCAACCCTTTGATAGACATCAAGTTATGCACCGGGCGGAATTCGTCAACGTGCGGAAGCATCATTTTGATGCCCTGCGCCTTGGGCTCGAAGCCGCCATACCTCAGCAACGGATTTAACCATATCAGGCGGCGGCAAGAGCGGTGCAGCCGATCCATTTCAAACGCAAGGCGGGCATCCGCCTCGCGCTCGAGCCCGTCGGAAATCAACAACACCACCGCGCCCTGGCCGAGCACCCGTCGTCCCCAGAGCTTGTTGAAGGTATGGAGCGAGGTCGCGATCCGCGTCCCTCCAGCCCAGTCCTCCACCGCCGCGGAGCAACGCGCCAGCGCCTCGTCGGGATCGCGCGCGCGCAGGGAGCGCGTCACGTTGGTCAGGCGGGTGCCGAACAGAAACACCGACACGCGCTTGCGCGCATCGGTAATGGCATGCAGGAAATGCAGGAACAGGCGGGTATATTCGCTCATCGAACCGGAGATATCGAGCAATGCCACGATTGGCGCCGGCTTCTCGATCCGCCCAAGCTTGCGGATATCGATGATATCGCCGCCGGTGCGCAACGATCCGCGCAGGGTCCGCCGCATGTCGAGCCGCAAACCGCGTGCGTCCGGCCGGTAACGGCGGGTGCGCAGTTCGGCCTGCGGCAGTTTCATGTTGGCGATGGCGCGCGTGACCTCGGCGATCTCGGCGGCCGTCATCTGCGCGAAATCCTTCTTTTGCAGGATCTCCTTGTCGGATACCGACAGCCGGATTTCCTCCGGCCTGGCCTGCGGCGTGTCCGTCGTTTGCGCTGACGAGAGCGCCTCCTGGACGCGGCGCGAGGCCGGCGGCGGTTTCTTCCTGGCCTGATCGGGCAGCGGCACCGAATCCAGCATCTGTTTCCATTCGTCGGCGGCACGGAAAAAAAAGTTGAACGCTTGCGCGAAAATCAACGCGTGCTCGTGGCGCTTGACGAAGATCGTCTCCAGTGTCGCGAACACATCGGTCCGATTGCCGATATCCACGAGCTGGAGCGCATTCATGGCGTCGACCACGGCGCCCGGTCCGACCGGAATCCCGGCGGCCCGCAGCGCGCGGGCAAAGCCGACGATATTGTCGGCCGCTTGACCGGTTGGTGGCGAGAGATGATTGATAGCCATCGGTCTGCTCATTCCTGTCATTCCGGGGCGTGCGTGAGCGCGAACCCGGAATCTCCGGCGCCAACAACTTCTAGATTCCGGGTTCGCTCGCTTCGTCTCGCGCCCCGGAATGACAAACAGTCAATTCTCGCTCGTCGCCTCTTTCAAAACCTTTTGCAGCGTCGGGCCCTGTAGGCGCGCGATATCGTCCTGGTATTTGAGCAGCGCGCCCAAACTGTCCCCGATCACCTCCGGCGTGAGCGAACGTGCGTCGAGTTCGCTGAGTGCGGTGGCCCAGTCGAGCGTTTCGGCGACGCCCGGCGATTTGTAGAAATCCTGCTCGCGCAGCGCCTGCACGAAACGCACCACCTGCTGCGACAGCTTTGCGGAGATACCCGGCACACGCGATTTCACGATCGCAAGCTCCCGCTCGGCGTTCGGATAATCGACCCAATGATAAAGACAGCGCCGCTTCAACGCATCGTGGATTTCGCGGGTACGGTTCGACGTAATGATCACGACCGGCGGCTGCGGCGCCTTCACGGTGCCGAACTCGGGAATCGTGATCTGGAAGTCCGACAGGATTTCCAGCAGATACGCCTCGAAGGCCTCGTCCGCGCGGTCGAGTTCGTCGATCAGAAGCACCGGCGCGCCGGCGACGTCCGGCTCGAGCGCCTGCAACAGCGGCCGCTTGATCAGAAAACGTTCCGCGAAAATATCGCTCGAGAGCTGCTCGCGGTCGGTATCGCCGGCCGCCTCGGCAAGCCTGATCGCAATCATCTGCGCCGCGCTGTTCCACTCATAGACGGCGGAAGCGGCATCAAGCCCTTCATAGCATTGCAGGCGGATCAGCTTGCGGCCAAGCGCCTGCGACAAAACCTTGGCGATCTCGGTCTTGCCGACGCCAGCCTCGCCTTCGAGAAATAGCGGCCGGCCCATGCGCAGCGACAAATACGTGACGGTCGCGAGCGGGCGATCGGCCAGATAGCCGCGTGAGGACAACAGCGCCAGCATGGCATCGACCGAGCTAACGTCGACGGACTTGGATGGCGCCGATGCGCTCATGAGCGGGAGAGCCTTGCTGGGACGAGAATAGCCAAAGTTATGATTTCGCGGTTGCGGCTTCGACTGCGCGCCGTGCCATCACCGCAATCAGATGCGCGCGGTATTCGGCACTGCCGTGCAAGTCGCTATTCAATCCCTCCGCAGGCACCGTCAACCCGTCGAGCGCCTTGGGTGAGAAACGCTTCTTCAAAGCTTCCTCAAAAGCACTGACGCGAAACACGCCGTCGCCGCCCGCGCCGGTTACCGTGACACGCACATCCGACGGGCGCTTGGCGACAAACACGCCGACCAGCGCATAGCGCGAGGCCTGATTGCGGAATTTGACGTAGGCCGCCTTCTTCGGGACCGGAAACATAACCTTCGTGATGATCTCGTCACCCTCAAGCGAGGTCGAGAACATTCCTTGAAAGAACTCTTCCGCCTTGAGACGGCGCTTGTTGGTGACGATGGTTGCGCCCAGCGCAAGCACGGCCGCCGGATAATCGGCGGTGGGGTCATTATTCGCGAGCGAACCGCCGATGGTGCCGCGATGGCGCACCGCGGGGTCGCCGATCAGGCCGGCAAGATAGGCCAGCGCCGGAATCGCGTCGCCGACGACGGCCGAGTTCGCGACAGCACAATGGGTCGCGGTGGCACCGATGACGAGCGAACGGCCCTTCATCTCGATGCCGTCGAGTCCTTCGATATGGGAGAGATCCACCAGATGCGGCGGGCTTGCGAGCCGCTGCTTCATGACAGGCAACAGCGTATGACCGCCGGCGATCACCTTGGCGTCCTCGTTCTTCACCAGGAGGTTGGCCGCCTGCCGCACGGTCGCTGGACGATGATATCTGAATTCGTACATGGGTATTTCCCAAACTATTCCTGATCGACGAAAGTGAGGCGTTTACGCGAGATCGGACTTGGCCATTGCCTTGGCGCCGGCCGCGATCGACTGCACGATGTTCTGGTAGCCGGTGCAACGGCACAGATTGCCTTCGAGCTCTTCGCGGATCGTATGGTCGGACAGGTCGTGCCCCCTGCGATGCACGATATCGATCGCGGTCATGATCATGCCGGGGGTGCAAAAGCCGCACTGCAGGCCGTGATGCTCACGAAACGCTTCCTGCATCGGATGCAACGGCCCGCCATCGGCCGCCAGCCCTTCGATCGTCCGGACCTCGTGCTCGTCGGCCATCACCGCAAGCGTGGTGCAGGATTTGACCGCCTTGCCGTCGATGTGCACCACGCACGCGCCGCATTGGGAGGTGTCGCATCCCACATGGGTGCCGGTCAGCCGCAAATTCTCGCGCAGGAATTGCACGAGGAGCATGCGGGGATCGACATTGGCATTAACGGGATTACCGTTCACGATTATGGAAATTTTCGCCATTACGGGCTCTCTCAATCCGCCGACGCTGCCCGGCAGCGCCGTCATTCCGGTTGTTTCAAGGCTATAATATGGACCATGGCGGCGATGAGCAACCTCATCACCGCATGGCTTGAGGATGCAAACGGTCGTTGCTGAGGGCCTCGGTCATTTCAGGTGGACGCCAAAATCAGCCTTGCACCGCCTTGGCAAAATTTGCAAAGAACTCGTCGGCCAGCTTCTTGGCCGCGCCGTTGATTAGCCGCTGGCCGAGCTGGGCGAGCTTGCCGCCGATCTGGGCTTCGACATCATACGTGAGGAGTGTGCCGCCATCCTTGTCAGACAAGGCCACCGTGGCCCCGCCCTTGGCAAAACCCGCCACGCCGCCATCGCCCTCG
The DNA here is from genome assembly GCA_963706265.1 of uncultured Alphaproteobacteria bacterium. Taxonomy (GTDB): domain Bacteria; phylum Pseudomonadota; class Alphaproteobacteria; order Rhizobiales; family Xanthobacteraceae; genus Bradyrhizobium. Next base: position 1,163,171 of record CAVPLO010000004.1, on the reverse strand, counting down.
CCCGATATCTTGTAGCCGTTCGGCGGGTCGAGATCGCTCAGCGAGACGCGGCCCTTGAAGCGGGCCGACACCGGACCGACCTTCATTTTCGCCGCCGCCCGAAAGCCGTTATCCTCGGTCTTTTCCAATTCCTCGCATCCGGGAATGCAGGCCTTGAGCACCTCGGGATCGTTCAACTTGGCCCAGATCTCGTCGCGCGACGCGCCAAGCTGGACCTCCCCATGCATCGTCATGGCCATAGGCGTCTCCGTTCGCTCTTGATCTCTCCATCAACTAATGCACGAACAGCCCAAAAGGAAGGGCATGGGCCACCAGCATGGATGTTTTGCGATCGGCAGCCGGCCGCAAGGGTGGTTAGGTCCTGGTGAGGCGCCAGAAGTCCGCATCGTTTGTGCCGCGGGCTGGTCATGCGGACTTCTGAACCAAGCCACATTAGATCAATAGGTTTGTGCAAGCCCTGATCGATCGTCTGCTCGCATCGCTCGATGATAAATAACGGGCGGCGTCATTTCCCCTGCACGGCAATCCATCGCCCGGACAGATTCATTTTGTGATGGATGCGCGGGCCATTTCATGTGAAGACGCGCTTCGCGCTTTTGGCATGATAAGGAAGACAAAATGCCGATGATCGACGCCGACGGCTGCCTGCTCAATGTTTCGGTCGAAGGCCGCGACGGCGGTCCGACCCTGATGCTGTCCAATTCGCTGGGCACCAATCTGCAGATGTGGGAGCCGCAGATGAAGGCGCTCACGCAGCTTTTTCGCGTGATCCGCTACGACCGGCGCGGCCACGGCAAGTCGGGCGTGCCGCCGGGCCCCTATTCGATGGAACGCTTCGGCCGTGACGTGCTGGCGATCCTCGACGACCTCAACATCGAGAAGGTGCATTGGTGCGGGCTCTCGATGGGCGGCATGGTCGGACAATGGCTGGGCGCCAACGCGCCGGAGCGCATGGGCAAGATCATCCTGTCCAACACGTCCTGCTATTATCCCGATCCGACCAACTGGCTGAATCGGATCAAGGCGGTGAAGGAAGGCGGCGTTGCCGGGGTCGCCGATACCGTGATCGCGGCCTGGCTGACGGCCGACTTCCGCGAGCGTGAGCCGCAGATCACAAAAAACCTGAAAACCATGATGATCGCGACGCCGGCCGCCGGCTATATTGCCTGCTGCGAAGCCCTCTCCACGCTCGATCAGCGGGCATTGTTGCCAAAAATCAAATCCCCCACGCTGGTGATCGCCGGCCGTCACGACATGTCGACGCCGGTTGCCGCCGCCGAATTCATCCGCTGCCACATTCCCGGCGCCTCCATGACGATCCTGGATGCCGCCCATATTTCCAACATCGAGCAGCAGCACGCCTTTACCGAAGCGGTGGTCGGCTTTTTGACGCAACGCTAATGCTCGACGGCTCATCGAGGGCGGTTTTTCACCCGACGACATCAGGGAAATTCTGTTGCAGCAGGCGATCTATTGCGGCGTGCCCGCCGCCAATCACGCCGTGAAGGAAGCTTCAGCTATTGTAGCTGAGCTGGGGCTCCTCAGCGGGTAGCTCCGGCGGCACCGCCACGGCCTGCGTTAGCGCCCGCGATGGCTGTTCGAACAGCATCACGATGCCGGTGCCGAGCATCACGAGCAACTCGGAGGCATGCAGCCGAAGTGCTTCGATCTCGCCGACTTTCGAGGCCATCAGCACGCTGGCAAAGCTGATCACGCTACCGATGGTGAGCGCGATGGCCAGTGCCTCGCTGCCGTTGCCCCGTTTGCGAATGAAGCTGCGAACCGCGAGTAGGAGAAACAGCGCAAAGAAGGCGACGACGGTCAGCCGGCCGAGCGCCAGCAGCCACGCAAAACGTACCGCGGTCATGGTCGACAGTTGCAGATGATCGGTGGCATAGAGCGCGACCGCCACGCTAGGCCGCTCGAAGAGACCGCGGACCGGTGACGTCACGATGTGCCAGGCGACCGTGGCCCAGGTCGGAATGAAATAGCCGGCGAGCAGAACGCCGCCGAATGAACTGATACGCCAGTTTGACATGACGCTTCCCTTGTTGTTTGCAACGCGTGCGATTTGTTCGGGAAGTAACGCCCTTAAACTGCGATCGGCAATTTAAACCCTTTATTTACCTTAACCCGGCCGCGCCCCGAGGTTACGGCCGAACCGGTCCAATCGGACTGTCTTAGGCTGCGCCATGCGCTTCGACGTAGACGGCGTAAAGCGAATGAGAACTCGCCATGTACAGGCGGTTCTTTTTGGGACCGCCGAACACCAGATTGGGACAGCGCTCGGGCAAGCGGATAAAACCGATCGCCTTGCCTTCGGAATTGAACACCTTCACGCCATCGAGTTCTTCGCCTTTGCTGTTGGGCGCGCCGGTGCTGCCAAAGCCGCACCAGATGTTGCCGTCGGTATCGACCTTCATTCCATCAAGAGCGCCCGCCCCGCCATCGATCAGCTTGGTCTTGTTCGACAGCGTGAAACCATCGGCGCCGACGTCGAAGGACCAGATCAGGCGGTTCGGCTGCGCCCGCGACTCGATGATGTAGATCTTCTTTTCGTCCGGCGAGAAGGCGAGCCCGTTCGGACCTGCCAGCTCTGACGTGACGAGGTTCAGCTTGCCGTCAGGCGAGATGCGATAGACCGAGTGCGGCAGTTCCGACGTTTGCTTGTCGCCCTCCCAGTCACCGCCGATGCCGAACGGCGGATCGGTAAACCAGATCGATCCGTCGGATTTGCAGACGATGTCGTTCGGCGAGTTGAGACGCTTGCCGTTGAAATTATCGGCGAGCACCGTGATTTTACCGTCATATTCGGTGCGCGTGACCCGGCGGGTCAGGTGTTCGCATGTGATCAGCCGGCCCTGCCGATCGCGCGCGTTGCCGTTGGCGAAATTCGAGGGATGACGGAAAACGCCCCAGTTACCGGTGGCTTCGTCATAACGCATGATGCGGTTGTTCGGGATGTCGCTGACGAGAACGTAGCGGCCGTCGCCAAACCAGACCGGGCCCTCCGCCCATCGCATGCCCGTAGCCACTTGCTCGACGGTGCTCGAGAACAGCCGAATTTTGGCAAAGCTCGGATCGAGAATTTCGACCGACGCGTCGGGGTAACGCTGGTTCGGCTTGAAGTCGAACGACTGGGCGTTGGCGCTCTTCTGAACGGCAAGAGTTGCAGCCGCTGCTCCCGCAGTTGCAAATAGATCCCGGCGAGTGAGAGTCATCGGCTTTCCTCCTGATGTCACGCGGTCGTTCCGCCGGAGAGGATGGCCAGAGCCAGCCTGCCACGTCGCCGCTTGGGAAATGGAACCTAGTTGAGGTTCCCCGGCAGGTCCAGATGACGTCCCGGCATGGGCGGTTGCGATCACCTTCGCCAAAAGAAAAGGCCCCGCCATTCCGGCGAGGCCTTTCCTTCAACACCCTCTACTTCTCGGACTTCCGTCCTGAAATAGCGCGAGCTAATAACTCATAAACGGGTTAGCGATCCTGCCCGGGCTTCTGTCCCTGACGGCTCGGATCCTGCTGCTGTTGTCCTGGCTTCTGGCCGCCGCCCTGCTGCTGACCGGGCTTCTGCCCGGGGGTCTGATTTTGCTGGCCAGGATTCTGGTTCGGATTGGACATCGCGATCTCCTTTTTCAGTCGCAGAGGGATAACCGTGGAACCGGCCTTTGGTTGCGCGGACATTCGTGACGGCCCGCTTTTTGCTGCGTTGCTGGAATCGGCGGTTCCCGCGCCATTTCGGCGGCGCTGCTGAAAACTAACTCTGTACAAGCCCTTAAGTCCCCCTTTAGGCGCTGTTGCCGCCATGGGTTCCCGCTGTTAAAAATTGCAATGACGCGACGTCCGGCTGCCAGGGCCTTCGCTGTGTCAGGAGTGGAAAGCGGCATTTTCAAAGTGGCGAAGCGGATTTCGTTTTGCCTGAAAATGCGCCAACAGTCGGCAGCGCATGGATTATTTCGCCCAGCAACTGATCAACGGCATCGTTCTCGGCTCGATCTATGGCCTGATCGCCATCGGCTACACCATGGTCTATGGCATCGTCGGCATGATCAACTTCGCCCACGGCGACATCTTCATGATCGGCGGCTTCATCGCGCTGATTACCTTCCTGATCCTGGTCTCGATCGGGCTGACCGCAATTCCGCTGATCCTTCTGATCGTGCTGCTGGTCTCGATGGCGATTACCGCCCTTTACGGCTGGACGGTGGAACGCATCGCCTACCGGCCGCTGCGGCATTCGTTCCGCCTCGCGCCGATGCTGTCGGCGATCGGGATGTCGTTCGTGCTGATGAATTTCTCCCAGATCTCGCAAGGCGCGCGCGTCAAGCCGGTGCCGCCGATCATCACCGGCGGCTACAGCCTGCTCGAAAGCAACGGCTTTGTGGTCCGTCTCTCCAACGCGCAGATCATCGTCGTCGTCACCACGATCGTGCTGCTCGCGATCTTTAGCTGGCTGGTCTCGCGGACGCGGCTCGGACGCGACATGCGGGCCTGCGAGCAGGACCAGACCATGGCGGCGCTTCTGGGTGTGGACGTCGACCGCACCATCTCCATGACATTCGTTATCGGCTCAGCGCTGGCGGCCGTCGCCGGCATGATGTACCTGCTCTATTACGGTCTCGTCGATTTCTACATGGGCTTTGTCGCAGGCATCAAGGCGTTCACCGCCGCCGTCCTCGGCGGGATCGGCTCGCTGCCGGGCGCGATGCTTGGCGGGCTTCTGATCGGCCTGATCGAAACCATGTGGTCGGCCTATTTCTCGGTCGAATACAAAGACGTCGCCGCGTTCTCGATCCTGATCGTGGTGCTGATCTTTCTGCCGACCGGCCTGCTCGGCCGCCCCGAAATCGAAAAAGTCTAAGGGACAGAGGGACAGCCGCGTGACGGTATCTGCGCCCGACCTCACGCAAGCCTCGCGCAGTGCAGGCATCGCCTTCATCCTCAAGAAAGCACTGATCAGCGCGCTGGTTGCGCTGGTGCTGTTCTCGTTGATGATCGGCATCCGCACCGAGGCCGGTCCGACGGGGCAACTGATCTACTGGACGCGGTTCGACGATCTCGCCACCATCGTTGGCGTCGTGTTCGTCGGCAGCATCGTCATCGAATTGCTGCGGCAATGGTGGGGACCGGTTTCGACGACTGCCGTCGTGCCGCCATCGGTGCAAAGCGCGCTCGGGCTGGCGCGGCGCGCGATTGCACCGGTGCTTCTGATTTTCACCTTTCTCTTCCCGGTGATTTTTTACGATCAACGCTACATTCTCGATCTCGGCATCCTGGTGTTGACCTACGTGATGCTCGGATGGGGACTGAATGTCGTAGTCGGCCTCGCAGGCCTGCTCGACCTCGGCTATGTCGCCTTCTACGCGGTGGGTGCCTATTCCTATGCGCTGCTGTCGACCAATTTCGGACTGTCGTTCTGGGTCTGCCTGCCGCTCGCCGGCATTCTGGCCGCCCTCTGGGGCGTGATGCTCGGCTTCCCCGTGCTGCGGCTGCGCGGCGATTATCTCGCCATCGTGACGCTGGCGTTCGGCGAAATCATTCGGCTCGTCATCATCAACTGGCAGAGTCTCACCGGCGGCCCCAACGGCGTCTCCGGCATTCCAAGACCCTCGTTTTTCGGCATCCCGCTCACCCCCGGCCCCAATGGCCTCGCCGCAAGACTCGGCATCGAATTCTCGACCACCCATCGCATCGTGTTTCTGTTCTACTTGATCCTGGCGCTCGCGCTTCTGACCAACTGGGTCACGATCCGGCTGCGCCGCCTGCCGATCGGCCGAGCCTGGGAAGCCTTGCGCGAGGATGAAGTCGCCTGCCGCGCGCTTGGCATCAACATCACCACCACCAAACTGACCGCGTTCGCCACCGGCGCGATGTTCGGCGGCTTTGCGGGCGCGTTCTTCGCCACTCGGCAGGGTTTTATCAGCCCGGAATCCTTTACCTTCCAGGAGTCGGCGCTGGTGCTGGCGATCGTCGTGCTTGGCGGCATGGGTTCGCAACTCGGTGTCGCGCTGGCGGCCCTCACCCTGATCGGCGGCTTCGAGCTATTTCGCGGGTTCGACCAATACCGCATGCTCGTGTTCGGCATGGCGATGGTGCTTTTGATGATCTGGCGGCCGCGCGGCCTGATCGGCCATCGCGCACCGACCGTATTCCTGCGGCAGAGCAAGGCCATTTCCTCCGAGCTTGCCAGGGAAGGACGGGGATGAGCGGCGATACCATCCTCGAGGTCGAAAGCCTCACCATGCGCTTTGGCGGCGTGGTCGCCGTCAACGGCCTCTCGTTTTCGGCGGAGCGGCACAAGATCACCGCGTTGATCGGACCGAACGGCGCCGGCAAAACCACCGTCTTCAACTGCATCACCGGATTTTACAGGCCAACCTCCGGCGCCATCCACCTCACGCATGACGACGGCCGCGATTTCCAGCTCGAGCGGTTGAACGATTTCCGGATTTCCAAACAGGCGAAAGTCGCGCGCACGTTCCAGAACATCCGTCTGTTTCCCGGCATGACGGCGCTCGAAAACCTGATGGTTGCCCAGCACAATACGCTGATGCAGGCGTCCGGATTCACCTTTCTTGGGCTGATCGGCGCGCCATCCTATCGTACGGCCGAAAAGCACGCGATCGACCGGGCCAAGCAATGGCTGATGCGGATCGGCCTGTCGGAACGTGCCGACGATGCCGCCGGCAATCTGGCTTATGGCGATCAGCGCCGTCTCGAAATCGCCCGCGCGATGTGCACCGAACCGGCGCTGTTGTGTCTCGACGAGCCGGCAGCCGGACTCAACGCCCGCGAAAGTTCGGCGCTGAGCGAACTGTTGCTCTCGATCCGCGGCCAGGCGACCTCGATTCTACTGATCGAGCACGACATGGCGGTGGTGATGGAAATCTCCGACCACATCGTGGTGATGGATTACGGCTTGAAGATCGCAGAGGGCGCGCCGCAAATGGTGCGCGACGATCCCAAGGTGGTCGCCGCCTATCTCGGCGCCGACGAAGAGGAAGCCGCCGCCGTCATGGAGAGCGGCACATGACACAATCGCGAACCTTGCCCACCTCCCCCTGCAAGGGGGAAGTCGACCGCAAAGCGGGCGGGAGGGGGTCACGCTTTTCACGCACACGATCCATGACCGTGCGCGCCCGACGCCTTCGCGACAACATGACGGACGCTGAAGCCCAGCTTTGGCGGACGCTTCGCCGTGGCCAACTCAATGGTCTGCAGTTCCGGAGGCAACATCCCGTCGGACCATTCACGCTTGATTTTTATTGTCCAGGCCTTCGCCTTGCCATCGAACTCGACGGCGGGCAGCATGCTGCGAAACAAAAGCAAGCAGACGAGCGCCGTACGCGCCTTCTTTCGGAGAAAAATATCGCGGTCATCCGCTATTGGAACAACGATGTTTTCAGTAATTTGCAGGGTGTCCTTGCTGACCTTGTCGCTGTGATCGAGAAACGCTCGCGCGAAGTGCCCCCCTCCCCCGGCCCTCCCCCTTCCAGGGGGAGGGAGCACCAACCAGCCGCGGAGCACGGCATGAGCGCGCCGGGCTCCCCCCTGCTCGCGATCCGCGGCCTTCACGCTGCCTACGGCAAGATCGAGGCGCTCAAGGGCGTCGATCTCGACATCAGCCGCGGTGAAATCGTCGCGTTGATCGGCGCAAATGGCGCCGGCAAATCGACGCTGATGATGACGATCTTCGGAAAACCACGAGCTCGCGCCGGCCAGGTCCTGTTCGACGGCCGCGACATCACCGACATGCCGACCCACGACATCGCGCGCTTGCGCATTGCGCAATCGCCCGAGGGCCGGCGGATTTTTCCGCGGATGAGCGTGGCGGAAAACCTGCAAATGGGAGCTGACGCGACCGCTTCCAGCGAGGCCGAACTGAAGAGCGGACTTGAACGCGTGCTCGCGCTGTTTCCGCGGCTGAAGGAACGGCTGACCCAGCGCGGAGGAACGCTGTCGGGCGGCGAGCAGCAAATGCTGGCGATCGGCCGCGCATTGATGAGCCGCCCCCGCCTGCTGCTGCTGGATGAGCCCTCGCTCGGGCTCGCGCCCCTGATCGCCCGCCAGATCTTCGATGCCATCCGCACCCTCAACCAGCAGGACGGCCTCACCGTCCTGATCGTCGAACAGAACGCCAACCACGCTCTCAAGCTGGCCCACCGCGGTTACGTCATGGTCAACGGCCTGATCACGCTTAAGGGGACCGGCGCGGAACTGCTGCAGCGGCCGGAAATCCGTGCTGCCTATCTCGAAGGCGGCCGGCGCGGCTAGCCCCCGGTCGTTCCGCGATGGTGTACCCCCGCGCCGGACCCGGAATCTCGAGCTTTAACGGTTTGCTTTTTTTATTCGCGCCGCGGAATGACCACGGTTGGAAGCCGGTTTGGGCGAAATTTACCGATGACTTCGCCGTAAAATCAGCCGAGAATACGTTCACGCTCTCCAGAACCCGGCCGCCAGCCGGCGAAGTCCCATGGCGAACCACCCGCGAGGATCTCTCATGAAATCAGTAAAGCTCTTTGGTTTGGCAATCGGCGCCTCGCTGGCGCTGTCGACGGCCGCGTTTGCGCAAGACGTCACCATCGCCGTGGCGGGCCCCATGACCGGCGGCGAATCCGCCTTCGGCCGCCAGATGAAGAACGGCGCCGAGCAGGCAATCAAGGACCTTAATGCCGCCGGCGGCGTGCTCGGCAAGAAGCTCGCGCTGGATGTCGAGGACGACGCTTGCGATCCCAAGCAAGCGCGCTCGGTAGCGGAAAAGATCGCAAGCTCCAAGATACCCTTCGTTGCCGGTCACTACTGCTCGTCGTCGTCGATCCCGGCATCGGAAGCCTATGCGGACGGCAACGTCCTTCAGATCACGCCTGCCTCGACCAATCCGCTGTTCACCGAACGCGGACTCTGGAACGTCGCGCGCGTCTGCGGCCGCGACGATCAGCAGGGCCTGGTCGCGGCCGACTACATCGCGAAGTTCTACAAGGGCAAGAACGTCGCCATCCTCAACGACAAGACCACCTACGGCAAGGGTCTCGCCGACGAAACCAAGAAGGCGCTGAACAAGGCCGGGTTCCAGGAAAAGATGTTCGAGTCCTACAACAAGGGCGACAAGGACTTCACCGCGATCGTTTCGCGCATGAAACGCGAGAATATCGATCTGGTTTTTGTCGGCGGTTACCATCAGGAAGCCGGCCTGATCGTGCGCCAGATGCGTGACCAGGGCATGCAGACCGTCCTGATGGCGGGCGACGCGCTTGCCGACAAGGAATTCGCTTCCATCACCGGCCCGGCCGGCGAAGGGACGCTGTTCACTTTCGGTCCCGACCCGCGCAACAAGCCAACGGCGAAAGCCATCGTCGAGAAGTTCAAAGCCAACAACATCGATCCCGAAGGCTACACCCTCTACACCTATGCTGCGATGCAGGTATGGTCGCAGGCGGTAGCGAAGGCCGGCACGACCGACCCAAAGAAAGTCATGGACACGATCAAGGCCGGCGCCTGGGATACGGTGATCGGCAAGCTTGAATTCGACTCCAAGGGCGACATCAAGCAGATCGACTATGTCGTCTATAAATGGGATGCCAAAGGCGGCTACACCGAGATCAGCCCGAAGGGTTCTTAACCTCTTCGACCACAGCCTGCATTCAACGCCCCGGTCCGCCGGGGCGTTTTCGTTTCGGCCGTCGGTCTTCCAACTCGGAGTTCCCCGCAAGTAAAACGAAGCAAGGTCGGTCAAATCAGTTTGGAATTTCGCAGCAACGGAGTAAGTTGACGTCAACCATCACCGCCGTGGGGTCAGTACCGGTCTTGGCCTAAATCAAACAAGTATGTAGCTTTGAGTTGAACAGGGCGAAATTCGTCAAGGAATCCCTATGGCGAGCATTCTCGTCATCGATGACGATCGGGCGGTGCTTGCCACCGTCAAGATTCTGCTTGAGCGTGCGGCCCATGCGGTCGAAGCCGTCGACAGCAGCCGCACCGGCCTGCAATTGATCGAGGCGCGAAGCTTTGACCTGCTCATCGTCGACATCTTCATGCCGGGCATGGATGGTTTTGAGACGATGAAGCTCGTTCACCAGTCGCGCCCGCAAATGCCGGTCATCGTGATTTCGGGACAGCAGTTCCGCCTGGCCTCCGACCGGCAACCGGACTTTTTGCACATGGCAACCCGGCTTGGGGCTGTCTCAAGCCTGCAAAAGCCGTTCAGGCCTTTCGAACTGCTGGCCGCCGTCAACGGCAGCTTGTCGAGTTCGCAGCTTCCTCCCGCCCTCAATCGAAAAATGCCGGCGGGCATTCCCTCCGAGCGGCAATAAGTACAATATATCTCCGATGGCGTCATATCTCCGATGGCGTCGCTTAAGCAGGTCGCTGACGCAGCGTGCGGGCGCGAGCCTTAGAGGCGCGAGCCAAAGAAGACGCAGGGGTCTGGAGACAAAAGTGGAAGGCGACGACCGCAACATTTTTCTCTCGACGCTTCCTGCCACCAGCCGCGACCGCAAGATTGCCTTCGGCGTCGTCGCAGCCTCGGCTATTTTCTTTTCCGCCACCCTTCCCTTCTCGCGGGTGCCGCTACCGGAGATCCCGGCTTTCGTCGCCAGTTATCAGTCCGCGCTCGCGATCAATGACGTGATCACGGCGATTCTCTTGCTCTCGCAATTTTCATTGTTGCGATCGCGGGCGCTTCTTGTGCTTGCGAGCGGATATCTGTTCACCGCGGTCGCAGCGGTCGTTCACGGCCTGACCTTTCCAAATCTGTTTGCCGCCAGCGGGCTTCTGAACGCCGGCCCACAGACCACGTCCTGGCTTTACATGATCTGGCACGGTGGTTTCCCGCTCTTCGTGCTCGGCTACGCCCTGCTCAAGGGCGACGATGGCGGCCGCATCATCAAAGGATCGGTCGGGGCATCGATCGTCTGGGCCGTGATCGCAGTCTTTGCGACAATGGCGGTCGCGATTTTCGTGGTGACGAAACAGCACCACATTCTGCCGCTGCTCATCACGGACAAGGGCTATGCGCCGGCGCTGTTTGGGACCGCGCTCGCCGTGTGGCTCCTCAACGGCGCAGCCCTGCTCCTGTTGTGGACACGCCGGCCGCATTCCGTCCTCGACATCTGGCTCATGGTGGTGCTGTGCGCCTGGCTCTTCGATGTGGCGTCGTCGGCGCTGCTCAACGCCAACCGTTACGATCTGGGCTTTTACATAGGCCGCTTCTATGGGCTTGGCGCCGCCTGTTTCGTGCTGGGGGTACTGCTGCTGCAAAATATCAACTTGCAGGCGCGGCTGTCCCGTCTGCTCGTCGCGTTGCGCCGCGAGAGTGCCTCCGAACAACGGCGCCATTCCGAACGCGAACGCCTGTTCACAGCGGTGGTCGAATCCTCAAGCGACGCCATCATCGCGAAGAAGCTCGACGGCACGATCACCGCATGGAACCCCGCCGCCGAGCACCTGTTCGGATATACCGCCGCTGAGGCAATCGGCCGCCATATCGATCTGATCGTTCCGTCCGAAGGAACTCGATGAATTAAACGATATTCTCACGCGCGTTGGCCGGGGCGAGACCGTCGCGCATCATGAGACCTTGCGCGTGACCAAGGACGGCCGGCTGCTGACCGTCTCGCTCTCGGTTTCCCCGTTGCGCGCCCTTTCGGGCGAGATCATCGGCGCTTCCAAGATCGCGCGCGACATCACCGAAAACAAGCGTACGCAAGCAGCCCTTACCCAGGAAATCGAGGAACGGCAGCGCATCTTCGAGACATCGCAGGACCTCATCCTGGTCACCGACACCAAGGGAACGTTCGTCCAGGTCAGCCCGAGCTCGATGACGATCCTGGGACTACGGCCGGAAGACATGATCGGCCATAGCGCGATGGAGTTCATTTATCCCGACGATCTCGAAAGCACGCGGCAGGAGATGCGCTCGGCGCGGCGCGGACGCCTGATGCGCAACTTTGAAACCCGCTACGTCCACAAGGACGGACACGCGGTGAATCTGAGCTGGATGGGAACATGGTCGGACCCGGTCCGGCGGCATTTCTTTGTCGGCCGCGATCTCACCGAAAAGCAGGCTGCCGAGGCACAGTTCCGTCAGGCGCAAAAGATGGACGCCGTCGGCCAGTTGACGGGCGGCGTCGCCCACGACTTCAACAATATCCTGACCGTCATCACGGGCACGATCGGCATTCTGGAAGATGCGCTTGCGCACGACCCGCAGCTTTCGGCAATCGCCAAGATGATCGACGATGCCGCCGAACGCGGCGCCAGCCTGACGAAACACCTGCTTGCCTTCGCGCGCCGACAACCGCTGCAACCGCGCGAGGTCGACGTCAACGCGCTGGTCTTCGAAACCATCAAGCTATTGCGGCCGACGCTCGGCGAGCAAATCCAGATCAACCCCCTGCTGGCGGAGGACGCTTCGCCCGCCTTGGTCGATCCCAACCAGTTGACCACCGCGATCCTGAATCTGTCGATCAATGCCCGCGACGCCATGCCATCCGGCGGCAAGCTCGTGATGGAGACCGGCAATGTCTATCTCGACGAGGACTACGCCGCGATGAACAGGGACGTGGTCGTCGGCAACTACGTCATGATCGCTGTGAGCGACACCGGCACCGGAATTCCGGCAGCCAATCTCGAGCGGGTGTTCGACCCCTTCTTCACCACCAAGGAGGTCGGCAAGGGGACGGGCCTTGGGTTGAGCATGGTGTTCGGCTTCGTCAAGCAATCGAACGGCCATATCAAGATCTACAGCGAGGAAGGCCACGGCACCACCGTGAAGATCTACCTGCCATGCGCGACCGGGTTGCCGGACACGTCCATGGAATCGCAGGCGACCACCAGCATTGCCGTCGGCAATGAGACCATATTGGTTGTCGAAGATGACGCACTCGTACGCCGGTATGTCATCACCCAGATCGAAAGCCTCGGCTACAAGACGCTCGAGGCCAGCCGGGCATCGGAGGCCCTGGAGATCATCGACAATCCCAACCACCTCGATCTTCTGTTTACCGACGTCATCATGCCCGGCTCGATGAACGGCCGCCAACTGGTCGATGAGGCGCTCGTGCGTCGGCCCGGATTGAAGACACTGTTCACCTCAGGCTATACCGAGAACGCCATCGTTCATCACGGCCGTCTCGATACCGGCGTGCTTCTGCTCGCCAAGCCGTACCGGAAGTCCGACCTGGCGCGCATGATCCGACTGGCCCTCGAGAGCTGAGAAGCGCGAATGAATAACCTCCTCACCGACATTGCGGGTGTTCGCGTCGGCCACGCCGACGACGCCGGGCTTGCCTCAGGAACAACCGCAATCATCTTCGACCAGCCTTTCGTCGCGGCAATGGATGTGCGCGGCGGCGGACCCGGAACCCGCGAGGGCGCGCTGCTCGATCTCGCCAACATGGTAGAGAAGATCGATGCCATCGTGCTTTCCGGCGGTTCGGCGTTCGGGCTGGAAGCCGGCGGCGGCGTACAGGCCTGGCTTGCCGAACAGGGCCGAGGCTTCAAGGTTCGCGGCGCCATCGTTCCGATCGTGCCCGGCGCAATCTGTTTTGATCTCCTCAACGGCGGGAACAAGAACTGGGGCCGCTTTGCGCCCTACCGCGAACTCGGCTTCGCGGCGGCTGCGGCAGCCGGTACCAGCTTCGCGCTCGGCAGCGTCGGCGCTGGCCTCGGCGCCCAGACCGCGAACCTAAAGGGCGGCCTTGGCTCGGCCTCCGCCCAAACCCCGGATGGCGTGAAGGTCGCAGCGCTTGCCGTGGTCAATGCGGTCGGCACCGTCACGGTGGGCGATGGGCCGTGGTTCTGGGCGGCGCCCTTCGAGATCGACGGCGAATACGGCGGACGCGGTCTGCCGGCGTCGTTTACGCCGGACATGCTGAAGATGCGCATCAAGGGCGGACCCACCGCGACCGCGGTCGAGAACACGACGCTAGCCGTTGTCGTTACCGATGCCGCTCTCAGCAAGACCCAGGCCAAGCGTCTGGCGATGATCGCTCAGACCGGGTTTGCGCGCGCGATCTATCCCGTGCATGCGCCGATGGATGGCGATGTGGTATTCGCGGCTTCGACCGGCGAGCGACAAATCGATCCGCTGATCGGCCTCACCGAGCTTGGCATGATCGCAGCCAATGCCACGGCCCGCGCGATCGCCCGCGGCGTCCACGCGGCAACGGCGCTGCCTTTGCCCGACGCGCTGCCGTCGTGGCGGGATCGCTTCGGATAGCGGTTGAGAACTGGCTGCGAGCTAACATTCGCATCCCTTCTCGGCGGCCGCTTTTGCGAATGTTAGATCGCGAATGTCAAATCCACGCCATTAGCGTCAGACGCTCACGGAGAACGGACTGAACCCGAGCGGAACCGCCGTGGACCGGACGAGTTGATCGACCGAGTTATAGGCCGATGACGCCGCGCCGGAGGCCGAGCCGGGCAGCCCCTGCGAGGAATCCGAACCGCTGGAGTCAAGGGCGCCTGCATCACCTGGAGTCAGGCTCTGGGCATCGATCAGCGCGTTGAAGTTATCAGCCGAAATCGGGGCGCTGCTGAAACCGGAAATAGCGTTCGAGCCCGATGACCGGATGGAAGAACTGTCTTCGGCGTCGGACAGAGCCGGTCCAAAGCCGCCGGTCGCCTGCGACGACGTCGTCGACTGGGGCGACGTCAGTGACTGGATGGCGTCGAGCGCGGCCGAGGCCGCGCCAATAGCAGGCAGCATGGCAAAGCTCCAAATGGCCGCACGCTTGCGCGTGACCGTTCAATGTCGATCAGCAAGCGCCGTGCCACGGCGAAAACGCCAATGAAATGATGGCTTTCGGGTTTCCGGAACACGATCGCCGATCGGCAATTGGTGCCGCTTGCGGCAGATTTTTCCACCGCTTTAGGCCCGTATTGCCGACAACCCTCACACGTGTTAGGCGGGAAAGTAGACCAACGCCGCGACGCGGTTTTACGGAAAACAGGGCACATGTCCCAGCCATTTGCGTCACGCCCTCTCATCATCGCTCCGTCGATTCTTGCTTCGGATTTCTCGAAGCTTGGCGAAGAGGTGCGCGCGGTCGATGCCGCCGGCGCCGACTGGATCCATCTCGACGTGATGGACGGGCATTTCGTCCCCAACATTTCCTACGGACCCGACGTCATCAAGGCGATCCGCCCGCACACCAAAAAGATCTTCGACGCGCATTTGATGATTTCGCCGTGCGATCTGTATCTCGAAGCCTTCGCCAAGGCGGGATGCGACCACATCACCGTGCATGCCGAAGCGGGCCCGCATCTGCATCGCTCCCTGCAGGCGATCCGCGCGCTCGGCAAGAAGGCCGGCGTCTCGATCAATCCGGCCACGCCGATCTCAGCGATCGAATATGTGATCGACAACATCGATCTGGTGCTGGTGATGTCGGTCAATCCCGGCTTCGGCGGACAGGCTTTCATCCCCTCCAGCCTTGCCAAGATCCGCGACTTGCGCGCGATGACGGCGGGACGCCCGATCGACATCGAGGTCGACGGCGGCGTGGGAGCAGACAATTCCGGCCAGTTGGCCGCTGCCGGCGCCAACGCCTTCGTGGCGGGCTCCGCCGTCTTCAAAGGCGGCACGGTGGATGCCTACAAGGCCAATATCTCGGCGATCCGAACCGCTGCCGCGCTCGCGCGGGGTGAAGCGATCTAAATTAGCGGCATCGATCGGTCGTCCAGCAACTCTTCGGGTTCGCGTGAAAATGTGGCCTGCCGCGATTGAGGGGGATGCCTCGCCTCGGTTACCGCCTGCTTTCCTGCGGCTCCATGACGTCCTTGGGCGGCATCCTCGGCGGCAAGAGCGGCGTGAAGCTTACTTCGTCGCCGGCTTGCGGCACCGCGGTCAGCCCGCCGCCGGTGGAGGGATCGCCGCCGGAGGTTTCAATGATGGTATTCGGCGTGATGTAGGCGCGCACGGAGTCGAGCAGTCCGCCCTCGCCGCTGCCATAATCGGCGGCGCGGCCGCCTTGCGCGCGGCCCGCAACGATCTCGCTCTGCGCCTTATCGGTCTTGTCGGCCAGCTTGTCGCTATAGGGAATGCGATAGGCGCGCGGCACGCCGCTCGGACGGTTGCCATCGTCCAGCGCCTCGACCCACAGATAGATCGCACCGGGGTCGCCCTCCAGCGAATGCGGCTCGACGATGCGAGCCTGCAGCAGCTTGAAATTCGGCGGCAAGCGGTCGACGCTGGCCCAGCCGAGCAGCCCGCGGATGCCGAGGAAGCTTGCGATGTAGAAGGAGCTGGTCACGATCACGGCGATGCCTTTCAACGACCAGGGGAGCCTTGCATAGACCAGGACGACCAGCAGCAGCGCACCGACCAGCGCATAGGCGACCGAGAGCATGAAAATGTCGGACTGCAGGCTGCTCACGGCGTTCCCATCCTGACACCGGTCTTGGGATCGCGATCCGCGCCGTTCGCCCAGGTTCGACGGAACGTCTCCAGCAGCGATTTCTGCCGCTGCTCGACGTCGATCACCTTGCCTTCAGCATTGAGCGTGAAGCGTACCGCGGTCTTCTCCGCGCCGGTGTGATCGACGAACAGCTTATCGTCAAAAATCACCTGCGCCGTCGGATTGAGCTTCTGCACCTTCACGTTGACCGGAACCGGTTGGCCGGTCTTGGCCTGGAAGTGCGAGACGTTGACGGTGTACTCGCCGGCAAGGATGCCGCGCACCGTTACGATTTCCTCGCGAATGGGCGACGGGATCTTGCGCCCGTTGACAGTGATAAAATCGTTGGCGCCACCGCGGTCGTCGCGGTCGAGCGTGAGAAAGCCGGCTTCGCGATGCCGGTACCAGGCGATATTGCCCGCGGGATCCTGCACAAACAGGTCGAGGTCATCGGGGTGGTTGTCCGGCCAATCCATGGTGATGATGAACTCGGCCTTGGAATCGATCTTGCCGTCCTTCGATTCCGGCGAGACCGCGAGCAGCGCCAGGAAAAACAGGAAGGCGACGACCTGCAGCGCCTTGAACAGCATGATGCCGAACGGATCGAAGGCTTCCTCCCGCGGATAGAGGCCGAAATCATCCATCATTGCGACGTTCCAGCACCGGCGTAACGCGGGTCTCGGTGAGCGTGACCGCGTCCGAAAACACCCGCTGGGTAGCGGCATCGAGCATGTAGTATTGAATTTTCACCAGGATCGAGCCGACCAAGCCGGCAAGCGTCGTGTACATCGCGACCGCCATGCCGTCGCTCATCAGGCCCATGGACGATTTCATCGCGACCTTGTCCGCGGCATCCAGCGTTGCGATCGGCGCCAGCATGATGATGAAGCCGATGATCGTGCCGAGCAGCCCGAGTTTCATCAGCGTGTCGGAGGCAAAGTTACCAAAGCCATTGGAGCCGCGCAGGCGGTCGGCGAGCGAGCGTAACAGAAGCGACTGGTCGATGCCTCCCTTGCTCTGCACCTTTGCCTTCTCAATAAGGCTATGGATATGATCGGCGACCAGGCCCTTCGGCAGCGACCTTGCATCCGCTTCCATCGCCGCGCTGCCGTCGGCCGCGGCGAGAATCGTGCGGCAGCGGTCTCCCACCGCGCCTTCGCGCGCAATCGCGCGGGTGCGGAGAAAGCAGTGCACGCAGGTGACGACGTAAAGGACGGCGATGACGCTCGAAATATAGGTGCGGTCCGAGGTCACCATCAAATGCAAGAGGCCGTAGCGCCATAACAGCACCGCGGCAAACACCGAAAGACCGGTAAAGATCATCCAGAGCAGCAGCGCGCGGCGCTCCGGCGCGCTGGTGTCAGATGCTGCGATCGGCGCGCCTTGTTCGGAACTCATCCCGCTTTGCTCCCGATCGGCTACTTTCCTGCTGCGTTTTTAAAGCAAACCGTGGCAGGCGGTCCAAAGACGGATGCCCTGAAACGACTGGGAAAATTTCCCGATTTGTGCGGAGTCCTCGTGCTTGCAATTGGCAGGAATTGGCGTTGTTGTTAGCTTCGTTCCACAATTCGTGGGAGGTCGCATGCGCCTGGTCCTGCAACTCGTCGTCCGCCTGCTCGTCGTCGTGATGCTGTGCCTTGGAGCTGCCACCGTCTGGGCCACCATCGAGGCCCGTCGCAGCGTCGACAGCGCCACCGAAGCTTCCGCCGAGCGCGTCTCTCAAGCCCTCCAAGGGCTGTACTGGCACGAGCTCTTGTTGCACGGCAGCAGAATGCGCGAACATCTGCTCCCGGTGCCGGATTGGCGCACCATCGAGACCATGAAACTGATCTCGCCCGGAGTCTGCGTCCGCTTTGAGCCGGCCGCCGCGTTCGAGAAGCCACTGTGCGGCCAGGACAAGGGGGTAGGAACCGTGCCGCCGGCCTGGTTCGCCAACGCCGTTCAGACGCTGCTCGGCAGCCACGCGGCGGTGACAAAGCCGATCAGCGCCCGCGCGACCACTTTCGGCACTGTGTCGGCGACGCCCGATCCCGACGCCGCGATCCGGCTCGCCTGGCAGCACATCCTCGACAATACCGGCGTTGCTCTCCTGATGGCGGCGGCGATTGCGATTCTGGCCTCGCTCGCGATTGCGCACACGCTGGCGCCGGCACAGTCGATCGTGGCCGCGCTCAAGCGCATGGCACTTGGCCAATACCGGACGTCCCTGCCCCGCTTCCGTTCCATGGAACTCGCGATCATCGGCCAGGCCGTCGGCGACCTCGGCGACCGGCTGGCGCAGGCCATGGCGGAGCGCGCCACGTTAACGCGACGCTTGCTCGAGATCCGCGACGACGAGCGGCGCACGCTTGCGCGCGAGCTGCATGACGAATTCGGCCAGAACCTCTCCGCCATTCTCGCCTTTGCCAGCGCGATCGAGGCGACCGGCGCCGACGCCAAGGACGGTGCCGTTGCGCAGGACGCACGGATGATCTCGAAAGCTGCACTGGCGATCATGACGTCCCTGCGCGGCACCCTCAACCGCCTGCGCCATCCGCTAGCCGAGGAACTCGGGCTGGAAGCGAGCCTCATCAGCCTGGTCGACAACTGGCGCTCGCAACATGATGCGCGGCCGGTGATCCAGCTCGACCTCAAAGGCGACCTTGCCAATATCAGCGGCGCGGTGGCCGCAACCGCTTATCGCGTCGCGCAGGAATGCCTGACCAATGCGCTCCGCCACACCACGGCGCGCGAAATTCTGCTCCGGATCGAGCGGCGCAGCGGGTCTGAGAATGCGCTCCTGATCCGGGTCGAGGACGATGGCGGGGGTGATGCAATCAGCATTGCGAAAGCTTCGGGCTTCGGGCTCACCGGCATGCGCGAGCGCCTGGCTGCGCTCGGCGGTTCGCTGTCGATTGCGCGCGCGCGACGGGGCTTGAGCGTCGACGCGACCATTCCGCTAGCTGCCTGACGGATGACGTCCGCCTCGCCGAAGGGCATTTCCATCCTGCTGGCCGACGACCATCCGATCGTACGCCAGGGCTACCGGCGCGTGCTGGAAAATCAGCCCGACTTCCAGGTCGTCGCCGAAGCCGAGAACGCGGCCAGCGCTTACAGCGCCTTCAAGGCCCACTCGCCGGATATCGTGGTGATGGACATCTCGATGCCCGGCGCGAGCGGTCTGGAGGCGATCAGGAATATCCGGGCACGCGACAGACACGCCCACATCCTCGTCTTCAGCATGCATAGCGAGGCATCGCTGGTGAAAGCGGCCTTCAACGCCGGCGCCGGCGGGTATGTCACCAAGAGCAGCGAGCCCGCGGTACTGATCCGGGCGATCCGCTCCGTCGCGCATGGCGAGCGGGCCATGAGCGACGATGTCGCGCAGGTGCTGGCGCTGGAGAGCCTTGCACCGTCAGGCTCCGCGCTCGATCAACTTGCCGAACGCGAGATCGAGATCCTCCGGCAGATCGCTGCCGGCGCCACCAAGGAAGAGGTCGCCCAAAATCTCAATCTCAGTCTGAAGACGGTTCAGAATTACCACTACATGATCAAGGTCAAGACCGGCCTCAAGACCGACGCCCAGCTCGTGCATCTTGCCACCGAGTGCGGCCTGACGGGGTCGTAAGCGTGCGGGTTTCGTTAGCGCTTGCGCGGGGCCTCGATACCCCTCAACAGCAGCGCAAGCAAAGTATCGATCCGAGCCGGAAGCTGCGGATCGTTCCATTCGTCAGCATGGGCGGGATGATGGAAGCGGGTCACGGCGTCAAAAATCGCCTGTGCGGTCACCCTGGTGTCGGCGATCTGGAATGCGCCCTGCTTGACGCCGTCGGACAGGATCGTTTCCAACTGACCGGTCAGGCACATCTTGTGCCCGTTCACCGACTTGCAGGCTTCGCGGGCCAGCGTCAGGTAGGTCGCAAACATTTCGGGGTCTTCGAGATACCGTTTCTGCTTGGCCGCAAACAGGGCGCGAAGCCAGCGATCGAACTTGGCTGCCGCTGGGCTCGAGCTTTCGGCGATCTTGGCAAGCGGCGTGCTTACGCGCTCGAGCCAGCGTTTGGCGACCGCCTCGCGCAGCGAAGCCTTGCTCGGGAAATGACGGTAGACGCTGCCGTGGCTCACATCGAGCGCACGGGCAACGTCGACTACCGTCGCCTTGGCCAGGCCAAAACGGCGCAGAACGTCCTCGGTGACCTCCAGAATCCGTTCCGGCGTCAAAACCACATTCTCGTTCATCGGCGCACCTCCTGCTGCGCCAGCCTGTTCTTTTATGTGGCTGGCGATTTCTCCATTTAGCGCGCAAGCCTCTCAGCCTGTTCGGCCAGATGGCGGGCGATCCGCCGGTTCAGCCAGCGCTGGATTTGGGCGGTCAGATGTAAAATTTCGAATGTCATAGCGAAGTCCTCGTCAGTACCCCCGCCTGGTCGCCAGTGCGGCCCTCACAGGGGACGCCTCAAGCGTTGGCGTCGTCAGCAATATAGGGCATCGCGCTGACAGATTTCAATATCTGTCATTCAATATTCTGTGATTGGGCGCGACAAGCTCCCCTGGAAAAAACGCCCCGGCTTCGGACGGCGGTTTGTCACCCCTCGTCCGCTCTGCTAAAGCGCGGCGTAATCCCTCAAAAAGCCCAGAGTTGCCGATGATCCCCCGCTATACCCGCCCGGAAATGGCTGCGATCTGGGAGGCACAGACGCGTTTCAAGATCTGGTTCGAGATCGAGGCCCATGCGGCTGACGCGCAGGCGGAATTGGGCGTCATCCCCAAGGAGGCCGCGAAAACCATCTGGGCCAAGGCGAAAAACGCGACCTTCGACGTGGCGCGGATTGACGAGATCGAGCGGGAAACCAAGCATGATGTCATCGCCTTCCTGACCCATCTGGCCGAGATCGTCGGCCCCGAGGCGCGCTTCGTCCACCAGGGCATGACGTCGTCGGACGTACTCGATACCTGCCTCAACGTGCAGCTTGTACGCGCAGCCGACCTTTTGGTCGCCGACATCGACGAGGTGCTAGCGGCGCTGAAGAAGCGCGCGTTTGAACACAAGATGACGCCGACCATCGGCCGCTCGCACGGTATCCACGCCGAGCCCGTGACCTTCGGGCTGAAACTTGCCTACGCCTACGCCGAATTTTCTCGCGCCCGCAAGCGGCTGATCGCGGCGCGCGAAGAAGTGGCGACCTGCGCCATTTCCGGCGCGGTCGGCACCTTCGCCCAGATCGATCCGCGCGTGGAGGAACACGTGGCGAAAGCGATGGGCCTGCGGCCCGAGCCAATCTCGACGCAAGTGATCCCGCGCGACCGCCACGCGATGTATTTTGCCACGCTTGGCGTCATCGCCTCCTCCGTCGAGCGTCTCGCCACCGAAATCCGCCATCTACAGCGCACCGAGGTGCTGGAGGCCGAAGAGTTTTTCTCCGAGGGACAGAAGGGCTCGTCGGCGATGCCGCACAAGCGCAACCCCGTGCTGTCGGAAAACCTCTCTGGGCTCGCGCGCATGGTGCGCGCCTATGTGACGCCGGCGATGGAGAATGTCGTGCTCTGGCACGAGCGCGACATCTCGCACTCTTCCGCCGAACGCATGATCGGGCCTGACGCCACCGTGACGCTGGACTTTGCGCTCAACCGCCTCGCCGGCCTCGTCGAGAAGCTTCTGATCTATCCCGCCAACATGCAGAAGAACCTCGATCGGCTCGGTGGGCTCGTGCATTCGCAGCGGCTTCTGATCGCGCTGACGCAGAAAGGTGCGAGCAGAGAGGATGCCTACAAGCTCGTGCAGCGCAACGCGATGCCGGTGTGGCGTGGCGAAGGCGACTTCCTGTCGCTGCTGAAGAAAGACGCCGACGTCAGAAAATACCTGTCCGACGCCGAGATCGAGGAACAATTCGACCTCGGCTATCACCTCAAGCACGTCGACACGATCTTCAAGCGCGTGTTCGGCGAGGCCTAGCAAGAACTCTCAGCGACCTCTCAGAAGGAACGTCAGAGTCAAAGCCACACTAAATTCATATGGTTGCTAGTGGTCCCTTCACTCTAACATTCGCAGAAGTGCCCGCCGAGAAGGGACGCGAATGTTAGAATTGGACCACTAGTGTCCCTTGGGTTCTCCCGATGCCAACCGCTCGCAAAAGCAACTGAAAGGTAACGCGGGATCGGCTACAATGCCCCTGTGGGTGGACCTCCGACGATTCTCGTTTTCGATTCCGGCCTTGGCGGCCTCACGGTGTTGCGCGAGGTCGTGCGGGCACGCGACGATGCACATTATTTATATGTCGCCGATGACGCTTTTTTTCCGTATGGCCTTCACGGCGAGGAAGAGATCGTCGCCCGTGTCGTGCCGCTGATCGGCGAATTGATATCTGCACATCGTCCCGATCTCGTGGTGATCGCCTGCAATACCGCCTCTACCCTCGTGATGCCGCATTTGCGCGAACGCTATTCAGTGCCGTTCGTCGGCACCGTGCCGGCGATCAAGCCGGCCTGCGCCGCCTCGAAAACCAAACGGGTGTCGGTGCTCGGTACCAAGGGCACGGTCCAACGCGAATATACCAGGGGCCTGATCCGCGATTTCGCTGGAGGATGCGAGGTGACGCTGGTGGGCTCGGGGGAGTTGGCGGCACTGGCCGAGAGCGCGCTCAGCGGCGGGATGGTCAGCGACGAACAAATATCGGCCGAGCTGATGCCCTGTTTTGTCGGCGCCGGCGAGCACGTCTCAAAGCGCACCGACACGATCGTGCTCGCCTGCACGCACTACCCGCTGTTGCTCGACAGGCTGAATCAGTTGGCGCCCTGGTCAGTCAACTGGATTGACCCGGCGCCGGCGATCGCGCGACGGGTGGTCAATCTTTTGGGCGAAACCGGCCGGCGATGTCAGCGGCACCGCGGCGAGGATGATTTTCACCTCTGGAAAGCGGCATAGGCTAAATGAAGCGCTGGTGCCGTTCTTCGGCGGCCGCGTGCCGGCCTGAGCCAGGCCATCTATATTTCCATATATTTTTCATGTATTTATCGACGGTTCGTCCAACGCTCGATAAAGTCGCGCCTGGAAAGCCAGACGTCAGCTCCACACTTTACGCTCCCTCGCGGCTGACGACCGGAAATCTCCCTGTGAAAAGGAAACTGAGCGGAACGATGCGCGGAACGAAGCGAAAAATCTCACTGCCGCGCGTGTTCATTCTCGACCTCATGCACGCGTCGATGCGCGTGCCCTTTGTTTCACTCTCCCGCCCCTTCGAGATCGGTCCCCTCATGGCGGCGCGCGCCAAGGCCCCTGCACCGCCGGGCTGGGCGGCCGCGTTCGTCAAGGCATTTGCCATCGTGGCGAAGGAAGAGCCGGTGCTGCGCACGCTTTACGTCAAGCTGCCGTGGCCGCATTTCTTTGAACTGCCGCGCAGCATCGCCATGGTCGCGGTCGCGCGGGTCGAAGACGGCGAGGAATGCATCCTGCCGGAGAAGGTCCCGACGCCCGAGGAGCGTCCACTCACCGACATCGATGCCCAGATCCGCCATGCCAAGACCGCACCGCTTCAGGAAATCCCCGCCTTTCGGAAAATCCTGATGGCGAGCCGCCTGCCCCTGCCGTTGCGCCGCCTGAGCTGGTTCATAGGGCTCAACGTCGGGCGGATGTCCGCCAACAATTTCGGAAGCTTTGGGGTGACCTCGGTCTCGGCCTATGGCCCCGGCGAGCTTCAGGCGCTAAGCCCGGGTCCGTTCCTGCTCAGCTATGGCCAGGTTCGACCCGATAACCGGATTGACGTGATTCTGCGCTGGGATCACCGGGTTACCGACGCCGCGGTTATCGCCCGGGTGCTGACCCGGCTGGAACAGGTGCTGAACACCGAGATTTCAGCGGAAATATTGGCACTAGTGCGGCGAATTTGAAGTTCCTATCAGCGTTGCGGCAAGTTCGTCATAGGAACTTCAAATTCAAAGCCGCACTAGAATCAATAAGTTGCTAGAGCTCCTTTGATTCCGAAGTTCGCATCAGAGGTCGCCGTGATCGTTTGCGAACTTCGGAATCGGAGCTCTAGTATCGCCGATCTGAAGTCCCTGCACCACAAGCGGCGAAAGAGGGCACTAGCCTGCCTGAAGGCGGGAGCCATTTACGTTGACAGGTGAGCCGTTTCTGCCTAGAAACCGCCCTGCTCGCGGGCCGTCTTCGGCCCGCGATGCGTTTCGCGACCCGTGGTTCATCCTCCAGCTTGGGGCTTGAACCTGTCGGCACCGGGACATCCCGGCGCACAGGAGGGCGCGTTTCCTCAAACCCAACCGCAAAGAGGACGCGATGACAAAGCGCAGTGAGGCGAAATACAAGATCGATCGCCGTATGGGCCAGAATATCTGGGGCCGCCCAAAGAGCCCCGTGAACCGCCGTGAATATGGTCCCGGCCAGCACGGCCAGCGCCGCAAGGGCAAGCTTTCCGATTTTGGCGTGCAGCTCCGCGCCAAGCAGAAACTCAAGGGCTATTACGCCAACATCAGCGAACGCCAGTTCCACGGCATTTACGTCGAGGCCGGCCGGATGAAGGGCGACACCGGCGAGAACCTGATCGGCCTTCTCGAGCGCCGGCTCGACACCGTGGTGTTCCGCGCCAAGTTCGTAGCCACGATGTTTGCGGCCCGCCAGTTCATCAATCACGGCCACGTCAAGGTGAACGGCCGCCGGGTCAATATCAGCAGCTACAAGCTGAAAGTCGGCGACCTCATCGAGGTCAAGGAATCTTCCAAGCAACTGACGCATGTCCTTGAAGCGAACCAGCTTCCCGAGCGCGACGTGCCGGATTTCCTGGAAGTCGATCACGGCAAGATGACCGCGAGATTCGTTCGTATCCCCGCGCTGACGGACGTGCCGTTCGCGGTGCAGATGGAGCCACATCTGATCGTCGAATTCTATTCGCGCTAATGTGATTTGAGCGTTTGAAGCGAGGTCGAAGGCCCCGGTTTTGCCGGGGCCTTTTGTTTCGGTAAGATCGCCGAGCACTTCAATCTCGGAATTCCAGGATGGTCCAAAGGACTAGCCCGGAAGCCCATTTTGAGAGACATCGTCCAATGACCTACTACACCCCCGCCCGCCGCGATCCCAACGCACCGGCCGCCCGCATCAACCTGTTGTCGGACACGCAAACCCGCCCGACCCCCGGAATGCGCGAGGCGATGGCGCGCGCCGAGGTCGGCGACGAGCAGGTCGGCGACGATCCCTCCGTCAATTTGCTTTGCGACCGCGTCGCCGCTCTCATGGGCAAGGAGGCCGCGGTGTTTTTGCCGTCCGGCACCATGTGCAATGTGACGGCGACGCTGGTGCATTGCCGGCCCGGCGACGAAATCCTGGCCCATGTCTCCGCCCACATCATCGCCCGCGAAGGCGGCGCCCATGCCGCCCTCGGCGGATTCCAGATCACGCCGCTGACGGGCCCCGACGGGAAGTTCACGCCCGACACTTTTTGTGCCGCGCTTCACCCGCGCACGCGTTATCAGCCGCCGCAGACGCTGGTCAGCGCCGAGCAAACCGCCAATATCGGCGGCGGTACCGTTTGGAAGAAGGCCGATCTCGACGAGGTCGTGAAGATCGCCAAGGAGGCCAAGGCTGGCCCGCTTGCCACTCATATGGATGGCGCGCGGCTTCTGAATGCGACGGTTGCGACCGGCATCAGCGCCCGCGAGATGACCGCGGGATGGGATTCAGCCTGGATTGATTTTTCGAAGGGCCTGGGCGCGCCGATCGGCGCAGTGATCGCCGGCACCCGCGACTTCATCGACGAGATCTGGCGCTGGAAACAGCGTCTCGGCGGCTCGATGCGCCAGTCCGGCATCTGCGCCGCCGCTTGCACCTATGCGCTCGACCATCATGTCGATCGGTTGGCCGAAGATCATGCCAATGCGCGCACGCTGGCGCGGGGATTGGCGCAGGTCGAGGGCATCGAAGTACAAGAGCCCGAAACCAATCTGGTGTTTTTCCGGCCCGATGGCGCAGGCATCAGCGCCACCGACATGGTGGCCGCCCTGAACAAGCGCGGCGTTCAGATCGCCGTGATGGACGGCCGCATCCGCGCCTGCACGCATCTCGACGTCTCCGCCGCCATGATCGAAGAGGTGATCGGGCACGTGCGCGAGATCGTGCGGAAGGCGTAGCGCGCTATCGCTCCAGCGCCTGATAGATCAGCGTCTTCAGTTCGATCTGGATACGCTGGCGCTGTGACGGCGACTGCATCATGCAGATCGCAAACATGTCGTCTCTGGGATCGATGAAGAAGAACGTGCCGCCGACCCCGTCCCAGCGATATTCGCCCAAAGGCAGCGGTGGGTTTGCAATCGTCCGCACCGCAAAGCCGAGACCGAAGCCGCTGTCGGCGCCCGGAAAGTAGTATTGGTCGCGCGCGATTTTCGTCTCCGGCCCAACAAGGTCGGACGCCATCAGCTTGACCGTCTCCGGCTTCAGGTACTTCTCGCCGTCGAGCGTACCGCCATTGAGCAGCATCTGCGCGAAGCGCGCATAGTCGGAGGTGGTGCCGACCATGCCTGCGCCGCCGGATTCCCAGCGACGCCGCAGGATCGGATCGCCGAGACCGGCGATGGAGCCATGGAAACGATCGCCGGGCAGCGGCTCAACGACGCGCGCGCGTTTGGCGTCATCGACGTGAAAGCCGGTGTCAAGCATACCGAGCGGACCGAGCAGCCGCTCCCGTTCGAATTCAAACAGCGACTTTCCCGAAACCACCTCGATGACACGGCCAAGAATATCGGTCGAATGCCCATAGTCCCATAGCGTGCCCGGCTGTTCGGCCAGCGGCAGTTTCGCGATCCGTTCGGCGAACTGCGCGTTGTCGAAGTCGCCGTCGAAAAGCCCGCCGCTCGCATAGAGCTTGCGAACCGGGCTGTCGCCGTAGAACCCGTAGGTAATGCCCGAGGTTTGACGCAGCAGGTCCAGGATCGTGATCGGGCGCGCCAGCGGTTCGGTGGCAAGCAGCATCTTGCCATCGGCGTCGCCGGTCTCGATGGCCACGCGCGCGTTGGCAAAAGCCGGGATATATTTCGATAGCGGATCGTCCAACGACAGTTTTCCATCGTCGACCAGCATCATCGCGGCCACGGACGTGATCGGTTTCGACATCGAATAGAGCCGGAAAATGGCGTCCGGCGTCATCGGCGCTTTGCTCTCGACGTCCCGCACGCCAAAATTCTCGGACAGTGCCGGCTCGCCGTGCCGTTGGATCAGCAGCACCGCGCCGGGAATCTTTCCGGTCGCGACTTCGTGGCGCAGGTAATCGCGTACACGCGCGAGCCCCTGCTGGGAAAAGCCAGTGGAAAGGGGAAGCGGCGATTCCGCGATCGCGGCGGTGGCCGCCACCGCAGCGCAGAGAAGCAGGAGCCCCGCCGCGACGCGCAAGCGCAAGGCGCCGCCGTCGAATTCACGAAATTTCATGTCTGTCACGCCGCCTGACTGGGTCAGCAAAACTGTAGCCGCTGGCTCAATCGGTACAAGGCTCGCCGAATCCGGCTAAGGCCCGTTCGTGCAAGGCCGCGCTATCCTTTGAAAAGCAGCAGAAGATCACGCGGCGGAGGCCGGGGGCGGTCTTCAATGCTTCGACGGTAGTCGACACCGCGATCTCGGCCGCACCGTCGGCCGGAAAGCGATAGATGCCGGTGGAAATCGCCGGAAAGGCAATCGAGGTCAGGTTATTTTCACGGCAAAGCGCAAGGGCGCGGGCATAACAGGAAGCGAGCAATTGGTTCTCGCCGCGGCCGCCGCCATTCCAAACCGGCCCAACCGCATGGATCACATGCTTGGCCGGCAGCTGATAGCCTTTGGTGATCTTGGCATCGCCCGTCTCGCAGCCGCCGAGCGTGCGGCATTCCTCGAGCAGCCCAGGCCCTGCGCCCCGATGGATCGCGCCGTCAACCCCACCGCCGCCAAGCAAGGACGTGTTGGCGGCGTTGACGATGGCATCGACGCGCAACGTCGTGATGTCGGCAACGACGACTTCAAGCCGCACGCCACCAATCTGGCGCGTCATTGGCCTTAGGCGACGGTCGAAGCCGGCACGCCCTTGTCGGTGAACAGCTGCTGCAATTCACCGGCCTGGAACATCTCGCGGATAATGTCGCAGCCGCCGACGAATTCGCCCTTCACGTAGAGCTGCGGGATGGTCGGCCAGTTTGAGTAGGTCTTGATGCCGTTACGAAGCTCGGCGGATTCAAGGACGTTGAGGCCCTTGTAGCCGACCCCGATGTGATCGAGGATCTGAACGACCTGCCCGGAGAACCCGCACTGCGGAAACTGCGGCGTGCCCTTCATGAACAGCACGACGTCGTTCGACTTCACTTCGTTGTCGATGAATTGCTCGATGCTCATATTCTCTTCCTTTTGGGGCGGGTGAAGCGCCCGCTGAAATCGGGCCTCCGGCCGTCCCATCGGCCAGCCCCGCGATTCCCATATATGTACCCCAAAGGCTTGTGCATCCAAAGCAAATTGCCGGTCGGACCTGCCATGCGGGGACGGTCCGGCGCCCCTTTTGAGGCGACCGGCCCGGTAACAGGAGCGTCAATTGGTCCGCACTTGGGAAGGCTTTTTTCCCAGATTGGAACCCCTATCTAGGACAGGCTGTTCTCGAGGAACCACCCTTCGAGGCCAACGTTCTACTTGCGCGACCCGGAGACCCCAGTGACGAAATCAGTATCCGCCATTGCCGCCTCGCCTGCGTCGTTATTTTCCGAACAATCTGGCCTCGCTGACGATCTGATCGAGGCGTTTCTTGCGGTGCGAAACGAGACCGAACGCCGCGCCGCGCCCTTGAGCCCCGAGGACCAGCTGATCCAGTCCATGCCGGACGCGAGCCCGGCCAAGTGGCATCGGGCCCATACCACCTGGTTCTTCGAGCAGTTTCTGCTGGGCGAGCACTGCGCGGGATATAAGCCTCACCATCCCGACTACGCCTTCCTGTTCAATTCCTATTACGTCAGCGCCGGGCCCCGCCATGCCCGGCACCGGCGCGGGGATTTGACACGGCCGAGCGCCGACGAAATCACCGCCTACCGTCGTCACGTCGATGCGGCGGTCGTCAAATTCTTTCGCGAAGCCGGTGACGAGCGGTTGGCCGCGATTGCGCCGCTGGTGGAAGTCGGCCTCAACCACGAGCAGCAGCACCAGGAACTGATGTTCACCGACATTCTGCACGCCTTTGCCCAGAATCCGATTTATCCGGCCTACGACCCGTCGTGGCGCTTCCCGGCCGCGAGCGGTACGGGCGAGGACCGGGTCGATCTGAACGAGGGCATCCACAGCATTGGCCACGCCGGCGAAAGCTTTCATTTCGACAACGAAAAGCCCGTCCATCGCGCGCTGGTCGGTCCAGTCCGCCTTTCGCGCAACCTCGTCACCAACGCCGAGTGGATCGCCTTCATGGCGGATGGCGGCTACACCACGCCGACGCTCTGGCTGATGGACGGCTTTGCCGCCGCCAGCGCCGAGCAGTGGCAGGCCCCCGGTCATTGGCGCGAGATCGACGGCAAGTGGCAGGTCATGACGCTCGCTGGCCTGGCGCCAGTCGATCCGCAGAGCCCGGTCTGCCACATCAGCTACTACGAGGCCGACGCCTTTGCGCGCTGGCGCGGCAAGCATCTGCCGACCGAAATGGAATGGGAAGTCGCCGCGCGCGGCGGTCACCTCAACGACGCCTTCGGCATCGTCTGGCAATGGACCCGCAGCGCCTATTCGCCCTATCCCGGCTATCGCGCCGTCGAAGGCGCGCTTGGCGAGTACAACGGCAAGTTCATGGTCAACCAGCTGGTGCTGCGTGGATCGTCGCTGGCGACACCGGAAGGTCATAGCCGTGTCACGTATCGGAACTTCTTTTATCCCCATCACCGCTGGCAATTCACGGGCCTGCGCCTCGCCGACTACGCCAGCTAGCCTTTTCGAACTTTAAACGCGCGAGGCAAAAAGCGCGTCCGGGAGACTGTCATGAATGTGCACGCTACCGCTCCGGCAAAAGCGCACCGTCTCGACGAGCCAACATCGGTATTTGCCCGCGACGTGATCGGCGATTTGTCGCGCGCACCGAAGCGGCTGTCGCCGAAGTATTTCTACGACGTCACGGGCTCTCAATTGTTCGAGCAGATCACACTGCTGCCGGAATATTATCCGACCCGCACCGAGCTTTCGATCCTGCGCGACCATAGCCGCGCGATCTCCGCGATCATTCCCGACGGCGCGGCACTGGTCGAATTCGGCGCCGGCGCCACCACCAAGGTGCGCCTCTTGCTCGGCGAGTGCCGGTTAGGCGCCTACGTGCCGGTGGACATCTCCGGCGATTTCCTGAACGCCCAAGCCAAGGCGCTGCGTGCGGATTATCCCGGCCTGGCGGTTCACCCCGTCACGGCGGATTTCACCGCGCCGTTCGACTTGCCCGACGCGGTCAAGGCGATGCCCAAAGTTGGATTCTTCCCGGGCTCGACGCTCGGCAATTTCGAACCTGGTGACGCCTGCACATTTCTGAAGAGTGCCCGCGCGATTCTCGGCAAGAACGCCCGAATGGTGATCGGGGTCGATCTCGAGAAGGACGAGCGCACCCTGTACGACGCCTACAACGACGCGGCCGGCGTCACCGCGCGTTTCAATCTCAATGTGCTGCATCGTATCAATCGCGAACTCGGCGGCGACTTCGATGTCGGAGCATTCATCCACCGCGCGGTCTACAACCGCGACCGGCATCGCATCGAGATGCACCTGATCAGCAAGAAGGCGCTGACCGCCGAGGTGCTCGGCAAGAAGTTTTCGTTCCGTCCCGGCGAGAGCATTCACACCGAGAGCAGCTACAAATACTCGATCGACCGCTTCGGCGTGCTCGCCCGCGTCTCGGGCTGGAATTTGCTTGAATCCTGGACCGATGCCGAAGCGATGTTCTCGGTTCACGCGCTGGAAGCTTCCGATTGAGCTTTGGACGCCACGGCACCCGACCGCAGCGACAGCGACTCCCAGATCGCGACGATCACCATCAACAGCGTGGTCGCAATCGACAGCATCAGCGGTGACAGCTCCGGGCCGAACCAGCCCAGTACGCCGAGCGCGATGATCCCGACGCCGTGGGAGAGCTGAAGCCAGCCGCGAATGGCGTGTTTGAACAGGATGGTTCCGATCAAGAACAGCATAGGCCCGCCGACGGCGCTGACGACCGCCCTCACATCGGAATGCCCCGCGGGATGCTGAAGCACGACGTCGTCGGCAACCGCCGACAGGATGATGCCGGCAACGATCGGCAAGTGCAGGTAGGTGTAGGCGAGCCGCGCCAGCCGCCCCGGTTCGCGCGAATTCGAGATCAGCTCGGAGCCGGCCTCCGCGCCTTTGTGGAAATAGAGCCACCACATTGCGAGTGCCATCACGAACGCCGACAGGAACGCCGCGATGACATCGAAGGTCCATTTCAAATCGGCGAGGGTCGCGCCGGTCACGACGATGGATTCGCCAAGTGCGATGATGATGAAGCCGGCGCAGCGCTCGGCGAGATGACCGCCTTCGACGTACCAGTCTGCCACCGAGGACGCGCCGTATTTCGGAATCCAGAATCGTACCGCCGGCGACACATATTCAATTCCCAGGGCCAACGCCCAAAGCAGAAGCCTCTCCTGTCCCTGCGCCAGTCCGCCGGCGATCCAGAAGATGGCGGAAATGGACAGCCAGACCAGGATGCGAATGGCGTTCATCCGGGCTGCCGTGCGCACGCGCGGCGTCGAGATCAGCCAGAAAATGGTGCGGCCGACCTGCATCGTCGCATAGGCAACTGCAAACCACAGGCCGCGGGAATCGAACGCCAGCGGAATTGAGGTCGACAGCACGAGCCCCCCGAGCATCAGCAGAAACAGGAGGATGCGTACCGGCGTAAGTTCGGGGTTGAGCCAGTTGGTGACCCAGGAGGTGTAGACCCAGACCCACCACACGCTGAGCAGCAGCAGGGTCGTTTGCACGGCGCCGAGCGTGGTGAAATGCGACAGCAGCGTGTGCGACACCTGCGTTACCGCGAAGACGAAGACCAGATCGAACAGCAGTTCGGCGTAAGTGACCCGGCTATGCTGATGCGGCACGATCGGGCGAAACAACGGGCCGCGCTCGATATCCCAGGTCATGCGCGCTGCCTCGCTCTCTCCCGTTGTCCGGCCTTCCCAGCCGATCGACCGGGTCCGATCAGTCCGGCACCCCTGTCTGCAGGGCGAGCGCGTGAAGAACCCCGCCCATCTGGCCCCGCAGCGATTGATAGACGATCTGGTGTTGCTGAACGCGCGATTTGCCGCGAAACGATTCCGAAATCACGGTCGCCGCATAGTGGTCGCCGTCACCGGCGAGATCCCGGATCGTCACCTCGGCATCGGGAATCGCGGCCTTGATCATCGATTCGATATCGTGGGCGTCCATCGGCATCCCGGATTTCTCCCATTTCCCACTTCGTCAGAACGGTTCAACTTAGCGCGAACGGGCTTCTGGGTCACGCTTTCTCGCATTATATTCGCTAGTGTGGCGACACTGACGTTCCTTTCAGTGTCACCGCGAGTTCTTCGAAGGAACGTCAGAGTCAAAGCCACACTAGAATCATATGGTTGCTAGTGTCCCTTTGGTTCTGACATTCGTAAAAGTACCCGCCGCGACAAGGTACGAATGTCAGAACCGGGACACTAGGGATCACAGCAAGGCCCGGCAAGCCGCACGGGCCGAAAGGCGGACAACCATGAAGCTCCCAGGCCCCGACCATCCGATCACGATCACGGCAAATCCCAGGCGCGTGCGCGTTTCCGCAGGCGGCGTCGTGATCGCTGAATCTACCGATGCCCTCATGCTGAAGGAAGCGAGCTATCCCGCGGTCAACTACCTGCCGCGCAAGGATGCGAACATGGCGCTGCTCCAGCGGAGCGAGCGCGTGACGCATTGTCCCTACAAAGGCGACGCGAGCTATTTCAGCATCAACGCCGACGGCAAAACCATCGCGGATGCCATCTGGACCTACGAGACGCCGTTTCCCGCCATGACCGAAATTTCCGGTCACCTCGCCTTCTATCCCGACAAGGTCAAGATCGAGGAAGTGGCGTAAGCCCCGCGCGCGGGGCCAGCGCCCTACACGCGAAAGATCGTAAGACCCAGGATGAGCAGGATCAGGAAGATCACGACGAATATGTAGAATAAAAACCGCGCGATATCTGCCGACGCCGCCGATATGCCGGTAAAGCCAAGAATACCGGCGATCACCGACACTACAAAGAAAATCAACGCCCACTTCAGAAGTGTCATCGGATCCTCCACGCCGTCCGCCGGGCCGGCGGAGTCGCCGATTTAACTTCGAGCCTTTCACGAAAGTTCCACCGCTGGGCGCGCTGTGATCATGGCGCGGCGACCGATTTTTTATCCCGCGCACTGATCCCTGCCGGAGTATTCCATGCACTGGAATCCGCGAGGTTGCGGCGGTTGACGCTTGTTGAATCCCTGCGCACCGGCGACATTGGCAGTAGCCAACACGCCGGAACGTGCATGACCATCGTTTTACCTTCCGCCACCCGGGCAGTCGAAACGAAACCGGTTTCGAATACGCGCAATCTGGCCTTCGACCGGGCCCGCAGTTTCATCGTTCTGATGGTGCTGCTGCACCATTCCGTCATTCCCTATACCTATTACGGCCACACCGATGGGCAGTGGTTCCTGTTTTTTGATGCGCTGGTGACCTTCAACGATAGCTACTTCATGGCGGCGATGTTCTTGCTGTCGGGGCTGTTCGTCTGGCCGAGCCTGAAACGCAAGAGCGTGAGCAACTTCCTGCGCGGGCGCTGGTTGCGATTGGGTCTGCCGTTCGCGGTTGGCGTCACGATCCTGATGCCGATCGCCTACTACGCGGTCGAGGTTCGCAAATCTGGCCCCGGCTCAGGCTTCGTCGCGTATTGGTGGAAAACGGTGACGGTCGGGCCCTGGGAGAGCGGACCGATCTGGTTCCTGGGCGTGCTGCTCGCCTTCGACATGCTGGCCGCCGCGATCTATCTCGCTTCGCCTGGCTTCGTTGAAACCATCGGACGGGTGGCGACTGCGAAAGTCGAGCGCCCCGCGTACGCCTTCTGGATGTTCCTCGCTGCATCGGTCGTTGCCTATGTACCGCTTGATTTTTATTTCGGCATCGGGCGGTGGTTCACCCTGGGGCCGCTTGCGGTCCAGGCGGACCGGATTCTTCTTTACCTGCTCTACTTCTTCGTTGGCGCCGGCATTGGCGCCGTGCGCGGCGATCGAACTCTCTTGTCCGGCAATGGCGAGTTGGCGCGACAATGGCCGGCGTGGCTTGTGGCGACGCTCGTGAGCTACACCGTCCTTATCGGGCTTATCTATTACAAGCGTGAATTCCTGCCCGACCCCAACAATCCGCCGCTGGGGTGGGACACCCTGCATGCCTTCTTCTTCGCATGCTTCAGCGCATCGCAGACCGTCAATCTGCTCGCGTTGTTCCTGAGGTTCGACAGCCGGGACAGGAGCATTCTCGATCCCTTGCGCGAGAACTCGTTTGGAATCTTCCTGATTCACTATGCCCCGTTGCTTTGGCTGCAATATGCACTGTACGGCATCACGCTGGCCCCAATCCCGCAGGTAACCGCGATCCTCAAAGCAGTGATCGTGTTCGTGCTAACCGTTGCGATCAGCTGGTCCGCAACGCTCGCCTTGCGCAAGATTCCCGGCGTCAGACACGTGCTGTAGCCGCCTGGGATCAGGTTTTGCCGCTCATATAGGCCGGAAGCCAGCCTTCGAAGCCGTCCTTCAGCGACGCCACTGAAATGGCCCCCTCGTCGGCAATCGCGATTGCGTCTCCGCCGGTCGTGCCGATCCGCGCGCAGGCAACGCCGGCACCGCGCATCTTCGCCAACACGAGCCCGGCCTGCTCGGCCGGCACCGTGACGACGTAGCGCGCCTGGTCTTCGCCGAACCAATAAGCATGCGGCACGATCGATGCGGGCGCGGCGAGCAGTTGCGCGCCGATCCCGCTTGCGATCGCCATCTCG
The DNA here is from genome assembly GCA_963706265.1 of uncultured Alphaproteobacteria bacterium. Lineage (GTDB taxonomy): Bacteria > Pseudomonadota > Alphaproteobacteria > Rhizobiales > Xanthobacteraceae > Bradyrhizobium. The sequence goes on along the minus strand of CAVPLO010000004.1, from coordinate 1,127,784 downwards.
GCGAGCGCCATCAAAAGCCCGCCATCGGAAATGTCGTGCGCTGCGGTCGCTGTCCCCGCGTGGATCATGCCGCGCACCACGTCGCCATTGCGCTTTTCGGCGGCGAGATCGACCGGCGGCGGAGCGCCTTCCTCGCGGCCGCAAATCTCGCGCAAGTAGACAGACTGGCCGAGCCACCCCTGCGTTTCGCCGATCAACAGGATCGCCTCGCCACCGGCCTTGAAGGCGAGCGTGGCTGATTTGGTGAAGTCGTCGAGAACGCCGACGCCGCCGATCGAGGGCGTCGGCAGGATGCCGCGGCCGTTCGTCTCGTTGTAGAGCGAGACATTGCCCGACACGACGGGGAAATCGAGCGCGCGGCAGGCTTCCGAAATGCCCTTCAGGCAACCGACGAACTGGCCCATGATCTCGGGCCGTTCCGGATTGCCGAAATTGAGATTGTCGGTGATCGCAAGTGGCCGGCCGCCGACGGCCGTGATGTTGCGCCAGGCTTCGGCGACGGCCTGCTTGCCGCCTTGATACGGATCGGCCTCGCAATAACGCGGCGTGACATCGACGGTGAGCGCGAGCCCCTTGGGCCCGTCCTGCACGCGCACCACCGCGGCATCGCCGCCGGGCCGTTGCACGGTATTACCGAGAATGACGTGGTCGTATTGTTCCCAGACCCAGCGCTTCGAACAGAGCTCTGGCGTCGCGATCAGCTTTTCCAGCGCCTGCGAAATGCTTATCGGCGGCTTCACGTCGCGCGCGGCAATCACCGGCTTTGCTGCTTGCGCCACATGGGGCCGGTCATAGAGCGGCGCTTCGTCGCCGAGTTCCTTGATCGGCAGGTCGGCCATCACGTCGCCGCCATGCTTGACGACAAAGCGCTTGCTTGGCGTGGTGTAGCCGACCACGGCAAAATCCAGACCCCACTTGCGGAAGATCGCCTCGGCCTCTTTTTCTTTCTCGGGCTTGAGCACCATGAGCATGCGCTCCTGGCTTTCGGAGAGCATCATCTCATAGGCGCTCATGCCGGTTTCGCGCGTCGGCACGGCGTCGAGATCGAGATCGACACCGAGATCACCCTTTGCGCCCATCTCGACCGCCGAACAGGTCAAGCCAGCCGCACCCATGTCCTGAATCGCGATCACGCAGTCGGCCGCCATGATTTCGAGGCACGCTTCCAGCAAAAGCTTTTCGGCAAAGGGATCACCGACCTGCACGGTCGGACGCTTCTCGGCCGAGTTGTCGTCGAATTCGGCCGACGCCATCGAGGCGCCGTGAATGCCGTCGCGCCCGGTCTTGGAGCCGAGATAGACGATCGGCATGTTCACGCCGGATGCCGCCGCGTAGAAAATCTTGTCGGCATCGGCGAGACCCACCGCCATCGCGTTGACGAGGATGTTGCCGTCGTAGCGGGTGTGGAAACGCACCTGCCCGCCGACGGTCGGCACGCCGAACGAATTGCCGTAACCGCCGACGCCTGCGACGACGCCGGACACCAGATGCCGCGTCTTGGGATGTTCCGGCGCACCGAACGAGAGAGCGTTGAGACAAGCGATGGGGCGCGCGCCCATCGTGAAGACGTCGCGCAGGATGCCGCCGACGCCGGTGGTCGCGCCCTGATAAGGCTCGATGTAGCTCGGATGGTTGTGGCTCTCCATCTTGAACACCACCGCCTGGCCATCGCCGATGTCGATGACCCCGGCATTTTCGCCCGGCCCCTGGATCACCCAGGGCGCCTTGGTCGGCAGGCCCCGCAGATGGATGCGCGAGGATTTATACGAGCAATGCTCGTTCCACATCGCCGAGAAAATCCCGAGCTCCGTAAACGTCGGCACCCGCCCGATCAATTTCAGGATGCGCTCATACTCGTCGGGCTTGAGCCCGTGAGATGCGACGAGTTCGGGGGTGATTTGCGGATGGTTGGTCTGCATTCTGATGAAGCGAGCCTATGCCGCCTGCTTTATATGAGCGACGAGGCCGGCAAACAGGCCGCGCCCGTCGGTGCAGCCCATGATGTCTTCGACGTGGTTTTCCGGATGCGGCATCATGCCGAGCACGTTGCCGCACTCGTTGACGAGGCCGGCGATCGAATGCGCCGCGCCGTTGATATTGCCGTCTTCATCGACCGCGCCGTCGGCCGAGCAATAACGATAGAGCACCCGCCCCTCGGCCTCTAACCGCTTCAACGTCTCTTCGTCGGCCTCGTAGTTGCCTTCGCCATGGGCGACCGGCACGCGAATGACCTGGCCGGCATTGTAGCCAAGCGTGAACGGCGTATCCGAACGCTCGACCCGCAAGTGGACGTCCTTGCAGATAAATTTCAGCCGCGCATTGCGCATGAGCACGCCGGGTAGAAGCCCTGCCTCGCACAGTATTTGAAAACCGTTGCAGACGCCGAGCACGAGGCCGCCTTTGGCGGCGAACGCCCGCACCGCATCCATAACAGGCGCGCGTGCCGCGATCGCGCCACAGCGCAAATAATCGCCGTAGGAAAAGCCGCCCGGCACCACCACGAGGTCGGTGCTTTTGGGCAAAGCCGTCTCGGCGTGCCAGACCATCGCGGTCTCGTTACCCGAGGCGAGCTTGAGCGCGCGCGCCATGTCGCGCTCGCGATTGATTCCAGGAAAGACGAGAACGGCGGATTTCATACCGAGAAGAACCTGTTTCCTTCCCTCTCCCCTTGTGGGAGAGGGTGGTCCGAAATGCCATCTACGGCATGAGGACCGGGTGAGGGGTTTATCCGAAGACGAAACGTGCGACCCCCTCACCCGGCTCGCTTCGCTCGCCACCCTCTCCCACAAGGGGAGAGGGAAAATCTAGCCTAGAACTTCGACCCGGTAATTCTCGATCACGGTGTTGGCCAGAAGCTTGTCGGCGGCATCCTTCAAAGCCGCCTCTGCTTTCGCCTTGTCGGCGCCGGCGAGCTCAATGTCGAACACCTTGCCCTGACGGACGCTGGCGACGCCATCGACGCCGAGCGACTTCAGCGCGCCTTCGATGGCCTTGCCTTGCGGATCGAGAATGCCGGTCTTCAACGTGACAGTGACGCGTGCCTTCACGAGAAAAAACCTCACCCCTTCACCAGCACAGGACCCGAGCCCGCCGGACGCTCGTTCTCCATCAGGATGCCGAGACGTTTTGCAACCTCGGTATAAGCCTCCAGCAAGCCGCCGAGATCCCGGCGGAAGCGGTCCTTGTCGAGCTTCTCGTTCGACTTGATATCCCACAGCCGGCACGAATCCGGCGAGATCTCGTCGGCGACGATGATCCGCATCATTTCATTCTCGAACAGACGGCCGCATTCCATCTTGAAATCGACCAGGCGGATGCCGATGCCGAGAAACAGTCCTGTGAGGAAATCATTGACGCGGATCGCCAGCGCCATGATGTCGTCGATCTCCTGGGGCGTGGCCCAGCCGAACGCCGTAATGTGTTCTTCGGACACCATGGGATCGTTGAGCTGGTCGTTCTTGTAATAGAACTCGATGATCGAGCGCGGCAACTGCGTGCCTTCCTCGATGCCGAGACGTTGCGACAGCGATCCGGCCGCCACGTTCCGCACCACCACCTCCAGCGGCACAATTTCCACCTCGCGAATCAGTTGCTCGCGCATGTTGAGGCGGCGGATGAAGTGGGTCGGCACCCCGATATCGTTGAGGTGCTGAAACAGGTATTCCGAAATCCGGTTATTGAGGACGCCCTTGCCCTCGATCACCTGGTGTTTCTGCTTGTTGAACGCGGTCGCATCGTCCTTGAAGTGCTGGATCAGGGTTCCCGGCTCCGGACCCTCGTATAGAACCTTGGCCTTGCCTTCATAAATGCGGCGTCGACGGCTCATTGGGATGTACCGTGTGTTGTTGAAATCCATGAATTTGGTGTGCTCCGGATGCCAAGAAGGGACGACCCACGACGGAGCTGCCGTGAAGGCCAGGGACAAGAAACAAAACGAGAACCAAGGCTAATGGAGTGGATTTGACATTCGCTAACCTCCTGGCCGCGAATTCGTAAAGTGAATGTCAAATCCGAAACTCCATTAGAAATCCATATTTGCCAGTGGTCCTCTAATTCCAATATTCGCAAAATTGCGTGCTGAGACGGGAGACGAATATTGGAATTGGACCACTGGAATTGAACCTATCCGATTGGCCTATCCAGTACAATCGACCGGTGCCTCCGAGGGGTGACTTTTACCGCCCCGTTTAACGCTCGCGACCTCCTGAATTCACAGTATTATTTAGGTATGCGGCCACCCCGCCGCAACGACGCCAAAACAGCCATCTGCGGAGGAACTTTCACGGTGACCACCTTCGACAAACGCGAGGAAGGCTTCGAGAAGAAATTTGCCCTCGACGAGGAGCTGAAATTCAAGGCAGAGGCCCGGCGCAACCGCCTGCTCGGGCTGTGGGTGGCCGAGAAGCTCGGCCTCACGGGTGACGCCGCCATCACCTACGCCAGGGAGGCCGTCGCAGGCGCCTTTGCGGAAGGCGGCGAGAAGGCGGTTGTCGCCAGGATCACCGGCGATCTTTCGGCAGAAGGGCATCACGGAAGACGCAATCCGCACGCAAATGACCGAGTTGCTGGCGCAGGCCATCGTGCAGATGAAGACCGGGGTGTAAACGCGAGCCAGTCCCCATTTTCCGAAGTTCGTGCTCAGCACTCACTATCCGCCCTTCCTGCGCCTGCGGCGCGACGAAGCTCGCTTTTTCTTGCGCCGGCCTCGCACGCGCCCGATCGTAGCTATCTTGTCCGCCGAGTAGTGCGCGCGGATGATATCGAGCAGGCGGCGCGAGGCGGCGCTCAGGAACCCGCCACGGCGTGTCACGGCAATGACGTGGTGACTTGCCTCGAGATCGCCGACCTCAATCGTTGCGATGGTCGATGCCTTCAGTTCGTCAGCGACGGTGCTTTGCGCGAGCAACGCAATCCCGAGCCCGGATTCGATCAGGCGCTTCTGCGCGGTCAGGCTATCGACCGGCGTCCAGTCGATCTCTCCCAGTCCGTGGGTCTGGAACAGGGCGAATACATGCGAAGCGGTGATTTCGCGCCGTCCGGGCACCTCGGGAAAGGCGATCCAGCGCTCGTTGCGCAGTTCGGTCAGTTTCCTGACGCGGCCGCCGGCGCGCGGGTGATCCGGCGCGCACACCACCTGAAGCCGTTCGGCAAAGAGCCGTTCGTAATCGAGATCGGTCGAACGGTCGGAATCGTAGCGCAGGCCGATGGTCGCCTCGCCGCGCCGGATCAGATCGCTGACCTCCGCACTGCGCGCGGTGCGCAAGGTGAGATCGACATCGGGATGTTCGCGCGCAAAGCGCTTCATGATGGCGGCAAGACCGCCTCCTGCCAGCGTTCCCACCACCGCCAGCGTGACCGGACCTGAATTTGAGCGCGATCAGCGCGCGAACCGCATCCTCCGCATCCCGGGTCGCCGCAACGGCTCGCTCCGCATAGGGCACCATCACCCGCCCGGCATCGCTGAGCACATTGCGCCCGGCAACGCGCTCGAACAGGGGGACCCCGAGCTCCTGCTCCAGCAGCGCGATGCGGCGTGAGATCGCCGGCTGCGAACGATGCAGGGCCTTTGCGGCATTAGATACGCTTCCGCTTCGATAAACAGTGAGAAAGGTGTTGAGCGCCTCGCTGTCCACTCCGTTCTCCATGCAAAAAGCTGATGATCGGCCCAAGAATAACAAATTTGCCTGATGGAGCGAAGCGCACTATCGGTCGCGGCCGACCTGCCCGACCAGCAAGGATCGAGAACATGCGAACCCAACTCGAGAAAGCCAAACTGTTTCGCTCCCTGCACGAACGGCCCGGCGCCTTCATCATCCCGAACCCCTGGGACGCCGGCTCAGCCAAACTGCTCGCCGCAATCGGATTTGAGGCGCTCGCCACCACAAGCCTCGGCGTTGCCAATCTGCTCGGCCGGGTGACCGTCAGCCGCGACATGATCCTGCAAAACTGCCGCGACATCGTTGCGGCCACCGAACTGCCGGTCAGCGTCGACCTCGAAAATTGCGGCGCCGACGCACCCAAGCCCGCCGCCGAAACGATCCGGCTTGCCGCCGATGCCGGCGCGGTCGGAGGATCGATCGAGGACTTCGACCGGTAATCCGCACACAGCCGATTTATGATTTTTCGCTGGCGGTTGAACGCGTGCAGGCCGCCGTCGAGGTCGCGCGTTCGCTCCCGATCCCTTTCACCCTGACGGCCCGCGCTGAGAATTTCCTGCACGGCCGCACCGATCTCGACGACACCATCAAGCGGCTTCGGGCCTTCGAGGCCGCGGGCGCAGACGTGCTGTATGCGCCCGGCCTCTATGATCTCGCCACCATCAAGACCGTCGCCTCGGCGCTGAAAAGACCGTTCAACCTGGTGGTCGGTTATGCCGATCCTTCTTTGACTCTCGACCAACTATCCGCCGCCGGCGTCAAACGCTTCAGTGTCGGTGGCGCGTTCTCGCGAGTGGCTCTGGCCGCTTTTCTGAACTGCGCGCGCGAAATGAAGGATCATGGAACCTTCACCTTTGTGCGCGAGATGACCCCGATCAAGGATTTCAAACAACGCTTTGCCGCGGACCGTGATGAGCCTCGCACTCCAACTGGCGCCGCCCTCATCCCTCCTTGAAGCCGTATTCCGGCACGTTGCCGCTCGCGCCGTAATATTTGTACGGCAGGAACTTGCCCGACATCGTGAGCTTGACCCGGTCGCCCTTCGGATTGGGCAGCCGCTCCAGCACCATGTCGAAATCGATCGCCGACATGATGCCGTCGCCGAACTCTTCCTCGATCAGCGCCTTCCAGGCCGGCGCGTTGACCATCACGAGTTCGTAGAAGCGATACATCAGGGGATCGGTCGGCGGCATCGGCATGCCGCGCATCGGCGTCTCGTTCAGCATCGCGGTCTCGGACCTGGAAAGCCCGAACAGTTCGGCGGCGTTGGCGGCCTGCGGCTTGGTCAATTTCATCTGGCCGAGGCAGGCGCCGACGATCAGCACTTCCGAAGTAGCCGCCGATCTTTTCGCAGATGTGTTTCCAGCTCCAGCCGTTCTCGCGCTTGATGTCGAGCAGCTTCTCGGTCAGATCGGATCGTTTCATGGGTCTATCCCCGTTCAATCTTGTGGTGACCCGGCGAGGTGTATTGTGCCCTGCCTGACGTCCGAATCCAAAAGAAAAAGGCGCGCCACCGCGACTGCAAGGAAATTTCGATGTAGCGAGCGAAAACAGCATTTCAGACCCCACGCGGCAGATATCGCCTGGAGCCGCTCAAGCTCAGCCTCCAGATCGCGCTCGACATCGGCGGCCGCGATATCGAGCACCCGATAGTCGCGCTCCTCCAGCCACCGCCGCCGCTCGGCACGGTCCTTCATGATCACTTCCGTCTCCTCCGGATTGGTCAGCTCGACCGCGATCCGGTGCACGAACGAAACGAAATCCGGAATGTGGCGTCCGACCGGCGTCTGCCGCTTGAACAGCCCGGCGAAGCGGCGGTCGCGGGTCAGCGATTGCCACAGGATGCGCTCGGCATCGGTCGGATTGCGCCGCAACAGCCGCGCCAGCCCGCGCACAGTGCCTTCGGCAGATGTAGCCCCCTGCCCATGCTCGGCGAGCAGCGCGCGCAAGCGCGTGGCCTGCTCGCCGTCGAGCACGCCGCCCTTGGCCGGACCTTTCCGTCCCTCCGCAATCGCCATCACCACGCCGTGCAGCGTATGCATGTCCTGCTTGGTCGGCTCCATCCGGGTGAAGATGTTGCGCAGGTTCACCAGCATGGTGTCGCGCTTCTCCGCGGGCCGCAGGAATTCGACCTTGTCGAGTTCGCGCACGAGATTGTCGAAGAAAGCCTGGATCTGATGCTGCGACGCCGGTTCCGAGCGTTCAGGCATCGCAAACGGCAGGACATTTGCAGTCGACAGCTTGAACCACTCATAGCCGACCAGAAGCACCGCCTGCGCCAGATTGAGCGAGGCAAAGCCGGGATTCACAGGGAACGTAATGATGCGGTTGGCGAGCCCTACTTCCTCGTTCGTCAATCCCCAGCGCTCGCGGCCGAAGAGAATGCCGACCGTGCCGCCTGCCTTGATCTGGCCGGCCATCTCGGTGGCGGCAACATCCGGACCAACCACCGGCTTGGCCTGGTCGTGGGCGCGGGCCGTGGTGGCAAACAGCAGCGCGCAATCGGCGACCGCCTGCTCGACCGTGTCGAACAACTCGACGCCATCAAGGATATGGTCGGCGCCGGCGGCCGCACGTTGCGCCGCGACATTCGGCCAGCCATCGCGCGGATTGACGATACGAAGCCGCGACAGCGCGAAGTTGCCCATCGCGCGCGCGGCCATGCCGATATTCTCGCCAAGCTGCGGCTCGACCAGAATGACCACGGGGCCGGTGAGATCGAGACCTGCCTTGGTTTTGTCGGTGCCGGACATCAGCGTTTCGTCTTCAAATCCTCTGGTCGTCCCCGCCTTGCGCGCAATAGCGCACTGGCGCTGGAACCCATAACCACCGATGCCTGACCTACGAAGGTTGTGGTTCCAGCCTCGCACAATGTTCGCGCCGATGGCTATGGGTCCCGGATCGCGCTCGGTCTGGACAACGCTGCGCGTTGCCAGGACCTCGCTTGTCCGGGACGACGTATACAGATTCTTTTTTCAAACGGCCAAGCCTTAGCGTTCTCGCGGCCTGATTTGCCCGAGTTTCTGCCAAATCATTGTCCCCCGGAAACGCGAGGGCGCAGGGAATGCCGGGTGTTTTTTGCACCCGCAGCTCCGCGTGCAAAGAATGAAAGCACGCAGATAAGTTCACCACAGGTACGCCGAACATTCCGGCATTCCCTGCGCGATGGTTTTACGGCTTATTCCGAGCTCTCCCTGGTGATCGGGCTTTATTGTCACCATCACCAGCGCAATGCGCAAGCATTGTCGCCAGTTTGATATCAGCGTCGAGATATCAGGACCACACGGCTTGGCCGTCCGCCTCACCTGCGTTCGTCGCACGCAGCCAAAGCGTCCATCGCATCCCGCGCCCAACGTTCAGTGACGATCGCGAAACGCCCTCTATCCACGGGCACGGGACGCGCGGAAAAATGCTTCTGATTTGCCCGACGGCACAAGTGAAAGGCGTGCGGCACTTTAACGCGACGGGCAAATCACTTGAGGAGCGCAAAATCCTGTCAAGTGAAGAGTTATTGCTTGCTCTCGTGTCCCGGACGCGATGCAGCGTGTAACGCTGCTTCGCTGAGCCGGGACCTATTCTGAGGACATTGGCGTCAATGCAAGGACGATGGACTCCGGATCAGCAGCGCACCGCTAGCGCACTGCGCAGCATCCAGGGAACGAGCGAAAGTGTTGTCATTTTCGGGGACAAAGCGGATATCAGCCAGCGAGGACGCCTGCTAAATCCGTCGTGAATGACCCCCCAACCGGACATCGCCCGCATCTCATCGCGTCAGCGTCTCGGAGTTTTACGCTCGCAACAGACACCGAAATGAAGTCGTCACCCGACATAGGCTACGACAACATAAGTGACCTCGTCTTGTGTGAATTCGGCGACCTCCTGCATACCCATCTTCGTGTGGACCTTCACCGACACCGTGTTGTCGCGCCGAATGAAAGTGACGCCCTCCCTTGCCGGCAACCGCACGCGAAGGGCTTCGAACATTGCTCCAGCTAGACCTCGTCCACGTTCACTTTCCGATACGCAGATTGGCCCATAATTGTAGGCGCCGGGGTAGCCGGGATAGGCACGGAGCATCGCTTGAACAATGGGATTGTGGGCTTGCGCTGTGAGCGGAGTTGAAACGACGTAGCCAACAACTCGCCCTTCGTTACGAGCTACGATAATCGGCATATCGATAATTGCCGCCTCGAACCACTCGCAGGAGAATGGAACCGAAAGCGCCCCGCCATTACTGCGGAGGTTGTGCTCTTGGAGGTCAAGAATTCCCGGGAGGTCGTCCCGTGTAGCGACAGTAATCTCGTAGTCCGCAATCTCCATTACGCCCTCCGCGCGGCTCGTGCTGACCGATCGCCTGGAAAACACCCGGCCTTGCCAAATTCGAAAATAGCGTAACACCGACGACGGGGGAATATGGCTCAACAGGGCCATTCTCGGTGCGTCGCACAATCATCGTTTTCGCGACTGCCGCGAGTCCGGATCACTTCCGAAATTGGCCCTTCGCGTCGTTTGCTGGGCCAACACAAAAGTGGTCGTTATTGGAGCGAAGCGGACATGACCGAAATTTAGGAGTACGCACCCTATAGCTGAGAGTGCAGCAACATGAACGGAAATCGCTACTACGGAATTCGAGTCGAGGGTGCGAAGTATGGCGTTGGCTTTGGTAGCGCTCTTGCCATCGCGATATCGTATGCTAACAACCATTCGATACTCTGGGCAATCATCGACGGCATTTTGGGCTGGCTGTACGTTATCTACTTCGCACTGTTTCGGACGTAAGTAACGCAAAACCTTCAATCGAAGTGCAATTGCTTCCTCCGCGTCATTGCGAGGAGCATAGCGACGAAGCAATCCAGAATCTTTCTGCGGAACGAACTGGATTGCTTCGTGGAGCCTGTCATCGGGCGCGCATTCGCGCGACCCGTTGGCTCGCAATGACGCTGCTCTGTGTCGACGTCGCGATGACGATAAGCATTTCGCTTGGCGAAATTATCTGTGGCTGCCAATCCACTCTTGTCTGAATTGCATTCTGGAAGCCATAACCTCTGCTTGCACGCCTTTTGCTTTCATATACGCTCACTCTCGAAATCAAAACGCGCCCGAAAGCCGCTCAACGGTCGGGACCACAGGGAGGGGCTACCATGCATCGCAGATGGTCTCTGGCGATTGTCGGGTTGGTTTTGATTTTGGCCGGCGGCGTGCTCGCCTGGCTGACGCAGACGTCAGGCGGCATCCAGATCCGCGACGTGCGATTTCAAGGGCGCCAAGGGCAACACCATGAGCGCCCTGCTCTACGTTCCGCCGAACGCGACGGCGCAGCTTCCCGCCCCCGGCATTCTCGCGGTCCACGGCTATATCAATTCGCGCGAAACCCAGGACGGCTTTGCGATCGAATTCGCCCGCCGCGGCTATGTGGTGCTGGCGCTCGACCAGACCGGGCACGGCTACAGCGACGGGCCTGCCTTCGCCAACGGGTTTGGCGGTCCGGACGGCCTCGCTTACCTGCGCAGCCTCGATATTGTCGACAAGAACAATATCGGGCTTGAGGGCCACTCGATGGGCGGCTGGACGGTCTTGGCCGCCGCCGCCGCCATGCCCAACGACTATAAATCCATGGTGCTGGAGGGCTCTTCCACCGGCAAACCCTTTGCCGCCGAAGGGACGACGTCGTGGCCGCGCAACACCGCGCTGGTGTTCGCCAAATATGAGGAATTCCCGGAGTTGATGTGGGGCGTCGAGCACGCCCGCGACGTCACCCAAAGCCCGAAACTCCAGGCGATGTTCGGCACGCAAGGGCCGGTCGAGCCCGGCAAGGAGTATGGCGACCTCGCGCAAGGCACCGCGCGGGTATTGTATACGCCCGCGCTGACGCATCCCGCCGAGCATATTTCGGACGAGGCCATCGGGCACAGCCTCGACTGGTTTGCGCGGACCTTGAAGGGCGGAACGCCGCGCCCCTCCAGCGATCAGATCTGGTTCCGGAAAGAACTGGGCACGCTGATTGCGTTCGTTGGCTTTGTCGTCCTGCTGCTCGGGGTGTTCGATGGGCTGCTTGAGGCGCCGGTCTTTTCACATCTGAGGCTGCCTGCAGTCGCCGATGGCTCAACGCCGGCGCAAACGACCAACAAAGGCGGCCGCTGGGTCACCGCCCTGCTGCTGTCGGCCTTCATCCCGGCGCTGACCTATTATCCCGCGTTTGCGCTCGGCGGCAGCCTGGTCACGCCCTCCCGCTTTCTGCCGCAAGGCATCACCAACCAGGTTCTGGTCTGGGCGATCATCAACGGCCTGATCGCGCTCGCCTTGATGCCCTTTGCCCCGAAACGCGCAAGCCGATCCGGGATCATCGGGCCGTCGATCCTGATCGCGCTGGTCACGGTGGCGGTGGGCTACGCCGCACTGTGGCTTGCCGACCTCGCCTTCAAGATCGACTTCCGATTCTGGATCGTCGCTTTAAAACTAATGAGCGCGAAGCAATTCCTGATCTTCCTGATCTATCTCCTGCCATTCACGGCGTTTTTCGTGATTGCGCTGCACATCCTGCACCGCAATTTCTCCACGCTCGGCGCCTCGCGCGGCGCGCTTTATCTGACCAACATCCTGGCGTTGACGCTCGGCTTCATCGTGCTGGTCGGCGCGCAATACCTCACGATGTGGCTGTCGGGGAAACTGTTCAATCCAATTCCAGACCCCGGCTTCGTGCCGCTCTCCACGATCGTGGCGATTACGTTTGTGCCGCTGTTGGCGATATGCGCCGTCATCGCCACCTTCACCTGGCGGCGTACCGGCACGAGCTTTCCGGGCGCGCTGATCTGCGGCCTGTTCGTCACCTGGTATGTGGTGGCCGGCACCGCGACGCAGGCGGCGTTCTGACGATCTTCTCCCTCCCCCTTGCGGGGAGGGTCGATGCGAGCGAAGTGAGCATCGGGGTGGGGGTCTTCAAAAAAGACCATCACCATGGGACGTCCTCGACAAACTTGGCAGCCCCCACCCGACCGTCGCTTCGCAACGGCCACCCTCCCCACGCTGTCGCGGGGGAGGGATAAAAGAGCAAACCTCCCGTGCCAAACACCAAGCCAAAAGATCGGCTGAAACTGCATAGCCGCTCGGCTTTCGCGCGCCGCCCGGCGGTGCTATAGCGCGGGGGCAAATCACCCCGATGTCACGCGCTATTCCAAAAAGGCCCGATTCCCCATGGCAAAAATCAAGGTGACCAACCCCGTCGTCGAACTCGATGGCGACGAGATGACCCGGATCATCTGGCAATACATCAAGGACAAGCTGATCCATCCGTTCCTCGATATTAACCTGATGTATTTCGACCTCGGGATGGAATACCGCGACAAGACCAACGACCAGGTCACCATTGATGCCGCCAACGCCATCAAGAAGGTCGGTGTCGGCGTCAAATGCGCCACCATCACCCCGGACGAGGCGCGGGTGAAGGAATTCGGCCTCAAGGAAATGTGGAAGTCGCCCAACGGCACCATCCGCAATATCCTCGGCGGCTGCATCTTCCGCGAACCGATCATCTGCAAGAACGTGCCGCGGCTCGTGCCGGGCTGGACCAAGCCGATCATCATCGGCCGCCATGCCTATGGCGACCAGTATCGCGCCACCGACTTCAAGTTTCCCGGCAAGGGCATACTGACGATGAAATTCGTCGGCGACGACGGCACAGTAATCGAGAAGGAAGTCTTCAAGACGCCGGGCGCGGGCGTTGCCATGGGAATGTACAATCTCGACGACTCGATCGTCGATTTTGCCCGCGCCTCCCTCAACTACGGCCTGATGCGCAACTATCCGGTCTACCTCTCGACCAAGAACACCATCCTCAAGGTCTATGACGGCCGCTTCAAGGACATCTTCCAGGACGTGTTCGACCGCGAATTCAAGAAGGACTTCGACGCCAAGAAGCTTACCTACGAACACCGACTGATCGACGACATGGTGGCGGCCGCTCTGAAATGGTCCGGCGGCTATGTCTGGGCGTGCAAGAACTACGACGGCGACGTGCAGTCCGACACCGTGGCGCAAGGCTACGGCTCGCTCGGCCTGATGACCTCGGTGCTGCTCACCCCCGACGGCAAGACCGTGGAGGCCGAAGCCGCGCATGGCACCGTGACGCGGCATTACCGCGAGCATCAGAAGGGCAAGGAAACCTCGACCAACTCGATCGCCTCGATCTTCGCCTGGACGCGCGGCCTGTCGCATCGCGCCAAGCTCGACAACAACGAGAAGCTGGCGAAATTCGCATTGACCCTGGAGAAGGTCTGCGTCGCGACCGTCGAGGAAGGCTTCATGACCAAGGACCTCGCGCTGCTGGTCGGCGCCGATCAGCGCTGGCTCTCGACCAACGGCTTCCTCGACAAGGTCGCGGAAAACCTCACCAAGGCGATGGCGTAACGATCGTGCAGTTGGTCAAACATGTCGTCCTCTCCGCCCTCCTGCTGTCCGGTCTGGCCGTGAGCGCCAAAGCGCAAGCACCGCTTCCGGCCGCGATCGCGTCGCCGGGAGAAACCGTCGTCCTCACCGCACATGCCGAAGGCGCGCAGGTCTACGAATGCAAGACCGGTGCCGACGGCAAATTGACGTGGGTATTCCGCGAACCGATCGCCTCGCTGCTTGTGGACGGCAAGACGATTGGCCGGCATTATGCGGGGCCGACCTGGGAGCATATCGACGGCAGCGTCGTGATCGCCAAGGCGGCCGGCAACGCGCCGGGCGCAACCGCCGACGATATCCCCTGGCTGAAACTGCAAGTGACGTCCTCGCACGGCAGCGGCGTCTTGACCGGCGTCACCACCGTGCAGCGGATCAACACCAGGGGCGGCAAGCTCGAAGGGTCTTGCGACAAGGCAGGCACCTTCAAATCGGCGCCCTATTCGGCGGAATACGTGTTCTCGCGGAAAAGCTGAGACAGGCGCTACCAGTTATTGTGCCCTCGCCCCTTGTGGGAGAGGGCAGCTCGACGCGTTGACAGAGGCGAGCTTGGGTGAGGGGTTCTCTCGACGCGCAAGCCTCTTAGCTGACGGGCTCGCAGATACAACCCCTCATCCGTCGCGGGCTTTGCCCGCGACACCTTCTCCCACAAGGGGAGAAGGAAAGAGTTACGCTCCCGCCATCGCCTTTTCGATCGCGGCGAGCGCTGCATCGGCCTTGGCACCGTCGGGTCCGCCGGCCTGCGCCATGTCAGGCCGTCCGCCGCCACCCTTGCCGCCAAGCGCCTCGGAAGCCACGCGCACGAGGTCGACCGCGTTATAGCGCGCGACAAGATCGGCGGTGACACCGACCACCACGCCGGCCTTGCCGTCGCCGGTGACGCCGACAATGGCGACCACACCGGAGCCCAACTGCTTCTTGCCATCGTCCGCCAGGCTCTTGAGATCCTTCATCTCGATGCCTTCGACCGCACGCGCCATCAGCTTGACGTTGCCGACCTCGCGCACGCCCGCCGCGCCCGACCCGTTCGAGGCGGACGCACCGCCGCCCATCGCGAGCTTCTTGCGCGCATCCGACAGCTCGCGCTCGAGCTTCTTGCGCTCGTCCATCAGCGCCGTGATGCGCGCCGGCATTTCTTCCAGCGGGGCTCGCAGCTCGGAGGCCGCTGTCTTGGCCAACTGCATCATGTCGTTGGCGTGCTTGCGCGCGTAGTTTCCGGTCAATGCCTCGATGCGACGCACGCCAGAGGACACCGCGCTTTCGCCGGTCACCGAGATCAGGCCGATATCGCCGGTGCGCCTGACATGCGTGCCGCCGCACAACTCGACCGACCAGCCGAGCGCATTGGCGCCGTGTTCGCGTGCGGTCTTTCCCATCGAAACCACGCGCACCTCGTCGCCGTATTTTTCGCCGAACAGCGCCCGGGCGCCGGCCTCGCGCGCTTCGTCAACTCCCATCAGGCGCGTGGTGACTTCGTCGTTTTCCAGCACCACGTTGTTGGCGATATCCTCGACGCGGGCGAGTTCCTCATGCGTGATCGGCTTCTGATGAACGAAGTCGAAGCGCAGGCGATCCGGCGCGACCAGCGAACCGCGCTGGGCGATGTGATCCCCGAGCACCTGGCGCAGCGCCTCATGCAAGACATGCGTCGCTGAGTGATGGGCACGGATCGAGGCGCGCCGCGAGTGATCGACGTCGAGCTGCAACGCCGTGCCCACTTTCAACGTGCCCTGTTCGACGGTGCCCAGATGCACGAAGAGATCGCCAGCCTTCTTCTGGGTATCGGTGACGCGGAAACGCGCGCCCTCGCCGGCCATGACGCCGGTGTCGCCGACCTGGCCGCCGGATTCCGCGTAGAACGGCGTCTGGTTCAACACGATCGCCCCGCTCTCGCCTGGCTTGAGTTGGTCCACGGCCGCGCCGTCTTTCACCAGCGCGCCGACAATGCCTTCGGCGGTTTCGGTCTCATAGCCGAGAAATTCGGTGGCGCCGAGTTTTTCGCGCAACGGAAACCAGATCGCTTCGCTCGCGGTATCGCCGCTTCCCGACCAGGCCGCGCGGGCCTTTTCGCGCTGGCGGTCCATCGCGTCGGTGAACGCGGCCTGATCGACACCGATGCCGCGCGACTTCAGCGCGTCCTGCGTCAGGTCGAGCGGGAAACCATAGGTATCGTAGAGCGTGAAGGCGGTGTCGCCATCGAACATGTCGCCCTTCTTCAGGCCCGCGCTCTTCTCGTCGAGGATCGAAAGTCCCCGTTCGAGCGTCTTGCGGAATCGCGTCTCTTCCAGCCGCAGCGTTTCCTCGATCAGCCTTTCGGCGCGCACCAGCTCCGGATAGGCCTGGCCCATTTCGCGCACCAGCGCCCAGACCAGGCGATACATCAGCGGATCGCGGGCGCCCAGCAACTGGGCGTGCCGCATCGCGCGGCGCATGATCCGGCGCAGCACATAGCCGCGGCCTTCGTTGGAGGGCAGCACCCCGTCGGCAATCAGGAACGACGAGGCGCGCAGGTGATCCGCGATCACCCGCAGCGAGGCCTTCTGCGGCCCGTGCGGATCGGCGCCGGTCAAATCGGCAATGGCGCGGATCAGCGCGACAAAGAGATCGATATCATAATTGTCGTGCTTGCCTTGCAGCACGGCCGCGACACGCTCCAGCCCTGCGCCGGTGTCGATCGAAGGCTTGGGCAGCGGATTGCGGATGCCGCCCTCGAGCTGCTCATATTGCATGAACACGAGATTCCAGATCTCGATGAAACGGTCGCCGTCGGCTTCAGCCGATCCGGGCGGGCCGCCCCAGATCTTGTCGCCATGGTCGTAGAAGATTTCCGAACACGGGCCGCAGGGCCCGGTGTCGCCCATCTGCCAGAAATTGTCGGAGCCGGCGATGCGGATGATTCGCGATTCCGGCAGACCCGCAATCTTCTTCCAGAGCCCGAACGCCTCGTCGTCATCGATATAGACAGTGGCCGTGAGCTTGTCCTTCGGCAGGCCGAATTCCCTGGTGACCAAATTCCAGGCGAGTTCGATCGCGCGATCCTTGAAGTAATCGCCGAACGAGAAGTTGCCGAGCATCTCGAAGAAGGTGTGATGGCGCGCGGTGTAGCCGACGTTGTCGAGGTCGTTGTGCTTGCCGCCGGCGCGCACGCATTTCTGCGAAGTCGTCGCCCGCTGGTAGGGCCGCTTCTCGACGCCGGTGAAGACGTTCTTGAACTGCACCATGCCGGCATTGGTGAACATCAGCGTCGGATCGTTGCGCGGCACGAGCGGCGAGGACGGCACGATTTCGTGGCCGTTATCGGCAAAAAACTTGAGGAAACTCGACCTGATCTCGTTAACGCCGCTCATAGGGTCCAATCGCGAATATGTTCGGGAACTCGGCGAGAACGCTTTTAGACAAGGGGGAAAGCCGTGTCCAGAAACAGTGTAAAGAGATCAGAGACTTGTCGGCTAGTGCGGTAGATTTGACATTCGCGTCAGTGGCTCAGCAATTCCTCGAAGAGCGAATGTCAAATCCAAAACCGCACTAGAATCCTATGTTTGCCAGTGTCCCTTTGGTTCCGACATTCGTAAACGAACCCGCCGCGAGGGGGAACGAATGTCAGAACCGGGACACTGGTGCCTCCGATTTGACGTTGATAGCGGCGCACCCTCGCCTTGACGGGCTTGGCCTGACCGTGTTTTTCGCTTATCTAATGAAGATAGTCACGTCGGGAGAGATCGGCTGAAAGGCCGGCGCCGAAGGAGCAACCGCCCCGGAAACTCTCAGGCAAAAGGACCCTCGTGACTTCGATAGATCTGGAAAGAGGCACTTGACGGGTTCGGCCCGAATGTGCCCGCCGACGGGATAATACTCTCAGGCACAGCGACAGATGGGGCTTTTTCGGATTTTGGAGGGAATTACCCCTCGATAAATCCGCGAGGGCTCCAGGATGCTTGCCGCTGCTGTTTCCACCTCCCCGCCTCCTCCGAAGCAAACGCCATTGCACGCGCTGCATCTTTCGCGCGGCGCGCAAGATGGTGCCGTTTGCCGGCTACGACATGCCGGTGCAGTACGGAACCGGAGTCTTAAAGGAACATCTGCACGTCAGATCGAGCGCCGGGCTGTTCGACGTCTCGCATATGGGCCAGATCGCGCTTCGGCCGAAGTCAGGCCGCCTCGAAGATGCGGCGCGCGCGCTGGAGTGGCTGGTGCCGCAGGACATTCTGGCGCTTGCGCCAGGCCGGCAGCGCTACGCCCAGTTCACCAACGAAGCCGGCGGTATTCTCGATGACCTGATGGTGGCAAACTTCGGTGACCATCTGTTTCTGGTCGTCAACGCCGCGTGCAAGGCCGAGGACGAGGCGCTTCTGAAGGAGCACCTCTCGGATATCTGCGTTGTCGAGCCGCTCCCCAATCGTGCGCTGATCGCCCTGCAAGGCCCGAAGGCGGAATCCGTCCTCGCAAAGTTCGACGCTGATACGCGAACGATGAAGTTCATGGACGCCGGACCGCGCCGCCTCGCCGGCCTCGACTGTTTCGTCTCCCGCTCCGGCTATACCGGCGAGGACGGCTTTGAGATTTCTATGCCGGCGGAGATGGCCGAGGGTTTTGCCAAGGAATTGCTGACAGACGAAAGCGTGCTGCCGATCGGGCTCGGCGCGCGAGACAGTCTGAGGCTGGAGGCCGGGCTTTGCCTCTACGGGCACGATCTCGATCCCGCGACGACGCCGGTCGAGGGCGCACTGGAATGGTCTATTCAAAAGAGCCGCCGCAAGGGCGGCGCGCGGCCCGGCGGATTTCCGGGCGCGAATGCGATTCTGGACCAGTTCGAGCACGGCGCAGCGCGCCGCCGGGTTGGCCTGAAGCCCGAAGGCCGCGCGCCGGTGCGCGAAGGCGCCAGCCTGTTTGCCAGCGAGGTGTCATCCCAATCGATCGGCAACGTCACATCCGGCGGCTTTGCGCCCAGCCTCAATGCGCCAGTCGCGATGGGCTACCTGCCGTCGTCCCTCGCCGCGCCAGGCAACCTCGTCTTCGCCGACGTGCGCGGCCAGCGCCTGCCCTTGCGGGTGGCACCGATGCCCTTCGTTCCCAACACCTATAAACGCTGAAGGATTTCGCATGACGACGCTTTACACCAGCGACCACGAGTGGATCCGCATCGAGGGCGACATCGCCACCATCGGCGTGACGGACTACGCGCAGTCGCAACTCGGCGACGTCGTGTTCGTCGAACTGCCCAAGGTCGGCCGCACCTTGAAAAAGACAGAAGCCGCCGCCGTCGTCGAATCGGTGAAGGCCGCTTCCGACGTCTACGCGCCACTTTCCGGCGAGGTCCTCGAAATCAACGACGAACTCGTCGATGAACCCGCGCTGGTGAATTCCGATGCTGCCGGCAAGGCCTGGTTCTTCAAGCTGAAGATCTCGAACACAAGCGAACTCGACGGCCTGATGGACGAGGCCGCCTATCAGAAACACATCGCCTGAAATGATGAGACGAACCGCAACGTCAAGCACACTGTCATCGTCCGGCTTGACCGGACGATCCAGTACGCCGTGCCGCTTCGGTTCGAGCTTCGATGTCCGTGATTACTGGATGCCCCGCCTTCGCGGGGCATGACGAGCAAAAGCAACGAGGAAGCCGATGACCGCGCCTATCAAGCCTTTAGCCGAGCCCGCCACGAGCTTCGCCCGCCGTCATATCGGCCCCGACCCGCGCGATATTGCGGCGATGCTCAAGGTAGTCGGCGCGACCAGCCTCTCGGGGTTGATGGCGGAGACCTTGCCGTCATCGATCCGGCAACAGGCGCCGCTCGATCTCGGCGCGGCTTTGAGCGAAACCGAGGCGCTCGCCCACATGCGAGAGCTTGCCTCGAAAAATCAGGTGTTCACCTCGCTGATCGGCCAGGGCTATTCCGGCACGATCCTGCCCACCGTGATCCAGCGCAACCTCCTGGAGAACCCGGCCTGGTACACCGCCTATACGCCCTATCAGCCCGAGATCAGCCAGGGCCGGCTGGAAGCCCTGTTCAATTTCCAGACCATGATCGCCGATCTCACCGGGCTCGATGTCGCCAACGCCTCGCTGCTCGATGAGGCGACCGCGGCGGCGGAAGCGATGGCGCTCGCCGAACGCGCGGCGCAACGTAAAACCAAATCGTTCTTCGTCGATGCCGATGTGCACCCGCAGACGCTCGCCGTGCTGCGCACCCGCGCCGAGCCGCTGGGATGGCATCTCATCGTCGGCGATCCCTTGACCCAACTCGATGGCGCTGACGTCTTTGGCGGCCTGCTGCAATATCCGGGCACTTCGGGCGCGGTGCGCGACCTGCGTCCCGCGATCGCCATGCTTCACGCCAAGGGCGCGCTCGCCGTTGTCGCCGCCGATCTGCTGGCGCTGACGCTGCTCGCGTCCCCGGGCGAACTCGGCGCCGACATCGCGATCGGTTCGGCGCAGCGCTTCGGCGTGCCGATGGGCTATGGCGGCCCGCACGCAGCCTACATGGCGGTGCGCGATGCGCTGAAACGCTCGCTGCCGGGACGGCTTGTGGGGCTATCGGTGGATTCGCGCGGCCAGCCGGCCTATCGGCTGGCGCTGCAAACCCGCGAGCAGCACATCCGCCGCGAGAAAGCGACCTCCAACATCTGCACCGCGCAGGTGCTGCTCGCGATCATCGCCTCGATGTATGCGGTCTATCACGGCCCGGAAGGCCTGACCCATATCGCGCGGACAGTACACCGCCGCGCCGCCGTGCTCGCGGCGGGACTGCGTCAGCTTGGCTTCCTACCGCAATCGGAGGCGTTCTTCGACACCGTCTCGGTCAGCGCCGGCGCCAGGCAAAATGAGATCGTGGCGCGCGCGCGCGCCGAAAAGATCAATCTGCGGATCGGCAGCGGCGTGCTCGGCGTTGCGCTCGACGAGACCACGCGTGAGGAGACGGTTGAAGCGGTATGGCGCGCCTTCGGCGGCCAACTCAATTACGGGGAGGTCGAACAGACGACCAACGACGCATTGCCTGCCGGCATGAAGCGCGAGAGCGCGTTTCTCAGCCATCCGGTGTTTCATGCCCATCGCTCCGAAACCGAGCTGTTGCGTTACATGCGCAAGCTCAGTGATCGCGATCTCGCGCTGGACCGCGCGATGATTCCGCTGGGTTCCTGCACCATGAAGCTGAACGCCACCACGGAGATGATGCCGCTGACCTGGGCGGAATTCGGCTCACTGCATCCGTTCGCGCCGCAAGAACAGGCGGAAGGTTATCACGCGTTGTTTGCGCGCTTGCAAAAGTGGCTATGCGACATCACCGGCTATGACGCGATCTCGCTGCAGCCCAACTCGGGCGCGCAGGGCGAATATGCCGGGCTGCTCGCGATCCGCGGCTATCACGCTTCAAGGGGAGAAAGCCACCGCAACGTGTGCCTGATCCCCTCCTCCGCCCACGGCACCAATCCCGCTTCCGCCCACATGGCCGGCATGGTGGTCGTCGTGGTGGCATGTGATGCGCGTGGCGACGTCGATGTCGGCGATTTGCGCGCCAAGGCGGCACAACACGGCAAGAACCTCGCGGCCGTGATGATTACCTATCCCTCGACCCACGGCGTGTTCGAGGAACATATTCGCGAGGTCTGCGACATCGTGCACGGCCATGGCGGCCAGGTCTATCTCGACGGCGCCAATCTGAATGCGCAGGTTGGCCTTGCCCGGCCCGGCGAATATGGCGCCGATGTCAGCCACCTCAATCTGCACAAGACGTTCTGCATTCCGCACGGCGGCGGCGGTCCCGGCATGGGCCCGATCGGCGTCAAAGCGCATTTGACGCCGTTCCTGCCAAGTCATCCAGAGATTTGCCATCCCCGAAACGGCGGCGAAAGCGCGATCGGTCCGGTGTCGGCTGCGCCTCACGGCTCGGCCTCGATCCTCACCATCTCGTACATTTATATTCTGATGATGGGCGGCGAAGGGCTGACGCGCGCGACCGAAATCGCCATCCTCAACGCCAATTACATTGCCGCGAAGCTGGCCGCCCATTTTCCGGTGCTGTACCGGAACGCCAAAGGCCGCGTCGCCCATGAGTGCATCATCGATCCCAGGCTTCTGAAGAATTCAGCCGGCGTCACGGTCGACGACATTGCCAAACGCCTGATCGACTATGGCTTCCATGCGCCGACCATGAGCTTCCCGGTGCCGGGCACGCTGATGATCGAGCCGACGAAGTCCGAATCCAGGGCCGAGCTCGATCGTTTCTGCGAGGCGATGATCGCGATCCGGCGCGAGATCGCCGAGGTTGAGGCTGGCCGCTGGACGATCGAGGCTTCGCCGCTGCGGCACGCGCCCCATACGGTACACGACATCGCGGACGAGGCGTGGGCCCGGGCCTACAGCCGCGCCGAAGGCTGTTTTCCGGCAGGCACGTCACGAACCGACAAGTACTGGTGCCCCGTGGGTCGGATCGACAACGTCTATGGCGACCGCAATCTCGTCTGCTCCTGCCCGCCGGTGAGCGACTACGCGCAAGCGGCGGAGTGAGGGATTGACGCGAACAGCGTAGCTCTCGTGTCCCGGACGCGGCGCAGCGTGCAACGCTGCCCCGCAGAGCCGGGACCTACCTACCGCGCCTAAAACCATGGGCCCCGGATCAGCAGCGCACCACACCGCTTACGCGGTGCAGTGCGCCGCATCCGGGGCACGATCTCCGAGGTGCTTCAGAAACTCAATTCTCCGGTCAAATCACGCCAATCAGCTACCTGTCCCGGACGCGGTGCAGCGCGCACGCTGCTCCGCAGCCGGGACCTAAATAGCCGAAGAAGAATGGGCCCCGGATCAGCGGCGCACCGCAAGAGCGCTGCGCCGCATCCGGGGCACGACCGCCCTTTCAACGACTTAGCTCCTCAGACAAATCTCGCCAATCCGCGTTGAGCTTCTCGATCAACGCAACCTTCCACGCACGACGCCAGCGCTTCAACGAATGTTCCCGGGCGCGCGCCTCAAGAACACTATCGAACAATTCAAGATAGACCAGACGGGTGACGTCGTATTTACGCGTGAAGCCGGAAACAAGTTTGGCTTTGTGTTCCGCTATCCGACGAGCGAGATCGTTTGTGACGCCAACATACAACGTCCCATTCCGCTTGCTTGCCAGAATGTAAACGAAGAAAGACGCGTTCAAGGAACCCCTCTCTCGTTCCGGCGCGTGTCCCGGACGCGGCGCAGCGTGCAACGCTGCCCCGCAGAGCCGGGACCTGTTCACATCGGTGGAGATGGACCCCGGATCAGCAGCGCCGCCCCGCTTATGCGGTGCAGTGCACCGCATCCGTGGCACGATCTCCGAGGTGTTTCAGAAACTCGCGTCCGGAGCACGAGCGAGTAATCACTCCTCCGCCGGCTCCTCGGCGTCGTCGGCGTCGCGCTCCGGTGCGCCGGCCAGAATCTGCTCAGCAATCAGACCGGAGTTCTGGCGGATCGAAGTTTCGATCTTGGCGGTGATGTCGGGATTGGCCTTGAGGAACGCTTTGGAGTTCTCGCGGCCCTGACCGAGACGCTGGCTGTCATAGGAGAACCAGGCGCCGGACTTCTCCACGATGCCGGCCTTGACGCCAAGATCGAGGATTTCGCCCATCTTGGACACGCCCTCGCCATACATGATGTCGAACTCGACCTGCTTGAAGGGCGGCGCCAGCTTGTTCTTCACCACCTTGACGCGGGTGGTGTTGCCGACCACCTCGTCGCGCTCCTTGATCGCGCCGATGCGGCGGATGTCGAGGCGGACGGAGGCGTAGAATTTCAGGGCGTTGCCGCCGGTGGTCGTCTCCGGCGAGCCGTACATCACGCCGATCTTCATCCGGATCTGGTTGATGAAGATCACCATGGTGTTGGACTTGTTGATCGAGGCGGTGAGCTTGCGCAGCGCCTGGCTCATCAGCCGCGCCTGCAGACCCGGCAGCGCATCGCCCATTTCGCCTTCGAGTTCGGCCTTCGGCACCAGCGCTGCCACCGAATCGATTACCAGCACGTCGACCGCGCCGGAGCGCACCAGGGTGTCGCAGATTTCCAGCGCCTGCTCGCCGGTGTCGGGCTGGGAGATCAGGAGTTCATCGATATTGACGCCGAGCTTTCGCGCATAGACCGGATCGAGCGCGTGTTCGGCATCGATGAAGGCGCAAATGCCGCCCTTCTTCTGGCCCTCCGCCACCGTATGCAGCGCCAGCGTGGTTTTGCCCGAGGATTCCGGCCCGTAGATTTCCACCACCCGCCCCCTCGGCAGGCCGCCGACGCCCAGCGCAATGTCGAGCCCGAGCGAGCCGGAGGATATCGTCTCGATATCCATCGAACGGTCGTTCTTGCCCAGCTTCATCACCGAACCCTTGCCGAACTGGCGCTCGATCTGAGACAGCGCAGCGGACAGGGCCTTACTCTTATCCATGGAGGATCCTTCGACGATACGCAGGGCAGAGACGGACATTGGGTGCTCCTTATGGCGGGGATTCGCAAACCGGACAAATTGCGCGGGCTGAATCAGCAACGGAGCATATGTACACCATTTGTTCCATGTTCGCAATATGTTCTTTTTTACTGGCCGGGTACTGGCCTGTTTCGACCCCTAGTGGCCTATTTTGAAGTTAACAGTGGCCTAATTTGAAATTACACAGCCGCTCGCATGCTGTAGGTTGTTCCCATTGGGGAACGACAATGGCTGAGTATCGCGCGTACATCATCAAGGACGACGGTCACTTCAAACGCGCTGTTGACCTTGATTGCTGCGATGACGATGCGGCGAAAGAAGCCGCAAAGAAGCTCGTTGACGGTCACGACGTAGAGCTTTGGCAGCTAGGCCGCAAAGTCGAAACGTTCAAGCGCAAGCCAGAGTAAGGCCGCCTCAGTGCAGCTTCTGCAAACAGGCGCAAATGTCAGTAATATTGACGTAACACTTTAGCGGCCGGTTTTAAAACCGCGAGTGGCCAAAGGAAAACGGCCTCAGCTGGGGGGAACTGAGGCCGTCTCTTGGGGGAGATACTGTGCCGTTGAGGACGGCACGTTGAATTAATTCCGAGGACCAACAACCGTTCCTATCTCAGTGGCCTACTTTGGTTTTTAGAGTGGCCTATTTCGGCCAGTACCTACTGGCCGGTACTGTCCGTATTTGACCCTCAGTGTCCTATTTAGAATTTGTTAGTGTCCTATTTTGCTGTTCCGAACTCAGGAGCGCCGCATGGGATTTTTCAGCTTCCTATTCCGAACTGGCAAATTGAATGAAGACCCTGAACAACAGGCGCTCGCCAAGGCGCTGATTAATGCAGTCGAAAATAATCGCGGATTTGCGACCAACGAAATCTTCCAAATCCTGACTCGCAATGGATGGTCGAGATCTGAGATGGGAAACCGGCTGACGCACGCGTGCTCAATGACCAGAGTTTGGCGCGCAGACCTGTACCCCACAAATATCTCAGCTAGCTAAAGACCTTTACATCAGCCTGTAGCTAAGGCCGCCTCAGTGGGCGGCCACTTTCATTTACTAGCCTTGTCGTCTTCGTCTTTCCAAGCCAGCTTTCTAACGGTCTCCATAAACTCACTGTCCTCTGCGTCCAGGCATGATGTCCTAATCTGGCTTTCCGAGTGTCCTAATTAGGACAGCAAACCGGGGGTACTGGCCTATTTCCGACCGCAGTCGCCTGGTTCGAAGTTAATGGCGGCCTAATTTAATTGACGCCGATTTTTCGCATCGTCATAATATTTGTCATGGGACAGGCCAAAAGACCAACCTGCCCTCATTGTGGGGCGTATCTGACTCTCGCATTGCCACCTGGCGGTGAGGGTCCGTGCACGTTCTACTGCTCGGATTGCGAAGGCCCCGACCCTCTCAAAAGCCCTTACGCGATAGGCTGGCTTGCCGGTGAGCTGGGCCGATCCCCCGGTACAGAATAAGACCGCCGGCACTGGCCCCTTTAGGCCAAGAGAATAAGGCCGCGCCGGTCGGAACAAACCCATGCCCTTCTGCATAGTGTCCGTATGGATCGGAAGTTGGAAAAGCGTGCACAAGACGCCCTCGTGGTGCTGACCCTGAGCACCGCGACGCTGATCGTGTGTTTTACCTACGCGCTTACCTTGATCTAAGGCCGCCTCAGTTGGCGGCCTCTTTCATTCGGGCACATCCTCAAATGGCGCGGCTTCAGCGTCCACGACGTCGCCTTCGCAAAAGCTTTTTGCCTGGCGGTGCAGCCATAACATCACCCCACGCTCGGCGGCCTGCTCCAGAAGGCGGGGAATCGAAAGGGGCCGCATTCTCGCGACCCCTTTGGCCGGTCAAATTTGTGCGTGATGAAATCCCTCCTCCGGCAACCGGCAGCTTAAAGTTTTCCCCGGGAGATCAGATACCCCGGACCAATACCGTCCATAACACTGTCCTAATTTGCCGCGGCGAATGTCCTAAGCAGGACGGCACCGTAGCCCCCGCATTGAGCCGTATTTGACCTTCGCAGCCTGATTTGTGGTTGGCGGTGTCAAATTCACCGGTCATGGCTTCAAGGCAATTGCCACTTTTTCCCGTTTCCACTAGGAAACAATGGCAAGCTGGACGATGATCCACAGCCATGGCGAAGAAATCTGACAAGGGACCACTCGCGCCGATTTGCACTGAATGCGGGGGTCGAATGTCGCACTACGCGACGCTACCGAAAATCCAGGATCGACCGGCGGTGAACGTATATCGGTGCGATCACTGCGGTGAGACGGCCATCAAGCCAAAAGAATAAGGCCGCCTCAATTGGCCGCTTTCATCGCCAGCCGGCGAATGTTGGCCAGCAAAGAAAACGGCCCTAGTGCGGCGAATTTGAAGTTCCTATCAGTTTCGCTGCAAGTACGTTGCAGGAACTTCAAATTCAAAGCCGCACTCGAATTAATAAGTTACTAGAGCTCCTTTTTTTTCCGAAGTTCGCATCAGAGGTTGCTGCGACATCATGCGAATCGATTTAAAATCTCGTTGAGATTGAGCGTCCTGGCACAGCACCGCGGGGCGCCACTGGCCGGTTTGCCGGCCCGGCCCTTCCCAAAAACAAAGGCCCCACCGCGCTGAGAACGCGGTGAGGCCAAGCTGATCCGACTTTGGGGGGCTTGTTCCTTCGCGGACCGAGCAGACCCTAGTGGAGTGGATTTGACATTCGCTACCCACCTGGCCGCGAGTTCGCAACGCGAATGTCAAATCCTAAACTCCACTAGAAACCTATCTTTGCTAGTGGTCCTTTGATTCTAACATTCGCAAAAGTGACCGCTGAGAAGGGATGCGAATGTTAGAATTGGACCACTAGCTAACCGAGCTTACACGCGCCTTACAATTGGGTCGTCAATCCCCGCTGGTCGTGACGGCGCAGCCATTTCCAACAACAGAAAAACGACGGCCCCGCCACGCTGAGGGCGCGTGCCGAGGCCGTCTGCCCCCATGGGTGTTCCGGGGGACCAGAAACTTGGGGGCAGCGCAACATAACGAACGCCGCTCAACCAAAATGTGAGCTTGTTCACAGTCGCCTGTTTTGAATTTGCGCGAGCTTGCTCCGGCTGGGATCATCGACCGCGCGACTTCGAGGCTCGAAGTTTTGGCCACCATGGACGGAAGATTCCACGGCCCCGGCGATCTCGTTGCGAGCCGCATGTTTTCGCTCGGCCTGCGTTCAATATGGAACAGAGCGTCCGGCGGCAGCATGTAGAATGGACAATGCAAACTCTACGGTTAGGACCCGTAAGCACGAGGTTGTGTCATGCAGCGTCGCCGTCGATCCGTTCCTCACTCATTCGAAGCGCAGTTGGCAGCCGAAAAGGCTCGTCTGGAAGCGCGGGCGTCCAAACTCCCGCCCGGTCCGCTACAGGACGAGCTTCTCAAAAAGATAAGCCAGATCGAAATCGCCGCTCACATATCGGAGTGGCTCACCTCTCCCGGATTGCAGCCGCCGAAGTAAAGCGCAGCGTGAACAACATAGATCCGGCGAAGTCGCGCCGCGGGGGAGCGTAGTTGTACGGCCCCCGGACCGACGCTTTTTGAGTAGCGCGTGCGGTCGCGATCAGGCGTTAGCTGACCGGCCACGCAGAGCTGACCCGTCAGGGCCACAATTTCAATTGCGCGGCCGGGGTCGTCGGCCAGTTGTCAATTCGGTCGACGGCCCCACCCGAAATGGCTGCGAAGCGCCTGCCTCGCTGTCTAGTTATGGTCAGCAATTTTCAGAAATAAATGCTATGGTGTTCGCTGATGCCATCCCGGGCCTCGCATGGCTTTTCGGGATGTTGAGGCGGCTGTGCTGATCGCGAGTTGACGATGACTGTTCACGCTCCCAAGCTTCTGACCCCTGAAGAATTTGCTTCCCTGATCGAAATCGCGATCGCCTCCGACCACCCGACGGTGCCGCCACAGCATTTGTCGAAGCTGGTCAGTCTCGGCTATGTCCTTGAGACCACTAAAGGTCTCGTCGTCACCGGTGACGGACTGGTCCGCATCACCGAGAGCGAATGAGGCGTGCTGCGGCGCACGCCGGACCCGTAACCTTCCGGAATTGATCCACGGCCGGATTGGGCGTCAAATCACGCCATTACCGATAGGGGCCTGGAACCCGGCCCCCACGGGCGGTTCCCTGTAGGCGAGTATGATGCCGCTCTATTTCTTTCGGATTCGAAATGGCCGTTATTCCGGTGCGTCGGAGCAAGGGATTGAGCTTGCCGACCACAATGCCGCTTGGCAGGAACTGACCAGTTCGTGCGCCGACATGGTCGGCGGAATTTGCCGCAAGCTTGGCCGGGATACGCAGTGGGAAATGGAGCTGCTGGACGAGCTCCGTCAGCCGGTTTTCCGGATCTGCCTGGTGGCGGATTCGCTGGACGCCTCAAAACCGGCCGGCAAGAAACGTCAGCTCCGCTCCAAACGGTCATAAAACCCGAACCCCGTTTTTCGTCGAAGTCCTGGCTGTGCCGTGCACGCGAACAAGCCGACCACGGCAGGCAAACGTGCAATCACGTCAGCTTCAGTGGCGGTTAGCTTCAGTTGGCGGGGGCGCTGCTGTTGGCGGTGGCCCGGCTCTTGGCCTTCGGCTTGGACGATGTGGCCGACTTGGCCGGCGCCGCTGGCGCATCCGAGCGCACGCTGCCCCAGGGATCGGAAGGCGCCTTGGCATCCGGAATCTTCTTCAAGGAATCCCTGTAGGCCTTTTGCTGCGCGTCCTCGGCGGCCTTTTCTTCCTGCGTCTTGGCAGGCTTGTTGTCTTGCAACAGATTCAGCTTCGGAATCTGGGCAACGGCCGGCGACGCCAGCAACATGATCGCGGCCGCAAGGCGCAAGGCTCTCATGAAGAACTCCCCGTATCTTCGAAAGACCAGCATAGCATCGCGCGGCCCGCTGAGCCAAGCCGCCAAGGACGAAGCCGCGGCAGGCCGGCGCTTTCAGAGCTTGGGGCCACGTGGATAGCGAATGTCAAATCCACTCCACTAGAGGTGGTCGGATCTGCATGATTTCTGGGACGGAAACCAGTCGTCCCAAATCGGACCGCATTTCGTGCAGCCGCTGAGCGCAAGCCCCACGGCGACCACACAGAACAACCAGGCAAGCCGGCGAAACATCTGGAAAACTACTCCCCACTAGCAACCATATGATCCTGGTGTGGCTTTGACACTGACGTTCGTTCGAAGAACTCGCGGCGACACGGAAAGGAACGTCAGCACTAGCAAATATCGGTTTCTAGTGGAGTTTTGGATTTGACATTCGCATTTCGAATGCTCGACTACGGGGTAGCGAATGTCAAATCCACTCCACTAGCCGCCATCATAGGGCCCAAGGCCTGCTATTTTCAAGCACGGCCGGATCACCTTCCCCAGTCCCCGGGGCTGGCGCTCCACATTGAAATGCGGCACCAGAATGGATTTCACAAATTGCACCCGGTTCTTCTTTGCAGCCATGCAAGAAGATCCAATCGCTGCGGGAGTGATCCGTGATGGCCTATGATCCCACGACCCCGGCGAAATTCGATATCGAGGAAGCCAGACGCGTTCTTCGCGAAGTCTTTGCGCCCTGGGTGCAGGACCTGAATCTGTCGATCGTCGACATCGAATCCGACCCGCCTTCGACTGCGTCCGCCGATTGGCAGCCCGGCGCCATTCTGCGCATGGCTTTCTCCGATCGCCTGTGCCGGCATGGCGGCATCGTCTGCGGCCAGGCGCTGATGGCGCTTGCCGATACGGCGATGGTGATTGCCGTCCTTGCCGCCAACCGCGGCTACCGCCCGATGACCACGGTCGACCAGACCACCCATTTCATGCGTCCGGTTGCGCAGTCCGACGTGCTGGCCGATGCGCGGGTGGTCCGGCTCGGACGAACCATGAGCTTTGGCCGCATCACGCTGTCGGGCAGCACCGACAACAAACCGGTGGCGATGGTATCGAGCGCCTTTGCGATGTTGTGAGAGCCGGCGCAGACGGGGGAGCGGACCAGCAAATCTATTGATCTAATGTGGCTTTGGTTCAGAAGTCCGCATGACCAGCCCGCGGCACAAAGGATGCGGACTTCTGAACCGCCACACGATGACTGAAGAGGACCGATGGGGCAGATCCTTCTACCAATCGCGCTGGTGGGCTGTGCGCTGGCGCTCGCCGGTTGCGGCCTCGCCGACAGCCGCTCGCCGCTGCCGCTGCCCGATTCGATGCGCGCCAAACCTGCCGAACCGCCACCGCTCGAGCCGCCGCCCGACGTGCGGCGGATGGTCCGCGAGAAACTCGACCAGGTTTTCGTCGCCCAATCCGATCCGCAGAACGTGCAGGTCTCCGAGCCGCGTCACGAACTTCGCGGCTTGGGCTGGAGCGCCTGCGTGAAGGCCGAGCTGACCTCGGCCACCGGAAAACCGCTCGGCGAGGAAACCTATCGCATCTCGATCAACGGCGGCGTCATCATCGACCGCCGCCGCGCGTTGCCCGAAGACACCTGCGATATCCAGACCTATCAGCCGATCTGAGCGAACAGGGCGGCATCGGCGCAGATTCCCGCGACCCGGCCACAGCGGAGCGAATGTCAAATCCACTCCACTAGCGCTTCATGTCCAGTGCCCGAGCCGCAACGCCACCGCCATGGTCGCCTCGCGCAACTCGTCGGCGAGCGCGCGGTCCTCGATCGCCCGGGCGAGCACCATGCCGCCGAGACAGAGCGAGGCCAGCGCGAGCGCGACCTGCCTCGACGCGTGTGCGTTCGGGGTCATGCCCTGCTGGAAGGTATCGACCATCATTCGCAACGCCGCCTCCTGCGCTTCCCGCACCGACTGGTCGCTTCGTGAGATGTCGTTGGGAAAGCCGATCATCGGACAGCTCGTCGCGAGATCTTCAAGTTGCTGCTGCGAGAGATAATCGCGCAACAACGTCACCGCACGGTCCGACGCCTTGTCCGAGTTCGCGATGATTTCCTGCTTCTCGGTGACGAAACAGCTGATCGCCTCCGCATAAAGCTCGCTCTTGCTCTGGAAGTAGCTGTAGAAGCCGCCGCGTGTCATCCCGGCGCCGGCCATGATGTCGTCGATGGATGCCGCGGTGAAGCCGTGGCGGTTGAAGAGCTGCAGCGCGCTCTGAATGATTTTCTGCCGCACCTGCTCGCGATGATTGGTCTGTGTTCCCATTTCCGCCCCGGCCGTTGCATTTTGGCATGCGTGTCCATCGACAAAGACTGTTTGGGGTGCACGATCATTCCTTGATCACGAAAATGTAATCGGGGGACGCGGCGATATCAGGAACGTTTCCAGCCAATTCGGTCATCGCACCTCGTGGCCCGATTCCAACATTCGCTACCCGCGAATACGCGGCCGCGAGGGGAGGCAGCCAATGTCAAATCCAGTCCACTATCTCCCCAGATTCTTCGCGCGAGCCACCCGTCAAGGCGCGGTTAACGATAAAGATCAAATTGAATCTCCCGGCCAAGAGCATTTTCCGAACTTTCCGCTAGCGTTGCGGCCTCAAGGTCGCGGGCGGCGCGGGGTTTTGACCCCCGGGCGAGCGGGAAACGAAACGTGGCTGAAATGGCTGACATTGCAGGTCTGTCTCGCCGTTCCGCCAAGGATGGCGCGGACCAGCGCGCGCGCGCCGTTTCCGTTTCGACACCGGATCTGCAGCGCGCCGGATTTATGGCGCTGACGGCTATTCCGATCGAGGAATGGCGCGCGCTCGCCGAACGCGCGATTGAACCGAACGGTTACTATCTGCCCGCCTGGGAATTGGCCGTGAACGCCTCCGCACGCGGCCGCACCGGTGTCTTTGCGCTGGGCGCCTGGCGCAAGGCCCCATCGGAGTCGGGCGAAGCGGTTCCCCTGATCGGCCTGTTGCCGGTCGTCTCCGCGTGGCGCGCCTGCAAAATCCCTCTGCCCGCTTTGGCAAGCGCCAGCCCCTACGGCACGCTGTGCACACCATTGCTGGATCGTACTCTGGCCGAGGAAGCCGCAAGCGGTTTGCTGAGCGAAGCCCGCAGCATCGGTGCGCATGCGCTGATCCTGCGCGATGTCTCGCTGAACGGCGCGGCGATGAAGGCCTTTACGCAAGCGCTGCGGCAGGACGGCCTGCAGCCGATCGTCCTGCATTCGCATTTGCGCGCCTGCCTGGATGCGAGACGCGATGCGGACGAGGTGCTGAACGACGCGCTCGGTGCGAAAAAACTCAAGGAGCTGCGGCGTCAACGCAATCGCCTGGCCGAGCACGGCGCGGTGCGGTTCGAAGTCGCGCGCAGCCCAACCGACGTGAGCCGTGCGGTTGAGGTTTTCCTCGCCCTCGAAGCCAGCGGCTGGAAGGGTGAGCGCGGCACCGCGCTTCGCCAGCACGAAGGCGATGCGGGTTTCATCCGGCGCGCCACGCGAGGCCTTGCGGAAACCGGCCAATGCGAAATCGTGACGATGCATGCCGGCGATACCCCGGTAGCAGCCGCCGTCGTGCTTCGTCACCAGGATCGCGCATTCTATTTCAAGCTCGGCATCGACGAGCGCTTTGCGAAATTCTCGCCCGGCGTACAGCTCACGCTCGACCTGACGCGGCATCTGTGCGCCGACGCCGTGCTGGTCACGGCGGATTCGACCGCCAGCGCGCACCATCCCATGATCAACCCGATCTGGCGCGGGCGGTTGCGGATTGGCGACGTCATCATCCCGCTGCGCGCCGGCGATCCCGTGGTGCAGATGATTCACGTGGCGATGAAAACGCAGCATCGGCTGCGCGAACTCGCCCGCCGCGCGGTTCATCGCCTTCGCGGCAAGAGTTAGCCGCTATTCGGCCGCCTGCGCGTTGATTTCCGCCGAGACCTGGCGAATGGCGGCTGCGAGTTGCTCCGGCGGCTGCGCGCCCGACACCGCATATTTCTGGGCGAAGACGTAGGTCGGCACGCCGGAAATGCCCTTGTTGGAAGCTTCCTCCGCCTGCGCCGAAATCAGCGCCACGTCTTCATCCGTCGCAAGCCGCCGGCGCGTCTCTTCCGCATCGAGACCGCATTCGCTTGCTGCCTGCACCAGCACATTGATATCGGTGAGATCGCCGCCGTCGCGGAAATAGAGCTCCATCAGCCGCTGCTTCATCTCGGCCGCCTTGCCCTTCGCGTCAGCCCAGTGAATCAGGCGATGGCAATCGATCGTGTTCGGCTGCCGTTTCACGAGCTCGGGCCGATAGGTCAGCCCCTCCTCGCCGGCGGCGGTGACGACCCGGCCCGCGATCCCCTTGTAGGCATCGACCGAGCCGAATTTGGCGGTGAGATAGTCGTCGCGGCTAATGCCCTCGCGCGGCACCCAGGGATTGAGGAAAAACGGCCGCCAATGCACCTCAACCGGAACATCCGTCACGAGCGCCAACGCGTTCTCGATCCGGCGCTTTCCGATATAGCACCAGGGGCAGACGACGTCGGAAACGATATCCAGTCGAAGCGGTTTCAGGGTGCTCATGGCGCGGCCCTCCTTTCGGATAACCGCCCAGAGATAGGCCGCCAGATGACCACGTACAAGACACCTATTGCAGGCCAGCCGCCATCACCCGCAGCCGCTCCGCTGTGAATTCATCGGCCGGAAAGAACGTCTCCAGCGCCAGCTCCGACAGCGTGACGTCGACCGGCGTGCCGAAAATCATGGTCGCCGACATGAAGCTCAGAACATCGCCGCCGAACCGCAGCTTGAAAGGGATGGCGACGTTATCGGGCGGCAACGGTGCCGATCGCGCCGGCAGCGGATAGGCCTTCAGTTCATCATGGAGCTTGATCAGCCCGGCATCGGCGGTCACCTCACATTGACGGCGCAAGCGTTCCAGTAGATGCCCGCACCATTCGGCGACATTGACGGTGTGCCGCGCCAGCGCCTCGGGATGAAAGGCGAGCCTAAGAATATTGACGGGCGGCGTCAGCAGCCGCTGTGGAACGCCGGCCAACAGCGGCATCACCATGCGGTTCGCCGAAACCAGAATTCCAGTGCCGGTCATAGGCGAGCGCAGGGCTTGGCTCATGCGCACGCAGCACCAGATCGATCGCCGCGCGGGCCGCCTTCAGCGCGGGATCGTCGAGCGAGCGTTGTGGAAACGCAGGCGCAAAGCCTGCCGCGACCAGCATCATGTTGCGCTCCCGCAAAGGCACGTTGAGCCGTTCGGCCAGTTTGAGCACCATGTCGCGCGACGGCGACGCGCGGCCGGTTTCGACAAAGCTCAAGTGACGTGTCGAAATCTCGGCATCACCGGCGAGATCGAGCTGGCTCAAATGCCGGCGCTGACGCCATTGGCGCAGATGTTCACCGACGTGGCGCGGCGCGGTGCGCTCGATTTGGCTGATGGCGGTCTGAGCATTCATGTCGCAGAAGGTACACGTAAGGTCTCGCTCCTTCCATTACCTTGTACGTAATGGAATTGCCGCCGCTCGCAGATCATCGTCGCGGTCACAGGAGATGACACGTCGCCCCGGCGTGCTGATCCATCTCCCGACTCACACAAGGAGAACCACGATGATGATCCCCTCCCTCTTCCTCCGCCGCGCCCTGCAGGCCGATGCGATCTTCAGCGGCACCGGCGCGGTGATTTTCAGCCTTGCGGCCTCCGAACTCGCGCCATTGTTCAATCTGCCCGAGGCGCTGTTGCGCGAAACCGGCCTGTTTCTGATCGCCTATGCGGCATTCGTCGGCTGGCTCGGCACGCGTCAATCTTACCCGAGGATCCTCGCCGGCATCGTCGTCCTCGGCAACGGGGCCTGGACGCTCGCGAGCATCGTGCTTCTGTTCAGCGGTGCGGTGACGCCGAACTTGCTCGGCGAAGCGATGATCGCGGCACAGGCGATCGCGACCGGCACGCTGGCCGAACTGCAATATATCGGCTTGCGCCGGAGCCGCGATACGGTCGCCGCTTAAGGCAAGCGTGTCTTCTTACGCCGAGGCCTGTTTTGCCTCGTCCACGGCATGATCCACCGTCGCCGTCGGCATCGCGAGGTTTGAGGCCTGGAAGACGGCCGAAGCCTCGCCTGTCGCGGCGATCGGCTGCTCGACGACAGCCATCGTTGCGGCCGACTTGGGCCGCCGGCGCTGGCTCGGCGGGCCGGCGCTGAATTGGGCGCCGTTTGCAACCTTGCGCTTGACGGGCCGGCTTCCGGTCTTGAGGCGAACGGCCGGCACCTTGCGCTGACTGTCGAGCTTGCGCTTGCGATCGGGTTTGAGTTCGACCTGTGCTTTGGCTTTGGCGCGCGCCTTGGCGCGCTTGGCTGCCGCTTTTTCAGCCTCTTTTTTGGCCTTCCGCTCGGCCTTTTTCAGCTCCTTGGCCTTCAGCCGCAGACGCTCGGCCCGGACTTCGGCGCGTTTCTTCTTGCGCTTCTTCTCGCAAGCGCCGCATTTGCAGCCAATCGGTTTCAGATAGGCTTTGAAGTAGTCGGTGCCGTAATCGTAGTTGATTTCTTCACCGGGCTCGATGTTCTTGATCGCGCGGATGAAAACCCTGCGCTTGCGTGGGCGAACGTCGCTTTCCGCATTCGGCTTGCAGGCATGGTTGATGTAGCGGGCGATGTTCTCGCGGACCGAACCGTCGATGGTCCAGCGGTTGTTGAGTTCGAACAGGTATTTATTCTCGATCGCGTCGTCTTTTTTCTTCTTGGAGTCGAGCAACGGCCCAAAATAACGAACGATTTTGGTGCCCTTCTTGATCCTTTTGGTGGCGAAGAGGCCAAGTCCGGTGCGGGAACGGCCAACGCGATAGGGATTCTTCGGCGAAATCGTGGGCATGAGGATGAGGCAACTGCAACGCTGATGATCGCAAGGAGTGAGGTTCTAGGACGATTCCATGCAAATGTCAGGCCCCTCGCGCGGTTTGTACCAACCGTCCCCAGCTTGCGCGGTTCCTTCATGACACGGCCGCGGGTACTTCATGATGACGGCGGCCGAAGCACGGACGTCCTGAGCATCGCATCGAGCAGCGATTCAGGGTCCGCGCCCTTGGGCAACCGCCGCAGAATGTCGGCAAGCCGCCCATCGAGCAGCAGCGTCGTGAAGCCGTGGACCAGCGACCAGGCCCGCACGATCGCCGCCGCCTGATCGAGCGACAACGCCTCGGCCGCAATCTCCTCATGGCGCTGGGCCGCGATCGAACCAGCCAACCCGGCGAAAGCCGCGTCGGCCGCCTCATGCAGCGCGGGCCGCTTCATATCGAGACGCTCGGTGCGGAACATCAGCCCGTACATGGCGGGATGGGCCTGGGCATAGGCGACGTAAGCCCTGGCGCGCGCTATCGCCTTTTCCGTCGCCGTGCCGACGGAATCGGCAGCCGCCATGGCAGCGGCGTTGAATTGCCGAAACCCGATCGCCGCCAGTTCACTGACGAGCCCCGTGAGGTCGCCGAAATGATGCGTGGGCGCGGCGTGAGAAACTCCGGCCTCGCGCGCCACGGCCCGGAGCGTCAGCCCCGCGAGCCCGTCGCGCTCCAGCACCCGCTCCGCCGCCTCCAGCAGGCCCGCATGCAGCGCGCCGTGATGATAGGAGGTGTTCTCGCTCGAAGCCGGTGCTCGCGCCACGCGCTTCGTGCGCGTTGGACCCGCCGTCGAGGCACGGCGGACGCGCTTTCGCGATGAATCGGTTCTGGTTTTCATGCCGGTACTATATGGCGCGATGTTTACACTGTAAAGATTTTGCTTGACTAGCTCGGCGGACATGCCTACTGATATCTTTACACCGTAAAGATATAAACCCCGGGAGGCGGCGATGCAGCAGGAAGTCGTAACCAGGACGCCCCGCAACAATCGCGGCCCGATCCCCTTCGAATCCGACGCGCCGTATTTGAAGGTCACGGGCGAATTGCCGCGCGAGCTCAACGGCACGCTGTACCGCAACGGCCCGAACCCGCAATTCGACGCCCCCAACGCGCACTGGTTTGTCGGCGACGGCATGCTGCACGCCTTTCACCTCGAGAACGGCCGCGCCAGCTATCGCAATCGCTGGGTGCGCACGCCAAAATGGCAGGCCGAGCACGGGGCCGGCCGCGCGCTGTTCGGCGGCTTCGGACAAAAGCTGCCGGGTGCGCCGACCTCCCTCACCGACGGCTGTGTCGCCAACACCAACATCATCTTCCACGGCGGCAAGCTGCTGGCGCTGGTGGAGTCGCATTTGCCGACCGAAATCGAGCCGGGAACGCTCACGACACGCGGCTACTGCAACTTTGACGGTGCGATCGGCGGTCCCTTCACCGCCCATCCCAAGGTCGATCCCGTCACCGGCGAACTGTTTTTCTTTGGCTACAATGCGAGCGGCCCATTCACGCCCACCCTTTCCTTCGGATCGATCGATGCCGGCGGGCATGTGACGCGCTTCGATCGTTTCGAGGCCCCCTATGCCAGCATGGTGCATGACTTCATCGTCACCGAACGTCATTTGCTGTTTCCGATCCTCCCCATCACCGGCAGCATGACGCGCGCCATGAAGGGCCGCCCGCCCTACGCCTGGGAGCCCGACAAGGGCGCCTATGTCGGCGTCATGAAACGCAACGGCTCGGCGAAGGACATCGTCTGGTTCCGCGGCGAGAGCTGTTATGTCTTCCACGTCATGAACGCCTGGGAAGAAGGCGACCGCATCATCGCCGACGTCATGCAGTTCGAGGAGGCACCGCTGTTTCCGCATCCCGACGGCTCGCGCACCGATCCCGACAAGTCGCGGGCGCGTCCGGCGCGCTGG
Organism: uncultured Alphaproteobacteria bacterium; assembly: GCA_963706265.1. Taxonomy (GTDB): domain Bacteria; phylum Pseudomonadota; class Alphaproteobacteria; order Rhizobiales; family Xanthobacteraceae; genus Bradyrhizobium. Next base: position 1,089,556 of record CAVPLO010000004.1, on the reverse strand, counting down.
ACCTTCGACCTCGCCGGCAATACCGACCGCTTCCAGCAGACCTATCTCGACGATCTCACCGGCGAATTTCCGCGCATCGACGATCGCCGCGCCGGCCTTGCCAACCATCATGGCTGGTACGCCTGCTCCAATCCTGAACTCGCGATGTTCGAGGGATTTTCCGGCATCGCGCATGTCAATGGCAAGGGCGAGCGTCTCGCCAAGTATCTCCTGCCCGCCGGCGACAGCATCTCCGAGCCGGTCTTCGTCGAGCGCAGCAAGGACGCGGCTGAAGGCGACGGCTGGCTGCTCGCGGCGGTGTGGCGGGCGAATGAGAATACGAGCGACCTCGCCGTCTTCAACGCCACCGACGTCGAAACGGGACCGGTGGCGCTGGTGCATCTCGGCCACCGCGTGCCCGACGGCTTTCACGGCAATTGGGTGGGCGCTTAAACCCGTCTTCGCGGTGTCGCCCGCAAATCTCTGACAAGACTTCACTTTTGCGACCTCTATCAACTAATATTGACACTGTAAAGATTTGGCTTGACCGCGACGGCTCGAAGGCCTATCGATCTTTACAATGTAAAGATAAGAGACCGCCAAAGAGGCTGCCATGAGAATCTTCCTGATCCTCGCACCCTACGCCGCTTTCGCCACGCTGATGGTGATCACGTCGACTGCATCGAGCCTGTTTGCCGCCGCCGCCATCTGTCTCGCAATCATCGCTTTCGATTTCCTGCGCGGACGTTCGATCAAGCTGATGGGCGCGGGTTCGGCCCTCATCTTCGCCGGTCTTGGCTGCTATCAGATCCTGGGAAGCGAGCCGCTCGGCAACATGGCCGTCAAGATCGCCGTCGATACCGGCCTGCTTGCGATCGGACTGCTCTCGCTCGCCATTCGACGGCCGTTCACCCTGCAATATGCCCGGGAGATGGCGGACGCCGAGACCGCCCGATCGCCCGAATTTCTGGCCGCCAATACCATCATCACCTCGGTCTGGATATTTGCCTTCGTCTTGATGATCGCGGCCAATTGGCTGCTGATCAATCTGCCAAATCTCCCGCTTTGGTCGGGACTTGCGATCGCATTTGCGATCCGTAACCCCGCGATCTATTTCAGCCAGTGGTACCCCGCCTATCGCCGGCGGAAATACGGCCCGCCATCCGCCACGGCGACCGCCGCGCCTGACGTTAGTTCATTCAAGGTGACCGACATGAAGGATGTGTTCGCATGAGAGACGTGTTCGCAAGACTGGGCAGCGACTTCCTGTCCACCATCCTGTTCGCGGCGATCTATTTCGCCACCGGCAATGTCGCGCTGGCGACCGCGGTCGGGATCGCCGGCGCCATCGGCCAGGTGACTTACGCCCGCTTCACGGGCAAAGAACTCGGCTACATGACCTGGGCGAGCCTCGGGTTGGTCATCGTGCTGGGCACCGCCACCCTCCTCACCAACGATCCGCGCTTCGTGATGGCCAAGCCTTCGATCGCGCATTTTGCGATCGGCGCCATCATGCTCAAGCGCGGCTGGATGCTGCGTTACGTGCCGCCGATCGTTTCGGAAATGATCCCCGAATATGTCACGGTTGCCGGTTTTTCCTGGGCTGTCCTGATGTTCGCACTCGGCCTCGGCACCATTGCGGTGGCGCTGACCGGCGACATGAAGCTCTGGGCGATCTATGTGTCGTTTGTCACGGTCGGCGCGAAAATCATGGCCTTCGCCATCCAGTACGTCGCCTTCCGCCTCCTTGTCATCAGCCGCCTGCGCGCTCGCGCCGTCACCACCTGAAAACTTGAGGCGGGGGTTGGGCACCGGCGGCCAGTGTCCCGATTCCGAAGTTCGTATCGTTTTGCGGCCCCTCGTTTACGAACTTCGGAATCGACAGAACATTATTTAACTCGTGTGGCTTTGGTTCAAACGTCCGCATGACGAACGCGCGGCATCCAATGATGCGGACTTTTGATCCGCCACACGAGATGCGCTATACCGGCAACCATTGAAGGTTTTGCGAAGACACCGGGAGATGCGCGAATGGCCGTGGACGGAAACTGGAACATCACCATGAGTACGCCGATGGGCGATCGCCAGGCAACGCTGAGCCTGAAGAGCGCCGGCGGCGCGCTGACGGGCACGCAAGCCGCCGAAGGCAACTCGGCCGACATTTTCGACGGCACGGCCAATGGCGATGACGTTTCCTGGAAGGTATCGATCACCAACCCGATGCCGCTGACGCTCGAATTCACCGGCAAGGTTTCCGGCGACAGCATTTCCGGCGATATGGGCATCGGCCCGATGGGCAGCTTTCCGTTCACGGGGACGCGGGCGTAACGCACTCTCGTGTCCCGCGCGCGGTGCGATACGAAAGTAGTGCACCGCAGATGCGGGACCCACATCCGATCGAATGGACCCCGGATCAGCATCGCACCGCTAACAGGCTGCGTTGCATCCGGGGAACGGATCGCAGATATCGTCTGTTTCGCGCGACCTGCGAAACGGTTTCGTCGCCCTCCCCAGGGCCAGCGCACCGTCACATCACCGTGAGGGCGTCAACGGAAGGACGAAAACGCTGGCGTAATTCGTGTCGTCCCCGCGAACGCGCCGCTTCGCGGGGACGACGACATGCACATGCGACGCCGTCCCAATTTCAAACAGCCACAAACGCGCATGACCAAGCCGTTCTCGCGGCGCCGCGGCCTCGCGTGCGAAAATGAAAATAGCACACGAGCATAGTCATCACGGTCAGTCCGGTTTTACCAAGCGGTCAACGCAAATTTCTGAAAATCAGAAATCGAAAGGCCAAAACGGCTGAACAAATACAAGTTGTTTCGATGGAACGTTTTCTCGTTTTGGTTGTTGTCATGCGGATCCCCGAAAGCGGAGGGATCGAAGACGAAAAGTCAGCAGCCCAAAATGGTTAAATCACTGTCAGCCCTTGCGGTATTCATGCTCCTCGGAGCTTCGGTGACCACTTTGCCGGGTTTTGCCCTCAAAGTGCAAGCAGATGAAGTCGCGGCGCTGGCCAAAGGTGATCGGCTTGAGGTGCGAGCCGTCGTCCCAAATTGCTCAACACAGGTCTGGCCGGATTTCGCAGCCTCCTGTTTGCGTAACGCGGGCTCTGGAGCGAAAATCCAGGAAGCCCGCCTGGTGACCGCCCGCCGATAGTGCCGGTCCTGTCTCATCCTTCTTCCTCACTGCCGTATTGGATATGTCATGACGTTTTACGCACGACAGGCTGACGCCGAAATCAGCCGCCTCCATAACGTTGCGATCCGCGAGGAAATCGGTGAACGGCTCGCCATCGAAATGAGACCGAAGTTCTCCGGAATTCCACTGAATCTGAAGATGGTCGTGGAGCAATTGCGGAATGGGCCTTCTCTCAACCTCTGCCTGCCCAATTCGCTAAAGTCACAACGCCGGTTGCGCGTTGAAAAGACGAACCTTTCGGGCGCTGCGAATTAGCTCGCTATCCTTGTTCGAAAGGCGCAGCAATGGTCAAGCCGTGCGTCCGGCGGCCGCTGAGCGGAGCGCTGTCGATCGCGGATCAATTCGAGGAAATTTCATCGGCTTCCGGTGAGAGAGTGAGGCTATCCGTGACAACAGATGCAACTCACGTGCCGAACGTTCTTATCGTGGAAGACGAGATGATCCTGCGCATGCGCGCTGTCGACATCGTAGAGGATGCCGGGTTCTGTCCCGTCGAGGCCGTCAACGCCGACGAGGCAATCTCGATTCTCGAGTCCCGCTCGGACATCTCGCTGCTGTTCACCGACATTCAAATGCCCGGCAGCATCGACGGCCTGAAACTCGCCCACGCGGTGCACGAGCGCTGGCCCTCGATCAAAATCATACTGGTCTCCGGTCAGGCGAAGCCATCCGACGCGGAACGGCCAGCAAACAGCCGATTCTTCGGCAAACCGCTCGGTGTCGAGCAAATGATAGCCGAGTTGCAGGCCATGGTGGGCGCCGGTGCGCTACGGATCGTTCCGACTGCAACCGATTGGCCGCCGGATGGGGCAATTCACCCGGTGGAGACGGATGACCCCTCATCCCGATCCGCGCAGGAGGCGGTCCTCTCGGCCGAAAACGACAGCCTTCGCTTGCTGCTCGAACAAGCCGGGATAGACGCGCAGGCCTTGCTTGTTCAGGCCGGGATAGACGCCGAGCAGCGAGACGCCGCCGACAAACTGCAGAAGCTGATCCTCGGGGAACTGCACCATCGCGTCAAGAATACGCTGGCCATGGTCAGCGCGATCGCGTCCCAGAGCTTTCGTGCAGCGCCCAGTATCGAGCACGGACAGAAGGCAATGGAGGGCAGGCTGATCGCATTGGGACGGGCCCACGATCTGCTGATGCAGGTCAGTTGGGCGAGTGCAAGCCTTACTCACACGCTGAGCAGTGCGACGGAGCCCTATGATAGCCAGGGGGAAAGACGTTTTCATTTCAATGGACCGGATGTCAGGATTACGTCGGTAGCCGTCATTGCGCTCGCGATGACGTTCAACGAGCTGTGCACCAACACGACCAAATTTGGAGCGTTGTCCGTCCCCACAGGCCGCGTAGAAATTGCATGGACGATCGACGACTTGAACCAGAGACTTCGCCTGGTCTGGACGGAAAAGGGAGGTCCGGCGGTCGAGCTTCCGACACGGCGGAGTTTCGGCACCCGGATGATGGGGTCTCTCGGCCAGCAATTGACCGGTCAGGTGCGGCTCGCCTACGAACCGGGTGGATTCATCTACTCGCTGGATGTACCGCTTAAATCGGTCATCGCGGCAGCGTGAATTTTCCGTTGGCACAAAACAGACGTGAGCCATGTCCGATCCGATGTCTCGGCGCAGTCCGTCGAGAGCCCCTCAAGGGTGAATCGCCGTACTCTGCGTCCGGCGCATGGCTAGTACCGCCGATCTGAAATCCCTGCACCGCAAGCAGCGAGCTCGATCAGGGACTTCAGATCGACAAAGCGGTACTAGATTCAATAAGTAAAGGAACGTCAGTGTCGCCACACTAGCCGAAAAAGCCAAGCCGACATCGCCCTCGACAGCGATTGGCGTTGCGCTAACCTCTAGTGGAGTGGCGGCGAACAATGCCGCAGCGACCCCCGGGGGATTCTCATGAAAGCGATAGCGGCTGCGGCCGTGACGGTTATGCTTGGCTGCGCGGCGTCGGCGCAGACGCTCGACGATCTCAAGAACGACGGCAAGAATCCTGACAACGTGCTGACCTATGGCATGGGCTATAGCCTCAACCGCTATAGTCCGCTGAAGCAGATCGACAAGGCGACGGTCAAACGGCTGGTGCCGATCTGGAACCTCAGCCTCGACAATCCATGGGGCGAGCAGGCGCAGCCGCTGGTGCTCGACGGGGTGATGTATGTCACCAACGCCAGGGCGACGGTGGCGATCGACGTCGGCACCGGCCGGCAGATCTGGAAAACGCCGGTCGACTGGGTGCCGGAGACGCCGCGCGTCGTGTGCTGCGGGGTCTCCAACAAGGGCGCCGCGATCCTGGGCGGCAAGCTCTACCGCACCACGCTCGATGCCCATGTCGTCGCGCTCGACATGAAGACCGGCAAGGAGATCTGGAACCAGAAGGCGGCCGAATGGAAGGAAGGTTATTCCATGACGGTCGCGCCGCTGATTGCCGACGACGTCCTGATCACCGGCATCTCCGGCGCGGAGTTCGGCATTCGCGGTTTCATCGACGGCTGGGACCCGGAAACCGGCAAACACCTGTGGCGCCGCTACACGATTCCGGCGCGCGGCGAACCCGGCAACGAGACCTGGCCGCAGGACACCGACGCGTGGAAGACCGGCGGCGGCTCGAGCTGGATCACCGGCTCCTACGATCCCGACCTTGACCTGACCTATTGGGGCACCGGCAATCCGGCGCCCTGGGCGTCGCAATCGCGGCCCGGCGACAACCTTTTCACCGCCTCGGTGCTGGCGATGCGGCCGAAGACCGGCGAGATCGTCTGGCACTACCAGTTCACGCCCAACGACCAGTACGATTACGACGGCAACTGGGAAATGATCCTCGGCGAGCTCAACGTCGACGGCGCCAGGCGCAAGGTGCTGATGCAGATGAACCGCAACGGCTTTCTTTATGTGATCGACCGGGCCAGCGGAAAATTGATTTCCGCGAAGCCGTTCGAGCGGGTGAACTGGGCGAGCGGCGTCGACATGCAAACCGGACGTCCGGTCGAAACCGATGTTGCCAAGAAACTGCGCGCCGGAGAGCAGGTCGAGATCTGGCCGACCCAGCGCGGCGCCAAAAACTGGCCGCATGCCGCGTTCAACCCCGAGACCGGTCTGCTCTATGCCAACACCATGCATTCGGCGCGGATGTTCAAGCATCTGGCGACCGGACCTTACGTGCCGGGACAGCGCTACCAGTTCGTGGAAAATCTGCCGGCCAAGCAGCCAGAGGGCGAACCGATAGGCCATGTCGACGCGATCGAGCCGCTGACTGCCAAACAAGTGTGGCGCGCGCCGCTGTGGGACCATCCGCAATGGTCGGCGATCGTGGCGACCGGCGGCGGATTGCTGTTCACCGGCAAGGAAACCGGCGAATTTGTCGCCATCGACGCGACGGACGGCAAGACGCTCTGGCAGTTCCAGACCGGCTCCGGCATCAACGCGCAGCCGATCACCTATACCTATAAGGGCCGGCAATACGTCACCGTGCTGTCGGGAATCGGCGGCGTGTACGCGAACCAGGCGCGCGAGGCGCTCAAGAGCGTGCCGCCCGGTGGCTCGGTGTGGACCTTCGCCCTGATGCCGGACTGAAGACGAGCAAGGTACCCGCATGACAGGATTGACGACTAGTGCCCACTTTCCGAAGTTCGTGTTACATCTCAGCAAGCAGCTTTCACGAACTTCGGAAAGTCATGGGCACTAGCAAACCTATGATTCTTGTGCCGCTTGTCTATTTGAAGTTCCTGAACGGAATTCGCGGCTTGTGATGCAGGAACTTCAAATAGGCGGCATCAGCATAAGTCTCGCGGCGGGCGTTGCGCTGTGGTGCGCGACGGCCGCTGCCCAAGGCCAAAGCTTTTCGCCGCAACAGATCGCAACCGGTTCCGAAATCTTCGCCCGCAACTGTTCGCCGTGTCATGGGCCGCGGATGCAGGACCCGGAAAGCGCGTTCGACCTGCGCAAGTTTCCGATCCGCGAGCACGACCGCTTCGTGCGTTCGGTGACCAACGGCAAGAACCAGATGCCGCCGTGGGGCGACCTGCTCAAGAGCGACGAGATCGAGGCACTGTGGGCCTATGTGACCATGGGCGAGAAAAAATAGCCGCCCGCTACCGGCATCGTGGATCGATCGCAACAAGTTCGCGGCCGGCTGCTGGCGCAGGCTGCAAGACGCCGGATCAACTCTTCGCCTGAAGCGCGGCCGCGAAGGCGGCGAGATCGGCTCGCGCCGTCTCATCCGGCACCCGTTTGGTATATTCGGCGAGCTGTTCGAGGATGCGGGCGCGATGCTGCGGCAGGAAATAGCCCGCCCAGACCTCGCTTGTGTCGCGGATGGCGGCCGCCACCAGGCGGGCGTTGGCGGGCTTGCCGCCGCTCGTGATCGCCGAGCAGATGGCGCTCAGGACAAACTCGGCGGTGGAGTTGCGGGCGCCTGCGAACCCCTGCTCGCGCACACGCGTCCGCTGCTCCGGCACGAGGCCCTCCCAGAACAGACTGCTCGAAACCGCCTCGCGCGCCTGGCCGCGGATCAGGAAGTTCAGCGCCGCTGCGAACTGGTCCTCGTACTCGGCCATGTTGCGCTCGATCGCCGGCAAATCGGGCCCCGGCCCCGGCTTCGAGCCGTAGCGGGTGATCAGCTTGTTCGCCGCATTTGCGGCCTCCATCCAGTCAAGCAGCCAGGGAAGATCGCTCGCCAGCGCGGGCGGCAGCGCATTCAAGGCCTCAAGATCGAAGATGCAGTCGAGCAGGGCTGCGACATCCGGCCGGGTCAGGTCAGGCCGCTCGGCCTTTTTCGCCACCCCTTCGACGTAGACCCGGAAGGCCTGCGCGGCGTCGCGCGCGGCGGCCGCATCGCGCGCACCGTCCTGCGCGAGCGCCGGCGAAGCGAGCGCGAGAAGGATCAGGAAGATTCTGACGATCGGCATGGGCAACCCCGATTTGCGGCGCGCGATTCAGTGCGGCACGCGCCGCCGCCACAACGGCTGCTGTTTGTCGCGGACCGCGCCGCAAAGGTTCACTGCCGACCGCCTGCTTGCTCTCGTTCCACTTGAAAGTCGGCAGACATCAAGGCCGAAGAACGTTCGTCGCTTTTGGCGCTTTTCGAACGTCGCGACCATTTGTCGTCAGGAACCGAAACCGGTCCTGTCGATTAGCTCTGCTGAACCCCATAGGGAGGATGCGCATGGACAAGGATCGGATTGCCGGGTCGGCAAAGGATTTCGCGGGCAAGGCCGAGGGAACGGTGGGCAACATGTCCGGCGATGCAAGGACGGAGGCCGAAGGCCGCTTTCGCGAGGCGTCAGGCGCGGCACAAAACCTGTATGGCCAGGCCAAGGATGCCGCCCGCGACGCCAAGGATGCGGCGATCGGCTACGCCAAGGATTCGTATGACAAAAGCGGCGATACGTTCCGCGACGGCACGCAGGCGATTGCGAAGAGCGTAAAGGACAACCCGCTCGGCTCCCTGTTGATCGCCGGCGGCATCGGCTTTGCCCTGGCGCTATTGATGACCCGCCAGCCGCGCCGCCCGCAACCGCGCTGGCGCTATTACAACTGAGATGGCGGTTTGGAGATGAAGCGGTGAGTGATGAAAGCCCCCCTCTGGTCTACGAAGGCCTCGATCCCGTTCCGGAGCCCAAATCCGCCTTTTCGGAGATCTCCGACGCGCTGAACGAGGCGGTCAATCGCGTCCACGGCGCGATCGAAGCCGGCCGAAAACCCGGCCGGCCGCTGAGCATCCTGAGCAACATCACGCGCGAAGCCCCGCTCGGTTCGCTGCTGGTCGCCTTCCTTCTGGGGGTGGCTGTTGCTCGCCGGCGGTCGGCGCGGAGCGGCTATCGCAGGCCATAAAGCGGACACCCGGTACGCCCATGGCGGGACCGGATTGCCGTAGAGCCGCCTAGGGATTCCAATCGGAAGCTGCGAACTGCGCCGTTCGCTGCGATCCTTTGAACAATTCGCCCTCGTAGACGATCCCCGCGCCGAAAATGATCATGACGAGGATGATCGCAAACAGGCCCAGCGTTTCAGGGGCACTTTTGAATTTGAAGCGATCCTGCATGGCTTCCTCCCGCTCGGAAGACGAGCGTAAAATGCACCGTTCACACCGGGTGTTCCAGTGGGCACTGCAGCAAAACGATACTGCCTTGCGAAATAAGGCCGGACTCCCGGGCGGCCTGCGCTATCGGACCTCCGCGCGCGATCGATCTCTCTGAAGGATTGACGGACGGACCGATGCCGGCAACACGCGAACGTGTTCCCATTGCGCGCAACTCTTTGTCGCGGCCGGGCTTGGTGTTTCGACACCCCCTTCCTCGTTCAAATTCTAATGGGAGATTTAGATGCGTTATCGAACACTGATGGCCTTTACTGCCGTGGTTGCTCTTGGTTGCATACCCGTAACCTCCAGCGCGCTGGCGGCCGGCCATGCGTGGCGGCGGACACGCTGGAGCAGCGCACGCGATGCGCGGACATGCGGACACGCCTGGGCGGACGCGCCCATTTTGGCGGTGGACGCCGATATGCCGGCGGCCGCCACTTTAGACGCGGCTATTACGGCGGCGGCTATGGCGGCGCCTATTACGGCGGTGGCTATGGCCCCTACTATGGCGGCGGCTACGGTTATGGATGCGACGGTTACTACGGCTACAATGGCTGCGGCTACGATCCAGGCGCGGCTATCGTTGGCGGCTTGATCGGCGGCGCCTTGAATGCCGCTGGTGTTTACTGAATAAAGCTGTCGTTGCTCGAACACCAAGAAGCCGGGATCAAATCCCGGCTTCTCTGTACGAATGAGAGCGCGTCAATGGCGATCTTCCTCATGCGCTCACTTCAGCTGATCGGCGACCTTGTCGAGTCCGGCCTTGATACAGGCTTCGTCCTTCTCGCCGCCGGGTGCGCCTGAAGCGCCGGCCGCGCCGATGACCTCATCGCCCACCTTGATCGGAAGCGCGCCCTGGTTGGCGATGACGTTACTCAGATGGATCAGCGGCAACGCGGGATCGGCCTTCACACGGGCGGCGAACTCGCCTGACGGCTGCCGGAAGGTGCGCGCCGTGTAAGCCTTGCGGAAGCTGTTCTCAACGGTGTGGGGTCCTGTGTTGTCCCCGCGCACCTGCAAGATCACCTCCCCGCTTCGGCCGACCACGGTGACCGACACGGAATAGCCGTTGGCCTTGCAAGTATCGATGGCGGTTTGTGCGACGGTCATCGCGATGGAAGAGGTCAGATCCTTGTGGCTGAGCAATTGCGCGCTCGCCGGAGTGGCCAAAACACAGACGCCGGCGGTTGCGAAAATCGCAGCGGCGCGACGAATCCCAAACGATCGCATAGGTGTACTCCCTGAATTTTTGATGCCCGTTTCCAGAGGCTTTTAAAGAAGGCCTCGTTTATGCACCGGTTCAGCATGATGACTCAATGCTTGAGGCTTTTTTTCTTTTCGGCGCAGCAAACGTGTTGAAACGTTTTCGCCACCTGAAAATTGAATGCTAAATCGGCAGAGCTGGCTTATTGAAAATTGCTATACTGGGAGACAGCGAATGGCCCGAAAGCGCACCAAGTCCCCTCGCACTTAACCCGCACCGATACGTGTCCTCAATTCCGGCTTCTCGGTGAGGACATGGGCCAGCCAATTGATACATCGCTCGGCGGAGTTCAGCGCATCCGCCGGCGAAGCATAGATCACGCCCGAATAGAATTGCACCGGCGTCCACTCTCCGCCGTCCTCAGTGTCCCGCCGGAATTCCTCGAACCCGTAGCTGCCGCTTTCCCTCGAAAAGAAATCCACGCATCTGTCGTGCTCGGGATTTTCGATGCTGACAAACACGGTCCATGACTTATCGATGCGATTTGACATGAACCCTTCTGTTTTTGCTATTCGGCAGAGACCTGCCTATCTGGTCCGGCGCTTGCCGGGTGCGTGCGTATCCCAAAGCTTGAAACCACCCTTGAAGGCGTTCGCGTTGTCTCCCAGACGCGCCTTCGGCGGCAGGCGTCCGAGCTTTTCGACATTGCCGCCGCCCAGCACGACATAATCGGGCTCCAGCGCCGCGACGAAATACTTGACGACGCCGGCAACCTTCCGCCGCCACTTTTTCTTTCCATAGCGTTCGAGGCCTTTGGCTCCCACGCAATCCTCGAAAGTCTCACCCTTGTGATACGGCAAATGCCCGAGCTCCATCGGCTCCAGGATACCGTCAACGATCATGGCAGAGCCCAAACCCGTTCCGAGCCCGAGAAAAAGCATCCGGCCGCCCTGGTAACTGCCGAGCGCCTGCATCAGCGCGTCATTGACCACCTTCGTCGGATGACCGAACGCCTTTGCAAAATTGAAGCCGAGCCATCCGCGGCCCAGGTTATAGGGTTCTGCCAGCGGCCGGTCGTGAGCGACGGGCCCGGGATAGCCTACGGAAATGAGGTTGTAGGACCAGTCCTTGGTGAGCTCTTTGACCTGCTTCACCATCTCCCTGGCTGACAGATGCGGCCCGGACACAAACTCGCGCCTGGTATGATCCTTGTTGGTCATGACCTTCACATGTGTCCCTCCAACGTCCACCGCCAGAATGATCTTTTTCCGTCTCCGCTTTCGCGCAGGCTTTTTCATCGGTTGCATGTCCGTTCAGACTTGTAAGGCTCGCGTGATCAGGTGTGCGATGTCCGCCATTGGAACAAGGCGGACGCTACCGCTGCGGTTCCGATGTTCGCCATTCGCCGCAAGACGGAACCCGGCTCAAAGCCTATAACCTGGAAATTATCGACCTCCATCTGCGGCTACTGTCGATGACTGAGAGCTGGACGTGCCGGAGCGATGGCGCCTAGCTACGACGCCCATTGAGGAGCCGATCGTAATGACGCTTGACCGAGCCGTAGCATTCGCAGGCGTTTTCCTGCAGCGCTTTGGCATCGAGAATCTGAATTTTTCCGCGCGAATATTTGATGAGGCCGGCGGCTTGCAGCGTGTGAGCCACGACGGTGACGCTCGTGCGCCGGACCCCAAGCATCTCGCTGAGGTATTCCTGCGTAAAGAGAAGCTTATCGCTTTGCGATAGATCCCGCGCGCGCAGCAGCCAGCGGCACAGCCTGGCCTCGACGTGATGAACGGCGAAACAGGCTGCGGATTGCTGGGCCTGGGCATACAGCGTTTGCTCATGGCGAACGAGAAGCGAAAGCAGCTTCGGGCTTTCCAACGCGACGGATTTCAGCGCGTCGACGTCACAAACGACGATATCGCCGGCCAGCTGGACAATGCCGAGATTGACGGAAACCCTGCCGTCGAGCGCCGAGGACACCCCGACAACGCCATCGGCGCCGATCATGGCGGCCTCGACCATCTCGCCGGAGGAAAGCGAGACCACCAATGACACCACCCCGCCGGCCGGAAAGTAGACGTGCTTGATCTTCTGGCCAGCCTCAAACAGCACCGAATGCTGCTCAAAGGTTGCAATCTTAAGGTGAGGATCGAGACGTCTGAGATCGGCTTGGCCAATCTGGTTCAGCAAAAGGTTCTTCATGGTGCGCTCCCTGTCACAGGCGGGAGCGCAGAGAACTCTCAGCTATCGGTGCCTTGTCGAATACCCGATAATTTCGGGACATTAAGACTCTTACCGTACATTGCGAGTCTTTTTACGGTAGCGGCAACGGGTCGCCTGACCACCGGCTTGCGGCATCGCGAAGCGGGCTAAGCCCAAAGTCCGGTACCGGACAGACGAGCCTGCTTGCCCGGCATAAACTGGACCGGCTGACGCTCCATCCGCGTGTGTAAAGAGGAGCAATGCCATGCAGCGACGCCGTTTCAAACAAACCGTCGTTCTGGAAGAGCGACTTGCCCAGGAGGCAACGCGCCTGCGCGAGAAAGCCAAACTGCTGCGGCCCGGCCCAGCCCGCGACGACCTGATCCGCAAGGCCCGGCTGGCAGAAACAGGTTCGCATATGAGCGAGTGGCTGCGTTCTCCCGGCCTTCAACCGCCGAAGTAGTTCCTGCCCCGTTCGGGTTTCGACGATCGGGCGGTGATTGACCGGGTTCAGCCGGGTTGACGCTCGCTAAAACAAAAGGCTCCGCCAGGAGAGCGTTCACGGCATTTTGCCGTCCGCCGCAGTGCATCATCTTAAATGCTGTTTGCACTGGTCATCCCTGACCGTCATAGTTTTACAAAACTCAGCCCCGGGTTCCGAACGAGCCTTAATGGCATGACGGGAGGCTTCGCCATGAACGACATCGAGAAGCGTGTCATCGGCAAAGTGATGAGGCGGCTCATTCCCTTCCTGATCCTGTGTTATTTCGTGGCCTATCTCGATCGCGTCAATGTCGGCTTCGCCAAGTTGCACATGAACCAGGCGCTGGGCTTGAGCGAAGCGGCGTTCGGACTGGGCGCGGGATTGTTCTTCGTTGGCTACTTCCTGTTTGAAGTCCCCTCCAACATCTTTTTGGAAAAAGTCGGCGCGCGGGTCTGGATCGCACGCATCATGATCACCTGGGGGATCGTGTCTGCGGCCTTCGCATTCATCCCGTCGATATCGGCAACGAGCGGAATGCCGACGACGGGTGTCTTCTATTCTCTCCGTTTGCTGCTCGGCGCCTGCGAGGCGGGATTCTTTCCCGGCATCATCTTCTATCTGACGCTGTGGTTTCCAGCCGTCTACCGCGCCCGGGTCATCAGCCTGTTCATGTTGGCAATCCCGATTTCGTCGATCATCGGATCGCCGATCTCCGGGATGCTGCTCGGGCTGACAGGCTGGGGCCTGGACGGCTGGCAGTGGCTGTTCATTCTCGAGGCATTGCCGTCCGTTCTCGTGGGCATCGCCGTCCTGATCTACCTGACCGATTTTCCGCGCCAGGCCCGCTGGCTGCAGCCCGACGAGATCGCCTGGCTTGAGACCGTTCAGGCCACCGAGAAGCAGAACAAGGAGAAGGTCGAACACCTGTCGTTGGTGCAGGCGCTCACCGATCCCCGCATTCTGCTCTGCGCGCTGGTCTATTTTTGCCTGAACGCTGCAAGCTACGGCGTGGCGTTTTTCCTGCCGACCATCATCAAGAATTTTGGCGTCAGCGATGCCCAGACCGGATTGCTGGCGGCGCTGCCCTTTGTTTTCGGGGCCATCGGCATGGTGGTGCTCGGCCGCCATTCCGATCGCACCATGGAACGAAAGGGTCATGTCGCCGCGGCACTTTTGATGGCCACCATAGGCGTCGGATTGGCAGGGCTCATTTCCAGTCCAGTCATCGTCATGGCGCTGCTTTGTTTTGCCCAAGTAGGCATCTCCGCAGTACCGCCGATGTTCTGGCCGCTGCCGGCGAGCTTCCTGACCGGTGCATCGGCTGCCGCCGGCATCGCGGCGATCAACTCGCTCGGAAATCTTTCCGGTTTCGCCGGCCCTTACGCGATGGGCTACCTGAAGGATTTGACGGGCAGCTTCACGGCGGGCCTGCTGTTGCTGGCGGGTTGCGCGCTATTGGGCGCCATCGTTGTGGTGCTGCTGCGGATCGATGCAAGGCGCGAGCAATTGTCGGGTGAAGTCGCGAGCGCAGTGCACGCCTAGTGCGGCGAATTTGAAGTTCCTATCAGTTTCGCTGCAAGTACGTTATAGGAACTTCAAATTCAAAGCCGCTACTCAAATCAAAAAGTTACTAGAGCTCCTTTGATTCCGAAGTTCGCATCAGAGGCTGCTGCGATATCATGCGAACTTCGGAATCGGAGCTCTAGCCAAACCGGAGGTTTACCGATGCCGATCGCCGCCACAGGTTCGGACACAGCCGTTCGCGCCACGCTCGACGCCCTCTTGGCCAAACAACGAGCCGCGCAATTGCGCCACGGCGCGCCTTCCGCCGCCATTCGAATTGACCGGCTCAACCGTTGCATCGCCCTCCTCGTCGATCATCGCGGCGACATCGAAGCGGCCTTGAACGCCGACTTTGGCGCACGCTCCAGCCACGTCTCGGCCTTCGCGGACGTTGCCTCCTCGATCGGTCCGCTCAAGCACGCCCGCCAGCACGTGGCGCGCTGGATGAAAACGGAGAAGCGACGCACCACGCCGAGCCTGCTGGGCTTGTTTGGCGCCAGGTCCGAAGTTCGCCATCAACCCAAAGGCGTGGTCGGCGTCATCAGCCCCTGGAATTTCCCGGTTAACCTGACCTTCTCGCCGCTGGCCGGCGTGCTGGCGGCCGGCAATCGGGCGATGATCAAGCCTTCGGAAATGACCCCGGCGACCTCAGAACTGATGAAGAAGATGTTTGCGAGCGCCTTCGACGAAGAGGAAATCGCGGTCGTGACCGGCGGACCCGAAGTCGGGCAAGCCTTCGCCGGCCTCACTTTCGATCATATCATCTTCACCGGCGCTACTTCGATCGGACGGCACGTGATGAAGGCGGCCGCCGAAAACCTCGTTCCGGTCACGCTTGAACTGGGCGGCAAGAGCCCGGTGATCCTGGGCCGCTCGGCCGATCTGGCAACCTCGGCCGCGCGCATCATGAACGGCAAGACGCTGAACGCCGGCCAGATCTGCCTGGCGCCGGACTATGTGCTGGCGCCGGCGGACAAGATCGGCGGCTTTGTCGCCGCGGCAAAATCCGCGGTCGGCAGCATGTTCCCGACCATCCGCGACAATCCCGACTACACCGCCGTCGTCGCCGACCGGCACTACGAGCGGCTGACGGGCTACCTGGACGATGCGCGCGCCAAGGGCGCCGAGATCGTCGAGATCAATCCGGCCGGCGAAGATCTGCGCCAGCAGCCGCACCGCCGCATCGCCCCGACCCTGATCCTCAATCCGACCGACGACATGAAGGTGATGCAGGAAGAGATCTTTGGCCCTCTGCTTCCGGTCAAGGCCTATCAAAAGCTCGACGATGCCATCGACTACGTCAACGCGCATGACCGCCCGCTCGGGCTCTACTATTTTGGTTCGGACAGCGACGAGCGGGACCGGGTGCTGGATCGAACCACCTCAGGCGGCGTGTCGGTCAACGACGTGGTGATGCATGTCACCCAGGAAGAATTGCCGTTCGGCGGCGTTGGGCCCGCGGGCATGGGCGCCTATCATGGCCATGACGGCTTCCGCGAGTTCAGTCACCGGAAGTCGGTCTACCATCAGATGAAGAGCGACTTCGGCTTGCGGATGCTGCGACCGCCCTATGGAGCTGCGATCAGCAAATATCTGGCGTCGCAAATCAAGCGTTAGGCACTGACGCTCCCCGCAGGCGGGGCGAGGTGAAGTGATCGCCGATCAGTAAGTCGACGGATCCGGCGAATCCGTCGGCTTCTCGAAGGCCCGCTTCATCGCCGGGCTCATCGGGATGTTCAAATTGGCCCCCTTCGGCGGGATCGGCTCCATAAACCACTTGGCATAGAGCGCAGCACCCTCGGGACTGCGGTAGAGCGCCGACGTCGCGGCGTCCGCAACCGCCTTGAACGCCTTATCGTCCTTGCGCAGCATGATTCCATACGGCTCGGGCCTGGAGAACGCGTCCTCCGAGATCACGTAAGTCTTCGGGTCCTTTGCGTTGGCAATCAGGCCCGCGAGCACGATATCGTCCTGGATAAAGGCCACCGCCCTGCCGGTCTCGACCATCAGAAATGCTTCGCCCTGATCCTGTGCCGGGACGATCGTCATCCCCAGATTCAGTCGGCTGTTGAATTCGAGCGCCTGCTTGATGTTGGTCGAGCCGGCCGGAGCGACAACCGTCTTGCCCTTCAGCTCCGCGATCGATCCGATGTGTGAATCGACTTTCGAGACGAAACGGCTTGCCGTCAGAAAATGCGTGTTGGTGTACCAGACCTGCTGTTGCCGCTCGGCGTTGTTGGTGGTGTTGCCGCATTCGAGGTCGATGGTGCCGTTGGCCATCAGCGGAATGCGCATCGAAGCCGTCACCAGCTGATACCGCACTTCGAGTTTGTCGAGCTTCAACTCGCGTTTCACCGCCTCGACGATCCTGGCGCAGATGTCCATGGCGAAGCCGACCGGCTGCCGCTTGTCGTCGAGGTAGGAGAACGGTATCGACGCCTCGCGGTGCCCGATGGTGATGTATCCGAGCTCCCTGACCTTGGCGAGCGTACCGGTGAGCTCCTCGGCAGCGACGCTTCCCTGGCCCGAAACAAGCGCGGCGAAGGTCAACGCCACCAACAGGTCTTTACGCACGAGGGTTCTCCACCGCCAATTTCGCCAGTTGCGGCCAAGCTTGGCGATATCCTGGAATTTTGCAAGTCGTCGAAGCGAAGGTCGGCCCGCTATGGCAGGCAATCCAGACCTTGAAATTGAGGGCTGATGCCCTGCTTGTGAGCCGACGCCGATGCGGGCCGCTGAACAACGGCGCGCCGCGACGGCTCGGCGGTTGTTGCCGGCAGAATCCTGTGACACCATCCGAGGACCGAGTTTTAAGACTTCCAGATGCCTATGCCCCGCCGCCGGAAATATCCCTGGGAAAAGCTATCCGATGAGCAGTTGCTCAAGCGACGCCTCAGCAGTCTGAGGGTTGCGATCGAAGGCACCTGGCTCGAGGATTGTCTTAACGCCCTCTATGAAGAGCTCGAAGAGCGGGGCATCCGGCTGCGGCCGCACGCGTGGATATCGAGCGAATGGTTCAGTCCGGCAGATGTGCCCGGCATTGCCATTCCCTTCTATCTCGCCCATCCCCGCCTGATGAAGCTCGAGAAGAAAATGATGCTCGACGTCGAGGGCGGCACCTGGTCCGAGTGCATGGCCATTCTCCGCCATGAGGCAGGCCATGCCATACAGCACGGCTATCAATTGCAGCGCCGCCGGCGCTGGCAGCAACTGTTCGGCCGGTCCTCGAAACACTACCCGCGCTACTACCGGCCCAATCCGGCCAGCCGGCAATATGTCCAGCATCTTCGGCTCTGGTACGCGCAGAGCCATCCGGACGAGGATTTCGCCGAAACCTTCGCGGTGTGGCTGCGGCCGCGTTCGAACTGGCGGACGCGCTATGCCGGCTGGCCGGCGCTGAAGAAGCTCGAATATGTCGACGAACTGATGGAGGAAATCGCCGGGAAGCGGCTGGTGGTCGCGACGCGGGAGCGTGTCGATCCGCTGCACGAACTCGGCCAGACGCTCGGCGAGCACTACCAGAAGAAGCAGGCGTTCTACGCCTTCAAGGCACCGAAGACTTACGACCGCGACCTCTCCCGGCTGTTTTCCGCCGATCCACGGCATCGCCGGTCGCAACCGGCTTCCGCCTTCATCAGGCGGCACCGCGCCCAGATCAGGCAGCTGGTTGCGCGGTGGACGGGCGAGAATCAGCTTACGCTCGATGCCGTGCTTGACGACATGATCTCTGCGCTGCCGCGAGCTCGATCTGCGTGCCGTCGGCTCCGATCGGAAGCTCGTGGCTGACTTCACCGTCCTGCTGACCGCCAAGACCATGCACGCGCTGTTCGGTCCGTCGCGGCGCAAATGGATCGCGCTATGAGACGCCTGCGCATTCTGGTGCTCATGCATCCGGACTTCGTGCCTCCGGACTCGACCGACGGATACACCGCGCGGCAAATCAACGAATGGAAAACGGAATACGACGTCGTGAGCACCTTGCGCGCGGCCGGCCATGAAGTTCGCCCGCTCGGCGCGCAGGAGGAAATCAAGCCGGTGCGCGAGCAGATCGAAAGTTTCAAGCCGCACGTGGTATTCACGTTGCTCGAGCAATTTCACAACGAGCCCCTGTATGACCAGCACATCGCGAGCTATCTCGAGCTGATGAAGGTCCCGTATACCGGGTGCAACCCGCGCGGCCTGATCCTGGCGCGCGGCAAGGATCTGTCCAAGACGTTGGTGCACCATCGCCGGATCGCGGTGCCGGCCTTCGCCGTATTCCCGATGCACCGAAAGGTCAAACGGCCGGCGCGTCTTGCGCTGCCGTTGATCGTCAAGAGCCTGAACGAGGATGGATCGCGGGGCATCTCGCAGGCATCCATCGTCGATACGGACGAGAAGCTCGCAGAGCGCGTCGCCTTCATCCACGAGCGGATCGGAACCGCCGCGATCGCCGAGCAATATATCGAGGGACGTGAGCTCTATGTCGGTGTGCTCGGCAACAACCGGCTGCAAGTACTTGCCGGTCTGGGAATTGAAATTCGGTACCATGGGCGGCCAGGCCATCGCCACCGAGAAGGTCAAACACGATCCCGATTATCAGGAGCGCGTCGGAATCGTCGATGGGCCGGCCAAGAACCTTGCGCCGGAGCTACGCGCCCGCATTCAGCGAACCGCGAAACGCATCTACCGAACGCTGGGGCTCGATGGATACGCGCGCATCGACTTTCGTCTCGCCGCCGACGGCACGCTGTATTTCATTGAAGCGAACCCCAATCCCGAAATCGCGAAGAGCCAGGA
This sequence comes from uncultured Alphaproteobacteria bacterium, assembly GCA_963706265.1. Classification (GTDB taxonomy): domain Bacteria; phylum Pseudomonadota; class Alphaproteobacteria; order Rhizobiales; family Xanthobacteraceae; genus Bradyrhizobium. The sequence goes on along the minus strand of CAVPLO010000004.1, from coordinate 1,070,048 downwards.
GTTCGCTATGGCGGCCCGGCATGACGGACTGGACTACCCGGCCCTGCTGCATCGTATTCTGGCGCTCGGAATAAGCCGGGCAAAGGCCGGCGTATCCGTAGGCTGAAAGGCAGGCCCCCAACGCGCAAGCTTGAAACACAATACGCCGTGCCAGGCCGGAATTTGAGACTTGCAGGGGTCAGCGGCTGTCGCCGCCGCGGGCGTTCCAGTTGCTCCAGTTCACGCCGGTGAGACTTCCAAAGTCTGTCGCGACCGGTCGCTTGGTCTGGCGGTCGTACACCGCAATGCATCGCTCGGATTCGGCGATCTTTCGTCCGAGCTCGGCGATGGCTTTCGACGTCTGCCCGCGCCCGGCGGCGATTTCGCCCTTGGTGAACCGGGCGGTTTCCAGAGCCTTCAACGCCTCGCGATTTTTTCTGAGCTGAACTCGATGCCACGCAATTCGACTATCGCTGTCTGCAGCCATGACCCGACTTCCTGATTCGCTGTCCGCGTATCATTGCACGGAAGCCTCATGGCAGCAGTATGGCTTGCCGAATGGCCGGCGACTGTGGCCGCGACGCCACTCTCTGCGGCCCTGCCCCGTCAATCCTCAATGGTGATTGAACCGGGCGGAGTGTGCCCCAGGCTTGAGGCTGCGCCTTCAGGCCGGCCGGCGCGGCACGATCGCAATCGGGTTGAAGGTGTAGACCGCCTCGCCGTTCTGGTTGAACGCGGTCCATTTGACCCGTGCGATGCCTTGCGGCCGGGTCTTCGACGGGATCAGTTCGACCACCTCGCCTTCCAGATGGAGCGTGTCACCCGGCCGGACCGGCTTCATCCAGCGCAGTTCGTCCACGCCCGCGCCGAACAGCGGGTGTGACCCGAACGGCTTTGCCGAAATCGCAAGCCGCATCGCAATCGCCGCCGTGTGCCAGCCGGAGGCCGCGAGCCCGTTGAGGATCGTGTCCTTGGCCGCTTCCTCGTCGAGGTGAAACGGTTGCGGATCGAATTCCCTCGCAAAGCGCAGGATCTCTTCCCTGGAGACGGTCTTGCTTTCGCTTTTGAAGCGCATCCCGATCTTCAGATCGTCGAACCATTCAACCATGACCTAACCCACCAATCGCTGGAGCGGGGCCGCATCCGTCCGCCCGGAAAACCGACGAATGATAGTCCGATGTTGCCGCCACAGGAATGTTTGTTCCGGTGTGGTGTACTACCTTGGGGCGTTCGCGTGCCCCAACTCAGGAGGGTTGCATGGACAAATCTGCGATCCGACTTTTCGCTCTCGGCATTGGCGCCTCGGCGCTGGCGGTCGTCTCGACGGTCGTACCGGCCGAAGCCAGGACCGGCCACGGCCATCACATCAAACAACACGCGAGGATGAGCCGCGGCCTCGACGGCCTCCGGCCTGCCGAGCGGTCGTGGTCGGGCGCCAGTCCGGTTTATCGATCCGGCGAAGTTTGCCCAGGTATCGCCAGAAGCTTTGATTGCAAGATATGGCCGCCTCCGATCGATGAGGATCCCGATCGAAAAATTTCAGGCTCTGACGGCGGCTAGATGAAACTGATCGACCGCGGCTCATGGCCGCGCGTCGTCCACAAACGTGTCCAAGGCGGAACACTTGCAGGCGCTATTTGCGTTTCCCGCACGCGGTGCGACACGCAAGTGGTGCGCCGCAGATGCGGGACCCACTTCCCGATCAAATGGACCCCGGATCTGCGGCGCACCGCTAACGCGCTGCCCCGCGTCCGGGGAACGCTCCGATCGATTGCGCCGTTCGCTAACGGCCTCACTGTCGCTCGGCCTGCTCGGGCGCTACCCGAGATTCAGCTCCTTGAAGAAGTCGTTGCCCTTGTCGTCGATGATGATGAAGGCCGGAAAATCCACGACCTCGATGCGCCAGATCGCCTCCATGCCGAGTTCGGGATATTCGACGACCTCGACCTTCTTGATGCAGTGCTCGGCGAGATTGGCCGCCGCGCCGCCGATCGAGCCGAGATAGAAGCCGCCGTGCTTCTTGCAGGCCTCGCGCACCGCGACCGCGCGATTGCCCTTGGCGACCATCACCATCGAGCCGCCGGCCGCCTGGAACTGGTCGACGAAGGAATCCATGCGCCCCGCCGTGGTCGGGCCGAACGCGCCCGACGCGTAACCTTCCGGCGTCTTGGCGGGACCGGCGTAGTAGATCGGATGGTTCTTGAAGTAATCCGGCAAGGGCTCGCCGTTCTCCAGCCGCGCGCGCAGTTTGGCGTGCGCGGAGTCGCGCGCCACGATCATGGTGCCGGTCATCGACACCCGCGTCTTGATCGGATGCCTCGAGAGCGTTGCCAGAATGTCCTTCATCGGCTGGTTGAGGTCGATCTTGATCACCTCGCCGCCGAGCGCCTGTTCGACCTGGGGCAGATATTGCGCCGGATTGTGCTCGAGCTCTTCGAGATAGACGCCGTCCTTGGTGATCTTGCCGAGCACCTGGCGGTCGGCCGCGCAGGAAACGCCAAGCCCAATGGGGAGCGAGGCGCCATGGCGCGGCATCCGGATGACGCGAACGTCGTGGCAGAAATACTTGCCGCCGAACTGCGCACCGACGCCAAGCGACTGCGTCATCTTCAATATCTCTTGCTCCATCTCGAGATCGCGGAACGCGTTGCCGTCCGCCGAGCCGTGCGTGGGCAGCGCATCGAGGTAGCGCGCGGAAGCAAGCTTCACCGTCTTCATGCAGAGTTCGGCCGAGGTGCCGCCGATCACGATCGCCAGATGATAGGGCGGGCACGCCGCGGTGCCGAGCGTCAGCACCTTCTCCTTCAGGAACGCCAGCAGGCGGTCCTTGGTGAGCACCGAAGGCGTCGCCTGAAACAGGAAACTCTTGTTGGCGCTGCCGCCGCCCTTGGCCATGAACATGAACTTGTAGGCGTCATCCCCCTCGGCATAGATCTCGCACTGTGCCGGCATGTTGTTGGCGGTATTCTTTTCCTCATACATCGACAGCGGCGCCACCTGCGAATAGCGCAGATTGCGCCTGAGATACGCATCGCGCGCGCCTTCCGAGAGTGCGGCTTCGTCCTCGCCGTCGGTGATGACGTTGCAGCCCTTCTTGCCCATGATGATCGCGGTGCCGGTGTCCTGGCACATCGGCAAGACGCCGCCGGCGGCGATATTGGCGTTCTTCAGGAAGTCGAAGGCGACGAACTTGTCGTTGTCGCTCGCCTCCTTGTCGTCGAGGATCGAACGCAACTGCTTCAGATGCCCCGGCCGCAGATAGTGATTGATGTCGCCGAAGGCGGCTTCCGACAGCGCGCGCAGCGCCTCGCGGGAGACGACCAGCATGTCTTTCCCCAAGACCTTCTCGACCCTGACGCCGTCGGCCGTGATTTTCTTGTAGGGCGTGGTGTCCGCGCCCAATGGAAACAGCGGCGTGTGCTTGTAGGGCGGAACGGGCTTTTGCGGGTCGGGAAAGGCGGACGGGGGCGTTCATGGGGGGCTCGCATGGTTTTTAAGGCCGGACCGCTCGAAAAAGCGTCCCGGCAATGGCACCGTTCTAAGCCCTTTTGCGCCAAAGGGAAGGTTGAAGGTGAGCGGCGGTTAGCAGTCGTGCCCGCTCCTGTCGCGGGCACCAACCTGCGAAGGCCTCACCCTTTCCTTCCCTCCTGCTTCTCCGCATAGGCATCCACCAGTGCGCGGATCATGCGTTGGTAGGGCACACGGCGCTTAAGGGCAGCACGCTTGAAAAATGCCACCGAGCGCTGCGACAGGCTCAGCGTCACCTTCACATTGTTCTCGCGCAGTACCAACTTGTCCGGCGACGGCAGAAAGTCCTCGACAATCTTGACCCGGCCAATCTCGCCTTTGCTGTATTCAACTGTTGGCTTTTTCATAAATCGCTCGTCCTTTCCGCCAGTACCCCGCTCCGAAAATCCTGATCCTTTGATTTCGCCAAGTGAAGCGCACCGTCATGATCGCGCCCTCGACCCGGCCAAAACAGAAATAGCGACGCTCGCCGCCACTATGATCGAGGTCCTCAGCGACCACGCGCAACGGATCAAGAAACGCATGCTGGGCGATCTCGAACCCGACGCCATGTTTTGCCCGGTTGGCCCCGTCCTTGACGGGATCCCACTCGAAATCTGACATCGGCCCGAACCATCGATCTGTATGTATACATTACCATACCTTTGTATGGCTTGGAAGACTGGAAATTCAGCCGGGCGACGGAATTCGAGGCCGCGGCTGGACACACGTGCAGGGCATGCTTATCCCGGCCGCCAGGGAAGGCCAAATCCATCCCTTGCGCTCCTCGCCCGCTTGAGGCTTTGATGCCGGGAGTTGAGGGGCTGCCACGATGACATCCGGGTTTTTTCGCCGACCGATGCTGCTTGCCGCCGCGCTCGCGGTATTTTGCGCCTTTGCCGCCTCGCCGGCGCGGGCTGACCGTTGCACGGACATCGCCAACCAGCTCAGGCAACAGGTCGACGGCCTGAAGGTCGGCATCACGGCGGCCAACATCATCTACCTGTCGCATCCGATGGCGAAAGAAATGTCGCTCGGCTGCGCCAACCGCAAATACTCCAACGAGCTTTACGTCAAGGCCAACGGCCGCAAGCCGAAAGCGGAATTTATTTCCTTCGTCGCCGGCGCCGCCGCCATCGTCTTCACCCTGCCGAAGGACGACATGCTCAAGGGCGTGTCGCGCTGCATGTCGCGGATGGGCTTTTTTCGCGGCGACGACGTCTCGATCCGTTACCGCCGCCTCGACATGAACTGCACGCGGACCAGGGTCGACGCCGCGATCGCGATTTCGCGCGGACTGGACCAGTAGGCCGCCCGCAATTGTGTTGCAATTGAGCGAATTTGCCGCCCTTCCCGTTCACCATGCCGCGGTGACCGGCCGGATCGGTTGCATTTTATCGATTGGATTCAGGCGGGCTTCGCCGGTGCTCCGCTAGGATGCAATTTGCCCTGTGTATCAGGATTGAGATCCATGAGCGTTTCAAACGTTTCTTCGTCGTCGGCGCCGCTGCCGTTCAACTACCTCGACACCAACGCCACGCAGGCAGCGCCCGCCACTCCGGCTGACAACGATTCCAACGACGACGCCGCAGCCGCCCCGCCGCCGGCGCCGCCCCCGCTCCCGCCCGGACAGGGAACGCGGGTCAATCAGCTCGTCTGAGCGAAGTTTCGTTCCAATTGAAGTTTGCCGAAAGGCCGCGCGATCATTAAGTGTCCCCCTGAGTGAAGGAGGACGCCGGATGATCGCGAAATGGTTGTTCCAGAGCCTCGCCTGGGTCGCCGCATTCGCCGTGCTGCTGTTCGTGCCCGCCGGCACGCTGCACTGGCCGGCGGCGTGGGTCTTCCTGGCCTTTATGGCGGCATCGGCCCTCGGCTTCGGCGGATGGCTCGCGAGGCGCGACCCGGCGCTGCTCGCCGAGCGCATGCGCTCGCCCTATCGGGCCGACCAGCCCGCCGCCGACAAGAAGCTCCTAGTCGTATTCGCCATTGTGAACCTGATCTGGCTCATCGTGATCGGGCTCGACAGGCGCTTTCATCTGTCCCACATGCCGATCGCCTGGCAGGTGTTCGGACTGGCGTTATTGATTCTGTCCTCCGCGTTCATCGCCTGGGTGTTCAGCGAAAATTCGTTTGCGGCAGCCGTAGTCAGGGTTCAATCCGAACGCGGTCACCACGTGATTTCGAGCGGACCTTACGCCTTTGTCCGTCATCCCATGTATAGTGGCGCGATATTGTTCATGGCCGGGATCGCGCTGCTGCTGGGATCGTGGTGGGGAACGGCGATGTCACTGATCTTCATCGTTCTCTTTGGCATCCGCGCCCGCATCGAGGAGAATACGCTGACGACCGGACTGCCCGACTATGCCGATTACGCGGCGCGGGTGCGTTATCGCCTCGTGCCTGGATTGTGGTGACGCCAATGCCTGATAGCAAAACCCTGACCGGCGGCTGCCATTGCGGCCTGGTGCGTTTCGAATGCACCACGGACCTCGCGATGGTGACCGCGTGCAACTGCTCGATCTGCACCAAGCGCGGCTTGCATTTCGCGTTTCTGGCGCCTGCGAGCTTTCAGCTTCGCGCCGGCGAAGACAATTTGAAAGAATACCTCTTCAACAAGCACGCGATTCATCATCAGTCCTGCAACGACTGTGGTGTCGAGGTGTTTGCACGCGGCCAGAAGCCCGATGGGAGCGAGGTCGTGGCTCTCAATGTCAGCTGCATCGACGGCATCGAGCTTGCCAAGCTGAAGATGACGCCGGTCGACGGCAAAAGCCGGTAGCGGCCCCCTACACGTCCAGCCCCTTGTAATGGCGGAAGATGCCGTCCTCATTGAAGGGAATCCGGCGCTCGCTTGAAAGATACGCCGCGATCTTCGGACGGGCGGCGATGCGGTCGTGCAGTTCGCAAAGGCCGGAAATTTCACCCTCGAAAGCTTTCATGCGCCTCGGAAAGGCATAACGCAGTCCCTCGACGAGCTGGAACAGCGACAGATCGACATAGGTAAGCTTGCGGCCGGTGACGTAATGTCCGGCGCTGCCATCGAGCAGCCGTTCGAAATAGCCGAGATATTTCGGCACCCGCCCGTCCCAGAATTCCCGCGTGCGCTTTTTCGCTTCGCTCTTTTGATCCTCGTAATAAAGCGACGGGCCGAGCGGGTGATGGGTGTCGTGCACTTCCAGCACGATGTCAGCGATCGTCAACTGAAGCTGATGCACCCACAGCCGCGCCGCCTCGGCCTTTGGCGCAAGCGCATGGCGCGCGCCGAGATAGAACAGGATATTGGCGGTTTGCCCGATCACGGCTTTTCCGGCTTTGAGGAAGGGCGGCGCGAAAGGCGGCGTGCCGCTTTCCCCTTCCATCATCCGCATCATGGCGGGGACGCCGCGCTGCCGTGCGACATCCAGATAGTCGGCCCCGGCCTCTTCCAGCGCGAGACGGACATATTCGCCGCGGCCCTGAATTGAAGGCCAGTAGTAGAGTTCGTATCGCATCGACGAGCCTTTCTGCTTAACGGGCCGTTAAAGCGGTCCTTACCCGCGGGGATTGTCAGCGACAACGCCGGTCTTTCGATGGTGTTTCTTACAAAATTTCAACGCTATTTCACAAAGTGCGCGGGATTAGGCGGGTTTCGGGCGGCAAACCCTTCGCCGGTTAACCCGCCGGCTCTAGGGTAGCGGCCAGGGAGAACGTCATGCTCCATGCCGCCGCCTACGCTCTTGTCTATCAACAGATCCTGGTCGCGACGGCAGGCGCCGTCTGCCTGTTCGGCACCTGGGTCGGCATGCGCCATTTCGCCCGCGCCCGCGCCACCGAAGGCACCACCCGCAACGGCTGGCTGTTCATGGCCTCGGTCGGCACCGGCGCTGCGTTATGGGCTTCGACCTTCATCTCGATTCTCGCGCTCGATCCGTTGCTGACCAGCGGCTTCGAGCCGGTGGCGACCGGCGCGGTGCTCGTCATCGCGGTCCTCGCCTGCCTGATCGGCTTCGAAATCGGCAGCCGGCACTTTACGCTGGCGCCGGAGGTCGGCGGCCTCGTGATGGGCGTCGGCATCCTTGCCATGCACTTCATCGCGCTCAGGGGATGGCACATCCAGGGCAATCTCGAATGGAATGCCTATGGCATGGCCATGACTTTTGTGCTCGGACTGGGCCTGAGCGCGCTCGCCGTCAACCGGGCCAACCGTCCGGTCACGCGCTGGTGCCGCCACGGCGCGGCGATCGTGCTCGCCTTCATGATCTGCGCCATGCATTATTCGCTCACGGCGGCGACCTCGGCGATGCCGGATGCCTCGATTGTGCTGCCGCCATATTTGCTGCCGGCGAACCTCCTGGCGGTCGCTGTGGTCGGCGCCGTTCTCCTTGTCATGGGTAGCGGCTTTTCGACCTACGTCATCGACCTGCGCTCGCGAACGGAATCGGCCGACCGCATTCACCAATTGTCGTTCAACGACACCATGACCGGCCTGCCCAACCGTATCGCCTTCAATGAGCGGCTCGCCTTCGATGCCGCGCGAGTCGCACGAAAAGGCGCACAAGCTCGCCGCCTTCTCGATCGACCTCGACGGCTTCAAGGACATCAACGACCTCTACGGCCACGGCGCCGGCGACCTGCTCCTGATCGACGTGGCCGAGCGCATGCGCAAACAACTGGCTGCGAACGAGTTTCTCGCCCGCCACAGCGGCGACGAATTCCTCGCGCTGACGACCTCGGGCAATCATCCGCACGACGCACATGCCTTTGCGGAGCGGATCGCGCAGGCCTTTGCCGAGCCCTTTTCGGTCCAGGGCAATCCCGTCACCCTCACCGCCTCGATCGGCTTCTCCGTCTTCCCGACCGATACGCCGGAACGCGATCAACTGCTGAGCAACGCCAAGCTCGCGATGCATCGCGGCAAGGGCAAGCAGTGCGGCTCGATCTGCATGTACAGCCCGGAGATGGACGACAGCGCCCGCAAGCGCCGCGCGCTCGCCCGCGATCTCGACCACGCCACCGAACGTCAGGAATTGATGCTGTACTACCAGCTCCAGATGACGCTGGACGACGGCAAAATCTGCGGCGCCGAAGCGTTGATGCGGTGGAAGCATCCGAAGCTCGGCATGATTTCGCCGGCGGAATTCATTCCGCTCGCCGAGGAAACCGAAGCGATCTACGAAATGGGTGAATGGGCGCTTCGCGCCGCCTGCCGAGACGCCGCCGAAGGCAAGATTCCCGGAACTGTTGCCGTCAACCTCTCGCCGGTCCAGTTTGGCCGCGAGGATCTCGCCGAGATGATCCACGGCATCCTCTTGGAAACCGGATTGCCGCCGGCGCGCCTCGAGGTCGAGGTCACGGAATCGACCATCATGTCCGACCAGAGCCGCGGCTTGCACATCCTGCGCAAGCTGAAGGCGATGGGAATTTCAGTGGCGATGGACGACTTCGGCACGGGATATTCGTCGCTGGCGACGCTGCACGCCTTCCCGTTCGACAAGATCAAGCTCGACCAATCCTTCGTCAAACGGCTGCCGCACGATGCCGCGGCGGCCGCCATCGTCCGCACCGTGCTCGCGCTCGGCGAAAGCCTGCGCATGCCGGTGCTGGCCGAGGGCATCGAGACCGAGCCGCAATGGGAATTTCTGGCGCGCGAAGGCTGCGCCAAGGGCCAAGGCTACCTGTTCGCCAAACCGGTAGCGGTGGCGCAACTGCCGGCCGCGATCGCGGCCGCCGCGCGCTTCGTGCGCGACGAGGCCCCGGTCGCCAATGATCTGCGCGAGACCGTCGCGGCATAGCCTGACCTGGCCTTGCAGCCGCGCGAATTGCCTTGGTTATCCGATCCGCCAGGAAGCCTGATCCTTGCTGTCCATGTCTTTGAGCACGCCACCATGGCTACTCGGCTTGTGCAAGGCAGCGCCCGTCAGGTGCTGTCGCTGATCAACGCCGGCGGCGTCAGCGATGATTGCAATATTTCTTCAACGCGTTTCGCTTCAACGCCGTGCATATCGGCCTTCTCGGCAATCACTCTCGGCGAGATGTTCTCGAAGAAACTGCGATGTGCGATCAACGGTTCGCGGCTTGGCGTATTCGAATTGAGCACCAGGCGCACGATGTCGGGCCGCGAATAATGCCCGGCCGTGTCGACAATGGACTTGAACGCCTTGATCATCCAGGCGGGTAGTTCGGAATGAATGATCTGCGGCCCTTCGATGGGACCGACCAAAGGAATTCCAAGCGGCGCAATAACCGAGCTGCCGCCCCGCGCATAGCGAATGTTCATCTTTCCTTTGTACGGAAATTCATCCGGAATATCCGCATCGTCAACGATCCCGCACGCGGAAATGACAAATGCTCCTGCTTCCAGGGCATGAGCGCGAACCGACGAATGTCCCCAAAACGACGTGTGGTCAGCGTCCCACTCTTCAAGTTCCGGTCCTGTGTGAAGAGTGAACGACCCCGGAAATGCGGCAATGTGAATATCTTCGCCGAGACCGATCATCGCGGCCCTCATCAACGTCATGAGATGCTCGCCGCAGATCAGGCCGCCAATGCGGCCGATGTCGGTGTCGAAGACCTGAAGGTCCGCCGCATCGCCCTGGCCCCAAAACATCCTCTCGGAGAACGTCGGCATGGTTTTGCGATGGCGCCCCATCAATCGCCCTTCCGGACTGAAGAAAAGCAACGTGTTGTAGATCGTGCTTACCTCCGGCCGCGGGTCGATTTCGTTGCAACCCATAACGACGTAGGCGTTCGCACGGCTGGCGGCGGCTCCAAGCCGCTCGGTATCTTCGCTTGGCGCCAGCACGGCGGCATCGCGAAAAGCGACGCGGCCACCGACCCAGGGCTGCAGAGAGGAGTCCCAACCTTCGGTCCAGTACGGATAACCCGCCAGCCAGACTTCGGGAAAGACGATAAGCTCGGCTCCGCCGGCGGCAGCTTCGGCGATGTACGTCTCTGCCCGCGTCAGCGAAGCTTCCTTGTCAAGAAACCGAGGAGCCTTCTGAACGATTGCCACCTTGACCACTTCCCGTCCGCCGAGGACAGGTTTTTTTCCAACGCCCATGACAAACTCCCTGAGTTGGTGCACTCTTGGCATCTGGGAAGTTGTCACCGGATACGTCCGGGCGCATGTGCCACCGGGCCGTCCGGCTTGATCCAACGGGACAGACAAGATGCCGCGCGCGCCGCTTGTTGAGATTTCGTCGACTTCGTTGGCGAAGAGCGAGCGCTTTGCCTATTGGGCGGATGTGGTTACACAACGGTTCGTACCGCTTGAGTGTGATAGCCCGGATCGCGCTAATTTTCACGGCAGCATCCGTCACAGGCAGATCGGCCTGATTGGCATCTCGGATGTGCAAGCATCGGCAATGCGGGCGCATCGCACCAGAGCGACCATTTCTCATGCGCCGAGTGACGACCTGATCGTCGTCCTTCATGTCGATGGCACTTGCCACGCAGGGCAAAAGGCGACGGCGCTGAACTTGGGTTGCGGCGACGGTGCTATCGTTTCGACGAGCGACTCGTATTTTTTTGAGTTTCCGAAACAGTTCCGGCAGATCGTCCTCAAGCTGCCGAAGCATCTCTTGGCGGAAGAACGCATTGCCCGAGATTGCCAACGGTCGATTTCACTGGCCTCCGGTCCCGCACGCCTTCTGGGTAAGCTCGCTCTTTCATCGCTCGACGATCCAGCCGAATTTTCAAATGACGAGGAGGTAGGGATAGAGCGCGCCTTTATCGAACTCCTCCGTCCGGCCGCTACAATCATGCACGGCGCTACCCCGGATCACTATTCAGAGGCCCGCCATTTCATACGGCGTCACCTGGCCGACCCAAACCTCAAACCGGCAGCGATTGCGTCCGAACTTGGAATGTCCACGCGGAACCTTGCCCGTCTCTTCGCAAACCAAGGAACCACCATCGAGCGTGCCATTTGGTCGGAACGGCTGGCCGCTGCCCGGCGCGATTTGCTTGATCCAGGCTTGTCGGAGCATTCCGTCACCGCGATTGCGTTTTCTTGGGCATTTAATGACGCGGCTCACTTTTCCCGAAGCTTCTCTAAAGCCTATGGCCGGCCACCAAGTGTTTATCGAACTGAACACTCAGGCTTGTTCGCTCGTACGCGGAGAGCGTGGCCATAGCGATGCCGGCATGGCGCGAACGGTCACCGGAAAACCGCACAAGTGGAGCGCCGCCGTTCAAAGATCGACATCTCCCCAGCGGTGATAGTTGAATCCGGCCGGCTCGGATCAGTTCGCGGCGAAGCAGTACAACAGACCATCGCCGCCGGTGCTCTTCAGATCGGCCTGCGAGCAGCCGCCGTCCGGCCCGCGCGAGGGATGCGAAGAGTTCCAGGATTTCGAGGCGTCGTCGTCGCGCAGGCCGATGCGGTCGGTATGACCAAGCATCGCCGTCCCTTGCGTGCTGCTCGTCCAGTTCTTGCAGGTACGGTCTTCAGTCGACGCGAAGGCGGTGCCGTCGGGTTGCGAGCCCGTCAGCGCGTCGTGACGGTTCGGCGTATCGCCGCGGCCATTGATCACGTCGCCCTTTTCGCTCAGTGAAGTCTGCTTGCTGAGATTGTTGGAAGCGCTGTGCAGATCAGCGACGTCCTTGGCGACCACGACGCCTTTCGAATTCTGCCACGGTCCCTTGCCGATGCGGTCACGTGCATTCACCGCGGGCTTGCCGTCGGCGGCTTGCGTCGAAAGATAAGCGCGCCAGGTCTTGGCTCCTGCGCCCGCGGCCGCGGCCAATGTCTGGCAGTGCTTGTCCGCGCCATCGAGACCGCCGAGGTCGGCTCCCTTGCCGGCGCCGACCGACGTGACGAAGAACGTGGTGCTGGCCGATTGCGCCCGCGCCGGCTGGACCGCGAGGCTCGCGAACAAAGTTGCGGCCGCGACAAGGCCGAGATGCGAAATGCGTCGGGTAAGTGTGGGCATTCAAATCCTCCCATGCTTCTTGATTCAGCGGCTGACGGCTTTAGCCAATCAACAATAAGGCAACCCTTGCCGGGCAAAATTATTCCGCCGGTGCGACGCCCAAATAAAATGGCGCCGCGGCAACAGCCGCAGCGCCTTCTAACATCAGCCTATTCCCGTACCTTCAGGTCTGCTGGATCGCCGACAATTCCCAGTTGCCGCCGCGTGGCCGCAGGAAGGTCCACACCTCCGTGACTTCCTCGGGCTGCCCGTTGCCCTTGACGACGCGGCCAGTGGCGCGATCAAGCGTGGTGTCAATCAGCGAATAGCGCATCGCGACGCTCGCATAGTCGGTATCGCCCTCACGCCATGCTTCGGCAAGATCGCCTTGCAGAAGCCGCGTGGCGGCAACCTTGTTGACGACATTCTCCGCCTTATTCTGATCGAGGTCGCGGACGAAGTACGACACCATTTCCGGCGTCGCCAGCGTATGAAGCCGCGCGACATCCTCGTTCGACCACGCGTCCTGGGTTTCGCTGAGCAGTCGCTCAAAGGCTTCATAGTCGGCGGGAAGCACCTGAACCGGCGCGCTGCCCGACCCCAGGCCAAAACCCATCCCCGATCCGGACGTGGCCTGGGCGCTGAGCGGCGAAGGCCCGCCCGCATAGGCTGTCTGACTCGCGTGACGGCGCTGCCACCACGACATCGCGAAGCGCACCAGGAGGACGATCAAACCGATCTGCAACATCAGACCGATGATCGATGAAAATCCGCCGATGCCGCCGAACATTCCGCCGCCGAACAGCATGCCGAGAAGGCCGGCGCCGAGGAAGCCCGCCGCTAACCCGCCGAACAGACCCATGCCCGGCCGATTGAAGAATCCGCCACCGGGCGTTCCCAAACCGGGGCTGCCCGGCTGGGTGATGGTGCGATTGAACGGTTGGGCTGCGTTGGGCGCGGTCGAGGTCGAGGGCGGTGCCGAAAACGTCCGGCCTCCGCGCGAGCCCGAGCTGACGCCGCCACCGACCCGCGCATCGGCCGACGAAGCCGCAACCACCAGCGGGACGGAAAGCGATAGAATGACGGCGAAGGCCTGCACGAAACCGAAAAGACGTGGCCTGAAATTCATGACAATGTTCCTTAAAACCGCTTCCCGCGGCGTTGGCACCCAGGGAAACGCCCCCCTTAGGTGGGAAGGGTCGCTCAAAAGAGAAGCCGCAGCGAGGGGGACGGACTGCGGCGCGGCGTCGCGGGCATCAACTGTCGCAGGGGCGATATTAGCCTTACTGCGGTGTCATGGTTTCCTTCACCGCCGCTACCAGCTGGCTTAGCGTGAAGGGTTTCGGCAGGAACGCGAACTGCTGGTTCTCGGGCAGGCTCTTCTCGAAGGCGTCTTCGGCATAACCTGAAACAAAGATGATCCTCAGGTCGGGGTTCTTGCCGCGCATGGTCTTGAGCAGCGTCGGGCCATCCATCTCCGGCATCACCACGTCTGAGACGACGAGATCGACCGCGCCGTTCTTTTCTTCCAACGCTTCCAGTGCCTCGACCCCATTCGAGGCCTCGATCACGCTGTATCCGCGCGATCGCAGCCCCCGCGCATTCAGCGAACGCAGGCCCTCTTCGTCCTCGACGAGCAGGATCGTGCCCTGCCCGGTCAGATCGGTACGGGGCTTTGCCTCCGAGGAAGCTCCTTGGCGCGCCTTGGCGGCGATGGGATCGCTCGCCACTTCCGGCTCGGGATGATGCCGCGGCAGGAAGATGCGGAATGACGTTCCCTTGCCGGGTTCGGAATCCACATAGACGAAGCCGCCAGTCTGCTTGACGATGCCATATACCGTCGACAGCCCAAGGCCGGTGCCCTTGCCGACTTCCTTGGTCGAGAAAAACGGCTCGAAGATCTTGTCGACGATTTCGCTCGGAATGCCGGTACCGGTATCGATGACATCGATCCTGACATATTCGGCGGCCGGCATGCCCTTGTAGGCGAGCTGCGTGGATTCTTCCGCCGTGACATTACCCGTGCGCACGGTCAGCTTGCCGCCATCGGGCATCGCGTCGCGCGCATTGACCGCGAGATTGACGATCACCTGCTCGAATTGCGAGACGTCGACCTTCACCGGCCACAGGTCGCGGCCGTGGATCAGGTCGAGCTTCACTTTCTCGCCGATCAGCCGGCGCAGCAGCATGGTAAGATCGGACAGCGCGTCGCCGAGATCGAGCACCTGCGGCCGCAGCGTCTGGCGGCGCGAGAACGCGAGCAGCTGACGCACCAGCGTCGCCGCCCGCGTCGCGTTCTGCTTGATCTGCATGATGTCCTGGAACGATGGATCGGTCGGCTTGTGCGCGTTCAAGAGGAAGTCGTTCGCCATCATGATCGCGGACAGCACGTTGTTGAAATCGTGCGCGATGCCGCCGGCGAGCTGGCCGACCATGTCCATCTTCTGCGACTGGTTGATCTGGTTTTCCAGCGCGCGGCGCTGGGTCGTCTCCAGCATGTAGACGATCGCGGCCTCGGCCTCGCGCTCGTCCTCCTCGACCGCGGTGACGAAGAACTGCCCCCAGCGTTCCTTGGTGCCGTCGAGCATGACCTCGACCGGCGGGATGTCGCCCTGCCCCAGCGCCGCCTGGTTGATGGCCGCGACCAGAAAATTGCGGTCGCGCGCATTGACCGTGCTGAAGATCGATTTGTTGGCCGCGCCGTCCGCGCTCACGCCCTGCGCCAGCTTGGCGAACCGCGCATTGGCGCGCACGATCGCGCCTGAGCGATCGACGGTCGCAATCGCCATCGGCGTATGGTCGAAGAACCGCATGAATCGCACTTCCGCCGCCCGCTGCGGATCGGCGCGTTCGTCGCGCGCTCGGTTGATGACGAGCGTCCGCGAGGCGCCCGCGGCGCCGTCGGCGCCGAAAGCGAGCTTGTGAAACAGACGAGCCGGCATGGTCTTGCCGGTCCGCATCCGCAGGTCGATATCGAAGACTTCGGTCGTGACCTCGCCCGGCATGGGCGCAATCGAGGTAAGGAGCGCGGCGCCGTCGCCGGACACGATGTCGGTCAGCTTCAACCCGCCAGACCCGATCTCGGCCAGGTCATAGTCGAGCCAGTTCGCCAGCGTCGCATTGACGTAGGCGATCTCGCCCGACGCGTTGACCGAGAAGAAGCCGCACGGCGCGTGATCGAGATATTCGATCGCGTGCTGCAACTCTTTAAATACGTCCTCCTGCCGCTCGCGGTCTCGGGTGATATCGGCGATCGACCACACCGCATATTTTGCTTCGCGCTTGCCCTGGCCGAGCGGACGGACCCGCATCCGGAGCCAGCGGCCGTGGCTGCCGTCGGTGCCGGCGAGACGGACCTCCTCCTGCTGGCGCTTGCTTTCGCGCGCCGCCTTGAGCAGCCGGAACACCGCTTCCGACACGTCGGGATTGCCGATGAAGACGCGCTCCACCGGGCGAACGTCCTGCGGGCCCGCTGCCCCCGTGAGCGCGAGATAGGCCGAATTGAAATAGGCGACGTGGCCGGAGGGGTCGGTGACGGCGATCCCGTCATAAGCGAGATCGGCGATGCGGCGGACGACGGGATCGTCGGTCGAGCGGTCGGCAAAGCGTATGATGCCGGCGGCAAACGCGAACAGATTGAACAGGCCGATCATCGCCAGCAGCGCCAGCAGGCCGAGAATATAAGGCTGGGCCTGCGCGCGGCCGATGGTGGTCAGCGCAACGGCGACCGCAACGATGGCGCCTGCCACCAAAAGCACCAGCAGGATGCTGCCGCCCCGCCGCATCGGCTCCTGGGCGGCGGCCGGTTCTTGCGAGGTGTAATGGTCGGGTTCGGCGGTCATTACCTTAGGAAAGCGGCTTGTCGCGCACCTGTCGCGCGGGAATCGGACATGCCGTGCGCACGCCCGCTCCTGAGTGCCTGAATCGGACCCGTCAAGGCAAGTCCATCCGACGGTTATTTCGCGGGCGAAAGTGCGTGCCGGCCCGGTCAGTGCGGCGAAAGTGCGTGCCGGCCCCGTCAGGAACCGGCCGCCGCATCATACCCGCCTTCGGGCGGAACCCCCGCGCTTGAGACCCATCACGTAGCCGATGATTTCGGCAACCGCGTGATAGTGCTCCACAGGAATCTCCTCGTCGATATCGACCGTGGCGTACAGCGCGCGCGCCAGCGGCACGTTCTCGACGATCGGGATATTGTGCGCGCCGGCAACCTCCCTGATCTTGAGCGCGATGCGGTCGACGCCTTTGGCGACGCAAAGCGGGGCCGCCATGCCGCGTTCGTAGGACAAGGCGACCGCGTAGTGGGTCGGGTTGGTGATGATGACGGACGCCTTGGGCACCGCGGCCATCATGCGCTTCCTCATTCGCGCGTGGCGCAACTGCCGGATGCGGCCCTTGATGTGCGGATCGCCTTCGGACTGTTTGAACTCCTCCTTCATTTCCCGCAGCGACATCTTCTGCCGCTCGTACCATTGCCGGTACTGGAAGAAGTAGTCCGCAATCGCGACCGCCGCGAGCATCGCCACCACCGCACCCATCAGGTGCAGCGTCATGGCGAGGACGACGCCGAGCAAGGCCGACGGATCGAACCGCAGCATCGACTCCAGGCGGTGCCGCTCCGGCCACAGGATCATCGTCATCACGGTGCCCAGCGCAAACAGCTTGAAGAGGCCCTTGGCGAAATTGGCCACCGACTGCTTGCCGAAGATGCGCTTGGCGCCTTCCATCGGCGAGATCTTCGAGAACTTGGGCTTGAGCGATTCGCCCGACCAGACCAGCCGGTGCTGCAGCATGTTGGCGGCGATCGCCGCCAGCATCAGCATCAGGATCGGCACGCCGACGGCGGCAAGCACCGCGTATTCCAGGTGTTTCGCCAGCATCAGAAGACCCGGGCCGTCGGTCCGGATCATCCACGAGTTGGCGACGAGATTGCGCAGCGGCAGCTGGATGCTGCCGATGGAACCGGAAAAGGTAGACAGAACAAGGGTCGCGCCCGCAATCATGAACCAGGTGTTGACCTCCTGGCTCTTCGCAACGTCGCCGCGCTCCAGTGCGTCGTCCAGGCGTTTTTGTGTGGGGTCTTCTGAGCGTTCGCCGCCATCGTCTTCGTCAGCCATCGCTAGACGACCCTCATTTCAGCGGAACTAGCGCCCACTTTCCGAAGTTCGTCCTTCATCGCAGCAGCCATTTTTACGAACTCCGGAAAGTCATGGGCACCAGCAAGCCCAATATTTCCCGGTGCCGCTGTCCGTTTGAAGTTCCTGGATCGAATTTGCCGCTTGTTCCGCAGGAACTTCAAATGGGCGGCACTAGCTGGTGCATGACGGCGATGAAGTAGTCGAGGAAACTTCCCATCATGGCCGCCAGCACGACGCCAAAGATCAGGAATCCCGACAGGATCGACAGCGGTACGCCGACGAAATACACCTGCATCTGCGGCATCAGCCGCGCCAGCACGCCAAGGCCGACGTTGAACACCAGGCCGAAAACCAGAAACGGCGCAGCCAGTTGCATGCCGATCTTGAAGGCTGCCGAGAACGCGCGGGTGGCGAGCGCGGCCACGTCGCCGCTCGGCATCACCTCGCCCGGCATAAAGATCGAATAGCTGTCGTTGAGCGCGGCGATGACCAGATAATGGCTGTCGGTCGCAAACAGCATGGTGACGCCGAGCAGTGTGAGGAAATTTCCGATCAGCACGCCCTGCTGGCCCTGCGTCGGATCGACCGAGGTGACAAAACCCAGGCCGAGTTGCTGGGCGATCACCGCGCCGGCGACCTGAAGCGCGGCCAACGTCACCCGCGCGGTCGCGCCGAGCACGACGCCGATCAGGATTTCGTAGATCATCATCACCAGAAGTGCCGCCATCGAGTTGAGGTCGATGTGGTAGTCGGCGCGGTGCAGCGGGAGAATGATCAGCGTCAGCAACAGCGCGATCGCAAGCTTGATGCGGACCGGGATATTGGTTTCGCCCAATCCCGGCAGCAGCATCACCATGGCGCCGACGCGGGCGAACACCAGCATGAAGGTGGCCGCCAGTACCGGCAGAAGCGAGATATCGATGCGCATACGCCGAGTGTTCCGGCTCCACGAGAACTCGCGGCGACGACTGAGCGAATGTCAAATCCACCGCGCTGCCCATATTGCCATCAGCCGGCGATGATTCGCGACGATATCCGCATCATATGGCTGTGTAGCGCGTCGGCCATGAACGGCAGCGCCAACAGCAATGTGACGAAAATCGCGAGAATCTTCGGCACAAAGACCAGCGTCTGCTCCTGGATCTGGGTCAACGCCTGGAACAGCGACACCACGACGCCGACGACGAGCCCGACCACCATCAGCGGCGAGGACACCACGACAATGGTCCAGATTGCATCACGCGCCACGTCGAGGGTTTCAGCACCGGTCATTTTCACGTTCCCACTGTTCTACTGCGTCATTACCAGGTCGGCGAATAGGGAGTAGCGAATAGCGAATGGACCCCTATTCGCCATTCACTATTCGCTGATTCGCCCCCTCAGATCGTCATCTTCATGATGTCTTCGTAGGCCGCGATCACCTTGTCGCGCACCGAGACCAGCGTCGAGACCGCGACGTCGGTCTCCGCCACCGCCGTCACGACATCCATGACATTGGCCTTGCCGGACGCCATCGCGACCGTCTGCGCATCGGATTTGCGCCCGGTATCGAGCACGCCCCCGATCGCGTCCTTCAGCACCTCGCCGAACGACGGTCCGGTCGGAATCGGCGGCCTTGGCGGCGCCGCCGGTGTCCAGCATGCGGGCGGCGGAAGCATAGGCATTGGCGGCAACTGCGGGTGAAGCCATTGTTTAAGCCTTCCTGTCAGGACTTGAGAATATCGAGCGTGCGCTGGATCATGCGGCGCGTGGCGCTGATGATGTTGAGGTTGGCTTCGTAGGATCGCTGGGCCTCGCGCATGTCGGTCATTTCGATCATCGAATTGACGTTCGGATATTTGACGTAGCCGGTGGCATCCGCGGCCGGATTGGTCGGCTCGTATTTCAGGTGAAACGCCGATTGATCGGTTCGGACCTTGCCGAGCGTCACCACCTGGGCGTCGAGCGCGCGGTCGAGCGCAGAGGAAAACGTCGGCACCTTGCGGCGGTACGGGTCGCCGCCAGCGGTCGATGCCGTCGAATCGGCGTTGGCGATATTTTCCGAGATCACCCGCATGCGGCCGGACTGCGCGCGCAAGCCCGATGTCGCAATGCCCATCGAGCGGACGAAATCATTCGAATCGCTTGCCATGATGCATTTCCCCCGTGTTTAACCGGCGCTTCGGCTGCCGATCATGCGGCTAACCCTTGCCGATCGCTGTTTTGAGAAGGTGCAGGCTCTTGCTGTAGAGCGAGGTCACCGCCGCATAGTCCATCTGGTTGGCGGAAACCTTGAGCATTTCGTCTTCGAGGCTGACGGAGTTGCCGGCGGGCCGCGTCAGAAATCCCGCCCGGCCATTCTGAGCGAAGGTCGGGTCGGTGCCGTCGGGCGCGATATGGCTTGCGCTGGTGCGCGCCATCGGCAGCGATGCGGCTCCCCCGCCGACCGCGCCGCTACCGGTTTCGAATTTCGGTTCGACCAGATCGCGCGGCTTGAAATTTGGCGTATTGGAATTGGATACGTTTTCGGCCAGCACCCGCTGGCGTTCCTGGTGCCACTGCATCTTCGTTCGCAGGATCGACAGGGTCGGAAGATCGTTGATAGCCATCGCCGCGCTCCCCTTGGCCGGCGGCCGGAATGCCGCTCGGTGTGGCGGTTCAGACGCCCGCATCGGTTGTGCCGCAAGTTGGTCATGCGGACGTCTGAACCAAAGCCACACCAGATCAATAGGTTTGCTAGTGTCCTCATCGATTCCGAAGTTCGAAACGAGGCTCCGCAAAATGCGACGAACTTCGGAATCGGGACACTAGCGGTAGGCAGAATTTGCCGCGCTTATGGTTAACGGCTGGTTAAAATCGCCGCCCGCGGGAGATCGGCCCGTTTGGGCCGCCAAGGTGTCATCGGGCATATCTTTGAGCGCAATTTTGCCACGAATGCTGCGTTAACCAGCGAAATCACCGGCATCGCGAGAAGTCGTTTTGGCCCTGCCGATTCATAGGTTATTAAGACTGCGGGGACGGCAGCTTTTGCCGTGGGACATTAACTTGTACCGCCGATGAAGTCCTGCACGCGCATAGCGGCGGGCTCGATCAGGGACTTCAGACTCGAGGGAGCACGAACTTCGGAAAGTCGGGCACTGGGCCACACTTTACATTGGGCGTCGTGAGGTTACTTGGACCTCCCTCGCCGGGGACAAAGCATGCAGGCACTTACGTTCATATTCATGTTTGTGGCGGTCCTGGCGCTGATCGGCGTCGTGGCCTGGCTGATCCGCCGATTCGCCTCGAACCGGCTCGGGACCAATACCAATCGCGGAAGGATGCCCCGCCTCGCCGTGATCGATGCCGCCGCTGTGGATGGACGCCGTCGCCTGGTGCTGGTACGGCGCGACAACATCGAGCATCTGCTGATGATCGGTGGGCCGACCGACATCGTTGTCGAGCCCAATATCGTGCGCGCCATGCCCGGACGCGACCAGTTGCCGCCGCGACCGGCGGTCGCGAGCCCCGATGCGCAGCAGCCGCGAATTGTACCGCTTCCGGATCCCGGCGGCTGGGGCGAGCCCGACGCACGCCATGAGCCTTCCGAACATGCCGAACCGCAAATGCCGGAGCCGCCGCCGCGCCCGGCGCGGCCAGCCTTTGCCGACGAAGCACGCCGGCCCCCGCGCATGGAGCGTGGCGATCCCTTGACCGGCTTTACACCCGAGCCGATGGGCGGCCGCGCCGAGCCGCCGCCTGCGCCACGGATGCCGCGCAGCGAGCCGATGATGCCGCGCCCCGCGCGGCCGGTCGAAGCACCCAAGCCGCCGCCGATTCGCGAGGCGCGTCCCGTGGCACCGCCGCCCCCGCCGCTATCGCCGCCATCCGCGCCGGCGATGTCATCGGCCGACCAGAATCTCGCGGAAATGGCGCAACGGCTCGAAGCCGCACTTCGCCGCCCGGGCGGCGAACCGGTCGCACCGCCTGTCGCACCGGAGCCGCCCGCGGCCCGCACCGGCCCCAGGAGCGAACCGCCGTCACCCCCGCCCTCGCAGGCCCCGGCCAAGAGCGGGTTTGACAACCTCGAAGACGAGATGGCCTCGCTGCTCGGGCGGCCAAAGAATCCTTCGTGAGGGCCGCAGGCCCTCCGCGTAGAGTTTTATTTTTAGCCACTCTTTTCACCGCCGGACTGCTGGCTGTGCCCGCATGGGCGCAGGACATCAGCATCAATCTCGGCGGCCAGGGCAATGGCGGCGTGACCGAGCGCGCGATCCAGCTGATCGCGCTGTTGACGGTGCTGTCGGTGGCCCCGTCGATCCTGATCATGATGACGTCGTTCACGCGCATCGTGGTCGTATTGTCGCTGCTGCGCACCGCGCTCGGCACCGCAACCGCACCGCCAAACTCCGTCATCATCGCGCTGGCGATGTTCCTGACCGCGTTCGTGATGGGACCGGTGCTGCAGAAATCCTACGACGACGGGATCAAGCCGCTGGTCGCCAACCAGATCAGCGTCGAAGACGCCTTGCAGCGGGCCTCCGTGCCGTTGCGCGGGTTCATGCTGAAGAACGTGCGCGAAAAGGACGTCAAGCTGTTTCAGGACATGTCGGGCGAGCCGCTGCCGGCAACGCCGGACCAGCTATCGCTGCGCATTCTGATCCCGGCCTTCATGATCTCCGAATTGAAGCGCGCCTTCGAGATCGGCTTCCTGTTGTTCCTGCCGTTTCTGATCATCGACATGGTGGTTGCCTCGGTGCTGATGTCGATGGGCATGATGATGCTGCCGCCGGTGACGGTGTCCCTGCCCTTCAAGCTGATCTTCTTCGTGCTGATCGACGGCTGGTCACTGGTCGCGGGCAGCCTGGTGCAGAGCTACGGCGGGGGCTAGGCGATTTCTCAATCATGGCCAAGCCCGCGCCTCAGCCTCTAAGGTCGTACTGCTTGCCGAGGTGGTCGCCGATCTGCACGATCAGAGCCACACATTCGGGATAGCCGGGTTTTGCCACCGTCGCCTCGTCGGCACTGGCGCGGAACTCCCAGCCGTCTTCGTTGGAAATCACCGAGATTTCGATTCCATCCGGACAATCGGCGTGAACTTTCAGCTCGGCGCGCGCCATGGCGATCAGCTCGTTGGCCGTTTTGGTGGGCTTGCTCATGGGCACCTTCTCAACAGAGCATGATCGGTTCCGATTGAATCAGAACCAAGGCCCTGCATTCCTGTTTTGGCGCGTTTTCTACCGCAGATAAGTCTACGCAATCTGCGTAAACTTGATTGCTACGCGAAGTAGCATCCACTTCGCTCGAAAACGCGTAGAAGGTGCAAAGTTGACGCCTCGACGAGCGTCTGTCGAGCGGAATCACTTTAGGCTGCTCGCCGGCCCCCGCCTATTTCGTTGCCCGTGCCTGCTTGGTTCCGACAATCACAGGCAGCGATCCCGTTGGCATCGGATCAGCCTTCGGCATTCCCGGCGACATCGCGCGCGCCGTCGCGTCCGGGTATCGCGTCCGCATATCCCTCAGGAAGCCTTCCAGTGTATCGACGCTCGCCGCCATCTTGGCGATCTGGGCGAAATCGGAGCCGGAGGAACCGACCGGCTTGCTGGCAATCTCGAAGGCGGCGCGATCGGCTGAGGCGCTCATCAGCGGCAGGTATTTTTCGCGAAAGCGCGAGAGCCCGATGGTGTCCTCAGCCAGCGAGTAGCCAACCACGGCACGGATGATGTCGCTTTTCTCAGCCGCATTCAGCGGCCTGAAATCGCGCCAGCGGTCGGCGTAATAGAGTTCGATCTGCTCGGCCGACTGGCGCCATTGCCGCGCGGCCCAATAAATGTCGGAGCGCAGCCGGATCGCCTCACGGCCGGCAATATTGGAAATGATGTCAAGCGCCAGATCGTGGCGGCCGACGTCGCTCTGCGCGCGCGCCTCAAGCAGCAGCCGCTCCTGCCGCAATTCGCCGGAGAGATCGGCAATGCGCGTGGAGCGAAGCGCGTCGATGGCGCGCTCCGGCTTGTGGTTGGTGAGGTAGACCATCGCCAGGCGAGCGGCGACCTGCGCACGCGCGGCCCCTTCGAGCCGCTTGTCGATCTGGTATTGCAGAAGTTCGGCCGCCTGATCGAGCAGATCGACGGCAACCAGCCGATCAGCCAGCCGCCGGATCATCTCATCTCCGCGCCGGCCGATCGGCGTCAGGTCGCGATATTCGTAGAACATCCCGAGCGCGTCGATCGGTGGAAGATCGTCGCCCTTCGGACCGAGAAAGAGCTGCGCAAACAGGGCGGACGCGGCATCCTGACCCTGGCGGGCGACTTCCAGGTTCGGCGCCAGCAGATTGGCGACGCGGACCGCGCCGAAGGACTCGGCAAAGCGCCCGGTCTCGGCATAGATGCGCGCCAGCATTTCCAGCGTCTGCACTTCGAGCGCATCGCCGCGCCAGGTGACCGAAAGCGTCTCCAGTTTGCGCAGCACATCTTCCTGGCTGATTTCGTTGCGCTTCTGTTTCAATGCGATTTCCAACAACTCGGCTTCGGACGCCGCCTGCCGGTCCGAGGACGCGGCCGCGCGCTTGTAATCGTCGAGCGCATCCATCTCGTGGCCGAGCCCTTCGGCGAGCCGCCCGCGCAACACATCCACCGCAGCTGCCTGCTCGGGCGCGGCGCCGATCACTTCCAGTTCGCTGGCGCGCTTGGCGGCGCCCGGATAGTCCTTGACCTCGATCGAGGCGCGAAGCGCGTCGGCGACCACGATGCGCTGCAGGTCGATCGGCAACGATGTGATGGCGAATTCGGCACTCTTGAATTTTTCCCGCGCGTCCGCCCATTTGCCCTGGCGCGCACTCGCGATCGCCTTCCAGAGCTGCGAGTCGTAGTTGGTACCGATGGCGGGACTGGCGAGATCCTTCAGTCCCCGCTCCGGGCGTCCCATCAGGATGTTGGCCAGCGCGTGAACAATCAGGGCGGCCGGATCTTCCGAACCGGGCTTTGCATCGGCAAGCACGAGATTGAGCACGCCGACAGCCTCAGGGTACATCCCGCGCGCCATGTAGAAGCGGGCAAGATCGACCTGCGCCGCCGTGCGCTGCTCGGGGCCTGCGGTGGCCGCAAGGCCGGCGGCCTCGATCAAGGCATCCGCCCGTGCATTGAAGTTTCCTTCCCGGTTCTTGCGCCATTCGCCGAGATCGAAAATCGGCCGCACCGCCGTGGGCGCACGCTCGGCCCCGCTATCGGCCGGCGACAGCGTCAGGCCGCCGGGCTTGCCCAGAATGACCTTGTCGGGCCCCACATCCGCGGTGACATCATCGGAGTTCGGACGGATGGCGACGCCGTGGATCGACTCCAGGAGCGACAGCTCGACGAAATCCTGCCGCTTGATGAAGCCGCGTGCGGGCGGCCTGGCCGTCACCACCAACAGCGTGTCGCCGGCATCCGGATCGGTGAAGCGGTGGAGAAAACCTGCCTTGGTCAGCGGCACCGTGACATTGGCGAGCGCTGGGTCTGCGATGTTCCTGATCGCCGACAACGCCAGAGACGGCGTTTGCACCGTATCGGCAAAGGTCACGGTCCAGTTGGTGCCGGTGGAGAGATCCTCGCCCGAGAGCGAAGGCAATTGCGGCCGGTTGAGGCGGAGGCGGACGGCCTGCCATCCGTCTTCCGGTACGATGCTGATATCGGCCACCGCCGAGCCGCCCTGCCCGCGGATCGAATCGAGATTGATCGGCTTTTTTGAATCGAGCATCAGCCACAGCGTATCGGCGCGGCGAAACAGCGCCGCGGGCGTTCCCGGCGGCATCGAAAAGGTCAGATGCAGACCGTCGCTGTCGCGGATGATGCTGACATCGCTGGCACCGGCGTCCTGCTTCGCTATGGCGGCGGGCGCGGCTGGTAGCGGTGCAGCGGCGGCAGGGGCGGCAGGGACAGGTGCAGCCGGTTTTTCCGCCGGGGCCTCTGCCGCCATTGCCGGTATTTCGGCTGGCGCCGGCGCGGGCATTGCCGCTTGCGGCGCGGCAGCCATTTTCGGCGCAGGCCCGGTGCTGGTTTCAGACGCCGCCGGCGCGGCGGGCGCCTGAATTACAGGCTGTTGTTGCGGCGCCGCTGCCATCGGCGTTTCGGCTGCAACGGGCCTTTCAACCATGACAGGCTTTTCGGCCGGTATCGGCTTTTCTGCGACTGCCGGCATCTTAGGTAGCGCCGGCAGTGGGGCGACGGCCTGCATGGGGACCGCGGGCGCAGGCGCAGCAGACGCTACGGCCTTTTCTGCAGCGCGCGCCGCCGCGCGCGCGGCATCTGACACCTGCGGCACCAATGCCCTGTCAGGCTGCTGGAAGGCAACGTCGATCACGTAATTCTTGTCTTCGCGGAAGGAATGGACGTCCACGTCGCCCAGCATCACGAGTTCGACGACCGCCGTTTCGCCTTCGATCTTCTGACTGATCGAGGCCACGTTGGGGGGTGAGGCGAGCTTGGCGTCGGCCAGATCGAAGGTCATCGCCTTGCTGAACAGCAATTTGAGTTTCTGTTCGTTCAGCACCGACGACACGCCGACGCCGTCGGGCATCTCAAAAATAAAGCGCACGAAGGTCGGTTGAACCGAAGCACGGACGCGCACCGGCGCACGCTTCTTGGCTTCCGACATCGCCCGCTGCTGGCGCAGTTCGCGCTCGGCAGCGCGGGCCCGTTCGGCGAGTTCGCGCACCACTTCCTGGGGAAGGCTCGGCGGCGGACCTTTCCATGAGTCCGGCAAAAGATCGACGAACAGCCGTTCGCCGGCCGTCATGGTGTTGATGGTCACCTTGCGCGAAAGCGACAGGCGGATAGCCGAGCCATCCGGATCGCGGCGCGCCGCTCCGATATAGTCGGGCACCGACTCGGCGACCTTGTCGACATCGACATCGACGGGCCGTTCGAACCGGATCACGATGATCGATCCGGCGGTCACCACTTCCGAACCGACATCCTCGTTGAATTTGATTACCAGGCGGGCAAAGCCGCCGCCCGACGAGAAGGTCGCCTCGGCCGGGACCGCATCGGCCGCGAATCCGCGCACTGGAAAAGCCAGCGCGACAAGAAACAACGCCGCGCCAAGCAAATGGCCGACCCGCGAGGGTCGCTTCCGGACACGCGCAAGCGCGCTGGCGCGCACTCGCAACCAAAATCCAGCGGCAGCCATTCGCGCCATTGCGGTTAAGTCTTTCAGTTCATCCGATCGCAGGTCGCGAGACCGCGCACTTGCTCGCTCGAATCTAGAATTGGCGATTTAAGGACTTGTTAAATATCCCCGCTAATTGACTTTCTGCGGTTGCAGCACCCTGCCCTCGATTTTCGGAAGGTCAACGGCGCCACCCGACTTGTCGGCGCCGGCCCGCCGCGCCATTTCGACCGTCAGCCGCTCGGCCACGTCGGGCGACATCTGGCCGAGAATGTCGGCCATCTTGCGCGGGGCGATCTGCGAGGCAATTTCGAACAACACGGGCATTTCCAGCCGGTCGAAGACCTTGGCGGCGTCCTTTGGCTTCATGCCTTCGTACATCGTGATAATGCCCTTGAAGCGCGCAGCTTCCTCCTCGGCCTTCTGCTGGGTAACGCCGGCAATGCGGGATTCAATCCCCTTCAATTCCTCCACCCGGCCCTCGGCGCGTTTTTCGGCGGCCTTGAGAAGGCTCTCGCGGATATCGATCTCGCGTGCCCTCGCCTCAAGCTCCTGACGGCGCGCCTGCAACCGCTCGAGGATGGCGCGTTCCGAGGCCGACACCGGCGGGGGCGGCTCGGGATGCGTGGCTTCGGCCTTGGCCACTTCCGGCTTGGCCTCTTCCCCCCTGGGTTTCTCTTTTTCCTTCTCGACCGAGCCGGTGATGTCGCTGGTATCGACGTTGCTGCGGCCCGGGAAATTGAAGGTTTCCTGCGCCCAGGACGGCTTGGTCGAATCCGGCCGGTAGTCGAACACATATCCGCCGTCGAGCACGAGGCCCGCGATCTTCAGGACGGCAAGACCGAAGACCGCAACCAGAACAACGGGAAGGACGCGAATGTTACGAAACGGTTTCATGCCGCAAGTCCGTTGGCCTTTCTGCGGTCGGAGAACGCTTGTGCGGCTGCCGCGACTGCCTTGGCAGCCGACATCTGCGGCGTTGCGGGCTCGGGTTCGGGCGGCCGCGCCGCGATCGCAATCCTGGAGAGCCTGCGGACGACGTTGTCGGCTTCGGCAAGTTGTTTCTTCAACAGTGCCGTCATGTCGGTCGCGGCGTTCAACTGATTTCCGAGATTCTCGTTGACGTCGCGGACCGTATGCTTGAGGCCGCCGATCGCGCGTTCGGCGATTTCGGTTGCGGTAATGAGTTCGGCAATCGTCGCCTTGAGCGAATGCTCGTCGGCCTTCAGCCGCTTAAGGCGTGTATTCAACAACATGCAATAACCTATCGTGAGCATGAGCAAAATCGCCACAAGACTCTCGATTGCAATTCCGAGCGAATGACTCATGGGGCCTCCATCATCTTGGTTTGCTCGTCGGCCTTTTCGAACATCGCGAACGTGGTGTTTGGCTTGTGCAATTTTTTGACGACGCGGATCGCAACCCGGTCGCCGACCCGACCCATCCGGCCTTCCGTGAGCGTGACGCTGCCGCAGCGCACGGCCACCAGCGCGTCCGCGCGCATGTCGAGCGGCAGAGTGTCGCCGACTTTCAGCTTCATGAGCTGCTTGAGCGGAATGTCGGCCTCGTACAGCACGGCATCGACGGCGATCTCGGCTTGCGCGACTTCGGTGGCGAAGTGGCCTTCCCAGATCGGGTCGCGGCCGAATTTTTCGCCCATGAACATCTGCAACAAGACGTTGCGGATCGGTTCGATGGTCGCATAGGGCAGCAGCAATTCGATATTGCCGCCGCGATCTTCCATGTCGATCCGCAGGCGGACCAGGATCGCGGCGTTGGCCGGCCGGCTGATCGCGGCAAAACGCGGATTGGTTTCGAGACGGTCGATGGTGAAGGTCACGGGCGACAGCGGCCGGAACGCCTGCTCGGCGTCCGCCATCACCACTTCGACCAGCCGCTTCACCAGGTTGGTCTCGATCGTGGTGTAGGGACGGCCTTCGATGCGCACCGAGGTCTGGCCGCGGCGGCCGCCAAGCAGAACGTCGATCATCGAGTAGATCAGGCTGGAATCGACGGTGGCGAGGCCGAAGTTTTCCCACTCCTCCGCCTTGAACACGCACAGTACCGCCGGCAGCGGAATCGAATTCATGTAGTCGCCGAAGCGAACCGAGGTGATGCGGTCGAGCGACACTTCGACGTTGTCGGAAGTGAAGTTGCGCAACGAGGTCGTCATCAACCGCACCAGGCGGTCGAAGACGATTTCCAGCATCGGCAGGCGCTCGTAGGACACCATCGCCGAGTCGATGATGGCGCGAATGCCGGAATTGTCGTCGAGATTGACCTCCCCGACATTGAAGCCGAGCAGGTTGTCGATCTCCTCCTGCGATAGAACCCGTTCGCCGCCGTTCTTGCCGCCGCCGAAGTCGCGGCTGCCGTCCTCCACCATGGCGGCCCATTGCAGGGCCATGGTTTCGGAAAGTTCGTTGGCTTCCGCTTCCGCAGCGGCTTCGGCCGGATCCTGGGAGTCAAGCTGCGCTTCCCATTGCGCCGCAATTGCATCCTGGTCGACTGGATCGTTGCCCGCCATGTTGCTAAATCCGCAGCGTCACTGAACGACGACTTCCTTGAACAGCACGGCACTGACCTGGTTGGGCGCTACCGCCGCATTGACGCGCCGCGTCAGATCTTCCTTGAGACGGAACAGGCCGGCCGAGCCGTTGAGATCGGCGGGGCGCAATTCGCGCAGATAGGTCTGGAAGATGTCGGTGACGCGCGGCAGCGTCGGCTTGATCGCCTCGACCTGCTTCTCGTCCTTGACCTCGAGCACGATCTTGGCCTTGAGGTACTGCACCCGCTCCCCCGGCAGCCCGATCAGGTTGACGAGCATGTCCGGCATTTCGACATAGGACGGCGGCTTCGGCGGCGGCGCGACGGCCTCGGCATGTTGTTCCTCGCCGTGATGACGGACGAAGAAGAACCACGTCGCTCCGCCGACCACGGTGGCCAGCACTGCGATGACGGCGATCATCAGCTTGATTTTGCCTTTGGGTGCTGGCGCTTCCGCGGCTTCCACAGCGCCTTCCGCCTCATTGTCTGCCATCGCTCGGGGCCGCTCCGACTTGAAAATGGATTAGTGTGGCAGTTCAGAAGTCCGCATCACGGGCGACGCTCTTTGACGCGATACAACGCGGCACGTCCTGCGCTCGTGTTGAACGCTAAGGTAATAATGGTTAATGGAACCTTTCTTTTGCCCTCCAACTGGGAAAAAGTTGCCGGGCAAACATGGTCAACAAGACCTTATTGCCGCCCCCAAAATCGCCTCTCGATCCGTCAAACCGTTGAAATGATTTTCATTTTCAGACTGGCACGGCTTTCGCTCTGATCGTAGGCGAACCGCGGGCTTGGGAGAGCCCGGCGGTTCGACAGATCCGCGAAGGCTGCCTGGGAGGGCATCGGCTTTGCAGATCGTTTGAGGGGAGAATCTGGCGATGGAGAATGCGCTTCTCATCGGACTATCGCGGCAAACCGCGCTGGAGCGGCAGCTCGACGTCATTGCCAACAATATCGCGAACGTCAATACGTCAGGCTACAAAGCCGACAACTCGCTGTTCGAGGAATATCTCAACACGCCCGCCCATGAAGACAACTTCGTCGGCGGCGACCGCCGCGTCAGCTTCGTGCAGGACCGCGGCACCTATCGCGACATGTCGCAAGGCGCTGTGGAAGCAACCAAGAACCCGCTCGATGTCGCGATCGACGGCTCCGGCTTCCTGGCCGTGCAGACGCCGGACGGCGAGCGCTACACCCGCGACGGCAACCTGCACATCAACACCCAGGGCCAGCTCGTGACGGTGGCCGGCAATCCGGTTCTGGGAGCCACCGGGCCAATCGTCCTTCAGCAGACCGACCACGACGTCAACATCACGCCCGACGGCACCATCACGGTCGTCGAGGGCAGCGGGCGAACGGATTCGATCCGTGGCACGCTTCGCGTCGTCAGCTTCACTGACGCGCAGAAGATGCTCAAGGAAGGCCTCAACCTCTACTCCGCCGGCGACGGCGGCACGCCACAGGCCGACACCAAATCGACGGTACGGCAAGGCTTCATCGAAAAATCGAACGTCAATGCGGTCTCCGAAATGAGCCGCATGATGGAAGTCTCGCGCGCCTACACCTCGATCGCAAACCTGATGAACCAGCAATCGGAGCTGCAAAAAACCGCCATCCAGCAGCTTGCTGACGTGCCGGCCTAAGGAGATAACCCATGCAAGCGCTTCACACCGCAGCGACCGGGATGGCGGCCCAGGAACTCAGCGTCCAGGTCATCTCCAACAACATCGCGAACCTGCAAACCACCGGCTACAAGAAGCAGACGGCACAGTTTCAGGACCTGATCTATCAACACATCGCCCGGGTCGGCGCCCAGGCCTCGCAGCAGGGCACCATCCTGCCGATCGGCATCGATATCGGCGGCGGCGTCAAGACCGTCGGCACGCCGCGGTCGATGACGCAAGGAACGCTGTCGCAGACCGGCAACGATCTCGACCTCTCCATCACCGGCGAAGGCTTCTTCAAGGTCCTGATGCCCGACGGAACGTTCCAGTACACCCGCGACGGCACGTTCCAGATGGACAACACCGGCCGCATCGTCAACGCGCAGGGCAATCCGCTACAGCCGACCATCACGATTCCGCAAAACGCCACCGGCCTCTCCGTCAACGCGCAAGGCCAGGTCTCGGTGCAACTGCCGGGATCGTCGACGACAACCTCGACCATCATCGGCACGATCAGTCTTACGCGATTCGTCAACAAGGCCGGGCTGCTGCCGGTCGGCAACAACGACTTCACCGACACGCCATCTTCAGGCGTGCCCCAGGACGGCGCCGCGGCACTGGAGGGTTTTGGCAACATCAACCAGGGCAGCCTCGAAAACGCCAACGTCGACGTCGTGTCGGAAATGTCCAACCTGATCGCCGCCCAACGAGCCTACGAAATGAATGCCAAGGTGATCACTGCCGCCGACCAGATGATGCAATCGACGACCGCGTTGTTCCGCTAAGGGAGTAACTGATGACTGTCCGCTCGATCCTCGTTACCGCCCTGCTCTTCGCGACGCCTCTGGCCGCGTCCGCGCAGGAAAAGGACGACACCATCGCGGCGCCGGTGCTTCGCGCCCAGGTCACGGTGGAAAGCGACGTCGTGCGGATCGGCGACATGGTCGAGAACGCGGGAACGGCGGCGCAGATTGCCATCTATCGCTCGCCCGACCTCGGCACCACGGGAACGCTGCCGACGGCCCAGGTCATCAACGTGCTTCAGGCGCATCAGGTGATCGGGGTCGACACCAGGGACATCAAGTCGGTGTCGGTCACCCGGCTCGCGCGCACGATCGACAGCCGGCAGATCGAATCCCGGGTTGCGCACGCGATCGAACACCGCAGCGGCCTCGGCGACGCCGTCAATCTCAGCCTGACATTCGACCGCGACGTGCAGGACGTCCGGCTCGACGCATCGAACAACGGCGACCTGCAACCCGTGCAGGCGCGTTACGAGCCGCGCAGCGGGCGCTTCGACGTCTCCTTCGAAATCAGCAACGACATCAACAGCGCCGTCACGAAGCTGCGCTTCACCGGCGTTGCGGTCGAGATGCTCGATGCCGCGATTCTGACCCGCAACGTCGAACGCGGCGACGTGCTGAAGGCGTCCGACGTGATCGTCCAGCGGCGTCCGAAAGCCGAAGTGGGCAACGACGCCACGGCGCGCAGCCACGCCGTCGGCATGCAGATGCGCAGACCGCTTCGCGCCGGCCAGGCGCTGCGGGTGGCCGACATAGGCAAGCCCGACCTGGTGCAGCGCGACGACAATGTCACGCTGATCTACGAATCCGCCGGGATTTATCTCACCGTGCGCGGCAAGGCCGTCGATAGCGGCACCGAAGGCGACACCGTCACCGTGCTCAACCTGCAATCCAAGCGCACCGTCTCCGGCACTGTGATCGGGCGCGACCAGGTCTCGATCGCAATCGCCGGTCCTCGCCTTGCCACGCCAGAGACCACCTCCTCGATCGGCGCCGCCGAGACCGAAGCGCCGGTTTCCGTAGCCAGCCGCAATACCCCGCAGACGACTTCAAAAGCAGAGTAAACGTACATGTTGGCTGCCAAGTTCAAACGTATCGCGCTTGCCGGAACCATGCTGACCGTCGTCAGCGTCACCAGCGGCTGTTCCGGGATCGACCGGCTCTCCCAGATCGGCGAACAGCCGAAGCTGTCGGCGATCGAGAATCCGACGACACAACCGGGCTACAAGCCGGTGCAGATGCCGATGCCGAAGCCGGAGACGGTGTCCTACAATCCGAATTCGCTGTGGCGAAACGGTTCGCGCTCCTTCTTCAAGGATCAACGCGCCCATCAGATCGGCGACCTGTTGACGGTGACCGTCAACATCACCGACCAGGCCAATTTCGCCAACGAGACCCAGCGCAGCCGCACCGCGACAGAAGATTCCGGCATCACCGCCTTCCTCGGCAGCAATCTCTTGAGCGGAAAGACTACCGCCCTCCCCGGCCGCCTGCTGACCGCGGATGGCACCATGGGAACCGATGGCAAGGGTTCGATCGTGCGCCAGGAAACCCTGCAGACCAACGTCGCTGCGGTCGTCACCCAGGTATTGCCGAACGGCAATCTGGTGGTCGAGGGCAGGCAGGAGATCCGCGTCAATTACGAAAAGCGCGAGCTGGTCGTCGCCGGCATCGTGCGGCCGGAGGATATCCAGAGCGACAACACCATCGACTCCAGCAAGATCGCGCAGGCCCGCATCGCCTATGGCGGTCACGGCGAGATCAGCGACATCCAGCAACCGCGCTACGGCAGCCAGGTCATGGACGTGCTGTTGCCGTTCTAGGCATGACGACTTTGCATATGCCTGGATCAACGAGCTCCCACATCGCACCGCGAACCTAGGCGTGGTGAGATGTTCAACGCGGCCTTCGTCAGCTCCCCTGACGGAGGCCGCAATTGTTTTGAGGCCGCACCAGGTGAAGAAAAAGCGGACGGCACAAGGCGATCCGCTTTCGGTTTCCTAGGTGTGTGAAAAACTAGGCGACCGAGGGGATGCTCTCGCGGCGCGCTTCTTCGGGGAACAAGCGGTCGCGCCCGCTCGCATCGTATTGGATCTCGCCGGCATGCAGCCGCGAGTTGTTGCCTTCGCGTTTGGCCGCGTCTTCCTCGCCGTACATGAACGCCAGGAAAGCGTATCGCTTGCCCTTGGTCACCGGCGTCACCTGATGCAGCGCGCCGCATGAAAACACCAGCGCGCCGCCTTCGGACGGCCGGTAAGCCTTGCGGCCGAACTCGGGAAATACCAGGTCGCCGCCCTCGAAATCCTTGTTGAGATTGATCGAGAGCGCGAAGCGGCGGTGCTCAGCACCGGCATTGATGTTGTCGCGATGACGGTGGAAGTGGGCGGCAACCGCGCTGTCGTAGCAGGCGACGACATAGCGGTCCATGCGCGTCACCCTGAACTGAAAGAATCGCTCGATCGGCCCAACCAGCCGCCGCACGATATGATCGCGAATGAGTTCGCGCACCTCGGGCACGCCGACCGCGACGTCACTGCGCCGCTTCAGCCGCCAGTCGGACAGGGTGACGGTCTTGCCGTCGACGTCGAATTGAAAACCGGAGTCCACCGCGCCTTGCGTCTCGTAGAACTGGGTCAGGAAATCGCAGATCCCGAAACTGAAGACGCGAGGCACCAGCAGCGCCGGCGCGAACATCGGAACGCCTGCGGAATCCTCGACCGCCGGCAGGCCTTGCAGGACATTGCCGACCATGGTCGCGTGCCCTTGCGGAATATCCCAGGCAATGTCGGCAATCGCCCGCAACATCGGATCGAGGATGATGGTGCGTGGCATTTGCCCGGCGCCGAACTGCCGGGTGATGGCGCCGTCGGGGTCGGCCAGAAAGGACAATGTCGGGCTGCTGATGGCAGCGAGGCTTGGCGCATCCGCCGCCTGCCCGGTGAACACGCATCCGATCACGAGATGATCTTCGCTGAACGACGCGCTGAGGCGCGCGAGTTCCGTCACTTCAGCCATCGCGCGTGGGTCCGAGAGCGGGCCGAGGAAGCTCAAGGCCACCCAGCGGCCGGCGCTGGCCTGGAGGTCAAACGATCCGCCGGTCATGACCGGCAGGCTGAACCACGGCACCGGGTCGCCGAGAACGATGCGATGACTGTCTGTTTTCGTGTCGCTCATGACGTCCCCTGCGTGAAGGTCTTTCGGCAGTAGTTCATTATGCTTAACGAAATCTTTATAAGCACCGCAGGAGGTCCGCGCTGCATTGCGCCGTGTTGCACGAGGCCCTTCGGGAAGCGTTTTGAAATGAAATACTTGGCCTTGAGACCGCCGATGCGGTCCTTCCGTTCACGTCAAGGCGTTGCCATCAGCCAAAGTCCAGGCTCGCCTTCGGTAAAGCCGTTGTCCCGGTAGATGTTTCGCGCGGGAATGTTACGCGATGTCAGGATGATTCGCCCGGATGAGCCGCGCCGGGCTGCCCTTCGTCTCGTCGAGGATATGATGCAGGAACTTATGCTCGACGCCCATTCCAAGCGCCCGGCAGCTGATCGCAAGGCCCACGATCTCGCCCTTGATAATGACGGCCACGCCGACCAGGCCGTAATCGCCGAGGCGATCCGACACTTCCATCGCAAACAATCGCGCGTCGGGATTGGCCGCGAGCGCCGCCAATTCGCTTGAGGAGAATTTTCGGCCCGTGGTGTTGAACTGGGTGGTGCGCTGAAACAGTTCCTCGACCCGTTGCAGTTTTGTCGATGACGCCGAAAGCCGTTCGATCGCGCATTTGATCTGCAACTGCTCGATATACTGCGCCTCCCCCATCGTCTCCGTGCGCAACTGCTGCCGCGCGATCTGCGCCTTGACGAGTTCGCTGCGGGAAGCGGCTTCCGCCGTCACCACGGGAATCTGCAGGCGCGGATCGTTGAGCAGGCGCCGGCGCAGGCTGAATGGATCTTCGCCCCAGACCTCGACCTCCGGCAAGCGCTGCCGCACCCGGTCGCGCTCCACCGGATTGTCGTCGATGAACAGGAAGGCATCGAGCGCAAAGCCGAGTTCTTCGGCAATCGAGTGGATATTGCCAACCTTGTCGTCCCAGTTGACGCGCCAGGTGACGAAATCGTCGGGCGTCAATAACCGCTGCTTCGGATAATGTTCGGCATATTTCCAGAGTTCGCGGACGGTTGCCTCGTCATTCTTGCTGACGCAGGCGAGCACGATGCCGCGCTTCTTCAGCGATTTCAGCGCTTCATGCAGCCCGAAATAGAGCCCGATATAGGAGAACGCGCCGGAAATTTCCGGCGTCCAGGCAAATGGACTGCCCGTCTCCGCCAGCACTCCCGGCCATAGCGTGCCGTCGAGATCGAGGATCACGCATTTCTTGCGCCCGATTCCCGTCACCGTCACCAGCGCGTCGATATGCTTTTCCGCGGTCACCGCCTCGCGGCCGTAAGCATCGCCGTCGAGCGCGTGCGCCAGCGGCGCGGTATCCGGAAAAATGCCGTGGACGGCGGCCTTTTCGCTTTCCGGCCGCTGCAGCATCCATCCCGGCGAACCGAAATGGGTGAAACCGACCTGGCCGTCATCGAGCATCCGCTCGGCACCCGCCGCGGCCAGCGCGGCCGCGATATCGACCACGTAGACGTCGGGAAATGCGACGGCAAGTTCGGAAAGCGCCACGTTGGTGAGGCGGAAGCGCGTGCGATGTCCCTTGACGCCCCGTTCCGCAAGGCCAAGCGGCTGAACGGTAGGCTCCGGCAGATTGTCGATCAGGATCGGCGCCGGGGTGATCTCGCGCAGCTTGGCCAGGAGTTCGGTGGCATGGGCGATGTAGGCGGCATGAGGGTTGAGCCCATTGCCGAGATCCTCGGCGACAAGATGCCGTACCCGGAGCGCGCCAACGAAGATCACGTCGTGTTTGTGCTCGCCGGCAAAACGAATATCGTCCGGGAAGGTTGCCGCCACATGCAGATCGATGCCCCGGCGCGCCGCTTCCCGGCGCAGGAAGTCGGCCTCCATCTGGATGTCGCAATCGCCGAACAGCAACGCATCGACGCGCCGACGCGTGCCGCCGAAATCCTGAAGACCATAGGAGGCGCCGACCGCCCAATAGGCCGCACCGCCCTCCTTCAGCTTGCGCCGATAGCTCTCCAGCATTTCTGCGGGGTCACGCCCATGCTTGACGGAAAGTTCCTCAGCCGTCGCAGCCAGCTCTTCGTCGGCCGTCATCTCGGTCAGGATCTGGCGCGACTTGAGCTCCATGACGGTGCGTTCGATCGCATCATGCAAACCTGCCGACGGCGCACCGGCTGGCTTTGCGAACAGCGCCGCCATCGCGTCGATATCCTCAGGCATACGGCGCGGTTCGGAAAAATATTCCAGAAGCGCCGATATCTCGCTATCGGCAGGCAGGCGCATATGGCTGACCGCATGCACAATGAGCGTGCGGCCCTGGCCGACGGGCAACAGATGAACGAAGCGGGAGCGGCGGAGAATCATTCTTGCCTATCAGTAACGGAATGGATCCAGATGTGAATTCTTCAACATTCGTCCGATACGCCGCCGTGGCGAAAACGCCAACGCGATCGAAGGCATAGGATGAAGGCTAAAGGAAAATGTCATGAAACATGAAGGCGGCCCGCCAGCGCCACCGGTCGAGGCCTCAAAGCCCGGCAACGAAGACGCCCAGTATCTCTCCACCAGGGGGCTTCTCATTGTCTTTGGAGGGCTCGCCGTCGCGCTCGTGCTGGGCTACTTCCTGGTGAACAAGCTCGTGAACATCTCGCAGGAAGAAGATTGCGCGCTGGCGCACCGCTATAATTGCAGCGCCGTCGAAGTGCCGCGATAGGCGTTCATCATCACGATTTCTCGCACCCTGTTGTGGCGACCACTTTTGCGAATGTCAGAATCAAAGGACCACTACAAAATACAAATCCAAGTGGAGTTTTGGATTTGACATTCGCCTCGGGAGCGTGGGGCTGGGTGGTTGGCGAATGTCAAATCCACTCCACTTGCCTATCATAACGGAATGGATGCAGATGTGAATCCGATCTACACCCCGGCCACCATCGAAGACTAGTGCAGCGAATTTGAAGTTCCTATCAGTGTTGCGGCAAGTTCGTCATGGGAACTTCAAATTCAAGGCTGCACTAGAATCAATAAGCTGCGAGAGCTCCTTTGATTCCGAAGTTCGCATCAGAGGTTGCCGCGATGCGAACTTGAATTCGTGCCCTCGAGTCGTGCCCCCGAACCGTCGCAGGTTCTGAGCGATAGCGGCCAGAACAAACTCATCCTGGGCACCTCGTGGGCCGCGCAGTCGCAGGCGACCGAACTTCAGGATGCGCTTCAAGTGTGCGAACCGCATCTCGACCTTCTTGCGCTATGCCGCACTCTCGAAGTCCTTGGTGCCAGCGAACGACCGGCAACGTCTCGGGCATGCTCATCGATATCGCGCGGGATCTTGCGTGATGGTTCCTTTGGACAGCACTGCGCTTTGAGCGGGCATGCATCGCAGTCGAGCTTGCTTGCGCGATATAGAAGGCTCCTGCCTCGTGCACGGTACCGCTCGTCCCAAGCAGCTTACCGCCCGGGCAATGATAGACGTCGCTGGTCGGATCATATCGAAAGTCGCTCCGCGAGAAGGTGCCATCGTCGCGCTTCGACTTGTCAAACACGGGGATGTGCGGCGCGATGTCCTTCTCTGACCAGCCAGTTCAGCATCGGAGCTGCCCCGTAAGCGGTATCTCCGACAAGTCGCCCTGGCTTGAGACCGAAGCGCTCTTCGGTCCGTTCAATCATGGTCTTTGCTGCGCCTACCTCGGCCTGGCGAATGGCGCGAGAAGCCTCGACATCAACGATGACACCGAACTTCACGTCGATGCGATAGTTGTCGGAGTACGCGAAGAATGCCGGCCGCTTGTGGGCGCCGGTCGAATTCGCCGCTTGTCGTACGGCGAGACGAACTTCGAAACGTCGCTGGCCGCGCCCCACGCCGTATCGTCGAGGGTCGCCAGATACTCCTTCACCGCGCGACTTGACCTCGCCGGATCTCGATCCCTGCGCCAATCCTGCCCCGCGATCGAGCGCTGCTTGTTGGCATCGGCTTGGATCAGGCTCGCATCAACGGCAAATCCTTCGCCACCAACCAGACCGGCGGCAATGCATGTCTCGACGATCCGTTCGAACACGCGGCGAAAAACATCTCCCTCTCGAAAACGTTCGTTGCGGGCGCACTAAACGTGAATGGAACAGGAAGGCGGCCGGCCGGCGCCACCGGTCGAGGCTTCAAAGCCCGGCAACGAAGACGCCCAGTACCTCTCCACCAGGGGTCTTCTGATCGTCTTTGGGACGCTCGCCGCAGCGCTCGTGCTGGGCTACTTCCTGGTGAACAAGCTCGTGAGCATCTCGCAGGAAGAAGATTGCGCGCTGGCGCACCGCTACAATTGCGGCGCCGTCGAAGTGCCGCGATAACGCTCACCAGTCACGACTTTCCGTCTGAGCCCTTGCTAGGGGTCCGGCCCTTGTCGCCGGGGCTAGCCAAGCGCGCCAATGTCGTCTCCTGCCGCATCCACTGCATTCGCGGCTTGGCGGGGTAGCCGCCCCATGTTTCGCCGGCGGGAACGTTGTGCATGACGCCGGAGCGCGCGGCGACCCGGGCGCCGCGGCCGATGGTGACGTGGGGCGCCAGCCCCACCGAGCCGCCGAGCACGGCAAAATCCTCCAGCGTCACGCTGCCGCTCAAGCCCGCATTGGGCGACGATCACGCAGTGCCGGCCGATCTGGCAGTTGTGTCCGATCTGACAAAGGTTGTCGATCTTGCTCGCTTCGCCGATCACGGTGTCCCTGATGCCGCCGCGATCGATCGTCGTGCTGGCGCCGATCTCGACGTCGTTCTGGATAATGACGCGGCCGGTCTGCGGAATCTTCTGCTGGGCGGCATCTTCGGTGTATCCGAAGCCGTCCTGGCCGATGCGGCAGCCGGGATGAACGATGACGCGATCGCCGATCAGCGTATGCACGATCGAGCAGCCGGCGCCGATCCGGCAGTCGCGGCCGATCGTGACGTCAGGACCGATCACGGCATTCGCGGCGATGAGGCTTCCTGCACC
Source organism: uncultured Alphaproteobacteria bacterium (assembly GCA_963706265.1). GTDB lineage: Bacteria > Pseudomonadota > Alphaproteobacteria > Rhizobiales > Xanthobacteraceae > Bradyrhizobium. The sequence continues at coordinate 1,030,315 of CAVPLO010000004.1, read as the reverse complement.
GATTTCGACGCGCGGTCCGATCACGGCGCCCGGATCGACGGTGACGTCGCTTTCGAGTTTTGCCGTCGGATGGACGGTCGCGCCTTCGAAAATGCCGTCGGTCTCGAACAGCGAGGCCGGCCGCAGCGATTGCGGGTACAGCTTTCGGTGCACGGCGACGAACGCGCGATAAGGCTGCTCGGTATGCAGGACAAGGAGACCTTGCGGCGCACGATCGGCAAGGCGTTGCGGCATCAGGCAGGCGCCGGCGCGGGTCGTCGTCAGCGCGTCGGCATATTTGTTGCCATCGACGAACGTCAGATCGGCCGGGCCGGCAAGATCGACCGGCGCCACGCCGGTAATCAACCGCGACATCGCCAGAGCCTGATTGGCTTCAGCACCCGTCAGCGCAACGATCTCGGCCACCGTCAAGCCCGGCGGGCGATCGAAGAAGCGGCGGTTTCCCATTTCCTGATCCATGATTTACGAGGACTCGCTCGACATTGACGATACGAACTCCGGAATCGAAATATTCGCAAGCTAGTGCCCACTTTCCGAAGTTCGTGCTCCATCGCAGCACCCACTTTCACGAACTTCGGAGAGTCATGGGCACTAGCATACTTAATGAATCTAGTACCGCTTTGTCGATCTGAAGTCCCTGATCGAACTCGCCGCTTGCGGTGCAGGGACTTCAGATCGGCGGTACCAGGCGCGTGCGCCGCGACCTCCACCAACAAGTGAGACGCCGGTCAAGATGGAGCACGTTGACAGTCATCTGCATTCGTCAGATGCTACTTTAAATACAGGCAAAATTTCACATTGTCGAAAGAACCGGAACGCTGAAGTTCCGCAAAAAATCGGGGAGCGAAGTATGACTTTTCGTCGCCATTCGAGTGCATGTCTTGCCGCGGTCGCAATCGCCGCACTCGTGACGGCAGGGAGCGGCCCGGCCAGGGCGCAGCAAAAAGCACTGTCGGTCAAGCCGGACGCAATCGGCGGCAAGGTGACCGGCCCGAACGGTCCGGAAGCCGGCGTGTGGGTGATCGCCGAAACCACCGACCTCCCGACCAAATATGCCAAAATGGTCGTCACCGACGACGCCGGCCAGTTCGTCATTCCCCAGCTTCCATCGGCAAAATACAAGATCTGGGCGCGCGGCTACGGCCTTGTCGATTCCGACAAGCAGGACGTCACGCCCGGCAAGACCATCGACCTGAAAGCAAAGCCGGCGCCGACTGCGGCGGCCGCCGCCGAATACTATCCGGGCATGTACTGGTACGCGATGCTCAAGATTCCCGCCGCGAGCGAATTTCCAGGTTCGGACAAGAGTCCGACCGGCATGCCGGCCAGCATGGATTCGCAAGCGACCTGGATCGACAGCATCAAGAATTCCTGCCAGTCGTGCCACGCGCTCGGCAGCGAGAACATTCGCCACCCCCACGTGAAAGAGCTCGGCGAATTCAAGAATTCCGAAGACATGTGGGAGCGCCGCGTGCAATCCGGCCAGGCCATGACCAACATGGCATTGACGCTGGGCCGCATGGGCCCGAGCCGCGCGTACAAGATGTTCGCCGACTGGACCGATCGCGTCGCCGCGGGCGAACTTCCCTTCGACAAGCCGGAGCGCCCGAAGGGCGTCGAGCGCAACGTCGTGATTACGTCCTGGGAATGGGGCAAGAAGGGAATGTACCTTCACGACGAGATTTCGACCGACAAGCGCGACCCGACAGTGAACGCCTACGGCAAGATCTACGGCTCGCCGGAAGAAAGCTCGGACGACGTGCCGGTGCTTGACCCCGTCAAGAACACCACATCGTTCATCCACGAACCGTTCCAAGACCCGCAGACCCCGAGCGCGAAGGATGCCCCGATGGCGCCGTCGGTGTTCTGGGGCGACGAGGCGATCTGGGATGGCCATACCAGCATCCACAACCCGATGATGGACGAGAAGGGCCGGCTCTGGCTCACGGCGCGGATTCGCCGGGCGCCGAATCCCGCCAGCTGCAAGGAAGGATCGGACCTCCCGTCTGCCCAGGTGGCCCCGCTCAAGGATTCGGCCCGCCAGGCATCGTTCTACGATCCGAAGACGGAAAAGTGGACGATGATCGATACGTGTTTCAGCACGCATCATCTCGTCTTCACGCCCGATGAAAAGCTCTGGTTCAGCCAGGGACAGCCTTACAGCGGTGTCGTCGGCTGGCTCGACGTCAAGAAGTTCGAGGCAACCGGCGACGCGATGAAGTCGGAGGGCTGGACGCCGGTGGTGGCCAACGTCTCCGGCACCGGCAAGCGTGAGGCTTTTGTCGCGCCCGACAAGCCGATCGAACCCGGCAAGGACAAATGGGTCAAGGCCGGCTTCTACGGCGTGATGCCGAGCGTGAAGGGCGACGTGATCTGGGGCCAGTCGATGGGCCCGGGCTTCACACGTATTGCTCAGCCGGCGTTTCTGATCCGGATGATTCCGGGAAGCGATCCGACCCATACGGCCGTATCGGAGCTCTTCCAGTCGCCTCCCGGCACCTACGGCTCGCGCGGCGTCGACATCGATTCGAAGGGCGTGGCGTGGACCGTGCTGGCGAGCGGACAGATGGCAAGCTTCGACCGCTCCAAGTGCAAGGAAAAGCTCGAAGGGCCGAACGCAGCAACCGGCGCTCAATGCTTCGAAGGCTGGACGCTGTACCGGTTGCCCGGACCGCAGTTCAAGGATGCCGATCCGAAGGGCAGCGCCAACCACGCTTATTATATCTGGGTTGACGTCCACAACACGCTCGGCCTCGGAAATGACGTTCCGGTCGCCATCGCCAATGGCAGCGAATCCCTGCTCGCTCTGGTCGACGGCAAGTTCGTCGATATCCGGATCCCCTATCCGCTCGGCTTCTTCGCCAAGAATGCGGACGGCCGGATCGACGATCCGAAGGCCGGCTGGAAGGGCCGCGGTTTGTGGACAACGACGGGCACGCGCGCCTACTTCCACAGCGAAGGCGGCAAGGATGCCCGGCCCAGGGTGTTCCACGTGCAACTGCGCCCCGACCCGCTGGCGGACTAATGCGACTGGGCTTGCGAGACAATCTGCAAGCCCATTTCAACACGATCATTAATTGCTTCGCTGCATCAGAAGATGCAGCGAGGCAATTGCGTTTTAAAGGGGTTCGCGAGCATGGTGATGCAGTACGTCACACGCAGTTCGGAACGGTGATTCTGGCGGCCTGCGCGATCATCGCTGTGTTTGGCGGGGCCATCGCTTGGCGCGCCCAGCCGGCGGCCGCGATTCCGATGCTCGTCGATTCTCGCCGCGGTCGCCGTCTTCTTCCACTCGCTCACGGTCGAGATCGAAGATAACGAGTTGCGCTGGTATTTCGGCCCGAGGCTCTGGACCTATCGGTTGGCGCTCGACGACATCCAGTCCGTGAGCATCGTGCAAAACCAGTGGTGTGCGGGTATACCCATGCCCGCCGGGAATCTGCCCGCGATGCACCTTCTTCTGCGTCCTTGTCGCTCCGATAGCATGTTCGACAACTTGGGAGCCGTTGTCGGGATGCACGGTGGCGTCGCGGTCGCCGTGAAAGATAATGGTCGGGACCATTGGACCAGCCGCCACAGTTTGACGACCGGCTTTGCCCCCTTGTCGCATGGCGGCGAATGCCGAGGGCATATCGGTGGCGGCTCCGTAGGCGAGGCCGGAATGGATCCCGACCGCCGCGTACAGGTCGCTGTAGGTGGCCCCCATGATTGCCGCAGCAGCGCCTCCGGCTGAAAGACCGGCAACGAAGACGCGCTTGGGATCTACCGAATAGTCCTGCATAACCAGCACGCGTGATGCCCGCGATCAGCGACGGCTCGCCTTCGTCGCGGCGCTGGTCGGCCGCGCGAAACCAATTCCAGCATTTCGATGGATTGGCGTCGCTGCGTTGCGCCGGATAGACCACCAGGCAGTTCTGTTCTTCTGCGATGAAGTTCATCCTGGTTCCAGCTGCGAAATCGTCCGGCGACTGGGTGCAACCGTGTAGCATAACCACCAGAGGGAGCGGCTGATCCCGATGGTAGCCGCTGGGGACGAAGAGCTTGTAGGTCCGGCTTCCAGCCTTGTTGCTGTAGATGCCGTCGATGAACTTCGCTCCTTCCGGCACGATGTCGGTCATCGAAGCGGGCGCGTGCTTGGCGCCACGTAGGCCGAGCCAGCTGCCGTCCTTCGCTCGATCGAACAACGGCCGGTGCCGGCGTGCCGTGGCGGCGGGCCTCTCCGCCGGTGCTGCGCTGTCGGCGTTCCCGACGCCGTTGGCCTTGAAGTCGATGGTGGGCGGCGCGCGGCCCGGAAAACGGATGAGCCCCGGAGCGGGCGATGCCGCCGCGGGCGCGCGCTTGCCTCGGAACATGCGCTGCAGCAGTACCGTGGCCTCGGTCAGTTGCCCCGCCTGGGTCAACCGTGTGGCTTCGCGGAGCGTGTCCTGGTTCAACATCGTATTCACCTTGTTCTGTCGGCAAGAGCGGCCTTGACCGCGGGGGTGGCATGGAGGGCTCCGAGTACGGAAACCGAGGCGATGGTGGCGCGGGCGAGATCGGCCGTGACATCCTGCGCGATGCTGGCAAGGCCGAGGACGTTGATGTGCAGCATCTCGCCGGCTTGCCGCGCCGCTTCGAGATCCGCGCGGGTGTAGTTCCGCAGACCGAGGTCCAGGCCTTTGCGGGCCGTGGACTGCTTGACCACGTCGGCGTGACGCTCGAGCTGATTGCGGATCGCCGTCCGGATGAAGTCGGTACGGTTCGAATAGAATCCGTCCTTCACCATCAGATCGACGTGGCCGAGGTCGACATAGCCAAGATTGATGGTGATTTTCTCGGTCTCAGGAGGCTTCGGCTTCAGTTCTTGGGCGTTCGAGGGCATCTTTATTCCATCCGTATGACATCCGTATGGATGTTATATGGATGGCGGCTGACCGGGTGCCGAACGTCCGGATCGATGCCGTTGAACTGAAACTGAAATCCGGCGAAGATCTGCCCGGCGTGACGACCGCGCGAATCCTTGAGCAGGTCATCGAAGGCTACCAGGCCGCCCTGCAGCAGGACGCCGATGCGATCGAGGACGCCCCCAAGTCAATCCAACTCGTCATGAAGAAATCGCTGGCACGATCATGGAAGAAACTCGCTAACGAGCGCCTGCAAGACCAGAACCCGACGATTCCGCGTGGCACGAAATTCTGGTCGCTCTCCAAGTCGGAACGCGCCTCCATCGACGATATGTTTCAGACACCTGCACTTCGCCACCTGGCCACGTCGCTGAAATCCCGCGAGGACGATGTCCCGGTCGAGGTGGAGGACGCCGCCTACTGGATGAAGGGTTGCAGTTCTCTGGGGTTGTTACGCTTCGCGGTCCTGCTCGGGATCGGGAAGCGCAAGAAGCGCACTCCGGCGCTCATGGATGTCAAGGAAGCCATCGCCGCCGCGGCTCCCCGGTACGCCCGCGAGAAGATGCCGAAGGACCAGGCGCAACGCGTATCCGCCGCATCGGGACCGACGATCCGAAAGAATTTGCGGCCGCACTCAACGCGGCGATACGCAAAAATAAAGCGTGACCGGAAAGTCTGGTCTCGATCAACGAGCTGACGCGCGATGACAATCCAAAATCTCATCGCACCTTAATGCGCGTTCCATCACCGCCACTTGCGGAAGCCTCCTGGCGATTCGAAAAAATGAAACCCTGCGCGATAATCCGCGTTTCGTGCCGTAATGCGCGTTGCTGTGGGGTCCCGTCGGCTTGGTGCTCGCGACGCCGCTTACCATCTGTCTTGTGTCGTTGGTCGTCATGTCGACCGGTTGCAGTTTCTCGACATCATGCTGGGCGATCAGCCGGCGTTGACGCCGCCTCAACTGGTCTATCAACGAATGCTGGCTGGGGATCCGATCGAGGCAGCCGAACAGGCCCGTGAATATCTCAAGGCCGCCCCCTCGAGGACTACTACAACTCCATACTGACCGGCGGGCTCGAACTGGCTGCAGCGGACAACCGGCTCGGGCATCTCGATGCGGAGCGACTCGATCGCATAACGGCTACGGTGCGCGAACTTGTCGACGACCTGGACGGACACGAAGACGTGCAGGTCGTCGAAGCGCCTTCTTCCAATGCCGATTCCCCTCTGGCGGCACTTGTGGACGCTGAATTGGACGAGGATGAGACAATGACTCCTCGCGTCTGGCTGGCTCCGCGATCAATCCTTTGCATTCCGGGATTTCACAATACGCGTCTTAATGCGCGTTTATTCGTCGCGATAGACCTTCTCGCGCTTTTCGTGGCGCTCCTGCGCCTCCACCGACAGCGTCGCAATGGGGCGGGCTTCGAGCCGCTTCAGCGAGATCGGTTCGCCGGTCTCCTCGCAATAGCCGTAGGTGTTGTCCTCGATGCGCAGCAGGGCCGCATCGATCTTGGAGATCAGCTTGCGCTGCCGGTCTCGTGCGCGCAATTCGATCGCGCGATCGGTTTCCGACGAAGCGCGGTCGGCGAGATCAGGATGATTGACGTTCTCCTCCTGGAGCGTCTGCAACGTGATCTTCGATTCCCGCAGGATCTCGTCCTTCCAGGTCAGAAGCTTGGCGCGAAAATAATCGCGCTGCCGCTCGTTCATGAAAGGCTCTTTTTCGGTAGGTCGATAGTTCTTCAACTTTTCCAAGGCCAGCCCATCTTTCACCTGAGGTGCCGCGCGCTTGCGGCACCGTGCGAGGAGGAAGGTCCCCTCGCGCGGCGCCTTATATAGCGGGGTTCTGCGACAGACAATATTGCCGTGGCCAGCCTTGCCTTCTTGGCCAAGCCCCTGCACAGGCAAATCTATCTGGCACCGCGGCAAGGTCCGGCCCCGGCTTGGTTAATAGCCGATCGTAAAGCGCGCCCGGATATGGGCCGGCCGATCTCATCGACCATGGCGACCGCAAAGTCCTCAAGCGAAATCCGGCTCTTTCCGGCCGAATCGAGCAGAAGCTGGTCCGTTCCCGGGCGGAACTTGCTGGTCTGGACCGATTCTCGACGGGGATCGGCGGCAAATGGATGCTATTGATCCTGCTCTTGCTGCGTCGCGAAGCGTTGCGCTTCAATCAGTTGCGCCACGGTATTGAAGGGATATTGCAAAAGATGCTGTCGCAGGTGCCCAGGAGCCTCGAGCGCGACGCTCTGGTCAAACGCCGGTACGACGCGCAGCAGCCCGCGACAGCTGCGCGACACTCCTCTCTTCGTCATGCCGCGACGGCGGCATCCAGTATTCCAGAGCAATGGTGCTCGAATTGAGAGGCCGCGGCGTACCGGATCGCCCGATCAAGCCGGACGTTGACCACCGTGGCGGAGAAACGAGTACGGCGAATTTGAAGTTCCTATCAGTGTTGCGGCAAGTTCGTTACAGGAACTTCAAATTCAAAGCCGCTACTCAAATCAATAAGTTACGAGAGCTCCTTTGATTCCGAAGTTCGCATCAGAGGTTGCTGCGATATCATGCGAACTTCGGAAACGGAGCTCTAGTGCTGGCCGGCCTTGGCGAGTTCGACCTCGACCCGCAGCTCGATCTCGGACAGGACCGAATCGAGGCCCGGGTCGCCTGAGGAAGATTTCAGATTGGCGGCGGCCTCGCGCAGCCGACTGACCGTCGAGGTGTCGAAATTCCCCGCCAACAGGCCGATCTTGAGATCGTCGAGCACGTCGAGCGCGCGTTTGCCACGCTGCACCGAACGCTTGCGCCGCTCGACCGGATCTTCCTCGATCCCCTGCATCGCCAGCAGCGCATCGATGCCGGCCGTTGCCTTCGGGGCCAGCGTTGCGCGCGTCTCGGTGGCGGAAGCCGTATCCGGCAGCTCGAAACCGCCCGAACCGGTTCGCCGCACGCTGCTGCTCTGGGACCCCAGAGTGGTGCCGTTCGGTCCTGAGATGCGCATGAATGGTCCTCGCCAATATCAGGCGCAGCATCGCTTGCGATAGTTAACGCGGCGTAAATCACCCGGCAAAATCTGCCGGGAGGCGGCAGTTTCGCCTGCCCGGCGGCCCGCACCACGCCCACCGCCTCATGGCTTTTTCAAACGAAATCAAATGTTTATATGACGGAGAAGCCTTGGCACGGCGCTCGCATAGTTAATGGCGGATGGATCGTCATGGGAGTGACGGGCGCATCCACAGTTTAAAGACCTCAGCGGGGAGCAGAGGATGCCAGGCGTCTATTGGGGAAGAGTGTTGCGGCTGACCTGCGCGGTCCTTGCAGCGCTCCAGCTATGGGTGGCTCCCGCCGAGGCGACCTCGCGGATCAAGGACCTCGCCAATATCGAGGGCGTGCGGCAGAACCAGTTGGTCGGTTACGGACTGGTCGTCGGCCTCGCCGGCACCGGCGATACCCTCAACAACATCCCCTTCACCAAGCAGTCGCTGCAAGCGATGCTCGAGCGCATGGGCGTCAACATCCGCGGCGCCACCATCCGCACCGGCAATGTCGCCGCCGTCATGGTCACGGGCAACCTGCCGCCGTTCGGAACCCAGGGAACCCGCATGGACGTGACGGTTTCCGCGCTCGGCGATGCCAAGAATCTGCAAGGCGGCACCCTCCTCGTCACCCCGCTGCTTGGCGCCGATGGCAACGTCTATGCGGTCGCCCAAGGCTCGGTCACCATCAACGGCTTCCAGGCCGAGGGCGCGGCCGCCAGCGTCACCCGTGGCGTGCCGACCGTCGGTCGCATCGCCAACGGCGCCATCATCGAGCGCGAGATCGAATTCGCGCTCAATCGCCTGCCCAACGTACGGCTCGCGCTGCGCAACGGCGACTTCACCACGGCGAAGCGCATTGCATCCGCGATCAACGATTTTCTCGGCACCAAGACCGCCGAGCCGCTCGATCCCTCGACCGTGCAGCTTTCGATACCCCCGGAATTCAAGGGCAACGTCGTTGCCTTCCTGACCGAGATCGAACAATTGCAGGTCGAGCCTGACCTCCCCGCCAAAATCATCATCGACGAGCGATCCGGCATCATCGTGATGGGCCGCGACGTCCGCGTCGCCACCGTCGCGGTGGCCCAGGGCAACCTCACCGTTTCGATCTCGGAAAGCCCGCAAGTGAGCCAGCCAAACCCGCTCTCCCGCGGCCGAACCGTGGTGACGCCGCGCAGCAGCGTCTCGGTGTCCGAAGACGGCAAGAAATTGGCACTGGTGAAGGACGGCGTCTCGCTGCAGCAGCTCGTCGACGGCCTCAATGGCCTTGGCATCGGGCCGCGCGACCTGATCGGCATCCTGCAGGCGATCAAGGCCGCCGGCGCGATCGAAGCCGACATCGAGGTGATGTGATGCAGGCAGCTCCGGTCAGCAACAGCCATAGCGCGGCCGCCGCCAAGGCAGCGATGCCTACCTATGGCGGCCACCCCGACTACGACTTCGCCGCGGCGCTCGACAAGGTGTCGCCGCAAGTGAAGGCGAAGGCCCAAACCCAGGCGCAGAACTTCGAGGGGATGTTTCTCAACTCGATGTTTTCCGAGATGACCAACGGCCTCAAGGGCGAAGGGCCGTTCGGCAATACCGTGGGCACCGGCATCTGGCGCTCGATGCAGATCGAACAATATTCGAAATCCTTCGCCAAGGCCGGCGGCGTCGGTATCGCGAAAAACGTATATCGCACGCTGATCATGCAGCAGGCGAAGACCGTTGGTAGTCAGACCCAGGACAAGCAGGCATGAACCAGCCTCCCTCACGACAGCCGGCGCCCCCACCCGCGATCCAGGCCGCCTCAACGCCGGGCGAAGCCCGCAAGCTCGCGGAAGAACTGATGGATGTCATGAGCGCCCTGCTCGGCATCATCGAGCGCGAAACCGAACTGGTGCGCGCCGGCAAGATTCGCGAGGCGATGGCCTTCGAACCGCAAAAGACGGAAGCCTCGCGCCGCTATGTCGGCGTCGTCGGCCGCCTGAAGGCCAGTCATCCCTATCTCGCCAAGACCTCGCCGGACCTGCTTTCGACGCTGCGCCGGCACCACGAGACATTTCGCGCCATGTTGCAGGTCAATCTCACCGTGCTCGCCACCGCGCACGCGGTTTCGGAAAACATCGTGCGCAGCGTCAATGCCGAGGTTCAGCTCCGCAACATTCCCAACACCTATGGCGCGACCGGCCGCCGCGTGAATCCGGGAGCGCGGCATCGCACGCCGCTCGCCGTCAGCCGCTCGCTCTGACAGGGCCTGAACGCATAAGTCCATAGCGTGGCCGGACGTCCGGCCGTGATTCCGGAGCAACCGCATCACGATGAATCGTCAACAGCGCCGTGCTGCCGCAAAGGCCAACAAGTTATCGAACCGATCGCCCGCGATTCTCATCGAATCCGGACTGCGATACCTGCAGTCGGGCCAATTTTCCGAAGCCGAAAAATGTTGCCACGAAATCCTGGCTGACGATCCCGATCACGCGGAGTCGTTTCACCTACTCGGCCTGATCTCTGCCAGGACAGACAAATATGATCAGGCGATAGAGTTCATCGCTCAGGCAATCAGGAAAAATCCGAATAACGCAGATTACATTTCAAATCTTGGAACGATGCTGCAACGTCAAGCCAGATTTGACGAGGCGCTCAAGAGTTTCGATCTGGCGCTGTCGCTAAAGCCAGACTCCACCGACACATGGATCAAACTAGGTAACGTCTTGCAGCGGCAGGAGCGCTTCGAGGAAGCGATTCTTGCCTATGATCACGTGCTGGAAATCGATGACCCTTGCCCAGGGCCAGGCAAGACTCCAACCCGGGCAAATGCACTTTACAAAAGAGGCGTCTGTTTCCGGCACCTGATGAGGCTCGAGGAGGCCTGTATCAGCTTCGGCAAGGCGCTGACGATTTACCCCGGTCACTTCGACGCCTTGAACGACCGGGGCCGAACGCTGCTTGACCTGTGGCGGGCCGACGAGGCCTTGATGGACTTTCGCAAGGCAATCGAGATCGAACCGAATTCCGCCGCCCTCCTCAACAACTGCGGCATTACCCTGATTCTTCTAAGGCGATGTGAAGAGGCCCTGGAGACCCTTGATCGCGCGCTTTCAATCTCTCCCGATCTGGCTGAGCTGTTCAACAACAAGGGCAACGCATTGAAATATCTCGGACGCTTCGATGAAGCGCTCGCGAACTATGACCGTGCGATCGCACTCAAGCCTGATTACGCCGAAGCCCACAGCAATCGTGGAAATTGCCTGGATGAAATGGGCCGATATGGTGACGCACTGTCGTGCTACAAGGACGCCCTCGCATTACAGCCCGACCATGCCGACACACACTGGAACATTGCCGTTAATCGTCTTCGCGCCGGCGACCTGAGGACCGGCTGGGTCGAAAACGAGTGGCGATGGAAGATTAAATCGCTTCAGGTCAAACATCGGCACTTCAGGCAGCCGCTATGGATTGGTGCTGAGCCAATCGACGGCAAGGTCGTGCTGCTCCACAATGAGCAAGGTCTCGGTGACGCGCTTCAGTTTTTCCGATACATTCCTCTCTTGGCAGCGCGTGGCGCCCGCGTTGTTTTGGAAATCGACGAACCGCTGAAAGAACTTGTTTCTGGACTAGCCGGCGTCTCGCACTGTTTCGCCAAAGGCGGGACGCTACCCGACTTCGACTTCCATTGTCCCCTGACCAGTCTGCCGCTCGCCTTTGAGACGACACTCGACACGATTCCGTCGGCGGTGCCGTATATTTCAGTCGGCGCGCGTGCCACCGACTGGGGCACGCGGCTTCATTCACAAAATCTGCCGCGGATAGGGCTGGTTTGGTCAGGAAATCCAATCCACAACAACGATCGCAACCGGTCTATGCCGCTAGAATGCCTGTTACCGCTCCTCGATGTCAAAGCGCGGTTCGTCAGTCTTCAGAAGGATATTCGTCCCAGCGATGAGCCCGTTGTTCGGGAGAGAAACGATATTCTTCACCTTGGAGCCGAACTTCAAAGCTTCGCCGACACGGCAGCGCTGATCGAACATCTTGACCTCGTGATCTCTGTCGACACCAGCGTCGCCCATCTCGCCGGGGCCCTTGGTCGTCCAGTCTGGATTTTTCTGCCATACGTCCCCGATTGGCGCTGGCTGCTCGATCGCGAAGATTCACCTTGGTATCCGACGGCTCGCCTTTTCAGACAGAGCCAGACGCGCGAATGGCATTCCGTCGTTGACGAGGTGCAGCGGGCGCTGACGGAATTTGTGGCGACAGGGCTTTCCCGGCGGCGCTAGTGCGTGATGAAGTTAGGTTCGATTAGAGCCGCGATGAAGGTATGCTCCCTCTCCCTTTGGGAGAGGGTTGGGGAGAGGGGTTACGGTCTCTCGTAAGAGCAGCGTCCCCTCACCCGGATCGCAAGAGCGATCCGACCTCTCCCCAACGGGGAGAGGTGAAGCAGAGTCCGTTGACAAAGCGATTCAACCAAACATCATCCGGCGCTAGTGCCTGCTTTCCGAAGTTCGCGATACGCCGCCGCACCCTCTTGTCCGAACTTCGGAAAGCAAAGGGCACTAGCAAATCTATGATTCTAGTACCGATTTCGATCTGAAGTCCCTGGGAAGAACTCGCCGCTTGCAGTGCAGGGACTTCAGATCGGCGCTAGTTTCAGGGCGGTTTGTTGCATTTTTCATCAAATCCGCGCGCTGCCGTCAGCGCGGTGTTCACCACATTCTCTAACAATGCGTTGAGAGGTTAAGTTCATAATTGCCGACGTTGAGGGGTTGGGATTTGACTCGAGGAGAGCCAGGAGGCTGCCATGAGTACCGATTTCAGCATAAGGCCGGTGGGGACGCCGGTCTCGCCGTCGTTTCCGCCCGCCGTCAGTACCGCGGCGCTTGGCGGCGTGCCGACGCAATTACCTGTCGATCAAACCGTGACCGCGCCGGACGCGAGCACGCCGAGCCGCAACGATCTACCGAGTTCGAGCCCGAGTGATCTTTCGCGTCAGGCGTTTTTCGACACCGCGGCTGCGTCGGTGGTTTTCCAATCGATCGACGCCTTGACCGGCCAGGTGGTCCAGCAGTTTCCGGACGACGCGACGTTGCGTCGCCGCGCCTATTTCCACTCGCTGGATCAAGCGCAAAATTCGTTGACGCGCCCGCTCGCAACCGACCTGCGAGCGTGAGACCATAGCCGGCCTCGCCAGCCTGGCCGAACTCGCTCAAGTCTTCCCCGCGAGGCCGGCCGCGATCTGGTAGTTGATGTCGATCAGCGACTTGAGCTTGTTCGGATCAGGAGCCAACTGCATATCGACCGTCTGATGCATGACGAAGATGCCGAGGTTGGCGATGTTCTGGCGAACTTCGATCGAATGCGGATTGTCGTTCGATTGTGCCGCGCTCATGAAGATCGTCCACAGCCTGCGATTGAACAGCAAAGCCTTGTGCATCTTGGCGTCGGGGCCGGCCCAGTTGGCGTGCACGTCCCGCAATTGCTTGGCGGCCTTCAGCAGTGCCTGCGCCTCGATATCCCTCGCGTTGCCGGTAACCTGCGACGTGCGGGAATAGGCCTGGGCTGCATGAGACATTCATCACTCCGAACTGGGATCATGCAGCACGAGGGCACCGAAACTGCCCAGGTTTTATAAGGTGTTGCCTTTAAAATATGGTTAGTGGGCGTCGTAGAATGCCCCGCAAAACTACGGATTGGGCAAATGCCCAGCCGATAGGCAGTCACACGAGCTCAGAGAAGAACGGCTCGATGAAAAACGGCGGAGTTTTCCCCGCCGTTTCGCGCTTGGTCGTTTGCTGTTCGATCAGCGGAGCAGCTGAAGCACACTCTGCTGCGACTGGTTGGCGAGCGCCAACGCCGAGACCGCGATCGACTGGCGGGTCGACAGCGCCTGGCTGTTGGCCGCTTCCTCATTGGAGTCGGCCAGCGTCAGGTTTGCCGAGCCGGTCTGAAGCACGTTGATCAGGTTCTTGGCAAAGCTCTGGCGGATCTGCACGATCGACAGGTTAGAACCAAGCGCGGAGGCTTCCGACCGCAATTGGTCCGAAGCGGTGGTCACCCTGGTGATTACCGCGTTGGCAGAGCTGTTGTCCAGGAAGTCGGTACCCGCGGTCAGAGGACTGAGGCCAAGTCCGGCGGCGTCAAAGGTGACCCCGTTGATGCTGAGCGTGGATGTACCGGTCTCGTTAAAGGTCAGCTTCAGGTCATCGCCGTTCAACAAATTGATGCCGTTGAACGATGAGTCCTGCGCCGTTGTCGTGATCTGCGCGATGATGTTGTTGTACTGGGACACCAGGCTGGCACGGGTGGTCTGCGAGTTCGGATCGGCGACCGGCGCGCCCGCGGTGCCGCCGGCTGGCGTGACAAGGGTCGCGGTATCGGTACCGCTGATCGCGATGTTGTTCGCGGCCGCGGTTGTACCCGTTGTCAGCGTCTGGCTGGCATTGTCGTTGTTGGAGGTCAGCGTGATGGAGCCGTTGCTGGCGAGCGACGCCGTCAGGCCAAGGCCGGCGTTCGTCAAGGCGGTATTGAAAGCGGAGATCGAGTTGACGTTGCCGGCGGCAACCGTGCTGCTGACCGTGATCGTGGTCGCGGCGCCGACGGCGGGCGTAAATTTGAAGGTCAGGCCGTTGAGCGAGTTGGTGCCGCCATTGGTCAAATCGGTGATGGTTCCGGCAACCGCCAACGGTCCCGCCCCGGTCGGAGCCAGGCTGGTCGCGGAAGCCTTCACCGTATAGCCGGTGGTCGTCTGCAACACCTGGCTGGCGATCGACTTGGCGGTATCGACCAGGCTCTGCAACGAGGTGAGACCGGTATTGGCGGCCTGTAGCACCTGCACGCCATTGCCGACGGCGTCGAGCAGATTGCTGATGTCGCTGGCGCGGTTATCCAGCCCCTGCGCGGTGAAGAAGTTGGTTGGATTGTCCAGTGCGGAGTTGACCTTCTTGCCGCTCGCAAGGCGGTTCTGCGTGGTCGACAAGAGCGCGGCGGTATCTTGCAGCGAGAGCAGGTTCTGGCGAACTGCCGCGGAGAGAACAATACCGGACATATGACGACCCTTCTGTAGTTTACCTCCGCCGTTTCTAAACGAGCTTCCTTTAAATTATGGTTAATGCCGACTTAAATTGTTTGGTTAACGTTTGGTTACCGTAGGGTTGCCCGCAACCTCGCCCAGGCGTTTCGCTCGATCGCGGCTGGCCCAATAAAAAAGCGGCGGGGTTTCCCCCGCCGCTCGTGCTTGGTCGTTTTTGCGAAAGATCAGCGCAGCAGCTGCAGCACGCTCTGCTGCGACTGGTTGGCGAGCGAGAGCGCGGAAACCGCGATCGACTGGCGGGTCGACAGCGCCTGGCTGTTGGCCGCTTCCTCGCTGGCGTCGGCCAGCGTCAGGTTGGACGCACCGGTCTGCAACACGTTGATCAGGTTCTTGTTGAAGCTCTGACGGAGTTGCACCACCGACAGATTCGAACCGAGCGCGGACGCTTCGGTGCGGAGCTGGGTGCTGGCCGAGCTGAGCTTGGTGAGCGCCGAGTTGGCCGAGTTGTTGTCCAGGAAGTCCGTTCCGGCGGTCAGCGAGCTGAGGCCGAGGCCGGCCGCGCCGTAGGTGACGCCGGTGATGTTGAGCGTGGACTTCGCGGTTTCGTCGAAGGTCAGCTTGAGGGTGTCACCATTCAGCAGGTTGATGCCGTTGAAGGACGAATCCTGAGCGGTTGTCGTGATCTGCGTGATGATGTTGTTGTACTGGCCCACCAGGCTGGTGCGAATGGCCTGCGAAGCCGCATCGGCGGTCGGCGTGGTTACAGCTCCGAACGTCGCAGTACCGGCAGTACCCAAGGGTAATCGCACCGATCGTGGACGAAAGCGCGTCATTGGACGTGGTGAAGACGAGATCGTTGGAGCTGTCGAGGCTGGCGGTGATGTTGTTGGCCGCCAAAGCCGTGTTCAACTGAGCCAGCGACGTGGTGGCGCCGAAGGTGAAGCTGGTCGCCGTGCCGCCACCAGTAGCGGCGATCGCGAGGGTCTCACCGCTCTTGATGGCAGTGCCGTCAACCAGATTGGTCGAGGTCGAGCCGACGGGCAAGGCTGCCGCAGTAGTAGCCGTCGAATGGGTCGTATAGCCGGCCGGCGCCTGAAGCACCTGGTTGGCGATCGACTTCGCGGTATCGACCAGGCTCTGCAGCGAGGTGAGGCCGGTGTTGGCGGCCTGCAACACCTGCACACCGTTGCCGATGCTGTCGAGCAGGTTGCCGATGTCACTGGCGCGGTTGTTGAGGCCCTGCGCCGTGAAGAAGTTGGTGGGATTGTCGAGCGCCGAGTTGACCTTGTTGCCAGTGGCGAGGTCGTTCTGAGTTGTGGCGAGGAGCGAGGCGGTGTCTTGAAGCGAGAGCAGGTTCTGGCGAACCGCGGCCGAGAGAACAATACCGGACATTTTTCAGACCTTTCTGGTGTGAAATTAGAGGACGCACATCCCAATCGTTTCTGATTGGGTCACCCCACGACCGTGAAAGCAGCGCCCTAAGAAAACATGAATAGATGCCGGACTCCGGCCCACCCGGCCGGCGCTGAACCGCCGCTTCGGGACCGCAACGTCGATAGATAGCTTTGACAACGTTGAATATTTCCGCAGCGTCGAGCTGCCTTTACCAAGCGTTAACCATAATCATAAAGGATGTCCGGAAATGGGGGCAGACGTCGAAGCCGGCGTATTTCAGCGGAGGACAGCCATGGCTTTAAAGGTCGAACTCAAGCCGCACGAGCGAATCATCATCGGCTCCTGCGTGATTACAAACACCGATCAGCGCGCCCGGTTGCTGATCGACGGCGACAAGGTGCCGATCCTGCGCGAGAAAGACATCCTGACGCCGGAAACCGCCGACACGCCGGCCAAGCTGATCTATCTCGCCGTGCAGTTGATGTACATTTCGCCGGACCCACAGGTTAATCACGGCACTTACTTCAATCTGGTGCGCGACATCGTCACCGCCGCGCCGAGTGCATGGCCGTTGATCGAGAACATCAACACCAGCATCCTGAACGGCGAACTTTATCATGCGCTGAAGGAAGCCAGGAAGCTCGTCGCCTACGAGAAGAAGCTGCTGGATTCGGCGCGCGAGGAGCTGAACGACGCCGCTGAAGGGCGGCGCTCCGCTTGAGCTGATCAATATTTCGGAAAACGACAATTCTGGCGACGCAAAGCCGCCTGCTTCAGGCTGCGTGATCTTCCGACGATCGCCGCGCGCCGAATTCAAGCACTGCAGCCACAAGCGCATCGAGGTCGCTCGTATCGGTGCGGTGATTGACGATCGCTGCGCGGATCGCAAGCTTTCCGTCCAGCGTCGTGGTCGACGGCGCAGCGATGCCGGATTCCTGGATATCCGCCACGATCTCGCTGTTGACGCGGTTGGCGTCGTCGGCACGATAACGGAAGCACACGATATTGAGCTGCGCCGGCGCCAATAGCTCAAGCCGCGGCTCCGCCGAAACCTTCGCCTCGAGATAGCGCGCCAGCGCGCAGGTGCGCTCGATCATCGCGCCCAATCTGTCCGTGCCGAACGCCTTCAACGTGAACCAGGTCTTGAGCGCGCGGAATCCTCGCGACAGATCCGGTCCGAGATCGCAGGGCCATGGCGAGCCAGCGGCAAGACCTCGCGTCTCGCGCCGCAGATAGGCCGCCGGCGCCGCAAACGCCGCGAGATGGCGTTCGCTATCGCGAACCAGCAGGAAACCCGCGTCGTATGGCACCTGTCCCCATTTGTGAAAATCTAGCGCGACGGAATTGGCGCTCTCCAGTCCAGCGAGCCGCGACGCAAGTGTGGGCGTCAGCATACCGAGCGCGCCATAGGCGCCGTCGACATGAAACCATAACTGCTGCTCGCGGCACAGCGCATTCAGGCCAGCCAGATCGTCAATCGCACCGACGTCAACGGTACCGGCCGAGCCAACCACCAGGAAAGGCCGCAACCCAATCTCGCGATCGCGTTGGATCTGGGCGCGCATCGCTTCCACATCGACGCGATGCGAACCATCGACCGGCATGCTCCGCAACGCGTCGGTGCCGAAGCCCGCCAGATCCATCGCCCTCGAAATGCATCCATGCGCCGCCTTTGACGTGTAGGCTGCAAGCAACGCGCCCTCGCCGCCGACGCCATGCTGTCGCGCCTCCTGTCCGAGCGCTGCCGTGCGCGCGACCCACACCGCCATCAGGTTCGCCATCGAGGTTCCCGTGACGAACACACCGCTCGCGCCCGGCGGGAAGCCGAGCATCGTCCGCGTCCATTCGGTGATCTGACGCTCGACCTCGATCGGAACATGATCGCGGCCCCCGAGATTGGCATTCAACCCCGCTGCCAGCATCTCCGCCAACATGCCAACCGCCGTGCCGCCGCCGTGCACCCATCCCATGAAGCCGGGATGAACATTGCCGGTCGCATAGGGCGCGATGGAATCGGAAAACTCGCGATAGATCTCGCCGAGTTCGGCAGCTTCGCGCGGAATCCCGCCGCGAAACTTTGCCCGAACCTCATCGGGAATCGGGCGCCAGACAGGCTGCTTGCGAATATTGGCGATGTGATCGATCATGTCATCGAGCATGCGATGACCTTGCGTGCGCAACTCGTCCCAATTCTGCGGATCGAGCGTTTCGCCAGGCCCGATCGCCAGAGGTCGCTCCGACGATGACGTCGTCACGCCGCAGCCTCGAAGGCGCGTCCGGCGCGGCGGTGTAACATCGCGGCGAAAGCATCGAACACTTTTCGCATTTGCGGCACCTTGTACGGAAAGACATCGGGCGGATCCATGTCATGGACGATCGCCGTGTTGTCAGCCTCGAAGATCAACAATGATCCTTCTTTGGTCTCCGCGCAATCGACCGTGAAGTAATCAAGCCCGATACGCTTCGACAAACCGGCAAGTGCGGTGCGATGACGTTGCGCAAAACCGGAATCGAACGTCTGCATGAACGTCGCTTCTTCACCGCGCTTGTCAGCGCTATCAGCCATGGCCGCATTGAGATACCAGATATCCCAACGATCTGATATCGCAAGGTGACACGCGTAGGGCCGTCCATCAATGAAGACGATGCGATATTTTCGGAACAAGCCGTCGTCGCTTCGGTAATCGACAAAGCGCGAAATGAAAAATGATTCCTGCAGGTGTTCGCCGAGATAGCGCGCGATTGCGGCCGGGTCATCGAGCTTCGCAAGACCTTTGCCCGCATGCGAACCGCGCGGCCTGACGATGACAGGAAAGGCAATGCCGGAAGAAAATTCGGACGGCGCGAGTGTTGACTGCGAAAGCAGCGACAGTTGCTCGCGGCTCGCGCCAATCGTCGGCGGAATCTCAAGCCCCTCGATTCCATCGAGCAAGCCGTGCAGCTCGTCGCGATCGAGTTTGCCGATGAGCTGCGGCGGATTGAGCAGCGGCCGCGGCCAATGCGTCATCGCGCGCGCGATCTTGTCGAGCGCGCTGCGGCAATCGTCGGAGTCGGACGCGATCACCATCGTCACGTCATGATCCGGCAACCAGTCGGGCCAATCGATGTCGGGCATGACGTAGAGCGTCGTCAATTCTATTCCACTGCTCTCCAGCAGAAATTCGATCGGCGTGTTGCTGCCCATATCGGTGGCTGCCGCGAGCGCCAGTACCCGCAAACGCGGAGGTTTGGTTGCGCAAGGCGAGCGAAAAAGCTGATGCGAAGAAAGAATGGCATGCTGGATCGCAAGGCCTGCTTCCTTGTCGCCGAGCAATTGCGCGATCAGCGAAAGATCAAGCCCCTCGCCCGCTTCGATGCTGCCGTCGAGCAGTCGCGTAATCAGCCGCCGCCACAACGGTCGAAGATCATGTCCCGCCTCAGCCGCGCGCGTGAGTCGAGCAAGGCCAATGCGCTCAGCGCAACGCGGCCGGGGAACACCGGGTCGATGTGAAACCGCGGCCTCCGCCTCAGGCCGCATCGCTCGCCTGCACCGGGCTTGCAAACTGCGAGGCGACTTCGCCGCGAAACACCGATGGGCCGACATGGTCGAGACGGCTCTGGAGATCGGCCCAGATCTCGCCGCCGATATCAGTCCAGCGCTTGCAGAAGGCAAAATCCTCGCTGAGGTAGGTGCCGGTCACGGGATCGATCATGCCTTCGAACAGCGCAAAGCGGTTCGGACTTCCGGCGAATTTGTCATGCGAGTGTTCGCGAAGGAATTGCAGCGGCGCGTAGTCTGGGTGCGCGCACATTTTCTCGAACACCTGGCGGCGAATCATCAGAAAGCCGGTCCCGGCGTAGCGCACCCGGGTGAAACCGTTGACGACGGCGATGTGATCGGGATCGTTGATCTCCAGCACATAGTCGAGCGCGGCCGCCGGCACGTTCTGCCGCCGGCCTTCGATGGCGCGCTGGGCTTTCTCCCAGTTGACGCGCTTGATCGGATAGACGCCGGCCACGACGTCGGCTCCGGACTCGATCAATCGAAACACCTGGTCAGGCGTAAAGCCGATGTCGGCATCCACGAACAGAAGATGCGTCGCGGTGGGATCATCGAGAAACGCCGTCAACAGGTTGGCGCGCGCACGCGTGATCAGCGCATCGCCGTCGCGCAGCTCGACCTTGAGGCGCAGGTTCGACAGCGACCGCACGGCGCTTTGCAACGTGAAGACGGAATTGACGTAGAGGGTGGAGACCTGGCCGCCGAAGCAGGGCGTGGCCACTACGAGGTGAATTGGCTCGGTCATGAGGCGCTCCCGCGGCCGGTGCCCACTCTGGGCGGCACCCGTGGCCGCAATCGTCACCAATCAGTAAACAGACGTGGTTAACGAAATCCTAACGGCCCCTCTCCGCCCCCGCATGGCTGCGCAACTCGCCGGCTAAGCTGGCGATGACACTGTCCCAGTCGCGGAATGCCGGCTGCCGCAACAGCTTTGCGGTCGGATACCAGGGCGTATCCTGGCGATCGCGCAGCCAGCGAAAATCCGCCGCATGCGGCAGCAGGATCACAACCGGCTTGCCCATTGCGGCCGCCAGATGCGCCACCGCGGTATCGACGGAAACGACAATGTCCAGCAACGAGATCACGGCGGCCGTATCGATGAAGTCCGCAAGCTCGGGGCCGAGGTCGGTGAGATTTGGCAGGTTCCGCAGAATCTCACGATCCGCATCGTGCATCTCGCATTGCAGGCCGAAGCAGGCGAACGGCAGATTCTCGAACAGCCATGCAAGCTGCGCCAGCGGGATGGAACGATTGGCGTCGTTCTTGTGCGCGGGCGAGCCGGACCAGACGAAGCCGGCCCGCGGACCGCTTTGGCCGAGACGGTCGCGCCAATGGGCTACGCGGGTTGCGGGCGCGGCGAGATAGGGAATTTTGGCCGGAATGCTCGCGAGTTCCGTGCCGAAGGCCAGCGGAAGTGACAGCAACGGACAGTGCAGATCGAAGTGCGGCAGTTCACAGCCTTTGGCGATGACTTCGATGCCGTCGAGCTGCGACAGCAGCGACACCAGTTCCGGCTGCACTTCGCATATCACCCGCGCGCCGGAACTCGCGAGCAGCAGCGCATAGCGGACGAACTGAATCGTATCGCCGAATCCCTGCTCGGCATGAAGCAGAATGGTCTTGCCGGAAAGCGCCACGTTGCCCTGCCAGAGCGGCTGACGGAAGGAGCGCCGTTTGTTGGCAAAGGCGCCCGTCTTCCAGCGCCACTCATAAGCCTTCCAGCCCGCCTTGAAATCGCCAAGCGTGAGACGAGCCAGCGCCATCTCGAAATGGGTTTCGGGAGTTTCAGGGCTCTTCTTCAGCGCTGCCTCGAAGTCTGCCAGCGCCTCATGCGGACGGTCGAGCCGGCGCAGCGCATGGCCGCGATTGGTCAGGATCTGCGGATGGGCAGGCATCAGCGCGAGCGCCTGGTCGTAGCTATCAAGCGCTTCCGCCGGCCGGTTGAAACGCAACAGCGTGTTGCCGCGGTTGACGCGCGCGCCGACATGGGAAGGGTTGTGCGCCAGCGCCTCGTCATAGCTTGCGAGCGCCTCATCGATGCGATCGAGCGCGAGATAAGCATTGCCGAGGTTATAGAGAATTTCGGGATGGTGCGGCGCCAGCACCAGCGCGTTGCGATAACGCACGATGGCTTCCTCAAAACGTCCCACCCCGTGAAGTGCGAGGCCGAGATTCGACATCGCATCGACCGAACCGGCATCGATCTTCGCGGCTTTGGTCAGAAATCCGATCGCGTCGGCGTGACGGCCACGTTGCAGGTAGATGAACCCGAGCAAGTGCAGCGCGTCGAAATCCTCGCTGCGATGCTCGAGGATCGCGCCACACAGCCTTTCGGCCTTCTCGAAGTGGCCCTGCTCCAATGAGCTGAGGGCCTGCCGCTGCAAACGCGCCAGGTTCGGCACCCGCGCGGAGGCGCTGTTCCATTGAGCAGACAACGGGTGTTCTCCGGGCGCATTGGATGCGCCGTCTTCGAATCATTTGCCTGCCCAAGGCTACCATTTTCGAGAAGATTTCGGCTGAAGCCGCCCTGCCCGCACCTGATCACATCCCCTGAAATGCCTGGTCCGCAACCAGGGAGGCGCCCCTACCTTTCCAGATGTTTCGCCGGTGGAAAATCGCGCGAGTAAACCGGATTGGCGAGGAATGCTTCCTTGCCGTAGGTCCAGAACTGACTGACGTTGGGATAGGTCTTGAAAACCGAATTCACCAGCCGTCCGTCCTTGCGCTTTACCTTGCGCAAATAGACATTGCCGACCACGTTGCCGAGCTCGTCAAACTTGACGGGCCCTCTCACCGTTTCGACATTGGTTGCGCGGAGCGCGGCGATCAATGCCGGCCGATCCTCGACCTTGCCGTTGACCGCCTTGACGGCGGCCTCAAGCACCGCGCCGTTGACATAGGTGCTTGCGGCATAGAATCCCGGATCGTAGCCGAACTCCTTGCGGAAGGCCGGCGCAAAGATGCGGTTGGGCGGGGCATCGAGTTCGGCCGAATACCAGCAGGTCGTGATGATATCGAGCGCCTCGTCGCCCATGTTGCGCAACACCGCTTCGTCGAGCGCGGTCATTCCGCCGATCACCTGCATCTTGTCCTTCATGCCGTATTCCACGAACTGCTTCAGAAAGCGGAAGCCGTTGGAACCGGCCAAGCCCAGAAAGATCGCATCCGCATTCTTCAATTGGGCCACAAAGCTTCCGTAGTCAGGCACGGACAGCGGCGGAAACAGCTTCTGGATGATCTGGCCGCCATTGTCCTCGAAAACGCGCTGAAAGCCTGCGCACATTTCCTGGCCGTAGGCGATGTCATCGGCGATGGTGATCATTCGCTTGAACTTGAGTTCCTTGGCGGCGTACTCGCCGAGCGGATGGGCGCATTGCGAGGACGTTGACGTGGCGCGGACAAACCAGGGATTGGCGTGGCGCTGGGTCATGTCCTCGGCGGCCGCGACCGACAATGTCGGCATGTTTTTTTCGCGGATATAGTCGTCGATCGCCAGCGCCTCGAACGCGGCAAGCGGCCCGATCAGGCAATGCACGTTGTTCTTCTCGACCATTTCCTGCGTCTTGGTCCGTGCGGTCGCCGGAACGCCTCCGGTATCACCGGTTATCAATTCGACCTTGCGGCCCGCGATCATGTAGTTGCGCTCCTTCAGATACATGATCAGCGCGCGCTCCATGTCGATACCGCCCGAAGCCAGCGCCCCGGTCTTGACCGTCAGCAGGCCGACCCGGATCGGCCCATCGCTGGCCCTCGCCCTCAAGGGCGCGGCACCCGACAGGCTCGCTCCGACGATGCCTGATACGAATTTACGGCGTGAAATCCTCATGCAATCCCTCCCTTGGCCTTGTTGATGCCAACCGAAGCGTCTTTTTGAGCCGGGCTTCTTGATGGCGAACGATCTACCGGACTGGTCGCCTCCTATCGCGGCGGAACGACCGGCAGTAAAATATTGCAACGTCCTTGTCGATCGAGATGTAGTGTTGTTGTTCCCGCAAAGAGCCGGCGCGGCCGATCGCGCGGATCATCGTGCAGGAAAGGCCCGCATCCCAGCAATTCGTTCTTGAAATTGGAAAGCTTCGCGCCCGTGCCGGCTTGCCACATGTAATCCCTTCCACGCACGCTCAATGCAATTCGATACCCCTTCGGGACGACGATCGACGTCGGCCATAGTTCGATCGCGAGATCGACCGGCATGCCCGGCTGAAGCGGCTGGACTTCATCGTGGCTGTGGTAGGGACGATAGGGCCTGGACAATTTCTCGTCGAGCTTGCGGTGCGAGGCGCGCAGCCACCCTTGCGCCACCGGCGTGTGCGGATCGATCGCGCCGAGAAAGGTGATCTCGCGCAAATCCGCCGTGAAGACCCGAAACACGAGAAAGATGTCCGCGTCCTCTGTGCTGGAGGAAATGCGCAAGTTGGCGGCCAGCGGCCCGGTGATCTCGGTCTCCTCGGAAAATGGCGCCGACATGAATGTCAGCCCATCGCCGTCGGCCGAAAAGCTGATTTCGGCCCCCTCTGGCGGCGGCTCGCGGGAGAGGGTTTGCTGGCGCGGATCGAGATAGAACCTGGTCCAGTGCGTGGAGGGCAGCGGCCAGTCGGCTTCATGCCGCTCGACAAATTTATCGATGTGACGAACCTGAAGCTGGACCTTCGGCTGGTCGCCCCAGCCATTCGCCTCGCCGTTGAGATGAAAATCGAAAAACCGGCGCTGTAATTCGCGGCCATAGTCGGTGTAAAAATGCGTCCAGTGCTCCAGCCCGTGGCATTCAAGCCACTTCTGTGTGGACGCGGCCCGCACAAAACCCTCGAAATTGCCGCGCGGATGCAGGCCCTGCCCGCCCCAGTTGGCCGCCGACAGAAACGGCACCGTGACCTTGCTCCAGTCCGGCGAACGCGCCTTGTGGTAATCGTCGTCCAGCGGATGAGCGACAATCTCGTCGCCGAAGCTTGACCGGTTACGCGCGAGCGCTTCGTCGGACAGGGTCTCGTCGCCGCAGACCAGCGCGCCGGTAACGACGCTGCGCGGTCCCCTCTCCCCCAGGCCGTACTGCACGGTCTTGACCTGCATGTCGTACCAGTTCGCCCAGAACGTCGAGAGGATACCGCCATGGTGGGTCATGTCTCGATACCAGTCCGCGGCTCCCTCCCAGATGCACATGGCCTTCAAATGAGGAGGCTGGAGCGACGCGACATGCCACTGATTGATCGCGTAATAGGAAATGCCGTTCAGGCCGACGTTGCCGTTGGACCAGGGTTGAACACCGGCCCACTCGATGCACTGGTAGAAATCTCGCGTCTCGCGCGGCGAGAAATGATCGACATAACCGGGTGATCGGCCGGTTCCCCGGGAGTCCACACGCACGCAGACATAGCCGTGCGGAACCCATTTCTCCGGGTCGACCACCTCCCAGTTCTGATATTTGTTGGTCGATCCGGACGCGACGTCCGGATGGCTGGCGACCATGTTCTGCCAGGCGCTCGGATAGCCCTTCTGAAACGCCAGCCCCTTGGCATAGGGACCGTAAGTGAGAAGTACGGGCCACTTTCCCTGCCCCACGGGCCGAAACACGTCGGCCCGGACCACCACGCCGTCGTCCATGGCGATCCCGACGTCCCACTCGATAAGCATGTTGTCCTGTTCGACCGGCCCGGCCATTTCCCAAACGTCCCTTCCCTCGAGCGGTCCTGGTGCGCCGCCTCGAATTTCCAAAGCGGATAGAAGCGCGGGATCGGCATCCCCTTCAACTGTTTAAACGCCGAATTTCCGTCCCGCCCCTCGCAACTTTCGGACGAGATCGGAACAAGACCGGCACGGAAATCAAAGCTGCATGTCGGTGAACATGTCGCAACTATTTAACGGCCGCTTTCGCGCCCACCCGGAAAATCTTTGAACACGTTAGGAGAGCATCAAGCATAGAAATCGGAATCGCCGCCGGCTGCGCCACATTGCCGTTCGGTCTAACCAACTGTTCAGGCGCTGCGAGTAGCACGTTACCTGCGCAATGGACGGGCGCTACGGCAGAGAATATGCATTCGCAGCAGATTACCTGGAACGTGCAGGCAGGCTGGAGTCCGACCGCGGGCCATCCGGAAACGGTCGCGCTCGTTTTCTATTTCGGAACGCGTGAAGTGCTGGCGTGCGGCACGCGCTACCGCGAACTTCGAAAAATGTTTCCGAACGCCCACATCCTGGGTTGCAGCACCGGTGGCCAAATCGACAACAGCGACGTCCATGACGACGGAATCGTCGCGGCTGCGATCAGGTTCGATTCGACCAAGCTGAGAATGGCGAGCCAGCGCATTACCGACAGTTCGCGTTCCTGGGATTGCGGCGAAGCGATCGGAAAGGCCTTGAATGGCGGCGACCTGGCCGGCGTGTTCGTTCTTTCCGACGGCTTGAACGTCAACGGCAGCGAGCTCGTCAACGGGCTGGTTTCGGTGATCGGCTCCGGCATTCCGCTGACCGGCGGGTTGGCGGGCGATGGCGCCGACTTTACCGAAACGCTGGTCGGCGGCGATTGCGTTCCACAGAGCCGCCTGGTGGTCGGCGTCGGCTTCTACGGCCAGACCATCAGGATCGGGCATGGCAGCGCCGGCGGCTGGGACCTGTTCGGCCCGCGCCGGCATGTGACCCGATCGGCCGGAAACGTCCTCTTTGAACTCGACGGCGAGCCTGCCCTCGACCTCTATGAGCGCTACCTTGGGCCCGAAGATTTAAAGGGCTTGCCGGGTTCGGCGCTATTGTTTCCGATCCAGGTTCACGACGCGGAGCAGCCGGACTCTGCCGTAGTGCGAACCGTGCTGGCGGTCGATCGAGACCAGCGCTCGATGACGTTTGCCGGCGACGTCCCGCAAGGCTGGATAGCTCAGCTGATGCGCGGAAATCTCGATCGGCTGGCTGAAGGCGCCGCCGACGCTGCGCGCCAGGCGCGCTCCGGGCTCCAGGCCGGGAGCGACGATCAGCCGTTTTCGATCCTGGTCAGTTGCATCGGCCGGCGGCTTCTGATGGGGCAACACGTCTCGGATGAAACCGAGGCCGCAGGCCTGGAGCTTGGAGCCGACACGCTGCGGGTTGGATTCTATTCCTACGGCGAAATTTCGCCGCACGCCAAATCCGGAATTCTGCGAACTGCACAACCAGACGATGACCGTCACATCGTTCGCAGAGGTGGGAGCTTAACCGTGCACCGCCTGATCGCCAAACAGATTGCGAAAGCCACCGACGCTGCGGGCATCGTCGACATCGACAAGCTCGCGGCCCTGATCGACAGCGCCTATGACGAGTTCGAGCGCGACCGGCGCCGGACCGATCGCTCGATGTCGCTGATGATCGATGAGGTCGACACCGTCAATCGCAACCTCGAGCGGCTCGTCGCCAGGCGCTCGGCGGAGCTGCAGGCGCGGGAACGCGACTTGCAGGCGCAAAACGTGCGCTTTGACATCGCCATCAACAATATGACGCAGGGCCTCCTGCTGTTCGATGCGACCGAACGGCTGATCGTCTGCAACCAGCGCTACATGGCGATGTACGGGCTGTCGGCGGATGTCGTCAAACCGGGCATCACGCTTCGCGATCTTGTCGGCTATCGCAAGCAGATGGAAACGTTCAACGGTGACGTCGACGAATACTGCGCCGTCCTCTCCCGCAGTATGCTGGAAGGCAAGACGAGCCACAATCAGACCGAGACGCCCGATGGCCAGACGATCCTGATCGTCAACAAGCCTGTCGCCGGCGGCGGATGGGTCGCAACCCATGAGGACATCACCGAGCGCCGGCGCGCCGAAGAACAGATCAGGCATCTTGCTCATTACGACGCACTGACCGACCTGCCGAATCGCGCGCTGTTTCACGAGCGGCTGCGCGAAGAACTCGACCGCATCGCGCCGAACCAGCAATTGGCGGTGATCTATATCGACATCGACGAATTCAAGAGCGTCAATGACACGCTCGGGCATCAGGCCGGTGACGAATTGCTCAAGTCGGTCGCGGCGAGCCTCTGCCGTCAGGCCAACCCGAACGAATTCATCGCCCGCCTGGGCGGCGACGAATTCGCCATCATGCAGACTGGGGTTCGCAATCAGGCCGAGATCATCGGGTTGGTGACGCGGATATTCGACGCCATTCGCACACCTTTCGAATGCCTCGGCCATCAGGTGACCAGCGACGCCAGTGTCGGCGTTGCGGTGGCGCCACAGCACGGATCCGGTCTCGACCAGATTCTCAAGAACGCCGATCTTGCGATGTATGCGGCCAAGTCGGCCGGGCGGCGCACATGGCGGTTCTTCGAACCGGCGATGGACGCGCGGGTCAAGGCACGCCGCGTGCTCGAATTGGACATGCGCCAGGCGCTGCTCGACGGCGCATTTGAAGTCTACTACCAGCCCTGCGTCAGCCTCGAGGACAACACCATCACCGGATGCGAGGCGCTGGTGCGCTGGCGACATCCCGAGCGCGGCATGATCTCGCCCGTGGATTTCATCCCCGTCGCCGAAGAAACCGGCCTGATCAACGAACTCGGCGACTGGGTGCTGAATACCGCCTGCAAGGACGCCATGACATGGCCCGGCGAATTCAAGCTGGCGGTCAACGTGTCGCCGGTTCAGTTCAAGAGCGGTTCACTGGCGCTGAAGATCGCAGCCGCGCTGGCCGCTTCGCGGCTTCCGGCGCGGCGGCTGGAGCTGGAAATTACCGAAGCGGTTCTCATTCGCGACGATGACGCAGCGCTTACCATTTTGCATCAGCTTCGCGCGCTGGGCGTCAGGATAGCACTCGACGACTTCGGCACCGGCTACTCGTCGCTGAGCTATCTGCAGCGCTTTCCCTTCGACAAGATCAAGATCGATCGCTGTTTCATCAGCGACCTTGCCTCGCAAGGCGGCTCGTCGATCGTGCAGGCCGTGGTGAATATCGCGGCTGCGCGCCATATGATGACATTGGCTGAAGGCGTCGAGACATCCGAGCAACGGGAATCGCTTCGAGCACTCGGCTGCTCGGAAATGCAGGGCTTCCTGTTCAGCCGGCCGGTACCGGCAGCCGAGATCCTTCGGCTCCTGCAATCCCGCCCCGAACAAGCCGTCGCCTGACGACAACTGCGGCAGACGGGCTTTACGCTGCCTGCTCCCGGTCCGGCCTTGCGCGATCCAGCATGGCCGCGAAGGCGTCGAAAATCTTGCGCATCTGCGGCGGCTTGTAAGGAAACACCTCGGGCGAATCCATGTTGTGAACCACCGCGGTGTTGTCAGCCTCGAAGATCAGGAGCTCGCCGCTGTTGTTTTCTGCGCAGTCGACCGTGAAATAATCGAGGCTGACGCGGCTTGCGACCGCGGCGAGTGCGCGTCCGTGGCGCAGCGCAAAGTCGCCGTCGAAGTCGCGCATGAAGCATTCCTCTTCGCGCCGCTTCTCGGCGCTGAGCGCCATGCCTGCGTTGAGATACCAGATGTCCCAGCGGTCGGCGATCGCCATGTGGCAGGCATAGGGTTTGCCGCCGACGAACACGACCCGGTATTTGCGGAACAGACCGTCCGGGCTCGAATAGTCGACAAAGCGGGAGACGAAAAATTCCAAGGCCGGCCGCTCGGCGAGGTATCGCGCCGTCGCAGCCGCATCGTCGATCCTGACGAGACCAACCCCTGCATGGGTGCCGCGCGGCCGCATGATGATCGGGAATTTCAGTTCGGCGGCGAGCGAAGAGATATCCACCCGAGATTGGGCAATCGACAGCATCTCTGCGCGGGCCACGCTCAGCGTCGTCGGAATTTCGAGCCCGTCGATGCCGCGCAGCAGGCCATGCAGCTTGTCGCGATCGAGGTTGCGGACGAGGCGCGGCGGATTGAGCAGCGGCCGCGGCCAGCGCGCCGCCAGGTTGTCGATCTTGCGCAGCGCCTCGACACATTCCTCCGAATCGGAAGCGATCACGATCGCCACGTCATGTTCGGGCAGCGGCGTCGGCAGATCGACGCCCGAGACGACATAGAGCGTCTGGAGTTCGATGCCGGAATTTTCAAGCAGGAATTCGATCGGCGTGTTGCCGCCCATGTCGATCGCGGCCGCGAGCGCCAGCACGCGCAATTTTGGCCGCTCCGACGAACAAGGCGACCGGTAGAGCTGATGCGCGGCGAGAACTTCCGCCTGGAGCGCCAATCCCGTCTGCTTGTTACCCGTGAGCTGCGTAATCAGCGCCAAATCCAGGCCCTCGCCGGCGTCGGCCGTCCCGTTGGCAAGCTTGTCGATCAATTGGTCGCGCAGCGGGCGAAGATCGACACCTTCAAACGCCATTTTCGTCAGCCGGGCAAAGCCAATCCGGTCGGCGCTCGGATAGCGCGCGAGGTCGCCCGCGGCCATGTCACGATCCATGAGCTACTTCCACTGATTTTGCGTCCATGCGGGCGAGCAAGGCTTCGAGATTGCCGATCGCGCGACCCGTGTCGTCGATGGCGCGCTCCAGGTTACGATCGGCCGTGTCGATGCTCGGCGACCACGCTTCCGAGACGAGACGCGCGCCCGCGCTGATCCGAAGTGCGGCCGGCGGTGACGGATCGCGCCCGAGCGCAACCGGCTGGCCGATCAGACTGGCTTGCGCCGCCGGCTTTAGATCGCCGGTGTGACCGGCCAGTGCGCGGTAGAGCGTCCGGCAGTCGGAGAGCGAACGAAGGCCGTCGCCGTGCCGGACGGTGAAGGAAAAGATCGTTCGCTGCGCCAGCTCTTCATCGGCGGCATCGAGCGGCCGGGCCTGCGAGGGCAACAGATCGAGCGAAGGGGACGCCGCGATCAACCTTTCGACCGCCTGACCGAAGGTCGTCAGCGCCATCTTGCGAAATGAATCGGGCACGCGATAGTAGGCGCCGATCTCCTCGATCGCGGCCTCCCAGCGCAGCCATTGGCCAAAATTCGTCCTGACCGGAAAGCGCGCGCGCAGAACCGGCCAGTTTTGTGGCCAGTCGCTGCAGCTGTTGTACTCAAGAAGTCCCGGCGGAATGGCGCCGGCCGCATCGAGATGGCGCGCGAGGGCGCCCGGCACCAGGACCGCGCCGCTGAAAGGCGGACCGGTGAAGAACTTCGATCCGGTGACGATGACCAGGTAGCCGCGCTCCAGGTATCGTTTGAGCCTCGCGCGGCCAAGGCGCATCTGGCAGGCGTCGACGACGATCTGCACCTCGCCGGGCCAGCGCGCCGTGATCGCCTCAAGGCAGGTATCGCTCGGCGCACGCCAGCCGAACTTCGAGGAATCCATCACCTGAAGCAGCACCTTGCCGCCGCCCGCCACGGCGCGCTCGACGGCGTCGAACACCATCAAATCGCTGGCGGTATGGCAGCGCGCCCCGCCCGCCTCGTCGAACAGTGGCAGTGCGACGCTGGTCACCGCGTGAGCGAGCCCCACAATCGGCTCGCCCTTTTGAACCCGGCTGCCATGGGCCGTCGCCGCACTGAAGTGGCAGCCGCGCGCCGTGTTGATGGTTCCGCTGCCGGTCTGGTCGGCGGCGACGACCACCGTGACGAGTTCGGGACCGAGCAAGGTGCGCGCGAGAAACAGTGCCTGAAGTTGCGAATCCGTACCGGATGGCGAAAACACGACGTCGGCGAGCGGAGGCGCAAGGCCGAGATGGCCCCGCAGTTCATCGCGCATCTCTTCGACGCGATCATCGAAGGCAGCGTCCATCCCAACGTCGATCGCCGATCGCATCAAGTCTTCACGCGCGGCTTGCGCGCGGTGATAGGCGCGCTCCGAAATCGACGTTGCCGTACTCGAGGAGAAGCTCAGCGTTTCCGGGCAAGGCGTTGGCTGACAACCATATTCGTTCAAGCCACTCGCTGGATTGATGGTGAGGCGCGAGTCGCCACCGGCAGCCAATAGCCGATCGAGCGGGGCGAATAGCTCGGCCATCGCGGAAGCCGACCGCGACCGGCCCGAGAGGCCTTCCGTCTCCAACACCTGGAATCGAACGCTACCGTGCAGCATCGCCTAGAGCTCCGATTCCGAAGTTCGCAACCTACCGCGGCAATTCTGATGCGATAAAAGAGCGCCAGCGGCAGCTAACGCGGGGTTAACCCGCGTTAAGAGAAGTAAACAGCTATGGTTAACGAAAGCTTTATGGCGGTGCGGGCGCCCTCGCCGCTAGCCGCCCGGCGCCAGGAACTTGGTCAGGCTCAGCCCGGCCAAGATCGAGGTGGTCTGATACGAAGCCGACAATGTCGTTTGCAGCTGCAAAATCTCGCTTGCGACCTGATCGGTGGACACCGTCTCGGTCGAATCGACGAGATTCTGAAGAATCGTCTTGGTCTGGGTCTGCCGATCGCTCGCCGCTTTCATCTGGGTCTGGGCAGCGGCGAAATCGGTCTGAATGTCCGCGATCGTCTGCTGCCCCGGCTTCGGCGTCAGGTTGTTGGCGATGCGCGTCGACAGCGCCGCGGCCTGGCTGGTCGAGTTGGTCGCGGTCGGCGAGAAGCTGACGGCGGCATAAACCGCAATGCCCTCGATCTGCTGGCGGATCGCCTGCTCGTTGGCCTGCGCGCCATAGTTGACCGTGATGCCGGCATCGATCCGGGCCGCCGATGACCCGCGCGGGTTGGAAGAGTTATTGCCGGTGTACCAGGCGACCGTATTGGCCGAACCGTTGACGAGCGTCGTCGCACTGCTGGCCGGCGATGGGACGCGTAGCGGCGGCTGCACCGCCGTGATCGGACTGGCGCTGAAGCCGAGTGCGGCCAGCGCCGAGGTTGCATTCGCGGTCGTGCCCGAAATCGAGAAATTCGCCGCGTTGTCGGTATGTAGCGTCACCGCACCGCCATCGATCGAGGAAGGCGTTGAGGTTCCGGTGATCGAATCGATCGCCGACAGCAGGTTGCCGACGGTGCCGGTGGTCGGATTGATATTGTAGGTCGGACCCGTCAGCGAAGTCGGCGACGACGTGGAAAACGTGATGGCTGTGCCGTTGACGGTGAGGGAGTCGCCGTTGGTAAATCCGGTCGTGAGCGAGTCCGAAGGGACGGTGCCCGACAGCGCGGTCGCGCTGGTGATCGGCGCTGCCGGCGTCTGCTGGTTCTTGGCGACGCTGCCGACCGCGATGCTGGAGGGATCGAAGAAATCATTGCCCGCGGCGACCGCGGACGCCCCCACCAGCGAGGTATTGGCCAGCTTGGCGATAGCGGTATTCAACGCATTGTTGAGATTGGCCGCAGTCTGCGCCGGCGTCGAACCGATTGCGAAGGTGTTTGCGGGCGCCGGCGTGGTATTTGATGCGGTCAGCTGCACGGAGTCGGTGGTGCCGTCGGGCAGGTTGAAGTTGAGGGTGACCTGATCGCCCGCATTGGGATTGGCCGGGCCGAAGCTGAACGACACTGCGGCCGGCGAACCGGATGGACCGGTCACCGTCGCGCCCGACAGGTTCGACGTGACCGAGCTGAGCTTCAGCCCGAACGGCGATCCCGCGGCATCTTCGGCAACGGAAAATGACGTCGTAGCGCCGCTCGTAATCGGCGCCGAGATCACGAGGCGGCCGAGACCGGTGGTGCCGTCGGCCTGCGCGCGTTCGGCGATGACCTGCTTCAGACCGGCCTGGGTGCCGCTGCCATTGAGGATCGAACTGGCATCGGCAACTGCCGGCGTGCTGATCGCGCTTCCCGAGAACAGGAAACGGTCGCCGGCCTGGGTGTTGAGAATGCCCACGACCGAAGAAAGCTCGGCCAGCGCGTTCTGCTGCCCGATGGTTTGACCGGTACTGTTAATATCCTGTGATGTCGAAGCCGCATCGCTCTGCACCCCCTGGGTGATGCTCGTCAGCGACTGCAACGCGGTATTGGCAGCGTTGATGCTGGTATTGACGTTGGTGATCGTATTCGTGAACGCCGAGATGTTGGACAACTGCGAGCGCGCGGCGATCGCGAACCCCTCATTGAGGCCCATGCCCGCATAGGTGGTCGACTTCTCGCCGCTCGCCAGTTGCGTCGACAGGTCCGTGATCTGGCTGTTGAGGTTCTGGACCGCCTGGCCAAACAGCGAATTATTGAAGCCAATACTGTTAATCGACATCTGGTAATCGCCTTACAATTGAACCTGCATCAAGGTCTGCATCATGCTTTGAACGACCGACATCACGTGGGCGTTGGCGGCATAGGAATTCTGCAAGGCGATCAGGTTCGACAATTCGCCGTCGATATTGACCTGCGCGGTCGAATTGAACTTTTGCTGCAACGTACTGACGACGACGCTCTGGCCCTGCTGTAGCTGCGTTGCCGACGAGGCTGCGGCCGCCTGCTGGCCCAGGAACTGCTGCAAATAGCTGCCGATGGTGCCGGTGAACGGCGCCGTCGTTGTGCCTAGTCCGGTTTGCGGCGAGTAAGTGAAGCTGGAAGACGTCAGCTGCGAGAAGATGAAATCCGAGCGCGTGGTGTTGCCGGCCGGCGTCGGCGGCGAGGTGCTGTATACCGTGATGTTTGCCGGATTTGCCAGCAACGCGGGATTGACGCCGATGCGTCCCGCCAACCCCGTCAGTTCCGAGCCGCTGCTGGTGATCGCGCCCGTATAGGGCGAACCCGCATCCGTGAACAACGGCAATTGAGCGCTGCCACTCGTCAGCGAGGTGACGGTGGTCGTCGTGGAGGCCGAATTAATCGTTACGTTGTCGGCCGAATTGGTGACCACCTGCAACGTGTTGCCGGATGGGTTGGAGAATTGCAGATGGGTCTGGCCGAGCGCCGCGTTCAACTGCGACACCACCGAGGAGATGCCGCCGGAGAAGTTGACCCCGATCACCTGCGGGTTGGCGCCGGGCTGGCTCGGCAGTGGCAGCGCTTTCGGATCATCGACGCGAACGATCTGCACTTGCTGCTGAACGCCGGATGAGTTGGTGTAGGTCAGGTTGATCGAATTGCCGGGCTGAACATTGCTCAGATCGAGCGTGAAACCGGACAGCGACGCGGACGGCGTAACCGCGGTGCCCTGCGTGGTCCGATCCGACAGCGAGCTCGAAAGCGTCGCGGCGAGCTGGTCGACCTGGGTCTGCGCCTGCACCAATGTCTGATCGCGCAATTGCAGGTCGGCGGCAATCTTCCCCGAGCTGATCACCTTGTTGGCCACAACGTCGAGGCTCGCGCCGTTGGGAAGCGACAGGGTCAGTGAGCCGACGCCGGATTTGGTCGGGTCGGAATTGTAGAGCGACGTCGGACTCAGCGTTCCCGGCGAGGAGAACTTGAATTGCGAGGCGAGATTCCCGCCCACCAGCTGAATGCCGGTCGAGGTAAACACGTTGGCCTGGTTAGAGCTATCGATCGTGGCCTTGACGTCGACCAGGTTCGACAGGTCGTTGATGGCGGAGTCGCGCTGATCCTCCAGCGACGCGGCGGCAGGATCGGTCGAACTCATGCTCTGGAGTTTCGTATTGAGCGCGGCGACCTGCTGCAAGTCGGTGTTGGCCTGCGCCACCGAGTTACCGATGTCCTGCTCGACATTGGAGCGCAGCGTCTGAATGCCTTGCGACGTCGAATTGATCTGCTGCGCCAGCGCTTGCGCTGTGCTCAACGCCGTCGTCTGCGCCGACAGCCCGGTCGTGTTGGTCTGGAGCGCCTGGACGGCGGTTGTGAGATTGTTGAACGCCGTTTCCAGCGTGCCGGTGCCGCCGGGCGTACCGTAAAGGCTTTGCAACTGCCCAAGGATATTCGAGGTCTGGTTCGCAAAGCCGGCGCCCCCGGTCTCGTTCCGCAGTTGCCCCTGAATGAACTGATCGAGGTCGCGGGTAACACCGGTGACCAACACCGCAGCGCCGGCGCCACCGCTCGGCACTTCGACCTGGTTGACGGACTCGGCGACATAGCCGGGCGTGTTGGCGTTGGCGACATTCGCCGACGTAATCGAGAGCGCGGCCTGGTTGGCTTTCAGGCCGGACACAGCACTGGCTAGGGCAGAACTCAAACCCATCTCTATCGCCCGCCTTGAATTAGACTACGCTGATGTCGTCAGCGCCGGTCAACGCAACACGCTCAGCAAGCTCTGAACCATGTCGTTGGCCGTGGTGATTACCTTGGTGTTGGCCGAGTAAGCCTGCTGGGTCACGATCAGTTTCGTGAACTCGTCGGCGATGTCGGTGTTGGAGCCTTCGAGCGACGACCCCGCGATCGTCCCCGATGCGCCCAAAATGGCCGGACCGGACTGGTCGGTGGCCGCGTAGGCCTGACCGTCGAGCGCTTTCAGGTAATTCGTGCCGTTGAAGTGCGACAGCGTGATCGAAGCCAGGTCGATGTTCTGCCCGTTGGAGAACGTGCCGACCACAAGACCGCTATTGTTGATCGCCACCGACTGAAGCTGACCGGCGGCAAAGCCGTTCTGCGTGATCTGGCCGATGGTCGCATTGCCACTGGTGGAGGCAAATTGCGTCAGCGCGCCGGAGGAGAAGTTGAGCGCGAGGTTTCCGACCGCCTGGCCGGCCACAGTGGCGTTCGCAATTGTAATCGAGCCGCCTGCCGGGCTCGTCAGGTTACCGTTGGCGTTAAAGGTGAAATTCTGGCCGACGTTGGTCCAGGCTACGGCGCTGCCGGTGGCATTCGGGTCGCTCTGATAGAACAGGTTCCAGGTATTCGAATGTCCGGGGCCGAGAGTGGAGCTGTCGATCATGGCCCAGCGGAGCTGAATGTTGACCGGCGTGCCGGCCGAATTGTAGACCGTGACGGCACCGCCGCTGATGCTTTCGTTGTCGAATGGCGTGACGTCGGAGCCGATCACGAAACCCGTACCGGCCGAACCGCCGCCGGTCCGGGTCGCTGCCGGAAGGCCGCCGCTTGTGAAACCTAGCGCCGCGAAAGTGCCGCCGGTGTCGCCCGTGACTTTCAAATCGTTGGCGGTACCCGTATTCAGCGTGACTTGGCCGCTGGTGATGCTGCTGGGGTTGGTGGTGTTGGCGGTGATTTTGTCGATGGCTTTAAGCAGTGTTCCGACGCTGTCACCGGGGTTGAGCGATAGCGTGGGAGGGGGGCCTACGGTTGTCGTAAATGCCGGCGGAGTGGTCGTCGCTGCATTCGTGAAATTGATCACCGTGCCGTCGACGGTAATGGTGTCGCCGGTAGTCACGGGCGTGGTCAAATTGCTGAGCAAGGTGCCCGTCGTGATCGCCGCCGCCGGCGACCCATTGTCCAGCGCGGAATTGCCCGTCACCGACGCATTGACGAAGGGCTGCGCCGGCGTTCCCGCCACGACGGGATTGTTGACGCCGAAATCAACCTGGTTGAGGCCGCCCGCGGCGGTGATCGTCTTGGGCGCGGCGGCCGGACTGGCGGTCGTCACCGGCACGGTCGGCAGGTTCGCGGCATATTGAATCGCGGTCGTCGCCTGCGCCGGAACGAAGTTGTTGTTGAATTGCAAAACATTCGGCACGTTGCCCAACGGATTGCCGGTTTTCGGATCGACATTGACGCCCATCAGGAAGTAGCCGGCGCCGTTGACCAGGAAGCCGTTGGCGTTGACCTGGAAATCGCCGGCGCGCGTATAGTTGGTGACGCCATCAAAAGTCGGCACGTTGTCGGTAACGCCCGTCGGCTTTTGCACGTTGAAGAAGCCCTCGCCGTTGATCGCGATATTGGTCGCGACCGTCGAGGTCGAGACGGTGCCTTGCGTGGTGATGGTCTGCTGGGCGATCGCGGTCACGCCGCCGGCGACCTGCTTGTTGGGCGTCAGCGAGTCCGGGATCAGATCCTCGAATGTGGTGTTGATGCCTTTATAGCCGACGGTGGAGGCGTTCGCGATGTTGCCCGATATGTTCTGCAACGAGAAAGATTGGGCCTGAAGGCCGCCCACCGCCGTATTGAGCGCGTCGAAGATACCCATAACTTTGTCTCCACATTCGATCCCAAAGGCCATGGTGCGGTTTGCCCACGCATGGCCAGCGTCGGAGGAGACGTCGCAATCGCCGTGCCAAGGCGAGGTTCGAGTTATTTCAAGCACTTAAATGAAAATGCCCCGGTCCTGGGACCGGGGCACATTTGCCGGGCGGGCAACAATTGCCGGGAGCAAAGTTCCGATGGCGAACCGGAAAACTAGCTCGCGGTCGGCGTCGCCGGATGGAATTGAAGCGCGTAACCATCCATGCAGTAACGCAAGCCGGTCGGCTTCGGACCATCGTCGAACACGTGGCCGAGGTGGCCGCCGCAGCGGCGGCAATGAACTTCCGTACGCAGCATGCCCAAGGCGCGATCCTTGGTGGTGCCGACAGCATTTTGAAGCGGCTGATAGAAGCTCGGCCAGCCGGTGCCGCTCTCGAATTTGGTCTCCGACGCAAACAACGGCAGGTCGCAGCCGCCGCAGGCAAACGTGCCCTTGCGGTGCTCGTTGAGCAGCGGGCTGGTCCACGGCCGCTCGGTGCCTTCCTTGCGCAGGATCTCATATTGCTGCGGCGTGAGCTGGGCGCGCCATTCCGCGTCGGTCTTTTCGATTTCGAACTTTTCCGCGGCGCGGGCGGGTTCGCCACGCAGCCAGCGCAGGGCCGCGAAGCCGAACAGACCGGCAGTGGTCGCAAGCAGAATACGGCGATCGATCATGGTGGTCTCCGTGCGAAGCGGGAGGTGTCTACGGTTCCAAATACGGGCGCCAGCCGTAAAAGTTACACCCATCCGGCCGCCAATTTCTCACTTTCTTGCGACCCGCAATAGGCCCGTCAGGCGCCCCCCTCGCCGGGGCTTGCCGCAACCAACGGCTCCCGACGCTCGGCAGCGGTGCGGATGCGCTGATCACTTGAATGCTGATCACTCGAACGTTGATCACTCGAACGCTGATCTCTTGGATTCTGGCCAGGTGGCGGCCGACGCCGCACTGGTCCTGTTCCCGCGAGCCGGTTGGCCTCCGCCAATCGTGCCTCGCGGACGCGCTCCTTTTTGCGCATCCCCTCGCGGTAGCGGGCCAATGCGCCCGCGGCCGCCGAACTGCCGCGCGACCACATTCCAATCAGGTGACCGGCCACCCGCCCGGTGGTGCCGCCCGCCCATACCAGTTCGAACGGCGAAAACAGCCGCCAGCGTTCGTCGCCCCACAGAATGCTGCGAGCGATCAACTGGCCGGCCATCGCGGTCGTACCCAGCCCCTGCCGGCCGAAGCCGCTCGCCACCCAAAGGCCTTTGCGGAGCTGGCCGATCTGCGGCATGCCGTGCACGGTCTGGCCGATGGCGCCGCCCCACACGTCGGAGATCGTTACCGGCCCGAGGCGCGGGAAAATCGTGCGCATCCGGCGCGCAATGCTCGATGCAAACCGTCGAGGGCGCGCATCCCAGGTGGTTTCCGGGCTCGCCCACATCAGGCGGTCGCCGTCAACGACACGGAACTGATCGACACCGTCGGTATCGGTCACCGATCCCTTGAACGCGATCACCTCGTCAAGGCGCTCGCCCAACGGCTCGGTGATACCGGCGTAGCGCCAGACCGGCAGCAGCGTCTCCGACAAGCGCCGCGACGGCGCACCAAGATGAACGTTACCGGCGAGAACGATGTGCGAGGCACGCAGCCTCGCCGACGGGGTGACGATGCGCTTGCGGATCCCGGATGCGTCGATGCCCACCACCGGAGTATCTTCAAAAATCCGGGCGCCTGCCCGCTTTGCCAACGTCGCAAGGCCATGGACATACTTGCGGCCATCGACCTGGAAGGCTGTTGGAAAATAGACGCCGTGAAAATAGCGATCGGTCTTGAGCTGCGAGCGGACCTGATCGACTTGCCATCCCTCGACCTCGGTCTCGAAGTCCTCTCCCAGCATTTGCAGCTGGCTGATCAGGCGATCTCCGACATCGACATTGGAAACTTCGAGCGCGCCCTCGGAGACCGAGATTCCCGGCATCGACTCTTCGGTCGCCTGCGCGCGGACATAGTCGGCGCCCTGCTTCGACAACTGCCAAAGCTCCTTGGCATCTTCCAGGCCGATGCGTGCGATCAGGTCCTTGAGCGCAAGGTTGTAGCCCGGCATCACCGTACCGAGCAGGCCGCCGGAGGCGCCCCAGCCGACGTGGCGGCCCTCCAGCACCACGACGCTGGCGCCAAGGCGCGAAGCCTCCAGCGCGATCGTCAGACCGGCAAGTCCTCCGCCGACCACGCAAATGTCGGCATCCACGTCGAAGGTCAGCCGCGCGCGGGCGGTATCGGTCCCGCCACCCGCTCTGCTAAGGATATCGCTCATATCGTTTTCTTACGGGATCAATCTAGCGGTTGTCACCTTGTCCTTGGCTGCAACAGTGGATTAATTCGCTAGTGTGGCGACACTGACGTTCCTTTCAGTGTCGCCGCGAGTTCGTCGAAGGAGCGTCAGAGTCAAAGCCACACTAGAATCAATGAGTTTGCCGGTGTCCTGTCGATTCCGAAGTTCGTAAAAGCGGGGGCCGCACAATGGCGCGAACTTCGGAATCGAGAGCGCTAGAGCTCCGATTTCAATAGGTCTGCGTGAAGTTCCTATCGACGGCAACCACTGATAGGAACTTCAAATTCGCCGCACTAGTCCTTTAAATCGAATCGGAATTCGTCATGCGCCGTTTGATGCTGTTTCGGCACGCCAAGACCGAAATTGATGCGCCGAGCGGCCGCGACGAGGATCGCCGGCTCGATAATCGCGGCCGCCGCGATGCGGCCGAAATCGGCGGCTGGATTCGTCGTCATCCGCCTTTCCCCACCCACGTAGTCGTGTCGCACGCGGTGCGGGCGCTTCAAACCTGGGAGATCGCCTGGGAAGCGATGAAGGAACTCGTGCCGCCGCCCGAGGTCGAACTGGCACCGGAACTCTACGGCGCCGACCTTGCCCAACTGCTCGAGACCATCCGCAATGCCTCCGCCACCGATCCGAAGCGGCTGATGCTGGTCGGGCACAATCCCGGAATGCATGAGCTCGCCGTCGCCCTTGCCGGCAACGGCGATCCCGCCGGCCGCGGCGCCCTGGCCGACAACCTGCCGACGGCGGGCCTCGCCATTTTCGACTTCGACATCGACGACTGGAACGATGTGGGCCTGCGGCGCGGCCGTCTCGAGCTGTTCATCAGTCCCAAACTATTGAAGCAAACATCGGGCGAGTAAAGAACGGCACCCCTTTTTGCGCTCACCTGATCATCGCGCTGAGGCCTTCTTCCAAACTATGCTAGTGTGGCGACACTGACGTTCCTTTCAGTTTTACAGCGACCTCTTCAAAGGAACGTCAAAGTCAAAGCCACACTAGTGGAGTGGATTTGACATTCGCTGCCCATTAGCCGCAAGTTCGTAAAGCGAATGTCAAATCCAAAACTCCACTAGAAACCTATATTTGCTAGTGGTCCTTTGATTCTAACATTCGCAAAAGTGCCCGCTGAGGAGGGATGCGAATGTTAGAATTGGACCACTAAAATCATATATTTGCTAGTGTCCCCATGGTTCTGACATTCGTAAAAGTACTCGCCGCGATAGGATACGAATGTCAGAACCGGGGCACTAGAGCTCCGATTCCGAAGTTCGCAAGCAATCGCAGCAATCTCTGATGCGAACTTCGGAATCAAAGGAGCTCTAGCAAATATAGGTTTCTGGTGCGGCTTTGAATTTGAAGTTCCTATAACGCACTTGCAGCGAAACTGATAGGAACTTCAAATTCGCCGCACTAATGTGGTTCCAAAGCGCGCACGCCCTTGGGTTTTTCACCCCGGAACGTTCCGCACCGGTATCTTCACTGGGAGGCGCAGATGTTCAGTTCCATCCTCGTGCCGCTGGACCTCGCCGATACCGATCTGGCGCGGCCGGCCATCGCCACGGCCGCAACGCTGTCGCAAACCTGGAATGGCAAGGTGAGGCTGCTCAACGTCTTGCCGATGACGCCGGTGATGCTCGCCGAATACGTACCGGCCGATTTCGACGTCCAGCAGCGCCAGACCTCCGAAGAGGCGCTCGCGATCGTGGCACAGGAGTCCGGTATCGACGCCGGGCGTATCTCAACCGCCGTGCGTCAGGGCGGGATCTATCACGAGATCCTCGAGGAAGCGTCTGTGGTCAAAGCCGACCTGATCGTCATGACGTCGCACCGCCCGGCCATGCGCACCTATTTCCTCGGCTCCAACGCCGGCCACGTCGTTCGCTACGCCAAATGCTCGGTGCTGGTGGTGCGGCACTAAATCGAATGGCGATCATTCCGCTCAAGGCAGCAAGGCTTTCGGCAAATCGTCAAACGTATAGGTCAGCGGCCGGTTGCGCGTGATGAAGCCGCCTACTTGCCACGCAAACAACGCGGCAAAGCCGACCAGAAAAAGCGCCCCTGCCCACTGACCCGATACGATCGATCGCAGCAACAGCCCCGCCATCGCAACGGCGAGCAGCGTCACCATGACAATCGCCGCCGCATAGAGCCGTGGATGCAGGCCGCCGCCGAGAGCGGCCCGGCTTCCCGCTTTGGCCATCCGCGCGTGCAATCCGATGATGAAAGCGCGGTAGTCCCGATCCTGCGGCGCCATCAGCGCCGCCGTCTGCCAACTGGTCGAGAAAATGGAGAGCCGCCCGCCACCCGCTTTTCCAATGTCGGCGCGAAACCGCCGCGACTGCATCGACACCGGGCGATAAGACAGGCGGACCGCCGCGATATCCGCATAGTTCCAGAGACCGGTGCGGCCGGCGATGCGCCATGACAGTCCCTGCTCCGTCAAATCGAACTGATGCGCCGAGCCGATCAGCGAGGCCTTGTAGGCATAGCGGAGACCGGCGGCATCGTGCGAGTTAGAAGGCATGGGCGGTGAGCTGTCCTTTCCGGGTGTTAGCACCTAATAGGACACGCATGCCCAGAAAAATGCCGCTGTCGCAAGCGCGCCCAGCGCCGTTCGCACCGCATGGATCATGCCCCATTTGACGATGAGCGCGCGGGATGGCGGCCCGGCCTTGTCGGGCTCCGTCGCCAGCAAGGCGTTATTGGTGGGCCTAATGACGATCAGCGTCCACGGCCATGGCGCAATAATCAGGATGGCGCCGATCAAGCAGCCGACATGCTCGATCCGCCACCACGCCAGCATTCCCAGCACGAAACCGATTAACGCGAGCGGCGCCTGCATCGCGGCGCCGCGCTTGTAGGACGGCTTCCACTCGGTGAGCAGCGCACGATCGTCGAGCGTCAGCCGTGCCGGCTGCTCGGCGAAATTGACGTAGAACGCCGCGCCGGTAAACATCGCCGAAGCGATCAATGCGAGAAGGCCGAACACCATCGCCAAACCTCATCGGAGAGTTTCCTTCAAGGATCAGCTTGCGCCGATCGCTCGCCCTATCCTACAACCGCGGCATGCCTGAGACGACCCCATTTCCGAGCCGCCTGATTCTCGCTGCTGCCGCGATCTCCGGCGTGCTGCTGGCGCTTGCCGTGCACATGCTGGGCGCGAGATTCGGGCTCGATCTCGGCGGCCTGTGGCGATCCGATACAACCAACTTCATGCCGGCAGGTAGCGCGCTGGCGTGGTGGCTGATTGCAACCGTCGGTTTTTCCGGCGGCTATTTCACGGCATCACTGATGCACAGCGCGGCATCGGGGCAACTTCCGCAGCGGATGCAGCAGTTCCTGATTGCAGTCGTCGTGCTGGTACTCATCGGCGCGGGCCAGGCTGCTTCCGCACCAAGCCCGCTGCCGACCGTCTCCGGTGTTCTCACGGGGTTTGCCGCGCTTGGCTTGGGCGCCGCGATGGCATTCTGCGGCGCCCATTTTGCGTTGCGCAAGGGGTGACGTCAGTCACATCTCGAAGAGTCACGCCTTGAAGCGCCGTACCAGATCACCGCGCCCCCAATCAACAGAAGCGCCGCGGAGATTGCCAGCGAGTGGTGCGCGCCGCTCATGAACCGGCCCGACTGGCCGATCAGCGAACCGAACAGCGCCACGCCCAGCACGCTTCCGGTCTGCCGGGTCGCATTGAGTACGCCGGCGGCGATGCCGGAGCGCGATTTATCGACGCTGCCCAGAAGCGTGGAAGTGAGCGGCGGCACCAAAAGGCCCAGGCCACCACCTATGATCACGA
Source organism: uncultured Alphaproteobacteria bacterium (assembly GCA_963706265.1). GTDB lineage: Bacteria > Pseudomonadota > Alphaproteobacteria > Rhizobiales > Xanthobacteraceae > Bradyrhizobium. Next base: position 986,494 of record CAVPLO010000004.1, on the reverse strand, counting down.
GCTGGCCGACGATTTTCCAGTAAGACGTACCCGGCTGAATGCCGAGCAGCGTCAAGCATCCGAAAGCCGCCAACGCCGCACCGAGCGCGATGGTCGCCGGCGCACCGAGCCGTTCGGTCACGCGGGCGGCGATCAGGTTGGCCGGCAGCACCGCACCCATCATCGGCACGAACAGCAGACCGGTCGCCACCGGCGACAGGCCGTTGATGCGCTGGAAGTACAGGCTGAACACGAAGATCAGTCCGTAAAAGGCGATGTTGACAAGCAAACCGACCAGCGAGGTGAGCGCGAACACGCGATGGGCGAACAGCGACAGCGGCAGCATCGGCTGCTCCGCGCGGCGCTCTTGCAGGATGAACAACCCGGCCAGCACCACCGATGCCACGAACGCGGCGAGCACGAAGCCATTGGACCAGCCGAGCGCACCGCCCTCGATGACGGCGCCGGCGAGACAACCGAGTGCAGCGATCGCCGCCACCTGGCCCGGCAGGTCGACCTCACGTTGACGATTGGCCGCGGTTTCGGTGGCGTATTTCCAGCTCAGCCAAAGCCCGGCGAGGCCGATCGGCAGATTGACCAGAAAGATTGATCGCCAACCGATGAGCGCAATCAGCGCACCGCCAACCAGCGGTCCTGCCGTCAGCGCAAGGCTCGCGCCCGCGGCCCAGATTCCGACCGCCCGTCCGCGCCGCTTTTCATCGGGATAGGCATGGTTGAGCAACGCCAGCGAATTCGGGACCAGCACGGCCGCGCCCAACCCCTGGACCGCTCGCGCGGCGACCAGCACCGTCGGGTTGGGGGAAAGCGCGCACGCCAGCGAAGCGGATGTGAAGATGGCAAAGCCCGCCATGAAGATCCGCTTGGCGCCGATGCGATCGCCGAGCGCGCCGGCGGTGAGAATGAACGCCGCAAAGGCAATGGTGTAGGCGTTGACGATCCACTGCAACTCGGCCACGCCGCCGCCGAGCGAGGCGCCGATACGATCGAGCGCGGTGTTGACGATGGTAACGTCAAGCTGAACCACGCCGTAGCCGAGGCTCATGGCAAACAGCGTCACGGACCCCGGCGGTCCTAGCCCGGCTTCTTGTTCCGAATGCCGTGCTGCGGAAAAACATTCTTCGCGCGGCCTGCCGCTCGAAGGGATTTCTTCGCTCGCAGCCTCAAACGGCTGCAATCTGGTGACTGCTCTTGGCATTGGTTATCTCCGTTAGTCACGCAGGACCCAACGCGAAGATAACCTGCCGGTTCACCTCAAAATTTCGATCGACGTCGAAGTGTTTTCGCCGCCGGCGGGTTCCGCCGGAACATTTGTGAGGCCGTCAAGCTTCAGGTGAGCGCGTCGGCATCTGGATGTCCCACGCCAATCCGACGGCGGCGAAGAGGCGCAGCAGGAGATATGTCAGATCGATCTCCCACCAGTGCCGTTGATTGCAGGCGCAGCTCGGCTCCGAATGGTGATTGTTGTGCCAGCCCTCGCCGCTCGCCAGGATCGCCACCAGCACATTGTTGCGGCTGTGGTCGCCGGTGTCGTAATTCTGGTAGCCGAACACATGCGCCAGCGAATTCACGCTCCAGGTGATGTGCCAGACGATGACGGTGCGCACGACGACGCCCCATAGCCAGACGCTCGCTGCGAATTGCAGTGCCGCCACCGGTCGCATCGCCGAGCATAAGCGCGATCAGAAAGCCTGCAGCGAAATACAACACCGACTGCGAGAGCGTGACCCACACGACATAGCGCTCGATAAAGCGATAGAAGCCGTCGCGAAGGACGTCGCGCGCGTAGCGGTCGTAGGCGGTCTGACGGCTAAGATCAGTGTTTTCCAGAAACAGCCAGCCCATGTGCGACCAGAAGAAATTGACCAGCGGGCTGTGCGGATCGGGACGTTCGTCCGAACGATGATGATGCATGCGATGGGTTGCGACCCAGCGCGCCGGCGTATCCTCCAAGCACCAGACCGCGAGAAGCGCGAACGCATGTTCGAGCCAGAGCGGACATTTGAAGCTGCGATGCGTGAGCAGGCGGTGGTAGCAAAGGTTCATGCCGCAGGCGCCGTAGACATAGACGCCGACCACCGCGAGCACGACGCCAGCCCTGCTGTAGAACCAGGGCACGAACGCCAGCAGCGCCAGCAAGTGATAGGTTCCGACGGCCGCGGCATATCGCCAGTTGATCAGCCGTTCGCTGGCGCCGAGCGGCAGCGGCAGCGGCGTCGCCTGCTCGGCTATCAGAGCCGTCGTAACGGCGGTCTCTATTTCCTTTTTCAATCTCCCGACCCCGCAATTCCGACATCTTTTCTACACGATCCGCGTTCGATCGCGAGACCGAAGTTGTGGAAATTTGCGGCCATAAAAGGGGCTTTGGAACGGTTCCACGGTTCCCAAAAACGAAAGGGTTCCCAAAAACGGAAGCGCCGCGCCGATCGGCGCAGCGCATCGTTCAGCTTGCCGTAAGCGATCAGCTCGCAGCGCGAAGATTGATCTTGCCCTCTGCCAGCGACGTCAGCTTCTTGTCGGTCGTCCGTTCTTCGTCGAGCGTCTTCTGCAGGATGCTCGCACAATCGTTGCGGCCGAGCTGCCTCGCCCAGGCGATCAGGCTGCCGTAGCGGGCGATCTCATAGTGTTCGGCTGCCTGCCCGGCATTGATCAAGGCTGCATCCAGAACCGATTGTCGGCGACCTCGCCGGTAACTTCATCGGCTTCCTCGATAATGCCGTCGATGGCCGGACAATCGACCGCCTGCACGCTTGCGCCATGCATGCGGAACACTTCCTCGAGACGCTTCACGTGCGTCTTGGTTTCTTCGAGATGCGTGAGAAAGCCTTCCTTGAGCTGCTTGTCCGTCGCCTTCTCGGCCATCTTCGGCAGCGCCTTCACCAATTGTTGCTCGGCGTAATAGATATCCTGCAATTGATGCACGAACAGATCGTTCATGGTTTTGATGTCGCGGGTGAAGAGTCCCATCGTTCCAATCCTTCTTGTCTTATGGAACACAACCGCGCGCCCTCGTCTGTCGCCCACGCCGATATGTTCGCTTGCTGATGGTGCGCTAACCGGCGCGCACAGCCGATGTTCCTGACAGAGCCGAAAACCTCGCGTCGGGAACATCCGCAAGTTTCACCTAAGGACCGCTTTTGGCGCATGGCCCCTATTCCGCCTCGATTCCCGGCATGGGCCGCTTATCTAAGGTACGGCTGGGGCCGATGCGCGACAGTCCGCCGCTTTGTCAAGGACTGCACAAGCGAAGGTTTTTGCCTTATGGATTTCGTTTCCAGGGCGATTGGGGCCAAATGCCGTGGTCGCTTCGAGAGGCCGGCAACGCCGTTGCGGCCCTGCCGGGAGGATGAATGGTTCGGCTGTTAGCCACGCTGCGGCATGGCTTTAAGAAACGGATAGGCTGGAAGCGCGTAGGTATTGCCGCCAGCCTCGTGATCATCGCGCTTCGCGATCACGACCCTCGTTCGCACCCTCAAGGGCATCGACACCGGGGTGATGCTGGTGGCGCTGACCAACATCGCGCCGCACCGCATCGCGTTGGCTGCGCTGTGCGTGGTCGGCGCGTTCTGCACACTGACGTTCTACGACTTCTTTGCGGTGCGCACGCTCGGCAAGAAGCATGTGCCCTATCGTATCGCGGCGCTGTCGAGCTTCACCAGCTACTCGATCGGGCACAATATCGGCGCAACGGTCTTCACCGGCGGCGCGATCCGTTTCCGGATCTATTCGGACTATGGCCTAAGCGCCGTCGACGTCGCCAAGATCTGCTTTCTCTCCGGCCTGACCTTTTGGCTCGGCAACACCTTCGTGCTCGGCATCGGCATGGCCTTGCAGCCCTGGGCGGCCTCCGCCATGGATCAGCTGCCTGCGGCGATCAACCGGCTGGTCGCGTTCGGCGTTATCGGCGCCATCATCGCGTATCTGGTCTGGCTCATCCTCGGGGAGGAACGGCGCGAGCTTGGGCAGAACGGCTGGATGGTCCGGCTGCCTTCGGCGCCGCTCACGCTGGTGCAAATCCTGATCGGCGTGGTCGATCTCGGTTTCTGCGCGATGGCGATGTATCTACTGATGCCGGCCCAGCCGCACATCGATTTCGTCTCGCTCGCGGTCGTGTTCATCCTGGCGACGCTGCTCGGCTTTGCCAGCCACGCGCCGGGCTCGATCGGCGTGTTCGATGCCGCCATGCTGGTCGCGCTTCCGCAATTCGGCAAGGAGCAACTGCTGGCGACGCTGGTCGTGTTCCGCATCCTTTATTTCATGATCCCGTTCGGCATCGCGATCTCGATCATGGGAACGCGTGAGCTTTGGCTCAACGTGGTGCTGCCCTGGCAACTGCGCCGCCAGCAAGGGGATAGCTGCGCCACGATCGAGACCGAGGCGGCTGAAGTCGTCGAGGTGAAGGCGACGTTGCCCTTCCGCCAGCGCTCGCGCGCCGGCTCGCGTCGGTAACCAACCGGCAGTTCGTCGGGGCGAACGGTCAGTTCACTGCCTTGCGGGTGAAGCGGACTTCTTTTTTCCCGATGGCGTCTTGGCCACGACCGCCTGCCCCGGCAGATACTTGGCGATGACAGCCGGATCGACGGAGGCGAAGTCGGAATCCGGCAAACGCTCCCAGACATCGTCCTTGCCCAGCAACGGCGTGAGCACATAGCCGCGTAGCGTGAGTTGCTGCCCGTCGGGGCTGAGCGTCATTTTCGCTCGCCAGACCTCCCCGTCGCGGGGATCGAGAATGTTGCCGCCTTCATATTCAAGGCCATCGCGCTTCATGTCGCGGATGAAGGAAATGCCGAGCACCGGGGCGTTCTTGCGGTCATCGGTGCATTGCGTGCAGGTCACCGTTTCGGGCACGCCGGGCTTCAAAAACTTCTTGGCAATCACACCCTCGAACGTGCCGTCATGGTGATCGACCATGAGAATCCAGACCACGGGCTTGCCATCTTCGGTCTTTTGCCAGAGGCCGGCCGCCGATGGCTCGGCCGCATATCCCGGAACAGAAGCAGCGAGCGCCATCGCAAGCGTGCCCGCAATCGCAAGCCGATGCTGCATTCTACCTATTGCTTTCCACATCACCGCGACCCGCTTCATGCCAGCCGAACGAACAGGCCGAGACTACGTCCATTTACCGCAGGCGGCCAGAGCGGACGCACTCCGGAGTTACGTTCGCCCGTGCAAGTAACGTACTGAAATATGACGATAATCCGACCGCGGCGCCGCGGTCGTCAATTGACGCCAAGTTTCTTTTGCAGGCTCGAGGATGAGGTCGTGTACTGGAACACGAGCCGCTTGTCCGGATAGACGTAGCGGTGGGCCTTCTGGGCCATCAGCGCGCCCTCGTGGAAGCCGCACAGGATGAGTTTGAGCTTGCCGGGATAGGTATTGATGTCGCCGATGGCGAAGATGCCGGGAACGCTGGTCTCGAAGGCAGACGTCTCGACGGGCACCAGATTGTTTTCAAGCTCGATGCCCCAATTCGCAACCGGCCCGAGCTTCATGGTCAGGCCGAAGAACGGCAGCATGGTATTACAGTCAACCTTCGACATGGCGTTGTCGCTGCCCTTGACGTGCGCGCCCTTCAGCATGCCGCCGTCGCCTTCCAGCGCTGTGACCTGACCGATCCGCAGGTCGAGCTTGCCGGCGGCGACCAGCGCGCGCATCTGTTCGACGCTGTGGGGCGCGGCACGGAAATCGTCGCGCCGGTGCAACAACGTCACGCTCTTGGCGACCGGATGCAGGTTCAGCGTCCAGTCGAGTGCGGAATTGCCGCCGCCGACGATCAGAATGTCCTTGTCGCGGAACTGCTCCATCTTGCGCACGGCGTAAAACACCGAAGTGCCTTCATAGGCCTCGATACCGGGCACCGGCGGACGCTTCGGCTGGAACGAGCCGCCGCCGGCCGAAATCACCACCACCTTGCATTCGAAAACCTTGCCGGCATCGGTCGTGACCCGAAACGCGGGATCGCCGATCTTCTCGATCTTCTCGACCATCTCGTTGAGATGGAAGGTCGGGCTGAACGGCTTGATCTGCTCCATCAGCGCCTCGGTCACGCCCTGGCCGGTAACGAAGGGAATGCCAGGAATGTCGTAGATCGGCTTTTCCGGATAAAGTTCGGCGCACTGGCCACCGACCTTGTCGAGGATGTCGACGAGATGGGTCTTCATGTCGAGCAGGCCCAATTCGAAAACGGAAAACAACCCGCACGGGCCCGCGCCAATGATCAGCACGTCGGTTTTGATCGCTTCGCTCATGTCGCTTCTTTTCGGTTGAACCTTGCGGACGCTTGTCTAGCCAACGCGGCGCGGGGAGGAAAGCCATAATATGCTTGCGGGCGTCCACGACAACCCCTTGCCGCCGCTCGACAACTACGCTGTAACGGCACGAGATTGCGGAGACCCTGCCCCGTGAATGCCCCTGCCCGATCCGACCACGCGCCGCGAATAGAGGATTTTCCCTACCGGCTGACCGACAATGTGCGCTTTGCCGACCTCGACCCCAATCAGCACGTCAACAACGCGGTTTACGCGACCTATTTCGAGACCGGCCGCGTCACGCTGATGAAGGATCGCAGCTACGGGCTGATGCCGGAGGGCCTCGCCTGGATCATGGTGCGGCTCGATATTCATTTCCGTGCCGAATTGCGCTGGCCGGGCACGATCGAGACGGGGCTGGGAGTTGCGAAATTCGGCCGAACTTCAGTGACCTTCGATCAGGTGGTATTTTCGCAACGGCCGCTGCGTGGCGTCGGCGCAATCGGTGACGGTGCTGATCGACGAGGCAACGCGCAAGCCGACGCCGCTGACGCCGGAGATCATCGCGAAATTTCAGCCATGGCTGCGTCGCGGCGTGCGCAGTTGTATGAAGCAAGCCGGTGGTTATGCCTGCCGCTCCGGCGTCGAAACCACGAGGCCGTCGAGTTCGTCGGAAACCTTGATCTGGCAGGACAGACGCGAATTCGGCCGCACGTCGAAACCGAAGTCCAGCATGTCCTCTTCCATCGGCGAAGGCGGCCCGACTTTCTCGCGCCAGGCTTCGTCGACATAGACGTGACAGGTGGCGCAGGCGCAGGCGCCGCCGCATTCCGCCTCGATGCCCGGGATCGCGTTGCGGATCGCCGCTTCCATGACGGTGGCGCCGTTTTCGACATCGATGGTACGGGTCTCGCCGGAATGGTCGACAAAGTGAATCTTGGCCATGTTCGCTCGTATTGCCGGAAAAAGGGGTCCGGGCAGACCTATAACGGGTCGATCCGGTCCGCGCTAGTACCGCCGATCTGAAGTCCCTGCACGGCAAGCGGCGAGCTCGATCAGGGACTTCAGATCGACAAGACGGTGCTGGATTCAATGAGCTTGCTGGTGCCCATGACTTTTCCGAAGTTCGTGAAAGTGGGTGCTGCGATGGAGCACGAACTTCGGACCACGAGTGGAGTGGATTGGGAGAAGATTTGCAGGCATCGGTCAACCCGACCGGTCAGTCCCGGCCCAAGACCGCGTCGATCGCAGCACGGGCCTGCGTGACGGCGTCATCCAGTTCGCTCAGGGCCTCGGCCGTGTCGCCGCCAGACTTGATGAGCGCTCTCCAGATGGGCTGCGGCATCGCCGACCGCAAAAGCGCCGATCGCGCGCGCCGACCCCTTGAGCGTGTGCGCCAGCGCCGGAGCGTCGGCCGGCAAGGCGGCCAATGCCTGGGTCAGACGCGAGGCCTGCGCCGAAAACATGGTCAGCACTTCCCGCTCGAGCGCGGCATCGCCGAGCGTCATCCGACGCAGATGGTCGATATCGATCGGACCGTCATCGGGAACGAGCGGTGGCGATGGCATCCATTCAATCCGGTCCAGATGAAGCGACATGGCTTGAGAAGTCCGAATCGTCCTTCGCCTTGCCGGTCTTCGGTGCAGGCTTTGACCGAGCCAATCATGGAATTCGTTAACGGATCGTTCGGCGCTGTGGACAGCGGGTACTCCGGCGCCGTATCTTCGCCTTGTTTTCAGCAAAGAGCCGCCGCAATTGACCCTGGCGGATTGAATTTCAAAGCTTTGTAAGGCCTTACGGCGCGACGCTATTAACGATGATTAAGATTGTATTAATCCTACCATTTCATTCGTGACGCCTAGCCAATAGGATGTTCGCCGGACATGCGCGGACAAGCCGACCCTCTCGAGAGGCCGGCCCTGATGCTGTGTCCGATCATGATGCCGGTTTGGGGCTTGCGGGGGGCAATCGCAGGACTTTTTCCGGATTGCGTAAGAAGTAAAACGAGGGCTCGGACTGAACATGGCGAACACCCCCAAAAAGGTCAAAGACCCGACGGAAGTCGCACTTTCTGCCATTCAGGAAGCCCTGAACATCGATGGCACGTCCGGCGACATCAGGGGTTCGTCCCGCAACGACGCGGCGCCAGACATCAACTCCACCGCGCCCTCGTTTGACGATCCGTCGTTCGACACGCGTCCGATCAACGACCGGCCGACCTTCAATGCGATCGAAGAACCGCGCTCGCGCCGCGCCGCCAATGACGACCGCGAAGTCATCGGCCAGGCTTTGCAGGCGATCCAGAAGGGCCGCCTTTCCCGCAACTCCTACACGCTCGCGTCCCTTTTTGCAGTGGTTTGGATTCTCGGCGCCGCCATTCTGACCATCAGCTTCCTGCCGTCCTTGCGCGCCGCAATCGGCGAAGGCTCGGGCGGCACGCTGGCTTTGGCGGGCTTGTTTGCGTTGTTCTTCGCGCCGGTCTTCCTGTTCTATTTCATGGCGCACCTGTCCTGGCGCGGCCAGCAGCTGCAGCACGATCGCGCAATCGATGGCGCAGGTCGCGATCCGTTTCTCCGAGCCGGAGGGCGCCGCCAGCGACTCGATGATAACGGTTGGACAGGCGATCCGCCGCGAAGTCGCGGCGATGGGCGACGGCGTCGAACGTGCGATTGCGCGCGCCGGCGAACTCGAGACCCTGGTCGCCAACGAGGTCTCCGCGCTTGAACGCGCCTACAGCGACAACGAGGTGCGGATTCGCGCCCTGCTTCAGGATATCGCCCATCAGCGCGACAACCTGGTCGGCCAGGCCGAGCAGGTGCGCAGCGCCATTTCCGGCGTGCAGATCGACCTGCGTCACGACATCGCGCTGATCTCGGATGCAATCGCTTCGCGCGTCGACGAAGTCGCGAAAAGCATCACCGGCGCGCTGGAAGAGCGCGGCGCTCACATCACGAGTGCGCTCGCCAATGCCGGCGACAACATGATCCTGGCGCTCGGCGAGCGCGGCGGCGATCTGCTCGACCGCCTCGAGGAAGCCAGCGCCGAGACCACGCGCGCGGTGCTCGACGCCAGCGAGCGGCTGACCACCAGCCTGAATTTCAAGACCGGCCACGTCCACGACGAGTTCGTCGAACTCGCCGATCGCGTCCACGAAATGCTCAACGAGCGCCTCGACCGGATCACATCCGAATTCGAGCAGCGCTCCTCCACCATCGTGGACGGCATTTCGGATCGCACCGAACAGGTGCACGACTCCCTGAAGAATTCCAGCGACTCGCTGCTGCTTGAGCTCGAGCTGCGCTCGGGCGACCTCGTCAACAAGATCGACGAATCCGGCAACCGCCTTGCCTCGAAAATCCTCACCTCCGGCGAGAAGGCGAGCGACGCGCTCGACGTGACCGCAAACTCGCTGGTCGCCAAGGTCATCGGCCAGACCGAGAGCGCCCACGACGCCCTCGCTTTGCAAATCAGCGCTTTCGACGAACTGGTGAAGAACCAGGGCGGAGAGCTGGCGGAAAAATTCGCCCGCGACAGCGGCACGCTCGGCGCCCTGATCACCCGCCACATCTCCGAATTCGACCGCACCGTCAAAACCTTCGGCGGCGAAATCGTCGAACGGATGGGCCAGCGCACCAGCAACATCGCCGAGACGTTGAAGACCTATGTCGACAACTTCGACACGCGCCTGACGTCGAACGGCGGCGAGATCACGGCTTCGCTCGATCAGCGTTTGCTGCAGTTCGAGACGACGCTCGGAAACCGCGTCGCCCATCTCGACACCTCGCTCGACAGCAAGATCAAATCCTTCGATAAGTCGATCGACGGTCGGCTGCAATCGCTCGAACAGACTTTCGATACCCGCGCCCAGTCAGTCACCGCAACCATCGACGGCCGGCTCGGCACCCTCACGGCTTCCCTCACCGACGGCACCGCGCAGGCGGTAGCAGCGGTCGATCAGCGCATTGCCAGCGCGACCGAGACCATCGACAGCCGCGCGACCCAGCTCACCGAAACCATCGGGGCGCGGTTCCAGGAAATTCACCAGGGAATCGAGACCCGCATCGGTTCGGTCGCCAACGACATCGACGCGCGGGTGGCGCAGTTCGAGGATCTGCTGGATTCCCGCATCGAAGCCGTGGCCGGCCGCATCGAAAGCAGCGGACGCCAGGCGAGCGAAACGCTGATGGCCCGCGCCGAGGAGTTGTCCGGCGGGATCAAGTCCCATGTCGAGGACGCCGAACGCTCGCTCACCAACCTCGTCGTCAACACCAGCGAGACCATTCAGACCGGCGCCCGCGCGGCGCAGCAGGCCCTGCTCGGGGTATCCTCGGATGTCGGCACTCAACTGAAGCTGACCTCCTCGGAAGTCGAACGCGCGCTCACCGCCGTCGGCGGCAGCGCCGCCAATTCGATCCTGGTCTCGGCCCGCGACGCGCAGGCGACGCTGGTGTCGGCCTCGTCCGATTCCGCCAATCAGGTCAAGGAGCTCGCGGCCGACATTGAACGTTCGCTGTCTGCCGCAGGCAGTGCTACGGCCGCCTCGATTCTCGCCAGCGCGCGTGAGGCACAGACCACACTGGTCGGCGCTTCATCCGAAGCCACCGATCACGTCAAGACGCTTGCAACCGACGTCCAGCGCACCCTGACGGCTGTCGGCACGGACACGGCCGCTTCGATCCTCAACAGCGCGCGCGAGGCTCAATCTTCGCTCACCGCAACCTCGGCGGATGCCGCAAGCCAGATCCGGGCGATCTCGACCGATCTCGAGCGTTCGCTTGCGACCGTCACCACCAACACCACGGACCGGATCGCCGGTACGGCGCAGACCGCGCAGCAGGCTTTGATCGCAGCCTCGAACGAAGCCAGCGCCAAGGTCAAATCGACCTCGTCCGACGTCGAGCGTTCGGTTCTGGCCGCCAGCGGCTCGTTCGGCTCGGCCATGACCGGCAAGACCGACGAGATCGTCAACTATGTTCAGCAGCAGACCGAACGTCTGTCGCAGGTCATCGACGCCAAGCGCGGCGCATTGGTCGAAGCCATCGGTACCAAGACCGGCCAGCTCACCTCTGAAGTCGACCGCGTCACGGCGGAAGCCTTGCGCTCGATCGAGACCCGTGCCCAGGGCTTCTCGCAAGCGATGCTGGGCAACAGCACCGAAGTGGCGCGCAACATCACCTCGGCCGGCGAACTGGCGACCTCGACCGTCAACAAGTCGCTGAAGGACCTGGAAACGTCGTCGCGCAATGCGATCGACCAGTCGCGCCAGGTTTCGATCGCTGCGGTCACCGAAATGCAGGAGACCAGCAAGATCCTGCGCACCGACACCGTCGCTTTGTTCGAGCGGCTGCGTGAAGGCAATATCCTGCTGCAGGAAGTCCTCACCGGCGCCCACGACAACCTCAACTCGCTGGAGCGCGCGCTCGTCACCCGCGTCGCCGATTTCGTCTCGGCGATGAACGACGTCACCACGCGTAACGGCGCGGCGACGCAGACGCTGGAAGACCAGTTGAGCGTCTTCAATTCCAAGACCTCGAAGGCGCTTGAAGACCTCAACTCGCTTTCGGGCCAGTTCGAGATCCACGGCAAGTCGCTGGTCGAGGCGGCTGCCGTCGTCGAACAGAGCAACCGCTCGACCACCACTTCCCTTTCCGAGCGCAAGTCGGCGCTGGAATCGCTGGTCACCACGATCGACCTGCGTACCGCCGACCTCGATCAGCGGCTGTCGCGCTTCACCGGTCTGCTCGATGAATCGCTCGCAGCCGCCGAAGAGCGTGCGCGCGACATCGCGCGCGTGGTGGCGGAAACCGCCGGCGCCGGTTCTGCCGCGATCAGCCGGCAGTTCGACGCGGTTCGTGTCGCGGCCGAGGAAGAGCGCCGCCAGACCACAGACGCGATGGCCGAGATCTACCAGCAGAGCACCGAAGAAGCGGATGCGATGTTCAAGCAGTCCGCCGAGAAGTTCGGCAACATGGTCGTCAGCATGAAGCAGATGGCGGCCGAAATGCATCGCGAGCTGGAGGCAACCCGCAACGAACTTCGCCGCGGCGTTCTGGAAATGCCGCAGGAGGCCGCCGAACTCTACTGCGCAAATGCGCAAGGTCATCGTCGACCAGATCGAGGCGCTGGCCGAACTCAACCGTATCGTCGCCCATCACGGCCGTGGCCTGGACGTCGTGGCGACCAACCGCGGCAGCACCACCTACCGCGAGGACGAGCCGCTGCTGGCCGCCGTCGGCGGCCGTGCAGAGGCGCGGCCTGCGCCCAGCGCCGCGCGGCAGCGCATCCAACCTGCCGCCGCCCGATCTCGGCACGCCGGCCTCGCGCCGCACCGAGGCTCCGCCGGTTGCGCCTGCGGGTTCCGATCAGGGACGCGACGGCTGGCTTTCCGATCTGCTGAGCCGCACCGATGGCGCCGGCGCCGGTGCACCGCCCTCGGCGGCCCCGCGCGGCCGTCCGGCGCAGCCAAACGCGACCAGCGGTAATCCGCTGGAGTCGCTGTCGCTCGACATCGGCCGGCTGATGGATCGCAACCTCGCAGCCGAAATGTGGGATCGCTATCAGCGCGGCGAGAGCAAGGCGTTCTCCAAGCGGCTCTATACGCCGGCCGGCCAGAAGGCCTTCGACGAAGTCGCCCGCAAATATCGCAGCGACCGCAATTTCAAGCAGACGGTCGACCGCTATATCGCCGAGTTCGAGCGGCTGCTCGACGAGGTCGCGCGCGAGGATCGCGGGCCGCAGGCGCTGCGCGGTCACCTCACCTCCGAGACCGGCCTCGTCTACACCCTGCTCGCCCATGCCGCGGGACGGCTGGGGTAAGCGGGCAAAGCCGCGAATGGTGAGTAGCGAATAGTCAGTAGCGAATAAAAAACGAGGCCTCGCGGCCTCCGTTCTCGTTTCTGCCATCGCAAGCGGAGCAAGCCGTTCGGCCCCTCGCCGTTCCCTGCTCGCTGCTCGACCATTTCGCTACTCGCCCTCACTGCCGTCTCGGCGGCGTGCGGCGTTGATGCCGAGGCAGCGGCCGGCGAGCTGGAATTGCCCGCGCCGAACAACAGGCGGGTCGGGTTGCGGTCGAGGTTGTTCACTGCGCGGCTGATGTCGGCGAGCGTGCGGCGGCCGTCGGTCATCAGGGCGCCGGAGCGCTTGTCGAAGTCTTCCGCGAGTTCCCGGATCGACTGCACGGTGAGGAACAGTTCCCCGCCATCCTTGCCGCCGGCGAGCCTGTTGAGGCCCACCATCAGATTGTCGGCCTTGCCCATGACGCCATCGACCTTGAGCATGACGTCGTCGATCTTCTCGGCGTTGCGCGACAGCGAGGCGGTAAAGACCTCGAGGTTATGGAGCGAATTTTTCACCGCCTGCTGATTGTCGGCGACCACCCGGTTGATGTTCTGCAAGGTCCCGCGGATCGCCTCCGTGACGTCCTGGAGCGCGTTGGGATCGGCGGTCAGCACAGGAATGCCGTCAGCGCCGAGCGGCACCGACGGCGCCGCTTCCTCGCCGCCCTTCAGCGAAATGGCGGCCACGCCGGTCAGGCCCTGAAACTCGAGACCCACGAGGGTGTCCTTGCGGAGCGGCGTGTTGTTTTCGACCATGGCCAGTGCGACCACGCGACGCGGGTTGTCGAGCTTCACCGAGACGACTTCACCTACCCTAATACCGTTAAAATTGACGCTGCCACCATTGCGCAAGCCGGCGGCCGGACCCTCGAAAACGATGCGCAAGGGGCTGCGCAGCTTGGTGGTGTGGAGGCTCTGGAACCAGAGCACAAAGCCGAACGCGGCGGCGATCACGGCGAGCGTGAACGATCCGATCAGAACATAGTTCGCCCGCGTTTCCATTACCCAACTCCGAAACCAATCAAAATGAGCGAGAACCACAAGAAGAGGCGAAAATGAATTCGTGAACTATCCCATGACCGCGCGCGCGCGTTTGCCGTGGAAGTAGGCCCTCAACCAGGGATGCTGCGAGGCCTGCATGTCGGCCATCGATCCTGCGGCAATGATCTTACCGTTCCCTAAAACGGCAATCCGGTCACACGCCGTATAAAGGCTGTCGAGATCATGGGTTACCATGAAAACGGTCAGGCCCAAAGTCCGCTGAAGGGTCCGGACCAGTTCGTCGAAGTCGCCGGCGCCGATCGGATCAAGGCCCGAGGTCGGTTCATCCAGGAATACCAGTTCCGGATCGAGCGCGAGGGCGCGCGCCAATGCCACGCGCTTGATCATGCCGCCGGACAGTTCGGACGGAAAACGATCGGCCACTTCGGGACGCAATCCGACCATGCCAAGTTTGGCGATGGTAATCTCGTCGAGCAATTGCTGGGTGACGTCGAGATATTCGCGCACCGGGAACTGGATATTTTGCCGCACCGTCAGCGAGGAAAACAGCGCGCCCTGCTGAAACAGGATTCCCCAGCGCCGCTCCACCGAGCGCCGTTCCGAGTTGCTGGCGGCATCGAGATCCACCCCGAACACTTCGATGCGTCCTGAAACTTTCGGAACCAGTCCAATGATCGTGCGCGTCAAGACCGACTTGCCGGCGCCGGAGGGACCGACAAAGCCCAGGATTTCGCCGCGCTTGACGTCGAGGTTGAGGCCGTCGAGCACCTTGGTCGAGCCGAACTGCACCGAGATGTCGCGTACCCGGATAATTGCGTCCTGCCCTTCGCCTGCCATCGTCACATCCCGATCGAGGCAAAGAAGATCGCAAACACGCCGTCCATCACGATCACGAAGAAGATGCCTTTCACGACCGACGATGTCGTGTGCTGTCCGAGCGATTCCGCGCTGCCCTGCACCGCAAGCCCCTCGACGCAGGCGACGATTCCGATCACGGCCGCCATCACCGGCGCCTTGATGATGCCGACGGTAAAGTGGTCGATCGAGATCGCATCGCGTAGTCGCAGCAGAAACGCTTCCGGATCAACCCCGCCATAAAGCCAGGCCACAAGCCCGCCGCCGTAAAGGGCGGAGATCGCCCCGAGGAAGGCCAGGATCGGCAGTGCCAGAACCAGCGCCAGCATCCGCGGCAGGATCAGGACCTCGATCGGATCGAAGCCCATCGTGCGCAGCGCATCGATCTCCTCCCGCATCTTCATGGAACCAAGTTCGGCGGTATAGGCGCTTCCCGAGCGTCCCGCGACCATGATCGCGACCAGCAGCACGCCGATCTCGCGCAGCACCAGCACGCCCAACATGTCGACCACGAAGATATCGGCGCCGAACTTTCGGAAGTGGAAGATGCCCTGCTGGGAGATGATGCAGCCGATCAGGAAGGTGATCAGGACGACGATCGGTACCGCCCGCCAGCACACCTGTTCCATATGATGCACTGTGGAGGTCAGGCGAAAGCTCCTCGGATGGGTCAAAACCCGCCCGCTCGCGGCCAGCACCGCGCCCAGCATGTCGACGAGGCTGAGGAGGGTCCCGCCGATGCCGGCCATGGTGCGGCCGACCTGGTCCAGGATGCCCGATATCGTCACGGTCGGTGACGCCGGCCGCCGGGATCGCCTTTACCCGGCGCACCTCGTCGACGAGGCTGGAATAATCCGCCGACAGGCCGGCGATCTTGGCCTCGATGCCGCCCTGGGTCAGGCTGCGGCGGAGGCGCTCGATCAGCCAGGCCCCGAACGTATCGAGCTTGGAGACCTGCGACACATCGATGAAGATGTTCGGCCGGCTTCCGGTCAGCCTTTCGGCATCCGATACCATCTGCTCGAGTTCCGGGGCAAAGCGCGCGGTCCAGGGCCCGGCCGCGCACAGCGCGAGACCACTGCTTTTTGCGATACGCTCCAATGTCGGGTCGCCGTTCACGATTCCAACTCCTGCGTGGCACTGGTCTTCGGATGGTGGTTGAAGAGGAAATCCAGATGCGCCTTGATAATATGTCTAGCATAAGGCGCGATCCGGTTCAGAAATGGTTGATAGTAAAATGACTTCCAGCGAAGTGCCAACACTTGACGCGAGAATCGAACGCTGGCCGATCGAGGGCGGCTTCACCATCAGCCGCGGCGCCAAGACCGAAGCGGTCGTTGTTGTGGCGGAAGTGCGCCGTGGCGAGATGGCCGGACGCGGCGAGTGTGTGCCCTATCCTCGCTATGGCGAGACCCCCGAGGCGACATTAGTGGCAATCCTGAAGATGCAGGATGCCATCGGCCACGGCCTCGACCGGGACGCCTTGCAGGCTGCCATGCCGCCTTCGGCCGCCCGCAACGCGCTCGACTGCGCCCTGCTCGACCTCGAAGCCAAGCAAAGCGGCCGTCGGATCTGGGATCTTCTCGGCCGCGACACCCCGCTTCCCTGCATCACCGCCTATACCATCTCGCTGGGCTCGCCGGAAACGATGGCGGCCGCCACCGCCAAGGCCGCGGACCGGCCGCTTCTGAAGATCAAGCTCGGTGGCGACGGTGACGAGATGAGAATTGCCGCCGTGCGAAAGGCCGCGCCCGATTCCGAACTGATCGTCGACGCCAACGAGGCCTGGACCGAGACCAATCTCGAGCAAAATCTTGCCGCCTGCGCCAGCGGCCGGCGTCACGCTGGTCGAACAGCCGCTTCCCGCCGGCCGGGATGCTTGGCTGGCCCATATCAAGCGACCAATTGCCGTGTGCGCCGATGAAAGCGTCCATGATCGCACTTCGCTAAGCGGCCTTCGCGAACGCTACGACGCGGTCAACATCAAGCTCGACAAGACCGGCGGATTAACGGAAGCGCTCGCCATGGCGGATGCGGCGGCCGCGCAAGGTTTCGACATCATGGTCGGCTGCATGGTGGCAACATCGCTTGCGATGGCGCCCGCCATGCTCCTTGTCCCACAAGCCCGCTTTGTCGACCTCGATGGCCCGCTGCTGCTCAAGCGGGACCGCGACGGCGGCCTGCGCTACGACGGTAGCCTGGTTTATCCGCCAGACGCCGCGCTCTGGGGGTAAGCCGCTCGGGACACCAGGTTTCTCCGCGCGAACCAGATCACGGCCGCGCCGGCAAGTGCCATCGCCGCCATCGCGTAATAGGCGCCCTGACCGTAACGGGCGTAGATCATGCCCGAGACGATCGACGCGGTTGAGGAGACAATGCCGCCGCAGGCGGCCAGATAGCCCTGCGCGCGCGTGATAGCGGGAACGGGCACGTGACGCACCATCAAGCCCATGATGCCGAGTTGCGTCAGCCCATAGCTGAGGCCGTGGGCAAGCTGGACCACCGCGAGCACGGCGACCGGGGGCTCCTGCGCCGTGATCAGCCAGCGCGCCAGCGCGCCCACTCCTCCGATTACCACCAGCGTCGAAGGTTGCAGCGTGAAACGCGGCGACAATGCAAAGACCACGATCTCGGCCAAGACCCCGAGCGCCCACAGCGCCGCAATCGTCAGGCCGCCGAGCCCCGCGAGCTGCCAGGTGATCGAGCCAAAGATATAATAGGTGGAGTGGCTGCTCTGGATCAGCGCCGACGCTGCGATGATCGCCAGAAAACCGGGATCGCGCAGCAACGCGCCCGATTCCCGTTGCGCCGGGGCCTGCACCTTGCGGCTATCCAGCGGCTGCAAGCCGAAGCTGATCACCGCGCCAAGCGCCGCGGCGGCGGCAATGATCCAGATCAGGTGCCTCGCCGCGATGCGATCGGCGAGCCAGCCGCACCCGAGCGCACCGATGACGAAGGCCGCCGAGCCCCATAACCGGACCGGCCCGTACTCGATGCCGTATCGCACCACGCCGCGTAGCGCATAGGCATCCGTCAGCGGGACCGTCGGCGTCCACGCCGCAGCCGTCACGGCATAGGCCAGGAACACGGCGACCGGCAGGTGCTGGGTGCCGATCGCGACAAACCCGAACGTCGTGATGACGGCCGTGACGACCATGGCGCCGCGCACGGCGGCGCGGCGTTCGGCGAAGTTCGTCACCAGCGGCAGGACGGTAAATCGGGTCACCGCCGGAACCGCCGAGATGACGCCGATCCAGGCCGCATCGATCCCGACGGCGCGCAGCCACACCGGAAAGAACGGCAAATGGCAGCCGACAAGGGCGAATATCGCGCCGTAAAACAGCGCCAGGCGGCACAGCGAATCGCCGCGACAGGTGCGAGGATGCGATGGGGATTTGTGATTTGGATGGCATCAATTCAATTGCGATTCGCGCGATATCGTGGTGATCGTAAGGCTTAGCGCGATAGCTCAAGTCGAATCACTATCGCGCTACAGGATTGTCGTCTGAGCATGATCTTTTCGGAAAACCGGTTCCCACTTTTCCGGATCATGCTCTAGCGCGCGGTGATTTGCGCGGATGAGTTAGCAATGGCCGACGAAGCATTCGCCCTGTCCCCAATCTCCGCACGCCCGGCCCTGCCGAGCGAGGCGGATTACGACGCGATCAAAGAAGCCTTCATGGAGACCTCGCGCGGCCGCTGGTTTCTCGGCGAATATGCCAAACGCAACCGCAATGCCGACACCAGCATGGTGCTCGACGCCGTGGCGCGGATCGAAGAGACGCTGGCCGCGCAGAAGAAGCCGGTGCGCGATCCCCTGCTCGACGAAGCCCTGGCTTCGTTCCGCGCGGCGCTGGCGGAGGCGCGAGCGGCCGCCACAGCCGCGCTCGGCGATCTGGCGCTGGAACAGAACCTCGCGCCGGTGCGCAAGGGCGCCCGCGTCATCCGCGAAATTGCCTGGCGTTTGCGCGAGATCGGCGCCGACGGCCGGATTTGCGACCTGATCGATTCGCAGGTCGCCGCCATCGAAGGGGCGGCGGTAAACGTAGACCTTGCCGGTCTGGCTGCCGCCTTGGAGGCGGCCTTCGACCGGATCGAGGGAAAGATCTCAGGCTTTGACGCCGACGCTGAGGTCGGCGGCCGGTTCGCCGCCGGCACAAGCTGAAACTGCAGCAACCGGCCAAGCGGTCGCAGATGAACCTTCCACTGCGGAAGTGGCAGCAAGCGAACCAACCGACGTCTTCGATTCCAATGACGAAGCCATGCTGGACATGGTGGCGATGGAGATGGCCGCGCCCGATACGGATGCGGCCTACGAAGCCCCGATGGATGAGGCCGAGTCCGACGAGCCGCAAGTCGACGGCGCCGAGATCCTGGAGGCCCAGGTCGACGGGGTCCAGGTTCACGAGCACAAGGTCAACACGCCCAAAGCCGAAAAGGTTCAGGAGAGCGCGGCGTCCTACGAGATTGACGTCACCTTTGCATCGGAAACCGAAGCGGTTGAGAAACCCGCTACGGCCCGCGCAACGCCCGCGGCGACACCACGTCAACCCCGAGGAGAACCTGAGCCCGAACCGATGCCGTCGCTCGGTTCGAGCCTGCTCGCCAACGGCATCGTTTCACGGCCACGGGTCTCGAGGCCCGATCCGCTGGCCCCGATCCGGCGCATGAGCCAGAACGAGAAGATCGCGTTCTTTTCCTGATTTGGAGCGAGCGGACCGGCTTGCCGCTCGCCGCGGCGGTCACTTCAGCGGAAAATGCGCCATGGTGACGCCGCCGGAAGCGTAATTGGGCACGTCGCCCGCGACTGCCTGGCCTTCCTTGGATCCGAGCCCGCTCATCAACGCGGCCTCGCTCTCGAAGTCGGCCTCGAAGACGCAGAAATACGGCGCCTTGCCGGGGCCGAGCGCCTTCACATCGAACGAATAGCGGGCGTTCTTGATGCCGGGGATTTTGTTCGCCAGCGGCACATGCGTTTCGACGTAGTACTTCTTGAAATGCGAGGGATCCTTGGGTTCGTTGTAGAGAACGAGCATCCTGTGCATGGCATTATCTCCCGATTTTGTTTCTGACTCTTCTCTTTTTTCCAAGGCGAGTGTCGGAACGATGGCAGATCGATCAGATTTCCGCGAAGTCCGCGGCCACCCTTCAGCCGATCAGCCGCGCGTACAGTTCCGAGTCCACATTGCCGCCGGACAGCACGATCACGACGTTCTTGCCGCGCGCGTCGATATGGCCGGCGAGCAAGCGCGGCAAGACCGACCACTCCGCCCGGCTCAACCACGAGCTTGAGTTCGCGGAAGGCAAACGCGATGGCCTCGCCCACTTCCGCTTCGGATGCGGTAACGCCCTGCGCAAGCAGCTTGCCGTTGATGGCAAAAGTGATCTCGCCGGGGATCGCCGCCATCAGCGCGTCGCAGATGGTGCGGCCCTCGGCATGGTGGGCCTCGCGCCTGCCGGCGCGTAGCGAGCGGGCGTGATCGTCGAAAGCCTCGGGCTCGGCCGACATCACCTGTGCCTGCGGAAAGCGGGCTTTCACCGCGGTTGCGACGCCCGCGATCAGGCCGCCGCCGGAAACCGGCGCCACCACGATATCGGGCGCAATGCCGAGCGCTGCGAGGTCCTCGCAGATTTCCCGGCCCACGGTGCCCTGCCCCGCGATCACCTTCGGATCGTCATAGGGCGGCACCAGCGTAGCCCCGCGTTTACCTGCGATCTCGCGCGCAATCGCCTCGCGGTCCTCGCGGTCACGATCGTACAACACGACCTCGGCGCCGTAGGATTTGGTGCGCTCGCGCTTCAACAGCGGCGAATTGGCCGGCATCACGATGGTGGCGGGCATGTTGAGGATCTTGGCGGCCGCCGCGACACCTTGCGCATGATTGCCGGACGAAAACGCCACCACGCCGCCCTTGCGGGCATCTTGCGGAATCGACGACAGCTTGTTGAAGGCGCCGCGGAATTTGAACGAACCGGTGCGTTGCAGGATTTCCGGCTTGAGGAACACTCTCGCGCCGACACGATCGCAGAGAACCGGTGGCGACAGTAGCGGCGTTCGGACCGCAAATGGCGCAATCACGCCGGCTGCGGCGTCGATGTCGGCGGAACTCACGGGCACATGGGAAAGAGGCTCGTTCATGATACCCTTGTAACGCCTCCGCGGCGACGGCGGCAAGGGCGCCGCATGTGGTGGTCCTGCTCGGCAAGACGTCAGCGCGCGCAACAGGTTCCGATGACAGTCCGATGACTTCGGTGAGCGCGCCTTCGAAAGCGACGCGTGCCTCGTCAAGTCTCGCGATAACGGCGACATCGCCCCGCTGATCCGGAGAGTTCCGGGTGCTCATATGGTTCAGGCATTGACGTTTGGAAGACACAGGTTCGCCTTCTCACGACGCAACGCGCCCGAGCTGTGCAAGGATGAGCCACTCGCAAAATCGAGGGCGCAGGGAATGCCGGGCGCTCGGCGCGCCCGCGGCCTTGTGTGCGAGTAAAAAAGCACACAAGCGTAGTCACCACGGTCACACCGGAAACACCCGGCATTCCCCGCGCAATGGTTTTAACGGTTTCCTTCATGCTCGCCCCGGAGACCGGCTTTGTTGTCTCCGTCGCCGGCGCGATTGCCGAGGCAATCGTCGCCAACTTGACATCAGCGTCGGGATGTCAGGCCCACACGACTTCGCCGTCCGCGTGAGAGTCGCTCGTCTTGCGACGCTGCCGCGTCCACCGCATCCCGCACCCAACGTTCGTGACGATCGCGAAGCGCCCCTTCAAAGCGAGGCGGGATGCGGTGATTCTGCCGCTGATTTGGGGGTGCGATCAATCGCGCGACCTGCGGCCAATTGGCACGACAGGCAAATCAGTCGAGATCGAGAAATCCTTGTCAACTGAACAGCAATTGCTGCGCGTCGCAGGGCTGGCATCATCCCGTTCCCGGCAGCATGGCGACGATCCGGTCGATGGTCCAAAAGGCGCCCACGGAGCCTACGACATAAGCCGGCACCATGCGCGCCGGTTGCGGCCAATGAATTTTGAGGAGATCGAAAGAACGCACCAGCAGCAGCATGAGCGCCACGAAGGACAATTGGCCGGCTTCGACGCCGATATTGAAAAACAACAGGGCGACGGGAATATCCCCTTGCGGCAATCCGAGGCTGGCGAGCCCACTGGCAAATCCGAGCCCATGCACGAGCCCGAACGCGAAGGCGACGAGCCAGGGCTGGCGCAGCGTGAGGCTGGTCTCTCCCCGCCAGGAGCGCAGAACCTCGACGCCGACGAACATGATGGAAAGCGCAATGGCGGCCTCGATCGGAGGGCTGGGGACGTGCACATAGCCCAGGGTCGCCGCCGCCAGCGTGATGCTATGCGCGATCGTGAACGCCGTGATCGTCTTCAGGAGCATCCACAAGTCGCGCACCATCAGCAACAGACCGAGAACGAACAGCAAATGATCGGTTCCGTACATAATGTGCTCGAAGCCGTGCACGAGATAGGCGGCGGCAACGGCGACAACGCTCTGTGAGGCGGCGATCTCGACCCAGGACTGCGACGGATGCACGAGCGCGGTGGCGTGCGTGCCATCCAGCGCTTGCACCCGGACCAGAACATCCGTGATCGTCGCTTGGAGGCCGACGAATTCAATGCGCTTGCCGGCAAGGCCGGTCTTGCCGGCATCGATCCAGCGGCGCTCAAGCAACATGCCGGTAAGCTCTTTCTGTGAAGGCTCGGTGATGTTGCGGGTGCCGTCAGGAAATTTCAGCACGATCGGCAGCCGCATGCCGGCGTTGATGGGGGTGCGCCACACCACTTCGTAGCGGCCTGGCGCGGTCTCGTTGAGTTCAAGGTAGGCCGGGCGCGAATCGTGTGCGTGCGCAGCCTGGCCGTGGGCCAGGGTTCCCAGTAGCATCAGGAGAAGGAGCAATCGCGTAAACACCAGTACTCCCTTTGCAGTTCAGCGCGGAGCCGCGGCGCGAGCCACCGCGGCGCCTGGCGTTCCCGGTCCGGCTTCCGGCAGCACGATCTGAAAACGGGTTCTCATGTGATCGAAGATCTTGCGCTTGCCGTCGGCGCGCTGCTCGTCCATCCATTCGGACTTGACCCTCGCCTCGATTTCCTCAAAGGCAGGCACCTGACCGGGCATGTTTGCTTCGACCCAAACCAGGTGCCAGCCCAATCCGGATTCGATCGGTCCCTGCCACTTTCCTGGCTTTAAGCCAGGCAGGGCCTGCGCAAAGCTCGTCCCGAAGATACTGGCGACCTGATCGGGCGAGCGTTCGGCATAGAATTCCTGGAACATGAAACGATCGGACAGGCCATCGAGCTCCGGCGCGTCTTCCGGCTTGGCGGCGAGCTTGCGCAGCGCGTCGGCGGCATCCTCGCGCGTGTGGGCGCCGCGACGGTCGGGCGAGAAATAGAGGTGGCGGAACGTGACCAGGCTCGGGGTCGCAAAACGCTGAGCGTTCTGCACAAACCAGCGCTTCAATTCGTCGGCTCCGGGTTCGCGCAGCGAGGATGCGTCCTCCATGACGAACTCCATCTTTTGCGCCAGGCGACGCTTGATGATGGTGTCGTCCTTGTCGAGGCCGAGCGCCGTCGCCTCGCGGGAGAGAACCTCCTCGCGGATCTTGCCGTCGAGGAGACTGTGCTCCTCCTCCGGCGTGGGCGGACGATGCCACTGCGCCATCCAGGCGATCCGGATCTGTGCAAGGTCGTCCGCCGTGATCACGATGCGGTCAGGGCCCTGGAACTCGCCCGCGGCAGGATGGAACGCCCTGTACACGGCAAACAGCGCCAACCCGATCAGCAGCACGTGCAGCAGCGGCTCGCCCAGCCATCGCCGC
This sequence comes from uncultured Alphaproteobacteria bacterium, assembly GCA_963706265.1. Taxonomy (GTDB): domain Bacteria; phylum Pseudomonadota; class Alphaproteobacteria; order Rhizobiales; family Xanthobacteraceae; genus Bradyrhizobium. Next base: position 962,719 of record CAVPLO010000004.1, on the reverse strand, counting down.
AGCGGCGATGGCGCCGACTTGACTGATCCGGACTCATGGAAGTCCATGGTGGCGGTCTCTACCGGTGGCCGCTCACGGCTTTACCCCTTCGACCTCATAATTGGCGTAGCCGAACTCGCTGCTCCGTGCGGCGACCAGCTTGTCGCCCAATCGATAGACGGTCACCTCGAACGGGGAGCCTGCGAGCATCGTGACGATGCGGCCATCGCGGATCTCGTATTGCGCACCGGCGGCGCCGCCGGGGTGTAGCAGGTCGCCGATCTGCTCGGGATCGGGCAGCTTGCCATCGATGTGCGAGATCATACGCCGGCCATCGACCCCGTAGGTGATCTCAAACCGCTGATCGGTTGCCATGTTGTGGACCGCCACGGTCTTGCCGATGACGAGATCGCGCAATTGCGCATCGTCGAGAGCTGTCGCGCCGCGTTGCGTAAGATCGGCCAGGGTCGGGCCGTGCGGCGCCTTGGCGTGCATGTCCGCCGTCGGAGTGTACCAGATCGGTGAGGTCCAGGCGCGCTCCTGAACGCTCGTCGGCACCTCGCTCGGCGGCGGCACGCCCAAGCTCTTCGCATCATAGGTGGTCCAGCGCGGCGTCGGAATCTCCAGCACCCGCGCGTAATAGAATGCATGGAGAGCAGGATCGAAGTCCGGGTCCGTCCATACGGTCTTGCAATTCCACGCCGCCGATCGTGTTGGTGTAGGTGGCGTTCTTGATGTCGACGGTATTGCCGACCGGAGGCAGCTTCATATCGTTGCCGCCATAGAGGACCTTCTGAATCGGCGTGCGCGTGAGCACCCGATTTCCCGACCACGCCACGTCATAGATCTTCTCGAAGATCTGGCCGCTCCTGGTCCATCCCTTGACGATCTGGATGCGGTCCAGGTTGGCCCCGTCGGGGTCCTTGACCGCCCACACGATGAAACTCGGCGCCTTGCCCTGCGGCGGCGGCAGGTCGCCGCCCATCGGCACACCGTTCGCGTAGCCGGTCTTGACCCAATCTTTCCGGTTCAACACGTCGGCGCCAAAATCCCAACCGCCGAACAGCCGCACCTTGATGCGGGTGCCGGTGGTGCCGAACGTCTCCTTGCGCTGCATGGCGGCGAAGATCGACTGGCGCGTATTCTCTTCGGCCCAGACGCCCCCGAGGCCCGACACGCTGAGCTGGGTCATGTCCAGCCCGGCTTCCTTTTTTCCGCTCAGGCGGGTCTGGGGTGTGGCGTCGAGCAGCCCATGGCCGCCGAAATAGTTGGAGGCCTCGTAGGCGACGGCGGTGTCGTGCGAGTCGCTCGCGCCCACGATCCCGAACTTGTAAGGATTGTAACCACGGGCGTCCTGCATCCCGAGGCCATTCTGGTAGGCCTCTCGAATGTAGCTGCCGTGGATCCGGGGAGCGCGGTCGGCGATACCGCCCAGAAGGTAGGTGAGTATCTCGAAATTCGCGAACTCGTCGCTGGGCGAAAGGCTCGGGTGCGTCTCCGACGTGCCCTTGAGCTGGGTGATCTCCGACAGCGGCTCGTTGTTCATCCGGTCCTGCGCCCAAGCGGCGTCGATCGGGCGCCCTTTGCTGTCGACGTCGAGCGGAAACATGATGCCGTCGGACAGATTGGCGTTGTGCGAGATCGCCAAGCAGTTCGTCGCCCGCGCGGCGCTGCACGTCCATCCACGCCCACAGATCCTCCGGATGGGTTGAATCCATTGCGCTGAATGGAACATCCGGCACCTTCTTGGTATCCTTGAAGATCACGTTGCGGTGCATGTTCATGTTGTTCGGCGTCGAGGTCCATTCATAGCCCGCGAAGGTCGTGAACTTGCCCGGCTGGTAGTATTTGTCGGCGATCGCGACAATCTGCTTCCAGATGTTGCCCGCCACCTGCGGATCGAGGTAGCTCCTTGATCGGCTCGCTCTTGATGATGGAGGCGCCCAAGAAGAGGTAGATTTTTTGGATATCTTCCTTGCTGTGGACCTTCAATTTCTCGGCGATCGGTAGCTTGCTGATATCGGAGCTCGGGTCACTCGCCAGCCTGACGGTGCCCATATATTCGGCGTGATCGGTCACCGCCTGGAAGTCGAGCGGGCGCTTGAGCTGCACAGTGTAGCCACCCGCGTGCTTGACCGGCTGGCCGAGCGCGTATTTGTAGGCCTCTTCTGGCCCGGTCTCCATGGTGCCGAACACGTAGGCGTCAAACGACCAGCTCGTGTGGACATGGGTCTGGCCGAAATAGGCGTTCCGCTCGGTGGTGTCCTGGGCGAAGGTCGGCGGAGCGGCAAGGATGCCGACCCCTAATCCAAGTGCCGTCATCGCAATGCCGCAGCTAACAGATCTTAGCAATGTCATGACGTCACTCCAGCGTTGAATTCGATTTCACGGCTGTTTGATGCGTCCGCGGTGCGCGGCGGAATGCTGTTACGCCGCCGTCGAAACAAGTGTCGTGGCGCTGGCCTGGCTCTAATCCCCATAGGCGACTTCCACACGGTCCGTCGCCTTTAATGAGTGCAGCGTTCCGCAAACCACTATCCCAAGTATCGCCCAAAAGCGGAAATCTTCAATCCCCAAGCGTGTGTTTCTGAATGCTGAGTGCTTTCAGCACGCTCGAATTGAATCAATATCCAGGAGATCAATAGCGCCGGGACGGGTGAACCGATCCGCTTGAATGCATGCGACATCCGTAAGCCAGGCTGACATACTTTACCAAAGGTCGAACATAGTTGTGACCAATGGCAATTTGACGTGCAGGGTTGACGGTGGGACAAATTAAGTCCGAGCAGGTTTATTGGTAGATGCTCTCTCTCAGCAAGTGAGGTTGCTATGAAGCAAGTTGGCTTGAAACGAGCATTTTTGATTGCCGCCGTTTTTACCTGCGGCATTTTCGGTTCGCTCGAGTGGTCGCAGAACGACGGTCTCACAGTATTCGCAACCAGCGCGCAAGCCCGGATCGGCCGGCCTCTGACGCCTTTGAGCGGCGCCGGCGTTGCGCGCCGAACGACACGTCGAGTGGTCCGTCGAGGAGCGGTGGTCGGCGCAGCCGCAGTCGGCGCCCATGCCTACGGCGCGCATTGTTACCACCGCGTGCTGGTCCACGGGGCGTGGGTCTGCCACTAACCGTCTCTGCATCGGAGAAGCTGCACGAGTAGTCTAGTTGCCGGCGGCGACGCACGTCTGTGCGTTTGCCGTTGCGCAGTAGCGTTTGGCTGTACAACTGCCCCGGCGCGCAATATGACTTCCTCACGGGCCGCGCCGTTGGCAGGCAACAGCGAGCCGCGCTCGATACATCCGGTCGTTTTGCAGTCGCCTTGATCATCCGAGCGCCAGCACAATCGCGTGCAGGGGTAAGCCATGAATGCAATTGCATTGTCAGGCATCACATTTGTGTGCGTCTCAGGTGGCGCCTTGTCGGGCATGTTTCTTCCAGGGCATCGGCTGAGTACGGAAGACAAGGATGTGGTCAGGCTGGGCACGGGCCTGATCGGGACGATAGCCGCACTTGTCCTCGGCCTGCTGATTGCCTCGGCGAAGAGTTCTTACGACACGCAGAGTACTCAAATCAGGCAGATGACAGCTAATATTATCGTGCTCGATAATCTCTTGAAGCAATATGGGCCGGAGGCGAGCGATACTCGCAATCTGATGCGGCGTGGCGTCGTTCTCCTGGCCGATCGGATATGGCGCGAGAACAGTTCTGATTCTGCGAAGGCGGCTCCTTTCTCGGCCAGCGAAGCAAGTGAAGCCTTCTATGCAAAACTTCAGCAGCTTTCGCCACAGAACGATGCTCAACGGTCCCTTCAAGCGCGGGCGATACAGATCAGCACGGATATTGCGCAAACGCGCTTGCTCCTTTTCGCACAAGCCAGCAATTCGGTCCCCATGCCCTTCGTGGTGGTGCTTATTTTCTGGCTCACCATGATCTTTACAAGCTTCGGTTTATTCGCCCGGCCCAACGCAAACATGATCGGCTGCCTTTTGATCTTTGCTCTCTCGGCTGCCGGAGCAATCTACCTGATCCTGGATCTGGGCCAGCCATTTGCGGGGTTAATGGAAATCTCCAGCGCGCCGCTGCGTAACGCTCTCCCGCCGCTCGGATCCTGAGCCGCAGCGGGCAGTACGAAAAAGGGAGATTTTGGCGCCTGCTACATTGCCTAATAGGTAATGTTGAGCCTGACCTCTGTCTTTACATTGTAGACCGGGTACTCCCGGATGATGGGAACACCGATCTCCAACGACAGGGCAGAATTGTCCGACAATCTGCGTCCGATTCTGACGTCAAATGGAAGGAACAACCTGCCCGTCTGGCCAGTAATCGGATCACCCAAATTTATCCTGATGTCTGGACTTGGATAGAACGTAATGAACCATTGATCCGGAAGGCCGACGTTGAAGGCCGGCGCAAATTGCAGATTGCTGATGTTTCTTCTTGTCGGATCGCCGGCGAAGCTGACATCCCACCGAACAACCGGTTCGAAATAGCTGGCTGAATTAATCTCCCACAGCCCGTACCGCAGGCCGGCAATGGGCATGATCCGCCATTTCCCCGAGCCCAGCGCGTCTTCTGCCGTGGGGGTGATAAGGCGGGCGCCAAAGCCGATCGCAACGCGTTCGGTTACGTTTTTGATGATAACCGCCTGGACATTCGCGTCGCCCACACCATTCACGTAATCCCCATTTGGATTGCCGGAGGATATGGCATCCCTGGTGAGCAGGGGCAGATCGGCGCGCAGTCCCAGGAGCCACATCGGCGCCAGATCCACCACATGATCGAAACGAAGATTGAGCGTCTCGGTGGTAACGTCGCGAACAGACCCGCTCGTGATGCCGCCTCCAGGCGAGGTCCTGTACTGGGTCGTCATTTGAAACAAATTCGGAGGAGGCCGGAAGAAATCCTCGCCAGCATTCGAGCTTTGATCGCGATCGGACAGTTCCTGGGAGGCCGCGATCGTCGGCGCCAGCATTAAAGCAGCAACGACAAGACAACTGCTGATCGCGCCGCCGATCCTCAGCTCGGAATGGCGTCCATCCCATGCAGGGGAAATCCTCGCGATCATGAGCCGTACCTCATAGATCGACGCAACGGGGTGGCGGCCAGAAATACATCTCCCGCCGCTCGGGCGAGCTCGCCCTTCTCCAATAGCTTACGAACTCGGAGCTCTATTGCCCATGACTTTCCGAAGTTCGCGAAAGTGTGTGCTGAGATGTAACACCAACTTCGGAAAGTGGGCACTTGACCCACGCCGCCGGCGTAGCGCTGCCGGTCGCCCGCTTGCTCCTACTTCGGCGACCGGGCGGGTCAGCCTCGGGCGTTGAAGGCGAAGACCTTCAAAAAGGGGCCGCCATTCGCGGCGGGCACCGAGTCCAGGGAGAAAACGCCGTCAAGAAACGGCCCGGCGACGTTAGGCTAATTCGCTGCCGGAAGATGTGCCCCAATTCACACAATGGCGGCCAAAGTTTAGGCGGCAGCCGAAGGAACACGCTTTCCCGTGCCCATGAACTTTCCGAGGTTCGCAAACTATTGGCCGGCCTTCTGATGCGAACCTAGTGCGGCGAATTTGAAGTTCCGATCAGTTTTCGCCGCGCACTCGCAATCATCGGACCACCAGAATCAAACGAACTCGAGTAGATCGTCTCCCGGGCTGGCCAAAATAGCATGAAAAATACCACCCTGATTGGAACGCGCGCAGCTCCGAACAATTGATTTCGTGGCGACGAAGTCCAGACCGGACAGGAGCCAGTGAGGCCGCATGGCGTAAATTCCGCGCGGTCTTCATGTCGATCGGAATTGGCGAACCGGCATTCCCTGGAGATTGCCGCCCATGAGCGACCAGGAGTTTCTGCTCTATCCGATCGACACGGGCGAGGACCCGGTCTGTCTTGGCTGCGGCACCCAAATGACGGTGGCGGCGCATGAGGCCCGCGAAACCAAGCCAGACTTCATCACCTTTCGTTGTCCGAGCTGCGGCAGGTCCGAGAAATTTCTCTGCGAGGGATAGCCTTCGATTTTCAAAACGCTTGATCGGTCGCCAATTCCGGTCGAATTTGCCGCTGGTGCTGGAATGTCAAATAGGCGGCTCATATTTCCAGGTGCTCAAGCCGCACCGGAAGCTTCCGCAGCCGTTGGCCGGTGGCATGGAAAATCGCGTTGCAGACCGCCGCGTTAATTCCGACATTGCCGAGTTCGCCAATACCTTTGGCGCCGGCCGGGTTGATGTGGTCGTCTTGCTCGGCGAGCAGGATGACTTCCACGCTCGGCACGTCCGCGTTCACGGGCACGAGATAGTCGGCCAGATTGTCGTTGACATAGCGCGCATAACGTTCGTCGAGTTCGGTCGCCTCATCCAGTGCCGAGGACATTCCCCAAATCAAACCGCCCATCAACTGGCTCCGCGCGGTCCGCGGATTCATGATATGGCCGGCCGCGAACGCGCCTAACAGGCGCGGCACGCGGATTTCGTGCGTCCATTTATTGATCCGGATTTCCACGAACCCGGCTCCGAAAGCATAAGCAATCTTGTCTCCCATTTCGGGACCGCCGACCAGGCGCACCTGCCCTTTATGCATGGCGCGAAACGAGTCCATCGGCGCGCCCTCCGGCTTCCATTCGCCGTATTCCTCGACCACGTTAACGCCCAGCGCATCGAACGCCCGGTCGTAATCGATGGACTGATCGCTTTTGGCTGCCTGGGTCGCCGCGGTCTGGCCCACACCAACGGTCTCCTTGGCCTTGTCGACCAGGTTTTCACCCGGCATCAGCGCCTTGAACAGCTTCTGGCGGATTTGCTCGCAAACCATGATCACGGTGGAACAGGTGCTCGCGGTCGAGTTGGAGCCGCCAGCCACTGGCGCCGGAGGCAGATCGCTGTCTCCGATGAACACCGATACTTTCTCGACCGGCACCCCGAGTTTCTCGGCCGCGGCCTGGCCGATCACGGTATACGCGCCGTTGCCGATTTCCTGACCGGCGATCTGCACGCGAACCCGGCCATCACGTTGCAGCCGGACGCGAGCGGCGGCAGGAGCCATTTGCGTCGGATAGCAACTGGTGGCGCAGCCATATCCAATGAGCCAATCGCCATCTGACATCGACCTCGGCTCGGGGTTTCGTTGCGCCCATCCGAAAGCCTTGGCACCCGCGTCGAAACAGGCCATCAACGAACGCGACGTGTAAGGCTTGCCCTTGATCGGTTCTTTCATCGTGTCGTTGACCCGACGAAGCTCGATCGGATCCATTTTCAATTCGACCGCAAGTTCATCCATCGCGCTTTCGAGCGCAAACATATAGGGCACTTCCGGCGGCGACCGCATGAAACCGGGCGTATTGCGATCCGCCCGGACAATGGAAACCAGACTTTCAACATTCGGACATGCATACATCCTGGTCGTGGTCTTTGTGCCGCCAACGGCGTACGGATCCGGCCGCGACGAAATCTCCCAGCCTTCGTGGCGAAGCGCCGTTAATTTGCCGTCCCGGCCGGCGCCGAGCTTGATCTGGTGGCGCGTCTCGGCGCGGAAGGTCGCAATCGTAAAGCCCTGATCGCGGGTGGCGACCAGTTTGACCGGGCGCCCCAGTCGCCTGGAAATCGCAGCGATGATCGCCGTGCGCGGCGTCATCGATCCCTTGGAGCCGAACGCACCGCCAACATAGGCATTGATGACCCGCACTTTATCGGCGTCGATGTCGAGCTGCTCCGCCACTCCATTCTTCAGGCCATAGACATATTGCGATGGCTCGTAGACCGTGAGGCTGTCGCCGTTCCACACGCAACTGGTCGCGAACAATTCCATCGGGTTGTGGTGCTGCGGGGGTGTTTCGTAGGAAGCGGTGATTTTGACTTCGGCCTCGTCGAACGCCTTGGCGAAATCGCCAACTTTCGGGTCCTCCTTGAATTGCGCCAACTGGCCTTTTGCAGGCGCAGATGTCGTCCCGGGCGAGTCAAAACTCGTCGTCGGAACGGCAGCGGCATAACTCACCTTCACGGCATGCGCGGCTTGTTGCGCGGATTCGAAAGTCTCGGCGAGCACGACCGCGACAATCTGCCCTTCGTGGGCGATCTCAGGCGATTTTAGCGGCTGAATCGTGCTGGAAGCGTAGCCGCCGTTGCTGAACAGTTTTGCGTCTTTCAGCTTCTCCGCATTTTCATGCGTGACGATGTCGATCACGCCGCGCACCCGCTTGGCGGCGGAAAGGTCGATACCATCGATGCGGCCCTTCGCAATCGAACTGGTGACGAGATAAGCATAGGCCGGATTCGCCAGGGCGATATCGGCAGCATATTGCGCTTTGCCGGTAACCTTGGCGACGGCGTCGTAGCGCGGAATGGGCTGGCCCATGTTGGCTTTTGGCTCGGGCGCGGCGATCGACATCTCAGATCTCCATCGTTGCGGCCTGGTGCAAGGCGCGCGAAACCACGCGCTTGCCCAGCGCAATCTTGAATGCGTTATGTCTGCTGGCTTTCGCGTCGGTGAAGGCAGCTTCGGCCGCGCGGACGGCAAGCCCGTCGTCGAGTTTTTGGCCCTTCAGCAGCGCCTCGGCCTGGCGCGCCCGCCACGGCACGGTGGCGACGCCGCCAAGCCCGACCCGCGCATCGCGGATCACGCCGTCCTGTACATCGAGCGCGATGGCCGCCGACGCCAACGCGAACTCGTAAGACTGCCGATCGCGAGCTTTCAGATAAACCGAGCGAGGCCAACGTCCGGCGATGGAGAAAGCCGAGATCAGTTCGCCGGGCGCCAGAACGGTCTCTATCTCCGGTGAGTTGCCGGGCGGCTTGTGCAATTCCGCAAAAGGTATGCGGCGGACGCCCGATTTTCCGGTTATTTCGACCGTGGCGTCGAGCGCGACGAGAGCCTGGGCAAAATCCCCCGGGTAGGTGGCGATGCAATGCTCGCTGGTGCCGAGTACCGCATGCGTGCGGTTGACGCCGCCGATCGCCGCGCAGCCTGAGCCCGGGTTGCGCTTGTTGCAGTTGTCGTAGCTGACGTCGCGAAAGTATGTACAGCGCGTGCGCTGCAGAACATTGCCGCCAAGAGAGGCCATGTTGCGCAGTTGTGGACTGGCGGCCAGTTTCAGCGAGTCGGCGATCAGCGGATAATTCCGTTGAATCTCCGGATTGGCGGCTACGTCGGACATTCGCGCCAGCGCGCCCAGCCGCAAGTTGCCGCCATCCAGACTGACAGCGGACCATGTTGCCTTTAGCGGATTGATATCGACCAGAATACCGGGTCGCATCACGTCAAGCTTCATCAGATCGATCAGCGTCGTGCCGCCCGCAAGCGGTTGCACGGTCGCCTCCGTCAGCGGATTGTTGGCAGGATCGGCGGACGCCAACGCCTGGACGGCAGACGCGACGTCAGCGGACCTCTGATACGTAAACGGTCGCATGGCGCTATCCTTTCTGCTCGCCGGACATTGCCTGAGCGGCCTGTTTGACGGCCGCAACGATGTTCGGATAAGCCGCGCAGCGGCAGATATTCCCGCTCATATACTCGCGGATGTCTTCTTCGCTGGCGGCATGGCCCTCCTGCACGCACGCCACTCCCGAGATGATTTGCCCCGGCGTGCAATAGCCGCACTGGAAGGCATCCTGATCGATAAACGCCTGTTGCATCGGGTGCAGCTTTGGACCTTGCGACAGCCCCTCGATGGTGGTGATGGCCTCGCCTTGCACAGTCACGGCCAATGTCAGGCATGACAATACCCGCCGCCCGCCGACCATCACGGTGCAGGCGCCACACTGACCGTGGTCACACCCTTTTTTGCTCCCTGTGAGACCAACGTGTTCGCGTAGCGCATCGAGCAGCGTAGTGCGCGCATCGATCGTGAGTGCCTTGCTTGCGTTGTTCACTTGCAGGGTAACATCGACCGGCAGCGACGAAGCGGTGGTTGGGGGGACGCTTTCCGCGGCGCCGGCGGTTCCCGCGACCAGAGGGACGGCTGCGGCTCCCGCCGCTCCGCCAATGAACGCGCGCCGATTAAACCCGGTAGCGGGGACTTTGTTATCGTCGGTCATGGCGGCCTCCGCCGTTTGCCAGATGCGGTGCACGCCTGCGCCGCTCTGCCGAAAGAATAGTGAGTTCGGCGCTCCCGTTCCGTGTCAGGAACCAACGTGCTGCCAATGCGCGGTCACGTCCGCGCCGGATTTATTCAAGTGGACGTGTTGATCGATGTGATCGATCCAGGCCACCGGAATGACGTGATGATGCTGGCCATCAGGAGAGCTTTGCCTGGTCAGCTTGATCTTGTCGGGGCCTTCGAGATGATCGACCTTCCCGACAGTCTTCCGGTCGGACGAAATGACGTCCATATGTTCCTTGATGTGGGAAATATCCGGCATTGAGGTCTCTCCCGAAAACGCTCCAGGACCGGAAAACGCCGCGCCGGCGGGAAAGTTGCAAAGGTGCGAGACCATTCGGGGATCATGAGCGCCTCCCAGGGCGCAGCAAGATGCGCGACTGTCACCAAAGTTCCTCGTAGTTCGGAAACAGCTTCAGCGTCGCATCGTAGCGCACCGGCGCCATCCAGGGCAGCACCAGCCGAAAAATAGCATTTGGAAGGGCCGACGTATGGCGAACGTATAGATCAAGGGGGTCGAGGCGGTGCCGCATATGCAGCTTCGGATCATAGTTCAGGCCGCTGCTGCGAAACCATTTATACCCATTGCTGATCCCCCAATTGATCATGTCCCGAACGACGTAGTGATAGAGATGCAGGTCGAGTGCAACGGCGTAGTCAAAGCCCACATACTCCGCGTACAACGAGTCTCCCTGCACCATGCAAAGGCTGAAGGCCACCAGGGTGTTTCCGCGGCGCCAGGCGAAGAACCGGACCTTATCGCTCATTCGCCGGCCGAGCTGGCGGAAAAAGTCCTTGGTGAGCTTCTCGAATTGCATACTTGAACGCTCGAACACCTGCAGATAGAGCGGAAAAATCTCATCGACGAAACTTTCCGCATCGTCGGTGACGTTCAAGCGCAAGTCCGTTATGCCGGCCGTCGCCGCAAGCTTTTTGCGCAATTTCTTTCGCGTCGAGCTCTTCAGCGCCTTCGCCATGTACGCTTCGAAGCTTTCATATCGGATATCGAGCATCGTCATCGGCATGCTTGGCGCGCGCGCGAAGCCCTGTTGCACGAAGTGGTAAAGGATATTGCGATAGCGAGAAGGAAATTCCTTCAGCACGATGAGTTGCGCATTGAGCGATCGCGCTTGGCTCGACTATGCCGTTTGACAGGGTTTCCGCGACGATGTCGGCAGGCAGGGTTTCCGTTGCCGCGAGGTGAGCCTCCCCGGCGGAACAACCAACCATCAAGGCGCGCAACTTAAGGAAGCGCGGATAGAATCGTCGAATGAGCGAAATCAAATAAATTCGGTCAGCGCCGAGGCCTTCGAGAATATCCTGATCGACGAGAAAGAACGGTTGGATCGCTCGTGTGCGGCCTCTGCTGTCAACAATCGCAAAATATCGGTGATCGAAACAACCTCGGAGAGTATCGTCCAGAATCTCGTAATACCGATGATCTTTTCGCTGGTCGGCGAAAGTAGAGGTCCAGGGCGCAGAGCCGGAAAATTCGGCACGCGAAACGACGGAAATCGAGAACGATTCACGACTGGCGCTTGAAACGCCGGGGCCAATAACGCTCATCGCTCAACCCCGCAATGTCCCGAGACATTGACAACCCCGCCCGGCGCCAATTATTTCCACGTCACCGGCTCCAAGCCTGGCCGTTCGACCAGGAGTCTTCCCGCTTCAGACGTGCGCAATCGGCGAGAGTCCCTCAATCGAACCGGTGAAAATGATGGATCGGGCCGTGTCCATGCCCGACGCCGAGGCCATCGGCAGCCGCAATCGCCGCTGATATCCAGGTCTTGGCGTCACGCACGGCCGCTTCAAGCGTCTCGCCTTTGGCCAGCCCCGCCGCAACCGCCGAGGCGAGCGAACATCCGGTGCCGTGGGTATTGGCGGTCGCAATTCGCGGCGCGGGCAACGCCGTCACGCTGCCGCCGGCAAAAAGATAATCGATGCTCTCGGCCCCCTGCCCGTGACCGCCCTTGATCAGCACGGCCTGCGCGCCCATTGCGAGCAGCTTCTTGCCCTGACTTCTGATCGTGGCTTCATCCGGGGCAACCGCCTCCTGCAGAAGCGCTGCGGCCTCCGGCAGGTTCGGCGTGACCAGTGTCGCCATCGGAATGAGGCGTTCGCGCAACGCCGAAACGGCGTCCGCCGGCAACAACCGGTCGCCCGAGGTTGCCACCATCACCGGATCGAGCACGAGATGCCGGGGCTTCCAGCGCGACAGCGCCGAGACGATCGCCTCGATCGTTGCGAACTCGGCCAGCATGCCGATCTTGACAGCCCTGATGTCGAGATCGTCGAACACCGCGTCGATTTGCGCGGTCACGAAGTCGGCGGGCACTCGATGAATTCCACTCACCCCGTGCGTGTTCTGGGCGGTGAGCGCCGTGATGACCGAGGCGCCATAGACGCCGAAGGCGGCAAAGGTCTTCAGGTCCGCCTGAATGCCGGCGCCGCCGGACGAATCCGAGCCTGCAATCGTGAGTGCAACGGGTAAGGTCATCGTCTCATTTCGCGGCGGGCCATAAACCGCCAAGCTAGCCCGGCGTGTTGTTGCCAGCAAGTTTCACCACGCTATATTGGGTTTCAGATAACCTCCCGGAGACGACAGCGATGGTGCCCTTTTTCGTCCAGATCAAATGCAAGCTCGGCCAGTCCTATGTCGTCGCCAACGCGCTCGCGGAAGCGGAGATTGCGTCCGAGATCTACTCGACCGCCGGCCAGTACGACCTTCTCGTCAAGTTCTATGTCGAAGAGGCCACCGATATCGGCCATTTCGTCAACGAAAAAGTGCAGGTCATTCCCGGCATCCAGGACACCCTCACCATCATCACCTTCAAGGCGTTCGGCGGCGCTAGCTAAGGTAAAGAGCATAGACCGTCCCTACAACCGTCATGCCCGGCACTCGGGTCCGGCTTCGCCGGCCCGAGCACAGGTCCATCGTGCCGGGCATCCACGTCTTGGTTAGCAAAGAAAAAGAAAGTCGTGGATGCCCGGCCATACGCAAGTGCAATGAGCACTCGCGATCTCGTCAGGACTTGCCGTCGTCCTTCGGCTTCACTTTCGGCCGCGGCGGGCCTTCGACCGGCGGCAGCGACTTCACGTAATCCGCTATCGCGGCGCGATCCGCGTCCGGCAATTGCGACGTGTTCTTGATCACGCGCACCATCGATCCGCCGGCGGAATCGCCATCGGGCGTCTGCCCGGTCTCGAGAAAATAGTCGATATCCTTGGCGCTCCAATCGCCAATCCCTTTCTCCGTAATATTCGGTACCCAACCCTTGCCTTCCGGATTGGGACCGCCGGCAAAGCGTTGCGCGGCGATGATGCCGCCGAGGAAATTGCGCGGGCTATGACACTCGGCGCAATGGCCGAGACCGTTGACGAGATACGCGCCGCGATTCCATTGGGGTGAGCGAGAACTGTCCGGCGTGAACGGCTTGTCGTCGAAGAACAGCAGTTTCCAGATGCCGATATTGCGGCGAATGTTGAACGGGAACGGCACGTCGTGATCGCGCACCTTGCCGGACACGGGAGCCAGCGTCTTCAGGTAGGCGAAAAGATCCCTGATGTCCGCGACCATCGCGTGCGCGTAGGACGTATACGGCAAGGCCGGAAAGTAATGCTGGCCACCGGGAGAGACCCCTTTTGTCACCGCGGTGACGAATTCGGCCTCGGTCCAGCCGCCGATCCCGTCGGCCTTGTCGGGGGAAATGTTCGGCGCATAGAACGTGCCGAACGGCGACGGAATTGCCAGCCCGCCGCCGAGCCTGAGCCGGTCGGGCTGATCCGGCACGGCATGGCAGGAGGCGCAGCCGCCCGCGTTGAACACGACAAGGCCATTCGCGACGTTCGGCGTATGGGCGGGACCGGTCACCGCGTTCGCCAGGAATGTCCCGGGTTCGGTCAGCCACCAGTAAACGCCAAAGCCGACGACGGCGGCAATTGCCGCGCCAAGGAAAATTCGTCGCCGCATCATCGTTCCATCACTCGAGGGAAATCTTTTCTTCACTGGCGGATAACAAATCCACTTTGATCCCCTTCGGGAGCATAGCTAAGCTGCTAGGCTGAGGCCGGCCCAAATTTCATGGGCTTTCGGCCCGCCTCCGGGAATAAAATCAGAGGCCCGCTGTTGGGATAAAGACCAATTGGCGCCACAGGGAGATAACCATGACCAAAGCCTTCATTGCTACACTTGCGCTCACCGCGACCGTCGTTTTGGCGGGTCCGGCCTTCGCCGAGAAATTCAAGGCGTCGCTGAACGGCAAGTCCGAAGTGCCGCCCAATGCCACCGCTGGCACCGGCACCGCCGATATCGACTATGACCCCGCGACCAAAAAGCTCTCCTGGAAGCTGACCTATAGCGGGCTCACCGGTCCCGCAAAGGCGGCTCATTTCCACGGCCCCGCAGAGGCCGGCAAGAATGCCGGCGTTGTGGTTGCGATTCCCGGCGCGACATCGAGCCCGGCCGATGGCAGCGCCACGCTGACCGACGCACAGGCCGCCGACCTCGAAGCCGGCAAGCTCTATGTCAACGTACACACCGAGGCCAATCCGGGCGGCGAAATCCGCGGTCAGGTCACGAAGTAAAGAAGCAACCCGCTCGCGCCCGCGGGACTTTTTCACCTAATTGCAATCTGAATAACAAAGGGGTGAAGGCCGTCCGGCCTTCACCCCTTTTGCTGTCTGGCGTCGCCAACGGTCGCACTGGATTTGTCGAGCGCTCGCTCTTTTCCGCTTTCGCGTCAGCCTTTCTTGATCCGGAAGGTCTCGTGGCAATTGCCGCATGCCTTGCCGATCGCCGGCGCATTCGCCTTCAGCGTATCGAGGTCCGTGATCTTGGGCTTGGCATCGGCGACGACCTTGGTGAACTCTTCGATCCTGGCCTGGAAGCCGGCCTTGTCTTGCCAGATCTTCGGCGAAACCTCGTATTTGCTGTCCGACGGATTCATTCCCTTGACGCTGTCCGGAAACATGGTCGGCAGCTTCCTGGCGGTCTCCTCGAGCTGCGCGAGCCCCGCGGTCACAGCGGCCTGGTCATAAGGCTTCTCGCCCTTCACCATGGCGACCATGGCGCCGAGATTTTTCGCATTGGCCTTCATCGTGTCCTGGTTCTGCTTGACCAGATCCTGTTGCGCCATCACCGCGCCGGCGCCCAGCAACAAAGCTCCAACAACCAAGGCAATTCGCGTCATCAGTTCAATCCTTATGTTTTGTAACACACATAATCGCGTCGAACTTCCCAACACCTCAAGCTGCACTTCATTCCCCGCGACTTCCTTAGCATAGCCGTCACAGACTGTGCCGGCGCTGATGCTCGCGGATCGCAATCCAGACCCGCTCCGCCGTCGCCGGCATGTCGATGTGATCGATCTTGTACTCGCGCCAGAGCCCTTCGATGATCGCGTTGACGACCGCAGGGCAGGAGCCGATGGCGCCGGCCTCGCCCGCGCCCTTGACGCCGAGCGGATTGGTCGTGCACGGCACGTTGTGGGTCTCGAACACGAACGATGGACCGTCGGCCGCCCGCGGCAGCGCGTAGTCCATGAACGTGCCGGTCTGAAGCTGGCCGTCCCTGGCGCTATAGACCGCCTCCTCCATCAAGGCCTGGCCGATCCCCTGCATCGCGCCGCCATGCACCTGGCCGGCAAGCAACAGCGGATTGAGCGTGACGCCGAAATCATCGACGATGACGTAATTGACGACGCGGATGAAACCGGTGGCCGGATCGATTTCGACTTCGGCGAGATGCGTGCCGTTCGGAAAGGTGCCGTCGGCCGCCGTAAACGTGGCGCTGCCGCTGAGCTTCGCCGGGTCAACGCCCGGCCGGCGCGCCAGATCGGCAAAGCCGATCGAACGGTCGGTGCCCGCAACGCGGATCGTTCCCTCTGATATTTCAAGATCGCCGGGACTTGTCTCCAGCGCTTCGGCGGCAATGTCGCGCAGATGCTCGCCGAGTTCGCGGGTGGCGCGCTCGACGCTGACGCCGCCGGTCGGAATCGCAGACGATCCGCCGGTGCCAAGTCCGGTCGCGATCATGTCGGTGTCGCCCTGGAAGACATGGACGCGCTCGGGCGGCAGTCCGAACTGTTCGGCGACGATCTGCGCATAGGCGGTCTGATGGCCCTGCCCGCTGGATTGCGTGCCGATCAGCACCGAGACGTCGCCATTGGGATCGAGCAGCACGCGGGCGGTTTCCTCGCCCATGGTGCCGCAGACTTCGACATAGCTCGCAAGTCCAATGCCGCGCACGAGACCCTGCTTCTTTGCGGCCCTGGCGCGCTTGCCAAAGTCCTTCCATTCGGCGATGTCCATCGCCCGCTTCAAATGCGCGGCAAAGTCGCCGGAATCGTAGATCTTCCCGGTCGCGGTTTTGTAGGGCATCGCGCGCGGCGGAATGAAGTTCTTGCGGCGGATCGCATCGACGCTCATGCCGAGCTTGCGCGCGCATGCATCGACCAGCCGCTCCAGCACGTAAGCCGCCTCGGGCCGTCCGGCGCCGCGATAGGCATCGACCGGCACGGTGTTGGTGAACACCGTGCGGACGCGGCAGTGAAACGCCCGGATGTCGTAAAGGCCGGGCAACATGCCGGCGCCGCCGTGCGGGATGTAGGGGCCGAAGGTCGACAGATACGCGCCCATGTCGCCGATGAGATCGACATCCATGCCGAGGAACTTGCCGTCCTCCGCAAGCGCCATCCGCGCCGTGGTGGCGTTGTCGCGCCCCTGCGCATCGCCCATGAAGTGATCGGCGCGATCGGCGGTCCATTTCACCGTCTTGCGAAGTTTTCGCGCGGCCACGGCGGCGAGGGCATATTCGCGGTAGGGAAACAGCTTGGTGCCGAACCCGCCGCCGACATCGGGGCAGATCACGCGCATCTTTTCCAGCGGGATCTTCAGGATCATGCCGCCGATGATTTCACGGATGCGGTGACTGCCCTGGCTGCCGACGGTCAACGTGAGATGATCGCGCTTGGCATCGTACTCGCAAACCACCGCGCGCGTTTCCATGAAGTTGGTGACGATGCGCGGATTGACGATTCCTATCTCGGCGATCGCGTGAGCCTCGGCGAAAGCTGCTTCGACCGCCTTCCTGTCGCCGATCGAAACGTCGAACAGCACGTTGCCGGGATGCTGCGCCCAGACCTGCGGCGCGTCTTTCTTGATGGCGTTGCGGACGCCGGCGACGGCGGGCAATGGGGTCCACTGCACCTCGATGGCCTCGATCGCATCGCGCGCGGCATCGACGGTGTCGGCCACAATAAAGGCTAAGGCGTCGCCGACGTGGCGCACTTCGTCCTTGGGCAGGATCGGATAGGGCGGACCGGTAAATGGATTGACTTCAAGATTGAACAGGCACGGCAGATCGCCGAGATCGCTCACATCGTCAGCCGTGAGGACCAGCGCGACGCCCGGCAAGCTACGGGCACGTGTCGCTATCGATGGTGAATTTGGCATGCGCATGCGGCGAGCGCAGCACCAGTGCATGCAGAGCCTGCGACGGTGCGAAATCGTCGGTATAACGGCCCTTGCCGCGAATGAGCGCGTCGTCTTCCTTGCGAAGCACGCTTTGACCGACGCCGAATTTGACGGGAGCCATCCTGTCTCCGTTTCTATTTCACCCCATATTGGCGCGGATCAACCCATCACGCAAATAGCCTTAGCCGCGTACCAGCGACATCACCCAGCGCTTGCCGAACAAGAGCAGGACCGCTCCCGAATAGACCAGCGCGCCGACGACGATCAGCAGCAAAAATGCGGCTTCGTCATGCAGCGTACTCAAGCCGGACATGTAGGAGGCCGAAAGCCGTGCCGCCAGCCACAGCGCCGCCCCCAGCACGACGCCGGCGGTTGCGAATTTCGCCAGCGACCGCATCAACGCCGCATCCAGTTGCAGATAGCCGGCGCGGGCCGCAAACGCGATCACCAACGATAAATTGATCCAGGCCCCCACTGCGGTGGCAAAGGCGAGCCCGACCTGGGCGAGCGGCCCGACCAGCGCGATCTTCAGCGCGACATTGACGGCAACGCCGATCAGCGCCGCCTTGACCGGCGTCGCCGTATCGCGCCGCGCGTAGAAGGTCGCAACCGCACTTCGTGATCAGCACGAACGGAATGAGCCCGACCGCATAGGCCGCAAGCGTCGCGCCTGCGGCCGCGGCATCGCCCTTGGTGAAGGCGCCGCGGGCAAACATCGCCCGCATGATCTGATCCGGCACCACCAGAAAGGCCGTCACGAACGGGACCGACAACAGCAGGGTGAAGTCGAAGGCACGCCGTTGCGCGATATGCGCGCCTTCGTAGTCCGCCGACGTCAGCCGCCGCGACATTTCCGGCAATAATACCGTGCCGATGGCGATCCCGATCACGCCAATGGGAAGCTGGTTGAGCCGGTCGGCATAATACAGCGCCGAGAGCGCGCCGGCGGGAAGAAAGGTCGCGATGATGGTGTCGGCAAACAGCGCCACCTGCGTTCCCATCGAACCGATCGTGGCGGGTCCGAGTGCGCGGAAAAACGCGCGTACATCTTCATCGAGCTTGAGCGGCGCAAAGCGCGGCAGACCGCCATGGGTGGCGAGATCGCCCGCGAGCAGGAAATACTGCAGGAAGCCGGAGATCAAGACGCCCCAGGCCGCCGCATGTCCGGGCGTCGGGAAAAACACCGCGACCGCCAGCGTCGCCATCATGGAAATATTGAGCAGGATGGAGGCCGCCGCCGCGCTCGCAAACCGATGCATCACATTGAGAATGCCGCCATAGAGCGTCACCAGCGTGATCAGTAAAAGGTACGGAAAGGTGATCCGCGTCAGTTCGATCGCAAGCTGCCGCTGCTCGGCATCGTCGGTGAATCCGGGCGCGAGCAGGCTCATCGCCTGCGGCATGAACAGCCATGCGGCCACCAGCAAAACCAGTTGCGAGGCGAACAGGAGCGTGAAGATGCGATCGGCAAACAAGCTTGCCGATTTCTCGCCGCGTTCGCCGCTGACATGCGCATAGGCCGGCACGAACGCCGCATTGAAGGCGCCCTCGGCGAAGATCGCCCGGAAATGATTGGGAAGCCGCAGCGCCACGAAAAAGGCATCCGCCGCGGGCCCGGCGCCGAGGATCGCCGCCAGCATGATGTCGCGCGCAAATCCGGTCAGCCGCGAAAGGAGCGTGTAGCCGCCGACGGTGAAGATACGACCGAGCATGCGCTGCTTCTAAAGCATGACGCGCCTGGTTTGAAGGGAAGAAAGTTCCCTCTCCCCGCTTGCGCTTCTTCTCCCTCCCCCTTGCGGGGTCCGAGGCGAGCAAAGCTCGCTCTCGAGGTCGGCGAGCTCAGGAGCGCTCTTGCGCTCCGAAGCGAGCCGGGGTGGGGGTTTTCGAAAACGCTCTCGAGGAATCTTCTCGGTGATACTTGCGCCCCCACCCGACCGTCGCTTCGCGACGGCCACCCTCCCCACGCGTTCCGCGGGGGAGGGATAAGAAGCTCCCCGCAAGCGGGGGCCAGGTGAACAGAGAGAACGAGCTACGCGCCAAAGAAGCCCCGGACCGCCTGGATGACCCGATCCTGGCTCACCTGGTCCAGATAGGCGTGTATCGGCAGGCTGATCACGTCTGACGACAGGCGCTCGGAGACCGGAAGCCCGCCATCGGCGACGGGGTAATCCTTGTAGGCGGTCTGCTGGTGCATCGACTTCGGATAATAGATCGCGGTCGGAACGCCCTGCGCTTTCAGCGCGGCGGCAAAGGCATCGCGGTCGGTGCCCGCAGGCAGGCGGATCGTGTATTGCGCCCAGACCGAGGTATGGCCGCTGGCGAGACGAGGAATGGTCACGGCATTGCCGAGGCCCTGCGCATAGCGCTCGGCGATCTTGTTGCGCGCGGCGATCTCGTCGTCGAAGATTTTCAGTTTCTCGATCAGCACCGCCGCCTGAATCGTATCGAGACGGCCGGTCAGGCCGAGGCGGACATTGTCGTATTTGTCGGAACCCTGGCCATGGACGCGGACGCTGCGCAGCAGCTCGGCAAACTTCGCGTCGTCAGTAAAGATCGCGCCGCCATCGCCATAGCAGCCGAGCGGCTTGGCCGGGAAGAAACTGGTCGCGGTGATAACGCCCATGCCGCCGAGACGGCGGCCCTTGTAGCTGGCGCCGAACGCCTGCGCCGCGTCATCCAGCACAAACATGCCCTCGGCGGCGGCGATCGCAAAGACCTCATCGTGGTCGGCGCTCTGGCCGAACAGATCGACCGGAATGACCCCACGCGGCTTCAGCCCCAACCGCTTGGCGGTCGCAATGCCGCGCTTGAGCGAGGCGGCATCGATATTGAAGGTGGCTTCATCGACGTCGACGAACACCGGCGTCGCGCCGGTGATGGCGACGGCCTCGCCGGTCGCGCAGAACGTGAAGGATGGACACAGCACGGCATCGCCGCGGCCGACGCCCTTGGCCATCAGCACCATGATCAGCGCATCGGTGCCGCTGGCGCAGCTCACGACATGCCTGGCGCCGCAGTAATCGGCAAGCGCCGCCTCAAGCGCGCTCACTTCCGGGCCATTGATGAACTGACAGTGCGCGAGCACGCGGGCGACCGCCTCTTCCACCGCAGGGCCGATGCGGCGACGCTGGGCGGCGATGTCGATGAAAGGAATGTTCTCGGGGCGCAGGTGCTGGTTCATGGAGCCTTGCGGAGGTTGGGCGGGAGACATCGAGAAGACGGCTTAACCGACGACGCGGCGCGGTCCCTTGCGGGGCGGCGAACTCGCTGCGGGGCGCGGAGGATTTTCGAGGCAGCGAATCGCGATTTCGAGGCTGGCGACACCTTCGTCGCCCGTCACCGCCGGCAGCCCGCCGCTTCGCACGGCGCGCAGGAACGCGATCAATTCGGCGCGCAATGGCTCGTCATGGCCGACCGGAAGATGGCGCATCGAATAGCTGCCGTCAGGTTTGAAGCCGAAGCATTCCGTCACCTGGCGGGTGAGCAGATCGCCCATCACATATTTGCCGCGGGTTGCAACCGTGACGTTGCGGGCCTTGAACGGCGTCAGCCAGTTGGTGTTGATGTGGGCGAGCACGCCGGAGGCGGTTCGAAATTGCAAGAGCGCGATGTCCTCGCGTTCGGCAACGGCGCTGGAGAGTTGCGGCTGCACCTCGACAATGTCTGACTCGGTGAACCAGCGGATCAGGTCGATGTCGTGGACGGCGAGATCGATCACCACGCCGACGTTCGACATGCGCGGCGGGAACGGCCCGACCCGGGTGATGCCGATCGAAAGAATGTCTTCGCTCGAAATCGCCTGCTTGATGGCAGCGACCGCCGGATTGAACCGCTCGACATGCCCGACCATCAAGGTGACGCCGGCGCTCCTCGCGGCAGTCACCATCTCCCGTCCCTCCTCCACCGACGAGGCAATCGGCTTCTCGACCATGATGTGGATGTTGCGGGCGATGCAGGCGAGCGCGATTTCGTGATGGAGATGGGTGGGCGCTGCGATCGTCACGGCATCGACGCCCTCGGCAAGCAGTTCATCGAGGCTTGCAAAGGCGCGGCAGCCGACGAACTCCATGGCGCGCGCGCGATGCTCGGGCAGCGGATCGACAATGCCAACGAGGGTTGCGTCCGGCAAACCTGCGAGCACGCGGGCATGATTGGAGCCCATGATGCCTGCGCCGATCACGCCAACGCGAAGCACCTGCTGCCCGCCAGCCATTTGGCCTGAGGCGACCGCTTTTGAAACCATGTATTTTCGACCCCCGAAAACCCGAATTCGATCCGGCCCGCCAGAGACCCACCTTGGCAAAAAACCGGCAGCAGCCTTGCCAGGTGATTCCCGAACCATCCCTTGCGCGCCGTGGTTCTCTAGCACGTCACCACAAGTGTGGCGAATGGTCGGCAAAGTTGCCCAAACACGTTTTGATTCAAAGAATTACATCGCTCGCTGAGTGGGCGCGTGAATGCATGCCTCACGAACGCCGGTAATCATCCTCGATCCGGATGATATCGTCCTCGCCGAGATAGCTGCCGGTCTGAACCTCGATCAGTTCCAGCAATATCTTGCCCGGATTTTCCAGCCGATGCACCGCGCCGATCGGGATATAGATCGATTCGTTCTCGTGCACGGTCTTGACCGTTTCATTCACCGTCACGCGGGCAGCACCGCGCACCACGATCCAGTGTTCCGAACGGTGATGATGTTTCTGCAGCGAAAGCCGCCCGCCCGGCTTGACGACGATGCGCTTGACCTGATGACGCTCGCCCATGTCAACCGACTGATAGGAACCCCAGGGGCGATGCACCTTGAGGTGATCTTCCGTCACCTGCGGGGCTACCGTCTTCAACTTCGTGACCAGGCGCTTCAGCCCGTTGGCGTCTTTCTGGCGCGAGACGAGCACGGCGTCCTGCGTGGCCACCACCACCAGATCGTCAACGCCCTCGAGCGCCACCAAGGCCTTGTCGGTCGCCACGTTGCAGTTGCGGGAATCCTCGAACACCGCGGTGCCTTGCGCGGCATTGCCCTCGCCGTCTTTCGCCGACAGTTCCCAGACCGCGTGCCAGGATCCGACGTCGGACCAGCCGCAGGCAACCGGCACCACTGCCGCGTGCCTGGTCTTCTCCATCACGGCGTAGTCGATCGAGATCGCCTTCGCCGATCCAAAGGCGGCCTCGTCCAGCGTGAAGAAGCCGAGGTCACGGCCGGCCTTGGCCACCGCGCCGGAGACCGCCTGCACGCTATCAGCATCGACGCTGCGATACTCATCGAGCAGGACGGAGGCACGGAACATGAAGTTGCCGCTGTTCCAGAGATAGCCGGCCTTGACGTATTCGGCGGCCTTGGCGGAATCGGGCTTCTCGACGAACTGCTTGACCGCGCGCACCTTGCCCGACACCACCTCGCCGGGATTGATGTAGCCGTATTCGGTCGCGGCACGCTCCGGCGCAACGCCAAAGGTCACGATGCGCCCTTTGTCCGCTGCGACCAGTCCCTCGCGGCAGGCTGCAACAAACGCCGCGTTGTCGCGCACGACGTGATCGGCGGCGAGCGCCAGCACGATCGCTTCGCCGGCGCGCGTTTCCGCAAACGCCGCACCCGCCGCGATCGCGGGTCCTGAATCCCGCCGCATCGGTTCAAGCAGGATATCGGCCTCGAGCCCGATCTCGGCCAGTTGCTCCGAGACCATGAAGCGATAGGCGTTGTTGGTGATCACGATCGGACGCTCAAACAGCTCGGCGTCCGACACCCGCAGAATTGTTTCCTGGAATGTCGAGCGGGTCCCGAACAAGGCCAGGAACTGCTTCGGGCGCACCTCGCGCGATGCTGGCCAGAGCCGGGTGCCGGCGCCGCCGCACATGATCAAGGGAATAATTTTTTTGCCCATCAGCGCCTCATCAATTGTCCGACTGGCCTCTTTAGCCGTCCCATTGCCGGGGCCGCAATACCTAGAGCTCCGATTCCGAAGTTCGCAAGCAATCGCAGCAACCTCTGATGCGAACTTCGGAATCACAGGGCTCCAGTAAATACAGGTTTTCAGTAGCGGCTTTGAATTTGAAGTTCCTATACGTACTTGCAGCGAAACCGATAGGAACTTCAAATTCGCCGCACTGGCGGAGTGGATTTGACATTCGCTACCCCGGTAACCCCATGCTCGCAAAGCGAAAGTCAAATCCTGGTACCGCCGATCTGAAGTCCCTGCACCGCAAGCGGCGAGTTCGATCAGGGACTTCAGATCGATAAAGCGGTACTAGATTCAATAAGTTTGCTGGTGCCCATGACTTTCCGAAGTTCGTGAAGGTGGGTGCTGCGATGGAGCACGAACTTCGGAAAGTGGGCACTAGGTTAGCATCGGACCGCCGATCCGCCGCCTATTGCCAGATCAGTCCTAAAACCATACCAAGGCGCGGAAGTTTGGCGCGCGACATCGCTTGGGCCGCGGCCTCAATGAATGTCCCAAAACCTTGCGAATGCGGGCGAAATGCGCCGGATCCTGTTTTCTGCGATCAAGATTCTGGTCTCGGCTGCGCTGCTTTACCTCGCGCTCCGCAAGGCCAACTTCTCCGATCTCGCCTCCCGCATCGATCTGGTCAGCGCCGCCTGGCTCGCGCTTGCCGTGGCTATCACCTTTTTTCAGATTTTCATCGGCGTGCTGCGGTGGCGCATCGTCAGCAGGGAATGCGGCGCCCCGCTGCCGATCCGGCAGGCCATGCGCTACAATGTGATCGGGACCTTCTTCAACCAGACGCTGCCCTCCTCGATCGGCGGCGATGCCGTGCGGCTTTGGCTCGTCGCGCGCTCCGGCGCCGGGTGGCGCGCGGCGACCTATTCCATTTTCGTCGATCGCGCCGTCGGATTGATTGCGCTCGCCATCATCATCGTCGCCAGCCTGCCCTGGAGCTATCACCTGATCGGCGACGCTTACGGCCGCTCGGCGCTCGCGCTCGTCGATCTCGCCGCGCTTGCCGGCGGAGCCGGTTTTCTCCTGCTCGGCGTGCTGCCCTGGCCGTGGCTGAAACATTGGTGGGGAACGCATCACCTGCATGCCTGCGCCGTAATCGCCAACCGCGTCATTTTCAGCAGGAAAAATGCACCGGCGATTGCGGCACTTTCGCTGCTGGTTCATTTCCTCGCCGTCGTGATCGCCTGGTGCGTCGTGCAGTCGATCACGGCACCCGTAACTTTTGGCCAGACGTTCCTGCTGATTCCGCCGATCATGCTGATCACGATGTTGCCGATCTCGATTGCTGGCTGGGGCGTCCGCGAAGCCACGATGGCGCTGGCCTTCGGCTATGCCGGGCTGATCACGACCGAGGGCATCAACGTCTCGCTGCTTTATGGCGCTGTGTCGTTCATCGCGGGAGCCATCGGGGGGCTGGTCTGGATCTTCTCCGCCGAGAAGGCGGCCAAAGATAAAGACAAAGAAAAGGATATCGAGCCGATCGGGGCTCTGGAATGACCGCTTGCTCGGGATCGATGGTTGCACCGGCCTGGTGGCTGGTGCTCTTGGCGGCATGTGCCGCCGCAACCGTCTCGTCCGGCTTGATCAAGATAATCCACCCCTATCTTCTGAAGCACGCGCTGGCAAAACCGAATGCGCGATCTTCCCACCGCACGCCAACGCCACAGGGCGCCGGCATTGCCGTGATCGCGGCGACCCTCGTGGCCGCAGGCGTCGCGCTTGCCGCCAGTATCGAAGCCGGTTCGAGTTTCCCGGCCGCGCTTTTCGGTGCGACCCTGTTCATCGCGGCGGTCGGCTTTGCCGATGACATCAGGCCAATCCCGGTACTGCCGCGCCTGTTGCTGCAAGCCCTCGCAGTCGGCGCGATCGTGCTGGCGAGCCCGTGCGATCTTCGCATCGCGCCGTTCGTTCCGGTCTGGATCGAACGCGGTTTGCTGGTGCTTGCGGGCCTCTGGTTCGTCAATCTCGTGAACTTCATGGACGGCCTCGACTGGATGACGACGGCCGAGGTCGTGCCGGTCACGGCCGCTCTGATCATGCTGGGCCTGCTTGGTGACCTTCCGCCCTCCGCCACGGTCGTCGCCGCCGCGCTTTGCGGCGCGATGATCGGCTTTGCGCCCTTCAATCGCCCGGTGGCAAAAATCTTTCTCGGCGATGTCGGCAGCCTGCCGATCGGCCTGTTGCTCGGCTGGTGCCTGCTGCAACTGGCGATGCACCAGCATGCCGTGGCCGCGCTGCTGTTGCCGCTCTATTATCTGGCGGATGCCACGGTCACGCTGTTGCGCAGGGTGATGCGCCGCGAGCCGTTCTGGGTCGCGCACCGCTCGCATTTCTATCAGCGCGCCACCGATAACGGCTTTTCGGTGCAGCACGTGGTGAACGAGGTGTTCGTCCTCAATCTCGCTCTCGCCGTGCTTGCGGTGATTTCGATTATGGCTCCATCGCTCGCGGCAAATGCGGCGCTTGTCGCTCTCGGCGGCGCGGCGGTGGCGTTTGTGATGGTCCGCTTTTCGCGGCCTTGTAGCAGGGCCGCAGCGATCTAAGGTACGATGAAGTTATTTCCAATAGCGCCGCAACGGTAGTGTGCTCCCTCTCCCACGCAACCGGGGTTTACCCCGGTTGCGCATTGTCAATTTGCGCAAGTCGGGCGGGCCCGACTTGCGGTGGGAGAGGGTTGGGGTGGGGGGTCACGGTCGCGCGTGAAGAACTACCCCCTCACCCGGATCGCGCTGGACGATGCTTACGCATCGCCAGGGGCGATCCGACCTCTCCCCACAGGGGAGAGGTGAACAAAGCTTAGGCCGCGTTCGATCCGAATTCCGGCACCGCGTCCTTCAGGATCGTCTTGATGGTGGCGGGATCGTCGTTCTCGATTGCCTGCCGGAGCGCGGTCATCCAGTTCTTCAGCGCCTGCATCGGCGGCTCGTTGGGCTTGGCCGCCATGATGCCGGCAAGACCGATATCGACGGCCGGCTCTTCGCTGGCGAACAGGATTTCGTTGAGCCGCTCGCCCGGCCGCATCCCGGTGAAGACGATCTCGATGTCCTCGCCGGGTTGCAGGCCGGAAAGACGGATCATGCGTTCGGCGAGATCGACGATCTTCACCGGCTGGCCCATATTGAGCACGTAGACCGACACGGTTGGCCGCAACGCGCCAAGCGCGTGCGTCGCCGCTGTGATCACGAGATCGCAGGCTTCGCGGATGGTCATGAAGTAACGCACCATCTCGGGATGGGTCACCGTCACCGGCCCGCCCGCCTCGATCTGCGCCTTGAATTTCGGCACCACCGAACCGTTGGAGGCCAGCACGTTGCCGAACCGCACCGAGATCAGTCGCATGCGCTTGCGGCCTTGCGCGAGATCATGGTCCAACGCCTGGCAATACATTTCGGCAAAGCGCTTGGTCAGGCCGAGCATGGAAACCGGTTCGATCGCCTTGTCGGTCGAAATCATCACCATCGCTTCGGCGCCGGCCGCAAACGCGGCATCGGCGACGTTGATCGAGCCGAAGATATTGGTCTTGACCCCCTCGCTCCAGTCGCGCTCGAGGATCGGCACATGCTTGAGGGCCGCGGCGTGGAACACGAGGTCGGGCTTGAATTCCGTCATCAGGCCCAGAATGCGTTCGCGGTCGCGGATGTCGGCAATGCGGCCGTCCACCTCGGCCTCGACCTGCTGGGCGGCGAGGGTCTCGGTGATCGCGTAAAGCGCAGGCTCGGAATTCTCGATAATCAGCAACCGCGCCGCGCCGAAGGCGACCACGCGCTGGCAAACCTCCGCGCCGATCGAGCCGCCGCCGCCGGTGACGATCACCGACTTGCCGCTGACGAGCGCTTCGAGCCGCGCATAGTCGATGGTCGAGCTCGGGCGCAGCAGCAGGTCCTCGACCGCGACCGGCGCAAGGCGCGGCGTCTCACCGCCCTCCAGCGACGGCAGGCGGCTTACGATCAGCCGCAGCCGCTTGGCCCGCATCAGGAACGTTTCCGGATGCGCTTCCACTTCAAAGGCCGACGGCAGCATCACGGCACGCGCAATCGGCTTGTTGCGGCGGGCAAAATCGGTTGCGACGTCTTCGATGTCGTCGATGTTGCCGAGCACGGGGACGTTGCGGATCAACTGGCCGCGGTCGGCGATCGATGGCGAAAGAATGCCGATCGGCCAGATCCGCTTCACCGCGCCGCTTTCAATGCCGCGCAGCAGCACCTCGGCATCGGCGGTGCGACCAACCAGAAGCGTCGGCGAAGCGTCCTCCGCTCTGGCGTGATGGCGAACGCGCGTGTAGCGGAAATAGCGATAGGCAAAGCGCAGCGCGCTGAGCGAGGTGATCTCGAGAAACCAGTAGAGGACGATGGTCACCTTGCCGAAAAAGAAGGTGCCGTGCACGTTGGGCGCCACCAGGATGTAGTCGAGCACCAACAGCGCCGTGGCCAGCAACGTCGCCACCCGCAGGATGTTGAGCGCATCCGGCAGCGAGATGAAGCGCCATTTGGTGGTGGTGAGATTGAAGAAGTAGCAGACGACGAGGCTGAGCACGAGAAAGTACGGCAGGATACGCAGCATCAACGGCAAACGTTCGACGAACTGCTCGCCGCCTTCGAAGCGAAGATAGAAGGCGGCAAAGAACGCAATGGCCGTCGCCGCCACGTCATGCAGGGCGATCAGGTAGTTGCGCAAGCCAAGATGCGTCAAACGCGTCATTCAACAACCGATCGCGGGCGAAAGCCCCTTTAGTTTTTGCGACAACCCCCGTTGCCGCTGATAACCCATCCCGGATGCGCTGGAAAGCGCAGGCGACATATTCTAGTGGTCCGATTCTAACATTCGCATCCCTTCTCAGCGGGCACCTTTGCGAATGTTAGAATCAAAAGGACCACTAGCAAATATATGTTTCTAGTGGAGTTTAGGATTTGACATTCGCTTTCCGGATTCGCGGCCGGGTGGGTAGCGAATGTCAAATCCACTCCACTAGTGGTCCGATTCTAACATTCGCATCCCTCCTCGGCAGTCACTCTTGCGAATGTTGGAATCAAAGGACCACTAGCAAATTTTGGTTTGTTTCGCGTTCAGGACGAGGCCGCCGGCCACGCCGACGCCGAGCACGTACATCCAGCCTTCGTGAAAATCGAAAAGGTGGGAGTTGAACAGCGAGGTGAAGATGTTTTGCACCACCACCAGCAAGCCGATCCAGTTGAAGAGACCCTCGCCGCGAAACCGCAACAAGTGCGAAAGCCACATCGCGTAGAGCACGATGATGCCGAGCACGCCCCACTGAACCGCGACGTTCAAGGTCTGGTTATGCGGATTTCTGATCACCTCGGCGGCAATGCCGGTCTGTCCGGCGGCGGCCTTTTCGAATAACCCTTCGGTCGACCCGTGCCGTGCCCCACGATGGGCGCCTCGACGAAAAACCGCAGCGATTTTCGCCAGAACTCGAGCCGTTCACCGACCGAGGTCGTGGCGCCCTGCTGCTCGTAGAGCTGGTATTGGAGGCCGATCGAAGAGATCCTTTCCTGCAGCAGCGGCGAGGCTGCCCAGGCGATGACGCAGGCGACTACGGCGGCGCACAGGATCATCAGCGTGGTCTGCCACCTCAAGTGCAAAACGGCGAACACCGCGAGCATGATCGGGATCGTGACCAGCGCCGTGCGCGAGACGATCACAAAAGCCATATTGGCGAGAAAGCCCAGCGCAATCACGCCGAGCAGCAGCGCCAAGCGATTTTCTTGGCGCGTAGCAGCGTCGCGATCGGAAAAGCCAGCGCGACCGCGCACAGCGCGAACTCCTGGCTCTGGTCGATATAGTTTTTCACAAAAATCCCGGGCGACGCCACGTCTTTGGCTTTCAGCGAGAGATTTGGATAAAAGTCGACGAGCCAGGACATCGCCAGCAACGCGACGCACGACACCAAAAAGGCCGTCAAAACCCATAAGCCGCGCTGCGAACGCTCGAAGTGGTAAAACAACAACGGCAACAGCAGGAATTTGGCGGTCGGAGCGACCGCATAAAATCGCATGCCCCAGCGCGCGTCCGACCACAGCGTGCCGGCCAATGCCAGCGCGAACAGCGCGATCGGAGCCACGCAGATCGGACGTTTCAGCGAGTTGATGAACTCGCCGGCGTCGATCGTCGGCAGCATCACCAGCACGATCACGACGGCGAAAATTCCGACCAGCGAGGTCGACCAGGGCAGCGACAGCGCCAGCAGCAGGGCAAAGATATCGACCGCGGTCATCCAGGCGGCCCGATCCCGCCAACGCTTCAACAACAGCGCGCCGATCGGCTGGGCGGCAACCGTCACGCCTTGCCTCCGCGCGCACGATCGACCAGCGAGGTGGTGCTGAAGCCCGCCAGCACCTCGACCAGGATCACCTCGCCGCCATGCGCCTCGACGATGGCATGGCCGACCACCTGCTCACGGGTATAGTCGCCGCCCTTCACCAGCACGCTCGGCTTGATCTGCTCGATCAACTTGAGCGGCGTATCTTCCTCGAAGATCGCGACGAGATCGACCGCCTCCAGCGCCGCCAGCACTTCGGCGCGCGCGCGTTCGCTCTGCACCGGACGACCCTCGCCTTTCAGCCGCTTGACCGAGGCATCGCTGTTCAAGCCGACGATCAGGCGATCGCAGGCGGCACGCGCCGCAGTCAGAACCTTGACATGGCCGGGATGCAGGATGTCGAAACAGCCATTGGTGAAGCCGATCCTCAGGTCTTGCTTGCGCCATTCGGCGAGCCGCGCCTCGAGATCGTCGTCATGCGCGACGATCTTGTCTTCCGCCGCAAGAAACGCATGCGGCAGGATCTGCCGGCGCAGTTCGGCCGGCGTCACGCTCGCGGTTCCCTTCTTGCCGACGGCAACGGCTGCGGCGGCGCTGGCCAACCGGATCGCGTCTTCCCAACCGGCTCCTGCCGCGTGCGCGACTGCCAGCACCGCGGCGACCGTGTCGCCGGCGCCCGAGACATCGCGCACCTTGACGGGAAAGGCCGGCACATGAACGGTCTCGCCGGTGCGCAGCACCAACGTCATGCCATGCTCGCTTTGCGTCACCAGGATGGCCTCGCAATCGGCAAGCTGCATCACGTCCGGCGCGGCAGCGGCGATGCTCTCGTTTGAATCCGCCCGGCTTCGGGTCGCTTCGGCGAATTCCTTGCGGTTCGGCGTCAGCAGCGTCGCTCCGCGATAGATCGCGAAATTGGCGCTCTTGGGATCGACGATCACGGCCTTGCCGAGTTTGCGGGCGGTATCGATGATGTTGCGGATCACGCGCGCCGTCAGCACGCCCTTGGCGTAATCGGACAACAGCACGATATCGGCGCGCGGAATCAGCGGCAAGATGGCGTCGATCAGTTGCTGCTCGACGCTTGCCTCGGCCGGATGCGTCATTTCCCAGTCCGCCCGCAGCATGTGGGTGCGGAAGTGTTCAGAAACAAAACGCACCTTGCGCGTGGTCGGCCGCGCGCTATCCGCGACCAGAACGCTCTCGATCAGCGGTTCCCTGGCCAGGGCTGCCTTGAGTTCCGCTGCCGCGGCGTCCTTGCCGATCAGGCCGACAAAGATGCATTTGGCGCCGAGCGACGTGATGTTGCGCGCGACATTTCCGGCGCCGCCGATACTGGTTTCGCTGCGCCGCGCGGCGATAACGGGCGCCGGCGCTTCCGGCGAAATCCGCGATACCTCGCCATAGACGAACTCGTCCAGCATCAGGTCGCCGACGCAAAGCACCGTCTGGCCAACCATCGTGCGGTGAAAGGATTCGAAATCGAACATTGTTGTGCCGTTATTGGTCCGTCAGCGATAGCGATCGGGCTGATCGAGGTAGCCGTTGACGTAAAGCCCGACTGCTTCTTCGAGCGCGGTGAAGCCGCCGTTATAGCCCGCGCGCTGCAAGCGTTCGACCTCGCTCTGGGTGAAATACTGGTAACTGTCGCGAATGGATAGGGGCATGTCGATGTAGCGGATGTTGGGCGCGGCGCCCAATGCCGCATAGGCCGAGAGTATGAGATCCCTGAAGCTGCGCGCCTTGCCGGTGCCGACATTGAAAAGGCCCGAGACGGCTGGCGTCGCGAGCAGCCACATCACCACCCGCACCACGTCATCGACTGAGATGAAATCGCGCCGCTGATCGCCGTCGGCGATGCCGTCGCGATGCGACTTGAAGAGCTCGACGACGCGCCCGGCCTTGATGTCGTCGAAGCGCCGCGCCAGCACGCTCATCATCGTGCCCTTGTGGTATTCGTTGGGCCCGAACACGTTGAAGAATTTCAGCCCCGCCCATTGCGGCGGCAGCTTCTCGCCGCGGCGAGGCGCGCTCGAGCACCGCCATGTCGAACAGATGCTTGCTCCAGCCGTAGAGATTCATCGGCCGCAGCGCCTTCAATGCGGCAAGTGAAGGGTCATCGGCAAAGCCATGTTCGCCATTTCCATACGTTGCTGCCGAGGAAGCGTAAATGAACGGCGTCGCCTGCGCGGTACACCAGTCGAGCAGCCGCATCGAAAAACGGAAATTGGTCTCGATGACGAGATCGCCGTCGGTGGCTGTGGTTTCGGAAATCGCGCCCATATGGATCACCGCGTCGAGGCGGCGGCCATTCAGCCACGCGGGCAGTTCGGCCGGCGGCACGATGTCGGCGAGCTGGCGTTTGGCGAGGTTGCGCCATTTGCCGCTGTCGCCCAGGAGGTCGCATACGGCCACATCCGTACGGCCCGCCTCGTTGAGCGCGGCCACGATATTCGACCCGATAAAACCGGCCCCACCGGTCACCAGCAGCATTCCGCACCCTGCCTGTAAGAACACCCAGCTTTGCCTTAACCCTGTCCGGCAGGCAACCTGAGCCACCCGATATGGTGAAGCCCGCGAGCCCGCATTTTCGAGGCTTTACCTGCCTGCAAGGAGCCGTTACCGAGACGGCCATGGGCAGCGGCCTTCAAAGCATGAACCGTGATTCAAACCATTCCGTGGCGGTCGAGAATGCGGATGACACCAGGCCCATTCTAGTCATCCCTTATATGTGGATCGGCGACTTCGTTCGCGGCCACAGCGTGGTGCGGGTGCTGAACCAGCGCTTTCCCAACCGGCCCGTCGACCTCTTGGCCACCTCGCTGTGCGCGCCCCTGGTCGATTATATGCCGGGCGTCCGCGCTCGCGTCGTCTGCGACCTGCCACGCGGCCGGCTGGCGGTGGCCAAGCAGTTCAGCCTCGCCGCCGAGCTGAAGGCACGAAATTACGCGACCGCGCTGGTCCTGCCCCGCACCTGGAAGTCGGCCATCGCCCCGACGCTGGCCGGGATTCCGGAACGGGTCGGCTTTGTCGGCGAAGCCAGGTTTGGCCTCATTAATCAATGGCGCTGGGGCGAAAGGCGACTTCCCCGTTTCATCGACAAGAATGCCGCGCTGGCCCTGCCCGATGGCGCCGCCTTGCCGGCGGAATGGCCGGTGCCTCAATTGCGGGTGAGCGCGGAGGAAGTGGCGCGGTTCCGGCAGGCCAAGGGGCTCGGCCAAGCCACGGCCGTGGCGCTGGCGCCCGGTTCCGTCGGCTCGTCGAAGCGCTGGACATATTATCCGCAGGCCGCTCGGCTCTTGGCCGAACGCGGCCTGGACGTCTGGGTCATCGGCGGCCCCGGCGAAGCGGCAATCGCCGCTGAAATCGTCGCTGCGGGCGGCGCGCGGGTGCGCGATCTCACCGGCACGGACCTGCGTAACGGCATTCTGGCAATGGCGGCAGCGAGCCTTGCGGTGTCGAACGACTCCGGATTGATGCATATCGCGGCCGCACTCGGCACGCCGACCATGGGGATTTTCGGTCCCACCAGTCCCTATCACTGGGCGCCGCTCAACGGCCTTGCCGCAACCGTTCAAACCAAAACCACCGTGCCGTGCCAGCCCTGCCATCGCCCGATATGCACCATGAACGATCACCGCTGCATGCGCGATATTCCCGCAACCGACGTGGCTGAAATCGCCTCCCGCCTGCTTGCACAGCTTCCCTCCGGTCATTACCAAGATGAATCAGAACCCTCACGGTGACGCTTGAGCCAAAGTTCGAAAGACCCGATCGCAGCGCATCTGGCACTCTCGCGCGACGCTCTTGAACGGGCGACGCAGGATGCGGGCCTGCTCGATACTGCGCGAAAGATCGCTGAAGTCATTACGAATGCGTTGCGCGGCGGCCACAAGCTCCTGATATCAGGCAACGGCGGCAGCGCGGCCGACGCCCAGCATATCGCCGCCGAAATCGTCGGCCGTTACAAGCAGGATCGCCCGGCCTATGCGGCGGTCGCATTGACCACGGACACGTCGGCGCTGACGGCGATCGCCAATGACTACGGCTTCGAGCAGGTGTTCGCGCGGCAGGTCGAGGGGCTTGGCCGGCGCGGCGACGTGTCTGCTGGCGTTATCGACCTCGGGCCGCTCCGCGAACATTCTGGCGGCGCTGAAGACGGCGCGGCAGCATGGATTGGTCACGGTCGGTTTCACCGGCAGCAAGGGCACGGCCCTCAGCGCATCGTGCGATCATCTCCTGGTGGCGCCGAGCGACGACACCGCGGTGATTCAGCAAATTCACCTGGCGTTCGCCCACGGCATCTGCGACGTGGTCGAACAGGAGCTGATGCAATCGCCTTCGATCAGGACATGAGCGGCGTCCACCCAACCTCCTCCGCGCCGCGGCCGGCGGCGTTCCTCGATCGCGACGGCGTCGTCAATCATGACGACGGTTATATGGGCACCCCCGATCGTATCCGCTTGATGCCGAACGCGGCCAAAGCGATCCGCCGGCTCAACGAGGCCGGCTATTTCGTGTTCTTCTTCACCAATCAATCCGGCGTCGCGCGCGGTTTCTTCACCGAAGCCGATCTCAACTCCCTGCACGACTGGATGCGCGCCGAACTCGCCGCGCAGGGAGCCCATATCGACGACATCCGCTATTGCCCGCATCATCCGGACGGATCGGTTGCGGGCTATCTCGAAGACCATCACTGGCGGAAGCCGCAGCCCGGTATGATCCACGACTTGATGGCGCATTGGCCGGTGCGCCGCGAAGGCAGTTTCGTGATCGGCGATCGCGCAAGCGACATCGAGGCGGCCGTTGCGGCCGGCCTGCCCGGCTTTCTGTTTTCGGGCGGCGATCTCGATGCGTTCGTGGTCGATATTCTGGCGTCCCGGCTCTGACATTGCGGACCGCAATCCGGCGGTTGCGGTTCCTGATTTCGGGGCTGAATTTGCTTGAAAAACCCCGCCGGTGCGGGCAAACGGATGGTTCGGAGCAACCCTGACGCATGGGCGCACGAAAACTGTCGCGCGCAGCGTCAATGGAAAGCGGATGACCGAACTTCCGAAGAAAATCACCGACGACCCCTATGGCGCGGCGATCCTGATTCGCCGCCTGATCATGGAACAGGGCGCGGTCTATTGGCGGCGCTATCTGACCGCGTTTGCGCTGATGGCGGTCTCGGCCGCAACCACCGCCGGATCGGCCTGGCTGCTCGGCCAGGTCATCAATCAGGCCTATGTCGACAAAAATATCCGCGGCATCGCGATCCTGTCCGGCGTCACGGTCGTCATCTTCATCATCAAGGGAGCGGCGACGTACGGCCACCAGGTCATCTTGTCGAGGATCAGCAACGCCATCCTCGCCAACAACCAGCGGTCGCTGTTCGCCAAGCTGATGAACGAGAGCGTCGGCTTCTTCTCCGACCGGCATTCTAGCGAATTTCTGGCGCGCCTCACCGCGGGCGCCAATTCCGTTACCCAGGTGCTCAGCCTCCTGATCAACGCGGTTGGCCGCGACGTGCTCTCCCTGATCGGGCTGATCGCCGTCATGGTGTCGCAGGACCCGCTGATGGCGCTGCTCGGGTTTCTGGTCGCGCCGCCGGCGATGATCGTGCTGCGCACGCTGGTGCGGCGGATCAAGAGCCTCGCCCACACCCAGTTCACCGGCACCGCCGACATCATGGAGACCATGCAGGAATCCCTGCAGGGCATCCGCACCGTCAAGGCCTTCACGCTCGAAGACACGATGCGTGAGCGCATCGATGCCAGCATCGCGGCGGTCGAAAACAACGCCAACAAGATGGCGCGGGTTTCCAATCGCGCGAGCCCGCTGATGGAAACGCTTGGCGGGTTGGCGGTCGCGGGCGGCCTGATGTATGGCGGCTACAGCGTAGTGGCGCTCGGTGCAACGCCCGGACAGTTTTTCTCGTTCCTGACCGCCTTCCTGCTGGCCTACGAGCCGGCCAAGCGGCTGGCGCGGCTCAATCTCGAACTGAACTCCAGCCTGATCGGCGCCCGCAAACTGATCGAGATCATCGATAGTCCCGCCAGCGAGCCCGAAGACAATGACAAGCCGCCGCTGAAATTGACCGACGCGCGGGTCGAAATGCGCGAGGTGAACTTTGCGTACCGGCCGAACGAGCCGGTGCTCAATCACATGAGTTTCGTCGCCGACCCCGGCAAGGTCACCGCGCTGGTCGGGCCTTCCGGCGGCGGCAAATCGACCGTGCTCGCGTTGCTGCTCCGCTTCTATGAAGCGGGCAGCGGCGAAATCCTGATCGACGGCCAGCCGATCTCAGCCGTGTCACGCCAATCGCTCCGCGCCCAGACCGCCTATGTCGGACAGGACGTCTATCTGTTCCGCGACACCATCGGCGCCAACATCGCCTTCGGCAAACGCGGCGCAAGTCGCGACGAGATCATGGCCGCCGCCAAGGCCGCCTGCGCCCACGAATTCATCATGGCTTTTCCGCTCGGCTACGACACGCCGGTCGGCGAACACGGCACACAATTGTCGGGCGGTCAGCGCCAGCGCGTCGCGGTGGCGCGGGCGCTGCTCCGCAACGCGCCGATCATCCTGCTCGACGAGGCGACCGCCGCGCTCGATTCCGAATCCGAAAAGCAGGTGCAGGAAGCGATCGAACATCTCTGCCGGAATCGCACCACGATCGTGATCGCGCACCGGCTGCACACCATCATGCACGCCGATACGATTCTGGTGGTCGAAGGCGGCGAGATCGTGGAAAGCGGACGGCATGACGATCTCCTGCGCCGCAGCGGCCGTTACGCTTCGTTCTTCCGCCTGCAACAGCGCGATGCCTCCCCCGCTCCACTAGCGCCGTCAGACGCAACGGCGTAAAAAAACGTCAGAAGAATAATTCCAGCAACGAGAGCGCTCCATGAACGCCACTTCTTTCGTCATCCCTGCTTTGCCCCAGCCGTCGCTCCCTGTCGTCGGCGACACGAAGGTCTATCCGGTTCGCCGCATCTGGTGCGTCGGGCGCAATTATCTGGAGCACATCCGCGAGATGGGAAATGACGAGCGGGCGCCGCCGTTCTTCTTCGCCAAGCACGCCGACATGCTGGTGGGCGACGGCGCCACCATTCCCTATCCGCCGCTGACCAAGGACCTGCATCACGAGGTCGAGTTGATCGTCGCCATGAAGAGCGGCGGGCTCAATATCCCCGCCGACAAGGCGCTCGATCACGTCTATGGCTACGCGGTGGGCATCGACCTCACGCGGCGCGACCTGCAACTCGCCTCCCGCAAGAAGGAGCGGCCGTGGGAAGTCGGCAAGTCATTCGACTATTCCGCGCCCTGCTCTGCGATCCAGCCGGCCGCCAAGATCGGCCATCCCTCCACGGGCAAGATCTGGCTCACGGTCAACGGCAAGGAAACGCAAAAGGGCGACCTCACCGAACTGATCTGGAGCGTGCCGGAAATCATCTGGCAACTCTCGCAGCAGGTGAAGCTTGCCGCCGGCGACATCATCATGACGGGCACGCCGGCCGGCGTGTCGCAGCTTCACCCCGGTGACAAGATCGAGTGCGGCGTCGACGGCGTCGGCACGCTGAAGGTTGCGATCGGTCAGCCGGAGAAGTGAGTCTGCCGTGTCCCGGACGCATCGCATCCACAAAGTGGTGCGATGCAGAGCCGGGACCCGGGATCAAGCGCATCGGGCCCCGGATCAGCAGCGCATCGTTACACGCTGCGCAGCATCCGGGGAACGCCTTGCGCCTCACGAATACTTCATCACGCCGTCGTCGATCCTGCCGAAGCGCAATGCAACGATGTCGAGGGCGTAGTTTTGATACAGCCGCCACGGCCGCTTCGAGCCTTGCTTCGGCATTTTCGCGACCGCCCGCTGCACGTAGCCTGACGTGAATGACAGCGCCGGCAATTCGGCGACCGTGGGATCGACGTTGTGCGGCACGCACTCCTTGTAGCCATGCCGGTCCATGTAGTTGATCAGCCGGCAGACGTATTCGCAGGTGAGATCGCATTTCAGCGTCCAGGACGCGTTGGTGTAGCCGAACGCCGACGCCAGGTTCGGCACATCCGAATACATCATGCCCTTGTAGTTCAGCGTCCTGGCGAAATCGACGTTGTTGCCGTCAACGGCAACTTCCATGCCGCCGAGCACCTGCAACACGAGGCCCGTTGCAGTGACGATGATATCGGCTTCGAGTTCGCTGCCGTCCTTCAGGCGAACGCCTTTTTCGGTGAAGCGGTCGATCTCGCTGGTCACGACGGAAGCGCGTTTTTCCCGGATCGACTTGAACAAATCGCCATCCGGCACGAGGCACAGCCGCTGGTCCCAGGGGTTGTAGCGCGGGTTGAAATGGGTCGCGACATCATAGTCGGGCCCGAGCGCCATCCTCACGCCGCCGAGGATCAGTTTCTTGACCCGTGCGGGCTGGCGCCGCGCAAGCTGGAAGAAATACATGCCGAACAGCACGTTGCGCCAGCGGATCAGATGATAGGCCATGTATTCGCCGAAGCGCTTGCGCAACTTGATCGCCAGTTGATCCTGCGCCGGGCGCGACACCACATAGGTCGGCGAGCGCTGCAGCATCGTGACATGGCCGGCGGCCTTCGCCATTTCCGGCACCAGCGTCACGGCGGTCGCGCCCGATCCGATCACCACCACGCGTTTTCCCGCATAGTCGAGGGTTTCAGGCCATTTCTGCGGATGGACGATCTCGCCGTTGAAATCGTCGCGGCCCAGAAATTCCGGCGTGTAGCCGTCTTCGTAGCGGTAATAGCCGGAGCACATGAACAGGAAATTGCAGGTGAAGCGCACGGTCTCAGACGCGCCCTCGCCTGAGGTTCGCTCGGCTTCCACGGACCAGCAGGCGTCCCTCGTGGACCACGAAGCGCGCTTGACCTTGTGGCGGAAGCGAATTTTCTGGTCGATGCCGTTCTCGGCCGCCGTCTCGCGCACGTAGTTCAGGATGCTTGGCCCATCCGCGATCGATTTCGGATTGGTCCACGGCTTGAACGAATAGCCGAGCGTGAACATGTCGCTGTCGGAGCGGATGCCGGGATAGCGAAACAAATCCCAGGTGCCGCCGATGCAGTCGCGCCCCTCAAGGAGGACGAAACTCTTCGACGGACATTTGTGCTTGAGATGATAGCCCGCGCCGATGCCGGAGAGGCCGGCGCCGACGATCAGCACATCGAAATGTTCCACTTGTTGGGTCGTTCCCATGACCCGATTAGCGCGCAAAGCGAGCCGAAAATCAACGGCAAAGGAAAAGGCCCCGGATCGTTTCCGGGGCCTTTCGATGTCCGCAGTCATTCCGAGGTGCGGAATGACTAATTCAAAACTCAGTAGCGATAGTGATCCGACTTGAACGGGCCTTCGGTTTTCACGCCGATATAGTCGGCCTGGTCCTTGCGGAGTTCCGTGAGCTTCACGCCGATCTTGGCGAGATGCAGCCGGGCGACCTTCTCGTCCAGCGTCTTCGGCAGCACGTA
Organism: uncultured Alphaproteobacteria bacterium; assembly: GCA_963706265.1. Lineage (GTDB taxonomy): Bacteria > Pseudomonadota > Alphaproteobacteria > Rhizobiales > Xanthobacteraceae > Bradyrhizobium. The sequence goes on along the minus strand of CAVPLO010000004.1, from coordinate 923,481 downwards.
GACCTTCTTCTCGTACTTGCCGCCCTTGTTGTTGGCGAACAGTTCGATCTGCGCCAGCGTCTGGTTGGTGAAGGACGCCGACATCACGAAGGACGGATGGCCCATCGCGTTGCCGAGGTTCACCAGGCGGCCCTCGGACAGCAGGATGATGCGGTGCTTGTCGGGGAATTCGATCTCGTCGACCTGCGGCTTGACGTTGGTCCATTTCAGGTTGCGCAGGCCCGCGATCTGGATCTCGTTGTCGAAATGGCCGATGTTGCAGACGATGGCGCGGTCCTTCATCGCACGCATGTGCTCGATGGTGATGATGTCCTTGTTGCCGGTCGCGGTGACGAAGATGTCGGCACGCGGCGCGGCATCTTCCATGGTGACGACTTCATAGCCTTCCATCGCCGCCTGCAGCGCGCAGATCGGATCGACCTCGGAGACCATGACCCGGCAGCCGGCCTGGCGGAGCGAGGCCGCCGAACCCTTGCCGACGTCGCCGAAGCCCGCAACCATCGCGACCTTGCCCGACATCATCACGTCGGTGCCGCGGCGGATGCCGTCGACCAGCGATTCGCGGCAGCCATAGAGATTGTCGAATTTCGACTTGGTGACGCTGTCGTTGACGTTGATCGCCGGGAACAGCAGCTTGCCGTCCTTCTCCATCTGGTAGAGGCGATGCACGCCCGTGGTGGTCTCTTCCGAGACGCCCTTGATGTTCCTGGCGATCTCCGCGAAGTAGCCCTTCGGCTTTTCTTTCAACAGCCGCTTGATCAGCGCAAAGAACACTTCCTCTTCTTCCGAACTGGGCTTGTCGAGGAAGGCCGCATCGCCCTGCTCGGCGCGAAGGCCGTGATGCACCAGCATGGTGGCATCGCCGCCGTCGTCGAGGATCATGTTGGGCGTGCCGCCGCCGTGCCAGTCGAACAATTTGGCGGTGTAGTCCCAATAATCGCTGAGCGTCTCGCCCTTGACGGCGAACACCGGAATGCCGGCGGCTGCAATTGCGGCTGCCGCATGATCCTGCGTCGAATAGATGTTGCAGGAGACCCAGCGGATGTCGGCGCCGAGTGCGGCCAGCGTTTCGATCAGGACCGCGGTCTGGATCGTCATGTGCAGCGAGCCCGCGATGCGCGCGCCCTTCAGTGGCTGCTTGGGGCCATATTCCTCACGCGTCGCCATCAGGCCGGGCATCTCGGTCTCGGCCAGCGAGATTTCCTTGCGGCCGAATTCGGCGAGCGAGATATCCTTGACGATGTAATCGGTGAAGGCAGGCTTTACGGCGGTGGCGGTCATGCAGGGGTTCCTGTTATCAGTTCATGTCATTGCGCAGCGCTTCATTGGTGTGCCCTCTCCCCTCGTGGGAGAGGCCGGCGCAGAAGATCGTCACGAATTCGCTTGGGTGACGGGTTCGGTCTCGACAGGGCAAGACCCCTCACCCGCCTCGCTTCGCTCGGGCACTCTCACAGGGGAGAGGGGAAGAAATCACACCGCGCGCCTGAGCGCGTCGGCGAGATCGGTCCGCTCCCACGAGAAGCTGCCGTCCTTTTCCGGCGCGCGGCCGAAATGGCCGTAGGACGCGGTCTTGCGATAGATCGGGCGGTTTAGCTTCAGGGTGCGGCGGATGTTGGTCGGCGTCAGGCGGAACATTTCCGGCAACACCTTCTCGAGCTTCTTCTCGTCGACCTTGCCGGTGCCGTGGGTATCGACCAGCAGCGACATCGGATCGGCCACGCCGATCGCGTAAGCGACCTGGATGGTGCAGCGTTCGGCAAGACCGGCCGCGACCACGTTCTTGGCGAGATAGCGCGCCGCGTAAGCCGCCGAGCGATCGACCTTGGTCGGGTCCTTGCCGGAGAAGGCGCCGCCGCCATGCGGGGCATAGCCGCCATAGGTGTCGACGATGATCTTGCGCCCGGTGAGGCCGCAATCGCCGTCGGGACCGCCGACCACGAAGTTGCCGGTCGGATTGACCAGGAAGTCGGACGACCGTGAGGGCATCCAGCCCTTCGGCAGCGCCGATTCCACCGCGGTCGAGATCATGTCCTTGATCAGGCCGGGCGAGTATTTCTTGTTGTTGCGGCTCTTCTCGTTGTGCTGGGTCGAGACCACGACCTTGGTGCAGCCGACCGGCTTGCCGTCGACATACTTCACCGTGACCTGGCTCTTGGCGTCGGGCTGCAAATCGGCAAGCGAGCCGTTGCGGCGCTTCTCGGAGAGAACCTTCAGGATACGATGCGCGAAGAAAATCGGCGCCGGCATGAACGAGCCCTTCTGATAGACCTCGCTCTCGGTGCAGGCGTAACCGAACATCATGCCCTGGTCGCCCGCGCCCTCTTCCTCGCCGCTCTTCTTTTTCTTGGCATCGACGCCCATCGCAATATCGGGCGACTGGCCGTGCAGCAGTACCTCGATATCGGCGCCGTGATAGGAGAAGCCGTTCTGGTCGTAGCCGATATCCTTGACCACATCGCGCGCGATCTGGCAGATCAGTTCGCGATCGACCACCGGGACGCCGTGGATATCCCGGAACAGTTGCCCGCGGCCCTCGCCGGCGATCACGATCTTGTTGGTCGTGCACAGCGTCTCGCAGCCGAGCCTTGTATTGACGAGGCTGTCATCGGCAATCCCGAGCTTGACGTCCTTCTCGATGAAGGCGTCGAGGATTGCATCCGAGATCTGGTCGGAGACCTTGTCCGGATGACCTTCTGAAACCGACTCTGAGGTGAACAGGTAAGACGCGCGCATCAAGGTAGCCCCTTTTTCCGCCAGACCTTGGCGGTGCTTTTTTCAAATGTTTCCTGAGCTGTCAGTCTCGACGGCGCGAGATGACGTAGGATTCGTCGTAAAACCAGAGCCCGTTATGCTTGCGCAGAACCTCTCTGACGGCGTCGAGATAACGGCCACTTTGGGACATTTCCGTCAACCGGTCGTCTTCAATCTGTGCGACATACACCGCCGCATTCCATGCTGCAAAGGCCGTCGAGGTTCCGATCGACCCGGTGACCTCGTTGGGCAGCGCTTCCATATCATAACGGAAGACCGAACGGGCATCCGCATAGGCGTTAAAATTGAGGTCGCGCCCGGCCGATCCCAGCTCGTATTTCACGGCGCGCAATAGCTCATGACGGCTCACGGCGAAAGGATTTTCTCCGGGCCAGACCGCCTGGATAATCTCCAGCCCCGGATCCTGTCCGTGGGAGTGAATTCCGATCAGCCGGCCGCCGGCACGCAAGGCCCGCCCCAAGGGGGCAATAATGCGTTTGGCGCGGAAATTGACGCTCGATTTCGCCCGGTAAGGCTGGGAAGCGATGATGAGGTCGAAATTGGCCTCGCTCCGGCCGGCCCGGGGAATGATCGAATCGAGCAGGAATCGCTGGTCCTCCCGGTAGAGCACCAGCGCCACCGGCCGCTCATAGATCGGCATGCCCGAGCGCGGGCTCACGCTCGCCCGCCAGTTCTGCTCCAGAAACGGCCCCAATTCGGCGATTTGGGCCTCGAAATCCCCCGAAGACGCACCTCTTAGCGGGACTTCGTGCCAGATCATGCCGGCCGCCGCCGCGGGCGAAGCCGGCGTCAGCCACGGCGCCTCGGCGTAATACATATTAGTGAGAACAAAGACGGTCGCGGGATGCTCGAACAGCCGGTCCGGCACCTTGTCCAGCGTCAGGCGGACATCCTCGACGCTGAGCTCCTTGCCGGCGATATAGAACGGCATGTGGGGAAAACGGGTGTGCATGGAGCGCATCACCCGCGCCAGCACGGTGCCGTCGCCGCAGCCGGCGTCGAACACGCGAAGCGCCGGCGGGCGGGGATGGATAGCGGAGAGCTCCAGCGCCACCCGCGCCGCGACCACGCGCTTCTCGCCGCAGGTGTGGACGAACAGCAGGTATTTCTGCCGGTTTTCGAAGAAGCGGAAATTGCCGCGGGGGTCGCGCTTTTCTACCACCACTTCCAGGCCGCGCGGCGGCGGCATCCCGCCGGGCATCGCAGAGGCCATATAGGCCTGGATGCGCTCCAGCGTATCGATGGTGATGCGCTTGCCCTCACGCAGGCGGTGCACCAGCTTGCCGTCGTTGACGGCGCGGCGCCCGAAGGTGGATTCGGCCATATCCGCTTGACGGCAGAACTCCGAAATCTGGGAGAGAAGCTGGTCGTTTTTCATGAAGGACTATTGGGAAAGGCGGTGGGCAGGGGCGACTGCGCCGATCTCCTATCACTTCTGCCCACCCGCCGATACCTTCAAGCTTGGATTAACGGCACGCCTCGGCGTCCCACCACCCGTTGGCGCAGCCATCGTCGCGGTCCTCTCGAAGCAAAGGGCGCAGGGAATGCCGGGATAAACGGTCATCTGCGGTGACGACGCTCGTGTGCTTTTTTGTTTGCGACCATCGAAAAAAGCTCCGTCGCGCAGCTACGGGTGCGACCGAGCGATCGGTCGCAGCAGAGGTCAGGACATACAAACCCACTGCGTTCCGGTCATGCCAATCGCGTGAGCGGCGCCCCGGGCCAGATCAAGCGTAACGCCATGCGTAAAGGGGCCGCGATCATTGATTGTCACCGTGACGGATCTGCCGTTCTCAGGATTGGTAATCGTCACCTGCGACCCGAAAGGAAGCGTGCGATGCGCGGCGGTCAGGCCACCTGAATTGAAGGTTTGACCACTCGCCGTTCGGCGCCCCGAAACATAGAATGTCGCGACGACATTTTGTCCCGCACAAGATCCGTGCGGCCGGGAGTGCGAGAAGAACCAGGCGAAGCCCCGACTGTGGGCCGGCGACGACGCGGTCAGGGACGCCGCCGCAACCAATGCAGCGATGCAAGAAGACGGTCGCATTGACCCCTCCATGGCTAAGGGCAGCTTGCGTCCGCGGCAAACGCGAAGACGCAGAGCACAACGATCGAGATCACGACCAATGGGATGAAGCCGGCAAACATGTCGGTGTCGTGAAGGAACCACCGGATTTCGGCAACCGGAACCTCTTATTAAGACTACCGGCTGTTCCCGATTTAACCTGCCCGGAGGGCCGCGCCCCGCACGTTCGCCCTATTCTTACCGAAGCGCGCGAGGTTGGCGGATTTTAGTGACGCTGCGTCAGAGGCGGCGAAGAAGCCGTCTCACGCCGTGTCGCGACGTGTTGCGAGATATTGCCTGATGTCGCTGGCCAAGCGCTGCGCCTCGCGACCGATCTCGCGCAACTGCCCGGTGGGTGAAACGGTCTGGCCACAAAAATAAAGTCCGGGGACATCCGTCGCCGCTCCGGTCACGCGCGGCCGGCCGTACGCGTCGAACACTCTCTCCATATCCGGGATCAAGCCTCGCAGGTCGGAGCGAAAGCCCGTCGCCAGCACGATCGCGTCGAAACCTTCGCTTTTGCCATCGTCGAACACGACGCCGTCGTTGGTCAGGCGGTCGATCCCGCCGCGCACCTTGATGGAGCCGTCCCTGATCTTGCAGAGCGTGCCGATATCGATCATCGGCACGCGCCCGTCCTCGTCGATCATCTGGCGCGGTCCCTTGGCCGCGCGGCGCAAGCCGAGCTTCTCGAATGAACCGAGCGCGAGCCGCAGGATGGGAGCGTTGATAGTATCGACCAGGCGCGCCGGCAGGTGCTGATACAGGATCGCCCAGGTCAGGATCGGCAGACCCAGGAGATCGCGCGGCAAAATCTGAACCGGGCCGCGAACCGCAAGCGCGACATCGACGCCGGCCTCCGCCAGATCGAGCGCGATCTCCCCGCCCGAATTTCCCAATCCGACCACCAGCACCCGCTTGCCCAGATATGGCGCCGGATTGCGGTAGTCGCTGCTATGGACGATCGCGCCTCGATAGACCACCGAGCCCGGCCAGGATGGACGGTATGGCGCGCTCGCGATGCCGGTCGCGACAACAGCAACCGGCGCCGAGACCGGCCCTCTCGCGGTCTGCGCACACCATTGCACGCCGTAGCGCCGCAGGCATGAGACTTCGGTCCCGAAAACCGGCCGGATATCGAAGCGCGCCGCATAACTTTCGAGATACTCGATCACCTGCACACGCGATGGATACGCCGAATAGGCCCGCGGCATATCCATCCCGGGCAGACCGGAATGACTGCGATCGGTGTGCAGATGGAGGCGGTCGTAGTGCCGCCGCCAGGCCGAACCGACATTGTCAGCCTTTTCGAACACTGTGACGTCGAGACCGGCGCCGCGCATCGTCGCGGCACAGGCAAGCCCGGCCGGGCCCGCACCGATAAGGATCGCGTCGGGGTTCTTCAACAGGCCCTCCGGCTATCTCCCCCAGACCTCCTGCGCCACTTCGACCGCCAGCCGAAGTTTTGCCCACTGTTCTTCTTCAGTGAGGATGTTGCCCTCCTCGGTGGAAGCAAATCCGCACTGCGGCGATACCGCGAGCTGATCGAGCGGGGCAAACTTCGAGGCCTCCTCGAGCCGTCGCTTGATATCGTCCTTTTTCTCCAGCGCCCCGCTCTTGGACGTGATGACGCCGACCACGACAACCTTGTTGCCCCTGGGCAGATAGCGCAGCGGCTCGAAGCCGCCGGCCCGCTCGGAATCGTATTCCAGGAAATAGCCATCATAGTTGGTGCCACCGAGCAGCGTCTCTGCCACCGGCTCGTAGCCGCCGGATGAAATCCAGGTCGAGCGGAAATTGCCGCGGCAGACATGGGTCGTGATGGTCATGTCCGCGGGCCGCTCGGCAAGCGCGTAATTGATCACGCGGGCATAGACCTGCTGAAGGCCGTCGAGACTATCGCCGCGTTCGCGCGCCTTGTTCAATTCATCCTGCGAGCAGAGATAGGCCCAGACCGTGTCGTCGAACTGGAGATAGCGGCAGCCGGCGTCATAGAACGCCCTCACCGCCTTACGGTAGGTTTTCGCGAGATCCTGAAAGAAGACGTCGAGGTCGGGATAGACCTGCTTCGAGATCGATTTGCGGCCGCCGCGGAAATGCAGGACCGCGGGCGAGGGGATCGTCATCTTCGGCATGACGTGGGCAGCATCGCATTGCTTCTTCAAAAACCTGAAGTGCGCCAGCATCGGGTGATCGTCGGGAAAGTCGAGTTGGCTTACGACACGCACCGCGTCGTGCCGGGTCTGAACGCCGGCGAACTGGATACCCTGTTCGGGATGAAACAGCTCGCAGCCGGTCAGTTTGGAAAGGAAGTCAAAATGCCACCACGAGCGGCGAAATTCGCCGTCGGTAGCTAACCTCAAGCCGGTCGAGGCCTGCCGGTGCACGACCTTCTCGATCTCCATGTCCTCGGCCTTGCGCAGCTCCTCTGGCGAGATCTCGCCCTTCTCGAGCTTGGCGCGGGCTTCCTTGATGCGCTGAGGCCGCAACAGGCTGCCGACTTCGTCGGCCCGGAAGGGGGGGTTTGTTCGCTGCATGGTGTTTTCTCCTCACGAGTGCCGTTCTTTGCGGCAATTAAATCACTTTTGATTCGTCATTGCGAGGCGCGCGAACGACGAAGCAATCCAGCTCGAGGGGGCAAAGATTCTGGATTGCTTCGCTTACGCTCGCAATGATGACAAAGGCGTCCGTCACGACTTGCCGGCCACGCCTAGAAAGCGTTCGAGCGCCGTGGCGTCGGCCTTCAAGGTGCTGCTTGCCGCCTCGTGCACGATCGCGCCACGTTCCAATATGACGGCGCGGTCGGCAAGCCCTAAAATCTTTTGCGCATTCTGCTCGACGATGATGGAACAGATTCCGCCCGAACGGGTGATCGTGCCAAGCGCCCGCAGAAGTTCCTCCACAATGATCGGCGCCAGCCCTTCCGTCGGTTCGTCCAGGAGCAGCACCTTCGGATTGAGGGTGAGCGCGCGGCCGACAGCGAGCATCTGCTGTTCGCCGCCGGAGAGCTGATTGCCGAAATTGCTGCGCCGCTCCTTCAGCCGCGGAAACATCTCATAGACCCGATTCACCGTCCACGGCCCGTCCTGGGCCACGGCCGTCATGTTCTCTTCCACCGTCAACGAGCGGAAAATATTGCGCTCCTGCGGCACCCAGCCGATGCCGGCCCGCGCCCGCTGGTCGGGCCGCAGCGCCGTAATGTCACGGCCTGCGAGCGCGATGCTGCCGCCGAAGCGGCGCGTTACGCCTACGATCGAATTGATCAGCGTGGTCTTGCCGGTGCCGTTGCGCCCCAACAGCGCGAGCACCTCGCCTTCCGCCAAACGCAAGGACATATCGGGCAGGACTACTGCTTCGCCGTAGCCGGCACGCAGGTTCGCGATCGACAGCAGATCAGCCATCGGCAGCCTCGCCGAGATAGACCGCCTTGACCCGGGGATCGCGCGCGACCTCGTCCGGCGTTCCCTCCACCAGCATCGCGCCGTTGACCAGCACCGAAATCCGGTCGGCGAAGGAAAACACCAGGTCCATGTCGTGCTCGATCAGAAGCACCGTGACATCGCGCGGCAGGCCGGCGACAGCGGCAAGAATATCGTGGCGCTCGCTTTCGGGCACGCCGGCGGCCGGCTCGTCGAGCAGCAACACACGTGGCTTGCTGGCGATCGCAACCGCGATTTCCAGAAGCCGCTGCTTGCCGTAAGGCAGCGTCGCGGTCGCATCGTTCATGACATCGGTCAGGCGAAAGCGCTCGAGATTTTCCGCAATCTCGGCGTTGACGTCGTCGCGCGTGCCCATCACGCGCCACCAGTCACCGCCGCGGCCGAGACGTTCGGCGACAGCTAACCCGAGCGTCTCGATCGGCGTCAGATCAGGATAGAGCTGGTTGATCTGGAAGGTGCGCGACAGCCCGCGCAGCACGCGGCCATGCACCGTCATATCCGTGATGTCGTTGTCTTCCAGCAAAATCCGCCCGGCGTTGGGCTTGAGCACGCCGGTCAAAAGGTTGATGACGGTGGTCTTGCCGGCGCCGTTCGGGCCGATCAAGGCGTGACGGGCGCCTTGCGCGACTTTCAGCGAGAGATCGCGCGTGACCTTGAGCCCGCCGAACTGTTTTTCGAGTCCTTTGGTTTCCAGTGCAAGCGTCATGACGCATCGCTTTCGGGAATGGCGACCGCGGCCTTCTGGCCTCCGAACTGCCGGAGGATCAGATTCGGCACAAACAGCGCCCAGCGATGCAGCCGCGCGCGGCCGACCAGGACGATCACGACCAGCACGAGGCCGATCCAGAATTGCCAATATTGTGGCGTGAGGCTGGAAAAGAATTCCTGCAACATCCGGAAAACCACTGCACCGATCAGCCCGCCATAGAGATAGCCGGTGCCGCCGATGACGAGCACCAGCATCAAATCCGCCGACCGTTCAAAGGAAAAGACGTCGAGCGAGGCGAGTTGCGTGGTTTGGGTGAACAGCGCGCCGGCGATGCCCGCATAGAAGGATGCCAGCGTATAGATCGCGATCAGGCGGCGGTTGACGGGCACACCGATCGCGGCGGCGCGCAGCGGATTGTTCTTGATCGCGCGCAACGACAACCCGAACGGCGAATGCACGATCCGGCGCGCCACCAGAAACAGCACGAACAGCACGGCCAGCGCATAGAAGAAGCCGATCTTGCCGAACATGTCGAAGGAGAACAGGCCAAGCAGCGGCGCCATCTCGATGCCCTGCAAGCCGTCGGTGCCGCCGGTGATGTTGGAATAGCGTTCGGCCAACGCCTCCAGAAGCAGCGCAATGCCGAGCGTCACCATCAACCGGGTCAGATCGACGCCGCGGATCACCAGAAAACTGGTGAGGAAGCCGACCAGTGTTGCCGCCAGACCCGCCACCACCAGCGCCAGAGCCGGCTGGCTAACGATGCCGTGCACCGCCAGGAGGCCCGCGCCATAGGCGCCGATGCCGAAGAATGCCGCGTGTCCGAGCGATACAATTCCGGCGTAGCCGAGGATCAGGTCGAGGGAGAGCGCAAAGAGAGCGAGCCGCACGATGTCGGTCATGATCAGATAGCGCGAGGGAAACACGAAGCCGCAGGCCAGCGCGAGACACCAGAACGCGATCTCGCCCCAATGCCAATTAGCGTGGGCTCTGGCGATGCTTCCGACTTTGGACGACGTGACCATGCAAATTGCTCTAGTGATCCGAACTAGCGGGCCGCCGTGCGGCCGAACAGACCGTTGGGACGCCAGATCAGAATCACGATCATGATGGTGTAGATCACGAACGGGCCCATCTTCGGCACGTAATATTTGCCGGCGACGTCGCCGATTCCGAGCAGCAGCGACGCCAGAAACGGCCCGGTGATAGAGGAAGAGCCGCCGACCGTCACCACGATCAGGAAGTAGATCATGAACTTCAGTGGAAAATACGGATCGAGCCCGAGGACTTCCGCGCTCAACGCGCCGCCAAGCCCGGCAAGACCGCAGCCGAACGCAAAGGTAAAGGCAAACACCTGCGGCACGTTGATGCCGAGCCCGCTGGCCGCGCGCGGATCGTCCACCGCGGCGCGCAGGCGGCTGCCGAAGCGGGTGCGGGCCAGGATCAATTGCAACAGGGCGGTCAGAAGGCCGCAGATCACGATGATCATCAGCCGGTAGCGGCCGACGCCGACGCCGAAGACATCGAACTGGCCCTCGAGAACGGAGGGTAAATTGATGAAGACCCGCGAAGATCCCATGATGTAGTCGACGGCCGCCACCGACATGAAGACGAGGCCGATCGAGAACAGCACCTGGTCGAGATGGCTTCGCGTATAGAGATGGCGGTAGAGGCCGCGCTCAAAGACGGCGCCAATCACGGCGCCCGAGACAAAAGCGAGCGGAAGTGCTGCAAAGAACGGCCAGCCGTGCTGGTTGACCAGCACCGCACAGACATAGCCGCCGGCCATCGCGAACGCGCCGTGCGCCAGGTTGACGAAATTCATCAGACCGAGCGTCACAGCCAGACCGCAGGCGAGCACGAACAGCAGCATGCCGTAGGCGACGCCGTCGAACAGGTTGGTGAGGATCGAGGTCATGAGGATAAGCAACCATAATCCGTCATTCCGGGGCAGCGGGACGCGCTGAACCCGGAATCTTTTTCAACAATTTCGAGATCCCGGGTTCGACGCTTTGCGCCGCCCGGGATGACGCGTTCCGCGTCACTTCTTGGTCTTGCCGGGATCCTTGACCGCCTTGAAGGTCTCGAATTCGACGTTGTAGAGTTCGCCGTTCACCTTCTCGACCTTGCGAATATAGACATTCTGGATGATGTCGCGGGTTTCCGGATCGATCGAGATCGGACCGCGCGGGCTTTCCCACGCCATTCCCTTCATCGCCGCGATCAGGGAGTCGCCATCCGCCTTGCCACCGGTCTTCTTCAGCGCCTCGTAGATCAGGTGGATACCGTCGTAACCGCCGACGGCCATGAATCCGGGCCGCTGGTTGTAGGCCTTCTTGTAGGCGGCGACGAATTCCTTGTTGGCGGCGGAAGGATGGGCGGCCGAGTAGATATGCGCCGTCACGGTGCCGAGCACGGCATCGCCCATATCCTTCAGCAGGTCGTCGTCGGTGACGTCGCCGGGACCAATCACCTTGATGCCGGCCTTGTCGAGGCCACGTTCGGCATATTGCTTCATGAAGTTGCCGCCCTGCCCGGCCGGCACGAACACGAACATCGCGTCGGGCTTGGCATCCTTCATCCGTTGCAGGAACGGCGCGAAGTCGGGATTGGCGAGCGGCACCTTGACCTCTTCGACGATCTGGCCGCCGCCGGCGATGAAATGCTCCTTGAAGAACTTCAGCGCATCATTGCCCGGCGCATAGTCGGAGGTCAGCGTCGCGACCTTCTTGATGCCGTTCTTCACGGCCCAGTCCCCGATGATGGTGGAGGACTGCCCGAGCGTGAAGCTCGTGCGCACGATATAGGGCGAGCGCTCGGTGATGATCGAGGTACCGGCCGCCATCACGACTTCCGGCACCTTCGCCTGTGTCGCCAGCGGTGCGGCGGCGAACGCCGCCGGCGTAATGCCGAAGCCTGCGATGATGTTGACCTTGTCGTTGACGATGAGTTCCTGGGCAAGCCGCTTGGTGTTGTCCGGCAGCGCTGCGTCATCCCTGAGAATGACTTCGATCTTCTTGCCGGCCACCGTGTCGCCGTGCTGCTGCATGTAGAGCTTGACGGCGTTGTCGATCTGCTTGCCGGTCGAAGCCTGACCGCCGGTCATCGGCAGGATCAGTCCGATCTTGACGGCCTCCTGCGCCAGCACCGGCGCCGGGGCAAGCGCAGTTGCGGCGGCAACAGCACCTGCTGCGAGCAATAGACGACTGCGAACAAACATGAACGTTTCTCCCTGATCGAATTGTGTCCGAAAGTGCCGGCTTGCCTTATCCTGCCCCGAAAGCCGCGGCCGCCATAGCGTGGCGGCGCGGCAATCGGACCAGCACCGGTTTGGCCCGGTTTTGGCGTTGACTTGGTTTTGGCGTTAACTTGGCATCGCTTGCCCAGCCGCCGTCAATTGAACGAAGGATGCCCCCAACCCGCCGCGCGCATGTCAAACGTCCTAGTTGTCGGCGCGACCACGCTACGGTGCCATGGTACTGTCAATCGCGACCGAGTTGCGTCTTTGTCGATTCCCTAGTCGCGGTCCCAATTCTCATCCAATTTGTACGAATGTACAAATAAAATGGTCTTGTCAACAAGAGGCCCCTCGTGGACAAAGCGCTGATATCGGCCACGATTGTCCCTTCCCTCGATGCAGCTTAAATCCTGCAGAGCGGCGCCGGCCCCAAATCCATCTTTTTTAAAGGCCATAGCCCTATCGTCCCGCCGATGAGAACCCGTCACTTGCTGGTGCTCCTTTGATTCCGAAGTCCGCATAGGATGGTGCCGCAAATGCAAGCGAACTTCGGAATCGGAGCACTGGTCCGCGCCCGCCATATCGCCATGATCGCCGCGTTCGCGCTTGCGGGGACGCTTCTTGGCGGCTGCTCGTCAATCAACGAGAGAATTGGACCCACCATTGCCGATACGTTGCCAACATGGGCCGGCGGCATGCCAAAGGACGTGCCGCCGCGGCGGGGCACGCCGGAATACGATGCCTACATGAAAGAGCAGGAGCGCAAACGGCTCGAGCCGGCACCTGCCAACGCCAATGCCTCGGCACCTCAATCCTCGTCGCCCCAGTCACTCAATCCCGTGCATTGAAGCGAATCTGACGGCCGGTCGGCTTTCGATCCCTGAGCACAAGGGTCCTGCGGCAGCTTTGGTCCACGCGATCTCCGGGATCGCGCGCATGACGCGCTATCTGGAGCAAGATGCCGTTAACCTTTAGCATCCACAGGTCGTGCGCGATTAGCGATCGCATAAGAGAACAATGCAAGGTTGCCCATCATGGGCCTGCCTTACGTTGCCGCCGAGCCTTGCGAAAGCCGTCCCCGGGTACTGACGAACCCGCGGCTGTATCCGCTTTTTGCCATCCTGCTGCTTGCCGCAGCGCTTCGCTTGCCACTCGCCTTCTGGCCAAACTTTCATCATCCGGATGAAATCTTCCAGTACCTGGAGCCGGCCTGGCGAATGCTGGGGCACGAGAGCATCATCACGTGGGAATGGCGATACGGCATGCGCAGTTGGCTGCTGCCGACGATCATGGTCGGTCCAGTTGCGATTGGTGATTGGATTGCGCCGGGAGGTATCGGCGCCTTTATCGTGCCGCGTATCCTGGTCGCCATCGCCTCGCTGTCGATCGTCGCATCGGCCTGGGCCTTTGGCGCGCGCGTGTCGCGGACCCATTCAATTCTCGCCGGCTTCGTTGCGGCCATCTGGTTTGAATTCGTCTACTTCGCGCCCCACACATTAAGCGAACCGCTCGCGACCGCGGCAGTGCTTCCTGCCGCCTTGTTGCTCACCCGCAACGCCCCCTCCCCGCGTGACCTGGCCGGAGGCGGAGCTTTGGCGGCGCTCGCCTTCCTGTTTCGATTCCAGTATGCGCCGGCGATCACAGTGCTCGTTCTGGGCGCGTGCTGGCGCAATCGGGAGCGCCTGCCGCCCGTGGCGCTGGGCGGCGCTGCCATGCTGACGATTGGCGGCGTCATCGACCTCGCGCATGGCGCGGCGCCATTTGGCTGGCTTGTCGCAAATGTCGAGCAAAATCTCCTTCACGACCGGGCCTCGGAGTTCGGCACAGCTCCCGCTGCGACCTATGTCGCCTGGTTGTGGAATCGATGGTCGATCGTCGTCGTACCGCTGGCCTTTGCCATCTTTCGCGGCTACCGGCATGCACCGCTACTCTTTTGGGCCGCTGTTACCGATATCGCCTTTCACAGCCTTATCGCTCACAAGGAACCTCGCTTTGTCTTTCTTTCGATGTCCGCGCTGATCATTATCGCAGCACTGGGCTCCGCAGACTGGATTCTGTTCTGGAGCAGACTCGCTTGGCGCCGTTTGGCCGGATTGGCAATCGCCGGCGCTTGGGTCGTAGCTTCTGCGGCGCTGGCCGCAGCGGGTGAATGGCCGGAACTGTGGATGCACGGGATCGGAGCCGCCAGGCTCGCCTCGGAGTTAAGGGCTGACCCGCAGATGTGCGGTCTTGCGCTTTATGATGTCTACGTCTTCCTGTTGCCGGGCCGTGACCGTCTTGCCGGCGATACGCCTTTGTTTGCCTTTTATGCAAGAGACCCACTTGCCAGCGCCCGGTTGAGCAATGTGACACGGGATGCCTCGACCGCATTCAATCGCATCCTCGCCCGTCGCTCCGCCGAAAAGGAGCTGCCCGCCAGCTTCACGGCGCGCGATTGTGCTTCCATCGACGGCGGCGCCCAGGTCTGCATCTTCGTGCGGGACGGAAAATGCAACACCAGTGCCGCGGAATCGTTTACGCTGAATGATGTGTTGAAACGGATCAATCTGTGATCCTCAAAGCATCAACCATGCTGCCCGCAGCGCCGCTCAATCCATGAAGACCACGGTCTTGCGGCCGTTGAGGATCACGCGATCCTCCAGGTGATGGCGCACGGCGCGCGCCAGCACGCGGCGCTCGATATCGCGGCCCTTGCGGACGAGATCGTCGGGCGTGTCGCGATGGCTGATGCGTTCGACGTCCTGGTCGATGATCGGCCCCTCATCGAGATCGCGGGTGACGTAGTGCGCAGTGGCGCCGATCAGCTTGACGCCGCGCTCATGGGCCTGATGATAGGGCCGCGCACCCTTGAAGCCCGGCAGGAACGAGTGGTGGATGTTGATGCAGCGGCCCGAAAGCTTCGCCGACATCTCGTCCGACAGGATCTGCATGTAGCGCGCCAGCACCACGAGGTCGCTCTCGGTCTCGCCAACCAGATTCCAGATCGCGGCCTCCTGCGCCGCTTTGGTTTCCCTGGCGACCGGCAGGTAGTGGAAGGGAATGTCGCCGAAATCGAGGCTCGGATAGGTCTCGCGCGGGTGATTGGACACGATCGCCGTCGGGTCCATTGCCAATTCGCCGGTGCGCCAGCGGTAAAGAATATCGGCCAGACAATGATCGGATTTGGACACCAGCAGCATCACGCGGCGGCGGCTTAAGCGGTCGCGCATCTGCCAGGCCATGCCGAAGCGATCGGCAATCGCGGTAAAACCGGTTTGCAACGCCGCCAGCCCGACGGCGAGATCGGCGGCGTTGAACACCACCCGCATGAAGAAGTGCCCGGTCTCGACATCGTTGAACTGTTGGGCGTCGATAATGTTCTGCCCGTTATGGGCCAGGAACGTCGACACCGCGGAGACGATGCCCGGGCGATCAGGGCAGGAAAGCGTCAAGACGAACTGATGATCGGGCATGGCGGATACGAGGAGGGTTTGGACGGGATAACGTGCCCTGCTCTATCAGCTAGTGCCGCCTTGCGCCAATCCCGCATCGGGGATCATGATGAACAAAGAGAGAGCAGTTAGGTTATACGATCATGGTTGAACGACTGAACGGCTATCGCATCCTGATCCTGGAGGCGCGCGAGGAAGCACAATTCTCGAAGCTTCTCACCGAGCAGGGCGCGGATGTGCTGCAATGCCCGATGTTCACGATCAACGACCCACCCGATCCCGCAGCCGTTGCGGCCTGGATTCGCGGCGCGATCGCGCAACCGTTCGACGATCTGGTGTTGATGACCGGCGAAGGGCTGCGGCGGTTGATCAAGGCCGCGCGGCGGATGAAGGTCGAGGCGGATTTCATCGCTTCGCTCGGTGGGCAGCGCAAATTGGCGCGTGGGCCGAAGCCGGGACGTGCTTTACGCGAAATCGGCCTCGAGGCGCAGATCACGACGGAGAAGCCGACGACCGAAGGCGTGATCGAGATGTTGTCGCGCGTCGATCTCAAGGGCCATCGCGTCGGCGTGCAGCTTTACCCGGACAAGGATCACGGCGCGCTGTTGGGTGCGATCGCGGCCAACGGCGCCACGGCCATCCCCGTGACGCCCTATGTCTATGATGCGCGCGCCGCCGACAGCCACATCGTCACCGCGATCGAGGAAATGGCCGCGGGTCGGATCGATGCGATTGCGCTGACCAATCTCGGACAAATCCGCCGCCTGATCGACGTGGCGCGCGGACGCGGCCTTGAGGCGCGGCTGCGCGAAGGGTTGAAGAAGACGCCGATCGCCTCGGTCGGCCCCGCGGTTTCCGACGAGCTCAAATCGCACGGCTTGCAGGCGGATATTTATCCTGACAACGATGCCTTCTTCATGAAGCCGCTGATTTCGGCGATGGCATCGGCATTGGGGAAGAAGAAGCCGCGGATGGCGGGATAGTTATCATCATTGCGCGAGGGACTCTTTCCCATCCCTCCCCCTTGCGGGGAGGGTCGGCGCAACGCGCCGGGGTGGGGGTATTCGAAGCAAAACTTGTGTTACGAAAAAAGCGAGCGTGACCAACAAACGCCCCCACCCGACCGGCCTACGGCCGGCCACCCTCCCCACGCTTCGCGGGGGAGGGATAAACGATTGCAACGATACGGCTTACTCCGCCGCCTGCTTCGTCTCGCTCAGATAGGCCTGATAGGCAAGCTTGAGACCCTCCTTGAGAGAGGTGCTGGCTTTCCAGCCGAGCTTGGCGAGCCTCTCGACATCGAGCAATTTCTGCGGCGTGCCATCGGGCCGTGCGGGATCGTAGCTGATGGTGCCGGTATAGCCGACGACGCCGGCGACGACGCGGGCAAACTCGGCGATGGTGACGTCCTCGCCGGTGCCGATATTGACGAGTTGATCGCTCGAATAGCTCTTCATCAGATGGATGCAGGCATCCGCGAGATCGTCCACATAGAGGAATTCCCGCCGCGGCGTGCCGGTACCCCACACCACAACATTGGAGCTGCCTGCAACCTTGGCCTCGTGAAATCGGCGGATCAAGGCGGCGACGACATGGCTATATTCGGGATGATAGTTGTCGCCCGGACCATAGAGATTGGTCGGCATTACGTTGATGAAGTCGCTGCCATACTGGCTGCGATAGGCCTCGACCAGCTTGATGCCGGCGATCTTGGCGATCGCGTAGGGTTCGTTGGTCTCTTCCAGCGGCCCGGTCAGCATCGAGTCTTCGCGCAACGGCTGCGGCGCAAGTCTCGGATAGATGCAGGACGAACCCAGAAACATCAGTTTCTCGACGCCGTTCTGATGTGCGGCGTGGATGACGTTGGTGGCCAGGATCAGGTTGTCGTAGATGAATTCGGCGCGCAGCGTATTGTTGGCGACGATACCGCCGACTTTCGCCGCGGCGAGAAACACGGCCTGCGGACGCTTTTTGGCGAACCAGCCGGCGACCTGCGCCTGATCGCGCAGATCGACTTCGCTTCGCGGAACGGTGAGAAGTTCGACGCCTTCGCTCGCAAGCCGGCGCGCCAGCGCGGCGCCGACCATTCCCCGGTGACCGGCGACGAAAACCTTTTTGCCTCTCAGGTCAAACGGGGTTCTTGCCATTGGCCACCTCGCGCCGGGCGATTGCGAGATCGCCGGCTATCATCTGCTTGACGAGTTCGGCGAAGCTCGTCTTCGGCTTCCAGCCGAGCTTCTTGTGTGCCTTGCTGGCGTCGCCGATCAGAAGGTCGACCTCGGTGGGACGGAAATACTGGGGATCGATGCGCACAACGGTCTTGCCGGATTTCTTGTCGACGCCGGTTTCCTCGATGCCCTTGCCGCGCCATTCGATGCTGCGGCCGACCTCGGTGAAAGCCAGTTCCACGAATTCGCGCACCGAGCGCGTCTCGCCGGTTGCCAGCACGAAATCGTCCGGCCCATCGGCTTGCAGGATCTGGTGCATGCCGACGACGTAATCCTTGGCGTGGCCCCAGTCGCGCTTGGCGTCGAGATTGCCAAGATAAAGCGTCTCCTCAAGGCCGGTCTCGATGCGCGCAATCGCGCGGGTGATCTTGCGGGTGACGAAGGTCTCGCCGCGGATCGGGCTCTCATGGTTGAACAGGATGCCGTTCGAGGCGAACATGCCGTAGGCTTCGCGATAGTTCACCGTGATCCAGTAGCCGTAGAGCTTGGCGACCGCGTAGGGCGAACGCGGATAGAACGGGGTAGTTTCCTTTTGCGGAACCTCCTGTACGAGGCCGTACAGTTCCGAGGTCGACGCCTGATAGAAGCGCGTCTCTTTTTCCATGCCGAGGATGCGGATCGCCTCCAGAAGGCGCAGCACGCCGATCGCGTCGGCGTTGGCGGTATATTCCGGGCTCTCGAAACTGACGGCGACATGGCTCTGGGCGGCGAGGTTGTAAATCTCGGTCGGCCGGATCTGCTGCATCAGGCGGATCAGGTTGGTCGAATCCGTCATGTCGCCGTAGTGCATCAGGAACGGGACGTTGCCGGTGTGCGGATCCTCGTAGAGGTGATCGACGCGGGCGGTATTGAAAGAGGACGAGCGCCGCTTGATGCCGTGCACGGTGTAGCCAAGGCCGAGCAGATAATCGGCGAGATATGCGCCGTCCTGCCCGGTCACCCCCGTGATCAGCGCCACGCGCCGTTTGGTATCCTGAACCGTCATTTCGCCTCCAAATAACCGGCTGCCATTAGCATCCGCGTCACTCTAAGTCTAATGCAAAAGGTGATGGAAAATCAGGCCGATAGTGTCGAAATCGAAGCTTGGTTACTCGCCGTAGCTGCGCAACCGCTCGATGTCGAGGATGGTTACCCCGCCATATTCGAGCCGAAGCAGGCCCTCCTTTTCCAGCCGCTTCAGGCACTGGTTGGCGTTTTGCCGCGAGATGCCTGACAGCGCTCCGATTTCCTCCTGCGTGATCTCGAGATGACGGCTGAGATCGGGGTAGAGGATCGGATTGAACAATGACGCAATCGAACGCGCCAGCCGCGCGGTGACGTCCAGCGTGCGGCCGTATTCGACAAGGCCGATGAACTGACCGAGCCGCTCGTTGAGTTGGGTGACCAGGAAACGGTTGAAGGCGACGCTGTTCTCGTAAAGCCAGAAGAACGTGCCCTGATCCATCAACGCGAGGCGGGTGTCGCGCAGCGCCACCATGTCGTAGCGCCGCGCCTCCTTCTTCAGCACGGTGCCTTCGCCGAACCATGCCCCTGACGTGAGGCCCGTAAAGGTCATCGCCTTGCCGCCCCGCGAGACCGTGCCCATCCGTACCAGGCCGGAGACGACGCCGGTCCAGTATTCGAAACGATCGCCGCGCAGGAAGATGGACTCGCCCGGCCGGTACGACCTCTCGTTGATGCCGGCGCGCGCGGTCTCGATCTCGCGCTCGGACAACTCGCGCGACCAGACCGCAATCCTCGTCAGGTAATCCGCCGCGATCATGTTGCTGCCGACCAGTCCGCTTTCATCATGTCCCTTGCTGCACCGCAACAATGGGCATTCCCGTCGTTTTCAAAATCGCCCGTGAATTGTCGGACGCAAGACATTCAATGGACTGGCTTTACTCTATGCAGGCGGTTGCGCCCAATCCGGACATTGGGTGTAGCGGACCGATGGATGGCATCCGATGTACCAAGATCCGGTAATTGCCAATGGTCGCATGGCTTCGCCGAGAGGGCCGATATAGGATCACGTTGAAAATTAAGGGATAACCGACCAAGAGCGCGAAAAGCGCCTGATGCGGTTGAAGCCGAAAAGTGCCGATCCGGGAGGGACGATTGGACCATACGTTGGAAGTGCGCGGGGTATCATTGCGCTTTGGTGGCGTGCGCGCGCTGACCGACGTCAGTTTCGGCGTCAAATCCGGCGAACTGTTCTCGATCATCGGCCCCAACGGCGCCGGCAAGACCTCGATCGTCAACTGCATCTCCGGCCGCTACCGGCCGACCGAAGGTCGGCTGTATTACCGCGGAGAGGATATCACCGCGCTCAATCCGAATGCCCGGCCGCGCCTTGGCATCGGCCGCACCTTCCAGAACCTCGCGCTGTTCCACCATATGAGCGTGCTCGACAACATCATGGTCGGGCGGCACCACCTGTTGAAGAACAACTTCATCACGGGATCGCTGTACTGGCTGACAGGCGCGCGCCGCGAGGAGCTGGAGCATCGCCGCAAGGTCGAGGAGATCATCGACTTCCTCGATCTGCAGTCGGTGCGCAAGGCGACCGCCGGCACGCTGCCCTATGGTTTGCGCAAGCGCGTCGAACTCGCCCGCGCCATGGCGCTGGAGCCGCAACTGATCCTGCTCGACGAGCCGATGGCCGGCATGAACTTCGAGGAAAAGGAGGACATGGCGCGCTACATCGTCGATCTCAATGAAGAGTTCGGCATGACGGTGATGATGATCGAGCACGACATGGGCGTGGTGATGGATATTTCCCACCGCGTGATGGTGCTCGATTTCGGCCGCAAGATTGCCGAAGGCGATCCGGCCGCCGTGCTCGCCGATCCGCATGTGAAGCGCGCCTATCTGGGTGAAGAGGACGAAGTGCTGATCGATCCCGACGAGCATCCGCTACCTGCGGAGACCGCGGCATGATGGATTACGCCGCCCGCGTCGCGCAGGCCGACACCTATCCGAAGTTGCTGCGGCTGAACGCCCGTGAGTTTGGCGGCGAGATTGCGCTGCGCGAAAAGGATCTCGGGCTCTGGAAGGTCGTCACCTGGAGCGACTACCACACCCGCGTCCGTGATTTTGCACTCGGCATGGTCGAACTCGGCCTTGCGCGCGGCGATGTCGTCGGCATCATCGGCGACAACCGGCCGGACTGGGTGGCCGCTGAAATCGCCAGCCATGCGATCGGCGGTTTGAGCCTTGGCCTTTACCGCGATGTGCTCGACGAGGAGGCTGCCTATCTTCTCAACTACGGCGAAGCGAAGCTCGTCGTCGCCGAAGACGAAGAGCAGGTCGACAAGCTCCTGGGGCTGGCCGACCGCGCGCCCGCGCTGCGCCACATCATCTATTCCGATCCCCGGGGCTTGCGGAAATATAGCGACCCGCGCCTGATGTCGGCCGAGCACCTGGCGGCGATGGGGCGCGAGCGCGCCGCGCAGGAGCCCGCGCTCTACGACAGACTTGTCGATGCCACGCGGGCTGAGGACGTCGCCATCCTCTGCACCACGTCAGGCACGACCTCGCACCCCAAACTTGCGATGCTCGCACCGGGCCGCGTGCTCCGGCATTGCGCGACCTATCTCGCTTTCGATCCGAAGGGACCGGAAGACGAGTATGTCTCGGTGCTGCCGCTGCCCTGGATCATGGAGCAGGTCTACGCGCTCGGCAAAGGGCTGTTGTGCCGGATGAAGGTCAACTTCGTCGAAGAACCCGAGACGATGATGAACGATTTTCGCGAGATTGCGCCGACCTTCGTGCTGTTCGCACCCAGGGTGTGGGAAGCGATCGCCGCGGACGTGCGCGCTCGCGTCATGGACGCCTCCTCGCTCAAGCAAGGGCTCTACGAACTCGGGATGAAGGCGGGGCTTTCGGCTCTTGGTCGTGGCCGCCACTCGGCCGTTGCCGAAACTTTGTTGTTCCGCGCGCTTCGCGACCGGCTGGGCTTTACCCGCCTGCGCTCGGCTGCCACCGGGGGCGCGTCGCTCGGCCCGGACACGTTCAAGTTCTTCCGCGCCATGGGTGTGCCCTTGCGCACGCTCTACGGCCAGACCGAGACGCTCGGGGCTTACACGCTGCATCCGGAGGAGGCCGTCGATCCCGACACCACGGGCGTTGCCATGGCCGACAGCATCGAAATTCGCATTGACGATCCCGACAGCAACGGCGTTGGAGAAATCCTGACGCGCCATCCCAACATGTTCCTCGGCTATTACAAGAATCCCGATGCGTCGTCCGCCGACATGAGGAACGGCTGGCTGTGTTCAGGCGATGCAGGCTACTTCAACGACAACAAGCAGCTCGTCGTCATCGATCGCATCCAGGATCTGGCGGAAACCACGCGGGGCGATCGCTTCTCGCCGCAATACCTCGAGAACAAGTTGAAGTTCTCGCCCTATGTCGCGGAAGCCGTCGTGCTCGGCGCCGGCCGCGAGATGCTCACGGCGATGCTCTGCATCCGTTTCTCGATTGTGTCGAAATGGGCGGAAAAGAACCGGATCGCATTCACGACCTATACCGATCTGTCGGCGCGGCCCGAGGTTTATGAACTGCTGCGAGAGGAAGTCGCGGCCGTCAACGCCACGCTGCCGCCCGCGCAGCGCATCTCGCGCTTTCTCTTGCTGTACAAGGAACTCGACGCCGACGACGGCGAGCTGACACGTACGCGAAAGGTTCGCCGCAGCGTGATCCACGACAAATATCACGATATTATCGAAGCGATCTATGCCGGCCGAGGCGAGATACCGGTCGATACCGTGATCCGCTTTCAGGACGGCAGCACCCAGCGCGTTCGAACCACGCTTCGCGTGATCGATCTTGCGTCCTCGGCGCCGCTCGCGGAGGCCGCGGAATGAACGTCTTGCAACATTCCGCACTGCCGGTTGCTGCGCCCTCTCCCCCTGTGGGAGAGGGCATCTCCGCCGCTCAACCCGAATTCGTTTGGGTGAGGGGTCTTCTCCCCGCGTTTTTGATGTGGAAACAACCCCTCACCCGCCGCCGCTTCGCGTCGGCACCCTCTCCCACAAGGGGAGAGGGTAACTGCCGGGCTCGCGAGGCATGAACATCGCGTTCCTGATCCAGCTTCTGGTCAACGGCCTCGTGGTCGGCACGCTCTATGGCGTGGTCGCGATGTCGTTCGTGCTGATCTACAAGGCGACGCAAGTGGTGAACTTCGCCCAAGGCGAATTGCTCCTGATCGGCGCCTGGGTATGCTGGGCCTTGCTCACCAAATACGACGTGCCGTTCTGGATCGGCATGCCGCTCACGCTCGTCTTCATGTTCGCCTTCGGCATCGCGATCCAGGTCGTGATCCTGCGGCCGATGATCGGCGAGCCCATCATTTCCGTGATCATGGTGACGATCGGGCTCTCCACGGTGTTCGATGCGGCGCTGAAATGGATCTTCGGCGTCAACCCGCAGCCGTTTCCACGGGTGTTCACCAGCGAATCCGTCAACCTGCTCGGCCTGCAAATCCAGACGGTCTATGTGATGAGCCTCGCCGTTTCGGTGGCGATGATGATCGGCATGGCCTGGTTCTTCCGTGCCTCGAAATATGGCCTTGCGATGCGCGCCACCGCTTTCAACCAGCAGGTGGCGCAATCGCTCGGCATTTCCGTCAAGAACGTGTTTGCGATGGCGTGGGCAATCTCGGCGACAGTGTCGGCGGTCGCGGGCGTGGTGGTCGCCGTCGTCAACGGCGTATCGTCGGGCCTCGCCGACTACGGCATCAAGGTATTTCCCGCCGCGATCCTCGGCGGTCTCGATTCGATTGGCGGTGCGGTGCTCGGCGGCGTCATCATCGGGCTGCTTGAGAACATCGCCCAATATGTCGACAGCGAATATCTCCACTGGGGCAATCTCTACGAGATCGCGCCGTTCTACGTGCTGATCATCATCCTGATGATCAAGCCCTACGGGCTGTTCGGCACCAAAGACATCGAGCGGGTCTAATCCATCATGGCAAGCCCTTCGCTCATTCCTTCCGGCGACTTCCGCACCACCTACGCGGCGGACACCACGATCTTTCCGACCGCAACCAGCCGCAATTTTGCGATTGCCGGCGTCGTGCTGGCCTGCCTGGCGCCATACCTTCTTTCCAATTACTGGCTCAGCATCTCGATCCAGATCGGTATCTTCGCGATCGCCGCGCTCGGCCTCAATATCCTGGTCGGTTTCACCGGGCAGATTTCGATCGGCCACGCCGCGTTCTTTCTGTTCGGCGCGTTCACCTCGGCCTACATCTCCAACAATTTTCCGATTCCGGTCTTTTTCGCCATTCCGCTCGCCGGCGTCGTCACCGCATTGGTCGGCCTGATCTTCGGCGTGCCGGCGGCGCGATTGAAGGGGCTCTACCTCGTCATCGCGACCCTGGCTGCGCAATATATTCTGCTCGACTTCTTCTCGCGCGCGGACTGGTTCTCCGGCGGCTCGGTGCCGGCCAGCGCCAATCCGTTCTCGATTTTCGGCTACACGTTTCGCGGCGACCGGCAGTACTTCTATGTCGTTCTCGCCTATCTCGTGGTCAGTGTCCTGCTCGTGACCAATCTGATGCGCACCCGCGACGGCCGCGCGCTGGTTGCAATCCGCGATCACTATCTCTCCGCGGAAATCATGGGCATCAACCTGACGAAATACCGGACTCTATCCTTTGGGCTTGCGGCGTTTTTCGCCGGCATCGCCGGCGCACTCTATGCACACTATCAGTTGGTGATCTCGCAGGAAGGTTTCGGCATCGAACGTTCGATCCTGTTTCTGGCGATGATCATCATTGGCGGCACCGGCTCGGTGATGGGCACGCTGATGGGTACGGCATTCGTGGTACTGCTGCCGGAATCCATGGAGTGGATCAGCGCCGGACTGAAAGGCTCCGCGATCGACCATGCGCTCGCGCTCAACAACAACATCACCTTCCTGCGCGAGATCACGGTCGGCCTGATCATCATTGGATTCCTGATGTTCGAACCCGATGGGCTTGCGCATCGCTGGCGGCAGATCAGGACTTACTGGAAGCTATACCCGTTTTCGCATTGAGGTTGAGACGGGCGGGACTAAGATAGAGACCAAATAAATAACCGGAGGAACCCTATGACCTTGAAATCCTTACTTGGCACCGTTTCGCTCGCCGTGATGCTCGGCGGCGCTGCGTCGGCGGCGCAGGCCCAGATCGCCATCGGCCATCTTGAAGACCTTTCGGGCGGCACGGCCGACGTCGGCGTGCCTTACGGACAGGGCATCGTCGACACCTTCGCCTGGGTCAACAAGAACGGCGGCGTCGGCGGCAAACAGCTCAATGTCGAAAGCAACGACTACGGCTATCAGGTGCCGCGCGCGATCGCGCTCTACAAGAAATGGTCGGCGGGCGACAACAAGGTCTCCGGGATCATGGGCTGGGGCACCGCCGACACGGAGGCGCTCACCGGCTTCCTCGCGCAGGACAAGATTCCGGATGTGTCGGGCTCCTATGCGGCCGCGCTCAGCGATCCCGAGGGCACCAGCGGGAAGGCGAAGGCTGCACCGTATAATTTCTTCTATGGCCCGACCTATTCGGATGCGCTGCGCGCCGAACTCACCTGGGCGGCCGAGGACTGGAAGGCCAAGGGCAAGCCTGGCAAGCCGAAGTTCGTCCATATGGGCGCCAACCACCCCTACCCCAACGCGCCGAAAGCGGCCGGCGAAGCGCTGGCGAAAGAACTCGGCTTCGAGGTGTTGCCGCCTTTGGTGTTTGCGCTCAAGCCGGAAGATTTCAGCGGTCAATGCCTGAGCCTGAAGAACTCCGGAGCCAACTACGCCTATCTCGGCAACACGGCGGCTTCGAACATCTCGGTGATGAAGGCCTGCAAGACTGCCGGCGTCGATGTCCAGTTCCTCTCCAATGTCTGGGGCATGGACGAGAACGCCGCCAAGACCGCCGGCGATGCCGCCGATGGCGTGGTCTTCCCGTTGCGCACGGCGGTCGCCTGGGGCGGCAACGCGCCCGGCATGAAGACGCTGATGGAAATTTCGAAAATGTCCGATCCGACCGGCAAGGTCTATCGCCCCGTGCATTATATCGCCGCCGTCTGCTCGGCGCTCTACATGAAGGAGGCCCTGGACTGGGCCGCCAAGAACGGCGGCGCGACCGGCGAGAACGTCGCGAAGGGCTTCTATCAAAAGGCCAACTGGGTGCCCGCGGGCATGGAGGGCGTCTGCAATCCCTCGACCTGGACCGACAAGGATCATCGCGGCACGCTCAAGGTCGATCTCTACCGCGCCAAGATCTCAGGCCCGACCAACGGCGATATCAACGACCTGATGGCGAAGGGCACGATCAAGCTCGAGAAGGTGAAGAGCGTCGAGTTGCCGCGCAAGGCCGACTGGTTCGGGTGGTGATCGCTACACCCTCCCCCTGAAAGGGGGAGGGCCGGGGTGGGGGTCCTCACTTGACCCCTCCCGTCTCGCCCGAAAACGGGCCCGCCGACCTCCCCCTTTCGGGGGAGGTGACCAAGATCGTTATCTCCGAACAAGGTTTTATCGGTGCAATCCTCTCTCGCCACAGCCACAAACGCGGCTCCAACCGCCGCCGCCTCCCCCCTCCTCGCCGTGCGCAACATCGAGGTGGTCTATGACGACGTGATCCTGGTGTTGCGCGGCCTGAGCCTGGACGTGCCCAAGGGATCGATCGTGGCGCTGCTCGGCGCCAACGGCGCCGGCAAGTCGACGACGCTGAAAGCGATCTCAGGGTTGCTCAAGACCGAAGACGGCGAAGTCACCCGCGGCGAAATTCTCTTCAACGGCGAACGCATCAATGGCATCGATCCCGAGAAGATCGTCCGCCGCGGCATTTTCCAGGTGATGGAAGGCCGGCGTATCGTCGCCGACATGACGTCGCTGGAAAACCTCAGGCTCGGCGCCTTCACCCGCAGCGACAACGAGATTGCGGCCGATATCGACATGGTCTTCGGCTATTTCCCGCGGCTGAAAGAGCGCACCGGGCTTGCCGGCTATCTCTCGGGCGGCGAGCAGCAGATGCTGGCGATCGGCCGCGCGCTGATGGCGCGGCCGAAGATGATCCTGATGGACGAGCCTTCGATGGGCCTGTCGCCGCTTTTGGTGAAAGAAGTGTTCGCCATCATCAAGGCCATCAACCGCGACCTCGGCGTCACCATTTTACTGGTGGAGCAAAATGCGCGCGCGGCGCTTTCGGTCGCAAGCCACGGCTACATCATGGAGCAAGGCAAGGTGGTGCTCGACGGCACCGCCGATGAATTGCGCGACAATGAGGACGTGAAAGAGTTCTATCTCGGCGGCGCCGGCGACCAGCGCAAGAGTTTCAAGAACCTGAAGAGTTTCAAACGGCGGAAGCGATGGTTGTGAGGATCTCTCCATTCGTCATTCCGGGATGCGCCTCTTGGCGCAGGCCCGGAATCCATACTCCCGATCGTGGTTATGGATTCCGGGCTCGCTCGCTTCGCCCCCGCCCCGGAATGACGGATTAAGCAATGACCGACCATTACGACGCCCTCGAAGCCCGCGATCCCTCGATCCGCGAGGCCGAGCTGTTCTCTCGCCTTCCTGCGGTCGTTCGCAAGGCGATGGAAACACCCGGCTATGCCGAGCGCCTCAAGGGCGTCGATCCCGCTGAAATCACGAGCCGCGCGGCGCTCGCCGCGCTGCCGGTCTTGCGCAAATCCGACCTGCCCGCGCTCCACAAGGCCGCGCCACCTTTCGGGGGATTCGTGGGCAAGCCGCCGGGCACCTTTGCGCGCCTCTACACCTCGCCGGGACCGATCTTCGAGCCGGAGGCCGCGCATGCCGATGCGTGGCGCGGCGCACGCGCGCTGTTTGCGGCGGGCTTTCGTCCCGGCGACGTGGTGCTGAACACCTTCAGCTATCATCTGACCCCCGGCGGTTTCATTTTCGACACCGCCGCGCGTGCACTTGGCTGCGCGGTAATCCCCGCCGGTCCCGGCAATACCGAAGCGCAGTTCGAACTGATCGAGGCTTATCGGCCGATCGGCTATTGCGGCACGCCCGACTTTCTGAAGATCCTGATCGATGCCGCCATCGCGACCGATCGTGACATCTCCTCGGTCCAGCGCGCGCTCGTCTCGGGCGCGGCGTTTCCACCGTCGTTGCAGAAGGAGATCAAATCGCACGGCATCGGGGCCTATCAGGCCTTCGGCACCGCCGATCTCGGCCTGATCGCGCTATGAGACCGCCGCGCACGACGGCCTGGTGGTGAACGAGGACATCATTTTGGAAATCGTGCGGCCGGGAACCGGCGAGCTCGTTGCCCAGGGCGATGTCGGCGAGATTGTCGTCACAGCGCTCGATCCGGATCATCCCTGGATACGGCTCGCGATCGGCGACCTCACGGCTGCACTGCCTGGCACAAGCCCCTGCGGACGCACTAACCTGCGCATCAAGGGATGGATGGGCCGCGCCGACCAGACGACCAAGGTGAAAGGCATGTTCGTTCGGCCCGAACAGATCGCCGAGATCGGCAAGCGTCATCCGGAACTCGGACGACTGCGCCTCGTCGTCGCCCGCGACAACGAACAGGACGTGATGATGCTTCGGTGCGAATGCGCCTCA
Source organism: uncultured Alphaproteobacteria bacterium (assembly GCA_963706265.1). Classification (GTDB taxonomy): domain Bacteria; phylum Pseudomonadota; class Alphaproteobacteria; order Rhizobiales; family Xanthobacteraceae; genus Bradyrhizobium. The sequence goes on along the minus strand of CAVPLO010000004.1, from coordinate 895,029 downwards.
CCTGACGAGGCGCTTCAAAACGCGATCGCGTCGACGCTGCGCGCCGTGACCAAGCTCGGCGGAACTGTCGAACTGGCCGCGCCGGGAAGCCTGCCGAATGACGGCAAGGTGATCGCGGACGAACGCTGATTAACAAAAAAGCTCCCGCCGATGACCGGCGGGAGCTTTTTCATTTCGCCTGTGTGCTTGGTCGCCCTGCTCAGGCCTTATGATACTCGCGAAACCATTTTGAAAATCGCGCGATGCCGTCTTCGATCGTCGTCGAAGGTTTGAACCCGACGTCACGCGCGAGGTCGTCGATGTCTGCGTAAGTCGCCGGGACGTCGCCGGGCTGCATCGGCAGCATCTCCTTGATCGCCGTGCGGCCGAATTCCTTCTCCAGCAGCGCGACGACGTGCATCAATTCTTCGGGACGGTTGTTGCCGATGTTGTAGATCTTCCAGGGCGCAGCGCTGGAGGCAGGATCAGGATTGGCGCCGGACCACGCTGGATTGCCCTGCGGCGGACGATCGATCAGACGCGCGATCGCTTCGACGACGTCGTCGACATAGGTAAAGTCCCGCCGCATGTTGCCGTGGTTGAACAGCCGGATCGGCTTTCCCTCGAGAATCGCCTTGGCAAAAATGAACATCGCCATGTCCGGACGGCCCCAGGGACCATACACGGTAAAGAACCGAAGACCGGTCGCCGGAATTCGATACAGGTGGCTGTAGGCATGCGCCATCAGCTCGTTGGCTTTTTTCGACGCGGCATAAAGGCTGATCGGATGATCGACGTTGTCCTGCACCGAAAACGGCAGCTTGGTATTGGCGCCATAGACCGACGACGAGGACGCAAACAGCAGATGCCCGCAACCGTGATGGCGGCATCCCTCGAGCACGTTCAGAAAACCCTCGATATTCGCATCCATATAGGCATGCGGATTTTCCAGCGAATAGCGCACGCCGGCCTGGGCTGCGAGATGAACGACGACGGGAAAGCGATGCTCGCGAACAGCGATTTCGTCGCGTCGCGATCGGCGAGATCGGACTTGCACGAAGGTGAAATTGGACTGGCGCTTCAGGACATCGAGCCGCGCCTGCTTCAGCGCCGGATCGTAATAGTCATTGACGCTGTCGAGACCGACGACTGCGCGGCCGGACGACAACAAACGCTGCGCGACGTGAAAGCCGATGAAGCCGGCAGCACCGGTGACCAGGATTGCGTCTTCGTCATGGCCTCATCGGTCCGTCACAGCCGCCACAGCTCGATGCCGTCGGGCTTGGTGCTCCGATCGAGCTTCATCTTGACATCGAAAACAAGACCGGAGCCGCCGGCCAGCAGCTTCTGAATCAGCGGCCAGCCGCCTTCGACATAACTGCCGTGCGCGACCGCCAGAATAACCGCATCCGCCGGCCGCAACGCATTCAGTTCGGTGATGGTCAAGCCGTATTCACGCTTCGCGTCCTCCGGGCTTGCCAGGGGATCGTGCACCTGCACCTGAAGGCCGAACGATTCCAGCTCGCGAACGATATCGACGACGCGCGAGTTGCGCGTATCCGGAACATCCTCCTTGAAGGTCAGGCCGAGAATCGTGACGATACCGCCCGTCCCCTTCCGCCGCAGCAATCCCCTGACGCATTCCTTCGCAATGCGCTGGCCCATGCCGTCGTTGATGCGCCGGCCGGCGAGAATGACTTCCGGGTGATAGCCCGCCTTCTCGGCGCGGTAGGTCAGGTAATACGGGTCAACGCCGATGCAGTGGCCGCCGACGAGTCCCGGCTGAAACGGCAGGAAATTCCATTTCGTCCGCGCGGCCGCCAGCACGTCGCCGGTGTCGATCTCGAGCGCCTGAAAGATCAGCGACAATTCGTTCATGAAGGCGATGTTGAGATCGCGCTGGGTATTTTCGATCACCTTGGCCGCTTCGGCGACCTTGATCGAGGGCGCGCGATGAATGCCGGCCTTCACCACCGACGCCGTAAGTGTCGGCGATGATCGTCGAGCGTCTCCGGATTCTGCGCCGAAACGACCTTCGTGATCGATTCGAGACGATGCTGCTTGTCGCCGGGATTGATGCGCTCCGGCGAATAGCCGACGTTGAAATCGGTGCCGACCTTGAGCCCCGAGCATTGCTCCAGGATCGGCGCGCATTCCTCTTCGACCGCGCCGGGATAGACCGTCGAATTCATAGACGACGATATCGCCCTTCTTGAGCGCGGCGCCCACAAGGCGCGAGGCGTCGAACATCGCGCGAAGATCGGGCCGCCGCGCCTCATCGATCGGCGTCGGCACCGTCACGATGAAGAAATCGGAGGCGCCGAGATCGTCGTGCGTCGCTGGTAAATTTCAGCGAAGGATGCTTGAGGTCGGCCGCCTCCACCTCGCGCGTGCGATCCTGTCCCGCTCTCAAGCTCACCGACACGCGAGGCGTCGATATCGAAGCCGGTCACCGCAAAGCCTTCGCGCGCAAAGGCGACCGCCACGGGCAGCCCGACATAGCCCAAACCGATGACTGCGATCTTCCGGCGTGACGACATCGAAAAAACCTTCAAACTCCAAAGGCTATTTAGTTCCGAGGGTTGTTTAGCCGTTGCCAGGCGGATCGCAAGGGGAAACGACCGGGATGACTAACCCGGCCGCAGCCGGATTGCCGATATCGAAGCTCGCCGCCGGTCAATTCGCGCACCATTTGTCATGCCAGGCCTGGGCCATCAGGACATTCCAGAGCCAATAACCGTGGTTGCGCCGGCCGCTCATGTGCTCGGCCATTCGCGCCGTCACGCGGCCGGCATTGAACAGATTCTGGGCTTGCAGCCTTGCCGGCGACAACAGATCGCTGGCCCATGACTTCAGCGGCCCGCGCAGCCAGTCGTCGATCGGAATGCCGAAGCCCGTCTTCGGCCGGTCGACCAGATTTGGCCGGAACGTGCTGATAGAGCACCTGCCGGACCAGCCATTTGCCGCGGCCGTCGCGAACTTTCATGCCGGGCGGAATTCTGGCGGCAAATTCCACGACATCCTTGTCGAGAAACGGCACGCGGGTTTCCAGCGCAACCGCCATCGCGGCTCGATCGACCTTTTGCAGGATGTCGTCGGTCAGATAACTCAGCGAATCCGCAAGCGTCATCCGATCGAGCGGATCGAGCGCGACCTTCACCTTGTCCATCTCCTCGGTCCGACCAGCTTTCACCCTCCTCGCCTTGCACGATCGTCTGCGTGGGATCATTGTCGATCGAACAAAGCTCCCGATACATATCATCAAGCGATGGCGATCCGACGATGCGCGCCAGCTTGGCCACCTGATCGCCCGCGCGCCGCACGTTGAAACGCGCCGGCAACAGCGGTGAAGCCAGCCGCGCGATCGTGCCGGCCGGCTCCGGCGAAACCGCGCGCAGAAGAGCGCCCAGCATCTGCCTGAGCGCCGCCGGCATCGCGCCAAATCTTGCGTTCAGGCTGTCGCCCCAGACATGACGATTATAACCGCCGAACATCTCGTCGCCGGCGTCGCCCGACAGCGCGACCGTGACATGCTGCCGTGCAAGGGCCGACACCAGATGCGTCGGAATTTGCGACGAATTCGCCGAACGGCTCGTCATACATCGTCGGCAGTTTCGGAATGACATTCCGTGCCGTTTCCGGATCGACATAGAGCTCGGTATGTGAGGTGCCGAGATGGGCGGCAACCTTGCGCGCTTCGGTCGCCTCATCGAACGACGTCTTCCCGGAAGCCGATGGTGAAGGTGCGAACCGGTTGGCTGGCTTGCGCCTGCATCAGTGCGACAATGGTGGATGAATTGATTCCGCCGGACAAAAATGCCCCGAACGGCACATCGGACAGGCATTGGCGCTTGATCGCGATCGACAGCAGCCGCTGCAATTCGGCGACCGCCTCCCGTTCGTCCGTGACGCGATTTGCCTGCGCGGCCAACGACCGTATCGCGCATTGACCAATACGGCTTTGGCGCGCGGCATGCTGCCTGCGGCCACCGCGTTTCAAAAGTGACGCAGGATGCCGACGGAAGCTTTTTGATCCCGGTCCAGATCGTCGAGGGCGCGGGCACATAAGCGTAGCGCATGAACGACGTCAGCGCCGCGCGATCGAGCGACGGCGACCACGCCGGATGCTTCGCCAGCGCTTTCAGTTCGGACGCGAAGACGAGGTCGTTCCCGCTCCAGCCGTAGAACAGCGGCTTCTCGCCAAAGCGGTCGCGGGCGAGCGTCAGCGTTCGCTCTCGCTCATCCCACAGCGCGAGAGCAAACATGCCGGAAAAGCGCTGTAGCGCCGCTTCGAGGCCCCAGTGCCTGACGGCGCAAAGTAACGTCTCGGTATCGGAATGGCCGCGCCAGTTCGGCGCGGCGCCGGTGGCTTCCAGTTCGCGTCTGATATCGAGGTGATTGTAGATTTCGCCGTTGAACGTCACCGTGAAACGGCCGCAGTCGCTGTGCATCGGCTGGCTACCTGCCGGCGACAGGTCGAGAACGGAAAGCCGGCGGTGCCCGAAAGCAATGCCCGCGGACGCATGGGTCCAGTAACCCGCGGCATCCGGGCCGCGATACGCCAACGCTTCTGTCATGTCCGTGACAATGGCGGTGAGGCGGCTCTCATCGCCCCCGCCTCGCCGGAACAAGCCTGCGATGCCGCACATTAGCTTGCGATCTCGTTCAGCGGCTGGAAGAAGAATTCAGATCTTCCTGCAATTGCCGCCATTCCCGCTCAACCGCAGGAGAAACGGGCTTCAAGCGCCTCAACTGCATCTGCCGATTCAACCCCAATCCGAGGGTCGCCACATCGGCCACACCTTTCGCCATATGATTTGCGATTCCGGCCAATGCCGGCAGAACTTCGCCGGTGGTGACACCGTTGCGCCAAACCGACTTCATAAAAGTTGCACGTCCCGGAAGCAGCTTCTTCAGTGCCAACTGGTCCTGGCGATAGCCTAAAAGGACGGTGTCCAGCCCCGCCAGTTTGCTGTGGCGAAAGCTGCGCAACAACAAGTCCTGATCTTCGGCATATCGAAGCCTGGAATCGTAGGGGTTGTTCCGGAACCAGTCGGCGCGTCCGCACCAGGTTGGATGAGGAAACGGAAAGCCGACAAAAGGCCGCGCGACAATGTCCCGATGATCGAGTCCCATTGGCATCTCGCCAATCAGCTCGCCGCGGCTCGTAAAAACCACGGCACTGCAGCCGACCAAATCGAGCTGCGAGTCCTCACGCAAGCGAGCAACTTGCCGGGACAATCGCTCCGGAAAGCAGATATCGTCGGCATCCATCCGGGCGATGAACTCGCCTCTGGCAAGAGCGACGGCCTGATTGAGGCGCGCAGCCAGACCAGCCGACGAAGGTTCACCGGACCAGGCGTATGCGTTCATCGTGAAATTCCTCGACGATCGCGCTGCTGCGATCGGAGGAGCCATCGTCGATGACAATCAGCTCCCAATCGCGCAGGGTCTGCATCAGAACCGAGCGCAACGCCGGCGCCGACTGTCGGCGCGCTGTTACGCATCGACATGATGATCGAGACCAGCGGCGGCCGGCCGGCGAAACTCATATGCAAGTAATCACTCCGGCCTACGCTCGACCATCACATCACGGCCAGCAACGTCATACCGGGCAGACCAAGGCCTGACTTGACGACATGGAAACGTCCCGGAAATTTTCCGACGATCTCGTCGATCGCGCGCGCGGGCCCGACATTGTAGTTCGATTCGGCAGATTGAAAGAAAGTGTCGTGCGCCAGCGCACTTGCATCCGGCACGGTCGAAAAGATCTGATTCAGTTCGTCTCGGACCGATTCATAGGCGTGATCGCCGTCGACAAAGAACAGCGGTCGCTTGGGGCGGCCGAGCCTTCGCCACTGATCAAGCGCGACCCCGACGCCATTGCCGCGGTGCAGATGAACGTTTTCAAGGCCGCGCACAAGACGGCCGTGTTCCTGACCGGGATGCTCGACATGCGCCGCGTCCGGCGGGAGGTCGATCGAATGGATTTCATAGCCGAGTTTGAACGCCTTGTTGCATTCGTAAAAGATCCGGGCCGAGGAGCCAATATGGGTCCCCCAATCGAACACGACCGACGGCTTGAGCCGGCACGCGGCCCCGGTCATCAGGAGCAATTCGTTCAGCGGATATGGGTGCGTGCCCACGACCGGCACGATCTTCTCCAGCAGAAAGCGTGACAAGGTCCAGAGATCGACCTCGAACTCAGAGGCGGTCGGATTGCGAACCGGATCGGGCCAAGCCTCTGAGACCTGCAGCGGCTTACCGCGGAGCTTACCGATGATCGAACGGGCTGCTGATAGCGCCAAGGTGATACTCCATTGCAATTTGAGGCGTCGTGCTGCGAACGATCAGATTAAGATCCAGCCGGGCGGGTAAAGGTCGGCTGTATTGCGTTTCTTCAATTCGGCCGGTGCGAACCAGGCGCGCGGCGCAACGACGACCTTGTCCGGCGAGCCGTTCAGCCAGGCGCCCCACCAGCTGAAAGAGCTGTTGGCAATCACGTGGTGCCGGCAGCGTGCCATCAGTGCCATATCCTCCCACGGCCGCTCCGGATCGCCGCAGACGTGATTCAGACGCGACTTCGGTACGAAACTCAGCACTTGTTCTGCCGCAGCGGCATCGTCCGAAAAGACGAATAGCTCCGCGTCCCGACCAACTCCTGCTTCGAGGCGAGCCAAAGCCTCGCGGTAATAGGATTCGCCCAAAATACCGTGATACTCGGCTGTACCGGGATTGAGATAATCGCCGCGGCGGACATGCACGGAAACCGGCAGACGGCTGGCTTCGATCTGCACAAGCGTGGCCGAAGCGGCGTTACCCAACGGCTCGCGGGGAGACAACCAGCTCGCGCAAGCTTCCCGCAATCGAACTGAAGTAACGCTCGCTCTGGAAATAGCCGAACAATGTCGTCTGTGGACCCAACGCTTCGAAGGCCGGGTCATAGTGAAAATGCGGCTCGCGATACTCGTTCGGCGACGGCGTAAGCTTCGGCATGCCGGCCTTTGCAAGCAAGCGATCGATCCGCGCTTTCCACTTGGCGCGCGCGAAATTCGCTTCGGGCTTCTGCGCGGGTTCGGCCTGCGACCACGAAGCGATGGTTTCCGGGACCCGCAACCGATCCAGCAGGAACGAGCGCAGCGCATAATCCTTGAAGCCGCTGAGATCGAGCGCAAGGGCAACGCCATGGCGCTCAGCCAGCGCCTTGCCCGCCGCATACTGGAACATCTGGTTCCCCAGCCCGCCGATCAGCGACACCGTGATCACGTCGGACTATTCCTGAGAGTAGGTCTGGCGAAGCGCCGCGACGGCGGCACGAACGCCGTCTTCAAGTCCGATCGAGGGCTGCCAGCCGAGTTCGGCGCGAAGCAGATCGGGCGACCCGACCAGCCAGGGCTCGTCATCCTTGCGCATGTCGATCGCCCCGAAGCCGAGCAGAGCGACGATCCGCGTTCATCGCTCGCGCGACACTGTTCGGCGAATTCGCGCACCGAATGTGCCCGGCCGGTGGCGACGTTCCAGGTTGCAATACCGCCCTTCTCGCGGCAATGCGCGTCCGCGCGCAACATCGCCTCGACGACGTCGTCGATATAGACGAAGTCGAGCACCTGCGTGCCGGCCGACATCGCCACGCGTTCGCGTTTGGCCAGGCCGCTGACCAGCGCCGGCAAAAGCCGATGCGGCGCCTCGCCCGCCCCGTAAACCTTGAAGAGACGCAACAGCCGAAAGCTGACGTCGCTGCTATTTGCGATCGCGCTCGCCACGAGACCGCCGGCGGCTTTTGATGAACCGTAAAGCTTGCCCTGCTCGAGAGGCGAATCTTCCACGAGCAGGGTCCTGAGCGGAAGGGCTTCGATACTCCGAAAAGGTGCCTGCCATGACCATGCGCGCGCGCCATTCGGCGCATAGCCGCACCAGAGTAGCGGGAAACTCCACATTAATGGCGATCATCTCATCAATGTCTCGGTGGCTCGGCCGCACGCCATAAGCCGCCAAATGGAAAACAGTATCGACGGGCGGCTTGAAGCAGCCGCCGCAAGCTTCCCTCGCTGAAGTCGTCGCACGCGATGACATGAACGCGATCGCGCCATTCCGCCGGCAGCACGCTTGACGATCTTGCCAGCACCGTGACGCGGCTGCCCTCGGACAACAGGCGAGCGACGAGGTGAGCGCCGATGAAACCGGAAGCCCCCGTGACAAGCGCACTAGCGGTTGACATGATTCCTCACGGCTTCGCGGTATTGTTCGATCTGCCGGGCGGTGATTTGCGCGGCCTGCTCGGGACTCGCGATCATAATCACGATACCAACTCGCCGTCAGTTCGACCGTATCGGCAAATGACAAGGGCGGGATCCAGCCGAGCAGCGTCCGCGCCTTGCTGCTGTCGAGATGCAGGAAGCGCGTCTCCGGAAAACTGCCGGGCGCGTAGGTGATTTCCGGCCTTGTCCAGACCGGCAGAGAGCTGTTCGACCAGATTCGCCGACGGTACGGGCGGCCTCATCGCTCGGGCCGAAATTCCAGTTGTCGGCGGCCGCGCGGTCTCCGCTCAGCAGACGCGCCGCCAGCACGAGATAGCCATGGACCAGCGCCATCACGTGCTGCCAGGGACGTACAGCGCCCGGACTGCGCAGCGAGATCGGCTGGTGAGCCGTCACCGCGCGAACGAAGTCCGGAACGATCCGGTCAGCCGACCAGTCGCCGCCGCCGATGATGTTGCCGCCTCTCGCATTCGCGATCAGCACGCCGTTGCCGCGTTCGGCCAGCGTCGCGCGATAGGAGGCCGCGACCAACTCGGCGCAGGCTTTCGAAGCACTGTAGGGATCCTTGCCGCCGAGCGGGTCCTGCTCGCGATAGCCCCACACCCAATCCTGGTCACGATAAACCTTGTCGGTGGTGATGCAGACGACCGCCTTGACGTCTGGCACAAGCCGCGCCGCCTCGAGCACATGCGCGGTGCCGAGCGCATTGGTGGCGAAAGTCTCGATCGGATCGGCAAAGGATTTCGAAACCAACGGCTGCGCCGCAAGATGGATGATGACCGACGGCCGATACCGCTCAACGGCCGTTCGAACGGTGGCGAAATCGCGGATATCGCCGATGGTCGATTCGATACCGTTCGCGATGTCGGCCGCGACGAACAGGCTGGGCTCGGTCACGGGTGCGAGCGCAAGACCGGCGACATCGCAGCCGATGCGCTTCAGCCAGCTCACCAGCCAGCCACCGGTGAAGCCGGTATGACCGGTGACAAGGACCCGCCTGCCCTGCAAGGGCCCCTCGAAGTCCAGTAAAGGAGAATGTCAGCGGTCATACCGTTCAACTTCTCATGTTACCCAGCGACGGATCACTCTGCGGCATTCGACGGCATCGTCGATATCACGGTTTCACCGCGCAGGATGCGCTCATAGGATTGCGCGATTTTGGCCCAGGTAAAGCGGTCCTGCCAGGCACGACGGCCAGCTTCGCCAAGCCGACGCAGATATTCCGGAGAGCGAATGCCTTTTTCCATCTCTCGCGCGAGAACCGCTGGCGATACCGTGATGTAACCGCGGTCGTCGACTGTCGGCAGGGCACAGCCAGCCGCCTCCGGTCCAGCGCACGATTTCACCGGCATTGCCGGCCGGCACGGTGAGGAAAGGCGTTCCTGCGGCGGCGGATTCGAACAAAACGAGCGGCGAGTACTCGACCCTGGAGGCAAAGACGAACAAGTCCGCTTCGAAGAAGGCGTCAACGACCTTGGAGCGTGGCAGATCGACACGAAGCACAGTCTTTTGGGGCCCGGGAGCATTGGTCGGATACGCCGTTCGTCTCCGGGCATCGGCCTCCCCCTGCACTCTGCTTCGCTGATCGGGAGGCTTGGGAAACAAACGATCTACCACTCCCTTCACGCCAGCCTCGCGGAGCAGCCGTATGCCCTTCTGCATCGAACTCAGACTGGCGAAACGCTGGAAAACGGCGCGGACACGATCGGCCCCGAACCGCTTTCCCGACGGCCAGTTGCCGTTGAGAATCAACGTCGCGCCTGCGGCCTTCGGTATCGGCCTGCGCAAAGGCCTCGGCCACCGTTTCGTGGCCCTTGGCGCTGGTCGGCGCGCCAACGGTCAGAAAAACCAGGTCGGTTGCGGGAATGCCGAGTTCCTTGCGCAGACGCCCGTCCTTGCGGGCCTCACGTCCGAACTCGACCTCGCTGGCGCCGTTCGGAATGATCGAGAAGTTGGTAATCCCGTTGGCCCGGGCAAAATCAACGTCACGATAGCTCTCGGCGTAGAAGATGAGATGGTCGAACTTGCGCAGGATGTCCGGAAGTTGCCGGAAATAATCCTTGAATGAGGGCTCGTAGAAACTTGAAAAGCCGCAGGGCACAAAAACCTTTCGTGCCCTGATCTGATCAATCATGGGCCAGAGCGCGTCGAAGCTCCATTGCTGCGCGGCCTTGATCAGGATCGCGTCGCCGTCGAAATCGGTGAGGAATTTGCGGTAGCGATCAATCTCGCCGCGAATGCCGGTTACCAGGTTCCCGCTGACGTCGAAGGCGTGGATATGAACGCCATTGTGAACGTCGGTCTTGCGATCGGGATGAACTCGCGTCGCCACACCGACGTCGTGCCCGGAAGCCGCCAGCCGCTCGGCAATCTGACGCATGACCTCCTGCACCCCTCCCCGATGCGGCCAGTAACTCTCACAGCAGAAGAGAAGCTTCATCGCAGGTCCCTAGCGTCGCAGCCGACATCAGACGGCGCAGACGGCCGCGCACGGCGCGCGCGGTGCGCCAAGCCAGACCGTAGGCCGGCTGACGAAGCATGAGGCGATGCCGAACCAGCGTCTGCGCCCTTGCAATTCTGCGCCGCCAGCTCCGGCCCCGGTGGACCCTCACCTATCCCGTTGCCTGCGTCGGCGATCACCGCGTTCATGCGATCGACGTCCGGTTTCTGCGGCAGCAACGTTTCCGCACCATGGACGAGTGCTGCGATGTCGACATGAACCTGCTGCGGCGCTGCCGCGCCAGTCGCATGAGCCAGATTCTCTGACGAGATGGCGACGAGCTTCTCCAGAAACGGCTGCGCGCCGGCGCGCGACATGCTGGATGGAACCTCCCGGTACACCGTCAGCCGCTCAGGCAAATTGGCAACGCGATAGTGCCGGGCAATACGCGACCACAATTCATAGTCTTCGGGCGGCTGGCGCGCGGGATCGGTGGTGTAGACGCCAACCCGGTCAAGCGCCGACTTTCGCATCATCACCGAGGAGTGCACGAAAGGATTGTTGAAGAGCAGATCAAAGCGCAGAATTTCGTTTTCCGTCGGATGGTCGTGGAAACGACCGCTTGGTTTGTCGCCAATCCATATCTCCGCCCGTGTGCCGACCAAGGCGTGTTCGAGGTGCGCATCGAGAAACGCAACCTGCTTCGCTATCCGGCTCGGATCGGCGAGATCGTCGTGATCCTGCCTCGCGATATAACGCCCTCGCGCCAGCGAAATGCCGCGATTAAGCGCAGCCGCAAGGCCCCTGTCTTCCTGATGAAAGGCGCGTACCCTGGGATCTGCGATCTGGTCGAGATACTCGCGGGTGCCGTCGGTCGAACCGTTGTTAACGGCAATCAATTCGAAATCAGCAAACGACTGATTCAGAATCGACTCAAGCGCCTTCGGCAAATCCTTCCCGCCGTTGCGCACGGAGAGCACGACACTAACCGTGGGGTCCGAATTCATTACGCGCCTCGGGCCTTCCGCTGATGGCGACCAGTCAATGACGACTCACGCCCATACGCGCCACGGCGCCCGGCCCGACTGCCAAAGGTTCTCGAGATGCATCTTGTCGCGCAACGTATCCATCGGCTGCCAAAAACCGGAATGGCGATAGGCGGCGAGTTCAGCATCGCGCGCCAGGGCTTCAAGCGGAGCGGCTTCCCAGGAAGTATTGTCGCCTTCGATTCGATCGACAGCCGCTGGGTTGAGCACAAAAAACCCGCCATTGATGAGGGCATTGTCGCCCGGCGGCTTTTCGACGAACGATTTCACCATCGTGCCGTCAAGTTCCAGGGCGCCGTAACGTCCCGGCGGCCGCACCGCCGAGACGGTGGCCAGCTTGCCGTGGCTGCGATGGAACGCGATCGAAGCCGCGATGTCGATATCCGAAAGTCCGTCGCCATAGGTGAAGCAAAACGGCTCGCCTGGATCGAGATAGTTGCGGACACGCTTGAGCCGGCCGCCGGTGAGCGTCGCCTCCCCGGTGTCTACCAGCGTGATCGTCCACGGCTCGGCATAGCTCTGATGATAGGTGATGCTGTTCTTCCCGGCATCAATGGTGACATCGGAATTGTGCAGCACGAAATTCATGAAGTATTCTTTGATCATATAGCCCTTGTAGCCAAGGCAGATCACGAAATCCTTCAAGCCGTGATGCGCGTAGATCTTCATGATGTGCCAGAGAATCGGGCGCCCGCCGATTTCGATCATCGGCTTCGGACGCACCGACGTCTCCTCCGCGATCCGGGTTCCCATGCCACCGGCCAGAATAACGACTTTCACAATCTCACCTGCTCTTATCTGAAAGGGTCAATCAAAACTCTCATCCCGCCGGGACGGCTGCGATCCTGCGCTTGCTCTTCAGGCTTCGGTTTGCGAAACCAGAAAGCAGCCGCAGCCATAGGACTCGGCTCGTACGACGTTAGCCGATGGCGACATGATCAGACCAGCCCTCGCCATTCTCCTCAATAAGCGCGAACTCGACGAGTTCGAGCGGCGCGAAATATCGTCGCAAAAGCTTCGTGATCATAGACACGGTGGGCGTTGAAGGCCACCCGCGGTCGCCCCACCGGCGTTGCGACCAACAGATCTCCGCCGGGCGCCAGAACGCGGACGAGTTCGCTCAATCGCTTTCAAGTCACCGTCGGGATCGAGCGGATCACCGTAGCGGCCAAGGCCGATGTGCTCGATCACATGCATGCAGGACAGAGAGGCGATGCTGTTGCTCGGAAAATGCAGCTGCGTCAGGTCGGCTGAGCCCGTGTATAACCCGTCGAGTTCGACCGGCGCTGGGCGAAAATCGTAGAATTCGACCGGAACGAAGGCCGAAACGATCGTGCAGAAACTCACGATGGAGGAGATATCTACATGCTTGCTCGGCCGGGTCCTTGCCAGCACCCGAGCGGCCCAGGCCGGATGATAGGTATAGTGACGGTCGATCGGGGTGACGCTCGCGCGATCCGTTCAGCTGCGGATTGAGGTCGTCGGTGCGGACCTGGAGACGTGGAGCTGGTACCAGCCAGCACCGCGAACTGATCGAACTCATTCGCGAAATGCGTGTAACGCCTCCGCGCTTTGTCGCCCGTTGAGGAAGGACATCACCTCGTCCTTGTGCTCCAGAGCTTCCTCGAGCCAATAGCGCTCGGCCAGCACCCGCTTCAAATACGGCTCAAGGCGCAACATTTCGATGAACAGTCCGGGTTCCGCCAAAGCCTTTCGCAACAGCACGCCGCGCGCCTTCATTGCCGCTAACTTGCCGTTGGAAAGTCCGAGAACAGGATCGATCACGATTTTGGCCGCTTTACTGCGCGCACCTGGTAGTCGAAGTGCAGCATTTCGGGACTGCCGGCATCACGGGCCGACATTCGTTCGACCATCGCGAGCACGATCTGCATCGCATAGACCTCGAGCGGGGTCGGCTTTTCGCCACCCGCGAAACGCTGCGCCATCTCGGTAACTCGACGCAGCTCCTGGCCGACGCATTCGAAGAAATTGCCGTTCGGGATCATGTCGACGATGTCGAAGCCGAGACGACCGAGGTGAAATTCGTAGAAGTAGCGATTGAAACCGGTGGCGTAGTGATACGGCGCGAAATGCGTCAGGCTCCAGAACGGCGCAGTGATGATGAACGTGCCGCCCGGCCGCAACAGACGCGCCATTTCGTCGAGCGCGCGTACCGGATCGGGCAGATGCTCGAGCACCTCGGTGCAGAGCACTGCGTCGAACGAGGCATCCGGCTCGGGAATGTCGAGAATGTCAGAGACGATATCGATCTGGGAGAAATCCCAGCTTCCCGTCTGCAGGCCTGCGTCACCCTTGCCGTCATAGACCGCAATATCCTGCGCGACGTATTTCAGATGGGCACAATGCTTCTTGTACTGGCATTCCCCAGCGCCCGCGTCGAGCAGGCGGGCGCCCGCCGGCAATGCAGCCAGCGCTTCGGCAACCCACGCATCACGCATCGCCGCGTTTTTGGTGCCGACGACATATTGCCCCTGGTCAGTGGAGAGGACCTTGGCGCGTTCGGATTTGGGCAGCGCCAGAAAACTCGTGATCAGTGGCTCGGCCTGCAGCCAATCCTTAAACCGCCGCAATACGCCGGCGCCCTTACGGGTCTTGGCGGATGCTCGCGTCGCAACCTTAATGACCTGATGCATAGGGCTCATCGAGCCCTCCTTCCGACTGCTTGCATGGGCGATCCCGGCTCAACGTGCGAGCATTTTCCCAAGACGCTTCGCCAATGAGGTGAACTGCCGAGCGGATGCCGGCCTCACCTCATCAACAACTGCGTCTCGGGGAAAGAGACGATTGGCGTCGCGCACCGGAACGCCTTCGAGGTACGTCCACTCGCCAATGCAGGGCTGGGCTGGATCGTAATAGATACCGGTCCACCGTTCGAGGTAGGTGACCCAATCGGTGTTCAGTCCCGTGAGGTTCTGTTCGCGTATCGCCGGATCGACGCGCTCGAAGTGCTCCAGCAATGCGTCGGTACAGCTCAAGATCTCATATCCGGCGTGCCAGATCTTCAGCGCGAGGTCGCCGTCCGCGCAATAGAAATTGTATCGCCTGTCGTCGATCCAGCCGACGCACTCGACCGCCTCGCGCAGGAACAGGCCATGATTGACCATCGTCTTGTTACCGAGGGTCGAACTCACTCGATACTTCTTTTCCTCAGGCCACGAACGCCAGTAGAACGCGACGGCTCCGAGGCGACGCCCGTCGGCGATCTCGCGATCGAAACGACGCACGGCGTTAGCGAGCGTATCGGGGTGAATGACCGAATCGTCGCTGATCAGGCAGACGTAGCGGCCCTCGGCGCACTTGAAGCCGAGATTCATGAAATAGCCCCAGCTTCGCTTGCGCCTGGTCTTTCCTTCGGAAACCTCGCGATTATGCTGAACGATCGAGATGATATCGTGCTGCTCGGTCAGCCAGCCGATCGTGCCATCGGAAGAGCCGCCATCGACAACGATGATCTCGTAGGGAACCTCGATCTGGCTTGCGCGCACGCTGGCGATGGTCGCTTTCAGAAAGGACAGCCGGTTGTAGGTGCCCAACACGACCGAGACTTGCGCGGAAGCAGTCTGTTTCATCAGGTCCAACAACGGCGAACGGCCTCAAAACGGTCGAGAAACGCGAGCGCATCCTCGACAAATCCTTGAGGCGTTCTGGTTTGTGCGATTTTTCTACCAGCGTTAGTCAGCTTCTGGCGAAGACCGTCTTCGCGGGCAAGGCGAACCACGGCTTCGGCGATCTGTTCGGGCGACGTCGGATCGACGAAAAGCACCGCATCCACAAGCTGCTCGCGAGCGCCGGATACCTCCGACGCGATGACCGGGCAGCCCAGCGCGAAGGCTTCCAGCGGGGGCAAGTTCTCTGGTCCAAAAAACGTGACGTAAGACAGCGCGAAAGCCTCTTTGTAGAGATCGATCAAGTCTTCTCGCGGCACAAAACCAAGAAAATGCACACGATCGATGAGGCCAAGCCGCTCCGCTGTGCCTTTCACATGCTGAAGATTGCCGTGATCGGCGCCCACAAAGGCGACGCTCAGCGGCCTCTCGAAGCGGCTCTGGAGCAACTCGAGCGCCAGCAGAAGATTGACGTGGTTCTTGTGCGCCCAGAACTGCGCCGGATAGAACAGGAAGTCCCCCCTTATTCCATACTTCTCCCGGATCGCGCGTTTGGCGCCGACCTCGGCATCACCAAAACGCGGCGTCGGATGCGGCATGACCAGGATCCGTGACGGATCAACCCGGAAAAAACGCTCGACTTCCTGCTTGCCCGCCTGGGTTCCGACAATGACCGCAGCGGCACGACCCAATACGGCGGTGTAAATCGTGTCGCGATGCTGCCAGTTGCCATTGCCTGAGACCTCGGGAAACCAGGGCTGGAGGCGATGCTGGAGGTCCCAGACCACCACCATGTAGGGTACTTCCAGCACATGGCCGGGCGCGCTGAGTTGCCAAACGAATTCGACGCCAGCAGCCTGGAGCTGTTCATCCAGCGATCGGACCCTCGGAGCCGGCTTGCTTCTCCCGAACAGAGCGTTGCGCTGGGCGGCCGTTTCCACCTCGAGCGCGACGACCTCGGCATTGGGCAGCGGCCTCGGTGGAAACTTCGCCGCCATATCGGGATGACAAAGGAAAACAAAGAAATGGTGAGACTTCGCTCCAACCGCGAGAAGCGCGTCAAATACTTCCTTTTGAAAGGTATAACCGCCCCCGGCGGTGGGATCGCTATTCCCCAGCAAGATTCCGACGCGCATTCTCAAGCTCTCCGGCGCGCAATCAGCACGATATGCCATGTATCCGGCGTGAGGATTTCATCGGGCGAATAGCCAGAGTAGTATTTGACGACGTCGAAATGACAGCCATCCAGTAGCTCGCTCATTTCCTGCAGCGAAAAGAACCTGTTGACCTGCCGCTCGACCGCCGTCTGGTAGGTGCCGTCGTCGCGCAAATCGTAGATTGCGTGCTCGACGGTGGCGCATTGCAGCGCCAGATCGACTGTTGTCTGGGAGAGTCGCAGGATTTCTCCTCGCTCCGTGGCGAACTTTCGCACACGCAACGGATCGTGCTGGCCGGCCATGGCGGCCGCATGCCAGAACTCCAGGACAAACAGACCATCATCCCGGAGCTGGCGGTGCACGGCCGCGAACGTTTGTTTGATCGCAGCCGTCGTCTGCACATGGCCGATCGCATCGAACAGGCACAAGACGGCATCAAACGGCTTCGAGGCTAAATCGAGCGTCCGCATGTCCTGCTTCTCGAAGCGGATCCCGGAATGAGCTTCTCGCGCCTTCTCCCTGGCACGCGCCAGCATGTCGTCCGATATATCGCTGCCAACGATCTCGTAACCCAGCCGCTCAAGCTCGATCGCGTGGCTTCCGGTTCCGCAAGCGATATCCATCACGCGCCGTACCGGGTACCCGGAGAACCGCTGCAACACGCCATGGAGATAGCCCGCCTCGGCCGCGTACGGCTTTGCACCATAGAAGAGATCGTAGAGTTCGGCGTGGCGGCCGTCGTAGATCCCCACTTCGATCAGCTCCAATCAGACCTTCGCGGTCGTCGCGGCGTGGGCGATCTCGTCGCACACGATCGCAATCTGCGCGTCCGTCAGCGTCGTGCTGGATGGTAGATACAGGCCGGTTTCCCAGATCTCATCGGCAACGGGGCATGCGACCGCACGATATCCCGGCCGCTCCTGCAGGCAGGGCTGCTGGTTCATCGGACAGAAGAACGTGCGCGTATCGATGCCGCGCGCCTTCAAATGTGCAGCGAGCTGGTTACGCGACAGCGGATAGTCGCGGCCGACGGTGAGCGCGTACATCCAGTAGACGTTGAACGCCCAGTCCTTCTCGGTGGGTAACTGCAGTCCGGGCACGCCGGCCAAGGCTCGCGAATAGCGTTGCGCGACGCGGCGCTTCTTCTCGATGATGGCATCGATCTTCTTCAACTGGGCAACGCCGAAGGCCGCCTGAAAACCGGTCATGCGGAAGTTGAAGCCGGCGCACTTCGTGCCAGTAACGCGGCTTCGTAAAGGCAAGGTTGCGCAGCAGCCGCAACCGCTCCGCCAGCGCCGCGTCGTTGGTGACGACCATGCCGCCCTCGCCGGTCGTGATCACCTTGTTGGCATAGAAGCTGAAGCAGTCCATGTCGCCGAAGCTGCCGATCACGCGGCCGCGGCACCGTGGCGCCATGCGCTTCGGCGCAATCCTCGATCACAACGAGATCGTGCTTTTTTGCGATCTGCATTCAGTCGATCCATGTCGACAGGATGCCCGAACAGATGCACGGGAATGATGGCGCGCGTGCGCGGCGTGATCAGACCTTCGATCAGATCAAGATCGAGGTTCCAGGTCTCCGGCTCGGAATCGACCGGCACCGGAATGGCGTTCGCATAGATGATCGCGAGCGCGGTCGCGATGTTCGTGCTCGAACTGAGCAGCACCTCGTCACCCGGCTCCAGGTCGAGCGCTGCGATCGCAAGATGCAGGGCCGTCGTTCCGCTGGTTACCGCCACGCCATAGTTGCAGCCGCCGAAAGCGGCGAAGCCGTCCTCGAAGTCGGTGATCGCGTTGCCGAAGGATCCGGAGATCTCGCCGCGGCGCAGCGCCGCAACGACAGCTGCGATCTCCTCCTCGCCAAAGTCGGCTCGAAAACCGGAATCATGATTTTGACCTCACGAACACCTTGTCGTACTGCTCGCCGAGGAACGGCCCCTGCTTCACGCTGATGCACTGCATGTCTTCGATGACGCGGATCGCATGAACGCCATGGATGAGCACGATCGCGTCGCCTGCCCGCAGCTCGACCTCGCGCAACAGCTCGCCGTCGTCGCTGAAAAGCTGTACGCCGACGACGCCGCGCTGCACGACGAACATCTGCTGCAGGTCGTTGATCGGACGTTCGAACTCGCGATGATAGTGCGGCGGCTCGACGAACCCCGCTTCATGCGCAAGCAATCCGAACTGGAAAGAGGATTCCGCCGGCGAAAAGAAAGTCGTCTTGTCGACCTTGACGTTGGCGCGGATGATTTCCGCGTAGCGGATTCCGCCGTGAGTAATGACCTCTAACCCCATTAGTCCTCCCGCCGCAATCTTGCGATGCGCGCTTTAATCACTCTGCTCTCGCGCGGGCCCAATTCCAGGCATCCCGCGTAAGGGTTTCCCTGCTGTCGGAGCAGCGCCAGAACAACTCGCGGCGCGCAAAATTCCGCTGCTGCCCAATCGTGTAATCTGACGGTCCGCGTCGCGACGTACCGAAAATATGGAGTAAAGAGCCTTTGTACCGCGGCCTCGTCAGCAAAGTACTGATGATGATCATGGCCTTCCGCTCCGAGGCTCTCGGAGCCAGCGAACACGCCCGACGGTGCGAGGCAAGCGCGGATCTTCTTCAGCACGATCGCGGTATCTGCTTCCGAAAAATGGCCGAGGGCGCCGTTCCAGATCACCGCATCATAGACGTCGGCCGGAAATGGCTCGGCAACCGCGTCGCATTTCACGTAGTTGATCTTGGGATGCGCATGGTAGCGTCCGGCATGCGCAATCGCGCTGTCCTCAACGTCGATTGCATCGATCCGCCCGGCGCGATCCGAATAGAACCGGCGCGTGAAAAAACCGTCGCCACAGCCAATGTCGAGCACACGATCGCCGTCGGCGAACGTGTCCCGGGCCATCGCGGCGCGGTCGAGCGTGTGCGAGGAAGGTGGCGCATCCCCGAAACCAAGCGCAAAGACGCCGCTGCGAAAATCATAGAAATGCGGCGCTTCCTGCGAAAGCTCCCAATCAAGCCGGTGCTTGACCCGGAAATGAGTACCGAGCAGGCCAACGAGAACCTTTTCCCGGCGAGCACCCCTGCCTGCGAGGCGCACTATCCAATCCTTAAGCGAACCCAAGATGATCCATCCCCCAACGGCAGCGTCGATCATTTAATTCAGCAACTCGGCGAACTTGGCCTTCAGCTCGGCGGTCCGCTGGACATAGGTGTGGCCGCCGCAGGTCCGCGCCTGGCCTTTGGTGCCGATTGCCGCACATTGAGCCGGCTCGCTCAACAGCGTCCTCAATCCTCGCCAGGCACTCGGCAGGATCGCCGTAATCGACAACTTCCGAACCGACGTCAAACAACTCCTGCAAATTGGCCTTGCGATCGGTCACCAGCGTCGCGCCGCAACCCGTCGCTTCGTAGAGGCGCATGTTGTTGGCGAAATCGCCGGCAATGCCGATGTGCTGGTTGATGACGATTTGCGAGCGGCGAAAGATCGCAAACATCTCGCGCCCCCAGGCCTGCCCGCGATAGCAGCCGCGTATCGGCGAATCTCTCCGACACTTCATCGATCCCCATGCCCCAAACGTTGAGCCGGTCCGTGCGGCGAGGTATTCGAACAGGCGAATGCGCTCTGCATGATGCGAGGACAAGGGTTCCGACGAACGTCACGGCCAGATCCCGCTCGGCCGCCGGCACGTTCGCCAGAACGCTCGGCGCAAATCCAAGCTGGTTGTAGAAAGTCTTGATCCCGCGCCGCTCGAACTGCTGCACAAAATTCGGCAGCGACGTGACGATCAGATCGTAGGCGAGATCGTCCGCTGGCTCGTGCCAGGGCGCAGCGATCTGGCCGACCAGCAGGCAGCGTTTGCCGACCAGCGATCGCAAGGATTGGCACCGATGAAATGCATGGCCTGATTCAGGATCACGTCGGGGCGGAATGCCTCGATCTGTGCGATCATGACGCTCCGCATCCAGTCCGGCATCGCGGCGAGCTGAGGGGGCGGCTCGCTTTTTCCGCGGAACAACCGCCGCACTCTTTCGCCGACGGCCGCGGCTCAACCGGCCTGTCGGCGTAAACATCACACCGTGCTCGGCCGCCCATCGCAGTTGCATGGCGCGATTATTGAGATGAATGTCTGCCGCCTCGACCCCATTGGCCTTGAGACCATCCGAGTAGAAGTCCGCGGCCCCAAACAGCGAGCGGTTTCGCACCGCCATCTGCCGGTCGTAGCTTTGTTCCGCCAATCCCGGATTCTCCGCATAGAGGTCGTCGAGAAACGCCTCGTAGTCGGTATTCAGAATAAGCACGCGCACCGGAAAACCGTCAGCCCGTTCTTGCCCGATAAAGTACGTCGTGATGCGACAGCTGCGCGATGGCCTCATAAGAAGGCAACAACAGTTCGTCGATCTCCTCGCGGAAACGCGCTTCCACCAGCATGAAGCGCGGCCGATGGCGCCGCAAGTCGAGCCCCTTGAGCGCCTGACGTTCGAAACCTTCGACGTCCAGGCTGAGCAGGTCGACGTGCGACAGCTTGTGCCGGTCCACGAGAGCCGACAGCGATCTGCCGGGCACCTCGACATGATAGGTCGTGAGTGACTGGACCTGGCGGCCGGTTTCGATGTGCGCCCGTTCCGCCGCTGGATCGCTCCATCCGCCGTCGACCACCGACATCAGCCCGCAATAGGTCATAGGTACGTTCACGACCGTCAGCATCGGACGCCACCAGAGCGCAATTCTCCACAACACTCTCGGGCCGCGCGGCGCGGCAGCGCGCAGCGAGCTCAGGGATCGGTTCGACCAAGAGACCACGCCATCCGCGGTGGCGCGCGAAATAGGCCGTATTGCTCTGCGTTTGACCATCGTTTGCGCCGGCCTCGACGAATATCCCGTTGTCGAAATCGATATAAGGCTCGAGTTTCCGGTCAAGCTGGTCGAGACCATAGTAGTGCCTTTGTGGCGGTACGGGCCGCCGCGCGTCCGACCGGAGCTTGCCTAGAAGCCTACGAAGAGCGCTTCTGTTCAAGGTCTGCGAGCCCGACCGCTTGACGGTTGTGATAATCGACCGATCCACCAACGACCGCAGCAATTGTTCGGCTAGCTGCTTTGCGTCGTGGTCGGCCGTTCTGAGGTGGATCTCTGGTGAATGAGGTACTTCATAGGGTGCATCGAAGCCAGTAAAGTTCTTGATCTTGCCGGCCTGAGCCTTCGCGTAAAGACCCTTTGGATCGCGGCGAATGCACTCCTCAATCGGGGTGTCGACGAAAATCTCGATAAACTCGCCGCTTGAAACCAGATTTCGCACCGCTTCGCGCTCGGCACGATAAGGAGAAATGAACGAGCAAAGGACGATGAGTCCACACTCCGTCATTAGCTTTGCGACCTCGCCGGCACGGCGAATATTTTCCACACGATCGGCCTCGGTAAATCCGAGATCGCGGCAAAGCCCGTGGCGGACGTTGTCGCCGTCGAGCAACATCGTATGGTAGCCTGCCGCGTGCAGCCGCTGCTCCACGATGTTCGCGACTGTCGACTTTCCGGCACCAGATAGTCCGGTGAACCATAGGATGACGGGCTTTTGGCGCTTGATTGCCGCACGCTCTGTCTTGCCAACCAGAAGCGGTTGCCAATGGAGATTGGTGCCGCGCCTCAAGCCAAAGGCAATCATCCCAGCGCCGACGGTCTGATTACTGAAACGGTCGATGATGATGAACGAGCCGGTATGCCGGTTCTCATCATAGGTATCGAACGCCACCGGAGTTCCGGTGGCCACATTGCAGAATGCAATATCGTTCAAAGCCAGCGATTTGGCCGCGAGATGCTGACCGCTGTTCGGGTCGATCTTGTATTTCAGCCCAGTAACCGTAATCGGCACCGTCCTGGTACCGATGCGTGCCAGATACGAGCGACCGGGGAGAAGAGGCTCATCCGCCATCCAGATCACGTGGGCGGCGAACTGGTCCGATACTTCCGGTCGGGACGCGGCGCCAACGAGAATATCGCCCCGCGCCAGGTCGATATCTTCGGTGAGCGTAAAAGTCACAGCATCCCCGGCTTCGGCCGACGGCTTATGCTTGTGATATGTAATGATCTCCTTCACTCTGGAGGCCAGCCCAGTGGCGGCTACGACAATCGGATCGCCAACGGAGATCTTTCCAGAAGCGACCGTTCCGGCGTAACCACGAAATTCCGACGTCGGACGGTTGACCCATTGCACGGGAAAACGAAACCCGAGCTCCGATATCTTGCCGGTCACATCAATCGTCTCAAGGCAATCCAGCAGCGTCGGACCGAAATACCAAGGAGTATTCACTGACAGCTGTACGACATTGTCACCAAAGCGCGCCGAGATCGGAATCGGAATAATCGATTCGAAATTGAGCGCGGCTGCAAAGGTGCGATAGTCGGCTGTGATGTGTTCGAATGTATCGGCTTGATAGTCGACTAGATCGATCTTGTTCACGGCCAGGATGACGTGACGAATACCCAGCAGCGAACAAATCAGGGAGTGACGTCGCGTTTGAACCAGCACGCCTTTGCGGGCATCGATCAGTATGATGGCCAGTTGCGCATTGGAAGCGCCGGTCGCCATGTTGCGGGTATATTGCGCGTGTCCAGGCGTATCCAGGACGATGAACGAGCGCTTCGGCGTCGAGAAAAAGCGGTAAGCGACGTCAATCGTAATTCCCTGTTCGCGTTCGGCCTCAAGTCCATCGACCAGAAGGGCGAAGTCCACATCCTTACCGACCGTGCCATGCCGGGTCGAATCTTTCACGAGATTTGCCAGCTGGTCTTCCAGGATATGCCTCGTGTCGTTGAGTAATCGACCGATCAAGGTCGATTTTCCATCATCGACAGACCCGCAGGTAATAAAACGAAGGAGGTCTTTCTCGTCCTCGCCCCGATGAGCGAGCTCGGCGGCGGCGTCCATCAGAAATAGCCCTCCCGCTTCTTTCGCTCCATGGATGCAGTTTCATCGTTGTCAATCAACCGACCCTGCCGTTCCGAGAAGCGGGAGTTCTCGATCTCCGCCACGATGTCCTCAACCGAGGACGCCTCCGATTCAACGGCGCCCGTCAACGGGTAGCAGCCAAGGGTACGAAAACGCACGCGTCGAAGTTCCGGTTTTTCGCCGGACTGGAGCGGAAGGCGATGATCATCAACCATAATCAGAGTGCCGCCGCGCCGCACCACTGGCCGCTCCCTTGCGAAATAGAGCGGCACGACCGGAATTTTTTCGTACTTGATGTATCGCCAGACATCGAGTTCGGTCCAATTGGACAGCGGAAACACACGGATCGATTCATCAGGCCGGATGCGAGTGTTAAACAGGTTCCACAATTCGGGCCGCTGGGTTCGAGGATCCCAAACGTGCCCTTTGGACCGGAACGAAAAGATGCGCTCCTTGGCACGGCTTCTCTCTTCATCGCGTCTTGCGCCGCCAATTGCTGCGTCGCAGCCGTATTTATCAAGAGCCTGCTTGAGCGCTTCGGTCTTCATGACGCCGGTATAGACTGCTGACCCCGATGTAAACGGGTCGATGCCCGCCGCGCGTCCGCTTTCGTTGGTGTAGATAAGAAGCTCGAGACCCAGACGCTGGGCGGTCTGGTCTCGAAAGGCGATCATCTCCCGAAATTTCCAGGTTGTGTCCACGTGCAATAGCGGAAACGGAAGCGGCGCCGGGTAAAACGCCTTGATCGCAAGATGCAGCATGACGCTGGAATCTTTCCCGATCGAATACAGCATCATCGGCCTTTTGAGTTCGGCCGCGACTTCCCGCATGATTTCAATCGATTCCGCCTCCAGCCGCTCGAGCTGCCTGGGTAAACGCACCGTTTTCCGAGATATTTGCATCATGAATTTGTCGGTGACCATTCGATAATCGAAATGGGAAGCAGCGGATTGTTCCCCATCACATTCTTGCGGACACGAACGGAGATGCTCCCGTCAAGCCGTGCGGCCTCGATGATCGTCACGAAGTTGCGCGTATAATCGTTAAGTTCGATGTAGCGGCGGCACATCAAGCCGTGCAGGGACCACTCGTCGTAATATTCGTAACACGGCTCAAAATGAACCACGGCCTTGGGCCTGAAGCCGCAAAGAAACCCGACAAACTCCTTCGACATTTCCGGAACATATTGGGCGGCGTATGAAGTGAAGATGACCGCGCCCTCCGGGATTTGGAGGCCGCTGGCCGTAAGCGTTCTGAAATCGCATCGACCGACATTCACCTTCTTTTTGAGCTCCCTCGCGAGAAGCGAAATCAGCGCACATCCGCTCTCGGTGTATTCCCCCGCAGCCAGTGGCATCCCGGAAAACGGCCCGCGCAATGAAAGAGCAAGGAGTTTCGAACCAAAGCCGGCTCCGAGCTCAACCAGACAAGTCGCACCTTCAATGTGAGGTTCAAGAACCTCCGCATAGAGATCGAGCTGCGCAGCCAGAATCTGCGCCTGGTTCGCGAGATAGAATGCGCCGTCGAGATAACAGGGTGTATCGACGCTGGGACCGCTCGACATCCGCTGGATTTCGGCAAGTGTGGGCTGATCAAGGCTCCGGGCGTAGTCGAGCAGCGTTCCCCACCGCTCGTCCTGGAATTCCCTCAAGACTTCCCGCTCCGATTTTTGCCTGACGCCAAATGACTCCAAACCCAGGAGCCGCTTTGGCCAAGCCGAATACTTCGGCAAATCGTCAAAGGCCATCGGCACGAGATCGCGGTACATTGCAGACATCATCACGGAGTGAGAGCGAACCTGTTTCTTCCGGTCCAGCTATTCGGTACGGACGTCAAAATGAGAGTACACCCGCGGAAAGCGCGACAGCGCATCGGAAAATTCCGGGACGTGAATCTTCGTCAGCACCGGGCCATTTCGCGTGGCACCAAAGAGGCTGTTCGAGAATTCAAGCTGGAACAAGAGGCGATCGCCGGTCAGGAGGTGTTTGCCTTTGTGCAGCCCACGGGTGTCTTCTGCGAAGATAGTGCCGCGGGGACCGCCGATCTCGACCATATCTTCAGGTCGATAAAGCGGCTTGACGTCTTCATCCGGGAGCCTGGCATAGCCCCGATCGAGCAGCGAGGCGGGAATTCCACCGCTTTTTTGCGAGCCCTTGACGTAGCAGTGCGGACCGCTATCGGCCCCGACGTCGGTGAGATAGAGGAAGAATTTCAGGAATTTCACCTTGTCCATGTCGAAATGATAAAACTGCGCGGCTTCCGAGTCGGGCGTCTTGTTGACGTTGGTGATCCACCACATCACCAAGTGGTCAAGCACCGGCTTGGCTCCGAGATAGGTCTGGGCCAGCCAGATCACCGACTTGTCCGAGATCAGCTTTTGTACTGTCGGCTGGTTCAACAGCGTATCGGGTTGAATCGCGTATCTGACCGCCTTGGGATCGGCGCGGTCATAGAGACCTGTCGCCTTTTCACCGGACGGCAGAAAGATCGTACATTGTTCGGTCAGCGCAATCCGAAGCAACTCATCGCAGATATCGTCCGGAACTCTGGTCGGAAACACATATAGCCCGGTTTCCCTTAACGCCTCGATCGCTTCCGATTGCGCGCTCTCGCTCTCGATGTGCAGTATGCCATCCGGCTTGGCGATCCGATAGGGCGGGTAGAGGAAGCCCAGGCACCCGGAAATGAAATCGTTCGACTTTCCGCCAGTTACGCAGAACAAGCGGATCATACTTTGGTACGCTTCCATTGGCGTCTTGCGCGTCCGCCAAAACTCGATGAAGCCAAGCGCGACATTGCGGATGTGATGGTATTCGGTCCTGAATATCGCGCGCAAGCTACGGTATCTCTCCAGGAGCGAATGAGGTTCTGCCTTCGCGATAGCACTCATGAGAAAGCTCCTTTTCGGTCAATCATCGAGTTATTCGGCGGCTTCAGCCAGCGCGCTTGCATGGCGATGAACCTTGTGAACAGCATCGATCAGCATGTCGACCTGCTCGTCGTCGGCTTCCCATGACACCGGCTGGAATTGCAGAAGAAACTTCTCGTGCATGGCCTCGGTAACCGGACAATCTCCGCGCGCGTAATTGCGGTCAGAGAGATTGAAGGGAAATCCATGGGCCCCGATGGCTATCCGCTTCTGGAACAGCGGAAGTGTGTAGATCGGAGCGACATACCCCTCGGCGTTTGGAAATCCCTCGGCGCTGAGCGCGTTGGCAAAGGCGGAGCGGGATATCCCGAGCACGTCCGGATCGAGCTTGCAACTCCACATGAAGTAGGTGTGCCGGCAGGCTTCCCGAACAGCGGGCGGCGTAATTCCGCGAAGGCCCACGATCCCGTTGCTGAGCCGCTTGGCGATCAACTCGGCGCGATCGACCAGGTCGTCGAATTCGTTCGAGCTGCGCGCGGCCGACCGCTGCCGAGAGCTCCGTCATTCGAATATTCATGCCGATGAGATTTGTAAGATCCTCAACCTTCAGCCAATCAACGACGTTTTCGCCGTGATTACGGATCAATTGAAGGCGACGCGCCAGATCGGCGTTTTCAGTCACCAGCAATCCGCCCTCGCCCGTCTGGATGTGCTTATGGATATTGAGGCTGTAGATGCCGATATGCCCGATCGTTCCGGCGAGACGTCCGTTCTCCTCGGCGAGCGCACCTTGCGCATTGTCTTCGACTAGATAAATCCCGCGCGCATCGGCAAGCTGCCGCAGTTTCGCAAGCTCCGCCGGATGCCCGAAAATATTCACCGCGATTATCGCCCGCGTCTTCGGCGTGATCGCGCGCTCAACCGACGCGACATCCAGGCAGAAATGGTCGGGCTCGATATCCGCGAACACCGGAATGCCGCCGTAAAACAGCGGTGCGATCGCCGTCGCCGTCATGGTGTAGGGCGAGGTGATCACCTCGTCGCCGGGCCCGATGCCGACCGCACCCATTGCCGCAATGAGCGCCGAGGTCGCCGAGTTGACCGTCACCGCGTGGCCAACTCCGAAACGCTCGCACCAGGCGGCCTCGAACGCGCTCACCTCCTGTCCGCCGAAAAAGGTCGGCCGCGCGCTGCCATGAAAGCCCGACAGCGGCGTGCCACCATCAAGAAACCGCAGCACGGCCGCACGTTCGTGAGCGCCGATGCCGGTGAACGATTGCAAGGGCCGGCTGACTGCGGGGCGACCGCCATGAACTGCCAAGGAACTCGTCATTTCTGCCACTGAGCCTCCGCTGAGGCGGTTTGCTCTACAAGATACGGCTCAATGTGGGGATTCGATGCGCGCACGCCGGCCTCGTTGCGACCACATTGAAAACTTCGAATCGGTTTGCCCAAGGCTAGCGCCACATTGAGTGCGACGGTCGTCATTCCCCACACTTCGGACGCCAGGCCAATCAGATCATCGGTCTTGCCGTTGAAAATTTCCACCGCGACACCCGATTGGCGTCGAGCCGCAATCTCGCTGGTTACCGCGCCGGCATCCTGGCGGGGGTGCGGCTTCACCAGAATCCGACGCACCGCTGACGCTGTTTTTTGACCCAACGCGGCCGCAAGCGCCGTCCGCCAATCATAACCGAGCTCATCGGCCTTTTCCGTCGGATCGAGCAGTAGCGCAATCGTGCCGGGGTCCGCGGCTATTCTGCTCGCTGCAATCCGGTCCGCCGCGGCCTCGATGGCCAGATGCGGCAGAATCTGGACGCGCGGTCGCATGTCCTCGCCAAGTACACGCACGACAGATTTCGGCACCGATCCCATCAGGGACAACAATGATGTCGGCAGGCGGTCCGCCTCCAAAGTGCTCGGCGTAATTCTTCCAGTGATCGAACACAAAAATAGTCGTTGCCCCCGCCGCCGCTGCAAGCTTCAGCATGGCCTGGGTGTTCGCAAAATTGGTCTGCGAACCAAGGACGAGCGCATCGCCACGCAACAGCTCCTGCGGCAGTTGCGCCGCAGGCCTGATTTCCGGCGTCCTGCCGTGCCGACCACCCATCGGCGTACCAGCCAGCAAGCCGGTCCGCGCCCCGCACAAGTGGAACAAGCTCACAGGCGATCGCATGTGCTCCAGGATCAACGGTGTAGACGTGGAGCCGTGGGTAGTTCGTGACCAACTCCCCCCATTGACGGGCGCTCGATGGCCTCATGCGACCAAACGCTCGGCTATCTGTTGCGCCGCGACGGCATCCTCGCCGGTGCAAAGGATCTCGGCGCCGCCGATCACGTCGCGCACGTGCCGCATCAGGCTGATCATGGCAAAGGCCGCACCGGTATCTTGCGGGGCCGTCTCAACGAGCCGCCGGCCGGGCGGAACGCCCACGCCATCGTGCAACTCGAACAACCGCAATCTGCGGCCGTCAGAATCCACGATGACCCGCAAATTCCGGTAAAAAATATCCACCTCGAACAGTGTAAAGCAGCGCTCGTCGAGCGCCTGCAGGAACACTTCAGGGCAGCGCTCGAATTGAGAAACGCCGACACTGTCGGGTCGTCGGACCAGTGGTCGTGTTTCCTGGCAAGCAGCTTGTGGTCCGTGCATTCGCCGAACAGCATGCGGCAAAGATCGATGGCATGCGTGCCGTTATGGCGCACGCCCTTGGCATAGCGGATCGTCGCCGTCATGGCCTCGCGGCCTCGCAACTGCTGCCAGGCCGGAACGAAACGCCGCGTGTAATTGACGATTAGCGGAATGCCCGCTTCCCGATACGACCGGACAATTCGTTCGCCTTCCGCACTCGACGAGGCGAGCGGCTTTTCCGCAACCAGGGCGCGCGGCCGATACGCCAGCGCCTGCTCCAGCAGGGCGGCCCGTTGCTCTGTCGGAACCGCGAGACTCCACGACGTCAGGAGCGCCGAGACGCATCGCCTCGTCGAAATCGGCGTAAACCGCGCAATCCCACCGCTTCGCACGGTCGCGTGCGGCTTGTGTGTTATCGGCAATCGCAACGAGCTCGAAACCGGCAGCCTTATATCCTCCCGCATGCGTGAGCGGCTCACGCGTGTCCGGCTCGTCGAGTTGCGCACCGATCAAGCCGGCTCCGATGACTGCTGCACGTAGCGGGGTGCCCATTTCAGCCTTCGGCCAGCGCCTTCTGACGCACGGCGCTATTGATCGCCACCCAATCCGGCTGCCGACGCAGCGTCGCCACGACTTCCTTCGCGCCAAAATCGGGCTCAGCGGGGTAGAGATGCTCGAATACGCGCCGCACCAGCTCGTAATCGGCAGGTTCGTCGACGGTCAGACGAAGCTCCGGCCAACGCAATTCGGACGGAGCCTCCCAGCCGATCAACCGGAAAAGCTGAGGGTTGCGGTAGATGAAATAGCTGCCATGAACACGGTCGACGGGATCGTCGCTGAGGTCGGCCGAGCGACGGAGCGCATCCATGGTGAAGGCGCGAACGTCGAAGCCCAGCGGAAACGTGCAGCCGTGCAAGCTGTTGCTCGCATAATCTGCCTTCGCATCGGTGAGCCGGCGGACGGTTTCATCGATATGTTCCGGATCGATCAGCGGACAGTCGCCGGTCAGTTGCACGACCACGTCGGCATCTTTCGCTGCATTCAGCAGGCGCTGCGTGATGTCATCGACCGAGCCGCGGTAGACGCGGCAATCCATGCGCCCACATAAATCCGCAATGACCTCATCCGGCGGGCTGATCGTGCTCGCCACGACGACCTCGTCGATGAACTTCGCCCGACGCACACGTTCCACCAATCGCTGCAACATCGGCGCGCCGGCTAGCGGAAACATGACTTTCCCCGGCAGCCGTGTGGCTGCCATGCGCGCTTCAATGGTTGCTATGATCCGCATCTTGATGACCGGAGTTTCCGATGCTCGAATGCTCGCGTGGTCACTGCAATAACCGTGGTCCCGCGATCGAGGTGATGGCGTCGCTGCGGATCTTGATGGAACCACTATTGAAGGCCAGCGCGTTGAACGGCAACACGACGCGGACAGTTGCACCCGCCGGTCCACCGACCACGAGTTGCGCCGTCCCGGATACCCCAGGCTCGCTTATGATTTCTTCGAGATCGTGCGCGCCGACAACAGCGAACTCGCCGCTTTCGCGCGTATCGACGGCATGGCCATTGACCAGAATTTTGCTGATCCCGCGCGGAGTGCAGACCAACCATGGGCGTTCCGGCAACTCAAATGCGACGGTCCCATGGGCGGCAATCTCGGCCGAGATCGTCGCCGGGACCCTGCCAAAGAAGATGAGCGGCAATACGCGGCTCTCAAGCGGCAGCGCTTCGGCATCGATCCCGATCGCGATCCGGCCGCCGGGTGGCAAAATCAGTCGTACCGGCATGTCAATTTGCGACAGCAATGCCTCTCCCTCGCAGGCGTCACGGAACGGCGCCTTCCAGCCGTAATCGTCCGCATCGAGAGAGACCGCCTCGACATGGTCCGCAATAGCCGCCGCAAACAGTTCCGAAATGGCCTCTGGTGTCGGCCGTGGCTGGTAGATCCGCGGCGCCGTCGCCTGGTCAGCATAGGTTTCGGCAAAATAACGCCTGGTCTGCTCGGCAAACAACCATTGCCAGCCCCGCCTCGAGGCAATCTCGAACGACAGCGCGCCGGCCAGGCCAAGCAATTGATAGATCATCCCCGTAGGGTGCGTTTTTATCGCCTTGGGCGAAGATCGCCTTCTGGTCGGCGTCGAAAATCGCCGTCCGTCCGTCTTCGTCGGCTCTGATGAACGTATGAACGAACGAGCGCTCTCTCGTCGCCGTATAGCGCACCGTGAAATCCGCTGCCGACGCGCGGCCCAGCAGAGACGCCAGGAGATTGGCGAGCGCGAAGCAGTGGCCATCGCCGTGAAAGAGGAAATAACGCGGCCCAAGCAGGATCGGCGCGTAACGTGCCGGAAAGCTGCGAAAGTCGCCCAATGAATTGGCATGCGACGTGTTCGTCACGAAGCGAGAGAAGACATCTTCTGCATTCGTCCTCGGGAATTCGACCGACAAGACAACATCGATCGGATGTTGCGCACAATTTTCGAGGCGAACTCCGCTGACCCGATCATAGTCGACGTCATTCAGTATCGCCGGCGACCATTCGCCGACGCCGCGCAGCATCGGCTTTTTCAGTTCGTCAAGATGTCCCGTCATTTTGAAGCGCGCGAGGAACCGTTCAACTGTTCCCTCGCCCAAATGCTCCTCCACGATGGCAAGGAGTTCTTCAACGACGCCTGGCGACGACGAGGAATTGCGAGCCAAGGAACATTCCTTCCCATCGGTTTTCATAGCGGCGCTGGAGCTCGGCCGTACCCGGTATCCCGTCAATGGCAGGCAGCCGTGGTGGCGCGCCGTGGACGAAACAGTAGCGAATTCGCTGACGGAAAATCCGGCGTCTGCGTAAAGATGGGACACGTCGAGGGGATTTTCGGCACTTCGGTACAGTTCGGCGCTCTGGTCGCGCAGCGTCGGAACGGACAACCCGGATATCCCGTTCAACTCATCTGTGATCCGCTGTCGCGCCAGTTTTGGCAAATCCTTGAGAAGCTCTTCGGACACGAAGTCGATGGTGCCCTGATTTAGCGCAAACAGATTGAAAAGCATGTTTCGATGGACAATAGCGGCGAATCCACCCGGCTCGGTAAGTTCGGCGATATGGCCCAGAAAGCGCGGCTTGTCGCGGTAGTAACAGACCACGCCGTTGGCGATGACAGCGGCGAACTTCTGCCCCGACTTGTATTCGAACAAGTCGGTTTGCTCGACCTCAGCAGCCGCGCCGATCGACGCCTTGGCGCGTTTGATCATCTCGGCCGAGAAATCGATTGCCGTACACGCCATCCCCGCGGCGGCAAGTTCCGCAGTCAACGTCCCGATTCCGCATCCGACCTCCAGAATGCGGCTGCCGGGGCGCAAGTTATCCAAAACGGTACGCCGCACCAGATCACGTCGCGCCTCATTGAACGGCAGCACCGTATCCGAATAATCAGCGACACGGCCCGCTCGGGAGAAATGAGCGGAGATCGATGACACGTCTTCATTTGTCATTGCACTGGCCCATCGACATTTTGCGCCGCGAGCATGGCCAGACGCCTCGCCATGCGCGAACGCCGGCGCACGCTGCGATCCTCCATGCGCCATTCGATCGTTTCTCCATCGTCGACCAGAACGGCGTCATAATTATTCGGAATACGGCTGGTCGGCTGGCGAGCGTAGAACAGACGGAAATCGTCCGTGCGATCCTCCCCCGTGCACAATAGACGGATGCAGCGCCGGAGTTGACGTTTCAGCGCCTCGAGTTCGACCGCCGCGGCATCGCTGCTCCGAACGGCAAACAACCGCTCCCGATTGAGTTCCAGCGCCGTGCGACCTCCGACGACGATCTCCTCGATGGCCGCGGCAGCCTTCGGCGTCCGGTACGGTGGCAGCACGCCGGCGTCCGAATGTGGAACGACATCGCCGATATCGACGGAACAACCGAGAAGGCGCAAATTCGTCCAGCGATAGGCAAATCGGATTGGATCGATGCACGGCACCCGTTGGAGCGCCTGCTCCAGGCAAGCGAAATATCCCTCAGGACTATCCGCCCACAGCACCACGTCGCCGATCGGGTATGGTGTGTGCAGATCGAAGGCCACCACCGTGGGCACCCCAAGCCGGGTCATCTCGAGCGCGGTGAAGCTCCAGGCGCTCAGCCCGACGTCCGCCAATTCCATCAAGTCGTAGCTCGATATCTTTTCCTCGGCCCAGATGATGCGAACGTGTTTGAACGGCCTTGAAAATTTCTCCTTCAGCGCTGCCAGGTGCGGCGCGACGACAGAATTGCGCCGGTTGATGCCTTCGCGAGGGTGCGTGCGGATGACGAGCTGGAGCAGTCCGGGCTCGCCTCCACCTTGGCAACCAGGGCCTCGAGCCATTCAATCTGGTCCTGGAATGGCTGCCTTTCGGGGAACGGCTCCATGTGCATCGCATTAAGGTAGCGGTTGTTTGCCTCGATCTCGTCGAGGCTGCTGGTGAACGCGACCAGGACACGACGATGGGGATCGAGCTTGAGCCGCTCAAAGAGATCATCCGCCGAGCCAGTACGCACGGGCGAATAGATCAGCATCGAGTTGCTTGACATTCGGTAGATGAGATCATCACCAACTTCGCCGATCACTTGCGGCGGCAAGGCCAAGTCCCGCCAATTGGGCCATTCGCGCAACAACTGACGGAAAGTCGCAATCGATAGGGCCTGAAGTCATAAAAACGAGACGGCGCCGATCCACCGCACGGATGGTTGCATGCGACAGATTGGTTGTCGGCACTCCGGCATGGCGGGCGGCAAGCGCTGCCGCCGCCATCAGGATTGCGTACTGGTTGAAGTAGATAAGGCGTGTCGATTCCTATTATTCGCGTCAGCCGCTGCACCGCCAGATAGCTGAGCAGCGAGCCCCTCAGATATTTGACCATCAATGAACGCACGGCAGGATCGGCGCCTGTAAAGTCGGTTACCTTGAACGTGACGGCCGCCATCGCGCTGCAGAACTGGCCCAGCCGGGCACCCTCGAACTCGAATGAAGAAATATCTTCGGGCAGATTCGCCATCAGCCGATCGACAGTGTTGCGCGCCTCGTCATCGATCAGGTCTGGAAGGTCGAGCACATCGAGACCGTAGGCGCCGGCCATGTTATTTGCCGATTGCCGGCATGATGCGCACACGGCCAGCCGTTCCTGCTCGGTAGGCTCCATTGCCAGCGCCGCGGCGTCCATGACGACGCAACGCGGATAGACATCAAAGCAACGGACGATCAGCACGCGGTGGCCGCGCTCCTTGAGCGTCTTTGCCACCAGGCAATGGGCCATATAATGCGGGACGACGCCGGCCTCGGGCGCAAAGAAGACGACGGCTTTCTCCCCGTTGAATGCGGCAAGCTGCGCCAGGGTCACGCGCGTCGGCTCGGGCGGTGGGCCGGGGGAATGACTGGCGGCCGTACAAGCGCACCGCGGCGCCAGCGCCGCGTCGCGCAAAGCCGCGACCGCGCCGCAGAAGTGCGCGTGGAACCGCGTCACGAATTGCATCAATGTCGGCGAACCGCTTGCGATGTCCGTGGTCATAGCGCCGCCAGCAGAGCCTCGAGCTTTTCGGGGTAGAACCGGCGAATACCCGGCTCAAAGCGCTGCCACAGCGACGTCAGGGCAGATCGATCGAGCGCCGATGCGTAGTCGTCCGTCCAATACATACGCTTCGGGTTTTTGACCGGCTGAGGGATCGGATTGATGAAGCCGCCGACAAAATGCGACACGCGCTTCACGCATCCGTCGAAGTCCAGAAACAAATCTTCGTAGCGGATGATGAGGTCGTCATCCCCCTCCTTCA
The DNA here is from genome assembly GCA_963706265.1 of uncultured Alphaproteobacteria bacterium. Lineage (GTDB taxonomy): Bacteria > Pseudomonadota > Alphaproteobacteria > Rhizobiales > Xanthobacteraceae > Bradyrhizobium. The sequence continues at coordinate 860,295 of CAVPLO010000004.1, read as the reverse complement.
GCTCCTCAAGCCAGGTCGCGTTCTGGCCCATGTATTCTTCGAGGAAATTCCATTCATGGCTTCCGGCGCAGAAGACATATCCTTCGGCCCGGGTCCCACTCGGTCCCACATCATAGGACGGCTTGCTGTAGATGACGCCATCCGAATAGAAGCTATCGAACGGGTATCCGATCAGATTGATGCGCGGGACACCCGGCAAGGTCTGACGCTGTGGATGGTAATAGTGATTGAAGTAGATTTTGAGGTCGGGATTGGGGCTCCGGTAGCCTGGTCTGGCTATCCGCGTGCAAGCCCCTCAGAACGTAATTGTCCTCCATCAAGACATATCTCTGCTCGCGGTTCGGCCGGTAGATCGTCGCTTCCATTGCAAGCCGCAGTGCCAAACAAAGATAATGTGTTCCCGCACGCATCTGCGTCACGAGCGCGATTTCCTTGAGCGCCGAATTGTCGCGATTTATCACATTGACTTCCTGCAACATCATGATCTCAACATCCGGTTTCTGCCGTGCACGACCCCGATAGAGCTACGCGAACCGGATGGTCGACGGCACCCTCGCGGTCGCCGGAACTCGCAGCTGCCAACAAGTCAGCAATCCGAAACTCCGCCCGGTCGAATTGATCCGCCAGCGATCGGGCATAGCCGTAGTCGCTTGCCGTATCGACCGTAAAACTGTGGGACGCCGGGGGCCAATCTAGTGGCGGAGCGATCGATCGGACCGAAAAGCTGTCGCGATGATCGGAAAGATAAAGCGTCAATGTTCTCGCGACGCACGAGCGAAAGTGGCGCCGTCGCATCAAGCAGCGCCATCGTCCGGCGCAATAGATCTCGACGTCGAGGCCGACCGGGAACTGTCCCTTGGTCGTCGCGAGATCGAACGCCGCGACGGCCGCGCACTGGGAAAGGCAATGATCGACAACCTCGGCGTCGACGAAAGGGCAATCACCGGTTACCCGCGCCACCGTGTCGAAGCCGAAGCCGCCGCGGCGCCGACGTACCGCGCCACAACATCGGCGTCGGCGCCCGCGGAATACCGGAACGCCCCGCCGCCTCGACGATCGACGCGAGCTCGTCATCCGCGGCGAGGGTCGTGGTGGCGAGCACAACCGTGGCCGGCCGCAGGTTCGCAGACGACGCAGCAGGAAGAGAATCATCGGCATGCCCGGAGCGGCAGGAGCGCCTTGCCCGGTAGGCGGGCGACGAGTGCGCGCGGCCACGACGACGCCGACTGCCCCGATCAACCGACCGTGCCCGCCATGATGCGCGCGATCTCAGCTTGTGCTCGGAATCGATGAAGAAGCATTCCGCGCCGGAGACGACGAAGCTGACCGGCGACCTGCCGGTCAGCGAGCCGGTCGCCAAGTTGCGGTTGCGCGTCGCGATACAGCTTTGCAGGTCGCGATAGAGCACGTCGAAATCCGAAGCGCAACTGGCCGCGGCGGTTGATCGATCTCGAGACCGTGCGCCGTGCGCCGGAACACCTGCTCGTGGATCTCCTCCACACCGCTCGCCGAATCGCGCATCGCTCATCGCCAGCGTAGCCACCGCTTCTTCCAGCGTATCGACGGTGACGAAGGGCGACTGGATGTAGCGCAGCACCGTCATGCCGCTGAGCTCTGGATCGAGCTCACGCACGATCCGCTCCAGCGTCGGCACGATGCTGGCGGAGCGGATCGTGCTCTGTGGGTCGCGAAGGAACGAATCGCAGCCGCGGATCGCCGATGGCGCCGCACCCAGTCCTCGGTCTCCTCGTTGTCGCAGGTCACGACGATGTGGTCGAAGCAGTATCGACGAGAGCGCACACGCTGAATGTCGCGCTCCAGCAGCGTACGGCCGCCGACCTCCTGCTTCCACAGGTCGGTGACGAAGTCGAAATTTCGGCGGCACGGAATCACCGCGATGATCGGGCGCATCGCGTCGAGCCGCGTCCCTGGACCGCGTCCTTCTTGATCTGCCGCCGCGCATCGACGATGCGCTGCGAGTCGGTCGTCAGATTGGTGCCGTGCCGGCGGTAGTAGAACAGCGGCAGGTTCACGTTGGCGCACTTGTAGCGCGATCATCACCCTGGTCCACAGGTCGAAGCCGTCCTGCGCGCCGAGATCCTCGCGATAGCCGCCGATCTCGCGCAGCACCGCGGCGCGCACCAGCGTGCAGGCGCCGTTCGGCGGCAGGTCGAACATGTGGTTCGACGAGTAGAGCCGCTGCCGGCGTTCCTGGGCGAACACCTCGCCGAACTTGTCGACGAGGTAGTAATCGGGAAACACCAGCGCCACGTCCGGCTCGCGATCGAGGCACGTTGCCGAGCACCAGCAGGATATTCTCGTCGAAGACGTCATCGCCATCGAGGCGGATGACGTATCGACCACGCGCCTGCGCCAGCGCGAAGATTGCACACCGCCGGCGAGGCCGATGCCCTCGGTACGCTGCAGCGATGATCTTGGGGTGCCCGCGATAGAGGTTCATTACCTCAGGCGTGTCGTCGGACGAGCCGTCGTCGACGACCATCAGTTCCCAGTCCTCGACGGTCTGGCGCAGCACGCTCTCGATCGCCTCGCCCAGGAAGCGGCCGTAATTGTGCGACGGAATGTAGACGTGAAGCGCGGTGCACTCATGTCATAGCGCCGCGCTCAGGCGATCGCGAAAGCGGCTACAGCGCGGCCAGTTCGTCCGGCGTCATGCTGCCGGCGTGGTCGGGGCCGTACATCGTCTTGTCGAGCGTGAAATGCTTCTCGATGATGCGCGCGCCGCGCGAAAACGCCGCCATGGCCGCGTCGATGCCGATCGTATGGTCGCTGAAGCCGGCATAGCGTGTGAAATCGACCTTGCCGAGCTTGCAGATCGGCGAGTGGCGTCGGATATTTCGACGACGCAGTAGAGGAAATCGACGCCGCCGGGCGCGCTGATCTGCGGGAAAGTCGGCGCCGTCCCACATGCCGAGCGACACGATCAGCCGCTTGCCGGTCGCGGCGCAGGCCTCGATCAGCCGCCGGTCCTCGACCGAGCGCGAGGCGACCTTGTAGCGGCGCATGCCGACCCCTTCGAGCCAGGCGATGCGCTCGATGTCGAACACGCGAGGCCATGAACTCGATGCCGACCCGCGCGCATTCCGCGGCGAGCATCTCGATATCGGCGCGGCTGAGCTCGGTACGGCAGTTATAGTCGAACCACTCGTTGCCTTCCTTGGGGAAGAGCGCGCGCGCATCGTAGAGCTGGAACTTGGCCACAGTCGCGCCCGCCGCCTTGGCCTCGGCGATGAGCCGCTTGGCGAGCTGCCATGTCGCCATTATGGTTCTGGCCGATCTCAGCGATGACTTCCATCGATATTCCGTTCGAGCCAAGTGTTGAGCATGATCATGCAGAAGACGGTGTGCCCGTTGAGGCGCGACGGGTCGTGCAGCATGGCGCGTGCCGTCTGCCCGGCTCCTTCGACGACAATGCCGGTGCGGCGCAGCGCGGAGTCCGGGCGCAAAAGCGCTGTCGACGAGATCGGCCCAGTCGTTCTTGAGCCAATGATCGATCGGCACATTGAATCCATGCTTCGGTCGCGCCACGACGTCGGCCGGCAGCATGTCGGCAAAAGCGCGGCGTAACAGCCATTTGAGTGTCCCGTCCGGCGCTACCATGTCGCTGAAATCTCAGCTTGTCGGCGTGCGACAGCACCGCGGGCGCCGCGAAGGGGACGCGGCCTTCCACCGAATACGCCATCGTCATGCGATCGACTTTGCGCAGCATTTCGTTCGGAAAATAGAAGGCGCGATCCTGCGCGATGAAATCGACCGGGCGCCACGGCCCCGTGCGAAAACCGTCGAATTGCCGGAGCGACGACGCCAGGCCGGCGCGGAATTCGGGCGCGAACAGCGCCGCCTTCTCATCCTCATGCGCATAGTAATGCCACGCCCACGCGCGCGCCGGATCGGGATGCGCATCGATGACGGCCAGACGATCCGCGAGAGGCACGCCGAAATTCTGGAACGACACGACGCCGCTGCCCGAACTTCGCGCCATTGTGCCCGGCGCTGGCGAGATGCGGATACCAGCTATATCCGCCGAAGCACTCGTCCGCGCCGTCGCCAGAGAGCAGCACCTTGATCCCCGCCTCGCGCGCCGCCTTGCTACGGCGAGAATGCCGAGGCCCGAGGAGACAGCGAAGGGCTGGTCGCCATGCCGGCTGAAGCGGTCGAACTCGGCGCGGAAGCTGCGCGCGGTGACGCGGATCGCATGATGGCGCGAGCCGATCCGTCGCGCCGTGGCCGCCGCCGCCGCCGAATTCGTCGGCGCGCCCGTGGTAGGGATCGGCCACATCCTCAAAGCCGACGCTGAACGTGTCGAGGCTATCAAGCTCGCGGGCGGCGATCGTCGCGACAATCGAACTGTCGAGACCGCCACTGAGGAAGCTTCCTACCGGCACATCGGACAGCAGCCGACTCTTCACCGCGGTTTCGACGACATCCGCGCGTTTCCGCGATGACGGCTGCAACGTCGCGGTTCGCCAGCGGCTGCGCGATTGAAGCGGTTCTCGTAAGCGCGGAGCCGCGTTCCCTTCTCGTCGGCGACCAGCATGTGTCCGCGCGGCAGCGCGGCGATCCGCCGATAGACCGTCGCCGGCTCTGGCACCCAGAGAAACGTCGGAAAATCCCAGATCGCCTGGCGGTCGAGCTCAAGATCAAGATCAGGAAAGCGTGTCAGCGCCTTGATCTCGGACGCGAAGACCAGCGCGCCGCTGCGCGGCTCGGCATAGTAGAGCGGCTTCTCGCCGGGAATGTCACGAGCCAGGATCAGCTTGCGCTCGGGCGCGATCCACAGCGCCGCGGCAAACATCCCGTCGAGCCGCTCGAACAGCTCCTCGCCGTGATGCTCGTAGAGATGGCAGATCACCTCGCCGTCCGAGCGCGTCCGAAAGCGATGGCCCTGGGCCTCGAGCTCGCGCCGTAGCTCGCGGTAGTTGTAGATTTCGCCGTTGTAGAGCAGCGCAATGGTGCGATCGGCGTTGAAGAGCGGTTGGTCGCCGTGCTCCACGTCATTGATCGCCAGCCGCCGCATGCCGCCCTGAAATAAGCCGTCGCGATAGTAGCCGTCGGCGTCCGGCCCGCGGTGACGAGCGCCTCGACCATTCGATCGAGGACGCACCCATCAACCCGCTTGGCTACTTTAAAACCGGCTATTCCGCACATCTTAACGCGTCATTGAACATGAAAAGCTCGGTAAATCCGGGCGCAACAGATCTCAAATCTCTTCCAGCTTGTGCTTCAACGAAAAGACGCACGCATCACTGTTGGTGTCCCATCGTCCTCAACAACGAGTTCCGGCAAACCCAGGCTTCCATCCATCAGATCGTAGTGGGCGCGGCCGTTTCCGGATTTAAGCGATAAGTAAAGCGAAAATCGGTTTGGTCTCAATTCGAGATCGGGTAGCGTGAGTTCGACAGTTCCCACATGACCAGCTTCGAGGGGAGACGAACTCAGGACCTCGCGAATTTCCGCAACGACGAAATCAGACTTCCCAAACTCTTTGCGTTGGAGGAGAAAGCGCAACTTAGGCTTAGCCCGTCGGTCTTTTCGAACGTCTCATATTCAAAACGGAAAACTACGGTTTGCCAGGCGCAAAGACCCATTTGGTTTGGCCAGTTTTGTCTTGCGCGACGATACGCGTGAAGCGCGCCTCACTGTTGCCATCCGTACGGAGCCGCCGGGCTTCAAGATTGAGATCTCTGATGGATCCTTCATCATAGGTCGTACTATTTGCCGTTCTAGCCGTACCGGAACGATCGACCCAGCCGCATAAACGGACGCCTGGTATCGCTCTGAAATCTCATCGACGGGACCGGCAGCGACGATCCGCCCAGCCTCCATCATGATCGCCTTGTTACACATCGAGCGGATGGTCTTATCGGAATGGCTCGCCAGCACCATGATGCGGCTTCGTCCGATGAAATCCTTCATGCGGGCTTCGGCGCGCTCGGCGAAGCGGAGGTCACCGGTGCCGAAGCCTTCATCCATCAGCAGCACACCGGGGTCGAGCGCCGTCACCAGCGCAAAGCCAGCGCATTGTCATCCCGGTCGAATAGGTTCGACCGGGAGGGTGAGGTACTCACCGAGTTCGCAAGTATCCTCGATCTCCGGAATCTTCGCTTCGATCTGCTGACGCGTCATCCCGATCAACATTCCGGAGGTGATGATGTTCTCATAGCCGGTGTCTTCACTATCGAGCCCGGGCATGGCGTCGAACAGCGGCGTCACCCGGCCTTCGACCCTGACGGTGCCCGAGACCGGCTCGTAGATGCCGGCCATCAGTTTCAGGAGCGTCGACTTGCCGGCTCCGTTGTGACCGATCAGACCGAGGCGGTCGCCGTCGTGTAACGTCAGCGAAATGTCGGTCAGCGCCTTGACGGTCACTCGATCGTTGTTCTTGCCTTCGCGCTCGATTGACCCGCCGGTGGCGCGCTGAAAAAGCGCTTTGCGCAGGCTGCGCTGATGCGCCCCGTAGATCGGGAAATGCGCACTCACATTTTCTAGGATGACGGTCGCCACGTTCGTTCAACTCCAGTAGGCGATGCGCTTGCGAAAGCGCCTGAACATTGCAAAGGTCAGCCACCACCCACCGATTGTCATCGCGATCATGACACCGTAGCTGATCGCGTCTGGCACCTGGCCGATCAGCGGCCCGCGGACCACATCGACCACGTGATAAAGCGGGTTGAGGTCAACGAACACGAACCGCTTGATGCCCGTCAGCGTGTCGGCGGGCCAGAACAATGGGGTGATCAGCATCGCGATCTGCAAGGCGCTGGATACCAGGGGTGGCACGTCACGAAACCGCAAGCAGAGCATTCCGAACAGCAGGGAAACCCAAACCCCGTTCAAAAGAACGAGCGCAAGACCCGGTAGCGCCAGCAGTGCGGTGACGCTGAGAAGCGACGGCTTCAGCACCAAGACGATCACGAAATACACAGCGAAGTTATGCAGAAGCACAAGGAAGTTTCGCCAGATCAGCGCATAGGCGAGGATCGAATAGTCGAACCGGATATTGCGGAACAGCGACTGACCGGCGATGAACAGGCTGCACGACTTCGTGATAATCGATGAAACCAGCGTCCAGACGATCATGCCACTCACCAGAAACGGCAAATAGTCAAAGATATTCTGGTGCCAGATCGCGGCGCCGACCGTTCCTACCGTGAGGACATAGATCGCTAGCGTAATCGACGTCCAGAACGGACCGATCGTGGTCCTGCGATAGCGCCTTTTAACGTCAAGCCAGCCGAGCCGGCCCCACAATTCCCATCTTTGGAATCCGTGCAGCAAGTCACTGCCCGCAGTCTCCGACAGAGAGCGAAGACCGTCGTTCGTATCCTCAACGGGCGTCAAAACCATTGTCATTTTCGGTTTCTCACCAGACGCCTTCCACGTCGCGCGCGGCCTGTAAGCCCAACTTCATTCGTCAAAAATTTCCAAGCTACCGCAGTCCGGGTGAAAACGATTTTCACCCTGATGTCCCTGATCGGGAGCGAAAGCCAAACGCGGCGATCCGAGACGCCACGTGATACGCCGCGCTCAGGCCGCAGCCACCAGATCCGCGTCGAGCAGCACGCGAACCTTGCGGCCGAGCATATCCAGAAGAATGGAGACCCGGTCGTGGTCCGCCATTCCGTTGAACAGGCCCGCATTGTCCATGAAGGCGCCGGCGAGCACGCGTACCTTGTCACCGGGCGCGAAGGCAGGCCCGGCATCCAGTTTGACAAAGCCTTTGGCGTCTTCCCGCGCCCTCAGCGCGCTCACCACGCCTTCCGGCAGCACCGCCGGCGAATCGCCGTTGGTGACAAGACGCGAAACGCCAAACGTCGACTGGACCGAACGCCAGCGCTGCGTCGCGATGTCGATGGCCACGAACATGTAGCGCGGGAACAGAGGCTTGGCCGTAAAGTCCATCTTTCGCGCGTGACGGCGGCGCTTCAGATAACGCGGCAAATAGGCCTCGTAACCCTGGCGGCGCAGATTCTCCGCGGCCTTCGCCTCGCCATTGACCTGCGTCTGCACGACGTACCAACGCGCACCCGTAATATCGCTCATGCGGCGTCCTCCGTGGTCTTTTGGTGCGACGCAGCCCAGCAGAGCGGGCACGAGCACGCGATCCTTGCCCGCACGCCTCAACCGCCTGCTCGTAGGACGCCTGCGCGCGCGCGACGTCCGTCACGATGATCGCGTCAAAGCCAGCCTTCACGTCGGAATAGGACGCAAAGACCTCCACGCCAACGAAGCGGCTGCCTTCGCTCTTGGCGGATCGACAATCGCGACCACGGTCGCACCCGCCTCGACCGCGCAGAGGATCGCGATTTCGGCGAGATCGGACTTTCCGGCAAGCACCAGTCGATTGAAGCCCCGCGCAGCCGCCTCCTCGAAGACGCGCGTGCAATCGCTTTTCGCCTTGCGAAAGAATGAAAATGAATCCGAGAGATATTGAACCGTCAGCCTGGATTTCTCGGCAAAACCTTGCGGCGTCAGATAGTAGGCATACCGTCGCGCCGGGCACATCGTGGACCTTGACGAGGCCCTTCTTGACGCAGCGTTTGAGGTAGGCGTTGACGAGACCGAGCGCGATGCCGAGTTCGGCCGCGATCCGGCGCTGCGAACGCGCACCATCGGTTTCCACCGAACTCAACAGGCCGAGAACGATGCGCTCGTTCTCATGCTCCGTCTCCAACAGACGATCCATCCGGGGCCCCTCAACCGACGGCGTGTTAGCGCGTTCATCACATGAACGTCAAGCTCGGCGTTCAAGCCGTGAACATTTTGAGGTGTTGATAATTAAGGGCTTTTTTGGATAGATCAAAGATCGTGTAGTCCCATATCGCTAAAATAGTAAGATGGCCAGGCTGCAAAATTGAGCGCAAAGACGCGGGAGGGTTATAGGCAGGAGCTGCTCAGATTTACTGCCAACGTTGGCCAGGGCGCATCGCCAACACCGCACTCTCAATGGGCACCCTCCTATTTGGAAAATGACTATCAAGGCTCATCCCCCTGACATTGTCGGAAACCCCGTTCATCCGAAATATCGCGCCGACATCGACGGCCTGCGCGCGTTGGCGGTCCTTTCCGTCGTCGGTTTTCATGCCTTTCCTTCCCTCTTAAGAAGCGGCTTTATTGGCGTAGATGTATTCTTTGTCATTTCAGGTTTCCTGATTTCGACAATTATTTTCGAAAACCTGGAACGCAACAGCTTCAGCTTCCTGGATTTTTATGCACGCCGCATCAGGCGGATATTTCCCGCACTGATACTGGTGCTGCTTGCCTGCTACAGCCTCGGCTGGATTGCGCTACTTGCCGACGAATTCAAACAGCTCGGAAAGCACATCGCTGGCGGAGCAGGATTTGTCTCGAATCTGGTTCTTCGCAATGAAAGCGGCTATTTTGACAATGCGGCTGCGACCAAGCCGCTTCTGCATCTCTGGTCATTGGGAATTGAAGAGCAGTTCTACGTTATCTGGCCGCCGTTGTTGTGGCTCGCATGGCGACTGCGGCTAAATCTCCTGACCACCCTGATCGCACTTGCCGCATTTTCGTTTGGACTGAATATCGGCAAGGTCAGCAACGACACCGTAGCGGCCTTCTTCACGCCGCAGACCCGCTTCTGGGAACTCATGGTCGGGTCCCTCCTCGCTTATATGCATCTAGAACCCGCCGTAATCGCCAAGCTCAAGGAGCAATCGAGACGTTTTTTTGCGCTCGTTGCACCGAACCTGGTGACAGCAGCAACTGACGTCGGGGTGCAAAACTGCCTTTCTGCGCTAGGTATCACGCTGATCGCGGTCTCCGCGGCGGTTATCACCGGCAACCGGCAATTTCCCGGTTGGTGGGCACTCATGCCAACGCTCGGCGCCGGGTTCGTGATTTCTGGCGGACAACACGCGTGGCTGAACCGCAGAGTATTGTCCTGTCGAGCGTTGGTTTGGCTCGGGCTGATCAGCTATCCCCTGTATCTCTGGCACTGGCCCTTGCTGTCGTTCGAACGCATTATCCAGGGCGCTGCACCCTCGCTCGAGTTGCGCATCGCAACAGTAGTGATATCGGTTGCTCTCGCATGGCTGACATACACTCTCTTTGAAAAGCCCATTCGATTTGGCGGCTACCGGAAAACCACGACGGCCGCACTGTGCATGGCGATGCTTTTGACAGGCGGCATTGGATACAGCAGCTTCCTATATGACGGCCTGCCGTTCAGAACTGCGGTCAAGATCAATCCAAGCAAGGAATCTGGCCTGGATGGGCTCGATGAAGGAAAGGCGATCGCGGGTTGCGGAATCGCAAAAGAAGAAAACAGAAAATTGTTTGGCGCCTGCATGCAGGATTCCCGCCAGCCGCCAAAATACGCCGTGATAGGCGATAGCAAGGCCGCGGCGATTTATCCTGGATTGGTCAGAACCTCGAACGAAACCGGCAGGTGGCTGATCGTTGGCGGAAATGGACCGAACGGAACCCCTGTTCCCGTCATTTCCAATCGGCCAATTTTTGCGAACTATCAGAAGCTCGCAAATATTGCGATCAAGGCAGTGTCCGAAAATCCGAAAATCGAGACGGTGGCCCTGGTAACGGCGGTGCGATCGCTTTTCCGGCTGTCCAACGACAATTCTATCGAAGACCTGCCAAACAATGGAAATTATGATGCAGCCCTGGAGGGACTCACCAACGCCACCAACATGCTCATCAAAGCCGGGAAAAAGATCGTGATCGTCGTGGACAATCCGACATTTCCCGATCCGAGAGACTGCGTAGGCCGGACGACGACTTCAGTCGTCCTGAACTCGGTGCTTGTAAAGGGCGTAAGTTGGCGTTGTCGGCTTGAAGTCAGGCGGCATCTCGAATTGTCAAAGCCGTACCTCGATTTGCTCGATCAGGTGCGCAGAACCAACCCGGAGAAAATCACAATATTCGATACGCTGAAATATTTTTGCGACCTGGAGAAAGGCGTGTGCCTGCCTTATCGAAATAACCGGCTGCTATACAGCTATTCCCATCACATGTCCGATTACGCCGCTGGGCGGATCGGCGGGGATCTGAACCGCTTCTTGTCCGACACTAATTGAACTCAACACGCCTCGCAGTTTGCGTTCTCGGATGAAGCCAAGACACGGGGACTCTCCTCATACGAGATGGAAGTCGCTATGATGCGCCAACCACTGCGGTTCATGCGCGGCATCGTGGATTGCGGAGCTGCCGAATGCGTCCTCGTGAGTTCCCGTTAGCGCAGCGTGGCTATGGGCAAAAGCCGGATTAGGCGCGAATACGAATCCGTCGTGCGCCGCCATAGCCGCGGCGGGTGCTTGTGCCGCTGCGCCGCTGTTGTTGCTGAAATGGAAGTTGTCGGAGGAAAAATTTGCGGCCAGCTGAAGGCCAGCAGCTGCTGATCCACTGTGTTGGATCGCCGTCGTTGCGGGTGCCGTGGCCGGGATGTTGACGTTGAAAGGCGCCCACAGCGCGTTGTCCCCCGCGCTCCAGCTCACCCCGTCAAAGGCCCGCACTTCCAAGGCGTTTGAATTCGGTACCGGTGACGAACGTCACCTCGCTCAGTTGTGCGGCCGTGACGTCGAGCACGGTGTGATCGGCCACCTTAACGCCGTTGAAGTGGAAATGGCCGCTCGCCGGATCGCTGGTGCGGTCCCAGAACTGGTACTCGGTAATCGCGAGGCCGTTCGGGTCGCTCACCGTGAACAGGCTCGAAGCCGCCAGCGTCTGACCGGGGTTCTCGGTCAAGTTCGAGCTCGTCACCACCGGCGGCGGGGGCGTCGTGATGCTGACGTTGAAGGGCGCCCACAGCGCGTTGTTCGCCGCGCTCCAGCTCACCCCGTCAAAGGCCCGCACTTCCAAGGCATTTGAATCGGTGCCGGTGACGAATGTCACCTCGCTCAGCTGGGCGGCCGTGACATCGAGCACGGTGTGATCGGCTACCTCGACCCCGTTGAAATAGAAATGCCCGCTCGCGGGGTCACTGGTCCGGTCCCAGACCTGGTACTCGGTAATCGCGAGGCTGTCCGGGTCGCTCACCGTGAACAGGCTCGCGGCCGCCAGCGTCTGACCCGGGTTCTCGGTCAAGTTCGAGGTCGTCACCACCGGCGGCGGGGGCGTCGTGATGCTGACGTTGAAGGGCGCCCACAGCGCGTTGTCCCCCGCGCTCCAGCTGACCCCGTCAAAGGCCCGCACTTCCAGCGCGTTGGAATCCGTCCCGGTAACGAACGTCACCTCGCTCAGTTGTGCGGCCGTGACGTCGAGCACGGTGTGATCGGCCACCTTAACGCCGTTGAAGTGGAAATGACCGCTCGCCGGATCGCTGGTGCGGCCCAGAACTGGTATTCGGTAATCGCCAGGCCGTTCGGGTCGCTCACCGTGAACAGGCTCGAAGCCGCCAGCGTCTGACCGGGGTTCTCGGTCAAGTTCGAGCTCGTCACCACCGGCGGCGGGGGCGTCGTGATGCTGACGTTGAAGGGCGCCCACAGCGCGTTGTCCCCCGCGCTCCAGCTCACCCCGTCAAAGGCCCGCACTTCCAGCGCGTCGGAATCGGTGCCTGTGACGAATGTCACCTCGCTCAGCTGGGCAGCCGTGACGTCGAGCACGGTATGATCGGCCACCTTAACGCCATTGAAATAGAAATGACCGCTCGCCGGATCGCTAGTCCGGTCCCAGAACTGGTACTCCGTAATCGCGAGGCTGTCCGGATCGCTCACCGTGAACAGGCTCGAAGCCGCCAGCGTCTGACCCGGGTTCTTGGTCAAGTTCGAGCTCGTCACCACCGGCGGCGGGGGCGTTGTGATGCTGACGTTGAAGGGCGCCCACAGCGCGTTGTCCCCTGCGCTCCAGCTGACCCCGTCAAAGGCCCGCACTTCCAGCGCGTTGGAATCCGTCCCCGTAACGAACGTCACCTCGCTCAGTTGTGCGGCCGTGACGTCGAGCACGGTGTGATCGGCGACCTTAACGCCATTGAAATAGAAATGGCCGCTCGCCGGATCGTTGGTGCGGTCCCAAAACTGGTACTCGGCAATCGCCAGGCCGTTCGGGTCGCTCGCTGTGAACAGGCCCGAGGCCGCCAACGTCTGACCGGGGTTGAAACTGACGCTCGAGGTTGTCACGACAGGTGGACGATCGACTGCGATATTCAATACTGCGCTCGAGGTGCCCCCGTTTCCATCGCTCACCGTGTATGTGAAGCTATCGTGAAGGAGGCCATTCGGCGCGCTGCCGATCGCCGCCGCATTGTCGGCAACATAGGAGTACGAGCCGTCGGCATTGAGGGTCAGATGGCCGTACAGGCCCGCAAGGGCCGATCCTACGGAACCCGCGCCTTGTCCGGCATCGCTGACGCCCGTGACCGTGAGCTTGTCGCCATCGAGATCAGTATCGTTCGACAGCACGCCGCTCAGCAGCCGTGGTCGTAAGCGTGGTTCCCACCGCATCCGTCGCGGTGTTGTTGACGGCAACCGGAGCCCGGTCGACGGTGGCCTGCGAAGTTACGGTGTAGGAATTGGTCCCGTCATTGATCGACCACGTCACGGTGCGAACCGGATGACTTCCGCTGGACGTATCGGTGCCGGTATCCTGGAAGGTGACCTCGCTCAGCAGCGTATCGTAGACCGCGACTGACGCTGCTCCACTCAGTGTCAGCGTATCGGTGGTCGAGTTCCAGCTCGCCGTCACGCCGCTGAGCGCGCCGTTCTGAATGCCGTTGACGAAGAGCTCGTCGCCCGCAACCGCGTTGCCGCCGGCATTCGCAATCTTGATCGTGGCGCCCGACAGGGTCGGGCTACCCGGATCGTTGATAAAGGGGGCGCCGGTCAGCAGCGAGACCGCGGCTCCGCCTTGCAAGGCCTGGATCGCGTTGGCGACGACGGCAAGGCCTAGCGGATGGGTATTGAACCCCAGCGCGTCGAGCATTTCCAGGTCGACGGATGTCAGACTCTGAAGCGTCGAGCCCGAATAGAATTCGTCGAACGCATCGGTTGGCGTGAGATTGCTGTTGGGGGCATTAAGGAAATCGCTTGGATCCGAGCTGACGCCGAAGTCGGCCAATTTCGTATTGCCGCCATCGAGTGAGAAATACGCGGAATTGGCGGGAATGTTGTCAGTGAACAGCCGCGTGCCGGGGCTCGTGAAGCGGTAAAAATCAAAAATATCGGGCTGCGAACCGTAGGGCACGCGTCCGATCGCATGCGTCAATTCATGGAGCGCGACTCCGACCAGCAGGTTCGAATTGATGTCAGTGGCAAAGGTAGCGCTGCCATCGTCGGTGGTGGTACTGTTCGGACTAATCAGCCCGAACAGCTTTAGTTGCGCATTCCAGACCGCGACCTGGGATTGCCCCTGAATCGTCGTGCCCGTTGGCAAAGCGTTGAAACTGGTGTCGCTCGGCGCGGCATTGGCGATCAGATCGGTTCTGACCGTCGAATAATTTACAAACTGGCCGTTATCGGGACCCGCTGCCGCGCCACCGCCGGTCCCGCTATAATCGATATCGAGGTTGACGGTGATCTTGTTGGTGATGGTCGCGGACAGGATCGCGGCAGCCTGTTCGATGCCGGCGCGAAAACTTGCAGGCGCAGCCATCGCCGCTGCATCGAAAATGAGATTGATGGTGAACCCGCTGCTGGAGGTTTCGGCGACCGCGGAACCGGTACCGCCGGCGCCGGAGCCGCTCACGGCCGCCATCGCCTCAACGGATTCGTCCGGAAGGACGGGGGCCACAGGCTGCGATGGCGTGCTGCTGGTGGGAGTTCCGCCGCCAAAGCCCGAAGAGGGCCCGAACGCGGTATGCACGAAATTCATACCGGCGTCGTCGAGGTCGCCACTGGCGTCCTGTGGGTCAGAGGCGAGATGCGATCTCATCGCTTAGTCCTTGGTTTTCAACAAACTTCTGCGGCTCTCGTACTTGGGCGCGGCTGGGGCCAAAAACTCAGCAAATCATGACCACTTTTTGCGAATAACGCATGGCAAATTGCGCCAACATAATGCTTTACCCAGCGTTAATTTGCCGTTTCAAACCTGAGCGCAATTGCGCCCCTCATGTCCGCAACCACGGTGCGATCAGGCTGGGCTCTACAATTTCTCCACAGGCATGGGATGGGCGCCGAGCACAGGTCATGCAAACTATGGCAGCGGCATCCCACGCCTTCTTCCCCGTAGAAACCCGGCGAAAAACGTTGATTCTCGTTCATATACCCGGTTAGTCATTTTGAGACTGTTAGCTTCGCATTCCGAACGGCTAGCCTTTATTTGCATGACCGCTACCTACGCCAAGCCACCTCGACGACTGCTCTATGTCGTCAACGAGGATTGGGCCTTCCTGCTGAATCGCCTGCCGATGGCGCGCGCTGCGCAAAAGGCCGGATTCGAAGTTCATGTCGCCACGCGCGTCAACAACGGCGCGGCTGCCATCGAAGCTGAAGGATTCACGCTGCACCCGATTCCCTTGCGGCGCGGGGGAATCTCGCCGCTATCGGCCATTCCGGCCATCCTTGCGCTTCGGCAAATCACCGGCCGCATCAAGCCGGATATTGCCCACCACTCCGGCCTGCAATGTTGCGTCTATGGATCGATCGCCGCGTTCGGCAGGAAATTCCCGTACGTCAGCGCGCATGACCGGAATGGGTTACGTCTTTACCTCGGCGACGTGGCGGACTCGTTTGCTGAAGACGATCCTGAAATGGCTGTTGCCGTCGCTGCTGGATCGGCCAGGCGACGTCGTGCTGGTCCAGAACCCGGACGATCGCGCGGCACTTGTCGATCTCGGCATCAAGCAAGGAGCGAATCGTTCTGATTCCCGGATCGGGCGTCGACACCGATGCCTTGCAGCCTTTGCCCGAACCCGAAGGGCCGATCACCTATGGCTTTGCGGGACGCCTGCTGACCGACAAGGGCATCCGCGCGCTGGTGGCTGCGCACGACATCGTGCGCGGTCAGGGCCTGGAAACCAACCTGCTCATTGCCGGCAATCCGGACCCGGCCAATCCCGCGTCGGTCTCGCTGCAGGAAGTGAACGAGTGGACGCAGCGTCCCGGCATCACCTGGCTCGGCCACGTCAAGGATATCTCGTCGCTGTGGAAGCGGTGCCATTTCGCGATCCTGCCGTCGCACCGCGAAGGCCTGCCCGGAAGCTTGATGGAAGCGGCCGCCTGCGGGCGCGCCATGATCGCAACCGACGCGCCGGGCTGCCGCGAGATCGTCATCGACGACCAGACCGGCCTTCTGGTGCCGATCGAAGATCCGCAAGCGCTCGCTCAGGCGATTGCGAAACTGGCGACCTCGCCCGAATTGCGCGCGCGATATGGCAAGGCCGCGCGGGAACTGGTCGTCAGCAAGCTCTCGGCGAAGATCATCGGCGAGCAGGTTGTCCAGCTCTATAGACGACGATGACGCGCGGCGCTATCAAGTGCGGCGCCATCTGCCGCGCAAGACCCCGATAAGTTTCGACATCGGCACTCATCTGCACTGGCCGATCCACCCCTACCCAAGCCATCCGTCGGAAGAAGGCGAGACCTGTCTTGGCTGCAAGCGGCTGTCTGGCAAACAGCATTGTCGATGGCGGATCGTTCACCTATACCAGCAGAATAACAACAAGGCCGGTTCGCCCGTCTCGATTCTCGTCGGAGTTCCCAAAAAATGCCCTTCCCGCGTGCCTCGCAGGCCCTCGCCCGCTTCACCGTGCTCGATCTCACCCGCGTCCGGGCCGGCCCGACCTGCGTGCGGCAACTGGCGGATTGGGGCGCCAACGTCATCAAGATCGACGCGATTCTGGAGGATGGCGGAGAGCAGTTGGGCGGCCCGCGCCAGGGTTCGGACTTCCAGAACTTGCACCGCAACAAGCGTGCGATGGCGCTCAACCTGAAAAGGCCGGAGGGCCTGGAGGTCTTCAGGCGGCTGGTGGAAAAGGCCGACGTCATCGTCGAGAATTTCCGCCCCGACGTGAAGTCCAAACTCGGCATCGACTACGAGAGCGTGCGCAAGATCAATCCGCGCATCGTCTATGGCTCCATTTCCGGCTTCGGCCAGGACGGCCCCTATCACAAGCGCCCGGGCTTCGATCAGATCGCGCAAGGCATGGGCGGCCTGATGTCGATCACCGGCGCGCCCGGCGAAGGCCCGATGCGGGTCGGCATTCCCGTCGCCGACCTCACCGCAGGAATCTTTTGCGCCATGGGCATCCTGACCGCGCTTCTCGAGCGCGAGGTGTCCGGCGAAGGCCAGTGGGTCAAGACCTCGCTGTTGCAGGCGCAGATCTTCATGCTGGATTTCCAGGCCGCGCGCTGGCTGATGGACAAGGATGTCGCCAAGCAGGCCGGCAACGACCACCCCACCTCGATTCCAACCGGCGTATTCAAGACCTCCGACGGCTACATCAACATCGCCACCACCGGCGGGCGAATCTGGCAGCGCTTTGCCGAAGCCATCGGCGCGCCCGATTTGCCGAACCGGCCCGAATACGCCACCGGCCCCGACCGCTCCAAGAACCGAAAAGCACTCAACGCCGAGATCAACAAGCTCACCGAGAAAAAATCGAGCGAGACCTGGGTGAAGGAATTCAACGCCGCGGGCGTGCCGTGCGGCCCGATCTATTCGATCGACCAGATGTTTGCGGATGCGCAAGTCGAGCATCTCGGCATCGCCCAGGACGTGCCGAATCCCGAAGGCCGCCACATCCGCCTGGTCGGCCAGCCCTTCACGCTGTCGCGAACGCCGAGCAAGATGGCGGCACGGCCGCCGGAATTCGGCGAACAGACCGAAGAGATATTGGCCGAGTTCGAATTTACCAAGGACGAAATCGGCAAACTGCGGCAAAGCAAGATCGTATAGGCTTTGCAGTGCGGGTTTGACCTTCGCTACCCCAATCTGAGGATGTAGCCGGACACCGCAACTCTTGCCGCACAGGTCACCAGCGGCTATGGAGGAGTCGACCTGCTGATTTGGGCCGCTCAGCCTTGCCGGATGCCGATATGATAGCGCGCAGCGGGGCCGGATAATCGATCGGGTGCATGCAGCGTGACTGTCTTGAAGCGGCTGGTGACGATTTCGATCCCGGTCCTCAATGAGGCCGACAACATTGAGCCGCTCATGAGGCGGTTGCGAGCTGTCGCCGAAGCCAACGACCGCTACGATTTCGAATTTCTCTTTACCGACAACGCGAGCACTGACGCCACATTTGAGCGGCTGGCCGGCGAAGCGCGTGCGGATAGCAGAGTGCGCGTTATTCGGTTCACCCGAAACTTCGGTTTCCAGACCTCGATCCTGACCAACTATCTCAATGCCAGGGGCGATGCCGCGATTCAAATCGATGCCGACCTGCAAGACCCCCCTGAACTCTTCGGCGAGTTTCTTGCGGCCTGGGAGCAAGGCTACAAGGTCGTCTACGGGGTCCGGCGGAGCCGGCGGGAAAATCCCATCCTGAACAGGGTCAGGAAGCTCTTCTATCGCGTGCTCGCAAAACTCAGCAGCGTCGATTTGCCGGTCGACGCCGGCGACTTTCGTTTGATCGACCGGGTCGTCATCGAGGACTTGAGGCGGGTAAAGGACGAAACCCCTTATATCAGAGGCGTAATCGCGCAGCTCGGCTACCGGCAAACGGGCATCCCCTACGACCGCGCCGAGCGTCAGCGCGGCAAGAGCAAGTTCCGCCTTCTCTCCTTGATCCGCCTCGGCGTCGATGGCGTTTGTAGTCAATCCACCAAACCGCTGGAACTGATTACACTGCTCGGAACCACGTTTAGTATTTTGTCGCTTCTGGGGGCGCTGTTTTATTTCGCCTGGTCTCTTCTGGCCGTGGGTAAGCCGCAAGGCTTTACGACCCTGGTCATTCTGATTCTGCTCTCAACCAGTGTTCAAACGGCTTTTATCGGCCTGCTCGGCGAGTATATAGGCCGTATCTTCAAGAATACCCGGCAGATACCGGCTCCCATCATCGACCAGCGCATCGAGCCGATGCGAGTGCGCGACGCGGACGAACCTCCTCCATCCGCTCCGCAATCCGCCAGCAGAACCGGCCAGGCATAGAGCCGGCGCTTCGAGGAATGAATGGACCCGCAACAGCGAGCGATTGCCGAAGAGTTCGACCGTTACAGGGAATCGTATGATCATGCGGTCAATCGGGCGATCGCTTTCTCTGGACAAAAAGTCGAAGCCTTCACCAGGGCCAAGGCTCAAGACCTGCTTCGAACGATCACCTCGCACTTCAACTCTCCGAGCCAGTTGAAGCTGCTCGATGTAGGCTGCGGCATCGGCAACTACCATCCGTTTCTCGCCCCGGTCGTTGGTACCGTCAGCGGGGTGGACGTTTCGAGCGCCTGCATCGCGAAGGCGCAGGAACGTAACCCGACGGTTTCCTACTCGGTCTATGATGGTGACCGATTGCCCTATCCAGACGGGAAATTCGACGTCACATTTTGTGTCTGCGTTGTTCACCACGTCCCTCCGGACCGTTGGCAACCGTTCGTGAACGAGATGCGTCGCGTCACCCGCGCCGGCGGCTTGATCGTGGTCTACGAACACAACCCTAAGCATCCCCTCACCCGCAAGGTCGTCCACGATTGCGAATTTGATCGGGACGCCGTTCTGCTGAGCATGGCGCAAACGCGCCAGCTTTTGACGAACGCGGGCTGTTCAGACGTTGCGACGAGCTCGATTTTGACCCTGCCCCCGCTGGGCGGGTTCGTCGAAAAGCTTGACGGCCTGTTCGGACGATTGCCGTTCGGCAGCCAATATCGCGCCGTTGGCCACGTCACGTGATGACGGCAAACGGCAGCATGCGCCTTGCGTCAGACAGACCCGCCTGAGATTTGAGAGCGATCTCTACCGCCTGCCCTTTCGGGAAACGCCTCCGCCAAGGCCTCGCGGTTCGCGCGCAGCACGCCACGCTCGGTGATCAATCCGCTGACGAGCCGCGCGGGTGTGACGTCGAAGGCGTAATTGGCGACGGGAGAGCCGTCAGGCACGATCCGCACCGTCTCGATCTTCCCCTCCGCCGTGCGTCCGGTCATGGTGGCGACTTCGTCGGCGCCGCGCTGCTCGATCGGAATTTGCCGCAAGCCATCTGAAATCGAAAAATCGATCGTCGGCGACGGCAACGCGACATAAAACGGCACGCCGTTGTCGTGCGCGGCGAGCGCCTTCAGGTAAGTCCCGATCTTGTTGCAAACGTCGCCGTTCGCCGTGACGCGGTCGGTGCCGGTGATGACGAGATCGACCATGCCATGCTGCATCAGATGGCCGCCGGTATTGTCCGCAATCACGGTATGCGCCACGCCGTGATGCGACAATTCCCACGCGGTCAGCGAAGCGCCCTGATTACGCGGACGGGTCTCGTCGACCCAGACATGGATTTTCAACCCGCGGTCATGCGCCAGGTAAATCGGCGCGGTCGCCGTTCCCCAGTCGACCGTGGCCAACCAGCCGGCGTTACAGTGCGTCAGGATATTGATCGCCTCGCCCGGTTTCTTCCGCGGTACAATCGCCTCGATCAAAGCAAGTCCGTGGCCGCCGATCGCCTGATTGATCGCGACATCTTCTTCGGCGATTTCGGCAGCGCGCTTGTAAGCGGCGTCAGCCCGCGCCGACGGCGGAAGCGGCGCCAGCGCGTTTCGCATTTCCTCCAGCGCCCATTTCAGATTGATCGCCGTCGGCCGCGCCGCGATCAGCGTCGCATAGGCCCGCTCGAACGCGGCATCCGAAGCGTCAGCGCGCATCGCCAGCGCCACGCCGCAAGCCGCGGTCGCGCCGATCAGCGGCGCGCCACGCACCAGCATGGTGCGGATCGCGTCCGCCGCCTCCTCGCAGGTCGTCAGTTTTGCAATGACAAATTCGTGCGGCAGACGCCGCTGGTCGATCGCGCCGATCGTCCAGCCATCGCCTTCGACCCAGATGCTGCGGAAATGTCTGCCGTCGACTTTCATCTCCACAACACCCGGCCCGCCACCGCGTCGAGCTTCTTCAACAACTCAGGATCGCGCGCTTCCGGCGCCGTGATCAGCGCGGCATCGAGCGCGCGGTCCGAACCGATCGGGCATGGCTCGTGCTGCCTCGGAAAATCCTGCGCCAGGCGCGCCACGAGACTGCGCGCCTTCTCGGCATTGGCGGTCAACACGCGAATGATGTCGGCCACCGTGACCGCGTCGTGATCGGGGTGCCAGCAGTCGAAATCGGTCACCATCGCCACGCTCGCGTAACAAATCTCTGCTTCCCGGGCGAGCTTGGCTTCCGGCATGTTGGTCATGCCGATCACAGAGTAACCATGCGCCTGATAGGTCATGCTTTCGGCGAGCGTGGAGAACTGCGGACCTTCGATGCACACATAGGTGCCGCCGCGCGCGAACGGGATGTCTTCGGCTTCGGCGGCCGTTGCCAGGTGAATCCGCAAGCGTGGCGAGACCGGATGCGCCATCGAGACGTGCGCGACGCAGCCTTTGCCGAAGAACGAACTTTCGCGCCGATAGGTGCGATCGA
Source organism: uncultured Alphaproteobacteria bacterium (assembly GCA_963706265.1). GTDB lineage: Bacteria > Pseudomonadota > Alphaproteobacteria > Rhizobiales > Xanthobacteraceae > Bradyrhizobium. The sequence continues at coordinate 838,830 of CAVPLO010000004.1, read as the reverse complement.
CGAACTGATCGACCAGAACGAAAGTGCCGGGGGGAAGTTCCTCCTTGAAGGAACCGCAGGCCGAGAGCGAGATCAGGTCGGTGACGCCGGCGCGCTTGAGCACGTCGATATTGGCGCGATAGTTGATATCGGAGGGCGACAGCCGATGGCCCTTGTCATGCCGCGGCAGGAATACGATCGGTAACCCCGCGATGGTGCCGCGGCGCAGCGGCGCCGACGGCTCGCCCCACGGACTTGCGATCACCTCGTCGCGGGCATTTTCAAGCCCGGCCAGATCGTAAATGCCGGATCCACCGATCACGCCCAGCACCGCATCCGTCATGACGTCTCCGCAATCGTTTGGCGGGCTGGCCGCCTGACTATATCGCAAGGCCATATTCAACTATTGTCGGTCCGCCGCAAAGTCCTCTCACAACCTCTTCATTTCGCAGGGAAAGGCTGATGTCCTCATCGAACGACCGGGCCAAAGACCGGACGAAGCGTCAGTCGATCATCGACGCCTGCCGGGACATGAACCGGCTCGGCATCAACCAGGGCACGTCAGGCAATATCAGCCTGCGGCACGGCGAGGGAATGCTGATTACACCGACGTCTGTTCCCTACGACGCGATGCAGCCCGACCAGATCGTCTTCATGAAACTGGACGGCGCCCTCGAGGCCGGACAGCGTCCGTCCAGCGAATGGCGGTTTCACCGCGACATTCTCAAGGCGCGCCCAGATGTGAATGCGGTGGTCCATGCGCACCCGCCTTTTGCGACCATGCTCGCGATCATGGGTCTCGAGATTCCGCCGATCCATTACATGATCGCCTGCGCCGGCGGCGACACCATTCGCTGCGCGCCCTATGCGACCTTTGGGACGGAAGAATTATCGCGCCACGCGGTCGCGGCGCTGGAGGATCGGTCGGCCTGTCTGCTCGCCCATCACGGCATGATCGCCGTCGGACCTTCGCTGGCCAGAGCCATGTGGCTGGCGGTCGAAGTCGAAACGCTGGCGCGGCAATATCACGGCTGCCTGCAAATCGGGACCCCGCCGCTATTGTCAAAGGCGGAGATCGAAAATGTGCGCCGGCGGATGGAGGGATATGGCGTCGGCGGCGAGCAGAAATGAGAAGACGATTCGCGCGCTTCGAAATCCTCTGATGCGGGATGAAGTCCCGAATTCCATCGCTTGCAGTTTCACCTGAATCCGAGCCCTGGAGAGAACCTTCGTCAAATCAATCGCTTGGCAAGGTTTTCAATTTTTTACTACAATTCGGATTGGGGGCGATTGTCGGCCCCTGTGCTTTCCGTGTGACAGACGCGGGCCTGCCCGCGGCAGTATTCTAAGCCAATATTTTCAGGGGTTGGAGAATTGCAATGAAGCGTTTGTTAATCGGAATTTCTGCGGCTGCCTCGCTTCTTGCGACGGGCGCGCTCGCTGCCGACTTGCCGGCGAAGGCGCCGGTCTACACCAAGGCGCCCGCTTATGTGCAGCCGGTTTTCACCTGGACCGGCCTCTATCTCGGCGGCAACCTCGGCTACAGCTGGGGCAATGCGGATAACTCCACGACGATCGACCAATTCCTGACGGGCCTGCCGCTTCCCGGTGCGCTCGTCGGAACCAACACCGGCAGCAACAACGTCAACGGCATCATCGGCGGCGGCCAGATCGGCTACAACTGGCAGATCAGCAACTGGCTGGTCGGCCTGGAAACGGACATCCAGGGTAGCGGCGAGCGTGGATCGTCCACGATCACCTGCGTTCGCTGCGCGGATGTCGGCACCGACATCGTCACGAACCTGAATCAGAAGCTGGAATGGTTCGGCACCTTCAGGGGCCGCGCCGGCGTCCTGGCTACGCCGGACATCCTCTTGTATGCCACCGGCGGTCTGGCTTACGGCGACGTCAACGTCGGCGGCTCCGTGGCGGGGAATGGTGCTGCCGGCAACACGACGGTCGTGCTGCCGGGCACATCGTCGACGCGGGCTGGTTGGACGGTAGGTGCAGGTGTGGAAGGTCACATCGGCGGCAACTGGACCGCGAAGCTCGAATACCTCTACATGGATCTTGGCACCGTCAGTGCCGGGCCGGTTGAACTCACCGGAATTCTGGTGAGCGGTCGCGTTGCCCCCGGTCTCTCCTACTCGTCGCACTTCACCGACAATATCGTGCGGGCCGGCGTGAACTATCATTTCAACGAACCGGTGGTCGCGAGGTACTGAGCCGATCCTTGACTTCAAGCAGACAAAAGCCCGGCGTCATCGCCGGGCTTTTCGTTTTCAGGCGTTGCTCCGTCAGCGCAGGAGCGCGCGGGATGCCGCCGCCTATTTGCCTTTAAAGTTCGGCGCCCGCTTGTTGAGGAAGGCGTCCATGCCTTCGCGGAAATCCTCGCTCATATAGGCCTTGAGGATCAGATCCTCGCCCTCGTCGCGGGATAGCGTGCGGCGGATGCGGCGCACCGCTTCTTTCGTCACCTCCAGCGTGATCGGCGCGTGGCCGGCGACGAGTTTCGCGGTCTCGTCCGCGCGCCGCTGCAACGTCTCGACATCGGGCACGATTTCGTTGAGCAGCCCGAGCGCCAGCGCCTCCGGCGCTTCGACGAGACGTGCCTTGAAGATGAGATCCTTGGTTCGCGCCGGCCCGATCAGCGAGACGAGCCTTGAGATGTTCGACATCGAAAGACAGTTGCCGAGCGTGCGTGCGATCGGAAAGCCGATCCGCGTTGCCGCGGTGCCGATGCGAATGTCGCAACAGGCCGCAATCCCGGCGCCGCCGCCGGTGCAGGCGCCCGCGATCGCGGCAATCACCGGCACCCGGCACTGCTCCAGCGTGCCGAGCACGCGGTCGATCCGCGCTTCATAGTCGAGCGAATCCTGCGCGGTCTTGAAGGCGCGGAACTGCGAGATATCGGTGCCCGATGCAAACGCCTTGTCGCCCGTGCCGGTGATGATCAGCGCCTTGATCGAACGGTCGGCGTTGATGCTCTCGCAGATCGAAGCCATCTGCTCGTACATCGCAAAGGTCAGCGCGTTGCGGGCCTGCGGACGGTTGAAGGTGATCCGCGCAATGCCGTCCGTGACGGAATAGATCAGATCTTCATTGGCTACGGGGGCGTTCATATCGCGCTCTTTCTGTTCTTGATGACGGTGGCTTAAAACTTCAGGCCACCGCCGCTTTCGTTTGCGGCATGGCGACCACGTCGCGATTTTTGAGAATGTCCATGGCGGCGAGCACCCCGCCCGCGCGATGCGGCACCTTGGCAAGGTCGAGCCCCATCTCGACGCCCGACAGCGTCCCCATCAGCATCAGGTCGTTGAAGTGCCCGATGTGGCCGATGCGGAACGCCCTGCCCTTCAGCCTGCCGAGGCCGGTGCCGAGCGACATGTCGAAGTTTTCCAGCACGGCCTTGCGGAACGCATCCGCATCGTGGCCTTCGGGCGTCATGACCGCGGTCAGCGCCGGCGAATAGGCCTGCGGATCGAGACAGACGAGATCGAGACCCCAAACCTTGGCGGCGGCGCGCGTCGCGGCGGCATGGCGCTTGTGACGGGCGAAGACGTTCTCGAGCCCTTCTTCTTCCAGCATCGCAATCGCCTCGCGCAACGCGAACAAGAGATTGATCGCGGGGGTATAGGGGAACGTGCCGGCCTTGTTGATCTCGATCATGTCGTTCCAGTCCCAATAGGACCGCAGCGACGTGTTGGTCTTGGCGGCGGCAAGCGCCTTCTCGGAGATCGCGTTGAAGCTCAAACCCGGCGGCAGCATCATGCCCTTCTGCGAACCGCCGACGGAGACGTCGATTCCCCAGGCGTCGTGCTCGTATTCGAGCGAGGCGAGGCCGGAGATGGTGTCGACCATCAACAGCGCCGGATGATTGGTGCGGTTCAGCGCCTTGCGGACGTCGAGCGGATAGGTGACGCAGCTGGTCGAGGTCTCGTTATGGATAACGAGCACGGCCTTGATCTTGTGCGCCTTGTCGGCGGCAAGCCTGGCTTCGATTTCGGCGACGTCGGCGCCGCGTCGCCAGTCGGTAGCCAGGAATTCGAGATCGAGCTTGAACTTCTCGGCGATGCCGCGCCACAGCACGGCGAACTGGCCGGTCTCGGCCAACAACACCTTGTCGCCGGGCGAGAGCGTATTGACGATGGCGGCTTCCCAGGCGCCGGTGCCCGACGACGGGAAGATGATGACCGGCTGCTTGGTGCGGAAAATGCGCTGCATGCCGGCGAATACGGCGTAGCCGAGCTCGGCGAACTCCGCGCCGCGATGGTCCAGGGTCGGCATGTCCATGGCCCGCAAAACCCGGTCCGGTATATTGGTGGGGCCTGGAATCTGGAGAAAATGCCGTCCTGTATGCAGGGCCATAGGGCGTCCTTCCGGGAATCTCAGTGCGCGCGCTCGCCTAATGGCGGCCTTGTCCCCCACCCGGCCGATGCCGTCAATCCATAAGAGGGAGAAGCCGGTTCAGATGTCGTTGGCGAGGCGCGGGCATCCGCCGAACCACGCGAATGTGCGTTCAACCACATCCACTGAGATTACTCACCCATTTTTCAATCAGGCTCTGAGGCGTAGTCAGCTCCTTCATGGCCAAGACCTCGCAGCACTCTCAAGCCGTCGCCTCCACGCACCGTCCTCGCCCTCGCCCGCCCGCGGGCGGCGTTTCTTTGCCTCTCGAAAAAAGGGGTTGACGAATACGTAAGTTGATACTTACAGTAAGTCATGACTAACGTACCGGCCTTCGCCGCACTCGCCGATCCTACCCGCCGCGCCGTCTTCGAGCGGCTGGCCGACGGGCCGCGGGCGGTAGGCGAGCTGGCCGACGGCCTGCCGGTGAGCCGGCCCGCAGTCTCCCAGCACCTGAGGGTCCTGAAAGAGGCCGGGCTGGTGACCGATCGGCCGGAGGGCACAAGGCGCGTCTACCAGATCGACCCGGCCGGCCTTGGGCAGATTCGCACCTGGACGGACCGATTTTGGGACGTGGCGTTGGAGTCCTTTAAGGCCGAGGTCGAGCGCGACGAGGACGAGGGGAACGCATGAACCGGACCATCCAGCCCGCGGCCATCCGCAAGAGCTTCACCGTCAAAGCTCGGTCGGAGAAAGCCTGGGAAGTGTTCACCGTTGGATTCGGCCGCTGGTGGCCCAAGACCCACTACATCGGCGCCTCGCCGCTGACCGATGCGGCGATCGAGCCTTGGGCCGGCGGCCGCTGGTACGGGATTCACGAGGACGGCGTCGAGCGGCCATGGGGCCGGGTAAAGGTCTGGGAGCCGCCGAAGCGCCTGCTGCTGGACTGGCAGATCTCCCACGAGTGGGGCTACCAGCCCGACCTGCATACCGACGTGGAGTTCCTGTTCACCGCCGTCGGCGAGGCCGAGACGCGGATCGACTTCGAGCACCGGGGCCTGGAGGCCTTCGGCGATAGCGAGGCGGCCGCCAACACCCGCGCCGGCATGGACCGCGGCTGGGGCCTGATCCTCGAGGGCTTCAAGGTCGCGGTCGGCGGCTGACCCGACCGAACCTGTCGACATTCCCCGTTCGTAGACGTCAGGCACCGAGGGCCGCACGCCTGCGATCGAGCCAGAATGGCTCAATTCCGAGGCTGGCGATTTCCCCCGCGAGCGGCGCCCCACGAACGCCTCAAGCTCCCTGCTCCAGACTAACAGGCGTAGCGCCGGATGCATCGAGCACCGATCGTTCCGGATCGAGCCAAAAGGCCCATACGCAAGCCCCAATGACCAGCAGAGCGGCCGCAACGATGAAAGGCGCCTGCCAGTTGCCGTATTGAACGAGGACACCGAAGACCAGCGGCGAAAGCGCGCCGCCGATATTGCCCGCCATGTTCATCATGCCGGAGACCGTTCCCGAGTATTTGCCCCCCATATCCATCGGGACTGCCCAGGAAGGACCGATTGTGCATTCCAGAAAAAACATGGATGCGGTCAGGCAATAGATGGCGGTGTAGGCGTTGCTCGTCAACGCGGCGGGCACGATGAAGCTACAGCATCCGAGCAAGCCGACGATTGCGACCGCGCGGCGCGCAAGTCTGGTGTTGCCGGTCTTCTTCAATAGCCAATCTGTCGCCAGGCCACCGACCGTATCGCCCAGCACGCCCGCAAATAACGGCAGCGATGCGAACAGGCCGACCTTGATCAGCGTGAAGTGCCGGAATTCGAACAGATAAGACGGCAGCCAGCTCAAGAATATCCAGAGGCAATAGACGTAGGTGAAATAGGCGCACATGATCGCCCACATGTTCGGCGAACGTAAGAGCGTGCCCCAGGGGACAGACGCGGCCTTGCGCTCGATGAAAGCCTGCTTGACCGCGCCCGTGCTGTCGACGCCGCGAATGTGCTTCAGCTCCTCGGAATTCACCAGCGGGTGCTCTTCCGGCAAATTGCGGTAAGAAACATACCACCAGATCGACCAGACCAGCCCGAGCGCGCCGCAGATATAGAAAACCGATCGCCATCCCCAGGCGCTCATGATGAAGACCACCAGCGGCGGAGAAATCGCGGCACCAAGGCGGCTCGCACTATGCGTCAATCCCTGCACCAAACCACGCTCTTCGCGTGGATACCAAAGCTGCATGGAGCGCGTGGCCCCTGGAAAGGCGCCGGCCTCTCCAATTCCGAACAAAAACCGCACCACGATGAACGACGCCGCGCCGCTTGCTGCCGCGGTGACGGCGGTCATCACCGACCAGTACGCAACGATGGTTCCAATCACAGGTCTTGCGCCAAAGCGATCGCTGAGCCAGCCGCCGGGCACCTGAAACAGCGCATAGGCCCACACAAAGGCACTGAAGATCACCCCCATGGTGATCTTGTCGAAGCCGAACTCCTTGCTGATGATCGGAGCCGCCGTCGAGATATTGACCCGATCCAGATAGGTGATGAGGTACATCAGGCAAATCAACGCAAGGATGTACCATCGTCCCCTGCTGCGGCGCGGCTGCTGGCCTTCCATCTCAAAACTCTCCCTGTGTGCTTCTTTTGGCTCTTGCGATAGGCAATGGCCACTCACCCGATCTGCGCTGGACGATGTTCGAATTGCCTTTAGCAGAACGGCTCGGCCTCTAGCAGATCGACCTTGTCCTCGCGCGGAAAGATGAAAGCTAGTGGTCCGATTCTAACATTCGCATCCCTTCTCAGCGGCCACTTTTGCGAATGTTAGAATCAAAGGACCACTAGCAAATATAGGTTTTTAGTGGAGTTTTGGATTTGACATTCGCATCGCGAATACGTGGCTACAGGGTAGCGAATGTCAAATCCACTCCACTAGCTGCCGACGACCTTGAGATGCTCCGGCGCATTCGTCTGGTCAGCGTCTTCCAGCGCCTTCATCGCGGCATCGACGCCGCCCGCGCGGTGCGGCACGCCGGCCGCCGACAGCCCCATCTCGACGCCCGAGAGCGCCCCCAACAGCGTCAGCTCATTGCATTCGCCGAGATGGCCGATGCGGAACACCTTGCCCGCGACCTTCGACAACCCCGAGCCGAGCGAGATGTTGTACTTGTCGAGCGTGACCTTGCGGAACTTGTCGGCGTCATGACCCGGCGGCATCAGGACGGCCGTCAGCACCGGCGAATATTCCGCGGGCTCCTGACACAGCACTTCAAGTCCCCAATGGGTCACCGCCGCGCGCGTTGCCGCCGCCAGCCGCTTGTGCCGGGCAAAGACGTTATCGAGCCCTTCTTCAAGCATCATCGCAATGGCCTCGCGTAACCCGTAAAGCAGATTGGTCGCGGGCGTATAGGGGAAGAAGCCGTTCGCGTTGGGCTTGAGCATCTCTTCCCAATCCCAATAGGAACGCGGCATCTTGTTGGTTTTGGAAGCGGCCTTGGCCTTCTCCGAGATCGCGTTGAAGCCGAGCCCCGGCGGCAGCATGAAACCTTTCTGCGAGCAGCTCACGGTGACGTCGACCTTCCACTCGTCGTGCCTGAAGTCGACCGAGCCGAGCGAGGAAATCGTATCCACCAATAACAGCGCCGGATGACCGACCCGGTCCATGACGCTACGGATCTCACTGATGCGGCTGGTCACCCCGGTCGAGGTCTCGTTATGCACGACCATCACGGCCTTGATGGCATGCGCCTTGTCCGCCTTCAGCTTGTCCTCGATCTCGGCGGGGCTCGCGCCATGACGCCAGTCGCCGGGCAGGAAATCGACATCGATGCCCCAGCGCCGGGCCATCTGTTGCCAAAGCGCCGCGAAATGGCCGGTCTCGACCATCAGCACCTTGTCGCCGGGCGAGAGCGTATTGACGATCGCCGCTTCCCAGGCGCCGGTGCCGGAGGACGGAAACACGATCACCGGCCCCTTGGTCTTGAAGATCGTCTGGCAGCCTTCGAACACCGCCTTGCCGAGCTCGGCGAATTCGGCGCTGCGGTGGTCGATCACCGGCATATCCATGGCGCGGAGCACACGGTCCGGAACAGGGCTCGGACCCGGAATGTTCAGGAAATGGCGCCCCTGGTGCTTGGTCACGGATTCCTCCCTCGCTTTAACCGATCAACAATATTGCATTCATTTTTTGGCGCGGCAACTCCTAAATTGTGTACAAAAAGGGTCGACGGAGAGCCTCGCCTCCCGTATGTTCCGGCCATGAAACCGATGATTCCCAATGACACGACCGCGCTTGCTTTGGGCAGCGAGAGCGTGCGGGAAGACCAATCCCTGCACGACGAGATCCTCATCCGGCTGCGCGACCACCTCGTCGAGGGTAACATTCCCGACGGCGGCCGCATCCCCGAACGGCAGCTGTGCGAAATGCTCGGCATCTCCCGCACCCCGTTGCGCGAAGCACTTAAAGTGCTGGCGGCCGAGGGGCTGGTCGAGCTGTTGCCCAACCGCGGCGCGCGGGTGCGGACTTTAAGCGAACAGGATCTCGGCGAATTGTTCGACGTCATGGGCGGGCTCGAGGGACTGGCGGGACGGCTCGCCTGCGAGCACATCACGGACGCTGAAATCGCCGAAATCGAGCGGCTGCACTATGAAATGTACGGCTTTTACCTGCACCGCGACATGCACGGCTATTTCCACGTCAATCAGCTTATCCATCAGAAGATCGTGGAAGCCTCGCGCAACGAGACGCTGAAGTCCGCCTACGCCAACTTTGCCGGGCGCATTCGCCGCGTGCGCTACTCCGCCAACTTTGCCCGCAAGCGCGAACGCTGGGGCGAGGCGATGCGCGAGCACGAGACGATCCTGGAGGCGCTACGCCGCCGCGCCGGCAGCGAGCTCTCGGACATCCTGTTCAAGCATTTGCGCAACAAACGCACCGCCGCGGTCGAACACCACAAGACGGGCGAAGGCACCACTTCTGAACCGGCCTGACCGCCCTCGGGCCGGCCCGAACAGCCGCATTTTGCATTCAAATTGAAAAACGGGTGTGGTGAACTGGATTTTGGCTGGGGAGCCGCGTGGGACGCCCCACCTCTCCGATTGGGAGAGGTGAAGAGAAAACGCCTCTGGCGGAGATAAGATGACGGAGACGGGTTCAGCGCAATTAAAGGACAGGCTGTCGCGCGAGATCACGGGCGGGGTCTTCTTCGATGCCTTCAACCGCGGGCGGTATGCGACCGATGCCTCGTTCTACCAGATCATGCCGGCCGGCGTGGTGGTCCCGCGCTCCATCGATGAGGCGCTGCGGACACTCGCGATCACCCGCGATGCCGGGCGAAAGGTCACCCCGCGCGGTGGTGGCACCTCGCAATGCGGCCAGGCCATCAATGACGGCATCGTCATCGATCTCTCCAAGCACCTCAACCGCGTCCTTTCGCTCGACGTCGAGAACCGCACTTGCGTGGTCGAACCCGGCATCGTGCTCGACGACCTCAACCGGCAACTGAAAAAACACGGCCTGTGGTTTCCGGTCGATGTGTCCACCGCCTCGCGCGCCACCATCGGCGGCATGGCCGGCAATAATTCCTGCGGCGGGCGGAGCTTGCGCTACGGCACCATGCGCGACAACACGCTGTCGATGGATGCGGCCTTGGCCGACGGCACGCTCTTGCATTTCGGCGACGTGTCGCGCGATCAGCCTGACTCGGACGAAAAGACGTCCGCAGCTTTTCCGCGACATGCTCGCGCTCGGCGCCCGCGAGGCCGACGAAATCGCCGACAAGTTTCCGAAGGTGCAACGCCGTGTCGGCGGCTACAATCTCGATGCGCTGGTGCCGCGCAATGCGCCGAACAACATGGCGCACCTTCTGGTCGGCTCTGAAGGCACGCTCGCCTTCACCACCCAGGTCGAATTGAAACTGTGGCCTGTCATCAAGAACAAGGTGCTCGGCGTCTGCCACTTCGGCAGTTTCTACGAGGCGATGGATGCAGCCCAGCATCTCGTCAAGCTGCGGCCCATTGCGGTTGAACTGGTCGACCGCACCATGATCGCGCTCGGCCGCGACATCGCGATGTTCCGCCCCGTGATCGAGGCGACCGTCAAGGGCGATCCCGATGCGCTCCTGATCGTTGAATTCGCCGAGGAAGACCAGGCCGACAACCTGCAAAAGCTGAAACAGCTTTCCGAGCTGATGGGCGATCTCGGTTTTTCGTGGGCCAATCCGCAACGCAAATGGGGCGGCGTGGTCGATGTCGTCGAACCCGCGGTTCAGGCCGCGATTGCGGATTTCCGCACCTCCGGCCTCAACGTCATGATGTCGATGAAGCAGGAGGGCAAGCCCGTCTCGTTCGTCGAGGATTGCGCGGTGCCGCTGCCGCATCTCGCCGACTACACGGAACGGCTGAACGCTGTGTTCGCCAAACACGGCACCCGCGGCACCATGTATGCGCATGCCAGCGAAGGCTGCCTGCATGTGCGCCCCGTCTTGAACCTGAAGCTCGAAAAGGACGTGAAAGCGATGCGCGCCATCGCCGAGGAAGCCTTCGCGATGGTGCGCGAATATAAAGGTTCGCATTCCGGCGAGCATGGCGACGGCCTGGTGCGCTCGGAATTTCACGAGACCATGTTCGGCTCGCGCATCATCGCCGACTTCAGGGAAGTCAAAGCGCGCTTCGATCCCGGCCACGTGCTCAATCCCGGCAAGATCGTCGATCCGCCCAAGATGGATGATCGCTCGCTGTTTCGTTATACGCCGTCCTACCGCGTCAATGACCTGAAGACCGAGCTCGACTGGTCGGCCTATCCGGGCTCGGGGCGTGGTTTTCAGGGCGCGGTCGAGATGTGCAACAACAACGGCGCCTGCCGCAAGCTCGAAGGCGGCGTGATGTGCCCGTCCTATCGCGCCACGCGCAACGAGAAGGACGTGACGCGCGGCCGCGCCAACACGCTGCGGCTGGCGATCTCCGGCCAGTTGGGGCCGGATGCGCTCTCCTCCGACGCGATGATGGACACCATGAAGCTTTGCGTGTCCTGCAAGGCCTGCCGGCACGAATGCCCGACCGGCGTCGACATGGCCAGGATGAAGATCGAGGTCCTGGCGGCGCGGCGCGCCAAACACGGTCTCACCTTGCGCGATCGCCTGGTCGGCTTTCTGCCACACTATGCACCGCTGTTCTCGCGCCTCGCCCCGCTCGCCAACATGCGCAACAACAGCAAGCTGTTACGTGCGCTGCTTGAGCGCGTCGCCGGCATCAGCGCCAAGCGCGCGCTTCCGGAATGGCGGCGCGACGTGTTCGCGCCACATGACGAAGTGTTCGGCCCGCCTGATGGCCACGAAGTCGTCCTGTTCGCCGACACCTTCAACCGTACTTACGAGCGGGAAAATCTCGACGCGGCGCTGCGAGTGCTGGTCGCCGGCGGATACCGCGTGCACATTCCAAAGCCCGCCGATCAAGGCCGTCCCCTGTGCTGCGGCCGCACCTTCCTCTCGGCAGGGCTCGTCGATCACGCCCGCACCGAGCTTGATCGATTGGTTGCGACCTATGCGCCGTTCGCGGCGCGCGGCGTGCCGATCGTTGGCCTCGAGCCAAGCTGTCTCCTGACCTTGCGCGACGAACTAGTGTCGCTGCGTTCGGACGAGACGGCGAAAGCCATCAGCGCGCACGCCCTGATGTTCGAGGAATTCCTGGTCCGCGAAGCTGGCGCGGGGCGTCTTTCGCTGGCCCTCAAGCCGATCGCGGAGAAGGCCGTCGTGCACGGCCACTGCCACCAGAAATCCTTTGGCGCGTTCAAGCCGGTGGAGCAGGCGCTTCGCCTCATTCCAAACCTGAAGGTCGAAACCATCGAGTCCAGTTGCTGCGGCATGGCCGGCGCGTTTGGCTACGGCGCGGACACCTACGACACCTCGATCGAGATGGCGGAACTTTCGCTGCTGCCCGCCGTGCGCTGCGCCGACGCGGGTACGCTTGTGATCGCCGACGGCACCTCCTGCCGGCATCAGATCAAGGACGGCACCGAACGCACCGCCCTTCATGTCGCCCGCGCGCTGGCGATGAGTCTTGATAGCGCGCGATCCATCCCCTAAAGCGAGAAAATTTTTGATTGCATCGGTCTATCCAGGAGCTCGGTCCACCTCTCCCCGATGGGGAGAGGTCGATTTGCGCAGCAAATCGGGTGAGGGGCCGCATCTCTTGACGATAGACCGTAACCCCTCACCCCACCCCTCTCCCAACGGGAGAGGGTGCAGACTTCCGCTGCCGCAATGGCTAAATCTAATCTCGCCATCCAACCCATAAGGAAATGTCTCATGACTGAACTGACCCTCGACGTTGCCCGCAAGATCCTCGATGCCGCGCTTGCGAAAGCCGTCGAGAAGAAACTCAAACCTCTCGTCATCACCGTGCTCGACGCGCGCGGCGCGGTGAAGGTCACCGCCGCGCAGGACGGCACCAGCCTGATGCGGGCCGAGATCGCGCACGGCAAGGCCTACGGCGCGCTCGCGATGGGCATGGGATCGCGGGCATTGTTTCAGCGCGCGCAGGAGCAGGGCTATTTCGTCAGCGCCGTGAATACGCTTGCCGAGGGGCGTCTGGTCCCGGTGCCCGGCGGCGTCCTGATTCAGAACGGCGACACGTTGCTTGGCGCGGTCGGCGTCAGCGGCGACACCTCCGACAACGACGAGATCTGCGCGATCGCCGGCATCGAGGCGGCAGGGCTGAAGCCGAACGCGGGGTAGCTCGCAAATTCGAAACCCGATCCGCTCTGCATCTGCGCCGTTCTGACCGTGCGCGTGCCACTTCGGGTCTACCCCGAACAACGGATATCGCCCAACCGGCGCGGCTGGTCCGTTTCGTGCCAACCGGCGACATCGCTACCAATGTCGCCGTGGCGCGCTCAGGTGGCATCACTTCGGCACGACGCCCTCGACCCCGATGACGCGGAAGCTGGCGTACTTACTTCCAACCTCGGCCACATTGCGCCCCTCTTTTTCCTCGAATGCCTTGACCGTCTCTATGTCGGGGAATTGTAGAAGCACCACGCGATTGGGCGGAGGGGCTCCGACAAAGCCAATCGCTTTGTTCATTCCGCCGCCGCCAATATACTTGCCCCCAAATTCTTTGATGTTCGCTTGCGCTTTAGGCACAAAGTCCTTCGTGTAGCCGTCCTGATCTTTGACATCAATTTCAGCAATTACATACCCCGGTGCCTTGGTTTGCGCGTGTAAGATGCTGGCCGCACCAACGCCCAGAACGAAGCTACCGATTATAGCCGCAGCGATTTTGTGATGTGATTTCATGATGATTTCCTCACAATTTGCGAGCGCCGCCGCGCGGCGCAGGATGCCTGATCGAAATCAATCGCGGTGTTCGTCAAATCTGCCGCTATTCGAGTATACCCTTGGGTGGCTTCCAGGAGCGGCTGATCCGAAGCTTATGATCAAGCGGAAGGTCTGTCCATGCGCTCACAGGTCCGCTTCGGGGTCAATCGCGTCACTTTCATTCAGTTGCGCAGCACGTCACAATATGCGCCGGCCGCGCGCAGCGCTGCGCATAATTTGTCGGCCCCGGCCCGGGTATCCTCGCCGACCCGAACCCGTGCGGCGCCCGCCTGGCCTATCATTCCGCGTATGACGACGTGCGGCTCGCGGCCGGCAACGATTGCGGCGTACTTCGGCTGCCAGTCACGATAGCGAGCAAGCGCGTTTTCAGGGGTTGTCCCGCCGACGATTTCCACGCCCCAGGGTTTGACGGCTTCGGGCTTCGGCTGCGATGCCTCGGCGTTCGGCCGAATCAAAGCGATGACTGGCAAATCGCACCGGACATCTTTTATCGAGGGCATTTCAACCGGACCGGTTTGGGTTCCGGCCGCCCAATCTTCAACAGAACGACCGGTCACAATCCGTACATACGCCCGCGTCTCTTGCGGGAGCCCCCGACGGCCGCCAAGCCAATCGTGAACACGTCCTGATCCGGCATTGTACGCGGCGGCCGCAAGGCCAAGATTTCCAAATTCACGGCGCAGATCACGCAACAACTGACCGGACTTCGTGATCGCCTCAAGCGGATTGAAGGGGTTTTCCAGACCGCTTTCCCTTGCCGTGGCCGGCATGAATTGAGCGATGCCCTGCGCACCTTTCCGGCTGATTGCGTCCGGCCTGAAGCGACTTTCCTGCCAGATCAGGCGAGTGAAGAAATCGACCGGCAACTCATTGGCCGCTGCCGCCGCGCCGAGCGCGTCGCAAAGGACTGGTGCCGTCGACGGAGCCGCCGCCTCCGGCTCCTTGATTGGTTTCGTATCGTGATTTTCGTCAGGCCGGCCGTTGCCATGAAACGGCTGTTGTTGTACCGGCTTCGGTTCCTCTCCTGGGTCCGATGCAAGTGCGGGCCATCCACTCACCGCCACCGTCGCTACCAGAAGCAGTCTCAGCGGAAGAATGAGAACCCGGCCAACGATGCCGGGCGATCGCGCCTGACTCGGACTTAGATCAAACCTCATGACGGACACTTTGGCGAAACCGGGTGTGCGAAGACATACCCACAAACTGCGCCACGGAAAGGGCGATCAAGATCACACTTCAAGGAAGACGAAGCAAAGACCTACGCAACGCAACGTCGGAACATCAGATGCGTTCCGGCATCGAACATGCTTCGCGTGCGGCGTTGAGGCGGTTCCTGCGGGTCAGCCGAACGAATGAATCTGAAGCGAGGCTCGCGAACTCAGCTAGACTGCGACCGCAGTTATAATTCGGGATTGGACTGCGGCTCGCGCCGACTGATATGACGTGTAGCCGAGAGGGCGAGCGACAGATGAAAGCAGCGTTCGCGCTCCCAACCTTTGGGCCGTTGGAGTGGAGGGGCACGGTGCGTGCCATTGCTTTGGCTGCGACGTTTGTGTTCGGTGCCATGCACCCGGCGTTCGCGGCGGACCCGGCGCGGTGCCGGGACCTGGCCCGCCGTTATGAAACCAGCAAGTCCGAGATGACCGCGATCGAAGTATCATCGACGCTGTTTGCCGCGGCCGACCGCAACTGCATCGATCTTGCGACGATGTTACTGGACCAGGGCGCCTCTGTGGATGCACGGGATCGGTTGGGCGCCCGGCCGCTGAGCCGCGCGGCGCGATCCGGCCATCTCGAGATGGTCGATCTGTTGCTGCAACGAGGCGCGCCGATCGACGCGCGCGATCTTGCCGGCGCAAGTGCGCTCTACGTTGCCGCCGAACGCGGCCAGACCGCCGTGGTGCAGCGCCTGATCGACAAGGGCGCCGACGCCGGTCTCAAGGGACGAAGCGGCACTTCGCCGCTGGCCGCCGCCGCCTTCGCCGGCAGGAACCAGGTCGTCAGGATGCTGCTGGCGCACGGCGCCGACGGGCGGGCAGCGGACGATACCGGCAAACCGCCGATCGTCTATGCCGCCGCGAGCGGCAACCTCGATATTGTCCGGCAGTTGTTGGCGCAAGGTATCGATATCAATGCACGTTACGGCAACGAGCTCACGCTTTTGATGTGGGCGTCGGGGCCCGACCAGACCGTCGCAGAGGCGCAGGCGCTGGACGTCGTCTCCTATCTCGTCGATGCCGGTGCCCACATCGATGACCGGGACGACCGCGGGCGCACGGCGCTGATGATCGCCGCCGAAGGCAACCACGCGGAGATCGCCCAACGGCTGCTCACGCGCGGCGCCGATCCATCCCTTCGCGACAAGGCCGGCAAAGCGCGCCGCCGATCTCACCGCGCTCTCGGCGCTGCGCGAGGCGCTGACGCCGCGCTGAGCTGCCTCACAGCCCGGCGAGATATTCCGCCAGCGCGGCCAGATCGTCGGTTGAAGTTGCGATCATCAGGTCGCTCATGCCGGGGTTATTGCCGCGGGCGCGGGTGCGGAAGTCCGCCATGGTCTTCGCCAGATAGTCGCGGCCCTGGCCGGCCAGACGCGGCACCGTGCTGTCGCCCTGGAAATGGTCGAGATGACAACCGGTGCAGCCGATCGAGCCATCCGCGGTCCGGGCGCGCTGCGCGACATCCTTCGGCGCGCGCGGCTGGCCGAGATCCGGCCACGGCTTCTTCGAGAAATATTCGGCAATCGCCATCATGTCGTCCCGCTCAAAGCGCGGAGGCGATCGGCTGCATGATCTCGCTCTTGCGATCGCCGCGCTTGAAATCGCGGAGCTGGATATAGAGATAGCCGGCCTGCTGTCCCCAGATGTTCGGAATGGTCTTGTCGACCGGCTTGCCGTTCTCGCCATGGCAGGCGGAGCAGACTTGAACCTGCTGGTCCAGCCCCTCGGCGCACAGCGGCGTGATCGTGAACGCCATCGCAGCCACGACAACGACAACGATACCGGAATAAAGCCTGCCGCTCATCGCTTAAGCCTTCACACTTTTCCAAAAGAAGCGGGACCGCAAGCGGTCCCGCCCGTCGTCGATGATGAATACCTCGCTCTTAATCGAGCGAGAACGCGATGATGTTGTTGCCGCGCTTGGCGTTGACCTGAACGTTACCGCCGGCGCCAACCACGATGAATTGCTTGCCGTCGAGCGTATAGCTTGACGGCGGGGCATTGACGCCGGCGCCGGCGCGGAAGTTCCACAACTCCTTGCCGTTCGAGGAATCATAGGCCGCGAACTTGCCGTTGCTTTCGCCTGTGAACACCAGGCCGCCTGCGGTGGCGAGAATGCCGCCGATCATCGGCTCCGGCGTCTTGACCTGCCACTTGATCTTGCCGGTGTTGTAGTTGACGGCGGTGATGTTGCCGGACTGCGTCTCCGACGGGATGACCTTGAAGGCGCCGCCGAGCCACAGCTTGCCGTTCGGGTAAGCCGAATTCTCGACATGGTAGGTCATCGGCTGGTTCAGGTTGATGGCATAGGCCAGGCTCTGGCCCGGATCGGTGGCGATCGGCGACCATTCGACGCCGCCATTGGCGCCGGGAAGCATGCGCGCGCCATCCTTGGTCGGAAGCGTCCACATGTTCTCCTGCGGCACCATCGCATCCGAGAAGCGGATCAGGCTGCAGTCCTTGCGGTTATGCACGTAGATATGGCCGGTCTTGCCGGCGTGGATGACGCCGGGGATGGTCTTGCCGTCCTTGTCCTTGACGTCGACCAAAACCGTCGGGCTGACCGCATCGAGGTCCCATACGTCATGGGCGATATACTGGAAGTGGCAGACATATTTGCCGGTATCGAGGTCGAGCGCGACCAGCGAGTTCGTGTAGAGATTGTCGCCGGGCCGGATCGAACCGTCGAGGTCTGGCGACGGGTTGCCGACCACGAAATAGATACGGTTGGTGGCAAGGTCGACCGAGGGGTTCTGCCACACGCCGCCGCCGAGCTTGGCAGCGGGATCGCCGGTCTTGGCGAGCTGATCCTTTTCGGCCTGGATATTGCGGTGCATGTCGCGGCCGGTGGCGTCCTTGGTGGCCCAGACGCCCACGGTGCTGTCAGGAATGGTGCTGAAATTCCAGAGCTGCTTGCCGGTCTTGGCGTCATAGGCGCGCACGAAGCCGCGGATGCCATATTCGCCGCCATTGGTGCCGATCAGGACCTTGTCCTTGATCACGGTCGGAGCCATCGTCTCGCTGTAGCCGAGCTCGGGATCGGCAATGTTGGTCATCCAGACCACCTCGCCGGTCTTGGCGTTCAGCGCGACCAGCTTGGCGTCGAGCGTGGCGAGGTAGACCTTGTCGTCGAGCACCTGGACGCCGCGGTTGTTCGGGCCGCAGCAGAAGGTCGTGATCGGCCCCATCTTGTGATTGTAGTGCCAGAGCTGCTGGCCGGTCTTGGCATCGAGCGCGTAGACATGGCTGAACGAGGTCGTGACATACATCACGCCATCGACGACGATCGGTGACGTCTCCAGCGATTCCTTGACGTCGGTCTGGAAGATCCAGGCGACATGCAGGTGCTTGACGTTGTCGCGATTGATCTGCTTGGCGGGATAAAAACGCGTCTGGGCGTAGTTGCCGTTGGTCAGCAGAAAATCCTTTGAATTCTTGTCAGCCGAATTGAGCTGCTGCTGGGTGACCGGCGAAACCTTTGCGTTGCCTAGCTGTGACTTTCCTTCCTGCTTGACCTCCTGTGCGATGGCGGTCGGCGACAGGAGTGCAAAGCTGCCGACCACGGCAAAACCGGCCGCAAGCCCTTTCACGTACTTCATGATTTCCCCCTATGGTCTTGTATATTTGCGACGAAATGAATGATTGGCAAGTTTCGTCATAGTGCGCGTTGCGAGGTACACCGTCAATGATCCGCAAGATGTCATTGGCGATTGCTGCAATAGCGAAATACTGCAGAATGAAGTGGCAAGAGATCAGATGAACGGCTTCGACGGCAGCGCGGCTATTCCGCGGCGTGTCTGATGTCATCCTCAGCTTCGGGGTCATCAGGTCTCCTGCCCCGGGTCCAGCGCGACAGCGCGTTGGAGAACGTGTCGAGATAGAGATAGACCACCGGCGTCGTGAACAGCGTCAGGGCCTGGCTGACGATCAGGCCGCCGACCATGGCGTAGCCAAGGGGCTGGCGGATCTCCGATCCAGTGCCGGTGCCGAGCATCAACGGTACGCCGCCGAGCAGTGCCGCCATCGTGGTCATCATGATGGGGCGGAAGCGCAGAATGGCGGCCTTCCGGATCGACTGCTGCGGCGTGAGATGCTCGTCCCGTTCCGCGGCAATCGCGAAGTCGACCATCATGATGCCGTTCTTCTTGACGATGCCGATCAGCAGAATGATTCCAATAAGAGCAATAAGGCTGAAATCGAAGCCGAAGGCCATCAGGATCACCAGCGCGCCGACGCCGGCCGAGGGCAGCGTCGAAAGAATCGTAAGCGGATGGATGTAGCTCTCATAGAGTATGCCAAGGATCAGATAGACCACCACCAGTGCAGCGAGGATCAGGAGCGGCACCGTGCGGAGCGACTGCTGGAACGCCTGCGCCGTTCCCTGGAAGCTCGAGCTCAGCGTCGCCGGCGCGCCCATTGTGTCCATCGCGGCCTGCACGGCGCCGGTCGCCTGTCCGAGCGCAACCCCCTGGGCGAGATTGAAGCTGATGGTGACGGCAGGAAACTGCCCCTGGTGGGCGATGGCGAGCGGCCGCACGGGCACGCTGTTCCATTTGCAGAAGACCGATAGCGGCACCTCCGCATTGGTGGTCGGGGAACGGATATAAAGCTTGTCCAGCGTGTCGATCCTGCCCTGCAGCTCGGGCAGGATTTCCTCGATCACGTGATAGCTGTTGAGCTGGGTGAAATATTGCGTGATCTGGCGCTGGCCGAACGCGTCGTAGAGGGTGTCGTCGATCAGCTGCGGGGTGATGCCGTAGCGTGCTGCGGTGTCGCGATTGATTTCCAATTGCAGGGTCGTTCCCTCGGTCTGCTGGTCGGTCGCAACGTCGCGCAATTCCGGCAGGGTCTCCATCCTGGCCAGGATTTTCGGCCCCCACTGGTTCAACTCGTCGAGGTTGGCGTCCTGTAGCGTGAATTCGAACTGGGTTCGCGTGGCGCGGCCGCCGAGGCGCACGTCCTGCGTGGCTTGCATATAGAGTGTCGCTCCCTCGACCTTCGCAAGCTTCGGCCTCAGCCGCGCGATGATCTGCTGGGCGTCGACGTCACGCTCGTCGTGCGGCTTGAGCGTGATGTACAATCGTCCCGAATTGAGCGCCGTGCCGCCGCCGCCGATGAACATCGCGATGCCTTCGACGGCAGGATCGGCTTGAACGATCTTGTTGAGCTCCTCCTGATGCTGCTTCATCGCCTCAAAGGAGATGTCCTGCGAAGCTTGGGAAACTCCGGTCAAAAAGCCATTGTCCTGTTGCGGAAAAAAGCCTTTCGGAATGATGATGAAGAGATAGACGGAAAGCCCGATGGTGACGAAGAAGATGGCCAACGTTGTCCTGCGCCAGTCGAGGGCGAGATCGAGGCCACGCTCGTAGGCATGCAGCATCCGGTCGAACAGGCGCTCGCTCCATTGGTAGAACCGCCCGTGCCGGGCCTCGCTGTGGGCGCGCAGAAAGCGCGAGGCCATCATCGGCGTCAATGTCAGCGACACCATCATCGACACGAAGATGGCCATCGCCAGCGTCACCGCGAATTCGCGGAACAGCCGGCCGATGACGCCCCCCATCAGGAGCAGCGGGATCAGGACCGCGACCAGCGACACGCTGATCGAGACGATGGTGAAGCCGATCTCGCTTGCGCCCTTGAATGCCGCCGCGAGCGGCTTTTCACCGTGCTCGACGTAGCGGGTGATGTTCTCCAGCATCACGATGGCGTCGTCGACCACGAAACCTACCGCGATCGTCAGCGCCATCAGCGACAAATTGTCGAGGGTATAGCCGAACACCCACATCAGCGCGCAGGCGCCGAGCAACGCCAGGGGCACGGTGACTGCGGGAATCACGGTCGCCCAGAAGCTGCGCAGGAAGACGAAGATCACCATGATCACCAGGAAGATCGTGATCAGGAGCGTGATCTGCACGTCTTCGACCGCGGCACGGATCGTCAGCGTGCGATCGCTGATGATCTTGATCTTGATCGCGGGCGGAATCGCCGCCACCAGGCGCGGCAGCTGCGCCTTGATCTTGTCGACGGTGTCGATGACATTGGCGCCGGGCTGCTTGAAGATGACGAGGAAGACGCCGCGCTTGCCGTCAGCCCAGGCAGCCTGCTTCATGTCCTCGGGCGCCGCGACGGCCTGGCCAATATCGCGAACCCGCAACGGCCCGCCGTTTCGGTACGCGATGATGGTGTCGTTCCACTTGTCGGCGTCGAGCAGCTGGTCGTTGGCGTAGATCGTATAGGCCCGGTTCGGTCCGTCGATGTTGCCCTTCGGGCTGTCGACGGTATTGCTCGCAAGCTGGTTGCGCACGTCCTCGAGCGACAGGCCCTTCGCGACCAGTTTGGCGGGATCGAGCTGGACCCGGATCGACGGCTTCTGCTGACCGCCGATGTACACTTGCGCCACCCCGGAGATCTGGCTGATCTGCTGTCCGAGCTGGATGTCGATCGCGTCGCTCAGGCGGATCAGCGGCACCGTATCCGAGGTCGCCGACAACAGCATGATCGGCGCGTCGGACGGGTTGACCTTGCGATAGGTTGGGGGCGACGGCAGATTCTTCGGCAACTGGCCGCCCGCGGCATTGATCGCGCCGAGAATGTCGTTGGCAGCGGCATCGATGCTGCGGTTGAGGTCGAACTGGATCGTGATCGCGGTCGAGCCGAGCGAGCTCGTCGAGGTCATTTGCGCGATGCCGGGTATCTGCGCCAGCTGCCGTTCCAGCGGCTGCGCCACCGACGAGGCCATGGTTTCGGGGCTGGCGCCGGGCAGGGTCGCGTTGACCTGGATGGTCGGGAAGTCGACCTGCGGCAGCGGCGCGACAGGCAGCAGCGGGTAGGAGACAAGGCCGATGAACAGGACGCCTGCCATCAGCAGCGACGTGCCGATCGGAAAGCGGATAAAGGGTGCCGAGATGCTTTCGATCATGCCCAGACCTCGCTAGTGAAGTGGATTTGACATTCGCTCCGCATCCGGCCGCGATCTCGCAAAGCGAATGCCAAATCCTAAACTTCACTAGAATCTAATATTTGCCAGTGATCCTGCGATTCTAACATTCGCAAAAGTGGCCGCTGGGAAGGGATGCGAATGTTGGAATCGGATCACTGGGGCCGGCGCATCTCTTACCAAAAGCCGGGAATCGTGCCCGCAGCGCACGAACGTCTGCTTCCTCAACCCGCCCGTTGGTTCGCCCGAGAGTGAAATCCGAGACCAATTGTTGGCCGGCAGCATACCGGTTCCGGGGCGGCTTGCGAAGTGAAACGCCGGTGTCATCATTCAACCTTCGTCAGGGGTGGGTCCTGCAACAATCGGCCTGACAATCCGTTGTAGCAAACACCCGACGTTGTTTCCCCGCATACGCGAGGTTTGCCGTGATCGAAGCGATCAACGCCGTTACGCTTGCCACCCACGACATGCCGCGCGCGGTGCGGTTCTACGCTTCGCTCGGATTTGAAATCGCGCATGGCGGCGAAGGCGCGTCCTTTACCAGCTTTCGCGCCGGAGCCGGCTTTCTCAACCTGATCGAACAGGGCGCGGAGAAGCAATGGTCGTGGTGGGGCCGCACGATCTTTCACGTCAGCGATGTCGATGCGCTCTATGAGAGGGCGCTCGCCGCCGCGTACAGGCCGTCGACCAAGCCCCGCGACGCCGAATGGGGCGAACGCTATTTTCATCTGACCGATCCGGACGGCCACGAGCTCAGCTTTGCAAGGCTGCTGCGCTGATCGGTAAGAACCCCTAAGACGTGAGAGCCATCGTCTAGTGCGGCGAATTTGAAGTTCCTATCAGTTTCGCTGCAAGTACGTCATAGGAACTTCAAATTCAAAGCCGCTACTCAAATCAATAAGTTACTAGAGCTCCTTTGATTCCGAAGTTCGCATCAGAGGTTGCGGCGATATCATGCGAACTTCGGAATCGGAGATCTAGTACCGCCGATCTGAAGTCCCTGCACCGCAGGCGGCGAGTTCGCCGATCCGGGGTCCAGTATTCTGATGTATACAAGTGTTGAGACGCAGGTCCCGGATCTGCGGCGCGTCATTTTCATGCCGCACCGCGTCCGGGATACGAGAAGATCGTCCTTGACAGCTTTTCACGCACCCAGACTGATTTGCCTGTCGTGCCAATTGGTCGCAGCCGCTTTTGCTTGTGACGACGGGCAAATCACGGGCACCTTTCCGCCCGTCCCGCGCCCGATAAGAGGGCGCTTCGCGATCGTCACGAACGTTGGATGCGGGATGCGATGGACGCGGCTGGTGCACAAGACGAATGCACCAACGCGGACGACAAAGCCGTGTGGTCTTGACGCCTCGACGCTGGCGTTAACTCGCGACAATGCTTCGCATTGCGCGGGGACGGTGACAAAAAGCCCGATCGCCGGAGAGAGCGCGGAATAAGTCGTAAAACCATCGCGCGGGGAAAGCCGGATGATCCGGCAACACCTGTAGTGGACTAACTCGTGTGCTTTTTTCATTTGCACGCGAGGCTATGGGTGCCTGCCGTGCACCCGGCTTTCCCTGCGCCCTCACGTTAGCGAGGGACATTGTCCGGCAAAGGCTCGGGCGCACTTCGCGCCGCGAGAATGGTGCCGCTTGCTCTCAAGAAACAAGACCCGGGACAGCGCAACGCCCGCTTTGGAAGAGCTTGCTCCTCTGTTATTGAGAAGCGAACGGCCATCGCCAACTCTCCATCCAATCAATAAAAAGGAGCGCCCATGAAACTGCGAACCGGCCTCGCGATCGCCGCGGCTTTTGTCTCTGCTTTAGGCTGCGCCGCAACAAATCTCGCGCGAGCGCAGACACTGACCGGATCCCCCACCCCCGCCGACATCGTTTTCATCAACGGCAAGGTCTTCACCGCCGACGACGGCGATCATGTGGTGCAAGGGTTCGCGGTCACGGGCGATCGTTTTGTGGCGGCCGGGGCCGATAGCGACGTGCGCCGCTATGTCGGTCCGCAAACCAGAGTGATCGACCTCAAGGGCCGCTTCGTATCGCCGGGCATCACCGACGACCACTTCCACAACGAAGGCGGAGGCCCCGGCGTTGATCTCAGCCACGTGCGCTCGCTCGGCGAGTTGCTGACGACCGTCGCCAACGCCGCTGCCGCGGCGCCGGCCGACACGATCATCGTCTCCAATTCCGACTGGCACGAGGCGCAACTGAAAGAGCAGCGCCTGCCCACGGCCGACGAGATCGAACAGGCTGCCCCCAACAAGCCGGTGGTGCTGGTGCGCGGCGGCCACGAATACATCCTCAACACGTCAGCGTTGAAGAAGTGGAACATCAGCAAGGACACGCCGGCGCCGGCGGGCGGGGTGATCAGCCGCAACAGCGCGGGCGAATTGACCGGTGAACTGTTCGACGAAGCCAGGACGATGGTGACGCTGCCGCGCCCGAAGCCGGTGAGTATGGACGATATTCTGGCGACCCAGAAAGCCGTCGCGCCCTATGGCATGACCGCGCTTCGCATTCCCGGCGCCTACAAGGGCGACATGATCCAGGCCTACCACCTGATGAAGCAGGCGGAGGCGGAAGGAAAACTGACGCTGCGCTGGACCGTCTACATGCCGGGCTTTTCGCTGCGTTCGGCAGAAGCCGCGCGCAAGGCGATCGAAGCCTGGGGGACGCGTCAAGGCGAAGGCGACGACTGGGTCAAGGTCGATGGCGTCAAGCTGCTCGTCGATGGCGGATTTGAAGGCGGCCACCTCTCAAAGCCCTATCTCGAACCTTACGGCAAAGGCGGGACGTTCACCGGCCTCACCGTGTCGCCGCCGGCGGCCTACACCGAGGTCGTGCGCGAGCTGAACAGCAGAGGCTGGCACGTCATCACCCACGCGGTGGGCGATGCGGCGCTCGATGAGGTTCTCGACGCCTACGCTGCGGCCGACAAGGACAGTTCGATCAGGGGCAAGCGCTGGTCGGTCGAGCACGCCTTCGTCTCGCGGCCGGAGCAGGTCGCGCGCCTGAAGGCGCTCGATATCGCGGTGTCGGCGCAGGATCACCTTTATCTCGCAGCCCCGGTGCTGAAGAAATACTGGGGCTGGGAAACCGCGAGCGAAGTGACGCCGGTCAAGACCTATCTCGATGCCGGCCTGCTGGTCGCCGGCGGCACCGACAGCCCGGTGGTCCCCTTCAATCCGTTCTGGAATCTCTACCACATGGCGAGCCGCGACACGATTTCGGATGGCGTCTACGGCGCGGACCAGAAGATCGCCTCGCGGCCGCTGCTGCTCAAGCTCGTCACCATCAACTACGCCAAGCTGATCGGCGAGGAAAAGACGCGCGGCTCGATCGAGCCCGGCAAGCTCGCCGACTTCGCGGTGCTGACGGACGATTTCCTGACCGTGAAGCCGGAGACCATCCGGGACATGAAGGCGCTCTCGACCTGGGTCGGCGGGCGCGAGGTCTATCGCGCGCCGGGGTATGAGTAGTGTGTTCGTCATCGCGAGGAGCGGAAGCGACGACGCGATCAAGTCTTCTTGCGACTGGATTGCTTCGCGGAGCCTGTCATCGGGCGCGCATTCGCGCGACCCGTTGGCTCGCAATGACGAAAGACAACTATTTTCCCGGCCAGGACGGCTTGCGCTTTTCGGCAAACGCTTTCAGCCCCTCCTTGGCATCCTCGGTCATCGCGAGGATCGCGATCTGGCTTTCGGTGTAGGCGATGGCCTCGTCGAACGACATCGAGGCGATCGCGCGCATCGCATATTTGCCGCGCCGGATCGCGGTCGGCGACTTGTCGGTGATGCGGCCGGCCAGCCAGTCGACCTTGGCATCGAGGTCGGCCTGCGGCACCACGTAATTGAGCAGCCCGGCGGCTTGCGCGGCTTTCGCGTCAAAGGGTTCGCCGGTGATCGCCCATTCATGGATCAGCCGCCGCGGCGCGATCGACTGCAACAGGCTCAACACCTGCATCGGAAACACGCCGACCTTCACCTCGGGCAATCCGAAGATGACATGATCGGAGGCGATCGCCATGTCGGTCATGCACAACAGCCCCATGCCGCCGGCCATGCAGACGCCGTTGACGCGCGCGATTGCGGGCTTGGTGGCGTTCTGCGACAGCCGCAACAGATCGGCGTAGTCGACATTGGGCCTGGAAAAATCCGCCGCGAACGCGCCGCCGGTATTCTGCAAGTCGGCGCCTGCGCAGAACGCCTTCTCCCCGGCCCCGGTCAGTACGATGACGCGGACCTCCGGATCATCGTGGGCCATGCGATAGCCGCGCGCGATGCCGGCGATGACATCGGCATTGATGGCGTTGCGCTTCTCCGGCCGGTTGATGGTGATCCAGAGGCTTGATCCGCGCTTTGCGATGAGAACGGTGGTGTTGTCGGTCATGGCTGTGCCCGCCCTTATGATCGGACGGATATTAGAGCATCGGCGGCGACAGAACACTCCCTCCCCCTGAAAGGGGGAGGGTTGGGGTGGGGGTCAATTTCAATAATGAGAAGTGCAAAGAACCAGCCGCAAAACGATATGACCCCCTCCCGGCTCGCACCGAAGCGCAACAGCGCTTCTGAGCTCGCCGACCTCCCCCTTCTCAGGGGAGGTGAAGAGGCATCGACATCCTCGATGATTGCCCCGCCAAGCGGAGTACGGAGATCACGGCGTCGGAATGGTAGGCTCCGCCTTCTTCACCCAGACTTTGTTGTCGTGGAACGCGGCGCCGCCGACCGGGGCCACGGCTTCGGCGCCGGTGAGCATGTTGATGCCGCGGCCGCCGATATGGGCCTTGTTGGGGTGCACGGATTCGGCGATCAGCACGCCGCGGCGCACGCCGTCGAAATGTTTCGCCGTCAGCGTCGTCTCGCCGCGCAGATTGCCGAGCGTCACGGCATCGCCGTCTTCGATCCCGAGCCTCGCGGCATCGTCGGGATGGATCATCACGCTGGGCGCGCCCTCGCGCGCCTGCGACGACGGCGTCTCGTTGAAGGTCGTGTTGAGGAAGCTGCGCGAGGGACTGGTCGCCAGACGGAACGGATGCGCCTCGTCCGCCTCCTCGATCGCGGCCCAATGATCGGGCAGCGACGGCATCTGGTCCCATGCTCCCATCATGCCGGCATTGCCGACGGGAACATGCGCCCAATCCGCCTTGAAGTGGAATTTGCCGTCCTTGTGCGCAAAGCCGTCGAGATAATGCGAGGTGCGGAAATCCGGCTGGAGATCGCGCCACAGATCGGCCTCGAGCTCGGCGATGCCGCCATGGCCGCTCTTGCGCAACGTCGCGTCGATCAGTTCGCGCGACGACATCTCGAAGCCGGGATGAGAAATCTTCAGCCGCGTGGCGAGCCCTTGCAGCACCTGATGGTTGGAGCGGCATTCGCCGGGCGGATCGATCAGCTTGGCGCCGACCGAGATGTGCTGATGGCCGCCGCCGTAATAGAGATCGTCATGCTCCATGAACATGGTGGCCGGCAGCACGACGTCGGCCATCTGACGCGGTCTCGGTCATGAACTGCTCGTGCACCGCGACAAACAGATCCTTGCGCGCAAAGCCGCGGCGCACCAGCGCCTGCTCCGGCGCCACCGTCATCGGATTGGTGTTCTGGATCAGCATCGCCTTGACCGGCGGGCCGTTGTGAAGCGCCACCGGGTCGCCGGTGAGAATGCGTCCGACCTTGGATTGGTCGAGCCGCCGCGTCCTGGAATCGATCGTGTCGTGCCCTTCGATGATGGATTCGTCGAATTTCCAGAGCGCGGCATTGTTGAAGAAGGCGCCGCCGCCTTCGTGCTGCCAGGCGCCGGTGACGGCAGGAATGCACAGCGCGGCATGCATCTGGGCTGCGCCGTTGCGGCTGCGGGTAAAGCCATAGCCGAGACGGAAAAAGCTGCGCCTGGTCTGGCCGACCATGCGGGCGAAGGCCTCGATCTCTTCCACCGGCACGCCCGCAAATCGCCGACGCCCATTCGGGCGTGCGGGTCTTCAGATGCGCTTCCAGTTCGCCGGGGCAATCGGTGTAGCGATCCATATAGTCGCGGTCGGCAAAACCTTCGCGGAACAGCACGTGCATGACGCCGCAGGCGAATGCGCCGTCGGTGCCCGGCCGTACCAGGATCCTGACGTCGGCCTGCTTCATCGTCTCGTTGTTGTAGACGTCGACCACCGCGATCTTGGCGCCGCGTTCTTTCCGCGCGCGCATCGCATGCGTCATCACGTTGACCTGGGTGTGCACGGGGTTGGTGCCCCAGATCACGATAAAGTCGGAGACGCCCATCTCGCGCGGATCGACGCCGGCGATCTTGCCGGTGCCGACGGCAAAGCCGACGCGCGCAATCGTCGAACAGATCGTCGAATAGAAACGCGAATATTTCTTCACATGGGCGAGGCGGTTGATGCCGTCGCGCATCACCACGCCCATGGTGCCGGCATAGTAATAGGGCCAGACCGACTCCGCGCCGAATTCGCGCTCGGCGGCATTGAAGCGTCCCGCGATCTCGTCGAGCGCATCGTCCCAGGAAATCCGCGCGAACTTGCCCGATCCCTTGGCGCCGACACGGAACATCGGATAGGTCAGCCGGTCCGGATGATGGATGCGCTCGGCGTAGCGCGCGACCTTGGCGCAAATCACCCCTGCGGTGTAGGTCTGCAACTTTGAACCACGAACGCGGCCGATGGCCGAGCCGTCGATCACCTCGACATCGAGCGCACAGGCCGACGGGCAATCGTGCGGGCAGGTCGAGTGCCGGATGGCGACCTTGCCGCGTGGCGCCTCGCTCTCGATTTTGGCGTGCTGGTTCATGGCTTAATATGATTAACACCAAAAACCGAGTCTGACAGCGTCAGAAACGGGGCGCTGGTGCGCAAAAGGTGGGTAGATCGGGAAAGAGCTAACCGCCGACATACGCCCCGCCATTGGCGTGGATCGCCTGGCCGTTGATGTAGCGCGCGGCGGGACTGCACAGGAACCGGACGGCCGCTGCGACGTCCTCCGGCTTGCCGCGCTCGCCGGTAATGGTCCGGTGGATCAGGTGGTGCGCCGGTTCCGGCGTGTTCCTCGGCCGTGGCGTGCCGATGATGCCGGGCACGACGCAATTGACGGTGATGCCGTCCGGCGCCAGATCGTGGGCGAGCGCGCGGGTGAAACCGATGATGCCGGCCTTGGCCGTGACCACATGGGCGCGGTCGCTGGCGCCGGTATGCGCGCTCAAGCCGCCGATATTGACGATCCTCCCTGCCCCGCTCTTCTTCAGGTGCGGCAGGCAGGCCTTCACGCAATGGAAGGTGCCGTCGAGGATGACGTTCATCACCTCGCGCCAATCGTCATAGGTCATGTCCGCGAACGGCTTTTCCCGCCGCAACGCCGCGTTGTTGACGAGGATGTCGATGCCGCCGAGTTGTTTCACCGCCAGATCGGCCATGGCCTGCACGGCACCGGCATCGGCAATGTCGCCGATATGAGCCAGCGCTTTCCCGCCCCTGCCCTCGATCTCACGCACCACTGCGTCCACCTCGATCGCGGTTGCCGCGCGCGTTGACGACGACGGCCGCGCCATCAGCCGCAAGCGAAAGCGCAATCGCGCGGCCGATGTTGCGCCCGGAGCCGGTCACGATCGCGACCTTGCCGGTGAGTTCGTTGGTGCTCATGCAATCCCCCTCGACGTCATGGCGCCAAAAAGACAGACGTGGATGCCGGCACAAGGCCAAGCATGACGAGAACTAAGATCTAAGCGTCGCTAAATCAATCTTGCTCTTGTAAAGCCCCGCAAGCAGCTTCAGCGCGGCTTCGCCCTGACCCTTGGTCCAGCCGCCATGCTGGACATTGAGCGCGAATTTATCGGTGACATCCTGCCGAGTCAGCGGCTGCTGCGCGCCACCGCGCAAATAAGGCTGCCGCTCCTCGATCACGCTGCCGTCCTTCAATGTCGCCTTGATGTGGCCGGTGTAATTGTTCGGATAGGGATTGTCCGGATCGATCACAAATTTCACCTTGGCCGCAAGCGCCAGCACGCGCTCGTCGCGGATTGCAGTTTCGGTGAACGCTCCCAACCCGACGCCGCCATGGACGAAGCCGGTCGCCAGCAGATAAGGCACGGCGAATTTCGCGGCATAGCCGTTGCGCGGGCGCTGCTTGGAGGCCAAGGGCTCCCACAGCCGGTGCACCGTGCCTTCCGCTACCTCGCACAGGATCAGCTTCCACATGCTCAGCCTTGATGCCGCGCGCCGCGAGCCGCTTGGCGCAATCGATATAAGGCTGCGCCATCGTCCCGCAGGGATACGGCTTGAATGCCAGCGTGTCGGTGACCCAGCGCGTGCCGAAATCGCCGGTCAACGCGTCGTAGTCGCCTTTGGTGGTATGCGCGAAACCATGAAACAGCCCGTGCACGCCTTCCAACACCGTACGCGGACCGACAAAGCCTTGCTTGGCGAGCAGCGCCGCGCGAATGCCGGATTGTGCCGCCCAGCCGGCATGCATTCGTTTGGTCCAGGCGCCTTCGGCGAGATATTCGATGATGCCGCCTGCCATGCTGCCGGCGATCCCCAGCGCATCGACGATCTGCTTGGCGTTGAGCCCCAGCGCCGCGCCGACACCGGCGGCAGCTCCCATCGCGCCGAAGATAGCTGTGGGGTGAAAGCCGGCCTTGTGAACAGCCTTCGGCACCACGAGGCTGAGGCGACAAAGCACTTCGGTGCCGACCGCGATGCCGGTCAGCGCGTGTGGGCCAGCGGCATGGTGGCGCTCGCAGGCTGCCAACACCGCCGGCACGATCACCGCGCCGGCATGGACGGGCCCGCCTTCGAAGGTGTCGTCGAAATCCTCGCCATGGGCCGCGGTGCCGTTGACGAAGGCCGCGCCGGAGGCCGTCAGCGTGCGGGCGTGCCCGATCACGGTGCACGGGCCGTCATCGTCGGAACCGGCCAGCGCCGCCTTGACGTAGTCCTCGTTGCGCGCGGTGACACAGAGACCGACGATGTCGATCAGCAAGTCCTCGCATTTGCGCAGCGTCTCGGTTGGCAGGACGCCCGGCTTCAGCGCCGCGATTTTATTTGCGAGCGTTTCGGCGACGGAAACTTTCGGCAGCTCAGCGGTCATGAAAGGGCTTCTCGGGAAAACAGATCAGACGTGGAAGATTCGCGCGTAGCGGGCCTTGATGGCAGCACCCTGCTGTTCCACGGCCGCGGGATCGTCCTTCAGGGTCTTGATGTCACGAAGCGGCTTCCAGCCTGGCTTTTCCCTGGCTTGCGGATGCAGTGAACGCAAGCCGCCGACGTCGATAATGAGCTGCTGGGCCTCGCGGGTAAAACAGAACGACTGAAACAGCCGGGCGGCGTTCGGGTTGGGCGCGCCCTTGAAAATGCCGTTGGGACCCACGATCAGCGGCGATCCCTCGGACGCGTAAACCGGCTCCACAGGCCGTCCCGCGTCCTTCATTTGCAGGATGTTGTACTCGTTGCCGTCCGCCATAACAGCGCGTTCGCCGAGTTCGAGTTTCTTTGGCGGATCGGCCGAGGACTGCACCTGCATCACGTTCTGCTTGGCGAGCTGTTCGAAGAAGGTCCAGCCGAGATCGCGCTGCAACTGGTAGGTCGCGGTCATGATGGTGCCGCTGTAGCCGGGATGGCCCTTGACGATCTTGCCCTTCCATTTGGGATCGAGCAGGTCGGCAAAACTCTTCGGCGCGTCCTCGGCCTTCACCATGCTGGTATTGTAGGCGATGATGCTGAGCCAGACCCGCCAGTTCGCGAACTGACCGTCCGCGTCGCGATACGCCGGCGCATAGAACTTCGCGACATCTTCCGGCACATAGGCATCGAGAATGCCGTCACGCTTCCAGACAATGAAATGCGCGGCGTCGGAAGAGTTCACGACGTCGACGGCGTGGATGTTGCTGGAATATTCCTGGCCGATACGCTGAAAGACGCGCTCGGCGCCGGTGCGCTCGACGCGCACGGAAATGCCCGGATATTTCGCCTCGAACGCTTTCGCCAGTTTCTCGGCGACCGGCAAATCGACCGACGTGTAGTAGACGACCCGGCCTTCCTTCCCGGCGGCCTCGATCAGGGCGGGCGTGACGGCTTCCGCGGGCGGCGCATCGGCCAGAACGCGGGTGGAGAACGCAGCTCCCCCGAGCAAGCCACCGGCCACCTGCAACGCCTCCCGGCGGGAAATTCTTGTGTTTTTCATTGCTTGCCTGATTCATTCTATTGGCGGGCTTGAGCCGGCTTAACTGTGGCTATTTTATTCCGTCCACGAGGTCCAAGTCCATGTTCAAGTCCATGACTCCATTGCTGGACTTGACCGGCCTTTCGCGCCAAAAGACCAGGGCGAACTGAGAGAACGGGAGTATGCGTTTGACATCCGCCGACATGAGCACAACGGTGCGCAAGAAGGCGCCGCTTGTCCTTGCGCTCGCAGCCGCCTTGCTTGCCTTTCAGGTTTTTCCGGCGAGCGAAGGCCACGCGCAAGAGTATCCCACCCACTCGGTGCGGATCATCGTCCCCTTTGGCGCCGGAGGACCGGCCGACGTTGTGGCGCGCGTGCTCGGCGACGCGTTTCAGCAGGACTTCAAACAACCTTTCGTGATCGAGAACCGCCCCGGCGCCGGCTCGGTAATCGGCACGCAGGAGGTCGTCAAATCGGCGCCCGACGGTTACACGCTGCTGTTGATGTCGAACGCCCAGACCGCCAATGAATCGCTGGTGCCGCAACGCAAATATGAGTTGATGCGAGATCTCGCGCCGATCGCGCCGCTCAATGTCGCCGACCTCGTGATGGTCGTGCATCCCTCCGTGCCCGCCACCACGCTGAAAGAATTCATCGCGCTCGCCAAATCCCAACCGGGAAAACTGAATTACGCCTCCTCCGGCCAGGGCACGCCCTATCACATGGCGGGCGAGTTGTTCAAAACCATGGCCGGCGTCGATATCGTCCACGTGCCCTACCGCAGCAGCGGCGAAGCGCGGAGCGGCGTGATCGGCGGACAGGTACAGATGATGATCGATTCCGTCACCACGATGGCGCCCAATGTCGCGGCAGGTCAGGTTCGCGCGCTCGCCACCACGGGAACGAAGCGGTCTGCCGCGCTGCCCAATGTACCGACGGCCGATGAAGCCGGCTTGCCCGGCTATGAAGCCACGATCTGGCTCGGCCTGATGGCACCGAAGGGAACACCGCAGCCGATCATCGACAAGCTCAACAAGGCCGCGAACGACGCGATCAAGCGGCCGGAGATCATCAAGCTGTGGGCCGATCAAGGTGCCGTGCCGATGTCGATGACGCCGGAGGCGTTCGACAAATTCCTGCGCGGCGATATTGTGAAATGGGCCGAGGTCGTCAAACGATTCCCGGACAGGCCATGAGCCGCAGCCGACGGTTTGAGATTTCAATGTTGCCGATCTAATGCCGAACATCCGCTTCCGTCTTAACGGCGTCGAGACCGACATCGACGCCGATCCCGACACGCCATTGCTCACGGTCCTGCGCGGCCAGCTTGGCCTGACCGGTTCGCATTTCGGCTGCGGCGCCGGCGAATGCGGCGCCTGCACCGTGCTGCTCGATGATCACGCCATCAATTCCTGCGATACGCCGCTGTGGTCGGTCGCGGATAAGGACATCACCACCATCGAGGGCCTCGGCAGCGTGCAGCAGCCGCATGCACTGCAGCGCGCCTTCATCGCCGAGCAGGCGCTGCAATGCGGTTACTGCCTCTCGGGCATCATGATGAGTGCGGCTTCGCTGTTGAAGCGAAACTCCAACCCGACCAGCGACGACGTGAAAGCCGCGCTCGATCGCAATCTGTGCCGTTGCGGTTCGCATCATCGCATGGTGCGCGCCATCCTGCGCGCTGCAGCCGAGATGCGCGCGTCATGACGACCAAGCCGCCATTGCCGCCGAGTCTCGCGGCCAATCCCAAACTGTCGTCGTGGATCAACTTCGCCGCCGACGGGAAAGTGGTGGTCTCTCCGGGAAAGGTCGAAATCGGTCAGGGCATCGTCACGGCGCTGGCGCAAATTGCCGCCGATGAACTCGATGTCGATATCGCCCGCGTGCAGATGGTGCGCACCTCCACATCAGCCAGCCCCAACGAGGGCGTGACGTCAGGCAGTCTCTCCGTGCAGCATTCCGGCCGCGCGATCCGCTTTGCGTGCGCGGAAATCCGGCAGCTTTTTCTTGATACCGCCGCCGACCGGCTTGGTGTCGATTCCGAAGCGCTCGCCATCAACGACGGCGTCATCTCCGGTCCCGGCAACGTCTCGACGAGCTATTGGGAACTCGCGAGCGAAATCTCGCTCGACCGCGACGCCACGCCGGGTGCTACCCCGAAATCATCGGCGCAGCGCACGATCGCCGGAAGCTCGCTACCGCGGCTCGATATTCCCGACAAGGTTTTCGGCCGCCCGCGCTTTATTCACGATGCTCCCCTGCCCGGCATGTTGCATGGCCGGATATTGCGGCCGGAGCTTTCGCGGGCGAGACTCGTCGACTTGAACGAAGAGCGCGCGCGCAAGATCGAGGGGCTGGTCGCGATCGTGCGCGACGGCAATTTCACCGGCGTCATCAGCGAGACCGAGGCCGGCGCGGAGGCCGCGCTCGCCGCGTTGCGCAAGGGCGCGACATGGGCGTCAGGCGAGACGTTGCCGGACGAAGAAGATCTTGGCCGAATGGCTGAAAGGCCAGCCGGCGGTATCGACCGTCATCGCCGACAAGAAGGCTGCCTCGCCGGCTGCGAAGGCGCGCACGGTCAAGCAACGATATAGCCGCCCCTACATTGCACACGGCTCGATCGCGCCATCCTGCGCCATGGCGCAATGGGAGGGGAATCGCGTGCGAGTCTGGACCCACAGCCAGGGCGTCTACAATCTGCGCTCCGATCTGGCGCTGGTGTTCAAACAGCCGCGCGAGAACATCATCGTCGAACACATGGAAGGCGCCGGATGCTACGGCCACAACGGCGCCGACGACGTCGCGCTTGACGCCGCGCTGCTGGCGAAGGCCGTGCCGGGACGGCCGGTACGCGTGCAGTGGTCGCGTGCCGACGAGATGTCGCAGGCGCCCTTTGGCGCGGCGATGACCGTCGAAGTCGAGGCTGACCTCGACGCCAATGGCGAGATCATCGACTGGCGCCACAGCATCTGGAGCAACGGCCACACCGCACGTCCCGGCCGCGCCAACGAACCCACCCTGCTCGCCGCGACCGAACTCGCAACGCCGTTTCCGCGCGCCATTTCCGTCGATCCGCCGCCGACAAGCGGCGGCGGCTCCGACCGCAATTCGGTGCCGCTTTACGACTTTCCGTCCTGGCACATCGAATTGCATCGTCTCACGACGATGCCGATCCGCACCTCGGCGCTGCGAACCCTTGGCGCGCAGGGCAATGTGTTCGCGGTCGAATCCTTTCTCGACGAACTGGCCTTTGAGCGCGGCGAAGATCCGGTCGCCTTCCGCCTGCGCCATCTGTCGGATCGCCGATCGAGGGATGTGATCCAGGCCGCTGCGCGCCGCGCCAACTGGAAGCCGGCGAAACAGGACGGCACCGGCTACGGCATTGGCTTCTCGCGCTACAAGAACACCGGTGCCTATTGCGCGGCGGTCGCCGAGGTGGAGGTTGGGGAAGACATCCGCGTCAAGCAGCTGACGCTGGCGGTCGATGTCGGCGAAGCCATCAATCCGGATGGCGTCATCAACCAGATCGAAGGCGGCGCTATCCAGGCGACGAGCTGGGTGCTGAAAGAGCGCGTTCGCTTCGACGCCACGCGCATCACCAGCAATTCCTGGACCGAGTATCCGATCCTGCGCTTTTCCGAGGTGCCCGATGTGGATGTCGAAATCATCTCGCGCCCGGAAATTGATCCCGTCGGCGCCGGAGAAGCCGCGCATGGCCCGGTGACCGCCGCGATCGCGAATGCCGTATTCGATGCGCTCGGCGTGCGCCTTCGCGACCTGCCGATCACGCGCGACCGCCTGATCGCGGCCATGGAGCTTTCGTGACAAACTTGAGGATTCTGAGTGGCGGCGCGGCGCAGGGCCTGGTCGGAAGCCTCGCCGCCAAATTCAAGGAACAGACCGGCCTCGACATCACGGGCGATTTCGGCGCGGTTGGCGCAATGGCCGACAAACTGCGTGGCGGCATGCCCGCCGATATCCTCATCCTCACCTCGGCGTTGATCGCCACCCTCGCACGCGAGGGACTTGTCGCCGAAAGCTCGATTGCGGATGTCGGCCGCGTCGAGACCGCGCTGGCGGTTCGCGACGCCGATCCGCTGGTCTCGGCGGGTGATGCGGCAAGTTTGCGTCAGGCATTCCTGCAAGCCGATGCGATCTTCGTGCCGGACACCAAGGCGTCCACCGCCGGCATCCATGTCGCCAAGGTACTGCAGCAGCTCGGCATCGCGGACGAAGTCGCTGGCCGCCTGAAGATTTACCCGAATGGCGCGACCGCGATGCGGCACATGGCCGAAAGCAATGCCGCTCGCCCGATCGGCTGCACGCAATCAACCGAGATCATCGCGACGCAAAGGCATCAAGCTCTCAGGCGCGCTGCCGAAGGGGTGCGACCTC
This sequence comes from uncultured Alphaproteobacteria bacterium, assembly GCA_963706265.1. Taxonomy (GTDB): domain Bacteria; phylum Pseudomonadota; class Alphaproteobacteria; order Rhizobiales; family Xanthobacteraceae; genus Bradyrhizobium. The sequence continues at coordinate 802,459 of CAVPLO010000004.1, read as the reverse complement.
GCCACCGTCTATACGGCGGCGGTCACGACGAAGGCCGTCGCATGCGCGCGAGGCGCAAATCCTGATTGATCTCCTGACGGCTGCGGATCAAGGCGATTTGCGCGAACGCGCGGGCTTTCGGCCCATTTAAGCTGCGTTCGGACATGTTGCTTCTCAGACATACTTGGAAACAAACGTCCTTATCCCTTGCCAGCTACCCTCCGGCTCATTGACCCCAATCCTGTCCGGCTATCTCGTGTTCCCCATATTTTGTGATGTTTCGATCGGGGGCGGGCATGCGTGGGAAAGGCATTTCGCGTGGGATGGCGGTCGCGGCGATGGTAGTCGCGTTCAGCCAAACAGCCCTCGCGCAAGGTAGTCCTCCTTGCAAAGATGCTTGTTGGATCGATGCGAAGACGGGCGAGCGGGTTCCGACGATCCCCGGTGGTGCTTTGTATGAGGATGGTGGCCGGTTGCACTCCGGCCTACAAATCGGCGGCGGCAATGAGGCACACAATCCTAAGACTGGACAGAACTTTACTCGGATAGACGGAACGTGGATTGACGCTAAGAGCGGACTATGTGTCCCGACTATTCCCGGCGGCGCTTTATATGAGGACGGTGGCCGGTTGCACTCCGGCCTACAAATCGGCGGCGGCAATGAGGCACACAATCCTAAGACTGGACAGAACTTCGTTCGTATCCCGTGCCCGCCGCCGTCCACCGCCTCATCAACCATCGGAGGCGGCTACATCGGCGGCGAATTGGTGCAAGAACTGGGGCCACGTTCGATCCACCGAAACCCGCGACGCAACTGGCGTGATCACCAACCAGTTCACCGACACTGGCGATCCCCTCGGTGGCGGCTTTCTGATCGGCTACAAGTTCGCGCCATGGGCCAACAACGTCATCGTCAGCCCGTTCGCTTCGTTCGACTTCCTCAGTTCTCCCGTGAACCACACCTTCCCCGGCGGAAGCTTCCTCGGCACCACCGCGAACTTCATGGGCACGGGCGGCGTCAAGATCGGTCCGCAGCTCGGCGCGGGCGTCTGGCTCTACGGCATTGCCGGCGTGAGCGTGATGAATGAAACGCTCAATATCAATTTCATCCCGCGTTGCGAGTTCGCAATCGGCATGGGTCGCGGGCGGCACGTTGGGAATCGGCGGCGCCTTCCAACCCGGCTTCCTTCAGCGGTTTGGCCATCCCGTGTCTCTATTCGCCGAGTATCAGCATACATGGTGGCAGTCAGCGAATTTCAACGCGCCCGCTGCCTCGCCTTTGTTCAACTACAACTTCGCCCGGCAAGACGACGTGGTGAAAATGGGATTCACGGTCTCGCTCGGCGCACCACCATCGGCCCCAGGGCCGAGCTATCCGGTCAAGGCTCCGATGCTGAAATAGGCTGCGCCATGATCCGGACGTTGCTGCGGGGGTTGCCACGGCGCTAGCTTGCGCTAGGTAAGCGCTTTCCTCGACGCCAGTTCGCGATAGCGTTCCCGGCTCTTGACGAGATGCCCGCGCATGGCATCCCTCGCCTTCTTGGGCGAATGGGCGGCGATCGCCTGAAAGATCGCGTCGTGCTCCTTCTCGATGCGGGCGAGATATTGCCGCGGACCTTCTGCGCTGCCTTCGAAGGATCGAATGCTTTGCCGCGGAATGATCAGGCGGCCGAGGAAATCCAGAAATTCGACGAAGCGGCTGTTTTGCGTGGCGGCCGCAATCGCCTGATGGAACGCGAAATCCTCCTTGATCGCGCGTTCACCGCTGGTGATGGCGCGGCTGAACACGCGCTGCGCCTCGCCGATCGCCCTGATCTGCGCCGCGGTTGCCCGTTCGCTGGCAATCGCGGCGGCTTCCGACTCCACCGCCATGCGCAGCTCCAGGATATCGAGCACGCTGTCGAGCGAACCGAGGCCTTCGGGGTCGATCGCATAAGGTTGCCGGCCGGCGTCGCGATCGACGAAGGCCCCTGCCCCTTGCCGCGTGATAACGAGCCCGCGCGCGCGCAGGGCCGCCACCGCCTCGCGCACGACGGTGCGGCTGACGCCCATGCCCTTCATCATTTCCGCTTCCGAAGGCAATTTGGCGCCGACCGGCAGCTTTCCGGACATGATCTGCTCGGCCAGGCGATCGACGACCTCCGAACTCAGGCTTTTCGGCGCGCCGACAGGGCGAAGCAGCCTCGCGCGCTGACGCTGGGCGGTATCGGTCGGGGGCGAGCTTGACGAAGCTTGTCGGGTCATCGTACAAGTTGTAGCACGCTTGCGACGAGCCGGCAAACGACAGCTTGATGTTCGGGATCCGGCGATGCCCAGCTTGCCTGCAAGAACGAAAACGGGTCAGCAAATGACCGCGCATTGGACACCACCGGGAGGAGAGCAATGAAGCGTCGCGATTTCATCAGGCTTGGTGCAGGTTTGGGCGCCGCAGGTTTGGCAGGCGGCCTCTCCTTTGAGGCGAGCGCGCAAACCAAGGCGGTGTTCAAGGCTTCCGACGTCCAGCCTCCCGGCTATCCGACGGTCGCCGCCACCGAAAACATCGGCAAGAAACTCTCCGCGGCGACGCAAGGCCGGCTGTCGATCCAGATGTATCCGTCGATGCAGCTCGGCGGCGAAAAGGAAACCATCGAACAGACGCAGATCGGCGCGATCCAGATGTCGCGCGTCAGCGTCGGAACGATGGGGCCGATTGTCGACGACATCAACGTCATCAACATGCCCTTCCTGTTCAAGAGCACGGCGCATGCCGAAAAGATGATGGATGGCGGAATCGGCCAGGAATTGCTCGACAAGATCACCGCGAGCCCGAACGCCAACCTCGTCGCGCTGTGCTGGATGGATGCCGGTGCACGCAGTCTCTACAACACCAAACATCCGATCAAAACGATCGAGGACATCAAGGGGTTGAAGTTTCGCGTGATCGGCAATCCGATCTTCATCGACATGATGAACGCGCTCGGCGGCAATGGCGTCGCGATGGGTTACGATCAGGTCTTCAGCGCGCTGCAGACCGGCGTGATCGACGGCGCGGAAAACAATCTGCCGAGCTACGTCTTCTCCAACCATTACACGACCGCCAAATACGTCACGCTGACCGAGCACCTCGTGATTCCCGAGGTTCTCGTCTTCTCCAAGCGGGTCTGGAGCGGCCTTTCCGCCGATGACCAGAACCTCATCAAGAAATTCGCCCGCGAGGCCCAGTTCGAGGAACGCGGATTCTGGAACGAGTACGAGCGGAAGGCGCTGGAGAAAGCCAAGGCGGCCGGCAGCCAGATCGTCGAGATCCCCGACAAGACGCCGTTCCAGAACGCCGTCAAACCGGTGTGGGACAAGTACGGCCCGAAATATCAGGACATGATCAAGCGCATTCAGGCCATTGCGTGAGCGCTTTTCGTGGGCTTTGGCTGTCGATTCCGTCATTGCCTGCGACAAACGCAAGGCGTTTGCGCAAGCGAGCATAGGCGACGAAGCAATCCAGGCTTGAGCGGTCCTGGATTGCTTCGCTTCGCTCGCAATGACAAAAAACAACCGCCAGCATTATTCGACGAAAATTCGATTCTTCGAGATGGAAAAACGGGGAACGTAACGCCATGGCCGCCCTATTTCGCCGCGCAATGGACGCCCTCTATCTGCTGTGCGTGATCGTCGGCTGCATCGCGCTGGTGCTGATCTCGGCGATCATTCCCTGGGCGGTGTTCACCCGCTACGTGCTCAACAGCGCGGCCTCCTGGCCGGAGCCGCTCGCGGTTCTGCTGACGATCGTGCTGACCTTCATCGGCGCCGCCGCGGCCTACCGGCTCAACCTGCACATGAACGTCGGCTATTTCGCCAATCAAATGCCGCCACCGTTTCGCAAGGCGCTCGATCTGCTGGTTCAGTTGCTGATGGCGCTGATCGCCATCTTCATGGTCGTGTGGGGCGAGCGGCTGGTCGACGTGACCTGGCACAACACGATTGCGGAATTCCCCTTCCTCTCGGTCGGCGTCACCTACCTGCCGATTCCGGTCGGCGGCTTCTGCCTGCTCCTGTTCATCATCGAACGGGTATGGCTTGGGGCGCCGCGCGATCCGCTTCCTGCGCACGCCGAAACCGCGCCGTTCGAGTGAGCGGGAGAGAGCCGAACCATGGATATCTTCGTTCTCCTCGCCACCATGATCTTCTGCTTCGTCATCGGCATGCCGATCGCCTATTCGCTGGCGTTCGCCGCGATCGCCGGCGCCTGGTCGATCGGCATTCCCCTGGAAGCCGTGATGCTGAAAATCTCCGACGGCGTCAGCAAGGTCGCGATGCTGACGATTCCCTTCTTCGTGCTCGCCGGCGCCATCATGGCGGAAGGCGGCATGGCAAAGCGTCTGGTTGCCTTCGCCGACGTGCTGGTCGGATTTACCCGCCTGCGCGGCGGGCTTTCCATCGTCAACGTGCTTGCCACCACCTTTCTCTCTGGCATCTCCGGCTCGGCGGTGGCCGATACGTCGGCGATCGGCTCGGTGATGATCCCGCAAATGGAGAAAACCGGATTTCCGCGGGTTTTCGCCACCAACCTCACCATCACCTCCTCGGTTCAGGCGTTGCTGGTTCCCCCGAGCCACAATGCGGTGCTCTATTCGCTCGCAACCGGCGGCACGATCTCGATCAGCGCCCTGTTCATGGCCGGCGTGTTTCCGGGACTCCTGCTCGGCTTTTCGCTGATCATTCTCTGCCTTGTGTTCGCCTATCGCGACGGCCATCCACGCGGCCAGACCGTGCCGGCGAAGGACGCCATCCGCATCACGATCGACGCCGCCTGGGGCCTCATCACGCTGGTGATCATTCTCGGCGGCATTCTCGGCGGCATCTTCACCGCGATCGAGGCCGGCGCGGTCGCCTGCATCTGGGCGTTCTTCGTCACCATGTTCATCTACCGCGACTATCGCTGGCGCGATCTTCCCGTGCTGCTGCACCGGACGTTGCGCACGGTCGCGATGGTGCTGACGCTGATCGCCTGCGCGTCCAGCGTCGGCTATGTGATGGCGCTGACGCAGATGCCGGCCAAGATGACGGCGTTCTTCCTGTCGATCTCGAGCAACAAGTACGTCATCCTGTTCCTGATCAATATTCTGCTGCTGGTGCTCGGCACGCTGGTCGATATGGCGCCGTCGATCCTGATCGCCACACCGATTCTGCTGCCGGTGATGCAGAATTTCGGCGTCGATCCCGTTCATTTCGGGATGATCATGCTGCTGAACCTCGGCATCGGCCTGTGTCATCCGCCGGTCGGATCGATCCTGTTCGTCGGCTGCGCCGTCGGCAAGGTTTCGATCGAACAGGTGATGAAAAAGATCTGGCCGTTCTATCTCGTGATGTTCCTGGTCTTGATGTGCGTCACCTATCTGCCCGAAGTCTCGCTGTGGCTGCCGCGGCACGTGATGCGCTGACGGGCAGGACCGGCCGGCGTGGTTGAGAATTCCCTAATCCAATCCTTCAACTGTGGTTGAGCTCCCGGCCTGAAGTCTTAAAATCTCGGGCGTAGTTTTGGTCCCCGGTGGGTAAAAATAAGAATGGCGGGGGGCCAACAATGACCATCGAATTCTTTGTCTATCCGATAGTGACATTCCTTGCGGTGACGTCGATCGCGAAACTCGTCGAACGTCAGCGCGATGTGCTGTACGGACCCTATATTCAGGGCCGCAGGACTGCGTTCGCCGACCTGCGTGACCAGTTCGATGCGGTCATGACGGCAATCGGCCTGCGCCGGGAATACGGCCGGCTGGCGGTCAAGTTTGCCACCGTCAGCATCTTTGCCTCAGCGATCATCGGTTGAGGCGAACCAATGGGCCTGCTCGACCAATCCCGTGAAATCCAGCCAGGGCTGAAGATTGTCTGCGAGATTTGCGGCAATCTGTCGATCAAGCCGATCGACCCCGCCGATGCCGGCGACGACGCCAGTGTCCACTGCCGGCGCTGCAACGCCGTGCGCGGAACGATCGCCGATTTGCGCGCACTGGCGCGACAGTCGACCGGCGATTTCGAATTTTAGCTAGAGCAGGCGGAACTCAATATTGGCGAGGCTGTCGGTCGGCGCCTCGATCGCCCGCGGCAGAAAGCGCAGCCGATCCGTTCTCACCGTCAAATGAGTCCGCAATTCGATTTCGCCTTGCCTGATCCGGTTGCGGATCTCGCGGCGATCGAAGGCGGTCAATGTCGGGATTGCGAGTTCGCGCCAGGCCTGCCGCTGCCCGGCCATCAAGCTGTTGATCTCGCCGTTCAGGATATCGAGCTCAATCATGGTTCCGACCCGTCTTGAGAAGAGGCGGTTTAGTCTTCCCCGGAAATGGTTAACGAAATCTTTACGACGGCCCGAGGTGACGCCCCTCACCTATTCGCGCGGCTCGACACGCGTGACCTTCCACAGCGTGCAGGGGACCTGGTCCTCCCCCGCAGGGATCACTTCTGCGAGCTTTTCGGCGGTGACCCGGTGCGTCGCCTTGAGATTGAGAAACCAGGCCCGTTGCTCGATGACCAGGAACTGCGGGTACGTTCTCAGGATATCTTCGGTGGTTTCGACCTGCGGCTCGGGTTTCCAGGTTTGAAGTTCTTGCATCAAGTGGAAGTCCGCCGCGTTGCCGCGTGAGCGGTCCGGATATTTGAGGACGACGTCCCAATCGAGCGAAAAACGATAGGCGTCGGCGTGGGTGGCGTAGGCTGTACGCCCCAGGAACAGGTGCGTCGAGTCGACGATGACAGGCAGCCTGCCATCGACGAAACTCTCCTCGAAGAACTTGCCATCCGGGCCGGTGCAGATCGGCTTTCCGTGAACCGAGTTCCTTGCATGAAGCACGACGTTACCCAGCACCAGCGGCGCCAGCACGGCGCAGATCGCCACGATCGCCGTCCGATATTGCAACCGATGACGGACCAGCCATTCGCCGAACGCCGCATGCAACGCATAGGCTGCGAAAAGCTGCGGCGTGAAATAGCGCACGACGAACAGAGGATACAGCGTCCGCGAGATCAGCCAGCCCGCTAAAGTGAATCCGGTTATGCCGGCCAGTAGCAGCACGACGAAGCGTAGTGGCTGCGCCACCGGATCGTGAATCACCGCACGAAGCCGCGCATCATCCCGCTTTAACGCCGAGAGGCCTGCCGCGACCAGGCAACCGGCCTCGAAGATCGAGATCCACAGCATGACGACCGACCCGAACACCGCGTCGAGCAGGTCCGACGGTGCGGGCGGCATTATCCATCCGTAGGGCTTAACGACCTGGAGCTGCTCGAACAGGAACGGACTCCAGGCGACCACCGCCAGCACCGCGGGGGCTATGGCGATCACCATCGGCACCAGCAATGTCCTGTCTCCGCGCGGCCGGCTCAACCATCCCGCGAACGCAATAATACCGACATAGGCGCTCCCGAACGTATGCGACATCGCCAGCGCGACATTGGCGAGCGCCAGCCAAGCGATATCCGAAGGGCGGCGTCGCTCGATCAGGCGTTGCTGACAGAACGCGGCCAAGGCTGCGGCCAGAAAGTAAAGGGCGTAATGACGGAGCACGGACGCGTCATAGATAAACCCGCTGCTGAGCGTAACGAACAGCAGCGCACCGATCCACGAGGCGGCAGACGAAACGAGCCGGCGCGCAAGTTGACCGAGCACCACGACGCCGGCTGCGGCCACGACAAGATTTACAATCTTCAGCGTCGCGACCGATGACACCAGCTTCGGCAGGGGCGCAACGATCAGCCACGCCGCCGTCATATAGAGCGGAGGGTTGCCGTCGAGCCCAAGCGCAATACCCTTCCACAATTTCGGCAGCGTCGCAGCGTTCACGAGGTTGGTGGTGAATAGCTCATCCGACCGGAGCGGATCATTCAAAGATTGATAGCCGACGACAGCAAGCGCGCAAACAGCCAGCAGCGCCATCGCCATCGTGAAAAATCTTTGTACCCGAGGTTCGGTTGTGAACATGGTCGAGCGGCCGATTGGAGTAAGATGAGATCAGCTTAATCAATCGGATAAATAGGTTAGCGTCGGCTTATTCTAGGCCCCCGCGCATTGGATTCTCCCTTGCCGCAATCGAGCAAGCCGGGACCTTGGTTAGCGGATTGCTACCCTCATTCGCGGACGGCGTCGTGTTGCATCACGAACCGCGTTTTGACCGCATTGCGGGTTTTTGCTAATGGGTTGCGCGCAAATACGACATCGACGCATCGGAACAAAAGCAGCAGTTCTGGGCTGGCATGGTCGCGCTGGCCTGATCGAGGATAACCATGTCAACCCGCTCTTCATCTGCCAGCGCGATCTCGCGCCGCGCCCTCCTCGGCACAGCGGCAGCGATGGCCGCCACGCCTGCGTTCGCGGAAAGCTGCCAGGTCGGGCCTCCGCCGCACGAGAAGGGTGCGAAGGTCTGGATGGACATGGACCAGGTCGAGCTCAATGCGTCCTACGACCAGGCCGTCTACGCGCCGATGGTAAGCCAGTCCATCAAGCGCTTTTCCTCGATCAGCGAGACCACGCGGGAGCGACTGGGGGCGCCGAAGCGGCTGGCCTATGGACCGACGGCGATCGAAGGCCTCGATCTCTATCCCGCGAAGTCAGCGAATGCGCCGATCTTTGTCTTCGTCCATGGCGGCCGATGGATTCGCGGCAGCGCCCGGGATTACGCCTATCCGGCCGATCTATTCGTCAACGCCGGGGTGAATTACATCGCGCTCGATTTCATTCAGGTGGACGCCGCGGGCGGCGACCTGCGGCCGATGGCCGATCAGGTACGCCGCGGCATCGCCTGGGCGTACAAGAACGCCGCGAGCTTTTCCGGCGACAGCAAACGCTTCTATATCGGCGGCCATTCCTCCGGCGGCCACTTGGCCGGCGTCGCCATGGTCACCGACTGGCAGAAGGACTTCGGGCTGCCGGCCGACATGATCACCGGCGGCCATCTGATGAGCGGCATGTACGATCTGAAGCCGGCGCGGCTCTCCGCCCGCAGCGCTTACATCAAATTCGACGACGATATGGAGCAGTCGCTGAGTTCGATCCGGCATATCGACCGCCTGCGCGCGCCGATCACCGTCACCTACGGCACGTTCGAGACGCCTGACTTCCAGCGGCAGTCGCGCGATTTTGCCGCTGCGGTCAAAGCCGCCGGCAAGTCGGTCGAGCTGCTGGAAGCGCCGAATTTCAATCATTTCGAGATGTGCGAGAGCCTCGGCAACCCCTACGGCCCGAACGGCCTGGCGGCGCTCAAGCTGATGAAGCTCGCCTGAGCGCCTCGCGCTTGGGTCCATCGGCCTGTCGAAAAACGCTGCGGATGAAACGCTGCGCCGGCGCCTCGAAGGTGCGGAAAGTGAAATAGGACAACAGCAGCGTCGTCAGGAGATAAACGGCGAAGAGCGCGCCATCATAGACGGGGACAGGGCGTCCCGCGACGGCAAAGCTCAGCACGATTACAAGCTGAACCGGAAAGTGCAGAAGATAACTTGAATAGGTCATGTTGCCGGCCGCCACGATCACGGCTTGCGCCACACGCGGCAGCTTGATCTCGCGCGACAGGCAAAACAGAACGATCGGCGTAAAGCCGACAAACAGCAGAAGGTCGAAGCGGTTGAGCTGATCGCGCAGAACGTAGATCACGAACGGCATGATGGCAATCACGGTTATCCAGGACCACGCCTCGACCTCGATCCTGAAGCGCCACGCCCCAACCGATCGCCGTACGATCGCGGCAAGCCCGCCAACATAGAACAGCGCGAGGCAATTGGTGACCTGCCCGCTGGCGCTCCACCACGCAGCTCCCAGGCACACTGCGACGATGAACACATTCAAGAGCCATGACCGCGTCGCGCGCAGCATCAAAAAGAACAGGAGATAGACCAGCACCTCGACCGACACCGACCAGATCGGCCCATCGAAGCTTTCACCCTTCGTGATCCCCCATTCGCTCGCCACGAACAGCTGCGTGAGAAAGTGCGGCAGGTCGTTATCCTGATAGACGAAGAAGCATCCCCGCAGGTTGAAATAGACCGATTGCAACAGCGCGACGAGCAGCAGCGTCACCAGATGCAGCGGATAAAGCCTGGAGAAGCGAAGCGTGAAGAACTTCCAGCCGCTGACGGAATGCTCGGCTATCGGGTCACGGTACTTCCAGAAGAAAATAAAGCCGCTGATGCACCAGAAGACCCAGACGCCGTAAGCGCCGGAATCGTGAAACGCGCGCAAGGGACCGTAGAGCGGCAAGCGCTCCGGCACGAGGTCCACCGGTTTGTCGGCGATAAAGGAAAGATGGCGATAGTGGAAGACGAGAATGGCAAACGCCGTGACGAAACGCAGCGCCTCCAGCCCGACCAGCTTGTTGATTTCTCCCGATGCAGCCGGCTTCAATGCGTGCCGCATGCGCCCGACACTCCCTTCAGGACCGCGGCATCCCAGATCGCGTAGCCGGCGGCGTCGAGATGAACGCCGTCGATCGTGTGCGGCGCGCCCATCGGCGGCAAGGCGGCGAAGGTCGCGCTGCCTTTCTCGGCCACGGCAGGCAACGCGGCGTTAAAGGCATCGATGCGCTTCATGGTCTCGGCCTGATAGTCCGGCGGCATGCGCCCGCGCACTTCGATGGAGGGAATGCCGAGCACGACGAGATGATCCGTCGCGCCTCTGAGCTGGACGAGCAGTGATCCGTAATTCGCTTCGAATTCTTCCTGCTTGCGCCCTTGCAGGGCGTCGTTGGTACCGAGCGCAATCACGATGGCGGCGGCGCGCCGGCCATTGAGCGCCTCCATCAGCCATGTCCCGAGATCGCTTGCCGTGGAAGCACCGTCCAGTCCCGCATTGACGACAGCGTGATCGCAAAGCGATCGCAGCAACGTCGAGGCTTCCGTGATGCTGTCGCCGAGAATGATGATGGGCTGCTCGGCCCGGCTGAACGTGTAATGCAGAATAACCTGGCGGGTGTGCCGATGCGAATCGGTCGCGGCTTCCTTCCTGAGATATGACGCGCCGGCCGCCAGCGCTCCTATCGCAAGAACTGCCATAGCAAGACGCGCTCCATTCATGTCGCTACCGCAACGTTAGCCACTGATCAGGCCTTCCCTAGGAACTGGCGTTATGCGCATTGCGCCAGACTGCGAAAATAGCTGACGGAATCTTAAAATATCATTCGCCGCGCCGCGGCAGATTCGGCCCAACCCCGCCATTTACCGCGCCTAGTGGAGTGGATTTGACATTCGCTACCCACCTGGCCGCGAGTTCGTGAAACGCGAATTTCAAATCCTAAACTCCACTAGAAACATATATTTGCTAGTGGTCCTTTGATTCTAACATTCGCAAAAGTGACCGCTGAGAAGGGATGCGAATGTTGGAATCGGACCACTAGCTTGACAGGCACGGCCCGCAGGCCCCCACAATGCCCAAAACAACACGAGAGGGAGCGCCATGGCGCGAAAACTGATCGATATTTCCGTGCCGCTGCAAAACGACGTACCGGCCGACCCGCCCGGCATCAATCCGCGCATCGAATATTACGACCATCAGCAAAGCCTGCCGCGCATGCTCGGATTCTTCCCGGGCCTCAAGGCGCAGGACTTGCCGGACGGTCAGGGCTGGGCGATGGAGACGGTGCAGCTCTCCACCCATAACGGCACCCATCTCGATGCGCCCTACCACTATCACCCGACCATGAACCGCGGCGAGCGCGCCTGGACCATCGAGGAAGTGCCGCTCGAATGGTGCCTGCAGCCCGGCGTGAAGCTCGACTTCCGCCATTTTCCCGACGGCTACGTCGTCAGCGCCAAGGATGTCGAAGCCGAACTGAAGCGCATCGGCCACACGCTGTCGCCGCTCGAAATCGTCGTGGTCAATACCTCTGCCGGCGCGAAATACGGCCAACAAGACTTCGTCAATTCCGGCTGCGGCATGGGATATGAAGCGACGATGTATCTGCTGGAGCGCGGCGTGCGGCTGACCGGCATCGACGGCTGGAGCTGGGATGCGCCGTTCGTCTTCACCGCAAAGAAATATGCCGAGACGAGAGATGCAAGCCTGATCTGGGAAGGCCACAAGGCCGGACGCCACATCGGCTACTGCCACATCGAGAAGCTGCACAATCTGGAACTGCTGCCCTCAACCGGATTCACGGTCTCCTGCTTTCCAGTAAAGATCGAACGCGCGTCCGCGGGCTGGACGCGCGCGGTCGCCATCATCGAGGAATGAGAAGCCTATCGGGCCATTCGCGTTAGTCTTTCGTCTCATCGTCGCGCGTGGCGCGGACACGCCGACCGCGAGATGATCGAAACATACGCCATTCGAAGGTCCAGCCGTGACCACAAATACAGCCTTCGGGCCGAGCGGTTACAATGGTAATTCGTTGAATCAGAACAGAAAAGGCTCCGTTGGGCGGATCGGATCGTCGGGAGCCCGGCCCCGCCATTAACGCTGCCGCGAAAGCCATCCGGCTGCGACGATTTTGGTCTTTCCAAGAAGGTGCCGGGATCGTACCACCCTAGGCGGTGTTTGCCGTGGCGATGCGAGCGGAGGGGTTTCGCTTGCTGAGAACGCCGGCGGGGCTACAATAACCTCAAGGCCGAAAAAGGCCGCCAATAACGGAGAGAAACGTCATGATTGCAACATCCCGAACGCCGCTTTTGCGTTCGCTGCTTGGCGCGACGGCCCTGGGCCTCGTGCTGGCGGCTTCCGGTCCGGCACTCGCCGCCGACCCGATCAAGATCGGCGTCATCGCCGAGGCGCAAGCCATCGCCGGCGCGTCGATCCCGCAGGCAGCCCAACTCGCCGCCGACGAGATCAACGCCAAGGGCGGCGTGGACGGACGCAAGATCGAAATCATCACCTATGACAACCACTCCTCCTCGGCCGATTCCGTTCGCGCTTTCCAGCGCGCGGTCAACGAGGACAAGGTCAACATCGTCATTGCGAGCTATATCAGCGAAGTCGTGCTGGCGCTGGAACCCTGGGCCGCGCGGCTGAAGACGCCCTTCATCACGCCGGGCGCTGCCTCCAACGAAATCAGCAAGGCCGTTCACGCCGACTATGAAAAGAACAAATACACCTTCCACGGCTACCTGACCTCGGCCGCCCTGGCGCTGTCGGTCTGCGACGCCGCCAAGGATCTGCTGGTCGACCAGAAGCACATGAAGACCGCGGTCATCATGAGCGAGGACGCCGCATGGACCAAGCCGCTCGACGTCGGCTACGAGGAATGCCTGCCCAAGATCGGGCTGAAGGTGCTCGACCATATCCGCTTCTCGCCCGACACCACCGACTTCACGCCGATCTTCAACAAGATCGAAGGCTCCAAGCCCGACGTGATGATCACCGGTATCTCGCATGTCGGCGTGCAGCCGACCGTGCAGTGGAAGAACCAGCAGGTTCCGATCCCGATGTTCGGCATCTCTTCGCAGGCCACCAACTCGACCTTCGGCAAGGACACCAATGAAGCCTCCGAAGGCGTGCTCTATCAGGGCGTGTCGGGGACGGGCGTGGCCGTGACGGACAAGAGCATTCCCTTCACCGAGGCATTCAAGGCGAAGTTCGGCAACTACCCCTCCTATGCCGGCTACACCGCCTATGACGAAGTCTATTATATCGCCGATGCCGTGAAGCGCGGCGGCTCGACCGATGCCGACAAGCTCGTGGATGCGCTCGAAAAGACTGACTGGGTCGGCACCATCGGCCGCGTCCAGTTCTACGGCAAGGACGATCCGTTCACCCATTCGATCAAGTACGGCAAGGGACTGATCACCGGGTTGATGCTGCAATGGCAGGATGGTCAACAGGTCGCCGTATGGCCGCCGGAAGTCGCCAAGGCCAAGTTGAAGTTCCCGAGCTTCATCAAGCTCACGTCGAACTGAACTCAACACGATGCTCCCGGGGAGTGCTCCCCGGGAGCATTTTCGTGACATCTAGTTTTAGTTTCAATCGGGAGGCAGCGGGGGCTGCCGCGGCGGTGTAAATGCTTGCGCTCCAGATTCTGATCGACGGCTTTGCCATCAGCGCGCTGTATGCGCTGGGTGCAACCGGATTTACCCTCATCTTCGGCGTCTCCGGCGTGCTTAACCTGTCCCACGGCGCCCTCATGGTGCTGGCGGCGGTAGCCGCGTGGGCGGCGGCGAGCGTGCTCCATCTCGACACCTATGCCGGCGCGCTGGTCGGCGTGGCCGCGGCGCTGGTAGCCGCCCTCGTCACCTATTTCGCGGTGGTGCAGCCGATCCAGAAATCGACGCGCATTCCCACCGAAGAGAAGGAAATCTTCGTCCTCACCGGCACGTTGCTCTGGGGCATCATGATCCAGGAGCTGATCGCGTATTTCTTCACCAACAATGCCAAGACCGTGCTGCCGATCGTCGAGGGCGTCGTCGATATTGTCGGCGTTCGCACGCCGCGCAACGAGATCTTCACCGCCTTCGTCTGCTGCCTTGTGATCGCCCTGCTCTGGCTGCTCGTCAACCGCACCCGCACCGGCAAGGCGGTATTGGCGGCTTCGATGAACCCGCGCGGGGTAACGCTGCTCGGGCTCGAGCTCAGCAACATCTATGTCGTGGTCTGGGCGATCTACGGCATCCTCGCCGGCATCGCCGGCGTGCTGCTCGGAATGTTCTTAGGCGTCAGCTCCTATAGCGTCGGTCCGCTGACCGCGAGCGCCTTCTCGATCGTGGTGCTGGGCGGACTCGGCAGCGTGTCCGGCTCGCTGATTGCCGCTTTCGTCGTCGGTTATCTCGAAACCATCACCGCCTACCTCATCTCGCCGGCCTACCGGACGATTCCGGCGCTGCTGCTGCTGGTCGCCGTGATGTATGTACGGCCGCAAGGCCTGCTCGGGAGGCGCTAACATGGGCGGGTTCTTCAAATCACGGCTGTTCTTGGTTTCGCTCGCGATCGTCGTCATCGCCTCGACGCTTCCGCTTTATGCCTCTGGCTATATCCTGGGGCTGCTCACCGTCGCCTATTACTTCGGCGTGTTTGCGATGGCCTGGGACCTGCTGTTCGGCTTTGCCGGCGAGGTCAATTTCGGCCCGACCTTCCTGATCGGCGTCGGCGCCTATACCGCCGGCATTCTGAACGCCCAGTACGGCTGGTCGGTCTATCTCTGCATCGTGCTCGGCGCGCTTGCTTCCGTCGTCGCGGGCGTCGTGCTGGCATTGCCGGCATTGCGCGTGCGCGGCCCCTATTTCGGCCTGACCACGCTGGTCGCGGTGTTGATCTTGCAGAACTTCGTGGTGGTGTTCGCCGATCTCACCGGCGGCGAGATCGGGCTGACCATTCCCGACGTCATCACGATCAACGCCGGCGCAAACTACTGGATCGCGCTCGGCTTCATGACGATCAGCGCGCTGATCCTCTATGGGCTGTCGCAATCGCCGGTCGGCCTCGTGTTGCAGGCGAGCGGCCAGGATCCGGTGCAGGCCGGCGCGCTCGGCTTCAACATCGTCAAGCACAAGCTGGCGGCTTTCGTCGTCTCTGCCTTCTTCTCGGGCCTTTCCGGCGCATTGCTGGTGTTCTACTTCGGTACCGCGTCGGTCGGCACCGTGGTCGATATCGCCGTCGGCGTGAACGTGATCGTGGCCGCCGTGCTGGGCGGACGCCGCACCGTGCTGGGCGCAGCACTCGGTGCGATCTTTTTGATCGTCGCCGGCGAATTCCTGCGCCCCACAGGCGAGCTTGCGACCTTCATCGTCTCGGCGGTGGCGCTCCTCGTCGTGCTGTTCTTCCCCGGCGGTTTCCTGGGCGCAGCCCTTTCGCACGAGAGGCGCTGACATGGTCACAACCACTAATAATAATGTGACCACAAATAATCAGCCCGTCCTCGAGGTCCGCGGCCTCACCAAGCGTTTTGGCGGCCTCACCGCCGTGAAGAACCTCGACCTCGACGTCTATGCCGGCGAGATTTTCGGCCTGATCGGGCCGAACGGATCCGGCAAATCGACCGCGATGAAGTCGATCATGGGGATCGAGCGTCCGACTGCGGGCAAGGTGATCTTTCAGGGCGAAGACGTCGCCGGCCTGCCCGCGCACAAGATCGCGCGCAAGGGTTTTGGCATGGTGTTCCAGCACTCGCGGCCGCTGAACCGGCAAACGGTGCTGGAAAACATCATGGTGGCGCTGTTGCCGGACAGCCTGTTCATGCTGTTTCCGGACAAGGCGCTGACCGAACGCGCCGAGTGGATCGCCAATCGCGTCGGCCTCGGCGCGGTGATGGATCGTCACCCGCCGACCCTGCCTTTTGCCGATCTCAGGCGGCTCGAACTTGCCAAGGCGATCGCCCGGGATCCCAAGGTGGTGCTGGTCGACGAGCCCTTCGCGGGGCTGACGCTCGCCGAAGTCGCAATCTTCTCCGAACTGATCAAGAGCTTCCGCGACGAAGGCCGCGCGGTGCTGCTGGTCGATCACAACGTCAAGAGCGTGGCGGCACTGGTGGACCGGGTGCTCGCGATGTATCTCGGCGAGAAGATCGTCACCGGCCGTGCCGACGAAGTGATGCGCAACGAAACGGTGCGGCGCGTCTACCTCGGCGGCGCGATCGAGACGTCGGCGCGCCCCGAGACCAGCTTCAAGGACAAGGTGCCGCTGCTTCAGGTCGAAAATGTCAGCGTATTCTACGGCAAGGCCCAGGCGCTGGAGAATGTGTCGATCCATGTGCATCAGGGCGAATTCGTCTCGGTGGTGGGATTGAACGGCGCGGGCAAGACCACGCTGTTCAACACGATTTCCGGCTTCCTGCCCTATAGCGGCGAGATCATCCGCGACAGCGAAAAGCTGCGCGGCACGAGCCCGGCAAAAATCGCGCGCAGCGGCATCGTGCAGTGCCCGGAATCGCGCGAACTGTTCGGCGAGATGAGCGTGCGGGAAAATCTCGATCTCGGCGGTCAGCATCTGACGGACGCGGACCGCGAGAAGCAGTTCGTCTGGCTGTTCGAGCTGTTCCCGATCCTGAAAGAGCGTCAGGGCCAGATGGCGCAGACACTCTCAGGCGGCGAGCAGCAGATGCTCGCAATCGGCCGCGCGCTGATGATGCAGCCGAAAATCCTGATCCTCGACGAGCCCACGCTAGGGCTTGCTCCGGTCATTCTCGAGCAATTGTCGAAGGCCCTCGAGCGGTTGCGCCAGACCACGCCGATTACCGTGCTGCTCGGCGAGCAGAACGTGACGTTTGCGCTTCCGCATGCCGACCGCGTTTATGTGCTCGAACATGCGCGGATCGTCTGGGAAGGCGATCCAGGCCGTTTCGCAACCGAGGCCGGCGAAGGTTATCTCTGACAACCGTCCTGCTCAGTGCCTGGCTTCAATTGGCAAGGACGGTGCGCTCGGGCATGGCCATGTCCGGCCGCGCGACCTGCGTCGGCGTGTCGTCCATATCGACACCGCCGACAAATTCCGCCTGGACTGACTCGGATATCCAGCGGGACATCTTCGGTTGGATGACGGCGAGTGTGATCAGCACAATGGCGACAAGCGCCGGCACGATCAGAAATCCATTTCCACGACCTGGATTGGTGCTGTAGCTCTTGTTTGATCTGTCGGACGGAGCATGCATGGACGCCTCCACATTGAGGATGTCCCCCAAGCCGCCAAGCTAGTCCGGCATCGATCAAACGTGTGTGACCTGCTTCACATTCGTTCGCGCAGTCTTGAATTAATCGCCTTCGGTTCCTGATCCGGCCATTTCCTGCAACGGCGCGACGTCCAGCACGACGATGGCGCCGTGTTCGAGGCGAACCCAATTGCGGGATGCCCAGGCGCGCAACTGCTTGTTGATGCTTTCGCGCGACATGCCGACCATCTCGCTGATTTCCTGCTGGGTGATCGCGATGGCGCGGCCGCCTTGCGTCGTCTTGTGGCGTTCGGTGAGGCGGATCAGCGCGCTTGCGAGCCGGCCCGGCAGATCCTGCAGGATGACCTGCTCGACCTGATCGCTGGTCCAGCGCAGCCGCGTGCAAAGCAATTCGATGAATTTCATCGCCAGCGCCGGCTGGCTTCGCACGAAGGGCAGAAATTCGCGGCGGTCGATGACAAAAATTTCGCAATTGCTGTTGGCGATGGCATCCGCCGTTCGCGCCTGGCCATCGAGCACGGCGACCTCGCCGAAAATCTCCCCGGGGCCGATCAGATTGAGGATCGCGTTGCGCCCGTCCGGCGAGGAAATGCTGATCTTCACCGTGCCGGATATGACGGCGATCAGGCTGTTTCCGGGATCACCCCTGGAGAAGATCGTCGCGCCACGCTTCAAGGTAGCCGATTTGGCGTAGCGGCCAAGCTGCTCAAATGCGTCCGCGTCGAGGTCGCAGAAAATCGGGTGCTTGCGCAGCACCGCGAGCTTGCCGCTCGCCATTAGCCGGGGCTCGATGGTTTTGTCCTGGGGCACGCCAACCAGTTCTCCGGATGCGAAAGCCGGCGCACAACCCCCGCCAAACGACCATACGATCGTCCGGTCGGAACAATGGTTGTGACAGCCGCGTGTCGCTAAAAAGACGTCCCGAACGAGGATTCAGGGAATTTTCTCAGTACTGCCGCAAAGTTCGTTTGGGAACAAGCCCTGTTGTCAATGAAGCGGCAGCGGGGCACCCTGTTCCCATGGACGCAACGGTCACGGTTAAAGCTTCGCCAAAGCCAGCCCCGCCGCTCCGGGGTTCGATGACGTGCGAGACGGCGTTCCGGACGGCCGCGACCCACTATCTCCATCAGTTGACGGCGCAGCACGAGGGTACGGCAGCGGGCGAAGCCGCGGCACTACACGCCATGCGTGTCGCCAAGACGCGGCTCCGCACCACGATTGCCTTGTTCTCGCCGATGGTTGAGGGCGACGAACAGCTGCGGCTTGCCGCGGAGTTGAAATGGCTGAACGCCCACCTCGGCATCGTTCGCGATCTCGATGTCGCGCTCGAGCGCCTAACGAAGACCAAACAGCAGGTAGGCGTCAAGGATCAGCCCTGGAAACACGAGCGTGCGGCCTGCCAGCGGCACCTCACGCGTGCCCTCGGCTCACCACGCTATCGGCGGCTGATCAGGGATATCGCCGCCTGGATCGAGAACGGCGACTGGTCCCGGAAGAGGTCGAAAAATGCCGCCGCGCAACGCGCGCAGCCGGCGGCCGAATATTGCTCGGACAAATTGCAGGAGTGGCGCAAGAAGCTTTTAAAGAAAAGTCGCAAGCTGAAGGAATTCGGCGCACGAAAACGTCACCGGGTGCGGCTCGCCAACAAGCGGCTCAGTTACGCCATCGAAGCCGCGGAGACATTGGTGCCGCCCAGTGAGACACCGGCCATGAAGGCAACGCTGAAGCTCCTGCACAGGACCCACAAATCGCTCGGCGAGTTGAACGACGATGCGCGATTCCGCGCGCTCGCGGCTGCGCTTGGCGAAGACAAGGCAGATGGGAGCGAACTTCCGCCCAAACGAAAGAAACGTCTGCTGCGAAGGGCGGCTGGCGCCTACGACGACCTTGCGGAGCTCAAGCCGTTGAAAATCTCAAATACCTAGCGACAAAATCACCGCGGTACGACCGCGGTCGCCTCGATCTCGACCCTGGCGGCCTTTTCGACCAGGCGCACGACCTGCACCAGCGCCATCGCCGGATAATGCGCTCCAAAAATCTCGCGATAGATGTGCCCGAGCGCTTTCAGGCTCGCCAGATATTCGTCCATATCGACGACATACCAGGTCAATCGAACCAGGTGCTCCGGCCCCGCGCCGCCTTCGCTAAGAATGGCCGCAATATTGCGCAGGGTCTGGCGCACCTGGGCGATGAAATCCGCCGGCAAATGGCCATGGATGTCCCAGCCGATCACGCCGCCGGTCACGACAAGACGGCCCTCGGCGGTCATGCCGTTGGCGTAGCCTTTCGGCGCCGGCCAGCCGCTCGGTTGCAGAACTCGCGACTCCATAGCCAGCGTCTCGCTTTGCGAGCGGGCGACCGAAACCGGGCCTTTCGAAGGGTTCACCGACAGTCCTCCTTGATTATTCAGCCGCCACGCCGGTCGAGGAGCTTTTACCCTGCGCGATCTGCCGCAAGGCAAAGCGCTGGAGCTTTCCGGTTCCGGTCTTCGGCAGTTGCGCGACATATTCGATGGCGCGCGGATATTTGTACGGCGCGATCGCCTGCTTGACGTGATCCTGCAATTCGGTGGTGAGCGCGTCGCTTGCCGTCACGCTCGCCGTCAGCACCACATAGGCCTTGACGATCATGCCGCGCGCTTCGTCGGGCGCGCCGACCACGCCGCACTCGGCGATCGCGGGATGGCTGAGAAGCGCCGCCTCGACCTCGGGGCCTGCGATGTTGTAACCGGAGGAGATGATCATGTCGTCGGATCGCGCCACGAACGAGAAATGGCCCTTTTCATCGCGGGAGAAGGAATCGCCGGTCAGATTCCAGCCGTCGCGCACGTAATTGGACTGCCTCTGGTCAGCGAGATAACGGCAGCCCGTCGGTCCGCGTACTGCCAGCTTGCCGACGGCGCCCGCCGGCAACTCGTTCATGTTGTCGTCGACAACTTTCGCCTCGTAGCCGGAAACCGGCGTTCCGGTCGAGCCCGCGGCGGCGGCGCCAACGCGGTTGCTGATAAAGATGTGCAGCAATTCCGTGCTGCCGATGCCATCGAGAATGGTCTTGCCGGTCTTTTTGGTCCAGCCGTCGAACACCGGCGCCGGCAAGGTTTCGCCGGCAGAGACCGCCAGGCGCAGCGACGATAGATCGGCGCCCTGATCCATCGCCACCATCATCGCGCGATACGCGGTCGGCGAGGTGAAGCAGATCGTCGCCTTGTAGGTCTCGATGATCTTGATCATCTCGGGAGGTGCGGCGTTTTCAAGCAGCGTTGCGGTTGCGCCAAACCGCAATGGGAAAATCGCAAGCCCGCCGAGACCGAATGTGAAGGCAAGCGGCGGCGAGCCGACGAACACATCGTCCGGCGTGACGTTGAGGACTTCCTTTGCATAGCCATCCGCGATGATCAGAAGATCGCGATGGAAGTGCATCGTTGCCTTTGGCTCGCCGGTCGTGCCCGACGTGAATCCCAGCAGCGCCACGTCGTCGCGGCCGGTCTTGACCGCCTCGAAACGGACCGGCTTGCTCAAGGCCACCCGGTCAAGCTCGGCGTCATGGTTCGACGTGCCATCGAAATTGACGACCTGCTTGAGGAAGCGGCTCGTCTTGGCGCAGGCGACCAGTTCGTCGGCAATGCGGCTGTCGGTCAGCGCCAGCGCAATCTCGGCCTTGTCGACGATCTTGCTCAATTCGCCGGCGCGAAGCAGCGGCATCGTGTTGACGACCACCGCGCCCGCTTTGGTCGCAGCCAACCATGCAGCGACCAGCGCCGGATTGTTGCCGGAGCGGATCAGCACGCGATTGCCCGGCTTGACGCCGTAATTCTCCACCAGCGCATGCGCCAGGCGGTTCGACCAGTCGGAGAGTTCCTTGTAGGTGCGCTGGCGGCCATTGCCGATCAGCGCGATCTGGTCGCCCAATCCTTTCTCGACAATCCGGTCGGTCAGTTCGACCGCGGCGTTGAGATATTCCGGATATTGAAACTCCGGCCGGTCGAGAGCGATATGCGGCCAGTGCTCGAGCGGCGGCAGGTTTCGCCGTGTAAAATCATCGACGTGCCCCGATGGGCCAAGCGATGAGGAAATTCGACCTGACATGTCCGTCGTCTCCCTGATCTCGGAACGGCGGGGCCTTCCGTCATTCCGGGATGGTGCCTCGCATGCCCTGGAATGACGGCTATAAATCATTTTATACTTAAAGTAATTCGGCGCAATAGTCCTTTCGGCGCCATTTGAGGGCCCTAACGCCCCGCCAATTCCTTCAGGCGTAAGGTCATGGAGGAAGCCGGATCGGAAAGCGGCGCGATCGCGGTGAAGTGATTGGCCGCGGGCAGGCTGCCGAACCTTGTGGCAAGGCCGGCCTGCCCCCAGGCTTCGACCAGGCTTCGGCTTTGCCGGTGATATTCCGCGCTTTCCAGTTCGCCGACTACCGCATCCAGGCTGCCATGGGCGGGAGGCGACCAGAACAAGGGGCTCGCGGCGTGGGCCGCGGCTTGATCGAGACCAAGGGCCTTGTTGACCGAAGTCGGCACCAGCGGCTCCAGCTCAAACAGGCCGGAGATCGTATAGGCCGCCTTCACGAGGTCCACTGGCAGGGACGGGTCGCAGGCTTTCCAGTCGGTCGCGAGCATGCAGGCTGCCAGATGCCCGCCGGCCGAGTGGCCGCTGACGACAAGTCGTCCTGAAAGCTTGGCCAGCTCGCGCGTCGCCTGACGCATCTCTTCGATGATCTCGGCGACCGAAACCTGAGGACAAAGATCGTAAGTCGGAACCGCGACCGTGATGCCATGGGCGTTGAGGCCGCGCGCCATATGGCTGAAGGACGAACCGTCCAGCGCCTGCCAATAGCCGCCATGAATGAACACGACGAGCGGCGCTTTGCCTTGATTTTGGTCCTGGTTTTGGCCGTCACCGGCAAAGACATCGATCACATGGCGCGGAGCGGGCCCGTACGTGATCCGGCGTGGCGCGCGTTTGTCGCGATAGGCGGCTGCGTCCCGCACCCAGCCTGCCATCAGCGCCGGATTTTCCGGCACGCGGGCCCGGTTGTTGTATTCGACCTCGTAATCGATGGCGGTCACGGCAACTCGATATCGCTAGAGCTTACTCTTTATTTTCCTGCGCGGATTTTTGCGCGGACGCCTTGGTCTTTGCGAGCAGCCGCATCAATTCGCGGACATCCTTCGGCGAAAGGCCGGCGAAGATATCGGCGATCCAGTTTTCATGCTCGGCCGCCATCTTGCGAAATTCGGCCCTGCCGGCCTTGGTCAGCCGGATCACCTGGACGCGCCGGTCGCTCTCGGAGGTGCGCCGGTCGAGATGTCCGGACTCGACCAGCCGCTCGACGAGGCCGGTGACATTGCCGTTGCTGACCATCATCCGTTTGGACACGTCCGACAGCGTCATGCCTTCCGGCACCTTGTCGAGCTGGGCCATCAGGTCGAACCGCGGCAACGTCACATCGAAGCGCTCGCGCAGGCGGCTGCGGACTTCGCCCTCGATCAGGGTCGTGCAGGTCAGAAGCCGCAGCCAGAGCCGAAGCTCGCTGCCGTGATCACCGGGAAGCTCGACGGCCTTGGTCTCGGAATTGAGGATCATGTCGTAACCATGGTTGTCGCCCACCGCCCTCGGCCTGTGAGGTGCTGCTTCCGGGTGATATTTTGACCTTCAAGTAATTGAAGAGCCTCTTCAAGTCAAAACGCGCGGGCGCATGGGTGACCTGAAGGGTTTAGCTAATTTCTTTAAGTTTCAAATAATTGGCGCAGCCTTTGCATGTTAGCCTAATGGCGCGGCGCGACGCATGCGCTGGTCGCTTGCCGCCCACACCATCATCAGCATAAGCTGCCGGCAACAAAGCAACCAAAGGGGTCCGTTACGCGGGCGATCAAGGGGAGTTGAGGTCATGCGTCAGCTATCAAAATGGGCCGCCACCGCGGCCGTGGTCGGAATTCTCGCCAGTCCAGCCGCTGCGCAAGAGAAACTGAAGATCGGCGTGATCGTGACCTTGTCGGGTCCGGCGGCCGCGCTGGGTGCGCAGGTCCGCGACGGCTTTGCGCTCGCGGTCAAGGATCTTGGCGGCAAGATGGGCGGCCGCGACGTCGATGTCGTCGTCGTCGATGACGAACTCAAGCCCGACGCCGCCGTTTCCAAGGTCAAAGGCCTGCTCGAACGCGACAAGGTCGATTTCGTCGTCGGCCCGATCTTTTCGAACATCCTTCTGGCGATCCACAAGCCGGTCATCGATACCAAGACCTTCCTGATCAGCCCGAATGCCGGTCCGTCGAGCTACGCAGGCAAGAATTGCAGCCCATTCTTCTACGTCACCTCCTACCAGAACGATCAGGTGCACCAGGTCCTTGGCAAGGTCGCGCAAGATCGCGGCTACAAGCGCGTTTACGTGATGGAGCCGAATTATCAGGCCGGCAAGGATTCGGCGGCCGGCTTCAAGCTCGACTACAAGGGCGAAATCGTCGAGGAGAGCTACGTGCCGCTCGGCACGCTGGATTTCCAGGTCGAGATTTCCAAGATCGCTTCGCTGAAGCCTGATGCCGTCTTCACCTTCATGCCCGGCGGCATGGGCGTGAGCCTGGTGAAGCAGTACAAGCAAGCAGGCCTTGCCGACAAGATTCCGGTGCTCTCGGCCTTCACGGTCGATGAATCCACCCTGCCGGCGCAGCAGGATGCGGCTGTGGGCATGTTCGGCGGCGCGGACTGGGCGCCGGACCTGAACAATCCGCAGAGCAAGAAGTTCGTCGCCGGCTATGAAGCGGCCTATAAGAGCGTGCCCGGCACCTACGCCATGCAGGGCTATGATACGGCGCTGCTGATCAACAGCGCGGTGAAGGCGCTCAAGGGCGACCTCACCAACAAGGAGGCGGTTGCGGCCGCCCTGAAGAAAGCCGATTTCACCTCGCTGCGCGGCAACTTCAAATTCAACGTCAACGGCTACCCGATCCAGGATTTCTACCTGACCAAGGTGGCGAAGCGGCCCGACGGCAAGTTCGAGACCGAAATCGTGCAGAAGGTGTTTGCGAATGATGCCGACCGCTACGCCAAGGAATGCGTGCCGAGCAAAGCTGAGTAAAGAGACGAGAGGGAAACCAGCATGACGAGCGAGATCACCGGCATCACCCGTGCCAACGAAGGCATCCAGGGCATCTCCTGGAATATTCTCGGCCAAACCTACGTGCCGAAGAGCCGCACTGACCACTCTTTCTCGTGGCATGCGACGTTCCCGCCCGGCACCTTCGTGCCGCCGCACATCCATCCCGATCAGGATGAGTATCTCTATCTGCTGGAAGGCAAGCTCGACTTCATGCTCGCGGGAGCGGACGCGCAGGCGACGCCGGGCGATCTGGTCCGGCTCGGCATGGGCATTCCCCACGGCATCTTCAACAAGTCCGACCAGGTCGTCAAAGTGCTGTTCTGGGTCTCACCGACCCAGAAGCTCTATGACCTGTTCTGGGGCATTCACAACCTGAAGGAACAGAACCCTGAAACGGTGGTGGCGTTGGCCGCCGAGCACAACATCCACTTCCTGCCCCCGCCTCCGGGAGCGTGATTGTTCGAACCCAGAAGACTTCATCCTTCGAGACGCGGCCAAACGGCCGCTCCTCACAGGATGAGGAAAAGAGATCTGCTAAGCGCCAGACCCTCATGGTGAGGAGGCGCCTCTTGGCGCCGTCTCCGGACGATGCTTTGCATCGCCGGGAGAACCATGAGGCCGAGCAATTGGCCGCTTGGTGGCCTCATCCTTCGAGACGGCCGCGCGGCGGCAGCCTCCACGATGAGGTCGGTGGTTGGTATTACCCCCTCACCGCCGCGAGGCCCGGCACGGCGGCAAAGCCGGCCTTGGTGGCGTAGCCGCGCACGATGGCTTCGCGCTGGGCGTAGCTCAGCACCTTGTCGATATCGGTAAACCCGTCGGGCGCGAGTTGTTCGACCGCGTCGATCACGCCTTCCGGGCCGCCGCGGCGGTTGGAGCGCACGATCTCGGCCGTCATCGGCAGCCGCTTCTGCCCATAGGCCATCAACGCCTGGCGCGGATGTTCGGAATGCGCCAATAAATCGGCCAGACACCGCGCATCGAGAATGGCCTGCGAGGCGCCATTCGATCCGACCGGGTACATCGGGTGCGCGGCATCGCCAAGCAGCGTGACGCGTCCATCAGACCAATAGGGCAAGGGGTCGCGGTCGCAGGTCGGATATTCGTAGAATTCCGGCGTCGCCGAAATCAGGCCGGCGACATCGACATGCGGGACCGAGAACCGCGCGACATGCGGCATCAGTTCCTCGCGCCGACCCGGGCGCGACCAGTCCTCGCGGCGCGGCGGAGTGGAGTTGTTATCGCCGACTTTCACCAGCACCGCCCAATTGGTCAGCCGGTTCGACGGGCTCGAGCCTTCCGCGATCGGATAGACCACGACCTTGGCATTGAGGCCACCGGCGACGATCATCGAGCGGCCGGTCAAAAACATCGGCCAGTCGCGCGCGCCGCGCCACAGCATCAAGCCGTTCCAGCACGGCGGACCTTCGTTCGGAAACAGCGTCTCGCGCACGCGCGAATGAATGCCGTCGGCGCCGATCAGGATGTCGCCGCGCACGGCCTTGATGTGGCTGCCGTGGCGATCGAAGAAATGCGCGGTCACCCCGCCCTCGTCCTGGCTAAAGGCGCCTAGGCGATGACCGGTGTGAATGGCTTCCTTGCCGAGCCGCTCCTCGACCGCGCGATGAATCACGCTTTGCAGGCGGCCGCGGTGAATCGAGAATTGCGGCACGTCGTGGCCGGCGTCGATGCCGCGAACGTCGCGCCAGACTTCCTGGCCGTGACGGTTGAGATAATAAAGCACGTCGGTGCGGATCGCGACGTCGTCGAGCTTCTGCAGCAGACCGAGGCCTGCGAGTTCGCGGATTGCATGCGGCAGCGTGTTGATGCCGACGCCGAGTTCGCGAATGGTGTCGGCCTGTTCGAACAGTTCACAGCCGATGCCGCGGGCGCGAAACATCAGCGCCGTGGTCAGACCGCCGATACCGCCGCCGACGATAATCGCCTTCATCGCTCTACTCCACTCAACCCGCGATAGCGCTTATCTTACAATCGCATGGCGCTCTATTCGGCCGCAAGCGGCTTTGTGGATTCCGCCTTGAGCTCAGCCCGGGTCTTCGGCTTAGCCTTAATTTTAAGGTCTTCGAAGTCCTGCCGGTCCCTGACGCTATTGCGGAAAATCTGATCTTTCCCGGGCATATATTGCGGCGGGCAGAATACGTCGCCTGCGCCGTACCAGGCTGCGGCCTTCATCGTAAACCCGGGATCGACCAGATGCGGACGGCCGAGCGCCACGAGGTCGGCCCGGCCCGCGGCCAGGATGGTGTTAACCTGATCGGCCGTGGTGATATTGCCGACGCACATGGTTGCCACGCGGGCTTCGTTGCGGACCTGATCGGAAAACGGCGTCTGGAACATGCGGCCGTAGATCGGCTGCGCATCGCGCACGGTCTGGCCGGTCGAGACATCGACGAGATCGACGCCGGCTTCGGCAAAGGCGCGCGCGATCGCAACCGCGTCGTCGCCGGTGATGCCGCCCTCCGCCCAGTCGGTTGCGGAAATGCGCACCGACATCGGCTTGTGCGGCGGCCACACCGATCGCAGCGCCTCGAATATTTCGAGCGGATAGCGCAAGCGATTTTCGAGCGAGCCACCATAGTTGTCGGTGCGCTGGTTGGTCAGCGGCGAAATGAAGCTCGCGAGCAAATAGCCGTGGGCGCAATGCAGCTCCAGCATGTCGAAGCCGCAGGCCTCGCCGCGTTCGGCCGCGGCAACGAACTCGCCCCTCACCTTGTCCATGGCCGCGCGGTCCATCTCGCGCGGCACTTGGCTATCCGGGAAGTACGGAACGGGTGAGGCCGAGATCACATCCCAGCCGCCTTCGTCAAGCGGCCGGTCCATGCCGTCCCACATCAATTTGGTCGCGCCCTTGCGGCCGGCGTGGCCAAGCTGGAGACAGATCTTCGCCGCTGAATTCGCGTGAACGAAATCGACGATGCGCCGCCAAGCCTTCTCCTGCTCGTCGTTCCAGAGACCCGCGCAGCCCGGCGTGATGCGCGCCTCGCGCCCGACGCAGGTCATCTCGGTAAAGATGAGACCGGCGCCGCCGAGCGCGCGCGAGCCGTAGTGCACAAGATGAAAATCACCGGGCACGCCTTCGTCAGCCGAATACATGCACATCGGCGACACCACCGCGCGGTTGGCCAATGTCATCTCGCGCAGACGTAACGGCTGGAACATCGGCGCCAAGGGCTTTTCGACATCGACGTCAAAACCGTGGTCGCGGACATGGCGCGCGAAGGCCTTGTCGACTTGGCCTACAAACTCCGGCGCGCGCAGCGTCAGATTGTCGTAGGTGATGGCTTTCGCCCGCGTCATCACGCCGAAGGCAAATTGCACCGGATCGAAATCCCAGAAGCGATCGACATGCTCGAACCACACCAGCGACACGTCCGCGGCGTGCTGGGTCTTCTCGACTTCCTCGCGGCGGCCCTGCTCGTAGGTCGCGAGCGCGGCCTGAACGCTCGGCGCGCGGTCCATCGCGTCGGCGAGCGCAATCGCGTCTTCCATCGCGAGCTTGGTGCCGGAGCCGATCGAGAAATGCGCGGTCGCCTTGGCGTCACCGAGCAGCACCATGTTGTCCTTGACCCAGCGCTGGCTGCGGATCATCGGAAAATTCCGCCACGTCGAGCGGTTGGTGAGCAGCGGATGTCCTTCGAGGAACCAGCCGAAAATTTCCGACATGCGATCGGCCGACTGTTTCTCGTTCAGGCCCGTCAGCCCGGCGCGCTTGAAGGTCTCGGGATCGGTCTCGAAGATCCAGGTCGATCGCCCGGCTTCATATTGATAGGCGTGGGCGATGAACGGCCCCCACTCCGTCTCCTGGAAGATGAAGGTGAAGGCATCGAGCGGCCGCGTCGAGCCCATCCAGGCGAACACGTTGGAGCGCAGATCGACTTCGGGCTCGAAATGCGCGGCGTATTTGTCGCGGAAGCGGCTGTTGATGCCGTCGGCCAGCACCACCAGGTCGGCATCGGCAAAGCGCGCCTCGTCGTCGATCTCGGTCTCGAAGTTCAGCCGGACGCCGAGTTCACGCGCGCGTTCCTGCAGGATCAAGAGCAACTGGCGGCGCGAGCAGCCGCAAAAGCCGTTGCCGCCGACACGGTGTACGGTGCCGCGGAAGTGGACGGCGATATCGTCCCAATAGGCGAATTCCTGGGTGATCCGGCGATAGCTCGGGGGATCGTATTTCTCGAAATTATCGAGCGTCGCATCCGAGAACACCACGCCGAAACCGAACGTATCGTCGGCGCGGTTGCGCTCATAGACCGTGATTTCGGCCTCGGGGCGCTGCTTCCTAAGCAGGATCGCCGAATAAAGACCGGCCGGTCCACCGCCGATGATTGCGACCTTCATGGGAGCCTCATCCGCCGTTTTCGAAAACTCGAAATTATTTTAAACCTAAAATAATTCGCCGGCAAGCCTCTTGCCTACGCCGTCAACTTTAGCAAATCCAGTTCCACCTTGTCCGGCTTCGTCATGCCCGGCCTTGTGCCGGCATCCACGACTTTTCTTTTTGGTCGAATAAGACGTGGACAGCCGTGGGACGAACCCGGCCATGACGGGCCCCGCGCGGCGATTACAGCCCGCCGTCAATTCCCCTTGAACACCGGCCTGGTCTTGTTGGCAAAGGCCTCGAAGGCGCGGGTGAAATCCACCGTGGTCATGCACAGCGCCTGTGCGATGGCCTCGGCCTCGATCGCCTCTTCCACCGACATCGCCCATTCCATCGCCAGCATCCGCTTGGTCATGGTGTTGGCAAAAGTCGGCCCCGCCGCAATATCCTTGGCC
This sequence comes from uncultured Alphaproteobacteria bacterium, assembly GCA_963706265.1. Lineage (GTDB taxonomy): Bacteria > Pseudomonadota > Alphaproteobacteria > Rhizobiales > Xanthobacteraceae > Bradyrhizobium. The sequence goes on along the minus strand of CAVPLO010000004.1, from coordinate 773,063 downwards.
AGAGCGAGCGCCTGCGGCAGCACCTCAGAAGGCGCAACGATGCGGCTGAAAAAGCCCCAGCGCTCGCCCTCCTCCGCGCTCATGAAGCGGCCGGTGTACAGGAGTTCCGAGGCGCGCGCTTGTCCAATGATGCGCGGCAGGATCGCGCACGCGCCCATGTCGCAGCCGGCAAGGCCGACCTTGTTGAACAGGAAGGCGACCTTGGCGCCATCAGCCGCCAATCTCATGTCGGATGCCATCGCGATGATGGCGCCGGCGCCGGCGCAGATGCCCTCCACCGCTGAAATGATCGGCTGCGGAGAAGCTCGCATCGCCTTGACGAGATCGCCGGTCATGCGGGTAAAGGCGGTCAGTCCCTTGGTATCCATCTTCACCAGCGGTCCAATGATCTCGAACACGTCGCCGCCGGACGAAAAATTGCCGCCGGCGCCGGAGACCACCACGACTTTCACGTCGTCATCGAAGGCGCAGGCGCGAAAGAAATCGGTCAGTTCACGGTAGCTTTCAAACGTCAGCGGATTTTTGCGCTCCGGACGGTTCAGCGTCACGGTGGCGACGCCGCCCTCCACGCTCAGGAGAAAATGGCGTGGTGCATATTGCGCGAGCGGCAGTGTGACGGGATTGGCTGATTGGTTCATGAATGTTTTCCTTGGGTCCTAACGCCGCCCGAGACGTCAAATCTCTCCGCCGGCGACCACAATGGCTTGGCCCGTGATGGCGCCAGCCCCCTCGCCGCACAGCCACAACACAGTATCGGCCACTTCCGACGGGGATACGAGGCGTCCTTGCGGATTATGCTTGGTCAATTCTGCGATCGCCTGGGCGCGGTCACGGCCGGTCTTTTTCATGATGGTATCGATGCTGCCGGCGACGAGATCGGTATCGGTAAATCCGGGGCAGACCGCGTTGACTGTCACGCGCGTTGCGGCCAGTTCCAGCGCCAGCGAGCGCACCAGGCCGATTACCGCGTGCTTGGCGGCCGCGTAGGCGCTGACGTAACCATAGCCCTTCAAGCCGGCGGTCGAGGCGATCGCGATGATGCGGCCATGGGGGCGCTCGCGCATCGATGGCAACGCGGCCTGGATGCTGTGGACCACGCCGATGAAGTTGACATCCATCATGCGTTTGAACAGCGCCGCATCCGATTTGGCGAAACTAGCGGATTCGGCAGCGCCCGCATTGGCAATCAGGATGTCGATGGGCTGGCGCGCGGCGGCTTCTCGCATCGCCGCATTGACGGCGGCCTGATCGGTGACGTCGGCGACGGCCGAAAAACGGGCACAGCCTTCGGCGACCAGCTCGTCAAGCGTGACCCTCTGGCGCCCGAGCGCGGTGACAACGGCGCCGGCTTTGGTCAGTTGAGAGGCGATTTCCCGGCCAATGCCGCGCCCCGCCCCGGTCACGACGGCATGCGGGGAATGCGACAGTTCCACCATGCGCCATCTCCCCGAATGATTTCAAAGGCCACTTCGGGTTCCGGATATATTTTATACTTCAAGCTTTGGCAAACAAATCCGGTGCCCCGCAGCCTGCGGCGGAAACCGGGGTCAGTTGGCCGGGCGTGCGCCAACCGCAATCGGCATCACCACCTGTGCAGTTGGCGCCGCCAACGGCACGCGCTCGCTCACCGCGGCAATGTTTGAAGCCGAGGAGCGCCACTGCTCCGCGCCAAGCCTGCCGGCCACCACGATCAGGATCGCCGCCAGCAACAGCCGCAACGCGGTTTCGGGGACGCGAACCGCGCAATAGCTGCCGATCGCAATCCCCGGCAGCGAACCGATCAGAAGCACGCCCATCAATTGCCAGTCGATGGCCCCGAGCGCCCAGTGACCCATCCCGGCGATCAGCGTCAGCGGCACGGCATGCGCAATGTCGGAACCGACGATGCGCGACATCGGCAACTGCGGATAAAGCAAGAGCAGTGCGGTAACGCCGACGGCGCCGGCGCCGACCGAGGAGATCGAAACCAGCACGCCGAGGCTGACGCCAACCAGCACCGTGGCCCGCGCGATCGCGGCATCGTCGTAACGCGCCATGCGCGCGCGCAGCTTTTCGATCACGATGTTGCGGAAGATCAGCGACAGCGCGGTTAGCATCAGCGCAAAACAGAGCACCAGATTGACCAGACTGCGCGCAGCCTCCGCCGACAGATCAAGCTGCCAGAGAACCAGCAGCGTCAGGACACTGGCCGGGATGCTGCCAGAAGCGAGCCGGAACACTGCCGGCCAATGGATGGTCCGTTCCCAGCCATGCACGATGCCGCCGCCCGCCTTGGTGGCGGCCGCATACAACAAGTCGGTACCGACAGCAGTGGCCGGGTGGACGCCGAACAGCAAGATCAGGAGCGGCGTCATCAGCGACCCGCCACCAACGCCCGTCATGCCAACCAGCAAGCCGACGCTGAAGCCGGAAGCCACGTAGATGGGATCAATCACGCCAAAAGAGCCCCAGAGGTCACTGCCCATGAGGTAGGATTATATTTCCTGAGACGGCAATAGTGTGAACGAAAAAAGAATGATCTTTCTAACCGGGAGGCCAAACGGCGGTTTCAGCCTACATATCCGGGCACCCTTGGCACCTGCAACCCATCCGGCTACCGCTCTTTCTGGTATGCCAAGCCCAGTCGGGCCAACGGGCAGCTTCAATCAGGCGGCATCGCGGCGCGGGCGGAAAACCAGCGGCTGCTTTTCCAGTTCCGTGGCCGTCACAGGACGGCCCAGCAGATAGCCCTGCGCAAAGTTGACGCCGAGTATTTTCAACCCGTCGAGCTGCTGGACCGTCTCCACGCCTTCCGCCGTTACCACCATATCGAGGCCGCGGGCCAGCGTGACGACCGAAGAAATGATCGCCGAACTCTCATAGCGCGCCGTCAGGTTACCCATGAACGACTTGTCGATCTTGATCTTGTTGAAGGGGAACGTGGTCAGGCAGCTCAGCGATGAATAGCCGGTGCCGAAATCGTCAAGCGCCAGCGAGACCCCGATGCCGCCGAGCCGCTCCATGAAAGCGAGGTTTTCGGCCGCGCGCTCCAGCAACACGGATTCGGTGATCTCGATTTCCAGCCGCTCCGGCGGCAGTCCCGAATTCCGCAACGCGGTCTCGATGACATCGAACAATTCGGTCTGCTTGAATTGCACCGGCGAAAGATTGATCGAGACCCTGGTATCCGCCGGCCACAACGTCGCATCGTCGCAGGCCTGGCGGATGATCCATTCGCCGAGCGGCACGATGAGGCCGGTTTCTTCCGCAAGCGGGATGAACTGATCCGGCGGGATCAACCCCCGCGTCGGATGACGCCAGCGGATGAGCGCCTCGGCGCCACGCCGGCGGCCGGTCTGAACGTCGAAATAGGGCTGATAATGCACCTCGAACAGACAACGCGCGATAGCATCCCGCAGGTCGCCTTCCAGCGTATTGCGCGCTTCCAGTTCGGCCGACATCGCCTCGTCGTAGAGCGTGAAGCAGTTGCGCCCCGCGGATTTGGAGCGGTACAGCGCGAGGTCCGCTTTCTTGAGCAACTGCTCGCGGTCGTCGCCGTGCTCGGGCGCCATCGAAATGCCGATGCTGGTGCCGATCTCGACCTGATGGCCGGGAAGCTCGAACGGTTCGGCGATGAGCTTCGAAATCCGGCTCGCCAGATCAATCGAATTCGTGCGCTGATCGTGCTGGCCCGCCTGAATGATGGCAAATTCATCGCCGCCAAGCCGCGCCAGCACGTCGCCGTCGCGCAGCGACGATCGCAGCCGGATGGCCACCTGACGCAGCAGTGCGTCGCCCGCGGCGTGGCCGAGCGAGTCGTTGACATTCTTGAAGCGATCGAGATCGAGCATCAGGACCGAGAACACACCGCGCAGATACCGTTGATCGGAACCTGCGTGCTTGAGCTGCTCCAGAAAAAATGCCCGGTTTGGCAGCTCGGTCAGGATGTCGGTCTGCGCCAGTTCGAGCACGCGGCGGTTCGCCAACGCCAACTCGCGCGAGTTGCGGCTTGCCATGCCAAGATAGACGGCCAGGAAGATGGTGACGGCGCAGCCCGCCATGAGCACCGTCAAGGCACGGTCGTACCGCACTGTCAGGTGGCCGCCCGCGGCGGGAATGGCCTGCACTTGCCAGCTTGCATCCCCGATCCTGAGCGCGCCGGACCAGTACGGACCTTTCGCGAAAGCCTGCATTACCCGCGACGTCGCGGGCACGGACGAATAATCGGGCTGAGATCGCGCTCCCGCGGCAGGCGGATAGGCGGTGAGAACGACCGCGGCAGACTCGGGCGTCGCCGACCGGATCGATTGCAGCAGCTGGCCGAGATCGAACATTCCGACCACGAAGCCGTCCAGGTTACGCCGGCGGTCGGCGGTCGTTGTACGCGAAGTTCCCTTCACATAGACCGGCACAACCACGAGAACACCATGGATACCGCCGTTGTCGTTCTTGAACAGGCGTGTGGGCGTGACCGTGACCGCATCATTATCGCGCGCGCGCCGAAGCGTCGCCCAGCGGATCGGATCGGTGAAATAATCCATGCCGTAGACCGGCGAGATTTTTCGCTCGGTCGAAAAGAAGACCGGGAAGTAAACCTCGTCATCCGGCGCAACGGAGAGCGTTCCGTTCGACAGCGATTTGAAATGGTAGGACGGAATTCCGTCGCTGACGGCCGCCGCCTCGAATTCCGCACGCTCCTTGCGATACACCTTCGGCAACCAATGGACGCGAAGTACGCCGGGATGGTTCTCGAAGAGCCGGCTGCCGAAAACCTCGAATTCACTGCGCGTCACTTCCTCGTTGGCGGATTCGAACAGCGTGCGCAGCGTAACGAGCCTGCCGAGATATTCGTTGACGCCGTTCTGCATCTCGAGGAGCTGGGTCGCGGCGACGCCCTCGAACTCCGTCCAGGTGACGCGGCGCTCCCAGCGCGCAACGGCATAGGCTGCAGCAAGCGTCAGCAACAACCCGATGCCTGCCGCAACCCAGGCGGGCCCATAGGACCCGGATCGGGCTGCGGGAGCCTTCCTCCGCTCTACCATGTCTTCCTGCCCGTTCTCGCCGGCGGCTTGACCGCTCACCTTCGCCCCTGAAACGGCCGTCGCCACCGTCAACCCTTATGGAGCTGACGCTGGTTAAAAAGCCTGAAATATCAGTGAGGATAGCGCCGGGTTCGGATGCCTTAGTTAATGATCCTTAAGGATCGGCCGCAACTGCGATACGGCAGATCGGAACTTCCTCTCCGACGTCAGGCATTAGCGAGCTCTTCACTGCGGGCCGCTAGCATCCGTTCGCGTCGTCCGGCTCCATCGCTCAAGAATCTGAATATGCGTCTTATTCAACCTCGGATTTTGTTCCGCCTGCTGCTTCTGCTGGTGGCGGGCTCGGCTCATGCCGGCGAGGTCGGCGTCATGCCGGACCGAATCCTGTTCGGCCAGGCGGCCGCGCTGTCCGGCCCTTCCTCGGCGCTCGGCTTGAAAATGCGCCAGGGCATTCTGGCAGCCTTCGCCGAGGTCAACGCCAAAGGCGGCGTCCATGGCCGCAAACTCGAACTGATCAGTCGCGACGACGGCTACGACCCCGATCGATCGATCGTGGAAACGCACAAGCTGCTCGACGAGGACAAGGTTTTCGCGCTGATCGGCGCCGTCGGTACGCCGACATCACTCGTGACCGTGCCGATCACCAGGAGCCAGAACGTTCCGTTTATCGGGCCCTTCACCGGGGCGGGCTTTCTTCGCGAAAAGGGCCTGGATAACGTCGTCAATATTCGCGCCAGCTACGGCGCGGAGGCCGAAGCCTGGGTGAAGCATCTCACCGAAGACCGGCACATCAAGAAGGTCGCGATCTTCTACCAGGACGATCCCTACGGCCGGGACGGCCTGGCCGGCGTGAAGCTGGCGCTGCAAAAACGCGGTATGGAGCTTGCGGCAGAGGCCACCTACGAGCGCAACACCAAAGCGGTCGGCATGGCCATGCGAACCTTGAGGCGCGCCGAACCCGAAGCGGTGGTGATGGTCGGCACCTATGCGCCCTGCGCGGAGTTCATCAGGTTGGCGCGCCAAAGCGGCTTCAATCCGGTCTTTGTCAATATCTCCTTTGTCGGCGCCAACGCGCTCGCCCATGAGCTGGGCCCCCAAGGCGACGGCGTGATCGTTTCGCAGGTCGTGCCGTTCCCATGGGACGCATCCATCAAGGTCGTCGCCGATTACCAGGCGGCCGAAAAGGCGCTCGATCCGAACCTGCTTCCGGACTTCGTTTCGCTGGAAGGCTATCTTTCCGGCCGGCTCGCCGCCGCCGCGCTCGAGATGGCCGGAGCGGACCCCACGCGCGCCGAGATGCTGCGGATCATCAACGAGGTCGGCCGGTTCGACATCAGCGGAGATCACCTCACGGTCGGAAAAAAGATGCGGGATGCTCCCGCCAGGGTTTTCCTGACCCTCATCCAGCCGGACGGCACCTTCAGGGCCGTCGACAAGCTATAGGCGGCGATTGCGCGTTCAGATTCGTTTCAACGCGGTCAGAATGACCTGCGGCGTCAGCGGAATTTCAGTGATGACCGCGCCGAACGGCCTCAAAGCGTCGTTCACCGCATTCGCAACCGCCGCCGCAGCGCCGGCCGTCCCCGCCTCGCCGGCGCCCTTGGCGCCGAATTCGCTTTCGGCGGTCGGTGAAACGACATGGCCGATATCGATATCGGGCATCTCACCGGACATCGGCACCAGATAGTCCGCCATATTGGCGTTGGTCAGTTGTCCGCGTTCGTCATAGATGCATTTCTCGAACAACGCAGCGCCGAGGCCCTGCACGACGCCGCCGCGGATCTGTTCGTCGACCAGTTGCGGATTGATGATGGTGCCGCAATCTTCCACGACCCAATGTTTGAGCAGCTTGACGAAACCGGTGTCGGTATCGACCTCAAGCCAGGAGGCCTGGACGCCATTGGTGAAGGCAAACGGATATTGGCGCGGCACGTAGTGGCGGGTCGCCATCAGCTCCGGCTGAATGCCCGGCGGCAACGTGTCGGGACGGAAATAGACGACGCGAGCGAGTTCGCGCAGCTCGATCCGCGGCGTTCGGTCGGTTGCGTTCACCACCGCATCATTGGCGATGTCGAGCTCGCCCGGGCGTGGATTGCAGGATCGCGGCGGCTACATCCAGAATATTCCGCCGCAGGATCTTGGCCGCCTGCAGCGCTGCCTCGCCGCCGATGCCGGCGCCGCGCGAAGCCCAGGTCCCGCCGCCATAGGGCGTCTGATCGGTGTCGCCGAGAATGACGCGGACCCGCTCCATCGACACGCCGACCACGCTGCCGACGATTTGCGCGGTGAGCGATTCCGAACCCTGCCCCTGTTCGGTGATGCTGGTCTGGCAGATCACCGCGCCTTGCGCATCGAGCCGAACCGCAACGCCGTCCTGTGACGAAATCTTCGCGCCGCCGACGCCGTAAAACGCCGCGCTCGGGTTGGTGACCTCGATGAAGCTCGCAATACCGATGCCGCGATGAATGTTCTGCTTGCGCAGCGCCGCCTGCTCGGCCCGTAGCGCATCGTAGTTCATCATCGCGAGCAGCTTGTTCAGCGAGGTGTGGTGCGACAACAGCTCGAAACGCAGGCCCGCAGGCGACGTGCAAGGGTAGGCGTCGTCGGCGATCAGGTTGCGCCGCCGGATCTCCACCGGGTCCATGCCGATTTTGGCTGCAGCGAGATCGACCAGTTCCTCCGTCACCGAACACGCAATGGGATGACCGACCGCGCGGTACTGGCACATCACGTTTTTATTCTGGAACACGACGCGGGCGCGGGCGCGATAGTTCTTCGTCGTGTAGGGCCCGCCGACGAGATTGACGACCTGGTTGGCTTCGATCGCGCTGGTGCGCGGATACATCGAGTAAGGACCAATGCCGGTGAGATCGTCGATCTCGAAGGCGGTGATGGTGCCGTCGCGGTTGACGCCGATGCGTCCCTTGCAGCGATGGTCGCGGGCATGAATATCGGTATTGAAACTCTCGATCCGGTCGGCGACGAACTTGATCGGCCGCCGCAACAATTTCGACAGCGCATAGGTCGCCATCTCGTCGGCATAGATGTGCACCTTGATGCCGAAGGAGCCGCCGACGTCCTTGCAGACCACGCGAACCTGCGCCTCCTGGAGGCCCAGATGCAGGGCGGCGATGTTCTGCACCATATGCGGCGCCTGCGTGCCCTGATAAATCGTGAGCCGCGCTTCCGCGGCATTCCAGTCCGCGACCACCGAGCGCGGCTCGAGCGTCACGCCGGTGTGCCGGGCGAACACAAATTCGACCTCGGCAATTTCGTCGGAATTCGCGAAGGCTTCATCGACGGCACCGACATCGAGCGTGCGCTCGAAAGCAAGGTTATCGCCGAGGGACGCATGAATAACCGGCGTAGTTGAATCGAGCGCGGTGCGCATGTCCGTGACCGCTTCAAGCTCTTCGTATTCGATCGCGACCAGTTCAGCGGCGTCTTCGGCCGCCGCGCGGCTCGTCGCCACGACGGCTGCGACCGCCTCGCCCTGCCAGCACGCTTTTTCGATTGCGATCGCGCGTTGCGGTGCGGACTTCAAGCCTTTCATGTGCGAGAGTACGCCGACCCATGGCGTGATGACGGCAGCCAGTTCCTCGCCGGTGACGACGGCGACCACGCCCGGACATTTCTTCGCAACGCTGGTGTCGATCGAAACAACCCTCGCATGGGCATGCGGCGAGCGCACAAACACCACATGCGCCATCCGCGGCAACTCCATGTCGCTCACATAGAGGCCACGCCCCTGCAACAACCGATCGAGATTGGGACGCGGCACCGACTTGCCGATGTAGGAATTCGGCCGGTCCAGCTCCGACAGGGTTTGCGGCGTGGTCGCCTGCTCGTTCATGGCGCGAGGCTCTTGTTGTGGCGCTTGCGCGCTTTCGCGGTCGCTTCCACCGCATCGACGATCGCCTGATAGCCGGTGCAGCGGCAATAGTTGCCGGAGAGATGCTCGCGGATCTGTTCCCTGCCGGGCTCGGCCTCGTGCTTAAGGAGATCCTGAGCGGTGATCAGCATGGCTGGGGTGCAGTAGCCGCACTGCAACGCATTGCGCTCGCGAAACGCTGCTTGAAGGTCGGCAATCTCACCGGAATCCGACAGACCTTCGATGGTCTGGACCGCGGCTTCGTTCGCCTGCACCGCGAGCATGAGGCAGGAACGAACGATCTCGCCATTGAGGCGCACCGTGCACGCACCGCAGACACCGTGCTCGCAGCCGACATGCGTGCCTGTCAACTTGAGATGCTCGCGCAAAAAATCCGCCAGATTGGTCCGCGGCAGAACATACGCATCGATGCGCTCGCCGTTGACTTCAAGAGAAATGGGAAGCGGCGCTGTCATGCCGGCTCCCGGGCCGCCAGCTCGGGACGAGATAACAGCTCGGCAACACACCGCGCCATCAACACCTTTGATAGATGACGCCGCATGGCACCGCTCGCCTGCTGATCTTCAGGCGGGTCCAGTTCGTCGCCCAATGCCCGCAAGGCTTCCGACATCACCTTGGGCGTCACGTCCACGCCAAGCAATCCGGGCACCTCCACATGCGTGGCCTTATCGCCGACACCGAAGAAAACGGGACGAAGATCGATGAGCTTCTGATGGTCAACCACCGCTTGGGCGGCCAGACCAACTATCGCGTAGTCGCCGTGCCGCCGCGCAAATTCGCAGAAATAATGCGCGGCATTCGATCGCGGCAGCGGCACTTCGACCGCGACCAGCAGCTCTTCGGCGGAAAGCGCCGTCTCATAGATGCCGACGAAGAAGTCCTCAGCGGCAATCCGGCGTTCCCCCGCAGCCCCGCGAACCACGACGGTCGCATCGAGCGCGATCACGCAGGCCGGCAATTCCGAGGCGGGGTCGGCATGAGCGAGGCTGCCGCCGATCGTGCCACGGTTGCGGATGGCCGGATGCGCTACGTGAGCGATTGCTTCCTTCAAGAGCGGCGCACAGGTTGCAATATCGGGCGAATTTTGCAGATCGACATGGCGGGTCAGCGCACCGATCGAAAGACCGCCGTGTTGCCTTCTGATGCCGCGCAATTCGTCGAGCGCGCCGATATCGACGATCAGTTCCGGTGCGAGCAGGCGGAGATTCATCGCGGGCATCAGGCTTTGGCCGCCGGACAGCACCTTCGCGCGCTCGCCATGTTCGGCGAGAAGCTCGATTGCATTGCCGATGCTGCTGGCGCGGGCGTAGCTGAAAGCCGAAGCTTTCATGAAAGGGTGACCTCCTCTTCCAACCGTTTTTCTTTGGATTAGACGGCCCGACCCGTCAAACGTCAAGTTTGTTTATCGAACGATTATTTCTGGTGACTCGACTTCCGGATCGGGGGTAATGGATGAAAGCGCTAGTGCCGGCTTTTTCGAAGTTCGTGAAGCATCGCCGCACCCTCTTGCGCGAACTTCGGAAAGCCGAGGGCACCAGCAAATCTACGATTCTAGTACCGCTTTCTGGTTTGGACCAGCCGCTTGTGACGCAGGGACTTCAGATCGGCGGTACCAGGGAGAGAGAGCGAACGATGAAATTGGGCTTCTTCACCATGCCGATCCATCCGTTGGAGAAGGATTGGCGTCAGTCGCTCAGGGAAGATCGCGAGGCGTTTCTTCTGGCCGACGAACTCGGCTTCACGGAAGGTTACGTCGGCGAACACGTGACCGATCAGGCCGAAAACATCACCTCCAGCGTCGCGTTCCTGGCCTGGATCGCAGCTGCTACCAAGCAGATCAGGCTTGGCACCGGCACCATCAACATGCCGAATACCCACCCGGCGGCGACCGCAGCGAGCCTCGCGATGCTCGATCACATGCTCGACGGACGACTGATCTTCGGCATCAGTCCGGGCGGGCTTTTGTCGGACGCGGAACTATTCGGCAATCTCGATGCCAACCGCAATGAGATGTTCCTGGAATCCATCAACCAGGTTCTCGATATCTGGGCCAACGAGCCGCCCTACAACTTCAAGGGCAAATACTGGAATATCTCGGTCGAACGGACGTTCATCGCGGATATCGGCCAGGGCTTTATCGCCAAGCCGTTGCAGCGGCCGCATCCGCCGATCGTGGTCACGGCGGTCGCGCCGTTCTCGAAGGGCGTGACGGAGGCGGCAATCCGCGGCTGGGATCCGATCTCGGCAAACTTCCTGATGCCGGCCTGGGTGAAAAGCCACTGGCCGAAATATGTCGAGGGCTGCGAGCGCGGCGGGCGACCGGCCGATCCCGCCAACTGGCGCGTCGCCAAAAGCGTGTTCGTCGCCAAGGACGCCGCAACGGCCAAGGCGTACGCGACCGATCCTAGTGGGCCTTACGTCTATTACTACCGTTCGCTGTTCACCAAACTGAAGAAGAACGGCCGCATCGAATTGTTCAAGACGCGGCGCGATCAGCCCGACGACGAGGTCACGCTGGAATCGATCTGCGACAAGCTCATCATCCACGGCACACCCGACAGCGTCGCCGACCAGTTGCTCGCGTTCCAGCAGGAGGTCGGAACTTTCGGCACACTGCTTTATGCCGGCAAGGACTGGAAGGACCGCGAACTCGGCCGGCAGTCGATGATCCTGATGGCGGAAAAGGTGATGCCGCTGGTCAATGCCGGCGCTTAGACGAGCGCCTTCGCCGCAGGACGGCGGACGTCCTCTGTCTGGCCAAATACGTGCGCGAAGCCGGCCAGAAACGCATCTACCGCGTCGCTGATCATCTGCTCCTTGCTTTCGAGCACCGGCGCTTCATAGATGAATTTGCGTACGCCGTAATAGAAAATGCCGCTGTGAAACACCCAGGCCATTTCTATCTCGGCCGCGCTCGGCTTGCTTTGCGTCGATAAACCCGCCTCATGCCGGCATTCGCGGATGATGCGGGACAAAATCTTGTCCCGGACAATGCCGACATAGGACCGGTTGAGCTCGAGTCCTTTCAGACCGGAATAAAGGTAGATGCGCAGCCATGTGCGGCTGAAGATCACGCTCGTGTAGGCGGCGTAGAATTCCTTCAGGCGTTCGCGGATCGGCCGGGTACGGTCCGCGAGCAGTTTCTCCCATCCATCACCCAGCGGTTCGAGATAGACCGTCCGATAGACTTCCTTGATCAGGTCGTCCTTGCTCGGGAAGTAGCGATAGAGCAACGGCTGGGTGACGCCCAGCCGGCGCGCCAGCGCGCGCGTTCCGCCGCCAAATCCCTCTTCCGAGAAAAACTCGGTGGCCTTGGCGACGAACTCCTGTCGACGATCGTCCGGCGACAAACGCCGCTGCTTGACCCGTGCGCGCTTGATGGTGGCTTTCTTGCTCATGAACTCGCAGGCACTGCAACGTCGCTGGTGAAATGTCCGAAACCGCCGCGGACGAACAACAACGGCTCTTTCCGGTTGTAGGCGTAGGCTTCAACCGCGCCAAGGAAGATAACATGGTCGCCGCCATAATAGCGGTTTGCGGCGCGGCACTGAAAATGCGCGACGCTGTCGACCAGAAGCGGCGCATTGCCAAGCCCCGGCTTCCAGTTCACGCCCGCAAACCTGTCTACCGTGGATTTCGCGAAAGTCGTAGCGAGCGCCTGCTGCGAGACGCCCAATACATTCACCGCAAAGTGACTCGCGTTCTGGAAAATCGGCAAGCCCTGCGAATACATCCCCAGGCTCCACAGCACGAGCGGAGGATTGAGCGAGACCGACGCAAAGGAATTGCAGGTCAGTCCATACGGCTTGCCGTCGTCCGCCATCGCCGTGATGATGGTGACGCCGGTGGCAAACGTACCGAGTGCGCTGCGAAAATCCCTGGGATCGAGCGCCGAGTTGCCGCTTGCAAGCTCATTGGCGGTTTCGGGCTCCGGCACGTGCGTTGGCTTATCGTTCATCCCGCAACCGTCTTACAGCGTCAGATTTTCAGAAGGCAGGCCAAGCACGACCCGCCCGTAGTTGGTGCCCGCCGCATCGAAATTGAAGGCGATGTGGGAGTTGATGGCGTGCGCGTCGCGGAACTGCCGCTGCAATGCGCCGGACATGTAAAGGCCGCGCGCGCCGCTCGCCGCAAACAGCAGCGAAACGGCCTCGGTGCAGAGGTTGACGGAATAGGCGCCGTCCCGCCGCATTTTGGTTTTCGCGGCGATATCCGGAATATGCCCGCGCCGCGCTTCGGCCAGCGCTTCGATGCAGGTCGAGCGCATGATCAGGCGCGCCGCGTCGATCTTGGAAGCGGCTTCCGCGATCTTGATCTGCGTGGTCTGGAGATCGCCGAGCCTGGCGCGGTTATAGGTTGAGGCGCGATGGCGCGCGAGATCGACGTAGTCGTCGAGGCAGGCTTGCGCGTTGCCGAGCGCGACGCCGGACAGCACGTAGGGAAACAGCGAGAACACCGGCAACGTATAGAGTGCATTCGGATTGACGGCGCTTCCGGGCGTCGGCCCGCCCGCCAGTTCATGGACCCCAACCGTCATTGGGGCTGCCACGAACGCGTCGTTGACCTCGACGTCGTTCGAACCGGTGCCGCGCAGGCCGGTCGCATCCCAGGTATCCTTGATGCGATAGTCACTCTTGGGAAGCAGGAAGATGCGATACTCGATGCCGTCGGCCTCATCGTCGGACGACACCACGCTCGCCAGCATGTTCCATTCGCTGCAATTCACTCCCGAGGAGAACGGCCAGCTGCCTCGCAACACATATCCGCCTTCGACCTTTCTGGCGCGGCCGGCGGGGAAGATGAAGGACGACGCGATGAGGGCATTGGGATCCTTGCCCCAGATCAGATCCTGGGCGCGATTGTCGAACATCGCGAGCATCCAGTGATGGCTGGCGAGATTGGCAAAAGTCCAGGCCACCGAGGCGTCGCCCTGCCCGATCGCGTCGGCACAATCGATCAGCGCGATATAATCGAGTTCGGAGCCGCCGACGCGTTTCGGCTGCACGATCCGGAACAGGCCGCTTTCGTGCAATTCGCGTTCGGTCTCCTCGGCAAGACAGCGCAGTTGTTCCGAACGCGATGCGCCCTCGCGCAGCCGCGGCGCCAGCGATGCGGCGCGCGCAACCATTCCGGCATAGACCCGGCCATCGGTATCCGCACCCGAGGGCGGGCTCGCATTTGTCAGACCGGTAGCTGTCATCTCGCGGTCCTCCCCGAACGCGCCTGCCGCTGTTATACGCCCGATTCTTCTTCTACGCTTGTTTCGGGCGGCGGCGAATGCCGCTTGACCGGTCGCCGGTTTGACGGTTGTTTATCGTCCGATCACTAATTAAGGCGCGGCCTGCGTTGCCCGTCAATCGAATTCGGCAGGGAAGGAAAACTCGCATGGACAAGACGGTTGGGATCGTCGGGCTTGGCATCATGGGCGGCGCGATCGCCCGCAATCTTGTTGGGCGCGGATGGCAGGTGGTCGGCTTCGATACCGATCCCGCCAAGTGCGCCGAGCTCGCGGCCGCCGGCGTTGCCATTGTCGAAAGCGTGGCCCATGTCGTCCGCGGTGCGCCGATCGTCATGACGAGCCTGCCGACCCCGGCGGCGGTCGAAAGCGTCGCCAGGCAGATCGCCGACTCCGGCGAACGCCCGCGTATCGTCGTCGAACTCTCGACGCTGACGCTCGCCGACAAGCTTCGTTTTGAGGCGACCCTGAAAAAGGCCGGCCATATCGCGCTGGATTGTCCGTTAAGCGGCACCGGCGCGCAGGCCAGGATGCGCGACCTCATCGTCTATGCCAGCGGCGACAGCGCTGCGATCGCCAGTTGCGGCCAATTGTTTGCCGATTTTGCCAAGCAAAGCGCCGATCTCGGCATCTACGGCAACGGCAGCCGGATGAAATTCGTCGCCAACCATTTGGTCGCGATCCACAACGTCGCCACTGCGGAGGCGATGATTTTGGCGGAACGCGCCGGCCTCGATCCGAAACGCGTCGTCGAGATGGTCGGTCCCGGCGCCGGCGGCTCGCGCATGTTCCAGATGCGGGCGCCGATGATGGTCGAAGGCAAATATGAGCCAGCCACCATGAAGGTCTCGACCTGGAAAAAGGACATGGCGATCATCGCCGAATTCGCCGACGAGGTCGGTTGCGAGACCCCTTTGTTCACGCTGACCCAGCCCGTCTACACCGAGGCCATGGCCATGGGATTGGGCGATCAGGACACTGCCGCCGTCTTTGAAGTCCTGAAGCGGACGATCCTCACCACCCCCAAGAGCGGCCAAGTCTAGTGGAGTGGATTTGACATTCGCAAAGGTGCCGGCTGTGAAGGGATGCGAATGTCGGCATCGGACCACCAGGAACCGTCGCACCTAAGGCCAATCGTCGCACACGGCGCGGGAGCGTTACTGCACCGCGTCAAAAACGCGTCGAAAACACGTTCTTTCGACTTTAGTGCGTGGCGGATCCGTCCCGGAGGCGTGGTTATCACTTGATCATTTAGAGCTTCCGTCCGATAAATCGCTCAACGATAAAAAGCACGGATGTCCGGGCTGAATTGCCCTCGGGAGGGACCATGACGATTTCGCGACGACAATTTGTATCAAGCGTTGCCGGCGCTGGCATCGCGACCATGGCTGGTCCGAACCTTGGGTTCGCACAAAACAACGGGCCGATCCGCGTCGGCCTTCTGGCGGCCAAGACCGGCCCGCTGGCCTCTGGCGGCATCGACATGGAACTGGCGCTGACCATGTTCCTGAAAGAGCGCGATTACACGCTGGCGGGCCGCAAGATCGACCTGATCGTCGCCGATACCGCCGGCGTTCCCGCGACCGCGCGCACCAAGGCGCAGGAGCTGGTGGAGAAGAACAACGTTCACTGCATCATCGGTCCGCTCGCGGCCTTCGAGGCGCTCGCGATCATCGACTATCTCACCGAGAAGCAGGTACCGACCTTGGGCGTTTCCGCGGCCGAAGACATGACCCAGCGGCATCCGAGCCCGTGGTACGTGCGGCTGACCTCGACCTCTGCGCAATGCGCCTATCCGCTCGCCGATTACTCGATCAAGGAACTCAAGTACAAGAAGATCGTCACCATCGCCGATGACTTCGCTTACGGTCATGAGATGTGCGCCGGCTTCCAGCGTGCCTTCGAGGACGGTGGCGGCAAGATCATCCAGAAGATATTCACGCCGCTGGCGACGCCCGATTACGGCAGCTATGTCGCGCAGGTGAAGACTGATGCCGATGCGATCTTCTTAGGCACCGCCGGCTCGAACGGCTTCCGTTTCCTGCGCCAGTTCATCGAATACGGCCTGAAGGACAAGATAGCCGTGATCGGCGGCATGACCGCGCTCGACGAATCGGTGCTGCGCAACATGGGCGACGAGGCGCTGGGCATTATCACGACGAGCTGGTACTCGGCCGAACTCGATAACCCGCTCAACAAGGCGTTTGCGCCGTCCTTCCGCAAACAGTTCAAGTACGATCCCGGCTATTACGCCGGAAGTACCTACGTCTCGGGTGAAGTGCTGGAAGGCGCGCTCAAGATCATCAAGGGCAACGCGGAAGACAAGAAGGGCTTCATGGCGGCCATCCGCGGCAATAACTTCGACACAGTGCGCGGGATCGTCAAGTTCGACGAGTTCGGCAACGTGGTCGGCAACGTCTATATCCGCAAGGTCACGCGAACCGACGGACGCCTGGTGAACGCAGTCATCAAGGACTATCCGGATGTCAGTCAGTTCTGGACCTATAACAAGTCCGAATTCTTGAAGAACCCGGTCTATTCGCGCGATTATCCGCCGGCCAAGAATCTGGAGCTCTGAAATTTACCGAGCCTGGGTGAGCCGAAACCCGCTATGGGAGTGCGCTCCCTCTCCCTTTGGGAGAGGGTTGGCGTGAGGGGTTACGGTTTCTGGTTGGAACGCCCTCAGAAGCAGGACGCAGTATCGGGACACTAGATGCAGTTTTGGATCATCCAGGGTCTCAACAGCCTGTCACTCGGTGGCTTGCTGTTTCTGCTGTCGTCGGGATTCTCGCTGATCTTCGGCCTGATGCGGCTTGCCAACCTGACGCATGGCGCGTTCTTCATGCTGGGCACCTATTTCGGGGCCATCGCGCTGCGCACCTATAGCGGCCTGGACCTGTGGGTGACGGCGCTGGGCGCTGGAATCATCGTCGCCGGCATTGGCGGCCTGTTCGAGAGGCTGGTGCTGACGCGGCTGAAAGCCAATCCACTCGGTCAGGTGCTGGTCACGCTCGGCATGGCCTTCATCATCTCGGATGCATGCCTGGTGCTATGGGGCGGCGACTCCATTCCGGTGCCGACACCACATTACCTGCAGGCGCCGACCCGGTTGTTCGGCTTCGTATTCCCGACCTATCGACTGGTTCTGGTCGGCATCGCCGTCGCCGCCGCGGTCGCGCTCTACATCCTGATCGAGCGCACGCGGCTGGGAGCCATGATCCGCGCCGGCGTCGATGATCGCCAGATGGCGCGGGCGGTCGGCATCCCTGTCTCGCGTCTTTTCACGATTGTATTCTGCCTTGGCACCGGGATCGCCGGCGCGGCCGGCGTGCTCGGCGGGCCTATTCTTTCCGCCTATCCCGGGCTTGACGGCGATATGCTGCCGCTGGCGCTGATCGTCGTCATTCTCGGCGGCATCGGCAGCCTGTTCGGCGCCTTCGTCGGCAGTTTCATCATCGGCTTCATTTACACCTTCGGCACCGTGCTGTTTCCGGAACTGGCCTATATCATCCTGTTCCTGCCGATGATCTTTGTCATTGCGTTTCGCCCGCAGGGCCTGTTCGGGCGTGTCAGCGCATGAAGTGGATCGCAAGCGCCGTCCTCGCCGCCGTGGCGTTTTCGCTGCCTTTTTTTGCAGGTGATTTCTACGTCAACCTTGCCAGCCAGATCTGGATCGCGGCGATCTTCGCGCTCAGCCTTAACCTGCTGGTCGGCTTCGGCGGCATGACCTCGCTCGGTCACGCCTCATATCTTGGGGTTGCCGCCTACCTCTCGGCAATCCTGACCAGCCGCTACGGCTTTGATCACGGCGCGGCGGCGCTGATCTCGATTCTGGGAACAGTGGCGATGGCGGCGTTCTTCGGCGTGATCGCGCTGCGCGCGACGGGCCTGGGCTTTCTGATGATCACGCTGGCACTGTCGCAGGTGCTGTGGGGGCTCGCCTACCGCATGTCGAACGTCACCAACGGTGACAACGGCATCGCCGGGCTGACCCGCCCCTCGCCCTTCGGCATCTCGCTTGAGAGCGCGGCTGCGTTCTACTGGTTTTCCTTGATCGTCGCGGTGTTCGCCTTCGCAATGATGGCCGTCTTCGTGTCGTCATCCTTCGGCTCGTCGCTGAAGGGCGTCCGCGATCAGCCGCGCCGGATGGCCGCGCTCGGCTTCAATCCCTGGATGATCCGCTGGATCACTTTCGTCTATGCCGGCTTCTGGGGTGGCGTGGCCGGACTGCTCTATGTCTATTACAACAAATACATCCACCCGACCTCGCTTTCGACCACGAGTTCGGCCGAGGCGCTGCTCGGCGTGATCGCGGGCGGCTCGGGTACGCTCAGTGGCCCGGTCGTGGGCGGTGCGCTCGTGCTGCTCCTGAAGAATTATGCTTCGGCGTATATCGAACGCTGGAACATGCTTCTGGGCGCGGTCTTCCTGTTCATCGTGCTCGTGATGCCGACCGGGATCGTCCCGGGCCTGCACAAGCTCGCCGCACGATTGCGAGGGCGATCGTCATGAGCGCGCCGTCGTCGAACTTCGCGCTTGAAACCATCGGCCTGAACAAGGCGTTCGGCGGCCTCAAGGTCACGCAAGGGGTGTCGATTTCGATCCGGCCGGGCGAACGGCGGTTGATCATCGGGCCGAACGGCGCCGGCAAGACCACGCTGTTCAATCAGATCAGCGGTGACATGCGGCCGAATTCCGGAACGATCAAGCTGTTCGGCGAGGACGTCACAACGCTCCCACCTTACAAGCGGGCGCATCGTGGCCTGTCACGGACCTACCAGATCATCACGTTGTTTGCCGGCGACACCCTCGAGCACAACGTCACGCTTGGGCTCCTCGGCCTGCTTCCCTCGCGCTGGCAGATGTGGCGGCCGCTGTCGTCCTATCGCCACCTCGCCACCGAAGCACGCCGGACGCTTGACACCGTCGGCCTCCTGCATCTGGCGGACCATCCCGTTTCCGAGCTCGCTTATGGCGAGAAGCGCCGGGTTGAACTGGCGATGGCGATGTCGCAGAAGCCACGCGTGCTGCTGCTGGATGAGCCCCTGGCGGGCCTCTCCGACAGCGAACGGACAACCGTGAAATCCCTGGTGGCGTCGATCCCGGAAGATACGACCGTCGTCATGATCGAACATGACATGGACACCGCGCTTGATCTTGCCGAAACGGTAACGCTGCTCAACTACGGCCGCGTCATCGTCGACGGCGAGCGGGACACCGTAATCGCGGACGAGCGAACGCGCGAGGTGTACCTTGGCGCGTGAAGCTCTGCGTCTTTCCGGCGTGCATGCCTTCTATGGCGACAGCCATATTTTGCACGGCGTTGGCTTCTCGTTGGCCGAGGGTCACGTGCTCGCGCTGTTGGGGCGCAACGGCGCCGGCAAAACCACCTGCATCTCCACCATCGTCGGTTTCCTGACGCCGAAAGAAGGCGATATCCGCCTGTTTGGCGAGGCGATCGGCGGCATGAGCCCTGAGCGCATTTCACGCCTCGGCATCGGCCTCGTCCCGCAGGGCCGCCGGATCTTCCCGTCGCTAACGGTACGCGAAAACCTGATCGTTGCCCGGCAACGCGAGCGCAGCACGGCCAAGCCTTGGAATGTCGAACGGATCTTCGAGCTTTTCCCGCGTCTGCAGGAACGCCACGCGCAGTTTGCGGGCACGCTGTCCGGCGGAGAGCAGCAGATGCTGGCGATCGGCCGTGCGCTGATGGGCAATCCTCGCGTCCTGCTGCTTGACGAGCCGTCGGAAGGCCTTGCGCCCCTGATCGTTGCGGAAGTCGGCCGCACCATCAAGCGATTGAAGGAGGAAGGTCAGTCTATCGTTCTGGTCGAACAGAACCGGCAATTGGCGCTCGAGGTCGCCGACCAGGCCGTCATTCTCAACACCGGGCGCTGCGTCTTTGCGGGCGACGCGACTGGGATCAACGAAGGCCTGATCACGCAGCATCTCGGCGTGTATCGTGCCGATTAAGCCAGACACCACAAGATCGAGGTAAAACAATGAAAGTCGGCGTTTGCGGAACGGGAAGAATGGGCGCATCGATCGCCGAGCGATTGATCGCGGTCGGCCACGAAGTGGCCGTGTGGAATCGCGACGCGGCGAAGACAAAGCCACTGGTCGATGCGGGCGCGAAAGCCGCCGCCTCCCCGGCTGCGCTGGTGGAGGACTGCGACGCCGTGATCGTCATGCTGTTGAACGATGCGGCGACCGAAGCCGTTTATCGCGGCGCCAGCGGCCTGTTGAAGGCAAAGCTCGGCGGCAAGCTCGTGATCGACATGAGCACGATCCGCCCGGACAGCATGGTATCGGTCGGCCAGGCGGCGATGCGGTCTGGCGCGGCCTTTGTCGAATGCCCGGTCGGCGGCAGCAAGATCCCCGCCAGGGAAGGCAAGCTGTTTGGCCTGGTCGGAGGGTCTGAAGCCGACGTCACGCGCGCAAAACCCCTGCTCGAGCAACTTTGCCGCCGCATCGAGCATGTCGGACCGCTGGGCGCCGGCGCGACACTGAAGCTCGCGGTCAATCTGCCGCTGCTGGTCTATTGGCAGGCGCTCGGGGAGTCCCTCACCATCTGCAAGCCGCTCAATCTTCCCCCGGAACGGCTGATCGACATTCTCTCCGACACTGCCGGTGCGCCCGCCGCCATGAAAGGCCGCGGCGCCATCATCGCCAAGGTGCTTGGCGGCGCGCCGCTCGGCGAGACCGCCTTTGGCATCACCGCCGCCAAAAAAGACCTCGCCACCGCCGTGCAATTTGCCGCCTCCCTCCATGCCGAACTGCCGGTTGCGAAAAGCGCGCTGGCCTGCTTTGAGCAGGCGGAAGCGGACGGGCTCGGCGAGGCCGATGCGACCACGGTTTCCGTCCACTGGACCCGGCGCAAGTCGAAACCCTGATCAACCCTGATCCCGAAACGCACACCAACGATCCCATTGCCTCCAACAGCAGAGTCCTCATCCATGATCGATGCCAAGAACCGCTATGGCCGTACCGCCGCACGCAACAACGATGCAGACGGCCTCGCACGGCGTCCGTCTTCCACGACGATCGATATTCACGCCCATATCGTCGTGCCGCAGGCCGCCAAGCTGGCGCAGCCGCATGTCGACCTGGCGCGCGTGCCGCTGGCGCATTTCGCCGATGCTCTGACCAGGGAAATCAATGGGCAGCAGGAAAAAGACCTTGGCGAGGTCATGACGACCATCGATCGCCGTCTGTTCGATCTCGACAAGATGGGCATCGATATCCAGGTCGTGGCGCCCGCGCCGCCGCAATGTTACTACTCGGTCGATCCCAGGATCGCCGAGCAAGCGCATAAGCTCGCCAACGATGGCGTGGCGGAATATTGCGCGCGCAAGCCGGACCGGTTTGTCGGACTCGGCGTCGTCACCTTGCAGGAGCCGGAGCTCGCGGTACGCGAGCTCGACTACGTGATGAAGGATCTCAAGCTGAAGGGCGTCGAAATCCTGACCAATGTCGACGGCCAGGAGCTATCCGATCCGAAATTCCGTCCCTTCTTCGCCCGCGCCGAACAACTCGGGGCCTTCATCATGATGCACCCGAATGGCTTCACCCACGGTGATCGCCTGACGCATTTCTATTTCAACAACGTGCTCGGCAACCCGCTCGAGACGACGGTTGCGCTTCACAATCTGATCTTCTCGGGAACGCTGGCGCGCTTCCCTGATCTGAAGCTGATGGCGGTGCATGGCGGCGGCTATTTGCCCGCTTACTCCGGCCGCATCGATCACGGTTGGGGCGCGCGGAAGGACTTGCATGGCGAGTTGCCGTTGCCACCCACGACTTACCTGCGGCAGGTCTATCTCGACACCGTCGTCTTCAGCTATCACCAGCTCGCTTATCTGATCGACGTGTTCGGACCCGATCGTATCCTGATGGGCACCGACTATCCTTTCGACATGGCCGAATATAACCCGGTCGGACATGTCGCCGGCGTCCACGGCATGGACGAGACGATGCTGGCGCAGATCGCAGGCGGCAATGCCGCGCGCGTGCTGGAGCTGGATGTCTAGCGGTCGGTCAGATCAACGTGTGATTGGGATATCTGAACCTCCCCTTGAAAAGGGGAGGTCGCGTGGCTCGCTTGCGAGCAAAGCGGGAGGGGATCGGAGTATTCGGACTGACGCCTAAGAAAAGCTGGGACCCCTCCCCAACCCTCCCCCTTTCAGGAAGGAGCTATAGCTTCCCATGCGGAAAAGTTCAGCAAACTTCCGTCAAGGTCCAAACGGCTTGATTTAATGCTTCGCGCCTGACGTCGTGTAGTCAGGCTGTTCGAACGGGTGTGAGCTCGAAAATTCCGGCAGCGCAAAGCAGCGATCCGAAAGGCCTTTCACAAGCGGAAAGGCATCGAGCGCGATCTTGAGGTATTGCGCGCCGACCACCTGGCCGGCGATGCAGATATCGGCCAGGCCAACGTCCTTGCCGAGCGCAAACGGCAACGGCTTCCTGCGGCCTAAGAACCGCTCGTAGGATGCGAGAGCCTCGGTCGTCCAATGCGCGCCCCATTCCTCGATCGCCCTGGTCTCGGCGCCAAACGCCTTCGCCAGATGCTTGCGCACGCGCGGCACCGTCAGCGGGTGGGCGTCTGCGATCGTCATCAGCGCCAGCGAGCGCGCATAGGCCCGCTCCTTGATGTCCTCCGGCAGCAGCCGCGGACTCGGCTTGATGTCGTCGAGATATTCCATGATCGCGAGCGACTGATACAGCGAATGGCCGTCATGGATGAAGGTCGGTACGACGTGCTCCGGGTTCACGGCGTCATATCCGGGCTTGAACTGCTCGCCCTGAAGGATATCGACGGAGATTTCCTCGAATGGCAGCGCCTTTAATTTCAAGGCGACCCTGATGCGAAACGACGCGATCGAGCGCCAGAACCCGTAGACCGTGATGCTCATCGGAAAGCCCTTCTCAACCGAGCCGCGAATGCCCGCATGCTCATAGCATTCGCGGCCGAATAGACAAGCGTTTACGCTGATCAGGCACTGGTCTTGTTTTCACACCAGGAAGACGGTCGAGCCCGTGGTCTTGCGCGCGGCGAGATCCGTGTGCGCCTTGGCAGCGTCCTTCAACGGATAGGTCTGGTTGACATTGATCTTCACCGCGCCGGACGCCACGACCTCGAACAGCTCTTTCGCCATGGCGCGAAGATTTTCGGCTTTGGCGGCATAGGTGTTCAGCGTCGGGCGGGTGACGTACAGCGAGCCCTTCTGCGCCAACAGGCCGAGGTTGAGCGGCTCGACACCACCGGACGATTGACCGAACAAGGCGACGACACCGAGCGGTGCGAGGCAATCCAGCGATTTCAGGAAAGTGTCCTTCCCGACGGAGTCGTAGACCACCGGCACCTTCTTGCCTTCAGTAATTTCAGTCGACGCGTTTCACGAAATCCTCGCGCGAATAGACGATCGTGTGCGCGCAGCCATGGGCCTTGGCGAGCGCGGCCTTCTCGTCGTTGCCGACGGTGCCGATAACAGTGGCGCCGAGATGCTTGGCCCATTGCGACAGGATCAAGCCGACGCCGCCGGCCGCGGCATGAAGCAGAATCGTGTCGCCCGCCTTGACGCGATAGGTCTGGCGGATGAGGTATTGCACGGTGAGGCCTTTGAGCATCATCGCGGCCGCGGTCTTGTCGTCGATACCATTGGGCAGCTTGAGCAATCGTTCGGCCGGAATGAGTCGCACTTCGGCATAGGAGCCGAGCGGAGCTGCGCCATAGGCGACGCGATCGCCTGGCTTCAGGTCGGTAACGCCGGCGCCAACTTCCTCGACGACCCCCGCGCCCTCGCCGCCAAGGCCGCTCGGCAGCTGCAGCGGGTAAACACCGGAGCGATTATAGATGTCGACAAAGTTGAGCCCGACGGCGGTATGGCGGATGCGCGCTTCGCCTGCTCCGGGCTTGCCGACGTTGACTTCCTCCCAGACCAGGACTTCGGGACCGCCGGTTTTGTGAAAACGGATGGCGTGCGTCATGGGATAACTCCTTTGATGGGAAACGAGGCGGATGGTCCTCGAAGGGATCTCACCGGCTCTACATTATAATAGCGCCATGGCGAAGCCGGAAAAATACACTTCCAGGCGAGCAACGAAGCTACGCCTTTTTAAAGGCGGCTCCAGAAACGAAAAAAAGCCCGGCGGCCAAACGGCCACCGGGCATATTGTTCTTTCCAGCCTGTGTTGCCGCATTGCGAATGCGGCCGTTCAGATCTCAGCCGGCTGAAACCAGCACCTTTCCGAACGCACCGGCTTCCGCCAGCGCTGATATTCGTGCGTCGTCATAGCCGAGTGTGTCGCGCAGCACTTCTCTGGTGTGCTGGCCGAGCAACGGCGCGGCAACGGGATCGATAGCGGGCGTCAGCGAGAGATTGAGCGGTGTTTCGATGTTTGGAACCGTGCCCGCCTTGGGGTGCGGGATCTCGCTGACGCGATGACGTTCGCGCGCTTCCGGCGAATTGAAGGCTTCCTCGACGGTGCGCAGGAAACCGACGGGAATATTGGCCGCCTT
Organism: uncultured Alphaproteobacteria bacterium; assembly: GCA_963706265.1. GTDB lineage: Bacteria > Pseudomonadota > Alphaproteobacteria > Rhizobiales > Xanthobacteraceae > Bradyrhizobium. The sequence goes on along the minus strand of CAVPLO010000004.1, from coordinate 748,395 downwards.
CATCTTCGTCACCCAGTTTTCGCGGGTGTCCTGCGCAAACAGGCCGGTGAGGATGGCGCGCAATTTCTCCCTGTTGGCGGTGCGCGAGCGGCGGTCGCCAAATTCGCCACTGACGAGATCGGGACGATTCATCACCTCAACCACCAGGCGGCGATAAAGGCGGTCGTTGGCGCAGGCGATATAGAACGGCGCATCCGAGCCATCATACACGCCGACCGAAGGCGAACCGTTCGGCGAATTGCCCTGGCGGCTCGGATTTACGCCGCTCATCAAATAGGCCATGCCGTAGAATTGCGTCATGGCCAACGCCATGTCGAACAGGGCTACCTCGACATGCTGGCCGCGGCCGAGCTTGTCGCGGGCGAGAAGCGCCAGCAGGATGGCGTTGCAGGCCGACATGCCCGTGAGCATGTCGACCGCGGGCGGCCCCGTGCGCACCGGCGGGCCATCTGGAAAACCATTGAGCGACATGAAGCCGCTTTCGGCCTGCGTAATCGGATCGAAACCGGGGCGGGACGCGAACGGACCCTTGCGGCCATAGGCCGAGATCGAGCAATAGACGAGCCGCGGATGGCGAGGCGCGACCGAGGCATAGTCGAGGCCATATTTCTTCATCACACCGGAGGAGAAATTCTCCACCACCACGTCCGCTCGCGCGATCAATTCGTGCGCCACGGCGCAAGCTTCGGGCTTGGTGAGATCGAGCGCAATGCCGCGCTTGTTGCGGTTCAGACTGATAAAGGCGGCGCTCTCGCCGGCGAGGTCGGCATGTTCGTAGTGTCGGCTGTCATCGCCGCCTTCGGGGTTTTCGATCTTGATGACCTCAGCGCCGAAATCCGCGAGCGTCTGCGTGCAGGCGGGACCGGCGACGACCCGGGTGAAATCGACGACCAGAAGACCGTCAAGCGCGGTCGGAGCCCCCTTCTCTCTCGGCAGCCGCTCCGGCAATTTCGGTCTCGCAGTCATGATCGGCCGTTCCTTCCCTTATCGATCGCCGGTCTGGCCGATCGTTGGGGATTGTATACGGCCCTTCGCCATCCTTCCAAGCGAAGTGAGCATCGCGGCTCGGCCGCTATCGCCTTTTCGAATGGGTGCTATGAGAAGAAGGAGCGGAAGTGAGGTTCTTGCGCCAGTAGAGCGTATCCGGAAACGCCCACGGCAAGGACGGCCAGAACATCCGATAGCCTGCCCGGATGAAGTTGTTGGCCGAAACAACGTTGCCGGTCGTATCCGAGACCACACAATTCCAGCCGTTGCGCCGCGCCCGCGCTTCCACGGCAAGCATCAGGCGCAACTGAAGACGATAGCCCCAATGGCGCTGCAAGACGCCGACACGGCAGAAATATCCGGCATTGCGGACGTGCGTCGACGGCACGACGCCGGCGAAGGCGACTGGCGTCGCCTCGCGATAGGCCAGCCACCAATGTCCCCAATCGAACGGTGGAATCGGATGCACCGCTGAAGAAAGTCAGACGATGCAGTTCGGCCAGGACATCGGCAATCTCGTCATCCCGCCCATCCACCTCGCGAATCCGGTAAGTGTTGCGTCACGATTTGAGACATCGCCTGGCCCGTTCGATGTCTCTGGCCGAAAAGCCCTTGGCGCGCGCCCAGGCCTCCACCGCCGCCTCGCCATATTGCGCCACCGCGCGCTTGACGACCCAGCAGGGAACGGCGTCCGCCGGAGATGACGCCAGCAGTCCAGCCAACAGCAAAGCGGTGCACCTCATTTGCCGAGCATCGCCTTGATGCCGAGCCACACCGCGCCGAGAAATCCCGCCACAATGACGGTGATAACGGCCTTGAAGGTGAAACCCTGGGCCTGTTCGACGCTTTTGCGCCACCTTCTCAAATGCTGGAAATCGGCGCGCAGCTCCCGTCTGTCCTCTTCCTCGATGCCGAATGATGCGAGCACCGTTGCGATGGCGCGATCGACCACGGCGTCGATATCGCTGTGATGGATCCTTTGCTGCTCACAAAGGGTCTCCGCGACAACGGCGCGGATGGTATCTTCGCTGACTTCAGCCATGGCTGGCACGCCACCCCGGATCATTTCTTGATGATCCCGGATCATCGCTTGATGATCCTCGCGACATTCTCGAAGCCGCGCTTGGCGAAATAGGACGCGACGATGAGATTGGCCGTCGTCGATGCAAATCCCGCGAGCCCATCGGTCCACCCACCCCGGATCATTTCTTGATGATCTCGGATCATCGCTTGATGATCCTTGCGACATTCTCAAAGCCGCGCTTGGCGAAGTAGGACGCGACGATGAGGTTAGCTGTCGTCGACGCAAATCCCGCGAGCCCATCGGTCGTGCCGAGCCCGAAAACCTTGTCGAAGATCAAAAGTTTTGCGAAATAGACCGCGACGCAATAGCCCATCAGACGATCCGGCTCGAAGGTGCGCACGAGCCGCGCGGCCTTGTTGACGTCGCCGCCGCCGGTTCCGAAGTGTTCCTCCACCGTGTCGCGCGCCAGCGTCTCGATCCCGGACGTGCCGGTGTAATCGCCGAGCGAGCGGATCTGTTCGGCGTCAAAGCCTTCCGCTATAAGCTGGCTTTCGGTCTTGGTGACCAGCTCGTGAAAGCAATAGTTGCAGTCTCGGATCGAACGCGCGCCGCGCTCGATGCCGAATTCCTCCGCGGCACGCCAAGCACTCGGGCCTGGGCGAGCTTTCGCGTGGTGATGATGGTGACGTCGTGGGTGACGGTTGATGCCGGCAGTTGCGGCAGCGGTGGCGCAAGCAAGGGAATAGCCATGATGTTCAGCTCATTGCCTCCTGGAACGATGAGAGGTCGCGCGCTCGCGTTGGCGCGAGACGCTACGATCGAACAGAGTTGTTGTGGGATTGATCAAGCAGCGGACCGGGCGTGCCGCTGGAGGTGACGCCACTCAGGCGGCGTTCAGGCGCTTCAGATATTCGAGATAGGCGTCGCCGAGCGAAAGCGATCCGTCAGGCGATGCGGGCGCAGGCGCCGGTTGCGCCTTGAAGGGCGAACCTTGCGATGGATCGTAGGTGCGCCCGACCAGAAATCGCATCGGGCGATTGTCCGCAACGTTCTGTGTTGCGCGAGCCTGCGAGGGCGGCGAAGCCGTATCATCGGCGGCGAGAAAAGCGTCCGGACCTGCGCTCATCAATCGGGAGAAGAGAGACGCCGGCGCATTCGGGCCAGAGGGTGCGAAGGCGACGCCCGACGGCGATGCAGCTTGCGCCAGAGTTGATGTAACGCCATCGGGCAGTGCCGAACGTCTGTTGCTTTGCGGCGCAGGCGAATTTGGAGTGGCGGGATTCGCTGTCCCGTCCGGAATCGCGTGCACCGGGTTGAGTGGCGCGTTCGAAGGCGGCACCATCCCGAAAAGCGGCCGCGCGGCTTTCATGCCATCCAAATATAGATTGGGTGTAGGAATGTTGTCCCGCGGGAATCCAGATGCCGCCGAACCGCTTGCACCATTGGGAATAGCGACGCGTAACGTGCCGTCGACGATAGACGCAAGCTGGTCAGGAGCATGATTGCCGGTGTCGGTATAAAAGCGGTTCAACTCAACAGGTGAGAGACCGGCACGGTTGGCAGGGTTTCGCTGGGACAAAGGCTGATCGGCGTCCTGGCTTTGTGCGAGGTTGGGAACAGAACGAGACGCCAAACCATCGCGGATAGGAATATAAGTTCGCGTGTTGTAGGGAGCGCCATCCGCGTAATTCGTGAACTCGTCGGGATTTTCAAAGAGCTCGGTTTGTCCGGTGCGGAATCCTAGTCCGCCGGATTCACCGCCATTCGGAGCCACTGAAATACGGGTGCCGTATTTCCTGTTGTACGCGTCGATCGCGTCCTGGGTAACGATACCAAAATGTTCATGGGGACCGTCCGATAGCTCCCCTTCGCCTGGATGAGTTGTACCTACCGCCCCAATCGTCTCGCCGGCCGAAACCTTTGCGCCCGGCGGCAATGCGCCCTGCGGATCGACATGGCCGTAAATCGAATAGTACGCTCTTCCGTCTCGACCAATCGACTTGACCACAACGGCGTGGTGGAAACCTCCACTTGGTCCTGAATAGACGACCTCGCCGCTCGATGCGGCGGGGATCGACGTGCCGGCCTTGGCCGCATAATCGATGCCGACGTGATAGTCTTGACCCTGGCCGTCCCTGATTGGGCTTGGGCGAGGTCAATTCTGAGGGGACTAGGCCTTTGACCCGGGCCAACCAACCATGTCAGTACGCGTCGTATTCCCGCCTTCTCAGCTCGTCGCCTCCGACTTTTCCAGCGCCTCACCCGGTTCGTGCACCGAGTGCGCCACGATCTTCATCGCGCCTTCGGATTCGGCAACCGCTTGCGCGATCAACGCGAACTGGTCGTCGGTGAGGTCATAATAGGTTTCGCGCTCTTCCTCCTCGTGCTCCTCCCACCACACTTTCACGATGCCGACTTTCGATAGCAGCGCATCCTTGATGAAGGAATACAGAATCATGAAACCGGGATTCTGCTGCATGAAAACATGATTGACGTAGTCGGTCTCCTGCGCGGCAGCGGCTTCGTCTTCCGGGCCGACCGGCTCGAAGCGCACGACCTCGTCGGAGCCGGCAAAGACATCCATCAGATGCGGCATCAGCCCTTCGATGGTGTCGGCGACGTCGGTCGAGACCGCGCGCGAGCGGCCCTCCTGCGCCGGCATGTCTTTCTGCATATGGCCGAGATAGTAATCCATCGCGTCAGCCCGCTCTTCGGCGAGTTCGGCGGCGGAGATCGCGGCGAGCGCGTCGGATTTCTCGGCCGACAGCATCGCCTTGAGGTCGGAGATGGACATCTTGGGCATCAGCGGGCGTTCTCACGTTAGAGGTGACTGAACGAAACAAGCAAAAAGCCCGCGGCTGCCATTTTTGGCGCCACGGGCTTTCGCGTTTTTTTGCAAGGGTGGACTTATGCGGGTGATTTGCCCGACGTGTCAAATCCGAAGTCGAAGACCTTGAACAACCCCAGATTGCCCCGCTAGGATAGCAACCGGCGGATGGCAAGCACGGCGAGTAGAGCGACGCCGCAGGTGGCGATGATCGTGCCGGCCTGCGCCGCGCGCGGCGCCGGCACCAGATTGACGACGAGCATGCCGGAGGCGAGCGAGACCAGGCCTGTCAGGGCGATGACATGAGAGACGTTCATCGGATATCCTTGGGTCAAATCGCGGGGAGACCAGCATGGGCGAGCCACTACCGGCGGCGACAAAGAGGCGCCTCGCGCTCTATCTCGACGGCACCTGGAATCAGGTCAGCGACAACACCAACATCTGGCGTTTCCGCGCCCTTTACTCGCCGGTCAGCGCCGACGGCTGCCAACAGCTCGCCTACTACTCGACCGGGCTCGGCACCAAGTTCGGCGAAAAGGTCAGCGGCGGCCTATTCGGCGCCGGGATCGATACGGCGATCACCAGCGCCTATGAATGGCTGATCGATAACTACGAACCCAATGATGAGATCTTCATCTTCGGCTTCAGCCGCGGCGCCTACACCGCAAGAAGCCTCGCCGGCTTCATTTCAAAATGCGGGCTGCTGCAAGGCGGCGCGCCGCTCGGCGTCAACCAGTTGTTTACCCGCTACCGGCGCGCGGGACAGCGAACCATCCGCGATTTGATCGCAGCGCAAGCTCAGGGGCAGACCGATTTCAGCTTCGAGGAAGGCTGGATGCTGAAATATGCGCAACCCGTGCCGATCAAATTCATTGGCGTGTTCGATACCGTGGGCGAGCTTGGCGTCCCCTTCCCCTGGTGGAACTGGCTGTTTGGATCGGCCTACGAATTCCTCAATACCGGGCTGCGCCAGAACGACGAGTTCGCGTTTCACGCGCTTGCGATCGACGAGCACCGCAAGGCGTTCGCGCCGACGCTCTGGACCAACCAGGGCGCGACCGGTGCGGCGCACCGCCCGATCGAGCGCACCGAACAAAGGTGGTTCACCGGCGCCCATGCCAATGTCGGCGGCGGATATTTCAACGATCCCTTGCCGCAGCTTCCGTTCAAATGGCTCGCACAAAAGGCCGAGAGCCTCGGGCTTTCGTTCAGCGGCCAATTCGCCGTCGATCCCGCTGCCCGGACCGCCAAGCCGGCCGATTCCTATACGGATTTCATGTGGGGCCTCTATCGCCTCTACACCCTCAATCGCCCCTACTATCGCCCGATCGGGGTTGCTCCGAAGAGCGAAGGCGACGGCGTCATCAATATCAACGAGACCATCGATGCGTCGGTGTTCGAGCGGTGGCGCAGCGATAGCAGCTACCGGCCGCCGGGGCTGCAAACCTGGGCGAAAGCGAAATCGGCCGATCCGGCCACTATCGCAACGACCGTGCGCGCCGACGATCCCAGCGTCGTGGTGGCTTGATCGATCAGTCCGCACTATTTCGCATGTTTCGAAACTGGCAAGCTACCGAACCCAACCAACAGTTGACCTACTGTCCCGACGCGGCGCAGCGCGCTTATGCGGATTCAAAGAAGACGAAGTGAGGGGCCCCTATTCTTTCACACCCCCCTGCTCGCGGCACTGGACCACCCGGTTGAAGCTCGCCGTCCGTTCCTGGCGACGACGTAATATCGAGCCTGACGGCGATGCAAAGTCGGTAAATTGGGGACTAGAACTGCTTGGTAAGGCCCGCCTGTTTCAAGACGCCGTTAGCGGTATGACGGGACAGGATTCTGTTGTCGACGGTAAAGCGAGTCTTGGAAATTGGACTTTCCCAGATTTCGTGATCGCCCCGTCCTTGCCTAACGAAATAACAGCCCGCCGCTTCCAGAATCTTTTTCAATTCTGGCGTGAAGCTTTTCATGCAGCATGAGTACGACGCACGCGCCTGGAGAAGCTGGCGATTACTTCAACAGGAATATCAAAGTCGACGGAATCGTCGGCGTCATCGATATTAAGAAGATCCATGATGAGGCCCGGAAGCTTTGCGTCCAGCGCGTCCAGACTTGCGGCTTCGGTAATCAGTCCGGGAAGGTCCGAACTCTCTGCTACCCACACATTTACTTCGCTATCCCAAGTCGCCCTTACGACAATGAGACGATTCATTTCGTTGCCCTCTGACGAATGCTGACAGATCAAAGCAGTCTCCACGACTCCTGACAACCACTATGACGGAGAACGCCTTAACGATAGTTAGTGTCCCAGCCTTCAAAAATAAAGGGGGCGGCAACGCATAATACATTGATTTCAATTGAATTTCTTCTCCAGACCACTCGAATTCATTACCCAATTTGGCTCCCTCGAAGGTCATTTATACTTGAAATCGGGAAAACTCAGCGAGAAGGGCTCCTTTGTCTCACTCGCCAATAATGGTGCTGCCGGCACTATCCAGAGAAACAAGTCCACTCAGCCCAACGTCGCGCTCCTCACACCCACCCCTGCTCCCGGTACTGGATCACCCGGTTGAAGCTCGCGGTGCGCGCCGGCGCCTCGTAGCAAACCGCCATCAGGCCGAGCGCGTCGGCGGCGTGCGACGACCAGTCGTGCTCCGGGCCGAGGCCGACCTGGCGCTCATCGTCGCGCTTCTCGTGATAGAACCCGAGCGCGTCGCGGCCGGCTTCGGTGGTCATCTCGTTGAACCAGAGGTTTGGGCCTAACCTGCGGAGCGCCTCGATCCGCATGACAGCTGCACCCCTGCCCTGGTTCTTCACCGGCGGTTCGACCGTAAAACCGGCGTCGCGCCAGTGATCAACGTAAATCTTGCCGGTGATGGTGTTCGTGTTGACGCCGTCATGTGGCAGATAATTGATCGCCCGGTCGTAGCCGCGCTCGCGCATCCAGTTGACATGAAAGGCGAGCACCTGGCCCGCGGATTCATAATAGTCCAGCACGCGAATTTCCTGTCCCACCCACTGACAAATCCAGATGGTGTAAGCATCGGCCTGCGCGCCGGCGCCGCCGATGTCGTGGAAGGCGCGCAGCGGCAGCAGCGGATCGGCGGCGACCTTGCCGATGCGCCCCTGCGCACGGGCTTCCGAGAGCAGGCTCGCAAAGTATGCGCCTTCGAACGCTTTCACGTAGTCACCTTCCCAGATGTGCGTATAGCGGTCCGGATAGAGCGCGAGATCGGTCTTGCGTTCGTCGTCGAGCACGGAAGGAAACCAGGGATTGTCCCGCCAGTTGGCCTGGACGAGGATCGCGCCATCGGGCTTTCGCGTACGAAAGAAGTCATCGATCGCATCGCTCTTGCGCCGCGGATTCCATGAAGCCCACAGTTCGGACGCTTCCGCACGGATGGTCGGCCGCAACAGCGCCAGCGAGCGCGCGCTGAGCGACTGTGCCTCGTCGATCCAGGCAATGCGAAAGCCTTCCAGTGATTTTATGGAGGCTGCCGTGTGGTCTTGAAGTCCCCGGAAGATGATCAGCCCGCCGCCGGGCGTGGCGATCCGGTCGCTATAGAACTTGAAGCGATGCGACAGACCCAGCTTCTCGATCTTGCTTTCGATCAGCCGCTTGGAGGATTGCGCCAGCGTCTTTTGCGACTCGCGAATGCACACCGCCGACGTGCCGGGCTCGGCCTCGCAGATCTCCACGAGCAATTCGCCGAAGAAATGCGATTTTCCCGAGCCACGGCCGCCAAAAATTCCCTTGTAGCGGGCCGGCGCCAGCAGCGGCTCAAATATCTCAGCGGTTGGGATTTTCAGGGTCGACATGATGAACGATAAAGCGCCTGCTCACGCATCCAGCCATCGCCGCCAGCGCTGATACAGTTCATCGTCGTCAGGCGAGGATCGATCATCGGTGGCGAAGATCGATGGCCGCACCGGATAATCACGCATCGGCTTGCCGCTGAAGATGCCGGGCAACGGCGGCGCGGATGCAGGCGGTGGCGCATCGCCGGATGCGGATGCGGGAGAGGCGTTGACACGCGAGCGAACGCGAACCGGCACGTCGTCATCCGCTTCGGATCGCTTGCCTGGGCTTGGCGTGAGCTGCGGAGCCGGCGCACTGTTGTTATTGTCGAGTCCAGGCTTTGCAGCCCAGTTTCCGTAGCGATCGGCAAAGATTGCGGGATCATCAGAAGCTACAGGCGCGTTAGGAAGCGGGACAAAGCCCGCAACAGGAGCTTGATTGAAAGGATTGAAGAAGCGATCGCCTGGACGATCCGGAGTAGAGCCGCCGCTGCGCGACGATTTCTCGTCCAGACCCGACAGAATTTCCGAGGCTCGCCTGGATTGGTCGAGATACGGAGCTGAAGGCAGATAGTCTTTGTAAGTACCCGGATTATAAGTGTTGGTTTGATCGAGATGGAGACCGATTGGACCACCACTCCCGGGATGAAATGGGTCGTATATTTTACCTGCTTCCTTGGTAATGACCGAATAGTGCAGATGCGGACCATCGGAAGTTCCGGTGTTTCCCACGAGGCCAATTGTATCTCCCTTCCAGACTTTCTGGCCTGGCTCGACCTGATTGCCTCCCTGCATGTGAGCGTAGAGGCTGTAATCTCCGGTATCATTTTTGACCACGGCGGCGTTTCCATAGCCGCCCTCATTCTTTCCGGAATAAACGACTACTCCCGACGCGGCGCTCGGAATAGGAGTCCCTTCCGGCGCACTAAAGTCTGCCCCAGGATGAAATTCCGTGCGTTTCGTGATTGGATGGATGCGCCAGCCGTAGGGTGAGCTCATCCGCCTGAAGCGACTGCCGGGATCATAAGTATCGCCCAATAAAGCCTCCTCTTGTGCTTATTGAAAAACGCGTCTGCGTCGGGATATGCTTGCTCAACCTTGGGATGATGATGTAATCGTCACCGTCCATTTCATTGCACGGGTAAAGCTGAATGAAACCCGATCGAGCAAGACAGCCTTCGCACGGCAGGCCGGGTCACCTCCGTTGCCTCGCTTCTTCTCTCATCGCTCTGACCTGCCTGATCGGCGCGTCGATGCCGACGTTTGCCCAAGACGCCGTCAAGTCGGCGCATGAGAAGTGGCGTCCCAAGGACGGCCCTTACGCGGTGGATGGAGAAAATATTTCCCAGCGATGCGAAGATGCCCCCGAGTTTGACTTGGTGCTTCGTGACGGGAAAGTTCTCAGCGGGGAGTCTTGGGCATGTAAAATTTCGAAACTCACGGAAACGGGACCCAACGCGCTTAGACTCAATCTGGCGTGCGAAGCGCCCGAGGCAAGGAAATTCAGGGAAGTCATGACACTTCGCAAGATCGACGATACATCTGTTTTCGTGCGTATGACCGATAACGGGAAATTCAGGGCCCCAGACCAGCGAGCCGTTTATTGCTCCAAGGTTAAGGAAGGCCGCAGCAACGAACAACAGAACCAAAGATAGAGATCGCCCCGCGAACGCATCAGCACCAATTCAAAGATTTTTGCGGTCGGAATTTTCAATGTCGATATGATCGAGATGTTAGGCGACGCGTTCGCTTACGCATCCAGCCACTGCCGCCAGCGCTGATACAGCTCATCGTCGTCCGGTGAGGATCGATTGTCGGTATCGAAGATCGAAGGCCGCACCGGATAATCCGGCATCGGCTTGCCGCTGAAGATGCCGAGCAATGGCGGAGCGGATGGTGCAAGCGGCGGTGCATCGCCGGACGCGGATGCGGGCGAGAGATTGACACGCGAGAGAACGCGAACCGGCGCGTCGTCATCCGCTTCCGAGCTCCTTCCCAGGTTGGGCGCGATCACCGGAGCCGGTGCATCGACTTGACCGAATGCACCCGGAGCCGTCAATTCCCAGTTACCGAAGCGGTCGACAAAGTTGGCGGGGTCATCAGAAGTAACCGGCGCGTTGGGAAGTGGGACCGAACCCCATCGGCCAAAGCGCGCGGCGACGGGATTTGGGGTAGAGGAACCGGATACTGATTTACCGAAAGGACTAAACAAGGGCTGAGCCGGTGTGTCAGGCGACGAGATGCGAGCTGCACCTGCATTGTCGCCAGAAATGAGTTCCGCGGCACGCCGCGACTGATCGAGATAGCGGGCGCGAGCTTGTAGTTGTTGTATCGCGCCGGGTCTATCGTATTGCGCTCGTCCAGAGCAACGCCTATCGGGCCGCCATCATGCGACAGCCCCGGATTCTCAACGCTGTCACGCGCACCCCGGCTAATGATTGAATAGTGCAGGTGCGGTCCGGTGGTTCGCTTACCGGTGTTTCCGACAAGCCCGATCGTATCTCCTGGCCAGATCCGCTGGCCTAGCTTCGCTCGATCGCCATCCCGAAGATGCCCGTACAGACTGTAATCGCCGGTGTCATTTTTGACGATCACCACGTTGCCTAGCTTGTCGTTGAACCCGGAATACACCACCACCCCGGATGCGGCGGTAGGAACTGGCGTGCCCACTGCCGCGGGAAAGTCCTGACCCGAATGGAATTGGCCCGGCACATAAGTCTTGGGATCGGTCCGCCTGCCATAAGGCGATCCCAACTTGAACGCCGGACCAGGTCTGTAGCTGTTCTTCAATTTGGTCTCCTGTTTCTTGATGAAATGCGTAACGCCCGCCCGCCCGCGGCTTAACGACTTGGCGGCGGGCACTTGCTCCACCTGTGGGTGATCGGATATTCTTGGCGTCGTTTGCGAGCTTCTGGTCAGGAGAATGTCGTTGAAACGCAATAGCCGCACCAATGTTGCCTTATGGGCCGTGATCCTTTGCTCAATCGGCGCAGCGACACCGACGCCGGGGCAAGACGGCGCCAAGCCAGCCGTCGAGAAGAAGTGGCGCCCCAAGGACGGGATTTATGGCTTTGACATGGGCACGGCTGCGCCCTGCGATAGTCATCCGCTTAGCTATGTCGAACTCAGCAAGGGGACCATCGGCGCAGACGAAGTCTACAAATGCAAAATCAGGAAAGTGACCGACGCGGGTCCAGGCCTGCTCCGGCTTGATGCGACCTGCGACGACGAGACCAAGGGAAAATACAGCGACATCATTACATTTCGAAAGATTGACGAAACGTCTTTTTTCATGAGCACGCAACCAGGGCGGCCACCATCAAAACTTGCCTATTGCCGCGGAATTGATGAGGCAGCCAAAGTCAACTGGCCATTCGACCTGAACGAATCGGAGGCCGAGCGAAAATGGTGGGAGGAAAACGGCAAATGGGGGCCGCTCTATGGCGTCTACGCCAAACCGGGCAACGATTTCAACGACCGCTGCCTGAAAGCCGAAGATGTAGTGATCGACTTCGATGATTTTTCACTGTCGGGCGGGAGTTCCCATTGCAGGGTTGTCGGTGTCGATGAGAGCTCGAAGAACTACAGGAGTCTGAATGTGATTTGCGATCAGAAACCAAATGCCGTCGGTGTCGTCTTGAGAAAAAAAGGAGACTTCGTGGCGCCGGGTTCGGAAAAGATCGCCCTCTCGAAGACTGGCGATCAAACGATAACTATTAGGAGAAGCCAGGACGGCGAATTTTCTGAACCTGCGCAAGAACTCGCCTACTGCCCGGATGCAGCGCAGCGCGCTTACGCAGATTCAAAGAAGGCGAAGTGAACGACGCCTTAGATCGTTCAACCCGGCGCTCAGGCGTCCAGCCATCGCCGCCAGCGCTGATACGGCTCATCGTCGTCCGGTGAGGATCGATTGTCGGTATCGAAGATCGAAGGCCGCACCGGATAATCCGGCATCGGCTTGCCGCTGAAGATGCCGAGCAATGGCGGAGCGGATGGTGCAAGCGGCGGTGCATCGCCGGACGCGGATGCGGGCGAGAGATTGACACGCGAGAGAACGCGAACCGGCGCGTCGTCCTGCTCCGACCGCTTGCCTTGGTCCGCCGCAGGCTGCGGAGCCGGAGCACTGATATTGCCAATTCCACGCTTTGCAGCCCAATTTCCGTAGCGATCGGCAAAGGTTGCGGGATCATCAGAAGCTACAGGCGCGTTAGGAAGCGGGACAAAACCCGCAACAGGAGCTTGATTGAACGGATTGAAGAAGCGATTGCCTGGACGATCCGGAGGAAAGCCGCCGTTGTGCGAAGACTTCTCATTCAAGCCTGACAGGATTTCGGCGGCGCGTTTTGATTGATCGAGGAAGGCCGGCTGACCGGGATCATCCTTTCCAGGATCCAAATTATTCCAGAACTCAGTTGGGTTGACCACCTTGCCGGCGCGATCTTTTAATTGGTAGTGGACATGAGGAGGGCCGTCTTCAACATTTGGGCGCACCACCCCTCTATTTCCCATCGTTCCGATCGGGGTGCCTACCCCAACCAAATCCCCATTCCTTACGCTCTGCGTATGGGTGTGCAAGATCTCATGAAAAAGACCGTTTGCATCCCTAATAGCGATTCTCCCAACATTGCCTTCACCTGCATTCACTACAACGCCGGCAACAGGCGAATGCACTACCGGATTGGTTAGATTGATTCCTGATCGTCCGACAGGGTAGTTGAAATCAACACCTTTATGCGGGTTCGTTGAGCCCATTGGCCTATTCGTGGATCCAAATTCGCTGGTGATATGAGGCGACAAGCCACCGACCGGCGGCAACACGCGTCGCATGATTTCTTCCCACGTCATGTTTTTCCCCTTGATTCATCATAGATCGAGGCAATAGACAGCTCGCCAGTCCTGTTGCCTCGCCGCGAGACAATCGGATATTGTTCTCGTCACGCCTTTCTCGCGGAGAGCGAGTCCCGTTGTTAAGTGAAATGTCGGGGAGAGCTTCGTTGAGCCCTAAGATCTATCGCGCCTTGGCGCAATCAATCCTTGTCCTTGCCTATGCATTCGGCACGGTCGCTCCAACGCTGGCACAGGATGCCGCATCGCCGGCCACAGCGAAGTGGCGCCCCAAAGAAGGCATCTATGCGAGCCCAGGCAAAGGCTTTGCCGAAGCATGCGGGGAATTCGGCGATCTCAACGTCGAACTTCGTGAAAAATCGATTAGCGGCCACGAGTGGGGTTGCAAAGTGCGAAAACTCACCGACACCGGCCCAGATGCTATCAGAATCGAGATGACCTGCAACGACTACAATCTTGCGGAGGATATCGGGCAACCCGACGACAAGGAATTCAGCGAAGTCATCTTGCTGAAGAAGATCGACAACAAATCCATGCTGGGGCGAAAGACGCTCAATGGCAAATTCAAGGGCTCGGAGTGGAAGGTCGTCTATTGCCCGGGAAGGTATCAGCAAATGCATCGCGATGCCGCGGCAGAAAACCGAGCGAAAATCGAACAGGACAAAGCCGCCGCAAAGACGGCATGGCAGCCGCGCGACGGCGTCTATGCGAGCGCTGGCGCGGACTTTGACGATCGCTGCCTGAAATCGGGCGACGCTGTCGTCCGGCTTGCACAAAGTGCGCTATCGATCGGCGGCGCCAGTTGCTACGTCGCGCACGTCTCGGTCGAGCCGCCCAATTCTGTCACACTGAACGTGAACTGTGGTCAGGGTGTCGTTACAAGCAATGGATCAATACTCGGGTCTAACTCCACCGAAACCGTCACTCTTTCCAAAATAGACGATCAGTCCGTGCTCTTTCACAGATCTCAAAATGGGCAGGCCCTGTGGTCCGACCACCAGTTGCGCTATTGCCCCGAAGCGGCGCAACACAATTTCACGGAATCGAAAACGAAGTAGCAGGCGTATTCGTTACAGGACGCCCCTCACGCCCACGCCTGTTCGGTATCGTTCATACGATCAAAGCTGCTCGCGTCCGGGCACGACGGCGTACGGATTTTCGCCCTTGGGATCTTCAGGACCGACACGTTCGGGATGCACGATGACACGCTCGATGCGATGGATCAGCTCAAGCGCGCTCTCATCGTTGCCGATCGCCTGGGTTGGTTTGCCCCAGCCGCGATCGAGGAGCGCATTGGCCGCCGCCACCCGCGCCGGCGGCGTCGCCTTGGTGTTGCGCATCACGGCGACGAGCACGTTCAGCGCCGTGCGCGTATGAGAGCGCGCGAGCGAGCGGATTTCGGTGACGGCTTTGGGCATTTTTAATTCTTCTTCGAAAGCGACGACGTTACGCCGTCTGGTCTTCGTCTTGAGGTTGACAGGGCGGCGATGCATATTCGCATGGCGCGGTGTCGGCGTGATCCATGGCGAGATCGTCGGACCGGGGCGGCGAGCGATGCGGCTGCCCGGATTCGTGCGAACGACGGCGGCAGTTCGCCCGCGGGATAAATTGAATGATCTTGTTCACGAGAAAATCTCCCAGAGCACGATGAAGGTCAGCCCGCCGAGGGCGAGCGCGATCAGGCAGCGGTGGCGGCCATGCGATCTTTCCTTCAGTTGGGGTGATTTGCCTGATGAAAATCGCGGCAGAGCTAGCACACGTTGTGCGCCGCTCATTTCGGGCGCGAACCCTGTCTCTCTCGGGAGGGGGAGAGGCCGCGGCCGGCGCGTTCGCGCGCACCGGCAAACCGGTTCGGAAATGGGAACGAAAAAAGCCCGCGGCCGGTCTCCCGGCGCGGGCCGCATTTTTGCGACAATGAACCTATGCCGGTGATTTGCCCGACATGTCAAATTATCGCCGGCGGTACCGACCGTCGCAAGGCGTGCCAGATAATAGCCGTAAAATAACCAGGCCGAACTCTTGGCTAAGTCACAGGACGGGACTACGTATGATCTTGTCGAAGCCGAAGCCAGCGCGAGGCCCGCCATGAACGACAAAGCGATGATCGGATGGACGCTGGCTTGTGTGCTCGCGGTCGCCGTCGGGACTATCCCGGAGGCCTGCGCGCAGAGCACGCTCGGCGGCGCCAAGACGCAGCAGGTCAGGATTGGCGGCGCCGCCAAGCCGCCCCCCGTGATCGGCGGATCGATCAAGCCGATCACGCCTCCCACCCCACCGAAGCCCCATCCGGTCGTTGGCATCGTGAGACCCAATTCGCTCGCCGTGACGCCGCCCGCCATCGGCAACGCAACCACGCCGGGCCCGACGCCGGCCACCACCAGACAAAATCCGCTCGTCACGCCGCCGAACAAGGGCAAGACCTTTACGGCTTCGTCGAACCTGAAATGCGCCTCCGGTGCCTGCGCCTCGAGGGGCCCGAGGCCGTAAGGCTACCTGCGTTGCAACCTCCATCGTCATTGCGAGCGCCAGCGAAGCAATCCAGTGTCAAGAAGACTGGATTGCGTCGTCGCTTTCGCTCCTCGCAATGACGGCTTTGAAACTCGCCACAACGTCGGCGTAAGGCGGCGCGTCAGATCGCCACCTGCCGCCCGATCTCGACCACCTGATCGCCCGGCAGGCTGAAGAAGTCGCTGACGTGGACCGCGTTGCGCTCCATCGCCACAAAGAGCTTGGCCTGCCATGCCGGCAGCCCCATTTTGTCCTCGCGGCCGATCACGGTTTCATGTCCGACATAATAGGTGACGTCGGAAAGATCGACCGTGCACCCAAGCGATTTGGACGCAGCAAGCAGGTCGGGAATGTGCGGCCGCTCCATGAAGCCGAAGCGCGCTTCGGCGCGCCAGAAATTCGGCGCGACCTCATCGATCGTGAGGCGATTGCCGGGTGACGACCACGGCACCGACCTGATCTCGACGCGCAGCACGAACAGATGCTCGTGCAAGGCGCGGTTATGCTTGACATGCCACACCATCACCGGCGGCGTGTCGCGCTCGGAGCGAGTCAGAAACACCGCCGTGCCGGGCACGCGCGGCACGTTGGCGGCCTCGATGCGCGCCATGAATTCATTCACCGGGATCAGTTGCTCGTGCATGCGCCGCGACACGGCCGCGGCGCCGCGGTGCCAGATCCACATCACGCCATAAACAGCGAGCGCGAGCAGCAGCGGCACATAGCCGCCCTCGGCGATCTTGGTGAGGTTTGCCAGGAAGAAGGCGCTGTCGACGATGAGGAAACAGCCGGCCACACTGCCCGCCGCCAGCACGCTCCATCCCCAGATCTCGCGCATCGCGATGAAGAGCAGAGCCGAGGTCATCAGCATCGTGGCGGAAACCGCAATGCCATAGGCGGCGGCGAGATTGTCGGACTTGCCGAACGCGATCGTTAAGCCCACCGTGACGATCATCAGCAGCCAGTTGACGACGCCGACATAGATCTGGCCATAACCTTCGGAAGAGGTCTGCTTGACGTAGAGCCGCGGCAGCCAGCCGAGCTGGATCGCCTGCCGCGTCATCGAGAACGCGCCGGTGATGATCGACTGGCTGGCGATGATGGTCGCGATGGTCGCGAGCACGATCAGCGGAATCAACAGCGGCTGGGGACACAGGCGGAAGAAGATATTGTCGCCGGTCGGCGCGCCCTCGAGCACCAGCGCCGCCTGCCCGGCATAGTTGAGGATCAGGCTTGGAAACACCACTGCAAACCAGGCGAGCTTGATTGGCCGGCTGCCGAAATGTCCCATGTCGGCATAGAGCGCTTCCGCTCCGGTGACGCAGAGAAACACGGCGCCCAACACCAGAAAGCCGGTCGAGCCGTGCGAGACCAGATAGGTCAGGCCATAGACGGGATTGATCGCGGCGAATACCTGCGGATGCTGCGCGATCCCCCACACGCCCATGATCGCCATCGCGGCAAACCAGAGCAGCATGATCGGACCGAAGAAATGCCCGATCGCCGCCGTCCCCCTCGACTGGATTGCAAACAGCGCCAGCAGGATGGCAACCGCAGCCGGCACCACGTAGGGCTGAAAGGCGGGCGTCGCCATGTTCAGGCCTTCGAGCGCGGACAGCACCGAGATTGCCGGCGTGATCGCTCCGTCGCCATAGATGAGCGCCGCGCCGAACAGGCCGACCGCGATGATCGTCGGCCGGTGTTGCTTCTTCACGCCCAGCAGCGCCATCAACGCGAGGATGCCGCCCTCGCCGTCATTGTCGACGCGCATCGCAAAGGAGACGTATTTGACCGTGGTGATGAGAAAGAGCGTCCACAGCACCAGCGAAAGCGCGCCGAGAACCGTCCCGGGATCCGACGGCATGTCGGCCGTGCCGAGCACCGTCTTGAACGTGTAGAGCGGGCTGGTTCCGATATCCCCGAACACGATGCCAAGCGCAGACAGCGCCAATGCCGGCAATTTGCCTTGCGGGGTCTGCCGCGCATCGGAAACTTGTATCGCTTGCTCGGTCACGGACCCGCCATTCGTAGGAGTGCTCTGTCAGCCTACAGGCCTGACATCCCCACAAAGTATCGCCATCGGTTGCGACAGCCAAGCGACTTGCCTTGGATACCCTGGCCTTGAAGCGGGCTTAAGCGGCGTCAGGCGCTTGCGGCCCTCTTGACGGGGGCGGCCTGTGGCAGGCTGGCGTCCGGATCGGTGTACTCCCGGAACGTCTCGATCGCAGCCGGGCGTCCCAAGAGATAACCCTGCACCTCGTCGCAGTTCTCCTCCTGCAGGAAGCGCAGTTCCTCGTTGGTCTCGACGCCTTCCGCAATCACCGGCAGACCGAGGCCCTTGCCGAGGCCCAGCACCGCCCGAACGATGGTGGCCGCCTGCTGGTTGGAATGGACCGACTTGATGAAGGAGCGATCGATCTTGATGCGATCGAACGGGAAGGCGCGCAGGTTGGACAGCGACGAATAGCCGGTGCCGAAGTCGTCCATCGCGATTTCGACGCCGAGCGCCTTGACCTGACGCAGCGTCGCCAGCGTCCGGTTGAGATCACGCACCAGCGCCGTCTCCGTGATCTCGATCTCCAGCCGCTTGCCGGGCAGACCGGTCTCGAGCAGGATGCCGTGCAATTCCTGCGCGAACGCGGCGTTGTGAAGCTGCACGGCGGAAACGTTGACGGCAACCTTCAGCGGCGTTTTCCAGGTCGCGGCCTCGCGGCAGGCTTCCTTCAGCACCCAGTCGCCAATGGGGAGGATGGCGCCGATTTCCTCGGCGATCGGAATGAAGACGCCCGGCGATATTTCGCCGCGCGCGGGGCTCTTCCAGCGCAACAGCGCTTCGAAGCCGACCACCTTGCCGCGCTTGATATCGAGCTGCGGCTGATAGGCCAACCACAGTTCCCCGCGCGAAATCGCCAGCCGCAAATCGTGTTCGACCATGCGGCGGTCGCGAACCTCGGCGCCCATTTTGGCTTCGAAGAAGCGATAGGTATTGCGGCCTTCCTGCTTCGCCCGATAGAGCGCCACGTCGGCGTGGTTGAGCAGCGACTGGCGATCCGGCGCATCATCCGGACTGAGCGCGACGCCGATGCTGGTGGAGATCGGCACTTCCGGCGCATCGGTGTTGTTGCGAAGCGCCTCGAGTATGGATTCGGCGAGCCGGCCGGCCGCCGCCGGGCCGGAAATGCCGGGCAGCAGGACCGCGAACTCGTCGCCGCCAAGCCGCGCCATCATCTGCTGGTCATCCAGCAACTCACTGACGCGCGAGGTAAAGGTCTGCAAGGCCCGGTCGCCGGCGGCGTGTCCGAAGAGATCGTTGATCTCCTTGAAGCGATCGAGGTCGAGGCAGAGGACGCCGAGGCTCTTGCCCGGCGTGAGGGCTGCGATTTCCTGATCGATGCGGGCGTTGAAATAGGCGCGGTTCGGCAAGCCCGTCAGCGCGTCGTGATGCGCCAGGAAATGGATGTGCTGCTCGGCAGCCTTGCGGCGCTTCAGATCGCGAACCGCAACGACGTGGTGAGGACGTTCGGCAAAGATGATCGGCCGCATGATCAATTCGACCGGAATCATCGAGCCATCGCGATGGCGCAATTCCGTTTCGAGCGTGTGATTGGGCCGCGACATCAGCTTGGCGCGGGCGGCCGAGTCGGGGAAGCAGTTTTCGAGCGTGCCGCCGATCAGGCTATCGGCCGGGCAGCCCACGAGTAGCGAGAAGCTCTTGTTGGCCGAGACGATCGTCTCGCCGTCGCAGACCAGAAGGCCTTCGACGGTAGCATCCGCAAGGTCGCGCATCCGGTCGGTCTCGAGGTCCGAGCGGCGGTGATCTCTGATGTCGAGCACGACGGCCGCTGTCGCCAATCCGAGAATGCCGAGACTTGCAATCGTCACCCCGATGGCGAGCCATCCGGCCGGCAAGGCGGTCTGCGAAACCGTGATGTTCGGATCGGGGATAATCGAGACCGCGCCCATCGCCGTGAAATGATGGCTGCAGATGGCAAGCGTCAGCAGCAGCGCGCCGCCGACTTTCCAGCCCTCGCCTTCGCCGTGCAGGCCAACCGGGATCGCAATCGCTCCGATCGCGGCGCCAATCAGGATAGAGGCGGCCACCAGTACGGGATCCCAGAGCACCGTGCCCGCGATCTCGAAGGCCGCCATTCCCGTGTAATGCATGACGGCGATGCCGCCGGCGACGATGGCACCGCCGACCCATGGGCCGTAACGCCAGCCTTCGATCAGCGATACCGTGAGGCCGACCCCCGTGAGCAGGATGGCCGCGACGAGCGACAGGATGGTTAATACGATATTATAGCCGCTCGGAATGCCCGGCGTGAACGCGAGCATGGCGACGAAGTGCGTGGCCCAGATGCCGAAGCCGGTCGAGATGGCGGAAACCGTCAGCCAGACGCTGCGCATGCGCCCTTTGGAAATACGGGCATAACGCAACAACCTGATCGCGGCGATCGAAGCCAGGACGCAAATAAAAGCGGCAAGCGCGACGAGCCTGAGATCATGCGCCGTCGCGATACAGTTATAAACCTTCAACATCAGGGATTTCCGCCAGGGGAAGTCGTTGGCGAAAGCTACCCTTGCGGTCGTGAAGGCCGCGTAAACTCACATCGCGCGAAAATCAGCCATGCAGCCCCGTAAAAATGCGGGATCTAGACCAATCCGAGTTCCGCAGGGTGAACGCCGGCGAAGATGCGCTGAACATTGGCCGGCTGAAGACCGAACTGACGCTGGAACAGGCCGGCGAGCATCGCGCGATAGTCCGTCAGCACCGGATAGTCGCGGTTTTGAAACAGCGTCGCCTGCTCGACCTTGATCTGCGCTCCGGCGATGCGTCCGCCATTGATGCCGCCGCCCATCACCCAATAGACGCTGCCGTGACCGTGATCGGTGCCGCGGTCGCCATTCTCGCGGAAGGTGCGGCCGAATTCGGAAATCACGACGACCACCGTGTCGCGCCAACCCGCAGGACCAATCTCCTCGGAAAAGCCCGCCAACGCGCGGCCGAGTTCGCCCAGGCGATCGGCGAGATAGCCGGTGGCCGCGCCCTGATTGACGTGGGTATCCCAGCCGCCGACATCGACAAAGCCGAGGTTGAACTGATCGCGCATCAGGTGGCCGATCCGCCGCGCCGACAGCTCAAAGCCGCGCGGCGATACCGCGCCGCGATTGGCCGCCGTCATTTCCTCCGAGATCGAGCGATAGACGTCGTCGCGAATCCGAAAGCCCTCGGAGACCGACGATGACAGGTCGCTTTGCGCATACATGTTCTTGATGAGGCGCGCCTGACGATCGTCAACGCCGGGCTTGCCGACGCTGTTGATGCCGATGTTCGGTGTTTGGGTCTTGCCGCGGAAAATCAGCGGCAGTTGATCGGTGAACGAGATCGGCTTGGCGCGCGTGAGTTCGGCAGCCAGGCGGCTCATGAAGCCCGAACGATAATCGCGCGAGCCGCCGGCGGCCTGGCCGAGTTCGATGGTATCCTGGGTTTCAAAATGGCTGCGCGTCAGATCGTCGGACGTGCCGGCGAACGGCACGAACGCGATCTCGCGCTTGGCCCACATCGGATAGATGCTGTCGCGCAACGCCGGATGCAGCCCCCACTCCGCGTTCAGCGACAACGCCGAATTCGGATTGCCCGCATCCGGCTTGGCAAGACCGAGCGTCGGACGGGCGGCGTGATAGAAATCGCTGCCAATGGGAACGACGACATTGGCCGCATCATAGGCGCCGCGCAGGAACACCACGAGTAGCCGCGCATCGGTGGCGGGCGCGGCCCAGACACGACCCGCGACGGTCAAGGGAACCGCAGCGGCAAACGCCTTGATCAGATCACGACGGTTCATTTCGGCCTCCAGAAGCTTTAGCGCATGAATTCGGGTGACGACAGAAACAGTGTATTCCAGTCCTGCGGCGATACCGCCTGATCGAGCGCGGCGAGCGTAGCCGGCCCAAGCGTCTGGCGCAGCCCGTTGAAATAGAGTGCGTTCTGGATCAGTGGAAACGCCGGCTTGTCGACCGCATTGGGCACGTCGGGCTTGAACAGGCCGGCCGAACCCGAACCGATCTGCCGCGCGATCTCAAACCGCAGCGTCATCTGGCCGGGGCCGTTCCATGACGCCGATATCATCGAATAGCCATCCGGCGTGTCGTGATTGAACAGCCCCTCGCCCAGGCGATTGAGCCAGTTCTGGACCGGCTGGGCGTTGAGGATCACCTTGTCGTCGTAGGCGAGCCGAACGGCCGACAAGACATAATGCACGGGGTCCTTGAATTTCGTCCCCGGCTTCAGGGAGGCGTTGAACTCCGGTGAATGCACCATGGTGGCGAGCACCGCGGCAATATCGCCGTCGGTCGCCTTGAAGGTCTGCGCCATCCTCGAGACCAGCGCGTCAGGCGGATTGTCGGAGACGAAATAGGTTGCGATCTGCTTCGACAGATGCGTCGCCGTCGCCGGATGGTGCACCAGGATATCGATCGCCTCGTCGACTTCGGCAAACCCCCTGCCCTTGATCTCATGTCCAAGGAAGGTCTTGTCGCCGTAGTCGTGGCGCGCCGGATTGAATTCGAAGGCGCCCTCGCGAATGAGCTGCGATTGCAGTTCGGGCTTGAGTTTCGGCGCTTCGGGTTTCACATCGATGCCGACGCCGGTGAGAATGCGCGCCAGCGCCTCGACATCGGCTTGCGTGTACCCGGAGCCGACGCCCA
Source organism: uncultured Alphaproteobacteria bacterium (assembly GCA_963706265.1). Taxonomy (GTDB): domain Bacteria; phylum Pseudomonadota; class Alphaproteobacteria; order Rhizobiales; family Xanthobacteraceae; genus Bradyrhizobium. The sequence goes on along the minus strand of CAVPLO010000004.1, from coordinate 725,698 downwards.
TGGTGTGCAGCTCCATGATCTCGCGGGCGTAGTTTTCGTTCAGGTGGCCGGCGGCGTTGTCGGTGTTGTCGAGATAGCGCAACATCGCCGGGTGGCGCAGCGTGGCGACCAACAAATCGCGAAACTTGCCGAGCGCATGCGCGCGGATCGCGTGGTCCTCATAGTCGCCGACGAGAACGCGCAGGTTGGACTTGTACTGATGCACATTGAAATGATTGAACCAGAACCAGGTCATGCGCTCGCGCAGCTGGTCCGGCCCGTAGAGCGCGTGCAGGATCGAACGGGCGGCAGCCTGCTTCATCCGCTCATTCATCGCCTGCTGATAGACCTGCTGTGCCGCCTTGCGCTGATCGGGATCGGCAACCTGATTGGCACTCCTGGCCTGGGCGTCGAACGACATCACGATGTCGAAAGGAAACTTGTGCACGTCCGCCATCGCTTCGATCTGCGCGCGCGCAGCCTCCGGTAGCGGTGAAGTCGCCGGCGGGTGCAGCTGCTCGTTCAGCCAACGTTCAGTGCCGACCGCTTGGAGATGCGCGGCGCTGGAAGCGTTGATTCCAAAGGTGAGGCGATCGAGGAAAATCAGATCGTGCGACGACAGCTCGGCTGCCCTTCCCATTCCCGTGCCGAGGATGACAGCGGCGCAGCCCGACAAGATCCATGTCCGACTGCTGCGGAACTTTCTTAAAATTTTCGGTTCCATCGAATGAAGCTCGTCATGCAGTGCCCGCTAATCTGGCGCATCCGGCATGAATAGGCTCTGAACGAATAGCGGTGAATCGTGGCAAAAAAGATTCACGGCGGCAAGGACACTACCTTGCCGCCATGATGGAAACCGTCAAAAAGAACGCCGGTGGCTCAGCGCAGAACCCGGAAGAGGCGCTCGTCATACAGCGCGCCGCCGATCGGCTGCAATTCCTCGCGGAACGTGCGCGCCGTCTTGCCCGAAATCCACGCGGTCTTGTCTCCTTGCGATTTCCAGGCCTCGATGACCGTGAAATGATTCTTGCGGTTGGCCTGAACGACGTCGTCGAAGCGCAGATTGCCCGGCGCGGCGCGGCCTGCCTCGACAAACGCCTTCACCTTGGCCGTTCCCGGCTCAAGCTGGGTCGGAATCACGTCCACGTGGGTCAGCGCCACAACTGACTCTCCACCGGTCGGCTTTGATGGGCCAACCGCCTGATCGGCGTGAATGCGCTCGTCGTAAGCGGCGCTGCGGAAGGGATCGAGCGCGGCGCGATACTTCGTGACGGGCATCGGTTGACGCAAAGGCCTGCTTGTCGGCCTGCGACTGCCATCGCTCGACAAGCGCGAAATGGCCGGGATCGGAAATCCGCTGAAGCGCGATCGACCTCGAGCGCGCCCTTGGCCTTTCGCGCTTCCGCAACATAGGCGAGAATTAGCTTCCTGGCCTCGGCCGCCTTGGCGGGCGCCACTTCCATATAGACGACGATGGTCACCGCACTGGCGTCTTGCGCGCGCGCGATCTGGCCGGCGGAAAAAAGGCCGGCCATGAAGATGACGGCCGCCAGAAAACAACGAAACATCGGGTATTTCCTCCAGGGTGTGACGGATGGACCCTCATCCGGGGCATCCTTCTTGTCGTTCGTCCCCGCGGTCCGTCTTGTCCTTCGGGGAGTTTTAATCGCGTTATGTTGATCGCACCGGAGAGGGGGGCGTCAAGCCTTTGGGGTACGGCGGAGCCTGAATAAAATGCAGGGAAAACTGCGCACCGCCCATCACCCTGTTCTCGACCGTGATGGTCGCGCCGTGCAATTCGGCAATGCGTTGCACGATCGACAGGCCGAGCCCCGAGCTTCCCTGCTGATTGCGGTTGCGCCGCCAGAAGCGGCGGAAGATCAGTTCGCGTTCTTCCTCCGAAATGCCGGGGCCGCGGTCCTGCACGACGGCGGTGCCATTTTCTTCGACGACGAATTCCACCACCGTATCCTTTGGCGCGTGGCGGATCGCGTTTTCGGCGAGATTGCGGATCGCCCGCTTCATCATCTCGGCATTGCCTTTGACCCAGACCGGCGCCGTGACGCCGAGTAGCGCAATCTCCCGCCCCTGTTCGAGCGCGAGCGGCGCGACAAAACCGGCGACCTCGGCGCAAACCGCCTGCAGGTCGGCGACTTCCGCGGGGTCGATGGCAAAAGCCTCCAGTTCGGCAATGTCGAGCAGCTGGCCGACCACCCGGCTCATGGCCTCGATGTCCTGATGCAGCGCTCTCGGCCACGCCGGGATCGTCGAGCGTCTCCACGCGCGTGCGCAAAATGCTGAGCGGCGTGCGCAGCTCATGGGCCGCATCCGCCGTGAACTCGCGCTGCAGCCGGAATCCCTCATCGAGGCGATCGAGCGCCTTGTTGACGGCGGAAACCAGCGGCCGCACCTCGCTTGGAATTTCCTGCGAGCGGCAGCCGGATATCGGTGCGCGCAGGACCGATATACTGGGCGGTCAAAGATGCCTGCCGCAGCGGCAGCAACGCGCGGCGGAAGATCGCGATATCGATCACCAGAAGCAACAGCAGGATCGGCAACGTGATCCAGCCGACGTGCCGGTAAAAATCATCGACAATGTCGTCGATCAGGTTGTCGCTGTTGGCGAGGTCTTCGGCCGCCTGCACCCACACCGTCTTGCCGCCGATGATGCGGCGGACGCTGGCGCCGGAGATGGAGGCGTCACCAATGTGGGTGTCGAGAAACTCCACCGTGGCCGCGCGCGGGTCGGCGGCGAAGATCGGTGCATTGTCCTTCAGCGAGGAAAACAGCGTCTTTCCGGCATCGTCGATCACGGCATAGGAATATCGGCCATAGGGCTGCGAATAGAGCCCCTGAAGGTTCGGCGGCAGCGCGAGCGAGAGGCGGCCATCGGCTTCGAGCACGAGATGCTCGGCGAGCGAAACCGCCTGTTCCTCCATCGCCTCGTTGTGGATGTTGTTGGTGGCCACGTTCAACAGCCACGACAGCGCCACCGACATCAGGACCGATGTGATCGCAACCGCGATCACATGCAGGATCACGATGCGCGAGATGATCGATTTAAACCGGATCACGCTTTTCCTCGGCAATGAGATATCCGACGCCGCGGATGGTGTGGATCGTCACCTTGGCGCCCCGGTCCGACAACTGCTTGCGCAAGCGATGGACGTAAACCTCGATGGCGTTGGAGGCGACGTCTCCCGAGAGCCCGAAAATGTGATCCTCGACCTGCTTCTTCGAGACCACCCTGCCCTTGCTGCGCATCAGAAGTTCGAGCACGGCGGTCTCGCGCGACGACAGCACCTGCGGCTGGTCGTCGATCAAGGCCTGACGGCCGCGCAGGTCGAATTCGAGATTGGCGATATGAAGCGAGTTGCCGAGTTGCTGGCCCGGCCGGCGCAATTGCGCTTCCAGCCGCGCCACCAGTTCTTCCAGCGCGAACGGCTTGACCATGTAGTCGTCGGCACCGCTGCGCAGGCCCGAGACGCGATCCTGCAAGCCGCCGCGCGCAGTGAGCACCAGCACCGGCGTCGAGTCCTTGCGGTGACGTAACTCGCGCAGGATCGCGAGCCCGTCGCCGTCGGGCAGACCAAGATCGAGAATGACCGCCGCATAGGTCGTGGTCATCAGCACCGCACGGGCCTCGGCGGCGGTGGAAAGCAGATCGACCTCGTAGCCGGCCGTCCGCAGGCCCTTGGCGAGCAGTTCGGACAACGTCGCATTGTCTTCGATAACCAATAGACGCATCGCGCGGCCTGAAATAGCTAATGCGGGATGATTTTCGGTTGAATTGCCTTGTCAACGGACTCTGCTTCACCTCTCCCCGTTGGGGAGAGGTCGGCTGCGTAGCAGCCGGGTGAGGGGGCATTGCTCCCCGTGAGAGACCGTAACCCCTCACCCCAACCCTCTCCCGAAGGGAGAGGGAGCAGACTTCCTTGCGGATGCAGTTCAACCCAATCTCATCAATCCGTAGCTTTGCGGCCTTTTGCAGCGATCGACAAGCTTTCAAACGGCCACGGGGTTAACAGGAACCGTTTGCCGTAAGGCTGACGTAAGCATTCCGCTATTTCGAAAGATATTTCCGCAGGATTTCGGTCAGCTTTTCGGGACCGGTCTGCGGCGGCATGAAGCCGAGATATTCGCCGCCCCTACCCATCAGGTAGATGACGCCCGCGTGGTCGATCGCATATTCGCCGTCACGGGTGCCCGGCACTTTCGTGTAGAACGCCTTGTAGGCGTTGGCGACCTTGCGGACCTCTTCCGGCGTGCCTGTCAGCCCGATCAGGCTCTTGTGAAAGGCTGAGACATATTCCGCGAGCAGTTTCGTGTCGCGCTCGGGATCGACGGTAACGAAGATCGGCTGGATGCCATCGGCTGAGGGACCCAATGCATCGAGCGCCTGCGTGATCGCCATCAGATCGGCCGGACAGACGTCGGGGCAAAGCGTGTATCCGAAATAGACGATCATCAGCTTGCCGCGAAACTCGCTATCGCTGCGCCGGTGTCCGTTCTGATCGGTGAGCGTGAAGGGACCGCCGACCGTGCCGCGGCCGTACATCAGATCGTCCATCATCTGCGCGGCGGTGGCTTGATCCGGTGGTGGTTCGTCGCCTGCAAGGGCGGCGTTGCCGCCAACGAAGCAAGCGATCAAAAGCAGCACGCATATCCTCAGATAAATGATGCCATGAGAGCGGATCGCAATCGCTGGATCGGCGTCTGATCCCTCCCCCCGCGAAGCGGTGGGGAGGGAAGGCTGAAGCGAAGCGGAAGCCAGGGTGGGGGGCCGTCTTTTATCACCCCCCACCCTGACGCTCATTACATTCGCGTCTTCCCTCCCCACCACTCGCTTACGCTCGCGGGGGGAGGGATAAGAAAGCGCGTTCAAATACGTTAGCCTTGCCAAAAGCGACGCCGTTCGGCTGCCGGTCAGATGCCGAAGGTGATGCGGGTGCCGGTGGTGGTGGTCAGCACCTTGCCCGGCATCTGCCGCTGCGCTTCCTGGATGAAGTTGAGCCCGCTGCAATGCATGGGGATCACCACATCCGGATTGAGCTTGCTCATCTCGGCAACGGCCGGCGTCAGGTAATCCGGCCGGGCGGGACCGAGATGGAAGCCGCCAACGATCGCATGCACCTTCTCGACGCCTGAGACTTCCATCGCCTGCCGCACCGTATTGACGATGCCGACATGGCCGCAGGAAGAAATGACGATGAGACCCCTGCCCTTCAGGTTGAAGCAGGTCGCGTGCTCGTGGATATGCTCGTCGGGCACGATCTTGCCTTCCATTTCCGCCGGCAAATAATGGCTCCAGTTGCAGCCGGCGCCGTCCTTGAGCTTGAACTCGACCAGCGAGTTCGGCAGCACCTTTTCGATCGAGTTGCGCGCGATCTTGCCGGTGGTGAAGGCCGCGTCGCCGATCACGGTCGGCGTTTCGCAGAGCATGACCTTGACGTCGCGTTTGGCAAGATCGCGGCGGTCGAGCATGCCGAAGTCGCTCAAATCCCCGCCCTGGCCGGCGCGAACGTAGCGCTGGCAGAAATTGTCTTCACCGCCGGCATACATCGTGAGGTCGGCGGGCATCGATTTGCGGTGCTTGTCGAGGAAGCCCATCAGGCCGCCCCAGTGGTCGAAATGGCCGTGGCTCATGATCAGGGCGTCGATCTTCGAGGGATCGATCTTCAGCAATTCCATGTTGCCGTTGATGGCCTCCGGCGTCCAACCGTAGTCGAGCAGGAAGATACGCTTTTGATCGCCGCGCTGCGGCTCGAGCAGCAGCGCCAATCCAAATTCGCTATGCAGGGGGCGCAGCAAATTCGCGGACCGGCCAGGCTCGGTCTTCACGCCGCTAATTTCCTGCGGCTTAAAGAAGATGTCGGTGGTGTTATCGACGAGAACCCGCATCGAGAGTTTGTCGATGACAGGCACTTGAATCGGCCCCGCTTTGGCGAGCTCGATGCAGGAGAATCCGCCGGTGGCGGCAGCGGCGAAACCGGCCGACATTTTCAGCGCGTCGCGTCGATTGAAATTTGGCATGGTCTCCCTCCCGATTAGCGGCCGACAATAGAAAGCCGTTTCAGCGATATGTTAATCCAACTAACCCGACCGGGCAACGAGACGCTCACGCATAGTCGAAAAGCGCCATGAAGCCGAAATCCATATGAAGCTGCTGATGGCAGTGAAACAGGGTCTTGCCCGGATTGTCGGCCACAAAGTCGACTTCTACCTCCTGATAACCGCCGAGCATGACGACGTCCTTCCTTACGCCGGAGGTCGCTTTGCCGGCAACACGCGTGAGTTCGAAGCTATGGCGGTGCAGATGGACGGGATGAACGTCGTCGCTGGCGTTGCGCATCCTCAAGCGATAGCGGCGGCCCTGCTGTCAGGCGAAGGACCGGGTCCATCCTCGCCATCGAGAAGGCGGTGCCGTTGATGGTCCATTCGTTGAAGCCGTCGAGCGCCGCATTGTTCTTGGCAAACGTCATCTCGAAGGTCTCGTCCGGCGCGGCGGCTGCGTCCGGTTTGCCGAAAATCGTATAGTCCCAGCGATAGCCGGCAGGCTTGACCCATTTCGGCTTGCCGGTGCGTCCCGAATATTCGACCACAATGCCCATGCCCTTGCCTCGGTCGTCGTCGGCCAGATCCCCCAACACCCATACGCCGGGGTTCCTCATTTCCACGATGGCCGAGATGCGCTCGGCGGTCCCGAGCCAGAGCACCGGCACCTCGACGGGATTCGGCGCAGGGTTGCCGTCGAGCGCCACGACCTCGAAGCGATGACCGGGTAGCGCGAGGCTGCGGATTTCCGTGGCGCTGCCGTTGACGATGTGAAACATCACGCGCTCGCCCTGCTTCACCCGGATCGGTTCGCCATGGCCGAGCATGCGGCCGTTGATCGAAAACAGGTCGTAGCCGACCTCGTAACCGTGCGGCTTTCCGCTTGCCATCGAGGCGCGCATCGCGCTCTCGCCGGCGTCCTCGAGCGATTTGACCGGCGCCGCCTTCGCCAGAAAGTCCGAGGCCATGTCGCCGCCACGGCTAAGCGTCGGCTGAAACTCCTTCAGCACCAGGAAGACTTCGCGGTCGTAACGCCCCGGCTCGCGTTTCGGCTCGATGTAAACCGTGCCGACCTGCCCGCTATATTGACCGCTGGCGAGGTCGGAGCCCGGCACCAGATGCGTGTGATAGAACCGCAATCCCGCCGGGCCCGGGGTAAAGCCGATCCGGCGCATGCCGTGGGCGGGAATATAGGGTGTCCCTTCTTCCGCCGCGCCGTCGACATCGACCGGCACAGTCTGCCCATGCCAATGCAACTGCTCGGGCGTGTCGGTGTCGTTGCGAATATCGATCACCACCGGTTGGCCTTCCCTCAGGCGCAGCAGCGGAGGCGGAAACTCCCCGTTATAAAGCCTGGTCGAGACGATGTGGTCGGCCGCCAGTTCGACCAGGCCATTGGCGATGCGGATGGTGTGATCCGCCTTGGCCTGTGGCGTAGCGGCGGCCTGATCCGGCAGGCCAGGCGTCTGGGCGGTGACCGGGCGCGGAGCGACCCCGGCCACAGCACCGGCAACTCCAAGGTGGAGAAACTTGCGGCGGTCGATCGTCATGGCGGCGCTCCAAAACGGATGCGACAAGAAGGTGTCGCAGATATGGTATTCCTGTTCGAGACCGGTCGGGGAACTCGATACGCTCGGCAGGAAACTCCGGAGGCATTTGTGAGCGAACCGCGCCCCGGCGACATACCAACGATAGCTTCAGGGCACGGTTCACTTTCCGGGGAATTTCCCGGCAGAGGCACGGTCGGCGAGGTGTTCACCGCCTTCCTCAAGCTGGGCGTGACGTCGTTTGGCGGCCCAATCGCCCATCTCGGCTATTTCCGGCAAGAATTGGTCATCCGGCGGCGATGGCTCGACGAAACAACCTTTGCCGACCTCGTCGCGCTTTGCCAGTTCCTGCCGGGCCCGGCGTCAAGCCAGGTCGGCTTCTCCCTCGGCGTGTTGCGCGGCAATGGACTCCTCGGCGGCTTGGCGGCGTGGCTGGCCTTCACCTTGCCCTCGGCTCTGATCATGTTTGCTTTCGCGCTCGGCGCGGCACATTTCACCGGCCCGGTCGCGGAGGGCTTTTTGCATGGGCTGAAACTCGTCGCGGTCGCCGTGGTCGCCCAAGCCGTGTGGGGCATGACGAAAAGCCTGACGCCGGATCGGCCGCGTGCCGCAATCGCCCTGGCGGCCGTTGCGATCGTCGTCGTGTTCGCAGGCTCCTTTGCTCAAGTTGCCGCGATTGCGCTTGGCGCCTGCGCCGGGCTTCTCTTCTGTCGGAGCGAGGCTGCGACGGTCTCGGGACATCTGAATTTTCCGGTCACGCGACGGAGTGGCGGCGTCGCGCTTTTTCTGTTCGCGGCGTTGTTACTGCTGTCGCCTGTTGTGACGGCGGCGATGCAATCGCATGCGCTCGCTTTGTTCGACGCCTTCTACCGCTCAGGCGCGCTGGTGTTTGGCGGCGGCCATGTCGTGCTGCCGCTGCTGCAGGCCGAGGTCGTGACACCAGGCTGGGTGAGCAACGAAGCATTCCTCGCCGGCTATGGCCTGGCCCAGGCGGTGCCCGGGACCGGTCTTCACGTTCGCCGCCTATCTCGGCGCCGTCATGAACGCCCCGCCGAATGGTTTTGCCGGTGCGGCGATCGCGCTGGTCGCGCTTCTTCTTCCCGGCATGCTTCTGGTCTACGGCATGCTGCCGTTCTGGGACGCGATGCGCACCCGCCCCACCGCGCAGGCCGCCATGCGCGGCACCAATGCCGCCGTGGTCGGCATTCTCGGCGCTGCGCTCTATCATCCGGTCTGGACCGGCGCGGTCACGAACCCGCGCGATTTTGCGCTGGCGTTGGCCGGCTTTTTGCTGCTCGCGGTCTGGAAGCTGCCGTCATGGATGGTGGTCGTGCTGCTCGCGGCGGCGGGCACATTGTCGTCACTGATCTGAACAAGCAAGGCAGACAGGACATAGCCGCCCCCCGTGGAATGGATTGAATGATCCGCCCTGCCCAACTATCGTGCGCGCGTGATGAGAATATTTGATCCTGTCCCATGGCGCTTTTTGCTTGCGCCACTCGCCGTCCTGATGGTTGCCGCCGCCACCGCGCCATATCCGGCGCCGGCGCAGGCCAACTATCCGAACCGCCCCGTCCGCATCGTCGTGCCCTTTGCGGCCGGCGGCGTCGCGGACTCGACCGCGCGCATCGTCGCGGACAAACTCGCCGAAAAGCTCGGCCAGCGCTTTTATGTCGAAAACCAGCCCGGCGCCGGCGGCATCACCGCGGCGCGCACGGCGCTGGGCGCCGCGGCGGACGGCTATACGCTGATCATGCTGACCAACGGCACCGCGGTCAGCGTGTCCTTGTTCGAGAAATTGCCGTTCGATCCGGTGAAGGATTTCACGCCGGTCTCCAGTCTCGGATTCTTCGACTTCGCGTTCGTCACCAGCGCCTCCTCCGGCTTCAAGACGCTCGCCGAATTCATCGCCGCCGCCAAGGCCAAGCCGGGCGCGCTCAATGTCGGCACCATCAATGTCGGCTCGACGCAGAACCTGTCGGCCGAACTGTTCAAGACAGCAGCCAATATCGACTTCACGCTCGTGCCGTTTCGCGGCAACCACGAGGCCGAGGTCGCGCTGTTGCAGGGCAGTCTTTCGCTCGTGATCGACAGCTATTCGGTACTCCAGGGCAACATCGACGACGGCAAACTCCGTGCGCTGGCTTCCTCCGGCGCGGTGCGCTCGGAATCGACGCCGAACTCCCCACCGTGCAGGAAAGCGGCGTCAGCGGCTACGATGTCGTGTCCTGGAACGCGCTGTTCGCGCGCGCAGGCACGCCGCCGGAAATCATCAAGACGCTGAACGCCGCCTTGCAGGATATCCTCGGCGATCCCGAGACCAAAAAGAAGTTGCTCGCGCTCGGCATCGAAGCCAAGGCCGGCACGCCGAAGCGATCGAGGACCGGCTGAAATCCGACATCGTCAAGTGGCGGCGCCGTGATCGAGAAGGCCGAGAATTCCGAAGCAATGAACCGAGCGCTCCGTGCATCGACTCCGGATAAAGACCAGAGATCGCCGCCATGACCGCCCCCAAGATCGATCTCAAGACCGATCCCAGGCAATGGAATGTTGGCCTCATCGGCTATGGCGAGGTCGGACGCATCCTCGCCGAGGACCTGCGCAAGCAAGAGATCAAGCGTCGCCGCCTATGACATCAAGCTTCGCAGCGATCAGGCCGGCGGCGCATTGCGCGACCATGCCAGGCACCATGGCGTCGCGCTGACGGCATCGCATGCCGACCTTGCCGCGCAATCGGACTTCATCGTCTCCGCCGTCACCGCGAGCCAGGCCGTGGCGGTGGCGAAGGCGTGCGCGGCGTCGGTGAAACAAGGCGCGTGGTTTCTCGATTTCAATTCGGCGTCGCCCGGCGCCAAGCAGCGCGCGGCCGCCATGATCGATGCGGCCGGCGGCCGCTATGTCGAGGGCGCGGTGATGACGTCGGTGCCGCCTCTATCGCTTGAAGGTGCCGCTGCTGCTCGGCGGCAGCGATGCGGCGGCGCTGGCGCCAAAGCTCGTCGAGCTTGGCTTCGCAGCCAAGGTCGCGAGCGACAAACTTGGCGTGGCTTCCGCGGTGAAGATGTGCCGCAGCGTGATGATCAAGGGGCTGGAGGCCATGGTGATCGAAAGCTTCACCACCGCGCGCGCCTATGGCGTCGAGGATGCGGTGCTGGCCTCGCTGAAGGAAACATTTCCCGGCATCGACTGGGAAAAACAGGGCGCCTATTTCTTCCAGCGCGTGATCGAGCATGGCCGGCGCCGCAGCGAGGAAGTTCGCGAGGTTGCCGAGACCGTGCGAGAAGCGGGCCTGACACCGTGGTCGGCGCAGGGCACTGCCGAGCGCCAGGCCTGGGTCGCCGATCTCGCCGACGAAGGCCTGTTCGGCCAACGCGGCACCAGAGAATTTGCGCGCAGCTGCGGATTGGCGGACCGAGGCCGATCGGATTCTGGCTGCGATAAAGCGGGAGAAGCCCAACCCCTGATGTCGTCCCTGCGAAAGCAGGGACCCATGACCACAAGCGTTCATTGTAAAAGGAATGTCCGTCATATCATACGACGGACAAATTCCGCGGTATGGGTCCCCGCGTGCGCGGGGACGACGGAATAGGTGCTAGAAGAATTTCGCGATCAAAGAAGGCCACCTTATGAAATTCCAGAAAACACCGGGCTGGCTCGACTGGTATGCCGGCCCGTCAAAGCCGCGCTTCAAATTGCCCGAGGGCGCGGTCGATGCGCATTGCCACGTGTTCGGTCCGGGCGCGAAATTCCCCTTCGCGCCGGAGCGAAAATACACGCCCTGCGATGCCTCGAAAGAACAACTCTTTGCGCTGCGCGATCATCTCGGCTTCGCGCGCAACGTGATCGTGGAATTTAACCTGTTCGTGAATTTCATGCAGCGCCACACCAACGTGTGGTCGAAGGTCAGTTGCCCGGAGCGGTTGTCGGTTTCGGGTCCGCCGGCGCTTCATGGCGAGCCGCACCCCTATCGCGACGTTATTCCCTTTGCGAAGGCCCTGATCGAAACCTTCCCTGACCGGGTGCTTTGGGGCACGGACTGGCCGCATCCCAATTTAAAGGGCCACATGCCGGACGACGGGCTTCTGGTCGACTTCATTCCACAGATCGCGACCACGCCGGAACTGCAACGCCGGCTGCTCGTGGGTAACCCGATGCGGCTCTAGTGGCCGGAAGAAGCCCGATAACGCAGAGTTTAGTGCACCGTTTCGAAACGGTATTCCTCTCCGTCGTCACCCAGCGACATGATGGTATACAGCCGCTGCAATTCTTCCTCGAGGTGCTCATTGACGAGCATCAGCGCTTCAAGCGCTCCCCGCATGTTGCCATCGCAAGAGGCGATGATTTTTTCGATAGCAACTTCAGTCCGCTTGTACGCCATTGGTAATCCCCTACTGAACACCCGCGTGTCCATATCCGTGGGGGATTGGGGCAAAATTCGGCGTCGGAAGCGATCATTTAATGGCGTGGCGGGGTTTTCCCCCGCCGATTAGGAATACCTAAGCGGCCACCGCCAATCCGCGCGGACTGACCACATATTCCTTCAGGACGTTGTCCTTGGCGTCGACCTCAACCAGCGATACGTCATAGGTCCAGAGATCAGCGAGATGTTGCAGCACGCGCCTTGCATCCGTTTCGTTGAGTTGGGCGCCCTTCACTACCACATGGCGAAGCATCAGCCGGCGATCGCCGGCGAGATCGACATCCATCACCTCGATATTCGGATCGATATAGCCGACGTCATATTGCCTGGCGAGTTCGCGGCGGATGCGGCGATAGCCGCGCGCATCGTGGATCGCGTCGACCTGGATGCCTTCGCTGAATTCGGGATCGTCGTGCAGATGAAACAGCCGCCAGCTTCGGATCAGCCTTGGACTCAGGAACTGGCTGATGAAACTCTCGTCGCGGTAGTTGGCCCAGACCTGGCGCAGCACGCCCATCACGTCGCCTGAGCCCGCGATATCGGGAAACCACTCGCGGTCCTCGTCGTCGGGTTGGGTGACGATACGCTCGATGTCCTGCATCATCGCAAAGCCGAGCGCATACGGATTGAAATCGGAAAACCGCTGATCGTCGAATTCAGGCTGGAACACCACGTTGGTGTGGGATTGCAGGAATTCGAGGAAATTGCCGTCGGAGAGCCGGCCCTGCTGATGCAGGCGGTTCATGATGCGATAGTGCACGTAGGTCGCCGTGCCCTCGTTCATGACCTTGGTCTGGCTCTGCGGATAGAAATATTGTGCGATATGGCGCACGATCCGCAGCAATTCGCGCTGCCACGGCTGCAGCCGGGGCGCGGTCTTTTCCAGGAAATAAAGAATGTTCTCCTGCGGCAGGCCGAGCAGCTTGCGCCGCCGCTCGGTGTTGAGGATCTCGGTGCTCTTCGCCGGTCCCGTCGGCACGGTGCGCCACAGATCGTTGAACACGCTCTGCTCGTGCTCGCGGCGTTCCTTGGCGCGCTTCTCTTCGGTGCGAAGATCGAGGTTCTTCTTGCCGGGATAGCGGTCGATCCCATGCGACATCAAAGCATGCGCGGCGTCGAGTGTGATTTCGACAGCGAGCCGCCCATGGCGCTCCTCGCATTGGGCAACGTAGCCCTTGGCGAAATCGAGATAGTCGAGGATGCCGTCGGCATCGGTCCATTGCCGGAACAGGTAGTTGTTCTTGAAGAAGTGGTTGTGGCCGAAGGCTGCATGCGCGATCACCAGCGTCTGCATGGTCGCGGTGTTTTCTTCCATCAGATAGGAGATGCAGGGCGATGAATTGATCACGATCTCATAGGCGAGACCCATCAGCCCCTTGCGATAGAAGGTTTCGTGGTGAGCGAAACGCTTGCCGAACGACCAGTGCTTGTAGAACAGCGGCATGCCGGAGGAGGAATAGGCATCCAGCATCTGCTCGGCGGTGATGATCTCGATCTGGTTCGGATAGGTATCGAGGCCGAGTTCGCCATGCGCGATCTCCTCGCACGCATCGTGGATGCGCTGGAGCTGCCGGAAATCCCAATCGGCGCCTTCGAACAGGCGTTCGCCGGTGGTTGTCATGGCGTGGCCTTCTCCTGGTTTCGGCGACGCTGAAACAGATCGTGAAACACCGGGAAGATCTCGCTGCGGCTCGCCACCTTGCGCATCGACAAGGGTGCGCCCTCGCTGCGCAGGCGCTGGTACAGCGTCCACAGCGAGGAGTCCGGCATCTCGAAGGAAGAGCCGTTGGCCTCGCCGACTTCGAGATAGGCGAAGAACTGGCTGACGGGGAGAATGTTTTCCGTCAACAGGCGCCCGGTGAGGGCGCTGTCCGAGATCGAGTTGTCGCCGTCGGAGGCCTGCGCCGCATAGATATTCCAGTCGGCGGGCTTAAAGCGCGAACGGACGATGTCGCTCATCGCCTGCAGGGCGCTCGACACCATGGTGCCGCCCGAGGCCGGCCCGTGGAAGAACGTGTCTTCGTCGACTTCCTCGGCGCGGTCGGTATGGCGGATGAAGACGATCTCGACATGCCGGTAGCGGCGGGTGAGAAAAACGTAGAGCAGCATGTAGAACCGCTTGGCGAGATCCTTCATGTGCTCGGTCATCGAACCCGACACATCCATCAGACAGAACATCACCGCCTGCGCCACCGGCTTCGGCACCGTCTCGAAACGCCGGTAGCGGATGTCGATCGGATCGATGAAGGGAATGCGCTTGGCCTTGGCCTTGAGCGTCTCGATCCGGCTCATGAGTTCGGCGCGGCGCGCCTCGGACGTCGCGGCCTCCATCTCCGCCTCGAGCTCGGCGATCGTCTCGGGCTTCGGCCGCCGCAAGGCGACGCGGCGCGCCAGTGCAAGCTGCACGGTGCGGCTCACCGAGATGTTCGCAGGCGAGCCCGACGTGGAATAGCCGGCGCGCTGCAGGCCTTCGCTCTCCACTTCCGCAAGCTTGCGCTTGGCAAGATCGGGCAACTCGAGATCGTCGAGAAACAGATCGACGAATTCGTTACGCGACAGCACGAAGCGGAAATCGTCCTCGCTGTCGCCCTCGCCGGCTTGCGAGCCGCGGCCGCCGCCCCCATTCGGACGCGGAAGAACATCGCCTTCGACGAACTTCTTGTTGCCGGGAAGCACGCGGTCGCGCGTGCCGCCCTCGGTGCGGAACCGAGGCTCATGCATCCCGTCGAGCGGGATCGAGACCTCGCCGCCTTCCAGGACATCCTTGATGTCCCGGCCCTCGGAGGTTTTCTTGACGGCGCCCTGAACCAGCGCCTTGGCGCGGCGCAGGAACCTCTGGCGGTTTTCCAGGCTCTTGGAGCCTGGATTCAGTCGCCGATCGACTATGAACATCGTCACTAGTGCCCACTTTCCGAAGTTCGTGTTGCACTCCCAGCACCCACCTTTCACGAACTTCGGAAAGTCATGGGCACTAGCAAATTCACATTTACAGTGCCGCTTTCTATTTGACGTTCCTGGTTCGAGTTCGCCGCTTGTGGTGCAGGAACGTCAAATAGGCGGCACTGTTGCTACCGCCTCAGTTGCTCAGCCGGCTTGCTTCACTCGCATGTACCACTCGACTAATCTGCGGACCTGACGCTCGGTATAACCGCGCTCCACCATCCGCGCGACGAAATCGCCATGCTTCTTTTCGGTGTCGCCGTCCTTCTTCGACCCGAACGAGATCACCGGAAGCAGATCCTCGACTTGCGAGAATATACGTTTTTCGATGACTTCGCGGATCTTTTCGTAGGAGGTCCAGGCCGGATTCTTGCCGCCGTTCTGTGCGCGCGAGCGCAGCGAGAACTTCACGACCTCGTTACGGAAGTCCTTCGGATTAGCGATGCCTGCGGGCTTCTCGATCTTGGTCAGTTCCTGGTTCAAGAGTTCGCGATTGAGCATCTGCCCGGTGTCGGGATCCTTGAAGTCCTGATCCTCGATCCAGGCGTCGGCATAATCGACGTAGCGGTCGAACAGGTTCTGGCCGTAGTCGGAATAGGATTCCAGATATGCCTTCTGGATTTCGTTGCCGATGAATTCAGCGTAACGCGGCACCAGTTCGGCCTTGATGAATTCGAGATAGCGCTTCTCGATTTCCTCCGAATGCTGCTCGCGCCGGATCGCCTGCTCCAGCACATACATCAGATGGACCGGATCGGCGCCGAGTTCGCTGGTGTCGTGGTTGAACGTCGAGGCCAGTACCTTGAAGGCGAACCGGGTGGAAACGCCGTCCATGCCCTCGTCGACGCCGGCCGCGTCCTTATATTCCTGGACGCTGCGTGCCTTGGGATCGCTCTCCTTCAGGCTTTCGCCGTCGTAGACGCGCATCTTGGCAAACGTCGTCGAGTTCTCGTGCCTGCGAAGCCGCGACATCACCGAGAAGCGGGCAAGCGTTTCCAGCGTCGCCGGAGCGCAGGGTGCGGCGGCAAGCTCGGAGCCGGAAATCAGTTTCTCGTAGATCTTCTGTTCCTCGGTGACGCGCAGGCAGTACGGCACCTTGATGACGCAGATGCGGTCGATGAAGGCTTCGTTGTTCTTGTTGGCCTTGAAGCTCTGCCATTCGGCTTCGTTCGAGTGCGCGAGGATGACGCCGGTGAACGGGATCGCGCCGATATTCTCGCTGCCGATATAGTTGCCTTCCTGCGTCGCGGTAAGCAGCGGGTGAAGCATCTTGATCGGCGCCTTGAACATCTCGACGAATTCGAGGATGCCCTGGTTGGAACGGTTGAGGCCGCCGGAATAGCTGTAGGCGTCCGGATCGTTCTGCGCATAGGTCTCGAGCCTGCGGATATCGACCTTGCCGACCAGCGAGGAAATATCCTGGTTGTTCTCGTCACCCGGCTCGGTCTTGGCGATCGCGATCTGGCGCAGCCGCGAGGGCTGGATCTTGGCGACGCGGAAGCGGGAGATATCGCCGCCAAAGGCCTCGAGCCGCTTCAGGCACCACGGGCTCATCAGCCCGGAGAGGCGCCGGCGCGGAATGCCGTATTTCTCCTCGATCATCGGTCCGAGCTGTTCGGGATCGAACAGGCTGAGCGGGCTCTCGAACACGGGCGAGAGTTCATCGCCGGCCTTGAGCACGTAGATCGGGTGCACTTCCATCAGCGACTTCAGCCGCTCGGCGAGCGAGGACTTGCCGCCGCCGACCGGGCCGAGCAGATAGAGGATCTGCTTGCGCTCTTCGAGGCCCTGGGCTGCGTGACGGAAGAAACCAACGATGCGTTCGATCGTTTCTTCCATGCCGTGGAAGCCGGCGAAGGCCGGATAGGCGCGCATCGTCCGGTTCAAAAAAATACGGCCAAGGCGTGGGTCCCTGGCCGTGTCAATCATCTGTGGTTCACCGATCGCTGCTAGTAGTCGTTCGGCTGCATTCGCATATCGCATCGGATCGCCTCGACACGATTCCAGATATTCCGCCATCGACATATCGGTTTCGCTTCGCGCCTCAAACGATCGGGCGAAAGCGTTGAACAGAGAGTCGTTATACATTGATCCCGCTCCTCATCTGGTTGCTGCAACGCTCCAACGCGTGTCGTACGTCATATCCACGTCGTCAAACGCTGCCTTTACCGGCCCCTCGAATCAGTTTCCGCACTGTCCTGCATTGGACACGCGACGGACTCCATGGGGCAATGCAATAGTTGTGCAAGGCGATCCGTCGTGGATAAAAAATCATATGAATCCTACGCCGTGTAACCGTCACGCAACATTCCGGGTCACTACTGACATGCTGTCATGACAGGGATTAACGCTTTATTAACGATAATCTGTCCGCCGCCCGCCAATCATTTTGCGCGGCGCAGCCGGCAGCAGCGCGGCGGCAGCCTTCACAACCGCGACACCTGCGCGACCGAGTGACGCGGTGAATGGAACAAAGTGCCCGTCGTTGCTCCGTTTGACGGGTTTCATGAACGTCATTCTCGACATGCGATCTGCATCGCCGGCTGCGACCGCCGGTCATCCGCCCGCGCGATCGGCGGCGCATTCGACGAAGGGCGAAGACAGGCCGGGGCGAACACTTCCGCGGGCCTAAAAGCCGGAAAATCGCCGTCCAAACCGCTGGATTGCCCCCGGCAAACGGCCTGCCACCGGGATTTTTCGGGGGTATAGTTTGCTCGCTGGAATCGACCCACCGGTGGCCGGGGGCTGTTCGCCGGATTTTCTGGCGGAACGGCCCGAAAAGCAGGCGGTATCCGGCAAATTTTGTGCAAGGAATAGTCATGATCCTCAGTGCCGACATGTCGACGATTCTCAACCGCATTCTCGACACCGCCGCGGACAACCTGCGGGTCGCCAAAATCCTGGTCCAGCTCGGGCTCGATCCCAACAACGTGACTTATGACGCGATCTTCAATCGCCTGCTCGAACTGTTTCTGGTCAACATCACGCTTGCCAACCTGCTCGCGCTGATCGGCGCGATCTTCTTTGTCGCCACGCTTCTCACCCAGACGATGGTGCCGCTCCGGGTGGCGAACATGCTCGGCTGCGCGTTCTTTGCCGGCTTCGGCGCGCTGGCCGGAAACATCACGACGTTCCTGCTGTATCTGTTCATGGTGCCGATCAATGCCTGGCGGCTGCGCCAGATGCTTCAGCTCGTGAAGATGGCGCGCGGCGCCACGCAAGGCGACACCTCGATGGAATGGCTGAAGCCGTTCATGACCGAGCGCAAATACAAGAAGAGCGACGTGCTGTTCAAAAAGGATGACGACGCCGACGAGATGTTCCTGACGGTGACCGGAAAATTCCTGGTTAACGAGATCAACGTCGAACTGCCGCCGGGGCGGCTGATGGGCGAACTCGGCTTCCTTTCGCCCGACAACAAGCGCACGGCGACCGTGACCTGCCTCGAAGACGGCCACGTGCTCACCATCACCTACGAGAAGCTGCTCGAGATCTACTTCCAGAATCCGCAGTTCGGCTATTACTTCCTGGTGCTCACCAGCCAGCGCCTTTTGGAAAATATCGCGCGCCTCGAAGGCATCATCGCCCAGAACAAGATCGCCCCGCCGGCGGCGCACCAGTCGCACTAGTGCGGCGAATTTGAAGTTCCTATCAGTTTCGCTGCAAGTACGTTACAGGAACTTCAAAATTCAAAGCCGCTACTCAAATCAATAAGTTACTAGAGCTCCTTTGATTCCGAAGTTCGCATCAGAGGTTGCTGCGATATCATGCGAACTTCGGAATCGGAGCTCTAGTGCGGCGAATTTGAAGTTCCTATCAGTTTCGCTGCAAGTACGTTACAGGAACTTCAAATAGGCGGCACTAGCTGCGTCTGCGCCACATTCGGCGCTGCCCCCGTATATTTACGGTGCCGCCGATGCGGATCGTCGAAGCGATTGCAGCCCCAGAATTGATCGACGGTATCAAAGCTGGTTGGCCGCCACCCCGTCTGCGCCACGAAGTGGCACAACTTAAAGAAGACCAAATCGCAAATTGCTAACCATTGCATTGAATAGCGATTTTCCGGCTGTCCAAAATATCGTTCAGCAACCTTTCGCAAATGCCGAACCGTTTAGGCTGGCAGCTCCAGAAGGAAGAAGAGCGGCATATGCTTGGACTGCGGTCGAGTAAATCAGTGCCCTTCGGAGCGTCGGACGCGGAACCATTGGCCGACGCGGACGATACCCCGCGCTTCGCAGCAACCGGTTCGGAAATCGAGCGCCTGCGCAGCGTCATTGCACAGTTGATGCAAACGACGGCTCGCGACCCGCTGACCGGGCTTCCTACCCGCGGCACGCTGCTCGAGCGCCTCGAACGCGAATTGGCGCGCGACGCCTCCGACGAGGCCCGGGTCGCGGTGCTGTTCGTCGATCTGGACAATTTCAAGCTTGTAAACGACTCGCTCGGCCACGGCAGCGGCGATGAAGTGTTGTGCGAGATGGCCCGGCGCATCGTCGGCTGCATGGGACCCGAAGACACCGCGAGCCGCTTCGGCGGCGATGAGATGGTGATCCTGCATTCGCGCGCCACGGACCATTCTTCTGTGGCTCTGGGCAATCGGATACTTGCAGCTTTCGCTGAACCGATCGTGGTATCCGGCAGGGAAGTCGTGGTGTCCGCGAGCGTCGGCATTGCACTGTGCAAGCCCGGGGTGAAATCCGCCGAGCGATTGCTGCGCGAAGCGGACACGGCACTGTACGCGGCCAAGGACCGCGGCCGCGCGCGGTTGGAGCAGTTCAACGAGGAACTGCACGCACGCGCCGAAAAGCGCATGCGGATCGAGTTGGATTTGCGGGCGGGCTTACGGGAATCGCAACTATTCGTGGAGTATCAGCCGCAGGTCCGGCTAAAGGACGGCTGCGTCGTCGGCGTCGAGGCCCTGGTCCGCTGGCGGCATCCCGAGCATGGCGTCATCCCGCCCGGCGACTTCATTCCTGTCGCCGAGGACTGCGGATTGATCGTCAGGATCGGACAGCAAGTGCTGCGCGAATCCTGCCGCCAGCTTGCGGAATGGACCAGGCTGATGCCGGGCCGGCCGCTGGCAATGACCGTGAACGTCTCGCCCCGTCAGATCGCCGAGCCGAACTTCATCGCCGAGCTACGCGAGGTGATGGCCGCGACCGGCATCGATCCGAGCGCGCTGTGCCTCGAGGTCACCGAAAGCGTGATGATGAGTGCGAGGCAGGAAGTGATCCGGCTGCTCGACGAAGTCAGGCAGCTGGGAGTCTTCATAGCCATCGACGATTTCGGCACCGAACACTCCTCGCTGTCGCGTCTGCGCGACATGCCGGCCGAGGTGCTGAAGATCGACCGCAGCTTCATCGACGGCCTCTCAGCGAACCCGGCGATACCGCGATCGTTTCATCGATCCTCAGTCTCGCTTACGCCATGGGCAAGCACACGATCGCCGAGGGCGTTGAAAAGCGCGAACAGGCGGCGATGCTGCTTCGGATGGGCTGCGAGGTCGCCCAGGGCTATTTCTTCTCGCGGCCCGTTGCCGCCGAACAGATCGTGCCGATGCTGACGAAAGCGCTCTGGCAACCCCGCTCGGCACTGGCGCTGCATTCCGCACATTCCACCGCGGGGCCGGCACGGCGCGGCCAGCGTTACTTCATCGATGAATTCCTCGAACACATCGGCGCCCCGATGGGGACCAAGGTCGCAGGCCCGTCATGATTTCCATCGTCATTGGGCTCAGCAATCTGGCGATCGGTCTGGCCTATGCAGGCCTTGGCCTGCTGTCGGTCTGGGAAACGATCACGCCTGCACCGCTACCGCGGCTGGTCCCGCTTTGGCATCGGTTTCTCGCTGATGGCCGCGAGCTGCGGTCCGCATCATCTGGTGCACGGTTGGCATGTGCTCCAGGGCGAGAGCGTGTCCTGGCAGATGCTGGCGGTGACCCTGATCGGGCTGCCAGCCGGACTCACATTCGTCCTGCTGCGGTTGGAGACGATGTGGGGCGGACAGGGCGAGCGTTTGGTCACGGCCTCGCCGGACCGTGCGGCGATGCTGGCCGGTGGCTTCACCGTCGTGGCCAGCATGTTGGCGGCTGGCGTCTTTGCCCAGCATGGAGCGGAAGCCCTGTGGCGCGTCGTGTGCACGTCGGCCAGCGTTGTAACGGGCACTCTGTCCGCGGAAAGCGGAATCGACTTTGCTTCGATCACGTTCGTCACCAATGTGTTCGTTACGGTCACCTACAGCATGGTCGGCTGGTATCTGGCCGACTGCCAGGTGCGCCGCTATCTCGCGAACGGCGTCTGGTCGCTGTCGGGTGCGGCGCTGACGGGTGTGTTCTTCACCTGCGCCCAGATGCACCTGATCGATGCCACGACCCAGGGCGAAGGCTGGATGCTGGTCTTTGACCTCATCGGCATTCCCGCCTCCGTGTATTTCCTGTGGGTCGTCAAGCTCGTGCACAATGACTCCGTGATGGACTGGAATCGCCGTCCGCTGGTCGGCGCCGCCGCAGCGCCTGCCCGCCCCTCGCCATGGAGCGAAAGCACGCAGCATTGAGCTGGAACTCCGATTCCTAAGTTCGCAAGCAATCGCAGCAACCTCTGATGCGAACTTCGGAATCGAAGGAGTTCTAGCAAATATAGGTTTTTAGTGCGGCTTTGAATTTGAAGTCCCTATAACGTACTTGCAGCGAAACTGATAGGAACTTCAAATTCGCCGCACTGGTGGGGTGGATTTGCTAGCGGGCCCATAGACCTCCTTCCGCTGATCGTCCAAAATCGGTCGATGACCGAGCGAGGACGGCGCATGGCAAAATCCGGAAAGCAGACAACATGAAGGGATGGCGAGCACGCATCGGATTTCTGGTGCCGCCCGGAAATCCGACGGTCGAACCGGAAATGATGGAGCTCGCGCCCTCAGGCGTTTCGCTTCACTTCACCCGGATGAATGCGGACGGTCCCGCCGGGACTCACGTCGGCCAGGAAGAACGCAATCTGAGCCAGGTCGCAAGCGTACCTTCTTGCGTCAAGTTGCTTTCCATGGTGTCGCCCCGCGTCATCGGGATGGCGCATACGGCGACGAGCTACACGCTTGGACAGCAGCGGGAGGCCGAACTTGTCGCGCAGATGGAAGCTTTGAGTGGCGCTCGCTTCGTCACCGCCTTCGGAAGCGTGCTGAAAGCCTTTTCGCACCTTGGCGCGCGCCGGATCGCTTACGCAACGCCCTATTCCGCGGAGATGACCTCGCTCGGCAAACGGCACCTCGAAACATGCGGCTTGCAAGTTGTCAGTTCAGGCCATCTGACTGGCGTCCGCAACATCTACGAAGAAAGCAGCGAACGAGCCTATGCCATCGCTCGCCAGGTCGATCATCCCGATGCCGATGTGATCTTCCTCTCCGGGGTCGGAATGCCAACGCTCGATGCGTTGAGGCCGCTGGAGGAAGACACCGGCAAGCCCGTCGTCTCGGCGGCTTCGGCCATGATGTGGCATGCCTTGCGAACCGCGGGCGTCCGCTGCAGCATCAAGGGCTACGGCCAATTGCTCGAAGACAACGAGGCATAAGTTTTCAGGGCTCGGAAATATCCTGGCCGATCCGCCAGAGAACGCCGGTGGGATCGACAAGAATGAAATCGCGGAGACCCCACGGCCGGTCTTCCGGCGGTTCGGCCTTGATCTTGTACCTGGACGCGATCCCCTTCGCCTCGACGTGACGCCACCACGCATCCACATCCGTGACGATCAGATGCATCATGAAGTTGTCGGCGTGTTCCTGGACGTAGAACTTCTGAAGCAGGAACGAGCAATCCCCGTGATGCAGGTACGCCATGTTCTCACTCGACCACGCAAGCTCGAAGCCCAGGTCCTGGTAAAACTGCTTGGAGAGCGCAAAGTCCCGCGCCGGCACGAAGGCTTTGATTTCTACCGTTCCCAAATCGTTCACGATCCGATCTCCGTCAAGGTTCGGTTCATCGGCACTCTAACTGCGCTGTGTGACAACAATTGGCCTGTTGTGTTCCGGCACGGCCTACCTCCGGATGCAGAGAATTTTAACTAATTTATTGGCGGATTCGAAAACGGCCTCGCGCCAGAATGAATTTAAACGCGAACGGTAAGTCAGCGCGGCCCACTGGATTTGATCCCTTTACGGAGGGTACCATGCATTTTGTAGCTGGAGCGCTTGCCGTTATGTCCGGCATCCTTTACGCCGCTGGAAATAACGACATCGGCTCGTATGGACCGACCATCTGCAGTTATGGCGGCACGTTCTGCGAACATCCTTCTTATGTATTCGTGGGCGCCGTGCTCGCCGCTCTCTGGGCTACGTTCGTCAGCATTCGCTAAGCGATTGCCGGCCCGGATTGATCAGGGTTTGGGATTAGGCGGCTCGGCCTGCTTTGGCCCGGGCGGTTCGGGCTCGACCGCCGGTTTCGGCGCGGTCGGCGCCACCGAGGCGCCGGCGTCGTGGGCGGCCTGGGTCGTCGTCATGTGATGGTCCGAGAGTGCGGCGGTCCGCGCATGCGGATGGCTCCACGGCCCGTGGTCGACGACCAACATCGCCATGATTCCCAAGATCGCAATCGCGAGCGCGACAATGACCGGCCGCACGCCTATATGCCTCGCATGATCCGAGACCATTCGAACACCTCGCCTGACGTTTTCTCCCAAACACCAATGACGCGCGGCGGCGATGGTTCCGCGTGGTTTCGCGGCCAGTTCAGGGAACAAAACCGCAGCTACATCGCGTTGGTCGGCGTCGGGCGATCGGTGATCTGCTGACCAAACAGGCTTCCGATCAGCTCCACGACGCTGCGGGCAGTACGGCCGCGCTCATCGAGAAACGGATTGAGTTCGACGATGTCGAGCGAGTGGACGATGCCGGAATCGTGCAACAGCTCCATGATCAGATGGGCCTCGCGATAGGTCGCCCCGCCCGGCACCATGGTGCCGACACCCGGCGCCACTTCAGGGTCGAGGAAATCGACGTCGAAACTCAGATGCAACGCGCCGTCCACCGCCTTCACCTTGTCGATGACGCGGCGGATCAGGACGCTGACGCCGAACTCGTCGATCTTGCGCATGTCGGCCACGCTGATGCGGCGAAGCTTCACCAGGTCCTTTTCGAGTTTGTCGATCGATCGGGTGCCGAACAGCTCCAGCCGGCTCGAATCGATCGGCGCGCGCGGCTCGTGACCCAACAGGCCATCGAGCCCTTCTTCGCCACAGAGAAACGCCGCCGACATGCCGTGCATGTTGCCTGTGATGGTCGTGGCCGGAGTGTTGTAGTCGGCATGCGCGTCCAGCCACATGACGAAGAGATCGCGCCCCTGTTCGCGGCAATGACGCGCGACCCCGTTCACCGAACCCATCGAGAGCGAATGATCGCCGCCGACAAAGATCGGAATGGCGCCGGACCGCGCGAGATCATAGGCGCGCGCGCTGATGGTCCGGATCCAGCGCTGAATTTCCCGGTAGTGCCTGGTGTTGTCAGGCGGCGTGTCATCGAGCGCGGCAACGCCGTCAACGGTCAGGTTGCCGTGGTCTTCGACGGCAAAATCGAGCCCTTCGAGCAAGGTCAGAAGACCTGCGGTTCGGAGCGCATCCGGCCCCATCAGCGTTCCGCGTTGCGACGCACCAATTTCGATCGGCGCGCCGAGCATGGCGATCTTTTTTTGCTGCTCTGAAACATTCACGGCCGAAATCTCCCAGCAATGTCGCAGAATTGCGCAAGGTTGCGAATGTTGACCACGTGGGCCGAGTTTAGCCGCAAGTTTTCGATTCTGATATTCCGGTTTGGTGCGGGAGCCGAATCAGGTTGACCTTCGGCGGCGCGCGATTATTCCCGACGAAATAGACTTGAAAGCGGGCCGGCCCGCTTGATCATTTTGCAAAGCGGGCCGAAATTACCGGCTATCAGGAGTTTCGACCGGCAAGGCCGGTTTTCCGGGATGAGATGATGGACGACGAACACCGTACTACGACCAGGCATCGCGTGCTGAAAGGCGGCCGAATTCAGTTCGGCGGCGGCTCGATCGACTGTACAGTGCGCAACGTTTCCGAGAACGGCGCGGCGCTGGACGTCACGAGCCCGCTTGGAATCCCGACCGAGTTTGTCCTCGAGACCGACGGCGATCGCCGCGCCTGCCGCGTCATCTGGCGCAAGGAAAAGCGCATCGGCATCGTCTTCGAAAAGGAAGGGCGGCCGAGGGAAGCTGCGGAAGGGTCCTCGCGAAATCAACGAATCAGCCGATAATGCGGAGATAAGGTCTTCGTCCCGAAAGCCGTCGCTCTCTTCAAGCCGTGACCCAACCGCAAGCCAAACCAACCGTTCCGTCCCACTGGGCTCCCCGCCTCGCGCAGGAAGCGCGGTTGCGCGAGCTCGATAACGTGCTCGCCCGCGCGTCCAGAAATGAGGCAGGCATATCGATCGAAATCGAGCGCGCGGCGCTGTTTGGTGCGCTCGATCGCCGACAAGACGCGCAAGCGGCGTTCATCGATATCCTGCGCCGGCATCCGACCCACTTCAGCGCGCTCAACGAATTCGGCACGCTACTCGCGGCGCAAGGTGCCATCGACGCCGCCTGCCGTGTCTATGCCGAGGCGATCCTGCATCATCCGGATAATCCGATGGCGCATGTGAATCTCGGCAACCTCCTGCTCCGAGCCAACCGCCATGCCGAGGCGCGCACGCATTACGAGGCCGCGCTAAGGGCCGATCCGGATCACGCCGCCGCCCATCAGGGCATGGGCGCGGTGCTGTCCGACGAAGGCGACCGCGACGGCGCGCGCGACCATTTCGTCAAAGGCTTTCGCGGGCACGCCGTCTCGACGCTGCCCTATCGCGGCAGCGGCCCGCCGATCCCGCTCTTGCAACTGGTGTCCTCCGGCGGCGGCAACATCCCGACCGCGCCGTTTCTCGACGACTGCGTGTTTCTGACCACCGTGATCGTGGCGGACCATCTTGATCCGACAACACCGCTGCCGCCGCACGGGCTGATCTTCAACGCGATTGGCGACGCTGATCTGTGCCAGCCGGCGCTTGAAGCCGCGATCCGCCTCACGGCGCGTTCGAAAGCGCCGGTCATCAACGATCCCCACGCGGTGACGACGACGGGACGCATCGATAATGCGGCGCGCCTTGCAGCCCTGCCGGGGGTGATCACGCCAAGGACGCTTGCCGTGGCGCGCAATATTCTCGCAGGGCTCGAGGCCCCCGCGTGGCTGGCCGAGCACGGCTTCGCCTTCCCGCTGCTGTTACGCTCGCCCGGCTATCACACCGGGCGCAATTTCGTCTTGGTTGAGAAAGCGGCCGATCTTGCCGCTGCGGTCGCCGGGCTTCCCGGGGACGAACTCCTCGTGATCGAATATCTGGACGCGAGAGACATGGACGGCAACGCGCGCAAATACCGCGTGATGATGATCGGCGGGAAAATCTTTCCGCTGCACCTGGCGATTTCGCGAAACTGGAAGGTGCACTACTTCACCTCCGACATGGCCAACAAACCGGATCACCGCAAGGAGGAAATGGCGTTCCTTGCCGACATGCGCGCGGTCCTCGGCGACAAGGCGATCGCCGCGCTTCATGCGGTCTGCAAGTCGCTCGGTCTCGACTATGCCGGCATCGATTTCGGGTTGAACGCGCAAGGCGACCTGCTGCTGTTCGAGGCCAACGCCACCATGGTGATCGCCTCGCCGGACAACGACCCGCGCTGGGCCTACCGGCGCGGCGCGATTACGGCCGTGATCGACGCCGTGGTCGCGATGATCAAGCAAAAGGTGGCCCGCGCTTAAGCGGAACCTGGGTTGCGATTACCCGAAATGCGGCGCTCCCAAAGCCCGGCAAATATGCCAAGGTGCCTCCCAAGGGGTGGGGAACCGACGGCATGAACGACTTTCGCGACTGGCTGCGTGCGAATAATCTGGAGCAATACGCGGCCGCGTTCGAAGCGAACGATATCGACCTGGATATCCTGGGCGAGCTCGATGACCGCGATCTCGAGCAACTCGGTCTGTCCCTCGGCAATCGCCGCCGGCTTTTGAAGGCGATCGCCGCGCGCAACGCCGAGCGCGCGCCGCTTTCCTCCGACAACGGTCCTTCGCCACCCGACAAATCTTCTGCTGCACAGGAATCCGCTTCCAGCGATGCCGAGCGGCGGCAAGTGACCGTGATGTTCACCGATATGGTCGGCTCGACGGCGCTGTCGGCGAAGCTCGATCCGGAGCTGCTCGGCGGAGTGATCCGGCGATACCAGGACGCAGTAGCCGGCGCGATCGGACGTTATGGCGGGTTCGTCGCCAAATTCATGGGCGACGGTGTCCTCGCTTATTTCGGCTTTCCCTCCGCCTTCGAGGACGCGGCAGAGCGCGCCGTTCGCGCCGCGATCGGCATTCTGTCGGAAGTCGGCGCTATCGAAATGCCCGACGGCACGCATGTGCAAACGCGGATCGGCATCGCCACCGGCCTCGTCGTGGTTGGCGAAATCATCGGCACCGGGATGGCGCAGGAGCGCACCATCGTCGGCGAAACGCCCAATCTTGCCGCAAGGCTGCAGGCGCTGGCCGAGCGCGGACTGCATCCTGGTCAGCGAATCCACCCAGAAATTGCTGGGCGGCCTTTTCGAACTCACCCACACCGGCGACCACGAATTGAAAGGCTTTGCCCGCCCGGTCCCGGCCTGGCAGGTGTGCGGAGAAGCCTCGTTCGAAAGCCGCTTCGCCGCGATCCGCGCCGGAGGCCTGCCGCTGATCGGCCGGGCGCATGAAATGGGCCTTGATGCGCGAACGCTGGCATCTGGCGCGTCAGGGCGAGGGCCAGATGGTGACCGTGATCGGCGAAGCCGGGATCGGCAAATCGCGCATGATCGAGGCGCTGCAGCAGGAGCTGGCGGGCGAGGCGCACGCACGGATCAATCTGCAATGCTCCCCCTATCACAGCGATAGCGCGCTCTATCCGGTGATCCAGTATCTGACGCGCGCAGCGGGCCTCGCGGCGGCCGATCCACCGGAGCTGCGCGCCGAAAAACTCCGCGCGCTGCTGGCAGTGCGGCGCGTCGCCAATCCGGCCGCGCTGCCGCTGTTGGCCGAACTGTTATCGATCCCGCTGACCGAATCCGCTCCAACAGCGTTGCCGCCGGCGCAACGCAAGGCAACGATGCTCGCATCGATCGTCGATATCCTGACGCGGGTGAGCGACGGCGATCCGGTATTGGTCGTGCTCGAAGACGCCCACTGGATCGATGCCACCACGCTCGAGATGATGGCGCGGCTGACCGACAGCATCAGCCGCGCCCGGCTATTTGTCGTGGTCTCGGCGCGGCCGGATTTCACGCCGCCCTGGTTCGCCAGGCCGCACGCCACCCTGATTACGCTTGGCCGCCTCGGCCGCGGCGAATGCATGCAGGTGGTGACGAGCGTCGCCGCCGCGCACGGTCTTTCGACCGATACGATCGCCGCGATCGTCGCCAAGACCGACGGCGTACCGCTTTTTGTCGAGGAACTGACCCGAAGCGTGATGGAGTTGGCGGGCGAAGATTCCGCGGTGCCGGCTACGCTGAAGGATTCGCTGATGGCCCGCCTCGACCGCCTCGGCGGCGCGCGCGAGGTCGCCCAGATTGCGGCCGTGATCGGCCGGCAATTCAGCTTCGCGCTGCTGGAGGCGGTGGCCGGCAAGAACAACGAGGAACTCGAAGGCCTGCTGACAAAGCTGGTCGCTGCGGGAATCGTGTTTCCCGAAGAGCGCGGCCTTGAGCGGAGCTTCAACTTCAAGCACGCGCTGGTGCGGGATGCGGCCTATGAAAGCCTGCTGCTGATGCGTCGCCGCGAATGGCACGGGCGCGTCGCCCAGGCGCTGGAGCAATTGTTCGGAGACGTTGCCGCGAACGAACCGGAACTACTGGCCTATCATTTCGGCGAAGCCGGGCTGCTAGCTCTCGCCTGCAAGTATCGCATGCGCGCCGGCGACCAGGCCGTGAGCCGCTCGGCCTATGTGGAAGCCATCGCGCATTTCACGACGGGACTGAAGCTCGCCGAAGCCATGCCGCCGCCCGACGGCCTGCGCCGGCAACTGGAGTTCTGGCTGAAGCTCGGTTCGGCATCGGTCGTCGCGCACGGCCTGCAAAGCAGTGAGGCCGAAACGGCCTATATCAAGGCCAGCGAGATCGGCGAACAACTCGGCGATGGCGCCGCCTCCTTTCAGGCGAAATGGGGCCTCTGGATCAACTCCAATCTGAGCCGCAAGACCGTCCTGGCGCGCCGTCGCGCCGGCGAACTGGTATCGCTCGCGCAACAGTCCGGCGATCGCGAGTTGCTGCTCGAAGCCTATCATTGCCAGTTTTCAACCGCGTATTTTCGCGGCGACGTCCGCGACGCGTTGGACGGCTGCCAGCGCGTCGTCACGCTTTACGATATGAAGCAGCACGGGCACCTGGCGCATGCTTTTGGCGGCCACGACCCCGCCGTCTGCGCCCATATCCAGTGCGCCAATTCATGGCGGCTATCCGGCGATGAGCCGCAGGCGAAGCCGCATTATAAGGCAAGGAATGGCGCTGGCCGAAATGCTCGATCATCCGAACAGCCTCGCGCATGGGCTGCACAATTGCGGTATTGGCCAGCAGCTTGGCGGCGAACGCGAGGCCACCTACGCGGTAGCGCAGCGCGCGGTCGCGCTGGCCGAAAAGTTCGGCCTGCCGCCATGGCGCGCGAGCAGTCTGATTTTGGCCGGCTGGGCCACCGCATCAGGCGCGGCCAGCGGCGACGCCGTACGGCTGATCGACGCCGAGATCGCCAATGCCACGGCGGCCGGTCCGCTGCCGCAATATTATCTCGGGCTGGCAGCCGAAGTGCTGCTCGCCGCCGGCCGGGCTGCCGATGCGCTCGGCCATCTTGACCGCGCGATCGCGGGCATCGACGAGGCAGGGGTCGGTTTCTACCTGCCGGAGATCTATCGTTTGCGCGGCGCGTGCCTGCTGGCGCTTGACCGTCGCAACAAGGCCGAAGCGCGATCCACCTTCGCAACCGCTGTCGAGATCGCCCGGCGCCAGGGCGCCGTCCTTTTCGAGCGCCGCGCGCAGGCTGCGATGTCGGAATTCGCGGTCTAGAGATACGTGGATTCCGCAAAACTCTGCCGCGGCAGGCTAAAACCACAAAACCGCCGGGGATGCCGGCGCGACCAAGGGTTGGAGCCGGATTTCGGGCTCGAAAGAGCCGCGGCGTCCATGTTGCAAGGCAAAAAGATGGCAGCTTTCCGAAAATTAATTCGTCCGCGCGGTGCCCCCGAACCCCGGGCTGCCGCGTTTAGATGTTATCTTTCTAAAAAGAAAATTTGATCGGGACGGAAATGATGAAACGGGCCCTGGCGGTGTTGGCCTGCATTTGCATTTTATCGGGCGGCCTCTACGTCGCCGCCAGCAAATGGGCCATTCGGCATGAAACGCTTAATCTGTTCGACGCCACGCGGCAGCGCGCGGTGTCGGTCGATCTTGCGGTGCGCCGCGATTATGAAATGAAGGCCGATGACGGCTACTGGAGACTGCCGGTCGCGTTGATCTCCAACGGCAATACGGTGAAGAATACCGAATACTCCTTCCTGGAAAACGTGCTGGCGGCGCGCGGATATCTCGTGGCGAGCATCGAGCAGGATCTGCCGACCGACCCGCCGCTGGTCACCAAAGTGGGCCTGCCCTATGTCGGCCGCCTCGAGGTCTACAAGCGCGGCGAGGCCAATATTCTCTTCGTCGTCAGCCAGTTGAAGAAAATAAAGCCGCATGCCGACTATGATCACCTGACCCTGGTCGGCCATTCCAACGGCGGCGATATCGCGATGTACACCGCGAAAGAACATCCCGAACTGGTGTCGAAGGTCATCACGCTCGACAACCTGCGCGTTCCCTTCGTGCTCCACGACAAGCTGAAGATCCTGTCGTTCCGCTCGAGCGACCCGCATTTCAAGACCGATCCCGGGGTGTTGCCGACGCCCGAAGAGGCCAAGGCCGAGGGCATCGACATCGTGAAGACGCCATTTCAGCATACCTGGATGAGCGACCGTGGCCCGGACGAGGCGAAGGAAAAAATCGAGACGACGCTGGACAAGTTCCTGGGCAATACCTCAGCCAGCGATCTGTCACCGGTCCAGACCGACAATCCGCTGATCGCCAAGATGGGGCCTGCGCCCTATCCATAGCACCTGGCTTTAGAAGGACGACAAACGAAAGGGCGGAATCCGATAGACGGATTCCGCCCTTTTCGATGGGCCACGGCTTTTGCGAACGTTGGTCGTTACGTCCTGTTCGATTGCCACCGGCCAGTATATTTGAATTCGGGCGCAGACTTCAATTGATCGGCACTCGCGTTCATGGACGCGTGCCACTTCTTGTCCTGATCGTTATAGGTGACCTTCACGGCCGAGGAATTGACGGCGACATAGTGCTCGCCCATCCCGAGAAAGCCGCCGACCGACACGATATAGGCCTGCGACCGGCCATTGGGATTCATCGCGATATCCTTGATCTGGCCGATGTCCTTGTTGTCGTTGTTGTAGATGTCGAGACCGACCACCTTCGAACTCAGCTCATCGGCCTGAGGCACCGCCATGAAGGTCGCGGACGAATTGCTGTTGACCGTTCCCGTCGTGGAAGGCGCGCTGCCGTTATTGCTGCCATTGCCGACGTCGGCGACTTCGGTGAATGTGTCAGGGCTGATCGCCATCACCACCGGATTGCCATCGGTGTCGCGCGCGCGGACCATGAACGAGGTCGGCGCGACGCGGATGTCCTTGTAACCGGCCTTCTCCAGCGCGTTGCGCAGGTTCGATCGCAGGTGTTGCGGCTGGGCGGTCGCGCTGCTCGATGTCTGGTTTTGGGTGGCATTGGGCTGTGTCGCCGCATTTGGGCTCTGGGCCATCGCCGCTTGCGACAGCACCAGTAGCGCCGCGCCGGTGAGAAGAAACGAACGCATGTCGGACTCCTTTTGGAATTTGGATTGTGAGGCCCCGCTGTTGGACCAACCCGTAGAGTCGCCCGGCGTTTCATGAACTTTGGATCATCATTCTGCGGCTGGCCCGCGACGGAGATTTACGTTCAGCGCCTTCATTCGCCGCGCGCGCATGATGTCCTCGCTGCCGACGTTCCCGCCGGCTGCGTCTTGGCCGGCTTCATTTTGGAGCCGCCGTATTTTGTGTTGGCCCATTTCCGGTGTGCCGGCCGCAGTTGAGCGGCTCGCAAGCGTTGGCCCACGCGTGGAACCCTGGTTCAGCCGCAGGGAACTTCCAGTTCCAAGGAACGGAACTCATGTCGCAAACATGCCTAAAAAAACCGGCCATCGCGACTCAATTTACAGGCGAGTTCCCCGCAGCGCTTTCAGACGACTGCCGAAATGGCCTGCATAAAATGCAACACCTGATTTCGCTGCGCGGAAATTCTTGCGCCAAGCGCGCCTCAGAATTTCGGCTTCATCGTATCTTTCGCGGCCGACATCACATCGCCCGTGATTTGCCGCATGTGCTCACCGGCATTGGTGAACTGGCTGCGCAAGAACTCCGACTGAATCTGCATCGCCTGCTGAAGGTCGGTGGCATGCACGAGCTTGCGCGCATGTTCGAACGCCGCCTTCATGTTCTGCTCGGTAAAGGCCAGCGCCTGTTTCGATATTTCCGTTCCCGGGCTCGAAATCGTGGCAACGGATTTATTGGCGGCATCAAAAAACATGCCAAACGCCCGTTCGGCCTGGTCGATGGTCTTTTCGGCCAAATCCCGCAACTCGGCCGGCACTTCCAGTTTCGGTTCGGACATTGGCATCCCTTCCGGTTTCTGTTGGCCTTGTCCTCGAATTAGCATAGTTCGGAAGCGGAGGCGAACCGAGCCTTCCAACCAGGCAAGGACGCTGGCCGCCGTCACTCTGGTGATCGCAGCCCGCGTTGGCGGATCGGCCGCGATCGTTGCATCACCGGCCGACGCGCAAGGCGCGCGGCGATTGCTTTAAGCTTTAAAGCTTGCCAGTTAAAGGATTTCGGTCAACGCGGGAAGCGGCCGTTCACGCCGCCGGGAAGCGGCGCGGGATCGGTGGCGAGATGCTCCACCCAGGCAAGCACCTCGGCGCGCTGCGACGGCGAGAGCTTGATAAAGGCCTTCCACAGCCGCAAACCCTGCGCGGTTTCGCTCGAGGGGTACCCGAGCTTGGCGCTGACTTCCGAAACAGATGGGCGATTTTTCATCTCGCGCCTTTTTGCGGCCGGTGGAGTTGATTTGACATTCACTACCCTCCCCGCCGCGAGCCTGGAAGGCCAAAGTCAAATCCAAATTCCACTAGAAACCCATGTTTGCCAGTGGTCTTTTAATTCCAGCATTCGCAAAGGCGCCCGCTGAGAAGGAATGCGAATGTTAGAATCGGACCATCAGCGAGGCGACAGGAGCCAGGCGGACCCGCGCTCCAGTGGAAAGTATGCCAAGGAACAACCGCCCGGGCAAGGCTGGGTCATAATATACCGATCATATAAGAGCTTCGTCAGAGATAAGCGGAGGCAATGGCGCTCAACCTCTGGCTTAATTCAATGATATCCGCGGCGACTGCGCTCTTGCACATTGCGAAACACCTGACGCAATGGATTGACCAAACACTTTAGAAGGATTCTGATGGCGGCTGGAATTGATGCCGCCTTTTGATCCTGCGACCAGCAACGCGCCGATACGGTCTTCCATCAAGAGACTCAAATCTTCCGCCGCCATCGACGCCGCTCGCGGATGTCCGGTTGCTGCTTCTTGTCCGCGCCAAAAATCGACAGCAAAGCAAGGAAAAAACTCACTTTTAAGTGACTCTTTTGCTGAAAGCGTCCGAAATAAACCCTTGTTGTCGCGGTTCCCATCATAACGGAAAAACGACACGGAAGATCTGTTCATGAGACCTGCTGCCCTGCTCTCTCTGGCGACCTCGGTCCCTCCCCACACCTTCTTGCAGAAAGACGTCATGAACGCCGCATGGGACGTCTTCGGCAGCCGCTTTCCCGACTATGAACGCTTCGCCGGCATCTTCACCAACACCGGCATCGTCAAGCGCCACGGCGTCAAGCCGTTCGACTGGTATCTGTCGCAACGCGGCTGGCCGGAGCGCACCGCGGCTTTCCTCGAAGGTGCCGAAGCGCTGTTCGTCGATGCCGCGACCAAGGCGCTGGCCAATGCCAATCTGAGGGCTGCCGAGGTCGATACCGTCGTCACGGTCTGCTCGACCGGGATAGCGACCCCGAGCCTCGATGCGCGCGTCGCCCGCCGCATGGGCTTCCGCTCCGACATCTCGCGCGTGCCGGTGTTCGGGCTCGGCTGCGCCGGCGGCGCCTCGGGCCTTTCGATCGCCTCGCGCCTCGCGCAAGCACGGCCCGGCACCAACATCCTGCTGGTGACGGTCGAACTCTGCACGCTCGCGCTTCGGCTCGACGAACTCACCAAGGCCAACATCATCGCCACCAGCCTGTTCGCCGACGGTGCCGCCGCGCTTCTGTTGCGTGCAGGCGATGGCGGCGAGACGCTGATCGAAGCCACCGGCGAACATCTCTGGCCGGACACGCTCGATGTGATGGGCTGGAACGTGGACCCTCTCGGCTTTGGCGTGATCCTTCGCCGCACCATTCCGGAATTCGTCACCACCGAACTCAAGCCCGCGTTGACGCAGGTGCTCGGCCGCATGAAGTTGAAGCTCACCGATATCGACAAGTTCATCTGCCATCCCGGCGGTGCCAAGGTCGTCGACGCGATCGAAACCGCGCTGTCGCTCGATCAGGGCACGCTGGAGCACGAGCGGCAGGTGATCGCCGATTACGGCAACATGTCGGCGCCGACGGTGCTGTTCATCCTCGAACGCTCGCGGGCGAAGGGATTGCCGCCGCGCTCGCTCTTGACCGCGCTCGGTCCTGGCTTCACGGCAAGCTGCGTTTCACTGCGGCACGCGGCGTGACTCTGGCTGAGATCATCCTCGCGCTTGTGACGGCCCAGCGCGGCGCCGAACTGGTTCTTTCCCGCAGCCACACGCGCGCGCTGATGGCGCGCGGCGCGATCGAAGTCGCGCCCGGTCACTATCCCCTGATGGTCGCCGTCCATGCCGCCTGGCTGATGTCGCTCTGGGTCTTCGGGCATGACCAGCCGATCAACGCGATCGCGCTTATCATCTATCTCGCGCTTCAGGGTTTGCGCATCTGGGTGATGGCGACGCTGGGTGAGCGATGGACGACGCGCATCATCGTGCTCCCCAACGCGCCGTTGGTGGCGGCCGGTCCCTACCGCTACCTGCGCCATCCCAATTATGCGGTCGTCGCCAGCGAGATCGCCACTCTTCCACTGATGCTCGGCCTGCCCTGGACCGCGGCGATTTTCACGGCGCTCAATGCCGTCGTGCTTTTCATTCGCATCCGCGCCGAAGACCGCGCGCTCAATATCTCGCGCGCGGCCACGGTGCCGGAAACACCGTCATGAGCGAGGCCGAAAGCATCCTCATCAGCGACGCCGTGGTCTTGCCGGACAATGCGAGCGTCAGGACCTGGCTCGGCTTCATCCTGATGTGCCTCGGCATGTTCATGGCGATCCTCGACATCCAGGTAGTCGCCACTTCGTTGCCTGCGATTCAGCAAGCGCTCGATATCTCGCGCGACGCCATGAGCTGGATACAGACCGCCTATCTGATCGCCGAGATCATCGCGATTCCGCTTACTGGCTGGCTGACGCGCGTCCTGACGTTGCGCTGGCTGTTCGTGGCCGCCATCGGCCTGTTCACGGCCGCCTCGATCGGCTGTGCCTTCTCGGACAATTTCGCGACGCTGATTTCATTTCGGGTGATGCAAGGCTTCGCCGGCGGCGCGCTGATCCCGGCTGTTTTTTCCGCCGTCTTCCTGTTGTTTCCGCTGCGCCTGCACCCCGCGGCCACCACGCTCGCCGGCATTGTCGCGGTGCTGGCGCCCACCGTTGGCCCCGTGGTCGGCGGCTGGATCACCGACACCTGGTCCTGGCACTGGCTGTTCCTGATCAATGTCGTGCCGGGACTTGTGGCGGTCGCCGCCACGCCGTTTTTGTTGCCGCAGGACGAGGCCGACTTCGCCGAATTCAAAAATCTCGATCGCCTTTCATTGCTGCTGATGGCAATTGCGCTGGCGACGCTCGAGATCGGCCTCAAACAGGCGCCGCAGGACGGCTGGCTTTCGCCGCGCCCGTTGATGCTGTTTGCGGTGAGCCTTGTCAGCGGCTGGATCTTTGCGAGGCGAACGATCAAGGCGGCCCACCCCGTGGTCGAACTGACCACGCTGCGCGCGCCGGCGTTTGCCGTCGGCTGCGCTTTAAGTTTCTGCCTCGGCGTCGGACTCTACGGCTCGGTCTATCTGATGCCGGTGTTTCTCGCCTATGTCCGCCGCCACGACGCCTTCGGGATCGGCACCATCATGCTGGTGACCGGCGTGGCGCAACTCGTGACCGCGCCGATCGCAGGAGTTCTGGAAAGCAGGCTCGATCCGCGCAAACTGTCGGCATGTGGCTTTGCGCTGTTTGCGATTGGCCTCGGCTTGAGCGTCTTCCAGAGTCGCGCTGCAGACTTTGGCGAGATGTTCTGGCCGCAAGTCGCTCGCGGCATCGCCATCATGTTCTGCCTGCTGCCGCCGACGCGGCTTGCGCTCGGCGCGCTGACGCCGCGCCAGGTGCCGGACGCGAGCGGACTTTTCAACCTGATGCGCAACCTCGGCGGCGCGATCGGCATCGCCACGATCGACACTATTCTCTATGGCCGCACCGTCGGCCATGGCGAAGCGCTACGCGACCGCTTGCTGGCCGGCGACGTGTCGGCCGCCAAAGCGATCGGGCTCGACGTGCAGCTGTTTCTGCATCCGCCGGCCGACGTGACGCAGGCGACGATCGAGGCTTATGTCCGGCCGATGGTCGAGCGCGCAGCGTTTGCGATGTCGGTCAACGAGGCCTGGGCGTTGTTATCCGCCGTCGCGATGATCGGGCTGTTGCTGGTGTGGGCAAAGGCAGGCGAACCGCCCGCGGAATCGTCAGCAATAGCGCGCTCGATACGAGACGCCGATGATGATCATCCTGAGACGCGCGCTCCCCGACGCGCCTAGGGCGGCCTGGTTGGTCCGGCATCATCGGTCCCGGGCTTGGTTGGGCTGGACCGCGCCCCATCGCAAAGAATTCAACCGCTTGATATCTATAGATAAGTAAGGAATATCGGTATCATATAACCGGCAAAGAAGACGAATCAACCAAGATAGCTCGAAACTACTACGGGTTTCCCGTAGTTATATGTCACGCAAACGGTTATCCGAACGCCTACCTTTTTATCCGACGCTAAGGCAGCCGGTCTTTCCGACGATGAGCAGAACGACATCGTATCGGAAATTTCGAAAAACCCGACAGCGGGCGTGATGATGGAGGGCACAGGCGGATGCCGCAAGCTGCGATTTGCTGGCAGAGGCAAAGGCAAGAGCGGTCGATACAGAACCGTCCACCATTTTGCCGGTGACGATGTTCCCGTTTTGCTTTTGGCGTTGATCGACAAAGGCGAGGACGAAACCTTAGCAAGGCAGAACGCAATGAGTTGCGTATAGAATTGGCGGGCTACGCTGACGACTATCGCAAAGGCGTCATCGCTAAGGTCGCCGCCCTCAAAGGGTAAACATAGGAAATGGAGCAACAGATGAGCAGCCTCGGCAAACGACTAATCAAGTCCGCGAAGGAAGCCCGCACGATTGCTCGTGGCGAGGCGGACGCGTCGACTTACAAGGTGTTCGTACCGGCAACGATCGATGTGAAGGCGATCAGAGCGCGGCGTGGATTAACCCAGGAAGAATTTTGCATAAGGTATGGCCTTAGCGTCGCCTCTCTACGCGATTGGGAGCAGGGAAGGTTCTCACCGGACCCGACCGCGCGCGCTTATCTAACCATCATCGACCGCGCTCCGGAAGCTGTCGAAAAGGCGCTAACTGAATGCGAAGCCGCGTGACGGCTGCAAACTCTTAGAACCGAAGGTCTGGCATCGCGTACCGATCTCCACGCCCTCTGAGCGAGGATCGCGTACTATCTTC
This sequence comes from uncultured Alphaproteobacteria bacterium, assembly GCA_963706265.1. Classification (GTDB taxonomy): domain Bacteria; phylum Pseudomonadota; class Alphaproteobacteria; order Rhizobiales; family Xanthobacteraceae; genus Bradyrhizobium. Next base: position 687,718 of record CAVPLO010000004.1, on the reverse strand, counting down.
GCGCCTAACCTGGCGATGGTGGTGATGTTCGATCGCAAGAACGGTATCGAGGCAATCGCCTGACCTATTGGTCGCGCCAGAGGGATTTCAGGTTCTAATTGGGTCAACGGATTGCCGGACGGTGCGGCAGGCGCCCTCACTTCGCTGCCGAATCCTTGCCCAGCAACGCGATCGCTTCCTGCACCGTGGTCATGAACTGGGCCGGGAAGATGATGGTCGAATTCTTCTCGACCGAGATTTCCGCCATGGTCTGCAAGCGTGCGAAGCTGAAGCGCCACGGGGTGCTGCGGTGATGATGTCGGCGGCCTCGCCGAGCTTCACCGCGGCCTGGTATTCGCCTTCGGCGGCGACGATCTTGGCGCGGCGCTCGCGCTCGGCCTCGGCTTCCTTGGCCATCGCGCGCTGCATGTTATCCGGCAGCGTGATGTCCTTGATCTCGACCGCCGTCACCTGCGTGCCCCACGGCTCGGTATGGAGGTCGATGACGTTCTTGATCTGCTCGTTGATGCTGGCGGTGTCCGACAGCAACTGATCGAGGCTGAAGCGCCCGACCACGTTGCGCACCGTGGTCTGGCTGATCTGGTTGATGGCATTGTAGACGTTCTCGATCGCGATCACGGCCTTTTCCGGATCGGTGATGTGATAATAGGCGACCGCTGCGATATCGATCGAGACGTTGTCCTTGGTGATGATCTTCTGCGAGGGGATCTGCATCGTGACCGTGCGCAAAGACACCCGCGTCATGGTCTGGAACGGCACGAAGATCAGCGTCAGCCCCGGACCGCGCACGCCTTCGAACTTGCCGAGGAAGAACACCACGCCGCGTTCATATTGCTTGAGCACCCGGATCGAGACCAAGGCGTAAATAATGACCAGGAAAATCAGCGACGAAATAATTCCCATGGGGCGCTCCTCGCGTATTGAAGTCTTGATCCTTCCCGGCAGGCTACCCTATGTGGGGTGGATAAGGCCAAGGCTACAAGGCCCGGTTGCGGCGATTAAAACCGCCAAAGCTGCTTGCCAAGGCCGCTTCGCTCGGGCAACTTTTCCGGTCGATACCGGCACGCAAAAAAAGCCGGTCAAAACACAGGGGAGGTTAAGATGCTCTCACGCCGAGACTTTGCCAGCGTTGCATCCTGCGCGCTCTGTTCCCTTACCGGCTTTATCGCCACCGACGCTTCCGCCCAAACGCCGCCGCCGGCGACCAACGGCACGCCGGGCGTGACACGAAAGATTCTCTCGCAGACCGACGGCCCCACGCCGGGCTATGTCACCCTGGTCGCCGACATCACGATCGAGCCGGGCGTCATGATCGGCCGCCACACCCATCCCGGCATCGAGAGCGCCTATCTGCTCGAGGGTGGTTTTGACCTGCCGATCGAGGGGCAGCCGACCAGGGCGTTCAAGCCGGGCGACTCGGTCGTGATCCCGCCTAACACGCCGCATGCCGGCGGCAAGAACGGTGACCACAGATCGCGTGTCCTTGCGACCTACATTGTCGAGAAGGGCAAGCCGCTCGCCTCGCCGGCGTGAGCCTAGGTATCAAAACAGTTTCGCGTCATTGCGAGCGCCAGCGAAGCAATCCATCGTACCGCGGACAGATTCTGGATTGCTTCGTCGAGCTGCTCCTCGCACAGCAATGACGCGGTGCCGAGCGGGACATTCCGATTGGGACGCTCAAGAGTATTGAGAAGCAATCGGGTTTGAAACTGAGGTAAGCACCATGAGCAACTATATTGGTCTTATCCATAAGGACGCCAACAGCGATTTCGGCGTCTCATTTCCAGATCTTCCGGGTGTTGTCACCGCCGGCACCAGTCTCGATGACGCACGCGCGATGGCCGAGGAAGCTCTCGCTCTTCATATCGAGGGGTTGACCGAAGATGGCGAGGCTATTCCGGAGCCCTCCGCGCTTGAAGACATCATGAACGATCCGGAAAACCGCACGGGCGTGGCGATTCTTGTTTCCGTCAAAACGGAACAGCCAAAGGCCATTCGCGTGAACGTCACGCTGCCCGAGGACGTGCTGGATCAAATTGACAGATACGCCGAAACCCGCCGCTTCACGCGATCCGGTCTGCTGACGCAGGCGGCCAAAAAACTGATCACGGAAGCGGCCTGATTTCGCCCGCCTACTGCTGCTGCTTTTCCCAGAACGACAGCAGCCCTTGGCCGGCGGAGCCGCCGATCACGCAGGGGATTCCGACCGCGATTGCGCCTAGCGCTGCCGCCGAGACGCAGCCGAGCGCAACCGCGCCGACGCCGACCTGGCCCCAGAAATCGAGATTGCGGCGTGAATCCGAGCCCTTCGCCTTCAGTTCTTCGACGGCTGCGAGCGCGTCCTTGCGCACCGCGCCGAGTTGCACGGTATCGGCGGCCTCGACCACTTCGGTAAGCGGCACCTTCACCGCGTCGTTCTGCACCTTGAGTTCGCTGCGGAGATATTCGCGCAAATTGGTATCGCGCACCGCATAGCTTGCGAGCGTATAGCGCGCCATGCTGCCCACGGTGAGCTTGTCGATGGTGTCGCGGCTCTTGCTCCAGGGCAACATTGCGATAATGCGCAGGATCGGGCGGTACGAGCCGGTCGCGAAATAATAACCCCACAGCGTATCGAGCAGATCCTGGTTGCCGGCGAAGGTCTGCTGCAACTTGATTTTCTTTGCGTCCTTGTCTTTTGAAAACGGGTTCGTCGTGAACGTAGCCTTCATCTTGTCCATCATGCCCGGCTGCTTTTCCTCCAGCGGAATGTCGGTCAGCGTCGGCAGGCTGCCGGCAAGATAAGCGTCGATCATCACCTGCCGTCCCGGCATTTTGGGCGCGACCTTGCGCAACAAGTTGCGCCAGTCGGGCACGCCCGAAAACGCGATCGCGCGCACGATCACCCATTCGTCTTCCGCCGGCACCGGGAAGAAGCTGTTGACGAGCGTCTCTGCCTTCGCGGGGTTGGATGCGATCGCACCCGCGATGAAGCCGAGATAGATGCCGGCATTCTCCGGCTCCTTGAAGGTCTGCGCGTGAAACAGCACGCGCACCGCCGCCGGGATGTGCCCGTAATCCGGTTTGGCGCGATAGTTGTAGATCCACTGCTGCACCACGCCGAGCGAGGCGCGCGGATCGATGTCCGGCGTGGATACGGCGAATGTCGGCTGGATGCTCAGCAGGAACGCAAGAACCAAGGCTACGCAACGCATGTGATGCTCCTCGAAGTACCGCCGATCTGAAGTCACGAACTCCGGAAAGAGGGCACTAGCCCGCATCTTTCGATGCTGCGGGTGATGCTCTTAAGCAACGACCTAGAAAACATTTGGGCCGGCATAAGGACATTTTCGGGGTGGCGCACCACGCCTCGCGTCGAAATTGTGGCGGCCGTTAACGTTTATGGCACCATCTCTCCCCGCCGCAGACATTGTTTCGCCTACCCCGCAAACTTCGATGGCGCCTGGGCAAAGGGCGCGTGGGATATCGAGTTTAGGCGTGACAAGCGTAACGAGATCTTGGGCGGCGTTGGGCCTTGTGCTTGGCCTTGCGATGAGCGTGACGCTGGGCGTCGCGTCTTCCCGAGCCGCCGGCGACAAGAGCAGCGATTTCGAGGAAAAGGCCCGCGCGCAAGTCACCGTCGAAGGCAACAAGCGCGTCGATGCCGCCACCGTCCGCTCTTATTTCCATCCCGCGCCCGACGGGCGCTTCGATGAAGCCGCGCGCGACGCGGCGCTGAAGGCGCTGATCGCCACCCATCTGTTCGACACGGTTTCGGTCGAGCGCAACGGCGAGAAACTGGTCGTGCATCTGCATGAAGCGCCGGTGCTCAACAAGGTCACCTTCGAAGGCAACAAGCGGGTCAAGGACAGCGACCTGACGCCGGTGATCGAATCCAAGCCGCGCGGCAGCCTGCAACGCGCAGCCGTCCAGGCCGACGTCAACCACATCATCGAGGCCTACAAGCATGTCGGCCGCGACGACGTCAGCGTCAAACCCGTCATCATCGATCGCGGCAGCGATCGCGTCGATCTCGTTTTCGAGGTGACCGAGGGCGCCAAGACGCCGGTCAAGCAGATCAACTTCACCGGCAACACCGCGTTCGGCAAGCGGCAGCTCGCCGCCGTCATCAAGACCTCCGCCAACAACATGCTGAGCTTCCTGACCGGCGGCGGCGTCTACGATCCCGACATGGTCAACGCCGATCGCGAGCTGTTGCGCGATTACTATCGCAGCAAGGGCTATGCCGACGTGAGCGTGCCCTCGGTCAGGGCCGAATACGATCCCGGCACAAAAGGATTCACGCTGACTTATGCGATCGACGAGGGCCCGACCTATCGTTTCGGCGATATCGCGATCGACTGCCATGTCGATGGCGTCGATTCCGACAGACTTCGCCGCCTGCTGACGCTGCAATCGGGTGCGCTGTTCGACGGCGCGAGGCTCGACAAGAGCAACGACAAGCTTTCCACCGAACTCGCCAAGCTCGGTTATCCCTTTGCCCGGGTGCAGACCCACACCTTGCGCGATGCTACCGGCCAGCGCATCAACATCTCCTTTGCGATCGAACAGGGCCCGCGGGCCTATGTCGAGCGCATCGACATCCACGGCAACACCCGCACGCGCGGTTACGTGATCCGCCGCGAGTTCGACATCGCGGAAGGCGATGCCTTCAACAAGGGGCTGATCGATCGCGCCGAGCGGCGCCTGAAGAACCTGGACTACTTCAAGACCGTCAAGATCACGACCAAGCCGGGCTCGGCATCGGACCGCGTCATTCTCGACGTCGAGCTGCAGGAAAAGGACACCGGGGATTTCAACGTCGCCGGCGGCTATTCCACCACCGAAGGCTGGCTCGCCGAGATCAAGCTCGGCGACAGGAATTTCGCCGGCACCGGCGTCGCACTCAACTCCGCCTTCACCTACGGCCAGTACGCGCGCGGCTTCGATGTCTCGGCGACCGATCCCGGCTTCTTCGGCAATCGGGCGTCGGCCGGCATCGACCTCTCGGCCAAGGAGACCGACCTCAGTCCCTATCAGTCCTACGGCACGGTGAATTACGGTGCGACCATGCTGGTCGGCACGCCGATCTCCGAACAGCTCGGCATGCAGTTCCGCTATTCGATCTCGCGGCAGGACGTCACGCTCGATCCGGCTTCGCTCGCCGCGCCGCCCTCGATCGTGGTGCAGCAGGCGGCCGCGACCGGGCCGCAATGGGTGTCGGCGGTCGGCGACACCGCGACCTATTCGACGCGTCGATAATCCGAAGGCGCCGACCGAAGGCTTCACCTCGCAACTGCGCCAGGACCTCGCGGGCCTCGGCGGCGACGTCCGCTTCCTGCGCACGACCGAAGATTTCCATTATTACCACGCGCTCAACGACGACGTGGTGGCGCTCGCCCGCGCGCAAGGCGGCTATATCACCGGCTGGGGCGGCAGCCAGGTGCCGCTGATCGATAATTTCTTCGGCGGCCCGTCGATGGTGCGTGGCTTTGCGCCTAATGGTTTCGGCCCGCGCGACCTCACGCCCGGCACCACCATGGATAATGTCGGCGGCAGCATGTACTGGGCGACGACCGCCGAACTCCAGAGCAACATTCCCGGCGTGCCGTCGGAATACGGGTTGAAGGCGGTCGCCTTTGTCGATTCCGGCAGCGTGTTCCACTATAGCGGGCCGACGACCTTTCCCGGCTCGACCCAATCGCTGCAGCTCGCCAACGCCAACGTGCTGAGATCTTCGGTCGGCGTCGGCATGACCTGGGCCTCGCCGTTCGGCCCGCTCAACGTCACCTATGCGGTGCCGATCACCAAGGCTTCCTACGACGTGACGCAGCCGCTCGGCTTTACGGCTTCGCCGTTCTGAGCCGCCTCGCTCGTGGAACTTAAAGGCTGGACGCGAGTTAGCGGTCGCTTTCCTCCTGGTGGAGTGGATTTGACATTCGCTACCACTTGGCCGCGAGTTCGTGAAAAGCGAATGTCAAATCCCAAACTCCACTAGAAACATATATTTGCTAGTGGTCCTTTGATTCTAACATTCGCAAAAAGTGACCGCTGAGAAGGGATGCGAATGTTAGAATCGGACGGCTAGCAGGTTCCCGCCATGAAACAGCCGACACTCCTGATCTGCGTTCTGCTCTCCGCTCTGGCCCTGAGCGGCTGCGGCGTAAAGGGCGATAAAGGTGACAAGGGCGACAAGGGTGATGCCGGCCCGACGGGACCCGCAGGCCCGGCTGGGCCTCAGGGTCTGGCCGGCGCTCCCGGAAAGGACGGGCGCGACGGCATCTCACCGCCTCTGCCGTTCCGCGTCGTGCGCTCGGAAGCCGACGGAGGAATTTCCAAACCCGCGATGTGCGGCACCAACGAAGTCATGGTCAGCGCAACCTGCATCGTGAAGGCCGGCGACGCCGCCCAGGCACCACGAACGCTGGACGATAATGGGGCCAGTTGCGATGCAAAGCCCGGCCAAAGCGATCCCCCGCAAGCCGTTATTCTTTGCACCAAGCAGCAATAGCGGGAGCCGACCGCAGATAGAGGTACGAAGACGGAAGACGGGTCTTCACATTGAACGGTGGTATGAACTCGGGTTCGTCCCGCGCGTTACCGTTCCTGTGCAACGGAAAAACACGGAGGCGATCGTGCAGAAGTTTCTTTTGGCTGCTGCTTTGACCACTGCATTTGTCACCGGCGCGATCGCGCAAACCTATGACCCCTCGCCGAGGGATCCTCCGTTCGGAAAAGGAAATCCGGGCAACGACACCTATCACCTGCCGAACCAGACCGATCTCTGGAGCCGGTCCGACAGCTGGGGTGCGGCCGGTGGCAGCCTGAACTACGGCGAGACGTGGAAAGGCCCGCGAACTCGAAGGACGCCAGGAATGAGAACGCCATGAAGCAGGATTGTGCGCCGCAACACCAGGGATAAAAGAGGATAAAAAAATGGCCCCGATCAAGGGGCCATTTTTCTGATTACATCTTCTTGTCCGTCATCGGCTTCTTCATCATCATGTGGTGGTGCATATGATGGTGCATATGGTGATGCATATGATGATGCATCATCGGCTTACCCATCGGCTTGGCATCTTCTGCGCTTGCGATTGACGGAATTGCAAACGCGATGGCGGCCAGAGCGGCCAGAACGAATGAAAAGCTCTTCATGGAATCTCTCGCCCTCTCAAGTGCCTGCTGATTCAGGCACGAAACAAAAGGTAACAAACGCGGCCATTGCGGCCAACAGAAGAATTATGAACGAACGTTCAGCTACGGCTCAGGGCTGATCACTCGTCTTCGGAACTCGGAAAGCGAATGTGAAGAATGGGCGGCGCTTGTCTTCGAGCTAGTGGTCCGATTCTAACATTCGCATCCCTTCTCAGCGGCCACTTTTGCGAATGTTAGAATCAAAGGACCACTAGCAAATATAGGTTTCTAGTGGAGTTTTGGATTTGACATTCGCCTTCTGAACTCGCGGCTGGGCGGGTAGCGAATGTCAAATCCACTCCACTAGCCGCCTACGCCAAGGCAGCTTTCGGTCGTGTAAAGGCAACACCTTTCGCTTCGGTCCCGACGGCGGTCAGGACGGCGATGATGATCGCAACTGACCCGGCCACCGCCGCGAGCGCCAGCCCGTAGTTTCCGTTGAAATGCGAAGCGATGCCGGCCTGAAGCGTCGCATTCGCGGACGCCAGCAGGTTGCCGAGTTGATAAACGAAGCCGGGAAACGTCCCTCGCGCGGTATCCGGCGACAACTCGTTCAGATGCACGGGTACGATGCCCCATGCGCCCTGGACAGTGAACTGCATCAGGAACGCACCGGCCGCGAGCATCGCGGGGCTGTCCGAGAAAGCCCAGAGCGGAATCACCGGCAGGGAGAGAAGCGCTGCGATGACGATGCATCGTCGCCGTCCGAAACGCTCCGATAGCGTGCCGAAGAGAATGCCGCCGCAGATGGCGCCGATGTTATAGATCACCGCGATGATGCCGACGGCGTGCGGCGACAGCTTGTGCTCCACCTGCAGGAACGTCGGGTAGAGATCCTGGGTGCCATGGCTGAAGAAATTGAACGCCGTCATCAGGATGACCGCGTAAATGCCGAGCCGCCAGTGCGATTTCAGGACCGCTAACGTGCTGCCGCGTTCAACCGCCGCCTCTTTGCTCCAGCTCGGCGATTCCGGCACGTTGCGGCGAATGTAGAGAACCAGCAACGCCGGAATGACGCCCACCATGAACATGCCGCGCCATCCGATATAAGGGAAAAGCGCGCCATAGACGATCGACGCCATGAAATAGCCGGCCGGATAGCCCGATTGCAGCAGGCCTGAGACGAAGCCGCGGGCATGGGGCGGGATGCTTTCCATCGTGAGCGATGCCCCGACACCCCATTCGCCACCCATGGCGACGCCGTACAGCGCACGCAGGATGATGAGCACCGTGAGACTTGGCGCAAAGCCCGACGCGAATTCGAGGATCGAATACAGCAAGATATCGACGATCAAGGTCGGCCGGCGGCCCCAGCGGTCAGCAGCGCGCCCGAAAATGAAGGCGCCGATGGGGCGCATCGCCAGCGTCAACAGGATCGCAATCGTCACGTTCGAAATATCGGTGTGGAATTCTGCCGCAATATCCTTCAGCACGAACACCAGCAGGAAGAAATCGAAAGCATCCAGCGACCACCCGAGAAAGCTTGCCGTGACGACGTGCTTCTGTTCACTGGTCCAGCCGGACAACGCTGCAATGGCCATCGGGTTTGCCTCAAGTGACAAAATACCTGCCCTCCCGATCATTGGATCATGTCGCAGCGATGGCAAGTGAATTGAAGCTGACGCTGGTTTGTAAACGCAGGCTTGCAAGAAGCGCGCACCTGTTCGCAATGCAGCAATGCGCCCGCGTACTCTACCCTCAAGCGATGCGGCCGGTGGCCCTCGCGAGGAAGCGCGGGGCTTGCTGGAAAAAGCCAGCGGGCCGTTGGGCTGACGGACCTCGTCGATCCGCAGCCGATGATTTTCGCCAGGGAGGAGCCTCACGATGACCATTACCATTACCGCCTTCGAACGGTCGCCCGACGGCGGCAAGGGATTGGCGCGCGATACGCGCGTTCGCTGGGCGTTTGAGGAAGTGGGCCAACCTTACGAGGTTCGCCTTGTTTCGTTTCGTGCGATGAAGGAATCCGCGCATCGGGCGCTTCATCCTTTCGGCCAGATTCCGACCTACGAGGAGGGCGATCTCACGCTGTTCGAGACAGGGTCGATCGTCTTCCATATCGCCGAGCGCCATGCGGGCCTGCTGCCGGACGACGCCAATGCCCGGGCGCGCGCGATCACATGGATGTTTGCCGCGCTCAATACGGTCGAGCCGGCGATCCTTGAACTCGCAACCGCAAGACTGCTGGAACGCGACAAGCCCTGGTATGGGGAACGCCTGCCTCTGGTCGAGGATCGCGTCCGCGACCGGCTCAACCAGCTTTCCGCTCGCCTGGGCGATGCCGACTGGCTCGATGGTGCGTTCAGCGCGGGTGACCTGATGATGGTATCGGTGCTGCTCAGGTTGAGATCATCGGGCATTCTGGACGGGTATCTGAACCTCGCCGCCTATGTCGCGCGCGGCGAGGCGCGGCCCGCCTACAAGCGGGCTTTCGACGCTCAACTGGCGGTCAACACCGGCAAGCCGCCGAACGGCTGATTGAGGTTCATCCCCGGCTCGAAGCCGTCATCCGGGTTTTTCGTGCAGGGGGTCCTGCCCGCCGGCGCACCATGTCCGCTCCGCGGGCCAAAGCAGACTTCGCAATCGTGGCCGCCGACTTCACTGATGACCCATCTGCGACATTGGCTGTGCATCGCGTCGGCTGCGCTAAAATTGAGCCGCAATGTCATCCAAGTTTGCGACTAGATTCCCGGCGAATTGATTCGGGTTGATTCGGCGGATGATCTTGATCGTCGAGGATATTTAAATGGCATTTTTCAAGCGAGAACTCACCCCGGTAGAGCGGTTCGAAAGTACACTCATGGATAGGCGTGCGGCACGCCAGAAGCAGGCCAACCGGGTAAGCCTTATTGAAACGATTGTTGGAGAAAAACGTGCTGCGGCCGAACGGCTTGCGGTTGCCGGCGCCACCGATGCCAAGCTTGGCCGGGCAGAAACCAAGCTGCGGGCCGTCGAGGAACGCGCCAAGACTCTGCGAGCGGAACTGGCGGAATTCGACGAGCAGATCGCCTTAACCGAGCGCGCATTGGCTGACGCCAAGGCACAACGCGACCGCGACGCGGTGGCGGATCGGATTGAGGAAATGGCTCTGGCAATCGAGCAGGCCGCACCGGGATTTGATGCCGGCGCCGCCGCAATCGTGAACGCCGTCACAAAAAGCGCTACGTCAGTGCCGGAGGCGACCAAGTTCTCGACCAGCGTGGATGCGGTGCGCCGGGAGGTTCTCGCGGCTACGGACTTGATCTGCTGGGAGCTCCGATCCGCCGCGGTGCGAACGCGCGCGGGCAACGCGAATATCGTCACTGATGTGGCGGCCGAGCCGGTGCAACCGCCAAGTCAGGAGATCGATCGGCAACTGATTTATACGCTCAATGCGCTGCTTTGGCGGGAGGGCGGTGACGCGCGCAGAGCTCCTGCGTTCGCGTTGGTTGAGCTGCCAAAAACGCTGGTGCCGGTCGCGCTGCGGCATCAACATGTGGACTATCTGAATGCCCGGCGTGTGCAGACCCTGATTCACATTCATGGCAACGAGGGGTCCCAGAGCGAGCCCCGCCCCGACGATCCGCAGCTCGTCGATCTCGATGCGCTTGCCGCCGAGCAGGAGAGCGTCCGAGCCAATGTTGCATGATGCGGCGCCGCCGGAGCGCGTCATCGCATGACGAATGGATTGGCTGGAACGTCTTTCGCCGTCGAGATCCACACGCTCTTTGTTTCCAGATACTCGCGCACGGCGTCGATGCCGCTTTCGCGCCCGAGCCCTGAATGTTTCATGCCGCCAAACGGCATCATGTAGCTGATGGCGCGGTAGGTATTCACCCAGACCGTTCCGGCGCGAAGCAGTTTCGGCACGCGCACCGCGCGTCCGAGATCGCGGGTCCAGATCCCCGCCGCAAGGCCATAGATGGTGTCGTTGGCGATGCGGATGGCGTCTTCCTCGGTGTCGAAGCCGATGATCGAGAGCACCGGCCCAAAAACTTCCTCGCGTGCGATCCGCATGGTGTTGTCGACATCGGTGAAAATGGTCGGCTCGACGAACTGGCCGCCGACGATGCCCGCACCCGAGGCCGGCTTGCCGCCAAGCAGGCAGCGCGCGCCCTCGCTCCTGGCGATCTCGATATAATCGAGAACCTTCTTGTACTGCGCCGGCGTCGTGATCGGGCCGATATTGGTATCCGATTTCATGGGATCGCCGATCTTGGCGGAGCGCGCGAGCTCCAGCAGGCGCGCCACGAACTGGTCCTTGATCGAGTTCTGCACCAGCAGGCGCGATCCGGCGATGCAGGTCTGGCCCGTCGCTGCGAAGATTCCGGAGACGGCGCCCGCCGCGGCTGCGGCGAGATCCGCGTCCTCGAACACGATGTTGGGGGACTTGCCTCCGAGCTCGAGCGAAACCCGCTTGAGACTGCGTGCGGCGGTCTCGTAGACCTTCGCTCCCGTGGTGTCCGATCCTGTAAAGGTGATCTTGGCGACGCCGGGATGCGAGATCAATTCGGTCCCGATTTCGGGGCCGAAGCCCGTCACCACGTTGAAGATGCCGTCGGGAATGCCGGCCTCCTTCGTCAGCGCGGCGAACTCCAGCGTGCTGGCGGACGTAAATTCCGATGGCTTGACGATGACGGCGCAACCCGCCGCGAGCGCCGCGGCGCATTTCCAGGCAACGAACAGCAGCGGCGAGTTCCAGGCGGTGAGCGCGGTGACAACGCCGACGGGTTCATGCGTCGTGTAGGCGAACGTCTCCGGCTTGTCGATCGGCACCAGGCCGCCTTCCAGCTTGTCGACGAGCCCGCCGAAGTACCACCACCATTCCGGATGATAGCGGAGCTGGCCCAGCATCTCGGCCATCAGCTTGCCGTTGTCGCGCACCTCGATCTCGGCAAGCCGCTCGGCGTTGTCTGCGACGAGGTCGCCAAGCTTGCGCATGAGCTTGCCGCGGGCTGACGCCGTCATCTTCGACCACGGGCCACGCCACATCGCCTCGTTGGCGGCCTTCACGGCCCGGTCGGCATCGGCGGCCGATCCGCGCGGAATCTTGGCCCAGGGTTCGCCGCGATACGGATCGATGGAATCAAACCACTGGCCGTTTGCAGGATCGACATAGCTGCCGTTGATATAGAGCTGATAGGTTTTCACAGGTCATCTCCTGTCGAGGAAGGACGGTTCGGGCGAACGCTATGCCTGCACCGCGCCTCTCGCAATTCAAAATGATCGTGACGATCAGCGCGAAACTACCATTTCGCGCAATCCAGCGCGCTTCTCCATTTGCTCAACACCAAGCGGGGCCAAATGTTCGGGTCCGACTGGAAGCAAAGGGCCAGGTGAAGATGACCGGCGCCATGTACAACTGGAGACGGGTGCGGTGGAGTTCTTCGACTGAAGTTTCCAGAGGGAATACCTCGGCGCCGAAAGGTTGAGGCCAGATTACTCGCGTCATTTTCCGGTATGGTTGCCAGCGGCACTTAACGGATGTCTTCCTCCTGTGACGTCGCCGCCTTTAACGTATCGGGTTTCGGGAAGCATGGCTGACCCTATTGTCGGCTAGAGCTCCGATTCCGAAGTTCGCATAGTATCGCGGCAACCTCTGATGCGAACTTCGGAATCGAAGGAGCTCTAGCAACTTATTGATTTGAGTAGCGGCCTTGAATTTGAAGTTCCTATAACGAACGCGCCGCAACACTGATAGGAACTTCAAATTCGCCGCACTAGCCAGAATGAGACGCTTCAGTTTAACATAGCGCTCGGTCGGCGGCGTTGACTTTCCGCTGTTGCCAGCCAGGGACCACGGCCCCGTGTCGCGACGCAGAATCGTGTCCGCGTCTGACGGTGCATCCCCTGCCCGGATTGCGAGCGCCGGATCCGAAGAAACACCTGTCGATGAGCTGTGTGATGCAGCGCCGAACAGCCGGATGCCTTTCAAGTTGAATGACCGCCACGCAAACTAGGAGACGGTAAGATGACAATCAGGCCCGACCCGACGTTTCATGCATCGCCGAAGCTTGCAATGGAAGCTCCGCCGGAGAGTTTCGCCTATACCTTGCTGCTTAGCCCTGATTTCTCGAAACCCGACGCGCTCGCAGTCATCGACGCAAAGCCCGGGTCTCCGACGTTCAGTCAAGTGGTTCACACGGTGGCGATGCCCAACAAGGGCGACGAGTTTCACCATTTCGGCTGGAACGCCTGCTCGTCGGCTTTGTGGCCGCTTGCGGGACACGCTTTCCTCGAACGGCGCTACCTCATTATTCCAGGGTTGCGTTCGTCTCGAATTTACATCGTGGATACGAAACCTGATCCTACCAAGGCGAAGATTCACAAAATAATAGAACCTGAGGAGGTCTTTAAAAAGACCGGCTACTCGCGGCCCCACACTGTTCACTGCGGACCGGAGGGCATTTACGTCAGCACCCTCGGTGGCGGCGGCAAGGATGGCACCGATGGACCGCCCGGCGTCTTCATCATGGACTGCGAAACATTCGACGTGCTCGGGCGGTGGGAGATCGATCGTGGTCCGCAAAAACTGCATTATGACTTCTGGTGGAACCTGCCGCGCGACTACATGGTGACAAGCGAGTGGGGGTTGCCGCCGCAGTTCGAGAACGGGATCGTCCCGGAGGACCTTCTCTCCAACAAGTATGGCCACCGAATCCATTTCTGGGATCTGCGCGCCCGGCGCAACGTCCAGACCATCGATCTCGGCGCCAACCACCAAATGGCGCTGGAGGTGCGACCGGCCCACGATCCGGTTCGCGAGTACGGCTTCCTGGGCGTCGTGGTCGATACCACAAACCTCGAAGGCTCGATCTGGACCTGGTGGCGCGACGGCGGCAAGTTTCACATCGAAAAGACGGCGACGATCCCGGCCGAACCGGCTCCGAAGGAGCAACTGCCGCCGCTTCTGCAAGGCTTCGGTGCCGTGCCACCGCTGGTAAGCGACATCGACCTGTCCATGGACGACAAGTTTCTCTATGTCGCCTGCTGGGGAACCGGCGAGATGCGCCAATACGACGTCACCGATCCCAGAAAGCCGAAGCTTGCGGGCTCGGTCCACGTCGGCGGCATTGCCCGGCGCACGCCGCACCCGAACGGCAAGGCATTTGGAGGCGGCCCGCAGATGGTTGAGATCAGCCGCGACGGTAAACGGGTGTATTGGACGAACTCGCTCTACTCGACGTGGGATAACCAGTTTTATCCTGACGGCATCCCGGGCGCCGAGGTGATGGCCCATGCAAACCCCAAAGGTGGCCTTGAGTTGGCAAGGGATTACTGGGTGAGCTTCCCCGACGGATATCGGGCGCATCAGATTCGGCTCGACGGCGGGGACTGCTCGACGGATTCGTTCTGCTATCCGTCGGTTTGAATTGAGCGGAGCGGACGGCACATCGGCCTGGCTCTGGCTGGCTGTCGTCGCGAGCGGCCTCTACCACGGAGTAAATCCGGGCATGGGCTGGCCGCTCGCCGTCTCGGCTGGATTGATGGAAAGGAGTTCGCGTGCCCTGATGGCGGCGCTTTGGCCGCTGATGGCCGGCCATCTGCTCGCGATGCTTCTGGTTCTCCTTCCCTTCGCGCTGTTGGTGGCGCTCGTCGAATGGCAGCACCAGATCCAGATCGGCGCCAGCCTGCTTGTTATCGGGTTCGGTGTCTTCCGGCTTGTCGAGCGGCGTCACCCACGCGCATTGGCACGGATACGACCGACGCAGTTAGGGCTCTGGTCCTTCGCCGTAGCCATCGCGCATGGCGCCGGATTGATGCTCTTGCCGATCTATCTTGGACTCTGCCAGCAAGCCGGCCTCGACAAAGGCCACGAGGCAGCCGGGACCCTCATCAATGCCAATCTCGGGATGGCCGTGCTGGTCGCCATCGTCCACACGACCGTCATGATCGCTGCCGGCGGATGCCTGGCGTGGCTGGTTTACCGTTATCTCGGTCTCAAATTCGTATCGCGGAGCTGGTTCAACCTGGATATGTCCTGGGCTGTCAGCCTCATTCTGGTGGGAGCTATTGCACTGACGTTCGGCTTACTGGCGCAGATGTCCGCTCCCGGAGTCTAGGCGGAAAAGAACAAGGCGCTTGGTACCGGTGGAGTGGATTTGACATTCGCTACCTGCCCAGCCGCAAACTCGCAAAGCGGATGTCAAATCCTAAACTCCACTAGAAAGCTATATTTGCTAGTAGTCCTTTTGATTCTAACATTCGCAAAAGTGCCGCTGGGATGCGAATTTTAGAATCGAACCACCTGCACCCGGATTGGAGTGGTCTTCCCGCAGCCGAATGTCTATGGTGCGCCGATGTCGCGCATCCTGTGTCTATCCATGGCTGTCGTTCTGTCGCTGGTGTCGGTCGCGCAAGCCGCAGCCGTTCATAAGCGGTCCAAACCGGTTTGGCATGGCTATGGCTTCCTGCCGGGCTATCATCAGCCGCTGAGCAACAGCCAGCCGCTCTTTGCCCAGAAAAATGCGATGCGGCGTTTGGCGCGCCAGAACCGGCGCCCCTGGTACATCGACCCGACCCCTGATTACTACGGCTATGATGACCAATGGCACTATGTCGGCCGGCCCGGCTTTTACCGCGGCCAGTATAATGGCGGCACCTTTGG
This sequence comes from uncultured Alphaproteobacteria bacterium, assembly GCA_963706265.1. Lineage (GTDB taxonomy): Bacteria > Pseudomonadota > Alphaproteobacteria > Rhizobiales > Xanthobacteraceae > Bradyrhizobium. The sequence continues at coordinate 671,958 of CAVPLO010000004.1, read as the reverse complement.
TCCGTGCTGGACGCGGACGCCGATCGGACCTGTCTGGAACTGCGGCTGATTGGCCTGCCGGTCCCTGCAAGCGGCGAGAGGTGCGCAGACCGACTTGACGAACAACCGGTCTCAATTCCTCGTCTTCGACGAAGCGAAAGCATCCTTCACGGCCGTCGAAAGTTTCGACAGCGTGCATCGCAGCGCGTCTTCGGCGCACAGCCGCGCTTTCTCCCGATGCTCGGCCACGCGGCGCGGAACGGGAAGCGGCACATTGTCGGGCACCAACGCCAAAGGCGGACCGGCGGGAGCCCCCGCGCTCTCGATATCGGCACGGAGCATATCGTTCTGTTGCTTGGCCAGCGCCGCCGAAATCGCTTCGCGCCGTTGCGCCTCGAGGTAGACGATGTATTGGCGGTCGATGGCTTTCCGCTCTTCCGCCGTCGGATTGGGACCCGCGATGTCGAATTTCCGGTCCTGCATGAAATCGTAATAGCTATAGCCGCCCTCGGGTTTGCGCCGTCCGGCAAACCGTGCGCCGCATCCGGTCAGCGCGGCGTTGGCTTGATCGCCCGCCGAGCCTTGCGCCTGCACCCGTTCGACACAATCTTCGTAGTCGCGGGCGAGGTCCGGCGACGACGATCCGCCAAATTCCAGCCACACAATGGCGAACGCAATTACCGCAGCAGCGGCAATCGCGAGCGGCCACGCAGGCACGCCGTTCCCGAAATGAAGCATTCCCCCAACTTCCCCGGATACCGTCGATCTGAAGTCGCCAACACCGCATGTGGCGAGTTCTTCCAAGGCTTCAGATTGATCAATGGTACTAAATCCCGTCATTGGCTACCCGCCCAGCCACGAGCTCGTCAAGCAATGTTAGAATCAGACCTCTGATGGGTCACTACGCGGCCCGAATACGGATTTTTGCGGGCAAGATCAGGTTCATGTTGCAGCACGGCCACAACCGCTCGTTATTTCCCGCAAGCATTTTCTCGCCATTTTTGCGCTGACATCGCCGGAGAGAATGACGACCGTCAGTTACACAAGGTACGGTCATGCCGGTCACGAAAACACTTGCAACGCTTGCTTCGGTCGCGGCCGCCGCGTGCGGCCTGTTCGCATTCTCCTGGGTCGGCCTGGCGCTGCTCGGCTTCTGAGCGCGACGTCGACCCCTTACGGTCTTTCAATGACGCGTCGACGGAAGAGGAGAGTTCGCCTGGATGAACCGGCCATGCGCGGATTCAGTTGAATCGTCGGCGGGGAACATGCATTCGAGCCGCAGCTCCTCGGCAGCCACCGTCTGCGGCGTTCCGACCGTCGTGATCATCGAAAAATAGTTCAACCTCACACCGGCCTTGACGAAGCTGAGCGGTATCATCGGCATGGCGTCCTGCGGTGACGGCGCGCGCCATTCAGCTTTCACACCGGGATATTGCGACAATTCCGCAAGAAGCGCCTTTGTCTTCTCGTCGATCACACGGCCAAGGGCTTCCCGATACACGCGTGCGAGCAAACCGCGCGCCGTCTGCGGCCAGTTCGCGACGAAGGGGCGCATGCCTTCAGGATCGAACATGAGGTGCAAGAGATTGCGCGGGGCCGGCCGCTTCGCCATGTCAATGAAGCAGTTGAACAACTTTGGCGCCGCGTCATTGGTCATCAGCACGTTCCAGTGCCGGTCCAGCACAATCGCCGGGAACGGCTCATGCTGACGCAGCATGCGCGCCAGCGCCTTGCTGATGCTATCCATGATCGGCGCCTGAAGCGCAGAAACCGAATAAAGCGGCGCGTAGCCCGCGGCCATCAGAAGTTCATTCCGTTCGCGCAGCGGCACGTCGAGGGCCTGGGCAAGATCGAGCAGCATCTGGCGGCTCGGCGTGCTGCGGCCGCTTTCGATAAAGCTGATATGCTTCTGCGAGACGCCGGCGTCGAACGACAGATCCAGTTGGGTCTTGCCGCGAATATCCCGCCATTGGCGAAGAAGAACGCCTGCAAGATTGGCGGCTGGTTTGAGTTCGCTGGCTACGGCGTTCATGGTCGACCGATCCTTCGTTTGATCTTCTCTCGCGCTCGTTGGATCCAGTGCTCGTGCGTGGCGGCTTACGCCCGTTCACGCCCTTCAAGGCAAAGATGAAGTGTGCGACGTACCCTGGATCAGGGATGCACGTCCTGATCCAAGGCACGATTAAAGGCGCCATGAGAAGGCACCTTTCCAGGATATCATCCAAAGGCACCATTCTGGTCTCCATTGGCGAAAAGGGCTTTTCGGAACTAACCGAAGGCGGTCGGGCCAACGGCGCCGACCCAGCGACGCACCTTGGTGTTGTCCTTCTCATCCATGTAGAAGAAGTGGGTCATGGTCGGATGCACCGTCGCGTCCGGCTTGCCATTCGGCGTCATGTCCACGACGCCACGGAACACCTTCAATGGGCCGGCGTCCCAATATTCGGTGACGTGGTGCTGAGCGGTGAAACCGGTATCGATGAACGCCTTCAGATTGGCGCGGATCGCTTCCCGGCCCTTCCAGTCCGCGACGCCAAGGTTGCAGACGGCATCTTCGGTGAAGCAATCAAAGCCCTTGCCAAAGGTTTTTTGGTCGATCTCCTTCCACATATCCAGCAGCCATTTTGGCGCTTCTTTCTTCGTAAAGACGACTTGCATGTCACTCTCCTTGATCTTGCTGTTGCCTGGTGGCGTCGATCGCGCGTCAGGCGAATGACCAGGAAAGTAGTCGGCCAGCGGCTCGGCTCAATTACATCGGAGGTAATAGGCGGGACGCGAAGGTGCGGGAATCGCCCGATGGATCGGCCTAAAACGCCACGCCGATCCGAATGCCGCGCCGCCAGACCACGCGGCTTCTTTTCTTGACGCCGCCGTGGAGCAATTCGAACCGCCCCCGGCAACGCCACCATCGGAAAAATCCTCTAGTGTGGCGGTTCAGAAGTCCGCATTGTTTACGCCGCGGGTTCATCATGCGGACTTCTGAACCAAGGCCACACTAGATCAATAAGTTAGCTAGTGTCCTTTCGATTCCGAAGTTCGAAACGTGGCTCCGCAAACTACGACGAACTTCGGAATCGGGACACTAGACACGCGCCGCCCGCCGAATAATCGATCAGCCGGCAGGCGATCGCAGGCGCCTTCGGGCCCACGATGATCCGGGCCTTGGCGCCCTGCGTGTTCGTCGGCAGAACACGCGGATAGAGTCGTTGCGATCTGGTTTCCGGCGTCATGCCTGATGCTTGGTCATGCCCGGTTACGGTATTGTTAAGCGCCGGAGACCGCGTCATCCGCGCGCGCGGAAACCTTAGCGGCCGCAATTTGAATCAAACCGGATTGCCGAACACGCCACCGCACCGTTGCACCGCACACCGATATCGTCCGCCGGCTCTCGTTCAAGTTTTAGCGAAGGCTCGAACGCGCCCTTAAGCCCCGGCGGCCTAGTGTCCCGGTTCTGACATTCGTACCCTATCGCGGAACGGGGCGGCCATGCTTGACGAAAAAATCAAGATCAAGTGCACGAAGTGCTCGCAGGTGTTTCGCGAGCGCGCACAGAGGGTACGCGACGGCTTTCAGACCAACTGCCCACATTGCAACCGGCTGATCACGTTCGACATGAGCGCGGAAGATCGCAACATCCGCAAGGCGCTGATCGGCGCCAAGGAGCTGCGGCTCGTGATCGAGGCGAACCGCAGGGCCGCGAGCATCGCGCAGCAAAACGCGCCCGTCCCGGTCATCGACCGCAGCCAATACTAGCCAATGCTAGTGGAGTGGATTTGACATTCGCAAAAGTGACTGCTGAGAAGGGATGCGAATGTTAGAATCGGACCACTGGAACGCCACGACGGAAACTACCGCCGGGACCTATCTCGGCGCCCTTGCGTGGTAAATTTCTGGTTGCGACAGCCATAAATTCTAGCACTGTTAACTACGCCAAGCGGAGAAGTGCCCGCGTAACCACGGTTTAAACCGCCCAGGGGCGATAAAACACGCTCGTGTTGCGTGTCTTGCCGTGGGGGCAATCGGAAATGATCTGGCGCGGTAAATGGCTGGTCTGGCTGCGGGCTTTCCTGCATTCGGCCGCTATTGCCGGCATCGTGCTGATTGCCGCGAGCTGGTTCGTCGCCGCCTACATTTCCTCCGTCGAGCGCGAGAAGGCGATCGAGGGAGCGTTGAAGCAGTCGGACAGCCTGGTGCGGCTGTTCGAGCACAACACCATCGACACGATCAGCCGCTTCGACCGCACGCTGCTGTTGTTGCGCAAGAGTTATGAGGACGATCCCGCCTATTTCGATCTGCGCAAATGGGCCGGACAGACTGCCCTGATCAACGAGGAGGCGTTCCAGCTCTCCCTGATCAGCTCCGACGGCTATCAGATCGCGACAACGCTGAACTACAACGGTCCGCATCTGTACGTCGGCGACCGTCCGCACGCCTATAAGCAGCTTCACGCCACCAACGACGAACTGATCATCAGCGAGCCCGTGACGGGCCGGACCTCGCGGCGGCTGTCGCTGCAGATGTCGCGCCGGCTCCGCTATCCCGACGGCAGTACGGCCGGCCTGATCCTGCTCTCGGTCGATCCCAATTTCATCGCGCGCTTCTACCGCGCCGTCGACCTCGGCGCGAGCGGCAGCCTCGCGATCCGCAACCAGGACAACGTCGTCCTGGCGGCACAGGGATTCTCGGGCAACGTCATCGGCCGCAAGGTCTCCCGGGGCAAGCCGCTTGAGGGAAATCTCAATGCGACGTCGGGCCACTATTGGGGCGCCGGCGCCATGGACGGCGTCACCCGCCTGATCGCCTACCGCGTCTCGGACAAATACCCGCTGGTCTTCAATGTCGGCCTGTCCGAGGACAGCATCCTCAGCCAATACAAGCAGCACCGTGCCGCCTATGTCGTCATCGCTTCGATCGTCACGCTTCTCGTCCTGATCGGCATCGGCTTTGCCATCCGCTATCAGATCTGGCTCGATCGCAGCCAGCGGGCGCTGCGGCAGCTCAACGAGGAGATTTCGCGGCAGAACGTCCGCTTCGACGCGGCGCTGACCAACATGTCGAGCGGGCTTGCGATGTTCGACGCCGACGGCCGGCTGACGGTATGGAACGAACGCTACGAGGCGCTCTATCAGATGCCGCGCGAACTCGCGCGGCAGGGCGCGAGCATCTACGATATCGTCAAGTTTTCCGACGAGAACCGCAGGCTGCGGTCTCGACGTGACCGCCTTCGTCGACAAATTCCGCCGCGAGTTGCGCGAGACCGGCAAAAGCCTGGCCACTACCTACCTCAAGGACGGCCGGATCATTTCCATCGTCAAGACCGCGATTGCGGATGGCGGCTGGGTCGGCATCCACGAGGACGTCACCGTCCAGCGCGCGCAGGCCAAGCTCGTCGAGGAGAAAGCCGCCGAACTCGAACTGATCAATGCGCGCTTCAACGCCGCGCTTCGCCATATGTCGCAGGGCATCTGCCTGTACGATCCAGAGCAGCGCATCGTGATCGCCAACGCCCGCTATGCGGAAATCTACCGCCTGCGCGAAGACCAGGTGAAGCCCGGCATGACCGTGCGGGAGATCCTGCAGGCGCGCATCGAGAACGGCACTCATTTCACGACCGATCCGGACGTCTACGTCACCGTCAACGTCAAGCAGTCGACCGAAATCCAGGAATTGGCCGACGGCCGCGTCGTCGAGATCAAGCGGCAGCCGATGGCCAACGGCGGCTGGTTGACCACGCATGAAGACGTCACCTCGGAAAAACGGAGCGAGAAACTGCTCGCCGAAAAGGCCGCCGAACTCGAAGTGATGAATACGCGCTTCTCGACCGCGCTCGCCAACATGGCGCAGGGCCTGTGCATGTTCGACGGCGAGAAACGCCTGACCGTCTGGAACGATCGCTTCGCCCAACTCTACGGCGTGCCGGCACAGCTGCTGAAGGTGGGAACGCCCTATGCCGAGATCGCGGCCTCTCGCATCGCACGCACCATGGGCAAGCCGGCCGACGATCCGGAAGTCCAGGCGCGAACCGCAGCACTCCTGGCACTTCCGCCTGATGCTTCGCGGGTCGACGAGTTGCCGAATGACCGGGTCATGCTGCTGACACGGCAGCCGATGAGAGGCGGCGGCTGGGTCGCCATCATCGAGGACATCACCGAGCGGCGGCGCGCGGAGGCCGAAATCATCCATCTGGCGCGCCACGACGTGCTGACGGGACTGGCCAACCGCGCCGAATTCAACGCGCGGCTGGAAGAGGCCAGCAAGCGGCTGCAACGCAACGGCGGCGGCGTCGCGGTGATGATGATCGATCTCGACAGGTTCAAGGCGGTCAACGACACCCACGGCCATCTGGCCGGCGATCAATTGCTGAGCGAGGTGGCTCACCGCCTCCAATCCACCGTGCGCGACACCGACGTGCTGGCGCGGCTTGGCGGCGACGAATTCGCGATCATCCAGGAAGGCGGACCCAACCAGCGCGAGGGCGCGGTGGCGCTTGCGCTGCGGATCATCGAGGCCACGTCCAGGCCGTTCGATATCAACGGACATGAGGCGAGCGTTGGCGCCTCAATCGGCATTGCGATGGCGCCGGAAGACGGCGTCGAACCGGGCGAATTGCTCAAGCGCGCCGACCTTGCGCTCTACAACGTCAAATCCAGCGGGCGGAACGACTTCCGCCTGTTCCAGAACGAAATGCTGGAGGTCGTCAACACCCAGCAATCGGCGGAGCGCGAATTGCGCGAGGCGATTGCGCAAGGCCAGTTCGAGCTGCACTATCAGCCGGTGGTCGACATCGAGACCCGCGGGCTCATCGGCGTCGAAACGCTGGTTCGCTGGCGCCATCCGGTCAAGGGCATGATCGCGCCGGATAACTTCATTCCGCTCGCCGAATCCACCGGCCTGATTGGGCCACTCGGCGAATGGATCCTCGAGAAGGCCTGTGCGGACGCCGCCAACTGGCCCGCGCACGTCAAGGTCGCGGTCAATATTTCGGCGATCCAGTTCAAGCGGGGCAACCTGTTCGAGCTGATCCTGGCGGCGCTGGTGAAAACCGGCCTGACGCCGGAGCGGCTGGAGCTCGAGATTACCGAGACCTCGCTGCTGGAAAACCAGGAAGCGCATCTGACCACGATCCGGCAGCTGAAGAATCTCGGCCTGTCGATTGCGCTCGACGATTTCGGCACCGGCTTCTCGTCGATCAACTACCTGACCATCTTCCCGTTCGACAAGATCAAGATCGACAAGTCCTTCACCAAGGGCATTCTCAGCCGCAGCGATTGCAAGGCGGTGGTTGCCTCCTCGCTCGCGCTTGCCAAGGGGCTGGGCATCGTCACGACGGTCGAGGGCATCGAGACCGAAGAACAGCTCGACTATATGCGCGCGGCCGGCGTTGAGCTGGCGCAGGGCTATCTGTTCGGCAAGCCGGTCCCGATTTCCGAATTCGGCCGCGCCGGCGCGCCGATGCTGACCGCGCTCGTCGCCTGAAGCGGCCTCTCTTCCACTCTCGCGCCTAGGCGCAGCGATGATGCGGAACCCGCTTTTTTGGCTTCGCAACCAGCTTCGTCGACCAAGCCGGGAAATCACGGGAAGCGCAGTCGCCGACACTACTAGCGATTCCCCCTTTGTCCGTCCGACTGCGTATCAGCTGAAATTAGGAAACCGGCCTCTTTGAGGGGTTCGCCGACCTTGACTTGAAATGCAGGCGCATTTTCAAGGCCCCATGCATAAATCTGATGCAATAAACCATCAAGCTACTGGCCCTTGGCTGAAAGCCCATAGGAGGAGAATGCCCCCCGTCCGTGTTGACTGCGATAATGACAAGCTCTGCCGCGATCAAATCCCGCAGCCGTTGGGTAAGCACCTTATCGCTAAGAGCTGGCAGCAGTTTGCGCAGCTCCGAATGCGGTACGGCCTTGGCTGAGATTGCAATGGATCACCGTTTCCACTTGCCGCCGTGCAAGCGTGAACTCGGTCCCACAGTGAAATGATGTCTGCCGCTTCTTGGCCATTCATCCTCGGGCTTGGCGCCGCCGTCGCGGAAAATCTAGCAAACGGCATCAGGCTAGCCAAGGAATAGCTCCTGTTCGTTCATCGGTGGTCCTTACCGCTTGCTGGTTGAACTGGGCGAACCGCCCCGATGGCGTTGGGGCGACGACACCTGACGCCGGAAGACAACAAAAATTGACACCCCGACGCCTTTTGTCGGCCGAGGGCTTAACTCATCTACCTTCGACGAGACAAATTCCAGACGAGGCGACGCGTTCGCCTCATGGCGAAGGCTGGCCGGCTCACGCCGCCAGGCTTTCCGCGAAGGAGAATGAACATGAGTAATCCCGTCGTCCTCGTCACCGGCGCCTTGACCGGCATTGGCCGCGCCACCGCGCTTGCTTTCGCCAGACAAGGTTCGCGTATCGTCGTCTCCGGCCGCAAGGAAGAGGTCGGCGAGGCCCTGGCCAAGGAGCTTCGCGCGCTCGGCGCCGAGGCGGAATTCGTCGCCGCCGACGTGCGTCACGAAAGCGACGTACAAAAGCTGGTTGATGCCACCGTCGTCCGGTTCGGCCGCCTCGATATCGCCGTCAGTCAACAACGCCGGCACCGTAGGGCGACCGCGGCCCGATCACCGCGCAGAGCGCCGAAACCTACGCCGCCACCTTCGACACCAACGTGCTCGGCGTGCTGCTCAGCATGAAGCATGAGCTGCGGATCATGCAGGGGCAAGCGTCCGGCAGCATCGTCAACGTGTCCTCGACCATGGGCCATCGCGGCGCGCCGAACGCCTCGCTCTATACCGCGAGCAAGCACGCAGTCGAGGGATTGACAAAATCGGCGGCGCTGGAAGCTGTGGCGTTCGGCGTGCGCGTCAATGCGATCGCGCCCGGCCCGGTTCGAGACCGAGATGCTTCAATCGCTTTGCCGGCAATGCGCTCTTCGCAACGTTGTTTGTAAACGAGCGGAAGGCTGGCCTTGCCGCCGCCGTGCCGATGCAACCGCCTGGGCCGGCCCGAAGAGCATTCGCAGAGGCGATCCTGGATTCGTGACTTCCGACAACGGCGTCGTTTCATCACCGGCCAGATCATCGACGTTAACGGCGGCAAGAGCGCTTCGTAGCGGCGCAAAACCGGAGAAAACACCCGTTCGACCGGCGCAGCCGCGACGTTTTTCGCACCTCGCCAGTCGAAATCCTAGTTCTAGTGCGGCGAATTTGAGGTTCCTATCAGTTTCGCCTGCAAGTACGTTACCGAAACTTCAAATGCAAAGCCGCTACTCAAATCAATAAGTTACTAGAGCTCCTTTAGATTCCGAAGTTCGCAACAGAGCGCCTCCTCGCTGCGATCATCATGCGAACTTCGGAATCGGAGCGTCTCTAATTCAACGGCAGCCAGACGATCTCGCACGTCACGTTGCAGGTGTTGCAGCGCGCCGGCTGGGCAAAGGTATTGGCCAGCTCCCACTCCTGCTTTTCGTTGCTCCATTGCGCAGTCGCCTGCGAGACAATGTCGTCCGAACGGCAATGTCCGCAGACCGGCGTCGAGCGCATGGACAGCATCGAGCGGCGGCGCGCTTGCTCCACGCGCTCTTGCAGATGGTCCTGCCCTTGTTCCTGTTTCGAATGAAACGGATTGGAAAGCAGAGGATGTGTCATTTCAAAAAGTCCGGCCCGGAATCTACCCCGCGTTTGAATGTAGCGCGCCAGCAGCGCTTGTCTGCACCGGAGTTGTACCGCGGCCTTAAATGCTGTGGACTGTGATCGGCCGGCAACGACTTAGGCCGCTAAACGCTCATCGGCCGCGGAGAAAGGCGGTCAATTCCGATGCCAGAGGATCGAATAGCAGCGGAACGTGGCCGGTCGCGCGCATATTCTCATGCATCACGACCCAGACATCGAGTTCGAAGCGAATCATTCTTGCCAGCACCGGTACCAGTTCCGGATGGCGGCGCGCAATGCCGTACTGACAGCCGCCGATCCCGACGCCGGATTTGAGCGCGGAGAATTGCGCCAGATCGCTGTCGCTGCGGAAGCCGAACCGCTCCCGCCTGACGGGCGCCGACTGCGAAAATCGGACTGATCGCCAATTCATCGCCGGGCGCGAGGCGCCGATGTTGCCGGCTCATTCTAAAGTCTAGCCGCGCCGCCCCTGCTCTTTCCGGAACAGAGCGAGCGGCCCCTGCGTTTTCGTTGACGGGAGCGGCTGACGGCCGCGATCACGCCGGAGCCGATTTTTCAAGGGGAGCAATCCGATGCTGCACAAACTTCGGAAACTGGATCCCAGGTCGGTACTCGATATCTACAATCTGCTGCTGGCGGCGGTCCTGTTCGGAGCGCCATGGTTTCTTGCGCATGCGAGCCGCACCGCCGATCTCGACCTGCGCCTGAGCGCCGCCGCGATCATCATTCTTTCGCTCGCCGCCATCATTGCCTTCTCCGCCTGGGAGGAATGGATCAATCTGGCGCTGGGGCTCTGGCTCGTCGCCTCGCCCTGGCTGCTCGGCTTTGCCCATACCCGCGCGATGCATTTCAGCATCGGCATTGGCGTCGCCATTGCCTTTCTCGCGGCCCTTGAATTGTGGTTGCGCTACGAGACCGCCGAACGGGAAGCGATTCCATCTGCGGAAACGCAGAAGCGCTGAGTGTCGTTTCCCTCGTTCCGGCTCCTGTCGGCGCGAAGAACCCCGCCGGAGCAATCCGGCGGGGTTCATTTGGTATCATTGAGTGTCAAACGAGATAGGCCGGTCCGTCCGGGACCGGGTTATCGATTACTTCAGCGACGAGTTGATCGAGGTGAAGTTGGTGTTCAGCGTGGAGCCAAGGCCGTTGACCACCGCAATAATGGCAAGCGCGATGCCGGCCGCAATCAAACCATATTCAATCGCGGTCGCACCCGATTGGTCCGCCCAGAACTTCTGAAAAATCTTCCGCAAGTCCGCCTCCGTATGAGCAAATGGATGACCGCCCGCCGGTGTGGGTTCTGCCGGCCTGCGCGCCGGTAGATCTACGGAACGCGTTCTAAAGTTGAATAAGGGGGCGGTGCACAATTTTAGTGAAAGATGTGTTTCACGCGTGCACCCGCAGCAGGTCTGAAATGTCAGTCCGTAACAAATCCCGGGGAACATTCGGAAATCAGCGAGCGGCCGGACGACGTCACCGAACAGGTGGCCGTACCGCGGTTTTCAAATCCGGAAAGCTCAGGCTGGAAAGATAGTTACTCGCTCGCTAATTGCGTTGGCGAGGAATGGAAGATACCCGCGCCCGATACCTGCGACGCGATCAAAAAGGCCGCAACCACGGCCGGCACGCTGATAAGTCTCAGGAATTGATCAACGGAAAGCATGCTTGTCGTCCCCCATTTGCATTGAACCTGCATCCGCCAGACGCGCCCACGCCCGACGAATTCAGAACCGAACGGCCATTACCGGCTGTACCTGGTTGGTCAGGATCTGGTCAGAGATCACCGCTCCAGAGATCGTTAGCAGCGCCAGCAGCGTTATGACCGTGATGGTTTGCATTTGGTTAACGTCACGTCAGATTGTGGCCGAAAACGTCAGAGCTTGGTTCCTTTTCAGGACAAAGCCGGGAAACAATCGTGGCCAGCCGCTTCGCGTCCCTCGATACGGCGCCTCGTCCATTGGCGGCCCGAATTGGACCCTCGTGGTGAGGAGCCGCGTCGCTTGGCGCGGCATCTCGAACCATGAGGCCGCCTCAATGCCCGCCGCGCGCGGCGAAGATCTGCGAGATGCCGATCACGATTTCGAACGCGATCAGCAGCACGACGATGATTTCCAGCCGCAGCGAGCGGCGGGTGTCGATGATGTCGGCGAGCGTATCGGCCGTCTCGGCCACCACCTCGAGCTTGCGATTGAGCGTTTCGACCCGCGTGCTCAGCTCGTATTCGTCTTCCAGCCGCGCATAGAGCCGCTCCAGATCGGGGCGATCCCACAGCGCGTCAGGCTTGTCGGCAATCGCGACACGGCCGGAGACATTGTGCTGCACCAATAGCGCCTCGCCGATCAGTTTCAGGATGCCGCGCCGGTCGCGGAAGAACTTTCCATAGGTCGCCAGTTCGCGCACAAAGGGCTCAATGGTTTCGAACACCTTTGCGACCTCACGCTCGTCATGGGCGAGCACGACGCTCTTGGCCAGCGCGTCCGAGACCACCAGCAGCCGCGCGATCGACATATCGCGGACGTGAATGGGCCCGCCGGCTGCCACCTGATCCTCGGTCTCGTCCAGCAGTTCGACCGTGGCGGCTTCTTCTTCCGGCGGGACCAGGCGCCCGCCGATCCGGGGGTTCAGCCGTTCGAGAAAGGCGGCCTCTTCCTCCGCGCTCATGTTGAGGAAGACCGCCACGCCATAACGAAACAGCACTGCGATGCCGTCCTGGCCGACCCGCAGCGCCAGCGGCACCGCCGACAGCGCGTCCTTCTCGAAACCGGACGTGCTGATCCGATCGCCCAGATTGAGCGCATGCGCGGTGACGCGGGTGAGCGGCGGCTGGCTGCGGAAGGCGGAATTTTTCATGTCGGAAAATGCCCGGTCGAACGAGCCGAACCTAGCAGCACACCTGCTGAGTTGCACTTCTCATCCCCGCGGGCGGCTTGTTGAAGCTCACCTCGAGGACGGTCGCGAAGGGCCTCGCCATACGGACCGAATGCGGTGTCAGAACCCCATCAGAATCTCTTCAGGATTCTTGGACGTCAGTTGCGCAGCAAAATGCGCAATTCGACCAGCGCGATACGTTCGAGCACGGCGACGTCGCGTTCGCCGTGGCCGGCCGTGTTCAGAATCAATTCAGCGAGATAATGGACCTGGGTGGCGGAGACGGGTTCCGGCAGGCTGTTGATCGAAGCCTCCAGCGCCGCCGACATGATCTCGATCACTTCAGGACTGAACACCACGGCCGACATCCGAACCGTTCCGCCATCGCCGCCGCCGGGGGCCAGTCGCGGGCACGTCTCCCCTTGCGCAAAGACCGCCCTAAGAGTTCCTGACACCAATCCGCCTTGCGCGATTTCAAACCCCTTGACCCAATAAGCCGCGCACCGGCGCCGGAGTTCCTCAGGCAGTTTGGTTACTACGGCAAAGCAACAGCCATCCAGTTCCGATCGGTCCCAGAGACTGTGTTGCGCGTGCCACAGCGGCGCCGTGTCACGCAAAGCCTTATATTTTAGACTCCATTCCTTCATATGCCGCGGATATGATGACCGTCATCCGGGGCTGAACGAATTTCATCCTGATCCCTTTATTTCTGCCCGGCGGGCCGCTGGCAGTTTTGCCAGCGGCCTTTTCGTTGGCCCGGACACTTCACCTCAAGGCGTGCGGGCCTTTGCGCGCGGGTTGTGCGGTTGCAAAGCCGTAGATCAACGCCAGCCGGTCGAGGCACTCGCGAAAACGCTTGGAGAAATAATCCATCCAGCGCTGGCCGCGCAGCCCGCGCCGCTGGCCGATTTGTTCCATCGTCATTCCGAGCACCAGGACTTCGTGCACCAGCATCACGCCGTCGGCACCGAGTTCGTGTTCGATACGATTGAGCCGCAGCACCGCACGGCGCTGCCGCTCGGTGATCGGCTCGCGCGCCTGCCCGCCATCGACATATTCGCGGGTCGGATCGACCGCGCGCGGTCCGCGCTCGGCCTTTTCCCAATCGTCCTGAAACGCGCGGCCGCCGCGATACTGCGCTTCGTCGATCTGGTGGTGGCTGTGCAACCGCGCCAGCGGATCGTTCCGGATCGAACGCAGCGCGACGATCTTCTCGCCGGGCTCAAGCGCCATCGGATCGTCGATCTCGACGGCGGCGACCTGGGCATTCAACGGCAAATCCTGTGCCCGTCGGTCGTGAGCCTGGCTTGCCTTGCGAACCTTCTGGCGTCTGGCGCGGGCCATGATCGAGAACTCCTTCTTGCAAACGGTGGTGGTCGGAAGACGTGATTGGAGGATCGCTCGTCCCCCCGAGCTTGCGCGCCTTAGTTCGTCTTACGCGCAACAGACGCCGCCAGCTCCGCGCTGACGGGAATCGACACCTTGCTTGCTGGCTTTGAGGCTGTGCCGGCCGTCGGATCGAGCTTGCAGGCGGCGATAGAATGAGTCTGATATGAGTGTGGGTGTGAGTGGTCGGCGCCGGCTGAAGCCTCAGTCGAGACCGCCGGAGCAATTGCTCGCTGCAATGAGCGGCCGCGCGAGGCATTTTCGAGATTCATACGGGATAGCGCCGAGCCCAGCCCGCCTTTTTGGCCGGCGATCGCGCGCTTTTCCGAAACGCGCATCATCCGCTCGAGCTCGGCGTCGATCCGCTTGTGCTTCCAGCCGCTGTGAAAGAAATCCTGCAGGACCAGACGATAGTCGCACCAGGTCTTGAGTGGCAATTTGGTGATTTTCGACAACTGGCGATCGTCGTCAGGCAATTCGCCCTTGCGCCAGTAGTGCATCATCAGAAGCAGATAGGCGCCATGCTGCGCCGTGGTCAGATGACCGGTATCGCCGAGATAATCTCCGACATAAAGCGGCATCCACGGTCGTTTCATCCGGCGCCGCCGCTCCGGATGGATGTGGTCAACGCCGCCGATTGAAGCAAGAGCAGATGCGCCAACTCGTCCGCACGCGGCGAGCCGTCAGCCTCGCGCCGGATCAGCGCCGCAAGATGCACGATGCGAAGTCGCACCGGAAGCGGCTTCAACCTGGCAAGCATTGAGGCGTCGGCGGTCATGCCGCCTCCACGAGCCGCAGCGCCGGTTTGGCAGGCGCGCGCTCGCGAACCACCTCCGGCAGGCTCGTCAGATGAAAATGCGAGGGGCAATAGCTGGAACCTTCATGGCGCGGATGGCCGCAAAACGTAATCGGTTCCCCCTCGGCATCGCCGCCGTAAGGGTAGCGGCAATCGCCCGCTTCGAGATCGACCAGCGCCAGATGCCGCGGGGTGATCGCGACGCAGCGAAGCTGAAGTACGGCGGCGCGTTCCAGCGTGGTCGGCTTCGGCGCGGGTTGCGCGAGACGGCGGGCGCGCTTCTTGCGCAGCCGCCTCGCATCCGGCTGTTTCGGCCTGTCCGGCACCGTGCCGGCCGCCCGCTCGCACACCGAAAGCCCCATCCGCCGGGCGCGGCCGATCGCGGCATTGCGGGTATAGGCGGTGCCGAAGCGCTCGTTAAGCGCGCGGGCGATTTCCGAAAACGTCATCCCCTTGTCGAGACACTCGCGCAACGCCTTCGAATGCGCCTCGTCCCACCCTGATTGCATTACTTTATCCCTAAAGTTTCACGTTGTGTTCCCTTTATTTCGGATATTCCGAAATAAGTCAAGCTTGATTTCGGATAATCGGAATTGCTATAGTTCCCGGCATGGAAGGACGGGAGACGGGCCATGCTGGACCTCAAGATGATCGAACGGGGGCTTTCCAAGCCGGGCAAGACCAAGGGGGGTCTGGCGGCCGCCATGGGCGTTCGTCCCGGCGCGGTGTCGGAGATTCTCGCCGAGGCCCGCCTGATCAAGGCTTCCGAGCTTCAGCCGATCATCGACTATCTCGAGCTCAACGCGGTGCCGATCATGGGGAGGGTCGGCGCCGGTGCGTCGATTACGCCGGAGCATGAGCAGATGCCGCCGGAAGGGCTCGGCGAGGTCGAGCTGCCCTTCCCGATCGCGGAAGAAACCATCGCGTTCGAAGTGGTCGGCGATTCCATGCTGCCGAAATACGAGAATGGCGATATTATCGTGGTCTATCGCGACCAGCGCCATCCGCTGTCGAGCTTCTATGGCGAGGAGGCGGCGGTGCGCTTGAAGAGCGGCGAGCGTTACCTGAAGACGATCGAGCGCGGCAAGACCGCCCATGTCGTCAACCTCACGAGCTTCAATGCCAAGCCGATCGCCGGCGTCAAGCTGGAATGGATCGGGGAGATCTGCGTGACCTTGCCGCGCGGCCAGATCGACCGCCTGCGCGCGAGGGCCGCCGGGCGCTCACGCCGGAAGGCGGCCAGCCACGCCGGGCACAAGGACGGCAAGGCGCCTGGAAAGTAGCCGTCAGCGGAACCGGCCGATTCGCAGGGCGCCTGGCAACCTCATCATCCTCGCCCTGCTTAATTTCTGATATTCCGAAATTTTGATTGCCAAACTTCCGATTTTCGGAAATAATGGAACCGCAAATCGAAAGGCGATTCCATCCCGCATGCAATATTTCGTCGTCATGATCGATTACGGAAGGCGGGGCCGCGAGGCCATCGTCGATCCCGAAATCACCCGCCGCGAGGTGGTCTCGCGCATCGCCTCCGGCGAATACAGCAATATCAGCTTCATTCACGAGATCGAGGACTCGGCGGTCGAGGACATCACCGAGGAAATCCTGGCGGAAGCCGCCCTCCCCGAGATAACAGCGTCAGAGGCCGACCTTGCGAGCCGCTTCGATCACGTCAGGGATTTGCGCAAGCACGAGACGGTGTGATGCAACGAAGTCGCCGACCTGCAGATATCTAATACAAAAAATCTCCCCGCGCGAGGCACGCGGGGAGAGGCTGAGGACGTTGCGCATTTGACGAAACGAATTCGCCAAACGCGCCGGTCTTGAACTGCCGATCAGTGCTGCTGCGGGCAGACGCCGAAGTCGCAGATCAGCGAGTTGAACTTTCGCTCGGGGTTGAGGCCCGTTCCCGGCGTAAACGAAACGAATTGTTACTCGCGCGAGATGAAAAATTTCAGCGACAGCGAAGCGAGTGTCGCGGCCACCATGATGGCGGCAACCGCGAGCAGGCCGACGACATAGGAACCGGAGAAGTCCTTCAGCCAGCCCATCATGAAGGGGCCGACAAGGCCGCCGACGGTGGCGATTGAGTTGATGAAGGCGAGGCCGCCGGCGGCCGCAACGCCCGTGAGGAAACGCGTCGGAATCGTCCAGAAAATCGCGCGCGCCGCGGTTACGCCGATCAAAGCGAGGCTAAATCCAATGACGGCCGCTACCAGCGAGTGGGAAAGGATCGGCAGTAAAAGCCCGACGCCACCGAGCAGGCAGGTGATGGCGAGATTGGCGATGCGCCTGCCCTTCTGATCGACATAGCGCGCCCACAGGATCATGCCGATCGTGGCAAAGAGATAAGGAATCGCGGCGACCCAGCCGATCGCGGTATTGGAGAGGTGGTACTCCTTCAGCATCAAGGGCAGCCAGATGCCGACGCCGTAGGAGCCGAGCGTAAAGCCGAACTGGACCGCGGTGCAGATCAGCACGCGCGGATCCTTCAGCGCCGCCAACAGAGATGAATGCGGCCGTTCGCGAACTTCGGAGGCGAGCACGCCATCGAGCGCATCACGTTCTTGCGGGGTGAGCCAGGACGCCGCCTGCGGCCGGTCGGAAAGCAGCTTCAGCGTGATAAAGCCGAGCGGCACGCAGGGCAGACTCACCAGCAGAAACATCCATTGCCAGCCGTGCAGCCCCCAGATGCCGTCCATTTTAAGCAACTGGCTGCAAACGGGGTTGCCGATCAGCGAGGACAAGGGAATGCCGACCAGAAACCAGGCCAACATCCGCGTGCGGTATTGCGCCGGAAACCAGGCGGCGAGGAAAAACGTCACGCCCGGAAAGAAGCCGGCTTCCATGACCCCCAGCAGGAACCGCAGGCCGTAAAAGCTGTGCGGCCCGACCACAAAGGCGGTCGCCGCCGACACCAGCCCCCAACTGATCATGATCCGCGCCAGCCAGCGCCGCGCGCCGACCCGGTAGAGCATGAGGTTGCTCGGGATCTCGAACACGGAATAGCCGAGAAAGAAGATGCCCGCGGCGAGCCCGAACTGGAATCCCGTCAACTCCAGCTGCGCCTTCATGGTCAGCCCGGCGACGCTAAGGCTGGTGCGATCGAGATAATTAAAGAGATAGGCGATGGTGAGCAGCGGCACGAACCGCAGGGCGGCCTTCTGCACCGCGCTTTGCAGCACGTCATCGGCCGGCCCGGACAGTTCGGGATTGCCTGGGACGTCCTCGCGCAAAACTGTCATCCCGCCCCGTCCTTCCCCGTACTGGCTTTTGTTATTGGCCCCGCAAACCTGCCTTAGCACGAGGCAGGCGGGGACTGCGACCGGGTCCTTAGGACAATGTCAGGGGACGTAGGTAGCGGCACCGCGCGGGAGCGGTGCCCCACAAAACGCATCGCGGACAGTCTTTCGGCTGCCCGCGACCGAACAAGATATCGGCTGTCAACTCAGTTGGGGATCAGGGAAGGACTTGGACCGGCATGACCGGGCACATCGAGATTGCATTCCCGGAAATGGAATGCGATCTCGTCGAGCGCGCGCTGCTCCCAGCTTTCGGCCTCGGCAAGCCAAAACGATTTACGCGCGGAATCATGTGACGCACGCTCACGGCAAAAATGCTCCTGGCGGCGAATTTCAACGAGCCTGTTCATGAACTCCACTCCTCTGTGAAGCCAAGTAACGGCCGGACCCTAGCAGATTTCGGCCACTCCGTCCGTTTCAAATTGTCGCGATGGGAAGACGAACTTTCCACGCCTTGCGCCGCAGCGCAGCATGTCCTCTGACGCGCTGGGATCAGGCCTATTGTATGCCACGCGATCTCCGGTACATGATGCGGACTTCCGAACTGCCACACTGAGCTGTGAAGGCGTCGATAAAGAAGTCCCTCAAGGGATTCGCTAGTGTGGCGGTTCAAAAGTCCGCATCGATTGGGCCGCGAGTTCGTCTTGCGGACTTTTGAGCCCAAGCCACACTAGATCAATAGGTTTTGCTAGTGTCCTATCAATTCCGAAGTTCGTAATTGAGGGGCCGCATAATCATACGAACTTCGGAATCGGGACACTAGGGGAGAAAATCATGAAACAACACGACGGCCGCGAACTCGGCGGCAAATCCCGCATGCAGATGCGGGGCTGCGCCTGCGGATGCGACAACACGCTGTCGCTGACGGCAGGCGGCCTGAGCCGGCGCCAGTTCGTGGCGGGCGCGGCGGCGGTGGCCGCCACCGGACTTGGTACGGGACTTGGTACAATTCTTGGCGGCTCGCAGGCGTTTGCGCAAGGCGCCGACTCAAAGCCCTACCGGATCGACGTTCACCACCATCTGTCGCCGCCGACCTACATTCAGGCCGCGATAGAAAATAATTTCGGCGATGGCTTGATGCGCAAATGGACGCCGGAGAAATCCCTGGCCGACATGGACGCGGCCGGCATCGCGGTGTCGATGCTCTCGGTGACGCAGCCCGGCGTCAATTTCACCTCGGGCGAAGCGGCGCGCAAGCTCGCGCGCGAGTGTAACGAGTATTCCGCCAGGCTGATTGCCGATCATCGCGGCCGCTTCGGCGGATTTGCGATGATTCCGCTCGCCGACACCGAGGGTTCTCTAAAGGAAATCGCTTACGCCCTCGACACGCTCAAGCTCGACGGCATCGGGCTGATGACGAATTATCGCGACAAATGGCTCGGCGATCCCTCCTTCCTCCCGGTGATGGAAGAGCTCAACCGGCGCAAATGCGTGGTCTACACCCATCCCTCGACCGCCGATTGCTGCGTCAACCTCTTGAAGACCGAGCCGCCGACGCTGGTCGAATGGGGCACCGACACCACGCGCACGATCGGCGACATCGTCTTTTCCGGCAACGCGCAAAAATTCCGTGACATCAAGTGGATCTTCTCGCATGCCGGCGGCACCATGCCGTTCCTGATCGAACGCTTTATCCGTCAGCCGATGATCGACGCAAAATTCAAGCCGATGACGCCGGACGGCGCGCTCGCCGAACTGACGCGCTTCTACTACGACACCGCGCAAACCGCGAACAAGGCGTCGATGTCGGCACTGACTGCGGTCATCCCGGCCTCGCAGATCCTGTTCGGCACCGACTTCCCCTATCGCACCGGCCTCGACCACGTGAAGGGGTTGCGCAGCTGCGGCGTCTTCACCGACGCGCAGATCATGGAGATCGAACGCGGCAACGCGGTCAAGCTGCTGCCGCGGCTCAATACCTGAAATGCTTCCGCTGATGGATCGCCGATTACTTCTGCGCTCCATCGGCGGCCCAGCGTCCGGGTCCTGACACGAAGTAGATCAGGAACACGAAGCAATAGAGGATTGCCGCGTCGCCGCCGTTGAGCATCGGGTACACGCCCTTGGGCGAGTGCGCCATGAAATAGGCAACCGCCATGTCGCCGGCCAGGATGAAGGCGACGGGCCGCGTCAGGAAGCCGATCAGAAACAGCACGCCGCCGACAAGTTCGATGACGCCCTGGACCCCGAGCAGCGAACCCATCGCCGGCTGAACAGGCCCATGCGGAAAGTCGAGCAGCTTCGAGGTGCCGTGCTCCAGAAATAACAGCCCGATGACGATGCGGGCGATGCTGAGCACCTCGGGCGCAAACTTGCTGACGCGATCCAGTGACGACATCGATCAAACTCCCCTGGCCATGATGAAAATGGACTACCCCGTAACAGGCCACCATAGCCCACGCGCCTGATGATGGGGAACGCCTTGGGGCGGCTCGCCAAGGCTTGATTCACAACATCTTGCCGCGAACGCCACCTCGTTCCGGCACGAACTTGGCCTGTGCCGGAAGCCTCCTCGAAGGTTGCGATCGGGTGTAACAGTCCCTATATGCCCATTAGCGCTCATTTTCCTGCAGCAAAGTCTGCTCGAAAACGCGACGCCTCAGCTAAGCCAAATCCTATGGACGTATCAGCCGACGGCACGTCGCCCCGACGTGTGCGTCATGGATCAGGACAACCCATGCCCACCGAACTTGCCACCGTGCAAGCCGTTCACAAGCCGTGGGGGGTCCGCGATCTGCAACCCTGGAGCAGCCTTGACGCTTCAGGCGACGCCATCGGCGAACTATGGTTCGAACGGGCCGGCAAACCGGCTCATACCCCGGCCTTGCTCCTCAAACTCCTGTTCACCAGCGAACCATTGTCGGTCCAGGTTCATCCGGACGACACTTTCGCCCGCGCGATGGGAATGCCGAACGGCAAGAGCGAGGCCTGGTATATCCTTTCGGCCGAGCCGGATGCGCGGATAGGCGTAGGGTTAAAGCAGCGGATAACGCCATCGCAATTGCGTGCTTCGATCCGGGACGGTTCAATCGAAGAACTGGTTCAGTGGCGGCCGGTTGCGAAAGACGACGTGATCTACATCCCCGCCGGCACCATCCACGCCATCGGCGCCGGTATCGTGCTTGCTGAAATTCAGCAGCGCAGCGACACGACATTCCGCCTCTTCGACTTTGGAAGGCAACGCGAACTCCACGAAGACAATGGCGTCGCGGTTGCCCATCCGTGGCCGCTTCAGGCGCCCTGCAATCCAATCCGTCTCACGCCGGCCCGAACGGTCCTCATCGCGAGCCGGCATTTCGTCCTGGAGCGAGTTGAGTTGACCGAGGGTTCAAGCTGGGCGCTGCTCGCCGAGCCTGAGACCTGGATTCTCGTTCTCGGTGGCCACGCGGCCATCGGATTGTCCGCCGCATCGATCGGACAGGCCATCTTCGTTGGTGGCGGCCGCAGCAGCATCGAGGTTGGCGCCAGTGGATTGAGCGCGCTGATCGCCTATCCGGCAAGCCGTCCGATCAATTCGCTGTTGCAGATTCTTGGTGAGCAGCCGGCCAGCCCTCTTACTTCCACAGCCTCCGGGACACAAAGCCCCGCCAAGGCGCAAAGCCCGGCTGAGGCGCAAACGTGACGCCGCATCGCCGCATCGCCGTGATCGGGAATTCGTTGCCTCGCCGCTGCGGCATCGCCACCTTCACGACCGATCTGGTGCGAGCCATTGCGAGTTCACGACCCAATGTCGAGACCTGCATCGTCGCGATGAACGACCACGGTCAAACCTATGACTATCCCGGTTCGGTCGCCTTTCAGATCAGGGATGACACCATCGAAGACTATGTGCGCGCCGCGGCATTCCTCAACGCTGGCCGCTTTGATGTCGTTTGTCTTCAGCACGAGTTCGGAATATTTGGCGGCGAAGCCGGCGGCTACATTCTCGAGTTGCTTTCACGGCTGAACATGCCGGTCGTCACGACGCTGCACACGGTGCTGGCCAAACCGGGCGCCGCCCAACGTGCCGTGATGGAACGTCTCGTCGAGGCATCTTCGAAGATCGTCGTGATGGCCAACAAGGGACGGGATTTGTTGCGCGGCGTCTATGGCGTGCCGGATGACAAAATAGAGGTCATCGCCCATGGAATCCCCGAGTTTCCGTTTGTGGAGCCCGACGCGGCCAAAGCGAAACTCGGCTTCAGCGACCGCGCCGTCATTCTGACGTTCGGGCTGCTGTCTCCCAGCAAGGGCATCGAGGTCATGATCGACGCCATGCCCTCGATCCTGCAGCGCCGGGCAGACGCGGTCTATGTCGTGCTCGGCGCGACGCATCCCAATCTGGTGCGCGACCAGGGCGAAGCCTATCGCGAGAGCCTGATGACGCGTGTGCGCGAGCTCGGGGTCGAGAATCACGTCGTATTCCTCGACCAGTTCGTGGATCAGGCGACATTGCTGGAATTCATTTCGATGTGCGACGTCTATGTCACGCCCTATCTCAATGAGGCGCAAATGACGTCGGGGACGCTGGCCTACAGCTTCGGACTGGGCAAGCCGGTGGTTTCGACGCCTTACTGGCACGCGCTGGAGCTGCTGGATGACGGTCGCGGCGTCATCGTTCCGTTCGGCAACGCGGCGGCGATCGGCAAGGAAATTGCCCTGTTGCTGACCGATGCTCCCCGCCGGCAGGCGATGCGCGAGCGCGCCTACGCCATCAGCCGGTCGATGACATGGGAGCGCACCGCCGAGCGTTACATCGCTGCATTCGAGAATGCACGCCATGGCGACTGGCTCAAGGTGGTCGCACGGACCGGACCGGTCCCGATTGCGCACAGCCCTGCGGCGTCGGACATGCAATTGGGCCACTTTCTTTCCATGTGCGACGATACCGGCCTGTTCCAGCACGCCGTGCATTCGGTGCCAGATCGCGCGCACGGCTATTGCGTGGATGACAATGCGCGCGCGTTGCTGCTGGCCTGCGCTCTCAATAATCCCGGCGAAAAACGCCTGTCCGAGGTTTTGACGGCGCGATTTGCCGCCTTCGTGCAGCATGCGTGGAATCCCGACACCAAGCGATTTCGCAATTTCATGGGCTTCAACCGGACCTGGCTTGAAGACCGCGGTTCCGAAGACAGCCATGGGCGAACCTTGTGGGCGCTGGGTGAGTGCGCTCGCAGGGATGCAAGCCCCTCGCGCCGGCGATGGGCCACCGGCCTGTTTGCCGAAGCCCTGTCGACCGTACAGACATTTCATTCGCCGCGGGCATCGGCCTTCACGCTATTGGGCCTGGATGGTTACTGCGCGGTCGTGCCCGACGATCTCCGCGCCCGGGAAATCAGACATTTTCTCGCCGACAGATTGATGTCCGGTCTCGCGTCGGTTGAGACACCGGACTGGTCGTGGTTCGAGGAAGGTTTGGCATACGACAACGCACGGCTGCCGCAGGCCTTGATGCAGACGGGCATCGCCACGCAGACGCCTGACTACGTTGATGCCGGCTTGAGGTCGCTGCGCTGGCTGATGACACAACAAACAACGCCGACAGGTCAGTTCCGCCCCGTCGGCACCACCGGTTTCGGCGAGCTGCGCCGGCCGCCTCGTGCATTCGATCAACAGCCGGTGGAAGCTACGGCAACGATCGCCGCCTGCCTGACCGCGTGGCGGGCGGAAGGCGACGCCGAATGGAAAGCAATCGCAACCAACGTTTTCGCCTGGTTTCTCGGCCGCAACGATTTGTCGGTCTCGCTCGTCGATCCCGAAACCGGCAGTTGCCGCGATGGATTGCATCCCGACCGCGCCAACGAAAACCGCGGCGGCGAGTTGGTCGTCTCATATCTGCTCGGTCTTGCCGATATTCGTCAGCTCGCGCGTGTTAATGTCGGCGTCACCTCCCCGGTGCCGCTTCGTTCCATCGGCGCCTGATTTTACTCCCACTCCAGC
This sequence comes from uncultured Alphaproteobacteria bacterium, assembly GCA_963706265.1. Taxonomy (GTDB): domain Bacteria; phylum Pseudomonadota; class Alphaproteobacteria; order Rhizobiales; family Xanthobacteraceae; genus Bradyrhizobium. The sequence continues at coordinate 648,050 of CAVPLO010000004.1, read as the reverse complement.
GAACCGAGGGCATCTTGTCGCAATTCTCTTTCCTGCATCGGCAGGCACTTTACCTGCGTCCTGACCCCGCGCGCGTGATCGTACGCCCTTTCAAACCGGCTACTGAACCCCGCGATCTCAACCCGACCGACAAGACACGCGCCAACCATATCGTCGAACGCGTTCTCGCACTCGAGGCCGAAGGCCGCGACCGGCTTGTTGGCGGACGTGCTGGAAAATTTTCAAGGCAGGCACCGCAATTTGCTGGAGACCTTTGAGCTTCGTGCCGACGAAATGGAGGGCGCGCTCGCGACACACGAGCCCTTTTCCGAAATCCAGCGACAGCTTATCGGCGCCTATTTTCTGAACGAATATTCGTTCGAGGCCTCGGCGCTGTTCAATCCCAGCATCGTGCCGCACCCCGACCAGCGAGGTACGCCGGAGGGCGGCTTGCGCTTCATTCTCAGCCTTCGGGCCGTTGGCGAGGGGCACGTGTCTTCGCTGACCTTTCGCACCGGCACCATCGCGGCCGACGGCAGCCTGGCGGTCGATCCGACCGCCCGGCTCGCCTCAAGTCCACGGGTTGAATATCGCGCATCCGGATCCCTCGGCGACGAAGTCGAGGTCACCTTCAAGGAAGGCCTGGACATCAGCGAACGCGTCATATTCCCGGTCACGGAGCATCAATCGCAGGGTATCGAAGACGCTCGCTTCGTCGAATTCAGCGATGGCGGCCGCAAGACCTATTACGCGACCTATACCGCCTATACGGGCAGGGCGATCCGGTCGGAGCTGCTCGAGACGAGCGACTTCCTGTCATTTCGAATGTCACCGCTGCAGGGCACCGCCGCGCGCAACAAGGGCATGGCGCTGTTCCCGCGCCGGATCGGCGGCGAATACGCCATGATCGCGCGCCAGGACAACGAGAACCTTTACCTGATCTATTCAAACGACCTGTACCGGTGGGACGGCGGTCAGGCGATCCTGAAACCGCAATTCCCCTGGGAATTCGTGCAGATCGGGAACTGCGGTTCACCGATCGAGCTCGATGAAGGCTGGTTATTGCTCACGCACGGCGTCGGTCCGGTCCGAAAATATTCGATCGGCGCGGCCCTGCTCGACAAGAACGATCCCACCAAGGTGCTGGCACGTTCGGTCGAACCGTTGCTGCGTCCCGAGCCGTCGGAGCGCGAAGGCTACGTTCCCAACGTGGTCTATACCTGTGGCGCGATGCGGCACAACGATCAGATCATTTTGCCCTACGCCATATCCGACACCTACTCCAATTTTGCGACCATCGAGATTGCAGCCCTGATGCAGGCGATGTCCTGAAATCGAAGCAGTCGTGCAGCGGTCATTCGGCTATGGAGTGAGTCATGGTTTCAACGGATCATTTCCGGCGAGAGATTCGATCGCGGCTGGAACTGGCGAGCGCGCAAGGTGGGAAAGACCTGACGATCGAGTGCGGGGAACTCTACCGGTCTGTCAGCAACCTGCCCGTTTCCAACCGGTGGATGATCTTCTGCTGTAATGCGATGCGCGCCGAAATGGCCATTTCGGACGAGGTGATTTTCGATCACAAAAAAGAAACGCTGCTGAAGGTGAAATACAGACTGCCACGGACCAGAACCGGGTCGCTATTTGTTTAGGACAAGCGACCGTCATCAGGCCGCGGATTTAGTCGCACTTCACTCCGCTTTGGCGCGGGCTTTGAGAATCCGGAGCGCCCTGTCATCGCCGAATGCGTTGGCGTCGTCGACAAAGGCGATCAGGAGATCGGCCAGCGTCACATAGTCCCAGAGCTTCAGCTCGGTGGGATCGATCCAGCCCTCGAAATAGTCATCCAGGTAACCGCGCGAGGCATCGTTGGCCTCGGTCCAGGTCGGCCCCGCGAGGCCGGGCGGATCGCGATCCCAATGGCACACCACGAGGCCCTCGGGGGACTTGGCCAGAATCCACCGCCCATCCTTCGGCGCCTCGCTGATCGGGCGCAGGGATTGGCCCATCTTCCGCAATACGGTCTCAACTCGCCCCGACATCAAACACTTCCGCTCATCACAGGACTAACCAGGAATCTTCGCCACGGCTTCCTGTTCCACAGGCTGATGGTTCAACTATGGCGAGGGAACAGAAGCACGCCTTCGCGCTCACGCCGCTCGCAAAATCGTCACCCGCGGATTGATCCCGGCCAAACCCAAAAAATCACAAGACTTTTGTGCGGAACCGGGGGGAACGGCGCCCTGCCGATCACGTTGACACCCATTCACTTGAAGGAGGATGCGATGAGGAAGATTCTGTTGGCAGCCGCGGCGACCTGTGCTTTGGCCGCACCGGCTCTGGCTGACGATGTCGGCGTTCGGGTCGGCCCCGTGGGCGCCGGCGTGACCGTCGGCGAAGGCCATCACGACTACGACCGCGACCGGGTCCGGGAGAAGACCGTGATCCGGAAGGACGAGCCCACCGACCGCACCACTGTGATCAAGAAGGACCACGGTGACGGCGTCCGGAGCAAGACCGTCATCCATCATGACGACTAAGGTTTGATTAAAATAGTCGCCCGCGTGCTCCTGATCGGGAGCGCGCGGGCGATTTGCTGTCTTGAAGGCTTGTTCGGGCCTCGCTTGCGGCGTCCAACGTTATTCGACGGTTTCCGCGCTGGCGTTCTCGAGCCGGACGAGCGTGGCATGCAGGCTCTTCTGCACCTCCGCCAGAGCCTTCAACAATTGCGAGACCTCGTTGCGGGAAAGGTTGTACACCGCGGTATCGACGACGTCCCGGGCCAACGGAAGCAGCTTGCCTTTTAGAGTGCGTCCCTTCGGCGTCAAATGGATATGCCATTTGCGGCGGTCGCTCTTGTTGCGAACCCGCCGGACCAGACCCTTCTTTTCCATGATCAGGATCGCGCTCAACGTGGTCGGCTCCATGGTGCCGACGCGGACGGACAGCTCGCGCTGGGTCAGGCCGTCCTCATGCCAGAGCGCGCGCAGGAAATACCACATGCCGAGCGTGATGCCGTGCGGCTCGATCTTGGACTGAAGGAAGCGCTGCAGCGCGCGGTGGGTGGCGCGGACCTGATAGCCGACGCTGTCGGCAAACGGCAGATCGGCCACAGGGGCGCCTGCGCCCCGTCTTTCAGGCTTTCCGGGCGCGCTCCGCTTCTGCGGCTTGCCGGCTTTCTTGCCGGTGGCTTTCTTCACGCTGGTCAACCGCGCCCCCTTTTTGCGACAGTGCGGCGAATCTGAAGGTCCTATCTGTGCCGCTGCAATCCGGTCACAGGAACTTCAAATCCAAAGGCCGCACTGCAAACCTATATTTGCTAGCGCTCCTTTGATTCCGAAGCTCGCATCAGAGGCAGCCACGAGAGCTTGCGAGCTCCGGAATCGGAGCATTAGCCTGATCGCACATTCACAAGCCACAGGCAAACACTGCCATCATTTTTAGCACGCCAGCCGCATCGAAGGGTTGCGGAATTTGCTTAGCAAGCTAAGTATTATTTCAGGAGTTGCGCCCCGAGGACAAAATGACGCCCGATCCCGAGATGCGGGAACTGACCCTTACGGTCCGCCACAAGTCGGAAATCGCCGATGGCGTGTTCCTGTTCGAACTCGCGGCCGGCGACGGCGGCGAATTGCCGCCGTTCACGCCGGGCTCGCACATCACCGTGACCGCGCCTTCCGGGCAGAAGCGCCGCTATTCGCTCTGCAACGATCCATCCGAACGCGACCGATACCTGATCGCCGTGAAGCAGGAAACGGCAGGACGCGGCGGTTCGCTGAGCTTTACGAAGGGCATCAACGAGGGTGACTTGATCGCGGTCGAGCCGCCCGCCAACGAATTCGAAATGGCGAAGTCCGAGCCGAAACGGCTGATCTTCATCGCGGGCGGCATCGGCATCACCCCGATCCGCGCCATGATCCTGCACTGCCTTCGTCAGGGCAAAACCAGCTTCATGCTGTATTATTTCACGCGGACGCCGTCGGCGATGGCGTTTCGCGACGAATTCGCAAATCCCGGCTTCGAAGGCAAGGTCGTGCTTCATCACGACAATGGCGATCCCGATCAGGCCTACGACCTGTGGCCGGTGCTGGAGCAACAGCGCGGCGCCCATCTTTATTGCTGCGGGCCGCGCGGCCTGATGGATGCGGTGCGCGACATGACCGGCCACTGGCCGGATTCGGCGGTGCATTTCGAGGATTTCGTCGGCGCTTCGGCCCCGCATGCCGACGACAGGCCGTTCGAGGTAAAGCTCGCCAAAAGCGGCGCGGCCTACGAGGTCGCAGCCAACATATCGATCCTGGATACGCTTCGCCAAAATGGCCATGTGCTGGCAAGCTCCTGCGAAAGCGGCACCTGCGGTACCTGCCGTTGCCGCTTTACCGACGGCGAGCCCGACCATCGCGACCTCGTCCTCTCGGACGATGAAAAGAAACATGACATCATGATCTGCGTCTCGCGCGCGAAATCGCCGACGCTGACGCTGGATCTGTAGCGGAGGAAGCATGAGCGAACCGCTGAAACTCGGTGTGATCGGGCTCGGCCGCGCCTTCACGCTGATGCTGCCGACCTTTGCCGCCGATCCCCGTATCGCGCTGGTCGCCGCCAGCGATCCGCGCCTCGATGCGCGCGAGCGTTTTGCCGCGGAGTTTGGCGCCAAGGGATTTGAGGACGCGGAGGCGCTCTGCGCCGATCCAGACGTCAAGGCCGTCTACATCGCCTCGCCGCACCAATTTCACGTCGCCCATGTGAAGTATGCCGCCAAGCACCGCAAGCATATGCTGGTCGAAAAGCCGATGGCGTTGACGATCAAGGACGGCCGGGAAATGACCGCGGCGGCAAAAGCGGCCAACGTCACACTCCTGGTCGGCCACAGCCACAGCTTCGACCTGCCTTATCTGCGCACACGCGCGATGATCCGAAGCGGCGCCTATGGCCACGTCCGCATGATCAACGCGCTCAATTTCACCGATTTTCTCTATCGCCCGCGCCGGCCGGAAGAACTCGACACGGCCCGCGGCGGCGGCGTGGTGTTCAGCCAGGCCGCCCATCAGGTCGATATCGTCCGCCTGCTGGCGGGAGCCAAGGCTACGTCCGTTCGCGCCTTCACCGGCAATTGGGACGCCGCGCGCAACTGCGAAGGCGCTTATTCCGCGCAGATCAAATTCGACGACGGAAGCTTCGCGTCGCTGACCTATAGCGGCTACGCGCATTTCGACAGCGACGAATTCATGGGGTGGTCGGGTGAACTCGGGCAACAACGCGACGCGGATGCTTCCTATGGCCGCGCCCGGCAGGCGTTGAAAAAGGCGACGAACGCCGCCGACGAGACCGCGATGAAAAACGCCCGCGCCTACGGCATTGCCGGCCGCGATGCGTTTCGCGCCGGCGACAATGTGGCGCACAATCATTTCGGGTTGGTGGTCGCAAGCTGCGAGCGCGCCGATCTGCGTCCCCTGCCCCACGGCGTCATGGTTTACGGCGACGACGAACGCCACCTCGAAGAAATTCCCGCGCCTGAAATTCCGCGCGCCGAGGTCGTCGATGAACTCTACGATGCAGTGATGTCGGGCACCCCGCCACTGCACTCCGGCGAATGGGGTTTGGCTACGCTGGAAATTTGCCTCGCGATTCTGGAATCGGCGAGAAGCGGGCATGAGGTGGAGTTGAGGGAGCAGGTTTAAATTAGATAGCAGCTCGGCGCTGCCCGGGCAGTGCGCTCCCTCTCCCCTTGTGGGAGAGGGTTGGGGTGAGGGGTTCAGGTCTATCGATGGAGTATAACCCCTCACCCGGATCGCATCTGTCGATGCGACATAGCCGAAGCTCCGCTTCGGCGTCCTTTCATATGACGGCCGCCGTAGGCGGCCTATGCCTCTCCCACAAGGGGAGAGGTGAAGGAAGAGCTCGCCGCAAATTCAAGCCCGCGGACTATTCGCGCGCGAAGCGATGATAGCGATCACGTCGCTCTCGGCAGCGGCCGCGGTCTTGTAGCGCGGTTCGGTGGTCACGAAAGGCTGATCGGCCTCGGCGGGATGGAAGATCTCGACGCAATAGAGACCGGACGCAGCGTCCAGTTTCGGCTCAATACGGATTGTTGCCATGGTTACTTTCACCCGCTTGTGTGACCCTCATCCTGAGGAGCGGCCGAAGGACGCGTCTCGAAGGATGAGATTGGAACGATATGGGCCTCAGGGTTCTCCCGGCGATGCGAAGCATCGTCCGGTAGACGGCTATCTTTTATTTGCACCATTCGCGACGGCATCGCTATCGCTCGGCCTGCTCGGGTGCTCGCCTCCTCACCATGAGGGTTAAAAGGCTATTCCCTCGCCCCGGCAAACATCACCCCGCGCAGTTTTGCGGCGAGCGATGCGCTTGCAGCGTCGGACGCCTCGGCCGTCCCGCTCATGCCGAGATAGCGTTCCGCGATCTCGGGCGAGTTCAGCAAATCCTTTGCCGCCCCCGACAGCGCGATCCTGCCCTGCTCGAAGACATAGCCACGGTCGGCAATCGACAGCGCCTGCCGCGCGTTCTGTTCGGCCAGCAGAATCGTGATGCCCTGCTCGCGCAAGGCCACGATCAGACGGAAGATTTCCGCGACCAGCAATGGCGCGACGCCGAGCGAGGGCTCGTCGAGCACGAGGATCTTCGGGCTTCGCCATCAGCCCGCGCGCGATCGCGAGCATCTGTTGCTGTCCGCCGGAGAAATTGCCGGCGATATCGTTCATGCGCTCGCGCAGCAGCGGAAACAGCGCCCACACCGCCTCCAACTGCGCCGCCGCGTCGGCCTCGGACACCGCATAGGCGCCGAGCGCGAGATTTTCCGCGACCGTCATGCCGGCGAAAATCTGCCGTCCCTCCGGCACATGCGCGATGCCGCGGCGCAGCCGTTCCGCCGGCGGCAGCGCCTCGATTGCGACGCCCTCAAGCAGGATCGAGCCGCTCAGGGGACGCAGCAGCCCGGAGACGGCTTTGGCCAGCGTCGACTTGCCGGCGCCGTTGGCGCCCAAAAGAGTGACGATCTCCCCGCGCTCCAGCGTGAGGTTGATATCGTCAAGCACGCGGTGCTGGCCGTATCCGATCGCGACGGATGTAAGCTCAAGGAGCGGCATGGCTCTCTCGTCCCAAATAAGCTTCGATCACCCGGCTGTTGTTTTGAACTTCTGCCGGCGTGCCGGTCGCGATGATGGCGCCGGAATCGATCACGACGATCCGGTCGGCGACATTCATCACCAGCGACATGTTGTGCTCGACGATCAGCACGGGAATGCCGAGACTGCGGATCGCGCGCAGCAGATTGGCCAGTTCCTGGGTCTCGGTGTCGTTCAATCCCGCCGCTGGTTCGTCGAGGCACAGCAGCTTGGGCTGCGCCATCAGCGCACGCACGACTTCGAGCAGTTTCTGTGCGCCCATCGGCAGTTCGGTCGCGTGCGTCTCGGCAAAGGACGACAAGCCGACGAGATCCAGCATCTCCTCGGCGCGCCGGCGCAGACTATGCTCTTCGTCGCGTGCCCCGGATAGCCAGAACGTCTGGCTTGGAAGCGAGTGGCGGCTAAGGCGATGGCCGCCGACCATCACGTTCTCGATAGCGGTCATGCCCGGGAAAACCCGCGCCGACTGGAAGGTGCGGATCAAACCCAGCCCTGCGATCTTCACCGGCGAAAGGCCGGCAAGGTCGCGGCCGCCGAAAGCCACCGCTCCGGCATCGCGCGGCATGATATTGGTGATGAGATTGAAGACCGTGGTCTTGCCCGCGCCGTTGGGGCCGATCATCGCGGTGACCTCACCGGCAGCAGCCTCGAACGACACGTCGTTGATCGCTTTCAACCCGCCAAAGCTTTTGACGAGGCCATGTACGCCCAGGATAGCGCCTCCGCTCGTGCGTGGCTGGGCTCGCGTCTCGATTGCCGTCATGATACCCGCGCCCCAGTCTTAATTGGATTCTTGACCGTGGTCGCCTTCATCGGCGTATCGTCGCGAGGGCGCGCGAGCCGCGTCATCATCTGGATCAGCGCGCCATAAATTCCCTGCGGCAAATAGAGGAAGCTTGAGACCAGCAGCACGCCGGATGCCAGCGTCTTGTAGATCGCGAGCGGCGCAAAGATCACCGGCAACAGCGTCAACAGCAGCGCGCCGAACAGGCCGCCGACCAGCGTGCTCTCGCCGCCGATGATCAGCATCGCCACCAGTTCGAGCGAACGGGAGGTGCCGACCATTTCCGGCGCCAGAAAATTGAAAAAGAACGCGTAGAGACTGCCCGCGAGCGACGCCAGCGTCACGCTGATCAGGAAGGCGGCTAGCTTGTAGCGCACGGTATTGATGCCGAGCGCGGCCGCCGCCATCTGGTCGGAGCGGATCGCCTTCAGCGCGCGGCCGAAGCCGGATCTCATCGCGCCAACGAGTCCGATCAAAATGACCACATCGAGCGCGAGCACCAGGTAATACATCGCGCGCGGGCTCGCGAAGGTGAAACCCGCAACCGAGAAGGAGGGAATGCCGACGAGACCAGATGGCCCGCCGGTGATGTCGAGAAAGCCGACGGCGCAGGAATTGATCAGGAGCCCGAAGGCGAGCGTGGCGAGCGCGAGGTAAAGCCCGCGCAGCCGCAGCGTCACCACCGAGAGCACGAGCGCGCAAACAAGAGATACGCCGATGCCGGCGAGAATCGAAAGCACCGGCGCGATGTCGGTGTTGATCGCGAGATATCCTGACGTGTAGCCGCCGATCGCCATGAAGCCGGCCTGGCCAAGGCTGACCTGACCGGCATAGCCCATCAGCACATCGAGCCCCATCAATGTCATGAACAGGATCGCGGCAATCACGAGCCCGCTCATGATGCCGTTGTCGGTGACCACGAGAGGGATCAGCACGGCCACGATCACGGCCATTGCCGCGAGCGGCCAGCCGAGGTGGGCCGGGAGTTTCGCCGCGTGACGCACCGCCTTCACCTCATCACGGGTGTCCTGCCGCCGCGCGACGCCGCCCTGAACGAGGCCTTGCGGCCGCCAGATCAGCACCACCAGCAGAATGAGCAGCGAGATCGCGCTGGAAAACAGCGAGGAGATGTAGGCGGTGGAAAGCTGCGTCACGAGACCGAGAAACAGCCCGCCGATGACCGCACCGGGAAACGACGCGATGCCGCCGATTGCGGCCGCGACAAATCCGGAAATCGTGAACAGGCGTCCGGTGTCGAATTGCAGCGAGGTGGTGGGCGCGACGATGACGCCGGAAATCGCCGCGATCAATATCGCGAGCGCAAAGCTCAACAGCGTCATCCGCGGGACGTCGATGCCCATCAGGCTGGCGGCGGACGGATTTTCCGCGCAGGCACGCAAGGCTTTGCCGAGCCTGGTCCTGGCGATGAGAAACCAGAGCGCGGCGATGCATGCGGCGGTCGCGCCGAACACCCAGAAGGCTTGCGTCGGAATCAGGATCGCGCCGAAGGCCAGCGGCTGCTCGCCGGAAAACGGCGGCGTCGCATAAGGCTGACTGCCCCAGACCACCAGCGAAAATCCCTCGATCATCGTCAGGATGCCCGCCGTCAGCATCAACACGTTGGCGTTGGAGAGGCGTGTCAGTGCCGGTACGAACGTCAATGCCGCCAGCGCTACGCCAATGACAACCGTCGCCGCCACCGCGGCCGGGATCGCAAGAACGAGCGGCCAGCCCCAGGCGACACCGAATGTATAGCCGATCATCGCGGCGATCAGCGCAAAGCCGCCTTGCGAGAGATTGATCGCACCGGTGACGCGATAGATCAGCGAGAAGCCGAGCGCGATCGCGGCATAGATGCTGCCGACGACGAGCCCGCCAATCGCAATCTGAACAAACTCAAGCACGCCCGGCGCTCATCCGCTTCCATCCCTCGAGACGGCGCGTCTCTATCTTGCACAGTTCGCGACGGCCTCGCATTAGCTCGGCCTGCTCGGGTGCTCGCGCCTCCTCGGGATGAGGAGACCTGCTTCGACGAGATTTTAGACCCTCATGGTGAGGAGCCACGCTTCTTGCGTGGCGTCTCGAACCATGAAGCCCATATGCAGCTGGTCGCCAGCTAATATATGATTGGGCTGCGTTCATTGCGCGCGGGGAATGCCGAGGGGATCGCTGACCACCACCCAGGTTTGCGCCGACGCGTCCCAGCGCGTGACGACGACGTTGGATTCATCCAGTCCGCGATTTGGCACGGCCTTGAAATCGTAAAGGCCGTTGATGCCGGCAACACCCTTGAGATCGTGGAAATAGGCGCGCAGGTCTTCCGCCGTCGCATCCGGCTTCAATTTGCGCAACGCGCCGACGACCAGCAGCGCCGGATCCCAGGCATAGGTCGAGGGACCGTCCGGCTTGATGCTTGTGCCTTCGAACGCCTTGTAGAATGCCGCTTTCGCCGCGGCGGCTTCGGGCGACTTCGCTGGTGCTGCGGATTTCAGAAAATCCGCCGCCGGGATGTAGAGCTCCTTGGGCAGGAAGGCGGCATATTGCGCCATCTGCGCATAGGTCTGGTTGCCATTGGTGGTCGCGACCGGCAACTCCACACCCGCATCGCGGATCGCCTTGAAGATCGTGCCGATCGGGCCGCCGGTCGACCATGCCACCAGCACGTCGGGATTGGCGCCTTTCAGCCGTTGGATCTGTGCCGCCGCGCTGACATCGGTCGGGTTGAGCTGGGCCTCGGCGACGAGTTCGACATCCTTGTGATCGCCGGCGCCGAACAGCGACTTGAAGTTCTTGTAGGCGTCCTGCCCGCTCGCGTCCGTCGAGGTGATCAGCGCGATCTTTTTCCAGCCCTTCGCCCCGAAATATCGCAGCAGGGCCGCCGCGAGTTCCTTGGTCGAGATGCTCGAACTATAGACGAAGCCACCGCTCGCCGGATGAATGCCGGGCGAGAAGCAATAGAGCAGCGGCCCGTTCTTCATCAGCGGCGCCATCGCGTTGCAGAGCGCGACCAGCGCCGAGCCGAGAATGACCGGCGGATTTGAAGCCTTGACCTGATTGGCGAGTTGGACCGCGACTTGCGGGCTACTCTGGTCGTCGTGGAACACGAATTTGAGCGGCTGGCCATGAATGCCGCCGTCGGCGTTCGTTGCCTTCTCGAATTGCTGGAGCGCCTCTTGCTCCGCCTTGCCGAGAAACGCGCCGCCGCCGGTCAGCGGCAGGATGACGTTGATCTCGCGATCGGCGGCCTGTGCCGCGGTAAGCCCACAAACAAGTGCGGCGGCAACAAGAATAATGCGGACGCGCAATCGATCCTCCCGATTTTTGGCGTTTTGGTCGTTGTAATGAGTAATCGGCGGAAACGCTACGCCGCAGCGCCAGCCATTTCCTTGTCGGTCTCGTCTTCCTCAAGCCCTGCGAGAACTTTCACCTCCTCGTCGGAAGCGCCGAGCGTACGCCAAGGAACGGTTTTTTCCACCACACCTTGGTAGGAGCGAAGCTTTCCTTGCGGAAGGTGCGGCTGGACGTGGCCGATCACCCGGCCCTGTTCTGCAAAGGCCGTGGCGGCATCGATCATCAAGCGGCGGAACTGCACGATCGCAATGTCGCTGGCGCCAAGGCGTTCCTGCGAGCGGTCGGCAATCTGCCCCATCGATTCCCACATCGCGATGTCCTGGTTGGGAATGCCGGGAATGCCGGTGAAGCTGTCGCCTCCCGCCATCGCCGCACGATCCTGAAGATAGTTGTTATGGGCGTGGCGCTTGATCGGGCGAAACTCGCTATCCACATCCTCGCCGACCTCGAGCACGCAAAACTTCCGCCAGGCGGCGGTCGAGATGCCGGCCTGCTCGCCTTCGGCCCAGGCGATGAAATGGAAAGTGCTTGAGGTGTCGTTGCGCGGCACGATCACGCTCGTGACGTTATAAGTACTGTTCGGAGGGATCAGCGCGGTGAACGGCGCGACATAGGTCGTGATGCGCACGTAGTCGTGCGAGTTCGCGTTCACGATCGGACGCCGAATCGCGGCATAGCGCATGCCGTAATTGGTGAGCTGCACTTGAATGCGCGGATTCTTGTCGGTGGAGGGCCGAACCCAGTGATCGCCCTTGGCCGCGGCGTCGCCTTTGGCGGGCCGCATGTCGGAAGAATGCAGCGTCGAAGAATGCGCCGAGTCGATCTGGCCTTCCATGATCTGCGCCCAGTTGCAGGGCAATTCCACCTTGGCGATCGCCACCCGCGCTTCAGCATGCGGCGCCCATGGCGGCGCCTCGAATTCCGGCATGGCTTCGGGCGGCCCCATATAGGTCCAGACGAAGCCGCCGGCCTCGCGCGTCGGGTAAGACAAATGCCTGGCCTTTTCCGGCAACGCACTCGCCTTCGGCTCCGACGGCATGTCGATGACATTGCCGTCGGTGTCGAACTTCCAGCCGTGATAGAGGCAGCGCAAGCCGCATTCCTCGTTGCGGCCGAAGGCGAGCGAGGCCTTGCGGTGCGGACAGGATTCGCCGAGCAACCCGGTCTTGCCGTTGGAGTCGCGGAACGCGACCAGCTTTTCGCCGAACAACTGCACCCGCACGGGCGCGCCGTCCGGCTGTGCGACCTGTTCGGACAGCAGCGCCGGCACCCAGTGGCGCCGCATCAGCCGTCCCATCGGCGCATCGCCCTCGACCCGGCACAAGAGTTCGTTCTCGGCTTGTGTCAGCATGGTCCGCTCTCCCGGAAATTCCTTAGTCTCCTAAGTATATATAATCCAGCCCCGCCCGTCCCGTCCAGAGGCCGCCCCACGCCGAACTCGAATATCCGGACTTTCGGCCGGCAAAAGCGCAACGGCCGCCGTTTCAGGCGGCCGTCCGGGAACGCAGCTATTTCTGCTGTCGATAGAAGGCGACCAGAGGCGGTCTAAATCCCGAGCACCCAGACCGCGACGATGGTACCGAGGACGGCGAGGCCGGATACGGTCCAACCCACCGCATAAGCGCCGTCGTCGGCTTCGGGCCGGTCGACCATGGTATCGCGCCATTCCGTCATGAGAGCCTCCTGGAGACTGCCTCCTGCGGGTTAAGTCGCGTCCGCAGGCCCAAGGTTCAATGCAGCGAAACAATGCGGGATGGCGGCGCTTGGTTCCATACGATCCACCCTCCCCGCGCTTCGCGGGGGAGGGTTCAGAGCAGCGGCTAGCTCCCCGCCTAAATCCGCTTCTTCAGCGCTTCCACAAAGCGGTCGGCGTCTTCCTCGTCGTTAAAAACATGCGGCGAGATGCGCATGCGCGACAATCGCGCTGCAACATGGACGCCGTCCCTGGCCAGACCCTCGACCAGCCCGGCCGGCAGGCCCCCGGCGAAACCGAGGCTCAGGATGTGCGGTGCACGAAACCTCGCCTCCATGATGCGGACCTTGGTGCCGCTTAGGCCTTCCGCGATCCGGCCGGTCAGCATTTTCAGGCGCTCGGCGACCGCATCCGCCCCCCACTCGGCCATCATCTCCATGCCGATCGCGGCCATTTCCATCGAGATGAAATGATCGCGCTCGCCCATGTCGAAGCGCCTCGCCCCTGAGACATAGCTCAAATCGCCGAAATAGATTTCGCGCGTCCGAGCGGATCTCGCGGCGGCCAAAGCCGGTCTGTTCCAGCGGAATGCCGTTCTGATGGCGTTTGGCGATGTAAATAAAGGCCCGACCGTAGGGGCCGAGCAGCCATTTATAGGTCGGGAAGACCACGAAATCCGGATCGAGCTTCGTGACATCCATCGCGACCACGCCGACGCGCGTGCGTCGCATCGATCAGGAAGAGCGCGCCCTTCCGCTTCAGCGCCGCACTGACCTTCTCGACGTCGATCATCCCGCCATCCGACCAATGGATCGACGAGATCGAGGCGAGCGCGAGGCGCGGCGCAGCCGGCCGCTCGATCGCGGCAAGAACCGCCGAGGTCCAGTCGCCATCGTGCGGCTGGCGCACCGTCTCGATGGTGAAGCCGGCGGAAGCGGAACGCGTTTGCCATTCCAAGATCGGCGAGGAATGGTCGTTTTCCAGCACCAGTATCCGCATTCCGGCCGGGATCGCCAGGATCTTTCCGACCGTCGCGACGCCGTAACTCACCGAGGAAATCAGCGCGACGTCACTGGCCTCGGCGTTGATCAGCCGCGCCGCGGCGCTGCGCGCACGTTCGTGCTCACGGTTGGCAAAGCCGGCTTCCAACGTCCAGGGCGCAGCCTTGCGGCCGACCGCGGCGCGGGCCGCTTCCTGCGTGCGCAACGGCAACGGGCTGTAGGAGGCCGAGTTCAGATAGCAGATATCGCGCGGTATCCCGAAGAGGCCGCGCTGCGAGTCCAGCATGTTGTGCTCTTCGTTGGAAGAACAACCTTAGCGACTCGCGATCGCGTCGGCCACCCCGCCATTCGTATGTCAGGGCGCCATTGGTACGCGCACGCGGCGCCCGTGCGCTGCAACCAGCATCAGTGGAGGCGCGGAGCGCAGCCCGCGAGAAGGCTAGAGCTCCGATTCCGAAGTTCGCATGATATCGCAGCAACCTCTGATGCGAACTTCGGAATCAAAGGAGCTCTAGTAACTGATTGATTTGAGTAGCGGCTTTGAATTTGAAGTTCCTGTAACGTACTTGCAGCGAAACTGATAGGAACTTCAAATTCGCCGCACTAGTGAAGCTGTGGCGACCGCTGCCGTTCAGGCTCAGCCGCACGCCAGTGCGACTGATAGACTTCCAGGATGCCGCGGGACATCCTGACATCGGCCCGCTTGAACTCGGCTTTCAGATCGTCGAGCTCGTTGGCCGAAATACGGTGATTTTCAGCGCCGAGGAACAACAGCGCCATCGCGGTCTCCCACGAGAATTCGAGCGCCTTCGACAGCACCAGAATCATGTCACGGTTGTTGAGCGTCAGCATCTGCTCGACGACATCGAGCGGCAGCGCGCAAAGCAGCGACATCCCGATAACGACTTCCTCGAACTTGTGCGCCAGCGCGTCAGTCAGGATGCTCTTCTGGTTCAGCCGGCCGGCCTTGTGCGCCTCGGTCACGGTCTGCTTGAGCGCGAGATAACTCCCCTGCCCGGGACCGAATTTGGAATAAAGCTTGCCGGCGGCATTGCTCACCGAGGCCTGAATGGCCGCCGCGAACTCAGGGCGCTCGCGCTCGAGCTTGCGCCGCACGTCGTCGGATGCTTTCGCGATCAACTGCGCGAACATGTGCGGCGGAATTTCCTTGCGCAGGCCGACCCGCTCGGCGAGCACGGCATCGGTCTCCGAACGCTTGATCATCTGGCGGAAGCCGAAATTGGAGAAACGGGCGCCACCGTTGGCCGCCACCGACTGCACCACCTCCTGGTTGCCGCGCGTGACGAGTTCGTCCGTCACCTCGATCGGCACCTGATGACGCTGCGAGATGGCGAGCAGATGCGGCTGGCCCTTGCTCCTGATATTGGCGATCAGCGATTTCACATCCAGCCGCGGCGAAAATTGCAGGACGGGACCTGCAACCTCGATCGAATTGTCGAAGGCGAGCAGTTGCACGACCTTGGGCGGCGCATTGTTGGAACGCGCCAGCCGGCGTGACAATTCGGCCCGCGAGGCCTCTTCGATTTCTTCCGTGAGCCGGGCGATCACCTCGCCGAAAACTCGGATCTGCTCTTCGCTGAATTCACCCTCGACCAGAACGTCGGTCGCGTGCCACAGCGCCTTGGCGCGGTTCTCCGAAGAGCCCTGCGCAATCACATCGTCCAGATCCAGCAAAATTTGGCCGTTCTCAGTCATCGCGCCCTTCTGACCGCAAAAACCGTCACCAACAGCCATAGACGCCAATTTTTAATAGCGCGGTTTCGCTTTCCCTCAAGTTTTAGAAACCGGCCGTTACCGTTCCTTAACGCTGACGGCCGCTTGCGGTCCCCATGGGTCGGCATGCGCACCGCGACGGCGAAACGGTATGAAAAAAGCCGCGCGGCAGCAGCGATTTGACAGCGCGTTTACCGATTGCTTACCTCTTTTGATGAAGGGGCGGCCGCAGGTCCGCGGGAGACGAACGCTCGCGGAAACCTGCCAAAAAACATAAGGGGCGAGACAATGGATCAGACTGCAAAGCCTCCGGGCGTCGAGGCGACGGCACGGACAACGGATAGCGCCATCGCCATTGCCGCCATTGCGGTGCTGATCGTCTCCTATGCCGTCAACGCGATGGACCGCACGCTGTTTCCGCTGATGCTCACCGACGTCAGGCGCGAATACGGCTTCAACCTGCCGCAGGCGGGCTTGATGTCGACCATCTTTACATTGGGCATGACGCTGGCGGGAATTCCGACCGGCTATCTGATGTCGCGCTATTCCCGCAAGACGGTGATCCAGATCGGCATCCTGATCTACTCGGCGGCGACCGTGGTCACGGTTGCCGCGACCGGTTTTGCCGACATGCTGTTCTATCGAGCGATTACCGGCATCGGCGAGGCGATGCAGCTCACCGCCCTGCTCGCGGTTTTCTCCAGCTATTTCTCGCGCCATCGCGCCGCGGGCGTCGGCATCCTCAACTATGCCTATGCCGGAGGCGCGGCGGTCGGACCATGGCTCGGGGCGAGGCTGCTGGTGGACTACGGCACCTGGCGCGCGCCGATGGTTGTCTATGGCGTCATTGGCCTCGCGATGATGGTGCTGATCGCCGCCGTGGTGCGGCCGTATCTTTCCGAAACCAACACCAGCGGTCAGGAAAACACCGGCATCGCGGCCGGCGGCGCGGCGTCGCTGAACAACCTCAACACGACGGTGCTCGCGATCCTCAGCGTCCTGTTCGGGCTCGCGCTCTACGGCTATCTCGGGATGTATCCGACGTTCCTGCGCGAGCACCTCCACTACGCGCCTTCGGATGCCGGCCGCGTCATGAGCTTTTACGGGCTCGGCGTTCTGGTGTCGCTGTTTACGGGCTGGCTCGGCGACCGCTTCTCGCCGCGGCTCGTGCTGGGCTTGAGTTTTCTGCTGGCGAGCGCGGTCTCAGCGCTTCTGTTCAATGGACCGGCCGACTTCATGACCCAGGCCGCGTTGTCGCTCGTGCTCGGCGCGACCTTCAGCGGCACGATTTTCGTCAACCTCGCCGCCTGCCACGTCAAGTCGGTGGCCGCTTCCCTTGCCGGCCGCGCCTCGGGCCTGTTCGTCACCTGCGTTTACGGCTCGGCGACGATTGCGGGTTACGTCATCGGCTGGATTGTCGGTCTTGCAGGCTGGACGGTCGCCGGCAATATCCAGCTCGTTGCGCTATGCCTCGCCGGCGCCGTGATATCGCTATTGCTGCGGCCCGACCAGATGTCGCGCCAACCACAACAAACCAAATAAGAAGAACAGGTTGCAGCCAATGCTTAAGGAACTTCCCACCGTGCGCGTCAACGTGTTTCCCGGCGGCTTCAACTGGGGCGTCTATGTCGGTCAGGACAAAGGGTTTTTTGCCGAAGGCGGCATTCTGGTTGAACTGCAGGGCACGCCCAACTCCGTCACCCAGATGACGGATTTTTCGGAACAAAAATTCGATATTGCGATGACCGCGGTCGACAACATCGTCGCCTATGTCGAGGGCCAGGGCGAGGCGCCGATCGGGCCGCAGGGCGATTTCACGGCTGTCATGGGCAGCGACAGCGGCTTCCTTAGCCTGGTCGCATCGCCTTCGATTGCGAAAATCGAAGACCTCGCCGGCAAAACCCTCTCGGTCGATGCGATGACGACCGGCTACGCCTTTGTGCTTTACGAGATCATGCGCCGCCACGGCTTGAACAAGGATGGCCTCGACAAGGACAAAGGCGATTACGAGATCGTCGGCGCCGGCGGCATGGTGCAGCGCTGGAACGCGTTGCGCGAGGGCCAGCACGCAGCGACTTTGTTGTCGGCGCCCTACAACATCATCGCGCAAAACGCCGGCTTCAAAGAGCTCGTGAAGGCGACCGACGTGATCGGTCCCTATCAGGGCAATGTCGCCGCCGTGCGCCGGCCCTGGGCACAGGACAACCGCGGCAAGATCGAGGCTTATATTCGCGCCTATCGCCGCTCGATTGCCTGGCTCTACGAGCCCGCCAACCGCACCGAGGCAATCGCGATCCTGCGGCAGCACCTGGCGCAAATGCCGCAAGAGATTGCGGAGGCAAGCTACGGCGAACTGCTCGATCCCGCGCGAGGCTTTTTCAGGGCATGCGAGATCGATCCTCTCGGGCTCGACTGCGTACTGAGCTTGCGCAGCCGTTACGGCCGTCCGCCAAAGCAGCTGAACGAGCCGGCGAAATATTGCGATTTGAGTTTTGGGTGATCCCTCCCCCTTGTGGGGAGGGTCGACGCGAGTGAAACGAGCGTCGGGGTGGGGTTACAACAAGGCCCCCACCCGACCGTTGCTTCGCACCGGCCACCCTCCCCACTGCTCGCTTCGCTCGCGGGGGAGGGATAAGAAATCACACCGCCGCGATCGTCTGCACCTCGACCAGAAACTGCTCCTTCACCAGCCGGTCAATGATGAGCAGGGTGTTCGGCGGGTATTTCGCGTTAGGAAACATTTTCGGGAATTCGCGCAGGCGGAACGCCATGAACTTCGGAATGTCCTGCGAGTGGACCAGATAGGTCGTGAACTGCACAACATTGGCCCAGGACGCGCCGGCCGATTTCAGCGCCGCCTCGATGTTGCGAAACACCTGGGTCGTCTGCGCATCGAAATCGCCCTCGCCGATCACGTTGCCGGCGGCATCGCCCGACAGCATCCCGGCGATAAACAGGAATTCGTTCGCCTTCACACGCGTCACATGGGTGTACTGTCCCATCGGCGGGCCGAGTTCGTCCGGATTATAGATGTTAAGTTCTGCTGACATGGTTTTCCCGCCTTGATGTTTTTTGGCCAGCCACGGCCGCTTTTACCAGCGCTCCAAGATACCGCCTCAGACCGCGGTTCTCAAAGGGCTCACTTGGATATCCCAAAGTCGGCCGCCTCGCCGAGCTTCGACTATTGCTGCCCTGTGACACGCGCGCTAGTGTCCGAATCGAAGTTCGCCAAATTTCGCAGCGACCACCTAAGCGAACTTCGGATTCGAAAGGACACTAGCAATCTATAGTTCTAGTGTGGTTTGGTTCAGAAGTTCTCTTGAAGGACTCGCGGATACGCTGAAGAGAACGTCTGAACCACCACACTAGGCTCCTCGGATATTCTGGCAGGAGGCAGCGCGTGACCCCATCCGACGAGAACAAGGTTTCCGAAGACCGCCGTGAAGCGCTGCGTTATGCGCTCGCGATCGGCAGCGGGGCCGCGATCGTTTCTTCCCTGGCAAGCCCGGCCTCGGCGCAAACGGCTTCCGACAACACGCTCGATCGTATTCGCTCCACCAAGGTGATGCGGATCGCGGTGCTGCCGGGCGAACTGCCTTACTTCAACAAGGATCTCGCCGCCGGCACCTGGTCCGGCTTCTCGATCGATATGGCCAACGACATCGCGAAGCTGCTCGACGTCAAGCTCGAATACGTTGAATCAACCTATGGCAATTCGATCCTTGATTTGCAGTCCAACAAGATCGATCTCGGTTTTGCGCTCAATCCGACGCCGCAGCGCGCGCTGGTGGTCGATTTCACCAGTCTCGTTTTCCCGCATCCTTTCGGCGCGATGCTGAGGAAGGGCCTGGAAGCCAAGACCTGGGCCGACGTCAACAAGCCCGAGGTGAAGATCGCCGTCGATGTGGGCTCCGCCAACGAGGCGGTGGCCCGCCGCTTTGCGCCGAACGCGACGATCAAGTCGCTGAAGTCGCGCGACGAGGTAATGCTGGAGATGGCCTCGGGCCGCGTCGATTGCGTGGTGAATGCGCTGGTGCTCGGCCTCACCGCGATTGCCAAGAACCCGAGCCTCGGCACCTACAAGATCCTGCAATCGCCTTCCGTCACGGTGGCGAGCAGCTGTGCAGTGCGCCGCGAGAGCGACAAGCGCTGGCGCGACTTCCTCTCGGTGTGGATCGACTATAACCGCGGCATCGGCCAGATGCGCGAATGGTTCGTCCACGGGCTCGCGCTTTCCGGCGTCAAACCCGAGGACGTGCCGGTCGAACTCAGCATCTGAGGTTGTGAGACCTGCGGTGCTCTTCTCCCTCCCCCTTGCGGGGAGGGTCGACCGGCGTCAGCCGGTCGGGGTGGGGGTTTCGTCGAGCGTTCGCAAAATCGTTTCCAGCACGCCGTCCAAATTCCGATCTACATCTGAGTTCCAGAACCGCAAGACACGAAAGCCTCGCGATTGAAGGAACGTGTCGCGTTTGAGATCGGACCGAAGGCCAACGTCTAATCCATGTTGGCCGCCGTCAATTTCGATGACCATGCGATCACGGAACGAAAGTCGACGATGTAGCGGCCAATCGGCGCTTGCTTACGGAAGTGAAATCCTAGTGCTTTCAGTCCACGCAGTTTAACCCACAGTTTTGCCTCTTGCGGTGTGAGGCGTTTGCGCAGTGCACGAGCATACGCGTTCGGCAATGCTCATCTCCCTTCCAGAACCCCACCCGACCTCGCTACGCCCGGCCACCCTCCCCGCACTTCGTGGGGGAGGGAAAAGGCCACATGCCTCACGCCTTGTCGTAGGTCATGCCGCGTTCGAACCGGCGCGCCACCAGCGTCGACGGAAACAGGATCGCAAAATAGATCAGCGCGACGACGGTATAGACCTCGAGCGGCCGGTAGGTGTCAGCGTTGATCAGCGTTGCGTTGTAGACGAGATCGGGCACCGCAATCACCGACACCAGCGAGGTGTTCTTCAACTGCGTGACCGATTGATTGACGTAGGGCGCGAGCATCGGCTTGAGCGCCTGCGGCAGAATCACAAGCCGCAACAACCGCCATGGCCGCAAGCCCAGCGCACGCGCGGCATCCCACTGCCCGCGCGAAACGCTCTCGATGCTGCCGCGCACGATCTCGGCATAGAACGCCCCGCCATAGAGCGACAGCACTGTCATCGCGGCAACATGGGCAGGAATGTTGACCCCGATCACGACCGGAAACGCGTAATAGAACCAGATGATCTGCACCAATAGCGGCGTGCAGCGAAACAGTTCGATATAGGCGACCAGCAGCCAGTCGATCACAGGGTAGCGCCGCAGACGAAGGATGCCGACGACAAGGCCGATCAGACTCCCGATCAGGATGGTGCCGACCGTGTAGGCCATGGTCCAGCCGAGCCCGAGCCAGAACAGATGGCTGTATTTGGCAAGGATCCCGAAATCCCAGACGTAATTCATGCCGGACCTGCTACTCCGTCCTTGTCAGATACCGACCGCCCATCAGATGTAGCGGCCCGGCGCAAATGCGCTCGCGTCAAAGTTAGGCTTGTCGCCCGAGATCATCGCGGCAATGGCCGCGCCCGTCGCCGGCCCGGTGGTGAAACCGATATGCTGATTGCCGAACGCCAGCCACAGGCCCGGATGCCGCGGCGCCGGTCCGATCATCGGCAGGCTGTCGGGCAACGTCGGCCGCGCCCCGCGCCAGGGATCGCCCACGGCAGATCCAAATTCGACGACGCCGCGCGCCATCGGCACCACCATGTCGAGCTGCGCGAACGACGATGGCGCGTCGCGATCGGTCAATTCGACGCCTGACGTGACGCGAATGCCGTTTTCCATCGGCGTCATCAGGAAACTGCCATCGGCATCATGGATCGGACGCTGTAACGAGCGCGCGGGGTTTGGCGTAAACTCCTGATGATAGCCGCGTTCGGTCGCAAGCGGCACCCGATAACCGAGCGGCCGCAACAGATCGGCCGACCACGGCCCCAGCGCCACGACGACATGGCGTGCCGAGATCGCGCCGTCGCCGAGCACGACACGCCAGCCGTCGTCCTTGGGTTCGATCGCCTTGATGTCGGATTGGCGGACCTCGCCGCCGAGACCTTTCACCATTTGCGCATAGGCCTTGACCACCGCGCCCGGCGAATCCACGGAAGCCGTCTGGGTGTGCAGAAGTCCGACTTTGTAGACCGGCAGGATAGTCGGCTCCAGCGCGGAAATCGCCTGGCGGTCGAGCAACTGGCTCTCGATGCCGAATTCGGCGAGGAATGCCTGTTCTTGTTTCGCCGCCGCAAGCGCATCGCTACGCCAGGCCTTGAGCCAGCCGGTCTCGCGGATGCGATTGCCGGCATTGGCCTTGACGATCCAATCGCGGTGCAGCTTCAGCGACGCATTGATCAACCCGTGCAGCGCGGTCGCGCGCGGCTTGGTGCGCGAGGTGACCGCGTTGCCGAGAAAGCGCGCGACCCAGTCGAGGTTGCGCATCACCCAGAGCGGATCCCAGCGCAAGGCCGCGCTGGTGTTGGAGAGATAGCCCGGCAGCGCGCTCCACAGCGAAGGCTTGTTGAGCGGCAGGATCGAGCCCGAGGAGAGAATGCCGGCATTGCCGTAAGAGGTTTCGCTGCCGGGCTCCCGGCGATCGATGACAACGACGGAAAGGCCGCGTTGCCGCGCGGCGATGCCGGCCGATACGCCGACAATCCCTGCGCCGAGCACCGCGACATCCACTTGTTGGCCCGTCAACCCGTCAGACATTCACATCCTCGACTAGACTAGCGTAAGCCCGCCATCGACCGGCAACGACGCGCCCGTCACATGCGAGGCTTCTTTCGACAGTAAAAACGCGACGGCGGCGGCGACTTCATCGGGCTCGGCAAGGCTCGACATTGGGTTGGCCTTGGCGACCGCCTGCCACGCCTGCGCATCCAGCGCGCCCGTCAGCCCCGCATCCTTGCGCGTGAAGCCGGGCACCACCACGTTGGCGGTCGCACCGGAGCTTGCGAGTTCGATGGCGAGACACTTCACCAGCACTTCGAGCGCGGCCTTTGCCGAGCCCGACCCAGGATAGGTCGAATCCGGCGTGAAGCGATGCGCGGCAAAACTGGAAACCGCAACGACGCGGCCGTGCGGACTTCGTTGCAAATCCGGCAGCGCCGCGCTCGTCATTTCGTGAAAAGCCGCCGCCATCACCGCGAAGGCGCGTTCGAGCGCCTCACGCGGCAACTCTTTGAAGCCGCGCCGATCGGCAAAGCCGGCGGCATGGACGATCGCATCGATGTTGCCGAATTTCTCCCGCGCCGCGCCAACGAGCCGGGATGCTGTTCCGGCCTTGGCGAGATCGCCGGTTGAAAAAGCCACCTTGGCGCCCAGGCTTTCGCATTTGCCCACCACGCTCCTCAGGCGCGCGAACCCTGCCGCATCGCTTCCCTGGCCGTGCAGCACCAGGCACGCGTCGAGCTTGGCCAGACGGCGCGCCACCGCAGCACCGATTCCGGATCCTGCTCCCGTGATGATGGTAACGCTCAACCCGTCCCCCGGATTTGACCCGAGGCGACTATAGGTCCTGCCGCATTGAATGCCAACGATCGCGGCGGTTGCGGATTTTCAGCGCGGCCGCGTTACGCCGCAGACCTGGCGGGCTCAGGCGCCGCGCGGCTCCAGCGGAACAGCTTTTCGACAAAAATCACGATCGGCGGCGTGACCAGCGCAACATACATGTTATCGACGCCGCAGGGATCGCCGGCGAGATACCAAGCCGTCGTTGTTATCGCGGCTCCCGGCAATCCCAAAGTTGCGCCGCGGTTGCTGCTGAAGAACGGCAGATAGAAGCCGACCACGGCAACGATCGAAATCGACAGCCGGAGCGCGCGTGAAGAACGACAGGTGTAGCAGGCCCGGGGCAAAGAACACGAAGATCAGCGGAATGAAGCCGATGAACAGCGACATCACGCGGGCGGCGCGGAATTCCCGATCCGGCGTCGGCTTGAAATATGGCGCATGGAAATCGCGGACCACGAGCGAGGAGATCGCCAGTGCCAGCGTGGTCACGCCGACAAATCGAAGTGACCAGCGAGATGGAACAAAGGCAGCCCACCACACCGTGGGTTCCCACGGTCCGATATTCCAGCGCCGTCAGGGATGCATGCCTGAATTACAAATGTGAAATCTGGGAACGCAACCTCCGATAGCCGGTTGGCATCTGCGTTACGGTTTTGGAACCAGGAGACTCCCATGAACACCAAGCTTCTCACCTCGACACTCTTGGCGGCGTCGCTGCTCGGGGCGCCGGCTGTTGCTTTCGCACAGTCTGAAACGTCAGCCCCCGCCAAAAGCACCCATGAAATGGCGCAACCGAAGGCCATGCACCACACGATGAAGCCCACCGGTACCCGCTTCCGCGCGGGCACGACGACGGGAATGAGTTCTCGGGGAGCAGGCCAGGCACGGCCGGGCGGTCAGTCAGTCGCGCGCAAGCCCGCCAACTAAGTGGCGTGACGAGACGTCAGCGCGCGCCCTAAGGTCAGGATCTTGGGGCGTGCGCACGCGCGCGCGGTTTTAGCTCGGAAGCTCGCATGACGAACTCGCCGCACTCATGACGCGGACTTTTGAGCCGCCACGCCAGGCGGCCGCAGCAAGCGGTTTTGTTTTGCGGTCAAAAAGCTGATCAACAGCATCGACAGCGCAAGCCCGGCGTGCCCCCAGCTGTCGTTTCGATTGTTGGTGATGAGATTGAAAATCATCCCGTCGCCGACCCAGAAGCCCATCCCCGCCAATACTCCATAAGCCAGACCAAAGATCTGAAACCACAGGCGCGCGGCCCATGCGCCGACCATGCTGGCGATCAGGAAGATCACGCCCGAGGCGACATGCAGCGCACTGTGGAGAGGGTTCACCATGAATATGCCGAGAAACATCTCGTGCTCGGTGACTCCCGGCACAAAGCCGAGAACACCACCGACCGTGAAACTGATCCCGTAGAACAGGCCAAGTGGTCGAACCATCGCCAGAGAACTCCCGTTGACTCAAAATCTCGCTTGTTGCTGCGCGTTTACCGGTTGGCTCGGCACGACTTCTTCCAGCCGTAGGGATTGCATACTGAGATTCCATAACCGATCGCGGTTCTCCGGCGTATTGAACCCAGTCTTGACGTCCGCTTCCCTGGCCCGGACGAAATATTTTCCGGAAATTCCCGTTACGTCGCGAGATGACGCCAAATGCACGGACGTCGCCGCCCCCTGTTGCGGCGAAAGCGCGAACGGGAGCGCGAGATAGGCGACCGCCCTGAAGATACCGGTTGCACGCAGCAGCATCTGCGTCTTGACGACTCCGGGATGAACCGCGTTGGCGGTGACCCGCGTCGCCTTTAGCCGGTCGGCGAGTTCGATCGTGAATAGCAGCATCAGGAGCTTGGAATTCGAATAGGCACCGATGGCGGAAAATCGTTTCTCAGCTTGCAGATTTTCAGGATCGAATTTGCCGGACCTATAGACGCTCGAAGAAAGGTTGATGATCCGGCCCTGCTCGGCCGCTCTCAACGCGTCGAGCATGAGATGGGTGAGGTAGAATTGGGCCAGATAATTCACCTGATAGGTTGTCTCAAAACCGTCGCCGGTGAGCTGCCTTGTTCCTGAAACTATCCCGGCATTGTTGATCAGGACATCGAGCTTCGGGTAACGCTGATAGAAGATTTCGGATAACTGGCGAACCTCGCTTAGCGACCTCAGATCGGCTGTGATGTAGTCGGCATCACGACGGTCCGTGATGGCCTCGATTTCCTTCACAAGGGCTTGCGCCTTGGCCGCGTCGCGCGCGGCCAGAACGACCGCGAATCCCTTGCGCGCGAGTTCGATCGCCGTGGCTCGGCCAATGCCTTCGGTCGCGCCGGTGATCAGACAGATCGGCTTGTGCATCGATATCTTTCTGTACGAGAGGGTTGCCGGCTTCAGGGGCGATTGACGAGGTGGCCATCAATCTTTTCATGTTAGCCATAATTTTTATAGTGATCGCTATATTAATGAGCATGGTTGTGCGGTGACGTCAATAGATATATATCGATCGCTATGAATAAGGCGGAACTTCCATCCCGGCCGCGCGGCCGGCCGCGGGCTTTCGATCGCGATGACGCACTCGATCGCGCGATGCATCTGTTCTGGCGGCGCGGCTACGAGGCGACGTCGGTGAGCGATCTGACGGAGTCGATGGGCATCACGCCGCCGAGTCTCTACGCGGCCTTTGGCGACAAGAAACGCCTTTTTCTCGAAGCGGTCGACCGTTATCAGGCCGGCCCCGGCAGTTTTGCTCGGCGCGCGCTCTGCGACGAGCCGACGGCGGAACGCGCGATGCGACGCCTGTTGCTGGATACGACCGAGTCGTTCTTTGACCCAAAGAATGCCAAGGGCTGCATGGTGGTGCTGGCCGCCACGAACTGCACGGTCGAGTCGAACGACGTCCTCGATGCGCTAGCCGCGCGCCGACGAGCCGCCGAGCGCGTCATTCGCGATCGAATTGCCGCCGGCCGTGACGCCGCTGAATTCCCAGCCGACACAGATGTCGATGCGCTCGCGGGGACGATCGTCACGATCCTGTATGGTCTT
This sequence comes from uncultured Alphaproteobacteria bacterium, assembly GCA_963706265.1. Taxonomy (GTDB): domain Bacteria; phylum Pseudomonadota; class Alphaproteobacteria; order Rhizobiales; family Xanthobacteraceae; genus Bradyrhizobium. Next base: position 621,784 of record CAVPLO010000004.1, on the reverse strand, counting down.
TCGATCAAGGCCCGTGACGGCGCATCGCGCGCCAGTTTGCGTAAAGTCGTCGATCAGGTGATGTCGGGTTGGCCACGCCCTGGAGCGCGGCGCGGGTGAGAGCCGCGTCAGCGCCCAGTATTTGAGGATACGCCACGCCGGTCGCCGCGGCTTGGTGGACGGCCCCCAACCAGCTACGGCAAGACCAGCAGCGATGCCGCCACCAGCATCGCCGCGAGCGCCGAAGCCGCCAGCGACCAGTGAATCCCGATCAGGCTTCCGAGCAAGCCGACCGAGATGCCGCTGAAAGTCTTCAAGCCGAGGCTTGCCATGTTGAACAGGCCGATGACGCGACCGCGTTTGTCGAGCGGCGCATCGAGCTGAACGAGGCTCTGGGCCATCGCATTGAAGGATAGCTCGAGAAAACCGGCAGCCAGCAGGAAGCCGACCGCGAGCCAATAGGTATTCGCGAGCGAAAACACCGTCAGTGCGCCGCCCCAGAACAACGCCAGGATCATGGCGGTGCGCGGTTTCGGCGGCAACAAGCCCCCTCCTTCCAGAATCAGGCCCGCGAGCAACCCGCCTGCGGCGTCCGCAGCCAGCAGCATGCTGTAGGCGATGCCGGGATCGCCGTGCTGGAGATCGCTCGCAAAATTCGGCATTTGCGAACTATAGGCATTGCCGACAAAGAAGGACGCCGCACCGGCCAACAGCACCATCGAAACGATGGTCGGATGCCCCTTGATGTCGCGTATCGTCGAAATGACATCGTTGAGCCCGCGCACCGCACGGCGCGGCGCGGGTGCGCCTTTGCGAAAACGCGGACCGTAGGGCGCCGCGATCAGCCACAGCACCAGCGGCAGATAGAACACCGTGTTGAGCATGATGCCCGTGGCCGGTCCGAAGGCGAGCAAAATGGCCGCGCCGACCGCAGGCCCCGCCAGCACGGCAAGATAGCGCGCCATCGCGTTGAGCCGCACCGCGCTCTCGAGTTCTGCGGGGCCGACGATATCGTAAAGCAGCATCTGGTTCGGCGTCTGCCACAGCACGCCGGCACAGCCGTGAACCACCAGGATCGCCATCGCCTGCCACATCTGCAAGCTGTCCGTGACGAAGAAATAGCCCCAGCTCAGCGAAGCGACGATGAACAGCGCCATGCCGCATTGAATGACGCGGCGGGGATCGAAACGTTCGGCGAGTGCGCCGGATGCGACCGAGAACAGCAGGAATGGCAGCCAGTGCGATACGACCGCAAAGCCCCCCAGGGCCGGCGAGTGAAATTTCTGGAATACGACCCAATAGCTGATCACGTGCTCGATATTGTCGGCCATCATGGCCAGCACGAAAGTGATGAACTGCGCGCGGAAGCCCGGATGGCGCATCGCAGCGAAGGATCGGGAGCGGGGAGAAGAGGGCTTGAGCCCTTTTGTCGTGTCGTCCATCAGAAGCAAATTCCGGTGGGTGAAATACGATGCCGGCAAGTATGAAGCGCCGCTCGTCCTCGAAGTCTTATATCTATCACCGGGTTTCTGTATCATCAGGCTTGGCGATCCCAAATAACAATGCCTCCAAATAGCAGCCTTCGGGCCGCAAGGAGGTCCCATATTTCGATCGCGCTCGAAGCATTGTCCGCGCGAAATCGAGCTATTGGCGGCAATAGCCTTGAGGCGTACATCACCACAGGAGCACGGAATGAGTTTGACTGAACCGGCCGACATTCGCGCCGCCGCCGCTCGTCCCGATCCCTACCCGTATTATGCGCGTCTTGTGGTGGAGCAGCCGGTTTACCGAGAAGGATCAACCGGTCCCTGGGTGGTGACATCCGCTGCCAATGTCAGGGCGGTGCTCACCAATGAGTTCTGCGCTACCCGGCCGCCGGGCGCTGTCGTCCCCGACATCATGGCTGGCTCGCCGACCGCGGAAATCTATACACGCATGGTGCGCATCAACCACGGCAAGGCACACTGCCCGATCAAGAACAATGTCGTCGGCGCGCTCGATGCCATCCAGATTGCCGACTTTGCCGAGAACAGCCGCCGCATTGCCGGCGAGCTGGCGACTCGGCTTGAACCCGAGAGCGACCGCACCCGGCTGACTCAGTTCATCTATGGGCTGCCGGTCGAGGTGCTGACGCCGCTGGTCGGCGTGCCGAGCGACCGCGTCGCCGACGTCGGGCGCTGGGTCGGCGGATTTGGCGGCGCTTCCGCCGCTGCCGTCACCGGCGTGCCGGCGCCGACTCCCGAATTGATGGCCCAGGGCGCGGAGGCTTCGCGTCAGCTCCTTGCGTTTTTTCACGGGCTCGCCGACGACGTCAAAGCCTCCGACCGGCATCTCCTCGCGCAGATGTTGCGCGACGCCGAGGCGGCAGGCAGCCCCGACCGCGAGACCACGATCGCGAACGCGATCGGTGTACTGGCGCAGGGCTTTGCCGCGACGTCTGCGCTGATCGGCGCATCGCTTTTGGCTTTGGCCCGTAACGATGACGCGCGCGAAGCCGTCACCAGGGATCGGCGTCTTCTGGCCGAGCTCGTGCAGGAAGTATTGCGCTGCGACCCCGTCACCCAGAGCACGCCGCGCTTCGTCACCGAGGATACGGAAATAGCCGGGCAATCGATGCGCGCCGGCGACATGATCATCGTGTCGCTTGCGGCTGCGAACCGCGATCCCGCTTTCAACGCCGAGCCGAACCGCTTCGTGCTGGAGCGCAAGGACCGCCGCTATCTCGAATTCGGCGCCGGGGCGCATGCGTGCGCGGGCGTGCAGATCGCCCGTCTGATAGCCGAGATCGCCATCGAATTGCTGCTGGAGCGCAAGATCGACCTCAGCGGAATTGGGAAGCAGGTCTCCTATCGGCCGTCCGCCCATATCCGGATGCCGGTGTTCGCCAGCTAGCCTGGCGCCACCGTCAACATCGTCTTCATGGATCATTTCCCAGCGGATCGCGCACGCCCACTTCACTCTTCGGCGGCTTGAGCGGAGCTATGGCAGCTGCCATATAAAGGAGCACTCCACCGAGCTGGCTGCGCCAAAATCCAATGCGGTCTCCTGATCTCGCCCCTCCCGACAAAACAGCCAAGGCCGACGCCCGCACCCTAGCGATTGCAGGCGGCAGCGTCGAAGAGCGGCGGCGCGCGCTGCGACGGGCGCGGACGCTTGCAACGTCGCTGCTGGTGCTGATGCTCGCGATCTTTATCGCAACCTCGGTTGGCGTGAAGCAGTGGCCGTGGCTTGCCTACATCAGAGCCTTTGCCGAAGCCGGCATGATCGGCGCCTGCGCCGACTGGTTCGCTGTCGTCGCGCTGTTTCGTCACCCGCTCGGTATACCGATCCCGCACACGGCCATCGTCGCCAACAGCAAGGAACGCATCGGCGTCGCGATCGGTCGTTTCATGGCCAACAATTTTCTCTCGCCGGGGGTGCTCGCCGAGCGGATCAGGGACGTCGACATTTCGGGCTGGGCGGCACGCTGGATCCTGCGCGGCGACAATGCCAAGAACGTCGCGCAGCGCGCCACATCGTCGCTGAACCAGGCACTGACAGCCCTGCCGCGCGAGGATCTCAACGCTTTCCTGAGCGGCGCCGTGCGTGGCGGGATCGAAAACGTTCCGGCATCTCAATTTGCCTCACGGCTGCTTTCGCTGCTCTGGGCTCACGGCGAGATGCAGGCCTTGGCCGAAAAGCTCCTCGTCTATGCGAGCTCGGCGCTCGCCAGGAACCGCGAGGCCATCCGTTCCAAGGTTTCCAAGCGCACCTCCCGCCTGATCCCGAAATGGATCGACGTCATGGTCGCCGACAAGATCATCGACGGTGTGTTGCGGATTCTCGACGAAATGCGCGAGCCGAGCCATCCCTGGCGGATCGAGATGACCTCGACCGTCGAGCAACTGATCGGCGATCTCGCGGTCAAGCCTGAGTTGATCGAAAAGGGCGAAGAGCTGAAGGCGAAACTACTTGCTGCGCCCGCGGTGACCGGGCAGATCGACGCGCTCTGGGTCTCCATTGAGAACAGGCTGGAATCGCCCGAGACGCTAGCCCGGTTGACGCGGGTGCTGGAGCGCCTGTTGACCGGCATGGGAAAGCGGATTCAGGACGACGAGGGCCTTCGCACCGGCATCAACCGCTGGCTCCGCGTTGCGGTGCTGCGCACGGTGGCGCCACGGCGGACCGAGATCGCCGAATTCATCCGCAAGGTGGTCGAGAACTGGGACGTCGAAACGCTGACCGAGCGGGTCGAGCTCACGGTCGGCCGCGACCTGCAATTCATCCGCATCAACGGCACGCTGGTTGGCGGATTGGTCGGGCTGATTATTTTTGCCGTGACGCAGTTGCTTTAGCTGGGTTATGGGATGCCTTGAGCTGGCCGGCAATCGGTTGCCCGGGCGCGTCCTTTCGCGCGTCTGCTTATAGCCCATCGCGTCGTTTTCGAAGCCGTGCGAGAACTAAGCGATCGGCCGCGATGCCGGAATGAGGCTACCCGGGATCTTCCTCAAGCGAACGAATAATTTTGGCAGGCACGCCCGCCACGAAACTGTTCGGCGGGACATCCTTGGTGACAACCGCTCCGGCTCCGACCACCGAATTTTCACCTACCGTCACGCCGCCAAGAATGGTGGCGCCGGTTGCGATCCAGACGTTCTCTTCAATGACGATCGGCTTGCCCTCGACGTAGGCCCGTCGCTGCGAAACCTGCAGCGGGTGACCCGTGGTGATGATGTTCACATTCGGCCCGATCATGACGCGATCGCCGATGTCAACGCCGCCCATATCGTAAAGCGTGCAGCACTGGTTGATAAACACCTTATGCCCGACGCAGATATCGCGGCCGTAGGCTGAGTAGAAAGGCGGGATGAGGATGAACGTCTCGTCGACCTCTCGGCCGGTCAATTCGCTGAATAGCTCTCTCACTTTGGCGACGTCGTCGAAGGACAGCTTGTTCATCTCGGCCGTCAACCGCATGGCCTGCTTGATGACGCCGGCCATCACGTCCCATTCTGCACTCCGGGTTGGCACCCGCACGGCACGGCGCGGTCTCTCCATGTCCATTTGGATTTTCCCCCGGAGTTTGATTCGCTGGTCTGGTCCATTCGACCGCCGCCCTCGTGCGAAAAGCAAGAGCGGTTTGAGGGTTACCTGGAAACAAGCGGCAACATGGCCGGCGCCGCCCCTCGGGCCGGCGTGGTCCAATGTCGGAGCGCGGCGCGCGTAAAAGGTCTAGTGGAGTGGATTTGACATTCGCGACCCGCCTAGCCAGAAATTCGGAGAGCGAATGTCAAATCCAGAACTCCGCTAGAAACTTATCTTTGCTGGTGGTCCTTTGATTCTAACATTCGCAAAGTGGCTGCTGAGAAGGGATGCGAATGTTAAAATCGGACCACTAGCCGGGACGGCGCGGGGTTCTTGTATGTGCACAACTTACCAGAACAACATAGTCCGGCAGGCTGCTGGTGATCCCGTAGATCTCGGTCGAGATGGTGTCCTCACCGACCACCCGGCCGCCCCGGCATTCGCCGCGAACGAGATCGAGCGCCATGCGGTTGCGGTCTTGACGCACCAGCGGGTTGTACTTGATGTCCGGGATATTTCGAACGTGCACGACGAAGTCGTAGGGCTTGCCCGGCGAAGCGATCTCAACGCGCACCATTCCTCTGGTGTCTGTCCATCCCGGCAGCACCGCCACAAGCAAAATCGCTGCAAAAAATCGCGCCATCGCAGGCCCTCGCCTCCGTCATCGTGACTGCGATAGAGTGCCTGCAATCGGCCGTTTCGGCAATGCCGGCTTGAGGGCGCGGGTTTTTAAGCGGCACGCACCTTGACGAGGAATCCGTCCACCGCGCTGCGCAGCAGGCCGGACTGCTGGTCGAGCTCGCGCGCGTTCCCCAGCACCTCGGAAGCCGCGGCCCCTGCGGCTTTCGCCGCGGTGGTGACGCCGCCGATATGGGCGCTGATCTCGCTCGAGCCGGCTGCAACCGACTGGATGTTGCGGGCGATTTCGCGCGTTGCCTCGCCCTGCTGCTCGATCGAGCTCGAGATCGAGATGGTGATGTCGCTCATCTGCGCGATCGTCCGCGAAATACCGCTGATGGCGGCCACGGCGTCGCTGGTCGACTGCTGCATCGCTTCGACCTGGCTGGAGATTTCCTCGGTCGCCTTGGCGGTCTGGTTGGCGAGCGCCTTGACCTCGGAGGCGACCACCGCAAAGCCGCGGCCGGACTCGCCGGCGCGCGCCGCTTCGATGGTGGCGTTCAGCGCCAGCAGATTGGTTTGCGCGGCGATCGAGTGAATCAGCTTTACCACCTCGCCGATTTTCTCCGCGCCGGTCGAAAGCACCTGCACCGTGGCGTTGGTGCGCTCGGCGTCCGTCACCGCCTGGCTTGCGATCTCGGTGGAGCGGCCGACCTGCCGCGAGATTTCGCTCACCGAGCTCGACAGCTCCTCGGCTGCGGCGGCAACGGTGCCGACATTGCCGGAGGCGCTTTGCGAGGCTGCACTGACAGTAGCGGCACGCACGCTGGCATCGCTCGCGGTTGCCGTCATTGATTGCGCCGTCGTCTGCATGCCAGCCGCGGCGGAAGAAACCGTGCGGACAATGCCGTTGACGCTGCGTTCGAAGTCGCCCGCCAGCTCTTCCATCGCCGAACGGCGCTCGGCGGCCGTCCGTTCGCGCGTGACGGCTTCGGCTTTTTCCAGCTCACGCATGCGCAGCGCGTTATCCTTGAAGATCTGCACGGTCTTGGCCATCTTGCCGACTTCGTCGCCGCGGTCGAGACCGGGAATTTCGCCGCCGAGTTCGCCACCGGCGAGGCCCTCCATTCTGCCGCGAAGCAGGTTGAGCGGACCGCTGATGCCGCGACCGATTACCCAGGCGATGATGCCCGATACAACGCCGATGGCCAGCGTGGAAAGACCGAGAAGCCATGCAATCGGTTTGAGCTTGGCGTCGAGATCGTCAAGATAAGTGCCGGTGCCGAGGAACATGTCGAAGCCGGGAATGGCCACCGCGTAGCTCATCTTGCGGACCGGCTTTTCCTGGCCGGGCTTGACGTACTCGTAATGCAGCAGCATTTCGCCCTTGGCGCGCGTCCCGTCCATCAACTCCTGGGAGAGCTTTCGGCCGTTGGTGACAACGTCCATGCGATTGGTGCCGACCTGCTTGGGATCGGGCGCCATCTGGGTGATGCCGTCATAGGTTGTCGCAAAGATATAACCGGAGCCGTTATCGTAGGTCATCGCATTGCCGAGCTTGCGCAGCAACGCCATGGCCTGATCCTTGGTCATCTCGCCGGCGTCGACCTGACGCTTCAGCTCGCCCGCCATGTTCTTTGCCACGCTGACGATGGCCTTTTCCTGGTCGGTGCGCGCGCTGAGCATCTCCTGCTGCATGAGATAGCTTGCAATGCCGCCGGTCACACAGAGGCCGAGCAGCGTTGCGCCCACCAGAATGCCAAGCTTGGGGGCAATGGTCATATTGCGCGGCATCAAGATGTCTCCGGGACAAAAACAGAAATGCGATCAGCCTAGACGGCCGCGCTCACGGTAACTTGAAATCCCTTAGCGGTTCCTTAACCATGGCTTCGCGGCGCAAGCCGAGGCGCGCTTTCTGGGCGCGCGAGTGCACCGGCTCGCACAAATGGCCAGTTCTTCCGAACAATACTGGAGACTGTATCGGCCGTGGCTCGAGTGGCGGCGAGCCCGATCGCGAAAAGCCGCTCCGGCGCGTCGGCGATGGCGGACGCGCACCGCCGTCGTCCGATACCGCTTTTTCGGATGCCGATGGATGCGGCGTTGCCGCCAGTCGAAAGGATTTGACAATCGCTGCCCGCCTGGTGCGGCGAATTTGAAGTTCCTATCAGTTTCGCTGCAAGTACGTTATAGGAACTTCAAATTCAAAGCCGCTACTCAAATCAATAAGTTACTAGAGCTCCTTTGATTCCGAAGTTCGCATCAGAGGTTGCTGCGATATCATGCGAACTTCGGAATCGGAGCTCTAGTCGCGCTTCTTCAGGTCTTCCGCCATCTGGAGGTGGTGTTGCAGCGTCGGCAGCGTCTTGCCCGCCCAATCCTTCAACTTCGAATTGTCGCCGGACTTGGCGTAACGCTCGAACAGCGACACGGCATCCTTGTGAGCGCTCACCTGCATCGGGTCGTAATAGCCGGCGAAGTCCTGCGGCTTGGCGTCCTGCAGTTGGGTCAGCTTCTTCTGCGAGGCATCACTGAGCTTGGCGGGGAGCGTGGCCTTCACCTCGCCGCTCGTGACCATCTGCTTGATGTCTGCGCTGGTCTTGGTGTGATCGGTGGTCATCTGTTCGGCGAATTTCTTTTCGTCGGCGTTGCCTTTTTCCTCCGCGACTTTTGCTGCGGCAATTTCCAGCATGTCGCTGTTGGCGGCCTCGGTGACGAAGTCCTGCGTGGTCGGGCTGATGCCGAGCGTGGAATTGACGCCGGTCTTTTCCCCTACCGATTGGCCGTGCGCCAAGGGAACCATCAGGGGAGCCAGCAGGAAGACGGCGCAAGCGGATGAAGCGATTAGCTTGTTCATGTGAGCCTCCAGACAATGGTCTCTTCTCAATCCGAGAGCCATCGCGGAGTTCCTGTGATCTTCTGAAAACAAACGGCAGCCATTCGCTGCCTACCCGCGAGACGCAGGCGCGAAGAGCGTATTGGCCGCCGCTTGACGAGCTCGCGGCCAGGCGGGTAGCGAATGTCAAATCCACTGCACCGGTTCTATTTCTGCGTTACCTGCGGGTTGGCGGCCGTGACTCGCCATACCGTATTGCCGACATCGTCGGCGATCAGCAACGCGCCGGACTTGTCGATCGCAAGACCCACCGGGCGTCCGCGCGCATGACCGTGGCTGTCCAGGAATCCGGTGACGACGTCCTGCGGCATGCCGCTCGGCTTTCCGTCGGTAAAGGGCACGAACACGACCTTGTAGCCGTTGAGCACCTGCCTGTTCCAACTGCCGTGCTCGCCCACGAACGCGCCTCCGGCGTAGGATTTCGGCAGGCTCGTGCCGGTGTTGAACGCAAGTCCGAGCGGCGCGACATGGGAGCTCAAGGCGTAATCCGGCGGAATGGCTTTGGCGACGAGGTCGGGACGCTGCGGCTTGACCCGGGGATCGACGTGCTGCCCATAATAGCTGTAAGGCCAGCCATAGAAGGCGCCGTCCTTCACCGATGTCATGTAGTCGGGCACGAGGTCGGGACCGAGTTCGTCGCGTTCATTGACCACGGTCCATAGCGCATGGCTCTGCGGCTCAAACGACAGGCCGTTCGGATTACGCAACCCGCTTGCAAAAATGCGAAAGCGACCGCTGGCTCGATCGACCTCAAGAATATCGGCGCGGTTGTGTTCCGCTTCCATGCCGTTCTCGGTGATATTGCTGTTCGAGCCGACACCGACATAGAGCTTGGTGCCGTCGGGACTCGCGGTCAGGCTCTTGGTCCAATGGTGATCGATCGGACCACCCGGCAGCGGCGTGAGCGTGGTGCCGGGATCGGTAATCTTGGTTTCACCTTCCTTGTAGGGGTAACGGACGATCGCGTCAGTGTTGGCGACGTAGAGATCGTTGCCGACAAGGACGACGCCGAACGGCGACTTAAGGTGATCGAGGAATACGCTTTGCGTGTCCGGCACGCCGTTGCCCTTGCTGTCGCGCAGCAGCGTGATGCGGTTGCTCGGCCCGGTATCGCCGCCGGAGGTGGCCCAGGACTCGATCCACTTCATCACGAACTCCTTCGGCCGCTTGACGGTCGCAGCCGGCGGCGCCTTGCTCTCCACCACCAGCACATCGCCGTTCGGCAGTACATACAGCGAGCGCGGATGCTGCAGCCCGGTGGCGAGCGCACCGATTTTCAGCTCTTGGGCCGCGGTCGGCGTTTCATCCTTCTTCCAGCCTACGACGCGCGCGATGTGCATCGGCGGCAAAAGGTACTGATGCTGTTCCGGCAGGACGGGATTGGACCCCATCTGTGCCTTGGGATCGCCGCTGCCATCGTTGCATCCGGCAAGAAAAAGCAGCGAACTGCACAGCAAGGCTGAGCGAAGCAGGCGAGCATGCGGCATCATCGGACAACTCCCGCGCCGTGACGATAGACCATCTCCCAACCGAGCCAGCCGGTGATCGGCAGGATCAGCACGGTGACGATCGAAAGAATGAGCCCGGTCGGCATCACCGACGTCCAGGCATCGCGCGTGTGAACCAGATTGTTGAAGAACGCGAGCACGAGCACCGCGGCGTTGCCGATGAGGTGCGGCCATGCCGGCGTCTGCTGGCGGATCAGCCGGTTTCCGATAAAATCGATCAGGCCGGCAATGGCGGCCAGCACGCCGAACACAATTCCGGCGAGCAGCAGCCAGGCGGAAAAATCCGCATACATCATCTCGGCGGTGACCGCGTAGGCAATATCCGTCACCAAAGCCCCGAAGAAGCAGACAATCGGAATCGGGACCAGCATCGGATGAATGGGGTGTTTTGCGACTTGCGCTGTCGGACGCAGCGTCGGTTCGTGCAGGGTCTGTTCGTTTTGCAAGACGGGCCTCTTACAACATCGGAAATCGTCCTGCCCGTCACTCCAACCCCGGCTCAAGACCAAGGTTCCTCAACATTGAGTATGACGCATCAGCTCCCGGGGGGAGTTCGGACACCGGAAAGCTGCAGGAGTGAGATCGCTGCCTTACAATCCAGCGCTGCTATCGGATTGAGCGGATGCAAGCGCAAGCATCACGGGCGCGGCACGTCTGTTTACTTGTGCACAGAGTTGACTATCGCGGTTCCACATTGGGCCGAAGGCGCTCGAAGACGCGTTGGCGGGATCGCGCCCGGCGCCTTCCCCCAGGCATCACGATCAACGCTGCATCTGCATGATCTGATCCATCGGCAGCATGTTCTGGTTCAGGTTGGCCATGATCCAAAGTGAGCCGCCGACGACCAGGAACACGATCAACAGACCGAAGGCCAGCGCCAGGACGTTGTTGGTGTTGTCGGGATCGGTCGTGATGTGGATGAAGAACACCAGATGCACGCCCATCTGCGCGATTGCCAGCACGATCAGCGCCACGGGAATTGACGGTTGCCAAACCAGGCTGGTGCCGGCGATGAAGAACGAGGTTGCAGTCAAAAGGATCGCAAGTCCGAAGCCGGTGCAATAGCCAAGCAGGCGCGGGCCGATGCGGACTTCTTCCTCGTCGCCGGGAGCGAGGTCCATGGGATGATGCAGATGTTGATCACTCATGCAGCGCTCCTAGTTCGCAGATCGAAGTCTGCGGCTAGATGATTGGCGAATGTCAAATCTACCCCGCCAGCAGATAGACGACGGAGAAGATCGCGACCCAGATAATGTCGAGCGCGTGCCAGAACAGCGCAAAGCACAACAGGCGCCGCATGATGTCGGCGCGAAATCCCTTGGCGAGCACCTGCGCCATCATCGTGAGCAGCCAGAGAATGCCCGCCGAGACGTGCATGCCATGGCATCCGACCAGCGTGAAGAACGCACTGAGGAAAGCGCTGCGGGTGGGTCCCGCGCCGCGGCCGACGAGATCGGCGAATTCACGGAATTCGAGCGCCAGAAAGCCTAAGCCCAGCAGGCAGGTCACGGCCATGGCGATCTGATACCAGCGCAGATTGCGGACGTCGGCTGCGATCATCGCAAGGCCGCAGGTGAAACTCGACAGCAGCAGGAAGGCCGTTTCCGCTGCGACACTCCTGAGATCAAACAACTCCGCGCCGCCCGGGCCCCCCGCGGTCTTCCCCTGCAGCACCGCATAGGCTGCAAAGAAGCAGGAGAACATCACGATGTCGCTGAGCAGGAATATCCAGAAGCCGTAGCCGGTCACGATCCGCTTCGAAGCAGGCCCCTCATGCGGCCGACCGCCCAGGAGATTCGGATCGCCATGTCCGTACAGCGCTGCGTCGGTCACGGCCGGCTCCCGGCAAGCTGGTTGAGGGCGGCGCGGCGCGCCTCGCGATTGAGGCCGTCGATGCGTGCGACCTCAGCGGCCGGAATGACATATTCGTCGTGGTCGCGCCAGGCGAACACCACGAAGGTCGCAAACGCGCCGATCCCGCCGAGAATGACCATCCACCAGATGTGCCAGATCAGGGCAAAGCCCATGATCGTCGCAAAGAAGGCGCAGACAAATCCTGTCGGCGAATTCTTCGGCATCTCGATATCGCTGTATTCGGGCTCACGCCTCAAGCCCTCCTGCCTGGCGCGCGACTTTATTTTCCAGTAGGCGTCCTCGCCTTCGACGTCCGGCATGACCGCAAAATTGAACACCGGCGGCGGCGAGGCCGTGGACCATTCCAGCGATCTCCCGTCCCAGGGATCGCCGGTGACATCGCGCAGGGACTCACGATCGCGGATGCTGACGGCAAGCTGTACGACCTGACAAATCACTCCGATCGAGAGCAGGATCGTGCCGATCCCCGCCACGATCATCCAGGGCCGCCATTCCGCGACATCGTAGTGCTGCATGCGCCGCGTCATGCCGAGAAAGCCCGCCGCGTAGAGTGGAATGAAGGTGACGTAAAATCCGCTCAAGGTGAACCAGAACGCGGCCTTGCCCCAGCCTTCATGCAAGCGGAAGCCGAAGGCTTTCGGAAACCAGTAAATGTAACCCGCAAACACCCCGAACAGCACGCCGCCGATGATGACGTTGTGGAAGTGCGCGATCAGAAACATGCTGTTGTGCAAAAGGAAATCCGCCGGCGGCACGGCGACGAGAACACCGGTCAGACCGCCGATGATGAAGGTCACCATGAAGCCGAGCGACCACATCATCGGCGTCGCAAAGCGCACGCGGCCACCGTACATCGTGAACAGCCAGTTGTAGATCTTCACGCCGGTCGGCACCGCGATGATCATGCTGGCGATGCCGAAGATGGCGTTGACGTTGGGGCCGGCGCCCATGGTGAAGAAGTGATGCAGCCAGACGCAGAAGGAGATGATGCAGATTGCCATGGTCGCCATCACCATGGAGCGGTAACCGAACAGCGGCTTGCCGGAGAATGTCGGGACCACTTCCGAATAGATGCCGAAGGCGGGCAGCGCCAGGATGTAGACCTCGGGATGTCCCCAGGCCCAGATCAGGTTCATGAACATCATGACATTGCCGCCGGCTTCATTTGTGAAGAAATGGAAGCCGAGATAACGATCGAGGATCAGCATTGCCAGCGTCGCGGTGAGAATCGGAAACGCCGCAATGATCAGCAGGTTCGCGGCGAGCGTGGTCCAGCAGAAGATCGGCATGCGCAGGTATGTCATGCCCTTGGTGCGCAGCTTCAGCACGGTGGTGACGAGATTGATCCCCGCCACCAGCGTGCCGACCCCGGAGATCTCCAGGGACCACAAATAGTAGTCGACGCCGACACCGGGCGAATAGGTCATTTCGGACAGCGGCGGATAAGGCAGCCAGCCGGTGCGGGCGAACTCGCCAACCAGGAGCGAGATGTTGACGAGCAGCGCGCCGGTCGCGGTGAGCCAGAAGCCCACCGAGTTGAGCGTCGGGAACGCCACGTCGCGCACCCCGAGTTGCAGCGGTACGACGAAATTCATCAAGCCGATCACGAACGGCATCCCGACAAAGAAGATCATGATGGTGCCGTGCGCGGAAAATATCTGGTTGTAGTGCTCCGGCGGCAGATAGCCTTGCGACTGGAAGGCGACCGCCTGCTGCGCGCGCATCATGATGGCATCGCTGCCGCCGCGCAGCAGCATCACCAGGGCGAGCAAGGTGTACATCACGCCGATCCGCTTGTGATCGACGCTGGTGATCCATTCGTGCCAGAGATAGGGCAGATGACCCGATATGATGACCCAGGCGATGACCGCCAGGATGGCGACCAGGACAACAGCGCCGACGATCAGCGGAATCGGCTGGTCGAACGGAATGGCGGCCCAGGTTAATTTACCTAACACGGCAATTTACCTAACACTGGCTGCTCCACTCTCAGGCTTCGGTTTCGCCGGGTTATCGGCGATCTGCGGTCCGGGACCGGGCGGAATGCGCTGGGTCGCGATGTCATTGAACAGCCTGGGGTCGGGCAGCCGATAGGTCGGCCGACCGGTCTCGACCGACTGCTGCGACAATTGCTTGTAGGCATCGGCGTTCAGCGCGTTGCCGCTCTTCGCCGTCGCCGCAACCCAGTTGGGAAACTCGAGCGGCGAAATCACATGAACGTCGAACATCATCCCGGGAAAGCCATCACCGGAAAAATGCGCCGAGAGCCCCTGGTAATTGCCCTCCTGGTCGGCGCGCAGATTGAGATGCGTGACCATGCCATTCATCGTGTAGATCATGCTGCCGAGCTGCGGGACGAAAAAGACGTTCATCACGCTTCCCGATGTCAGCTCGAATTGCAGCGACGCGCCGACCGGCACGGTCAGCGAATTGACGGTCGCAATCCGCTGATCCGGATAGATGAAGAGCCACTTCCAATCGAGCGAAACGACCTGGATTCGGACCGGGCTCCCGGTGCCCGCGACCGGCGCTGCAGGATCAAGCTGGTGCGAACCGATCCAGGCGACGCCGCCGAGCAGAATGATGGTGAGCGCCGGGATCGACCAGACCACGAGTTCGATGCGGCCGGAATGCGCGAAGTCGGGAAGATATCGTGCGCGCGGATTGGACTGCCGGAACCAGAAGGCACAGGCAAAAATCGCAACGATCGTCGGCACCACGATCGCCAGCATGATCGCGATTGAATTGACCAGAATGGCCTTGTCAGCCGCCGCAACGGGACCTTGAGGATCGAGAATATTCATCCGCAGGTCCGCCCCGGCGCCACGATACCAAGGAAATCGCTTCCAGCGCTTTGGGTTCCCGAAGGAATTGGATCAGATCGCCCGGCCTTGCGGAACGACCGGGGCCGTTTGGCTTTAACGCCCATATCTGGTGCGCCCACATCAGGAGCGCCGATGTCTGGAACGCCCATATCTGGCTCCAATCAACAGCAGCGGGAGGACATTACCCATGGCCGAAGGAGAGAATACGACAAACCGGAAACTCAAGCATAGCTGGCAAATCTACGAAGAAAATAGAAGATTGCGCCCACAGCTCGATGACGGCGGCTCTCGGCAGTCCGAAGACGATCAGCAGCGCGAGCAATTCGGCCCGCGTGGGGTACTCGGCAAGCCGGACCCGGCAAAAATGGTCAAACAACGGCAAAAGAAAACCCCGACCGACTTTGATCCCGGCCACACGGCTTAAGGTCCTGATTCAGAAGCTCGTACCCTCATGCGGCAGAGTAAAAGCCGGACACTCAGGCTCTGGCCTTTGCTGGCCGTCAATTTCTTTATGGCCGATATGCAGTCCGGCATCGGACCGTTCGTCGGCGTCTTCCTGGTGCAGCGCGGCTGGGACACCGGCCTGATCGGCACGGCGATGACGATCGGCAATGTCGCGGGCATGCTGATCACCACACCGGTCGGCGGCTTCATCGATACGTCAAATCATAAGCGCGCGTGGGTCATCATTCCCGGCGCGGCCGTGGTCGCCGGCTCCTCGATCATTTTGCTGTGGCAGAATTTCTGGGCCGTCGCCGCCTCGCAAGTGGCGACCGCGATTGCGGGTGCGGCGATCGTTCCCGCGGTGACCGGCATCACGCTCGGCATCGTCGGCCAGAAGGGTTTTAACCGGCAGAATGGCCGGAACCAGGCTTTCAACCATGCGGGCAACATGGTCGGCGCCGCTGTCTCCGGTTTTCTAGGCTGGCACTTCGGCTATTTTTCCGTGTTTCTGCTCGCCGCCATGTTCGGAGCCGTCACGATCGCCTGCGTCCTGATGATTCCACCCGCCTCGATCGACCATCGCGCCGCGCGCGGCAGCAAGGAGGATGACCCGGACAGCCAGCCGAGCGGGCTGACGGTGTTGTTGAAGCACAAGACGCTTGTGGTGCTGGCGCTGGCGCTTGCCGTGTTTCATCTCGGCAACGCCGCGATCGTTCCGCTCTATGGCATCTCGGCGGTCTCGGGCAGCCAGACCAACGGCCCGAGTTTCGTTGCGACCATCATCGTCATCGCCCAGGGCACGATGGTGATCGCATCGATCGTCGGAATGCGGATTGCGGAAAAGCGCAACTACTGGCTGCTGATACTCGTCTCGTTTCTGGTGCTGCCGCTGCGCGGGCTGTTCGCTTACTTCCTGACCGGTTGGTGGGGCGTCGTTCCCGTCGAAATCCTGGACGGGATCGGAACCGGCCTGCAAAGCGTTGCCGTGCCGGGGATGGTCGCGCGCTCGCTTTATTCAACCGGACGCGTGAATCTCGCGCAAGGAGCGGTCATCACCGTCCAGGGTGTCGGTGCATCATTGAGCCCGGCGCTCGGCGGATGGATCGCGCACTGGATCGGCTATTCGCCAACCTTCCTCGTGCTCGGCGCGCTGGGTCTCGGAGCCTCGGCGATCTGGGTCGCGCTGCGAGCTGCGGTCAAAGAATAACAACACGCCTCGGTCATCGCGGGCCAAACTGCGCCAGAAACATCGATACGGCAGCTTTGACGTGGCGGCCGATCTCCTTTTCGGTCGGCGGCTTCCACGTCGATTGGAAAAGGCGGCGCAGATGAAATTGCGAAACCACCGCGCCGAGATAGAGCCGTGCCGCGACGGTCGGATCGTCGCAACGCAACTGGCCTCGTGCCGTGGCATCCGCCAGATATTGCGTGAGCCGTTCGATCGTCAGCCCGGGACCGCGCTGATAGAAGAGATCGCCGAGTTCGGGTGTGCGCGCGGCCTCGGCCACAACGGTTCTGAAAAGAAACGAGGCTTCTCCCGTGACGATGGTGCGGAGCAGAGTGACGCCGAGCTCGGACAGCACGGTTTCCGGACTTCCGCCGCGCGCCATCGGAGCGTCGGGTCCGGAGATCTGCCGCGCCTTGCGGCTGACGATCTCGGCGAACAGAAGCTCCTTGCTCTCGAAGTGACGGTAGAGCGTCTCTTTCGACGCCCCCGCCGCTTCCGCGATCATCTGCATTGTGGTGTCGGAAAACCCGCGCTCCAAAAACATTTTCTCAGCGACATCAATTAGTTCCACGCGCCGCCGTTCGCCGCGCGGAACTTTTCGAATGACTGCGGTTTTGGGCATGCCAGCGTTACCGAGCGGTTGGAGCAACCCTTGTCACTAAACGAACCATCAGGTACGGTTATATTCGGGGCGCCGCTAACGTGGCAAGGCTGACGGATCTGGTAGTTTGAAGGGGGTCGCGCCCTATGTCGGTTGACGATGTCCAGCAGGAGAGCACCTCACCCCAGGTGAAGCGCGCCGAGCGCCGTGGCGAGGATGCGCCCAAGCCGGACGAGGCAAAGCCCGACGCCGGCAAGACCGCGGCCGCCGAGGACGGCAAGGCGGCCGCCCGCGAGGAAACGATAAAAAAACGGCGGCCCACCGTCCTCATCGTCGGAGGCGTGGTGCTGACCCTGCTCGCGATCGGCGGTCTTTATTATTGGCTCTCGACCCGCGGCATCGAGGAAACCGACGACGCCTTCACCGACGGCCGCGCCATCACGATCGCACCGCAAGTCGCAGGCACGGTCGTCTCGCTCGACGTCAACGACAACCAGTTCGTCAAGAAGGGGCAGCCGCTGATCCATATCGACCCGCGGCAATACCGGATCGATCGCGAACAGGCGGAAGGCGCGCTCGCGACCGCGAAGGCTCAATATCGCGGCCAGCAATTTGGGCTGGAGGTTGCGAAGAAGAATTTTCCGGCACAGCTCGAACAGGCCAGGGCCCAGCTCGAAAACGCCAAGGCGACGAAGGCCAGGACCAAAGCCGACTATGATCGGCAAAAGGCGCTGCCGAAGGCTGCGACCTCGCAACAGGATATCGACGCTGCCGAAGCCGCCTTGCGACAGGCCGAAGCGCAAGTCGCACTCGCCGACGCACAGGTGACGCAGAACTCGCCGGTGCCGGAGCGCATCAGTGAGACCGACGCAGCCGTCGGTCAGCTCAAGGGTCAGGTCGAGCAGGCGCAGGCGAAGCTCGATCAAGCAGATTTGAATCTGTCCTGGGCCGTGGTCATGGCCCCGCAAGACGGCTGGATCACCAAGCGCAACGTGGAAAAGGGCAATTACGTCGCCCCCGGCCAGCAGATCTTTTCGATCGTCGCGCCGGAAGTCTGGATCACTGCCAACTTCAAGGAGAGCCAACTCGTCAACATGCGGCCGGGCCAGCATGTGAGCATCCGGGTCGACGCCTATCCCCAGCTACGGCTCGAGGGACATGTCGACAGCATCCAGCTCGGTTCCGGCTCGAAGTTCACGGCCTTCCCGCCCGAGAACGCCACCGGCAATTTCATCAAGATCGTTCAGCGCGTGCCGGTGAAGATCGTCATCGACAAGGGGCTCGATCCCAATATTCCGCTGCCGCTCGGGATTTCGGTCGAACCGAGGGTCGCGGTTCAATGAGCGAAGTCAAGCCGGAAGAACCATGGAAACCGCAATATAATCCATGGCTCATCGCGGTCATCGTCACGTCGGCCGCGTTCATGGAAATCCTCGACACCACGATCGTGAACGTGGCGCTTCCGCATATTGCCGGAAGCCTCTCGTCCAGCAACGACGAAGCGACCTGGGCACTGACCTCCTATCTCGTCGCCAACGGCATCGTTCTGACGATCTCCGGATGGCTCGGCGATCTGCTGGGCCGCAAGCGCTACTTCATCATCTGCATTGTGATGTTTACGGTGTGCTCGTTCCTGTGCGGGATCGCGCAGAGTCTCGGCCAGCTCATTGTTTTCCGCCTGATGCAGGGATTCTTCGGCGGCGGGCTGCAGCCGAACCAGCAGTCCATTATTCTGGATTATTTTCCGCCGGCACGCCGTGGCGCGGCTTTCGGCGTCACGGCGATCGCCACCATCGTTGCGCCGGTGTTGGGTCCGACGCTCGGCGGCATCATCACCGACCAGGTGTCGTGGCGCTGGATCTTCTTCATCAACGTTCCCGTCGGCATGGTCGCCGCTTTCTTCGTCTCGTTGCTGGTGGAAGATCCTCCGTGGGAAAAGAACCGCCGCAGCCGCGGCATCGACTATATCGGGCTGGCCCTGATCGCGATCGGCCTCGGTTGTCTCGAGATCATGATGGATCGCGGCGAGGATGCCGACTGGTTCAATTCCGGCTTCATCCGATTGATGGCGATTCTCGCTTTCCTTGGGATATCGGGAGCGATCGGCTGGCTGTTGATCGCCAGGAAGCCTATCGTCGATCTCTCGGTGTTTGCCGACCGGAATTTCGCCGGAGGGTGCGTCATGATCGGGGCCACCGGCGCCATTCTGTACGCCAGTGCCGTCTTGATTCCGCAATTCGCCCAGACCGTGCTGATGTACAATGCGACCTGGGCCGGGATGATTCTTTCTCCGGGAGGGATCGCGGTCATCCTTCTGATTCCGTTCGTTGGCCGGCTGATGACCAAGGTACAGATACGCTTCATCATCGCGGCCGGCTTCACCATCATCGGCTGCGCGCTGGTTTATTCGAGCACGCTGGTGCCGGATATCGACTTCAGGACCCTGGTCTTCATGCGAACCTTCCAGTCCGCGGGGCTGGCGTTCCTGTTTGTGCCGATCAGCACGGTCGCCTACATGACGCTGCCGCGGGAGCTCAATGGCGACGGCGCCGCGCTGTTTGCGATGTTTCGAAATATTTTCGGCTCGGTCGGCATTGCGCTCGCGACCTCGCAGGTGACGCAGCGCTCGCAGGTCCATCAAAGCTATCTGTCGCAATGGATCACGCCGCTCAGCCAGCCATACCAGACCCTCGTCGCACAATACGAACAGGCGCTGCGGGCGATGGGCCGCGTCGGCGCCGCGGCGCATGACGCTGCGGTCGGCCGGGTCTATCAGGTGTTCCGGACGCAGGCCGCCATTCTCGGCTATCGCGACGTCTTCCTTTATTGCGCAGTTGTGGCTTTTCTGATTGTGCCGCTGTGCTTCCTGCTTTCGCCGAAAACCGGGGGCATGCGGGCTGGAGGGGGCCATTGATGCCGAAGTTCTACCGCTGCCGTAGCGGCACTTTCGTCACCGTGCTCGTGATGCTCTCGGGCTGCACGCTCGGACCCGACTTCGTCGAACCGAACGCCCATTTGCCCGAGAACAAAACCTTCAGCGGTCAAACGGTCTCTGACGCCCATCTGCCGGCGCCGACCGATCCTAACTGGTGGAACACCTTTGGCGATCCGGTTCTGACCAATCTCGAAAACCGTGTCGCCGACGCCAATCTCGACGTGCGGACGGCTGCGATCCGCATCGCCGAAAGCCGCTATCAGCGCAGCGCCACGGCTGCCGCCGAACTGCCGAGTATCAACGGCGACAGCAAGTATCAGCGCGAGCTCTTCAGCAAGAACGGCATCATCAGCCTGCTGGCGCCCCTGCTCGGCCCTGCCGGATCGGGCGGCATCCCGATCCAGCCGATCAACGAATATACGGTCGGCCTCGACATGTCATGGGAGCTCGATCTCTGGGGCCGCGTCCGCCGGCAGGTCGAAGCTGCCGACGCACAGGTCGATCAGGCGGAAGATCGACGGCGGGACGCGCTGGTCTCGAGCCTTGCGGAGTTGGCGCGTAACTACATCCAGCTTCGCGGCACGCAGGAACAGATCCGGATTGCGGAAAACAATCTGAGAGTCGATCGCGATATTCTTCAGCTCGCCCAGCAGCTGCAGCAAAAGGGCGTGCGCAGCGGACTGGACGCAGAAAACGCGGCCGCGCAGGTCGAAGGCATCCGCGCGCAACTGCCGAGCCTGCAGCAGCAGCAAATCCAGTATCAGAACGCAATCGCCTTGCTGCTCGACATGCCGCCGACCTCGCTCAATGCCGCGCTCGGCCCGGCGCGCGCGCTGAGGCTGCCGGCGCACGTACCCTTAGGCATGCCGTCGGAGCTGGCGCGCCGCCGGCCTGATATTCGCGAGGCCGAGGATCAATTGCATGCCGCGACCGCCAATATCGGCGTTGCCGTGGCGTCGTTCTATCCGAAATTCCAGCTCAATGGCCAGGTGGTGCTGGACTCGCTTCAGTTCAGCAGTCTGTACAACGCGAGTTCGCTGCAATACATGGCCGGCCCGAGCGTGACCTTGCCGATCTTCGACGGCTTTCGGCTGAAAAGCATGCTCAACCTGAGTGAAGTGCAGCAGGCGGAGGCTGCCCTCACCTATCACAAGACGGTGCTGCAAGCCTGGCATGAAGTCGTCAACGCGATTGCGTCACTGCGGCTCGAACAGATCCGCCGCACGCGGCTACGCGCCCAGCTCGACCATACCCGCGCGGCGCTCGATCTCGGCCGTTCCCGCTACAACGACGGTGTCGCCGATTTCCTCACCGTGCTCGATGCCGAGCGCAACCTGCTCCAGAACGAACAGCAATTGGCGGCAAGCACCACCAATGTCGGGCTCGATCTGGTCACATTGTTCAAGGCGCTCGGTGGCGGCTGGGAGCAGGCGGTGCCCGATCCGCCAAAGCCGATGGTGGTCCGGGTCAAACAAACCGTGACGACCGATCCCGCGGCGCATTGAGGCGAGCGCATTTTCAAGGACTGCCTTCCGCTCAACAATCCGACCGGCGCCAACGGCGAACCGAGCGGCACCGACTTTTCACCATGTGACAAGCGGGCGGCGCGAAAGGGGACTCTTTTCAAAGGCCCTCGACAACAAGAGGACTTTGGTCGAAATAGCGGGAATGACAGACGGTATGCCATAACAAGCGAACCGTCGGCGCGAGATAACCGGGTAGTGGGGAAACAAGTCATGAAGTTCAATCAATGGATCGCGGCAGGCGCAAGCGCTTTCGCTCTGATGCACGGTGGCGCCGTCATCGCGGCCAACGTCAACATCTCCGCCCATGACATCGGCGGCCAGGTGATCGGCGAGAAGGGCCCGGAGGCCGGCGTGTGGATCATCGCCGAGACCAGGGACCTGCCGACCAAATATGCGAAGATTGTGGTGTCAGACGATCAGGGCCGCTTCGTCATTCCCGAACTGCCGGACGCGAATTATAAAGTTTGGGTTCGCGGCTATGGCCTGACCGACAGCGCGGCCGTTGAATCACGCCCCGGCAAGCTCGTCGATTTCAAGGTCAAGCCGGCCGCATCCGCCGCCGCCGATGCGCAGCATTATCCCGGCATGTACTGGTATTCCCTGCTCGACATTCCCCCCGCGAGCGAATTTCCCGGCACCGGTGCCAAGGGCAACAAGATGCCCGACACGATGAAGAGCCAGGCGCAGTTTGTCGATACCGTCAAGAACATGTGCCAGTCCTGTCATGCCCTCGGCACGCGCGGCATCCGCGAAATCCCGAAGTTCTTCATGGACCAGGCCCACGACTCGCAAACCGCCTGGGCGATGCGCACCCAGGCCGGACAAGCCATGGAATACATGGCAACCGCGATCAACAGCATCGGGCCCGACAAGGTCTATGAGGTGTTTTCCAAATGGACCGACAAGATCGCGGCGGGCGCCTTGCCGTTCGACAAGCCGGAGCGCCCCAAGGGCATCGAGCGGAACGTCGTTTACACGGAGTGGGACTGGGCCTCGCCGACGCATTACCAGCACGACGCGATCTCGACCGACAAACGCAATCCGCACCTGAACGCGAACGGACTGATCTACGGATCGCCGGAAGAAAGCACCGACCTCATTCCCACGCTTGATCCGTCAAGAACGTGGCCTCCACCATCAAGGAGCCTTACCTCGATCCCAACATGACGGGTTCGGCGGACGCGCCGCACGGTACCTCGGCCTATTGGGGCGACGAGGCGATCTGGGACGGTCACACCTCCATCCACAACGTGATGATGGATGAGCAAGGCAAGGTCTGGTTCACCGCCAAACTACGCCCGCCGGCCAATCCCGATTACTGCAAGCAGGGCTCTAACCTTCCCTCGGCCAAGGCCGATCCGCAAGGAACCGCCGCGCGCGAGCTGTCGCGCTTTGATCCCGCGACCGGCAAATGGGATTTGATCAACACCTGCTTCTCGACCCATCACCTCTATTTCGGGCACGACGCCAACGACACCTTGTGGATGAGCGCGGGCGGTCCGGGCGCCGGCGGCGGCTTGGTTGGCTGGCTCAACACCAAGCAGTTCCGCGAAACCCGTGACGGCGTGGCTTCGCAAGGCTGGACCGCGCTCGTCATCGACACCAACGGCAACGGCAAGCGCGACGCGTATGTCGGCGCCAAGGATCCCGTCGATCCGACCAAGGACAAGCGCATCGCCGCCTCGTTCTACGGCATCATGCCGAGCCCGGTCGACGATTCCATCTGGGGCCAGGCGATGGATCGCGGCTTCTCCCGCATCGACCAGCCTGGCTACATCATTCGCTTGATGCCGGGGCCCGACCCCGCCAACACCGCGCTCGCGGAAGTGTATCAGCCGCCGGAAGGCACGTTCGGTCCGCGCGGCATCGACATCGGCCTCGATGGCGTGGTCTGGACGGCGCTCTCGAGCGGCCATCTTGCAAGTTTCGACCGCAAACTGTGCAAGGGGCCGCTCAACGGACCGACCACCGCGGACGGCAAGCAATGTCCGGAAGGCTGGCACGTCTACCGGTTGCCGGGCCCGCAATTCAAAGGGCTCGATCCCAAGGGCAGCGCCAACCACGCTTATTATGTGTGGGTCGATCGCTACAATATCCTTGGACTCGGCGCCAACGTGCCGATCGCCGAAGCCAACGGCAATGAGGCGCTGCTGGCGCTGGTGAACGGCAAATTCGTCACGCTGCGCATGCCCTATCCGCTCGGCTTCTTTACCAAGAACGTCGACGGCCGGATCGACAATGACGCCCTCGGGTGGAAGGGCCGCGGCATCTGGACCACGTCCGGCACGCGCGCCAACTTCCATGGCGAAGGCGACAAGGAGGCCTATCCGAAGGTGTTCAAGGTGCAGATGCGGCCCGATCCGCTGGCACATTGAGGACTTTGAAGTAGCCCTTTGAAAATTGTCGGGCTCCGCGCCGAATACGGCCGGAGCCCGACTTGCATTGTCTTGCCGACATTGTCTTGGCGCGGAAGCTGGCCTAAACCGGGCCTCCCTCTTCGCAATGTCCGGCCGGATGCCTGCCAACGAAAGCCGCTTTACCCGACTTCTGACGTCGATCCGCAAGTGGAATCACCGCTACCGGCTGCAGCTGATCCTGGCGCTTCGGGTGACGGTGGCCGCAGTACTGGCCTTTGCGGTGGCGCAGGTCCTGCACCTGCATCTGCCGCTCTGGGCAGTCCTGACATCGCTGATCGTGACCCAGATGAGCCTTGGCCGCTCGTTGAAAGTGGCGAGCGACTATCTGATCGGCACTTTCGGTGGCGTCGCCTATGGCGGCGCGCTTGCGATTCTGATCCCGCATGAAAGCGAATGGGCCTTGCTCGGTGTACTTGCGCTTGCGATCGCGCCGCTTGCCTTCATCGCCTCGTTCCGCGCCAATTTCAATGTGCTGCCGGTGACTGCGATCATCGTGCTTCTGGTGCCGAGCATGCAGCATGTCAGTCCCGCCGCTTCCGCGATCGATCGTATACTGGAGGTCACCGTCGGCGGCGCTGTCGGTTTCATCGTGTCCTTTCTGCTGTTTCCCTCGCGCGCGAATGCGATCACCATCCAGGCCGCGGCCGATATGCTCGACCTGTTGGCGGATGGGCTTTCAAGGTTTCTGGAAGACCACAGCCGAGAACTCGATCTTGCGGAGCGCCGGCGTATTCAGGACGGGATTGCGGCTGCGCTGAATCGACTGAACGCCACCGGGGTCGAAGCCGAGCACGAGCGCAATGCGCGTCTCACCTCCGGTCCCGACACCGGCCCACTGTTACGCACGTTGTTGCGGTTACGCCATGACATCGTGATGCTGGGCCGCGCCGTCGGATACGAATTCCCTGCGAAAATTTCGGCGCGGTTGACGCCGCCGCTCAAGAAGATCGAGACTGCGGGACGCGATTTCCTCCGGGCCTGTGGCGCGGCCTTGCGTGACCAAAAGCCGCCGCCTCCGTTCGGCGCCGTCGATGCCCCATTCCGGGATTACATCGAGACGTTCGGGGCGGTGCGGCGTGAGGGACTGACGCGCGACATGGAGAGCGAGGCCGCCGAGCGGTTGTTCGCGCTCGGTTTCGCGCTCGAGCAGCTTCGCGAGCATCTCGTGGAGATACACCGCGTGGTCGGAGAATGGACGCGCCGCTAGGTCGTCCGGCTTTCGCAAATCGGCAGTGGCAAACAACCCCAGGCATAACTAGATTGCCCGAATGAAAAAGATCGGTTTTCTTTCGTTCGGACACTGGAATCCCTCGCCGCAATCGCAGACTCGCTCGGCGGCGGATACGCTCCTGCAATCCATCGATCTTGCCGTCGCGGCCGAGGAGTTGGGCGCGGACGGCGCCTATTTCCGCGTCCATCATTTCGCGCGCCAGTTGGCCTCGCCCTTCCCTTTGCTCGCGGCCGTCGGCGCAAGAACCAGCCGGATCGAGATCGGCACCGCCGTGATCGACATGCGCTACGAGAACCCGCTCTACATGATCGAGGATGCAGGTAGCGCCGACCTGATCTCCGGCGGGCGGCTGCAGCTCGGCATCAGCCGGGGCTCGCCCGAGCAGGTGATCGATGGATGGCGGCATTTCGGCTATCAACCGGCCGAGGGCCAGGACGACGCCGCCATGGGGCGGCGTCGCGCCGAGATTTTTCTCGAATTGCTGCGTGGTCAGGGTTTTGCGCGCCCGAATCCACGGCCGATGTTTCCAAATCCGCCGGGATTGCTGCGCCTCGAACCGCTTTCCGAGGGCCTGCGTGAACGCATCTGGTGGGGTGCCAGTTCAAACGACACGGCGAACTGGGCGGCCAAGCTGGGCATGAACTTGCAGAGCTCGACATTGAAGAATGACGAGACCGGCGAGCCGTTTCACATTCAGCAGGCGAAGCAAATCCGCAGCTTTCGCGCCGCCTGGAAGGAGGCCGGCCATGCCCGGGAGCCGCGGGTGTCGGTCAGCCGCAGCATTTTCGCGCTGGTGGACGACCGCGACCGCAGCTATTTCGGGCACGAGCAGGAAGGCAAGGACCAGATCGGGTTCATCGACGAGAATACACGCGCGATCTTTGGCCGAAGCTATGCCGCCGAGCCGGAAGTGCTCATCGAACAGTTGAAGCAAGACGAAGCGATCGCCGAGGCTGACACGTTGCTATTGACCGTGCCCAATCAATTGGGCGTTGCCTACAACGCGCACGTGATCGAGGCGATACTGACCCACATCGCCCCCGCGCTCGGCTGGCGTTGACAATCGATCGGCTTCGCGCACTGCTCGAAGCGTCAACGATCGCGCTCGCTGACACTGACGACGAGTTTACGCCGCGTCGGAAACAGCGTCAGATTGGTGCGCTCGGCGACAAAGCCCCAGAGGCCTTTTGGCGCGAACAGCATCACGACGATTCCGAGGGCGCCCAGCACAATGAGATACCACGCACCGAAGTCGGCGAGATAGCGCTGCATCAGATAAAAGATCACCGCGCCAACCATTGGGCCCTCGATCGTGCCGATGCCGCCGATTACCGTGATGAAAATGACGTACGCCGTCCAGTCCAGCACCGAGAAGGCGGCATCCGGCGAGATGCGTGCTTTCTGAAGATAGATCAGCGCCCCGATCATGCCGGTCATGCCAGCGGTTGCGACATAGACACCAAGCTTGATGCGGTAGATATCGACGCCGAGACCGGCGGCCGCGGTTTCGTTGTCACGGATCGCGCCAAGCGCCAGCCCGCGCCGCGAGCGGAGCATGAAATAGACAAGCGCCAGCGTGCCGACCAGCAATGCCAGCACCAGCCAGTACGAAACGATGTCGCGCGCGGCCGGCGTGCGGATCTCCAGCAGCGTCTTGATCCAGTCGATGCCAGGCACGGACGACGTGACGGAAGGATCGAGAGACGTTCCGGTACCGCCGCCGAGCATCCTGAACTGGGCGAAGACAAGACGATAAACTTCCGCCACGACCCAGGTGCCGATCGCAAAATAAGCGCCGCGCAGGCGGAATACGATCAAGGCGGTCGGCAATGCCAGTATCGCCGAAGCGATCCCGACCACCGGAATCGCAAGCAGAGGGTTGATGCCGCCCGGCAAGGTCAGCGCGAACAGGAGGTAGCCGCCGAGCCCGACAAAAGCCTGCTGGCCGACCGAAATCAGCCCGGCATAGCCCGCCAGCAGATTCCAGCACTGCGCCAGCGCCATCATGTAGAACAGAAAGATCAGGTTCTGGATCAGGTCGCGGCTGCCGAAAACCGGAAGCAGCACGGCTACGAGCAAAACAACCCACATGAGCACGGCGGAGAGGCGCACGCCGCGACTCGCAGTTTCGATACGGAACGCCTGTGTGAGTTTGGCCGCAGGAGATTCCATCGCCGCTTCCCTAGTCGAGCGCGCGGGGAAACAGCCCGCGCGGCCTGAGTACCAGCACCACGAGGAAAGCCAGATGCCCCGACAGAATCTGCCATTCCGGATTGATGCGGGCGCCGATGGTCTGGGCGACGCCAAGCACGATGCCGCCCGCCAGCGTTCCCCAAAAGCTGCCCAGGCCGCCGATGATCACGGCCTCGAAGGCATAGAGCAGCCGCGCCGGACCGATGGTGGGATCGAAATTCGCCCTCAAGCCCAGATAAAGCGCGGCGATCGCGATCACGACGAAAGCAAGCCCCATGGCGATCGCAAAAATGCGGCTGACATCGATGCCCATCAGCTGCGCGATTTCCAGATCGTCGGAGGTCGCGCGAAACGCCTGTCCGATGGGGGTGCGGTAGAACACGAAGTTGAGGAACACGATCACGGCGATCGCCGACAACAGCGTCAACAGCGGCACGACGCCGACTGCAATGCCGCCGCCAAGCCCGATCGAGGCGGTTTCGATCGCGCCCGATTGCAGACGCCGGCTGTCGGCTGAAAACAACTGCAACAACCCGTTCTGGATGATGATCGACAGGCCGAACGTCACCAGCAGCGGCGGCAACAGGTCGCGTCCCAATGCGCGATTAAGCAGCACATGCTGAAGCGCGAAGCCTATGAGAAACAGAATCGGAAGCGCGATCAGCGCCGCGACAAACGGATCGAGGCCGAACTGGCCTGCGACCAGCAGAATGATATAGGCGGCAACCACGATGAAGTCGCCATGGGCGAGATTGACCAGCCGCATGACGCCGAAGATCAGCGACAGCCCGGCAGCGAACAGCGCATAGAGCCCGCCGAGCAGAACACCTTGGATCAGCGCATCGAGCCAGCCCGTCATCTCTCAGTTCGCCATCTCATTGCCCGAAATAGGCGCGGTGAATGGATTCGCGCGTCAGGTCTTGCGGGCGGCCAACCAATGAGAGCCGCCCCTCCTGGAAGCAGTAGACGCGATCGGCCACCTTCATGGCCTGGACGATGTCCTGCTCGACCAGCACGATGCTGGTGCCGTCGGCCCTGACTTGCGGGAGCGCCGCATAGATGCCGGCGATAACGATCGGCGCGAGCCCGAGGCTGATTTCGTCGCACAGAAGAATGCGGGGATTGGACATCAAGGCGCGGCCGATCGCCGCCATCTGCTGCTGCCCTCCCGATAAGGTCGATGGCGCGGAATCGCGCCGCTCCCTCAGGACCGGAAACAGCGAATAGACGCGATCGAGTGTCCAGGGCCCCGGCATCTTGTTGCCATAGCCGCCGATCTTCAGATTTTCCTCGACCGTCAGTGATGGAAACAGTCGCCGTCCTTCGGGCACGAGCGCAACGCCGAGCTTGACGATGTCGGCCGCTGGCAGCGCGCCGACCGGCACGCCGTCGAGCAGGACGCTGTCGGCGCCGGCATGAATGAGGCCGGCGATCGCCTTGAGGAAGGTCGATTTCCCGGCGCCGTTCGCGCCGATGATGGCGATGGTCTCGCCCTTCTCCAGCGTCGTGTCGATGCCATAGAGCGCCTGGAAGTCGCCATAGAAGGCAGTGAGATTGCGGGTCTCCAGTAGCGGCATGCGTCAGGCCTCGATGCCGATATAGATCTCGCGCACCTCACCGAGCTGCATCACGTCCTTCGGCATTCCCTCCGCGACCTTACGTCCGAAATTGAGAACCACAAGGCGATCGATGACGGCGTTCAGCGCATGCACGACGTGCTCGATCCACAGGATCGCAACGCCGGTGCGTCTGACGTCATTAATGGTGCCGACAAGTTCGAGGCACTCTCCCTCGGTCAGGCCGCCGGCAATCTCGTCGAGCAGCAACAGCCGCGGTTCGGTGGCGAGCGCACGCGCCATCTCCAGCCGCTTGCGCTCGAGCAGCGTCAGCGAACCGGCCAGCGTGTTGGCGCGCTTGAGCAGGCCAAGCCGATCGAGAATTTCGCCGCAGGAAGATGCCGCCTCGCGCTCGGTCCTGGCCCGGCCATAGACCGCGCCGACCAGAAGATTCTCGAACACGGTGAGCTTTTCGAACGGCTGTGGAATCTGGCGGGTGCGGCCAAGGCCGGCGCGGCAGCGTCCTTGCGGAGAAACCCCCGCAAGATCGCGGCCGTCAAAGCGGATGATGCCGGCATCATGCGGCAGTTCGCCTGATATCAGGTTGAACAGCGAGGTCTTGCCGGCGCCGTTCGGCCCGATGATGCCGACCGCTTCGCCGAATGCTACGGCAAGATCGAGGTCATCTGCGACGACGATGGAGCCGAAGCTTTTCTTGAGACCGGCGACTTCCAGCAGCATGTTGTGCGATCAGGTGATCGCTTCCATCTTGCCAGCGGCCGGAATCGCCGGCGCCGTCTTGTTGTCGGTGATCACGATATCGTATTTGCCGTCCTTGTAGCGCCACTGGCCGCCGACGAGCGGCGTCTTGGCGACGTTCTTGGCGGCAAACGGCGGCAGGTTCGCCCCACCCCATTGCACCTTGCCGACGACCGTATCGAGATTGGTCGCGGCAATCGTTGTCGCTATCGCCTTGCCGTCGCGATCCGGCGCGCGCTTGAGCACATCGACGGCCAACTCAAACAGCGCGTGCGCGAAACCGATGGGTTGCGTCCACTGCTTCCTGGTCGCGTGTTCATAGGCGGCCGCGAGATCCCTGGCGCTCATCCCCGTGAGCGAGGACTTGAACGGATGGTTCGGCGTCCACCACACCTCCGACGACAGGTTGTTGCCATCCTTGCCCAGTGCTTCGACGGCGACCGGGAAAAGGATCGCCTTGCCGATGGAAGCGACCTTCGGCTTGAATCCCTGTTGCAACGCCTGCTTCCAGAAAGTCGTGAAGTCCGGCGGCAACACCACGCCGGTGATGATCTCGCAATTCGCCGACTTGAACGCGCCGATCTGCGCGGAAAAATTGTCGGTGAGGTTCTGGTAGCGGCCGGGATCGGTCAGCTTGTAGCCTTGCTTGTCCAGCACCGGCGGGAAGCCGACGACCTTGTCGCCCCAGGCGTTGCCGTCGCCATCGTTCGGAAACAGTCCGCCGACGGATTTGTTGGTCGCGACCTGGCTCCACATGTTGGTGTAGACGGCGATGACGTCCTCGAGCCCCCAGAAGAAGTGGTAGGTGTAGTTGAAACCTTTCCAGGCCGGCGGTCCGCCGGTGGGGTTGGCCTGACGGCCGATGAACCAGGGCTGCCACGGCGCGACGGTGGAGATGCACGGCACCTCCTCGATTTCGCACTGGGTCGAAACCGGATTCGTGGTTTCGGGCGTCGATGCCACGAGCATCAGGTCGATCTTGTCCTGGACGATCAGGTCCTTTGCGACCTCGGCGGCGCGGTTCGGGTTCGACTGGCTGTCCTTCACGATCACTTCGACCGGCACGGTGGCTTTGCCCAGCTTGATGCCGGCCTTGGTCGCTTCCTTGAAATTGCTGATGATGAAGTTGTCGGCCTCGGCAAACGCTGCAAGCGGACCGGTCTGCGGCGAGACATAGCCGAGCTTGATCGGGCGCGTTTGCGCAATAGCCGGCGACTTCAATCCAACCGACAGCATGGCGCCCGAAGCGGCCGAATATTTCAGAAGCGTGCGGCGGTCGATCGCCCGCCGATGAATCGAACCGGTGTTGTGGCTGGTCATCTGCGCGTCCTCCCCTATGGATGCGCCGGATTCTCATCGTCCAACTCGATTGACAGATGGACCGGCGTTCGATATTCGAACAAGCGTTCGTATGTCGGCCAGTGTCTTCCAAGGTTCCCATGGAGTCAACAGGACGCCTCATGCCACCACCACCGCCATATCTGGGCGACCCCGACGACAAGGAATTCATGACGACGCTCGCCAAGGGCCTCGCCGTGCTCGGTGCATTCGGCCGGCAGCGGCCGAAGATGACCTTGTCGGAAGCCGCCCAGGTCGCGGACCTGTCGCGGGCCACGGCGCGCCGCGTGCTGCGCACCCTTACCCAGCTCGGCTATGTCGAACAGGACGGCCGGACGTTTTCGCTGTCGCCACGGATTCTCGATCTCGGCTTTGCGTATCTGTCGACACAGAGCTGGATCGATCGCGCGCTGCCCTTGATGCGCGAACTCAGCGAACGGCTCGGCGAATCCTGTTCGGCCGCCATCCTGCAAGGCAACGACATCGTCTACGTCGCCCGCGTGCCGGCCCGCAGAATCATGTCGGCGGCGCTATCGGTCGGCAGCCGGCTGCCGGCGTTGCACACCGCGCTCGGTCGGGTCCTGTTCGGCTACCTGGATGAAGCCGAAATCTGGCGGCGGCTGAAGTCGCAGCGCATCGAGGCCTACACGCCGCAAACCATCACCGACCTTCAGGCGCTGTTCGACCGCATCCGCGACGACCGCGAACAGAAATTCTCGATCGTCGACGAAGAACTCGAACGCGGCCTGCGCGCGCTGGCCGTCCCGGTGCTGGACCGCAACGGACAGGCCGTCGGCGCCATCAACCTGTCGACGCATTCGACGCGGACGACGCGCAACGAGATGCGCGCGTTGTTTCTCTCCGAGCTCAACCGCCTCGCCGGCCAGGTCTCCTCGATGACGTTCTGACCCGGCCCCTGACAAGTCCTCCCCTTGCCAATCGGCGGGCACGGCCGTATCGTCATGCGAAGTTCGGAATACGGACAATCGTTCGATAATCGAACAACTCGATGGGGAGCACGCGAATGGCAGGCAAGGGAAACGCGGCACAGGCAAGCGCGCCGGAGAACACCGGCAACGTCAAAGTCAGCCGCCCGCAAACCGGACAGGAATATCTGGACTCGCTGCGCGACGGCCGCGCCGTCTACATCTATGGCGAGAAGGTCAAGGACGTCACCACCCATCCCGCTTTCCGCAACACCGCGCGCATGGTCGCCCGCCTCTACGATGCGCTCCACGGCGACCGCAAGGACAAGATCCTGCTGCCGACCGATACCGGCAATGGCGGCATGACCCACGCCTTCTTCAAGGCGCCGAAGACCATGGACGAGATGATCGCCGGCCGTAACGCGATCGCCGAATGGGCCAGGATCACCTATGGCTGGATGGGACGCGCGCCGGACTACAAGGCCGCATTCCTGGCGACGCTGGGCGCGAACGCCGACTTCTACGATCCGTACCAGGAGAATGCCAAGCGCTGGTACAAGTTCAGCCAGGAGCGCGTGCCCTTCATCAATCACGCAATCATCCATCCGCCCGTCGATCGCGATCGACCGCCGAATGAAGTGTCCGACGTCTGCTGCCATGTCGAGAAGGAAACCGACGCCGGGCTCATCGTGTCCGGCGCCAAGGTGGTCGCGACCGGTTCGGTGCTGACGAATTACACCTTCGTCGCGCATCACGGCCTCATTCCCTTGCAGGACAAGAAATTCGCTGCCGTGTTCATGGTGCCGACCAATGCGCCCGGCGTGAAATTCATCTGCCGCACGTCCTACGAGATGAGCGCGAGCGTGATGGGAAGTCCGTTCGACTATCCGATCTCGAGCCGGCTCGATGAAAACGACGCCGTGTTCATCATGGACAAGGTGCTGGTGCCCTGGGAGAACGTGTTCGTCTACGGCGATATCGAGAAGGCGAACAACTTCTTTCCGCGCACCGGCTTCCTGCCGCGTTTCGTCGTGCATGGCTGCACACGGCTTGCGGTCAAGCTCGACTTCATCAGCGGGCTGCTATTGAAGGCGACGGAAGCCGCCGGCACCAAGGATTATCGCGGCGTGCAGGCCAATGTCGGCGAGGTGATCGCGTGGCGCAATCTGTTCTGGAGCCTGTCGGATGCGATGGTCCGCGATCCCAAACCCTGGATCGGCGATTATCTCTTGCCGAACATGGATCCGGGCAACGCCTACCAGATCATCGCCACGATGGCCTACACCAAGGTGAAGTACCTGATCGAGCAGACCGTCGCATCGGGCCTGATCTATCTCAACAGCCACTCCAGCGATTTCAAGAACGCCGAGATCCGCCCCTATCTCGATCGCTACTTGCGCGGTTCGAACGGCTACAAGGCCGAGGAGCGCGTCAAGCTGCTCAAGCTGTTGTGGGACTGTATCGGCAGCGAATTCGGCGGGCGGCACGAGCTCTATGAGATCAACTACGGCGGCTCGACGGAAGAAATTCGCCGTTACTGCCTGTTCGGCGCGCAGGCGTCCGGCAATGCCGATCGCTTCAAGGGTTTTGCCGAGGACTGCATGGCAGAATACGACCTCGACGGATGGAAGGTGCCCGATCTGACCGATCCCGGCGAGCTCAGCTATCACATGATGAAGAAGTGACCCGGAACGTATCCACGATGAACCTTGAGGCGATGCGGCGAGAGATGAACATGCGGACCATCGATCCCAAACGCTTCCGCTCCGTCATGGGCGCGTTTCCGACTGGCGTCGCCATCATTGCGACCGAGTGGCAAGGCGAATTGTTCGGCGCAACCGTCAATTCGCTGACCTCGGTGTCACTCGAGCCGTGCATGTTGTTGTTCTGTACCAATGAAGGCAGCGCAACAGGCACGGCGGTCCGCAATCGCGGATTGTTCTCGGTGAACATTCTCGGCCAACACCAGTCCGACCTGTCGGCGCGCTTCACCGGAAAATTAGAGAACCGCTTCGACGATCTCGACGTTGTCTTCAGCACGGACGGAATGCCGCTGCTGAAAGGCTCTGCGGCGCAACTCTGCGGCCGGGTTACCGCGGTCCACAAAGCGGGGGATCATGACATCATCCTCGGCGAAGTGCTTTCCGGCGAAGACGTCGCTTGCAGCCCACTTGTGTTCCACAAGGGTGCTTACGGAAGCTTTCAACGCGCCGGCTGAATGGCCGTGAGCGTTTCTCCATCACCGAATCCTCGCGTCCTCAAATAGAAAGCGAGAATACCGACGGCGGTCAGACACGCCGACGGAACGAGCATCGCCGCAACCGGAGCGCCGGCCGTATGCGCGACCCACGGCATCGCGTTCTGGGCAAAGAAGCCGCCCAGATTCCCGATCGTACTGATGGCGGCAATCGCGGTTGCGGCACGCGTTCCCGTGAAGAACAGCGAGGGCAGAAACCACAAACATGGAAACAGCAGGGATATGCACGGCGTGCCGATCGAGAGTGCGACCAACCGCATCCAGTTCTCCGGAACCGTTGTGCTCAGGTAAAAACAGACCAGACCGACAGCCGAAATCACGACCATGGCCGTCAGGACCACGCGCTCCTGACGCAGCCGTCGCGGCAGGATGATCAGAAAGACGGCCGCAATCATCCAGGGAATCGAACTCAAGATTCCATTCTGCGTTCCTGTCGCACCGAACGCCTTCACGACGGTCGGAAGCCAATAGATGACGCCATAGAGCGATGCCAGAATAAGCATGTAGGTGAGCGACAGCAGGAGGACGCGGCGATCCCAGATCGCCGTGAACGGATTGCCGGCGTGGACGGGAGCGGCCTCCGTCGACATTTCCGCAACCAGCCAGCTCTTCTCGGCGTCCGACAGAAACGTCGCCTTGGCCGGCTCGTTCGGCAGAAAGGCCAAGACGATCGGCGTCAAGACGATGGCCGGAAATCCCGTGGCGATGAAAACCCACTGCCAGCCCGAAAGACCCAGCGCGCCGTTGAGATCGAGCAACGCGCCGCTGACGAGCGATCCGAACATGTTTCCGAATGCGCTGCCAAGCGTGAGAAAGCCCAGCACCCGGGCGCGGTAGGTTTTCGGGAACCAGAGCGTGAAGTAATAAATGATGCCGGGATAGGCGCCCGCTTCCGCGCAGCCGACGAAGAATCGCAACGCCGCGAACATGCTTCCCGACGTGACCCAGGCGCCGGCGATCGTGAAAAGCCCCCAGGTGAAAAGAATGCGCGCGAACCAGGCGCGGGCACCAAATCGGTGAACCGCCAGCGCGCTCGGAATTTCCAGCGACAGATAGCCGATGAAAAACAGCGATGACGCCAGCCCATAGAGCTGCTCGGTCATGTGCAGGTCGGAAACCATCTGGAGTTTGGCGAAACCGACGTTGGCGCGATCGATGATGGCGATGAGATAGATCAGGACCGTCAGTGGCACCACCCGAAGGGTGATCCGGCGCATGATAGCGTCTTCATTCAGCGCGTGATCTCCAGACAGGAGTTGGCCGCTAGTCAAAACGCTCATCTTGCCCTGCTCCCCCTCGAATATTTCTTGTTGTTCGATCGCGCGAACCGCCGCGCGATCGATTCAGCCTTCCGGCAAATAGCGCCGCCAGTTATCCGGCAACGCTTTCATGTCAGAAAAACCCTTGCGCGCATCGGCAGCGCGCCCGACCAGCTCGGCGACATCGAGATTTTTTGCGGCAGCATAGGATTCAATCTCGGCGATCGCATCGGATAGAACACTGAAGCCGCGAAGCATGACCTGCGACGACATCTCGACGGCGGAAGCGCCCGCCAGCATCATCCTGACGACATCGAGACCGCTCTGCGCACCGTTGGTCGCGATCAGCGGTTTCTGCGGCCCCGATCGGCGGCGCGACATCGCAAGCCAATGACAGGTGAGCGGAAGATTCCAGGGACCGCCGACGCCGAGCGTGGTCCCGAGCATCGGTTCAAACGAATCGATATCGGGAATAAGACCGAGCAGCCTTCCGGCCATCACCACCGCATCCGCTCCGGCGTCGAACGCCGACTGCGCCAGGTCAGGGACCCGCTCACTTTGGCCTGATATCTTGACCCACAGGGGAATTGTGATCGCCGCGCGGACCGTCTTGACGATTTCCCCGACGCGTTCCGGCAAAAGCTCCGTGGATACGGCGCCCTTGGCCGACTGGCTCGCATAGGGCGTGCCGATGTTGAGCTCCAGAATGCGCAATCCGGCAGCTTCGATTTGCCGGGCCATGGTCACGGCCCGATCCAGATCCGACAAGATCAGGCTACCGACCACATACGCGTCATGGCTTCGCGCTTCACGATCGAGAGAGGCCGTCTGTTCGAGCCATTCGTCGAAAGATTGCGGCGTCAGACCCGAGCGGCACGCGACGAACGCCGTCTTCGGGGCAGACCGTCCCCACGGCACCGGGCGCCAGTTCTCGTCCAGAACCATGTACTCGGCCTGCTGCAACTGATCGCGCGCGGCCTGGGATTCGTTGGTTGATTTCGCGACAACGGCGGCAGCTCCGGCACGAAGCGCTCGCCTGACGCCATCGGCATCGATCAGGTGCTCCGCGGCTCCGGCGATCACCGGATTCTTAAGCCGCGTACGCCCGACGGCGGTTTCAAGACTCTGCCTGCTCATTTCTAGCCAAATTCTCTCAAGAGCCAAACCGCGTCATGGTTCGATCAATGCTTCGCCGCCTTGGCGCGCTTCACGTCATCTTCAAGGCCGAAGGCCTTCGCGGCGTTGGTTGAAACCATGGCGTGAATATCGTCATCGCCGTAACCGAGATCGATACACAGCTTCACCCCGCGCCTGAATCCTTCGAGCGGACTGAACGTGCCGACCTGGCCGAGATCGGAGCAAAGGATCGTTTGTGAAACGCCGGCGGCGTCGATATGCTTTTTGAGGTCCTCGCCGTCGCAGACCTTGAACTTCGATCCTTCGAGGAACATGCAGAGGGAGTGCTCGACGAAAGCGCCCATCGCGGCGATGCCGCGAACATCGTTGAAGCTGGCGCCGACGATCTCCTCCGGATGGGTCAGCACCATGCGCTTGACGCCGCGCTTCTGGGCCTCCTCGAACACACGCCAGGTCTCGCTGATATGAAGGTGGCCGCTTGCCAGCGCCAGATCGTTCTTCGCGACGATGTCGAGCACTTCCTTCACCTCGTCCCGCACCTGCTTGTTCGCGTCCAGCACAGGGATCCCCGACGCCGGGCGGATCTTCTGCGTCGAAGCCGGATGAACCCAGCCCGAGGTCTTTTCCCATCGCAGGTGGTTCTCGGCGGCGAGCGTCGGCATGAACACGATCTTGCCGCCCATGGCGGCGGTATGTTCGACCGCGTAGGGATTGAAGCCGCCGATGACGTTGTTGAGAACAATGCTCGAATAGACTTTCGTGCGCAGCTCCGGATAATGACGCGCGATCAGTGCCGCTGTCATGACGCCGCTATAGTCGTGGTCCTTGGTGATCACGGCCGCGAAGCCGGCCTTCGACGCCTGCTGCGCCAGCTCGAGATGATCGATCGCGCGCGGCGCGATCGAGGGGCCGGAATGGACGTGGGGATCGATAGCACCAACGAGGATGGCGTCGATACGGGCTTCGGTATGGCCGGCATTCACTGTGGTCATGGTCATCTCGTTTCGCGAAAGAAAAATCTACCGACGATCGGTGTGCTCAGGCTGCTGCCGCTTCGCGCGGCATCGGATAATCGGCTTCATTGAGCACGAAGCCGGGCTTGCTGGAGAAGTCGCGGCGCGGCGGCCCGAAAATATCGACGAGCCAAGTCACGCCCTCGCCAAGGTCCTGGGTGGTATGGACCAGCCCCGCCGGGATCACCAGGATCGAGGGGCTCGCCTCATAGGTGGCGTGTTCGTCCTCCATCCACGTCGTCATATCCGGACCCCAGGGGTAACGCAGGTGATGGCGGAATGCGCCCTTCAGTCCGAGCGACATCTGTTCGAAATCGTCATGCGAATGCGGGCTCAACCGCGAAGGCTCGCGACGCTTGGTCCAGGGTTCAAAAATGTTGATCATCAGATTGGTCGAACGGAACAGCCGCATCTTGAGCGGACCTGGATCCGGGCTCACCACATCGGCGAGGCGGTAGGTGCGAAGCTTGAATCCGCCGACCGGATCCGGCCAGGGACCGATGGGAGTCACTTCGGGCGCGCCGTCGGCATAGGTCGCAGCATTCCCGGCAGCAGCAATGAGGTCGCTCGCCTTGTTGGTGAGAACACGCACCACCAGCCCCGGCTGACGCATGGTGATGCGGCTCGGTCCAGGCGGAACGATCGAGAGCGTTTCGGCGGCTGCCGCGCCGCGATCCTTGCCGGCTTCGATTGTCGCCGCGCCGGTGACGACAAACACCATGTATTCGTCGACCTGGTCCGTCCGTGACAGGACGGCGCCTTCCATGGCCTCGCTCACGACGGTAACGAAATTCGCGGCGCGGGTGATCCAGTGTTTGGTGCCGTCGGCATCGGTCTTCTGAGGGGCTTCCGCGAAATGGCGGGCGTGCGTGGCCTTGCGTCGTGCAATCGTCATGGTCTGCTCCTCGCTCGAATGTCTTGTAATTTCAGGAAAGCCCTCGCGTGCCGGCTCATCGCACACCAACCGCAGGAGACTCGGTCAGCACGGGGACGTGTTCGGCCTCATCAATTGACGCGTTGCGCGGCAACAGATGGACGAGCAATGCGCCGACAATCATCGCCGCCGACATGACGTAGAAACCGAAGTCCAATCGTCCCGTCGCTTGCTTGGCGAGACCGAGGATATAGGGCGCCGCGTATCCGCCCAGATTGCCGATCGTTGCCATCAGGGCGAGGCCGCCTGCCGCAGCCGCGCCTGTCAGAAGCGAGTTGGGAAGAGCCCAGAGAACGGTGATCGAGGCCAGCGCTCCGGCCAGCGCGAGCGAGATGCTCGCCAAAGCCAACGCAGGCACACCGGTCAACGTTGCGCCGCCAACGAGCCCGAGCGCGCCGACCGTGGCGGAGATGACGATGTGCCACCGGCGCTCGCGCATGCGGTCGGAGCTTCGGCCCACGATGATCATCGCCACGCAAGCCACCGCAAAAGGAATGCAGGTGACGAGGCCGTTCAGAAACACGTCCTGCACGCCGAGATCCTTGACGATCTGCGGCAGCCAGAAAGAGATGCCGTAGATCCCGCCAAGCAGCGTGAAGTTGCTGATCGCGAGAATCCACAGCTTCGGGCTGACCAATGCGTCGATCAGCCGGTGTCCATGGCCCATGGCGCGGTGGGCGGCTTCCTCGGCCTGAAGCGCCGGTACGATGACGTTGCGCTCTTTCGCCGTCAGCCACTGCGCATCAGCGGGACCGTCGCTGAGATAGAAGTAGGTCGCGATGCCGCCGACGATCGCGGGCGTGCCCTCAAGCAGGAACAGCCATTGCCATCCCGAAAAGCCCGAGACACCCGCCATGGATTTCATGATGAAGCCGCTCAACGGCCCGCCGATGAAGCCGGCAATCGGTATGCCGATGAAAAACAGCGCGCAAACCTGCGAGCGCAGTTTTCCGGGGAACCAATAGGTCAGGTACAGCACGATCCCGGGATAGAATCCTGCTTCCGCAATGCCGAGCAGAAAACGCAATGTCAGAAATTGCGCCGGCGTGGTGACGAACATGAAGGAAACCGAAATGATGCCCCACACCACCAGAATTCGCGCGATCCAGAACCGCGCGCCGAGCCGTTGCAGCAGCAGGTTGCTCGGTATCTCGCAGGCCGCATAGCCGATGAAGAAGATGCCCGCGCCTAGTCCAAACACCGCGTCGGACAATCCGATGTCGGCACTCATCTGAAGCTTCGCGAAACCTACGTTCACCCGATCGAGAAAGGAGATGATGTAGAGGATGAGCAGGAATGGAATGAGCCGCCAGGCCGCCCGATTATAGGTTGCCGCCTCCTCGTTCGAACCGAATGACGCACGTGAGAAAAAACTGGGCATCCCTGGTCTCCCTGATTGCAGAAGCTTCGCCATGCCGGCCACCTGTTGCGGCCGGTGGTTATCGCGTGCTGCGGAGACCTGACGGTTTTTATCTTTTGCCGAAGCTAATCGGCTAAATTTTGTTCTCGACAGCGATACTACGTTTCGTATAGTTGAACGAAGAAGTCGGGTCAAGCCGCAGATTTAGGTATAATAAAACCTTTATCTACTGGATCGTCCCGGATTTCTGATACATTATCTCGCAGTAGCGAACATGGAGACGGCAATGCAGGAAGGCCGATCGGATGGCGGCGTGCGCTCGGTCCAGCTCGCGCTCGATGTGCTGGAAACCCTTGCTTTCTCAAGCGAGGAGCTCGGCGTCACCCAGCTTGCCCAACGCCTCAAGCTGACCAAGGGCTCGGTGCATCGGCACCTCCTCACTCTGGTCGAGCGCGGTTATCTCGTGCAGAACCCGGCGACCACGCGATACGCCCTCGGACCACGGAGCCGCTTGCTGGCACACCACGCGCCGGACGCCGATCTGATTCAGCTTGCGGCAGGCCCGATGCGGGACTTGCGCGACCAGCTCGGCCATTCCGTTGTGCTTTCGGAATCGACGCCGCGCGGTGCGCTGGTTCTCAGCATGGTGCCGGGCACCGCTGCGATCGAGATCGGCGTTCGCTCAGGCAGCGAGTTGCCGTTCCATTCCTCCGCGCAAGGCAAGATCCTGCTGGCATTCGCGCCACGTCCGCAACAAGCGCGCGTTCTGGCGAAGCCGCTAGCAGCCTCCACGCCGCACACGATGATCGATCCAAAGCCGCTCGAAGATGAGCTGGTACGCATTGCCCAGCTCGGTTTTGCAACCGCGCCGGAACAGGCGATGCTCGGCATCAACGCCGTGGCGGCGCCGATCTTCGACGAGCACGACGCCTGCGCCGGCGCGCTCGCGTTGGTCGGCTCGATCCAGTTCCTGCCTGCCGTGCCCGACGCAAACAGCATTTCGGCACTGAAGGCAGCCGCCGGACAAATCTCGCGGATGCTCGGTCACGGCCGTGCCGGCAGCCTCAGCGACGCGCGGTCGGCGCGGCAACGGACGGCGTGATCCGACGACAAGAACGCCGTATCTAGTCCATCGCGTGGACCCAGGCCTCGTTATGAAGCGCGTAAGCGTCGCCGCGCCGGGCAAGCCGCGCGAAGGCCGGGAAGTGCAGATGCATGCCGGCAACGAGAATGCGGTCGGCGCTGACCCGATCGAACATGCGCTTGCGCGAGGCCGCGGCCATCGCCAAATCGGTATCGAAGGCCATGCCGGCTTCGGGAAACGCGGTCTGCACTTCGGGTACATGCACCGTGTCGCCCCAGATCATCAACTGGTCATTGCCCGATGCGATGAGATAGGCGGTGTGGCCCGGCGTATGTCCGTGGCTCGGCACCGCCGTGACCCCGGGAAAGACTTCGCCCGCTTTGAACAGGCGCGTGCGGTTCTTGTAGGGCACCACCTGTTCGCGGCCCGCGAGGAAAAACAGCTTCTTCGATCGCTCATCGGCCTTCGCCATGGCGCTATCGTCGAACCAGTGCGGCAGTTCGTTCTCGTGCATGACCAATTCGGCATTCGGAAACAACAGCCGGCCACTCGGCATCTCGGTGAGACCAGCGGAATGGTCCGGATGCATGTGGGTCAAGAGCACGGTATCGATCGACTTCGGATCGATGCCGGCGGAGGCAAGGTTGCGTTGGACGAAGCCGGCGGTGGACAGGAGGTAATTGCCCGATCCGGTGTCGATGATCGCCGTGCGGCCCTTTGAATGGATCAGAAAAGTGTTGACGCTGGTGCGCCGCGCCGGACGGAACGCGTCTTGTAAAATCTGATGCGCCTTGTCGATATCGACGTTGCGCATCACCTCGAGATTGCCATCCAGATAGCCATCGCTGATGGCGGTGACGACGACATCGCCGATCTTGCGGTGGTACACGCCGGGAATCTGCTGCGCGGGTTGCGATGTCATGTGGAAAGGCCTTGATGCTGTGAGAACACTCTGACGCTATCAGGCGTCGACGTCTCCAAGAAACTCTTCGATGCAGTTGGCAATCAGATCGGGCGTCTGCACCGCCATGTAGTGTCCGGTGCGGAGTTCGGCATAGCGCGCCCCCGGGATCGTTTTGGCGACGGCCTGCGCGAACCGCGGCGGCCGCACGCGATCAAGACTACCGCCAATCACCAGGACCGGGCAACGCAACTGGCTCAACTCGTCCTGCATCTCGGCATTCGCCAGCATCCGCCAGATCGCGGCATAGCTTGCGGGATCGTTGCCGAGCCAGCGCGCCCGGAATCGCTCGAAACGCTTGGCGTTGCCGCGCAGTTCCGGGGCATAGCCGTTCAGCATCGCGTCCTCGACAACACTTGTCATCCCATCGGCTTCAATCCTGGCGAGCCGTTCGAGCGCGGCCGGACGGCGATCCGGCGAAATGCCGGTGGCCGGGCTGCCGACCGCAACGGCGCTGGTGCGTTCGGGATACCGGGCGGCGAAATGAAGCGCGATCGCGCCGCCGACGGCCACACCGGCAAGGGCGACCTTGCCGGAAATTCCAAGCGCATCGAGCAGTGCGGCAATATCGCCGGCCATCGTATCGAGGCTGAGTTCGCCCCGCGCCTTCTGCGACAGTCCGGCCCCGCGGGTATCGTAGCGCAGCACGCGGCGATATCCGGCAAAGTGCGGAACAACCTCGTCCCAGCTTTCCAGCGAGCCGCCCATTTCATGGACGAGCACGAGCGTGCGCTCCCCCTCGCCGCTCAGCTCATAGCGCAGCGCCACGCCGTCCAGTTCGATGAAATCCATCAGGCTTCTCTAGGTTCCCTTGAGGTCGTACGCCTCCGGAAAGAACAAGTCTTTCCACGACGCCGGCAAGCGTTTGAGGCGGCCGACCTTATACATGAACTCGGCATGTTTCATCAGATTGGCCGGCGCCGTCGTGGAGTCGACGTCGGGATCGGTCATGATCGCGACCAGATCGTTGGCGGGGTTCTTTTTATCATTGGTCAGCTTCAGGTAGATTTCCGCGCCGGCCTTGGCCTCATGCTTGATGAAGGCGTTGGCCTCTTCATGCGCCGGCCGCACCGTCATGTTCGACGTCTATCGTTTCACGGAATATTCAACTAACGATGCCCAGCAGGCCCGGTGCGAACCAACGCGATCTCGATGCGTTGGTTGACAGGTTGGGTTTTTGCATCTCGGTGGAGGACTCGGAAATGAAAAAGCTTTCCGTTCTTTGTATCGCCCTTTGTGTTCTCGCTTCGGCCGGTGCCGCGTTTGCCCGGGGCGTCGGATCGCATTCCGCCGCAATGGGCGGCGGCGCGTTCGGCACCCGGGTCGGCGAGCCCGGCACCAATTCGCTGGGTACGGCGCTTTCGTCCTCCGGCACCGGCCAGCGCATGAAGGGACCGCTGCTTGGCACCAACCCGGCCATCGACCGTGAAGAGGCGAAGGTCAACAAGAGTATCGCTTCAATCTGCAGGGGCTGTTGAACCGGCCAGACGTGGATTTGCCAGCGTTACGCATTCTTGATGCGCCAGACCGCTTTCGAGCCCCCCGCGAGGCAGATCAGCGCGTAGCTGCGCCGGCAGGTGAATCACGATTATCGGCGGTCTCGTGGTGCCGCGGATCCCCGGTGTCCACGGCCCAAACGCGGCGTGCTACTGACAGTACGAAAGCTCATCTTCCGTGACTACTCGCTCGATCTTGTCTGACTTGATGCGATATCTCAGACGTCCATCCGCCTCGACGGGCATGCGTTGGATGATGGTATAGATCTTCGGAATATCGACATGAACTCGCCCTTGCGGTCCTTGACCGCGGTGCATGACTTCGTCGTTGAGCCGGTAAGCATGTGACATTCTGTGTCCCTTTTAGATCGTTCTACTGCGAAATGAATTACGGCGGTACGGAACTGTCCCAGGTTTCCGGGGCTCACGACCCAACCGCCGGGAACGGAATTTTAGGGTTCCCCGGAGACGGAGCGACCGCGATCACCCTTAGCACGGCTGGCCAACCAAAGAGACAAAAAATCCTGGAAATCGCTGCCGAAAATCCCGGCAAAGACGCCATGGTTAGCGTCTTGCGAGACGCCTGCTTCGGCATCCGAACCGGCCGAATCGACGACCGCCGCGACCGATCTGCCACGTTGACCGGCCGAGCGAACCGCCGCACCATGGGATGCCTGTCGTTCCCAAGGGGCCGCGTTGACTGTTCTTTCAAACCGTCAGACCGAGATTTTGAATATTGCCCGCGCCCACGGCCGGGTGATGGTGGAAGACCTTGCCCGGCGCTTCGAGGTTTCGGCGCAGACCATCCGCAAGGATCTCAACGATCTCTGCGACCACCATGCGCTGACGCGTATTCACGGCGGCGCCATCATCGCCTCCGGCGTCGAGAACCTCGCCTATGAGGCGCGCCGCTTTGTCGCTGCCGAGGAGAAGAAGGCGATCGGGGCTGCCGCAGCTAGCCTGATCCCCAACGGCTGTTCGCTCTTCATCAACATCGGCACCACGACTGAGGAAGTGGCGAGCGCGCTGACCTCGCATGAAGACCTGCTGGTCATCACCAACAACCTCAATGTCGCGATGCTGCTGTATCGCTATCCGCGGATCGAAGTGATCGTGGCGGGAGGCGCGGTGCGCCGCGCCGATGGCGCCGTGATCGGATCGACCGCGACCAGCCTGATCGGACAGTTCAAGGTCGACTACGCCATCATTGGCGCATCCG
This sequence comes from uncultured Alphaproteobacteria bacterium, assembly GCA_963706265.1. Classification (GTDB taxonomy): domain Bacteria; phylum Pseudomonadota; class Alphaproteobacteria; order Rhizobiales; family Xanthobacteraceae; genus Bradyrhizobium. The sequence continues at coordinate 577,148 of CAVPLO010000004.1, read as the reverse complement.
CGATCGATCAGGACGGCGCGCTACTCGACTTCGACTATCGCGAAGTGCAGGTGGCACAGGCCATCGTCTCCAATGCGCGCAGCGTGATGCTGGTCGCGGACTCCACCAAGTTCCGGCGCAGCGCGCCGGTCCGCATCGCCGATATCAGCCAGATCAACACCTTCGTGACCGACGTGGCGCTCCCGGCACGGCTGGCCGAGATTTGCCAGATGCGCGACATCCAGGTGGTCGAGGCGTTGCCCGGCTCTCTCGACACTGAGGAGTCCGACACCGAACTTCCCCCCGCCGTCACGTCGGTGCGCTGATTTCCCGGCGATCGGACTGGAAAACGGTCCGCCGCTGTTGCTTTCGCATTTGGTTGTGATTTAATCGAAAACGAAAGTGAAATCGCCAAAAGCCAACAGGCGAGCCGGGGAAGCGCTTGGATCGGATTTTCGACCTCTTGATCATTGGAGGCGGCGTTAACGGCTGCGGAATTGCGCGCGACGCTGTGGGGCGGGGAAATTCGGTTTTTCTTTGCGAAATGAACGACTTGGCAAGCGGGACGTCGTCCTGGTCAACCAAGCTCGTGCATGGCGGGCTGCGCTATCTCGAATATTATGAGTTTCGTCTCGTCCGCGAGGCGCTGATCGAACGGGAGATCCTCTGGGGGATCGCGCCCCACATCATCCGGCCGCTTCGCTTTGTCCTGCCCCACCATGATGGGCTACGGCCCGCCTGGCTGCTGCGGCTGGGGCTGTTTCTTTATGACCATATCGGCGGCCGGCACCGGCTGCCGCCGACGCGCTCGGTCGATCTCAGCCGTGACGAGGTCGGAAAGCCGCTGGTTCCGAACCGCTATCACAAGGGGTTCGAATATTCCGACTGCTTTGTCGACGATGCGCGGCTGGTGGTGCTCACGGCGCGCGATGCAGCCAATCGCGGCGCCGAAATCCGCACGCGCAGCCGCGCAGCCGAGATCCGGCAGGCCGACGGGATCTGGGAAGTCACCATCGAGAATGTGGTGAGCGGCGAGCGCTCGACGGTTCGCGCCCGTATCCTGGTCAATGCCGGTGGGCCGTGGGTCGAGCAGGTGCTGGCGGCAGGATCGGGCGTCAATGCCAAGGCCAAGGTGCGCCTCGTTCAAGGCTCGCACATCGTGGTGCGTAAACTGTACGAACACGATCGCGCCTACATGTTCCAGAACAGCGACGGCCGCATCGTTTTCGTCATTCCCTATCAGGACGACTTCACGCTGATCGGCACCACCGACCGCGACTATCACGGCGACCCGGCCAAGGTGAAAGCGACGGCCGAAGAGATCGAGTACCTCTGCAACTCCGTCAGCGAATATCTGGCAAAGCCGGTCAGGCCTGCGGACGTCGTGTGGGATTATGCCGGCGTTCGCCCGCTCTACGATGACGGCGCGAGCGAAGCCAAGGCTGCGACCCGCGAATATGTGTTGGAGCTCGACCTGCCCGGCGGCGCGCCGCTGCTCTCGATCTACGGCGGCAAGATCACGACCCATCGGCGTCTCGCCGAAGAAGCGCTGGAAAAGCTCGGGCCCTATCTGAAGGGCGCCAAGGCCCGCGAAGGCTGGACGGGCGAGGCGCCGTTGCCGGGCGGCGATATGGACGTCTCGGCGATCCCGGCTTTGTCGGCGGAATTGATGCGCGACTACCCGTTTCTTGTCGCGACCCACGCCAATCGGCTGGCGCACGCCTATGGCACGCGCGCCAACAGGATCTTGGCCAACGCAAAGTCAATGAACGACCTTGGCCAGTCGTTTGGTGCAAGCTTGACCGAGGCCGAAGTCAAGTACCTGATGTCGCAGGAATGGGCTTGTACTGCCGAAGACATCGTGTGGCGGCGATCCAAACTTGGATTGCGACTGACGCCGCAGGAGATTGCCACCCTTGCGAGCTGGATTTCCGCCCATCGCGTCTCCCCTGAACCTGTTCTGGCTGCGACGGGAGGACAACCATGAGCGTTGAGCTGGTCAACGTCTCGCGGTCGATCGACGGCGTTGCAGCCATTCGCGACGTCACGCTGAAGCTCGAGCGTGGCACGTTGAGTGTTCTGCTGGGTCCGACGCTATCCGGCAAGACATCGATCATGCGGCTGCTCGCGGGTCTCGACAAACCCACGTCCGGCCGGGTTCTCGTCGATGGCAAGGACGTGACCGGCGCCGATGTGCGGCGGCGCTCGGTCGCGATGGTCTATCAGCAATTCATCAATTATCCCTCGCTGACGGTCTACGAAAACATTGCGTCTCCACTGCGGGTGCAGCGCAAGCCGAAGAACGAGATCGAAACGCGCGTGCAGGAGGCGGCTCGCCTCCTGCGGCTCGAACCGTATCTCGACCGAACGCCGTTGCAGCTATCCGGCGGCCAGCAACAGCGCACCGCGATCGCCCGCGCGCTGGTCAAGGGCGCCGACCTCGTCTTGCTCGACGAGCCGCTCGCCAATCTCGACTACAAACTGCGCGAAGAATTGCGCACGGAGTTGCCGCGCATTTTCGAAGCGTCGGGCGCGATCTTTGTCTATGCGACAACCGAGCCTTCGGAAGCCTTGTTGCTCGGCGGCCGGACCATCTGCATGTGGGAAGGCGAGGCGTTGCAGGCAGGCGCGACGCCGCTGGTCTATCGCCGCCCCGACACGCTGCGCGTCGCCCAGGTGTTTTCCGATCCTCCGCTCAATATCGTCGGCATCGAAAAGAAAAACGGCTCGGTGCAATATGCCGGCGGCATCCAGGCGCCGGCGGGCGGACTTTACGCCGGCCTTGCCGATGGCGCCTACCGGGTTGGCTTCCGCGCCCACCAGCTCGAGATTGCCAACGGCATCCCCGGCCGCCACGCGTTTCATGCCACCGTGACCGTGACGGAGATCACCGGTTCCGAAAGCTTCGTGCACCTCAGCCGCGATGCCTCCAACTGGGTGGCCGTGCTGCCGGGCGTGCACGAATACCAGCCCGGGCACCTGCTCGATGCCGTGCTCGATCCCGACAATGTATTTGTGTTCGATGCGGCCGGCCGCCTGGTCGCATCGCCAAAGGCGACGTGAGGGGAATGCAGCATGGCTCGCATTGACCTCCTCGACCTCGCGCATTCCTACGGCGGCAATGATGCGCCCGAGGAATCCTTCGCGCTGAAGCCGGTCACGATGACATGGCGGCGCGGCGGCGCTTACGCGCTGCTGGGTCCCTCAGGCTGCGGCAAGACCACGCTCTTGAACCTGATCTCCGGCATCGTCACGCCGTCGCGCGGCAAGATCCTGTTCGACGGCGTCGACATCACGACGCAGTCCACCCAGAAACGCAACATCGCGCAGGTGTTCCAATTCCCCGTGATCTACGACACCATGACGGTCGGGCAAAACCTGGCTTTCCCGTTGAAGAATCGCCGCATGCCCAAAGCAGAGGTCGATGCTCGGGTGGCGGAGATATCAGCGCTTCTGGATCTCACGCCGTATCTTTCGCGCAAGGCCGAGCGCCTCACGGCCGATGCCAAGCAAAAAATCTCGCTCGGCCGCGGATTGGTTCGCTCCGACGTCGCAGCCGTGCTGTTCGACGAGCCGCTGACGGTGATCGATCCCGAATTGAAATGGCAATTGCGGTCGAAGCTCAAGGCGCTGCACCGCGACCTCGACCTGACGATGATCTACGTCACCCACGACCAGACCGAGGCGCTGACTTTCGCCGATACCGTGGTCGTGATGCATGACGGCCGCGTGGTGCAGAGCGGCACGCCGGCCGAGTTGTTCGACCGACCGGCGCACACCTTCGTCGGCTATTTCATCGGCTCGCCCGGAATGAACATCGTGCCCGCCGAGGTCAAAGGGCGGCAAGCCAGCATCGACGGCTATACCATCGCGCTCAATCGCAGCTACGACCGTTTGCCGGCCGGGGCGAAAATCGAAGTCGGCGTGCGGCCGGAGTTTGTCGAAGTGGCGCCGCCTGCCCCCAATCTGCTCACCGCGAATATCGAGCGGATCGACGATTTGGGACGCGTTCGCTTCGCCCGTGTCCGGGTTGGCGACACCAGATTTGCCGCAAAAGTGCCGTCGGGATTTTCGGTGCCCGGCAACAATGCCGGATTGGTGTTCGATCCATCGCGCGTGCACGTTTACGCCGACAGTCTGCTGGTCGAGGGCGAGGCGTGATGGACAAGACCGTCAACCAAAAAGCCTGGTTTCTCGTGCTGCCGGTGTTTCTGGTGGTCGCGTTCTCCGCAATCCTGCCATTGATGACGGTCGTGAACTATTCGATGCAGGATACGTTCGGCAACAACCAGTTTTTCTGGAACGGTGTCGGCTGGTTCAAGGAGCTGCTCGATCCCACCAGCGATCTCGGCAGCCGGTTCTTTGCCTCGCTCTGGCGTAACCTGTTCTTCTCCGCCGTGATCCTCGCCATCGAAGTGCCGCTCGGCATTGTAATCGCGCTGTCGATGCCGCGGCAGGGGTGGCGAGTGGCCGCCTGCCTCGTCATCCTGGCGCTGCCGCTGCTGATTCCGTGGAACGTCGTTGGAACGATCTGGCAGATCTTCGGGCGGCCGGATATCGGCTTGCTCGGCTATACGCTGAACCACATCGGGATCAACTACAACTACGTCTCCGACGAGTTCGATGCCTGGGCCACCGTCATCGTGATGGACGTCTGGCACTGGACCAGCCTCGTGGCGCTGTTGTGCTACGCCGGACTGAAGTCGATTCCGGAAGCCTATTATCAGGCCGCCCAGATCGACGGCGCATCGCGCTGGGCGGTGTTTACCGCCATCCAGCTTCCGAAAATGAAGCGCGTGCTGTTGATCGCCGTCCTGCTGCGTTTCATGGACAGCTTCATGATCTATACCGAGCCGTTCGTCGTCACCGGCGGCGGACCGGGCAATTCGACCACCTTCATTTCGATCGAACTCGTCAAGATCGCGCTCGGACAGTTCGACCTTGGCAAGGCGGCGGCGCTTTCGCTGGTCTACAACCTGATCATCATCATCGTCTGCTGGATGTTCTACACCGTGATGACCAATGCCGGCGTCGAACGCCGGTCGGGAAAGGAGGCCGCGTGATGCATTCGATCCCCGGCCGCCGCCTGATCCTCATCCTGTTCCTCATTTTTCTGCTGCTGCCGATCTATTGGCTCGTCAACATGAGCCTCAAGACCAACGTGGAGATCGTCTCCACCATGAACTTGTGGCCCCACCATCCGACGCTCGCCAATTACATCCTCATCTTCACCGACGAAAGCTGGTATTCCGGCTACATCAATTCGCTGAAATACGTCGTCATCAACACGGTGATTTCGATCTCGGTCGCACTGCCTGCGGCCTACGCCTTCTCGCGCTATCGCTTTCTCGGCGACAAGCACCTGTTCTTCTGGCTGCTGTCGAACCGGATGGCGCCGGCCGCGGTCTATGCGCTGCCGTTCTTCAATCTCTATTCGGCGATCGGCCTGTTCGACACGCCATGGGCGGTGGCGCTGGCGCATTGCATCTTCAACGTCCCGCTTGCGGTGTGGATTCTCGAAGGATTCGTCTCCGGCGTGCCGCGCGAGATCGACGAAACCGCGTTCCTGGACGGCTATTCGTTCCCGCGCTTCTTCGTCAAGATTTTGATCCCGCTGATCGCAAGCGGCATCGGCGTCGCCGCTTTCTTCTGCTTCATGTTCTCATGGGTCGAATTGTTGCTGGCGCGGACGCTGACCTCGGTGGACGCCAAGCCGATCTCGGCCGTAATGACGCGAACGGTCTCGGCCGCAGGCATGAATTGGGGCCTGCTGGCGGCGGCTGGCGTGCTGACCATCATTCCCGGCGCGCTCGTGATCTGGTTCGTCCGCAACTATATCGCGCGCGGCTTTGCGCTAGGCAGGGTGTAGCTCGATGCAGGGAAGCCTCGCATGGATGGCCTGGACGGTGCCGACGGCGATCTTTTTCGTGCTGTTGGCGACGACGCTGTGCGTCATGACGTGGCTGGCCATCGCCTACCCGGAAACCGAACGCGTCGGCATCCTTCGTATTCCGACCACGCGCGGCGACCGTCTGTTTATTTCGCTGATCATGGCCGCGGCCATTCACCTGCTGTGGATCGGCCTCATTGGCACCGACACGGTCGCGACGCTGCCGGTCGGAGAAGAAGGAATCGAATTGTCGAGCCTGTGGTTCGCCACCCTGATTTCGCTTGTTTCGGCGGTCGCAATATTCCGCACCGTCTGAGCCAGGCGAGAAAGAGCAGATCCAGGACTAACCTGGGCCTGAATTTAAAATGTCAGTTGCTGCAACGGAGGAAGCATCATGCGACACTTAACGACGAGGAAGAGTCCCGCAAGGGCACGCATCCTGATGATGACAAGCGCGCTGGCGCTGATGGCGGCTTCGTCCGCGATCAATTCGCCGGCATGGTCGGACGAAGCGGCTGCCAAGAAGTGGATCGACAACGAATTCCAGCCTTCGACGCTGTCCAAGGAAGACCAGATGAAGGAGATGCAGTGGTTCATCAAAGCCGCTGAACCCTTCAAGGGAATGGAGATCAACGCGGTTTCCGAAACCCTCACCGTGCACGAATATGAATCCAAGACGCTCGCCAAGGCGTTCGAGGAAATCACCGGCATCAAGGTCAAGCACGACATCATCCAGGAAGGTGACGTGGTTGAGAAGATTCAGACCCAGATGCAATCAGGCAAGAACGTCTACGACGCCTGGATCAACGACTCCGACTTTATCGGCACGCACTTCCGCTACGGCCAGGCCGTCGACCTGACGGAATGGATGGCCGGCGAAGGCAAGGACGTGACCAATCCGGGGCTCGACATCAACGACTTCATCGGCAAGTCCTTCACCACGGCGCCGAACGGCCATCTCTACCAGTTGCCGGACCAGCAGTTCGCCAACCTCTACTGGTTCCGCTACGACTGGTTCTCCAATCCCGAATACAAGGCCAAGTTCAAGGCCAAATACGGCTATGAGCTCGGCGTTCCCGTGAACTGGTCGGCCTACGAGGACATCGCCGATTTCTTCACCAACGACATCAAGGAAATCAACGGCGTCCGGGTCTATGGCCACATGGACTACGGCAAGAAGGATCCGTCGCTCGGATGGCGGTTCACCGACGCATGGCTTTCGATGGCCGGCAACGGCGACCGAGGCATCCCGAACGGACTTCCCGTCGACGAATGGGGCATCCGCATGGAAGGCTGCCGTCCGGTCGGCTCCTCGGTCGAGCGCGGCGGCGACGTCAACGGTCCGGCGGCGGTCTATTCGATCGTCAAATATCTCGACTGGATGAAGAAGTATGCCCCGCCCCAGGCGCAAGGCATGACCTTCTCCGAAGAAGGACCGGTGCCGGCGCAAGGCAACATTGCCCAGCAGATCTTCTGGTACACCGCCTTCACCGCCGACATGGTGAAGCCCGGCCTGCCGGTGGTGAACGCAGACGGCACGCCGAAGTGGCGCATGGCACCGTCGCCGCACGGCGCGTACTGGAAAGAGGGCATGAAGCTCGGCTACCAGGACGTCGGCTCGGTAACGCTGTTGAAGTCGACCCCGCTTGCGCGCCGCAAGGCGGCCTGGCTCTATCAGCAGTTCATCGTTTCCAGGACGGTGTCGCTGAAGAAGAGCCATGTCGGCCTCACCTTCATCCGTGAGTTCGATATCTGGGACAAGTCGTTCACCGAGCGTGCGCCGAAACTCGGCGGCCTGATCGAGTTCTACCGCTCGCCCGCTCGCGTGCAGTGGACCCCGACCGGCAACAACGTGCCGGATTATCCGAAACTTGCGCAATTGTGGTGGCAGAACATCGGCGATGCGTCGTCCGGTGCGAAGACACCGCAGCAGGCGATGGATTCGCTCGCGGCTGCGCAGGACTCGGTGATGGAGCGTCTTGAGAAATCGGGCGTCCAGGGTGCCTGCGGACCCAAGATGAACAAGAAGGAAAGCGCGGAGTACTGGTTCGCGAAATCCGCCAAGGACGGCAACATCGCTCCGCAGCGCAAGCTCGCGAACGAGAAGCCGAAGGGCGAAACCATCGACTACGACACGCTCATCAAGTCGTGGCCGGCCTCGCCGCCGAAGCGCGCGTCGCTGAACTAAGGTTCAAGCGTGTCCCGGACGCGATGCGGCACGCTTGTGCCGCGTCGCAGAGCCGGGACCTGGTCGTCGTAGGCCCCGGATCAGCAGCGCACCACGCCACAAAAGGGCGGCGTGCTGCGTAGCGTCCGGGGAACGCCAGCAACAAAGGGCCGGGAGCGATCCCGGCCCTTTTTCTATCGTCATTGCGAAGAGTAAACCGACCAACCAATCCATTCCTCAGTCGCGGCCAGATGGATTGCTTCGCTTCGCTCGCAATGACGTCTAGAATGTACCATCGCCGGTGACCTCAGGAGCTTCGCCCATGCGCATGACCTTTCGCTGCGATCCGGCACTTGCCAATCATTTGCCGCGACCGGTTCCGGCACGCGGCGGGCTGCCCGACTGGTTGCGCGAGATGCCGGCAAAGGCGCACTCGGAAATCCACGGACGGGACATCCGCACCGTGAAACAGTGCCCGCCCTTTGTCGACGCCATGGCCTATGGCGCCTTGATTCCGCTTCCCTGCGACGTGAGGGTCGAACGAGGTTCGTTTTCGTGGGCCTGGGATATTCCGGAGCCTTCGACATCGGGACACCCGCGCGCTCCCCTGAGCTTTCATGTGCCATCGCAATTTGAAGGCGCGCCCTTTGCGCGCACCGGTCAGGCGGCGATCAAGTTCAACAGCTTCTGGACCATCGAGGTCGAAAGCGGGTGGTCGTTATTCGCAACCCATCCCGTCAATCGCGACGATCTTCCGTTTCGCCTGATCACCGGACTGGTGGATGCTGATCTCTTCCACGACGGCGGCATCAATTTTCCGGCGATCTGGCTACAGCCGGATTTTTCCGGCGTGCTGCCGAAAGGCACGCCGGTGGCGCAGGTCTTTGCAGTGCCGCGCGCGGTGCTGGAACTGGAATTCGAAAGCTTCGATGAACGGCACAAACAGGCCTACGAGAAAACCGTCGCTCGGGTTCTCGAAAGTCCCAACGTCTACCGAAAGCATTTTCGCGCTCGGCGAGGACGCGCGTCGTAATCCTCTAGCCGCCGAGTACGCGGCGAAGCGAGGCCTCGCTGAGCCACAGGCCGCCATGCGACGCCGAGGTCAGCGCCATCGCGATATTGCCAAAGCTTTCGGGACGCAGGCGATAGGCCGTAGCGTAAGCAGCCATCGCCTCGTCGAGGCGGCCTGCTTCCTGGAGCACGACGCCGAGATTGAACGTCGCTTCCGCGTGATCGCCCTTCAGCTCGATCGCCTCGCGATAGGCGGCGGCTGCACCGGCATGATCCCGCAGATCCTGCCGCGCGAGGCCGAGATCGAACCAGACCGACGCCGGCGCCTCGGTTTTCGCGGCGCGTTCCAGAAGTTTTGCCGCGAGTGCGATCTCGCCATCTTCCCATGCGAGCCGACCCAACCTCGCAGCGGCTTCGACGTTATCCGGAATGACATCCAGGATGGCGTTCCAGGCTTGCCGCGCCTGCGGCCGAAGCCCGGCCTGATCGAGCGTTCGAGCCTTTTCGACGAAGGCTTCGCGTTGCGGCGCGATCGCGACGACACGATCCAGATGCGACAGAGCGCGGTCGAAATCCCCGGTCATTCTGGCAAGGCGCGCCGCGAGCAGGTGCGCGGCCGCATTGTCGGGCCGCCTGGCAAGGCTGGCCTCGATATGCTCGCGCGCTGCCTCGACCTCGCCCGAGGCAAACAGCACGGCCGCCAGGAGATGGCTCATCATCGGCTCGCCCGGCGTGTCGACCAGACCTTGCTCGCAGAGTTTTCGCGCCTCGTCGCGCCGGCCCGCGTTGAAGGCTGTAGTTGCGCGGCGAACGATGTCTTCGGGAATGTGCGAGGTCATGCCGGCAACGGAAGCTTCTCATCGCGAACGGGGATTTCGTTCCCTGCGATCAGCATAGTCGCCGAACCCAAACGACGCCAGCGAAGCTGCCGAGATAGCGCCGCCTGACAAGCATCGTACGTCCACGAGCGCCAGGCTCCTGGAGTTGAGAAATTTGCTGCGAATGCAGCCGGGCGCAGCCCACAACCTGACCGTGCCGGAGCCGGCAATTGCTTCAAGCGACCCTGGTGGCGTCCTTGATGGAAGACTTGTACCGCTGCAGCGCAAAAGCTTCGTCGCTGGAGGCGATCATGCCTTCGAGGATACGGGACATCGTTTGAAAGTCTTCACGGCTCAGCGATCCGAACTCGACGTCGTTGATCTCGCGCTGGTAAGGCGCGAGCTTCCTCAGAAGCGCCCGTCCCTTTTCCGTGATGCCTAGCGATATCCGTCTCCGGTCTATGCTGTCCGGCTTTTTTTCCGCAAGACCCATTGCCTGCAGTTTGCTGGTGACGGTGGTCACAAACGCGCCGCTCATATGCAGATGGTCGGCAACCGTCTTGACGTTGACGTCACCGTCGAGGCCGAGATGTCCGATCGAGATCAGGATCGTATACTCGACCCCCGCGAGACCTATTTGCCGGGCATGGCCGTCGCGGATCGCCTCGTGGCGCGCCATGAAGGCAAATATGTTGTGCACGAGTTTGCGGAAATCGCGGTCGGTTCCGTCATTCAGCAGTTCAGGACGGTTGACCGTCAGCGGCACTCCGCTCCTCGATTGGAGAAGTTCGGCACGGCGCGGCGTTTGGCTTCGCTCAGCTTTGACTTTTTGGCGCGACAAGGAGGTTCTCCAGATGGTCGGCAGGTCTTCGAAATCGGGAGGCGAATCGTGCCTGGAAGCAATCAGTACGATGTTCTGAGGTTGCCGATCAACTGACGACCGGCAGCACCTCGATGTCGTAGGCGTGACGCAGGGTGCGGCCAAGCACCGGATCTTCGAGCTCCATCTCGAAGCGGCTGGCCGGGCGGATGCCGCCGATGGCGGCGAGCGTGCCGCAGAACATGACACTTCCGGACGACAACGGCTTGCCCAATCGCGAGATCAGGTCGGCCGGCGTACGCATGCCCGCGAGCGTGCCATCCTGGTAAGCGGTGCGGCGGCCGTCGATGGTGGCGAACGCCCGCAACTTGATCTGGTCCCAATGGCCGGCGACATCGTCGAGCAACCAGAGCTCGGCGCCGACAGGCTTGCCGCAGAGCTGCTTGGACAGCGCGATTCCCATGGTTTCCGCCTTGCGGTCGGTGTGATCGGACCCCACCGTCAGCCAGAGGCGCCCGCCATGCGCGACCACCACCGGCTCGGCCTCGCCCGAGGTGTCGGGCCCGAGCACCTGAAGCCGCAAAGTTTGAGTCACATTCAGCGTCGCGTTTCGGTAGAATACCGGCACCGAAGACGGCCGCGGCACACCAATGGCGGCAAGCTCCTCGATATGGTGTCGCAGCGCCGCCTCGTCGCGGCCGGTCCAGCCGGCGACGACCAGCGCCGCGACCTCGAAGCCGATCCGTTCGCTATGGCCCTTGTGGGGCAGCAAGTGGAAATCGAGCATGCCCGAGAGGCCTCCTTCGCGCCTTCCGCAAAACACTTTGAAAACTAGCTAAGTTATGGAGTATATAGCCCAACGCTGCCCTGGAGACCAGCATGGACCCCCGCAAATTCCGCAACGCACTTGGCCAGTTTCCGACTGGCGTCGTGGTGGCGACGGCACGCACGCCAACCGGCGAACTGATCGGGATGACCATGAGTTCGTTCAATTCGGTCTCGCTCGATCCGCCTTTGATCCTGTTCAGTGTCCATCGACAGACACTGAGCTTTGAGGCCTGGCAATCGATTTCGCGCTACGCGATCAACGTCTTGAACGAAGATCAGGAGCAGGTGTCGAACCAGTTCGCGCGCGCTGGTGCGAACAAATGGGAAGACATCTCCGTGGTCACCTCGCCCAGTGGCGTGCCGCTGCTGCCGAACGCCGCCGTGGTGTTCGAATGCGTGAGCCACGCCCGCTACGACGGCGGCGACCATGAGATCTTCATTGGCCGGGTCGAGGCCATGCACGAACATGCCTTCACCCGCGGCCGGCCGCTCGTATTCTTTGAGGGCCGCTACCGCCAACTCGCCAGCGTGGCGACCGCACACGCTCCCCCGCCGGGAGTCGAACTCCTGCACGGCTGGTGACGCATTTATTTCCGCTATCTTGAGAACAGAAGGAACAACCGGATGGCCGTCAACAAGGAACACAAGGAATTTCACGCCCTCGACATGTCGCGCGGGTGGGAAACGCTGCCCGGTTATCCCAAGGGCATTCAGCAAAAAATCCTCTCGGGCGCGCTGGACGAGAAGAACAAGAAAGGCTCGCGCTCACGACTGTTGCGTTTCGAGCCCGGCGTCTTCACGACCGTGCCATTCGTCCACGAATACTGGGAAGAGGTTTATCTGGTTTCGGGCGACCTCACGGTCGGCAACGACGAACAGGGCAAAGGCGGCGAGTCCTTCAAACCCAATACCTATGCCTCGCGGCCGCCCGGAGCCCGGCACGGACCGTTCAAGTCCGAAAAGGGCTGCCTGCTGTTCGAAATCCACTATTTCGATCCGGCCTGAACCGAGGTCACGTGGCGGGCATGTTGTTTTTCTCCGTCACGGCCGGCCGCAACATCAGTGCGCCGCCGCGGCGAAATCCTGCATCACCGAAGATTTCACAACGCGGGCTTTCCGTGTCGTGGCCGGCGTGTTGCGGCTGCGGCCGACAAAGCGAGGCACGCCGGCGGTGACGACGGCGCCGATCGCCGCGATGTCGCCATGGCGGATCGCATCGAGCGCGTTATCCTGGGTGCCGCCATCGGGCGCATCCAGCAACACGATGTCAGCGGCGTGGCCCGCTTTCAGGAAGCCGCTGTCGAGCCGGTAGACGCGGGCGTTGTTGCCGCTCGCGGCGCAAATCGCCTGCTCCGGCGTCATCGCGGTCAAGCTCGCCAGGTGCGCCATCGTGTAGAGGATGCCGAGCGGCATGATGCCGCTGCCGGTCGGCGTGTCGGTGGCGATGATGAAGCGATCAAACGCATTCAGCTCGAGCGCAAGCCTCCCGCATAACAGCGTCGTACGCAGGTTGCCCGCCGTGCAGACCTGAAGCGCCATCTCGCTTTCGCGGATGACACGCTCGAAGTCGCGGTCGGGCATCGCGGTCGGTCCGCCGTTGATGTGGAACGAGACGTGCGGATGCATCTTCAAAAGGTGATCGCCGGTGATGGCGCCGGAACCGGGGATCGACGAGCCGCCGGTGTGACAGGTGGTGATCAGGCCCGCCGACTTGGCGGCGGCGACCAGCGGCACGTAATCGTAGGCGGTCTTCACCGCGCCGAACCCGGCCTTGGCGAGACCGACGCCTTTGGCCGCAAGCTCTGTGAAATCCTCGTCCTTCAGACCGGGCTCGAGAATGACCGACCCGGCGATCACCCGCATGCCGCCCGGACGATAGTCGGCGAAACAGCGCTGCGCGGCCAATGCCAGCGCTTTCACCCCCTCGGGATCGCGCGGCCGGCCGGGGACATGGACCTCGGACGCCGAGATCGAGGTGGTTACGCCGCCATGCAGGTAGCTTTCGAGATAGCCCACTGTGCGCTGACGCGGCGTGTAGTCGCCGAAGGTGATGTGGACATGGGAATCGATCAGGCCGGGGATCGCGGTCATGCCACCGGCGTCGATCACGACATCGCAGGCATCGACTTCGGCAGCACTCGCGGTACCGGCATTGGCCATCTTTCCGTCGTGAGTGATGACCGTGTCGCCTTCAACAAACGGCGCACGCCAGTCGCCGGAAACGATGGTGCCGAGATTGGTAATCGCGACTTTCATGGCCGGCTCCTGATTTGCCGAGAATTGTTTTCTTGTCATGCCCGGCCTCGTGCCGGCATCCACGTCTTGACGGTCCCACGACGGAAAGAGCTAGTGCTTAACCCCATTTAGTTCGTCGCTCAGCGAATAAGAAGCCAGAAGACTTTCGACCATCGCGGTCGCCCCGTTCCAGTCGTAGGTACGGAAGCTGTGGCCCGCGGTGACAAAGCGCGCACCGGCGTAAAACATCTCATATTGCTGGTGACGCGAGCCGAACTCAGAGCCGACGGCATCCCAGCAAGCCTTGAGGAATTTCACCTTGTCTTCCGGCCCCAGATTCGCCGCGCGCTGGGTGGTCTGGATGATCCTGTTGAGCAACGGATCGTTGAAGTCCTTGATGGAGGACGGCAGCATGATCAGGGCGCCGCCCGACAGTTCGCGGATCGCATTGATGAACTGCGGGTAGAGATCCTGCGTCAGCACCTGCGCCGAATACATGAAGTGCTTGTTCGGCACCCAATATTCGCCCGCCTTGAAGCCGCTTGCCTCCATCCCCGAAAGCATCGCCTCCACCATGCTGGCTTGCGCCGCCATGTAGCCGAGCTTCTCGCTGACGGAGGGAATATTGGTGGTGCCGATCGCCTCGGTCAGCCGGCGGGCGAGACCCGCAAGGAAGCGTATCTTCACCGAGAGGCGGATCTGCGCCTGATAGTTTTGATACGAATGGCCCCAGGTGTCGTGAAACTGCTGACGGCAGACGTCGGTGTCGCGGTAGACGAACAAACGATCCCACGGAACCTTGACGTCATCGAAATAGATCAGCGCGTCGTTTTCGTCGAATCGCGACGAGATCGGGTTGTCGAACACGGACACCGCAGCCGCTTCATATGACTTGCGCGACAGCACGCGAATGCCCTTGGCGCTCATCGGCAGCGCGCAGGAAAACGCGAGGTCTTCCTCGCCCGGCTTCAGCGGCTGCAGGTTGGCGACCAGCACCTCATTGGCCATGATCGAGGAGGTGCCGAGCATCTTGGCGCCGCGAATGGTGATGCCGGTGGAATCCTCGTCCACGATTCGGGCCACGAGATCCTGCGTCTGATCGCCCCAGTTCTTGGCGCGCTCGGCCTGCGGGTTGATGATCACATAGGTGAGGAACAGGTCGCTCTTGGTGGCGTAGTCGACGTAGTCCTCCAAGGCCTTGGCGCGCTGCGGCCCGTGCTTGCGGAATACCTCGATGCCCATTCGCTGGCCGATCAGGGCCGAGGCGACGTGGTCCGGCGAGCGGCCCATGAAGCCATAGTGCACCTTCGCCCAGGCCTGCAGTGCCTTGCGGCGCACGACCATCTCTTCGTAGCTCCTGGGCATCTGCCAGGCGCGG
The DNA here is from genome assembly GCA_963706265.1 of uncultured Alphaproteobacteria bacterium. Taxonomy (GTDB): domain Bacteria; phylum Pseudomonadota; class Alphaproteobacteria; order Rhizobiales; family Xanthobacteraceae; genus Bradyrhizobium. Next base: position 562,022 of record CAVPLO010000004.1, on the reverse strand, counting down.
TTGACGCGACGGTTGGAGCCTTCGGGCATGAAGGTCAGCAACTCGATGTTCTCCGGCCTTGCCTGGAAATCGTAGAGCAACGCCGCGGACTGCACCGCATTCTTGAACGCTGGATGCGTGGTGACATCCTCGACAAGGGCGCCATCGATATAGACCGTGCGTCCGTCCCGCAGCGAGGCAACGTGCTCTGCACCTGTCTTTGCAACCGTCATGTCTTGCTCCGCTTTTCAGGTTTTCGTAGTCGCGGACCGCGCGACCGCTTACGCGTCGGCCGCCCTTAAACCAATCCGTCTTGTCCCTTGATCTCCGATGCCGACAAGCCACCGACCCTGTGGTTCGGCCGGCCGCGGGTGGCGTAGACTGCAATGATTGCAATCTCGTTCGGCTGCGGCGCATCGGGCAGCGTCAGGGTCATCCCATCGTAGTGCGAGCGCACATAGAGCGCATCCTTGTGCGCCAGCGGGATATCGATCATGGCGCCCGGCGTGGCGCGCTTGGTCATCGACGAAATCCACGCCTTGCCGCCGCCGGCCGCCTCGCGCATGACGTTTCCGAACACGGTGGTAAGCATTGCATTGCCGTGCTCCTGCTCGCCATTGGTGCCGACGATCGCGGCCTTGCCGTAGCTTACGGCGGGATCCGGCGCCAGCAGCCGGACCGCAATGGCGCAGATCTCGCGGCCGATCGCGTCACTGGCCCGCGTCAGGGACGAAAGGTCTTCGACGAAGCGCCCGGCAAACGGATTATCGACGATGGCCACCGCCGCAACTTTTCGAAGCGGCGGCGCAACGTCGCGCCCATCGGCTAGCCGCGTCTCGTCGAAAAAAGTGAGGATTCGCTTGATTGGCATTGCGGCGCCGGTTTCGGCCATTGCTTTCCTCCCTTAAACTATCTTCTATAATTACATAACTAACGAAGCTTTTCAAGCTCGCTTTCTGATGCTAGCTTCTCTCAGGTCGGGCCCAGAGGGAAGATAGTTTGGGCGACCTCCCGGGCTCGTGCTCCAATTCCAACATTTGCATCCCGATATGGCGGGCACTTCTGCAAATGTTAGAAGGATCACTAGCAAAGATCGCGGAATAGCGAGGCTAACGAGGAGATTCCCATGATGTCGAAATCATTGAGCGTGTTGATTGCCGCCGGCCTTGTGGCCGCGGCATCGGGAACGATCGCAAGTGGTCCGGCGAAGGCCGCCGAGCCGGAGGTCGTGCTGGGCGCGATCGTGCCGTCCAGCGGACCGTTCGCCGAATGGGGGCGCACCAATACGGCGACCCTGCAAATGCTGGAAAAACAGGTCAACGATGCCGGAGGCATCAAGGGCGCCAAGCTTCATATTGTGATCCTGGACGACGGGACCAAGCCGGCGCAGGCGACCAATGATCTTCGCAAGCTTGCTGGCGACGATCACGTGCTCGCGGTGGCAGGCCCACTGACGTCAAGCGCTGCCGAGGTCACGTTCCCGGTCGCCAACGAGATGAAGGTGGTCGCGACCTCGCAGGCGTCGTCGAAACCCGGCGTCGCCAAGCTCAATCGCCCCTGGGCATTCCGGAATACCATCGATGAGGGCGTGCTCGGCCGCACCACCGTGCCGTATTACAAGAAGGCCTTCAACATCAAGACGGTTGCGATCATCTTCGACGCCAAGGACGCCACCGCTGCGACCGTCGGCAGCAAGATCATGCCCGGACTGATGAAGGATAACGGCATCGAGATCGTCAACGCCAACGATCCGCTCTCCTTCAACACCGGCGACCTCGACGTCAGCGCCCAGGTCACCAAGATAAAGTCGCTCAACCCGGACGGTGTCGTCGTCAGCGCCGACTATAGTCAGGCCGTCACCGTCATCCGCGAGATGAAGCGGCAGGGCGTCATCAAGCCGGTTGTCGGATCCACGCAATTGATTTCGTCGGCGATCCTGAAAGCCGCGCCGGAGATTCCGATCGTCGCGCCGGCCAGCTTCTACGCCAGCATGTCAGGCGACAAGGCGGAGAAGTTCGTCAAGGAACTGACGCCGCTGCTTCACAAGATCTCAGGCCTTCCGCCGGAGATCGAGCCGAGCATGTACGACGCCAACATCTACGAGATCGCCAGCATCTATATCGACGCGATCAAAAATGCCGGCGTCACGGGCAAGCAGGAAGACCTTGAATCCGACCGCACCAAGATCCGAGACTACATGACGAAGCTCAAGGGCTTTGCCGGGCTCGGTGGACCGATCAGCTTCAACCCGGACGGCGATGCCATCAAGGCCTTCTATATCGTGCAGGGCCAGAACGGCACATGGCAATCGAAGGTACGCGGTTGCAGCGCCCCCGATGGAAAGCAGGGGTGCTGAAGTCCGCCTGTCGTCGCCCGGCTTGACCGGGCGACCCAGTAACCACGATCGTCAAGAGGCACCGACTGGGCACTTCAAACACCGAATATTCCATTGAAGGTGCGCACTGGATCGCCCGGTCAAGCCGGGCGATGACTGCAAAGACAGACGACAATCCGCAAAATCTCTCCTTTAGGGAACCCTGAAGTGCTGATCCAGCAGCTCGTGAACGGCCTGACGCTTGGCGCGGTCTACACGCTGATCGCCCTCTCCTTCTCACTGGTCATGGGAATCCTGGGCGTCCTCAACCTTGCGATCGCCGAGCTCTTCATGCTCGGCGGCTATTTCGGGTTCGCCGTCATTCTCGCGCAACTGCCGCTGCCGCTGGCCCTGGTCGCTGGCATGGCAGGCTCGGCGCTGGTTGCCGCCGTGATCGAGCGCATCGGCTACCAGCCGTTCCGCAACGCGCCCCTGGTAACGCCGATGCTGTCGACACTCGGCTTCTCGATCATCCTGCAGAATGTCGCCACGAATATCTGGGGTTCCGATCCGCTGCAGCTCACCGACGAGATTGCCGCGGAGCGATTCAACATCGGTCCGGTGAGCATCAGCGCGATCCAGCTCACGGTGCTTGGCGTTACCATCGTACTGGTCGCGCTGCTCGCGTTCCTGGTACAGCGCACCTCGATCGGCCGCGCACTGCGCGCGGTGGCTGAAAACCGTGACGTCGCTCGCCTGCTCGGCGTATCCGCAAGCCGCGTCACCCTTGTGGCCTTCATGCTTTCCGGCTCGCTCGCCGGCGCTGCCGAAGTCCTGATCGGCATCCACTATGCGGCGATCACGCCTTATATCGGCGTCGAGATCGGGCTCAAGGCGATCGCCGTGATGGTGGTCGGCGGCACGACGCAAATCTGGGGCGCGCTGATCGCAGGTCCCCTGATGGGCGTGGTGGAAGTCATGACGGTTGCCTATGGCGGTTCGCAAATCCGCGACTTCGTCGTCTACGGCCTGATGATCCTGATCCTGTTGCTTCGCCCGCAAGGATTGCTCGGCGGCAGCCGGAGCAATCAAGATCAGAGGGTGTGACGATGTCGATGTACTACGCGGGAATTCTGGCGGACGTCGGCATCCTCGTGCTCGGCGCGCTCAGCGTCTACATCATCCTTTCGACCGGCCAGCTTTCGCTCGGCAACGCCGGCTTCATGGGGATCGGCGCCTATCTCACCTCCTGGCTGACCGTCAAGGTCGGCTTGCCGCTGACCCCGTCGCTGGTGATCGCGGCATTGGCGTCCGGCGTCATCGGCGTGGTGGTCGGCTTTCCGGCGCTGCGGCTGAAAGGCATCTATCTCGCCATGGCGACGCTCGGCTTCGGCGAGATGGTCCGCAGCTTCTTCCTGAATTTCAGCGCCATGGGCGGACCCGAAGGTTTTCATGGCATGCACCACGTATCCACCGGATACATCTGGATCTGGGCGATCGCGGTGCTTGTGCTGGTGATGCTGCTCGAGAGATCGCAGATCTGGCTGGAAATTCGCGCGGTACGCGACGACGAAACCGCAGCCGGCCTGGTCGGCCTCAATGCCACCGAGATCAAGGTGGGCGCGTTCGGATTCGGAGCCGCGGTGGCGGCGATTGCCGGCGGATTGTTTGCGCATCACCACGTCTACATCGAGCCCGGCAATTTCTCGTTCGAGCGCTCGATCGACTTCGTGCTCGCCGTCATCCTCGGCGGCTCGACAGTGGCGCCCGGCGCGCTCGCCGGCGCAGTGATTTTGGTGATCCTGCCCGAATATCTGCGCTTCCTCGCCGACTGGCGTTTCGCCGCCTTTGGCGCGCTGTTGATCGGCATGCTGGTGGTGCGCCGCCAGGGCCTGCTCGACCGCGCGGTGCTGCGCTTTGCGTTGCCTTCATCGTCGGCATGAACGCGATCATGGAAACGCCCCCGCGCCTGAAGCTCGACCGCGTCTCCAAGCTGTTTGGCGGCGTGCACGCGTTGACCGATCTTTCGCTTGAGGTTGCACCGCGCCAGATCGTCGGCGTGATCGGTCCCAATGGCGCGGGCAAGACCACGACCTTCAACGTCATCACCGGCGCCTATCGCGCCTCTGCCGGCACCGTAATGCTGGACGGCCACGCCGTGACCGATGAACCGCCGTACCGGATCGCGCGCGCCGGAATCATGCGCACCTTCCAGAACATCAGGCTATTTGCCGATATGACCGTGTGGGAGCATTTGCTGGTGGCGCAGCCGCATAGCGGCTCCGCGCTTCAACGTTTGTTGCCGACGCGCTTTTCGAATCCAAAAGCGATTGATCGCGCGCGCGAGGTGCTGGACTTCTTTGAACTCGGTGATGTCCGCAACCGGCTTGCACGCTCACTGCCTTATGGGCTGCAACGCAAGGTCGAGATGGCCCGCGCCGTCACCGCACGGCCTAAACTGCTGCTGCTGGACGAACCGGTCGCCGGCATGAACCACGACGAGGCCGAGACCATTCGAACCCTGATGCTCAAGCTTCGCGACGACGGCCTCAGCATCCTCTTGATCGAACACGACATGGCCTTTGTCATGAATCTCTGCGACTACCTCTATGTGCTCGACTTCGGCGTGCTGATCGCGCAAGGCGTCCCGCGCGAGATCAGGACAAATCCCGCCGTGCTCGACGCCTACCTCGGACTGGCCGATTGATGTTGACCGTTCGCCATCTCAGCGTTCGCTACGGCGCCATCCAGGCGGTGCGCGGCATCGACCTCGACATCGCCCAGGGTGAGATCGTTGCACTGATCGGCGCCAATGGCGCCGGCAAGACGACGGTCGCACGCGCTATCGCCGGGCTCCTGCCCTACCGCGGCGAGATTGCCTTCGAGAACGAAGCCTTGAGGCCCAACAACGCCGAGCGCAATCTCAAGCGCGGCATCGCGCTGGTGCCCGAAGGGCGCGGCATTCTCGGCTCCATGAGCGTGGAAGAGAACCTGCTGATGGGCCTCTATGCCCGCACCGACAAGGCGCAGGGCATGACGGATCTTGCGGCCATGCTGGAGCGCTTTCCGATTCTCGCCGAGCGCCGTCGCGTCCTTGCCAGCCTCTTGAGCGGCGGCGAACAGCAGATGCTGGCGATCGCCCGTGCGTTATTGTCGAAGCCGCGGCTGTTGCTGCTCGATGAACCGTCGCTCGGGCTGGCGCCGAAAATGACGGCGACCGTGTTCGAGATGGTGCAAGGCCTGCGGCGCGACGGACTAACCGTGCTGCTGGTCGAGCAGAAGGCGCGGCAAACCCTCAAGATCGCCGATCGCGCCTATCTTATGGAGACCGGCCGCGTCGTGACCTCAGGCCCCGCGCAGGCGCTCGTTGACGACCCTGTCATATCGGAAACCTTCCTCGGCGGCCGCGTCACCAATACCGGCTGAGCTCAAAGCGCGCCTATCGGATCGATCGGCGGCAGGGAACGGCAGGCTCAATCGGTGATGCTCCGGCCGGTCGTCGCCAGCCTTGTTGCAAATCGCTTGAGAGGCTTGGTGGGCGCACCAGGGCTCGAACCTGGGACCCGCTGATTAAGAGTCAGCTGCTCTACCAACTGAGCTATGCGCCCGGAACCGGTCCGGAAAAGACCCGCTACAAGAGGGCGTCGTTTAGCAAAGCGACCCTGCGATGTCCAGCAAACCTGTGGGTTTTTCCCGGCCCCGGGCGCCCGCGCAAATATCGGAAAATGCGCCTGAATCCGGCGACCTTGGCAGGCCGGCTGCGGGCCGGTCCCGCCCCCAGCGAAAAAGCCGCCGGGGTTTCCGGCGGCTTTGACAACGATGATGTGCCGATCGACGAACCTGCAGGCCGCGTTACAACCGCTCGGAATCCTGATCGCGGTCGCCGCCGAACCTTCCGTGCTCGAAGCGCTCGCGCCAGGCTTCGCCGCCATGATGGCCGTGATGGGTCAGCATGGCAAGCCGGCGCTTCTGGCCGTCATCCAGCGTCTTGTAGAGCGGATCGGCGGCATCGGCGATCTTCTTCAGCACGGCCGCCGTCGCCGTCATTCTGTCGGCGCGATTGCGCAAACGCGTCACCGGATCGGGCTTCGGCTGATCGTCAGCCCTGGCGGCGGCGGCTTCCCTCGCCTTGGCGCGATCGATCCTGATCTTGACCAGGTCGCGCACGGCGCTTTCGACCGGCGGCCACAGCTTTTCCTGATCGGCGTTCAGCTTCAGGCCAGCATGCACCGCAGCAATCTTCGCATCCGCCATGGCGGCCCTGTCCTCGGGGCTCATGCGCACGTGGGCCATGTGATCATGAAACCAGCGATGCTGGGCATAAACCGCGGTCGTGCCGGCGATGGCAAGAGCGGCGATGCCGGCGATAGCAAACTTCCTCATGTCAACCTCCTTTGAAGGTGGCTGGAGAATGGGCACGCATGCCTCGGCAATCAACTTACAGTTCGGCAACCAAGGCGCGTCTTACCAAGATTTAATCCCGTTCACGATTGGAAACATTCAAATCCATGACAGTCAAATCATGCCTAGCAGCCGCGGCAGCCACAGCGAAATCTCCGGCACGTAAGTGATCAGGCCGAGAAACACCAGCATCGCAATGAGCCACGGCAGCACCGCGATTGTAATCTCGCTGATACCCATCTTGGCAATGCCGCTTGCGATATAAAGGTTAAGGCCGACCGGCGGATGGCAAAGCCCGACCTCGGTGTTGACGATCATCAGCACGCCGAGATGCACCGGATTGATTCCGATCTTGGTCGCGAGCGGATACAGGATCGGCGCCATGATCAGCAGGATCGATGACGGGTCCATGACATTGCCGGCAGCGAGCAGGATGACGTTGACCACGAGCAGGAACGTCCAGACGCCGAAATTCTTGTCGATGATCCAGGCCGCCATCTCCTGCGGGATCTGTTCATGGGTCATCAGGAACGAGAACAATACCGCATTGGTGATGATGTAGAGCAGCATCGAGCTCATGCTCGCGGCCTGCAACAGCACCCTGCCGACCTGGCTGAGCTTCAGCTCCTTGTAGACGAATACGGTGATGAAGAAGGCGTAGGTCGCCGCCACCGCGGCCGCTTCGGTCGGCGTGAAGATGCCGCCATAGATGCCGCCGAGCACGATCGCGATCAGAGCCAGGCCCCAAAAGCTTTCGCGGAACGCTTTCACCTGCTGCCTGAATGTCGCCCGCGGCATTTTCGGATAGTTGTTGCGATAGGCGATGAACCAGGTCACCGCCGCGAGCATCAGCGCGAGGATGATTCCGGGCACGATGCCGGCCATGAACAGCGCGCCGATCGAGGTGTTGGTGGAGACGCCGTACAGCACCAGGATGATCGACGGCGGGACCAGGATGCCGAGCGCGCCGGAGGTCGAGATCACGCCGACGCCGAAACGCTTCGGGTATCCGTGCTCGACCATCGCCGGCATCATGATCGAGCCGATCGCCACCACGGTCGCGACGCTGGAGCCGGAAATCGCGGCAAACATCGCGCACGCCGCGACGCCGGCCAGACCGAGTCCGCCCGGCAGATGGCCGACCAGCGAAGTCGTAAAGGCGATCATACGGCGCGCGACGCCGCCCCGGGTCAGGAACGTGCCGGCGAGGATGAAGAACGGGATCGCCATGATCCCGAAATTGTCGAGGCCGGAAAACAGCTTCAGGCCGACGCTCTCGATCGGCACTTCCGTCATCGTGAACAGGAAGGTCAGCACGGTGAGGCCGAGCGAAATCGAGATCGGCATGCCCGTCAGCATCAGGGCGAACAGCAGTCCGAAAATCAGGGCTGCGCTCATCAGGCTTCTCCCAACGCAATCGGCGCTTCGGGAGAGACCTCGATTCCGTCGACATTGGTCGCATCGTGATGCGGCAGCTCACCGGTCCTGAAGAAGGTCCAGCACACCTGAAGGAAGCGGAAGCACATCAGATAGGAGCCGAGCGGAATGCAGCCGTAGACGATCCAGCTCGGAATCTCCATGTCGGGCGAGACCTGGTCGGTGCCCATCAATTCGATCACGAACTTCGCACCCATGGTGCCGACGATCGCGGTGAACAGCGCGCCGCCCATCAGGCCGAACAGGATGACGCCCTTGCGCCAGCGGTCATTGAGCCGCTTGATCAGCACGTCGACGCCGACATGGATGCCGGTGCGCACGCCATAGGCGGCGCCGAACTTCGCCATCCAGATGAACATGTAGATGCAGAGTTCCTGCGACCAGGTGAGATTGATCCAGAACAGGTAGGGATACAGGATCGGCACATCGACGAGGTAACGATGAACCACGGTGACGAAGGTGATCAGCGTCGCGGCGCCCATCAGGCTCGCGATGATGATCTCCTCGAGCCTGTCGAGAATGCGTAGAAACATCAGTCAGTCCCCCGTCATGGCCGGACGCTTCATAAGGCCATGATCCTTATCGTTCCCGCTTGCACCTTTTATCCCTCCCCGCGAGCGAAGCTGAGGTCGCGAGCGAAGCGAGCCGAGGGAGGACGCAACATCACTCTCGTCATCCTGAGGCGCCACCCGACCGCCGCTTCGCGCATAGCCGATGCAAAGCATCGACGTTTCGTTGTCTAAGCACGGCGACCGGATGCCGCCTATGCACCCTCCCCGCGCGTTCCGCGGGCGAGGGATGATGACGGCGCGCACTCATGTGAGCCGGATCAGTTCATCGGGCCGCGGCCCGTCTCCTTGAGGAACTCGTCGATCAAGGGCTGACCGACGCGGGAGGCCACTTCCTTGTAGACCGGCATCATCGCCTTGCGCATCGCCTCGTCCTGCTCAGCCGTCAGCGTCACGATCTCGGTCTTGCCGGACTTCTTGATTTGCTCCAGCGCCTCCTCGTTCTCCCTGGCCGACTGGCCGTTGCCGAACTCGGTGGCTTCCTTCATCGCCTTGGTGCACTCCTCGCGGATATCGGGGGGCAGGCCGTCCCAGAACTTCTTGTTCACGACGACGACGTAGCCGATGTAGCCGTGATTGGTGACGGTGGCGTATTTCTGCACTTCGTGCATTTTCTGGGTGTACATGTTCGACCAGGTGTTTTCCTGGCCGTCGACCACGCCGGTTTGCAGCGCCTGATAGACATCCGAGAACGCCATCACCTGCGGGATCGCCCCTAACGTGCGGAACTGCGCTTCCAGCACCTTCGACGACTGGATGCGGAATTTCAGCCCCTTGTAGTCCGACGGCGCGACCAGCTTCTTGTTGGCCGACATTTGCTTGAAGCCGTTGTCCCAGTAGGCAAGGCCCGTCATTCCCTTCGCATCCAGCAGCTTCAGCAGCCTGCTCGCCCAGCGGACCGTCGGTCACCTTGCGGAGCGTTTTCAGGTCGGGAAGGATGTAGGGCAGGTCGAACACCTCGAACTCCCTGATCCCGATCGGACCGAACTTCGAGTTCGACGGCGCGAGCATCTGCACCGCGCCGAGCTGCAGCGCTTCCAGCTCTTCCTTGTCCTTGTAGAGCGTCGAGTTCGGATAGACCTCGACCTTCACCTTGCCGCCCGTGTACTTCTCGGCCAGTTCCTTGAACTTCTCGGCCGCCTTGCCCTTGGGCGTATCCGACGCCACGACGTGGCTGAACTTGATCACGATCGGCGATTGCGCCGCCGCAGGCCCAATCAACGCCAATGCCGCGACGGACGCCGCCAAAATCAGTTTATGCATGTTTCCTCCCGCAAGGCCGGCCGGGAATGGCGCGCAAGAGGCGCGCTTCCCAAGGCTCTTATTGACTCCGGCGCACATTTACAGAGAAGGCGGCCGAAAGGCCATTGCTCGTTAGCAGGGTGACGAACAAACATTGCTGCAGTGCAAAAAACTGGCATGCGACGTCATTGCCAGCCAACGGGTCGCGCGCAATGCGCGCCCGATGATAAACTCCGCGAAGCAATCCAGCTTGCCTCCATAACACAACCGTCATGCCCGCGCTCGTCGCGCCATGACGCAAGACATACGCCCTCCTCCTCGCGACATATCCTGCCCGAGTTTTAGGTATTCGTGCCCCAAAGTGAGGGCGCAGGGAAAGCCGGGTGCCCAATGCACCCGCAGCCTTGCGTGTAAAAATAAAAAACACGCAAGCGTAGTCACCACAGGTTCACCGGAAGTCGTCCGGCCTTCCCTGCGCGATGGTGTTAACGACTGCTCCGCGCTCTTCCTGGTGATCGGGCTTTCTTGCCACCATCGCCAGCGGTTTCGTCCCGCCGGCTTGATATCAGCGTCGAGATATCAGAACCACACGACTTCGCCGTCCGCGACAGGCGCATTCGTCTCGTGCGCTTGTTGCGTCCACCGCATCTTCCGTCCAACGTTTTGTGACGATCGCGAAACGCCCCTCATGCGGGCAGAAGACGCGCGGAAAAATGCCGGTGATTTGCCCGTCGTCACAAGCGAAAAGGCCTGCGACAAATTAACACGACGGGCAAATCACCTCGTCATTCCGGAAGGCGCGCGGCGGCTATCCGGAATCCATTTGTCAAGACGACCAGAGCTCCGATTCCGAAGTACGCATGATATCGCGGCAACCTCTGATGCGAACTTCGGAATCAAAGGAGCTCTAGTAACTTTTGATTTGAGTAGCGGCCTTGAATTTGAAGTTCCTATGACGAACCCGCTGCAACCACTGATAGGAACTTCAAATTCGCCGCACCAGTGGAGAAATGTATTCGGGGCTCGCCTTTCAGGCGAGCCGGAACGACGGGTGAAGCTCAGTGCCGGCGCCGCGCTTCCACCGGCAGCACTTGATGCGGCCCCGGTTGACGACGCGAAACAGCGCGATGATGGCGGCCTGGTTCGTGGTGATGCTATATAGATCGCACATCAGCCAACCCGTCGGGTTTGAGGCGTTCCGGATATCAAGTCGTAATCTCGGTGCCGCAGAGGCGAGAGAGATAATAACATGCTGCGATCCGCTTTGATTGTCGGGATGTTGCTTGGGTCGATGACGCAGGCGGGAGCTCTCGACCGAGACAAGTGGATTGGCCAAACTGCAAGAGCGAGCAAAACTTGCCTCGCCAAGTTTCGGCAGAAATTCGGTCAAGCAAAGGATCACAACTACGCCGACTGTATCGCGGATCAAAATAATAAAGCGGTGGACACTTGTACTGGCAACAGCGACTTTGCCAATTGTGTCTTGGAACGATCACTGAGGGTATTGGAAGTGTGCGACCTGTCAGGATGCTGACGAGCGAACAAAATTGTCCAACATAACGTGAGACCGGTGAGCCTACGTTTTGATTTGCTTGATCACCTCGTCGAGGTTCATGAGACAAAGGCGGAGGGTGGCCAAGTTATTTTGCCAGATGGCTCCGCCCGCGGCCGCCTTCCCTAGAATGGGTACTCCCTCGGAGATCCCTGCGGCCTGGTACCTTCTGGTTTGGGCAGCCACTCCATTGACCATTCCGATGGCCTGCAAGAGACGGCCTCCGGTTTCTCCAAGCAGATAGAGCTGATCCGTTTTGTTGATCAAACTCGCTGGGACCTGAACCGGGACGTCGTAAATCGTGCCGCCGCCGATGCAAGTTTCGATTTCTCCTTTAAGAACGATTATCTCGGGGATTAAAAGGAGCGCCAACCCCCACGCACGCAGTCGTCGCTCCGCTTCTCGAGCCTTAGCTTCTTGTCTTGGGGAATTGGAATCCCTGAAACATCGGACTAGCCTGCCGCGTCACGCCGCCTTTGTCCAGAATAGGGCACTCACTCAGAGCGTTGCGGATTGGCGATCACACGCAAAGCAAGTGAATCTTTCAAAAGCCGAGCCGCCCCGCGCTTCGTCGTCACCGCTCCCGGGCCACCAAGTCGTGGCCCGATCGCTAGCGGATATCTTCGTTGGCTGCAGCGCCACCAGATGGCTGCGCTTGTACGGATAACTCCGAACCTGCGAGCAGTCCTTGCAGCGCAGGTAGCGCTCCAGCTTGTGGACCGGGGTCGCCTTCGGCCGGCGGATGATATCGACCCCGCAAGCGGAGCGGCATCGCGAAGTCCGGGCCGGCAGCGTCTGCTGCGAGCACCGAGTTCATTTCGTGGCCGTCAAGATCGCGTAGCCGAGAGTACCGGACCTGGCCGCAGCGAGCGCTTGCCGGACGATGTTCTTGACCAATGCGAGGTCGATGCCCGGCAGTTCGACCTTCTTCAGCCCGACCATGATCTCCGCCGCAAACAGGCGTGACCGGATCGCCTCCACGAAATGGACCAGAGCCTGATCGTGTTCTTCCATGACGCCGACCGTGAGCCCCGAGCCAGCGAGCATCGCGCGATACTCGGCGAGCGGCCGCGCGTCGCCGACGCACGCGATCCACGCGGCGAGGCCTTCAAGTTCACGCGGCACGGGGCCGCTGCGGGTCAGATCGCTGATACCTACCTGTCCACCGGCTCTCAGCACGCGGGCGAATTCAGCGGCCGCCGTCGGCTTGTCGGGAAACGTGCAGAGCGCGCACTCGCAGACGACGGCGTCGAACACACCGTTTGCAAATGGCAGCCGCTCAGCATCGCCGCAGTAGAAGGTGACTCTCTCGGCCAGTCCCCGCCCTCGGAGGCGACGAACTTTCCGGCGGTCTGCGTCTCGATCAGCCTAACGACCTCGGGAATCGTCATGCGCTGCATCGGGCCTTGGTCTCAGCCTCTTCCGCGCTTGATACTTAATTCAGCCAGTTCTGTCGAATGCTTCCGAAACATGGCGATCCGCTTGCTCGTGAATTCTGCAATGACACTGGGAAATTCAAGGGGCGACCTAATCGTCGCCAGCCTTTGAGCGAATTCAAAAGACAATTGCATGTTGGCCTGTGCCATTTCCAGCAGCTTCGCTTGATAAGCCCGGACGTTTGCCGTGGCTGAGGAAAGATTGGTTCCTTTCCTTGAATCGTTATTCGTCATCGTCTGTTTGATGCCATCTTCCAAGGGTGTCGCCGGATTTTCCAGGGGTGTTGCCGGATTCTCAACAGGAAGGGCCTCTTGTTCTACAGAGAGGGCCTCTTGTGGTGAGTTGTCATCACGCTTCGGCGGCGATTCTGTCGAGCCTGCCTCAGCCAGGCGCAGACGCCGGTCTTTCGGGCTTCTAACAATTGCTTGAGCGGCCTGTTGGGCCTTCGCGGCTATTTTCGGGCGGTGCGCGTGCTTTGACGCCGGTGCCGGCTTACGTTTGCTCAATTGAGACTCCAAGGCATGACCAGTGTCCACTTTCCGAAGTTCGTGCTCCATCGCAGCACCCGCTTCCACGAACTTCGGAAAGTCATGGGCACTAGCAAAACGATTGATTCTAGTGCCACTTTTCTATTTGAAGTTCCTGGGTCGAATTTGCCGCTGGTGCAGGAACTTCCAAATAGGTGGCACTAGAGCTCCGATTCCGAAGTTCGCATAGTATCGCAGCAACCTCTGAGGCGAACTTCGGAATTGAAGGAGCTCTAGCAACTTATTGATTTGAGTAGCGGCCTTGAATTTGAAGTTCCTATAACGAACGCGCCGCAACACCGATAGGAACTTCAAATTCGCCGCGCTAGTCGACCAAATAGGTCGTTGCAGAGACAATAGGCCGGGGAACACAACGTTCCGAAGTTCCACCCACCAAGATTAGATTCATCGCATATGCTGCAACGCCATCCCCAGCGGGTTTGACTGCCGGCGGTTCCGCTCACCTGAAGGCCGATGAGCTACTTACGTCGGCGCCGAGCGCGCTTGAGCGCACGGCTTCGGCTCAGGCCCGAATTGCGCTTGCCCAGCCGCTTCGCATTTGCCGCTACATGCTGTCGATATCGATCGACTATTTTATCTCCCGAAGCGCCGGCCATCAGGCTTGCCGTAGCTTCGAAAGCCGCATGTATCTTTTCGCTGACCATTAGTTCCGCTTCGCGACGGGCGCTTTTGCCGCCGCGCATCAGCTTCATCATACGCAGCGCGATTACGCGATTTGCTTCGACTGCCAAGAACATCAAAGAATTGACCATCCGCACCGCCCTCGAGATAGCCAAGGCGGACAAGCGGAAATGGTTCCCGATTCACGGTAGCCGGCCCATGCCTGCCCTGCCCGATGATCAAGCAACACGCATCAGGCCGCCGCCAGTCGGCCATCCGAAGCCGACTCCCTCCGCAGTCGCCACAACACGATCCCGTGCAACATCAGGGCCAGCGGGACGGCGAAGGTGGGCACCATCACCAGCGGATAGGACGTGATGAGGAGGTTCGGCGCGTCGAGGGCCAAGAGGTGCGGTCGCCCGGGAGAAGTCATCGCCCCCATCGCAACCGCTACGACCAGATCGCCGATTCCGAAAAGGCACCAGGCGTAGACCGCGCTGAGGGCGCCAGCCGCATTCTGCGACAGCCGCGCAGCCAGGAAGACGGCGAGCAGGCCGGTCATAACATCGCCAATCCCCGCTGGCAGCGCGAATTGCCAAGGCAGGCGCCCGTCCGCCCAGAGCACGAGGAATATGCCGCCGGCGACGCGATAGACCTGAGCCGCCACCAGCCATCGAAGCGGTATCGCGGAGACGAGACTTGTGATTGCACCCGACAGCCACAGGCCGGCGGCAGCGATCATCAGCGGGATCGTCAAACCGAGCAGCAGGGTCGGCACGGCGGTGTCGGTGGCCGCGAAATACATGTTTGCCGCGCCGAAGTACTGGGCGATCGCCAGCCAGGCGAGAAGGGTCACCGAGAGCGCGCCGGCTGTCGCATAGCGTGACCGCGCGGGCCCCTCCATGCGGTAGGCACCCGTCCAGATGAGGCCCAGGACTGCCAGCGTCACCAAGGGCCGGATGGCAGATTCAAACACTTCGAGATATGCGGGAATTTGCGGCGTCATGGCTTGACTCCTTTGATTGTCAATATGAAATAACTAGTGACTATCAATTATGTAGTCAATTGCCAAATTCGTGATCTTGGGTTAGGGTGAAACCATGGCGAAGCAGGACACCAGGACGAGACAGGACTCCAAGACG
The DNA here is from genome assembly GCA_963706265.1 of uncultured Alphaproteobacteria bacterium. Taxonomy (GTDB): domain Bacteria; phylum Pseudomonadota; class Alphaproteobacteria; order Rhizobiales; family Xanthobacteraceae; genus Bradyrhizobium. The sequence goes on along the minus strand of CAVPLO010000004.1, from coordinate 546,801 downwards.
AAACGGGACCTGACGGACTGCCCGGTGGCCCGCACGCTCGACGTTATCGGATCAAACTGGACCTGCCTGATTCTGCGCGACCTCCTCCTGCACGGCGAGCGGCGCTTTCAGGACCTGCAGGACTCGCTGGATGGCATCGCGCCGACGACGCTATCGGAGCGCCTCAGGACACTCGAGCAGCACGGCGTCGTGGAGCGGCGTTTCTATTCGATGAGCCCGCCGCGCGCCGAATACGTGCTGACCGCCAAGGGCCGCGATCTCGGACCGATTGTCGCTGCCATGCGAACCTGGGGGCGCAAACATCCGGGTTGAACCCTTGTCAGTCCGGGCAACGCGGCGGCTTGTCGGCGCCAGCGAAGCTGACCACGCGAAACAATCGGGTACGCTTTGTCTGCCGGCGACAATGAAATGATTCAACGTCCGAGTCCGGCACCTTTGCGACATACCGACGGATGACGAGAATGTCTGCTCGTTGAGGCCAGACCGGAAGTAACCGGCCAACGGCCAAGGCGACGCGTTTGACCATAGCGGACATTTGGCCCTAGCCCCCGAACAGCCCGTTATGATTTGATAAGTCGAACGGCCATAGGGCAAATTTTTGTCGGGCGAGCAGGTGGAACGACGACTAGCGGCTGTACTGGCGGCGGATGTCGTGTGAAGGTGCTGCAGGGCTACGCCATCGAGGCGGTGAAAATCCCGCTGTTGAGATCGGTGGCAGGCTTCGCCGGCGACATCGGCGCGGTGCTGACAAGGCAAGATATTTCGACTAACCTTCAATGCGGACCATCAAGGCGGGGCAGGAACAGGGCCCACGACAGGAGATCGATGAGCACAGTAAAAAACGCTCTGGCCCGGAAGAGTGGCGCCCTGATCCATGTTCGTTCCGGCGACATGGTCGTCGAAGCCTTGCGCCAGATGCGCGACAACCGGGTCCGGTCGGTGCTGGTCATCGACGACGACGTGCTGGTCGGTATCGTGACCCAGGGTGACTGCGCCATCAAAGTGCTGCTGCCCGGGCTCGATGCGAAGCAGACGCCGGTGGGCCAAGTGATGACGGGCAACCCGATGACGGTCAAGCCTGACGATCGGCTGGAAGGCTGCATGGCAATGATGGCTGCGCGCGGTTTTCGCCATCTGCCAGTGCTGGACGCGGGCAAGGTCATGGGCGTGATCTCGATCGGAGACGTCGTCAAGGACATCATCCGGGATTTGGAGCACAACGTCGACGACCTGATGGGTTACATCATGAAGGATGGCCCCGGGGGCTGACAGACGAGCCGCGGCCGCGAAAGGTAGTTTTCTCCTCTCGCGCAACAGACTTTGGTTAACCCCGGGCCCCTGCGGCCGGTTTTTTTAGTCAGCAATGCGTCAGGCGGTCGCCGCGAATCGCCCGCTTCAACGTCATCGGATGCCACCGCTTAATTTGAGTGACCTGCTGAGAAATGACCGCTTGTGGCACCTTTGCGACATGCCGACGGATGACGAGAATGTCTGCTCGTGGGGCCAGACCGGAAGTAACCGGCCAACGGCCAGGGCGACGGATTTGACCCGGAGCGGACCTCACGCAAGAGCGATGGCGACGGGCACGCCCCAAAGCCGATTATGGCAGCCGAGACACGACTTGCCCTTGCGGTTGAACATAAAGCTGCTCATGATGGGAAATGGGCGCAAAAACCATGATGCGCTCGCGCGTTGTCACAAAGCGGCCGATTGCCGAAGTCGCCGCTGCCTCAATAGACAACGCCTGCGCCAGCGGTAGGCATTCCATCCAACGACAGACACAGGGCGTTCTTCGCGCCGCATGGCCGCTCGCCATTTTGGAGGATTTTCCATGCTTCGGATCTCGGCATTCATTGCCGTACTCACGCTAACAGGAACGGTTACTACCGGCGCCTGGGCAGCACAGGGCGCATATGCCAGGGGCGCTTATCAAGCGGGGTGTTACAATTCCCAAAGATGCGCCTCGTTTTGCAACCAGCATGGCGGAATAAACTGCAAGCAAGTGTGCCAACGGCGAGCGTCCACCATGCCACATTGCTAGTGGAGTGGATTTGACATTCGCTACCACTTGGCCGCGAGTTCGCCACGCGAATGTGAGGTGCTCAAGGCTTTCGGACTTGGCCAAAATTCAAAACGAGGGAGAAAACATGAGCCGTTACATGACAAAGGGGATGAGGGCGTTTTCCTGCGCCGTTGTTTTTTTCGCCGTCCAATTCGCGTGGGTTGGGTCGTCTCATGCGCAAATCGTTGCGCTCGGCGCCAGCGTGGTTGAGGGTTATGGTGTCGGTTCCGGAGAAGCCTTTCCGCAGCAATTGGAGGCGATGCTTCACGCCAAGGGCAAACAATATTCCGTCAGCAATCAAGGCGTCTACGGAGACACCACGGCAGGCGTGTTGGCCAGGCTGGACAGCGCCGTGCCGCAGGGCACGCGCATCGTCATATTGTTGATTGGGGGTAACGACGTTCGTCGCGGTGCAAGCGTTGGGCAAGCAAAGGCGGGCACGGGTGAAATCATCGCGCGTCTGCAGGCGCGCAAGATACGCGTGATCAATGCGGCGCCCTATTACGCGGCGGCTCGAAGCAGGGGCATGGTGTTGCCTGACGGGGTTCACCTGAATGCGCAGGGTCAGCACTACATGGCGACCCAGTTGCTGCCCTCAATCAGTTGAACGGCAACGACGGTTCGCAGTTGCGTGCCCTCACCGCGATAGCGGCTATCGAACCGTCGAAGCGGCCGTATTGACATGCTGGAAACGAGCGACAGGCTTCCGCTTACGAGGCGCGCAAAAATAGCCTCCGTCATGTTCGCGCTGCCGCGGCACGTCCATTCGCATGTATCGCGTCGGACGGCGTCAGAGCTGTACAGCTTCGCGAAAACGACGATTGTCATCATGTCGGTTGCGTTGCCAACCGTCATTGGTTTTGTCATCGTCATGCAAGCGATGCTGAACACACCGGTCCTGATCACCCCCATCAGCGTGCCCGATTCTTATCAGAAGAGCGGATATTCGAGCGAAGCAGCGACCCAACGCCTCCTGGACGAGATCGCGAATCTCAACAACATATCGTTGGGCGGGAAGCCGAAGACAGCCGTGGGCGACACCAATTTTCTCGGTGAGGTCGCCTCCACTCAAATCCAGTCGGGATTGATCGACGCGCGATCAATTCAAACGCTCATCAGGCGATTTTTTGGAAGGGATGTCATTCAGCTTTCCGGTGAAATAACGCTACGAAAACAGGGCGAAGAGGAAATCTCCCGCCTTCGCCTCAGACGATCGCCAGGAAGGGAAACTCTTATTGATGTGGAATCGACGGAAGGCCCCGATGGACTTTTCGTCAAGGGCGCCATGAATTTGCTTGAACGCATCGATCCGGAAATAGCCGCTGGCATCTATTTGCGCGAGTACCGCGATCCGGAGGCAGCAAAGCGGCTGGTGTCAGTGGCGCTCACAAGTTCAGATCCGATCGTAAGGAAATTTGCCTTTAACCTGAAGTCCTACATGCTTGCCGCCGATGGTCGCATCGATGAAGCGCTAGCCGCTTCGGAGCGGGTCAGATCGTTCGGCGGAGACGAATTTCCCGCGGACAACTCCAAGGCGTTTGCACTTCTGAGCGCGAAGAAATTCGACGACGCGCTGGCTCTCCAGTTGCAAAATGTAGATCGTTTTCCAAAAGAAATGAGCACAAATTTCCTTCTGGGCATGATCTACCATGCCATGGGCAGGTATACCGAAGCCATAGCCAGCTTTCGGCGGACCATGGAGCTGGATCCCAGAAACAGCGGGGTCTACCAGCGCCTGGCCAGAACGCTCCGGGCGACGGGCGACTCGGAGGGTGCTACCGAAGCACTCGTGACGGGCTTGTCGCGGCTTCCGAACAGCCCGGGATTGCTCTACGAATATGCTGAAGATATGCGACGGCGAAACGAAATGCATGCAGCCGTCCTGAGCATTCGAAGAGCGGCAGTTATAAATCCAGACAACTGGGCTATTCTGGTGTCTCTTGCCGAACTCGAATACGCGCTTGGTCACGCTCCCGAAGCCGCGCGTGCGACAAACGTCATTCGAAGTCGATTGGCGAATGACGAGAAGCCGCCGGCCACGCTCCGGAACCGCATCGACGCAATCCTGAAGAACCCGGCAAAAGACCAGTAATGTGTCAGATCGGATACGGTGCCGCCGTCAGCAAGGATGGCCTCCGATTTGAACGATAGCTCGCCTTTGGGCGATTCTTTTGTCCTGCGTACATCGCCAATGTCTGCACATGGGGCCAGACCGGAAGTAACCGGCCAACAGCCAAGGCGACGCGTTTGACTTAAAAGCGGACAGAGACCCCCCGGGCTGGGAGGGCCTCGCCTCGAATACGGACCATGGTATTTTACAGCGCATTCAGGAAGTTCACGAGATCGGTTTTTTGCTGATCCGTAAATCCAATACCGAATCGCTGATCATAAAAATTCACCGCCTCCAGCAAGGTTGCGGCCGAACCGTTGTGGAAATACGGCGCTCGCGACGCGAGCCCGCGGAGAATTGGACCCTTGATCTTGCCGATATCGGCGCATTGTCCGGAGATCAGCGCGCGGCCGGGATCGGTGACCTTGAACACCTGCCCGGCGAGCGGCCCCTTCGCGCAGGTCAATGTAAACACCGGCAATTCCGAGATGTCGAGTACCGGCGGTTTCTTCCCGCCCGCATCGGCGATGCCGATGTCGAGCGGCGCCTTGACGGAATGATCGCCGAGGTTGGGCGTGTCGTGGCAGGTGCCACAGGATCCCGAAAAGCTCGCGACCCCAAGAGCGTCGTTGATGCCGGCTACGCCCGTAATGTTGATCTTCGTCGCATTGAACACCTCTTCGCCGCGTGCGATCGACTGGCGCCGCTCGACGTCGTGCTCGTCTCGTCCGTGTGCACTCAGCCACGGCCGGTAGATATCGAAAATGTTGGACGTGAACGCTGCGCCGGTCGGATTGTTTCCGAATGGATCGTTCACACCGATGAAGAAGGGTTGCAACGACAGCGTCACCGGACCGCCCAGAGCGCCGTCGCGATGCAGCGTTCCGGCAATCCGGTCGATCTCCTGAGCCGTGTAGATGCCGCTCTCGAACGCAACGATCTCGGCGAGCTGCGCGTCGGTCGGGGCCGCGTTCGCCTGGGCGTGGCCGAGCGTTGCGTCCTTCGCCTGACTGGTCAGATTGGGCTCGCGGCCGTCGAACATGACCGTGCTGAGGAAACCGAGATTGGTCGATGGCAGCGGCCTCCGATAGACCGACACGATGCCGGTCGTCGGGCTGGTGAGGCCGGTTACGGGATTCGTGTTGCAAGAATAGGGATCGTCGACCGACGTCACCTCGAATTGCACGCCGCTCGGCAGCGGCAGGCCGATGCGGATCAGCCCCTTCTCGATCAGCAGCGTATAGGCTTGCCGCTTCGCCTGCAGGGTCGAGACGTTGGCGGTCGGGCAGGTTGCGCCATCGACCAGGCGGAAAATCGGATCGGTTCCATCACTGCCGGCGAACCGCGCAGCGACGCCGGCTGCACTGACCGTCCAGCCGGTCTGCGGCTGGTGACAGGTGAAGCAGGTACGGCCGTTGGTGCCGAGATTTTGGAAGAATGGATTGTTGACCGGGAATGTTGCGCCGCCGGGTTGGAAGGTCGCGATCGCGCCCGCTGCATCGTTATCGATCTCGAATCGGGGGATGATCGGCGGGGCTTGTTGGACGCCCTTGTCGGGGTCCCTGAAGCGGCGCATGGCCTGCATGTGATCGATCATTCCGGGAGCAAAGGCCGGGAAGCCCCCGCCGGAGGAGCTGCCAACTTGCTGCGCCACCGAAAGAGATGAGGTACTACCGGCCACACACCCGACGATTGCACCAACGACTGAAATTCTCGCAATATGGGTGAACGCAGGACAGGCTTCGGCAATGCGCTGTCGTTCTTTCATCGAGCTTCTCCTCTAAATCGAACTTCTCCTTCAAAAACAACTGAGGCTGTAGCCGCAATCCGGCCGGCTTGAATCATGACCGCCGCCAGCAGCGGCGAACGCGCGTCGAATAGCCGGTAACCCGATTTGATCCTTAGGCCGCCAAAACTACTCGTGGAGATGCCGACGGCTTATGAAGCAGTTCACATTCGACGCCATATCTCTTTCGGATGGGGCTTTGTTAGAAAAGCGGAGCGGCACGGGACGCTATCGTTTGGTGGGAAAACAGGCGCATCTCCTATAACGCCGCGCTCGCTCAAATTACAGCCGCGCGCTGGAACCATTCGGTCTCGTCGGGTTAATATGATGGGTCCATGGAGCGACACCTGTGGAGTGCCGCGCGCAGCCTCCAATAGCTCGCCCCATCTGCCCGAGGAAGCCCTCGCCGGTTCCAACGGCGGGGGCTTTCGCATCCCGTCCCTTTGGTTCTGACAGATTTGATGGAATCGTCACCGCGCTTTAGTTCTTTGATTGAGCATGACCTTTTCGGAAAACCGCTACACACTTTTCCGCATCATGCTCGAGGAACTCTCCTCCCCCTGCCTCGTTGGAAAAATCGCGGCCGGTTTCGCGGTGACCGGGGATGCGCCTGAGGAAAGAACAACATGAGATCGACAGTCGCTCTGATCCTGCTCTCGACCTGCCTTGGCGCGGGCGCGGCGAATGCGGCGGATGACTGCGGCGTCGGCTGCCACAGCGCGGTCAACGGCGGATGCGTCGTCAATGGCTGGGAGACCGGCGCGGTGGCCTGGAACGAGTGCCCTGCGGGAGCCCATCCCACACCGCCCTGCTCGCAGCACTATGTCTGGCGCAAGCACACCAAGGCTTGTGTGCCCGCCAACTGAGGCGGCCTACAGACCTACGGAGTGCGCGATCGTCTGCGCCAGCGCGATCAGCGCTGTGGCGTGGCGCGCCGTCGCATAGGTGCTGCTCTGTCTCTGCAAAAGCGCAGCCGCCAATAAATACTGAAATGCTGCCCTTGAACATGACGCGAATGATATGCGTCGGCCGTTGCAATTTTTTATCGATGGCATGAGCCGCGATTTGCAAAATCAAGCTGTGTCCAAAACTGAACCAACGCCCTCGCCGCTTGGTCCGATTTTCTGGCTGTCAAGGATGCGCCGCGCGGGAACGCGACGCAGCTCCATTCATTGGTCCACATCCCCTGGAGTCGGCGATGTGTTGGAAGTGCGAGCAGATCGACAAACAGATAGAACACTATCACGGCCTGTTCGCCCGCATCACCGATCAGGGAAGCGTCAAAAGCCTGGATATCCTGATCGCGCAACTGGAAGCCAAAAAAACGGCGCTGCACGCAACGGAATTGGAATCGGCTGCGAAAACGGCTCCGCCGCGCTGAGAACGCGACAGAGCCGTTACCCCAATTTTACGGCCTGCACCGTGGATTGAGGGCATGGGATGCTATTGATCATTCCATAAGAAATTCGCTACGCGGCTCCGCCGGAGCGTGGCCCGGCGTTAACTCTACCCGCGCTCCCGCCGAATATTCCACCCTTGTATTCAATAGTGCGCACCCGTCGCCCGGTTAAGAGCGCATGACGTTTTGGGACGCCAAAAAGACCAACGCCGCTCAAGCGGAATATGATCGCCCGGCGGCGCTGGTTTGGTCACCGAGTCCCTGAAATCCCCTCGGTCGAATCCTTGGTCTACGCAAGGCGCGCTCAGGTTCAGTTGAGGCGGCCTTACTTTACTTCGGTGGCTGTAATCCGGGGGAGTTGGCCCATTCTTCCAGATGGGCTGCGGTGTCGGCCTGACTTGCCTTCTTGAGCAGGGTGTCTCTTTCGGCGCCTGGTGGAAGTGCCGAAGCTTTGGCGCGGACTTCCCTGGCAAAAAAGGCGAGGCGTTCCTTGAGCGAAGTAGTCTCTTTGGTGCGGCGACGCTGTGACATGGCGATGCTCTCTTGCATACGGGTCCTAAACCGCAGGGTTCGATGCTAGAATGCCGCCGCCGCGGCGGTCTGTTCACTGCTGCACACAACTCAAAATAAGCTACTGCGAACCTCAAGCGGGGCCGCTGCCCTCGCAGACAGGGCGCCGGCCGAGGCGGCCTCGCGGTTCGCGCGGTTGGGAGCTTCGCCCGGAAAAGTCCATTCGAGAAATGGGGGACCCACGCGGGTCAGCGGCGACCTAACACCGGACCGAACAGCTGCCAACCCTTGCCGTCGAACTTGACGAGCTGCAGTTGCTCGATCGGATAGTGATCGCTCGGGCTGGTGTTAAGTTTGATACCAGGCAAAAGCAGCGGCAGTTCCAAATCCCTGATGTTATTCGCCTGCCTCATGAGATTTTCGCGGGAAAGGTCGCCGCCGCACTGCCGCAGGACCTGCACAAAGGTCGCGGCGATCGACACGCCGATCTGGTTCTGCGGATCCTTCGCGTCGCCTTGCGGATAGTACTGCTTCATGAAGGCGAGATACCACTTCATGCCCGCATCGTTGGCAAACTGAGGGTCGGAGGGATCCTTCAGATAAGCCGTGGAGACGATACCGACCGAATGATCCAGACCAGCCGGCGTCAGCACGGTTGCTATCGAATTGGCGTTCTGCACCAGGAAATGTGTCGGATGCCAATCGAGTTCGGCCGCCTTCTTGATGGTCTGTGCCGCGGCCTTGGCCGTGACCGCGCTGAACAATACATTCGCTCCGGAAGCCTTCAGCGTGACGATTTGGGAATCGACCGTCGGCTCCGATACTTCGTAGCTGAGTTCCTTCACGATGAGCTTGTCGGCTGCGTCGCCTAAACCTGCCTTGAAGCCGGAAACAAAATCCTTTCCGTAATCGTCGTTCTGCGAAAGAATTGCTATCCTGGCGTCTTTGATGTTATCCCGGATATACGTCCCATAGATCATGCCTTCGGAGCGATAGGTCGGATACCAGCCGATCGTCCACGGGTAGCTCGTGACATCGCCCCACTTCGAAGCGCCGCTGGCCAGGAAGATATGCGGCACGGCTTTGCCGTTGACGTATTTGACGATGGCGGAGTTCGTGGGTGTCCCCATCGTACCGACAATCCCGAGCACCTCGTCACTTTCGATCAGACGCCGGTGCTGCTCCACGGTCTTCGGCGGCGAATACGCGTCGTCGAGCGAGATCAGCTTGATCTTCCGGCCGTTCACCCCGCCCTGATCGTTGATCATTTTATAATACGCGGCCTGAGCGCGGCCCTGTGTGGCATAGGCCGACAACGGCCCGCTATAGGGATTGGTCTGACCGATCAGGATTTCGGCGCTGGTCACGCCGGGCCCGTTCTTTTCTTCCGCGCGCGCGGCGCCTGACGACAACAGACCCGCCATCAATCCGAGGAGCAGCACCCGTGCAAACATGATTGATCTCCCTCCCGATATGCCTTTCGGCGCCGATATCATGCCAGGGTGCGGACCTGTTCGCGGGGAATGCCGCGCTCCTGTGCGATCTTGCGCTCGAGCGCGAGCCGCGCGTGGACGCGGGCGCCGTCCGAGGCGATATTTATCAGCGGCCGGTCGCCGAGCTTGCGCAGGGTCGCATACTGGGCGACGAGCACGTCTTCATCTTCCTTGAAGGCACGCTCGATTTCGCCGAACAACTCCTGCGTCGCTTCAGGTTCGTTCTGGCGATGGCCGTTGGCGGCTGACCAGATGAACCAGCTCGTATGCTCGGTTTCGGGCGTGATGCCGTAGAAGATACGCAGCCCAAAGCCTCCGTCGCGGTCATCGTTTTCGTAAGCGCCCTCGCCGACGTCGCGGGCGCCCGTGAACTGCAGGATGCAGGAGGGCGCGACATATTCGAACTCGCCCCAGCGATCCACCCGGCCCTTGAATTTCACCGCCTTGGCGTAGATGCCCGGTGGCTGACAGTTCAGCATCCAGCGAATGAACTTCACGCCGTCTTCCGTCGGAGTGATCTTCATCTCGGCGCGTTCGTAGGCATCGACGTTGCTGGCGAGCGTCGACTTGTGAACGTAGGCGGCGTGGGTCTGGTCGAGGAGATTGTCGGACAGCAAAAGGTAATTGCAGGCGATGCGTTCCGTCTTGTCCTTGTGCGGCCATCGCGCGTGCCACGGATAGCTCGGAATCGCGGCGGGGTCGGAAAGACTTGCCTCGCCCATCCATATCCAGATCAGGCCATCGCGCTCGGCGACAGGGAAGCTGCGGACTTTGGCGCTCCTGGGAATGAGAGGCTGGCCGGGTATCTCGACACAGCTTCCGCTGCCATCGAAGACCATGCCGTGATATTCGCAGCGGATGTTGTTTCCGAACACCTGTCCGCAGGACAGCGGCATGCCCCTGTGGCAGCAGCGGTCTTCCAGGGCTGCGACCTGACCATCGGCCTGCCGATAGAACACCACCGGCTCTTCCAGCAACGTCCGCCCCATCGGCTTTTCACCGACTTCCGTGCCCCAGGCGGCCACGTACCAAGCGTTGTAGAGAAACATGACAATCTCCCCATTCACGACGCCGTGTCCGGGAAACGTATCATAAATTAGCTTTGTTACAATGCTAATTTTTGGAGCATTATGGATCGAGGCCCGGGAATGCCCCGCCCCGGCGTAAGCGGCGCGGTCGTTTCTGCCTGGTGTCAGGAGTGGAAGCGGCTCAGCCCGGCTGGGTGGCGCGCGTCGCCGCTGCAGCTTCTGTTCGTGCAAACCTCGGCGCCGCGATCAGGATCGGAAGGCTCCCGAGCAAAATCGGGATGAGCGCGGCGTTGACGTTACCCGCCAGATCCCATGCGGCTCCGGAAACGAGCGAGACCAGCATTGCGAAACCGTAGCTGATGGCAAAAGCCGTAGCCGACGTGGACGCAACGTCGTTCGGATCGTTGCAAAGCAGCGGCGCAAGCGCGAACGCCAGCACCAAAGCGGCGCCGAGCGAAAATCCGGCAAGGCCCGCCCAGAAAACGGTCCAGCCGCTGGCGGAAGTCATGATACCCACCACGCAGCAGGAAGACAGCACGCCCAACACCAGGTATGGCCAGCGCTTTGCCTGCAGCTTGTCGGCCGTCAGCAGCAGCAGAAACGAGGCTGGCACCTGTCCCGCATTGAGGGCCGTCAGGGCCGCGCTGACGAGTTCCGGGTGACCGTTCCCGTTCAGGCACGCGGGCAAGAATCCGTTGGTGCAGAAATAGGTGCTTGTAATGCTTCCTAACGTCATGCCGATGCGCCAATTGAGCCGGCTATTCAACCGCGGGAGCCAGCCTGCGACCTGATTTGCCGTGACATTTGCCGCGGATCTGGGAACGAACATCGCAACCGCGATCGCCGTGGCGATCAGGGGAAGCGACCATGCACCGAGCGCCGGGCGCCAATTTCCGGCGAAATAGGGCAGCATGAAGGGAAGCATCGTCGCAACAGGGACGATCTCGCCCATGATCAAGCCGTTGGTGTAAACGGCCGTCCCGAATGCCGATCGTTTCGGCATCCACTCGCGCACCGCGGCCGCCATTGCCGGCTGCATAATGGCGATGCCGACGCTCATCAGCATCGTCGTCAGGTACAATTGCCACGCGTTCGAGGCCATCGCCCGAAGCAGGCCCCCGGCCGCCGCGATCGAGAGACCGCCCACCAGCGCGCCGCGCACGCCCATCCGGGCGATAACGATCGATCCCGGCGCCGCGACAATCGCAAACACGACGACGGGGATGCCGGATAGCAGCCCGATTTCGGTGCCCGACAGATTGAGATCCCGTTGAATCATCGAAATCACCGGCGGCACCGCCAATACGGTGAGCCGAAGACTGACGCCGCAGGTCCACAGCAAACCAATGGATGCACGCGCGGTGATGGATCGATTCACGAGGGTGGTCCCTTCTCGAGCAGGCTTCCATACTACCGGCGGAAGATGCGTTGCACAGCATCCCATCCCCTTCAATTCCGTATCTCTGCCAAGTGATTTATGACATTCGCTACCCCACCTAGTGGAGTGGATTTGACATTCGCTACCCCGTAGTCGAGCATTCGAAATGCGAATGTCAAATCCAAAACTCCACTAGAAGCCGATATTTGCTAGTGGTCCTTTGATTCTAACATTTGCAAAAGTGCCTGCCGCGACGGGATGCAAATGTTAGAATCGGACCACTAGCCGCGAGTCCGCAAAGCGAATGTCAAATCCGAAACTCCACTAGAACCAATATTTGCCAGTGGTCCTTTTGATTCGAACATTCGCAAAAGTGCCCGCTGAACAGAGATGCGAATGTTGGAATCGGACGACTAGCCGGGGCAGATCCGGTTTCCGTGAGCGGCAAAAGCGTTAGCTGGCGCGTACGCTTTATTCGCGCCCGGTCAGGTTTGATGCGTTGACGGCAACCCCATGCTCGTAGACCAGGCGTCCACCGTACCAGCCACCGACGCCCATCAGCAGAAAACCCGCCACGGCGCAGGCTGCCGCGGCAATCTGCGCCGTCGAATGATCAAGTCCGGTCGATATCGACAGCATCAGCGCGACAAGAAAACAGAGCCAGACCGTCGCCATGATCATCATGTGCCACGTGGCGATGCGCATCGCCTCGCTTTTGCTGTCGATGGAACGGAGCTCCAACAAGCCGGCGAGCATCGCCAGCATCGCCATGATCAATCCGCCACCATTGGCAAATTTGGCGATCATGGCGACCGGCGCGGTCACGTCTGCCGCGCTCGCGACATAGGCTCCGGCCGCCACGGTCCAAAGTGCAATGGGAAAGTGGACCAGCATCGGATGGATCGGGTGGCCAAACAGCCGCATCGGACCATCTCGCTCCGCGAGCGTTACAGGATGCGGATGACCACGCCAAGCAGCGTCAGAAATCCGATCACGGCGACGCCGGCATGAGCGAAGACGATCTGCTTCGGCGCGACTTGCTCACGCAAATGGATGGAGGCCAGATAGAACCCCCCGAGCGCAGCGACGGCCAGGATGATCAGTGCAATCACCGCGGCGTGCGAGATACCGGCGGTGATGGCGGCGTAAATGACGAGAAGCAGGCCGATGGCACCGAGAGCGGCGTGCAGCAGCGACACGGCCCAGGGCGCGAGCCGCCCCTGCAGGACATAGGAGGCGAGCAACAGACCCCCAAGAGCAGCAATGGCGAAGACAACGACGGCATAGGTCAGCATGGCAATTCTCCCCGGTTGGACCGACACGATGCCCTTTGGATGCGGCAGCGATCCAAAGGTTCCCGCTTCGGCGCCTGGGACCGCTGATGGCGCGTGGCCGACGGCGGTCGCAAAAGTCCTCCAAATGAATCAAACGATTAGGCTGGCGCCCGTCTGCGACGAAGATAGCGATTACAAATCCGCTGCCGTCGTGATCTTATTCGAGGCAAATCGAATAAAACCTTTGGGAGGATTGAGCGTGTCCAGCATCAAATTGACGGTGAATGGCAAACCAATTTCAGCCGAGGTCGAAGACCGCACGCTGCTGGTACATCTGTTGCGCGATCACCTGGGACTGACGGGGACTCACATCGGCTGCGATACCAGCCAATGCGGCGCCTGCACGGTTCATATCGACGGGCGGTCGGCGAAATCCTGCACGGTGCTGGTGGGACAGGCCAACGGCTCCAGTGTCACGACCATCGAGGGGATCGCCAAGGGCGACGAACTGCACCCGATGCAAGCGGCCTTCCGCGACAATCACGGGCTGCAGTGCGGTTACTGCACGCCGGGCATGATCATGGCCTCGATCGATATCGTCAACCGCCATGGCCCGGACCTCGACGAGGCGACGCTGCGCCAGGAGCTTGAGGGCAACATCTGCCGCTGCACCGGCTACCACAACATCGTCAAATCCGTGCTCGATGCCGCCGGCCGCATGAAGGTCAGGCAGGCCGCCGAGTAGCGTTGCTGCGACCCGCCTTCGATACCGGCGAGACCGGTATCGGCCACAGAATGCAGTCAAGAGAAGAAACCAGATAGTCGCAGGCGCGCCAGTCAAGTTCTCGCGCCCCGGACAGAGACAGGGAGATCACATCATGGGAATCGAAGGCATCGGCGCACGGGTCGTTCGCAAGGAAGACAAGCGATTCATCACCGGCAAGGGCCGTTATGTCGATGACATCCGCCTCCACGGCATGACCTATGCCGCGTTCGTCCGCAGTCCGCATGCCCACGCCAGGGTCAAGGGCATCGACTCTGCCGAGGCGATGAAGATGCCGGGCGTGGTCGAGGTGCTGACCGGACAGCAGCTCGTCGACGACAAGATCGGCAATCTGATCTGCGGCTGGATGATCCACTCCAAGGACGGCTCGCCGATGAAGATGGGAGCATGGCCGGCGATGGCGCCCGATACCGTGCGCTTTGTCGGACAAGCCGTCGCGGTGGTGATCGCCGAGACGCGCAATCAGGCCCGCGATGCCGCCGAAGCCGTCGCGGTCGACTACGAGGAATTGCCGGCGGTGGTCGATATGCGCGACGCCGTGGCGAGCGGGGCGCCGCAACTTCATCCGGAGGCGCCCGGCAACGTCATTTACGACTGGACCATCGGAGACGAGGCCGCAACGGAGGCTGCGTTCAAGAGCGCCGCCAACGTGGTCGCGCTCGACATCACCAACAACCGGCTGGTGCCGAACGCAATGGAGCCGCGCGCGGCGATCGCCGAATATGACGCGGCGGAGGAACACTTCACGCTCTACACCACGTCGCAGAATCCGCATGTGGCGCGGCTGGTGCTCTCGGCGTTCTACAACATCGCCCAGGAGCACAAATTGCGGGTGATCGCACCGGATGTCGGCGGCGGCTTCGGATCCAAGATCTTCATCTATCCGGAAGAAATGGTGGCGCTCTGGGCCTCCAAGCGCACCGGCCGGCCGGTGAAGTGGACCAGCGACCGCACCGAGGCTTTCCTCACCGACGCGCATGGCCGCGATCACCTGACCAAGGCCGAGATGGCCCTGGACAAGGACAACAAGATCACGGGCCTTCGGGTCAAGACCTACGCCAATCTCGGCGCCTACATGTCGCTGTTCTCGTCGTCGGTGCCGACCTATCTCTACGCGACGTTGCTGTCGGGCCAGTACAACATCCCGAACATCTTCGCCGAAGTGATCACGGTCTATACCAACACCACGCCGGTCGATGCCTACCGCGGCGCCGGACGGCCCGAGGCGAGCTTCGTGGTCGAACGGCTGATGGAGACCGCGGCCCGGCAGTTGAAGGTCGATCCGGCCGAGCTGCGCCGCAAGAACTTCATCACCCAGTTTCCGCATCAAACGCCAGTCATCATGGCCTACGACGTCGGCGACTTCAGCGCGTCGCTGGACGCGGCGATGAAAGCGATCGACTACGCCGGCTTCGCCGCGCGCAAGGCGAAAGCCAGGTCCGACGGCAAGCTGCGCGGTATCGGCGTCTCCTGCTACATCGAAGCCTGCGGCATCGCGCCCTCGAAGGCGGTCGGCAGTCTCGGCGCCGGCGTCGGCCTGTGGGAATCCGCCGAAGTGCGGGTCAATCCGGTCGGCACCATCGAAATCCTCACCGGATCGCACAGCCACGGCCAGGGCCACGAGACTTCCTTTGCACAGGTGGTCGCCGAGCGGCTCGGCGTCTCGGTCAACCAGGTCCAGATCATCCATGGCGACACCGACAAGGTGCAGTTCGGCATGGGCACCTACGGCTCGCGCTCGGCGGCGGTCGGGCTGACCGCGATCGTCAAGGCGATGGAAAAAATGGAGGCGAAAGCCAAGAAGATCGCAGCGCATCAACTCGAGGCCTCGGAAGGCGACATCGTCATCGAGAATGGCGAGTTCAAGGTCACCGGCACCGACAAGTCGATCGCATTTCCGATGGTCGCGCTGGCGGCCTATACCGCGCACAATCTGCCCGACGGCATGGAGCCCGGCCTGAAGGAAAGCGCATTCTACGATCCGTCGAACTTCACCTTCCCGGCGGGCTCCTACATCTGCGAGGTCGAGGTCGATTCCGGCACCGGCAAGACCGATTTCGTCAACTTCGTCGCAGCCGACGATTTCGGACGGCTGATCAATCCGATGATCGTCGAAGGCCAGGTCCATGGCGGTCTGGCCCAGGGCATCGGCCAGGCGCTGCTGGAAAACTGCGTCTACGACAAGAGCGGCCAGTTGTTGACCGCAAGCTTCATGGATTACGCCATGCCGCGCGCCGAGGACCTGCCCTCGTTCAACGTCTCGCACACCATGACGCTGTGTCCGGGCAATCCGCTCGGCGTCAAAGGCTGCGGCGAAGCCGGCGCGATTGGGGCTGCCGCGGCCGTCATCAACGCCATCACCGACGCCATCGGCTCCAACAAACTGGAAATGCCGGCATCGCCCGATCGCGTCTGGCACGCGATCCACGGTTGAGCGCAAGAAGTAGAGGAACGCACCATGTACCAGACCACCTATCATCGCGCTTCAAGCATCGACGAAGCGGCCGCGCTGTTCGCCAAGGGCAGCGAAGCCAAATATCTGGCCGGCGGCCAGACCCTGCTTCCGGTCATGAAGCAGCGGCTGGCCGCGCCATCCGAGGTGATCGATCTTGCGAGGATCAAGGATCTCGTCGGGGTCGAACTGTCGGGCGACACGCTGACCATCAAGGCGGCGACGACCTATTACGACATCATGAGCAACGCCGACGTCAAAAAGGCGATACCGGCGATCGCCCAGCTCACCTCGGTGTTGGGCGATCCGGCGGTGCGCTATCGCGGCACCATCGGGGGATCGATCGCCAACAACGACCCGGCGGCGGATTATCCGGCGGCGGTGCTGGCGCTCGGCGCCATCGTGAAGACCAACAAGCGGTCGATCGCGGCCGAGGACTTCTTCAAAGGCATGTTCACGACGGCGCTGGCGGACGGCGAGATCATCACGCAGGTCGCGTTCCCGATTCCGGCCAAGGCCGCTTATTCGAAAATGCGCCATCCGGCCTCGCGCTTCGCGCTGACCGGCGTGTTCGTGGTCAAGACCAAGGCGGGCGATGTTCGCGTCGCCGCCACCGGCGCGTCGCAGAACGGCGTGATGCGGGTGCCCGCGATCGAGACGGCGCTGAAGGCCAACTGGTCGGCCGCGGCGATCGACAGCGTCAAGATATCCAGCGACGGGTTGTTGTCGGATATCCATGGATCGGCGGCCTATCGCGCCAATCTCGTCAAGGTGATGGCGCAGCGCGCGGTGACCGCGGCTGGATGAGGCGCGCCGAAAAGCGCGGCCGCAGTTTGGGACAATCGGGAGCGCTGAAAGCGTTCAAGTCGGAACGTTGCCCGGCATCGCATGTTGAGCCAGCCTTCGTCGTGGCCGAAGCTCGGGTCTGTCATGTCCAGCGTTCGTGCGCCTGCTGGTCTGTTGCCCGGATGACAAGTGCGGGCATTGACGCGGACGTGCCGACCGCCGATGCTGGGCCGTTCAACCGAGGCGGAGATGCATGACATGGGACTCATTTCGGTTCTGATCGGCGTGCTGGTCATCGTGGTCGTCGGAGCCATCTGCTTTTGGGCTATCGACAAGTTCGCCGCCGACCGCCGATTGTCACAGCTTCTCAAGCTGCTCGTTGTGCTGATTTGCCTCGGCGCGATTTTGCAGCGGGTGCTTCCGCTGATTTGAGCGTCGTGCTGGTTGTCCTGGTCGCGTGACTTCGAAGAGACCCGGATTCGATGTCCCGGTTGCAGCGCAAGATTGCCATTTGGTCCCGGCGGGCGGATGCTGTCGCTCGCGGGCACCATGGAGAGCAGCATGAGCAAAGCCGGTCTCGACAATCGCCACCGTAACCACGACGGCGAAATCAGCCACAAGCACGGCAACACCCTCATCGGCACGTTGCGCAAGATTTACGGACAAGGCTTTGCCGCCGGTTATCCCGCGACCGAGAAGCTCAGCGAAGTCCTGCTTCAGCTGAACGAGACGTCGCTGAGTCAGCTCCGCCGCGATCACGAGACCGGCCATTTGGCGCACAAGATCGCCAAAGCTTCATAGCAAGGCTCAGACGGCGCTCATGGATGAGGCGCAATATGGCGAACGCGCGGCGTGCCGACCAGTTCTTCTTCCATTGAAAAAGAGGCGGCCGTTCCGGCCGCCTCTCATGTTCATTGTCGGCGAGCGCCGATGGCGCGCTAATGATAGCCCCAGTTCTTCTCGGCGTAGGGGCGGCAGCCGGGGGAACCGGGACGACAATCGTAATCGCCCCAGGTACCCGGCGAATAGTAGCCGCCCCAACCCGGATCTGCCGCATAGGCGCCGCGGAACGGCGCGGTAGCGATGGCGCCGGCTGTGCCGATCGCGCCGGCCGCGACCGCGCCAGCCGTGTTGACTGCGCCAGCCGCCAGGCCAGCGCCGGCGGCAACAGGATTGGGGCCGTAGCCGCGGCGCACGACGCGACGGTCATGCCGGTGCGAAGCTGCCATATGCCTTGACGCCTGCGCGTGTTGGGTCTGCGCCTGTGCGCCCGCGATCGACAACGAGACGCCACGCTGGGCGGACCAGCCGAAAGAGACCAGCGTCATGCACGCGACGCTCGTGGCGGCGACTGCAATCTTTGCCAAACTCATTTTTCCTTCTCCGTTGCTGAAAACCTCCCGGCCAGAGCCTTGCCCGGGCCACGCGGAAAACGTTCCGCCAGAAGCTGAGTTCCCGGCGGATAAAAGCGTGACTGATATGCAGTGACTGCGGCGGTCGGACGCGACGCGTTGAGGCCGACAAGAGATGCTACCTCGCCCCGCTTGCGGGGAGAGGTGAAACCCAAGCAGCATCCCGGAATGACGCCGCGTTGTCAGCCCGCCGCCTGCGCCGGCACGTCGCGCTGACGCTTCATGACGATCTTGTTGAGCGCGCCGAGATAGGCTTTCGCGGAAGCGACCAGCGTGTCCGGGTCGGCCGCGCGCGCGGTCATCGAGCGGCCCTCGTGGGCGAGGCGCACCGAAACTTCGGCCTGCGCGTCGGTGCCTTCGGTGACGGCGTGGACCTGATAGAGCTCGAGCTTGGCCTCGTGCGGCACCAGCGCCTTGATGCAGTTGAACACGGCATCGACCGGACCGTTGCCTTCCGCTTCCTCGATCTTGATCTGGCCGTCGACGTCGAGCTTCATGGTGGCGCGCTGCGGCCCATGGGTGCCGGCGATCACCGTCAGCGAGGTCAGCTTGATGCGATCGTGCGAAGCCGCGATCTCCTCGTCGACCAGCGCCTCGATGTCCTCGTCGTAGATATCTTTCTTGCGGTCGGCGAGCGCCTTCATCCGCACAAAGGCGTCCTCGATCTGGTTGGCGCCGAGCTTGTAGCCCATCTCTTCCAGCTTGTGCACGAAGGCGTGGCGGCCGGAATGCTTGCCGAGTACCAGCGACGACTGCTTCAGGCCTACCATTTCGGGCCGCATGATCTCGTAGGTGGAAGCGTCCTTCAGCACGCCGTCCTGATGGATGCCGCTCTCATGGGCGAACGCGTTGCGGCCGACAATCGCCTTGTTGTACTGCACCGGGAACGAGGTCGCGGCCGAGACGAGCTTGGAGGCGCGCGTCAGCATCGTGGTGTCGATCTTGTTCCACCACGGAAACTTGTCGTTGCGCACGTTGATCGCCATCACGATTTCTTCGAGCGCGGCATTGCCGGCCCGCTCGCCGATGCCGTTGACGGTGCATTCGACCTGGCGCGCGCCGCCGGCGATGCCGGCGAGCGAATTCGCCACCGCCATGCCGAGATCGTTGTGGCAGTGCACCGAGAACACCGCCTTGTCGGAGTTCGGCACCCGCTCGATCAGCGTCCGCATGAAATGGGTGTATTCCTCCGGCACGGTGTAGCCCACGGTGTCGGGAATATTCACCGTGGTGGCGCCGGCCTTGATGACGGCTTCCACGATGCGGCAGAGGAAATCCATCTCGGATCGGGTGCCGTCTTCCGCCGACCATTCGACGTCGTCGATCTGGTTGCGCGCGCGGGAGACGTTGGCGATCGAGGTTTCGATCACCTGCTCCGGCGTCATGTTGAGCTTGACGCGCATATGCAAGGGCGAGGTCGCAATCACCGTGTGAACACGGCCGCGTTTGGCGAACTTCACCGCTTCGGCGCAGCGGTCGATATCTTTCGGATGGGCGCGAGAGAGCCCCGCGATGACAGCGTTCCTGGAGCGGCGTCCGATCTCGCTGACCGCCTGGAAGTCGCCTTCGGAGGTGATAGGAAAACCGGCCTCGATGATGTCGACGCCCATGTCGTCGAGCATCTCGGCGACTTCGAGCTTTTCCTCAAACGTCATGGTGGCGCCGGGGCATTGTTCGCCGTCGCGCAAGGTGGTGTCGAATATAACGACGCGGTCCTTTTCGGACTTGTTGGCTGAAGTCATCTGCTACTTCCTTTGGGTCGGTCGCGCTATTTCTGTGTGAAGCGCAAAAGGGTTTCTCGGGTGCGGCGTCAAACCCCTGAGTGCCCAGGCGCAAACCGCCCAGACGGCCCTCAGGGGCCGATAAGAAGCAGAAGCCCGCCGAGAAGCAGGGTGGGCACGGACGCAGGCAAAATCGGATTCCGAGCCGCGGCTGACGCCGCCTGCCCCTGAATTTCGATCATTTTGCCGCGAATCAGCATTGCCGGACCCTTTGAGAGCGAACCTTCGGCCAAAAACATTGACGCCTGGTTGCGAAGATCGCCTCTCACCGCCCCTTCTAGACGAGTTCGGCGCGAAATCGCAACGCCAAAAGATGGTCAGGAAGGGTGACCTAATCGCGGCAACGCGGCGAATGCGCGCTCCGGCCGCGCCCGGCATTCCCCGATCGTCTTATTTGCCGGCCTTTGAGCGCGAGGTTGACGATTTCGCGGCGTGGCCTGCTTCCGGCGGTTTGACGGTTGCGCCGCCAGCAACCGGCGCAACCTCGCGCAACGTCACGACTTCGGACTGCGAATTGACGGCTGCCTTCGGGTGATCGGGATCGATCAGTTGCTCCTCGCCGAGGCCGAGGGCCAGGACGCGCTTGGACGAGATCTTGAACGTCGTCACCAGCGCGTCGCGGATCGCCTCGGCCCGGCGCTGGCTGAGTGCAAGATTGTTGTCGCGCCGGCCATTGGCTTCCACACGGCCGACGATGAGGAACGTGAACGACATCAGCGCCGGATTGGTCAGCGCGTCCGCAATGCGCCCGAGCATGGGATAGGATCCGGGCCGGATCACCGGCGTATCCGGGTTGAACTGGATGTCGACATTGACATGCGGCAGCTTGTTCAACTGAGGCGAAATCAGCGGACGCTTGAGCGCGACCAGGTCCGCCCTCGCCTTGATACGCTCGGCCGCCTGCTGGCGCAGTGCAGGTACTTCGAGATCGGAAGGCGCCTCGAGCTTCGCGAGTGTCGCCGACCATGGTCTCGGCCGTCGGCGCCTCCTGCGCGCAAGCCGGCGAGAGCGCCATCGCGAGCAGGCCTATCGTCAGCACAAGGAGCGCGCGGCGCGATCGCGAAGCCGGCCATCAGCGGTACCCCGCCTGGGTCAACGCCTGGCTGCATCCCCAACCCAGGCCTTGCGGCGGCGCTTTCAGCAGGCATTCGATGGTCTCGCCCAGCTTGCCTTGCGTGTCCGCGCAGATTTTCTGCTTTTCGCGCTGGCACAGCTTGCCGACCGCGCTGCGCGCGGCGATGCGCTTCTGGATCGCGTCGAACGCCTTGAAGTAATCGGCGCGGCACTGCGGCGACACGCTGTCCTGATTGCGGGACAGGCACTCCTTCAGGCGCGGCGCATCGAGACTGACACCAAGGCAGTTGGCGTCGATGTCCTTGCCGCAGCTTTCCGCCAGGATCGCGGTTGCGCTTTCGAAACTCATGGTTTCGGCCATGGCGAGTGACACGGCATGCGGTGCCGCGACCACAGCGACCAACAGCGCGAGGGAGAGAGCCCGAACCATGGCTTTATCTGACCTGATGCGGTGATCCACCGTCAAGACCGCAATAGGGTGCAAGGTGTGCAGAAAGCCGGAGAAAACTAGCGCGGCAGGCAGGCGTGATACCGCCGCCTTGGGGCTCGAGTGCCGGGAGCGGCTGCATCGGGGCGGTATTGGCAGAACACCCGCCCGCGCACGTCGACATAATAGGTTTGGGACGGATAGGGCGTGGCCGATGCTGGGGGTTGCTGCCGAGCCAGCCGGCGGCGCCGACGGAAGCGGTGAACGGATCGGCGGCGAAATTGCCGGGGAAGAAGCCATTGGTCGGGAAATCGCGCTGATCGTCGCGATTGTCGTAGAAGAAGAAGCTTGCCGTATTGCCGTAACGCTGGGGCCGCTCGCCATAGGTCTGGGCCTGTACCGGGGCGCTCGCCATCGTGCCCACAAAGGACGCCAGCAGGATCGCCGTCTTCCAATCGGCTCGCATCACCAGCCCACCCACAACGGCTTGGCTGTTCCCCAGTTGCCCTTCCATCCGCTCAGCCTTCCCCTTCGAAATTGCAGATAGAGCCCGTCGCTTCGGATCGTGAGCGCGCTGCCTTTGACGTTCGGCAGCGCCAGCAGAAGTTCGTTGCCGCGGCTGCCGCGCACGTAGCTCAACGGCGCGCCGAGAGCGGCCGAGGCCTCATCGATGCTCATGCCGAAGCTGAGCGGGGCCGCGGACGGCGACGCCGGCTGTGCCGCGCCCACCGCGGGCGCCGCGAGCAGCCACCCCAGCACAAGCCCCGCCTTCATCAAACCGACATCGAAGCGTCGCATCACGGCGCGTCTTGCGCATTCGACCGATCCATCTACACTGACAGCAATCAACTACCTCGCCCAATGTTAGATTCAAAGGACCGTCGGCACAATGATGCGATCATTTCAGGCCGGCGATGGCCCAATGCCAAGCCAATCGCTTGACATCCATGCAGACGCATTTAGAAATGATTAAGCCCTCCTAAGCATAGTGGGTTTTGAAGGCTCTCACCGGCACGGCGGTCGCCGAAAGCCTTCCGGATCGCTTCGAACGAGCGATCTCGTCAAAAACCTGCTTCCGAAAAGCCAGCGCGAACCATCGAGACCCTTCCAACGGGGGTCTCAGCCTCTTGAGACGAGGACGCGACGCTATGAGACAGGACCAGTGGAAATCCCAGGTGCTTCAAGAATGGGATCGTTGGCTCCAGGCCCAACCGATCGACCCGTCGACGCCCACCGCCCGCGACACGCTGAAGTTCTTTTGCGAGCTTCAGGACAGAAGCTCTCCGCTGCTGGATTTCCGCCCAGGCAGACGTGACAAGTGGCAGATCATCCACGCCTGGCTGCACCATGCGGGGCGCGTGCCCGATTGAAAACGGGACGCCCGCGGCGTGGAGGTCAGGAAATCCGCATCATTGCAGCCGCAAGCCCACCGTGCGGACTTCTGAATCAAAAGCCGCACCGGATCGATTTGCGATTGTCATCCGACCGCTAGAGCTCCGATTCCGAAGTTCGCATGATATCGCAGCAACCTCTGATGCGAACTTCGGAATCAAAGGAGCTCTAGTAACTTATTGATTTGAGTAGCGGCTTTGAATTTGAAGTTCCTGTAACGTACTTGCAGCGAAACTGATAGGAACTTCAAATTCGCCGCGCTAGTGGAGTGTGTGTGATACGCGATCGCGTTCGCGCCGGGTCCATTCGGCCGTGAATTTTTCAAGCGGCCTGAAGATCTGCTGAGCCCATTCGCCGTACAATTCACAAATCTTCTGCGACTGGGCGGCAAAGTTCGCATAGGCCTGCTGGGCGAACTCGCCCTGGATTCCGACGGCCTCATCGACCGAACGCGCCGCGATCAGCCGTTCGACCAGGAAACGGCTCGCGGCCCACGATTTTCGCGTGTATTCGGCGTAGACTTGGGCGATGGCCGGAAGGCCAGCCGCCTGTGGCGCATGCTCGCGCACTTCCGGCGGAAGCACCTCGCCGGTCAGCGCCGCATCGGCGGCTTCTTCCACGTCGGCCGCTTCTTCCACGCCGGCCACTTCTTCCGCGGCCATGGCAACCGGCTCGGACTCGATCGGCGCTGCGACGGGGCTGATGGCGTCGGAATCGAGCCTCGTCTCCGTCTTCCGTTCGCCTTTCGGGTTCCGTTGATCCGCCTTGCGGCTGCGCTGCCGTTGCTTGGCGAGCTTTTCTTCTTGTGTCGTCGGCATGATCACGCTCCACTCACATGCAGTTGTAGAGCAGCCACCAAACGTCAAGACTTCGCCGTGATTGCGTTTGAAACGCGGTGTCGCCTTGTTCGTTGCGCGGCGTTGATGTGTTGATGCAACCCGATAGCATAGCCGCGCAATTCCACGTGAAAAAATTGGCCCCCTCACGGCAAGCGTGAGGAGGCCAATGTGAAACTTTTCCGAAAGACCAGTTTGGTCTTGTCGCGTCAGGACGCCCGATCGTCCTCTTCGATCTGCTCCAGCGAGGCGCGGAGTTCCGCGACGACCTCGTTGTAGTACTCGTTCAGCCGTTCCGAGGTTTTGAGTTGCGCCTGAAGCATCTCCGTACGCTCGATCGATTCCGCAAGCGCCGGCGTGATCGGCTCAGCAACGGACACCGATACGTCTTCCGACATCGATGAGGGGTTATGACGTGCCATTGTTACTCACTCACATGATGGGTCCAAAACGCTGGATCGGGTCATCAGGCAGCAGGTTTTTGGGCTTTATGGGGCACTTCCTTGCCGCTTCGGTGGTCGATCAAGGCCAAACTGGGGACGGCTGCGCCACATTTTGTACTCATCGGCAAAGCCGCCGTCAGAAGGTACCCGCCAAAAAGAAAGCCGCCCAAAGGGCGGCTCTCCATTCGACCCGATCAGGTTTGAGGCAGCTTTAGCCGCCCGCTTCGCACTTCTTCATGAACGAATTCTTGGCGGCGCCGGAGAGCGGCTTGCCATCGGCGCTCATCGCCTTGGTGGCGCAGCTGTCGGCCATGCACTTCTTCATGAACGAGGTCTTGGCAGCGCCCGCCAACGGCTTGCCATCCTTGCCGACCGCCTTGCTATCGCAACTCTCCTGCGCAAACGCCGCACCGCCGGCAAATGCGACCACTAAGCCCGCCAGCATGATTTTTCTAAGCATCGTTGTCTCCCCGGGAAAAGGTTGCAGTGGCTCGATTTGATCCCAGACGATCGTTCTCGGCAAGGGGAAACCGCGCCAGCGGTTGCGGGCTTATCATGAGGGATGGAGATCGTGCCTTAGCCGCGCTTGGCCGGCCGCTTGACCGCCCGGGCCGCGCCACCTGCCCCGCTTTTGCCCTCGCTTCCCAGCGCTTTGCGCACCTTCGCAAACTCCTCCTGCGAGGCCTTGTCGACGCGGGGAAAGCGCAAATTGAGTTCTTCCAGCGCGCTGACGACGGCCGAACCGATTACCACCCGGGCAAACCACTTGTGGTCGGAGGGAACCACATGCCAGGGCGCGAACGGCGCCGACGTATGGCGTATCATGTCCTGATACGCCGCCATGTAGCGCGGCCAGAACGCGCGCTCGGTGACGTCGTTCATGGAGAACTTCCAGTTTTTCGCCGGCTGCTCCAGCCGGTCGAGAAACCGCTCGCGCTGCTTCTTCTTCGAGATGTTGAGGAAGAATTTCAGGACCACCGTGCCGTTGCGCGTGAGGTAGCGTTCGAAGGCGGTGATATCCGAAAAGCGCTCCTGCCAGATGGCTGAACTGACCAGCTTGCGCGGGAGTTTTTCCTTTTCGAGCAGGGTGTGATGCACCCGCGTCACCAGGCATTCCTCGTAATAGGAGCGATTGAAAATGCCGATGTGGCCACGTTCCGGCAGCGCGATCATGGCCCGCCACATGAAATCGTGATCGAGTTCGTGGGCCGTCGGTTGCTTGAAGGACGTGACTTCGCAGCCCTGCGGATTGACGCCTTCGAAAATGCTCTTGATGGCGCTGTCCTTGCCGGAGGCATCCATGCCCTGGAAAATCACCAGCAACGACCAGCGATCGTCGGCGTATAGTTTCTCCTGAAGCTCGCTGAGGCGTTGGCGGTTGGCCTCAATGATTTTTTCGCCCTCCTCCTTGTCGATGCCGCCTTTCTCGCCGGTCTTGTGCGACTTCAGGTGAAACTCGGCCGAGCCGTCGAAGCGGAACGGGGCGACAAACGGCTTCAATCGTTCGCTGAGGGGTGGCTTGGGCTTCTTGCTCATGGGCGCCCCCAGAGCTGCATAGCTATCGAATTTGGTCTCGATCTCTCTTCACCTCCCCCTGAAAGGGGGAGGTCGGCGCGCTCGCAAGCGCTCTTGCGCGACAGAACGCGCCGGGAGGGGGTCCTATTTTTTGGCTTGCGTCTGATCATCGACCCTCTCCCCAACCCTCCCCCTTTCAGGGGGAGGGAGCAATCCATTTGCTGCTCAAGCGATATATAATACTCACCCTGAAAGTTGCGCTTCAAGAAACGCCGTCACGAAACGCGGCATCGCCGGCACGATGTCGGCGCGCCTGCGCACCAGATGCACGGCGCTCAGTTCCGGCTTTTTCTCGCGCGCGAGGTTGGCCTCGATCCGCGTCTGCAGCGCCTCGCCGCTCATGTCGACGCGCAAAATCCGGATCATGGCGATCGACGGACCGGAAAACACGCAGGTCCAGTGGCTGTCCGTGGCGTAATCGGCTTCATCGAGCCCGGTTTCCTCGGCGATCTCGCGCGCGATGCTGCCGGCGATATCGAGCATGCCGTCCCTGACATCGTCGGGATCGGGTGTACCGGCCGGAAAATAGATGCGTCCGGCGTTGGAAGTGTGATCGGCCATTTCGCCGAGCAGGAACGCGCCGTCGGACGACTGCAGCGCGCCCATGCCAAAGCCGTTGAAGACATCAGCGTCGGGAAAGCCCCAGTCGCGCCAGGCCAGAAAGCTCGCAAAGTCGGTTTCGAAATATTCGGCGGCAAGCTGTTCTCCGGTGCGCACGGTGTTGCGGCCGAGCAGAACGCGGCCGTTCCAGATCTCGGGTTTCTCGCGTTGCCTGTCGGCAAAATGCGCGTCGATCTCACCGCGCCGCTCTGCCGCGAACGACCAGGCAAAGGTGCGCACCTTCAGATCGAGGATCGCAACACGATGAATCTCGGGCGGCGTCATACCGACACCGGCGGCGAGATGTTATTTTGCACTGGTGCCCGTCGTCTTCCTGGCGCGATCGACGAACTTGTTGGTGTAGGTCTTGCTGACGTCGATGTTGGCTTTGGCGACATCCGGCGAGCTCAGGCTGAACACTGCGAGCACCGCGTCCGCGCCCTTCGGGTCCATCTTGCCGGTCGGCGAATACATCGGAATCGTGTTCTTCAGCGCGGCCAGATAAAGCTCCTTGTTCTTGCCGACCATCTCGGGCGGCATTTTCGCCATGATCTCCTCGGGCGAGTGACCGTGAATCCAGTCGAGCGTATTCAGGATCGCCTCGGTCAGACCCAGCGCTTCCTTGTCGTGACCGGCAATCCAGGCCGCCGTCGAGTAGAGCGCGCCGCCCGGATATTCGCCGCCGAACACCTCTAGCGTGTCCTTCGCGGTTCGGGTGTCCGAAAAAATCCGCAGGTCCGAATGGCTGCCCTGCAGCACCGTGACGGACGGATCGAGCATGACCGCCGCGTCGATCTCGCCCTGCTCCATCGCGGCGACCGCGGTACCGCCGAGGCCGACGCCGATCACGGCAACGCTTGTGGGATCGACGCCGTTTTTCTTCAGCAGATATTTGAGAAAGAAGTCGGTCGAGGAGCCCGGCGCGCTGACGCCGACCTTCTTGCCGGCGAGATCCTTGATCGACGCGATCTCGGCGGTGTGCTTCGGCGACACCACCAGCACCTCACCCGGATAGCGGTCATAGACGACGAAGGCTACCAGCTCCTGCTTCTTGGCCGCGAGGTTGACGCAATGGTCGAAATAGCCGGAGACCACGTCGGCGCTGCCACCCAACACCGCTTTGAGCGCGTCCGAGCCGCCCTTGAGATCGACGAGTTCGACGCTCAGGCCCGCCTTGTCATATTCGCCGAGTTGTTTCGCCAGCACCGTCGGCAGGTAGCAGAGGCAGGCGCCGCCGCCGACTGCAATCGTGACCTTGCTTTGCGCGGTTGCCGATGTGGGGATCATGGCGAGCGCCAGAAGCGCGAACGCCAGGTTTTTAAGGCTCGATGGCATGATTTTCCTCCCCGGCAAAGGCTCAATTATGGATGCACGATAGAACAGCGCGCGAACGCTGAGAAGGCGGGCATAGGTATAACGAGGCTTACGTCCGCGCCTCGGCGGTGTTGGGGCGCCAGACCAGAAGGCGCCGCTCGACCATGCTGACAAAGATGTCGATCAGGATGACGAAGGCCGAGAGCACGAACATGCCGGCGAACACGCCAGCAACGTCGAACACGCCTTCGGCCTGCTGGATCAGGTAGCCGAGACCGGCCGCGGAGCCCAGATATTCGCCGACCACCGCGCCGACGACGGCAAAGCCGACCGAGGTGTGCAGCGAGGAGAACATCCACGACAGCGCCGAGGGCCAGTAGACGTGGCGCATCAACTGCCCTTCGTTCATGCCGATCATGCGGGCATTGTCGCGCACCGTGGTCGAGACTTCCTTGACGCCCTGATAGACGTTGAAGAAGACGATGAAGAACACCAGCGTGACGCCGAGCGCGACCTTCGACCAGATCCCCAAACCGAGCCACAGCGCGAAAATCGGCGCCAGCACCACGCGCGGCAGTGCGTTGGCCATTTTGACGTAAGGGTCGAACACCGCGGCAACCAGCGGCTTGCGCGCAAACCAGAAACCGACCGCTACGCCCAGGAACGATCCGATCGCAAAGGCGAGGATCGATTCCCACAGTGTGATCGCCAAGTGCTTCCAGATCACGCCGGTGATGAACCAGTCGACGATCTGGCTGCCGATCGCGGTCGGGGTCGAGAAGAAGAACGGCGGCAGCACGGTGTGGCCCAGGATCGGCACGGTGGCGAGAAATTGCCACAGCGCCAGCGACACGACCGCGACCAGCACTTGCAGGGAAAGAAGCGTCACGCGGGGCATGTACGGATCTCATCTTGTCTTGGCGTCGTCCCTGCGACCCGTCTCCGCCAAGGCTTCGCCGGGGTTGTAGGGTTGGGCCCGCCGAAGCTTTAGCGAGGCGGCAAGCAGGGACCCATAGGCCGTGGCTTATCATTCAAGTAGGTGGCAGACGGTCTGACACCACAAACATTTGTGGTTATGGGTCCCCGCGTACGCGGGGACGACGGAAAATCTGATAGTTCCTCCCGCAAAAGGAGGGACTATCAAGCAAGTGTTACGGCTTCGAGAAGGTGCCGATCAGGCCGGTGGCCTGCAACACATGGCCATCGAGCGCCTTCATCGCCTCGGCACGGTCGAGGCCGGGCGCGAGCGCCTTCGGATCGAGGTCGGTCGCCATCAGCGTCAGCGTGTAGTGATGGATCGGGCCGGGCGGCGTGCAGGGGCCGAAATAGGTCGGCAGCTTCATCAGGCTCGAGCCGCCGACATATTTGTCGCTCGGCTTGGAGACCTCGCCTTCCGCAAAACCGGTGACGGAGGCCGGAATGCCATAGGCGACCCAGTGGCTGACGCCGCCGGGCGGACGGCCTTCCGGATCGAACATGAAGATCGCAAAGCTCTTGGTGCCTGCCGGCGGATTGGACCAGTTCAGCGCGGGCGACACGTTCTCGCCGACGCAATTGGGGTTGGACTTGTTGACGCCGGCGTTCTTCACCGCCAGCCGTTCGCCGTCCTTGAAGCTCGGCGATGACAGCGTGAACACGCTTTGCGCGCTGGCGGAAGAAACGCTCATGGCCACAAGAGCAACGGCTCCGGCCAGAATTGAACCACGTAGGAACATGACATCTTCCTTTTTGCGTTTGCCTTTTGACTGCTTGCCTTGGGTGGGCCGCTTTTTGGCGGGCGGAGTGTAGCTTTGGACGAAGCAAGATCAAGTGAAGCTATTGCTGCCCATCATGGTGAGGAGCCGCCTTGCGCGGCGTCTCGAACCATGAGGCCATGGACTGTCTCCTTCGGCCATCCCTCGTGACGCCGCTATCGCGGCTCCTCGGGATGAGGTCCGAGCGCGACGCTGCTCAGCCTGCTTCAGTCGCAATTTGCGTGGACTGGGCGTAGCCCTTCATCACTTCGTCTTTCAGCACGTCCCATATTTCCCGGTGCAGGGTAACGAATGCCTTGTCGAGCTTGACCTCGGTGATATCGCGCGGGCGCGGCAGGCCAACGCGCCAATCGCCGATAATGCGCGCCGAGG
This sequence comes from uncultured Alphaproteobacteria bacterium, assembly GCA_963706265.1. Classification (GTDB taxonomy): domain Bacteria; phylum Pseudomonadota; class Alphaproteobacteria; order Rhizobiales; family Xanthobacteraceae; genus Bradyrhizobium. The sequence continues at coordinate 516,759 of CAVPLO010000004.1, read as the reverse complement.
GGCCGGCCGACATGATCACCACGCGATCGGCAAGCGCAATCGCCTCCTCCAGATCGTGGGTGACAAACAGCACCGCCTTGCGGTCCGCGCTCCACAGATCGAGCAGCAGATTGCCCATGATCTGGCGCGTCTGGGCATCGAGCGGCCCGAACGGCTCGTCCATCAGCAGGATCTTGGGATCGCGGATCAGGACCTGCGCGAGGCCGACGCGCTTGCGCTGGCCGCCCGAGAGCATGTGCGGATAACGATGGGAGAAGGCCCCAAGGCCAACCTGGCTGAGAAAGCCCTGCGCGCGCTCCAGCGCCTCGCGGCGCGGCGTGCCGTCGATTTCGAGCGCAATGGCGACATTATCGATCGCGGTCTTCCAGGGAAACAGCGCATCCGCCTGGAAGAGATAACCGGCCTGCCGGTTAAGGCCGGTGAGCGGACCATCGAAGATCCGCACACGGCCCGCGGCCGGCGCCAGAAGGCCCGCCGCCACGTTCAGCAATGTCGATTTGCCGCACCCGGTCGGCCCGACAATGGCGACGAACTCCCCGGGCGCGACGCTGAGATTGGCCTGCTCGACCGCCGTGTAGACCCGTCCCTCGGCGAGGCGAAACGCCACGGTTGCGTTCTCAAGCGCCACGGCCGATGGCGCTTTTTCTGTCGGCTTTGCTTCCACCCGTCTGTCCCTCGAAGTCTCTCGAAGCTTGGGAAGATGGCTTAGCCAAAGCGACGGATAAGTTCAACGAGGGCCGGGATTCTCTTCTCCCTGCCCCTTGTCGGGAGGGATGACAAGCACATGCGCAAATGCGACCTTTCCCACAGAATACGCGAGAGTACTCACGGAAATGCCAGACGCAGCCCTGATCGCCTTTGCGCATGTGGCCAAGAGCTTTGACGGCGGCCGCGTCAAGGCGGTGGACGACGTTTCGCTTCAGGTCGAACGCGGCGAATTCCTCGCCATTGTCGGCGGCTCGGGCTCGGGCAAGACCACGCTGCTGCGGCTTGCCAACCGCCTGATCGACGCCGACCACGGCAGCATCTCCATCGAGGGTGAGGATGTGCGCGCGGCCGATCCGGTAGCGTTGCGGCGGCGCATCGGCTACGTGTTCCAGAGCGGCGGACTATTCCCGCATATGAGCGTCGCCGCCAATATCGGCATCACGCCGAAGCTGAAAGGCGAGCGCGAGGCCGATATCGCCGCAGCGGGTCGATGAACTGCTCGATCTGGTGCGGCTCGAGCGAAAAGAGTTTCGCGACCGCTTTCCGCATGAACTCTCCGGCGGCCAGCGCCAGCGCGTCGGCGTGGCGCGGGCGCTCGCGGCTCGCCCCAAAATCGTGCTGATGGACGAACCGTTCGGCGCGCTCGATCCCTTGACGCGCGATGGGCTTGGCGACGATTACCGTGCGCTCCACGACCGGCTCGGACTCACCACGGTCATGATCACCCACGACATGACCGAGGCGATACTGCTGGCCGACCGTATCGCTGTCATGCGCCGCGGCAAGCTGCTGGCGCAGGGCACGCCATCGGAGCTTTCGCAAAGCGACGACGCCTATGTCGGCGAACTCTTGGCGACGCCGCGCCGGCAGGCCGAACGGCTCAATGCATTGCTGCCGCGAGGCGGCACATGAGCCTGTTTTCCGATCCGCGCTGGGGTGAAGCGCTGGCGCATCTGCCGGACTATCTCGGCAGCCATGTGCGGGTCAGCCTCGCCGCGCTCGTGCTCGGGCTTCTGGTGTCGCTTCCGCTCGCGATCGCCGCGCGCAATCGCCCGGTGATGCGAGGCCTGCTGCTCGGGCTCGCCAGCATCGTGCAGACCGTGCCGGGGCTGGCGCTGCTCGCGCTGTTCTATCCGCTGCTGCTCGCTCTCGCCTCGCTGTCGCTGGCGTGGTTCGGCTTCAACTTTTCCGCGTTCGGCTTTCTGCCGGCCGTGCTGGCGCTGGCGCTCTATTCGATGCTGCCGGTGTTGCGCAACACCGTCATCGGTCTGCGCGGCATCGAGCCTTCGATCCTGGAAGCCGCCGAAGGCGTCGGCATGACACCGTTGCAATCGCTGATCTCGGTCGAATTGCCGCTGGCGCTGCCGGTGATGATGGCGGGGATCCGCACCGCGGCGGTCTGGGTGATCGGCACCGCCACGTTGTCGACGCCGATCGGCCAGACCAGCCTCGGCAATTACATCTTTGCGGGGCTACAAACCCAGAACTGGGTGCTGGTGCTGTTCGGCTGCGCCGCCGCGGCCCTGCTCGCGCTCGCGGTCGATCAACTGCTGGCGTTGATCGAGACCGGCTTGCGCAGCCGCCGTCGTCTCCGCGCGATCATGGGCGGCGCCGGAATCGTGGCGCTGGTCGCCGCGACGCTGGTGCCCTCGCTGGCGCGGCCGTCGTCGACCTATGTCGTCGGCGCCAAGACCTTTGCCGAACAATATGTGCTGTCGGCGCTGATCGCCCAGCGGCTCTCCGCCGCCGGTCTTTCGGCCACAACCCGCGGGGGGCTCGGCTCCAACGTGATTTATCAGGCGCTGGTGAACGGCGACATCGACGTCTATGTCGATTATTCCGGCACGTTGTGGGCCAACCAGTTTCACCACAGCGATATCAAGCCGCGCCAGGAGTTGGTCGCCGAGCTGAAGACGGAGCTGGAGCGGCAGAAAGTTACGCTGGTCGGCGAACTCGGTTTCGAGAACGCCTATGCGCTGGTGATGCCGAAGAAGCGCGCCGAGGCGCTTGGCATTCACACCCTCGCCGATCTGGCCGCCCGCGCGCCGACGATGTCGATTGCGGCGGACTACGAGTTTTTCTCCCGGCCGGAATGGGCGGCGCTGCGCAAGGCCTATGGGCTGACTTTCCGCCAGCAGCGGCAGATGCAGCCGGATTTCATGTATGCCGCGGCCGCAGCGAACGAAGTCGACGTGGTCGCCGGCTACACCAGCGACGGGTTGATCGCGAAATACGATCTCGTCGCGCTCGATGATCCCAAACGGGCGATACCGCCCTACGATGCCATTTTGCTGATTGCGCCAAAGCGCGCCGGAGACCAGGCGTTGCGAAAGGCGCTGCAGCCGCTGATCGGCCGCATCGACATCGCCGCGATGCGCGAAGCCAATCTGCGGGCCGCCGGTGGCGACAGCGACGCCTCACCGGATGCGGTCGCGCGCTGGCTTTGGGAAAAGACCAAACCCGAAAAGACAAAAAAGTAGCGGGCGCGCGACGCTGGGGAACGCCTGCGCCCGCTTCTCGATCAGAACTCGCCGCGGCCCATGCGGCCCGGGATGCAGTTGTAGTCTCTGCTGGCATCCCATCCGCCGCGGACCCGCCAGGCGCTCCAGCCCATATAGTCGGTTTGCCTGTTATAGGGATTTCCCGGCTCATGGCCGGCACAATAATTGGTCTGCGCGTAGGCGTCGGCGAGATGAACGGCCCTGTGCTGGGCGAAGGCGGGCACTGCAAATGCGGTGCAAGCGGCGACAACAGCGACGCCGATAAGCGATAGCTTGGTCATGACTGTTCTCCTCTTGGTCGTCGTTCAAATCAAATGCCGGAGCATGATCTGAAAAAGAGGCAGCCTTTCTCGCCGCGACAAGGCGCAAGCCCTGGCGCGATGATCGTGCTCGAGCGATAGCGAAAACAAAGGCCCCAGCTCGTTGCCATCAACGATTTCCAGATCGCCGATCTGACGGCGATCAACGGAAACGAACGGGTCGATGCGACGAATCTACACCCGCACTTTCAAGGCCCAACTAAAGAAACATTTATCGAGACCTAAACTATTTTTTAGACGAGCATTCGACGGAAATAAATCGCGGCGCACGCGGCAAACCCGCTGCGCAGAATAGTAAAGATGCGGCTCGCCGATCGCCTGTTCCCCTTCCGAACGATGTGGCGCCGTTCGGCCGATTGAAAATTCACGCGTTTCGATATTGCCGGTTAACCGGCATTTCATCGCGTGACGAACGCGCGTTTGCTCAACGCGCGCGTGCCCACGATGGCGCGGGCAATGAACAAACCGCAGGGACCGGGAGCAGTGGGCACCGATCCAGCAAACCGATCGGCGGTACCGAGGCGAGCCGGTCCGATGCCTACAGCGCGTTTGGTTGCCGTTTCCAAAAAGCACCATGTTTTCATGGCAGCGTCACAAACGGCCTTGAAAAACCCCGTGCCGGATATTGACGCAGCGCCGCCTTTTTTATGCCGCAACCTGAGCGGGATTGCGGTTTCGGCCGGGCAATGGGCCTGCGCGTTAACCAAACAAGTATCCGTTCCAGAAGCTTTTTTGACGCGCGGGCGCGAAGCCATTTTTTTGCCCCACTGCATCAACATGATTTTTTTGAGCGGTGAATTGGTTGACGCGTACTCCGCAGCAAATTTCGCGACAGGAATTTCAGACGGGGGGCGAGTGAATCCTGCAGCGAGAGCGCTATGGATACGCTTTACGATTTGCTTGGGGCTCTTCCACACGACGATGCCGAAGGCCTGAGGTCTGCGTTTCGCAGGGCCGTCAAAGGCGCCCATCCCGACATCAGGCCGGACGACCCAGACGCTGCGGTGAAATTCCGGCAGATCGTGCGCGCCAATGAAATCCTGTGCGACCGGGACCAGCGCGCGGCCTATGACCACCTGATGGCACTGGCCCAACTGGAGAAAGACCCGGCCTCGGCCCACCCGATCGCCGCGAAAGTTCACAAGATTGCATCCACCGTGCTGGCGTTGACGTCTGTCTCGATCGCAACCGTCGGCGGCTATTTTCTGTTCATGCACATGTCGATGGCGCTGGTTGCGCCCATCGGCAGCTTCGCTGCTTTGCATAAGCCAGTGGGCAACATCGACCTTACGGCAAGGCTCTCCGCCAGCATCGCCGCAGTCAGTTCCGCGGATGCGCCGGACCCCGCCGCCGTCAGCGCCTTTATCGCTGCCAGGACCGAGGGCGCGGGCACAACGAGCGTGGTGAACGCCATGGCGATGGCCTCGGTCGATGCGGAAAGCGCTTCCCCGCCGGGCAGTGCCCCTCCTGATCCGGGGTCCGACCATGCGAGCGCCGTCCAGGCGAGCGACGTTTCAGCGCTTGGCAATTCAGTCGTTAGCAGTTCAGGTCTGGCGAGACCAACACCTGGCGGCGACGCCGGCAGCGCCGCGGTGCGCCCCGAACAAGTGACGCAACTCGAGCAGAAATTCACGGCGCCCTATGTCGACCGCGGCATCCTGTTCTTTCGCGAGAACAAGGACGATCACGGCTTCCCCAACCTCGCGCCCCTGAAACGGTCGGACAAGCCCAGCCATCCGAAATCGCTGCTCGCGGCGAACGGCAAAGCGCACCCTGACGGGCCGCCGAGGGTGGTGCCGTTGCCGCATCCGCGGACGTGGCCGCGCTATTCCTCGCCGCAGCCGTGGTACGTTTCCGCCACGTTTCAGTGAAACGCAGGGATTGTCCGGGCAGCTTCATCGCGGAGGCTAGAGCTCCGATAGGCGGCGATCACTTCTTTCGAAAGATCGAAAACTGAAACCGCTGGCTCGACTTCCAGGGCGTGACGTGATCGTGCAGCCGGGAATCCACCAGCGTAAATTCCGCGCCGAGTTCCGTTGCCAATCCGGCCGCGTCGTAGCGATGGACCGGCAATCCGCTGCATTTTTCCGGCCCGTCGGCTGCGAAGGTGGCGATGATGGCATGCCCTCCCGGGACAAGCGCCTCCTTCAGCCGCGCGATATAGGCCGCGCGGTCGGCCTCCTCGACCAGGAAATGAAAAGCCGCCCGGTCGTGCCAGATGCCGAAGCGCCGCGAGGGATGCCACTCCGTCACGTCGGCGACGATCCAATGCACTTCGCTGGCGCGCCGGCCGATCCGCAACGTGGCGAGATCAAGCGCGGCTGCGGAAATGTCCAGCGCCGTGAGGCGACGGAAGCCGCGCGCCATCAGCCCATCGATCAGGCGCGACGCCCCGCAGCCGACATCGATGATTTCGGTATCCGGCGCTGGCCGAACCTGGTCGATCAATTCGAGCGAGGGCGCGGGATCGTCCTGAAACCAGCTGACCTCATTCTCGTCCTTGGTGACATAGACCGTTTCCCAATGGTCCTTGCGATTTCCCTGCATGAAATTCAGGACCTCATTCGCCGAGCTTCTTGGCGGCGGCGAGATCGGCATCCGCGCGTGAATCGCCCCTCGCCTCATAGGCCAATCCGCGGGTCTTCAGCGCCCGGCCGTTATTCGGATTGAGGCGAACGGCATTGTCGAGGTCCACGAGCGCGTGGATGTAGTCTTCCTTCTTGAAATAGGCGAAGCCGCGCTCGGTGTAATAATCGGAGATAGCCTGCTCCTTGCCGAGGCGTTGGCTGCCGCCGGCCTCCGTCGCGTCTGGGCTCGGGCCGAGCTTGATGGCCTGGCTGCACTCGGTAAGGGCGGCGTCATACTGCTTCTTGAAATTGTAGACGGAACAGCGGTTGAAGAACGCATCGGCATATTTCTTGTCGGCCTTCGCGGCTTCGGCAAAGTCGGCCAGCGCCTCGTCGTAGTTCTCCTTGGCCCGCCGCTCGACGCCGCGGCTGAGATAAATATGGGCCAGCACATGCCCTTTATAATGACCCGATGTGATCGCGCGCGAGCAGGCGTCGATCGCGACATCGCCGGATTCCTTCAAACAGGCCTTCGCGTCATCCGCGGCCCGAACCTCACACGTGCCGGCAACCAGCGCCAGTCCTGCCGCAAGCACGCAGACGCTATGCGCCCACAATCTTTTTTGCATGGCTCTCCTCCCGTCCGGATTTTCTTCCGGATCTGACCGGAGAATAGCACGGCAGAGGGAGGCGAAAAGCGAGGCAGACGAAAGAACTAGTGGTCCGATTCTAACATTTGCATCCCGTCGCGGCAGGCACTTTTGTAAATGTTAGAATCAAAGGACCACTAGCAAATATAAGTTTCTAGTGGAGTTTTGGATTTGACATTCGCATTTCGAATGCTCGGTTACGGGATAGCGAATGTCAAATCCACTCCACTAGCTGCGCAAGCCCGGCGCTTCGTGGCCGGAACGCGCGACATATTCGGTGTAGCCGCCGCCATACTGATGGACACCCTCCGGCGTCAGCTCCAGCACCCGGTTCGACAGCGCGGCCAGAAAATGCCGGTCGTGGGAGACGAACAGCATGGTGCCCTCATATTGCGAGAGCGCCGTGATCAGCATTTCCTTGGTCGCCATGTCCAGATGGTTGGTGGGCTCGTCCAGCACCAGGAAATTCGGCGGATCGAACAGCATGATCGCCATCACCAGCCGCGCCTTCTCGCCGCCCGACAGCACCCGGCATCTCTTCTCGATGTCGTCGCCGGAAAAACCGAAGCAGCCGGCCAGCGCGCGCAAGCTGCCCTGTCCGGCCTGCGGAAACGCATCCTCCAGCGACTGAAACACCGTGCGCTCGCCCTCGAGCAGGTCCATGGCGTGCTGGGCGAAGTAGCCCATTTTCACACTGCCCCCTAACGCCACCGTGCCGTCATCCGGCTCGGTCGAGCCCGACACCAGTTTCAACAGCGTGGATTTGCCCGCGCCGTTGACGCCCATCACGCACCAGCGTTCCCTGCGGCGGATCATGAAATCGAGCCCTTCATAGATGACGCGGCTGCCGTAACCCTTCTGCACCTGCTTCAAACTCACGACGTCTTCGCCGGAACGCGGCGCCGCCGGAAAATCGAAGGCAACGGTCTGGCGGCGCCGCGGCGGCTCGACCCGCTCGATCTTTTCCAGCTTCTTGACCCGGCTCTGCACCTGGGCCGCGTGCGAGGCGCGCGCCTTGAAGCGCTCGATGAACTTGATCTCCTTGGCCAGCATCGCCTGCTGGCGCTCGAACTGCGCCTGCTGCTGCTTTTCGGAGAGCGCGCGCTGCCCCTCATAGAATTCGTAATTGCCCGAATAGGTGGTCAGCGAGCCGCCGTCGATCTCGACCACCTTGTTGATGATGCGGTTCATGAACTCGCGGTCGTGCGAGGTCATCAACAGCGCACCCTCATAACCCTTCAGGAATTGCTCGAGCCAGATCAGACTCTCAAGATCAAGATGGTTGCTCGGCTCGTCGAGCAGCATGACATCGGGGCGCATCAGCAGAATGCGCGCCAGCGCCACGCGCATCTTCCAGCCGCCGGAGAGCGCGCCGACGTCGCCCTCCATCATCTCCTGGCTGAAACTCAAGCCCGCCAGCACCTCGCGGGCGCGCCCCTCCAGCGCATAGCCGTCGAGTTCCTCGAAGCGGTGCTGCACCTCGCCATATTGGCCGATGATCTCTTCCATCTCATCCGCACGATCGGGATCGGCCATCGCCGCCTCGAGCGCCTTCAGTTCGCCGGCGACCGCGGCTACAGGCCCCGCCCCGTCCATCACCTCGGCAACCGCGCTCCGGCCCGACATCTCGCCGACGTCCTGGCTGAAATAGCCGATGGTGATGCCGCGATCGAGCGAGACCTGGCCCTCGTCGGGCAGCTCAGTGCCCGTGATCATCCGGAACAGCGTCGTCTTGCCGGCGCCGTTGGGGCCGACAAGGCCCGCTTTCTCGCCTTTCTGGAGCGTTGCGGAGGCCTCGATGAACAGGATCTGATGGCCGATTTGCTTGGAGATATTGTCCAGCCTGATCATGCGTCCGCGTCAGCGCCCTCGATAAGAGAAGTTCGGGCCGCTCTTAGAGCAAGATGGACGAAAGTGGAAGCCGATATTGCCGGATTTAATCGCGCTTGAAGCGATCGTTGAAACGATCGCCATCCGCGGCGATGAATCCCGCGGTCGGCGCCGCGCAGATTCAAGCTCGCGGCCACAGCGCCGGCCCGCTCAGGCCTTCGGCATCAGACCCAGACGCTTGGCGATGATCTTGTCGACCGTGCGCTTCGGCAGCACCGAGCCGATCAGATGCCGCATCGGATCTGGCGTGATCTGGTAGCGCACTTTTGGGCTCGCCGTCGTCAGCGCGTGGCAGATCACCTCGGCAATCCGCTCCGCCGGCAGGCCGGTCTCGGCGAGCTGCATCATGTATTTGCGGATTCGTTCCAGCGCCGGAAAGTATGGCGAATTCCTGTAAGTCGAAATGTCGACTTCATCGGCCTTGGCCCAGATCGGCGTCTTTACCGCGCCCGGTGCGACGATGATGACATCGATGCCGAACAGCATCAATTCGCGGCGCAGGCTTTCCGACAACCCCTCGATCGCGTGCTTGGAGGTCGAATAGGGCGACGCCAGCGGATTGCCGTTTTTTCCGGCCACCGAACTGACCATCACGATACGGCCCTTTGGCCCCCGCAGCGAAGGGTCCGCTCCCAACAGTGGACCGAACGCCTGGGTCGCGATGACCGGCCCGATCACGTTGACATCCAGCTGGCGGCGGAATTGGTCGGCACCGAGTTCGAGCAGCGGCCCGGCGACCGCGATGCCGGCGTTGTTCACAAGTCCGGCCAATGTCTCGCCATTGAGCGCGCTGCGCACTTCGCGTGCGGCCGCAAGCACGGCGGCCTCATCGGTGACGTCGAATGACAGCGGTATGAAATTCGCGCCAAACTCGCTGCTCAGACGTTGCGCATCGGTTGCTTTGCGGACGCTGCCGAATACGCGGAAGCCGCGCGCCAACAGCTCTTTGGCGGTGGCCCAGCCAATGCCGGTCGATACTCCGGTGACGACGACAGACCGCATGCCTAGAGCTCCGATTCCGAAGTTCGCATAGTATCGCAGCAAACCTCTGAGGCGAACTTCGGAATCAAAGGAGCTCTAGCAAATATAGGTTTCTAGCGGAGTTTTGGATTTGACATTCGCGTTTCACGAACTTGCGGCTAATGGGTAGCGAATGTCAAATCCACTCCACTAGCCCCCTTCTTCCGATTGACACCAAACCGTTGTAGACTGAATCGCAGCCAGTTGTAGACTGAATGGCAGCCAGCGCAATCGACAGTTGGGCCGGCGGAGCACGGTTGAGTTAAGCTAACGCGAGCAGACCCGAACCATGCCTTCGACGCATTCGGCCGATCCACTCCAGCGATTTCCGGTCTTTCAGACCTCCAGCTCGGAAGAGTTCAGGCACGTCCTGCTCACGCGGTTCGGCGCCAGCCGTGCCGAAATGAAGTGTCCCCCGAACCTCGTGGCGCGAGGAAATCTCGTCCAGCTGCAAAGCATCGGGCTCGTCTACGGCCACAGCAGCAACGGCGCGGCCGTCGATTATCCGGAAGCCCAGCGGTTTCGCCTGCTCACAGCCCTGACCGGCACCGGCGATGTGTCGGCCGGAAAGCATGCGGTTACGCTCGATGCGGATCAATCCTGCATCGTCTCGCCGGGCCAGGAAGTCACGCTCGTCACCGAAGCCAGCCATGACTGGTTCAACCTGAGGATCGACCCCGGCGCGCTTGAAACCAAGCTGGCCCATCTTCTCGGCGCGCCGCCGAGCGGCAAGCTCGAATTCTCACCCGCCGCCAACCGAAACAGCCCCCGGTTTCAACAACTGTGGCGGCTGATCCTTTTTTTCGCCGAGCAGCTCGATGCGACGTCCGAACAGCTGCCGGCGCTGGTGCTCCGCGAACTGGAACAGACCATTCTGGTGGCCTTCCTGACCGCCAACCATCACACTTTCAGTCATCTCCTGGAGCGCGAGCCCGGCGATGCGTTGCCGTCGCATGTGCGGCGAGCGGAAGAGTTCATCGAAGCCCATTGGGATCAGGCGATCACGATCGAAAGCCTTGTGGAAGCAACCGGCGTCGGCGCCAGGGCGATCTTCAGGGCATTCCAGCAAGCGCGCGGCTATTCGCCGATGGCCTTTGCCAAGGTGGTCCGGCTCAGGCACGCCCGCAGGATGCTGATGGCGCCGGGTCCGGAAACTTCGGTGACGCTGGTCGCCTTTGCCTGCGGCTTCGGCAATCTCGGCCATTTCGCGCGGGATTATCGCCTGGCGTTCGGCGAGCGCCCTTCGACGACGCTGGCAAAGGCCGCGCGCCGGATTTAAGCGCCGGCATCGCCGCGACCATCTCCTTCCGTAACAACGTCCTCCTTCCGCAACAACGCCTTCATTGGAACACGCCAGCGGCGCGATGATGCGACGCCGTGGTTGCGCCAGCTTGAGCGCCATCGCCTGAACGTGATGGCGTGAAAACGGCCTGACACTTGAAGGCGTAACCAACCCGCAATATTTCCGCAACGATTGGCTTTCGGAAGCGGTCGCGACGCTCACCCCGCTATTTGAGCTGCCTGACGATTGGAGGGAGCAGTAGTGGCGAACAAACATCTCATCCCTGTAACCGTGGCGCTTACCGTCGCCATCATTGGTGCGTCCGTGCTGTTTGGAATGAACTTCTCGAAGACCGCGGTCCGCAACGATGGAATCCTGAAGATCAGTCGCCAGGCGCTGCATCGGGCCGGCGCGGTCGCCACACCGACGGCGCCAATCGAGTAAGCGCCAACGAGTAGAGTTCCGGCCATTCCGCGCCGCCTCAGGAGCCGGCCAAAGCGCCTCTTCTCCCGCACATCAATACTTCGATTGATACCGAAGCATAAGATATGACCGTTGTGGCATTACGGCGCCGTCCAACCGGAGTAGATCAATGGCGAGAGAAGTGATCCGCGTCGAACCTTTGTCGACTTACCTGGAACGGGTGAAGGCGCCCACCTCTGTCGTCACGCGGCATGGCGATACGATCTATGTGTCGGGCCTTCCGCCCTTCGACCCCACGACCGGCGAAGTCGTCAACGCACCGATCGAACGTCAAACCGAACTGGTGCTGGAGCAGTTGAAGCTCTGCGTGGAAACCGCAGGCTCGTCGCTGGAGAACGTTCTCAAATGCAATGTCTATTGCACCTCGGCCGATAAATTCGCCGCCGTGAATGCGATCTATGCGCGGTATTTTCCGAAAGACCCGCCGGCGCGCATTTACGTCTGCGTGCCGCAATGGTTCGGACGTTTCGACATCGAGATCGATTGTATCGCGGCGGTGTAGACGCCTCTGGTTTCCGGGCCTTCCCTCGAGACGGCTACGTTAGCCTTCCCTGCGCACGCGTTGCTTTCGCAGGGACGACGGCTTCTTGCGTAAGCCCTAGTTCTTCGTCTTGTCGACGAGAGCCGCCTTCCTGATCGCTCGGGATCGCGCCTTGACGCGAAATCTCAATGCAGCTCTACGGCCGAACTCAAAAAATCCAGGCCTGCGGGCTTGACTATAACTGATATGTTATATAACACATAAGTTATGATGAATGCCGAACGCTCCGCTCGCCTCGATGCGACCTTCCTGGCGCTCGCCGATCCCACGCGCCGGGCGATCCTGGCTCGCCTCACCAAGGGCGAGGCCACCGTGATGGAACTCGCGAAGCCTTTCGATATGAGCCAGCCCGCCATTTCGCGGCACCTGAAAATGCTGGAAGGCGCAGGCCTGATCAGCCGCCGGGCCGACGGCACGCGCCGCCACTGCCGGCTGGCCGATGCCGGGCTTGAGAACATCGATCAATGGCTCGCCATGCTGCGCAAGGCGCTGGAGAAAAACTACGAGAGACTCGATGAGCTCTTGGAGACGATGACTTCAAAAAGAGGAGAGAAGTAGCATGAGTAAACTGACGCTGAAGACCGAGGGCGATCGTTTCGTTGTCATCACCCGTCGCTTTGCGGCAGCTCCGCAAGCCGTGTACCGCGCTCACACCGATGCAGCGCTGATGCAACGATGGATGCTGGGACCGGAGGGGATGACGATGCCGGTCTGCATCAGCGAGCCTCGGCCGGGCGGCCGTATCCGTTGCGAGTGGAAGATGCCGAACGGCGGCGGGTTTTACCTCACCGGCGAATATCTGGAGCTGGAGCCCTACAACCGCATCGTCCATGTCGAACGCATGTTTCTGCCTGGCCCGACGCCCGACAATCACGTCGAAACCCGCTTCGAAGAGGAAGGTCAGGGAACCCTCATGACGATGCGGATGACGCTTCCCGATGCGGAGACCCGCGCCAATATGCTCGCCACCGGCATGGAGCACGGCATGGAAGCGAGCTACGCCCGGCTCGACAAGCTGGCGATCTCTTGAAAATGCAAACGCGGTGCATCGCCATCGGCAATGCACCGCGTTTGATGAGAGACCAGAAGCGCCTTAGTTCTTCGTCTTGTCGACCAGAGCGCCCTTCTTGATCCACGGCATCATGTCGCGCAGCTTGGCGCCGATTTCCTCGATCGGGTGCTCGGCGAGCTTGGCGCGGGTGGCCTTGAACGAGGTCTGGTTGACCTTGTTCTCCAGCATCCAGTCGCGGGCGAACTTGCCGCCCTGGATGTCGGCGAGAACCTTGCGCATCTCCTTCCTGGTCTCGTCGGTGATGATGCGCGGACCGGTGACGTATTCGCCGTATTCGGCGGTGTTGGAGATCGAGTAGTTCATGTTGGCGATGCCGCCTTCATAGATCAGGTCGACGATCAGCTTCACCTCGTGCAGGCATTCGAAATACGCCATCTCCGGCGCGTAGCCGGCTTCCACCAGCGTCTCGTAGCCGCCCTTGATCAGCTCGACCAGGCCGCCGCAGAGCACGACCTGCTCGCCGAACAGGTCGGTCTCGCACTCTTCCTTGAACGTGGTCTCGATGATGCCGGCGCGGCCGCCGCCGATCGCCGACGCATAGCTCAGGCCGAGATCATGGGCGTTGCCCGAGACATCCTTGGCAATCGCGATCAGACAGGGGACGCCGCCGCCGCGCTGATATTCGGAGCGCACGGTATGGCCGGGGCCCTTCGGCGCGATCATCAGCACGTCGAGATCGGGACGCGGATCGAGCAGGTTGAAATGCACATTGAGGCCGTGAGCGAACACCAGCGCGGCGCCCTTCTTCATGTTGTCTGCGAGATGCTCGCGATAGATATCGCCCTGCAACTCGTCGGGGGTGAGCATCATCACGAGGTCGGCCCATTTGGCGGCTTCGGCGACTTCCATCACCTTGAAGCCGGCGGCTTCCGCCTTCTTGGCCGAGGCCGATCCCTTGCGCAGCGCGATCGCCACTTCCTTGACGCCGGAATCCTTCAGGTTCAGCGCATGGGCGTGGCCCTGGCTGCCATAGCCGACGATAACGACCTTCTTGCCCTTGATCAGGTTCAGGTCGGCGTCGCGATCGTAATAAACACGCATGTTGGTTTCCTCAGTAAGGGGCCGAAAACCGGCCGATGGATCAGGCTTTCAGGCGGAGCCGGCGCCTCTCGAATTTCCGGCGTGGTCTAAACATTTTCCGGCCGCAGGGTAAACCCTCTTCTCGCATGGATTGTCGCATGGCTTTTGGCCCTTCAGAGGTCCATGAAGACCGGATACAGCGAGGCCAGCAGCAAGGCGGCCATCACCAGATTGAAGGCGCGCACCGCCGCAGGCGAGGTCAGAAACGGGCGCAAGGCGCTGCCGAACAGCGTCCAGGTCGTAATCGAGGCCACGCCCATGGCAAAGAAGATCAGCACCTGCAGCACGATGTTGAGCGGGAAACTTGCGATCGCGGCGTAGGCCGTGATGGTGCCGATCACCGCGACCCAGCCCTTGACGTTGACCCACTGGAACATCGCCGCGCCCCAGAAGGTCATGGGACCGCGCCCGGTTTCGCCCGGCTTCGGTGGGCCCGACATCGCGATGACAACCGCGAGATAGACCAGATAGGCGGCGCCGGCATATTTGAGGAAAACTTGCAGAACCGGGAAGGCAATGAAGATCGTGCCGAAGCCGAGGCCGACCGCGCCCACCATGAAGGCAAAGCCGATCGTGACCCCGGCGATATGCGGCAAGGTGCGGCGGAAGCCGTAGGTCAGGCCCGAGGACATCACCATGATGTTGTTCGGCCCTGGTGTGAAGAACATCACCGCGGCGAACACAATGAAGGCGATCAAGAGCGAATGCGACATCGTCAGGCTCCGACGACCTTGGGAAGGACCGGGGCGCGCCTGGAGAGCAGCATCACCGCAATGCCGCCGACCACGGTGAGCATGCCGGCGAGCCGGAGCCGGCCGAAGGTTTCGCCGAACACGATGCTGGACGCCGCGGAGCCGACGAACGGCACCAGAAGCGCGAACGGCACCACTTGCGCCGCCGGATAGTCACGCAACAGCCGGCCCCACAGCCAATAGGCGATGCTGGTGGAAATGGCGCCGACACCGAGCATACAGAGAAGAACCAGGCCCGACATGTGCGAGAGTGCGTGCCACGTCGGCTGCACGCCCTCGTCCGCCAAGGTCAGCGCGAGCAGCGGAATGGCCGCGACCAGGCACAGCCAGGCGAACAGATCGAACATCGGCACGCCTTGCGCGCGCCGCAACAGCAGATTGCCCGCCGCAAAGCTGATCGGGGAAATCATCAGCACCGCAAAGGCCGAGACGCTGAAATCATATCCGACCGTGCCGCAGATCATCAGAAGGCCGCACGCCGCAATCGCAATGCCAACCGTCTGCATGCGCGACGGCCGCTCCCCGAACAGGATGGCGGCGAGGCCGATCGTGAACAGCGCCTGGCTTTGCACGATCACGCTGGTGAGCCCGACGGGTACGCCCCGCGCGATGCCGTAGGCCTGAGCGAGGAACTGGCCGAGAAACAGCGTGAAACTGATCGCGATCAGGACCGGCCAGGACACCTTTGGCCGCGGCACGATCAGGCACGGCGCCGCCGCAATCGTAAACCGTAACGCGGTCATCAGCTCGGGCGGCAATTCGTCGAGTGCGATCCGGCTCGCGATAAAGGCAAGTCCCCAGATCATCGCGACCAGGACGGCGATGCAGATGTCGGCGGGCTTCATTGTTGTTTTGGCCTTTCAGCTCCATGCCCGAACGCCGTCATTGCGAGCGAAGCGAAGGAAGCCAGACTCTCATCGCGACAACGGCCTGGATTGCTGCGGCGCTTTCGCTCCTCGCAATGACGAGAGGGTCAGCCCTGCTCGCCGTGTTTCGGTTTGCGCAACAAATAGGTGCCGTGCAGCGGCGCGTGATAATCGACCGAGGTCAGCACAAAGCCGGCATCGGACAGCATGCGTTCGATCACCCAGCCGAAGGTCGAATATTCGTCCCGCATATGGGTGACGACGCTGTCGCGGTTGAAGTCGTGGTTGGTGATGGAAAACTCCGCCCATTCCTCGACGTCGCGCTCGGTGCCGTCGGGCGTCCTGACAAACACGATGTCGCGCAGATAGAAATCCGCGCCCGGCTTCAGCGCCGCGAAGATCCGCGACAGCGCCACCGCTTTCCAGAAATCCGGCAGGTGATGCAGCGCGAATTCGCTGACGATCAGGTCATAGCTTTCGGGCTGATAGGCAAAACTCAAAAGCCCTGCCGCCTGGGTGCGGATCGCGACCTTGCGGTCGCGGGCGCTGATCTGCGCCAGCGCCAGCATCGCCGGCGAAATATCGATCGCATCGACCTCGGCGCCCATCAGCGCAGCCTCGCAGGCCAGCACGCCGTTGCCGCAGCCGATGTCGGCGAGCCGCCAACCCGGTTTGACGCCGAGCATGGTCAGCGCGGCGCGCGCCCGCAGGTCGCTGTCGTCGTGGCGGTCGTAGATCGAGGCGACCGCGGAATCGAGCCCGATCCGCCGACGTTGGTTATAGTACCAGTCGCGCGCCAGCATGGCTCACATCCCCTCGGCTCCGCGGCCGATTGCGGCAACGCCGGTACGCGAGACCTCGACAAGGCCGAGCGGCCGCATCAGGTCGACGAACTGATTGATCTTGGCGGAATTGCCGGTGATCTCGAACACGAAGCTCTCGGTGGTGGCGTCGATCACGCGGGCGCGGAAGGCTTCCGCGAGCCGCAGCGATTCGACGCGGTGATCGCCGGTGCCGCGCACCTTCACCATCGCGAGCTCCCGCTCGATCGAGCGGCCGGTGAGCGTCATGTCGACGACGCGATAGACCGGCACCATGCGGTCGAGCTGATGCTTGATCTGCTCGATCACCATCGGCGTGCCCGTGGTGACGATGGTGATGCGGGAAAGATGTTTCTGGCTTTCGGTTTCCGAGACGGTGAGGCTTTCGATGTTGTAGCCGCGCCCGGAGAACAGCCCGATCACGCGGGCGAGCACGCCGGGCTCGTTCTGCACCAGAACCGAAAGCGTGTGCGCCTCGCTCGGATCGTGGCGCTCTTCCATGAAATAGGCGGATGCGGGCTGGTTCATTTTAAGTCCCCTTATTTCTTGTCATGCCCGCGAACGCGGGCATCCAGTAACCACCGGCGGTCGGAATGAGTACATCTGCCGCGACGTACTGGATCGTCCGGTCAAGCCGGACGATGACAGTGTGTTCTGTGGTTCGACGATTGCGCCTCATGCCATCATCACCTTCTCGGCGACGGCATCGGTCATCACCCATGTGCGAAATAGCTCGAAATCGATATTGCCGCCGCTCAGAATGAGGCCGACGCGCTTGCCGCGCAAGCCTCGCTTTTTCCTGTAGCGCCGCCGCCAGCGCCGCGGCGCCTGCCCCTTCGGCAAGATTATGCGTATCGGTCCAGTAGGCGCGAATGGCCGCGCCAATTTCATCATCGCTCACCTGGACGATGTGCGAGGCGCCCTTGCGGATGATCTCGAACGCCTCCGCATCCGGAACGCGCGTCGCCATGCCGTCGGCGCGGGTGTTGCTGGAGTTGGTGCTCACCACGGTGCCGGCCTTGAACGACAGCGCGTAGGACGGCGCTTCCGTCGACTGCACGCCGACGATTTCGGTCTTCAGGCCCAACAGATCGCGCGCCAGGATGCAGCCGCAGACGCCGGAGCCCTGCCCGATCGGCACATAGAGAATGTCGAGATCCGGAGCAGCGCGAAACAGTTCGAGCGCATAGGTGGCGACGCCCCGCACGAGGTCGCGGTGGAAAGACGGCACGCTATGCAGTCCATCGCGTATCGCATGGCGTCCGGCTTCCTGCCGCGCGGCTTCAAAGTCCTCGCCATATTCGATGAGGTGCGCGCCAAAGGCCTTCATCGCGCGGTTCTTCTCGACCGAATTGCCGTGCGGCACATAGATCGTCACCGGCAGCTTGTAGCGAGCCGCCGCAAAGGCGAGGCTCTGGCCATGATTGCCGCGCGTCGCCGAAATGATGCCGGCCGTCTGCGGCTGCTCACGCTTGAGACGATCGACGTAAACAAGGCCGCCGCGCACCTTGAAGGCGCCGATCGGCGTGTGGTTCTCGTGCTTGACGACCACGCTGGTGCCGAGGCGCTCGGCCAGCAGCGGCCAGGCATGCGCAGCCGTCGGCGGCATCGCCGCATGCACGATTTTCTGCGCGCGTTCGAGTTCGGTGAGGTTAAACATGGAAAACCCCCGCCGACCTTCTCTCGCTGTCATCCCCGCGAAAGCGGGGATCCAGTATTCCAGAGACTTCCGAGCAGGATCGAGAAGCCGCGGCGTACTGGATCGCCCGGTCAAGCCGGGCAATGACCGAGGAATTTGCGGTTTCGTTAGCGACCAGACGAACCATCATCACACCAGCGCCTTGCCGGCGGCAAAAGCCTCCGCGGTCGCTTCGTCGTTGGCTTCCGCCGGTAACAGCATCTCGTTGTGCGCCTTGCCGGACGGAATCATCGGGAAGCAATTTTCCAGCGCCGCCACCCGGCAATCGAACAGCACCGGGCGCTTGACCTTGATCATCTCCTTGATCGCGCCGTCGAGATCGCCGGGCTTGACCGCCTGGAGGCCGACGCAGCCGTAGGCGTCGGCGAGCTTGACGAAGTCCGGCAGCGCCTCCGAGTAGGAGTGCGACAACCGATTGCCGTGCAGCAACTGCTGCCACTGCCGCACCATGCCCATGTACTGGTTGTTCAGGATGAAGATCTTGATCGGCAATTCGAACTGAACCGCCGTCGACATTTCCTGGATCGTCATTTGCACCGAAGCGTCGCCCGCGATGTCGATGACGAGGCTGTCGGGATGGGCGACCTGCACGCCGAGCGCAGCGGGCAGACCATAGCCCATGGTGCCGAGACCGCCTGATGTCATCCAGCGATGCGGCTCCTCGAAACCGAAGAACTGCGCCGCCCACATCTGGTGCTGGCCGACTTCGGTGGTGATGTAGGTGTCCTTAGCCCGAGTCGCCTCGAACAGCTTCTGGATCGCGAATTGCGGCAGGATGACATCGTTGTTCTTCTTGTAGGACAGCGAATTGCGCGCGCGCCATTTCGCGATTTCCGCCCACCATGCCTTGATGTCCGGCTTCTTCGCTTCCGCCTTGAACACCTGCAGGAGATCGCCGAGCACGTTGGCGGCATCGCCAATGATCGGCACGTCGACGCGGATATTCTTGTTGATCGAGGACGGGTCGATATCGATGTGGATCTTCTTCGAGCCCGGCGAAAACGCATCGGTGCGTCCGGTGATGCGGTCGTCGAAGCGCGCGCCGACGCACAGCATGACGTCGCAATCATGCATCGCCATGTTGGCCTCGTAAGTGCCGTGCATGCCGAGCATGCCGAGCCAGTTCTTGCCGGATGCCGGATAGGCGCCGAGTCCCATCAGCGTCGAGGTAATCGGAAAGCCCGTGACCTCGACCAGCTCGCGCAGCAGCTTCGAGGCCTCGCGGCCGGCATTGATGACGCCACCGCCCGAATAGATCACCGGGCGCTTGGCGGAGGCGAGCAGCGCCACCGCTTTGCGAATCTGCGTGGCATCGCCCTTGACGCGTGGCGCGTAGGAGATGTGCACGTCGGACTTGCGCGGCGGGTGATAGGTGCCGGTCGCAAACTGCACGTCCTTCGGCACATCGACCACAACCGGACCCGGACGCCCGGTGCTCGCGACATAGAACGCCTCGTGCAGCACTTTCGCCAGATCGTTGACGTTGCGCACCAGCCAGTTGTGCTTGGTGCAGGGCCGCGTGATGCCGACGGTGTCGCATTCCTGGAACGCGTCATTGCCGATCAAATGAGTAGGAACTTGCCCGGTGATGCACACCAGCGGGATCGAATCCATCAGCGCATCGGTGAGCGGCGTCACCATGTTGGTGGCGCCGGGGCCCGAGGTCACCAGCACCACGCCCGGCTTGCCGGTCGAGCGCGCATAGCCTTCGGCGGCGTGACCCGCGCCCTGCTCGTGCCGGACCAGGATGTGCTGGACCTCGCTCTGCTGGAAAATCTCGTCATAGATCGGAAGCACCGCGCCGCCGGGATACCCGAAAATGTGCTGGACGCCATGATCGATCAGCGCGCGCACGATCATCGCGGCGCCGGTCATCTGGTTGGGATCGTGGCTCTTGTCACTCATGACGTATTCCTTGGCTGGCTCCGGATGCGCTTTCGCGCGGTGTTTCTGGTTCGAGAGAGGCTTGCGGCTTTAGGCTTGGTGGTTTGGGAAATAAAAAAGGACCCGAAGAGGGCCCTGACGCACCGTCCGAATTTGGATGGCATCTAGCCATCCCCGGCGGCGCGCCTGGGTACGACTACGATAATAAGGAGTTTGGTAACAATATTACGCATGGATGCGTCCAGACTTCCCAAAGGTTGCGCGAACATACCGTCTAAGGGCCGAAAGTCAAGCCGCCAGCAGGGGTCGCGCTCAATTTGGGAGTGTAGCGGGCTTGAGCGCGTTCGGCGAGGGTGAATTTTGTACGAAGGGGTACGCGAGGGGCTCCCTGCCTCGTCATGCCCGGCCTTGTGCCAGGACACAGCCCGGCCATGACGGCTCAGGTCGTGACCTGCTCCACCCGCTCCCCGGCCTTCTCCGGCTTCACCCATTCAAACTCCGGCAGCTGATGCCGAAACCAGGTGAACTGCCGCTTGGCGTAGTGGCGCGTATCGGCGCGGCCGATCTTGCTCGCCTCCTCGCGCGTGATCTCACCCCTGAGGTGACGGATCAGCGCCGGCACGCCGTGCGCCTTCATCGCCGGCAACAGCGGATCGAGTTGTCGCGCGGCGAATGCCGCGACCTCCTCCAGCGCGCCGTTCGCCAGCATCGTCTCGAACCGCGCATCGATCCGCGCATAAAGCTCATCGCGCTCCGGCTCCAGAAACAGCGCGCGGAACGAGCCCGGCGGCAACAGCGGCGGCAAACCCTCGCGATGCCAATCAGTCAACGAGCGCCCGGTCGCCTCGATTACTTCGAGCGCACGTGCGATCCGGGTGCGGTCGCGCGGCTTCAATCGTCCGGCGGAAATTGGATCGCGCCGGGAAAGCTCTGTATGCAGCGCCTCGACGCCATCGCGCTCCAGCCTGGCGCGCACGGCGTCGCGGATTTCGGCCGGAATCGGCGGCACCGCGGAAAGCCCGCGCGTCAACGCCTTGAAGTAAAGCCCGGAGCCACCGGCGAAGATCGCCAGGCGTTTTTCCGCCCGAGCCTGTCCGAGCACGATGGCGGCGTCCGCGACCCAGGCGCCGGCGGAAAAATTCACCGCCGCATCGACATGGCCATAGAGCCGGTGCGGAACTTCAGCCTCCTCGTCGGGCGAGGGGCGCGCCGTGAGCACGCGCAAGTCGCGATAGACCTGCATGGAATCGGTATTGATGACGATGCCGCCGGCTTTTCGCGCCAGCGCCAGCGCCAGCGCCGACTTGCCGCTGGCGGTCGGCCCTGCGATAAGCACGGCATCATTATCGTGATCCCGCGAATTCATGTCTCTCGTCGCCACACTGATCTGTCATCCTGCCAATCCCGCACTCGATAGCACGGTGCTCGACGGCGCGCGCGCCATTCTGCCTTCGGCCGGGCCGGCGCAATGGCTGTTCGACGAAGTCGCCGCCGACATTCCCTTCGGCGACGGCCACGTGGACATCAGCGCGATCGCCCAGCGTCTGCGCGAGGCGCGCGAAGACCTGCCGATCGATATTGTCGTGCAGCCTGCGATCGACCGGCGCAAGAAGCTTTTTCTGGCCGACATGGATTCCACCATGATCGGCCAGGAATGCGTCGACGAACTCGCCGACTTTGTCGGGCTGAAAGCCCACGTCGCCGCCATCACCGGGCGCGCGATGCGCGGCGAGATCGCATTCGAGCCGGCACTGCGCGAACGCGTCGCGCTGCTCAAGGGGCTATCGGTCGACGTGGTCGACAAGGTCATCAGGGAACGCATCACCCTGACGCCGGGCGGACGCGAACTGGTCGCGACGATGCGCGCGCATGGCGCCGGGACTTGTCTCATTTCCGGCGGCTTCACGCTGTTCACGCAAGTGATCGCCGAGAAAATCGGGTTCCAGGAAAGCCGCGGCAACGAATTGATCGTGCAGGACGGCAAATTGACCGGCGAAGTGAAGGAGCCGATTCTCGGCCGCGCCGCCAAGCTCGCCACGCTGATCGAACTCCGCGAAGCCTTCGACCTCGACAACATCGACACGCTGGTCGTCGGCGACGGCGCCAACGATCTCGGCATGATCGGGGAAGCGGGCCTCGGCGTTGCCTTCCACGCCAAACCCGCGGTCGCGGCCTCGGCCGCCGCCCGCATCGACTACGGCGACCTCACCGCACTGCTCTACGCGCAAGGTTTTAGGCGCGAAGAGTTTGTGGGGGGATGACTTTCGGCCCGCATTCGTCATCGCCGGCGAAGGCGGGCGACCCAGTATTGCAGAGACAACGACGCCAAGCCGAAAAGCCCGGCGTACTGGATACCCCGCCTACCCGGGGTATGACGACTGTGTATGCGGAGGCTACTGCACGCTTAGCGCCACGAAGCGCAATTCGCCCTCGGCGTTCGACACCAGGAGCAGCACGGATTTCTTGCCGTCCTTCTTCAACTGATCGACGCGCTTCTTGATGTCGGCGGCGTTGGCGACCGCCTCCTGCGCGACTTCGACAATGACGTCGCCGGCCGAGAGCCGCTTGTCGGCGGCATCCGAGGCCGCATCGACACCGGTGACGAGGACGCCCTTGACGCTGTCCTTGATCTTGTAGCGGCCGCGCAGATCCTTGCTGAGATTGGCGAGGTCGAGGCCGAGCGCCTTTTGCGTCACCGGCTTTTCAGGCTCCGGCGCCGACTTGGCGGCAGCCGGCTGCGGCTTGTCGCTGTCCTCGAGCCGGCCAAGCGTGACGCGCTTGGTCTGCTCCGCGCCCTTGCGGATGATGACGACATCGACTTCCTTGCCGACCGTGGTGTCGGCGACGACGCGCGACAGATCCTTCGGCTCCTTGATGTCCTTGCCGTCGAACTTGACGACGACATCGCCGGGCTCGATGCCCGCGGGCTTCGCCGGGCCCTTGTCGTCGACGCCGGCGATCAGTGCGCCGCGCGCGGGCTTGATGCTGAGGCTTTCGGCGATCTCGTCGGTGACCTGCTGAATGCGCACGCCCAACCAGCCGCGGCGCAACTCGCCGAACTGGCGGAGCTGATCGACCACGCCGGCCACGGTCTTGGAAGGCACCGCGAAGCCGATGCCGATCGAGCCGCCGGTCGGCGATATGATCAGCGTGTTGACGCCGATCACTTCGCCGTCGAGGTTGAACAGCGGTCCGCCGGAATTGCCGCGATTGATGGCCGCGTCGGTCTGGATGTAGTTGTCGTAGGGACCGTTCGAGATGTCGCGGTTACGTGCCGAGACGATGCCTGCGGTCACCGTGCCGCCGAGGCTGAAAGGATTGCCGATCGCGATCACCCATTCGCCGAGACGCAGCTTGTCCGAATCGCCGAACTTCACCGCGGTCAGCGGATGCGGCGGCTTGAACTTCAACACGGCGAGATCGGTCTTCTTGTCGACGCCGACGATGTCGGCCTTGATCTTGGTGCCGTCGTTCAGGATGACGTTGATCTCGTCGGCATCGGCAATGACGTGATTGTTGGTCACGACGATGCCCGACGTGTCGACGATGAAGCCCGAACCCAGCGAGTTGGTCTTGTGCGGCTGCAGATCGCCGCCCCGGGAACCACCACCGCCACGCCGGTTCTTGAAGAAGTCGTCGAAGAAATCCTCGAAGGGCGAGCCGGGCGGCAGTTGCGGCATTGCGCCCCGTCCCTCGCCCGGACCGCCCTTGGCCTCGACGGTCTGGGTGGTGGAAATGTTGACCACCGCATCGATCACCTTCTCGGCAACGTCGGCGATGCCGTCGGGTCCGCGCGCCAGCGCGGGAAACGCCGAGCCAACGACGGTCGCGGCCCCCAGACATGCCGCGACCAACAGGGGGCACAGGCGATGGCGTGAGGCGTGGGTTGCAACGGTCATGTCGATTCTCGCTTCTCGAAACAGGGAAAATTTGCGCGCAGGGCCGTCAATTTGAAGTTCCTGCACCACAGGCCGCGAATTCCAACCGGGAACTTCAGATAAAAAGCGGAACTGCAACTGTAGGTTTGCTCGTGCCCACTTTCCGAAGTTCGCGAAAGTGGGTGCTGCGATAGCACGAACTTCGGAAAGTGGACACCAGTGGTCCGATTCCAGCATTCGCATCCCGTTGCAGCGGCCCTTTGCGAATGTCAGAACCGGGACACCAGAGTGCGCCCGATGCCGGGTGCCGCGCAAGCATTTGAGCGCAGCATTTCGGCGAAAAGCGGACGCTCGCCAAATCCGGCAGCAGCGCCCGGGAAATCGGCAGCGCGAACCCGTTAGCGGCGCACCAGCCAGATCAGGATCAAGCCTGCGACCGCCGAGCCGATGCCGGCCGCCCGCAGAATATGATCGGGTGTCACCAGCGCACTTTTCATCGCCCGCTTGAGCCAGGTCGGGACGGCCGCGAACATCAGGCCTTCGATTACAAACAGGATTCCCAAGCCGATGAGGAAGTCGGCGAACGCTATGGACCTCATCGGATGAAAACCCCCCGCTTGAATTTTTCTTTTCGGGCCGAAGCGATCTTCGCTCCTGGTGCCCACTTTCCGAAGTTCGTGCGCCACCTTAGCACCCATCTTTCGCGAACTTCGGAAAGTCATGGGCACTAGCAAACTTATTGATTCTAGTGCCGCTTTCCTATTTGAAGTTCCAGGGTCGAATTCGCCGCTTGCGGTGCAGGAACTTCAAATAGGCGGCACTAGCCGATTTACGGCTTCGCCGCGGCCGCCGGCGCTGCGGGCGCAGCAGACGGCTTGCCGGACGCGCCGCCGAAGAACCTGAAGAAGTCCGAATCCGGACGCAACAGGAAGCGCGTGTCGTTGCTCTTGAAGCCGTTTTCGTAGGCCGTCATCGAGCGGTAGAAGGCAAAGAAGTCCGGGTCCTTGCCATACGCCTCGGCGAACAGCCGGTTGCGCTCGGCATCGCCCTCGCCGCGGGTCTGTTCAGCCTTCGAATTCGCTTCGGCCACGATCACGGTCGACTCGCGGTCGGCGTTGGAACGGATCTCCTGCGCCTTCTGGTTGCCTTGTGCGCGGAACTCGGCGGCCTCGCGCTGCCGTTCGGTCTTCATGCGCTGATAGACCGCCTGGCTGTTCTGGTCGGGCAGATCGGCGCGGCGAATCCGCACGTCGACCACCTGAATGCCGTAGTTGCCGGCTTCGTGGTCGAGCTGATCGCGAATCCGTCCCATCAACGCTTCGCGCTGGTCGCGCACCACCTGGATCAGGGTGACTTCGCCGAGCACCCGGCGCAGGGCCGAATTCAGCAACGTGGTGAGCTGGAGATTGGCGGCCTGGATGCTGCCGACGCTCTGGTAGAAATGCAGCGCGTCCTTGATGCGATAGCGCGCGAACGCATCGACCACGAGCCGCTTCTGGTCCGAGGCGATCAGTTCCTGCGCCGGATTTTCCAGATCGAGGATGCGCTTGTCGATCGGGATGACGGTGTCGGTAAACGGCACCTTGAAATGCAGGCCGGGATCGGTGACGACCTGGACCGGCGCGCCGAAGCGCACCACCAGGGCCTGTTCGGTCTGCTGCACGGTGAAGACCGAGCTGTAGCCGATGATGATCAGGAGCAGCAGAAGCAGCAGCGCCAGAATGCCGGTGACGGGGGATCTCATCGTGCGCCTCCCGTACCCTGCTGTTGTGGCTGCGGGCTCGATGGCGTTGGCCGCCGCGTCGACAGTTCGTTCAGGGGCAGATAGGGCACGATGCCCTGCCCTGACGAGCCGCCGTCATAGATCAGCTTGTCGGAACTGCCGAGGATGCGTTCCATGGTCTCCAGATAGATGCGCTCGCGCGTGACATCGGGCGCCTTCTTGTATTCCTCGTACACCTTCAGGAAGCGCGCACTCTGGCCCCTGGCTTCGACGACAGCCTGCTGCTTGTAGCCTTCGGCGGCCTGCGTGATCTGCGCCGCCCGGCCTCGCGCTTCCGGCACGACGCGGTTGGCATAGGTCTGCGCCTCGTTTTGCAAACTCTCGAGCTCGGTCTTGGCGTTCGTCACGTCATTGAAGGACTGGATCACGTCGGCATTCGGCGGATTGACGTTACCCATCTGCAACTGCTGCACCAGAATGCCGGAACCGTAACCGTCGAGCACCCTCTGCATCAGGTCCTGCACCTCCAACTGGATCTTGTCTCTGTCGTTGGTCAGAATCCCCTGGATGTTCGAGTGGCCGACGACTTCGCGCATCGCGCTTTCCGCCACCGCCTTCACGGAGCCTTCGGGATTCTGGATGTTGAACAGATAGTCGGCCGCGCCGCTCGGCTTGATGCGCCAGAGCACGGTGAACTGGACATCGACGATGTTCTCGTCGCCGGTCAGCATCAGGCTCTCTTCCGGTATGTCGCGCCTGCCGTCACGGGTGCGCCGCGGCGAGTTGTCCAGCGTAAAGCCGATGTTGAGCGTCGATACGCGCAATGCCTTCGGCAGCAGCACGGTCTCGATCGGATAAGGCAAATGATAGCTCAGCCCGGGTCCGACCGTACGCACATGCTTGCCGAAGCGGAGCACGACGCCGAGTTCTTCGGACTGCACCCGGAAAAGCCCTGACGCGCCCCAGATCACGACAACGGCCAAGCAGCGCGAGCACGATGCCAAGCCCGCTGAAATAGCCGCCCGGCAGAAACTGTTGCAGGCGGTCCTGGGCGCGGCGCAGAAGATCTTCCAGGTCGGGCGGCCTTGGCCCGGTCGGCTGCGGGCCGGAGCCCCACGGCCCCTTCGGACCCGAACCCCAGGGGCCTCCGCCCTGATTCTTCCACGCCATTCTTGTTCTCCCTGGTGAGGCTCGGCACCAACTGGGCCGGTCTCAGCTCTCGTCTGCGAAGGCTTTATAGGGGACGGCCCCTGGCCTTACAACGCAGCCTTGTGGCCCGAAGGAGCTATGCTTGGGGCCCCAATTGTCAATGTAAAGATTGCGGGACGCGGTTAATTCGCCCGGCGCCTGACATAGGTGACAAAGGAAAAGGCAGCGCTGTCGTCAGTGCCGGCCGGATTTTCGGCCCGCGCCATCTCTTCCCAGCTAGCCTTGTCAATTGGGGCAAAACGCGTATCCCCGGCGGGATGGGCGTGAACTTCGGTGATCTCCAGCCGATCGCGCCCGGTCGATCCATTGGGCGTAGATTTCCGCCCCGCCGATCACGGCGATTTCAGTGACGAAACGCCGCAGCGCCTCGCCCGTCGCGACCGCCAAAGCGGCGTCGAGCGATGTCGTCACCACCGCGCCAGATGCGCGAAAATCCACATCGCGCGTCATGACGATATTGGTGCGCCCCGGCAATGGCCGGCGCAGCGACAGGAAGGTCTTGCGGCCCATCACCACCGGCTTGCCCATCGTCAGCGCCTTGAGGCGTTGCAGGTCGGTCTTGAGCCGCCAGGGGATTGCGCCATCGGCGCCGATCACACCATTGTCGGCGACGGCGGCAATGAGCACGATTTCCATCAGCGGTTTCCTCCCGCGAGCGCGACCAGCGCCGGACCTGCCACCTTGCAGACGGTCCATTCATCCATCATCACCGCGCCGAGCGATTTGTAGAAGGCGATGGAAGGCGCGTTCCAGTCGAGCACCGACCATTGCAGGCGCGACCAGTTATTCGCCACGCACTCCCTGGCCAGATGCGCGAGCAACGCCTTGCCGATGCCCTTGCCGCGCAGCGCCGGCCGCACGAACAGATCTTCGAGATAGATTCCGGAGCGGCCAGAGAAGGTCGAGAAGTTGATGAACCAGACGGCGAAGCCTGCGACCTTGCCGTCCCATTCGGCAATATCGCAGAACAGACGCGGATTTTCGCCAAACAGCGCGTCCGCAATCATCGCCTCGGTGGCTTCGACTTCGTGCAACAGCTTTTCGTATTCGGCAAGTTCACGAACCAGCGAGAGCACGACGCCGGCTTCGTCGGGACGCGCGCGGCGTACCAGCGCGGTGGATTTGACATTCGCTTCAGTTTCTCCGCGGGCCGTCATAGCGAATGTCAAATCCTAAACCGCTCTGGAAAATCTATATTTGCTAGTGATCCTTTGATTTCAACATTCGCAAAAATGCCGGCTGAGAGGGAGTGCGAATGTCGAAATCGGATCACTAGTAAACTCAAACGGCGACCTCGGCCTTGATGTGCGGATGCGGGTCGTAGCCTTCGAGCACGAAATCCTCAAAGCGGAAGCCGAAGATGTCCTTCACGGCCGGATTGATCTTCATGGTCGGCAACGCCCGTGGCGAGCGCGTCAATTGCAGCCGCGCCTGCTCGAGATGGTTGGAATAAAGGTGCACGTCGCCGAAGGAATGAACGAAGTCACCCGGTTTCAATCCGGTGACCTGCGCGACCATCATGGTGAGCAGCGCGTAAGAGGCGATGTTGAAGGGCACGCCGAGAAACACGTCGGCCGACCGCTGATAGAGCTGGCACGACAGTTTGCCGCCTCCGACATAGAACTGGAACAGGCAGTGACAGGGCGGCAGCGCCATCTGGTCGATCTCGGCCGGATTCCACGCGCTGACGATCAGCCGCCGCGAATCCGGATTGCGCCGGATCATCTCGACCACATTCGCGATCTGGTCGATCTTGCGCCCGTCCGGCGCCGGCCATGAACGCCACTGCGAACCGTAGACCGGACCGAGATCGCCATTGGCGTCGGCCCATTCGTCCCAGATGGTGACGCCGTGGTCATGCAGATATTTGACGTTGGTGTCGCCCCTGAGAAACCACAACAGCTCATGGATGATGGCCTTGAGCGGCAGCTTCTTGGTGGTCAGCATCGGGAAGCCCGCGGCCAGATTGAACCGCATCTGGTGCCCGAAGACCGACAGCGTCCCGGTGCCGGTGCGGTCGGACTTCTCGACGCCGTCGGCCAGAATCCGTTCGAGCAGGTCGTGATACTGAATCATGGGTTTCGCGGGCCGCTTTGATGGTTTTGACGGGTCGGGCGAGTTTTAACGGCGGGGACCAGCCTTCAATACGGCGATTCGCCTTCACCCACCCCTTATACCCCGAAAAGTGAGCATCCGGGCCGGCCGAAGCAAGGCCGGAACCAGGCTGAAAAATCGCGGTTTTTCAACCGATCAGGCCGGCAAAGCCGAGGCACCCGCCAGCCAACAGCATCCAGAGCGGGTTGAGCTTGGTCACGGACGCCAGCACCGCGGCGCCGACGGTGACGAGCACCGCAACCACGGTCCGGTCCGAGGTGCGCGCGAGAATGAAGCCGCTGGCGCCCATCAGCCCGATCGACAACGGCACCAGCGCCGTCTGAACGATGGCAGGCCAGCGCGCATGGCTGGAGCGCGTCAGAAAGCGGCTGACGATCAGCGCGAGCACCGCCGTCGGCACGCACATCGCGAGCGTGGCGATCAATGCGCCGAGCAGGCCGGCCACCGAATAGCCGATCAAGGTGACGATCAGGACGTTCGGCCCGGGCGAGAGCTGGGCGATGGCATAGACATCGGTGAATTGCTTGTCGGTCAGCCAGTGGTTCACGTCGACCGCGACGCGGTGCATTTCGGGGATCGCCGAATTGGCGCCGCCGACGGCAAACAGCGACATCACGGCGAAGGTCCACGCCAGCGTCAGCACCGGATTGGCGTCGGAATTCATGCCGCCTCCTTGTTCCGCATCGCATAGGTGATCGCGATGGAAATCGGAATCGCCGCCAGCAGAACCGCAGCCAACGGCAGCCGCAGCACGCCGATCGCGATGAAAACCGCGACCATGACCAGCAGAGCGATCACGTCACGCCGCTTGATCAGGGGCGTCATCATCCGGAACACCACCGCGAGCATCAACCCGATCGCGGCACAGGCGACACCTGAGAGAATGCGCCGCAGCGAGTCGATCTCGCCGTAGCGGTGGTACAGCACGCCCATCACGACCATGATCAGGGCCGGCGGCCCGACCAGGCCGGAAAACGCCGCGACCGCCCCGGCCAATCCCCGAAAGCGCGAGCCGAATACAAAGGTGAGGTTGACGATGTTGGGACCGGGCAGGAAATGGCACAGCGCGAAGGTCTCGTTGAACTCGTCGGCCGTCATCCATTTGTGCTGATCGACGATGCCGCGCCGCGCCCACACCAATACGCCGCCAAAGCCCGCCAGCGACATTTTGGCGAAGGCGATAAAAAGCTCGATCAGGGTGGGTGGGGATTTGGAAATATCCGGCGCGGCAATGGCGGCCGGTGACGAATCCGGGGGCATGGGCAAGGTTTAAAGGCGCGCCCGCGGGCGGCCAACCCTTATTCCAGCATATCCACCCTCTTCCCCGGCACCCCGCCTCCCGGTTTCCTCAAAACCATGTGTTTCAACAACTTTTCCGGCACTGTCTTTCTCAACCTTTGCCCCCTATATTGGGGGTGCCGGTTCGCCGGCTATGGAAATAAATTGCCGTCGCAATAAACCATTCGGACCCGGGGGCAGTACCCGGCGCCTCCACCAAAGCCCGAACCCGGATAGACGGGCTTCGGCGGGGGCGAAACAGGATCGACGAGGGCGTAAAGGGCGTGTTTTTTCTCGGTATGGTTCCGCCGATATCGGGCCATGCAATAGTTGCAAACGACAACTATGCTCCGGTTGCTCAGGCTGCGTAACGCAGTTTGAAAGACCATTCTGAAGTCCTAACGGGTTAAGCTCCGTTAGGCGGGGTTCGGAGGCACCTGGCAACAGAAGCCTCCACTTTCTTCATTTGTGACGATTCGGCCCGGCTTGCCGCCTGCTGACGCCCGCGGTCAAGCGGGGTACGATAGGGAACTCGTCCCCGAGTCGGACGCCGGCGTCGCAGTCGGCTTCCGCGGGCAACTGGCTTTCAAATTGTACGACAGGACCGATCATGGCGACCGATCACATCCGATACGACGTACTGGCCCGCGACGCATTGCGCGGGGTGTTGCGTCGTGTGCTGACCGACGCCGCCGAGCACGGCCTGCCGGGCGACCATCATTTCTTCATCACCTTCGTGTCGACCGCCGATGGCGTGAAATTGTCGCCGCGTCTTTTGGCGCAATATCCGGAGGAGATGACCGTCATCCTTCAGCACCAGTTCTGGGATCTGGTGGTGACGGAAGATCGCTTCGAGGTCGGCCTGTCGTTTGGCGGCATCCCCGAGCGACTCGTCATTCCCTTCAGCGCCATCAAGAGCTTCTTCGATCCATCGGTGCAGTTCGGCCTGCAATTCGAAACCACCGATGACGCCGCTGCACCCGCCGATGACAAGACGGAAGCCCCGGTCGCCCAAGCGACGGCTTTGGCAGCGCCCGCGGAGGAAGCCGAAGACGAGCCGGCCAAACCGACCGAGGGCGCCGAGGTGGTGCGGCTCGATCGCTTCCGCAAGAAATAATGACGGGCGCGATCGCCCGGTAGTTTTGCCTATTTGAAGTTGCTGTGGCGCCCATGATCCATAGATGTGATTTATGGCCCGATCGAAATCTTCATCCCCGTCAAAATCGGCGACGCGCACCGAAATCGACAGTTTTGGTCCGATCGAGGTTGATGCCACCCGCTATTGGGGCGCGCAGACCGAGCGTAGTCGGCAGAATTTCCGCATCGGCCACGACCGGATGCCGTTGGCGATCATCCGCGCGCTCGGCATCGTCAAGCTGGCGGCCGCCGAAACCAACCGCGAACTTGCGTCTGCTTGACCGGCGCCGCGCCGGCGCCATCATCCGTGCCGCGCGCGAGGTGATCGACGGACAATTCGACGATCATTTCCCGCTGGTGGTCTGGCAGACCGGCTCCGGCACCCAGACCAACATGAACCTCAACGAGGTGATCGCCAATCGCGCCAGCGAATTGCTCGGCGGCAAGCTCGGCACCAAGACGCCGGTGCATCCCAACGATCACGTCAATATGAGCCAGTCGTCCAACGACTCGTTTCCGACGGCGATGCATATCGCCGCCGCGATCGCGATCACGCACGACCTTCTTCCGGCGCTCACCATGCTTCACGGCGCGTTGCGGCGGAAAGAGAAAGCGTTCGCCCACATCGTCAAAATCGGCCGCACCCATACCCAGGACGCGACGCCCTTGACCCTGGGCCAGGAATTTTCCGGTTACGCGGCTCAGGTCGAGCACGGCATCGCGCGGCTGCGCGTGGCGCTGAAGGAACTTCTTCCGCTGGCGCAGGGCGGCACCGCGGTTGGCACCGGATTGAATTCGAAGCCGAAGTTTGCCCGAACGTTTGCCCGCCACGTCGCCAAAATCACCCGCCTGCCATTCACCAGCGCCGCCAACAAGTTCGAGGCGCTCGCCTCCAACGACGCCTATGTGTTCGCCCACGGCGCGATCAGCGCCGCCGCCGCCGGCCTGTTCAAGATCGCCAACGACATCCGGCTGCTCGGCTCGGGTCCCCGCTCCGGTCTCGGCGAATTGATCCTGCCCGAGAACGAACCGGGGTCCTCGATCATGCCCGGCAAGGTCAACCCGACGCAGTGCGAAGCGGTCACCATGGTGTGCTGCCAGGTGTTCGGCAACCAGACCACCATCACCACGGCCGGCAGCCAGGGCCATTTCGAGCTGAACGTCTACAAGCCGGTGCTGGCATATTGTATGATGAATTCCATCCAGTTGATGGCCGACGTCGCCCGCTCCTTCACCGAGCACTGCGTCGAGGGAATACGCGCCGACGAAAAACGCATTCACGAGCTCATGGAGCGTTCGCTGATGCTGGTGACCGCGCTCGCTCCCAAGATCGGCTACGACAATGCCGCCAAAGTGGCCAAATCCGCACATGCGCGCGGCACAACATTGAAAGAGGAGGCCGTCAGGCTGGGTTTTGTTTCTGCCGACGAGTTTGACCGGCTGGTGAAGCCGCGCAAAATGACGCACCCTGGATGATCGAGGCATGGCTCAACGGATGGCCATGCAACGCGACAACAAACCGCCCTTCATATCGCCTAAAGAATTATGCTTCACTGGCTTTTACCGCGGCGCTTGGCCGTGGTAGAGCAAAAATTATTTCGAAAAAATCAAAGCACGACATTTGCGATTCAGACGTCATAATATGGGGAATTGATATATGAGGATCGAGCTGGCTTGCACGTATCCGCCGAATTTGGATCCAACTGGAACCCGCACGCGTCCTTTCATTGAGTGCATCGTCGCAACGACGACCGCATCTGCATGACGAGGGCCGCCATGGGGGACTTGGTCAACCTAAAGCAATTCAAGAAGCGCGCAGCGCGGGGACGGTCGGAGCAGGAAGCTGCCGCCAATCGCGCGCGGTTCGGCCGCACCCGGTCCGAACGCACACTCGAGCAACTGCGTGCCGAGCGCGCCCGCGAATTGCTCGATCAGCATCAAATCGACGGCGGAGGACGCATCATGAAGTCGCCCGTCGTGAAACGATCGATCGTGGTCGCAGGTCACAAGACCAGCGTCAGCCTTGAAGAGGCATTCTGGAACGGCATGAAGGAAATTTCGGGCTTGCGGAACATCACGCTGTCCGAACTGGTCGGAGAGATCGACGGCAACCGCCAGCAGGGCAACCTGTCGTCGGCGATCCGGCTCTTCGTGCTGGACTATTTCCGCTCGCGCGCGCAGCCAGCCGCGGCGCCCGTCGAGGCAAAGGTGCCGGTGGCCGACAAGGTGTGAGCCGCAAGGTCTTGGGACCCAACCGACTCCCAGCTTCCTGATATCCAGGCGCTTGGGATCAAGTGCCCGGAATCCAAATTCCTGGAATCCCCCTTCTTGGGACAGCCAAATCCGAACAACTCAACCCGCATGCATGATCAGCGCCGGCGGCCATCACCGGCGCCGATGGATCGAGCGGCCTTACTCCGTCTTCAGATTCAGCGCGTGGCAGGCGTTGCAGCGTCCGCGCAATTCCTTGATCTGCGTCCTGAACTCGTCAGGCTTTTTGGCGCGGCTGGCATTCCAGGCAATTTTCGAGGCTTCGCCGGCCCGCTGATAGAAATCGGAAAAGTTCGACCAGATCGCCGGGTTCGCGAAGGTGTCGGTGGCGGGGTCGCGCTCCGCGCCCTGTTTCCATTGGTTGGTCGAGGGCGGAAACAGATGCGGAAACGCCATCAGCAAGGTCGAGATGGCTTCGGCATGCTCCTGCGCATCCGACAACACGAGCTTGCCTTCCGGCGCGAGCATGGTTTCGATTTCGTCCATGTTCATGTCGATCTCGCCCATCACGACCTTGCGGGTGAAGATCGTGTCCTTTGGCGGCGGCTGATCCTCGGCCAGGGTTGGTGCGGATGTGAATGCCATGACAAGCGCGATCGCGCTGATCGCGGCCCGGTTTGACTGCGAAGAAAAACGCACCGCACGGATCTTATTCAAGACCCGGCTTTTCCTGGTCGCGGATATTGGCGGGGTACACTTCGCCCGTTGAAAGCACCTTCATCTCCCTCAGGAGACCACTTTTCTTGCTGGTGTCACGCTCCGGATGGAAGGTGACCTCGATCTCGTCGCCCGGCTTGATGATGTCGCGACGCCATCCGCCGACGCGCGTCAGATTTCCGGGGCTCGTCGTTTCCATCAGCCACTCGGCGGGCGCTTCGTCCGGACTGCCGGAACCCGTCAGGGTGATCGTGACGTGCGGGTTGACCCAGCGCATTTCCACCACCTTGCCCTTGAGCGTCATCATTTTCGAGAAATCGAACATCGACGCCGAATGATGCGCGGCAACCTGCGAGATTCCGCCTGCCATCAGCGCAAAGACGGCAACCGCGCCGATCGACTTCATGAGATATCGCATGGTCATCTCCTGTGTTGTTCTTGGCCCACTACTTCGCCGGAACCGCGGTGGTGTTGCCCCATTCGGACTTTTGCACGGGGACGAAGACGTGGTCGCCATCCGCATTGACGCGCTCGACCAGGTCGCCAGTCGCGCAAACGCCTTCGACGATGTCGAACTTGCGCGCCCGCTGGCGGAAGAAGATGCGCGTCGTCTTCCACGGTTGGGTGAGGATATGCGGCGCGATGATTTCGAGGTCATCATGCAGGATGTCCTTGTCGGCGAGATGAATCCGCTCGATCACGTGCATGTCGCCGTTGTTGGGCAGGCCCGCCGCT
The DNA here is from genome assembly GCA_963706265.1 of uncultured Alphaproteobacteria bacterium. Taxonomy (GTDB): domain Bacteria; phylum Pseudomonadota; class Alphaproteobacteria; order Rhizobiales; family Xanthobacteraceae; genus Bradyrhizobium. The sequence continues at coordinate 481,620 of CAVPLO010000004.1, read as the reverse complement.
TCGCTGACGGCGAGCGGTGCTTCGGGAAGGATATCGGTGGTGTCGACCACCAGCGTGTCGCCTTCCCAATGGCCGATCGAATGGCCATGGAAGGTCGGATCGGGATGCTCTGGATGGCCGCGGCCGTCGGTGTAGATGCGGCGGATGCGGTTGCCATCGGATTCGCCAAGCATGGTCACGCGTCCCGGCGTGAACAGGATTTCCATGGCGTTGTGGGTGACCAGCATCCAGGACGGATGCGCTTCGGGAAGGCAATTGGCGAAGATCAGCGTCGGACGACCGGCCTTTTCCTCGGCGAACATGTGCTCGATCTTCTTGGCTGCCGCCTCGTTCCACGGCGGCGGGTTGGTTTTGACCTGCTTGTCCTGATCCGTGATCTTGGGATTCCACACGCCGCTCCAGTCCGGCAATTTGGCGATGTCGGCCCAGTCCTGGGCCGTCGGCGGCGGATTGATCACCGTGGGCGCCTTTTGCGGCGCTTGCGCAAAGGCCATCGACGGCGCCAGCACGAGGGCTAGTACCGCCGATCTGAAGCCCCTGCACCACGAGCCTCGAGTTCTTTCGGGGGCTTCAGATCGATAAAGCGGTACTAGATTCAATAAGTTTGCTAGTGCCCATGACTTTCCGAAGTTCGTAAAGGTGGGTGCTGCGAGGGAGCACGAACTTCGGAAAGTGGGCACTAGGAGAGCAACAGAAGCGATTCCGATGGGACCCGATTTCACGTGCATTTCTCCCGGAAGAAAAGAGTGATCTAAAGAAGCGTCGGCAACTCGGTCAAAACCCAGACAGAATTTGTTAGTGCATGGTGAAACCTGTGCCGCGGCCGAGCGAGACGACGGCGACCCACGCCAGAAGCGAAATGGTGGCGGCCGCCTTCGCGGCTACCGGCGTGGTTGCGCCCGGCGCATCCCAGCGTTCGATATCGCGCTCGCCAAAAAGGTGAAACACGGCCATGTTCAAGCCAGCCAGCACGAGCATGACAAGTTTGATCTGAAACAAGCGGTTATGGGCGTAGTGCGTTGCATCTGATGAAAACATCAGCGAGCCGGTGATCGCGGCTACCGCAAACGCGCCCCAGGTGTAGGGAATGACGTCGCGCATCAGGCGACGCGCGCTGATGTCGAGCGAGGCTATGCCCAATAGCCGCAAGTCGACGATCGAGATGGTCCCGACCACGAGCACAATCGCCAAAACGTGAACGGACTCGATCCATGGAAACAGGATGTCGTTCTCAGCCACCGTGATGGCGATGGGGGTGGTCTGCAACCACTCGAGAGCGCGCTCAACCTCCACTGAAAGAACCCCTGTGAGGTGACATACTAGTGGTCCGATTCTAACATTTGCATCCCGGTTTGGCTGGCACTCTCTTGCAAATGTTAGAATCGAAGGACCACTAGCAAATATTGGTTTCTAGTGGAGTTTTGGATTTGACATTCGCTTTGCGAAGGTGGGGCTGCGGGATAGCGAATGTTCAAATCCACTCCACTAGATCAGGCGAAATAGGCGATCCAGCGCCCGGCAAAGATGATCGAGGACCACAACAGGATCGAGACGATGGCAAGCGTTACGGCGGCCGCGCGGGGTCCTGTGACATCGCCGAACGCGGCGTTGCGCCGGTGAAAAAACTGAAACAGCCAGGTGACGATCAACGCCGCGATCAGCAGCCCCATCTTGATCTGAAACGCCGGATTCTTCAGCGACCGCGCCGGCTCCGCTGTGATCATGATGGCGCCGGTCGTCAGCAGGACCGGTAGCGGCCACCATATCAGCGGCAGAAACCGCGCCTTCACGGCTTCAACCGGCCGGTTGGCCCAGAACAGGCCGGCCAGGCGCAGATCGAGCATCAGCGCGGAACTGGCGACCACCGCAATGGCGAGGATGTGGATGGTCTGCACGGTCGGCACGACCCAACCGGTAATCTTGATCCACTGGCTCAACGCGGTCTGGTCGATCCAATGACAGATTTCATTAAGCGTCATGCGGCACGCCGGCACCAGAATAACGTCCGCGGTAGCGCGAACGGGTCGGCACCGTACCTATGATGGCGGAACCGGAAAAGGCCCGTTTTTTACATGGACGTATGTGAGCGCGACGGGACCGCCCGGTCTGCTTCAATAAAAGGCAGGCGGGACGATGTGGTAGACGCAGACGCTGGAAGCGGGTTCGGCGGCGCCTTTTTCGATATCCTAGTGGAGTGGATCTGACATTCGCTACCTACCTGGCCGCGAACTCGCAAAGCGAATGTCAGATCCTAAACTCCACTAGAAACATATATTTGCCAGTGGTCCTTTGATTCTAACATTCGCAACAGTGGCCGCTGAGAAGGGATGCGAATGTTAGAATCGGACCACTAGAACGACGGTTGCTGCGGTGGCGTCAGCACCAGCGGCGCCCGAGGCTTCGCCGGGCGGGCCACCGTTGGCGCGGGCCGCACCTCGATCGGCGCCGGCAGGGGCAGGACCTGCTGCGCCTGATGGCTCACGCTTGGCGCATTGCCCGCGGCAGGCGTATTCGCGGCCGGCGCGTTCGCCACGGGCGGAACGGCAGCCGGCCGCGGCGCGCTGACCCTCGGCTTTGGCGGCAACGGATGCGGCACACCAGCGGATGGCGGCGCGGATGAAGCGGCATCCGGCGGGCTCAGTTGCAGCGAAGCCGGCGGCGCGATCGATGCCGGGGTGGCCTCGCCGCGTTCGATCGAATCGAGCCGCTTGGTTTCGCGATCAATCGCCCTTACGGCGAGCCACGACGACAAAGCCGCGACATCGACCGTTCGATCGAGCGCATCCGGCGATCCGGCGGCGAAAATCTGGATTTCCGGCGGGCTCGCCTGTCCGGCGCCGGCGCCCGGCGCGGCCAGCGTCGCGCGGATATCGGCCTGATCCGCGGGGATGTCGTAGCCGCCGGACACGATGGCACGAACCCCTTCGGCCTCAAGCGCGGTGGCGCCGACACGAAGCCGGCCGTCTCGAACCGTAAACGGGATTTGCGCCATTGAGACCAGAAGCGTCCCGCCCGACAGCGCGGGCTCCACGATCTTGCGCAGCCGAACGTCATCGGTCGGCTGCCCGGCGTCGCTGCTGCGGATCGCAACCTCAAACGCGCGGGGATCGAGGCCCCTGATGCGGGCGGCTTCCAGCGTCACGGTGCCGCTTCCCGAAATCGCTCCGGTGAGCGCCGAAGCGCTGCGGCCCTGGCTCGCCAGCGTCATCTGCAAGGACGTGCGCCCCGGGGGCATCGCCAGCGCACGGTAATGCAACGCCGTGCCATCGACGCTCTTGAGCTGGATGCGGGCATTGAGCGCCAGCCCGCCGGCAGTTGGCCTCGCTTCAATATTGCCGCTCGCCTCGCCGCCGCCGATGCCGCCCTTGATGCTGTCGATGACCAGCGACTGACCGTCGCCTTTCACGGTGCCGCTGAGCGGCCGCAATTCGCTGCCGCCCGGCAGCTCACCGCGCAAGGCCTGAAATGCGATCTGTCCGCGCCAGCCCTTCACAAAGGCCGTGCCGAAAGGTTCTGACGCATCGTGGCCGGCGGCGCCAATCGCGAGCAGGAAGGCTGGAGAAAGATCAAGCGCATCGAGGCCGAGTTCGCCGTCGATCCTGTGCTCGCCGTCGAGCGTTACCGCGAGGCGGCCGCGCAGCCGCGATCCCGCCATTGCACCGTCGATATCGTCGAAGGTCAGCTTGCCGCCGGCGAAGGCAATCCGCGACGACAGGCCGATGCCCTGTGCGAGCTTGTCCGACGGCTTGAGGTCGAACAGCGGCGCGAGATTGAGCCCGTGCGCCTTCAGCGACAGGTTGGCCTTGATCGCCCTGGGATCGATCGCGGCGAAGGGATCGGCGGTGCCTTGCGCCTCGGCGTCGAAACCCGCACCGCTGAGATCGAGTTTGACGCGAAGCGGCGTGCCCCAGACGCCCGTCACCGAGCCCTCGAGCTGTGCGGGCCCATCGCTTGCCGCGATCACGCCGTCAAGCCCGAGCAGGGCAAGCAGCGATGCCGCCTGCTCCGACGCCAACTTGGCATCGACGGTGACTTCACCGTGCAGGATCTTGTCGAGATCGGCGTCGCGCAGGCTGGCCGCACCTGGCCTCGTCGTGAGCGTGACCGCGCCCTTGAACTGCGGCGCGTCGAGGTCGATCGACGCTTGCGCGTTGGTGCGATCGGCGTGGCCCGCTTCCTTGTCGATGGCGAGCGCAAACTTGAGCCGCGCCGGGCCGGGGCCGGATTTCATGGCATTGAGCCGGGCGGCCAGTTGCGGCCATATCGGTGCGATCGAGCCTGCGATCTGCGACAGCGATGGGGCGCTTGAATTGAGCGCGAGCTTTCCGGTCGCATTGGTGCGGTCGAATGCGCCCTTGCCCTCCAGCATCGGACCAGTGGTCTCGCCGACCTTCAAGCTCTCAAGCGTCAGCGCCTTCGGGCCGTAGCCGAATTTCGCCGCGAACGGATGCAGGTCCTGCCCCGCCGAGATAGCGTGACCAATGTCAAGCGACCACGCCATTCGCGACGGCCACTCGCTTTGCGGGCCGAGCACGGCGCGCACAAAGGCCGACGCGGAATCAAGATCGAGGCGCTCGGCCTTCAGCATCGCATCGAGCGCCACGCCGCTTGACGCGTCGTGCGTCATGGCGATCCGCCCTTCGACGGCGCCGCCATCGATCTCGCATTTCACGTTCTCGATCGCGACGCTGTTGGCGGCGACATTGACTTCGCCGCTCAGGCGAAACGGACCCTGGCTATGATAAGTCAGTTCGCTCCGCCCCTGCAGCCACATCACCAGCGCATCCGGATCGGACGACTCGATGTTAAGCGCGCCCCTGAAGTGACCGGACGCGCTGTCCGGCGTTTTGCCGTTGAGCGAGATACGGGTCGTGCCGGGGGCACGAACATCAAGGCGATCGACCGCCCACGACTGGGCATCGGTGTGCAGCTCGGCCTCGAGATTTTGCAGGCTGCGGCCCCCCAGCACGATCTGGTCGGCAATCAATTCAAGCTTGGCCGGAATCGGAACCTCCGGAATGGCGGCCATCAACTTGCGCAGCGCCGGCAACGCCGGCACCGGCTCGGCCGCGGCATTGTCCTTGCCGCTGTTCGATTTTGCGCCGCCTTCCTTCGCCGCGGTTTCCTTGGCCGCAAAGCGGTCGGCATCCAGTTGCCGTGCCGACATTACGACGTGCAGAAGCGGCGAGACCCCGAAGCGAAGTCCGCCGGCGCCGGCCAACTTGAGCGCGGTGTCCTCCGCGCCGTAACTCGCCTCGATCTGTTCGAGTTTAGCCGCGGCATGGTCGGCCTTGACCTTGGCCGATACCCGCCACGGGACGCTCGATGGCGTAGCCCCCTTTGAACCGCCCTTCGGTCCGGCCGTCGCCGCCCATGTGATGGCGCCGTCCACGTGCGGGCGCGCGCCCCTCGAAGCTCACGAGGCCGTCAAATTCCGCCGACCAGGGCCGCGAGCCGGAATCGACGGCCAGATGCAGACGGGTGCCGTTGCCGTCCGCACTCTGGCCGGACGAGACGCGGAATGGAAAGCGGCTGCCGGATACGGTGAAGCTGCCGTCGCCCCGCAATGCGCCGGCGAGCGAGCGGACATCGCCGGAAAAGGCGATATCGTTGAGCTCCAACGTGTGATGGCTCAGCGCGTCATGCAGCGCGGCCCGCCCGGTGAGGTGCAGCCGGTCGATCGAGAGCGAGCCGAGATTGAACTTTCCGTTTCCAGCCGGCCAATCGATCCGTCCTTGCGGGTCAAGCCCGAGGTCGAGCGCCATGCCGCCGATGGTCAGTTCGGTGGCGCGCCATTCACCGCGCATCAGCGAGCCGAGGCTGAATTCGACGTCGAGCTTGTCGGCCCGTACCTTGCCGAGATCGTTGGCGCCGCCGACCACCACCGAACGCAGCCGCAGCGTCGGCGACGGCAACAGACGAGCCTCGAGTTCACCGGCAACCCGCACCGGGGCTCCGATCACCTGGCTCGCTTCGGCCTCGAACTGCGGCCGGAATTGATTCCAGTCGACGAAATACGGCCCGATCAGCGCGGCAACCAGCGCAATGATGAGAGCTATCGCCAATCCGAGCAGCGTCGTCTGCACGGTGTCTCCTTTTGAGGGCGCGGGTCATGCGTCGCGGGCGCTTCCGGCGCCACAGGCTCTCGGCCTAAAGCCTTATACTAAGCAAGTACTAAGCAAGCGCCATGCCGCCGCGCCCATATATAGAGGGAACTGTGGCGAAGTCACAGCAGCTTGCGCGGCGGACCGCTTACCAGCTTGCCGGCAACCGCTTGAGGCCGCGCAGCACGAAGGTCGGCCGCCATTCCGGGTTGGCCGCGTCATCCAGCCGCAGGTCCGGCAAACGCCGCAGCAGGGTCGAGATCGCGATCTCGGCCTCAATGCGCGCCAACTGCGCGCCGAGGCAGAAGTGGATGCCGCCGCCAAACGACAGCGGACGCACATTGGGCCGGGTGATATCGAGCCGGTCCGGCACCATCGGGATAGACCGCCGGATCGCGGTTGGCCGAACCGAGCAGGCACAGTACGCTTTCGCCCTTGGCGATCTTCTTGCCGCCGAGATCGTCGATGTCTTCCAGCGTCACCCGACCGGTCATCTGCACCGAGGAATTGTAGCGCAAGAATTCCTCGATCGCGTCCGTGATCAGTTCGGGGCGCGCTTTAAGCAGTGCAAGTTGATCCGGATTGCGATGCAAGGCCAACAGGCCGTTGCCGATCAGGTTGACGGTGGTCTCGTGGCCGGCCCCGAACAGCAGGATGATGTTGGAGGTGAGCTCTTCATTGGTGAGTTTCGAGCCGTCTTCCTCGGCCTGCACCAGCTGCGTGGTCAGATCGTCGCCGGGCTGTTTCCGCCGCAGCTCGAACAGCTGCTGGAAGTACATCTGCGACATCATGTAGGCGGCGTTGCCATTGGCGATTTCGGCCGCGCTCAGCGGCACCGGATCGAGAATGCGGCCGCCGTCGCGCGAGCCGTTATAGAAAACCTCGCGATGTTCTTCGGGAATTCCGAGCATGTCGCAGATGATGGTAACCGGCAGGCGGAAGGCGAAATCCTCGATCAGGTCCATCTGTCCTTGCGGGATGATGCGGTCGAGCGTCTCGTCCACGATCTGCTGAATGCGCGGCCGCATGTCCTCGACCCGCCGCGCCGTGAAGGCCTTCACCACCAGGCCGCGCAGGCGGCTGTGATCCGGCGGATCCTGTTGCAGCATCCAGTGGCTCATCGAGCGGAAGATCGGCTCTTCCATGATCTTCGGGCCATAGCGCCGCACCGATCGCTCGACGAAATCCTTGCCGAAGCGCTTGTCGCGCAGCACGTTGCTGACGTCGGCGTGACGGCTCGCCAGATACATGCCGTGCGGCGTGAGATGAACGGGGTCGACGCGGCGCAGCAGGTCGTAGTGCGGATAGGGATCTCGGATGTAATCCGGCGACAGCGGATTGAAGAGCGGCACGGTCTCCGCGGCCTGAGCGTGCTCGTTCATGGGCGTCTCCTCCCGGTTCCGGCGAATATAGGGCGCTAACAACGACAGATGAAGGTCTTAGTCGAGCGGATTTGACCGCTCAGCCGCGAACGCCGTCAAAAGGACGTCAGAATCGGACCGATTGCCGGCTAACCGGGTATCCGGTGCAAGCGGCCGGCGACGGCGCGGACCTTGCGCGGGGACGCGAACCAGACCGCCAGCGCGGACAGCGCGCTCATGCCGATCCCGATGGCGAAAGCGAGCGTGTAATTTCCGGTGACGTCATGCAGGACGCCGGTGACCCATGGACCCGCCGCGCCGCCTGCGAGCGCCGCGACCATGATGGTGCCGAAAATGCTGCCATAGTGCTTGCCCTGAAAGATTTCGACCACCACCGCGCCCATGATCGAGGTCAGCCCGTAACCGAGCGCGCCTTGCGTGAACACCATGAGATAGACCAGCGCGAGCGAGTGAACCTGCGCCAGCGCCATCAGCGCGGCAAAGCAGATCGCAAAACCCGCGCAGCTGATGCTCCAGACCCATTCGCGTCCGATCCGGTCGGACACGTGGCCGAAGAAAATCTGGCCGGGAATACCGAGCGAGACTGACCGCGCCAAGCGACCACACCCCGACCGCCGGACTGAAGCCGATGTCGAGCAGATATTTGGTCTGATGCACCTGCACCGCATACCAGACATAAAGTCCGCCAAAATACCCGGCGGACAGCCACCAGAACCGCGCTGTGCCAAGCGCGCGGCGCAAGGTCCAGTCGGTAGCGGCCCATTCGGGATCGACGACGTTCGAGACCGTATTTCTTGGCACTGAGGCCGACGGCGCCGCATCGCCGTCGGGCAGCAGACCCAGATCCTCCGGGCGCTTGCGCAAGAGAAGGTTGATCGGCGCGAGCACGATCAGGAGCAAGAGCCCCATCGCGGTACAGGCGGTTCGCCAGCCGCTGTGGTCGATCATGACCTGCACCCAGGGCAGTAGCGTGACCGAGCCGACGCCGACACCCGCGAAAGCAACGCCAATGGCGAGGCCGCGGCGGCGGTTGAACCAGTTGGGGAGATAAAACGATTGACCGGAATAGCCGAGGCAAATGCTGCCGGCGCCAACCAGAACGCCGATGGTCAGGTAGAGATGCCAGGGCTGCGTCGTCAGCGGCGCCAGCAGCAGCCCACCCGCCATCAGCGCCACGCCGAGCTCCATCACGCTGCGCGGACCGAGGCGGTCCATCAGGCGGCCGATCAAGGGGCTTACGATCGCGGATGCGACAAAGCCGAACGAGAACGCGCCGGCGGTCACCCCGCGGTCCCACCCGAACTCGTTGAGGATCGGCGGAAACAGCAGCGAAAACGCGGTGCGGGCGTTGACGCCGATCCCCATCGTGACGAAGGTCACCGCGATGATGATCCAGCCGTAGAAGAACGGAAGTCGCATCAGGAGTCCCTCATATCGCAATTGAGGTCTTGTCAATTGAGGTCTTGGCGCTCAATTGCGAAAAACCTATATCCGTCATTGCGAGCGATAGCGAAGCAAATCCAGAAACGAAAATGCTGGATTGCTTCGTCGCTTGCACTCCTCGCAATGACGAGGAAGAGAGTCTATCGTTACGAAAACAACCAAATTCAATAACCAGGGAGGTAAAACATGGCACTCGGTGTCAAGCAGATGATGGAAGCCGCCAACGCCGCGGTGCCGAAGATCACCGCCGCCGCGGCGCGGGAGCAAGATCGCCAAGGGCAACACGCTGCTGTTGGACGTGCGCGACGGCACGGAAGTGCAGGCGAGCGGCAAGGCTGCCGGCGCCGTCCACGTCTCGCGTGGCTTGCTGGAATTTCGCGCCGACCCGGATTCGCCCACCCACGACAAGAATTTCGCCAGGGACAAGACCGTCCTGATCTATTGCGCCTCCGGCGGCCGCGCCGCGCTGGCCGGCAAGCTGCTCAAGGACATGGGCTATAACGAGGTCTACAACATCGGCGGCTTCAAGGACTGGGCCGACAGCGGCGGCGCGATCGAGAAATAAGCGCTCAGGCCGGCTATTGCGCGAGCTGCGGATGATCGCGCAGCACCTCTTCGCGGATTGAAGGCGCCCGGATCGCGCGAAACAGGATTCGTGCCGCGCGCTGATTGTCCGTCATCAGGCACAGATCGATGATCTGGCGTACCCCGGAGTCGCGCAACAGGTCGTCGCCGATCTTCATGGCAATTTCCATCGCGACGCGCGCCGCGCGCTCACACCGCTCGGCTTCGGATGGCTGCTTCTTGCCGGCGATGTCGGCGGCCGCGCGGCAAATATCGCGAATGCGGTGCGCCGCTTCGATGTCTCCGATCGGCCAGGCAATAGGCTGTTCCCAAATTTCCTGCGGTTTGGGCTTGTTGAACCAGCGCATCGCCATGTCGGGCTTTCCTGGTCACGAGCGCTGGCGAATGGTCGGCGCGGTTGGAATGACCCTGCGCACCGTGATCGGCGAGCCATCGGATTCAAAACGCAAGTCGTATTTCCTGCCGCTTTTATCGGTCGCGGAGCAGACGATGCTGGTGACATGGCCGGTGGCGAAATTGCCAAGCTGCACGCACCTGCCTGCCGACTTTATGACCGCCGGCACCGGCAGGCCATCGGCTTTCGGCTGGTTCTTCGAATTGAGCAGCATCCGGTCGACCGTCAGGTCGTACAGATTTTCATTGGACCGCTGGCCGTTTTCGCCGGAGAACGAGATGATGTGGCTTGGGTCGGCAGGATCGTCGAGCGCGATGGTGAAATAGGCCCGGCCCTGCACGCTATGAGCATAGGCGACCGTCCGGCAGGCAAAATCGCGGCCGGCGACCTTGAGCGTGCTGCATTTTCCCGCCATCAGGGCGAACAAATCGGTGTCCGGCGTCTGCGGCTTCAGCTCGTCCGCGGCATTGGCGGAGTCAGGCGCCGGGCGAGCGTCTTGCGCCCGCGCGACGCCTGCGATCGCGGCGGTGAAGATCAAGGTGGCGGCACCTAATCGCCAGAGCTGGCGCATTAACGGACCTCGTTGGAGCTTAAGCCTGCGGGATGATTTTTCCGGGATTGAAAATGTTCTGCGGATCGAGCGCCTGCTTGATGGCGCGCATGGCGTCGATGGCCTCGCCGCCGAGCTCGCCTTTCAGATATTTCTGCTTGCCCTGCCCGATGCCGTGTTCGCCGGTGCAGGTGCCGCCCATCGACTGCGCCCGTTCGACCAAGCGATGCATGAACTCTTCGCCGCGCGACATTTCGCCGGCGTCATTCACGTCGCACAACAGCGAGCAGTGGAAATTGCCGTCGCCGACATGGCCGACGATCGGCGATTGCAACTGCAGGCGCTTCAGATCGTCCTCGGTCTCGGTAACGCAATCGGCGAGCCGCGAAATCGGCACGCACACGTCGGTCGCCACCACCCCCGCGCCGGGACGAAGTGCCTTGACCGCCCAATAGGCGTCGTGCCGCGCCTGCCACAATTTGGTGCGGTCTTCCGGCCGCGTCGTCCAGGTGAAACCGCCGCCGCCGCATTCCCTCGCGATCTCGGCGAAATTCTTCGACTGCTCGGCAACATCGGCCTCGCTGCCGTGAAATTCGAGCAGCAGCAACGGCGTCTCCGGCAGCGACAATTTCGAATAGGAATTGCAGGCTTTGACCTGCTCGGCATTCAACAGCTCGATGCGCGCGACCGGGATGCCGGTCTGGATCGCCATGATCGTCGCCTGGCAGGCGCCCCGCACGCTGTCGAACGAACAGGCCGCCGCCGCAATGGTTTCGGGAATGCCGCGCAGCTTGATCGTGAGTTCGGTGATGATCCCGAGCGTGCCTTCGGCGCCGATAAACAGATGCGTGAGGTCGTAACCGGCGCTCGACTTCTTCGCCCGCGTGCCGGTCGTGATGATCTCGCCATCGCCGCGCACCACTTTGAGCGCCAGCACATTCTCGCGCATGGTGCCGTAGCGCACCGCATTGGTGCCGGAGGCCCGCGTCGAGGCCATGCCGCCGAGCGAGGCATCGGCGCCGGGATCGATCGGAAAGAACACGCCCTGGTCGCGCAGATGTTCATTGAGCGCCTTGCGGGTGACGCCAGGCTCGATCACACAGTCCAGATCCTCGGCGTGGACTTCCAGCACCCTGTTCATGTCGCGAAAATCGACGCAAACGCCGCCGGCGGGCGCGTTGACCTGCCCTTCCAGGGACGTGCCGGTGCCGAAGGCGATCACGGGAACGGCGTGGCTGGCGCAAATCCGCACCACATCCTGCACGTCGGGTACCTCTTGCGCGAATACCACCGCATCCGGCGGCTGCGACTGCAGCCAGGTCGTGGTATGGGCGTGCTGTTCGCGCACCGCCCGCGAGGTGACGAGGCGATTGCCGAACCGCGCGGCGAGTTTTTCGACCGCAGCGGTGACCGCCTTGGGCTCCGCGCGCTTCGGGTTATTGGTGATGGTCGTGCCCACAAGTAGATTCCTCCCAGTGCGGCGAATTTGAAGTTCCTATCAGTTTCGCTGCAAGTACGTTACAGGAACTTCAAATTCAAAGCCGCACCAGAATCAATAAGTTACTGGAGCTCCTTTGATTCCGAAGTTCGCATCTGAGGTTGCTGCGATATCATGCGAACTTCGGAATCGGAGCCCTAGTGGTCCGATTTTAACATTCGCGTCCCCTTGCAGCGAACATCTTTGCGAATGTTAGAATCAAAGGACCACCAGCAAATACGAGTTTCCAGTGGAGCTTTGGCTCTGACATTCGCCTTCCGCGTCCGCGGCTAGGCAGGTTCGCGATGTCAAAGCCGCTCCACCAGAGGAAATACCGTGGCAAAGGATATATAGGGGGTCAAGGGATCATAGTTTGCGTAGGGGAATGGACACCATGGCGACACATTCTGGCACCGGCGGGAGCGATCGCCCGGCGCCATTCCTGTCTTCGGTGATGCAGATCGAGCCACAGTGGATTGATTATAACGGCCATCTCAACATGGCCTATTACAACGTGATGTTCGACCGGGCGATCGACGAGTTCTGGCTCGTGCTCGGCATCGGCCCGGACTACAAGAAGGCGCGCGGCAACTCGACCTTCACCGCCGAATGTCACGTTCGCTACCTGCGCGAGATCCATCTCGGCGATCCCATTCAGATTTCAATCTATCTGCTCGCCGCCGACGAGAAGCGTCTGCATACGTTCGAGGAATTACGTCATGCCGGCGAAGGTTGGCTGTCGGCGACGTCGGAAAACATGACTGTCCATGTCGACATGGGCCTGCGAAAGACCGCGCCCTTCCCGCCCGATGTGCGCGCCACGATTGACGCCGTCGCCCGCGCTCATGCTTTGGCGCCGCGTCCCGAGGGCACCGGCCGGGCGATCGGGATGCCTTCGACGAAATAACGAACTTCTATTTGAGCATGATCTTTTCGGAAAACCGGTACCCGACCCGGATCCTGCTCTATACGCGTGTCCTGCCGCGCACCACGCCAACCACGGCCGACACGATGAACAGAATGACCGCGATAAAGAAGATCGCCTTGGCGATCTCGACGGAGGCGCCCGCGACGCCGCCGAAACCCAGGACGCCGGCGATCAGCGCGATGATCAGGAAGGTGACGACCCAGCTCAACATGACTATCTCCGATTCAAGTCTCGATTCCGGCGTCGCGCCGCCAACGCTGACGCAGTCGATGAAATAATCGTCCCCTGGAACGAAGGTTCCGCCACTCCGGCGTGGGGAATGGACGAAAAATCCGCCTTATGAAGGAACAAACGGTCGGGAGATCGAGCGCCCCTTTGGGGCTGGATAACTCCTGTCAAAACGGCCGCCCGTACCCCATATATTCGCCATTCCTGCTATCAAGGCTCCCCTTTGCCACCCCGCCATGCCAATCGGCGCGGAACGTGCCATCGTGGGTGGAAGACGAATCGAGCAATGACCGAGCCGAGCCAACTGCCCCATCGCGGCGTTCCCGAGCACCAGCCTTTGGCCGGCGGCATTGCCGCGCGGGCGCGCGCTGGTGCCGCGCCCACCTATCTCGCCCGCCTCAACCCCGAGCAGCGCGAGGCGGTGGAGACGCTGGATGGCCCGGTCCTGGTGCTCGCGGGCGCCGGCACCGGCAAGACCCGCGTCCTGACTTGCCGCATCGCGCACATTCTCAGCCAGGGCCGGGCCCGGCCCGGCGAAATCCTCTCGGTGACCTTCACCAACAAGGCCGCGCGCGAGATGAAATTGCGCCTCGGCCAGATGCTCGGCCAGGCCGTCGAAGGCATGCCATGGCTCGGCACCTTCCACTCCATCGGCGGGCGAATCCTGCGCACCCATGCCGAGATGGTGCAGTTGAAATCCAATTTCACCGTGCTCGACACCGACGACCAGGTCCGCCTGCTCAAGCAGCTTCTTCAGGCCGAGGGCATCGACGACAAGCGCTGGCCGGCGCGGATGCTGGCCGGCCTGATCGACGGCTGGAAAAATCGCGGCCTTGGTCCTTCGCAGGTGCCGTCGGGCGAAGCCGCCGTATTCGCCAACGGCAAGGGCGGCAAGCTCTATGCGAGTTATCAGGAGCGGCTGAAGATTCTCAACGCCGCCGATTTCGGCGATCTCTTGTTGGAAAACATCCGACTGTTCCGCGAACACCCGGACGTGCTGCGGCAATACCAGGGCCGCTTCAAGTTCATCCTGGTCGACGAGTACCAAGACACCAACGTCGCGCAATATCTCTGGCTGCGGCTCCTGTCGCAGGCGCCGTCTTCCGCCTCGCCCCGCGCTCCTGTCCCCTCTCCCCTTGTGGGAGAGGGTGGCGTCGAGCCAACGGGTCGACGCGAAGCGTCGCCCGATGACAGGCTCCGCGAGACGCCGGGTGAGGGGAATTCCGACGCAAGCGACCCCTCACCCGCCTCATCGCTTCGCGTCTCGGCACCCTCTCCCACAAGGGGAGAGGGTAAAGATGCACCTGCCGTTGCCCACGCCCCCCGCAACATCTGCTGTGTCGGCGACGACGACCAGTCGATCTATGGCTGGCGCGGCGCGGAGGTCGACAACATCCTGCGCTTCGAGCACGACTTTCCCGGCGCCAAGGTCATCCGCCTCGAACGCAACTACCGCTCCACTGGTCACATCCTCGCCGCCGCCTCGCATCTGATTGCGCATAATGAAGGCCGGCTCGGCAAAACCTTGCGCACCGAGGATGTCGACGGCGAAAAAGTCACCGTGACCGGCGCCTGGGATTCGGAAGAAGAAGCGCGTGGGATCGGCGAGGAAATCGAGGACTTGCAGCGCAAGCAGGAAAACCTCAACGAGATCGCCATTCTGGTGCGGGCCTCGTTCCAGATGCGCGAGTTCGAAGATCGCTTCGTCACCCTCGGCCTGCCCTATCGCGTGATCGGCGGCCCGCGCTTCTACGAGCGCGCCGAAATCCGCGACGCACTGGCTTACTTGCGGGTGGTCAATTCGCCCGCCGACGATCTCGCCTTCGAGCGCATCGTCAATGTGCCCAAGCGCGGGCTCGGCGATGCCACCGTGCAGATGCTGCACGACCACGCCCGCAAACGCCGCCTGCCGCTCTACGAGGCCGCCCGCGCCGTGGTCGAGACCGACGAACTGAAACCGAAAGCACGCGGGAGCCTGCGCGATCTCCTTGTCAGTTTCGACCGCTGGCGCGCGCAGTCGGAAGTCGCCTCGCACACGGAGTTGGCCGAAACCGTGCTCGACGAGAGCGGCTACACCGAAATGTGGCAGAAGGATCGCTCGGCCGACGCCGCCGGACGGCTGGAGAACCTGAAGGAACTGGTGCGCTCGATGGAAGAGTTCGAGAACCTGCAAGGTTTTCTCGAACACATCTCGCTGGTCATGGACCGCGACGGCGGCGCGGAAGAGGAAGCGGTGTCGCTGATGACGCTGCATTCGGCCAAGGGGCTCGAGTTCGACAACGTCTTCCTGCCCGGCTGGGAGGAAGGCCTGTTTCCGAGCCAGCGCACCCTCGACGAACAGGGCCGCGCGGGATTGGAGGAAGAGCGCAGGCTGGCGCATGTCGGGCTGACGCGCGCGCGCCGCCGCGCCAAGATCTATTTCGCCACCAACCGGCGCATTCACGGCACCTGGTCAACCACGATCCCCTCGCGCTTCCTCGACGAACTGCCGGCGCATAACGTCGAGATCACGGAATCCAAGGGCGGCTCCGGCTGGGGCGGCGCCAGCGGCTACGGCCCCTCGCGCTTCGACAATGTGGAATCCTTCGGTTCAAGTTACACGACGCCGGGCTGGCAGCGCGCCCAGGCCAACCGCGCGCGTGGCGGAAGCGGCGGACGTCAGGGTGGTTTTGGCTTCGAGGAACGGCAGTCGCCCTTTGGCTCGCGCGAGTCGGGCGGGTCTGCGAAGTCCAAGCGCGCGCCGCTGGTGATCGAAGGCGAGCTGATCGCCAAATCGACCGGCACGACCTCGGACTTCAGCCTCGACGACCGCGTGTTTCACCAGAAGTTCGGCTACGGCCACGTCGTGAAGATCGACGGCAACAAGCTTACCATTGCCTTCGAGAAGGCTGGCGAGAAGAAAGTCGTCGACAGTTTCGTCCAGCGGGCGTGAAAGGGCGTGGACCGCGGCTGGCCGGGCTCCCTCCATAAGGCAGCGATATCAAGGCGTAAAACGCGCCGACGCCCGCTTTCCGCCGCCGTCAGCGGCGCACGGAGCTGCCGCGATATCCCTTAACGAAATCCAGCACATTTTAACGAATATTGATCGACAATACTTCGCGGCCATTTTTACCGAAAACTTGCGCGTAGCCTGTATCGTCGGCGACAGATGATCTTTCGTCAAAAGGATTTAGGCCACCCAAATGAGCCTCCAGTTCAAGACGGCCAGGAAAAGCGAGCCGAAATCCTTCCTCGACGACCTTGAGGAAGCGGTCGCCCGCGGGACGCCCGCGAGCCGGGCCAAGGCACTGTGGCATACCACCGACCTGATGATTGCCGGCAGCTTCAGCGACGACGAAATCTGGACTTTCGGCGAAGTCGTCACCCGGCTTGCGGACGAAATCGAGGTCGCGGCCCGCGCGCAATTGTCCGAGCGGCTGGCGCGCTTCGACCAGGCGCCGGTCAACATCATTCACAAGCTGGCCTTCGACGACGCGATCGAGGTCGCAGGTCCGGTGCTGAGGGAATCCAAGCGGCTCGAGACCTACGCGCTCGTGGCCAACGCCTGCACCAAGAGCCAGGCCCACATGCTCTCGATCTCGCAGCGCGAAACGCTCGAAGAGCGGGTCACCGACGAACTGGTCAAGCGCGGCGACCAGGAGGTTGTGAAATCCGTCGCCAGCAACAGCGGCGCCAAATTGTCCGACTTCGGTTTCCTCAACATGGTCCAGCGCGCGGAAGGCGATTCCATCCTCGCCGAGCGGCTTGGCCTGCGCAAGGACATCCCGCGGCATGTCTTCCAGCAACTGATTGCGAAAGCGACTTCCGACGTGAAGAAGCGCCTGGAGCTCGAACGTCCGGACATGGCGCGGCAAATCCAGTCGTCGGTGACCGAACTTGGCGGCGAGTTGCAGTCGAAATTCGGCCCCGCCTCGCGCAGCCATTTCGTCGCCAAGCGCGTCGTGACGACGCAGCATCGGCTCGGCAACCTGAACGAATCCAGCATATCGAGCTACGCGCGCTCGCACCGGGTCGAGGAAGTGACGATCGGAATGTCGCTGTTGTGCTCGCTTCCGGGCGACTTGATCGAGCGGGCATTGCTCGACAAGAACCGCGAGATGCTGCTGATCCTGTGCAAGGGATTGGGTTTCTCCTGGGACACCACCATGGCGATGCTGTTCCTCGGCGCCAAGGATCACCGTATCACCGCCAGCGAGCTGAGAAGTCTCGAAAACGATTACGATCGCCTTAACATCGAGACCTCGCGTAGCGTGCTGGCCTTCTGCCAGTCGCGCAAGACCGGCACAGCGATCGATGCGAGCCTGAAGGCCGCGTTGTATGCCTGATAACAGGGGACGGCGAGCATGAACGCGATTCCGTTTGGCAAAGGCGTGCCTGCTTTCGGCAAGCAGCCGACGCAAGGTTTCGGCCGCAAGGGCGACGCGGCGCCCGACCAATCCGAGGCGCCGAAGCAGGATGGCGGCGCGCTCGATACCGCGCGCACCGTGCTGGAAGCTGCGAACGACTTCAAGGACGAAGCGACGGCCGCGGTATGCCGGCGGGTGATCGAGACGAGCATGAAGGGCGAGCAGCCGACGCTGTCCGACCTGCGCATCATCAACAATTATTTTCAGTAAGGTAGCGAGCACGAGCACGCCTTCGCCGTCATTGCGAGCGAAGCGAAGCAATCCAGAGCCGCGCGCTGAGCGCTGGATTGCTTCGTCGCTTTGCTCCTCGCAATGACGATATTCGGATAGCCCGCGAACAAATTACCTCTCTCCCAGCACGTCGCCGAACAGCACCCATGACTTGCCGTCGAAGCGCGCCATCTGGATCTGGCGGATCGGCGTGACGTTCTTCGGATCGGTGTAAATCCTGATGCCGGGCAACAGCAGCGGCATCTCGACCCCATTCAGCGACTTGGCCTGCTTGACGATGTTCTCGCGGGAAAGATCATCGCCGCAATTCTTCAAGACCAGCGCCATGATCTGCGCCACCGTGTAACCCTGCACGTTGAAGAGATCGCCGGTCGACGCGTTCGGCTGGTACTTCTTCATCCAGGTGAACCAGTCCTTGAGCGCGGGATCACTCGCCCAGCGCACATCGTTGGGGTCCTTGAGATAGAGCCCGGTCACCACGCCGACCGAATTCTCAAGACCCGCCGGTTCGAGCACCGCCGAGAACGAATTCGATACCGACGGCAGGATGATCAGCGGCTTCCAGCCCATGCTGGCGGCTTTCTTGATGGCTTGGGCAGCGAATTTCGGGGTGGCTTCCGCAAAGAAAACATCCGCGCCGGTTTCACGCATCGTGACCATTTGCGAGTCGATGGTGGGATCGGCGGTGAGATAGGTGGTCTCGGAAACAAGCTGGCCGATATGCTCGCCGAGGCCCTCCTTGAAGCCGCGCACATAATCCTTGCCGGCGTCCTCATTCGGAGCAATCACCGCGATCTTCGCGTTCGGCTTGGTCTTCAGGATGTATTGCGCGTAAAGCTTGCCTTCGAGTTCGTAGGTCGGGTTGAAACCGACCGTCCATGGAAAATGCTCGGGATCGTTCCAGCGCGTCGCGCCTGATGATACGAAGATCTGCGGCACGTGCCTGGCGTTGAGATATTTCTGGACCGCGATGTTGGGCGCGGTGCCGACCGACGAGAACATCGCCAGCACTTCATCCTGCTCGACCAGCTTGCGGGTCTGCTCGACGGTCTTGGCCGGCGAATAGGCGTCGTCGAGGGTGCGGAATTCTATTCTGCGGCCGTTGATGCCGCCCTGGTCGTTGAGCATCTGGAAGTAGGCGGCTTCCGCGCGGGCAATCGTGCCGTAGGCGGAAGCCGGCCCGCTGTAGGGCGCGGTATTGCCGAGCTTGATGGTGGCCTCGGCGGCATCGCTTTGCGGAGTTGCCACAAACGTCATCGCCAACAGAGAAACGACGTAAAGATTCTTTGATGCTGACATCATGCTGACAAGGCCCCGACATTTCCTCGACTACCGGTTATCTTGCCGGTTGTTTTGATCTATCTTCGACCACAGGATATTTCGATTGGCGGGCTAGTGTCCCGATTCCGAAGTTCGCATATTGTGCGGCCCCTCGTTTACGAACTTCGGAATTGATAGGACACCAGCAAACTTATTGATCTAGTGTGGCTTTGGTTCAAAAGTCCGTATGACGAGCTCGCGGCATAAAATGATACGGACTTTTGAACCGCCACACTAGCGAACAACCGCCAAAAACGGCGTGCGGGATTGCACAAAAGTTCCCACTTCCTATCTGAAACCCGTATAACCCGCGCCCCGGTTGTTCATTTCAGACCTGAAAAAGCCTCCTCGCGAGACCTCCTCCCGCCATGCCTTCCATCATTTCCGTTTCCAATCTGTCCAAGACCTATGGCTCCGGCTTCAAGGCGCTGAAGGACATCAATCTGGAGATCGCCAAGGGCGAAATCTTCGCCCTGCTCGGGCCGAACGGCGCCGGCAAGACCACGCTCATCAGCATCATTTGCGGCATCAATAATCTGAGCAGTGGCCGCGTCACGGTCGGCGGCCATGACATCATCAGCGACGCCCGTGCCGCGCGCACGATGATTGGCCTCGTGCCGCAGGAACTGCACACCGACGCGTTTGAATCGGTGTGGGGCACCGTGAGCTTCAGCCGCGGCCTGTTCGGCAAGCCGAAAAATCCGGACCTGATCGAGAAGGTGCTGAAGGACCTGTCGCTGTGGGACAAGAAGGATTCCAAGATCGTCACGCTGTCCGGCGGCATGAAGCGCCGCGTGATGATTGCGAAGGCGCTGTCGCATGAGCCGCAGATCCTGTTTCTCGACGAGCCAACCGCAGGCGTCGACGTCGAATTGCGCAAGGGCATGTGGGAAGTGGTGCGGACCTTGAAGGCCGCCGGCGTCACCATCATCCTCACCACGCATTACATCGACGAAGCGGAGGAGATGGCGGACCGGGTCGGCGTCATCAACAGGGGTGAAATCATCCTGGTCGAGGACAAGGCCGATCTGATGCAGAAGCTCGGCAAGAAGCAGCTCAAGCTGCATCTGCAATCCCGCATCGACGCCATACCGCCCGCGCTCGCCTCCTACGATCTCGAACTGTCGAACGGAGGCTGCGAGTTGACCTTCAGTTACGACACCAAGGGCGACCGCACCGGCATCACGAGCCTGCTTGCCGATCTTCGGGATGCCGGCATCCGCTTTGCCGATCTCGAAACCAACCAGAGTTCGCTGGAAGATATCTTCGTCAATTTGGTGCACGCGTCATGAACTTCCGGGCCGTTCGCGCAATCTACAAGTTCGAAATGGCGCGCACCGGGCGCACGATCCTGCAAAGCATCGTGTCGCCGGTGGTCTCGACCTCGCTTTATTTCGTCGTGTTCGGAGCTGCGATCGGATCGCGCATCACCCAGGTCGAAGGCGTGAGCTACGGCACCTTCATCGTGCCGGGACTGGTAATGCTGTCGGTGCTGACGCAGAGCATTGCGAACGCGTCCTTCGGCATCTACTTCCCGAAATTCGTCGGCACGATTTACGAGATCCTGTCGGCGCCGATTTCCTATTTCGAGATCGTGCTCGGCTATGTCGGGGCGGCGGCAACCAAATCGATCGTCCTCGGCCTGATCATCCTGGCGACCGCCGGCCTGTTCGTGCCACTACACATCCATCATCCGATCTGGATGCTGACCTTCCTGGTGCTGACGGCGGTGACGTTCAGCCTGTTCGGCTTCATCATCGGCATCTGGGCCGACGGTTTTGAAAAACTGCAGATGATACCGATGCTGATCGTGACGCCGCTGACCTTCCTCGGCGGCAGCTTCTATTCGGTCAACATGCTGCCGTCGGGCTGGCGCACCATCACGATGCTCAACCCGGTGGTCTACCTGATCAGCGGCTTCCGCTGGAGCTTTTACGAAATCGCCGACGTCAGCGTCGCGTTGAGCGTCGGCATGACGCTGACGTTCCTGGTGGTCTGCATGATCGTGGTGTGGTGGATCTTCAAGACCGGGTATCGGCTGAAGAATTGACCTGCGAAAGCAGGTCATCCCGGGGCGCGCCTTAGCGCGAACCCGGGATCTTGGCGACCCGGGATCTTGGCGAAGAGTCTCAGTACCGATAGCAGCGCCAGTGGCCGTAACGGTTGTAGTAACCGCGGCAGTGGCGATAGGTGGGAATGCCGAGAATGCCGTCAACCGCGCCGACCGCGCCTCCCACACCCGCACCGACAGCACCACCAACCGCGGCGCCCACCGGGCCCGCGACGCGGCCGCCTTCATACTCGCCCTGCTGCGCGCCGCGTACGATGCCCTGGGCGTGCGCCAAAGGCGTGATAGCGAACAGCGCCAGCGCAAATGCCAGTGCCGCAAGCCAACGTGTGCCTGGCATTTCGAGAGGGTACGCCACCGTCCTGATCGCCTTTACCTTGTTCATCATCATCGATCCTCATCCCGTGAATGGATTTATAACGCTGGCGTGACACGCGAGTTCCACATTCATCGATGCATGACAATCGCGGCACGGAGATGAACGGCACATCGGCGCCACGTTTTGCCTTGGCTTTGCCGTTAACGATGCCACCTCACCGAGACGTGCTTTGGCTTTTGACCTCGCTTGAGCGCGCGACTGGAACCGCGCGGATAACTCGGGCATAGTACCGGGCGGGGTGCTGGGGTGCCGTGCGACAATCAAAGGCCCGGAGGCCAGAGTTAAGATGCGTTCCCTTCTCGTTGCTGTAACGACCCTGATGCTGTTTGCCGCCGGCGCCGCCCAGGCCAAAGTCTCCATCACCGTCGACAAGGATGCGCAAATGCTGACCGTCGCTGTCGACGGCGTTCAGCGCTACCAGTGGCCGGTCTCCACCGGCAATCCGTCGCACGAGACGCCGAACGGCACCTTCCGCGCCTTCCGGATGGAAGCAGATCACTTCTCCAAGGAATTCGACGACGCGCCGATGCCGCACTCGATCTTCTTCACCAAGATCGGGCATGCGATCCACGGCACCGAGTCCGAAAGAAACCTCGGCACGCCGGTCTCGCATGGCTGCGTGCGGCTGTCGCGCGCCCACGCCGCGACACTGTACGCTTTGGTGGAAGAGCAAGGCGTGCTCAACACCACGGTGACGCTGACCGGCTCCTCCACGGTTGCGCTCGCCCGCAATCCGAAGACGCGGACGAATGTCGCGCGCGCTGAGCCTGCACAACCCGACCAGCAATATCAGCAGCAACAGTATTCAGGTTCTGGCGAGCCGATGGTGTTGACGCCGCAGCCGCAATTTTTCCCCGGCCGTCGCACTGCCCAGCAACAGCCTGTGCAACAGCAGGCCGACGACGGCTATATCTATCCGGCCGACGGCAGTTCGACCGACCAGCGCTATCCCGCGCCGCGTTCGGGCCGGCGCGCCTATGACGGGCAGGCTTACTATCAGCAGCAGCCCCAGCCCTCCTATGGCAATGGCTATCCGCAACCGCAGCGCTATCAGCCGCGCGGCCTGTTCGGCTTTCCGGACTGACGCTGCTTTCTCCCGGTCGGCTTAAAGCTGCGAGGCGTCCTTCAAGTCGCGCTTGATGGACGCCAGCAGCGCTTGCAACGTGTCTGACGAGTCAGGACTGGCCGGCGACGGCGCCGGGACTTTCGCTGCGGGAAGCGTCTCGGCGGAAGCGGGCTGGCGCGCCGAAGGTTTGGCGACGCGCGGCTTTGCAGGAAACGGCGGATGGACCGGAAAGCGCTGATCGGGAAACACGGACGCCGAATCGGGCCCCTGCTCGGCATGGACGAAATCGCCGTGCAACACGTCGTCATGGCGGCCCATCAGCCACAGGGTGACCCAATAGCCGACCGCCAGCACAACGATGGAAATAACCCCAATCTCAAACATTTTGGCGTACGCCTGAAAGCAGGAATGATTCTATGCCTTCAGGAGCGGGTCAAGCCCTCGCCGGTGTCCCGGTTCTGACATTCGTACGCTATCGCGGCGGGCACTTTTACGAATGTCAGAACCAAAGGAACACTAGTGCGGCGAATTTAAAGTTCCTATCAGTATTGCGGCCAGTTCGTCATAGGAACTTCAAATTCAAGGCCGCCCTAGAATCAATAAGTTGCTAGAGCTCCTTTGATTCCGAAGTTCGCATTAGCGGTTGCCGCGGTTGCTTGCGAACTTCGGAATTGGAGCTCTAGGGTGGCTTTGACTTCTGACGTTCCTTCGAAGCAACTCGCGGCGACACTGAAAGGAACGTCAGTGTCGCCACACCAGGGGTTTGCGGCGTTGCAGCGTTTGGTTAACGGCGGCCGGGCCAAGCGACCCCTGAAGCCCTAGCTCGCGCCGCGCAGCCTGCACGACGTATTGCAGGTCACTGTATTGCCCTTCATGCACGCCCTGCACACGTCGACACATTGGCTGAGCTGCTTGGCATCATAGGACGCGTAGTGTTGGGCGATGCAGACGCGCTGCTCGGGCGTGTAATCCATTTCCCGCGAGCAAGCCGACAGGCCGACTGCAAGGGCGATCAGGCAGACCAGACGTCGCAATCGCACGGTACGCTCTCCTGGAGCTCCGATTCCGAAGTTCGCAAACGATCGCAGCGACCTCTGATGCGAACTTCGGAATCAAAGGAGCTCTGGCAACTTATCGATTCTAGTGCGGCCTTGAATTTGACGTTCCCTTAACGAACTTGCCGCAACACTGATAGGAACGTCAAATTTGCCGCACCAGGTGAGCGCATTAGACCATCCCGGCCGGGCCGAACAAACGAGCTTTCCAAGCGGGGATCGTTACGCGATTTCGCATGGGTTGGCGATGGCCGCAGGCCGCCGCCGATACAAATCCCTGGCCCGTAAGACACCGGGGCGTGCTAGTCTGAAAGCGATACGAGCTTCGTGCAGCGCACTCCTTTTGCGGTGCCTCTGAGGATAACACCTTACCTGGCAGCAACATGTCTGTGTCGGACGGTTTGAAGACGAACCTGGTTTCGGGAGGGCGAAAGAAGAATTCGCCGCTACTGCTCGTTGCCGCCTCGCTGCTGATCTTCGCAGCGGTTGCCGGCGCGGCCTTCCTGCTGTGGCGGCCGACCACCTTGCGGATTGCAGTGGGGCCGCCCGGAAGCGACGATCAGAAGCTGGTCCAGAGTCTGGCGCAAGCCTTTGTCAGCGAGGGAAGTCCGATCCGGCTGACGGTGATCTCGACCGCGGGCGCAGTCGAGAGTTCTCGGGCTTCTGGCGGCCCGTGAGACCGATCTCGCCGTCGGGCGCGCCGACGAAGACATGCCCAAGGGCGCTGGATCGGTTGCCATCCTGCGCAAGAACGTCGTGGTGTTGTGGACGCCTTCCGGCGCGCCGCGCAAAGGCGGGAAGAAAGTTACCAAACCGAAAATCAAGGCGATCGGCGATCTCGAAGGCCATCGTATCGGCGTGATCGGCCGCACGCCGGTCAACGTCGCCCTGCTCAAGGTGATCCTGAGCGAATCCGGCCTCAACGTCGACAAGGTCGCCATTTCGCAATTCTCCACCGACCAGATCACCGAGATGGTTCGCGACACCACGATCGACGCGTTCATGACGGTGGGCCCGCTCGACAGCAAGATCACCATCGACGCCATCACCACGACCGCCCATCTGCGCGGCGAGCCGGCCTTTCTCGCCATCGACGTCTCGGACGCAATCGCCCACAAACATCCACTCTACGAGTCGGAGGAAATTCCCGGCAGTTCTTTCACCACCTCCCCTGCCCGTCCGGACGACAAGGTCGATACGGTCGGCGTCAACCACCTGATCGTGGCGCCGAAGTCGCTGTCGGATTCGACGGTCGGCGCCTTCACGCGTGCCCTGTTTAACGTCCGTCCCTCGCTCGCCAAGGAAAACCCGGCCGCATCGAAAATCGAGAAGCCGGATACCGACAAGGATGCGGCGATCCCGGCGCATCCGGGCGCTGCGGCCTATATCGACGGCACCGAACGGACCTTCCTCGATAAATACAGCGACTACATCTGGGGCGCCGTCTTGCTGTTGTCCGTGCTTGGCTCGGGCATCGCATGGCTGCGCCACTACGTGAAGCGTGACGAACGCTCGCTGACCAGCGAGCATCGGGACAAATTGCTGGCCGCGATCGCCCAGGTGCGCAAGACCGACGCGGTCGAGGAACTCGACAGTCTGCAGCAGGACGCCGACGACTTCCTGCGTGAAACGCTCGAAGGTTACGACGACGGCGCGATCGACGAAGGCGATCTATCCGCCTACAGCCTCGTGCTCGAGCAGTTTCATCATGCCGTGGTCGATCGCCGTGCAGTGCTCGGCACTAGCCCTGCCAGAGCGCCGATTCCGAAGGTCGTCAGCCACGGCGGCGATCACTGAAACGAACCTCTAGAAGCCGATCAACCGGCGGACGAGGCCGACCACGTTCGCATGATGGCGACGGTGGTAATAGTGATGGCGCGGCGCCGGCGCGGCCGTCTCGTCCGAAGCCGAGGCTTGCGAAGGCTCGCGACCGGGCCCGATCGATTCAAACTGCGCCTTCTGCTCGTCGCTCAGTTCCGCGTAGAGATCGTCGAGCGCAGGCTTGACGGTTTCGACCGCCTGCAACATCGCATCGAGGCGCTTGCCGGCGGCAGAGAGCCGTGCCGGCGGCGTCAACGCTTCGTTGGGTTCGCAGGTGCCCTTGAGCATGTCGGCGGCCTTGGCGCTGGCGTCCTTCAGATTGTCGAAGCCCGCGCGCTGGGCATCGGTCGGATGGACCCGCTGCTCGATCTCGGCGGCAGGCCAGTCCGTCTGGCCGGGCTGTCCGTTGCCGCACCCTTGCGCGAGTGCGTCCTCGCTCCTGCTGCCGCGCAGCTCATCCTGGCCCAGTGCGGTCAGCCGCGACTTCTGCTCGTCGTTGAGGAGGCCGTAGAAATGATCGAGCGCCGGTTCAACTATATTGACCGCTGAGATCATCGCCTCAAGGCGGGTCTGCATCGCCGCCAGACGGCCGGGCGCGGTCGAGTTCACCTGCGTCGGACAGGCGGCCTTGATCGTCTGGGACGCCTTCACCGTTGCGTTGGCAAGCTCATCCAGCGCCTTTCGCTGTTCGTCGTCGGGCTGAAGCGCCTGCTGGATGCGGTCGATCGGAAGGCCGGCGATATCCTGCGTGTCGTCGCCGCCGCACATTTGCGCCAGTTCATTCGGCTCATTCGCCGGAGCATTGCCGTTCGCCGACCGGGACGATGGCGCAGCGCCGCCACCATAGGCAGCACCATAGGCAGCACCGCCACCGTAGGGCAGATAGCCAGCCAGATCGTCATAGCCATAGGGCCCGAAGAGACCGGCATAGATATCGCCATAGCCGTAATCCCAGAACGAGGGGCCGTAGCCCCAGAGCGCATAGTCATACATGTCGTAACCGGCGAACGGCCAAAACAGCGGGCCGACCCAGCCATAGCCGCCATTGGCGTGACGCCACCAACCGCCGTTCCGGCCGTTCCGGCCAGCCATTGCCGCGGCGCCCGCGATGCGTGCGCGGTTACCGGGATTTCGCAGGGCGTTGTGGTTATGCATTGCGCCGGCGACAGCGGCGCCGGCAAGGGCGTGATGGACGGCATTTGCCCTCAGCGCGGCGTTGCGCGACCGATTGCCGTTGCCATTCCGCCCCGCCAAGCCTCCGGCATTGCGTCCTCCCAGCGCCCGATTGGCGCGAAAACTGCGGCCACCGGCGGCGCGAGAAAACGCTGCCGCCCGGCCGCCTGCCGCGTGGGAGGCGGCGGCTCTGCCGCCGAAATGACGTGCGCCTCCGGCAACCCGTGCTCCGCCGCCGCGGACACCGGCGGAATGCGCGCCGCCCCCATGGAAGCCACCGGCCCGGGCGCCACCGAAATGGCCGCCATGCGCGCCGCCCCCATGGAAGCCGCCGGCCCGAGCGCCACCGAAATGCCCGCCAGCGACATGGCCGCCACCACCCCCGAAATGACCGCCACCACCGCCGAAATGAGCGCCACCTCCGCCGCCGCGACCGCCACCTCCGCCGAAATGAGCACCACCTCCGCCTCCACCGCCGCGACCGCCACCGCCGCCACCGCCATGGCCGCCGCCCCCGCCTCGCCCGGCCGCATAGACCGCACCGGACAGCGCGACCGACAACACAATGACCGACAGCCATTTGATGGTGATATTCGGCATGACATTCCTCCAGCGGATTGGGCGCCGATATTGTCGCACCGCCCGAATTCGAACGGCGTGCGGCGGCACAATTGGGGCATGTTTCATGTCATCAACGCCGGGGCGATCTTTCGAGTTCCGGCCGGTTCGCGCTCATGTGGAGGATAAAAACGAATTTAGACCGCTATTCGCCGTCGCGAAGCCGCCGATAGACCGCGCCGAGCACGTTGCAGTAATCGTCGGTCCAGACCCGCTGGTTCGCGTCGGCGTCGGTTTCCGCCCATTGCTCCGTGGAAGCGAGCTTGCCGACATCGGCTTCCGCGCGCGCCGAGACCACGACATTGGTGGCGAAGATGTATTCGCTGTCGCGGCCCGAGTCTTCGTCATAGACCCAGCTCTTCAGCCCATTGGCGTCCGCAATCCCGACCACGACGCTCGCCAATTCCAGATGCCGGTTCGAGACATGCATCACGACCGCGCCTTGCGGTGAAAGCTTGTCCTTGTAGATCGCCATCGCCTCTTTGGTGGCGAGGTGGATCGGGATTGCATCCGACGAATAGGCGTCGACGATGATGACGTCGTAGACGCCGTTGGGCTCGCGCGCAAAGGTCAGCCGCGCGTCGCCGATGGTTGGCCTCAGCTCGGGCTCGCATTTCTGAACATAACTAAAATATTTCGGATCGCGCGCGGTATCGACCATCGACTGGTCGATCTCGAAGAATTTCCAGGTCTCGCCAGTCGTGGATGCGCAGGTCAACGTGCCGGAGCCGAGGCCGATGACGGCGACCCGCAGCGGCGCGCCCTTGCGCTCGCGGATCGCCGTGATCGCCCGCCCGATGCCGCCATCCCTGTGATAGTAGGTGATCGGCTCGGGCCGGCCTTGCACCGGCCTGCCGTCGGCATCGGCGTATTTCTCGGCGCCGTGGATCGTGGTGCCGTGCATCAGCACATGGTACTGGCCGTTCGGAGTGGTCACGATCTTGTGGACGCCGAAGAAGCTGCGCACGGTCTCCAGCCGCCCCTCGTCGGCGGGATAGACGCGGATCAGCGCCAGCGCCAGCGCTGCCAGCGCGGCGAGCTTGAGACGCGCGGCGTTGAGCGCAAGCGCCAGCAGCATGGCGAACACGGCAACCCCGCCGGCCACATAGACGCGATGGTCCTCAAACCAGTCGAACATCCCGCCCTTGATCTGCGACGGCACGATCAGCACCAGCGCCAGCATCACCGCGAGCGGCCAGAGCCAGCGGCTCAAGCGCGGCAACCTCTCGTCAGCCGGGGGCCGGCACAGCGCGGCGAGCACGATCAGGATCGGATATTCCGCCACCCAGGAAAACACATTGGGTGCAATGAGACCGGCAAAGAGCCCGCCGATCATGCCGCCGAACGAAAGCGCCACGTAGAAGCCGGTGAGATATTTCGCCGGCGGTCGCGTCCGCGCCAGTTCGCCATGGCAGGCCATCGCAATGACGAAGAAACAGAGCTGATGGCCGCCGAGCGTCAGCAGCAGGTTCTGTTCGCCGCCAACCGCCAGCAGCACGATCACGCCTGCGATCGCGACCGGCTGCGCCCACAACACCCATTTGTGCGGCAGCAGCGGCCGCTGTTGGAACACCAGAACCCAGGTCAAGAGATAGAGCGAGAGCGGCAACACCCATAGCAGCGGCGCGGCAGCCACATCGGTGGAGATATGCGCGGTCACCGCGATCAGGAGCCCGGACGGCACCGCGGCCAGGAAAATCCAGCGCAAGCGCGTCCCCCATGAGGGCGCCGGCGCATCGCTTTCCGCCGTCATATTGGCTGCGGCCAACGAGACCGGCGCGCGCCACAACAGCAAACCGCACGCGGCGATCAGGACGATCAACAGGCCATAGCCGCCGGTCCAGATGAGGTTTTGCGTCCTGAGTGTGAAGATCGGTTCGAGCGCCAGCGGATAGGACAATAGCGCGAGAAAGCTGCCGATATTGGACGAGGCGTAGAGAAAATAAGGATCGGCGCCATCAGGATGGCCGGTGCGGACGAACCAGGCTTGCAGCAGCGGGTTGTTGGCGGCGAGCGCAAAGAACGGCAGGCCGATCGAAGCCACGAACAGGCCGAGCAGCCAGACCGCATAGCCCGAGGTCGGCGGCTCGCCCCAGCGTGCCGCAATCGTCAGCGGCAGCGCCGCAAACGCAACCAGCAGCAGCACCAGATGCACCACGATCGGGATCACGCGGCTTTTGATCCGCATCAACAGATGCGCATAGACATAGCCCGCGAGCAGCAGCGACTGGAAGAACACCATCGCCACCGACCACACCGCGGGCGACCCGCCGAGCCGCGGCAGCACCATCTTCGTGAACAGCGGCTGCACCGAGAACAACAACAGTGCGCTGACGAAAATCGCCGCCGTGTACGTCAGAAGCACCAGCCGGTTGCGCGACGAGACGGACGGTTGATCTGTCGCCAATTCAGCAGCGGACATGGAAACTCCGGTAAAGAGCCGGCCCGGAAGGGCGGCGCAATGGAGCACATGGCATCGAGGCGGGCAATCCGGGCCCGATCAAACCGCTGTGCCGGCGCTCACAGGTTCGCTATGTAATTCCCCTGTCACTTCCCGTCGTAACCGCGTGACCTGAAGCCCACATGAACGAAACAGACGTCGTCATCATCGGTGCCGGACATAACGGCCTCACCTGCGCGGCCTATCTCGCGGCTGCCGGCCTGCGGGTGAAGGTGGTCGAGCGGCGCAAGGTCGTGGGCGGCGCGGCGGTGACTGAGGAGTTTGTCCCCGGCTTCCGCAATTCGGTCGCGGCCTACACGGTCAGCCTGCTCAACCCGAAAATTATTTCTGACCTGAAACTCGCCGAGCATGGCCTCAAAATCGTCGAGCGCCGCGCGCAGAATTTCCTGCCCGCGCCCGACGGTCGCTCACTGCTGACCGGCGAAGGTCGTACCAAGGCCTCATTGGCCAAACTCAGCCCGCACGACGCCGAAGAACTCGATGGGTTCAACCGCAGATTAGAAGACATCGCCGACGTACTGCGCGCCTTCGTGCTGCGCGCGCCGCCGAATGTCGTAGAGGGTTTTGGTGCAGGCGCGATCCGCGAGGGCTTCAACGCGCTTGGGTCGGCCAACATCCTGCGCCAGCTCTCGCTGGAGCAGCAGCGCACTTTGCTGGATTTGTTCACGCGCTCCGCCGGCGAGATGCTGGATGAAGTGTTCGAGAGCGACCTGATCAAGGCGCTGTTCGGCTTCGACGCCATCGTCGGCAATTATGCCAGCCCCTACGCCGCGGGCTCGGCCTATGTGATGCTGCATCATGCGTTTGGAGAAGTGAACGGCAAGAAGGGTGTCTGGGGTCACGCCATCGGCGGCATGGGCGCGATCAGCCAGGCCATCGCCCGCGCCGCGCAACAGGCCGGCGCGGAGGTCACGCTGGATGCCGGCGTGCGCGAGGTAATCATCGAGCGCGGCCGCGCCGCGGGCGTCGTGCTCGACAACGGCGAGACCGTTCGTGCGAAATATGTCGCGTCCAGCGTCAACCCGAAGCTGCTCTACACCCGCCTCGTGCCGTCGGACGCCTTGCCGGTCGATTTTCTCACCCGCATGCAGCGCTGGCGCAACGGCTCCGGCACCTTCCGGATGAATGTGGCGCTCAGCGCGTTGCCCTCGTTCACCGCGCTGCCCGGCAACGGCGATCACCTGACCTCCGGCATCATCATCGCGCCGAGCCTGAACTATATGGATCGCGCCTGGCAGGACGCCCGCGAGCGCGGCTGGAGCCGCGCGCCTGTCGTCGAGATGCTGATCCCCTCGACGCTCGACAACACGCTCTGCCCGGCTGGGCAGCATGTCGCTAGTCTCTTTTGCCAGCATGTCGCGCCGGAACTCCCCGACGGGCGGTCCTGGGACGACGCACCGCGACGAAGTCGCCGACCTCATGATCGCGACCGTGGATCAATACGCGCCGGGCTTTGCGGCAAGCGTTACGGGTAAGCAGATCCTCTCGCCGCTCGACCTGGAGCGGCAGTTCGGCCTGCTCGGCGGCGACATCTTCCACGGCGCGCTGACGCTGAACCAGTTGTTCTCGGCGCGGCCGATGCTCGGCCATGCCGACTACCGCGGCCCGCTCAAGGGGCTTTATCACTGCGGTTCCGGCGCCCATCCCGGCGGCGGCGTCACCGGCGCGCCCGGCCACAACGCGGCGCGGGTGATCTTGGGTGATCACCGCGGGTTGTTTGGCGTGTAGCAGGATTGGATAAGCGCGGCGGACGGGCGAGCGGTTGATAGGCCCATGGATAGGCTATGGAGAATGCGCGGAGAAGCTGGTGCGGCTTAGGGCTGATCGCTACTATGCGAGACCCCGCGATGTGCAGCCCGTGATCGACGCCGGTGCCCACTTCATTGTGCGAACCGGCTGGAACTCGTTGCGCCTGTTGCAGGCGAACGGCGAGCCTTTCGACCTGTTTGCAGCGCTTGCCGCTCAGGCCGGGCACAAAGGCGAGGTCCAAGTCCGCATCTACGAAATGGCGACGGAGGCTCTGCGCGCCCTTGATCCTGCGCCTTGTGATCAGGCGCAAGACCCCCGAACAAACGACGGCCGAGCGGAAGAGCCTGCTCAAGGACGCCAAGAAGCGCGGCAAGCAACCTGACCCGCGCAGCCTTGAGGCGGCGAAGAACATTCTTCTCCTGACCTCGCTGCCAGCCGCCGTCTTCCCACCGACCGACATCCTCGCCCTCTACCGCTTTCGCTGGCAAATCGAGCTCGCGTTCAAAAAATTCGCAAGCCTGGCCGGCCTCGACGAACTGCCGGCCAAGAACCCCGAACTGCACGAGCATGGACGAGGGTTGGGGAGAGGGGTTCAATTCAGTCAAAAATCATCTCGCTCTACTGACGGGATTGGCCCGGGATCACCCTGTGCGCAACGGTGTGGATATCAGGTAGACCGCCTGGGGATGCATATCTTCTCGCAGAGCAAGTGAAGCCGCGCGTCGGCGCCGTCGCGTCGTCTGTCGAAACCGAGGCAAGCTCTTGAAGCAGCACGGCATGTTCGGCACCTGCGTTTGTGAACAAGCTTTGCGTGCTCGCTGGGAGCGTCGTCGTGAATAACGGGTAGTGCCTCAGTTTGAAATTTATGGCGATTATGTGCACTAAGGAACTTGACGCCCCGTCTCGACGTATTACGAATCGGAAATTGCCGCACCTACGGTTAGGATCCGTATGCACTAGGTTGTGTCATGCAGCCGTCGCCGATTCAAACAGACCACGTCTTTCGAATCGCGACGGGCGAGATTGAGAGCGCCCTGTAAAGCGCGCATCGGCGAAGACACCGCGCCGAATTTCAGTCAAACGGGCAAAGAAAGCTGCTGCCCGCTAGAGCGCCCTTGATCGCATCATAGGGGTTGGGTGCCATTGTTCTATCCAGACACGTGTCTCGAATGCCTCAAGCGGCTTGGCTGCCACATAGTAACGACCGCGCTTTTCGCCTACCGGCATAAGTAACCCAAGTTCTGATAACCGTTTCAAATCGCGACTAGCCACAACATCGGAAATCTCGTTTTCGTGTCGATATCGACCGTTTCTTACTTTGTAGTGGAACGCAGCATCCATTAGGGCGAGCTCTGTTCGATCTGGTAGTCCGTGCTCCTTCCTGAGTTTTTCCATTTCGCCCCACATGCGACCGATGACAGCGTTCCTTTTCATCAGGGTTGCTCCCTGCTGAAAGTGGGCTACCAGGCAGAAGCGAACCCAAGGGAGCGCGGAATTTTTGGGACTTCATTTTCCTTTGCCGACTTCGCCCAAAATTTTGTAATAGGCGTCGGTATTGCGTCCCGAGCCATTCCTCAATGCTGCAAAAAACGGGACTCACAACGTGGTTGCTCGTAAGCACAAGGGTTTGGAGCGCCCGCGACATGCGCCCGTTGCCATCTCTGAATGGATGGATCATCGCCAAATTTAGATGCGCCATTGCCGCTAGAACCGTTGAGGAATCGACGCTGTCGTGATCCGTGATCTGTTCGACCGAGTTGATCGACGAGTTTTGGAACTTCTTGCTGGGTCGGGACCATCATAAACGGTTTTGCCTGTCGGTTCGTGGACAACACGAATTGGCCCCGGCCGCCATTGGCCCGGTAGCATTGTCATGTCGTAGTTGAGCATCATGAAATGCAGGCTGCGGATAAGTTGCGCGTTTATCTGCGGCATATCGATCGTCGTGAAGCCGCAGAATGTAGGTTAAGGCCGTCCGATAACAGGTGAGAGCCTTTTCGGCCTCTTCCTCTAGAGTTTCAGGTTTTTCTTCGTCCACGATTGCCACGGCCTCGGAGAGGTCCGGCGTTGATGCCTTCGATGCTGTTTGATCCCTGCAACGCGCGCGCAAATGTGTTCCTGCGAAGGAAATCCGGTCCATCGAACAGGGTTAACGTTTACTTGATGACGCAGGTCACGACGTAATTGCCTAATCATTTCTAGGACGTCTTGATCCTGCTGCTCTAGTTTTGGGTAGCTTTCCCTGCCTCTCCAAATCCTGACCATTTCCAGCATGCTGCCGTCGGGCGGCGCATTCAACATCCGTCGTGAGCTTCTGTTGATGCTTTGTTGCGCGGCCTTCCCGCGAAGCGCGAAGTTCCCGTCAGCAGTTTGAATTTGGCCTTAGCTACGCCGCGACTGTAGACGTCAAGTCCAAGGCCGCCCGCGGGGACGCTTGGACGTGACTGCGATTGATGCCGTAGCAAGGCTCGTTTGGCCGCGAAGCGACCGCGTCGCAATTCACCGGACTCGTTCATGGGCGATTTGAAGGCGCCCCGCTAACCGCGTCCATCTGACATCGGCGGTCATAGGGCCTATCTGAAGGCCGTTGCAGCGGTCGATTTCGACGCCGATTACGCGATGCTGAACAAGATTTTCGCGGCTGACTCCGCCGGTGCGGCCGCTACAGCCCTGCCGCCGTGCATCGGCACGATCAAGCAGCCGATTAAGGGCAATCCTGATCCTGATTATATCAGCACGTCGTATGTTGAGCGCCAGAACCTGACCATGCGCATGTCGATGCGCCGGTTCACCCGCCTGACCAATGCGTTCAGCAAGAAGTTCGAAAACCATTGTCATGCGCTGGCGCTATATACCGTGTTGGTACAACTTCTGCCGGGTCCACAAGACGCTTGGCGCTACCCTGCAATGGCAGCCGGTTTGTCTGATCGGCTTATGAAGATGATAGACGTGATTGCCTTGATCGACGCGCGAACCCGCTTCCCGCCGTTCGCGGACCTTACAAAAAGTCGATCGCCAATGAAATTTCAAACTGATGCACTACCGAATAACGGGTAGTGTCTCAGTTTGAAATTTCGTCCCGGCCTGGGCGTAGGGAGGCCGGAGAAGAATTCCATCAGGGCATCCTCCGATTGCATTCGTCTACTAAGCTCAGCCGTCGCGAACCTGACAAGCAACGTGAAGCCGCTCTGAGTTCGCACATGAGCAAGACGGGAGAGCGTTCACGTCGCGCATCGTGGGAAGCGGAATCCAGCGTCGACGCCGCGCGATCAATCAGCAAATTCAAAATGATGGGATGCGGAGCTTTAACTAAAACTTAACCATCGCGGAAAACCAAGGCTCGAGGACGGGAGCGATGTCGGCGACTTGAGGCAGCAGATGAAGTGCCTCAAAAGATAGTTTCAGAACCACCGCTATGCCCTTGCACATTAATCTGTTTTTAACCAACAGATCGCGCGGCTTGGATCGTCGAAAAAGCAGCGCGCTGAGCGCCTTCAACCAACCCAAACCTAGAATAACAGCGTGAACGAAGCCTTAAACTGCGCCATAGGGAACGACCTGCTCCGTCGGGCTCGAAGCTGCGGCTCCCTCCCCCAGAAAAGGGGGAGGGCTGGGGTGGGGGTCCGAAAGTTGCATTTCGCTTCGCCCTTTGATCCCCTCCCGCTTTGCTCCTTTCGGAGCAAAGCGACCTCCCCTTTTCAAGGGGAGGTTTCAAAACCGCCTACAGACCCACGATGACCACAACGCTCACGCCCCTGACCCACCGCGCCACCTTTGCGATCGGCGACGAACAATCCGCGCGACGTGTCGCAGATTTGCTGACCGAAGGCCTCGCTGAGGGCGAGGCCGCGGTCGCCGCCTTCGAGAGCCCGACCGGGCGCTGGGACATCGCCATGCATTTTGCCGATAGCCCCGACCAGGTCGCGATCCGCAACCTCGTCGCCCTGGCGGCCGGCGAGCACAGCCGCCGTCCGGTTCGACACCGTGGAGGCCAAGGACTGGGTCAAGGCCACGCTCGACGCGCTGGTGCCGGTCCATGCCGGGCGCTTTGTCGTCCACGGCCAGCACGACCGGGCCAAGGTCGCCGCCAACCGGCTCGGCATCGAGATCGAGGCGGCGCTCGCCTTCGGCACCGGCCATCACGGCACCACCCGCGGCTGCCTGTTGCTGCTCGGCGAGGTTTTGAAAGCCTACCAGCCCCGCCGCGTGCTCGACCTCGGCACCGGCACCGGCGTGCTGGCGATCGCGGCCGCCAAGGCGCTGCACGCGGAAGGTGCTGGCGAGCGACATCGATGCGCTTTCGGTGAAGGTTGCGGCCGAGAACGCCCGGCAGAACGGCGTCGGCCCTTTGGTCGAGGTGGCGTGGGGCAACGGCTTCTCGGTGCCCCTGCTGCGGCAACGCCGGCCGTTCGACCTGGTGCTGGCCAATATCCTCGCCAATCCGCTGCGGCAGATGGCAACGCCAATGTCCCGGCATCTGACGGACGGGGCGCGGGTCATCCTGTCGGGCTTATTGTCGCCACAGGCGCCTTCGGTCATCGCGGCCTATCGCGCCCGCGGGCTCATTCTGGAGCGGCAGATCCGGATCGAGGGCTGGAGCAGCCTCTTGCTGCATAAGGCGCGGTGAGGCGCTGCTATTCTTCCGGTTTCTGCTGGTGGGGGTTTCCGGCCTTTTCGTCAACGGCCGTGCGCTTGACGCGCGCCTCGACAAAACGATCGAGAAATTGAACGATGACGCTGCGCGGTTTTTCCGCGGCAGGCGCGGATGCGGGGTCGCGGAGCGGCGGCGAAATCTTCTCAAAGGTGAAGACGGGCATGGTTAATCCCTCGACGCTGGTGACGCCCTTGGAACTGCCTTGGAATTCCACCCCGAAGATTTCTTCCTGAACCTTTCACGACAATTGGCGTCATGAAACGTTCAAACCCGTCTAACGCAGGTGCAGCAATTCAATCACAATAAATTCCGAATCGGAAGCAAATTGAGTCGATTGCCGAGCCCTCCCCCACGATCCTAGTATCGCCAGATGTTTGAAGCGCTGTTCCAGACGTTCGAAGAGCCCGAAACCGGCGTCGCCCTGACCGCCCGTCTGTCCGCATTTCGCGAGGAGTTGACGAAACGCAACCTGAGCGGATTCGTGGTTCCGCGCGCCGACCAGCAGCAGAACGAATATGTCCCTCCTTCCGAGGAGCGGCTGGCCTGGCTCACCGGCTTTACCGGCTCCGCGGGCCTCGCCGTCGTGCTTTCCGGCGAGGCTGCGGTGTTTGTTGACGGACGCTACACGCTGCAGGCCGGAAAACAGGTCGACGCCAAGGCCTGGCGCGTCGAGCCGCTGGTCGATCCGCCGCCGGAGACCTGGCTGGCGCAACATCTCGCCGCCGGCGATCGCCTTGGCTTCGATCCCTGGCTGCACACGACCGCGGCGGCGGAAAAGCTCGCCGCGGCCTGCGCGAAGGCCGGTGCGGAGTTGGTCGCGGTCGACAGCAACCCGGTTGACGCCGTCTGGACCGAGCGCCCCGCTCTGCCGCTCGCCCCCGTCACCCTGCACGGCCGGCAATTTTCAGGCGAGCTCGAGGCCGACAAGTTGAAGCGGATCGAGGCCGAAATCGCGAAACTTAATGCCGACGCGCTGGTGCTGTCGGACAGCCACGCAGTGGCCTGGACCTTCAACATCCGCGGCGGCGACGTCGCCCACACGCCGCTGCCGCTGTCCTACGCGCTTGGTGCCCAAAAGCGGCCGGCCGACGCTGTTCATCGATCACCGCAAGCTCGTCGAACAGCGTCCGCGATCACCTCGAACAGACCGCCACCGTCGTCGAGCCCGGCGCGCTGACGTCGAAACTGATCGAGCTGTCGAAGAGCGGCGCCTCGATCGCGCTCGACAGCGCAACTGCGGCCGATGCGCTGACCCGCCTGATCTCCTCGGCCGGCGGCAAGCCATTGCGCGGCAGCGATCCCGTCAGCCTTTTGAAGGCGGTCAAGAACGACACCGAGATTGCCGGCACCCGGACGGCGCACCGGCGCGATGCGGTTGCGCTGGCGCGCTTTCTTGCCTGGGTCGATCGCGAGGCGCCCGCAGGCAGCCTCACCGAGATCGACGCCGTCGAGGCGCTGGAGACTTTCCGCCGCGAAACCGGCGCGCTCAAGGATGTGTCGTTTCCCACCATTTCCGGCACCGGGCCGAACGGCGCCATCGTGCATTACCGCGTCACCCGCAAGAGCAATCGCCGCATCGCACGCGGCGATCTGCTGCTGATCGATTCCGGCGCGCAATATGAAGACGGCACCACCGACGTCACCCGCACCATCGCGATCGGCGAGCCGACGTTCGAGATGCGCGACCGCTTCACCCGCGTGCTGCGCGGCCATATCGCGATTGCCCGCGCGCTGTTTCCCGACGGTACGTCAGGCGCACAACTCGACACCCTGGCACGGCAATATCTGTGGCAGGCCGGCGTCGATTTCGAACATGGCACCGGCCACGGCGTCGGCAGCTACCTCTCGGTGCATGAAGGCCCGGCCCGGATCTCGAAGCTCGGCGCCACGCCGCTGAAGCGCGGCATGATCCTCTCCAACGAGCCCGGCTATTACAAAGCCGACGGCTTCGGCATCCGCATCGAAAATCTCGAGCTTGTCGTCGCGGCCGAGGTCGCGGGCGCCGAGAAACCGGTCAACGCATTCGAAACGCTGACGCTCGCGCCGATCGATCGCCGCCTGGTCGATCTCAACATGCTCACCGGCGACGAGTTGAGCTGGCTCAACGAGTACCATGAACGCGTCCGCCACGCCGTTCGCGGCCATGTCGACGATGCCACCAAGGCCTGGCTCGACGAGGCGACTGCCCCGCTGTCGCTGTAGTCGCGCCCCCGTCCTCGTCATTGCGAGGAGCGTTAGCGACGAAGCAATCCAGTATTTTTAGTCTGGATCGCTTCGCTATCGCTCGCGATGACGGGAGTAGCGCCATTCCCCCACCACAGACCCGATTGCGCGCAACGCATCCCGCAAAACGAATAGCCGTATTCCGAAACACCGGTATTCGCGGCGCGCCGAATAACGCTAGAAGTGAATCACAGAATTTCGCGCAAAGCCAATTCCGCCAGACGGTTTGGATGTCTGGAAACGCATGCGCGGGAATGGATTCAAATGCACGGCGTCGTAGGCAGTCCAGGAATCGCGGCAGATGCAAATGCCGCGACGACGCGGGCGATGCTGTTGCTGCTGGTCGCGATGACAGGCGTGGCGCCGATCTCGCTGTACATGCTGGTGCCGGCGCTGCCGCTTCTCGCCACCAGCTTCAATAGCGACATCTCCATCGCGCAGATGACGGTGTCGCTCTACATGGTCGGCATCGCCTGCTCGCAGATCCTGATGGGGCCGCTCTCCGACCGCTTCGGACGCCGGCCGGTGTTGCTGGCGGGCCTCGGCCTGATGGTGGCGGCAAGCGCGGCCTGCATCTTCGCCGAGAGCTTGCCGGAACTGATCGCCGCGCGTTTCTTCCAGGCGCTTGGCGGGGCCACCGGCATGGTGGTGAGCCGCGCCATCATCCGCGACCTCTATCGCCGCGAGCGCATCTCTTCCATGATCAGCCTCGTGATCGCGGTGATGATGATCGCGCAGATGCTGAGCCCGCTGACCGGCGGCCTGCTCGAGTCCGCCTTTGGCTGGCGCGCAATCTTCTACGTCATCACGGCCATGTCGCTTGTCGTGGCAATCTCGATCGCGCTTATTTTGCCGGAGACGCGCCGCGTGCGCATGGCCACGGGCGGCTTTCGCGGCGATGTCGGCAGTCTCCTGAGCAGCCGCGCCTTCATCGGCTATGTGCTGTGCCAGGTGCTGGCCTCGCAGATCATCTTTGCCTTTGCGGGCGGTGGTCCCTACATCGTGGTGACCCAGATGGGCCGCACCGGCGCCGAATATGGCGCCTGGTTTGCGACCACCGGGTTCGCCTATCTGATCGGCAATCTCTGCTGCGTGCGCTTTTCGCCACGCTATCAGCTGGAAAAACTGATCTGGTTCGGGCTCGCGCTGCAACTCGCCGGCAGCCTTTTGAATCTCGTCTGGGGCCTCACGGGCATCAATCAGGTGCCATCCTGGCTGTTCGGCACCCAGATGATCGTGATGTTCGCCAATGCGTTCGTGATGTCGAATTCGGCCGCCGGCGCCATCAGCGTTCGACCTGACGCTGCCGGCACCGCCTCGGGCGCGATGGGATTCCTGCAAATGGGGCTCGGTTCGTTGCTGTCGCAGTTTGGCGCTTATCTCGGCGGCCATTTCACGACGCCGGCGCCGCTCAATGCCGCCGTGTTTGCGCTCTCGCTCGCCTGCGCCTCGACGATGGTGTTTCTGATTCCACGACGCAATGTCGTCGTCAGCGAAGCGCTCATCGAACAGGCGGAAGAAGAGTCGGGGATCGTGTGAGGCTCATCGTCATACCCCGCGTAAGCGGGGTATCCGGTACGCCGCAGCCTTTCAACTACTCACAACCGTCTCTGGAATACTGGATCATCCGCCTTCGCGGATGAAGACGGTTGTGCGTGCGGACGAAGCCTCACTCCCCGACCAGCTTCAGCCACTCGTCTTCGGTCAGGACTTCGACGCCGTGCTTCTTGGCCTCCGCGAGCTTTGAGCCGGCGCCGGGACCAGCGATAAGATAGTCCGTCTTCTTCGACACCGAGCCCGCGGCTTTGGCGCCGAGACGTTCGGCCATCGCCTTGGCCTCGTCGCGCGTCATCTTCTCCAGCGAGCCCGTGAAAACCACCGTCTTGCCCGCCACGGCCGAATTGCTCTTCGGTCTCTCGGCATCGAGGATATCAACCTCGCGCGTCAGCCGCTCGACAATGCCGCGGTTATGGCTTTCGCCGAAATAGGCCTTGATGCTCGCGATCACCGTGTCTCCGATTTGGTCGAGCGCATCCATCTCGGCGATCGCTTCCTCGTCGTCCTTGGCGACCTTCAGGCACGCGTCGTGAAAAGCATCCCACGACCCGTAGCCGCGCGCCAGCGCCAGCGCCGTGGTCTCGCCGACATGACGCATGCCGAGCGCATAGATGAAGCGCTCCAGCGCAATGTGCCGCCGCCCTTCGATCGCAGCGAAGAGATTGCGCACGGAGGTTTCGCCGTAGCCTTCGATCTCTTCGAGCTTCAGTTTGGCGTTGCGCTTTTGCAGCGTGAAGATGTCGGCGGGCTCCCTCACCCATTCCTCGTCAAAGAAATATTGCAGCTGCTTCTCGCCGAGACCGTCGATGTCGAAGGCGCGCCGCGACACGAACAGTTTCAGGTGCTCGATCTTCTGGTACGGACAGGCGAACTCGCCGGTGCAGCGGGCGCGCGAACCCTCTTCGCCGGTCGCGGTTTCCTCGCGCACCACCTCGGTATGCAGCGGGCACGGACACTTTTTCGGAAAATGAAATTCCTTTGTGCCCGCCGGCCGCTTGTCGATCACGACATCGACCACCTGCGGAATCACGTCGCCGGCGCGCTGGATCACGACGGTGTCGCCGATCCGGATATCGCGCCCCTCGCGCAGCT
The DNA here is from genome assembly GCA_963706265.1 of uncultured Alphaproteobacteria bacterium. GTDB lineage: Bacteria > Pseudomonadota > Alphaproteobacteria > Rhizobiales > Xanthobacteraceae > Bradyrhizobium. The sequence continues at coordinate 440,656 of CAVPLO010000004.1, read as the reverse complement.
CCTCGCCCTTGTTGCCGATCCCCTTGATGTAATCCTCATTGTGCAGCGTGACGTTCTGCACGATGACGCCGCCAACGCCGACGGGCTCGAGCTTGCCGACCGGGGTGAACGAGCCGGTGCGCCCGACCTGGATTTCGATATCGCGCAGCACGGTCATGGCGCGCTCGGCGGGAAACTTGTGCGCGATCGCCCAGCGCGGCGTGCGCGAGACGAAACCGAGACGTTCCTGCCAGTCGAGCCGGTCCACCTTGTAGACGACGCCGTCGATGTCGTAGTCGAGCTTGGCGCGCTGCTCCTCGATCTTGCGGTGAAACGCAATCAGCTGCTCGACCGAGTGGCAGATCTTGGTCAGCGGATTGGTCTTGAAGCCGCACTGCTCGAACCAGCCGATCATGCCGCGACTGCGTGCCCTCCGGCATGTCGCTCATCTCGCCCCATGCATAGGCGAAGAAGCCGAGCGGGCGCGAGGCGGTGATCGAGGGATCCTTCTGACGCAGCGAGCCGGCGGCCGAATTGCGCGGATTGGCAAAGATCGTATCGCCGGCGGCCTTCTGCCGCTCATTGAGCGCCAGAAACGCCTTCTTGGTCATGTAGACCTCGCCGCGCACCTCGCAAATCGAAGGCACCTTGCGGCCTTTCAGCTTCTTCGGCACATCCTCCAGCGTGCGGATATTGGCGGTGACGTCCTCGCCTTCCGCGCCATCGCCGCGTGTGGCCGCGGTGACGAGTTCACCGTCCTCGTAACGAAGCGACATCGACAACCCGTCGATCTTCGGCTCGGCGGAAAAGTCGATCCGGTCGTCCTCGGCAAGCTTCAGGAAGCGGCGGATGCGGCCGACGAAATCGACGACATCTTCCTCGGCAAAGGCGTTGTCGAGCGACAACATCGGCATCGCATGGCGGACTTTCCTGAACCTGCCCGATGGCGCCGCCCCCACCTTTTGCGACGGCGATTCGGCGCTGACGAATTCCGGAAAGCGTTTCTCGATGGCGTTGAAGCGCTGGCGCAACCCGTCGTATTCCGCGTCGGAAACCTTCGGCGCGTCGTCCCGGTAATACGCCTTGTCGTGACGCTCGATCTCAAGGGTCAGCCTGACGTGCTCGACCTTCGCCTGCGCCTTGGTCAAGTCGGCGACACCGGGGAGCGATTTGGATTTTGCTGCCTTGGCCATGGCCAATGATTACGACGAAGTTCATTTCGTGAAAAGTGGGCCAGCCGGACATTCCCCGGATGCCGCGCAAGTGCCACAAGCGCGTTCACGCGCGTCTTCGACGCGCCATGGTGCTGCGCTGCTGATCCGGGGTCCATGCAGGCGATGAAGCAGGGGTCCCGGCTCTGCGGAGCAGCGCAAGCGCGCTGCACCGCGTCCGGGACACGAGAGATCTACGCCGTCGCGGCCTTGAGCAGCCGCTCCGCGGCAGCCCGCGCCTCGGCGGTAATTTCCGCGCCGGCGAGCATGCGGGCGATTTCCTCGCGGCGGTGATCGGCGGCGAGCGCATTGACGCGGGTGGCGACGCGTTTGCCCTTGTCGAGCGCATCCTTTGAGATCAGCAGATGCTGGTTGGCGCGCACCGCTACCTGCGGCGCATGCGTCACGGCCATCACCTGCACCTTGGAGGCGAGCCGCGACAGCCGCGCGCCGATCGCGTCCGCCACCGCGCCGCCGACCCCGGTGTCGATTTCGTCGAACACGAGCGTGGGCGCCGAGCCGCGGTCGGACAGCACGACCTTGAGCGCCAGCAAGAAGCGCGACAGCTCGCCGCCGGAAGCGACCTTCATCAGCGGGCCCGGTCTGGTGCCGGGATTGGTCTGCACCCAGAACTCGACGCGGTCGTAGCCTTGCGGGCCGGGCGAAACCGGATCGGATTCAACCTGCGTGGTGAACCTGGCGCGTTCGAGCTTCAGCGGCGCGAGTTCGGCGTTGACCGCCTTGTTCAGTTTCTCCGCCGACTTGACCCGCGCGGCGGAGAGTTTCGTCGCAGCCAGCGCGTAACGCTTGTCGGCATCGACAGCCGCCTCCTCAAGCTTCTTCAGTTGATCGGCGCCGGCATCGATCAGCGCGACGTCGGCGGCGTATTTGGCGGCGAGCGCGGCAAGCCCATCGACCGGTGTCGAATATTTACGCGAGGCGGCGCGCAACGCAAACAAGCGTTCCTCGATACGCTCAAGCTCGGCGGGATCGAAATCGGCCGCAGCGAGCGCTGCGGAAAGATGCTGATCGGCCTCCTCCAGCGCGTTGATCGCGATGTCGATCGCCTTCACCGCCGGCTCGACCAGGGAAGGCGAATTCGCCGCCCGCCGTTCGAGCCGCCGCACGGCCGCCGACAGGCTAGCTACCGGCGAGTGATTGCCGCCGACGGCCTCCTGCGCCTCGCGCAGATCGGCCGCGATCTTCTCGCCCTGCATCATGGTGGTGCGGCGGGAAGCCAGCGCCGTTTCCTCGCCGTCCCTTGGCGCGAGCTGCTTCAATTCGTCGGAAGCGTGCCGCAAATAGTCCGCCTCGCGGGCGGCGCGCTCCATGCCGGCGCGGTGCTCGTCCAACTCGCGATTGGCCTCGCGCCGCGCCTCCCAGAGCTTTTCCAGTGCCGCGACTTCCTTTTCGAGGCCGGAGAACGCATCGAGCAGGCGGCGATGGGTCGAGGCGTCGACCAGCGCGCGCTCGTCATGCTGGCCGTGGATTTCGACCAGCGTGGCGCCGAGCGCCTTCAGGGTCTGCACGCTGATCGCCTGATCGTTGATGAAGGCGCGGGTGCGGCCATCGGCGAACTGGACGCGGCGCAGGATCATCTCGCCGGTATCCTCAAGGCCGTTGTCGGCGAGGAGTGCCGCGGCCGGATGGCCCTTTGGCACGTCGAAGGTGGCCGTCACCTGGCCCTGCTCGGCGCCATGCCGAACCAGGCCCGCATCGCCACGGCCGCCCAAGGCGAGCGCGAAGGCATCCAGCAAAATGGATTTGCCCGCGCCGGTCTCGCCGGTCAGTACCGCAAGCCCCGGAGCGAACTCGATATCGAGCCGTTCGATCAGGACGATGTCGCGGATCGACAGACGCGCCAGCATGAGGAGATTGTTCCCAGATCAGGTTCCAGCCGATCGAATCAGGTTCCGATCGCGTCGGAATCCGAGCTTAGCCGAGACCGAGCTTCTTGAAGGCCTTGGAAATATAGGAGCCCTGATTCTCGCTCGGCTCGACCCCGCCGGACTTTACTAGATTATAGGCGTCCTTGTACCAGGGGCTGTCGGGAAAATTGTGCCCGAGCACGGCGGCAGCGGTCTGGGCCTCGCCGACGATTCCGATCGCCATATAGGCTTCGGTCAACCGCGCCAGCGCTTCTTCGACATGGCGCGTGGTCTGGTACTGCGTCACCACGGTCTTGAAGCGGTTGATGGCGGCTGTGTAATTGCGCTTCTGCATGTAATAGCGGCCGACATTCATCTCGCGGCCGGCGAGCTGGTCGCGCGCGGCCTCAAGTTTGGCCTTGGCGCTGACGGCATATTCCGACGTCGGATATTTGCGCACCACCTCATCGAGCGCGGCGATCGCCTTCTCGGTGCGGCTCTGGTCGCGGGTGACGTCGGGAATCTGGTCGTAATGCGAGGCCGCAATCAGATATTGCGCATAGGCCGCGTCCGGGCTTCCCGGATGCAGGGTGACGTAGCGGGTCGCCGCACCGATGCAGCTGTCATAGTCGTTGGCCTGGTAATAGGCGTAGGCCGACATCAGAAGCGACTTGCGCGCGAGATCCGAGTACGGATGCTGGCGGTCCACTTCCTCGAATTTCTTTGCGCCACCCTTCGGATCGCGCTTCTCGTTGGTCAGGAACAGGCCTTCGTTGTAGAGCCTTTCCGCGGGCTCATCGACGAAGGTGTCGTCCTTCTGGGTCACCTTGTCCCATATTTCCGTGGCCGAACTGCACGCGCTCAAAACCATGCCGGCGACCGCAAGGCCTGCGGCAACCCGCAGCAACCGTGCGAGGCCTTCGAGGCTCCAACGATTTAAAAATCCCTGGTGTGCGGGCGTCATACGCTTTGTCGACATGAAGTTCAGACCAGACGCCTTTCGAGCGGATCGGGCGCAACGAAACGGGGGCACGAGCTACGGTGCCTTGCCGCGGCTCTGTCTATCTAAAACAAGCCCCTTAACCAACCGGATACGCAGCCATTTCGCCCGGAATAAGGCGGCTTCGAGGGGCCGTGATTCCTCGGGTTCATCGCTGCCAGCCACCGTTGAAGGCCAAACTTCGGGGATTTAGTCCGCAAAGGCGTACTTTGCCTCCGAGGGCATGCACCGAACGGAAAAATGAGGGGAAAGGACGTTTCAGGAAACGTCGGGGCCATAGGCGGGTGCGACCATGCCGCCAACCATACCGCTGCCGACCTCTGCATAGGTACGCGAGCGGCGGGCGGCATCGGACTCGACGACCCGATAGGCGGTGCGATCGGCCAGCAACGCCGTCAGCACGGCGTGATTGAGCTTGTGGCCGCCGCGGATCGAGCGGAAGGCGCCGAGCAGCGGCAGACCGGCGAGCGCCAGGTCTCCGATCACGTCGAGCACCTTGTGACGCACGCATTCGTCGCTGTAGCGAAGACCTTCGCTGTTGAGCAGGCGGGTTTCGTCGAACACCACCGAGTTCTCGAAGGAGGCGCCGAGCGCAAAACCGGCGCTCCACAAGCGCGCGACATCGTTGACACAGCCGAAGGTCCGGGCGCGCGAAATCTCGCGGCGGAAGCGTTCGGGGCTCAAATCGAGCGAATAGACCTGACGGCCGATCACCGGGTTGGCGAAATCAATCTCGACATCGGCGCGGAAGCCGGTCGCATACGGGCGCAGTTCGCCGAAGGAATCGCCGATCGCAACCTGCACCGGCTTCAGCACCTGGACGAAACGGCGGGCTGCCGATTGGGAGACGACACCGGCCTGATCGATGGCGGCGACAAAGGCTGCCGCGCTGCCGTCCATGATCGGAACTTCGGGGCCATCGACTTCGATGGTGGCGTTGTCGACGCCCATGCCGCGTAGCGCCGCCAGCACATGCTCGGCGGTGGAGACCAGCGGTCCCTGACGGTCGCCGAGAACGGTGGCAAATTCGGTGGCAATCACCGATTCGGCTTCGGCGCGAACTTCCCGGTCGCTGCCTTCAAGGCCGGTGCGGACAAAAATAAAACCCGCATCCACGGATGCAGGTCCGATGGTCAAATTGACCGGTAGTCCCGAATGGACACCGACGCCCGTGACGGTAGCTTGCGAACGCAGCGTTGTCTGCCGGCCGAATTTCATACAGAAGTGCCCACACTGACTTACCGTGAGACCAAACCGGCTCCCCTTTTGATGCCGGTCCGACTCAGTGGTTCCCCAAGTCACAGTCGAGAATAGTCATTGCCATATTGCGCGCCAACTCACGCTTTTTTACCGATTGTTACCCTATCTCTGCCGCATTCACGCCAAAGCCTGACCCCAATCGACCACCGAAAACAGCTATCAAGCCGCTGTCATCCGGACTTTAGCATTTCTATTTAACATTTTAATTTCAAACACTTGATCCGCCAAGCGGACCGTACAACCCCGCAAGCAAAAGGGGCCCCGGTGATCACACCGGCGCCCCTCGGCATCGCCTAGATTGTAACAAGTTTTAGTTCACCTGCCGGCGTAGGAAAGCGGGGATATCAAGATGGTCGTCGCCCTGTGGTGTTTGGGCAACAGGTGCCTGGCGGCCGTGGGCGTCCAATCCGTGTGGGGCATGTCGCGGAGCATACTCGGATACCGGAGGCCGCGCCGCCATTTGCTCGGCCACTGACCGCTGCGGCTTGCGCTCCGGCAGTGACGGCATGGCCGGCATCGCAGGACCCGACGCGCGCGCCGCGATCGGCGGCTCGCTTTCTTCGTCGCGACGGCCAAGGCCGACATGGGCCAGCCGCTGCAATAGCGACATCCGGGTCTTTTGCGGATGCTCATCTTCGACTTCGCCGCGGGCCTGCCGGATTTCGTTCTGCGCCGGCATCGGCAATTCCTCGAACTTCGGCATCCGCGGCGCGCGGGACGGCGGACGCTCGGCCGCCTGCGGAATGAAGGTCTCCGGCGGCGTCGATTCGGCAACCGGCGCGGCCGCTATTTCGGGATCGGGAAACAGCGACGGCTTCTGGGCAATCGGGCGAACCGTGACGTCGCCATAGGCTGCGGGCTGCAACGGCGCGGGCGCAGCGGCCTGTGAAGTTTCCGGCGCAACGGCAGCGGCAATCGCCGCCAAGGCGGCGCGCTCGAGGTTGTTGGAAGGACGCTGCGGCGCGGCTTGAGCCGGCTGCGCCGAATTCGATGTCTCGAATTTCTGCGCACGCTCCGCCAGCCGCGCATTGTCGGCGCGAAGCCGCGCGGTCAACTCGGCGAGGCGGGTATCCGGAGACGAAGTCGAGGCGGTGGGATTAGCCACGGGAGCCGGAGAGGCATTGCCGGTGTTGCGGGAAATCAGCGCCTGCTCGATGCCGGTGGCGACCACCGAGACGCGGATGATGCCATCGAGCGTCTCGTCGAAGGTTGCACCGACGATGATGTTGGCGTCCTGATCGACCTCTTCGCGGATTCGGGTAGCGGCTTCGTCGACTTCGAACAGCGTCAGATCCCTGCCGCCGGTAATCGAGATCAGGAGGCCGCGGGCGCCCTTCATCGAGGAGTTGTCGATCAGCGGGTTGGCGATCGCAGCTTCGGCTGCGGTCAGCGCGCGCTTTTCGCCGGTGGCTTCGCCCGTACCCATCATCGCCTTGCCCATCTCCCTCATCACCGCCCTCACGTCGGCGAAGTCGAGATTGATGAGGCCTTCCTTGACCATCAGGTCGGTAATGCAGGCGACGCCTGAATAGAGCACCTGGTCGGCCATCGCGAAGGCGTCGGCGAAGGTGGTCTTTTCGTTGGCGACCCGGAACAGGTTCTGGTTCGGAATGATCAGAAGGGTATCGACCACCTTGTGCAGTTCGTTGATGCCGGCTTCCGCCGTGCGCATGCGGCGCTGGCCTTCGAAGTGGAAGGGCTTGGTCACGACGCCGACGGTGAGAATGCCGAGATCCCGCGCGGTCCTGGCGATGACCGGGGCTGCCCCCGTGCCGGTGCCGCCGCCCATGCCGGCAGTGACGAACACCATGTTGGCGCCGGAGAGATGATCGCGGATCTCGTCGATGACCTCTTGCGCCGCGGCCGCGCCGACATCCGGCTGCGAACCTGCGCCAAGGCCCTGGGTGACCTGCGTGCCCATCTGGATGATGCGCTGCGCCTTCGACATCGTCAGCGCCTGCGCGTCGGTGTTGGCGACGACGAAATCGACCCCCTGCAATCCGGCGGTGATCATGTTGTTGACGGCGTTGCCGCCGGCTCCGCCGACGCCAAAGACGGTGATCCGGGGCTTCAGCTCATGAATGTCAGGAGGAGTAATATTGAGTGCCATGGTTGCCTCTCGATCACGCGCGCGTGGGTTCGCCCCGGCCGGCGGCCGCGGGTGTTGGTGGAATTGGTTTGCGGAAAAGATTCATCAGAAACCCTCTCGAAGCCATCGTCCGACTTTTCCGAAATAGCCGTCGGTCCCTGTCCTGAGCTGCCGCGTATGCCGCGGTTCGACATGTTCAAGATGAGCGTATTGCGGATAGACGAGGAGGCCGGCGGGAACCGCGAAGGAGGCCCCCTTGGCTTCGCTGGGCAGCCGGCTGAAACCGAGCGGGCGGCCGATGCGCACCGGCCGGTTGAGGATTCGCGCGGCAAGATCGAGGATGCCGGTGAGTTGTGCTGCGCCACCGCTCAGGACGACACGGGCTTTCGGTTCCGCCGCAAAGGGAGAATCCGCAAGCCGGTCCCTGACCATCTCAAAAATCTCCTCGGCACGGGGCCGGACAATGTTCGCGATCGTGGCGTGTGACACGACCTGCGGAACATCCAGCTCGTCGTCGCCGGCAGACGGCACGGACATCAACTCGTGTGCGTCAGACCCGCCGGTCAGCACCGTGCCATATAACGTCTTGATTCGCTCGGCATCCGCAATGCACGCCGAGAGTCCCCGCGCCAGATCCATGGTGATGTGGTGGCCACCCAGGGCAAACCCGGCGGCGTGCATGAACCGCCCGCCGGAAAAGGTCGCGATCGTGGTGGTCCCCGCCCCCATTTCGACCACCGCCGCGCCGAGATCGGCCTCATCGTCGGTCAGAACCGAGAGCCCGGCCACGTAGGGGCTGGCCGCCATCGCCTCGACATTGAGGTGGCAGCGTTCGACCACCAGCATCAGGTTCTTGGCGACCGTGGTATCGGCCGTGACGACATTCATGTCGACGCCGAACTGCCGCGCCACCATGCCCTTGGCGTCGCGAACGCCCTTCACGCCGTCGATCGAATAGCTGATCGGCAGCGCGTGCAGCACGGTGCGGCCCTCGCCGGTCGCGTGCTGCATGCCGGCCGAGGTGATGCGCGCGACATCGGCCGACGTCACGGCCCCGCCCTTGACGTCGGCGGCCGCCTCGATCAGCTGGCCCTGCAACCGGCCGGCCGACACCGACAGCAGGACCGATTCAACCTGGACCTTGGCCATATCCTCGGCCGCCGCGACCGTCTGGCGGACCGCCTGCTCGCATTCGGCGAGATCGACGACCGCGCCGGCCTTGACGCCGCGCGACTGGATCTGGCCATAGCCGATCAATTCCACCGCGTGAGTGCGCCCGCGCAAGGCTTCGCTCGGCACGCACGGCGTCAGCCGCGCGATCATGCAGGCGATCTTGCTGGTGCCGATGTCGAGCGAAGCGACCAGAGCGCTGCGCTTGCCCGACATTGGGCGCGTCTTCGGCGCCTGGTTGCGATTGAACGCGCTCATGCGTCGCCGACTTTCTTTTTCGGCTCTTTCTTCTTGAGCGCTTCTTCGCGGGCCTTGGCGGCGTCGTCCGACAGCTGCACGATCAGACGGTCCGGCAGCCGCAGGTCGATCGCGACAATATCCCTGGAAAACAGGTGCTCGTCCTTGTCGAGGCTGCTCAGGGTGAGAAGCGCGTTGCCGACGTCGTGTTCAGGCAGGCGGACATCGAGGCCGTCGTTGAGCCTGAGATTCCAGCGCCGCTCGCCGACCAGGGTCACGGCCTTGGTCGCCGCATTGACCCGCGGATAATGCGAAAGCAGCGCCAGGAAATCCTTGGCGCGGGTCTCGGCGCCCTTGCCCACCACCAGCGGCAATTTGAGGAAGCGCGGCGTGACATAGCCCTGCAGCACCGCGCCATCATCCGAAATCACCGCGAGACGGCCCGCATGCTGCCACAGCGCGAAAGGCGTCCGCTCGACGATGTCGATGCGCAACTGGCCCGGATAAAGCTTCTGCACGGTGGCATCGCTGATCCAGGCACTGGCTTTCAGCTTGTCGCGAACCGAGGCGGCATCGAGGAACAGCAGCGACGAGCGGCCGTTGACGCCGCCGATCGCGAGCACCTCGTCCTGGGAAAGCTGCTTGCGGCCGTTGATGGCCACGGTGGTGATCCGGAACCCGGCCGAATTGGCCAGCGCGTTGCGCGCGTCGCTCACGCTCGCGACGAACGCTTCGAGATGGCCGCCCTTGACGATGCCGAAACCGGCGCTCGCGGCCAGCAACAGCAAGGTGGCGATGATGCCGGAACGACGTGGCAGACGGCTTTCCACAAAGGCGATCAGGCCGTGAGACCGTTCATCGCGAAGGGTACGGCGTGATTTGGATTTGGCGGGAGGCGACGCAGGAAGCAGCCGCGCGCACAGAGCCGCAGCCGCGCCAATGACGGCGTCCATCAGATCAATCTGTTGCCTCGGCGATCGCGGCGACCGGGCGAGACGTCCTCCACCATCCATTACTCGAGCTCGTCAACCGTTGTGCCCGCAAAAAATTGCGGAACGAGCGCATCTGGCGGCTCGGCCATGCCGGGTGTGAAGCGTTGGACCCCTGCCCCAAGACAGGGTCACCATCCCCACGCGCGCTGAGAACGCGAAACCTTCGCGAAAACAGCCCGCCCCGGCGGCCAAGCACACATGCGCCGCCGGCGTTAACCTTCGGACTTCCTGGTAAACAAAGGGTAAATTCGGCCCGCTCAGGGCGCGTTTTGACGTGCCGGGAGAAGGCTTTGTCCGGTAACGTTAGGATTTCGGTAATGCTTGAGCCGGTTCCATCTCGGGAGCCGCGCCCCACCCTCGCGCCCGCCGTTCCGCGATCTCAATCTGACCTTTCAGGAACTCGGCGAAATCGATACCGCGCGCCTTCAGCTCCTTCGGATAGAGCGAAGCTTTTGTGAGGCCGGGCAAAGTGTTGGTTTCGAGATAGACCGGCCCCTTGTCGGAGACGATGAAATCGGTCCGGGAATAGCCGCTGCACGACAAGGCCTTATGGGCCCGCAAGGCCATGTCCATGATCGCGGAACTGATGTCGGGCAAAAAGCGGCCGGGACAGATTTCCTGGGTCGCTTTCGCAAGATATTTCGCACGGTAATCGAAGCCAAGCCCGCCTTCGGCCGGAATGATCTCGATCGGCGGCAGCGCGATCACCGAACCATCCGCCTGCTCCAGCACCCCGCAGGTCGATTCGGTGCCGGCGATGAAGGGCTCGATGACATATTCCTCGGTGCGGGCGGCGTTGCGAACGGCAACGAGATCCTGCCTGGAATTGACGAAGATCAGTCCGTAACTCGAGCCATCGCGCACCGGCTTGGCGATCAGTCTGCCGTACTCGGCGAGGGCCGCATCAAGGTCGGAAAGCGCGATGCCGGCCGGCGAGTTGACGCCGGCTATTGCCGCAAAACGCTTGGCCGCGACCTTGTCGAAGGCGAGATTGGACGAGGCCGAACCCGAGCCGGTGAAGGCGACGCCGCGAAGCTCGCACATTGCCTGCAACTCGCCATTCTCGGCGCGGCCACCGTGCAACCCCAGCACCAGAACGCGATCCTCGGCCTTGGCGCGGTCCATCGCCTGCTCGATCGAACTGCTGACGCGCGCGCGATCGGGCTTGAACGGATCTTCGAACGGGCGGGCGTGAGCCAGCAGCGCCTTGCCGCTCGTCTCATGCACGGCGTCGTCGGCATCCCAGAACCACAGATCGGCCTCCGGCAGCGCCGTATGCAGCGCCTGCGCGGTCGCGGCCGACACCAGACGCTCCTTGTTCGTGCCGCCGAAAAGAATGGTGATCCGCATGTCTTTTGCCTGCCGTCCACCTCGTCATTCCGGCCTGCGCCCACGCAAAATAGCTCATTTGTCGCGACGCGTAAGAGAAATCCCGATCCGCTTGATTTCCCAGTGTAACTCGATTCCCGAATTTTCCTTCACGCGCGTGCGCACGGTCTCGCCAAGGGTTTCGATATCGCCAGCCGTCGCCTCGCCGGTATTGATCAGAAAATTGCAGTGCATTTCCGACACCTGCGCGCCGCCGACGCGAAGGCCCCGACAGCCCGCCGCATCGATCAGTTTCCAGGCGCTATGCCCGGACGGGTTCTTGAAGGTCGAGCCTCCGGTCTTCTCGCGGATCGGCTGTGCCGACTCGCGATGGGCCTGCACCTCGTTCATCCGCACGCGGATCGCCTCGGCCGTGGCCGGCCTGCCCTGAAAACGCGCGGATGTGAAGATGACGGAAGGGTCGACGCCGGAATTGCGGTAGACGAATTTCATGTCGGCATTGGTGAAGACGTGCTTTTGGCCGTCGCGGCCAATGCCGGACGCCTCGATCAGAACATCTTTTGTTTCCGTGCCGTTGGCGCCGGCATTCATGCGCAGCGCGCCGCCGATGGTGCCGGGAATGCCAAAGAAAAATTCGAGCTCACCGATGTTGGCGACAGCCGCGGTTTCAGCCACGCGCTTGTCGAGCGCCGCCGCGCCCGCATTGACGACTTCGCCTTGGGCGCTCACCTCGCCAAAACCGCGAGGGCCAAGGCGAATGACCACGCCCGGCAATCCGCCATCGCGCACGATCAAATTGGAGCCGACGCCGACGACATAGACCGGAATTTCGGCGGGAAGATTCTTCAGGAAGTAAGCGAGGTCGTCTTCGTCCGCCGGCGTGAACAGCACTTGCGCCGGGCCGCCGACGCGAAACCAGGTGAGCTCGGAAAGCGGCTGGTTCGCCGTCAACCGCCCGCGCAATTGCGGCATCGCGGTTTTGAGTTCGGCGGTGAGATCGGGGAAGGTCATGTGTTGGCGAACATCGGCGTTGCGGCTCGGCGGGATCGGCCCTCTCCCCCCTTGTGGGGGAGAGTTGGAGAGGGGGGTACTACGAACGCCGGCGTTTGCGGCTCACCCCCCTCCCTAACCCTCCCCCACAAGGGGGGAGGGAACGGAGAGGACAAGCCCGGCCATGACGGGAGGGATAGTAAGGTCATCCTCACCCCAGCGCCTTTAGCTCGCCCGGCAGCGCGTAGGCCCATTGCGTGATGTTGCCGGCACCGAGACACACGACGAGGTCGCCCTTGCCCGCAAGACCTTTGACAATACCCGCAAGGTCGGATGATTTCGGCAGCGGGATTACTTCGCGATGGCCGTGGGCGCGCAGACCGAGCACGAAATGGTCGCGGTCGATGCCTTCGATCGGCGCCTCGCCGGCCGGATAGACTTCGGCCACCACCACCGTATCCGCATCGTTGAAACAGGTGCAGAACTCTTCAAACAGCGATTGCAGCCGCGTGAAACGGTGCGGCTGCACCACGGCGATGACCTTTCCATTGGTCGATTCGCGCGCCGCCCTCAGCACGGCTGATATCTCGACCGGATGATGGCCGTAGTCGTCGATGACGGTGATGCCGTTATATTCGCCGGTCCTGGTGAAGCGCCGCTTCACGCCGCCGAAGCCTGCCAGCGCTTGACGAATCGTTTCGCCGGAAATGCCCAGCGCATGCGCCACCGCGATTGCCGCCGTGGCGTTCAACGCGTTGTGACGCCCCGGCATCGGCAGGACGATATCGGCGATCTCGTGTGCGGCGTCGCGCTTGCGATCACGGATCACAACCTTGAAATTCGATCCGCCCCCGTTCGGCGTGAGATCGACCAGCCGCGCATCGGCCTGCGGGTTTTCGCCATAGGTGATGATGCGGCGGTCTTCTATCTTGCCGACGAGGGTCTGCACCACCGGATGATCGATGCACATCACCGCGAAACCATAGAAGGGCACATTCTCGATGAAGTTGTGGAAGGCCTCCTGGATCGCATCGAACGTCTTGAAGTGATCGAGATGTTCGGGATCGATGTTGGTGACGATCACGACATCCGCCGGCAATTTCAGGAAGGTGCCGTCGCTCTCGTCGGCTTCCACGACCATCCAGTCGCCGGCGCCGAGACGCGCATTGGAGCCGTAGGCGTTGATGATGCCGCCGTTGATCACGGTGGGGTCGAGGCCGCCGGCATCGAGCAACGTTGCGACCATCGTCGTTGTCGTGGTCTTGCCGTGGGTGCCCGCGATCGCCACGCAGCTTTTCAGCCTCATCAATTCGGCGAGCATTTCGGCGCGCCGCACCACCGGAATGCGGCTTGCGCGCGCGGTCATCAATTCCGGGTTGTCGCGCTTGATCGCGGTCGAGACCACGACGACGTCGGCGCCCGCGACATTCTCGGCCTGGTGGCCGATCGCGATCTTGATGCCCTTCTCGCGCAGGCGCACGACATTGGCGCCTTCGGACGCGTCGGAGCCCTGCACGGTGTAGCCGAGATTGCACAGCACCTCGGCGATGCCGCTCATCCCGATACCGCCGATTCCGACGAAATGAATGGGTCCGATCTCGCGCGGCAGTCTCATCAAGGTTTCCCCGGTGTCATCGTCCGCGAAGGCGGACGATCCAGTACGCCCCGCCGCCAATTGTCAAATCAGCCGCCGGTGATTACTGGATGCCCCGCCTGCGCGGGGCATGACAAGAGCAATTTTGCCAGCAACCGCCTAAATCCCGGCGACTTTCACGACCAGATCGGCCAGCCGTTCGGCCGCATCGAGCCGGCCGGCATTTCGTGCGGCTTGCGCCATGCCTGCGAGCTTAGCGGGTTCGGCGGCGAGCGCAGAGATTTCGGAGGCCAGACGGTCGACCGTGAATTCGCCTTGCACGATCCGCAAGGCGCCGCCCGCTTGCGAGAGCACGCCCGCATTGGCGAACTGGTCCTGATCGATCGAGCCCGGCAGCGGCACCAGGATCGAGGGACGGCCGATGGCGGCGAGTTCGGATACGGTACCGGCACCCGAGCGCGCGATAATCAGATGGTTGGCCGCGAGCCGCGCCGGCAGATCGGTAAAAAACGGCGCGAGTTCTGCGCTGATCTTGAGCCGGTTATAGACCACGCGAACCCGCGCCATGTCTTCCTCGCGCACCTGCTGGGTCAGCACCAACCGGCTCCATAATGAAGGGTCCAGATTCTCGATCGCGCCAGGGACGATGTCGGCCATCACGCGCGCGCCCTGGCTGCCGCCCATCACCAGCAGGCGAAAAGGCCCGGTCGGGTCGGGCGCGGCATATTTCACGGCGGCGGCGGCGACGATGGCCGGGCGCATCGGCATGCCGACGGTTGTGGTTTTCGATGCGAGTTCGGGATCGCGGTCGAGCACGCCGGGCAGCGAGGTTGCGATCGCGCTGACGCGGCTTGCGAGGAAGCGATTGGCGCGGCCGAGCACGGCATTGGCTTCATGCACGATGCCGGGAATGCCGAGCAGACGCGCGGCGACCAGCGGCGGCAAGGTCGGATAGCCGCCGAAGCCGACCACGGTTGCGGGCTTCAACTTGCGCAACAGGTAGATGGCAACCGCCATGCCGGCGGCGAGCGTAAGGCCTGTGCGGGCGAGCGAGAACGGGTTCCGGCTACGCACGGTTTCGCTCGGCACCACATCGATGGTGTCGCGCGTGAACAGACCCGAATAGCGCAAGGCGCGCGCGTCAGTTGCGAGCCGAACCCGAAAGCCGCGCTTCATCAAGGCGCCGCCGAGCGCTTCGGCCGGAAACAAATGGCCGCCAGTGCCGCCCGCGGCGAGCAGGATCAGGGGTTTTTGCTCCATGGCCGCCTCTTTACCGCCAAAGCACGGTGATGGCGAGAAGCGATAATGTTTTACGCGTAGCTCTGCGCGTAGCGACCCGCGTTCATCGATTCCTGTTCGGTGCGCGGCCGCTGCCGCGTCAGCGCCAGCATCATGCCGACGCCATAGGCCAGCGACACCATCGAGGAACCGCCGTAGGAGATGAACGGCAGCGTCATGCCCTTGGCCGGGATCAGTTGCAGGTTGACCGACATGTTGATCGCGGCCTGCACGCCGAACAGAATGGCGAGGCCCGAGGCCGCAAAGCGCGCGAACATGTCTTCGCTTCGATAGGCCCGCGTCAACGCGCGGAACACCACAAAGGCGAACAGCGCCAGCAGCACCAGGCATAGAATAATTCCAAATTCTTCCGCCGCCACCGCGAAGACAAAGTCGGTGTGGCTGTCCGGCAGACTTCGTTTGGCGATGCCCTCGCCCGGCCCAAGCCCGAACCAGCCGCCATTGCTGAAGGCTTCCATTGCGGTATCGACCTGAAAGGTGTCGCCGGAGGCCGGGTTCATGAAGCGCTTGATGCGGCCGGCGACGTGCGGCACGAAAAGATAGGCGGTGAACAGCCCGACGCCTGCCGCGCCCGCCAGCCCCATCACCCAGATCATGCGCATGCCGGCGATGAAGAACAGCGCGCCCCATACCATCAGGATCAGCATGGTCTGGCCGAAATCCGGCTCCATCACCAGAAGCGAAACCAGCGTCAACAGCAGCGCCAGCGCCATCGAGGTTGCCGGCATTTCCGGCCGCTTGGTCGATTCCGCAAACAGCCAGGCGGCAAGCACGACGAAAGCCGGCTTGGCGGATTCCGAGGCCTGGATGTTCACGCCGATCAACGTGATCCAGCGCCGCGAGCCCTTCACTTCAGGCCCGACCAACAGCGTGATCACGATCAAGGCAATGCTGACCGCAAAGACGATCAGCGCGGTGCGCCTTATCTGCCGCGGCGACAGGAACGACACGCCGATCAACACCGTGAAAGACGGCAGCAGAAACAGCACATGGCGGTTGAAGAAATGAAAGGGATCGAGCCCGATCCGGGTCGCGACCTGCGGGCTTGCCGCCAGCGACAGGATGACGCCGGCCAGGATCAGCGCGATGATCGCCGCCAATTGCAGGCGATCGACCGTCCACCACCAGTCGCTGAAGGGGTTTCGCTGTTCACGGGAGAGCATGGGCGTTCCCTTTGGAAGAGATCCGCCCATTGGTCGCCTAGGATGGTTTCCAAGGGGTTAATGGATTGTAGATGTTTTTGCTAACGCCGCCGCACCCTATGCCGTCATACCCCGCGCATGCGGGGTATCCAGTACGCCGAGACCTCTCGGCTCAATCTCCACATTCGCTGGGTTACTGGATCACCCGCTTTCGCGGGTGATGACAATCGAACGCCGCTCACACCACCGGCTTGACGCCCGGCAGCGCCTGCACGAGGTCACGGAACTTCGACCCGCGAATTTCGAAATTGCGGTACTGGTCGAACGACGCGCAGGCCGGCGACAGCAGCACCACCGCTTCCGAAAGTCCTGAAGCCTGCGCATCGCGCGCCGCATTGGCGACCGCAACATCCAGCGTCTGCGAAATCTCATGCGGCGTGCGCGCGCCCAGCGTGGCGGCGAATTCGGGCGCGGCCTCGCCGATCAGATAGGCTTTACGGATACGCGGGAAATATTCGGCAAGGCTGGTGATGCCGCCGGCTTTCGGCTTTCCACCCGCGATCCAGAAGATATCGGCGAAGGACGACAGCGCATGCGCGGCTGCGTCGGCATTGGTGCCCTTGGAGTCGTTGACGAACAGCACGTGATCGCGGCGGCCGACCTGCTCCATCCGGTGCGCAAGGCCCGGAAAACTGCGCAAGCCCTTCTGCAGAACCTCGCCCGAGACGCCGAGCGCGAGCGCGCAGGCCGAAGCGCAAGCGGCGTTCTGCGCATTGTGCAGGCCGCGCAGCGAACCGATGCCGCCGATCCGCGCGACCTCGCTGCGCGCGCCACCGGCCGCGCGCCAGATCGTTTCGTGATCGACATAGATGCCGTCTGCCAGCGGATTCTTCACGGAGACCCGCACCACGCGTTTTCCCGCCTGCTCGATCCGGTCGGCGCTCGCGCGGCACCAGATGTCGTCGACGCCGACGATCGCCGTGCCCTGCGATTGAACACCGGCGACCAGGCGCTCCTTCACCGCGGCATAATGTTCGAGCGTGCCGTGACGGTCGATGTGATCTTCGCTGATATTGATGAGGATGCCGACCTTCGGATCGAGGCTCGGAGTCAAATCGATCTGGTAGGACGACATTTCGATCACATGCACGCGTCCCTTGCGCGGCGGCTCCAGCGAGAGGATCGCGGTGCCGATATTGCCGCCCATCTGGGTGTCGTAGCCGGCCACGCTCATCAGATGCGCCATCAAGGCGGTGGTGGTGGATTTGCCGTTGGTGCCGGTGATCGCAACGAACGGCGCATCCGGCGCGTGACGTTTCCGCTCGCGGCAGAACAGTTCGATGTCGCCGATCACCTCGACGCCGGCGGCGCGCGCCGCCAGCACACTCCAATGCGGCGCGGGATGCGTCAGCGGCGCGCCCGGCGTCAGGATCAGCGCGGCAAAACGCGACCAGTCCACGGTGCGCAAATCCGCGGTGACGAAGCCGGCTTTGGCGGCTTCCGCCAGCCGCTCGGCGCCGTCATCGCCTGCGATCACCTCGGCGCCGCCGGCCTTGAGCGCATGACAGCTCGCGAGCCCCGACCCGCCGAGCCCGAACACGGCAACCATCTTGCCTGCAAAGGAGGTGACGGGGATCATGATGATGCCTGGGCCACTTCTTGTCACCTCTCCCCTTGTGGGAGAGGGTGCTCGACGATGCGAAGTATCGAAGGCGGGTGAGGGGTTGAGCAAACAAGCGAGAGATACCCCTCACCCGGTTTCTCATGGAGTTTATCATCGGGCGGCGCTTTGCGCCGACCCGTTGGTTCGAAACCACCCTCTCCCACAAGGGGAGAGGGAGCGGAGAGAGCTTCGCTGCATCGACTTATTCGATGGATAAGTCGCGACGGCACGCCCGATCACCGCAGCTTCAAGGTCGAGAGGCCGGCGAGCGCCAGCATCACCGAAATGATCCAGAACCGGATCACGATCTGCGGCTCGGTCCAGCCCAGTTGTTCGAAATGGTGATGGATCGGCGCCATCTTGAAGATGCGTTTGCCCGTGAGTTTGAAGGAAGCCACCTGCACGATCACCGAAACCGCCTCCAGCACGAAGAGGCCGCCGATCACCGCGAGCACGATCTCGTGTTTCACCGCAACCGCGATCGAGCCAATCATGCCGCCGAGCGCGAGCGAGCCGGTATCGCCCATGAAGATCGAGGCGGGCGGCGCGTTGAACCAGAGAAATCCAAGACCCGCGCCCAACACCGCGCCGCAGATGACGGCGAGTTCGCCGGTGCCGGCCACGTAGTTGATCTGCAAGTAATCCGAGAATACCGCGTTGCCGGTGAGATAGGAGATCATGCCGAAGCTGGCGGCGGCGATCATCACAGGCACGATGGCAAGCCCATCGAGGCCGTCGGTCAAATTGACCGCATTGCCGGCGCCGACAATGATGAAGGCGCCGAACACGGCGAAGAACCAGCCGAAGTTCAGCGCCACGTCCTTGAAGAAGGGAATCACCAGCGACGTCGAGAACGGCTCGCGCCCGAGCCGAACCAGCGCGTAGCACGCGAGCAATGCGATGATCGCTTCGATCAGAAGCCGGATGCGGCCGGCAAAGCCGCTGTGGGTCTGCTTGGTCACCTTCAGGTAGTCGTCATAGAAGCCGACAAAACCGAAGCCGAGCGTCACCGCCAGCACGATCCAGACGTAGGGGTTGAGCGGATTGGCCCACAGCAGTGTCGAGACCACGAGGCCGGAAAGGATCATCAGCCCGCCCATGGTCGGCGTGCCTTTTTTGGTGACGAGATGAGACTGCGGACCGTCGGTGCGAATCGGCTGGCCCTTGCCCTGGCGAAGCCGCAGGTGATCGATGATCCAGGGACCGAACAGGAAAACGAACAACGCCCCGGTCACCATCGCGCCGCCGGTACGAAACGTGATGTAGCGGAACACGTTCAGAGCGCTGTGCAGGAAGGCAAGCGCCGGAACGGTGTTGGAGAGATCGATCAGCCAGTAGAACATCTAGTGGTCCGATTCTAACATTTGTATTCCTTCTCAGCAGCCACTTTTACAAATGTTAGAATCAAAGGACCACTAGCAAATATCAAATTCTAGTGGAGCTTTGGATTTGACATTCGCTTTCGAACGCGTGGCCAGGTGGGGAGCGAATGTCAAATCCGCTCCACTAGGTCCGCCCTATACCGCGGCTTCGTCGAGCGCGGCCTTGCCGGGAAAGCGCTTTTCAAGCGCGGTCACGATGGTCTTCATCTTCGAGCCGAACGAACCCTTGACCATGACGGCATCGCCGGCGCGAATGGCGGCCAGCACCTGCGCTTCGAGATTCGCCGCGCTATCGGCATAGCCGCCTCGCTTGCCGGTGGAAAGAGCATCCCACAGGTTACGCATCAGCGGGCCACAACAATATACGAGATCGATATGATGGGCCTTGATGGCGTCATTCAGGCCGCGATGCAATTGTGGCCCGGTTGCGCCCAGCTCCAGCATATCGCCCAAAACCGCGATCCGCCTGCCCTGCGGGCCGACCTTCGCCTGGCCGAGAACGCTGAGGGCTGCCGCCATCGATGCGGGGTTGGCGTTATAAGTCTCGTCGATCAAGGTGACCTCGCCGCCAGGCAGCACCAGAGTGTGCCGGACGCCTCGGCCCGCAGCGGGGACGAGCTGCGTCAGCGACAGCGAGGCCAGTGCCAGATCGGCGCCTGCCAAAGAGGAGGCGGCGAGCACCGCGAGCGAATTCATCGCCATGTGCCGACCGGGCATGCCGAGCTTGTAGGTGACTTCGTGCCCGAGAATATCGGCATGCACCGCCGAGCAGGTCGCATGCAATGAAATGTCGAGGAGCCGCGCATCGGCTTTCTTGTTGACGCCGAACGAGACGATGCGGGCAATGCCGCCCTGTTTGGCGCGGCGGCTGAGGCGAGCGAATTGCGAATTGTCCCGGTTGAGCACCACGGCGCCGCCCGGTTCGACGCCCTCGAAGATTTCCGCCTTGGCATCGGCAATCGCCTCGATGCCGGCAAAGAATTCCAGATGCACCGGCTCGACGGTCGTGATGATGGCCACCTGCGGCCGCACCATTTTCACCAGCGGCTCGATCTCGCCTGCGTGATTCATCCCGATCTCGAACACGGCAAATTGCGCGGTTGCCGGGCAGCGCGCCAGCGACAGCGGCACGCCCCAATGATTGTTGAAGGACGCAGCCGATGCATGGGTCTGCCCCTGCGCCGAGAGTACGTGCAACAGCGCTTCCTTGGTCGAGGTCTTGCCGACCGAGCCCGTGACCGCGATCACCTGCGCTTGCGTTCGCGCGCGCGACGCATGCGCCAGATCGACGAGCGCGCCGAGCACTTCGTCGACCACGAGTAGTCGCGCATCGCTTCCAAATTTGGCGGCCTGCGCTTTTTCGACGACCGCGAGCGCTGCTCCGGCTTTCAGCGCAGCCGCCACGAAATCATGACCGTCATGCACCGCGCCACGAATCGCAAAATACGCTTGCCCCGGCCGGATCGTGCGGCTGTCGATCGAAAGCCCGGTGATCGCCTGCGGCAGTACCCCACCGACCTCCGCGCGCATCGCCGCGCGCATCGCATCCGGTGTCCATAGCGGCATCGCGCTCATGCCACCGTCTCCGCCAAGGCGGAAGCCACCGCGTCGTGATCGCTGAACGGCAGCACGCGATCGCCGACGATCTGCCCGGTCTCGTGGCCCTTGCCGGCGATCAGGAGCACGTCGCCCTTGTTGAGACCGGCAATGGCGTTGCCGATGGCTTTTGTGCGGTCGCCGATTTCTCTCGCGCCGTTTGCAGCCGCCAGGATTGCCGCGCGGATCGCCGCCGGATTTTCGCTGCGCGGATTGTCGTCGGTGATGATGACCTCGTCGGCATTTTCAGCGGCAATCGCGCCCATCAATGGTCGCTTGCCGGCGTCGCGGTCGCCGCCGGCGCCGAACACGACGATGAGTTTTCCTGATGCATAGGGCCGCAAGGCTTGCAGCGCTTTCGCCAGCGCATCGGGCTTGTGGGCGTAATCGACGAAGATCGGCGCACCGTTATATTCGCCGACCCGCTCCAGCCGTCCCTTGGCGCCCTCGAGTTGTTCGAGCGCCGCGAAAACCTTGTCCGGCGCGCTGCCGGTGCCGATCGCAAGGCCGGCGGCGACAACCGCGTTCTCGATCTGGAATTCACCGACCAGCGGCAGATGAATCGAATAGCGGCGGCCACGATGGACCAGCTCAAGCCGCTGGGTGAAACCGTCGATAGCTGTGGCTGCAACCGCAATCCCCTCGCCCGCGCCATCGCCGTTGTGACCGACGGTGATGGTCGAGAGCTTCCTTTGCCGCGCCACTTCGATCACTTCAGGCGAGCAGTCGTGATCGGCCGAAATCACGGCAGCCCCACCGTCCGCGACGAGATCGCGGAACAGCCGAAGTTTTGCCGCTAGATAGTGCGCGACATCAGGATGGTAATCCATGTGGTCGCGCGACAGGTTGGTGAAGGCGCCGGCATTCACGCGCACGCCGTCGAGGCGGTATTGATCGAGCCCGTGCGATGACGCCTCGAAGGCCAGATGGGTGACACCCTCACGCGTGATCTCGTCGAGTTGCCGGTGCAGCGCGATCGGGTCCGGCGTGGTCAGCGAACCATAGACGGTGCGCTTTGGCGAGACGAGACCGATGGTGCCGATGCTGGCTGCTTCAAGCCCGAGATGCTGCCAGATCTGGCGCGTGAAGGCAGCGACGGAAGTTTTGCCGCTGGTGCCGGTGACGGCGGCGATGGTCGAGGGCTGCTGCGGGAAAAATCTGGCAGCCGCCAGCGCCAGTGCGCGGCGCGGATTCGGCGTCGCCACAAAGGGCACGCGGCTTCCGCTTGCAGGCGGATGCTGGCCCGCAATCGCGACCGCGCCGGCGGCAATGGCAGCGTCGATGAAGCGCGCGCCATCGGTCTTGACGCCGGTGAGCGCGAAGAACAGATCGCCCGGCTTGACGGTGCGGCTGTCCGCGGCAAGCCCCGAAACCTCGATCGCGCCGGCTTTGACCTGCGGATCAATCATGGCGTCATCGCCGAAAAAGTCGGAGAGCTTCATGGTGTTCCAATTCAGCCGGAACCCTTAAGGCCCCGTTTCCGAATCCATGCGGCACGATATGGTGATTACGCCTTACTGGGTTGTCTTTGATGCCGCAAGAATAAGGCGGTCGGACGGCGGCAGGTCGAAACGCGGTTCGATACCCAGAATCGGAGCGATCCGGGCGATCA
This sequence comes from uncultured Alphaproteobacteria bacterium, assembly GCA_963706265.1. Lineage (GTDB taxonomy): Bacteria > Pseudomonadota > Alphaproteobacteria > Rhizobiales > Xanthobacteraceae > Bradyrhizobium. Next base: position 418,243 of record CAVPLO010000004.1, on the reverse strand, counting down.
CATTGCCGGCGGTCGGCACCGCGTTCCAACCCGAGGTGATGAAGCCGTAGGTCTCCTTCAACGGCTGCGGCTCGTCCAGCATGATCAGGACCTGATAGCGCGGCTTGTCGACCGGCAGGATCGCGGTAAAGGCGGTGAGCACGCGCTTCTTGGCGTAGCGTCCGTTGATGACCTTCTCGGCCGTGCCGGTCTTGCCGCCGATGTAGTAGCCCTTGACGTCGGCCTTGCGCGCGGTGCCCACCTCGGCGTTGAGCCGCATCAGGAACCGCATCTTTTCCGAGGTCTCCGGCTTGATCACCCGCTTGGCGACTTGCATCGCCTCTTCCTCGCTGCGCTTGAGGAAGGTCGGAGGAATGAGATAGCCGCCATTGACCAGCGCGCTGACGCCCATCACTGCCTGCAACGGCGCCACCGCCATGCCGTGACCGAAAGCGATGGTGATGGTGTTCAGGTCACCCCAGTGACGCGGCACGATCGGTGAGGCGCTTTCCGGCAATTCGGTGCGCAGCCGATCGAGCTGCCCCATTTTTCGCAGGAACGCCTTGTGCGCTTCGACGCCCTGCGCCAGTGCGATGCGCGCCGCGCCGACGTTGGAGGAGAACGTGAACACCTCCTTCATGGTCAGGAAGCGGCCCTTCGGCTCGTCGTCATGGATCGCGAATTTGCCGTAATGCAGCGGCCCGCGCGCATCCCACAGCGAATCGAGGCCGTATTTGCCGGTATCCAGCGCCATCGCCAGCGTGAAAGCCTTGAACGTCGAGCCCATCTCGTAGACGCCGGTGGTCAGGCGATTGATGCGATCGGGATCGTGCGCTTCCTTCGGATTGTTCGGATCGAAGTCGGGCAGCGAGACCATAGCGACGACCTCGCCGGTCTTGACGTTGGTAACGAGACCGGAAGCCGCCTTGGCGTGAAACTTCTCCTTGGCCTTCTGCAATTCATCGCGCAGCGCGTGCTCGACCCGCAGATCGACCGACAACTCGACCGGACGCTGCAAGCGATCGGTCGCAAAGCCGGCGCGATGCAGATCGGCCAGACCGTTGGTGTCGAGCCACTTCTCCATCCCGGCGATGCCCTGGTTGTCGATGTTGACGAGGCCGATCAGGTGCGCGACCTCGTTGCCGGTTGGATAGACACGCTTGTTCTCGCGCAGGAAGCCGATGCCGGGAATGCCGAGGCGGTGGATTTCCTGCTGCTGTTGCGGTGTGATTTCCCGCTTGAGCCAGACAAAGCCCTTGCGTCCCGAAAGACGCTCGCGCACTTCGCCGGTGTCGAGATCGGGCAAGGTCGCGGTCAGAAGCTCGATCGCCTCGTCCTTGTCGATGATGCGGCGCGGCTCGCCGAACAAACTCGGGGCCTTGACGTCGGTTGCAAGGATTTCGCCGTTGCGGTCGACGATATCGGGCCGCGCGGTTGCGATCGCGTCCTGGCTTGCGCCGCGGCGCGCGCCGTGGCTATCGGTGCCGGTCGCAAACATCACGAGCCGGCCGCCGATCACGGCATAGACCGCGAGAAAGGCGAGCATCACCAAGCCGACGCGGGCGCGAGCCTTCGCAGCGCGATCGACGTTGCGGCCGTACAGCAGGCTGCGGATCAGCCGCTGCCGCCAGGGTTCTTGCGATGGACGGCCGGAGGGCGGGCGATTGGTCATCGCGGCTCCTCCTGCGCCGGCGCCGGTGTATTCTCCTGTGCCGGGATCGAGCCGGTCACAGTTGGGGCATCGGCGGTTGCCTCGATGGTCTCGAGCATTGCACCGATCGGATCGGCCTCGCCCGGTCTTGCGAAGTTCGGCGGACGATCAGGCAAGTTCTTCAAGGAGTCGTATTGATTGGCGTTGAGCGGCTTGAGCGCCAGATGCCGCTCGGCCAGCCCTTGCAGCCGCAGCGGCGAATCGAGCTTGGCCCATTCGGCGTGCAATATCGCGATCGCATCCCGCTGTTCGCGAATTTGAGCGTGCAGCCGCAGTACGCGCTCGGTGCGCTCCGTCGAGTCCATCTTGATCCGGTAGACATAGGCGGCCGCAAACACCAGAGCGCCGATCACGAGAAGATGGATGATGCGCATGCGTCAGCCTCCCCTCATCACGGTGTCGAGGGTGGGCCATCCAGGCAGCTCGGTGGCGGCATGGGCCGGCGCATCGGTGCGCTCGGCGGCGCGCAGCTTGGCGGAGCGTGCGCGGGGATTGCTGGAGACTTCGTCGTCTTCGGCCGTCACCGGGCGTTTGGTGAGGACGGCAAAACTCGGCGAACGCTGCACGGTCTCCGGCTGATGCCGCGAACCGCCACCCGCCTTGGCGCGCTCGTTGAGAAAATTCTTGACGATGCGGTCTTCGAGCGAATGAAACGACACCACCACCAGCCGGCCGCCGGGCTTGAGCACGTGCTCAGTGGCGGAAAGCGCGAGATGCAACTCGTCGAGTTCCTGATTGACGAAAATCCGCAAAGCCTGGAACGTCCGCGTCGCGGGGTGAATCTCGCCGGGCTTGGCGCGCACGATCTTGCCCACGAGATCGGCGAGCGCCCGCGTCGTGGTAATCGGCGCTTCCTTGCGCGCGGCGACAATCGCACGCGCCACGGCGCGAGAGTGACGCTCTTCGCCGAAAATATAGATAATGTTGGCGAGATCAGCTTCGGAGGCCCTGGCGATCACGTCGGCTGCGGTCGGACCGTCCTGTCCCATTCGCATGTCGAGCGGACCCTGGCTGCGAAACGAAAAGCCGCGGCCGGCTTCGTCCAGTTGCATCGAGGACACGCCGATATCCATCACCACGCCGTCGACCGACGGCACACCTTGCGCGGAACAAACTTCCGCGAGGTTCGAGAACCGATCCTCAACCAGGACGAGACGGCCGTTCGAACGATCGACGAGATCAAAGCCGCCCGATATCGCGGTGCGGTCGCGGTCGATGCCGATGACGCGGGTGTTGCCGGTGTCGAGGATGGCACGGCTGTAGCCGCCGGCACCGAACGTGGCATCGACATAAATCCCGCCGTCACGCGGCTTCAGCCAGGCGACCACCTCCCGGCCAAGCACGGGAACATGACGCAGAGGGGCTGCCGCCGGCCCTGTCATGCCGGCCCTCCGGGCAAGCGCCGAAAGGCGATGCGGAACTTGGACGCGAACGGGTCCATGACGCCTCAAAAATAAGCTTTTCGCCGGCCTTTCCGATTTCGACGGCCGGCGGACGGTCGGACTTCGAGCTGGGATTCGAAAGGACACGTCAAACCTATGCTTCCCGCGCACCCTCCGCGGGCGGAGGTTACCGACCCGACCCCAAAGCGCACCCCCTATGCACAAACTTCACGTTGGCGGCGCCAGCCTGCCCGAGAAATCGGGCGCAGTTCTTCACCACTTATTAGTAACGACAGTTAGCGTTAAGAAAGCGTTGACGGTCGGAAGTTCGCCACCAAATCCGGGAAGCCACGGCGAAAGCCGGAGATCCGTCACCGGCCAGAAACAGGTGATGCGTTCGGCACACACTCGGCCAAAATGCTCGCCGATCGCCTGATAACCGATTGCGTCGGGGAGCACCCGCGGACAATAGTGAAGCTACATTTTTTGGGAAAAAATTATTGTCGCTGCCTTTGCCGCTGTCTTGCCGGGTTTGAGTAGTGATATGTCGCTTGGTTCGTTCGCATCCGCTGGTATTGATTCGAAGCGGCGCGCCATCCCGTTACCCCGGCCCATCGCGAATATGCAGAGCTTCACGCCAGACACCTCGATCGCTTCCGACGTCATTCCTTCGGCAAATTTCGGCGAGCGAAACAAGGGCCGCCTGCCCGACATGATTCTCTTGCACTACACGGGAATGCCCGATGTGCAGGGAGCGATCGCACAGCTCTGCACCGCGGGCACCGATGTCTCCGCACACTACATCGTTCTGGAAGACGGCCGCATCGTCCAATGCGTGCCCGAAGCCAAGCGCGCCTGGCACGCCGGCGTCGCCTCTTGGGCAGGCGAGGACGACATCAATTCCTGCTCGATCGGGATTGAAATCGTCAACCGCGGGCATGACTGGGGCTATCCCGAGTTCCCGCTGCGCCAGATCGCCGCCGTGATCGCGCTATGCCGGGGCATCATGCTTCGCCGCAATGTGCCGTCGCACCGTGTGCTGGCGCATTCCGACGTGGCGCCCTCGCGCAAGAAGGATCCCGGCGAGAAATTTCCCTGGCACTCGATGGCGAATTCCGGCGTCGGCCACTGGGTTCAGCCGGCGCCGATCGTGCGCAGCGAAGGGCTCAGGCTCGGCACGATCAGCGACGAGGTACGCAACCTGCAACAGGCGCTCGCCCGGTACGGCTACGGCATTTCGATCACCGGGAAATACGACACCACCACCATCGAAGTCGTGACGGCTTTCCAGCGTCACTTCCGCCCGGCCAAGGTCGACGGCATCACCGATCATTCGACGCTGATGACGTTGCAATCCCTGCTCGCCAGTCTGCCGGCGCAAACAGCAGCGGTCGCGGCGAGTTAGCCGGCCCTAGCGATCGAGTTCCGCCAATCGCCGCGCATAGAGCCGCCGCAACGGTTCAAGCTGAGTAGCCGCCGTTGCGGCAAGATAAGCCTCGCGGGCGGCCTGATGCCGCCCGAGCCGGCGCAACAGATCGGCGCGGACGGCAGGCAGCAATTCATAGCCATCGAGACCGCCACGCGCCTGCTATCGCACCAACAAGGTCAAGCGCGCGCGCCGCTCCATCGACCATCGAAACCGCTGCCGCATGGTTGAGTTCGATCACCGGCGACGGGGTAATCCGCAACAGCACTTCGTAAAGTCCCGCAATCTGTTTCCAGTCGGTGTCCTGAAAATTGGGCGCCTGGGCATGAAGCGCGGCGATCGCCGCCTGCACCGTGTAGGCATCGGCGCGGCTTGGCAACTGCAACGCTTCTTCCACAAGCTTCAACCCCTCAGCGATCTGAACCCGATCCCAGAGCGAGCGGTCCTGCTCTTCGAGCAGCACGATATCGCCGCCTTCGGTCTGGCGTCCGCTGCGGCGCGCATCGTGCAACAGCATCAAGGCGAGCAACCCCTTGACCTCACGACGGCGCGGCATCAAGGCATCGAGCAGACGCACCAGCCGGATTGCCTCGCGCGCGAGGTCGGGCCGCATCAGTTCCTCGCCGGAGGTGGCGACATAGCCTTCGGTAAAGACGAGATAGATCACCGCCAGCACGCCGCGCAGCCGCGGCTCGAGCGCGTCGAGGTCGGGCACCTCATACGGAATGCCGGCGAGCCGGATCTTCTGCTTGGCACGGACGAGGCGCTGGCCCATCGCGTCCTCGCTCACGACAAAGGCCCGCGCCACCTGCGCCGTCGTCAGGGAGCAAACGGTTCGCAGCGTCAGCGCGACCTGAACCTCGGCTGCGAACGAGGGATGGCAGCAGGTGAAGATCAGCCGCAGCATGTCGTCGTCGAGCACGGCGTCATTGCCCTCGACCGAAACGTCGGCGTTGAGCAGCACTTCATGGGTCAGCGCGGCCTGCTTGTCGCGAAACGAGATTTGCCGGCGAATGCGGTCGATCGCCTTGTTGCGCCCGACATTGACCAGCCACGCCCGCGGATTGGCAGGCGGTTCAGTGCAAGGCCAGCGCTCCAGTGCCGCCGCAAACGCCTCCTGCAATACGTCCTCGGCGAGATCGAAATCGCCGACGAGGCGGATCAGCGTGGCCAGCGCCCGCCCCGCCTCGTCGCGAAATATTTTTTCGATTTCGGCTGACGTCATCTTTCACCGTCATTCCGGGATGCTGGCGAAGCCGGCAGGCTCCGCCGTCACTTGTAGACCATGATCGGACGAACCTCGATCGAGCCGGTCACGGCTCCGGGAATTCGCGCCGCGATCCCGATTGCCGTGTCGAGATCCTTGGCCTCGACCAGATAGTAGCCGCCGAGCTGCTCGCGCGTTTCGGCAAACGGGCCGTCGGTGGTCAGGATCTTGCCCTCGCGCACGCGCACGGTGGTCGCGGTCGTCGACGGCTGCAATCCATCGCCGGCCTTGAAGTTGCCGCTCTGGATGATGGACTGCGTGAACGTACCGTATTCCGCCGACATTTTCTGCCGGTCTGCATCGTTCATCTTGCCGAGTTCGGCTTCGTTTCGGTAGATCATCAGCAGATACTGCATAGCGTTACTCCTTGTGATCGGCGTCATCGCCGACAACCAGTCGAAGGCACCTGCCGCCAAACGACATCTTCACGATAATTATTTTAAAGGCGCGGGTCCGGCCGTTGCCGGCTTGACGCCGCCCGCCATAAACCCCATGCCTTGATCGTCAGTCGGCCGGACGGCCGCTCCCGCGAGGGAGAGGAAAGTCCGGGCTCCATCGACATACGGTGCCGGATAACACCCGGCGGGGGCAACCCCAGGGAAAGTGCCACAGAGAATGAACCGCCCGCCTCCGCCCTTTGGGCTTCGGCGCGACAAGCCCTCGGGCCTGCTGCGCCGTAGCAGCGCAAGCTGCGAAGGCGAGCAAGGGTGAAAAGGTGCGGTAAGAGCGCACCGCGGGTCCGGCAACGGAACCGGCATGGTAAACCCCACCGGGAGCAAGACCGAATAGGGATGGCAACGCGGGTGGTTCGCGAAAGCGATAACGCCTGCGGGAGCGATGTCAGGCTCGCTGTCCGGGTAGGTTGCTCGAGGCCAGGCGCAAGCATGGTCCCAGAGGAATGGCCGTCACGTCTCGTCCATGCAAGTGGGCGAGGCCCTACAGAACCCGGCTTACAGGCCGGCTGATGCTGATCAATGAGGGGTTCGGCGTGAACAGCGCCGGACCCCTCGCCATTTCTGGCCGGTCCAAGCCAATTTTCAGCGCTATTCTTTGCCTTGCCCGCGCCATATCCAGCCTTTATTGCTGGAACCGACCGACCGATCGATCGGTCAGGGGGGACGTCTTGTTTAGCGCATTGTCTTGCATTCGGACCGCCACCGCGTTGGCCGCGGTTGCGATCGTCGTCGCCGGATGTGCGGCGGCGAACAACGCGACTTCGGCCCAGGCATCGGCCCAAGACGAGCAGCCGTACAAGACGATGTACGGCATGACCAGCGATGGACCCGACCACCGACCTCTACACCGAGATTTTTGGTTCGCGCCAACCTCCGCCCGCACCTGCAACGAACGTTGCCTCGGCCCAGCCCGTTCAGCCCGTCGCTTCACAACCGGTCACGCCGGTTCAGCAGGGCACGGCGGCTGCACGCCCGAGCCAGACCGCGACCACGACAAACCGGCCGGGCCAGACCACCGCGGCCAACCGGGCGCCGCAACCCGCCTACGGCCAGCCGGCTGCAGCCCAACCGGTGCAGGTCGCACAGCAACCCGCGCCTCCTGCACCTCCGCCAGAAGCAGACGTTCCCGCCGCATACGGCATCACCGCCAACGGGCCGACCACCGATCTCTACACCGAGATCTTCGGACCCCGACGCAGCAACGGCCAATAACTTCGTCACGCTTGGTGAGTGGATTTGACATTCTGATATGAATGTCAGAACCACGTCGGCATGAGCACAACAGCAATTTCAGTGCTGATATTCGGCGCGCTCGCCGGCGGTTTCGTATCGGGCCTTGCGGGTTTTGGCACTGCGTTGATGGCGCTCGGCATCTGGCTTTACGTCGTGCCGCCGGACGTCGCGGTCCAGCTGGTGCTGATCTGTTCGATCATTGCCCAGACCTCGACCTTGCCTTCGGTCTGGCGGTCGATCGACTTCAAGCTGGTGTGGCCCTTTCTGGCCGGCGGCATCGTCGGAGTGCCGCTTGGCACGGCGCTGGTGGCCTATGCCGATCCGCGCGACTTCAAGCTCAGCGTCGGCGTCCTGCTTTTGGTATTTCCCGCAGCACTCTATTTGCAACGCCGGCCGATGGCGTTCAGCATCGGCGGGAAGGTGGCTGACACCGGCATTGGATTTGCCGGCGGCGTGCTCGGTGGTCTCGCCGGCCTGTCGGGTCCTGTTCCGATTTTGTGGGCAAGCGTGCGCGGCTGGGGCAAGGACGAACGGCGCGGCCTGTTCCAGACTTTCAACTGGACGATACTGACCGCCGCACTTTGCATGCAGGCGGGCAGCGGACTGATCGCCCACCAGACGATGTGGCTGGCGCTACTGGTACTGCCCGCAACGATCGGCGGCGCGTGGCTGGGCGCGCGTGCCTATCACGCGCTGAGCGACGGCAATTTCCGCGACATCGTGCTTGGCCTGTTATTTCTGTCCGGCGTCACGCTGGTGTGGAGCAGCCTCGGGGGCGGCTGAAACGCTCAGAACTGGAAATACAGAAATTCCAGCCGCTGCCACATGCCAAACAGCGAGATCGCAAACGCCAGCGCCGACATCAATGCCCACGCCATGTTCGGCCGCCATCGCAGCCGGCCTGACGTCTCCGGCGCGCGCCGATATTCGCGATAGCCAAACAGCTGCGGCACGTTGGGCAGGCAGAGTGCGATCGCAAGCGCCAGCAGCACCGCTGCGCTGCCGACGAGGAACAGGCGCTGTTCACCGATCAAGATCGGCAGGTCCATCACGCGCAGGATGCCGGGCGAAACATAGGCCGTGCTTCCAGCTGCAAAGCCGAACAGCGCGCGCAACATCGCCCATGCGCCCGCAGCGGTCTTGGCGCGAAAGAACAACCAGGCGAGCACGACCGCGACAAACGTGATCATCCATGACAACACCTTGGAAACGGGGCTGGAGTCCGACGCCTTTAGCGCCATGCTGTGCCATTTCCGCCAGAGATGATTGATGCTCAGATAGAAGCCGTGCAGGCCGCCCCAGATCAGAAAATTCCACCCCGCCCCGTGCCAAAGCCCGCCCAGCAACATCGTGAGCAGCAGGTTGATGTAGCGGCGCTTGCGGCCCAGGCGATTGCCGCCGAGCGGGATGTACAGATAGTCGCGCAGGAAGCGCGACAGCGTGATGTGCCAGCGCCGCCAAAAATCGATGATCGACGCAGCTTTGTAGGGCGAACGAAAATTGACCGGCAGGCGAATGCCGAACAACAGCGCGAGCCCGATCGCCATGTCGGAATAGCCGGAGAAGTCGAAGTAGATCTGCAGGGTGTAGGCGAGCGTCGAAAGCCACGCCCACGAAGTGCTGACGCCACCGCCGGCGTCGAGATGCGCGAATACCGGCGAGACAAACTGGGCCAGGTTGTCGGCAATCACCACCTTCTTGAACAGGCCGGCGGTGAAGATCGCCGTTCCCCTCGCCGCCAGCGCAGCCGAACGCGACGTCCGCCCGCGCTTGAATTGCGGGATCATCTCCGCATGATGAACCAGGGGGCCCGCGATCAGGTGCGGGAAGAACGACACGAACAGCGTGTAACTGACGATGTCGCGCTCGACCCTCGCACCGCGCATCACATCGACGAGATAGGCGATCTGCTGGAAGGTGAAAAACGAGATGCCGAGCGGCAACACCACGTTCACGAATGGCAGCGGCACGCCGGTCAGCGTGTTGATGCCGTCGAGGATGAAATTCGTGTATTTGAAGAAGCACAGGAGCGCGAGATTGAAGAGCGACGCCGAGCGTGCCGATCGCGCGGCGGCGGATCGGGTCTTCCATCAAAAGACCAAGCGAGAAACTCGCACCGATCGAGGCGAGCAGCAGCAAGAGATAGACCGGCCGCCACGCGCCGTAGAAAAACAACGAGGCGCCGGCCAGCACCAGAATGCCGGCCCGCGGGGAGTGCAGGCGCGCCGCGGCAAAGCCCAGCACCACCGCCGGCAGAAATTGAAACAGGAATGTATAGGACGAGAACAGCATTCGCGATCGGCTAATGCTTCAGTCGTGAGACGAGAAAGCCGGTGTAGATCGGCACGCCCGAGGCGTTGACGTGCATCTCGTCGGCGTAGTTGGCCTGTTCCAGCCCCGGGACGGACGGCATATTCAGGACATCGAAGCCGCAATTGCGGCCAGCCTCGAGCAGAAGCGCCGCCACCTCATCTTCCTTTTCCCGCCATGCCGGATCGCGCGCGCGATCGTAACGCGGCGCCCAGGGCGGAATCACAACCGTCACCTTTCGTGCCAGTTTGGTCATTTCGCACAGGGCGCCGATTTCGAAATGCGATTTGGGGCCTGCAATATTCCAGTTGGCATAATGCGGGTGCGAGCCGATGTCGGTTGGCCACCGCGCTTCAGGTTGCACCTGATCGATAATGCTCACGCCGAACGCCGCCGGTGGCGGCGCCAGATCGGCGGTGCGCTGCCCGGAAGCGAGGCGGGAAGCAAAGGCCTCCCGAATGAAACGGATCAGCGTGCCGACGCGCAGCGGCAGGAACGAAACCATTTGCCTGAATACGCCGATCCGGGGAAGGACGTCCTGCGGATAGACCGCGGCCGAGCGTACCCCTTCGTTGAACAGAAACGGCGCAACGCTGACGACGACATGGGCCTTGAGAAACGCCTCGCGTTCGCGGTGCATCGCAGCCAATAGCGCCAGCGGCTCTCCGGCGTCATAGGCGATATTGACGGCCGCACCGTCCGGCTTGCCGATCAGCTGCGCCGCGAGACGCGGATCGACCTGATACTCGGTCCGGCTCTCGCCGGCAAAGATCAGTTCGGGGTGCGTTCGCCAGATAGCGGCAGCTTGGCCGCCAGCAACACTGGAATGTCGTCATGAACGCGATCGGCCACCGCCAGCAGGCCCGCCAGCATCACAAGCCAGATCGCAGCCGCAAGCGTCAGCGCCGCGGCGATCCACCGCGCCGACGCGATCTCCGCACGCCGCAGCAATCCTCGACCGGAAATGGAAAGGCCGCGCATCATGCGGACCTTCAAGCATGAAGTGCGGCGTCGCACAACCTGGCGTCCCGGCAGCCGGCCTCAATGTGTCTCGACCGACACGCCGGTGGTCGGCTTGTTCAAGAGCATGACGGTGATGCTGAGGCCGAAATAAAACACCGTCAGCATGAAGAACGCATCGCCATAACCCATCACCACCGCCTGGCGGTGAACGATCTGCGACAACTGCTTCAGCGCCATCAACGCGGCGTCGCCCATGCCCTGCAGGCGCTGGGTGAAATCGTTGAGCGTCTCGGTCGCGGTCATGTTGCCCCAGTTGACGCGGTCCTGAAGCCTGGAGATATGCAGGTCGGTACGTTCGTTCAGCACCTGGTTGATGAGCGCCAGCCCGACCGCGCCGCCGAGATTGCGCGTCAGGTTGAACAGGCCCGAGGCGTTCTTGACCCGATCGGGCGGCAGCGTGCCGAGCGAAATCGTGTTGGTCGGGACGATCACGCACATCATCCCGATGCCGCGCAGGATTTGCGGCAGCAACAGCTCGTTGAAATCATAGTCGCGGGTGATCGACGTCATCTCCCAGGAGCCGAGCGCGAAGATGACGAGTCCGACGGCGATGATCAGCCGCATATCGACCTTCTGCGTCAGCCGCCCGACGATCGGCGCCATCAAGAACATGGTGGCGCCGGACACGAACATGGTTTCGCCGATCATCAGCGCGCTGTAGCCGCGCACTTCGGAGAGATAACGCGGATAGATGTAGGTCAGGCCGTAAAGACCGATGCCGACACAGAACGAAATCATGCAGCCGACGGCAAAATTGCGGTCGGTAAAGGCGGTGATGTCGACGATCGGCTCTTTCGCGGTCAGCACGCGATAGAAGAAGGCGATCGCGGAAATGCCGCTGATCGCGGCGCAGGTCGCGACCGACGTATCCTGCAGCCACTCATATTGCGGCCCTTCCTCGAGCACATATTCCAGCGCGCCGAGAAATCCTGCCATCGCGATCAGGCCGAACCAGTCGAAGTGGTCGAGCAGAGCGAAATTCGGCTGGTCGAAATCCACCAGCGCCAGCACGCCGACGGTGATGATGATGCCGGGCACGACGTTGATGAAGAACAGCCAGTGCCAGGACATCAGGTCGGTGATGATGCCGCCGACGGTCGGACCAATGGTCGGCGCCAGCGTCGCGACCAGGCCGATGATCGGACCGACGATGTAGAATTTCGAGCGCGGGAACACCGTATAGGCCGAGGCAAACACCGTCGGGATCATGCCCGCGCCGAGAAAGCCCTGGATCGCGCGCCACACGATCATTTGCTCGATCGAAGAGGCAAAGCCGCAGAGAAAACTCGCGATGGTGAAGCCGGCGGCGGAAATCGCAAACAGCAGCCGGGTGCCGAGCGCGCGCGACAGAAAGCCGGACAAGGGTATCGCGATCACCTCGGCGATCAGGTAGGCGGTCTGCACCCACGACACTTCGGTCGAACTCGCCGAAAGGCCGGCCTGGATGTCGGTGAGCGAGGCCGAGACGACCTGGATGTCCAGGATCGACATGAACATCCCGAACACCATGATCAGAAACGCCACCAGCCGCCGCGGCGCGATCCGCTCGGTTGGTGTCGCTTCCATCATCGCTGGCTCGGCAGTCGTGGCGTTCGCCATTGCTTCATAGTTCCTGCTCGGGCCGCATCGTTGGTGCGCTCCCTCTCCCTTTGGGAGAGGGTTGGGGCGAGGGGTTACGCTGCATCATTGATGCCGCACCCCCTCACCCGGATTGCTCCGCAATCCGACCTCTCCCCACCGGGGAGAGGTGAAGTCACTCGCGGATGATGCCGACGCTTCGTCATCCATTCAATCTGGTCACGCTTACCGCGGCTGGACTACAGCTGGTGCTGATGCATCGAGATCGGCATCGCTGTCCGCATCCTTGGCGCCCTCGGTGGTATCGACGGTGGCATAGACCGACATGCCCGCGCGCAACAGGTTCTGCCGCGCCACATCCTTCGGCACGCGAACGCGGACCGGCAGGCGCTGCACGATCTTGGTGAAGTTGCCGGTCGCATTGTCCGGCGGCAGCAGCGTGAACACCGAGCCCGCCGCAGGCGAGATGCTGTCGACGATGCCGGCAAACTTGCGATGGCCGTAGGCGTCCACCGAGATCGTCACCGGCTGCCCGGGCCTGATCCGCTTCAACTGCGTTTCCTTGAAATTGGCATCGATAAAGACGTCGTCGAGCGGCACGACATTGCCGAGCCGCTGGCCGACCGCGATGAAATCGCCGGTATTGACCATGCGGTTGGAGAAGGTGCCATCGACCGGGGCGCGCACCGCCGTGAAATCGAGATCGCGTTCGGCCTTGGCAAGCGTGGTCTGCAATTCCATGAGTTGGGCGCGGGCTTCCACCTGCTGCGCCTTCGCCACCTCGACATTGTCGCGTGCGGCGTCATAGGCCGCCTGCGCAGCCTTCACTCCGGCCAAGCCCTGGTCGCGTCCTGCCTCGGACTGTTCGAAGGTGGCATGCGCGGCAAAACCCTTGGTGTTCAGCGTCTGCTGCCGGTCGTAGTCGAGAGTGGCCCGCTTCAAACCGGCTTCCGCGGAAGCCAGTTGCGCCTTGGACTGTTCAGCCGCGCTCTCTTGCGCGACGACCTGCCGGCCGAGCCGCTCGATCGTCGCCTGCTGGGTCTGGATCTTGGTGCGCGCGGCATCGACCGCGATCCGGTAGTCGCCGTCGTCGATCTTGAAGACCGCCTCGCCGGCATGCACGAGCGCATTGTCGTGCGGGATAGATCGCCGCAATGTGCCCGGACACGCGCGCGCCGAGCGTGGTATTGTTGGCGCGCACATAGGCATCGTCGGTCGACACATGAAACCGTCCGACCAGGAACCAGTGCGCGCCATAAGACGCCGCCGCGAGCGCGAGCATCGCGATCGCGCCGAAGAAAACCAGTTTGCGCTTTCCCGCCTTCGCCGCCGGTGCGGCAGCCTCCGGCACGACCGGCCTGGCGACCACGGACCGATCCGGCAGTTCGGGGGTCCGGCGGGCGCTCTCGCCGGAAAGATGGGTGCGAATCGAATCGGCGATCTCGGCGGAGGCCTCGCCATCTGCCGCATCCTGCTCGGTGAGCTGGATGCGCGCCGCCTGATCTCTCGCTGCGGCCATCACGGCCTCCCCATGCCTGGTGCAAAAATCGATAAAAAAAGTCGAGGCCTAGCCTCAGCCGACCGGAAACTATATTGACCGAACGGTTCGGTCAATATATATCTTGCCCCGATAATATACGGAAGTTACGCTTCCGAGTTGTCTGTGGGTTGCCAAATCTCCCGAGAAGCTAAACCAATGGTTGCAGATAACCCATCTTCTCTCCGTCTGGTCGGTGACACCGACTCCTCCAAGCGGCGCCAAATCATCGACGGCGCCCGCAAGGTCTTCATGGATCTGGGTTTTGACGGCGCCAGCATGGGCGAGATCGCGCGCGCCGCCGGGGTCTCCAAAGGCACGCTCTACGTCTACTTTGCCGACAAGAGCCGCCTGTTCGAGGCCATTGTCGAAGATGAAAGCCTGGAACAGGGCAAGGTGGCGTTCAACTTCGATCCCGCACGCGACGCCGCGACCACGCTGATGGAGTTCGGCCAGGCCTTTATCCAGTTGCTCTGCCGGCCGGGTGGCGGCTCGTCGACGCGAACGGTGATGGCGATTGCCGAGCGGATGCCGGAAGTCGGCCGGCGTTTCTACGACAATGTGGTCGCCCATACCATCAACCGGTTTGCCGCCTATCTCGAAGCTCGCGCTCGTTTGGGAGAGCTTGCGATCGAGGATTGCCAGCTTGCGGCGACGCAGTTCATGGAAATGTGCAAAGGTTCGCTGTTCCTGCCGTTCATTTTTCAGGCGGCCCCTGCCCCCTCGCCCGCGCGGATTGCCGAAGTGGTCGGCAGCGCGACGCGGTTGTTTCTGGCAGGCTATCGCGCGAAGAAAGATTGAAGGCATCGCACATCTCAATTCGTCATCGCGACCCGATGGTTCGCGCGGATGCGCGCCCTCGCGAAGCGATCCAGCCTAGTTTCGCAATGAACCTGGATTGCTTCGTCGCTTCCGCTCCCTTTGCGCAAACCCTTCGCGTTTGTCGCAGGCAACGACGCAAGCCTTCCTTCCCGCGAAACAATTCGTCTCCGGGTCGTTGCCGAACATCCGCCTTCCCGAAGAGAGAGGGCGCAGGGAATGCCGGGCGCCCGTTGCGCCCGCAGCCTCGGGTGCAAATGAAAAAAGCACACCGAGCAAGTCACCGCAGGAACACACCGGATTCACCCGGCATTCCCTACGCGGCTGGTTTTAACGGTTTCCTTCGGGCTCTCCCTGGTGATCGGGCTTTGTTGTCACCATCGCCAGCGCAATGCGTGAGCATTGTCGCCAACTTGACGCCAGCGTCGAGGCGTCAGGACCACACGACTTCGCCGTCCGCGACAGGCGCATTCGTCTCGTGCGCTTGTTGCGTCCACCGCATCTTCCGTCCAACGTTTTGTGACGATCGCGAAACGCCCCTCATGCGGGCAGAAGACGCGCGGAAAAATGCCCGTGATTTGCCCGTCGTCACAAGCGAAAAGGCCTGCGACAAATTAACACGACGGGCAAATCAGTCGCGATGCGGCGCACGTCGCGACACGGCTTCTGTCAAGTGCATCGCCCTGCTACATCGCCGGCGCCGCGACGCCTAGCTGACCGTCTTTGCCTGACTGGCTGACGCCGGCTGCAGCAGGTAGAAGGCCGACCGAAATCCGAACTGCATATAGAGCAGGCTCAAAAGCAGGAGGGACGGTGACTTTGAGGGCATGCGGCGAACCGCCAGCACCTTCATGCCATGCGCCGCCGCAAGTCTTTCGATCAGCCCCCGGAACCACATCGGATACTGAATAAGCAGCCGGCCGTCTCCAGCGAGGTGCTCGCCGACCTGGGAAAAAAGAATGGGAAGATAGCGCGTCGAGGTCGCGAATTGACGTTCCGGATTTTCGAATTCTGCCTCGAGATAAGGCGGATTGGCGAGGATAAGGTCGAACTTGCCCTCGACGCCGGAGAACATGTCACTTTGCCTGACCGCGACATTGCCGAGCCCGTTAAGCCTGCAATTCTCAACCGTGTTCTTGATCGCCGATGGGCTGATATCGACGGCCAACAATTCGCGCACCTTGGGCGCGCAGAACACCGCACCCACGCCGCTGCCGCAGCCGAGGTCCAGCACCTTGTCGCCCTCTCGACAGTAGTCGGCACAAGCGTGTTCGTTCTCCAGCGGTTTATAGACACCGGGATAGATGACCAGCCGCTTTCCTTCGATGGTGATCGACGGCCAAATTGAATTCAGCATCCCCACATAAGGATACCAGAAGGCCATGAAGGCACGCTTCGCAAAAGACCAAATTATCATTGGAGCAAGTCCCTCTGCTGAAAGTGGCTATTTTCGCAAAAATCGGTTAAGAATTATCTCCGACAGCCACCGCTTGGGGACATGAGTGGAAGTGTCTCAGCCAGAATTGCAGGTCGGCTCCAGCCGCAACTGCGGGCATCGCCAACGGTTTGGCGGTCCCCCTTTCGCTAATTCCGCGCGTCGGAATCAACTCGGCGTTCAACCTGCGATTCATCCACGCCCGAGGTAGCCCGATCGAAAAATCGGCGTCAGATATCGGATCGGACACGTCTGCTTGGCGTGCGCGCCGCCGCTTTCGCTTGAGCCGCAAGGCGCCGGATGCGGGTGGCGAGCTTACCAAAACGTGAAGGGCGGACACTGTCAGCATGCCTAGCGAGAGCGCTCGGCGATGTTATTTCCCCGAAATACCAGACGCACAACGCCGGGCGCCGTTGCCACGCCGGAGCGTCCGCCAACGGAGACCAAGATGCAAAAAGCAGCTTTCAGTATTCTCGGCGCGTTGCTGATTGCCGGGTCGGTGGTGCAAATGGCCGCAGCGTCAGAGCGTCACACGCGCACTGGCCGAGGCCATCACCGTTGGGATCGAACCTATGATCAATTGAGCGAGCCCGGCTTTTCAATCCCGCAAACGCGCGACGGCAAGCCTGTCGCCAACGAGACGAGATCTTGCGATAAATTTTGGTGCTATCCCGACTGAATGCAGGGCCGCGTGGTGGCGCTAACTTCTGAACCGCCACACTATCAATCGCGTGAACGCCAGACCAGTTGACGGCGACGCTATGCGTTCAGCATCGCCGGCACGTCGGAGCTGTTCAGACGAGTTGGTCACAAACTAACTTACCCGCGTGGACCTTGTTATCGTACCAGGGATTTGGTCGTTACAGCATTTCGCGGTCGAGAGAGTCGGCGCGATGTTTGGTCCCTTCTATTCGACCATGTTCCTGGCATTTGAGTCAGGCAACGTCATTGGTCTTCGAATGATGAGAAGATCATGTCAGGCGGCAGTGGTTTCCATGACGAGGCGAATTTGATGATGATGGAAAAGGTAGAGGCGATGTTCGAGGCCAGTGCAAGCCTTTTGGCTGGCGGCACGGCGAGCCGTGTAGTCGATCGCTATCGAGAACACGTCGCTGCAAATGCGAAGCGGCTATCATGACGATTTTTACTGAACGCGGCTCGAAAAGCCGAGCGCGAGTGGCGGCGATGGATACGCAGGAAAGTCGTTCGTGATCGACTTTGGATTGGGCAAGGCCACGACCGGCGGAATGGCACAAAGAAACGGCCCGCTTCGCGGGCCGTTCTTTAGTTACGTATCGGTGTCGCTCGTTTGGTCGAGCTGCTCTTTGGGATTTCTATCACCCTTGCCCGGCGCCTGGCTCTGCTGGCCCGGCTTCTCACCGCCGCCTTGTTGCTGGCCGGGCTTCTGATCCGGCGCTTGATTCTGCTGGCCGGGTCGGTTTTGGTTCGTCATGTCGTTTCCTTTCATGGGAACATCATGACAACGGCTCAGAGTCGGCGTCCGTTCCGAGAACAAAAGCAGCAATGCGCATTGACGCCACCATGTGACGCTCAGCCCGTTCCGCTCTTATCGAGCCGGTTTGATGTGTTGGTTGCGGAAAGACGCATGCCCTGAGTTCCGATATCATCATATGAACATACAATCACCGACCAACGGACAAGCGGGAACTGAACCATCGGGGGCGCGCGGTATTGATTCCACAGTTAGGCAAACAGAAAGATCCGAAAAAATGTTGAATGAAAACCAGGGCGACGCGAACAAGACTATTCCGCAGGCATTAGCCGGCACGTTCCCGAGCGGCTTCCAGGCAATTGCCACTGCTTATGGCGACTATACGAAGAAGTCGTTTGAAGACACAAAGTCCTTTGTTGAGAAGATGTCAGGAGTGAAGTCGTTCGAGAAGGCGATTGAAATTCAAACTGAATTCGCGAAGACGGCTTACGAGACATTCGTGAGCGAGTCGCGGAAGATTG
The DNA here is from genome assembly GCA_963706265.1 of uncultured Alphaproteobacteria bacterium. Lineage (GTDB taxonomy): Bacteria > Pseudomonadota > Alphaproteobacteria > Rhizobiales > Xanthobacteraceae > Bradyrhizobium. Next base: position 400,114 of record CAVPLO010000004.1, on the reverse strand, counting down.
CCGCGATGTACGGCGATCTTGCCCAGCAATCCTGCAAGCCATTCATTGGTTTTGTTGAGAAGGTGACCCCGACAGGTCAGTAAGACCTACCTCCGCGATGTCAAATTTGATGTCAAATTTGCCCTGCTCATCGCGGGGCATTTTTGAATGTTCCCGCTCTATCTCGGGCTTTTCGCTGCCGTTTATTTCAGCAACCGGGCAATATTGTCCAGCGACACCGGCGAACGTTTGGGTCGCCAGCCTGCATGGTGCACGATACCACTGCGCTGCCAGGGACGTCGTTCGGTGACCTGAGAGTTCGGTAGCTCCCTCATTTGAGGTTCGAAAAAGAGCGGGAAGTGATGGCCTGCTGCGATTGTATCTTCGTCAACGGCTCGCAAAAGCGAAATTACTACCTACGTAATGAGACACACGATCTAAGCCGAAGAGCGTGTCAGCGAGGTTGACCTAGTGCGGCGAATTTGAGGTTCCTATCAGTTTCGCTGCAAGCACGTTTATAGGAACTTCGAAGTCAAAGCCGTTACTCAAATCAATAAGTTACTAGAGCTCCTTTGATTCCGAAGTTCGCATCAGAGGTTGCTGCGATATCATGCGAACTTCAGAATCGGAGCTCTAGTGAGCGCGATATATCCCTTGAGCTTCCATCGTCGCATTGAACGGCAGTGGGCCGAACGCATCAAGTCGTTAAGGCGGATCGGTGGCCAGGTCGGCGTTGCGACAAAACGAACGCTGCAATCCGCAATCAGCCATGACGGTTCGCTAGTTCCAGTCCCGGCCAGAACCGTCGTGGACCCGCGCCGGCGTGATCAATCTCGTGATTGATTTTCCAAACCACAGTCGATCATACGACCAAACGCGGCGCGCCGTTCGATTCTGGGGACACGATAGCGCGATAGAAGCATCATTTTTTATAAGCGAAGAGGCATTGAGGCGAATTCAACCAAATTCGTGTGCCGATGAGTTGGGCTTTTTGAACGCGTTCGATCGCAATCGCGATTTGATATGTGCCGCCGCGGCCGGGATCTATGTTCGCGGAAGCAGGGGCTCTTATGATCTTGTTGCCGCTGATTTTTGAAACACCGGCCCGAATGAATGACGGTTTGCCCTCTACAACCGGCATCGTTAGCTAATTCGGTGACGTCCGGAAAAGTGCCGTGAACGAAATGAGCACTCAAATTTCCGGCTTGGACGTACTCTCTGGTTCGCCTGTATCGTCCTCGCGCCGAAATCCTGAATGGCAAGTGGAAATTTCCTGAGGCCGAGCCGCCTTGCCGGCATGGAAGAAACGGAACAGTCCAGCCGGTCGCGCATTGGCTCGATCGGAGGTGGCAAATGCCACATTATTTTTTCGACATTAAGGACGGCCACAGGCTGGTCGACGCGTCCGGGTCTGATTGTAAAAATGATACCGCTGCGATCGAGAAGGCGAAGGTCCTCGCCATAGGCGTTTCACTCGACAAACCGGCAGTCGATCCGACGCGGCGCATCGCTGTTCTGAATGCGGATAAAACCGAAATTTCCACCGTGCCAGTATATTCCAAACCCGCTGAATAGGGTGTGCGAGACGGCCTGAAAGGTGGAAGGCCGCAAAGATAAACGTGGTGATCGGAAAACGAGCGCGGCGCAATGAGCCACAGGAAAAGCTTGGCCGTCTAGGCCAACAAGGCGTCAGCTCATTGGGCGCCAGGCTAACTCGCTGGACCTCATGGTCTGCTCAACTTCATCGGCAAGCCGGTTGAGACAGGCGGTGGATATCGGAGATCAACGGCCTCCCGTCACTTCAGGTCCGCCGTTAGACCGGCTTATTGGTGAGCAATATTGACCATCCGGCGGGAGGAGACAGGTTGGGACATCCATGCCCTGCCGGCTACGATCTCCAAGGGCGTCGGTTTCAGCTTTGGCCCGAAATATAGAAACTGGTTCCGCAGGAACGTCTGTCGGAAAGCCGACTTATAACGGTTGGGATTTAACCCAACGGAGATACTTATGAAGAAGATTCTTATCGCGACGACGGCCCTCGCCCTGATGTGCGGCTCTGCCTATGCTCAGGACAATATGGGCAAGTCTGGCATGACCAACGGGTCCATGGAGAAGGGTTCCATGGAGAAGGGCTCCATGAAAAAGCACTCGATGAACAAGGGCACCACCGGCATGAGCCACAGGAGCATGAAGAAGGACCGCATGTCCAAAGACTCCATGTCCAGGGAAGGCATGAAGTAAGCCACATCAGCTATTCAATGGCTCAAGTTGACGGCTCTCCGGTATGCTCGCCTTATGTGAGCCGAACTGGATTGCTTCGCTGGCGCTCGCAATGACGATGGGGTGACAACCATTGTCATCGCGAGGAGAGTTGCGTGGCTGCGTAGGATAGGTGGAGCGAAGCGACACCCATCAGTTGGCTTTGAAATAATGGGTTCGCAAATGGCTCACCCATCCTGTGATTCTGAATGGCTTAGCCCGCGACGGCAGCGGAGCCAGCCGCACTATCAGCGGCGGCGGCCATGTCATCGGCAGGCTTGTCATCGGCAGGCTTGCCGCGCAGTTGCTCGCGATAGGCAGGATGCTCGGTGCCCATCATCCGGTCCCACCAGGTGAAATAGAGCCCGTAGTTATAATGAAAGCTCGAGTGATGCAGGTCGTGATGGGTGGTCGCGTTGATCCATCCGAACCAGCGGCTGTCGGCGAGCGCGCGTGGCATCAGCTCGACGCCGGCGTGGCCCATGACGTTGCGCACGATCATGAAGGCCATGAACAGAAACAGCCCGAGCGCGTGCATCGGAACGATGCTTAGCCAAAGCGGCGTGAACGCCGCCATCATCAACGCTTCCGGCATGTCGAAGGCATAGGCCGCAAACGGCGTCGGCGTGACCGAGCGATGATGGGTGCGGTGGAAATAATGATAAAGGCGTGGATGGTGCATCAGCCGATGCGTCCAGTAAAAATAGGCATCGTGGGCGACGATGATCGCGATCAGACTGATCGCGAGATAACCGACCCCGGCGGTCTCGAAATCCAGGTAAATGGTGAAGACCCCATGCATGGCGCCGAGCACAATGCCGGCGCCGGTCAGCGAAAACAGCACTCCCGTCCGCAGCGATGTCAGGATTTCGCGCCTGACGTCGGCGGGCGATGCGCACCTCGCCTGGATCTTGCGCAGGCCAAGCCCGGCATTCCAGAACAGTTTCAGGATCAACGCCATGCCGAAGGCCGCAATGACATAGCGGCCGACGTCCAGGATGAGATTGGGGGACCAGATTTGCCAGAAGCTGGCGAGCGCATCGGAAAGAGGCTGCATCGGGGGCTCCGCGAAGGTGTGGAAGGACAGACGGCGCCTGTCCTGCACACCCTTTTGGAACGGAAGCGGCCTGATGCTCTCGCCGAAGCTTCCCGGAGCAGCCGCCGAATTCGAATTCGGCTAGCCGATTTCGGATAAAGGGCCCTATTCGGCGGCGACGCGGTCGCGCCGGCCGAGTTGTTCGCGGCGGAATTCGCTCGGTGTCACCCCGGTTTTCGACTTGAAGGCGCGGTTGAACGGCCCCAGCGACTGAAACCCGGCATCGAGCGCAATGGTCAGAATCGGGACCTCCTCCTGCGCCGGATCGGCAAGCGCCGTCATGGCGTCGTCAAGGCGATAACCATTGAGAAAGACGTTGAAGTTGCGGTGACCGAGCCGCTGGTTGATCAGGCGGCGCAGGCCATGCTCGGAGGTGCCGAGCTTGGCGGCAAGACCGCCGATCGACAACCCCTCCTCGCGATACGCTCTGTCATGATCCATGAGACGGCGCAGGCTTGCGAGCAGCCGTGTATCGTCGTCGCGTTCGGATCGCTCACTGGGACTTGGCGCCACGGCCGGCCTGAATGGCGTGACCGAGAGCGGCTGCGGCTCGGACTGACCAAACGAAATAAACGCGCCTTCGCGGCTGACCGAGAGCAGAACGACCGCGAACACCACCGTGATCGCCAGCAATCCGGCGCCGATGGCGAGCGCAAGCCCCTCGCCGCCGCTGCCGTTCGGAAAAAGCGTCTCGGACGCAATGATGGCAGCCGCATAAAAGGCGATGACGACCACCAGGACGCTGCGCAATCGCCGGCGCTCTTCGACGAGATCGAGCGACCGCTCGGCCAGCGCGTACCAGACCGCAATTGCGTTACAGGTTAGCCCGACGGCGCTGAAGGCATATCGCATCAGCGGAGTTCCGCTCCAGAGGCACAGCATGCCGAACGCCACGATGGCGAGCCATGCCAGCGCATGCCAGCGCGACGGCTTGAAGTCATCGTCGAACATCGCGGCCGCAAACAGGCAGAAAACGACCGGATTGCCCATGCCGATGATTCTCAAAGGCAGCATCCAGCCGGGAGGCTGAGTCGCAACAAAGCAATCCGAGACGATGACATAGCTGGCCACGCCAAGCGCAAACAGGGCGCCGAAGAGTCCTGCCGGCACGCGCCGCGCGTCGCGAAGCAAGAGCGCGGCAACCAGAATCAGAAGAAAAAATGCTCCGCCACGTACCACAGCGTCGATGAGGGACACGCAGGACTCCCCGGAAAACGATGGGCGAGATTTAGCAAATTCCGGCAGGGGTGGATAGCTCGGCCTGCAACCGAATCAAACCAATGACTGGATTGCTTCGCGGAGCCTGCCATCGGGCGCGCATTCGCGCGACCCGTTGGCTCGCAACGACAGGGAAAAAACATCGGACCCCATTGGGAGCGTGAGCTCCGAAGCAATCCAGGCTTTTCCGCAAGGCGAGCGGACGATATCATTGACGGCACTGTGGCGGCGCCTACTCGTCCTCGAACTCGTCTTCCTCGTTGACCTTCGCACCATGCCTGTGCGCGGACGCAGTCTTGTGGGTACCGAGCGATCCCGTCGCATAAGGCTCGCGCGACGAGGCATAAGGATTGCGCTGGGAGGCGCGCGCCGCCATCTCCTCGCCGGACACTGCGGCCGGCTCGCAGATCAGGCGCCGCGAGGCGCGGCGCATCAGGTCCACATGGATGTGGTCGTAGTGATAGGCGTTGGAGCCCGGCGCCAGCACCGTGGTGAATTGCCGGCACGCGCCCGCCTCGACGTCGCGCAGAAAGCCCTGCTCTTCCGGCAGACCATGCCAGCCGTCCTTCACCGTGACACGCCGCCCGTCGGCGAACGTGAAGGCCGCGATGTCGAGCGCGTTGCCGAAGGCGTGCTCGGAAATGTGCGCGTTGGGATTGCCGTTCATGCCGCGGCAGGAATAAGCCGAGATCTGCTTGATCTCGACCACGCGCTGGCCGAACCAGCGCTGCGCCGCCGGCTGCACCGTGTCGGCGAGCCAGCGATCGAGCACCGACACGATCGGGCACGCCAGCGTCGCCGCCGGTTTGACCGCGACCGGGCCGGAGGCGGCTGAGGGATTGAGCGGGCCCGGGCCGAGCCGCGGCGGCTCGTAGGAAGTGGGCGGCGGCAAAGGCGGCGCCTCGACACGCTGCGGCGAGACCGGGGCGTAGCGATCGCGCGGATAGTTGGGCTGTCGTGTGTAAGGCGACGATGGCCCGGCCTGCCATCCGCGAGATCCGCCTTCGCTGGGCAAGGGAATATCGTCCTGATCCGGCGCGACGCCTGGCGCGCGCAACGAAACCGGGCCGCTGGACGCTGCGCCATAGTTCGGCGCACTGTAAGTCGGCGTGCCATAGGGCTGCGGGCGCGCGATGTTATCGGGATAATAAGGCGGTCGTGACGGCGGAGGCTGACTGCCCGGCCAGCGCGGCTGATTGCCGATCGCGGCCGGCGGACGAATGTCGTCATCGGCGAACCCGAAACTCGACGAGCTTTCGCCGAGCGCGGCCACCTTGAGCGGAAATTCCGCGCCGCAGGCGCCGGGGCCCGAAATCGGGTCGATCCGAACCAGATCAGGGCCTTCCTTGACGCTACCTGACTTCAAGCATGCGATTTCCGCCTCGGCCCGCCACGGTTCGCGCTCCTCGGTGAAGAAACCGCGGCCGCACCCCACCAACGATACAAGGACGAAGGAGCCGACGAGATACCAACGAACTCCGCGCGTCATGCGGAGAACTTCAACGAATTTATTTAAGGACTCATCAACGTCTTGATTTCACGACTCTTTAACCACGTCGCCAGCGATGGTGCGCCACCAGGATGCCGCGGATGGGCAGGAGCGCTGACTTTTTTGTCATGAAACCGATCGCTAGCTTGCGCGTTCAAGGCGGTTAGCGACGCGACCTTCGGAGCATCCCCATGGCCCTTCGTCCTTTCGTCAATCGGCTGAGCGTTGTGACCGCGTACCTCGCCTTTGCCGTTGTCGGCGCCATCGTGCTCGGCGTTTTCTAACGCAGCACTGGATTCGCCATCCATCGTTTTGAAAAACCCGGCGGATCACCGCCGGGTTTTTTAGCGACACCAACGTTCATGCCGCATTCAGCCGCAAACCGCATCAATCCGTGAAAGCATTTCTTGCCCGGCTGGGGGCGGTCGGCAAAACTGTGTTTTTAAACGGGCGGATTGAAAGCGAGCATGTACCTCTCATCGACGACCCCGCGTGATGGCGGATCCAACGCGGGCACGGCGCGATGCCGGTCGTCTTGGGTTTTGGTGCTGTTTGTAAACTTTTTGCTTAGCGGTCCCGCACTGGCCTATGCGGCGCCGGATACAATGGAAGACGCTGGCCTCACGTCGGCGAAAAGCGTGTTCGCTGCCCCGATCCGGCTGGCGCAAGCTCAGCCATCGCCGGCGCAACCGCCCTCGCCGGCGTCGGCCAGTTCGCCCGCGACCTCCGCCGCCGACGCTCCATCCGACGACCCGATCGGCAATGTCGCGACACTGACGGGAACGGCGAGCGTCATCCGCAACCAGAATACGCTTCCGCTCAAACTCAAGGACGATATCTATCTCAACGACAGGCTGGTGACGTTTTCGGAATCCACGCTCGGCATCACCTTCAACGACGCCACCACCTTCAACCTCACCGCCAACGCGTCGATCACGGTAGATAACTACGTCTATGAAGACGGCGGCCAGCAGAATTCGGCGCTGTTTGACGTCACCAAGGGCACGGTGGCCTTTGTGGCTTCCGCCGTCGCCAAGACCGGCAACATGAAAATCGCGACGCCGACCGCAACGCTCGGCATTCGCGGCACCACCGGGCTCGTCGAGGTGAATGGCGCCGGCAGCGGCGCGCACAACATCAAGCTCTATCCCGATCCGGATGGCCATGTCGGCACCATCGACATCAGCGACCGCAACGGCGCCCGGCTTGGCACGCTGACGCAGGGCTCGAGCGGCTTTACCATCCGCCCCGGCGCCGGCGGCCGCATCACCGCCGCGCCGCTTGCGATCTCGCCGCAACAGGCGGCGCGCGACCAGGGCGTCGTGCGCCAGGTGCATGCGGCGCAGGCGGTCGGACGCCAGGTGGTGAACGAACAGCGCGCGCTGCGGCGCGCCAACCCGAACCGGATCAATCCGAACCGCGCGAATCCGAACCGGACCAACCCGCGTGGTGCGCCCGGTCAAAACGGCGAGCGGCGGCAGAACAACCCGCAACAGCGCCAGAACAACTTGCAACAACGTCCCGGCCGCGAGCTGCAAAATTCGCCCAACCGCAACGAGAGGCATGGCCAGCAAGGTCCGCCTGACCGCGCGACGCAGCAGGGCCAGCAACCGCCAGCCGCGCACCCAGGCGGCGTACAACGGCCGAATGCGCCCGGCTTACGCCAGGGTGGATTGCCGAACCGGCCCGTGGCACCGCGAAAGCCGCCGCCGCCGAGAAAACCTCCACCGAAGGAGAAGAGGCGGTAGCGGCGCGATTTCCGATCACGTCGTCCCTGCTTTCGTGTTTGGTCCCGGGAGATTGGCAAGACGGAATCGGTGTAGAAAGGGGCATCCGCTACATCGAGGAGCGCCGTGCCCGGAAAATGATTTGCGATTATCAATCGCTCCCGGCGATGCGACCCAAAGCGGTTGCGAGAGCCAACAACAGGGAATGGCAATGTTCGGGCCTCGCGCCTTCGCGAGCCTCGCCTTGATCGCTGCCGCCGGCTGCATCCGCCTGACCAGCCGGGATGCGACGGATCTTTATTCGCGCGTGAGCGTCGGCACCAAGGTGATCCTGCTGCCGATGGAACGCCGCGCCGACAACGCGCCCGGCGAGCGAGCCAGGTTTCTCCAGTCGTGTACGCTTTATTCTCTTGGTTAGGGGTCGGGTTTATCATGGAAGTGATTCGGGTCGTTGCGGCAATCGATCTCAATTCCAAAGGAAGTATACATTGGGCCGGCTTCGACCTCGTTTCAAAAGCCATGAGCAGCGTAGAACAAAGCGCTCTCCGACCGACCTATTCGACGCCGCCCTGCGTCACTTTTTGTCCAAACGGCATGGACCGGCCGAAGACCGATGTCGGCAGGCATTAACGCTTGATCCAAAGCACGCAGATTCGCTCCATCTTCTTGGTTTGGTCCACTGGCAGACCAACAGGCCGGATCTGGCCATCGATCTGATCGCCTCGGCAATCAGGTGCAATCCGAACAATCCCGAATATTTCTTGAATCTCGGGGAGCTGCTTCGCGACCAGGACAAATTGGATGAGGCCAGGAAAAGCGTCGATATCGCGATCAAGCTGGCTCCTGATCGGCCCGCGGGTTGGATCAAATTAGGAAACCTGCTGCGAATGGAGCGTCGATACGATGAAGTGTTGCTGACCTACGAGCATGCTTTCACGCTCGATCCGAACAGTGCAGAGGCATCAGCTCTGAGCGGCGGCGTCTTGCTCGAATTAGGCCGGTATGAGGAGGCGCTGGCCAAGTGCGATCTTTCGCTGGCCATTTCGGCGGATCAGGCTGAAGCCCTCTGTGTCAGAGGTGATTGTCTGCGCAATCTCGGCAGGACCGCAGAGGCAGCGGTTAGCTACCGGCGGGCGTCTGAGTTGGAGCCGGACCGGGTGTCTGTCTGGCGGTTGCTTGGAAAAGTGCTTGAGCAACTCGGGGATCGTGACGGCGCGATCAAGGCCTTACGCCGGGCGCGTGAACTGGATCCTTCCGATCCGTTCGGTGCGAGCGTCGAACTGATGCGGCTGGGCGCTGACGAATTGTCCGAAATGCCGGCGGCCTATGTGCGCTTGCTGTTCGATCAATATGCGACGACATTCGACAGCGCTCTGGTGGAAAAACTTGGATATCGCGGGCCCTCGGTGTTGTTTGAGGCGGTGCGCTCCGCCTGCCAGGCGCATCGGAAGCCGGCCAGTTTCAAATGCGCGATCGATCTCGGTTGCGGTACAGGACTGGTGGCGGCCGCCTTTGCTGAAATCGTCGACCGATTCATCGGCATCGATCTTTCGCCGGGTATGATCGAAAAGGCACGCGCCACGGGTCTCTATGCCCAGCTTGAAGTGACCGATATGCTGCAGGGTCTGCGTGCGATGCCCGACTCCGGCGTAGAGCTCGTCCTCTCCGCCGACGTGATGATCTATGTCGCCGATCTCATTCCGGTTCTGAAGGAAGCGAGCCGTGTTCTGGCTTCCGGCGGCCTTTTGGCTTTCACCGTGGAAAGGCACGACGGCGACGGTTTTATTATGGGCGAGGGCAGGCGCTACGCTCATAGCGCTTCTTATGTGCGCGCGTCGATCGAGGCGGCCGGTCTTGTGGTGTTACAGCTCGAACAGCAATCGATCCGCCACGAGAGAGGCGTGCCCGTGCCGAGTCTTGCGATCGTTGCGGAGAAATCGTGAATTGTTCACCACGGCTGTTAAAACTCTTGGCGCCGGCGGTCGCAATGCTCCCGGAGATAGCCAACATGGCTGGCAACGTTTAATGAGTTTCACGCCTTGCCGTTTCCGCATCAGGCGCAGCGTCCCTCCCCCGCTTCTCTTGCTTTTCTCAGGCCTTCCGTTTCTTGACCGAAACAATCCGACCTTATTGCCGCCGGAGCCTTCAGCCATATCTAGAGCTCCGATTCCGAGGTTCGCTTGGTGTCGCGGCAACCTCTGATGCGAACTTCGGAATCAAAGGAGCTCTAGTAACTTAATGATTTGAGTAGCGGCCTTGAATTTGAAGTTCCTGCATCACGAGCCGCGAATTCCGTTCAGGGCACTAGAGCCATATCGAGTTACCGGTAAGCAGGGTAGCGCTCTCCACGCCGGCCCTATAAACTCCTGTTGAATCAGTGCGGCGAATTTGAAGTTCCTATCAGGGTCGCGGCAAGGTCGTCATAGGAACTTCAAATTCAAGGCCGCTACTCAAATCATTAAGTTACTAGAGCTCCTTTGATTCCGAAGTTCGCATCAGAGGCCGCCGCGATCGCCTTGCGAACTTCGGAATCGGAGCTCTAGTCCCGGGGGGACGATGCGACCCAAGATCATTCTGCTCGCGATCGCGGTGGTCGCGGTCTCGTTCTTCGTCAGCCTGAAGGCCATGGACTGGCTTTCACCGCGTGTCTCGAGCACCCGGCCGGCGGTGGCCAATCTGCCGCCGCTGCCGCCCGCCCCCCGCAGTTCCGTGATCCTGGCGCAGGTCACCATTCCCATGACCGCGATCCGCGACGCCGCCGACCGCGGTACGCCGCGTACCTTTGGCGGCAAGGCGGACAACCCGGTGTCGCAGGTTCTGCAAAATGCCGACATCGGCTGGACCGCCTCGCGCGGGCCGGTCGGGGTCAGCGGCGGACAGGACGTGCTGTCGCTGACCACGGCACTCAACGGAAAACTGAACGTCACCGGGTCGCTGGCGGCGAAGACCACCGGGGCGGTCGGCGATGCCATCGGCAGCCTGCTCGGCAGCGACGTCGGCAACAAGATCGGCGCCATCAACATCAAGGCGGTCAACGCCTCTGCCGAGATCAAGGGCAACGTGATCATAACCGCGCGGCCGAAGTTCGCCGCCGCCTGGCGCATCGAGCCCAATCTGACCGGGCAGGTGAATCTCGGCGACACCAGCCTGTCGGTCGCCGGCGCACGCGTCAACGTTCCCGCCCAGGTCAAGCCGGTGATCGACAAGAACGTTGCCGATCAGATCACCGCCGCCGGCAACCGTATTCGCAACGATCCCTCGTTCGAGCGCAATGCGCGCATTCAATGGGCCAGGGCCTGCCGTTCGATCCCGCTGCAAGGCGGCAACGCATCGGCGCCGTCGCTTTGGCTCGAGTTGCGGCCGACCCGCGCGGTGGCGGTGCAGCCGAGCGTCAGCGCCACGGCGGTGACGATGACACTCGGCATCGAGGCGGAAACCCGCATCACGCCGAAACAGACCACGCCCCTGTGCCCGTTCCCCGAAAAGCTCTCCGTGGTGCCGCCGACGCAAGCCATCGTCAGCATCGGAATCCCGGTCGATATTCCCTTTGCCGATGTCGACAAGATCGTGGAAGCGCAGCTCGTCGGACGCACCTTTCCCGAGGATGGTTCGGGATCGGTCAATGTCACCGTGAAGCGCGCGCAGGTTTCGGCCTCGGGCGACCGCCTGTTGATCTCGTTGCTGGTCAACGCCAGGGAGAAGACCAGCTGGTTCGGCTTCGGCGGCGAGGCCACGGTGCAGATATTGGGCCGGCCGGTGCTGGATAAAGCGCATCAGACGCTGCGGCTTGCCAACGTCGAAATGGCTGTCGAATCGGAAGCCGCCTTCGGACTGCTCGGCGCCGCGGCTCGCGCCGTTATGCCGCATCTGCAAAAGGTGATCGCCGAGAAGACCACGCTCGACCTCAAGCCGTTCCTTGGCGATGCGCAGAAAATGGTCGCAAGCGCGATTTCGGATTTGCAAAAGAACGAGGACGGGGTGCGGGTGACGGCGGAGATTGCGAACCTCGATCTTGCCGACATCGCCTACGATTCCAAGACGCTGCGCCTGATCGCCGAAGCCTCCGGCACCATCAACGTCACCGTCGCAGCACTGCCGGGCCTCTGAGCACTTCTTAACCTTCGCGCGCCTCGATTTACCTTTCAGGCCGACCGCCTGACATTAACCAGCTCCGTCGCCTGCGGCCCGGAACGCCCCTTTTCAGGCTTTGCGCGTCCCGGCGAGCCGGGTAAAACACGGGTCCAAAACAAGCCTTAGATCATCAGGGAGACGGGACATGAAATCGCTGGCAATCACGTTGATGGCTGGTCTCGCTTTTGCCGCATCCAGTGGGGCGGCGAATGCGCAAATTTCCGACGACGTCGTCAAGATCGGCGTGCTTACCGACATGTCGAGCCTTTATGCGGACGCCACCGGCAAAGGCTCGCTCGCCGCGGTGCAAATGGCGGTCGCCGACTACGGCAGCAAGGTAAAGGGCAAGCCGGTCGAGGTCATCTCAGCCGATCACCAGAACAAGCCCGATGTCGGCGTCAGCATCGCCCGCAACTGGTACGACAACGACAAGGTCGACGCGATCTTCGACGTGCCGACGTCTTCGGTCGCGCTGCCGATCTCGGCGCTGACGCGCGAGAAGAACAAGATCAACATCAATTCCGGCGGCGGCAGCTCCGACCTTACCGGCGTCGCCTGCTCGCCGAATACCGTGCACTGGACCTACGACACCTATGCGCTCTCCAATGTCGCCGGCAAGGCGATGGTCAAGCGCGGCGAAGACACCTGGTTCTTCGTCACCGCCGACTATGCTTTCGGCCAGGCGCTGGAGCGCGACGCCGCCAACGTGGTCAAGGAGAGCGGCGGCAAGGTGCTGGGCAATGTTCGCCATCCGCTGAATTCGTCCGACTTCTCCTCCTTCCTGCTGCAAGCCCAGGCCTCCAAGGCCAAGGTGATTGCGCTGGCCGATGCCGGCGGCGACACTACCAATGCGCTGAAGCAGGCGGCAGAGTTCGGCATCACCCAAGGCGGCCAGAAGATGATCGCGCTGCTCCTGGAAATCACCGACGTGCATTCGCTCGGCATCAAGGCGACGCAGGGGCTGATCGTGACTGACGCTTTCTATTGGGACACGAACGATGAGACCCGTGCCTTCTCCAAGCGCTTCAACGAAAAGGTCGGTCACATGCCGACCATGATCCAGGCCGGGCTCTATTCGGCCACGATGCATTACCTGAAGGCGATCGAGGCGATCGGAACCGACGATTCGCAGAAGGTGATGGCGCAAATGCGCGCCACGCCGGTCAACGACTTCTTCACCAAAAACGGCAAGATCCGGATCGACGGCCGCATGGTCCACGACATGTATCTGTTCGAGGTCAAGAAGCCGGAAGAATCGAAGGGCGAATGGGATCTTTACAAGCTGCTCGCCACGGTTCCGGGCGACGAGGCGTTCCGTCCGCTCGACAAGGGCAACTGCCCGCTGGTGAAGACGAACTGAGGCGCTGTCATTGCGAGGAGCAAAGCGACGAAGCAATCCAGAGTCTTTCTGTGGCGCTAACTGGATTGCTTCGCGGAGCCTGTCATCGGGCGCGCGTTCGCGCGACCCGTTGGCTCGCAATGACGAAATCCAACGATGAGAGCGAAAACCAAAAGCGCGCCCGGCAAAACCGGGCGCGCTTTTTTTCGTTCGGATATTCGTCAGTCTTCGAATTTGAACGAGACGTTGAGCTTGGCGCGGTAGGCTTCAACCTTGCCTTTGGCATCAAGTTGCAGGTCGAGCTTGACGACTTCGGCGACGCGAAGATCTCGCAGAGATTTGCCGGCCCTTTCGACGGCGGCCGTGGCCGCCTTCTCCCATGATTCCTTGCTGGTACCGATCAGTTCAATGACCTTGTAGACGCTTTCGCTCATATCGTCCTCCCGTTCGGCATAAGGCAGGAGGCAGATGCCTCTGCCGCCGGCAAGACTAACATCGGGATATTGGCGCGCAAAGTCCTGCACAAGCAAGGCGCGCCCGGCAAAGCCGGACGCGCCTGTCGATCCCTACTTTCGCAGGGACGATGGTTTCTAGCTCGAATACTTGAACTCAGGCATCGCCTTCAGTTCGTCCTTGGTGGCGTTGAACACGGCATGATCCGGATACCAGGGATTGGACTTTGCCGTGGTGGAGCTCGTCGAGGAGCCCGTGGTGGTCGAGGCCGAGCCTTTCGGCGCAGCCGCTGTTGCTGGCCGTGCCGCTATAGGCAACCGGCTCGGTGACGAATTTGACCTTGTCGAGAGGAACCGCGACAAGATGCTCGCCGACGCCAAGGAAGCCGCCGACGCCGAGTACGACCGCCTTGATGTTTCCGCTCTTGTCCATGATGAGGTCGTTGATCGAGCCGACGTTTCTCGTTCTTTTCGTTATAGACCTTGAGGCCGACGACCTTCGAGGCACGCCAGTCGCCTTGCAGCGAGGAACTCGAGATCGTACTCGACGCGTGATCGGCAGTCGCGGTCGGGGTTTGCGCCGACGCGATCGTGGCAAGCATTGCTGTGCCTGCCAAAGCAGCCGTAATGGTCCTGGCTAACATTTGTTTTCTCCTTAAGAAAATTGTGAGGAGAAAACACGGTGCCGCTGTCGCCGTTCCGCTGTTCCCGTAATTTAGGCGGTCGCGGCGGAGGAACTTTCGGCGTCTCAGTTTGCTTGCGTCGAGCCTGGTTCCGGAATTTTCTCGTTCGCAAACGCGATAGAAAATCAGGTTGCGGCGCTTGGCGTGCTTGCCGCAGATGGTACGACGGCGCGAAACTCGACTGCGTGCGGTTTGATCGTCCGCGACACGAAGGCGATCATGCGCGAGCGCCGCAGCACATCCCCGCGCAGCGCGGCCTGTTGCTCGGCTCGCTCGATCACGAGCAGGTTAAAGGCCGGGTTGTGCCCCGACAGGGCAGCCGTCAAAGCCGCCCCTTCGATCGGACCGGTCAGGAGAAGATGGTGTCGAACAGGCGTTCTGGCCTCGCGGCGGCCCGCCGCAATCGGGTTAAGGGTTCCCTGCCGCATAACGCTATGTCAGGATTAAGATACTCTTAACGAGTTAACGATCTGCCGGAATAGACTTGTTGCGGGCAGTTGCGTGGGCCCGCACTAGCCCGGAAATATCCGGAAACAAAAAGATGGTTCTGTTGCCGGAAATCTTAGGCAAAAGATTTGCATGCCCCCTGTACCGCCAAACATTCTTGTCGTTGAAGACGATCGCGAGACGCGGGCGTTGATCGCGAAGTATCTCCGCAACAACGCCTGCAACGTCACAACCGCCAATGACGGGCGCGAGATGGCCCGCGCCATGAGCGACCATCGCGTCGATCTGGTCATTCTCGACGTCATGCTGCCGGGCGAGGACGGCCTGAGCCTGTGCCGCAAGATCCGCAGCGAGTTGCAGCTGCCGATCATCATGCTGACCGCGCGCGGCGAGGACGTCGATCGCATTCTCGGCCTCGAAATGGGCGCCGACGATTATCTCGCCAAGCCCTTCAACCCGCGCGAACTATTGGCCCGCATCAATGCCGTGCTGCGCCGCCAGACCGCGGCCCAGACCGCCAGCGCAGTGATGGGAGCGACCGCGTTGACCTTCCAGGGCTGGCGGATCGATTTCCGCCTGCGTGAGTTGCGCAATCCGGCCGGCGCGCGGGTGTCGATGACATCAGCCGAATTTGACCTGTTGCGAGCCTTTTGCGAGCGGCCAGGCCGGGTTTTGTCGCGCGACAGCCTGCTCGATCTGACGCAAGGGCGCAATGCCGGCTCGTTCGAGCGTTCCATCGACGTCCTGGTGAGCCGCATCCGCCGCAAGATCGAAACCGATCCGCAGGATTCCAGCATGATCAAGACCGTGCGCTCGGGCGGCTACCTGTTTACGCCGACGGTGGAGGCCGCCATGGCCCCGCTCGATAGCGCCAAATGAAGCTCGCCGATTTCCTGAACCTGAGAACCATCGGCGGTCAGCTGACGGCGCTGGTGATCGCATCGATCCTCGCCATTCACGTGATCCTGACCGGCATCTTCCTGGTCAGCCGTCCGGACCAGCCCGACCCGAACATCGACCGCGGTCACGCCCAGTTCGCCGCGGCAGTGCAAATGCTCGGCGCCGCCGCTCCGGCCGACCGCCCGCGGCTGATCGCCGACGTCGCCCGCGCGTTTCCCAAGCTCGACATCGAAGCCCTCCCGGCGGGGCCGATGCCGGAAGCGAGCGATCCCGAAGCGCCCGAACTGCGCGGCCTGCACCGGCGGCTCGACAGCAGCTATCGCATCTTTCCGCTCGCCAATGAACAAGACCCCCACAAGGTCGGCATCGCGCTGCCCGACGGCGCGATGATCTCGGCGCGGTTCTTGCGCGATCCGCGGTCGCGGCCTTTCTGGATCGGGTCGTGGGGAGTGACGCTGTTGTTTGCGATCGTCAGCGTCAGCATGCTCAGCCTGTGGGCCGCGCGGGCGCTGACCGCGCCGCTGTCGGCCTTCGCCAAGGCGGCGGAGAATTTCAGCGTGAACGGCGCGGCCTCGGCGCTGCCCGAACGCGGGCCGGAAGAAATCCGCTCCGTGGCGAAAGCGCTCAACCGGATGCACGAGCGCATCACCGCCCTGATCGACGACCGTACCAGGATGCTGGCTGCGATCAGCCACGATTTGCGCACGCCGATCACGCGGATGCGGCTGCGGGCGGAGTTCATCGAGGACGAGGCGCATCGGCTTCGGATGATGGGCGATCTCGACCAGATGCGCTCGATGCTGGAATCGGTGCTGTCGTTCCTGCGCAACGACCGCAAGCTCGAGGCCATGACGCTAACCGACATCGCCTCCACGTTGCAGCTTGTCGCCGACCAGTTCGCCGATATCGGCCACAAGGTGACCTATCAGGGCCCCGAGCATGCGATGGCGACCGTGCGGCCGGACGACCTGGCACGCAGCGTCACCAACCTCGTGGAAAATTCCGTCCGATACGGCGCGCTGGTCACCATTCGGCTGACGACCTCGACCGAGGCCGCCACCATCGAAGTCGAGGACGACGGTCCCGGCATTTCCGACGCGCGCAAGGAAGTGATGATCGAGCCCTTCGTGCGCGGCGACGATGCGCGCAACATGGACGAGACCGCGGGCTTCGGGCTTGGGCTTTCGATTGCACGCGCCGTCGTGCTGGCGCATGGCGGCAAGCTATCGCTGCATGACCGAGTACCGCACGGACTGATCGTGTGCATCGAGTTGCCGGTCCGGCCAATCGGCCGCCAGGCGGCGGAGTGAGCCAAAGACCGCGTTAGCGGCCGCTCGGGGTTACGTTATGCCGCGATCGCTTCGTTGTCTGTTTCGACCTGCTCGAAATAGGCGACCGACTCGAAATGATAGTCGCAGGCCATGCAACGCCAGAGGTAGAAGGTGCGGCCGGGTTCGGCCTCGACCCATTCGGGCAGTGCAATCGATCTGCCGCATTGGGCGCAGGGGTTTTCCCGAGGCAACGAACGGAATCGCATTCCGGCCATGGCGTATCTCCCGTTTTTTTGATTTCTGACGTGACGTCTGAGCTGGCGCTTGAAACGCGAAGGGACAGCAGTGCTGCCGGACCCGCGCGCATCTACGTATGCTCTTTTGAAACGCCAATAGGGCAATTCAACGGCGAAGTCACCGCGACGCGACGCCGCGATGAATCAAATTTTTCTCTAACTGAATTTTATTTGGGTTCCACCAAGGGAGCCATCGTGTGCGACGCACCCGCTTTGCGAACGTGGATCGTCGCGACCCCATCGCTATAGACCTTCTGCCAGCCGTCGATGTGATCGAGCAGCTTGGCCGCCGCGCTTTGTGTGCGCAGCAGCGTCGCCTGGATTTGGTGCTGCTCCAGCAGGCGGAACAGGTTGTCCGGCTCCGTCAACTCCGACGCTCTGTTGTAGTCGACAAAGAACTTCTCGCCGTAAAGCTCGGTGCGGCCGTCTATGAAGGGGGCGACCCCGCTCGCGATCAGATAGCCGCCGAAATCGTAGTCGTTGAAGACGCGCTCGACATTGAGCTTCTTCAGCTCGGTCACCGCCTCGACCGGCGAGTTGGCGGCATTGGGCGCGAAGCGGTGCATCGCGGCAAAGCTCAGCGTGCCCGCCGCCAGCAGCACCGCAACGCCAGCCACCGTCATGCCGCGAACGGGCCGCAACGAAAGCGAAGATGATCCGGTGCCGCCGATCTGGCGCGCCAGCGGCTCGGCAATAGCCAGCGGCGCCAGCAGCGCCAGGATTTCCGCCGCGCGCCCCTGCGACAACGCCATGTGAACGAGCCCGAGCAGGATGAAAATGCGCAGCGGCGGCAAGGTGATGCCGCGATAGAGGGCGAGACCGATAGCGCCGAGCAGGCAGATTTCGAACGGGTGCAAAGTGGTGAAATCGGCCGCCCGCCATTCGGTGATCAGCGGCAAGGCGTTGCCGAGCGCCAATATCTTCCGCGACGCCAGCAGAGATTCCCAGCCATAGGGGGTGCAGCAGCCGGCGGCGAGGGCGAGCGCGGCAAAGACCGCCCAGCGCACCGCAAGCGACATCCTGTTGTCGGCGTCCGCCCGGATCACGGCATCGAGCGCGATCGGCGCGATCATCATGAGGCCGAAGACGAAGCCACCATGGACGTTGGCCCACAGCGCCATCAGCGCCAGCAGCCAGAACGACGGCGCCTCGCGCCGCTCGGCGGCCGCGATGAGTTCGCCGATCCAGGCGACCATGATCGGCAACGCCAGCACATGCGGCCGCGCCAGAAGATGCGGCGCCGTCAGCGCCAGCGCCACCGCGACAAAGACCAGCGTGGCGCTCTCGCTCAGGTTTCGGACCAGATACCGCGCCAGCAACGCGAACGTCGCAGCGCTTGCGGCAGCCGCCAGCACCACCGGGCCGGTCCAGCCGAACCAGGCATGAACCTGCGCGTAGAGAACCTGCGCCAGCCATTGCGTCGAAATCCATGGCGCACCGCGCATGGTGAAGGAGTAGACGTCGGTGTAAGGCACCGCGTGATGGTCGAGAATCGATTGCCCGACCGTGATCTGCCACTGCGTGTCGGGATCGTTCAACAGGCGATCGCCGGCGATGATCAGCACCACGTAGCTCACGACGCCGACCCACAGCGGCAGCGAGCCGCGCAGGGCGTGCGTGTCTGGCGCTACTTCGGCGGTGGCCAAGGTCATGGCGGAAAACGAGATTTCCCGTTAATTGCGCATGACCTTCTCGGAAAACCGCTACACACTTTTCCGGATCATGCTTGGATTTCCGGCCAATCGAAGCACATCAGGGCATAATTCCCGGTAAATCGGCGGCGCGGATTCGGCCAGCTACCGGAACAAGGCCGGTTTTTCGCCATATCGATGGCGGATAAACGCCGGCATTCGTCGCTCTGTCCCGCGGTTTGCCCCGTCGCGGGCGCTGCCCGGAGGCCTTCTCATGAAGCGTCTGTTAACCCTCGCATCGCTTGTGCTGGCTGTAAGCCTGCTCTGCCCGAGCGACGCCCACGCCCAGCGCAGCCAATATGAGGAGATGGTCGCCAGGCATGCGCAGGCGAATGGGGTCCCGGTCGAACTGGTGCACCGCGTGATCGTGCGCGAGAGCCGCTATCGCCCCGGTCTGGTCGGACGCGGCGGGGCCATCGGAATGATGCAGATCAAGCTCGCGACCGCGCGCGGTCTTGGCTACACCGGCACCGCCGAAGGGCTGCGTGACCCCGAAACCAATCTGACTTACGCGGTGAAATATCTCGCCGGGGCCTACCGCGCCGCCGACGGCAATCAAAATAGAGCGGTCCATTACTATGCCGGCGGCTATTACTACGCCGCCAAACGCCGACGGCTCGAACATACCTGGCATATCCGGCATCCCGAACTGCCAGGTGCGGCGCGCGAAGCGAATGAGTGAGTTCGTGTCCCGGATGCGTTGCAGCGTCCTCCCGGCGACGCGAAGCGTCGTCCGGTACGCTGCTACGCAGAACCGGGACCCACATTTAGTAAATGGACCCGGGATAGTAGATGGACCCCGGATCAGCCATGCATCGCTACAGCGGTGCACTGCGTCCGGGGCACGCATGCAGATCATCCGGGGTTTGCCATGGGCATGCACGTTGACACCTCGCCTGAGGGGCTTACATTAGGGTTGTTCCGAGGGGAGCTCCGACGAGGAGCTGAGAGACCGCATCCTCTGGTACCCGGACTGATCCGAAGGATCACGTCCACAGGGATCCAGAGACCGCGGTGACCCTTTGAACCTGATCCGGGTCATTCCGGCGAAGGGACAGGGATGCAGCAGAGTTCCACGAATCCGCGGGGGCAATCCCCGATTTCCGTCATCGGCGCGGGCGTCGCTGGCGCCTGGCAGGCGCTGCTATTCGCGCAAGCCGGCCACCGCGTGACGCTGCACGAGCGCAGTGACGAACGCATGACGCAATCCACCAGCTATTGGGCGGGCGGCATGCTCTCGCCCTATTGCGAGGCCGAATCCACCGAGCCCGTGATCGTTCGCCTTGGCCTTCGGTCCCTAAAACTCTGGCGCGACTATTTCCCGCAAACGCCGTTCAACGGTTCGCTGGTGGTGGCACATCCGCGCGACCGCGCCGACTTCGAACGCTTCGCACGGCTGACATCAGGCCATCAAAGGCTGGACGCGCCGGCCATCGCGGGAATCGAACCGTCGCTGGCGGGGCGCTTCCGCGAGGGGCTGTTCTATGCCGACGAGGGCCACGTCGAGCCGCGAAAGATCCTGCCCGAATTGCATGCGCGCATTCGCAACAGCGGCGGCGCGATCGAATTCAACAGCGATGTCGATCCCGGCGATGTCGAAGGCACCGTGATCGATTGCCGGGGGCTCGCCGCGCGCGACCGGCAAAGCGAACTTCGCGGTGTCAAGGGCGAGCTCATTCTGATCGAGAGCGACGAGGTCGAACTGATGCGTCCGGTGCGGCTGATCCATCCGCGCTTTCCGCTTTACGTGATCCCGCGCGGCGACGGCCGCTTCATGCTGGGGGCGACCTCGATCGAGACCGAGAACAGGGGCGTCAGCGTCCGCTCGGCGCTGGAGCTTCTGGGCGCGGCCTATGCCGTGCATCCGGCCTTTGGCGAAGCGCGCATCCTCGAATTCGGCTCCGGCCTGCGTCCGGCCTTTCCCGACAATCTGCCGCGCATCGCGGTCAATAACGAGAAGATCGCGGTGAACGGGCTTTATCGTCACGGCTTCCTGCTGGCGCCGGCGCTCGCCGAACTGACGCTCGGCTATGTCGAGCGCGGTACCATCGACAATGAGGTGATGCAGTGCGCGTGACCATCAACGGAGAAGCGCGCGAGATCACCTCGACGCATGTGAGTGCGCTGATCGGCGAACTCGACTATGAGGGCACGCATTTTGCGATCGCGGTGAACTACGACGTGCTGCCGAAGAGCCGCTGGGCCGAGACGCCGCTCAAGGCCGGCGACGAGATCGAGATCATCACGCCGCGGCAGGGAGGCTGAGGATGACGACGTTTAACTTCGCAGCCCGCTCTTTTCTTCACCTCGCCCCGCTTGCGGGCACCTACCTTCTCCCCTCCCCCTTGCGGGGAGGGGTTGGGGGTGGGGATAACGACGCATGCCAGTATTCGTGGCTACCCCCCTCCCCGGCCCTCCCCCGCAAGGGGGAAGGGAGCTATCTGCGGAGACACTGATGCTGAACTTCTACGGCAAATCCTTCACCTCCCGCCTCCTGATCGGCACGGCGCTCTATCCCTCGCCCGCGATCATGCAGGGCGCGATCCGCGCGTCGGCTGCCGAAATCGTCACGGTGTCGCTGCGGCGGGAAGCTGCCGGCGGCAAGACCGGCGATGCCTTCTGGAATCTGATCCGCGAACTCAAGGTCACGGTGTTGCCGAACACGGCCGGTTGCCGCAGCGTGCGCGAAGCGGTGACCACCGCCAAACTCGCGCGCGAATTGTTCGGCACTTCCTGGATCAAGCTGGAAGTGATCGCCGACAACGATACGCTGCAGCCCGATGTGGTCGGCCTGGTCGAAGCGGCTTCCATCCTGATCAAGGACGGCTTTGACGTGTTCCCCTATTGCACCGAGGATCTGTCGGTGGCGATGCGGCTGGTCGATGCCGGCTGCAAGGTGGTGATGCCCTGGGCCGCGCCGATCGGCTCGCGCCCGCGGCATCATCAACCCCGATGCGCTGAAACTGCTGCGCGACCGCCTGCCTGACGTGACGCTCGTGGTCGATGCCGGCCTCGGCGCGCCGAGCCACGCCGCGCACGCGCTCGAACTCGGCTATGACGCCGTGCTGCTCAACACCGCGATCGCGAAAGCCGCCGACGCGATCGCGATGGCGAAAGCCTTCCGTCAAGGCGTCGAGGCCGGCCGCACCGCCTTTGAAGCCGGCCTGATGGAAGCGCGCGACTTCGCCTCCCCTTCAACCCCTGTCGTTGGGACCCCGTTCTGGCATGCCGTATCCTGATCGCCACGCGTATCCTGATCGCTTTTACCCCGTCGTCGACAGCGTCGCCTGGGTCGCGCGGCTGGCGCTGCTTGGCGTCGGCACGATCCAGCTGCGCGCCAAGAATCTCGGCGCGGCGGATGCGTTGCAGACGGTGAAGGACGCGCTCGAAATGATCCACGGCACCGCGGCCAGGCTCGTGGTCAACGACTACTGGCGCGCGGCGATCGAGGCCGGCGCCAAGCATCTGCATCTCGGCCAGGAAGATCTCGCGGACGCCGATGTCGCGGCTATTCGCGCCGCCGGGCTCACGCTCGGCATCTCCACCCATGACGACGCGGAATTGGAGACGGCGCTGGCCGCCGAGCCCGACTACGTCGCGCTGGGTCCGATCTTTCCGACCACGCTGAAGTCGATGCGCTTCGCGCCGCAGGGCATTCCCAGGATCACCGAATGGAAGAAGCGCGTCGGCGAGATTCCGCTGGTCGCGATCGGCGGCATCAAGCTTGAGCACGCGCCTGAGATTTTCGCCGCCGGCGCCAACTCGATCGCTGTCGTGTCCGACATCACCCAGAACGCCGACCCCGACAAGCGGGTGCGCGCCTGGCTCGGACTGAAATCGGAGGCGGCGTGATGAGAGTTGCGAGCGCATTCCCGTATCGTCACGAACGGAGACCGCCGTGGTCTCTGTTCCCCTCCCCCTTGCGGGGAGGGGTTAAGGGTGGGGGTAGGTCGCACGACGACTCGTGGTCACCCCCCTCCCCGACCCTCCCCCGCAAGGGGGGAGGGAGCGAGAGAGCCGCGCTCGCAACTCTAACATCCACTGCCCGGATCAACGTGCATTCCGTCGTCCAGAATGACGACAACAGTTAGTAAGGAGGACACCATGAACATTCGCTCCAATCCCGACACGACCCTTCCCGCCGTGACCACGGGCCCGTTGCCCTCCTCACGCAAGATCTTTGCGACGCCGGAAGCGGCGAGCGATCTGCGCGTGCCCTTGCGTGAGATCATGCTCTCCGAAGGCGCGGGCGAGCCAAATTTGCCGGTGTATGACACCTCCGGCCCCTACACCGACCCGAACGTCACGATCGACGTCAATGCCGGTCTAACCCGCAACCGCACCGCGTGGGTCAAGGAGCGCGGCGGCGTCGAGCAATACGATGGGCGCAGCATCAAGCCGGAAGACAACGGCAATGTCGGCGCCTCGCACGCCGCGAAAGCCTTCACCGCGCATCACACAGCCGCTGCGCGGGCTCGACGGCCACAAGATCACGCAGCTTGAATTCGCCCGCGCCGGCATCATCACCAAGGAGATGATCTATGTCGCCGAGCGCGAGAACCTCGGCCGCAAGCAACAGCTCGAACGCGCCGAGGCAGCGCTCGCCGACGGCGAAAGCTTTGGCGCCGCGGTGCCGGCCTTCATCACGCCGGAATTCGTGCGCTCCGAGATCGCGCGCGGACGGGCGATCATTCCCTCGAACATCAACCACGGCGAACTCGAGCCGATGATCATCGGCCGCAACTTCCTGACCAAGATCAACGCCAATATCGGCAACTCCGCCGTGACCTCGTCGGTGGAGGAGGAAGTCGACAAGATGGTGTGGGCGATCCGCTGGGGCGCCGACACCGTGATGGACCTCTCGACGGGGCGCAACATCCACACCACGCGCGAATGGATTTTGCGCAACTCGCCGGTGCCGATCGGGACGGTGCCGATCTATCAGGCGCTGGAGAAGTGCGAAGGCGATCCGGTCAAGCTGACCTGGGAGCTCTACAAGGACACGCTGATCGAGCAATGCGAACAGGGCGTCGACTACTTCACCATTCATGCCGGCGTGCGCCTGCCCTACATCCACCTGACCGCCAACCGCGTCACCGGCATCGTCTCGCGCGGCGGCTCGATCATGGCGAAGTGGTGCCTGGCGCATCACAAGGAAAGCTTCCTCTACACGCACTTCGAGGAGATTTGCGACCTGATGCGCAAATACGATGTGTCGTTTTCATTCGGCGACGGCCTGCGGCCGGGCTCGATCGCGGACGCCAACGACCGCGCGCAGTTCGCCGAACTGGAGACGCTCGGCGAACTCACGAAAATTGCGTGGGACAAGGGCTGCCAGGTGATGATCGAAGGCCCCGGCCATGTGCCGATGCACAAGATCAAGATCAACATGGACAAGCAGCTCAGGGAATGCGGCGAGGCGCCGTTCTATACACTGGGCCCGCTGACGACCGACATCGCGCCGGGCTATGACCACATCACCTCGGGCATTGGCGCCGCCATGATCGGCTGGTTCGGCTGCGCCATGCTGTGTTACGTGACGCCGAAGGAGCATTTGGGCTTGCCCGACCGCAACGACGTCAAGACCGGCGTCATCACCTACAAGATCGCGGCGCATGCCGCCGATCTCGGCAAGGGCCATCCGGCGGCGCAGCTTCGTGATGACGCGCTGTCACGCGCGCGCTTCGACTTCCGCTGGGAGGACCAGTTCAACCTCGGGCTCGATCCGGAAACCGCGCGCGCCTTCCACGACGAGACGCTGCCGAAGGAAGCGCACAAGGTCGCGCATTTCTGCTCGATGTGCGGCCCAAAGTTCTGCTCGATGAAGATCACGCAGGACGTGCGCGACTACGCGGCGACGCTGAACGATCCGGACAAGCGTGCGGTCGCCGGTGGCGACGTCGGCATGTCGGTGAGCGGCGTCATCGAAGACGGCATGGCGAAGATGAGCGAGAAGTTCAAGGAGATGGGCGGACAGGTCTATCTCGACGCGGAGAAGGTGAAGGAGAGCAACAGGGTGTTGTAAGTAAGATTGGCTTGCAAACACCTCGATAAAGACAGCGCTGAAATCTTCAGCGCTGTCTTTATCGCGACACTCCATCAACTACATTGCACGCTGAGCCAATTCTCGAATACGCCGCTCCGCCCGTCGCAAACTCGGTGAATGTCGCAACGCATGCATTGGACGCCAACTTGAACGAATGAAGATTTCAAGATTACTATTATAAGCAGGTCCGACGAGGTTGCGCGCGCCCGCGGCAGGACACATTTCTTCACGTGTGTTTCTGCTGCGGGACAATCGAGCGATATTTACTAGTTCTTGCTTGGGGTTATTGACGGCATCTGGCATTTGCGGAATGCGATTTATGGGAACGTCGAGAAATCCCGAAATAGCTTCACGATCAGCCATGATCCATGATTCTATTTCCATTTCCGCTATTCTAACCACTAGGTTAGGGTGACAAACCCCTCCAAGCCACACCTGGATCATTTGGATCGGGCAATTTTGTATAGAATCGCGATCCGCGATAGCGACAATCTTTAAACCCGCCGCCGCTCGATTGAGACTTCGCAGCTTCGATTGAATATACCCAACACCTCGCCGCCCCAAGTTCGTAATAAAGCTAGCATCGGGATCAACATAGGCTAATAGGCGGTGAGCAAGTACTTCCGAAGGCAAATCCTCCGTCAATAGCGTCAAATTTCCGGGCATCAATCAATACTGCTAAGCAGTTCTAGCTGTTTCGGCTGCGTTCTTGGAAGAACGACTTCGCCCGCAGAAAGCCCTGCCTCCATCAAGCGCGATAAATCCTCGAGATCGGAAACAGGAACAACCTCTGTGCCTTCAGCGCTGGGTTCAAGCAGCAAAATTTCTCGCGCATCGATGCCCGTATCTGATAGCAAGTCCATGCTATGAGTGCTTATCAAAACTTGGCGCCGCCTCTGTCTCTGCATTCGATATATTAGCGGCGCCAACCTCGCGACAATGGCGGCATTGAGTGAAAGCTCGGGTTCTTCAAGAAGGAGAAGTGATTCTCCTTCTAGGAGAGACCACAAGAGACCAATCAAACGCAGCGTCCCGTCCGAAAACTGATCTTCACGTTGCCATCCGGCGTTTGGTCGCCAATGTGAATACAAGGCACTCAAATGAGGCCGTCCGGTATCAGTGTCCCGCTCAAACCGCAGTTGTTGAAGTTGTGGCACAGCAACTTTCAGCGCTGCTTCGATTCTCAACAAGCGCGATTTCTGGATGCGGTCAGATGACCTTGCCACCCGTTCCAGCAGTCCTTGGCCGAAAGGGTCTGATTCAATTATGCGCCCTTGAATCAAATCGGAATAGCGCAGCAGTTGCGGCACCAAATGCAAATAGGTCGAATTCTCAAAAAATCTCGCGATTTCTCGAAAAGGCTCATTTTCGTTGACTTGTTCAAGGTAGGTTTGAGTCAACCTAACTGGATCGTTTTTATCCTCCGGTCTAGGTCGATCAAGAATGAGCTGAGCCTTCTTCCAAACCTTCTCGGAAGAGATGTAAGGTAGACGATAACCGCGGCTTTCCTGACGCATCTCAAGTCGGTATCGCCAATCCGGAACGTCATCTTCCACATCTTCACTCATGTGAATTTCTATAGTGATTTCCGGATCACGACGGGCAGCGAGCGACCTTAGCTTAGATACCCCCCCGCGGTCTTTTACGGCTTTCTGGATGCCTCCACCCTCGGGCTTCGCAACGTCACGTAAGAAACGAAGCACATCCAAAAAGTTGGATTTCCCAGCCGCATTTGGGCCAACAATAAATTGCCGCTCTCGCAATGGCACATTCACTGTTCGGAAATTTCGCCAATTCTGTAAAATGATCCGTGAGACGAACACGAGAATTCCTTTGCGTTGAAGACTACTCAACCGTGCTAATATAGCGATAACATCTTAAATATGCCACGCAATGATCCTCTAGGATCTAGCCTGTTAGGCAGGTGGGCTCCTAGGTTCGGTCTAGTAGTCCTTGCGAAACCCGTCGCAGTTGGAGCGATAGGTTACCGGACATCTCAACAAATCGGCCCTTCACAACTATCCTTTCGCCATGAACATCATCCGCCGCACGCTGGATATCGACGCCGACACCGATGCGTGTCTGCGCCAAATGGCTGACGAGCGCGGTCAGGAGGTCGCGGCCGTGCTTGCGGAAGCCGTTGCGCTTCTGGATTCCGTCGTTGATATCGCCGGTCCCGATGTTGCGGAGGATCGCCGGCGCTTGGACGCCTTCAAACGGATGCGTGTCGCCGTCCCGCTCAACGACGTGAAGGCTTGGATCGCAAGCTGGGGTTCGGCAAATGAGCTGCCGCGCCCGACGCCGCACAAAATTGGATGATCACCTGACGCCAAGAAGCGCGGCCTTGATCCCTCACCTCTTCTCCATCGCGTCCTTGACGGTCTCGCCGACGAAGGCGGCGGCGCGGGAAAAAGCCTCGTCGGTGTCGCCGCGAAAAGTCACGGTGCGCTTGAGCAGCAACTTGTTGGTTTCGAGATCGAGCAACTCGACATCGCCCCATTGTATCAGCGTGCTCATCTTGTGAATGCCGCCATAGACCAGGAACCGCGCGCCGGAACGGCGGCCGGCGGCGAGAAAGTTATCGGGCTGCATGTTGACGGGCGTACAGGGCGGCTGTGCGCACTCGAGAGGCAGCACGCGGTAGTCGCCCTGTGCGGCGATGTCAGCACGGACAAGTTCGGCGAAATGCGCCACGCGCGCCTTGTGTTCCGCGCTCTGATCCTTCACCTCGCCGGAACTGTCGACATAGTCGAAATCGGCGACCGCGATCGTGACCGGAGCCGCCGACCGCCCCTGCCTCACCGGAAACAGCAGCGCCGCGGCGACGCCTAACGCCGCGAAAGCGACACCCGTTCGATTAGCCTTGCTCATCTCCGGTCCTCCACGGCATCCCGCGCGCCTGACGCGAGGGGATGATATCTGTGCGCCCCTCTCCGCACCATCCCCCATCAATCACGCGCTTGCTACTGGCGCGAGCCGTTCTTTTGCCGCACCAGAGGCCGCAGGCGCCCGTCGTCGGTGCGGGCCGCAATCGGCCTTGCCGAGGCGCCTGGGGATCAAATCATTCGAGGAGACTTTCATGCGTCGCGTTACCGCTCTTTGTGCCGCTGCCGCCATCGTTGCATCGACGGCGGCGTTTGCCCGCCCCATGCATCATCAGGAGCAGTCCGGCTACTATGTGATCCGCTGGGACGATACCGGCGTCTGCCAGATCTGGAATACCGACCTGACCGAGAAGCCGTGGCAACTGTTCTCGGAATACAAGGTCGTCAGCAAGCCGGTGCCGACGTTTGCGGCCGCCGTGGCGATCCAGGAAAACATGCGGATGAGCCGCGGCTGCACACTGTGAACGCCGGCGGCGCTTACGCCTCATGGTGAGGAGCGCAGCGTCTCGGACCATGAGGCTGCCTTCATCCTTCGAGACGCATCGCTACCCGCGATGCCCTCGGGATGAGGCAGAGTGGCACCGTGCCCCGGGGCGTAGTCGCGTTGTCGGGCACTTCTGGTTGTGGCACCGCTCCCGTGGAATAATATCGGCATCGCAGGGGGGCGGATCATCATGTCAGACGCGTTTCGGTTGGAAAATTATCTGGTGCGGATCGGGTATCGCGGCTCGCTCGCGGCCGATCTCGCAACGCTGAAAGCCCTTCAGCTTGCCCATCTCGCGGCGATCCCGTTCGAGGCGCTCGACCCGTTCTTGCGGCGCCCCGTGAACCTCGATCCCGCTTCGCTGCAGGCCAAGCTCGTCGACGGAAGCCGCGGCGGATATTGCTTCGAGCACAACCTGCTTTTCAGGTCCGCCCTTCAGGCGCTCGGCTTTCAGGTCACCGGCCTCGCCGCGCGGGTGCGCTGGATGTCGCCGCCCGATAGCCCGTTGGGCCCGAAAACGCACATGCTGCTGAAGGTCGATCTCGCCGACGGCGCCTACCTCGCCGACGTCGGCTTCGGCGCCTGTCTTCTGGACGCGCCGCTGCAACTGAAAACCGACATCGAACAAGCGACCTCGATGGGGACGTACCGGCTCACGCGGTCGGACGGCCTGTTTTCGCTCAGCGCGAAACGGCAGGACGGTTGGCGCACGCTCTACGTCTTCGACCTGCAGCCGCAACTTCAGGCCGATTACGAACTCGGCAACTGGTTCACATCGACCAATCCGTTGATCCCGCTCACCACGCGGCTGATCATGGAGCGGCTCGCCGGCGGGCGGCGCTACAGGCTGGTCGATCGTGTGCTTTCGACGGAGACGCGCGACGGCGAAGTCGTCGCCGAGCGCACGCTTCGAAACGCCAGCGAGCTGGGCGAGGCGATGCGCGACACCTTCAAGGTGACGCCGCCGGTTCCGGCCGAAGAGATCTTCGACAAGGCCGGCGGCTAGATCCTGTCCCAACGTCGTCCCGGGCTTGACCACCACCGCCAATCGTCAAGTTCGCGTGATATCGCAGCAACCTCTGATGCGAACTTCGGAATCAAAGGAGCTCTAGTAACTTATTGATTTGAGTGGCGGCTTTGAATTTGAAGTTCCTATAAACGTACTTGCAGCGAAACTGATAGGAACTTCAAATTTCGCCGCACCAGTTGCTCTCACCTGATGCTGATCGCGAGCCCGCTCAGATCCGCGTTCGCCATCAGGCCAACCTGCGCTCCTGACAATTCGAGCACCACGCCCCTCGCGTTGGTGAGCACGATGCCGCGGACGCCGCCGCCGACCACAATGCCCGCGCCCCCCGCCGCATAGACGCCTGCGATATCGGTGGGGCGGAAGATGTGGTGGACACGGCCGCGCAGCACGGCGCGCGATCCGCCGAACACCAGGCCATAATCGATCCCGCCGATCCCGAGCGAATAACGGCGGCCATGGAAATCCAGCACGCCGCCGCCGCCGTTGCCGCCGATGATCCATCCGCCCTTGTAGATCGTGAGCTGCACATAGCCTTCATCGGCTTGCGCGGCCGACGACAGACCGGCGAACGCGACGAGCGCAAAAACCATAGAGCGGAAGGCGGATGACAATTTCATAGGTTCCCCCGGAGGCTGCGATCCGATAATCGAATCATCGCCGGCACCTTATCCGATCGAACCCGCCGACAAAAAGGCATTGGCACCTCTCTCCGAGAGCCATATCGTGGCAAAACTTCTGCAAGGGCGCGAGCCCACGAGGCACGCCCCGACGCCATCCTTGGACCACTGGGAGGCACGACCATGCATAACTTCACACCGCTCAGCGGGCTAATCGGCGGCGCCCTGATCGGGCTTGCCGCCGCGATGCTGATGCTGCTCTCCGGCCGCCTTGCCGGCGTCAGCGGCATTCTCGGCGGCGCGCTCACATCCAGCGCCGATCGCGCCTGGCGCCTTGCCTTCATCGCGGGGCTGATCGTCGCCGCCGTGGTCGCTCCCCTGTTCGGGGCGCCGTCGCCCGCGCACCTCGCCTCGTCAAACCTGGTGGTGTTTGCGGTCGCGGGCCTTCTGGTCGGCTTCGGCAGCCGGATGGGCAATGGCTGTACCTCCGGTCACGGCGTCTGCGGCTTTGCCCGGCTCTCGACCCGTTCGATCACGGCCACCGTGGTGTTCATGGTGGTCGCGGCCGCAACGGTGGCGCTGGTGCGTCACGGCTTTGGAGGGTGATGTCATGCTCAATATCGCAAGCTTTATTGCCGGACTCGTCTTCGGCGTCGGTCTTCTGATCTCCGGCATGACCGAGCCTTCAAAAGTCATCGGCTTCCTCGACATCTTCGGCGCGTGGGACGCAACGCTTGCCTTCGTGATGGCCGGCGCGGTCGCCGTCAGTGCCATCGGCTTTGCGCTGGCGCGCCGCCGCAGCGCGCCCGTTCTCGCCTCTCGCTTTGCATGGCCTGTGCGCAGCGACATCGATGCGCCGCTGGTCATCGGCTCAGCGCTGTTCGGGGTCGGCTGGGGCCTGTCCGGAATCTGTCCGGGACCGGCGCTGGTCAATCTCACAGGCCTCAGCGCGCCGATCATCGTCTTTGTTGCGACGATGGTGCTTGGCATGTTCGGCTACGAGCTATGGCAGCGCCGGAATGCCGCGAGCGGTGCCGCAAACACCGCGCCGGCCGCGGCGATCGCGACGCTCTCGGACGGGTGAGCGACGTCGGCGACCCTACTTCCTCTCGGCCGCTTCCAGCCTGTTGTACTCGGCCTTGACCAACTCGTGAAAGGCGTCCTTGTCGAGCACGCCGGATTTGCGGAAGGGCGCAGCCGCAAGCGCGTTGACCACGGCGTCGTGAATCTCGAGCCCGCCTTCTGAGTGCTTGACCATGCCCCACTTGGCCAGCTTCCTGTCGCTGACCACTTCCGTGAAGCGCTTGAGCCGCAGGCTCAGGCTTAAAAATTCCTTCGGATCGGGAAATTCGCGCTTCACCGCGAGCATGCCGCGCAGGCTCGCCGGCTCGTCCGCGTTTTCGGTGTCGGCAGTGCCGGCGTCAGATGCCGTGGCCGCAAGCGCCGACTGGTAAACGCCGAGCGCCTGATGCAGCCGCCCAGGCTCCACAGGCCCCACTTTCTCTTCGGCCGCAGCATTCATCGCATCCTCCCGGGCGTTAACCGGTCTCTCTTCAATGGCAGTCCCGCGCGCCAACGGAAGCCGCTTTTGCTCCAACGGAACTAGTGTGGCGGATTTGACATTCGCTTCGGGTGCGCGTCAAGGCGCGGCCCGTGCCCACTTTCCGAAGTTCGTGCGCCGCTTAAGGCAAAGCCGCCCCGGTCAATGACGCGGCCGCATTTGCCGCTCCTTCATCAGCACATCGTGCGCAGCCGATATCGTCAGGAACGCTTCCGCATTGCCGCCTGCGTCCGGATGGGCGCGCTTGGCGAGCAGCTTGTAGGCACGATGAATTTCGCGCTCGGAGAGACGGCGGTCGAGCGGCAACCCCAGGAGCTCGCGGCACCGTTCTTCCGGCGTCAGGATTTTCAGCGGCGCATTTCGCCTGCCGAATTGCGGCGTGGTGAGCGCCGACAACACCTCGCGAATGACGCCAAGCCGCCGCCGCGCAGCATCGTGCATCGCTTGGTCGGCATCCTCGTACGCGGCGCGTCGTAAGATCGGCAACGCCTGGGAAGCCGCATGACGCAGCGTTTCTTCCTCGCTGCTGCCTGCGATCTGCTGTGCGAGCCGCACCGCCTCGTCATAGTCGGGCGCGTGCGCCGACCACAAGCGGTCGAGCTCAACTTTCCATTCCGCGAGCTGCCGGTCCATGGCGAAAATCCTGAAAGCCATGAAACACCATGCCAGGATAAAGCTTTTCTTTCCTGCCGGCGCGGATTTGAATTAACTTGTTGCCAAAATCATAAGCGTGAGGAAACCCCATGCCCCTTCTCGAACATCATATCGCTGTCGTCACGGGATCGGCCTCCGGCATCGGCCGTGCGATCGCGGCCGGCTACGCCCGCGAAGGCGCGCAGGTCGTCCTGCTCGACATCAACGAACGGGCGGCGGAGGAAGCGGCGGAAGACATTCGCCGCGCGGGCGGCAGGGCTTCAAGTTACCGGCTTGACGTCACCAGGCGCCAGGATTGCGTTGATGTCGCCAAGCTTGTCGGCGAACAGGTCGGCCAGGTCTCGATCCTGGTCAACAATGCCGGCATCAATCGCCGCAACGCATTTACCGGCGACGCCTCGGCCGTGATCAAGGATTGGGAGGATATCATCTCGATCAACCTCAACGGCGTCTTCAATGTGACGCACGCCTTTCTCGAACCGTTGCGCGCCAGCAAGGGCCGCATTGTCAATATTGCTTCCATCCAGTCCTTCGTGCACGTGCGCACGCCGAACTCGCCGGCCTACACCACCTCCAAGCACGGCGTGCTCGGCTTCACCCGGGCGCTCGCCGCCGAGCTCGGAAAATACGGCGTGCGGGTGAATGCGATCGGCCCCGGCCTGATCGAGACGCCGCTCAATGCCGCGGTGCGCGCCAACAATCCGGAGCTGGTGAAGATTTTCATCGACCACACGCCGCTCGGGCGCGCCGGCGAGCCGGAAGACATCGTGGGACCTGCGGTCTTCCTCGCCTCCGACCTGTCATCCTATGTCACAGGATCGATCGTGATGGCGGACGGCGGCTACCGCGCGATCTGACGAAAGATCGACCATGCGAACGCACGCAGTTGGACTGCTTTGATGGTACGACCCCGACGGTTTACGACAAGAAGCACAAGCACAAGAAGAAAGACAAGAAGTGAGCGGTTCTAGGGGTGCGGAGCTTGCTTCCGTACCTTTCCAAAATGCCGCGCGAGATAGAGCGCGATGATCAGCCCGCCGATCAGCGCGACCGCGCATAACGGCCACGGCGGCGGCAGTTGCGGCAGGAAGATGTAAAGCAGCGCGCCGCCGATCGCGAGATTGCAGAAGCCCCAGAGCACGTTGACCACGGCGGAGGACTCGCCGACGCCCATTGGCGAAGCGAACGGCGTCTGAAAGCGGTTGCCGCACATCCCCTGCACGACATGCGGAATGGCGTTCGTCAGGAACGCGCCGGCAAAGAACCAGCCGACATAGACATACCAGAGCATGACCGATCCTCTTGCTCGTTCTATCCGAACCTAAGCCGAGAGCGCTCCTTGGCCTTCTCCGCCTCCACCGCGCGGTCGCGCGACGGGGCATGGGTATGGAGCGAAGCGAGCAGCCGATGCGCGGCGGCGGAGACTTCCTCGACGGCGCGGTCGAAGGCGGCCTCGTTGGCCTGTGACGGCCTGTTGAAGCCGGACAGCTTGCGCACGAATTGCAGCGCGGAGGCGTGAATTTCGGTATCCGTCGCCGGCGGCTCAAAGTTGAACAGCGTCTTGATGTTTCGGCACATTTTCATTTCCCTTCGCAAAAGGTCGATCACGGGGTGGCAGCCGGCTGGCTCACCGCCCATTTTGTCATAGAATAACCGGCGCGCTTGCTTCCCGTAAGGCAGGTCGAGCACACAGAGGACAAGTTCCCGATGAGCCATGTCACTTACAAGATCGTCGAGCATGACGGCGGCTGGGCTTATACCGTCGACGGCGCGTTCTCGGAAAGCTTCCCGAGCCACGCCAAGGCTTTAGCGGCTGCGCGGCGGGCCGCCACCGAACAGCGCGTGCCCGGACGCACCGAAGCGATCGAGTATGAAACGGCCGACGGAAAGTGGCACAGCGAGACCGCCTCCGGTGGCGATCGTCCCGAGACCGACGTTCAGGACACGCCATAACACGACCAGCCATCAAATGAGGTGACGCCATGAGGGGTTTACAGCCGTTGCTGTCGGCTATTTTCGCCGTCACATCCTTTGCCGCCATGGCGGCGGACTTTTCCGCGCCAAAGCAGGGCGACTTCATCGTGCACGACTTCAAATTCCACGGCGGCGAGGTGATGCCGGAACTGAAGCTGCATTACACGACGGTAGGCGAAGCGACCGGCCAGCCTGTGCTGGTGCTGCACGGCTCCGGCGGTTCGGCTGCGAGCATGCTGACGCCGGCCTTTGCCGGCGAGTTGTTCGGCGCGGGCCAACCGCTCGACGCCTCGAAATAT
This sequence comes from uncultured Alphaproteobacteria bacterium, assembly GCA_963706265.1. Lineage (GTDB taxonomy): Bacteria > Pseudomonadota > Alphaproteobacteria > Rhizobiales > Xanthobacteraceae > Bradyrhizobium. The sequence goes on along the minus strand of CAVPLO010000004.1, from coordinate 365,586 downwards.
TACATCGTCATTCCGGACGGCATCGGCCACGGCAAATCCTCAAAGCCGTCCGACGGCATGAAGACCGCCTTTCCGGAATACGACTACGACGACATGGTCGAGGCGCAAGCCCGCCTCGTCAAGGAGGGCCTCGGCATCAAGCATCTGCGGCTCGTGATCGGCAATTCCATGGGTGGCATGCAGGCCTGGCTCTGGGCCGAAAAGTATCCGGACATGATGGACGCGGTGGTGCCGATGGCCTCGCAGCCGACCGCGATGGCGGCGCGCAACTGGATCTTGCGGCGGATGATGCTCGAGACCATCCGCAACGATCCCGACTACAATAACGGCAACTACACTCGCCAGCCGCGCATGATGAAATATGCGATCGCAGCTTATGGCTTTGCGAGTTCCGGCGGCACGCTCGCCGATCAGGACCACGCGCCATCGGCGGAAAAGGCCGACCAGATGGTCGACGCGCGGCTGGCGGTAGCCGTGACGGCCGATGCCAATGACTTCATCTATCAGTGGCAGGCCTCGCGCGACTACGATGCTTCGGCCGGATTGTCGCGCATCGAGGCCACGGTGCTGGCCGTCAACTCGGCCGACGATGAGCGCAATCCGCCGGAAACCGGCGTGACCGCGGCTGCGATCAAACAGGTCAAGCATGGCAGCCTCTATCTGATCCCGGCCTCGACCGAGACGCGCGGCCACGGCACGACCGCAAACGCAAAGTTCTACAAGCTTCAGCTTGAAGAATTGCTTCGATCGGCCCCCGCGCGCGCGATGTGAGGCGATTTCCCCTGAGATCTGAAACCGCCCATGCCAATTGATCGCTTCAATGTCGTTCGCGCCGCGATGCGATGGGTGATGGCCATCTTCTACGTCGCCGCCGGCATCGCGCATCTTTATGCACCGGATAAGCTGCTCGCGATCACGCCGTCATGGGTGCCGTTCGCGCCGCAGGTCATCTTCGTGACCGGCCTGTGCGAATTGGCCGGCGCGCTGGCACTGGTGACGACGCCGCTGCGGCGATGGGCGGGATTTGCACTCGCGGCCTATGCCATTTGCGTGTGGCCCGCCAATTTCAAGCACGCCATCGACGGCATCGACCTGCCGCATATTTCCAACAGCTGGCTCTATCACGGCCCACGGCTCGCTTTTCAGCCGGTATTGGTTTGGTGGGCGCTGTTTTCCGCAGGGATTATCGATTGGCCATGGCGGCGGAATTTACGGTAGCTTTCGACTTCGCCGCGGTGATAATTTCGACTTAAGCCCGTAACTTTGGAGAGCGATCGTGAACGAGCTCTGTCCCAGCGACCTCAAGACGATCTACCCGGAGCCGACCGCGCGCGTGATCGCCAAGGCGCGGCCGGAGATCGACATTCACGCGCGGAAATTCATCGAGACGTCGCCGTTCTGCGTGCTGGCCACATCAGGCTCCGACGGCAGCGTCGATGCCTCGCCGCGCGGTGGCCATCCGGGCTTTGTCCATGTCGAGGGACCGAACCGGCTTCTGATGCCCGACCGCACGGGCAATAACCGGATCGACAGTTTTAAAAACATCGTCGAGGGCACCGGCTTCGTGCACCTGGTGTTCTTTGTGCCCGGGCTCGACGAGACGCTGCGCGTCGGCGGCCGAGGCGCGGTGACGCTGGAGCCTTCGCTGCTCGCGGCGATGGAAGAGTTCGGCAAGCTGCCGCGCGCCGTGCTGTGCATCGACGTCACGGAAGCCTATTTCCATTGCGGCAAGGCGCTGATGCGCTCGAAGCTGTGGTCGAGGGACGCGCAGGTCGAGCGCGCCGCCTTCCCCTCGATCAGCCAGGTGATCCACGACCAGACCAAGCTCGGCGAGCCGGAGCCGCAGGCCGCGGTCGAAGCCCGCTACAAGACGCAGTTGTAGGCCTCATGGTTCGAGACGCCACGCAAGAAGCGTGGCTCCTCACCATGAGGGGCTGAACTTGCGCCGAGCTTGACGACCTCATCCCGAGGAGGCGCTCCAGCGCCGTCTCGAGGGATGTGCCGAAAACAGAGACTTGGCTTAGTCGCCGCTCTCGAGCCCGCCGACATGCTTCTGGGTGTAGAGCTCAAGCCCGATCCGTCCGATCAGATCGAGTTGGGTTTCGAGGAAGTCGATGTGATGTTCCTCGTCCTTCATCAGCTTCTCGAACAGGTCGCGCGAAACGTAATCCTTCGCGCCGTGGCAATAGGTTGCGGCTTCCTGATACAGGTTGCGGGCGCTGTGCTCGGCCGCGAGATCGCACTCGATGATTTCCTTGACGTTCTGGCCGATCCGCAAGGGGTCAAGCACCTGCATGTTGGGAAAGCCGTCGAGAAAGATGATGCGATCGGTCAGCTTGTCGGCATGCTCCATCTCCTCGATGGATTCCTTGCGCCAGACCTTCGCCATCTCCAACAGGCCCCAATTGGCGAGAAGCCGGTAATGCAGCCAGTACTGGTTGATGGCCGTGAGTTCGTGGCGCAAACTCCTGTTGAGATATTCGATGACCTTGGCGTCGCCTTGCATGGTGCCTCTCTTGGGCCGCCGAAACGACCCCTCCTACGTCAGTTTCTTATGCTGTAACGCATCATTCGCCAAAGTTTAAGCGGTTTGGCGGCCGGACAGACGTCATCGGCCGGGAAGTGCCGGAACAACAAGAATTTAGCGGATTTCAGACGGCGGCTTGCAGCGCGCCAACGGTATCGGCTGGCCGATCGTGGTGGTGGGCCGCATGGCTGTGCGGACAGCCGGCGCAGCAAGCCTCGGCGCAGGCGCCCAGCGCATCATCGATAATGGTCTTGATGGTGCGCGCGCAACGGCCGCACTCGGCGCTGCATCCGAGGCATCCGTAGATCTGCTTGGCGTTGCGGCGAGGCTGTTGCGCGCCCTCGACGGCATTGCGGACGTCGTGGTCGCTAAGCACGTTACAGGAACAGACGATCATTAAGGCGGCGGGCTCCCTGCGGAGCCCTTCAAATATTGAACGGCGGTGTGAGATGCAAAAGGAAAATCGCTGTTTTCAAGTAATTCCAAACTGATAGCCGGCTCACACTGGAATGAATTTAAAGAGATGCGGGGCCCCGGCCACCACAATCAGCGCGGACAATTTGTCCTTCACGGGCAAGATTCTCCCTTTGTCGAAACCCCGATTGTGCATTGCACAATTTGTTTCTGTGGCTGCTCGATTGAGCCGGTATTATGACCGCCCCGTTCATTGATCATTCAAGCGAAATGTGAAACTTTTCGCGGTACGGACCGCTTGGATAGCTCAGTCTAGTCTTCAATCAGAAAGGTGATGCCATGAGGAAAACACTGGTGGCGCTGGCCACTGTCGCGACCCTGGCCTTCGGGGCCTCGGCGCCTGCCCATGCCCAACGCGCCCTTGGCGCCGCGATCGCCGGTGGTCTGATCGGCGGTGCCATCGTTGGCGGCGCGGTTGCAGGGAGCCCCTATTACTACGGCCCCGGCCCCTACTACGGACCCGGCCCTTATTATGGCCAGCCGGCCTATGTCGCCGACGATCCCTACGGCTGTTACTGGCAGCGTCAACGCTTCTGGGATGGCTACGGCTGGCGCATCCGCCGCGTGCGGGTTTGCGGCTAAGCTCCATTCATCTTCATTAAATCAGGCGGCACTAGCTGCTAGTTCCGCCTGATTTCATAAGCGCTCGGGAATAAAGGCCTGAAAAAACCGTTTTTGGAGCCAATGTCCCGCGACGCGTTTACGTTTGATTGGCCGTTGTGCGCGTCTTGAGCGACAGGGTAAATTCCGAACTCGGTGTACGAATCAACCTAACCCCTATCAACCTAACCCCTGGCGCTGACAAGCGCCGCATCACCAGGAGAGTCCAAGACATGAAGAAGACATTTGCTGCGCTCCTTGCGGTCGCCACCATTGCCGGCGCGCTCACCACGACCCCGGCCAGCGCTCAGCGCGCCCTTGGCGCCGCGATTGCCGGCGGCATCATCGGTGGTGCGATCGTCGGCGGCGCGATTGCCAGCCAGCAGCCGGCTCCGGTTTATGTGGCGCCGGGCCCGGGCCCGTGCCGTTGGGTGCGTGAGCGGTATTGGGACGGTTACGACTGGCGCTTCCGCCGCGTTCAGTACTGCGATTGATCTGATCGTCCGGAGCGTTTTCAAGCGAAGTGGATACCGGTTCGCATAGCAATCAAGTTTACGCAGATTGCGTAGACTTATCTGCGGTAGAAACGCGTCAAGACAAATCCAGCGCTTCGATCTTCGAAAACCCGGCCCTGGCGGCCGGGTTTTTTGTCGGCGAAGGATTTATCGCGCCTGCTCGATCGAGCGCAGCACGGTCTCGCTCGGCCAGCAATCCACCTTCAGCCCGGCCTGCTTCTGATAGGCACCAAGCGCAGCACGCGTCTTCATGCCGGCCTTGCCGTCGATCTTGTCGGCGTAGAGTCCGATGCGCGTGAGATGGCGCTGCATCGCCTCGACGTCCTTGGTGCGCAACTGCGTCGACGCCGACCATGGCGTCGCAAAAGCAAGTGGACTCACCATGCGATCAGCGAGATGACCGACGAACAGCACATAGAGATCGGAGAAATTATACTCCTTGATCACGAAGTAGTTCTTGGTGGCGAGAAATGATGGCCCATAAATGCCTTCCGGCTGCAGCAGCGAGGCCTCTTCCGCCTGCTCGGTCGCGTTCAGCTTTTGCCCGCGCACCGGCGCAAAGCCTTCGTGCAACCACTCGCGAAGCGGCTTCGTCACTTCGGGCACGCCGATGGTACAATCGACCTTGGCGGTCGGGTTCACCTCATAGGCCCAACGCACGCCCTTCTGCCACCCCTTGTTGACGAGTTGTTCCGCGGCAGATGCCAGTGCATCCGGCACCGAATGCCAGATGTCTTTGTGGCCGTCGCCGTCGAAATCGATCGCGTGCTGGTAAAACTCGGACGGCAGGAATTGCGTCAGCCCCGTCGCGCCGGCCCACGAGGTGCGCAGGTCCTTGCGCGTCACCTCGCCGTCATTGATCAGTTTCAGTGCGAGGATGAACTCGTTGCGATATTTATCCTTGCGCCGGCCGACATAGGCCTGCGTGGCCAGCACGCGCACACCGTCGTAAGGCAGCGTGTAGCGGCCAAAGTCGGTTTCGCGGCCCCAGATCGCGAGCAGTATCGGCGCGGGCACGCCGAAGCGCTGCTCGATGCCGTCGAGCGAAGCTCGATATTTCGCCATCAGCCGCTCACCCTCGGCCGCAAGCCGCGCGATGGCGGCTTCCTTGATGTAGTCGGCCGGCACCTGCACGAACTCGGCCTGCGACGGCGCGCCGGTTGCGGGCCGTCCCGGCAGGATCAAGTCGGGCAGCTTGTAGTCGGGCTCAAGCCCGCTGGTTTCACGGTCGAACGTCGCGCGCGAAACGCCTTGCGCCTGTGCCTCCGGCCATAGCGAGGCGATGAACTGCGTGAAGGCGGGATCGGGCGCGGCAGGGGCGGGGATTGTAGGCGTCAAAAAGACTGCGATAAATGCTATCGCGACGCGATTCAAAAATCCATCGATCCAGCTATACTGCACTTTCTAGCCTAGTTTAGCGCACGACACCGTCACTCAATGGCAAATCTATGAAGACCTTGAAGCCTCCCCGGTTTAAAACCGAAGCCGAAGAACGCAAATTCTGGGAAACTCATAACTCCACCGACTATGTCGATTGGAGCAAGGCCAACCGGACCCGTCTCCCAAAGCTCAGGCCTTCGGCCGATGGCAACGTTATGCTCGACGAAACAAAAATCACCGAGGCTGTGGAATGGGCTAGTAATCAGACCTCTCTGATAGAGGATGACTGCTATAACGCCTATTCGGATCTGCTGGACTTCTTCGAAAAAACTCGACCTACAAAACGAGCCAAATGTAGTTGGCGCGGCCCATGCCGTTTACGGTTGGATGCCTACGATCCTTAAAAAGGAAACTAACGCCAAGGCGTTGGTCGCGTTTACGAGGGACTTAAAGATCGAAAGCGGTCGAAATCAAAGGAAGTTTGCCTTGGACCTATTGCGGCAGCGCCTTCATATCATGAAGGCCATCAACGGATCGACTGTTGGAACAAGTAAATTCCTACATTTCGTTGAGCCAGAAATATTTCCGATTTGGGATAGCAACATAGCGCTCGCGTTTGAGGTTTCCTCAAGGATCAACGATCCGGATACTTATCTCGCCTATTGCGAAACACTTCATTGGTATCTCGATAAGAACCTCGAATTAAACTGGTCCGAGGGACTTCCGGATGGAGTCTCCGCTGTCCGCAAAATGGAATTTTGCCTATACGCATATGGCAAACACCTCAGAACGTGAGGCTCACCTTGTCAGCTTCTTGTACTTCACCCGATGCGGGATCACGGAATCCTGGCCGAGCCGGCGCATCTTGTCTTTCTCGTAGTCCTGGAAATTGCCCTCGAACCATTCGACATGGCTATCGCCTTCGAAGGCGAGCATGTGGGTGGCGATGCGGTCGAGGAACCAGCGATCGTGGCTGATGATCACGGCGCAGCCGGCAAAATCCTCCAGCGCCTCTTCGAGCGCGCGCAAGGTATCGACGTCGAGGTCGTTGGTCGGCTCGTCGAGCAGCAGCACATTGGCGCCTGATTTGAGCATCTTGGCCAGGTGCACGCGGTTGCGCTCGCCGCCCGAGAGCGCGCCGACCTTCTTCTGCTGGTCGGCGCCCTTGAAATTGAACGAGGAGCAATAGCCGCGCGAATTGACCTCGCGCTTGCCGAGCAGGATCAGTTCGTTGCCGCCGGAAATTTCCTCCCATACCGTCTTCTTGGCCTCGAGGTCGTCGCGCGACTGATCGACGTAACCGAGATGCACGCTCTCGCCGACCGTGATCGCGCCCGAGTCCGGCTTTTCCTGTTCGGTAATCATCCGAAACAGCGTGGTCTTGCCGGCGCCGTTGGCGCCGATCACGCCAACGATGCCGCCCGGCGGCAGCTTGAAGGTGAGATTGTCGATCAGCACACGGTCGCCATAGGCCTTGGTGAGGCCTTCGAAATCGATCACGTTCTGGCCAAGCCGTTCGGCGACGGGAATCGTGATCTGCGCCGTCTGCGTCTGCTTTTCGCTCGCCTGCTTCAACAGATCTTCATAGCGCTGATAACGCGCCTTGGACTTGGCCTGGCGGGCCTTGGGCGACGCCGCGATCCACTCCTGTTCGCGGGCGAGCGTGCGTTGATGCGCAGCATCTTCGCGGCCTTCCTGTTCGAGCCGCTTCTGCTTCTGCATCAGCCAGGACGAATAGTTGCCCTCGTAGGGAATGCCCTTGCCGCGATCGAGTTCGAGGATCCAGCTCGTGACGTTGTCGAGGAAGTAACGGTCGTGGGTGACAATCAGGATGGCGCCGGGATAGTTGCGCAGATGGCCTTCGAGCCATGACACCGATTCCGCGTCGAGATGGTTGGTCGGTTCGTCCAGCAGCAGCAGTTCGGGCTGGTCGAGCAACAGCTTGCATAGCGCGACGCGGCGGCGCTCGCCGCCGGAGAGTTTGGTCACATCGGCATCGTCGGGCGGACAGCGCAGCGCGTCCATCGCCTGATCGACCTTGCTGTCAAGATCCCAGAGACCGGCGGCCTCGATCTCATCCTGCAGCTTGGTCATCTCGTCGGCGGTCTCTTCCGAATAGTTGACCGCGAGGTCGTTGTAGCGGTCGAGGATCGCCTTCTGCTTGGCAACGCCCAGCATGACGTTTTCGCGGACGGTCTTGGTGGCGTCGAGGTGCGGTTCCTGCTCGAGATAACCGACGCGCGCACCCTCGGCGACCCAGGCCTCGCCGGTATATTCCTTGTCGAGGCCGGCCATGATCCTGAGCAGGGTCGATTTACCCGAGCCGTTGACGCCGAGCACGCCGATCTTGGCGTCGGGGTAGAACGACAGATGGACGTTATCGAGCACCTTGCGGGTGGGGTAGCTCTTGGTCAAACCCTGCATGAAATAGACGAATTGGCGCGCCATCGAGGCCCCTGAAAGCAAGAGATTTTTAAGGATATTCAGCTTGCGGCTGATGTAGCGGCGCGGCCCCCAAAGGGCAACCTTTCCGGCCACTGCGCCCCGCGGTTTTCCCTCCGTTCACCACGGACGAATACGGGTTGGACACCATGTGTGCGCCAGATCACGACAATTGAAACCTTCTTTTAATAACTTCCGCCTGAAACTCCCGTCAGCGCCGCCAAAAGGCGCTCCGCGCGTCAGAAGACGCCGGAAAAAAGACAGGATTCGTCATGGCGATTACCGATTCGGCATCCCTTCCCTCCCCGGCGCACCGCCGCGACGGACACATCAATCCCTTCGCCGGAATCCGTGCCTTCTTCCGCGAGTTCTTGGCGAGGACGTTCGACCCCTACCGGCCGGAACTGCACTATATGCGCGGACCGGGCCCGGCCTGCCGCGCCAAACAGGCGGCCGCCCGCCGGACCTCCCGCTGACCTGCGCCCGGCGCGTCCTCAAGACGCGCGTTTTGAGGCACCTCTACCCGCAATTTTGATGACGCTAGTGGAGTGGATTTGACATTCGCTCCGCATCCGGCCGCGAGTCCTCAAAGCGAATGTCAAATCCAAAACTCCACTACAATCCGATATTTGCTAATGGTCCTACGATTCTAACATTCGCAAAAGTGAATGCCGCGAAGGGAGGCGAATGTTAGAATCGCACCATTAGCGCTTGCCTGAAAAAGCGCCGCGCGCGACCATGCGGCTCCTTTTTTTCGAGGACGGCGCGTTTGAGCGCCGTCATCATCGCCATGAACGGATCTTTCCATGACGCGGCTGCGCTGTGCAATTCTCGATGACTATCTCAATCTCTCGCTCAAGGTCGCGGACTGGTCCAAGGTCGAGGATCGCATCGCAGTCACCGTCTTCAACCAGCCCTTTGCCTCGCCGGATGCCGCCGCCGGCGCACTGAGGGATTTCGAGATCGTTTGCGCCATGCGCGAGCGCACGCCGTTTCCGGCCATGATGTTCGAGCGCCTGCCCAATTTAAAGCTGCTCATCACCTCAGGGCATCCGCAACAACTCGATCGACATGGCGGCCGCAAAAGACAAGCAGGTAGTCGTTTGCGGAACGCAGTGGCCGCGCGATCCCACCGCGGCGCTCGCCATGGGCTTGATCCTGGAACTGACCCGCAATATCGGCCGCGAAAGCGCCCGCATGCATGCCGGTGAGTATCTGCAGAAGCATGTCGGCATCGAGATCGAGGGCAAGACGCTCGGCGTCGTCGGGCTCGGCAAGCTCGGCGCCAAGGTTGCGGGGCTGGCGAAGGCGTTCGGGATGAACGTCATCGCCTGGAGCCCGAACCTGACGGCCGAACGCTGCAAGGAAGTCGGCGTCGGCTATGCCACCAAGGAAGAGCTGTTCTCGACCGCCGATATCATCACCATCCATGTGGTGCTGAGCGACCGTTCGCGCGGCCTGGTCGGTGCTGCCGATCTGGCCCGCATGAAGCCGACAAGCTTCATCGTCAACACCGCGCGCGGGCCGATCATCGACGAGACGGCGCTGTTGGAAACGCTGAAGGCCCGCAAGATCGCGGGCGCAGCCGTCGACGTGTTCTCGGTCGAGCCGCTTCCGGTCGACCATCCCTTCCGCAAGCTCGACAACCTCGTGCTGACGCCGCATCTCGGCTACGTCACGCAGGAGACCTTCATCGCCCACTACAACCAGATGGTCGAGGGCATCGACGGCTGGTTCAAAGGCGCGCCGGTACGGCGGCTGGCGTAACGGCCAGCGGTTCAAGCCGCCGCCCGTCGCTCCCGTAGTCGCGTCGCAATTTCGGCAAATCCGTCGCGCCAGGAGCGGTGTGCCGGCCGCCATCCCAGGTCGCGCTTGGCCCTCTCGTTCGAGAAGGCGCTCACCTTGGTCATCATGGCGACCATGTGCTCGCCCGCAAGCAACCGGCCAAGCCAGACCGGAATATGCATGGGCGTTCTGGCGCCGAGCCGTTCGGCCAGCACCGGCAGCCATTCCCTGACCGGCGCCGGTTCGTCGTCGACAATGTTGTAGAGGCTGCCCGCTTCAGCCGCCGTGATCGCGGCACTGGTGGCTGTAGCCGCATCGTCGACATGCAGGAACGACCACCAGCCGCCGCCGTCGCCAATCAACGGGACGCGGCGACGGCGAATCTGGTCGATCATGGCGGAAGAAAACATTCCAGTGTTCTCGCCGTAGAACGATCCGTATCGCAGCACGACGCCTTCCGGTTGCGACGACGCGAGAACCGTGCGCTCCAGATATTGTATCGCCTCGAACGTGCGGCGAAGCTCTTCGGGAGGATCGACATCCGGCGCATCGGCTTCGGTTTTGATCGCGCCGGGGGTGCGACTGATGGTCCAGCCACAAAAGCTTTGTGCGATGAAACGCTGCGCACCCGCTTGGCGGGCAGCCGCCAAAAGGATGTCGGTGCCTTCGCGCCGCAAGCGATTGGTCGCAGCAAAGGCGCGATCAAAATGCAGGAAATCCGTCGCCGCGCTGAGATCGGTCATCTCGTCGATCACGATGTCCGGCCTGGACGAACGCACTGCCCGCGTCATCGAATCCGCATCAAGGCCGTCGGCGATGACGGGCTCCGCGCCCAAGCGCTTGATCATCTCGGCCTTGGCCGGGCTTCGGGTCGATCCCGTGACCTGGTGGCCGCCCGATATCAGTACCTGAAGAAGTTTACGGCCGACGGCGCCGGCGGCGCCCGCAACAAAAATCCGCATGTTCCAACCTCCTCGCACCGAACGCGAGCGGCAGATAAGGCAATCAAGCGGATGTTCAAGTGCAAATCAGGCCATATTGGCCTCACGCGGTTACGGGCGTGAATTTCTTGACGGCAAGCGAGATCGTCTGTCTGCCGGACTGAAACGTCACCTTGCCGTTCAATCCATCGGTGGAGGAGAACTGAATCTTGCCGAGAAGCACGGCATTCTTGACGACGTCGCCGACACCCTGCCCGCTGTTGCCGTCGAAACTGTATTTGACCTGCGCGTCCCGGCCATTGATCGAGATAACCTGAAACGAGGCGCTGTGCGAGGCCGTCGCGCCTGTCCAACTGCCCTGCAGCGGATTGCTGTCGGTCGCAGAGGCAGCCGTCTTGCTGAGGATTGCAGTCTGTGTTCCGGTCGAAGCAAGCTGTCCCTGCGGCTGAAACGAAAATTCGAACCCAGCCTGTTGTCCGTCGCGGGTACCGATCGTCACGCTGCCGAAGGTGATGGAATTCTTGTCGACGGTGGCGGTGCCACGTTCAGTACGGCCGTTGTGGGTATATTCGACCTGCGCCGTATTGCCGTTGATGCTTACGACCTTGAATTCAATGGCCTGATGGCTTTGCGTGAAAGAACCCTTCCAGTCGCCGAGCAAATTGCTCTGGTGATAGAGTTTCTCATTGAGCGTCGTAATCCGGCTGGCGGCAATTGCGCTCACGGCTCATTTCCTCCGGCTTCCCAAAATACGGCAGCCCAGACCTGCGAAGAACCAACTACGGACCACCAATATGAAGGAATCGTAAACAGCACCTTACCGACCAGGATGGGCCCCCATGGCATGCCGCCCGCTCTTACCAACGGGCGCACAAAAAAGGCGCGCCATCCGCGCGCCTTTCGTCAATTTTTTCGAATTCGGCCTAGCGCACCGTCACCGGCGGAGGCAACGGCGGCACAGAGGTCGGCTGGGTGCCGGGCACGCTCGGCGGCGGCATGGCCGGTCCGGCGTTCGATCCCGGCACCGGTGCCGCGGAAGCCGTTGTGGTCGAAGCCGGCGGGTTGCCCGGCCACACCACGACGCGGGTGCCGACCTTGACGCGATCGAACAGGTCGGAGACGTCCTCGTTCAGCATGCCGATACAGCCCGAGGAGACGAACTTGCCGATCGTCGATGGCTGGTTGGTGCCGTGAATGCGATAGACGGTATTGCCGAGATACATGGCGCGCGCGCCCAAGGGATTGCCGGGGCCGCCGGCCATGAAGCGCGGCAGATAAGGCTGCCGATCGATCATCTCCGGCGGCGGATGCCAATCCGGCCATTCCGCCTTGCGCGAGATCTTCTGCACGCCAGTCCAGGTGAAACCATCTCGGCCGACGCGAACGCCGTAACGGACCGCGCGGTTATTGCCGAGCACGTAATAGAGGTACGTGTGGGGCGTATCGACGATGATCGTTCCCGCCGGTTCCTTGGTAGTGAAACTGACTTCCTGCCGGCGCAAGTTAGGCGCCAGGATTGCCGGCCCGGATTCGGGCTGTTCCTCCGGCGGCAACAGCGTGGCCGAGTGATTGTCCTGCGGCTGCACGGTGCCGGTGGTCGCATTGGCAGATCCGCCGACGGCGCCGGGTGGCCGAACTCCGTCACCTCCATTGGCACCGGCTTGCGGCGGCGCACCGGCAGGCCGGTCCGCATAGATGACCGCCGGCGGGTCGGTGCGGCCATAGCGCGGATCATCCGGCGACATCACGGGACCGGAATAGCCTCCGGGAGGCGGCGCGGGACGGCCGTAACGCGGATCGTCCGGCGACATCACGGGGCCGCGCTCGGAATAAAGTCCGGGAGGGTGGCCATAGCGAGGATCGTCCGGCGAAAGAATCGGACCACCTTGATCGGGATAAACGGGGCGACGGCCATAGCGGGGGTCGCTGGGACCGGGAGGCGACAACGCGGTCGAACCGGGCCCATTGGGCCCTTCATCGTCTTCCAGCACATCGTAATCCATCGGACGCGGCGCGGCGCGATAGCCGGCTGGAGAACCAGCGGGATAAGGCTGCGGAGTAGGCGAATAGACCGGCCCCGGAGCCGGATAACCCTGCGCCAACGCAAGCGAGGTCCCCACGGCTCCTACCGCCAAGGCAGCAGAAAACGCGGCACAAATCGTCAGAATGCGATTGGTCATCATTGCTCTTGTATAGCCCCAAGGCGCCACCGGATCGTTAACGGGAGATGACGGAAGATCGCGGCGCATTCAAGACACAATAGCCGTTCCGACGCCGGATTCGACCATTTTGTGAAGGCCCCAAGTTCCTCGTTTTTCGGCGGTTTTTGGCCGTCAGACAGGTCGGCCAATGGAACATTCCAGGCAGGCCCGCGTGACCGACATGCCGCGGCCCTGGCTTTCAGGGACCTGCGGCAACGGGGTGACAGGTCGCCATCCCTTTTCCGCGCGTCGAGATTTAACGAGCGCCGCGAAACCTTTGCGCTATTCTTCAGCGAGGTTGATTCGTCGCCTTTTAGCGCGCGGCAGATCTGCTCCACCAGCGGTTCGATTCCGGCGCCCCGCCCTCATCCGGCAGGCGATTTTGAGATTTCTGGAATCGATGGACCGTTGGCAGTGTCGAGTTCCAGTGGCCACCGCGTTCCCGTCCGCTTTCGCAAGATTCCCGCGCGCCCATGCTCCCCGGTTTCCGTTTCCTGTTCGCAGCGATCATGTTGTCGATGTCGCTCCTCGTTTTCGGGCTGGGTGCGGCGGCTTTGCTGCGCGCGGCGCACGAATTGTTTGCCAGCAATTCATCCTGGCGCGCGGCGCCGGAAGTTGCTTTCGCCCAGCAGACCGAACCCACGATGCCGATGCTCGCCGCCTTGCGCGTCGACAGCGTGGCGGAAAAGGCGCCGGAGCCGGCCAAGGTCGTTGCCACGCCCGCTGAGCCCGTGCCGGCGCTCGCAGAATCCGCAAGCAGTCCTCAGGCGGCCGCGTTAAGTCCGGCGGAAACTCCGGCGATCGACGCCCCGAAGCCTGATGCCGCACCGGCGCAAACGCCGGTTGTGGAAACGCCGCCGGCGCCCGAAGTTGCGCCGGCTCCAAAGATGGCTGCCACGACCGTTGAGACGAAAACGGCAGCCGCAACCGATGAAACCAGGACGGCCGCCCCGGCCGACGAAAAGACGGCCGCAGCCGTGGCTTCGACTACTTCATCCGGCAATGGCGAGCCGGCGATGCCGCAGCCCACGCCTGCCATCGCAGCGCCAGCCGATCCGGCAGCTGCGGCTTCAACGACAACAACGGCCTCAACGGCAGCGGAAGTTTCGACGACAACGGCGGCTTCAGCGGCGGCGCCCGAGGCGAGCATCGCTGCGACGAAGATCGCAACCCTTGGCGGGCCGCCGGTCGACATCGTGACGGACGCGCCGGTCAAGGAAAAGACGGCAAAGCCGGAGCACGCGAAGGATGATCAGAGCGCGATCAAGAAGCGCCGCATCCTGCACCGCCGCAGGCTCGCGGCACGCGCGCGGCTGCTGGCGGCACAACAGCTTCAACTGCAGCAGGCCAATCCCTTTGCGCAGCCTCTCGTGCCAACGGCCACCACGACCCCGCAACAAAGACGGTAAGCGTCAGGCCGGGCCGGTCGCGATCGCCGGTCCGTCGGCCTTGCCCCATTCCGACCATGAGCCATCATACAGCGCGGTGTTTTCGACACCGAGCCGGTAGAGCGCGAGCGTCAGCACCGCGGCCGAGACGCCGGACCCGCAGCTCGTCACGATTGGCCTTGCTGTATCGACGCCGGCGCCAGCAAACGCCTTCTTCAATTCGTCGAGCGGCTTCATCGTGCCGGTCGCGACATCGAAGAGGTTGTTGTAGGGCAGGTTGAGCGCGCCCGGAATGTGGCCCGAGCGAATGCCCGGCCGCGGCTCGGGGGCGCGTCCCTCGAAGCGCTCGGTTGCGCGCGCATCGATCACCTGCTCGGCGCGGCTTGCGACATTGGCGATCATCTGCTTGATCGAACGAACGCGCCGCTCGTCATAGGTCGCGTTGAAGGTGGCCGGCTTTGCCGTCACCTCGCCGGCTTGAACCGGACGTCCCTCGGCGCGCCACTTCTTCAGGCCGCCATTGAGAATGCGGACATCGCGGTGGCCGTAGGAGAGAAACATCCACCACACCCGGGGTGCGGCGACCCAGCCGCCGGCATCATAGATCACGACCGTGTCGCCATTCGAGACGCCCAGCGCGCCGACGTCGCGGCCGAACTGCCCAGCGCTTGGAAACATGTGCGGCAACGGATCGGAATGATCGGACACCGCATCGACATCGAAATACACCGCGCCCGGAATGTGGGCTGCGAGATAATCGTCCTTCGGCAGCGGCAGGATGCCCGGCAATTTGAACGTGGCGTCCAGCAGTTTCACGCTGGCGTCGTTGATGCGCGACGCCAGCCATTCGGTGGAGACGAGGGGGTCGTTTGCCATTTCTCAGCCCTTCTTCTTCGGTTCCCATTTTTCGGTCGGGCCGCCGGCATCGCGCCAGGCAGCAAAACCGCCAGCCATATGCGCCACCGGCCTCAAACCCATGTCTTGCGCGGTCTTGGCCGCCAGCACCGAGCGCAGGCCGCCGGCGCAATGGAAGACGAACTTCTTGTCCTGCTGGAAGATCGGCTTGGCATAGGGACTGGCCGGATCGATCCAGAATTCCAGCATGCCTCGCGTGCAGGAGAACGCACCTGGGATCTTGCCGTCGCGCTCGATCTCGCGCGGATCCCTGATATCGACAATGACGACGTTATCGCTCTCGGCGGCCTTGATGGCGTCGCCGGCGCTCATGGTTTCGATTTCGGCATTGGCCTCGTCGATCAGGGCCTTGATCCCGCGATGGATGGTCTGGGGCATAAATTGTTTCCTCATCTCCGGACGCCTGTCCCGGACGCGGTGCATCGTTCTCTCGGCGACGCGAAGCGTCGTCCGCTACGATGCACCGCTCAAGCGCTGCGTCCGGGGCACGCCAACTTGTTTCTACCGCACCAATTCCTTCATCGCATTTTCGAGACCCTCGATCGTGATCGGATACATGCGCTCCGAAAAGAGGCGGCGAATGATGGTGGTCGATTCCGAATAGTCCCAATGCTTCTGGGCCACCGGATTGAGCCACACTGCGTGCGGATAGGTGCGCGTGATCCGCTCGAGCCAGACCGAGCCGGCTTCTTCATTGACATGCTCGACCGAGCCGCCCGGCACCATGACCTCGTAAGGCGACATCGAGGCGTCGCCGACGAACACGATCTTGTAGTCGTGCGGGTATTTGTGCAGCACGTCCCAGGTCGGCGTGCGGTCGGTGAAGCGGCGGCGGTTTTGCTTCCACACGCCTTCATAGAGGCAGTTGTGGAAGTAGAAATATTCCATGTGCTTGAATTCGGTTTTCGCCGCCGAGAACAATTCCTCGACCTGCTCGATATGGGAATCCATCGAGCCGCCGATGTCGAAAAATACCAGAACCTTGACCGCGTTGCGCCGTTCGGGGCGCATGTGCACGTCGAGATAGCCGTGGTTGGCGGTTTCCTTGATCGTGGTGTCGAGATCGAGTTCGTCGGGCGCGCCGGTGCGGGCGAATTTGCGCAACCGTCGCAGCGCGATCTTGATGTTGCGGATGCCCAGCTCGACATTGCCGTCGAGATCCCTGAACTCGCGACGATCCCACACCTTTACGGCGCGGAAGTTGCGGTTCTTCTCCTGGCCGATGCGGATGCCTTCCGGGTTATAGCCGTGGGCGCCGAACGGCGAGGTACCGGCCGTGCCGATCCACTTGTTGCCGCCCTGATGGCGGCCCTTCTGTTCTTCCAGCCGCTTGCGCAAGGTCTCCATGAGCTTGTCCCAGCCCATCGCCTCGATCTGCTTCTTCTCTTCGTCGGTGAGGTATTTCTCGGCGAGCTTCTTCAGCCATTCCTCGGGGATGTCGGCCTTGAGCATCGCATCGAGCAGGCTCTCCAGCCCCTTGAACACCGAGCCGAACACACGGTCGAACTTGTCGAGATTGCGCTCGTCCTTCACCAGCGCGGTGCGCGCCAGGTAATAGAAATTCTCCACCGACTGCTCGGCGAGGTCGGCGTCGATCGCCTCCATCAGCGTCAGATATTCGCGCAAGGTCACAGGCACCTGGGCCTCGCGCAGCGATGTGAAGAATTGCAGGAACATGACCTTCAGATTGCGCGCCCCTCTGCCTACGTCAAGAGCCAGCGATGCTTATCTGGGCAACGTAGCGGGTGCGTATCGGTCTGGACCTGCGGGGTTTTTCGACTACATTATGGGAGCGACCGCCTTACGGCGGTCTTTTCCTGTCCAGAGGCGTTCCTCGTCTCAAAAACCAAGGCAACGGCCTCGATGAAATTTACCGGTACCAAAGACTACGTCGCCACCGAGGACCTCAAGGTCGCGGTGAATGCCTCGATCGTGCTCGAGCGGCCGCTCTTGATCAAAGGCGAGCCGGGGACCGGCAAGACCGTGCTGGCCGAAGAAGTCGCCAAGGCGCTGAAAGCCCCGCTCCTGACCTGGCACATCAAGTCCACCACCAAGGCGCAGCAGGGGCTCTACGAATATGACGCGGTGTCGCGCCTGCGCGACAGCCAGCTCGGCGATGAGCGCGTGTCCGACATTTCCAACTACATCAAGCGCGGCAAATTGTGGGAAGCGTTCACCTCGGAACAGAGACCCGTGCTGCTGATCGACGAAATCGACAAGGCCGATATCGAATTTCCCAATGACCTCCTGCTCGAACTCGATCGCATGGAATTTTTCGTCTACGAGACCGGCGAGAACATCAAAGCCGCGCTACGCCCGATCGTAATGATCACTTCCAACAACGAGAAGGAATTGCCGGACGCGTTCCTGCGCCGCTGTTTCTTCCACTACATCAAGTTCCCCGATGCCGAGACCATGAACCGCATCGTCGATGTGCATTTTCCAGGCATCAAGAAACGCCTGGTCGAAGAGGCGCTGCGCATCTTCTTCGAAGTGCGCGAGGTGCCGGGCCTGAAAAAGAAGCCTTCGACCTCGGAACTTCTGGACTGGCTGAAGCTGCTGCTGAACGAAGACATCACCCCGGAAATGCTCAGGGAGCGCGATCCGCGCAAACTGATCCCGCCGCTGCATGGCGCGCTGCTCAAGAACGAGCAGGACGTGCACCTGTTCGAGCGGCTGGCGTTCCTGAGCCGAAGAGAGGTGTGAGGGCACGGTAGAATGGGTTGAGCGTTAGCGAAACCCATCAATGTTCGCGCCTTTCGCCGTACAAGCTGCCGGATTTCGAGATGTCCCGGCCCAATCCAGCGGATAGATGCCAAGCTTCACGTCTCGATGGAACGACGACGCTTCCCATTCGCGCACGCGTCCGACCAGTCCGTGCTTGAGGGGGTTGATGTGGACGTAATCCACATGCCGCGCAAAATCATTTTCATCGCGAATGGCATGCTCCCAATAGCGACGCTGCCAGATACCGCGTTCGCCTTTCGCTGCACGGCTCGCCGAAACCGGTTCGCCGCAAGAAAGGTTTCGTGAGAACGTCGATTTGATCAGCCGCCAGCGAGTTGCGAAGTCCGCATCGCCGTCCGGCATCGTCCAAACTGCGTGGACGTGATCAGGCAGCACGACGATGGCATCGATGGTGAATGGGTGTCGCTGACGCGTCTCGCGAAATGCTTCGCGCAAGAGCCCGAGGTGCGCTGTCAGAAGCGAGAGCCTTCGGTCCGCAAGATTGACCGTGAAGAAAAAGCTCCCACCCGGGACAAAATTACGGCGATAGGTGGTCATGCCGCAAGATAGCACAACTTGCGAAGATAGGCTTCGCAGAAGCTCAACCCGTCCTACGGCACCCGTGATCGACCGGTAGGATGGGTGGAGCGCAGCGATACCCATCAACTGCAAGACGGACTGAAGACACAAGATGGGTTTCGCAAGGGCTCAACCCATCCTACGAAGGCGAAGGTACGGACTCTAATTAAATGTAACCGCCTCCGGCGGCGTCTTGCCGCGAATGAGATCGCTCGCCTTGTCGGCGATCATCATGGTGGAGGCGTTGAGGTTGGCCGAGATCATCCGCGGCATGATCGAAGCATCGATTACACGCAAGCCCTGCAAGCCATGAACCCGCAACTGGTCGTCGACCACGGCCCATGGCGCATCCACTGGACCCATGCGGCAGGTGCAGCCGGGATGGAAGGTGGTGGTGCCGCGCTTGGTGGCGGCCTGGAGGAATTCGTCGTCGGTCTGCACGCCGGGACCAGGAAAATCCTCATGGTCGTAATAGGGCGACAGCGGATCGGACTTCAAAAGCCGCCGCGCCAGCTTCATGCCGGCGACAACGACGCGGCGATCGAGCTCGGCGGTGAGATAATTGGTCTGGATGATCGGCGGCGCGAACGGATCGGCAGAGCGGATGCGGACATAGCCGCGGCTCTCGGGGCGCTGCTGCCAGGAGGTCACCGTCATGCCCGGCAGATCCTCGAGCGTGCCCTGCACGCCTTCCTTGTAGCTCGCGGGCGTAAAGGTCATCTGCAAATCCGAACTCTCGGCGGTCTCGCCGGAATGCCAGAAGCAGTAGACCATGGTCGGCGACAGCGACAGCAGGCCGCGCCGCGTCGTCGCCCATTTGAGCACCTCGCCCATGAGGCTTAGTCCGCGCCGGCGTTCGTTGATGGTCTTGATGTTCTTGACCCGCGCGACCGAACGCGGCGCGTAGTGGTCCTGCAATCCTTCGCCGACGCCGGCCAGTGCGTGCTTGACTTCGATGCCGTGCGATTGCAGCAGATCGGGCGAACCGACGCCCGATAGTTGCAATAGCTGCGGCGAGTTATAGGTGCCGCCGGAGAGAATGACCTCCTTCGCGGCGCGCACCTCGTGCAGCGTGCCGTTCCTGCCGCCGCGCCGGTAGCGCACCCCGACCGCGCGCTTGCCTTCGAAAATGATTTCGGTCGCATGCGCGTGCGTGCGCACATCGACATTGCCGCGCTTGCGCGCCGGATGCAGGAAGGCGGTGGCGGCGCTGACCCGAAGACCGTTCCTGATGGTGCGCTGGGCGTAGGACACGCCTTCCTGGATCGCGCCGTTGTAATCGGGGTTGCGCGGAATGCCGAGTGAGACGGCGCCAGCCATGAAGGCTTCGCAGAGCGGATCGCGCCAGTCCATCGTGGTGACGGTGAGATTGCCCTCACGGCCGCGAAAAGTATCGTCGCCCTCGCCGATGCGATGCTCCAGCCGCTTGAAGTAGGGCAGCACATCCGGATAGCCCCAGCCGCGGTTGCCGATCTGCGCCCAGGTGTCGAAATCCTGGCGCTGGCCGCGATTGTAGATGTGGCCGTTGATCGAAGACGAGCCGCCGAGCGTCTTGCCGCGCGGCGCATAGATACTGCGGCCCCCGGTCCAGGGACCCACCTCCTGCTGGTAGGCCCAGTTGACGCTGCGCATATGGAAGGTCTTGATGAAGCCGGCCGGCAGGTGGATATACGGGTGCCAGTCGCGAGGGCCTGCCTCCAACAGGCAGGTTTTGATCGCCGCATCCTCGCTCAGGCGGTTGGCCAGCACGCAACCCGCCGAGCCTGCACCGATGATCACATAATCGAACGTATCCATTATCTCGCTTCCGGCGTCTCTTTGTCTTGACGCGTTTTCTTCACTATGTCCGGGCTCTGTCGTTGAGTTGATAGGTGAGGTGCGCCTTCGCGGTCGGCCATTCCGAGGCGATGATGCTGAAGACAACGGTGTCACGCAGCGTGCCGTCCGGCGCGATCTGATGGTTGCGCAAGATGCCGTCCTGCTTGGCGCCCAGCCGCTCGATGCCGCGCCGGCTCTGATGGTTGAAGAAGTGCGTACGGAATTCGACCGCGATGCAATCGAGCTTTTCGAACGCATGCGTCAGCAGCAGCAATTTGCACTGGGTGTTGAGCGCGCTGCGCTGAACGCGCTTGGCATACCAGGTCGAGCCGACCTCGACGCGGCGGTTGGCGGCATCGACATTCATATAGGTCGACATTCCCGCGATCTGGCCGTTCGCATCGACCACCGTGAACGGCAGCATCACACCCTTCGCCTGCAAGCCGAGCCGGCGGTCGATTTCCTTGGCCATGTCGTCGGGCTTCGGAATCGCCGTGTACCAGAGCTTCCAAAGATCGCCGTCCTTGACTGCATCGGTCAGTCCCGAAAGGTGCGTAGGCGACAACGGCTCGAGCCGCGCATGCGGACCAACAAGCGTTACCGGTTCAAGCCAGGGCATTAGTTTCTCCTTCTCCCGTCATTGCGAGCGCAGCGAAGCAATCCAGAACAACAATTTCGCGTCTGGATTGCTTCGTCGCTACGCTCCTCGCAATGACGATATCATCTATTCAAAAAATTCAGCGGCAGACCGGGACGCGCCCAGTCCATCGCGACGAGTTCGCCCTTGCCGGACAGCGTGATGTAGGCGGTCTTCAGCCCCTCGCCGCCAAAGGCGATATTGGTAGTGACGCGGTCGCCGGTCGGCACCTGTTCGATCACCTTGCCGTCCGGCGCGATCACGGAGATGCAGCCCGAGACCAGCGTCGCGACGCAAACATTGCCGTTCGCCTCGACCGCAAGCGAATCGAACATCTGGTAGCCGCCAAGCCCCGCGATCGGCTTGCCCCGCTCGCCGCGATAGATCACGTCACCCGGCTTGATCGTGCCGGGCTCGGAGACTTCATAAGCCCATAGCCGCGCGGTCGGCGTCTCCGCGATGTAGACCGTCTTTTCATCCGGCGACAGCCCGATGCCGTTCGCGGGCAATATGCCATGCACAACCTCGACGATCTCCTTCATGCCGGGCTTGAGGTAATAGAACGCACCGACATCCATCTCGCGGGCGCGACGCTTGCCGAGATCGGAGAACCACAGGCCGCCATGCCGGTCGAACACCAGATCGTTCGGCCCGCGCAGCGCGTGCTCGCCACATTTTGAGACCACCGTCTCGACCTTGCCGCTTTGCAGATCGATGCGCTGGATCGAACCGCCGAGATAGTCCTCGGGCTGCGGCCCCGGCATGATCATCTTGCCGGCCGGAATCCAGGAGAAGCCGCCATTGTTGCAGATGTACATCTTGCCATCGGGGCCGAGCGCCGCGCCGTTCGGACCGCCGGGAATTTGCGCGACCACTTCCTTGCGGCCGTCGGGGTAGACCCGCGTCAGCCGTTTCCCGCGAATTTCGACCAGGACCACCGATCCATCCGGCATCGCCACCGGGCCTTCGGGAAATTCCAGACCGGAAGCGAGCACGCGAAGTTCGGCCATCAAATCCCTCCCGGCATTTATGTGCGCGCAGACGGCCTTGCCCTGCCGCGCCGCCTCGTTTGCGCAACGTTAGGGCAAAGCCATCGTGGCTTGCAAGCAGCCGCAGTGCGCCGCGACGCAGAGCAGGCTTGCCGGGATCAGATCAATCCTTGACCGGGACCCAGATCTCGAAGCCGCCGTTACCGGTGACGGGATCGAATTTTTCGTCGTAGCGCTCGAAGTTCGGCGCGTCAGCGACTTTCAAGCCCGATGCCGGCAGCCAGTGGTTCCAGATCGTGTTGACGGCGTGCCGAATGGTCGAGATGTGGTCGCGGTGGGTGAACACGGCATAGCGCTGCTCGGGAATCCGGACACGAGAGAACGCGCGCGGCAAATCGGAGAAGTCGGAGACTTCGACGCCTGCGATATAGTCGAAATTGCCGGCATCGTCGCCGTTGCAGCAAACGCCATAGGCCACTTTGCCGACGCGATGTGGAATATCGTCCACCGACTGATGAAAGCGCTGCCACTGGCTTGGAATGCCCGCGCCGTTTTCGTGATTATAGCGATCGCCGACGCCCGCCACGAGCAGCGGCCGTGCCACCTCGAAACGCGGAGGTGCAAGGTTTTCGATGATGGATGAGTTCATCTGGATCGGCTCCTGAAGCTTGAGGTCTTCGATGCACGCAAGGCTGCGAACCGTCTCGGGCGTGAGCCCGAAATGATCGCGGAACGCGCGGGTGAATGCTTCGTGGGAGCCGTATTCCGCATCCAGCGCTACTGTGAGAATATCAGGTGCGCCGGATGCGAGCGAGCGGGCCGCCTCGCTGAGACGACGGGCGCGTACGTAGCGCATGACCGAGAAACCGGTGGCGGCGGCAAATGCCCGCACCATGTGAAAGCGCGTGACGCCGGCAACGTCGGAGATTTCGTCGAGCGTCAGCTCGCCGGCCAAATGGCTTTCGATAAACCAGAGCGCTTTCTGGGCAGGATTCATGGGTTCAAGGCTTTCCACGAAGCCGCGCCATCATGCACATCCGCGCCAGGCCCGTTTGATCGTCGTTGCGCTCTCCGTCGCCAGATGCGCGAAACTACTTGCCGCCCTCTTTCGCCGCGTCCTTGGTGACGGCATTCTTCGTCGTTTCTTTGGCCGTCGTGCCGTTAGCCGTCGGGTCTTTGGCAGCAGTATCTTTGGCGGCAGCATCGGGCGGCGCGCTCGTCTTCTTCGCCTCATCCGACGGCTTGTGTTGCGCGGCTTGAAGGTCACCTACTATCTTTTGCAGCGCGGCGACATTCGCCTTCAAGAGGTCGATCTGCCGGTTCGCGGCGTCCAGCTTCTGCTGATGTTGCGCGTCAAGCCGCGCGATCGTCTTCTGAAGAAAATCGACGTTGCTCTGCAAGCAACTGGTGCGCCGCTCCATCGTCTTTTCGACCGTGCAGATTTCGATGCCGGGAACGTCCTGTGCATGGGCCACCTTGATACCCGACACGCAACAAGCCAGAATGCACACGCCGAGAAAAAAGCGGCTGGTCATCGCAAACCTCATTTCAGCATGTGTCGCGCGGTAAACTTGTCGAGAGCCAGAGCTCCTCCATTTAAGGCTACCACACTGAAACCTCATTCGCGCGTTGTGCTTTTCTGCACCTATGCCGCAACTGACGAAAACGGGACTGGAAATGGCAACGCGCGAGAAACGGCTGGCCCAATTTAATGGTGAGGGTGCGCCGCCGCCGGACCTGCCGGTCCAGGTATTGTGCGAAGACCAGAGCGGCACCTACGAGCTGCCGTTCCCCTGCCGCTTTGCGGACGGCGCCTGGCGCAATCATGAGTCCGGCGGCGCGCTCGAAGCGAACGTGATCGGCTGGCGGCTGCGGCGAAGCTGATTTGGCGGCACTGAGCTTCGCCCCTGTACCAAAATGCAACGAAGGCGATGCCAATCTTAAGGTCCGGAACGCGGGTGGAACGAATCGCGCCCGAATCAGCCGAACGGCTTCGTACGCCGATGTTCACGGCTAGATATCGTCGACAAAAGGATAGGCTGCACTAGATCAAGCTTTGGAGGACGCGGCAGGTCCGGCGGCGCGCGCGTGAAAAGTTAACGGGAAGAAGCCCACCGCCGATGCCGCATCTCCATCTGCAGGTCTTGCAAGATCTGACAACTCCCGCCATCAAGGACCGCCCAATAAGAACCGTCCCGGGAGAAATCCTCATGAGACCAACCACTGCAAATCTCCGCGCCGTTGCTTTTGGCCTCGCCTTAAGCCTTTGGCTGGCGGGGACGGCCCGGGCGGCCGAGGTCCATGTGATGATCTCGGGCGGATTGTCGGCGGCCTATAACGCGCTGGTGCCGGAGTTCGAGAAGGCGACCGGCAACAAGGTGATCACGGCTTACGGCCCCTCGATGGGCACCACGGTCAACGCGATCCCGATGCGCCTTGGGCGTGGCGAATCCGCTGACGTCCTGATTCTGGTCGGCTACGCGCTGGGCGACCTGATCAAGCAGGGCAAGGCAGTGCCCGACAGCCGGGTCGATCTCGTCAATTCAAAGATCGGCGTGGCGGTGAAGACGGGCGCGCCGAAGCCGGACATCTCTTCGGCGGACGCGGTCAAGCGCGCGCTGCTGTCGGCCAAGTCGGTCGCCTATTCCGACAGCGCGAGCGGCGTCTACATCTCGACGGTGATGTTCGACAAGCTCGGCATCGCGGCCGAGATGAAAGACAAGGCGAAGAAGATTCCCGCAACCCCTGTGGCCGAAATCGTGGCACACGGCGATGCCGAACTGGGCTTTCAGCAGATCAGCGAATTGAAGCCTGTTCACGGCATCGACATCGTCGGCCCGCTGCCGGACAGTTTGCAGAAGGTCACGGTGTTTTCCGCCGGCATCGCCACCGGCTCAAAGGAGCCCGAAGCCGGCAAGGCGCTGATCAAGTTCCTCGCCTCGCCAGCGGCGCGCGAGACGATCATCAACAGCGGCCTTGAGCCGATTGAGGGCGCGACGAAGTAGGGTTTTTCTGTTTAACGAATGCTGGCGTCCGCCGGATACCCTCTCCCCACGGGAGAGGTGCTCACTTCGCCCGCAGCGGGGTGTCCTTCAACCCGTTATTGTCGAACGCCTTGCGCAACAGGCCGTTGGCCTTGGCGTCGGTCATGAACTTGCTCGCATATTCCAGCGACAGCGGATGATTGAGCGGCACGGCCACCGCGGTGACGGTCTGCTTGAAGGTTTCATCCAGCACCCGCGAGCCCGGAATCTTTTTTGAAAGCGCATTGAGCTGGTCGCGCGACAGCGCGAACGCGTCGATCTCGCCGTTCTTGAGCAGGTTGAAGATCTCGTCGAAGGTCTGATAGCCCGTCACCCTGGCGTTCTTCAGATGCGCCACCGCGCCGCGCATGGTCGTGGTGTCGTTAACCGCCGCAACCTTGACGTCCGGCTGATCGAGCGTCGCGTAATCCTTGATCGTCGAACCCGCCCTGACGATGTAGGTGGCCTCGGCCACCTCATAGATCGGGCCGAATGCGATCTTCTTCGCGCGCGCCGGATCTTCGGGCAGAAAACTCACATCCCAGGCGCCCTTGGCGGCCGCGTCCGTGATCTGCCCCGAATTCGGAAAGGCGACATACTCGACGGGAAGGCCAAGCTGATCGGCCATCGCCTTGCCGAGATCGACCGGCACGCCGGCATAGCCGCTTTCCGTTTTCGTTGACCAATAGGCGCCGCCCGCAGGACTGATCCCGATCGCAACCCGCAGCTTGCCGGTCGGCGCGATTTCATCCTTCAGGCCGTCGGCATTGGCGTAACCGGTCATCGTGATCAAAACCCCCAGAACAAGACCGCCAATGCGCGGCAGAAACATGTGACGCATGAACCCTGCTCCCGCCGACCCTCATTAGCCCTCGGCCTTCAGGCCATTATGGCCGAACGGCGCAAGTTGCGACACCATGTCTGGAATGAAAATTCGACGAGGCAGCCATTCGAGCCGTCGCGTTAGCTGGACTGGGCGGCCGGAGCCCTGATTTCGACCGGCAGAATGATCGCGGCGGCGATCACGAGCAGGCAAAGGCCGGAAAAGGCATGCAGCATGGTGACAAATCCGCCCCGCTGATAGAGCCAGGCCACAAGACCGACCGAAACGCCGGCGGCGGTAAAGCCGACGAAATAGCGCACCGCATAGGCCCGCGAACGCCATTCTTCGCTGGTGTACTTGCCGACCATGGCGTCGTTGATGGTCACCTGACCGAACGCGCCCATCACGATGCCGATGGCGGCGATGATGAGCGGGAGGTTGGAGAGTTCGGCCGCGACGTACAAGAACGGCGCCAGCACGAATGACAGCGGCAACGAGACCGCCTTCAGCGAGTAGCGGTCGATCAGTTTGCCGATGGTATACTGCGTCATCGCGCCGAACACATAGACGCCGGCCGCGATCGCCCCCAACAGCGCCGGGCTTCGCGTGAGACCGCTCAACCGTTCGGCAAACAATTTCGGCAGCGCCACCGTCACCGCGTTGAAGGTAGTGGAGATCGCGATCACGACGATCAGAAGCGCCACGATCACCCGCCACATATCCTGCTTGGCGACGCGCGCCTGCGCCGCCGCCTGCTTCGCATTGGTGCGGTCCTCGTGGCTGACCATCGCCATGAAAGCCAGGCCCGATCAGGATGGTGACAATGCCTGGAATAATGAAGGCCCAGCGCCAGCCGAGATACTGGCCGACGATGCCGGTCACGAGCGCCGAGGACGCCACGCCAAGATTGCCCCACACGCCGTTGATGCCCATCTGCCGGCCGAGCGTCTCGGCATAGGAGACGATCATCGCGGTGCCGACGGGGTGATAGATCGAGGCAAATATGCCGATCGACAGCAGCGCCGCGCCGAGTTCGAGCCGGGTGTTGACGAGGCCGACCGCGATCATCGAGGCGCCGATGCCGATAAAGAAAATTACCATCATGTGGCGGCGGCTCCAGCGGTCGCCGAGCCAGCCGGTCAACAGCGAGCCGGCGCCGAACGCAACGAAGCCGGGCGTGGCGTAAGGCAATAATTCGGAATAGGCCATGCCGAGGGCGGGTCCCATCACGATGACGGCCGCCGCAAAAATCAGCATCGAATAATGGTCGATGAAATGGGCGGCGTTGACAAAACTGATGACCCGGGCGGGACTGTTCATGGACGATTCCTGCAATGACCGAAATAGGTTATACGGTCTTGAGTTGACGGGATGCGGCCAATGAATATCGCCGAAAAGCCAATTGCAGCGATCCAGGGTCGCCGAACCTCGACCGGCGACGGCGTTCATCTGGTTGCGAACCACTACAAGAAAGGTGTGCGGCTCGACACCCACATGCACCGCGAGGCGCAACTGGTGTACGCAGCCAAAGGCACGATGCAGGTCACAACCCCCCGGGGACGCTGGCTGGTGCCGCCGGATCGCGCGGTATGGGTGCCGGCGCGGCTTGGGCACGCAATCGATGTGCTCGCCGACATCGAGATGCGCACGCTTTATTTCGACCTGAAGTGGCTTGGCCGCGAGAAATTCAGTTCAAGCCTGGATTCCGAATTCGTCGTGCGGGTGTCCGGCTTGTTGCACGAGTCGATCCTGGCGTTGTTCGACGGGTGCGCCAACGCCGAGCGCACCGCGCTCCTGATCCGGCTTGTGATGCTCGAACTGCATCGCGCCGAGGATTCCACGACCTTCATCCCGCTGCCCCAGGAGCCCCGCTGCCGGCAGGCGGCCGAGATCGTGCTCGGCGATCCCTCGGCCTTGCATGAAATCGAGACGCTGGCGCGCAAGGTCGGTACTTCGGCGCGAACCTTGTCGCGGCTGTTTTCGTCTGAAACGCAGCTAAGCTTCAAGAGCTGGTGCCAGCGCGCGCGGATTGCAGCCGCCATCGAGCGGCTGTCAACTGATGCCAATGTCTCGATCAAGCAGGTCGCGGGCGAGCTCGGCTATGGCAGCCTCCCTGCATTTTCGCATGCCTTCCGGCAGGTTACCGGCCGGACGCCAACTGAATTTACCCAAAAGGCCTAATTGACGGTCGCCGGTCGCAGTCAGCATGACAAATTGTTGTGCTTGATCGGGGCCCGCTTCGCCTTAAATCAAGGTAACATCCACGCACCCAGACGGATCGACCAATCAACGATGGCCAACGCCTTCTTCAGCGACCTGCTAGCAACCATTTCGGAGCGCGGGCGGACCCTGCTCAACCGCGGTAAGCCGGACGACGGCAAGAAGGACGCCAACGGCCTGATCGAGCTGTGCGAAGCGGTATTGTCCGGCCGCGGCGAGGCCTCCGGTACCGCGATGGCCAGCGAAGTTCTCGATCGCTATCACGATCTCGATGCCGCGGAGCGACGCACCTTCTTCCATATGCTGGCGCGCAATTTCGGTCCCGACCGAGACAAGGTCAACAAGGCCATCGAAACCTGGATCGCCGAGCCCGGTGACGGCAATGGCGGCGCCCTCCACTTTGCCTCCGAGCCGAGGCGGCAGGAATTGATCCGGCGGCTAAACCGTGCGCCCGGCGGTACCGCCGATCTGGTTGCGATGCGCGCCGACCTGCTCGGTTTGATGAATGGCGACAAGGACCTTGCCGCGCTCGACCGTGACGTCGTGCATCTGCTCGCGTCCTGGTTCAACAGGGGATTTCTCGTGCTGCGCAGAATAGACTGGTCGACCCCGGCCAACATTCTGGAAAAGATCATCCGTTACGAGGCCGTGCACGAGATTCGAGATTGGGACGACCTTCGGCGCCGCATCGACCCTGTCGACCGCCGTTGTTACGCGTTCTTTCACCCGGCGCTTGTCGATGAACCTCTGATCTTTGTCGAGGTGGCGCTGACCGAAACCATACCGGATGCGATTGCGCCGCTCCTTGTCGAAGACCGCGAACTGGTCGGCATTGAACGGGCGCGTACTGCCGTGTTCTATTCGATCTCCAATACCCAACGCGGGCTCGGCGGCATTTCATTCGGCAACTTCCTGATCAAGCAGGTGGTCGAGGAATTGCGGCGCGAACTGCCGAAGCTCGAGGATTTCGTGACGCTCTCGCCGGTGCCGGGCTTCATGTCATGGCTGAAGAAGGCAAGCGACGTTCCCGTATCCGACGATGACCGGCCGCTGCTCGAACATCTGGATACGCCTGACTGGTGGCAGAATGTCGAGCTCGAAGGCCAGTTGCGTTCGATCGTTGAACCGCTAGCGGCGTACTATTTCCTCAAAGCGCGCTCATCCAAGGGACGCCTGATCGATTCGGTGGCGCGATTCCATCTCGGCAATGGCGCGCGGCTTGAGCGCATCAACTGGCTCGGCGACACCTCGCTCAAGGGCCTGCGCGAATCCGCCGGCATCATGGTCAACTACCTCTACCGGCTCGACGACATCGAGAAGAACCACGAGGCCTATGCGAACGACGGCACGGTGGTTGCCTCCAGTGCGGTGAAGAAGCTCGTCAAAGGCGAGGGCCGCCGGCTGCTCGACATGCGGCTGGGGTAAATGCGCGTTTTGATCCCTCCCCCGCGAAGCGCGGGGAGGGTGACCGGCCGAAGGCCGGTCGGGTTGGGGGCAGTTGGGACGGGCAAAAACCCGTCACGACTGCGGCTTGTCGCGATAATACGGTTCGACCGGTCCATGCACCTTGATCGTCAAGGGATTGCCGTAGCGATCCTTGGCGTTGCCGGCGGAGACGCGAATCCATCCCTCGCTGACGCAATATTCCTCGACATTGTTCTTTTCGACGCCCTTGAAGCGAATGCCGACGTCGCGCGCCAGCACCGCTTCATTGTAATAGGGGCTCTTCGGATCGACACACAGGCGGTCCGGCAGTTCATCCGACGTCGTCGTTTTATTCTCTTCGATCACAGCAGGGCCTCGATGTCCTTGGTGAGTGACTCCGGTGTCGTGGTTGGCGCATAACGCCCAACCACCTTGCCCGAACGGTCGATCAGGAATTTGGTAAAATTCCATTTGATCGAGGAGCCGAGCAGTCCGGATTTCTCGCCTCTCAGATACTTGTACAGCGGATGGGCGTTGTCGCCGTTGACGTCGATCTTGTCGAACATCGGAAAGCTGACGGCGTAATTCGAGGAACAGAATTGCCCGATCTCGGCGGCACTGCCCGGCTCCTGGCGTCCGAACTGGTTGCAGGGGAAGCCGAGCACCGAAAAGCCGCGCGCGCCAAAGTTCTGCTGCAACGCTTCGAGGCCTTTATATTGCGGAGTAAAGCCGCAGGCGCTCGCGGTGTTGACGATCAGCAGCACCTTGCCCTCAAATCGTTTGAGCGGCGTGTCGTCGCCCGCAAGCGATTTGGCGTTGAAATCGTAGATCGAAGCCATGCCCTGCCCCTTCACCCCGTGACGGGATCGACCGCCGCGGACGGCGTGCCCCCCGCCTCGATCGCCTCGCCGGCCAGCAAACAGAGATCTTCCCGATAGCGTCCGGCAACGACCTGAACGCCGACCGGCACACGCCCCACCAGCCCCGTGGAAACGGTCAGGCCCGGCAGGCCCATGAAGGGAATCGCGATCTGCGGCAGTTGCGCGTGCCAGACGCGCGCGAAGGAAGCGTCATCCCTGGTGTCGAGCTGATCGGGGAACGGCAATTCGCCGGACACCGGCATCACCAGCACCGCATATTTCTCCAGGAACAGCGACCACTCGCGCACCAGCGTTGCACGCCGCGTCAGAATCCTGGAGAGGGTCAGCGCGTCGAACGGGAACACCTTGGCGCGGTTGCCGCGCAGGCAGGCCAGCGCGCCGGGATCGCCCTCGCGTTCGGCGGCCGCAAGCTGGGCTTCGTAGTTGTCGCCGAGCCAGAGCTTGGTTTGATGTTCGGCCGCTTCCTTCAGCGGCGGCAACGACGTGACTTCTTCGACCGTCCAGCCTGCGCGTTCCAGCCGCTTGCCGGCGTCGACAACCGCCGCGCGGACCTCGGCCACGGGATCAAGCCCCTCCGGGTCGACGCACAGCGCCGCGCGTTTCGGCATCGGCGGGCCTTCGAGCGGCGCCGGCACCCACCAGGGATCGCGCGCGTCGTTGGCGGACATGGCAGCGAGGCCGATCCGCAAGTCGGCGATGGTGCGCGCGAGCGGACCCGAGACCGCCGAGATTTGCGGACCGATCGTGCGCTCCGGCATTGCGGCATTGAAGGCCGCAATCCGGCCGGTGGTCGTACGCAGGCCGTGAACACCGTTGACATAGGCCGGATACCGGATTGAACCGGCGATGTCGGTGCCGTGGGCGATATGGCCGATGCCGGCGGCGACCGCCGCGCCCGCACCACCGGACGAGCCGCCCGGCGTGATCGACGGATCGCGCGGGTTCTTGGTGTTGCCGTGAACGAGATTGGTAGTGAACCAGCGATAGGAAAATGCCGGACAATTGGTGCGCCCCAGGATCACCGCGCCGGCCTTGCGCAGATTGTCGACCACCGGACTGTTGTCCTTGGCGATCAGCGCGGCTTGCATCTTCAGCCCGTTGGTGGTGGCAAAGCCCGCCTGGTCGATATTGACCTTGATCGTGACCGGCACGCCCGCCAGCGGCCCGGCATCTCTGCCTGCCGCGATCGCAGCGTCGACCTCTTTAGCCTGCGACAGCACGTCATCGGGGCGATGGTCGACCACCGCATTGATAGCGGGGTTGACGGCATCGAGCCGTTTCAGCGCCGCCAAGGCTGCTTCCTTGGCCGAAACCTTTTTGGTCCGGATCAGGCCGGCCAATTGCTCGGCCGACAGGCGCCAGAGATCTTCCATGTGCAACTCCCTTGATCGCGCGGGAAGTTGTAGCGCCGCACGGACCACCGCACCAGCCGCTTATCGTTTAGCGGTAGTGCGAGATATAATAAGCGAGTTCTGGGATCTGCTCTTTGGTGACCGAACCCATCACGTCGGCCATGGTGCCGTCATAGCCGTGGCGGCTGTTATCCTTGTATTCACTGAGCGTCTTGTTGAGATAATCCTCGCGCTGGTTGGCAAGCCGCGGCACGTTTTCCTTCCCCGAAAAATCAGCGTTATGGCAGCTGTTGCAGCGGTTCGCCTGCGCGAGCGCGAGCCCGCGCTGCATGCGCGCGGGATCGCCGACATCGGCCGGCGGCTGCGGCTTCGGCAGCTTGGCGATGAAATCGGAAAACTTCTGGAGATCGTCGTCGGTGAACGACTTTGCGATCTCGTTCATCGGTTCGAAGGTGCGCAGCTTCTCGCGAAACATGAAAAGCTGAATCAAGGCGTAAGGCGCCTGCTGGCCACCGAGCGAGGGGGTGTTTTCCGTCTCCGACTGGCCATGCTCGCCGTGACAGGCAAAACAGGTGACCGCGCGCTGCTCGATGGTTTCCGCTGCATTGACCGGGGCCAGCGACGCGGCCGCGAGCGCCAGAGCCGTGAGTATTGTTGCTGTTTTGCGCATCATTGGACGCCTCAGGTGCCGTTCCCAAAATAAAATCGGGGGCGAACCATAAGGTCGCCCCCGATTGTGGTCTGCGGCTTATTGCGCGGCGACCTTTGCCTTGCCGTAGGAGACGCGATAGACCGCGCCGTTCCAGTCGTCGGACACGAGCATCGAACCGTCCTTCAGCTGCATCACATCGACCGGACGACCGACATACTTGTTGTCCTGAAGGAAGCCGGTGACGATCGGCTCGAGGTTTTTGACCGTTCCGTCCTTGTTGAGGTGGGCGACGACGACGTCACCACCGAACTTCTTGGTCCGGTTCCAGGACCCGTGGCGGGCGATGATGATCTGGTCCTTGAAGCTCTTCGGGAACATGCTGCCGGTATAGAACCGCATGCCGAGCGAAGCCGCGTGCGGGCCCATCAGGCCCACCGGAGGCGTGAATTCGCTGCACGAATGGCCCCAGCCGAATTCCGGATCCGGAATATTGCCCTGGTAACAATAGGGCGCGCCGAAATCCTCGCCGACCTTGGTGACGCGATTGAGTTCGTCGTTCGGAACGTCTTCCGACAACCAGTCGCGGCCGTTGTCGGTGAAGTAGAGCTGCTTGGTTTCCGGGCTCCAGTCGAAGCCGACGCTGTTGCGGACACCAAGCGCGACCACTTCGGCGCCGCTGCCGTCGAGATTGATGCGGCGGATCTGGCCGTGATCGGCGTCGTGCAGCACGTTGTTGCCGGGCTGGCCGATCGGGATATAGAGCTTGTTGTCGGGTCCGATGGCGATGAACTTCCAGCCGTGGGCTTCGTCCTTCGGCAGCTTGTCGTAGATCACCGTGGGCTTCGGCGGGTTGTCGAGATTGTCCTCGATCTTGTCGATCTTCGAGATCTTGGAGAGTTCGGCGATGTAAAGCGTGCCGTTCTTGAAGGCTACGCCGTTCGGCCGGTAGAGGCCGGACGCGATGATCTTGACCTCGCGCTTGCCGTCCTTGTTGATGATGGCATAGACCTTGTCGACGGTGCGGCTGCCGACGAAAACGGTGCCCTTGTCGCCGAGCGCGAGCGAACGGGCATTTGGCATCCCGGCCGCATAGACCTCGATGTGAAAGCCGGCCGGGACCTTGAGCTTGTCGAGCGGCAACTTGTCCGGCGCAGCCGCAAGCGGCGGAGCCGCAACCGGCGCCAGCTTTTGCGCGGCTTCGCTGTCGGGACGGCCGATCAGCGGCGAACCCGGCGGAAGTGGTTGGGCTGCGGCAGGCGCTGTGGCCGGCGGACTCGCCGTCTGCGCGACCGCGCCATAGCTCAACACACCAATAAAGGCGCCCGCCAGCAACAGGCTGTGCGACACCGATGAACTGATCCTCATAATTTTCTCCCTTGATGGAAGTCTTCGATCCGTGCACGGGACAAACTCGCCCCTTGCCGGCGGACTTCGTGGCGACAGTCTTGAATATTTTTTCGCCCGCGCGCAATCGGAAAACTTCCCGAAAATCGACTGCGCCAGGCATTGCCTCGCGGAATCGGAGGCGCCGACACCCTGGACGGCTTCAACGAATTCCGGCCGAGTCCGCCTTATCAATGCTTCGTGACGGGCATGTCGCCCGCATCGGTGTCGTCAAGGACGGCCTCGGCAAACGGAAATTCGAGCACGATCTCGCCTTCGTCGTCGGTCACCTCAAGAACCGCGCGCATGAGGTTCTCCATGCCTTCGATCCTCAAAAGCTCGTGGATCATGGCGCGAGCGACTTCCCAGGCACGATCCGGATTACGCAGTTCTTCGCCCTCAGGATCGGCGATCACCTCGTTGCCGATTCGGGTATTGAAGAAGTATCGCGGCATGGTCGAACCTGTCGGCTTGAGGGTCAGATTCCCGGCAGGCGACTGCCCGGACGTCTTTCACAGTTGCTTTATCTGGAAGTTGCTGGTGCGGGCCGGCGGTCCTCTACGCGGATAATTCCCAAAAGAACCCGTTGATACGTCATTGGTTTGACGGAATCTCGGCCCCGGCCTTCAAAATTATTGTGCAACGCAGTATTTTCGCCAAGCCGGTTCCGGCGGGGAAGATTCCGCTGGCGAACTTTTCGTTCTCCATTACCTTGTGGAGAGGGCGGAGTTCGTCCGGTTTCACCTGAGGAGAGCCAAAATGGCCTGGAAAGCACCGAAGATCGTCGAAGTGCCGGTTGGCATGGAAATCAACATGTATGCCTGCGCCGCCCGCAAGTAAGCGGACGAAACAGCTTCATTCTTGACCAAGGTGGATTGCCGGGAGTGACGCGTCCCCGTTCGGGAGCGTTTCACACCTGCATCCACCTTTGTAGTTTCTAGAATACGTCAAGCCGGCTATCCGGTTTCAAAAGACTCCACGGGAGACGGATCATGTTGCGCGTCGTCGTCCTGGGCGCCGCGGCAGGTGGTGGCGTTCCGCAGTGGAATTGCGGCTGTCGGATCTGTCAGGCCGCGCGAACCAAGCACCCCGAACTTCAGAGCACGCAGGCTTCGCTCGCCATCAGCGCCGACGGGGATCACTGGTTTTTGATCAATGCTTCGCCGGACCTGCGCCAGCAACTGATGGCAACGCCGCAACTTCACCCAGCCCCGGGCAAACTTCGTCACTCGCCCATCGCAGGCGTGATCCTGACCAATGGCGAGATCGACGCGATCGCCGGGCTCTTGTCGATGCGCGAGGGATGGCCGTTCACGATCTACGCGCACGCCAAGGTGTTGGCGACGCTGAAGTCCAACAGCATCTTCAACGTGCTCAACGAAAAGACCGTGCAACGCCAGCCGATTGCGATCGAGCAAGCCTTCGAACCGGCGCTTCCCGACGGATCGCCCTCTGGCATCGAGATCCTGCCCTTCGAGGTCTCCGGCAAGGGCGCCTGGTATCTCGAAGGCCAGCCACAACCGGCCGGCGATGGCGCCGGCGATACGCTCGGCCTTCGCATTCGCGACAAGGCGACGGACAGGTTTTTCTACTTTCTGGCCGCTTGCGCCGAGGTAACGGACGATCTCAAATCAAGACTGTCGGGCGCGCCGCTGGTGTTCTTCGACGGCACGGTGTGGCGCGACGATGAATTGATCGCGGGCGGCCTCGGCACCAAGACCGGACAGGGCATGGGACATATCGCGATGTCAGGCGAGCGAGGCGCGATCGCTTCCCTCGGCGGTCTTGGCATCGAGAGGAAGATATTCCTGCACATCAACAACTCGAACCCCGCATTGCTGCATGAATCCGAAGAACGCCATGCCGCTGAACAAGCCGGCTGGCGGATTCCCGCGGATGGAACGGAGATCACACTTTGAGTGGTACGACCATGAAGCTGGAAGGGATGACCGCGCTTTCGCTCGGCGGCAAAACCGTGCTGAACAACGCCGCGGAACTCGAAGCTGCGCTCCGCTACATCGGCGAGACGCGCTACCACAGCCTGCATCCGTTTCACCGGCTCTTGCATGGCGGCAAGCTGAATAAGGGCCAGGTGCAGGCCTGGGCGCTCAACCGCTATTATTACCAGAGCACGATTCCGATCAAGGATGCGGTCGTGATCTCGCGCTTCCGCGACCGCAACACCCGCATGGAATGGCGGCACCGGATCGAGGATCACGATGGCGACCGGGGTGCTGAAGGCGGCATCGAGCGCTGGCTGAAGCTGACCGAGGGCCTCGGGCTGGATACGGCCTACGTGGAATCCACCGAAGGCATTTTGCCGGCCACCCGCTTTGCGGTAGAGGCCTATGTGCATTTCGTGCGCGACAAGAGCCCGCTCGAGGCCATCGCTTCCTCGCTGACGGAACTGTTCGCGCCGAACCTGCACGAGGAACGCATCTCCGGCATGCTGGCCCACTATAGTTTTGTTAATCCGGACATCATGAGCTATTTCAGCCGCCGCCTGGCCCAGGCGCCGCGCGATGCCGGTTTCGCGCTCGATTACGTCAAGGCCCATGCCAAGACGCCGGAACAGCGCGAGGCGGTCTGCAACGCGCTGATCTTCAAGACGAACGTGCTATGGGTTCAGTTGGATGCGCTGTATCATGCCTATGTCGAGGGCCATGTTCCGCCGGGAGCCTTTGTTCCGAAGGCGTGAGCGGGGGACGATCGGGAACAACAATGCCAGCAGGCCGTAACATCAGTGTCAGCGAGGCGAGCCGGCCGAAATTGCCGCGCCACGCCAAGCTGAAATTCGATGAGACGCGGCAGGTCTGGGTGCTGCTCGCGCCGGAGCGGGTGCTCGCACCCGATGAGATTGCAGTCGAAGTGCTGCAACTATGCGACGGCGTCCGCAGCGTTGCCGAGATGGTAGACCTTCTCGCCGCCAAATATGCTGCGCCGCACGAAGCAATCGCCGCGGATGTGGTCGTCATGCTGCAAGACCTGGCCGACAAGGGATTTCTGACCGAGGCGCGTGAGAAGACCTCATGAGTCCGACGCTGACCGATGCAAACCAGGCGGTGGCCGATCCCAATGATGGGCTCGCGGCGCTGGAGCGGCGTGGCTCGACGGCGGAGACCTATGGCATTCCGCTCGCGGTGCTCGCCGAGGTGACGCATCGCTGCCCGCTGCAATGCCCGTATTGCTCGAACCCGGTCGAACTCGATCGCGCCGGAAACGAATTGACCACCGAAGAATGGAAGAAGGTGCTTTCGGAACTGGCCGAGATCGGCGTGTTGCAGATTCACTTCTCCGGCGGCGAACCGACCGCGCGCAAGGACCTGGTCGAACTCGTCCAGCATGCGAGCGATGTCGGGCTTTACTCCAACCTGATCACGTCCGCCGTGCTGCTGACGCGCGAAAAGCTCGCTGCGCTCGCCGACGCCGGGCTGTGCCATGTGCAGATCAGCTTTCAGGGCAACGAGCCTGTGGTGGCCGACCGCGTCGGCGGCTTCAGGGGCGGTCACGCCAAGAAGCTCGAAGTCGCGAAGTGGACGCGCGAACTCGATCTGCCGCTGACGGTGAACGCGGTCATGCACCGGCAGAACCTGCATCAACTGCCCGACATCATCCAGATGGCGGTCGATCTCGATGCCGACCGGCTGGAAGTCGCCAACGTGCAATATTACGGCTGGGCGCTGAAGAACCGTGCCGCCCTGATGCCGACGCTGGAGCAGATCGAGGAGACGAGCCGCATCGTCGAGGAAGCGCAAGCGCGGCTGAAGGGCATTCTCGCCATCGACTACGTCGTGCCCGATTACTATGCGCTGCGGCCGAAGAAATGCATGGGCGGCTGGGGACGGCAGTTCTTCAATATCTCGCCCGGCGGGAAAAATCCTGCCGTGCCATGCCGCCGAGAGCATCACCGGGCTCGAATTCGAATCCGTGCGCTCCAATCACTCGATCGCCTGGATCTGGCAGAACTCCGAGGCCTTCAACCGCTATCGCGGCACCGGCTGGATGCCCGAGCCGTGCAGGAGTTGCGAGTTCAAGGAAGTCGATTTCGGCGGCTGCCGCTGCCAGGCCTTCGCGCTGACCGGCGATGCCGGCAATACCGATCCGGCCTGCACGCTGTCGCCGCATCATGAGCGGATTTTCAAGGTCGCGGCCGAGGAAGCGGCCGGCAACCACAACCGTTTCATCTATCGCAATTTCGCGGGCGGCACGCCGGAGACGGAAGGCCAGGATGCCTCCTGACGCGGGCGTGGGGCGCGCCGATCCGTTCGCGCCGCTGACCTCTGAGTTGCTGCCGGTTGGCGATGGTCACGACATCCATGTCGAGAGCGTTGGCCGCGAAGGCGGCATTCCGGCCGTCTATCTGCATGGCGGGCCCGGCAGCGGATGCCAGCCCGATCATCGCCGCCTGTTCGATCCCGAACGTTTCCATGCGGTGCTGTTCGATCAGCGCGGCGCCGGCCGCAGCCGCCCGAAAGGCCGGCGCGAGCACAACACCCTGCCGCACCTGATCGCGGACATGGAGACGATCCGCACGAAATTCGCCTTTGAACGATGGTTGGTCGTCGGCGGCTCCTGGGGCGCCACGCTGGCGCTGGCCTATGCGCAAGCCCATCCCGACCGCGTTTCAGGCATCGTGTTGCGCGCCACATTCCTCGGCAGCCGCGCCGAGCTCGAAGGTGCCTTCCTCGAAACGCTGCCGCGCTTCTATCCCTCGCTCAGCGGCGATTTCATAGGCTTGTTGCCCGAGGCCGAACGCAGCAAGCCACTGGACGCCTATTGGCGCCGCATTCTTGATCCGGACACTTCCGTGCATTCATCCTTCGCCCGTGCCTGGCATGACACCGAGCGGATATTGTCCGAGCACGCGCCCTCGCGCACGCGGCTGGACCTGACGGCATTGAAGTCATCGGGCGCCCTGCCCGCCACGCCCTTCATGGAAGCGCATTACTTCGCCAACGATTGCTTCATGAAGCCGAACCAGCTTCTGGACGACGCTGAGAAGCTCAAGGGCATTCCCGGCATCATCGTGCAGGGACGTTACGATCTGTTGTGCCCGCCTGCGACTTCGTACGCACTTGCCGCCGTGTGGCCAGATGTCGAACTTCGCATCCTGCAGGGCGCCGGCCACACGCTGTATGATCCCGGTGTGCGCGATGCCGTGATGAGGGCGATTGCGGATATCGCGTCGAAGATAGCGGGTTAGCGGATATCTCCCCTCATGGTGAGGAGCGCGGCAGCGCGTCTCGAACCATGAGGCCGACGAAGTTCGTCTTCATCCTTCGAGACGCTTGGCAAAGCCAAGCTCCTCAGGATGAGGGGTTACAAAGGGAAAATAAAATGCCGATCGCTGGAAAAGGCATGCTGCTGACGTCGATGGACATCGATCCGGCGCACGAGCCCGATTTCAACCGCTGGTACGACCGCGAACATCTGGAGGAACGTGTCGCGATCGAGGGCTTCATCGAGGCGCGGCGTTACGTGGCCATCGAAGGTTCCATGCCGAAATATTTGAGCCTCTATTCCACGGAAACGTTCGAGGTGCTCGACAGTCCGCCCTATCGCGCGGCGCTTGCGAACCAGACCGCCTGGTCGAAGGCCACTATCGCGCGCTTCAAGAACATGATCCGCGGCGTGGCGCGCATCACGATCAGCCGCGGCAAGGGCCGTGGCGCCTGGCTCGGCGTTCTTCGTCTCCGTCCTGTACGCGGAAAGGAGGACGAACTACGCGCGCGGTTGCACGATGCACTCGACCCGCACGGCCTCGACGGCATCATCTCGATGCATCTGATTGAAAGCGATCCCGCGTTATCCAAACCGCTGAGCGATAAAGCATCCGATTCCGACCCCGGCGCCGGCGATTGGTTCTGGCTGATCGATCACACCGACGCAAACCCTCCGAAGTTCATCGCCCGACGCCTTCAAAGTTGCGAGCCTTTAATAGTCGTGGTTTCGACCGGCTCGTACCGTCTGCTGTGGGACATCGCGAGGGCGGACATTTCATGAGAAGAAATATTCCTCGCAAAGGAACCGCCATCCTTCATGTTGCACTGCCACATAAACTCGATTTTATGCGTTGTTATTACCGGACTCACTAAAGCTGATGATCGCGCAAAATTGGCTTTGGAGATCAGCTTGATTGGCTTTAATACGAGAAACCGATGAAGCCATTCAAGAACCGGAAAGAACGCCGCGATCTGAGCGTTCGCATACAAAATAAGGCCGCGCTGTTCTGAGTGTTTGGCGCGGATAAGGTAGGAATGAAACCGACTGATATCTCGGCGCCCGACTACTTCCATAAAGTGGTCGACTGCCAGTGGGCCTGTCCCGCGCACACCCCCGTCCCGGAATATATCCGCTTGATCGCCGAAGGCCGCTACAGCGACGCCTACATGATCAATTGGAAATCGAACGTGTTTCCGGGAATTCTCGGACGCACCTGCGATCGCCCCTGCGAGCCCGCCTGCCGCCGCGGCCGGGTCGAGGAAACTCCGGTGGCGATCTGCCGCCTCAAGCGCGTCGCCGCCGACTTCAAGGATGACGTCAAGGGACGCATGCCGCGCCCGTCATCGAAGAACGGCAAGCGCATCGCAATCATCGGCGGCGGTCCGGCCTCGTTGACGGTCGCGCGCGATCTCGCCCCACTCGGGTACCATTGCACCGTGTTCGACCAGGACCCGAAAGCCGGCGGCATGATGCGGACGCAAATTCCGAAATTCCGCCTGCCGGATTCCGTCATCGACGAGGAAACCGATTACATCCTCAACCTCGGCATCGAGTTCAAGGGCGGCACGCGCATCGACAGCCTGAAGAAGCTGCTGTCTGAAAATCACGACGCGATTTTTGTCGGTTCCGGCGCGCCGCGCGGCCGCGAGCTCGAGGTCCCGGGCCGCAAAGAGGCCGCCACCAATATCCATATCGGCATCGACTGGCTCTCCAGCGTGTCCTTTGGCCATATCGACAAGATCGGCAGGCGCGTGATCGTGCTCGGCGGCGGCAACACCGCGATGGATTGCTGCCGCACCGCGCGCCGCCTCGGTGGCGAGGACGTCAAGGTGATCGTGCGCTCAGGCTTCGAGGAGATGAAGGCATCTCCCTGGGAAAAAGAAGACGCCATGCATGAGGACATTCCGATCCTCAACTTCATGGTCCCGGTCGCTTTTACCCACGACAACGGCAAGCTTACCGGCGTCACCTTCCAGAAGGTGAAGGCCGAATACGACTCCAGGGGCAAGCGCAGCCTGGTACCGTCCGGCGAAGCTGACGAGACAATCAACTGCGACGACGTGCTGGTCGCGGTCGGCCAGGAGAACGCGTTCCCCTGGATCGAGCGCGATTGCGGCATCGAGTTCGACAAATGGAACATGCCCAAGGTCGATCCCAAGACCATGGGATCCACACATCCGAAAGTCTTCTTCGGCGGCGACGCGGCGTTCGGACCCAAAAACATCATCTGGGCGGTGGCGCACGGCCACGACGCCGCGCTCTCGATCCACAAGCTTGTTTCCGGCGAAGATGTCACCGAACGGCCGCTGCCCGAGGTGGAAGTATCTTCACAGAAGATGGGCATCCACGAGTGGAGCTACGACAACGACATTTCAGACGACAAGCGCTTCAAGGTGCCGCATCGCGACAAGGTCATCGCGCTGAAGGACATCCGTGCCGAAGTCGAACTCGGTTATGACGTCAAGCTCGCGCTCGGCGAAGCCCAGCGCTGCCTCAACTGCGATATACAAACCGTGTTCTCCGCGCCGCTCTGCATCGAGTGCGATGCCTGCGTCGATATCTGCCCGATGGATTGCATCACCTTCACCCAGAATGGCGACGAGACCGATCTGCGGACGCGGCTGAAGGCGCCGTCGCAGCATCCGGACCAGGACCTCTACGTCTCCCCCGATCTCAAGACCGGACGCGTCATGGTGAAGGACGAGGACGTCTGCCTGCATTGCGGGCTGTGCGCCGAGCGTTGTCCCACCGGCGCCTGGGACATGCAGAAATATCTCATCGATATGACCTACGCAGGAACATCATGTCCGTCCAAAGCCCGATCAGCAGCGTAAACGACTTCGTCGTCCGCTTCGCCAACGTCAACGGCTCGGGTTCGGCAAGCGCCAACGAACTGTTTGCCCGCGCCATCCTGCGCCACGGCGTGCCGGTCTCCCCGCGCAACATCTTCCCGTCGAACATCCAGGGCCTGCCGACCTGGTACGAAGTTCGGGTGACGGAAGAAGGCCATCTCGGCGCGCGCGGCGGCGTCGACATGATGGTGGCGATGAATCCGCAGACCTGGGACAAGGACCTCGCCTCGATCGAACCCGGCGGCTATTTGTTCTACGACTCGACCAAGCCGCTGCCGCAGTCGAAATTCCGCGCCGACATTAGCGTGATCGGCGTGCCGCTGACCGCGATCACCAACTCCACCTATACCGACCCGCGCCAGCGCCAGCTGTTCAAGAACATCATCTATCTCGGCGCCCTCTGTGCCTTGCTCGACATGGACCCGAAGCTGATCGAGCAACTGATCGGCGAACAGTACAAGGGCAAGGAAAAGCTGTTGTCGTCGAACGTCCACGCGCTGCATCTCGGCCGCGACTGGGCGCTGCAAAATCTCAAATGCCCGATTGGGCTTCGGGTGAAGAAGGCCGACAAGGTCGGCGACCGCATTTTCATCGAGGGCAACAGCGCAGCCGCGTTAGGCGCGGTTTACGGGGGCGCCACCGTCTGCGCCTGGTATCCGATCACGCCGTCGTCTTCGCTGGCGGATGCCTTTGCCAACCACTGCAAAAAGCTGCGGCACGACCCCGCGACCGGCAAAGCGAAATACGCCATCGTGCAGGGCGAAGACGAACTCGCCTCCATCGGCATCGTGATCGGTGCGTCATGGAACGGCGCGCGCGCCTTCACCGCGACGTCGGGCCCCGGCATCTCCTTGATGACCGAGTTCATCGGCCTCTCGTACTTCGCCGAGATTCCAGCCGTGATCATGAACGTGCAGCGTGCCGGCCCCTCGACCGGCATGCCGACCCGCACCCAGCAATGCGACATTCTCGCCTGCGCTTATGCTTCCCACGGCGACACCAAGCATGTGCTGCTGTTTCCGGAGGACCCGGCCGAGGCCTTCGAATTCGCCGCGCAAGCCTTCGATCTCGCCGAGCGGTTACAGACCACGATCTTCGTCATGCTCGATCTCGACATCGGCATGAACCACCGGCTCAGCCGTCCGTTGAAGTGGGACGACGCCCGCCAGTATGACCGCGGCAAGGTGATGACGGCCGAAATGCTCGACGACGGCCGCGACTTCGGCCGCTATCTCGACGTCGACGGTGACGGCATTCCCTACCGCACCTATCCGGGCACTCACCCGACCAAGGGCTCGTTCTTCACCCGCGGCACGTCGCGCGACCGTTATGCGCGCTACTCGGAGGAAGGCGCGGTCTACGCCGACAACATGCAGCGCCTGGTGCGCAAGTTCGAGACCGCGCAGGACATGGTGCCGCGGCCGCTGCAGGCGAACGCGGCGAAGCCGACCAAATACGGCGTGATCTATTTCGGATCGACCGCGCCGCCGATGGACGAAGCGATCCAGCTCCTGGAAGCGCGCGGCCACGCGCTCGATCGGCTGCGCATCCGCGCCTTCCCGTTCCACTCGTCCGTGGCGAGCTTCATCGCCGACCATGATTTCGTGTACGTGGTCGAGCAGAATCGCGACGCCCAGCTTCGCTCGCTGATCGTCAACGAAAACGGCATCGATCCGGTGCGGCTGGTGCCGATCCGCCATTACGACGGCACGCCGATCACCGCGCGATTCATCGCGAGCGCGATCGGCGAACATCAGGATCAGCTCAAGCTGACACCGCTGCGCAAGGTGAAGTCATGACCTATATCGCGAAGCCGAAATTCCATCATCCGAGCCTGACCAAAAATCGGCTCGGCTATACCCACCGCGATTACGAGGGCAAGATTTCGACGCTGTGCGCCGGTTGCGGCCACGACTCGATCACGGCCTCGATCATCGAGGCCTGCTATGAGCTGTCGATCGAGCCGCATCGCGTCGCCAAGATTTCCGGCATCGGCTGCTCCTCGAAGACGCCCGACTACTTCCTCGGCAACTCGCACGGCTTCAATACCGTGCATGGCCGCATGCCGTCGGTCCTGACCGGCGCCAATCTCGCCAACCGCGACCTGATCTATCTCGGCGTCTCCGGCGACGGCGATTCCGCTTCCATCGGCTTCGGTCAGTTCGCGCATTCGATCCGGCGCGGCGTCAACATGACCTATATCGTCGAGAATAACGGCGTGTACGGCCTCACCAAGGGTCAGTTCTCGGCGACCGCCGACCGCGGCTCGAAGTCGAAGAAAGGATTGACCAATACCGACAAT
Organism: uncultured Alphaproteobacteria bacterium; assembly: GCA_963706265.1. Taxonomy (GTDB): domain Bacteria; phylum Pseudomonadota; class Alphaproteobacteria; order Rhizobiales; family Xanthobacteraceae; genus Bradyrhizobium. The sequence continues at coordinate 321,532 of CAVPLO010000004.1, read as the reverse complement.
GCGGTCGATCTGGTGGCGATTGCGCTTCAGCTCGGCGCAAGCTTCGTCGCCCGCAGCTTCTCCGGCGACAAGACCCAGTTGGTGCCGTTGATTGCGGCTGCGATCGAGCACAAGGGCGCGGCCTTCATCGACATCATCAGCCCCTGCATCGCGTTCAACAACCATGCCGGCTCGACCAAGAGCTTCGATTACGTGCGTGAGCACAACGACGCGGTGAATCGTCTCGACGTATTGACCGGCCGCGAGCCGATCTCGGTCGACTACGCGCCGGGCACGGTGCAGGTTGTCGAACAGCACGACGGCAGCAAGATCGCGTTGCGCAAGATCGACGCCGATTACGATGCCCATGACCGCGTCGGCGCGATGACGTTCCTGCAAAAGCACGCCGCCAAGGGCCAGATCGTTACCGGACTGCTCTACGTCGACCCGGATTCGGAAGATCTGCACAGCCACCTCAACACGGTGGAGCAGCCGCTTAACCGGCTCGAGGCCGACGTCCTCTGCCCGGGCTCCGCCGCGCTGGAAAAGATCAACGCCAGTTTGCGCTGAGGTTTAGCCTCGCGTCATTGCGAGGAGCGAAATGCGACGAAGTAATCCGGCATTTTCCGCACTGAACTGGATTGCGGAGGCTGTCATCGGGCGCGCATTCGCGCGGCCCGTTGGCTTGCGCTCGCAATGACGGCGTTCACGTCACCCGCCGCACGAAGCTTGCATTGAGGTCTTTCACCGAACGCGCGCCGCATTGCTGCATGGCGGCTCTGGTTTCGGTGCGCACGAGCTCCAGCACGCGCTCCACTCCCTCCTGACCGAAGGCGCCCAATCCCCAGAGATAGGGGCGGCCGACGCCGACCGCCTGCGCGCCCATGGCGAGCGCCTTGACCGCATCGGTGCCACGGCGGAATCCGCTATCGACGATCACGGGGATGCGTCCCTTTACCGCGGCGATGATTTCCGGCAGCGCGTCGATGGTCGAGCGGCCGTTGTCCTCGCCGCGGCCGCCATGGTTGGAAACCAGAATGCCGTCGAGGCCATTCTGCACCGCGAGGTCTGCATCGTCGGCCGTGACGATGCCCTTGAGTATGATTTTCATCCTGGTCACGTCGCGCATGCGCTTGACGGTGTCCCAATCGAGATTGGAGGATTCGCCGCCGCCCTTGATGCCGGAGAGATCGATGCCGTCGTAATTGTGCCGCCGCAGCGCCCGCGAGGCAAAGCTCGAACGATCGTGACATCCCGAACATTCGCGGGTGTCTGATTTCATCAACCGGAACAGGGTCTCCTGATTGCGGCCGGCGATGCGATCAACCGTGACGGCCAGAACCGGACAACCGGCGCCATCGGCCCGTTTGATCAGCGCCTTCGCGACCTCGAAGCTCGGCGAGGCGTAAAGCTGAAACCAGATCGGGGCGCCGCGCGCCTTGGTGACGTCGTCGACGGAGAAGTTCGACGAGGTCGAGAGCACTTGCAAATGATTGCCGGCGCGGGCCGCCCTCGCCACCGCAAGTTCACCATCGGGATGAAAGAACTGGTTGGCACCGGTCGGACAGACGAAGATCGGCGAGTCGTATTTCGTTCCGAACAGCTCGACGCTGATGTCGACCCTGGATACGTCGTTGAGGCGATGCGGCGTCAGCTGGAATTTCTTGAAATCCTCGCGGTTGGCGCGCAGCGTCACCTCGTCGTCAATTCCTGAAGCCATGTAGCCGAAATGGGCCGGCGGCACGTTCTGGCGGGCAACCGGCTCGAAATCGAACACATTGATCGCCTCTTTGGGAGTCTTGATGAGGTCGCTGCTGCCAGGCGGCGCCCACATCATCGGATCAGGCAGTTTCGATGGAGCTTCCATGGCGCGAGCAGCGAATGCGCCCGATGCCAGCAGCGGGGACGCCGCGCAATATTGCAAAAAACGGCGGCGGCTGGTGGCCCGAATATCCTCTGCCAGCATATAAGTATCCTCCCCTGCCCTTATTTTTATGGAGGTACGATAGCAGTGACGGATACGGCTCGGAAGGCTCACTCCGCAGCAGCCCAGACATGCAGACGCAGATCGGGAAAACCGGCCGCATGCCCGAACGGCCAACAAATCCGAAAAATTGATCAGACGTGGCGGATTACGGAGGTATTCCGGCGGATCGTTCTTCTTGTCAGGGCGTTATCCGGCTGCGGACACCCATAATCCGGTCACTCAAGCAGCCTAAGGATTGTTGATGCCAGGGCCTCTCGCTAATGTCCGGCCTGGCTGCCGATATTGCATCCGTTCAAACCGAAACAGGGCATCATGAATCCGGTCAAAGCACTCGAAAACCACGGCCAGGCGGTCTGGCTGGATTTCCTGGCACGCGGCTTCATCGCCAAGGGCGATCTGAAGAAACTGATCGATACCGATGGCGTCAAGGGCGTGACGTCCAACCCCTCGATCTTCGAGAAGGCGATCGGCAGTTCGGATGAATATGACGGGGCGATCGGCCACGCCTTGGAGAAAGGCGACCGCCCGGTCGCCGAGCTGTTCGAGCACCTTGCCGTCGAAGACATCCAGCACGCCGCCGACGTGCTGCGGCCGGTCTATGATGAGCTCAAAGGCCATGACGGCTTTGTCAGCCTCGAAGTGTCGCCCTATCTGGCGATGGATACCAAAGGCACCATCGCCGAAGCCAAGCGGCTCTGGAAGGACGTCCACCGCAAGAACCTGATGGTGAAAGTGCCGGCGACGCCGGAAGGCTTGCCCGCGATCGAGCGTCTGACGGGTAACGGCCTCAATATCAACATCACGCTGTTGTTCTCGCAAAAGGTCTATATCGAGGTTGCCAAGGCCTATATCGCGGGCCTCGAAAAGCTCGTCGCCGATGGCGGCGATCCCTCCCACGTCGCGAGCGTCGCCAGCTTCTTCGTCAGCCGCATCGATACGGCGGTCGACAAGCAGCTCGACGAGAAGATCGCGCGTGCCAACGACCCGCAGGAAAAGGAACGGCTTGCCGCGCTGAAGGGCAAGGTGGCGATCGCCAACGCCAAGCTGGCCTATCAGGAGTACAAGGAGTTGTTCTCCGGCGCGCGTTGGGAAAAACTCGCGGCCAAGGGCGCCAAGCCGCAACGGCTGCTGTGGGCCTCTACCGGCACCAAGAACAAGGACTATAGCGACGTGCTCTATGTCGAAGAGCTGATCGGCGCCAACACGGTCAATACCGTGCCGCCGGCGACGCTCGAGGCCTTCCGCGATCACGGCAAGCTGCGTGACAGCCTCGAAGAAAATGTCGAGGATGCGAGGGGCGTCCTCGCCGAGCTCGAGAAATCCGGAATCTCGCTCGATGCGGTCACGGAAGAACTGGTCAAGGACGGCGTCAAGCTGTTTGCGGATGCCGCCGACAAGCTTTACGGCGCGGTCGCCCACAAGCGCGCGACGGTGCTCGGCAGCGCTATCGGCGCGCAGAAGCTGGCGCTGGGCGCCGGTCTTGAAAAGGCGGTCGAGAAGAGCACTGAGGAATGGCGCGCTTCGGCCAAAATCCGAAAGCTTTGGCACAAGGACAAATCGGTCTGGACCAATAACGACGAGAACAAGTGGCTTGGCTGGCTCGACAGCGCAGCCAAGGCCGACATCTCAGACTACGAGGATTACGCGCAGCGGGTGAAGGGGCAGAACTTCTCCGACGCGGTCGTGCTCGGCATGGGCGGATCAAGCCTCGGGCCCGAAGTGCTGGCGGAAACCTTCCCGAAAAAGTCCGGCTTCCCCAAGTTGCATGTGCTCGATTCTACCGACCCGGCACAGGTGCGCGCGATGGAAAAGGCGGTCGATCTCAAGAAGACGCTGTTCATCGTCTCGAGCAAGTCCGGCGGCACCACCGAACCCAACGTGATGAAGGATTACTTCTTCGCACAGGTGTCCAAAGCCATCGGCGCCGACAAGGCCGGGCATCGTTTCGTCGCCGTGACCGATCCCGGTTCCTCGCTGGAGAAGGTTGCGACCAAACAAGGTTTTGCGCGCACTTTCCACGGCGACCCCGCGATCGGCGGCCGCTATTCCGTGTTGTCGCCGTTCGGCCTCGTGCCTGCCGCGACCGCCGGCATCGATGTACATAGCCTGATCCATCATACGCTGGCGATGGTCCGCTCCTGTGGCGCGGATGTGCCGCCGCAAGAAAATCCCGGCGTTCAGCTTGGCCTCGCCATGGGGCTTGCAGGCCTCGAAGGCCGCGACAAGGTCACGATTTTCTCGTCCGAAAAAATCGCGGATTTTGGCGCCTGGGCCGAGCAACTCATCGCCGAATCCACCGGCAAGGACGGCAAGGGTCTTGTCCCGATCGAGGGCGAGACGCTCGGCGATGTCTCCGCTTACGGCAACGACCGCTTCTTCATCGATCTTCGCACCGAAGGCGAAAACGACGCCGCGCATGACGAGAAGCTCAACGCGCTGGAGCAAGCGGGCCATCCGGTCGTTCGCATCGTCATGAAGTCGATCGAACATATCGGGCAGGAGTTTTACCGCTTCGAAATGGCGACCGCGGTCGCGGGCGCCGTTCTCGGCATCAATCCGTTCAACCAGCCCGACGTCGAAGCCGCCAAGGTCAAGACGCGCGAACTGACCGCGGCCTTCGAAAAATCCGGTGCGTTGCCGAAAGAACAGCCCGTCGTCTCGACCGACGCAGCCGATCTTTACACCGACGAAGCCAATGCCGCCGATTTGCGCAAGGCAGGCGCCGACGGCACGCTGGAATCATGGGTGAAGGCGCATTTCTCGCGCATCGATGCCGGCGACTACGTCGCCCTGCTCGCCTATATCGAGCGCAATGCCGACCATATCGCTACGTTGCAGACCGCGCGCCTCGCGGTCCGCGACCAGCGCCAAGTCGCGACCTGCGCCGAATTCGGCCCGCGCTTCCTGCACTCGACCGGGCAGGCCTACAAGGGCGGCCCGGACTCTGGCGTGTTCCTTCAGGTTACCGCCGACGATGCGAAGGATTTGCCGGTGCCCGGTCAGAAGGCGAGCTTTGGCGTGATCAAGGCGGCGCAGGCCCGCGGCGATTTCGGCGTGCTCACCGAGCGTGGCCGGCGCGCGCTGCGGGTGCATCTCAAGGGCGATCTCGCCGAAGGTCTCAAGGCGCTCGACAATGCAATCCAGCAGGCGTTGAACTGAGGATAAAACCATGCAGCTCGGCATGATCGGCTTGGGGCGGATGGGCGGCAATATCGTCCGCCGGCTGATGCGGCACGGACATACGACCGTCGTCTACGACAAGGACGCGAAAGCCGTCGCCGAGATCGCCAAGGAAGGCGCGAAAGGCGCCGGCTCCCTGGAGGAATTTGTCGGCAGACTGGAAAAGCCGCGCACCGCGTGGGTCATGCTGCCGGCGGGACATATCACCGAAACGACGATCGAGGCGCTTTCCAAACTGATGGAGAGCGGCGACGTCATCATCGATGGCGGCAACACGTTCTGGCAGGACGATGTCCGTCGCGGCAAAACGCTGAAAGAGCGCGGCATCCATTACGTCGACGTCGGCACCTCCGGCGGCGTCTGGGGCATCGACCGCGGCTATTGCATGATGATCGGCGGAGACAAGCAAGTGGTCGAGCGTCTCGATCCGATCTTCAAAACGCTCGCGCCCGGCCTCGGCGACATTCCGCGCACCGAGGGACGGCAGGGGCGCGACCCCCGCGTCGAGCAGGGCTATCTTCACACCGGCCCGATCGGCGCCGGGCATTTCGTCAAGATGGTCCACAACGGCATCGAATATGGCTTGATGCAGGCCTACGCCGAAGGCTTCGACATCCTGAAGAACGCCAATATCGAGGCACTGCCGCAAGACCATCGGTTCGAGCTCGACATTGCCGACATCGCCGAGGTCTGGCGCCGCGGCAGCGTGATCCCCTCCTGGCTGCTCGACCTCACCGCTTCGGCGCTCACCAAAAATCCGACGCTTGAGACCTATTCCGGCTTCGTCGAGGACTCCGGCGAAGGCCGCTGGACCGTGAACGCCGCGATCGATGAGGCAGTCCCGGCGGAAGTTCTGACCGCGGCGCTATTCGCACGTTTTCGTTCCCGCAAGGAACACACCTTCGCTGAAAAGATTCTCTCGGCAATGCGCCATGGGTTCGGTGGCCACAACGAGCCGCAGCATCCGGACCCGGCGCAAACAAGCGCCCCCGTCAAACCGAAGGCCGGTCATTCGTGACAGAAACATCCGCAAAGCAGCGCAAACCCGATCCCTGCTCTTTCGTCATCTTCGGCGCCACCGGCGATCTGACCCACCGTTTGGTGCTTCCCGCCCTTTACAATCTGGCCGCGTCCGATCTGCTGCCGGAAAAATTTTGCGTGGTCGGTATTGCACGCAAGGGCATGTCGAGCGACGAAATGCGCGACAGCCTGATGAAGGGCCTGCGACAGTACAAGACCCGCCCCGTCGAGGATGCGATCGCCAAGAAACTGCTTGAATGCGTTACCTGCATCGAAGCCGACCCGAAGGATCCCAACTCCTTCGATTCGATGCGCGAACGGCTCGAAAAACTGGAAGCCAACCGCTCGACCGGCGGCAACCGCCTGTTCTATCTGGCGACGCCGCCCGTCGCCTTCGCCCCGATCGCGAAACAGCTCGGCCGCGCCGGCATGCTGAAAGAGGACGGTGGGGCGTGGCGGCGGCTCGTGGTCGAAAAGCCTTTCGGGACTGATCTTGCGTCCGCGAAAGCGCTCAACGATGAACTGCTCAAGATCCTCGAAGAGCACCAGATCTACCGGATCGATCATTATCTCGGCAAGGAGACGGTCCAGAACATCCTGGTGCTGCGCTTTGCCAACGGCATGTTCGAGCCGATCTGGAACCGGGATCATATCGATCACGTGCAAATCACGGTTGACGAAAAGATCGGCGTCGGCCATCGCGGCAGCTTCTATGACTCAACCGGCGCGTTGCGCGACATGGTGCCGAACCATCTGTTTCAACTGCTGTCGCTGGTGGCGATGGAGCCGCCGGTGAAATTCAATGCGCACGCGGTGCGCACGGAAAAAGCCGAGGTCCTGGCGGCGATCCAGACCCAGAGCGAGGAAGAAGCTCTCAAAAACTCGGTGCGTGGCCAATATCGGCCGGGCCGGGTCGGCGACACCGAGATCCCCGACTACCGCAAGACCGAGGACGTCAAGCCCGACAGCACGACTGAAACCTATGCCGCGCTGAAGCTGACCATCGACAACTGGCGGTGGGCCGGCGTGCCCTTTTACTTGCGCACCGGCAAGGCGCTCGGCGTCAAGCGCACCGAAGTCGCGATCAAGTTCAAACAGGCGCCGTTTGCGATGTTCCGCGACACGCCGGTGGACCGGCTGTCGCAGAACTATCTCGTCATCGCCATCGAGCCGACCGAAGGCATCACTCTGCAATTCAATACCAAGGTGCCGGGCCCGACGATCAACATCGACGGCGTCGAAATGAAATTCCGCTACAAGGACTATTTCCAGGCGGAGCCGACCACCGGATATGAAACGCTGATCTATGACTGCATGATCGGCGACAACATCCTGTTTCAGCGCGCCGACAGCGTGGAGGCCGGCTGGCAGGCGGTTCAGCCATTCCTCGATGCCTGGAAGAAGGCAGGCGCGAGGGGGCTGGAATTCTACAAGGCCGGCAGCGAAGGTCCGGAAGCCGCCGATGCGCTGCTCAAGCGTGACGGCCGCAACTGGCGCAAGTTGGGTTAAGTCGCATGCCATCCCCCGTCCCTGTCAGCCGAATCGTTGTCGCCGATCCGGCCGCGCTGGCGCTTGCCGCCGCCCAACGTTTGCTGGCAAGGATCGACGCCAATGCAGGGCGCGTGGCGATCGGCCTGACCGGCGGATCGAGCCCGAAGCGGCTCTATCAATTGCTGGCGAGCGACGCTTACTCGAGACGGATTCCCTGGGATCGCGTGCACTGGTTCATCGGCGATGAACGCTTCGTCCCGGCCGATGATGCCCGCAACAATATGCGGATGGCGCGCGAGATTTTCCTCGATCGCTTCGCGCCCAAAGGCCACATTCATCCGATCCCCACCGACGCCGCCGATCCGGACGAATCCGCCCGCCGCTATGAGCACGAGCTCAAATCGTTCTACGGCGCTGACGATCTCGATCCCGCGCGGCCGCTGTTTGATCTCGTGCTGATGGGCGTCGGCCCCGATGGCCACACGGCCTCGCTATTTCCCGATTACCCTGCGATTGCCGAGATCAAACGCTGGGTCGTCGGCGTGCCCAAAGCCCACGTCGAGCCCTTTGTGCCCCGCGTCACCCTTACTTTGCCCGCGCTCGCCTCCTGCCGCGAGATGCTGTTCGAGGTCGCGGGCGAGGAGAAGCGTGCGATCTTGACGCGGCTTCTGGCAGGCGAGAAGCTGCCGGCCAATCGGGCGCGATCGATCGGTGAAACCGTGTTTCTCGTCGACCGCGCCGCGGCCGGCGGAGAACTTCGTGGCGGATAGACCGGGCAAATCGCCCTGCGCGCTGATCGTGATGGGCGTATCGGGTTCGGGTAAAAGCACCATCGCCGCCGAATTGGCCAAACAACTGTCCTGGACATTCGAGGACGGTGATCGCTTTCATCCCAAAAGCAACGTCGCCAAGATGAGCGCGGGCCATCCGCTGACGGATGAAGACCGCTGGCCGTGGCTGCAAGCGATTGCCGACGAGATCGACAGGGTCTGTCAGGCCGGCGGCCATGTCGTGATTGCCTGTTCGGCGTTGAAACGCGCCTACCGCAAGATATTGGTGCACGGGCGAAACGATGTGCGTATCGTCTTTCTCGACGGCAACCAGGCCCTGATCGCCGGCCGGCTCGCCCGGCGCAAGGGACATTTCATGCCGCCCGGGTTGCTCGACAGCCAGTTCAAGACCCTGGAGCCGCCGCAGGCGGATGAACACGCGGTCGCCGTCTCGATCGATGCGCCCGTCGAGGCGATCGTCAACAACATTATCGCGCTAGTCAGGACAAGCAACCCATGACCCGCATTGCGCTCGTTGTCTCCGATGTCGACGGCACGCTCCTGACCAAGGAAAAGCTCCTCACCGAGCGCGCCATAGGCGCCGTGCGGAAACTTCACGACGCCGGCATCGGCTTTACGATTACCTCGAGCCGCCCGACCATCGGCATGCGGTTTCTGATCGGGCCGCTGGGGATTAAACTGCCCATCGGCGCCTTCAACGGCAGTTGTATTGTCGATCCGGCGCTGAAGCCGGTCGAACAGCATTTGATCCCGGAAGCCGCAACACGACGCGCCCTCGAGGTGCTCGGCAAGTTCGGCGCCGAAATCTGGCTGTTCACCAGCGATCTTTGGCTCGCCCAGGATCCCAACGGCCAATATGTCCCGCACGAAAAGCTCGCTATCCGCGCCGATCCAACCATCGTTGCAGATTTCACGCCCTATCTTTCGTCAGCCTGCAAGATTGTCGGCGCCAGCGCGGATGCGGCCGGACTGCAACGCTGCGAAGCCGAGATGCAGGAGGCGCTCGGCGCGCAGGCGACCGCCATTCGCTCTCAAAGCTATTATCTCGACATTACCCCGCCCGGCGTCAACAAGGGCACCTTCGTGCAGACAATAACGCGGCGCCTCGGTGTCTCAACCGATCTCGTCGCCACCATCGGCGACATGCAGAACGATCTGGCGATGTTCCGCGTCAGCGGAACGTCGTTCGCCATGGGTAACGCCACTGATGACGTGAAGCAGCAGGCCAAGCACGTCACGGCCTCGAATGAAGACGAAGGCTTTGCCAAGGCGATGGAGATAATCGTGAAGGAAAGCGCTACGGGCTGAGCGGCCCCTCTCTTCCCTCGTGGGAGAGGGTGGATCGAATAAGCGAAGCGAATTCGAGACGGCTGACGGGTATATTTCCGCGATGAAGACCCCTCACCCGGCATCATCTGGCAACGCTCGATTTATGCCACCCTCCCCCACAAGGGAAGCGGGGAAGAGAGTTCTCCTACTTCGACCGCTGCATCGCGGGCTTGTCTTTGGCGTGCCTTGCGTCGCTCAGATTGTGCGCGGTATTGATCAACGCGATATGGGTCAGGGCCTGCGGAAAATTGCCGGTCTGACGGCCCGGACCCGGATCAAACTCTTCCGCCAGCAATCCGAGATCGTTGGCGACGCCGACCACGCGGTCGAACAACGCTTGCGCCTTGTCGATCTCGCCTGCGAGGACGTAAGCATCTGCGAGCCAGAGCGAGCACGCCAGAAATGCGCCTTCGATCGGTTGGATCTCGTCGGAGATTTCGCGGGGATCGTGCCGCAGCACGAAGCCGTCGCGCATCATGTCGCGTTCGATCGCGGCGATGGTGTCACGAATGCGCGGGTCGGAAGCCGGTAGAAACCCGACCGATGGAAGCAGCAGCACGCTCGCATCGAGCAATGACGAGCCATAAGATTCGACAAAAGCATTTTGAGCCGCATCGAAGCCCTTCTCGCAGACGTCGCGATGGATCGTATCGCGCACGGTGCGCCAGCGATCGAACGGCACTTCGTAACCGAACCGCTCGGCGCCCTTGATGGCGCGGTCGATCGCGACCCATGTCATCACCTTGGAAAAAACGTAATGCTTCCGCTCGCCGCGTCTCTCCCAGATGCCATGGTCCGGCTGATCCCAGACGTTCGCCACATGGTCGACAACCGTCCGCGCCAATGCCCAGGACCCTTGGTCCAGCTTCAACGCCGCCAGGCGCGATTGGTAAAACGCATCGATCAGTTCGCCGTATACATCGAGTTGCAACTGGGCATGGGCAGCATTGCCGACCCGCACCGGTTGCGCGCCTTCATAGCCGGGCAGCCATTCCGCCTCCCATTCCAGGAGGCGGCGCTGGCCCATGATGCCGTACATGATCTGCATGTCATCCGGCGAGCCTGCGACCGCGCGCAACAGCCAATTGTGCCAGGCAGAAGCTTCTTCCGTATAGCCCGAGTTCATCAGCGCCAGCAGCGTGAAGGTCGCATCGCGCAGCCAGCAGAATCGATAGTCCCAGTTGCGGGCACCGCCGAGCTTTTCCGGCAGCGACATCGTAGGTGCTGCGACGATGCCGCCAGTCGGCTCATAGGTCAGTGCTTTCAGCGTGATCAGCGACCGCATCACGAGGTCGCGGCTATCGCCCTCGTAGGTGCAACGGCTGCACCAATCGAGCCAGAAATCCTCGGTGTCCTGCAACGCCTGCGCGGGGTTGATCGGCTCCGGCAACGACAGGTGCGAGGGCCCGTAGGTGAGCACGAAGGGAACGGTTTCGCCCGCGTTGACTTCGAACTCGGCCACCGTCGTCATATCCTTGCCGCGGGTCTCGACCGGTGTCCGCAGCACCGTCATGTCCGGTCCGCAGATCGCTAGCAGCGCGCCGTCTTCAGTGCGCTTGACCCATGGAACATCCGCCCCGATTCCGAAGCGAATTACCAGCTCCATCTGCATCTTGACGCTGCCTTCGATGCCGCGCACCAGGCGAACGACGTCGGAAGCCTTGCCGCGCGGCGGCATGAAGTCGATGATGGCAACAATTCCGTCCGCGGTCTCGAACTGAGTCTCGAGGATCAGCGTGTTGTCCCAGTAACGGCGGGATATTTGAGTTGTGTCGTCACAAGGCGCAATCAGCCAGCGGCCATTTTTCGACGTGCCGAGAAGCGCGGCAAAACATGCATCCGAATCGAATGCCGGCCAGCACAGCCAGTCGATCGAACCGTCACGGCCGACGAGGGCTGCGGTTTCGCAATCTCCAATCAGGCCGTAATCTTCTATCCTGGCCACTATCTGTTCCGACCGAACATGGCGGGCTCACGCCCGCGCTCGCGGGCCCTCTCCTGCGTTGCGTTTTTCAAAGCCCCAATATCGATTTCGTGGGCGATGTCGTTGACCGCTACCGGCAAGCGTTGGCGCCAGTTCGGATGCTCGTTCACCGTGCCCGGAATATTCGGCTGGTCGATCACGCCGAGGAGATCCTCGAGCGAGATCGCGAGCAGCCGCGACCTCGTCTTGGAAAGGAAAGCCGCGATCGCATAGAGATCGTTGTCGTCGATGGCATGATGGCGCAGTACATCGTCCAGCATCGCCAGTGCGTGCCAGCGGGCATCATCGCTTTCACCGGGATCGATGCCGAGCGAACGCTTGATCTTGAGGTCGCCGAACGAGCGCCAGCCGGCGTAGGTCGAAAGGTCGTGGGTGTTGAAGGTGACAAGCGCATTTGGCAAATAACGATCGGGGCCGCGAAATGCGCCGCGATCGTCGCGCTCGAACATCATGACCTGATAGGACCAGATGCCCCACTCGGCCATGGTGTCGCGAAAGCCTTCCGGAACGGTGCCGAGATCCTCGCCGATCACGATGCAGGACTGCGCCGCGCTTTCCTGCGCCGTCGCCGCCAGCAACGCCTCGAACGGCATCTGCACATAGGCGCCGTTATCGGCGGCAAAGCCGTGCGGCACGAGATAAAGCCGCTTCAGGCCAAGCACGTGGTCGAGCCTGACCGCGCCGGCATAACGCATCGAGGCTTGCAGCATTTCGCGGTACGGCGCGAACGATTGCAGTTCGAGCCCGGCCGCGTTGAAGCCGGCCAGACCCCAGTTCTGGCCGGCGAGGTTAAGCGGGTCGGGCGGCGCGCCGACCGACAGATGACGCGAGATCGCAACCTGCTCATTCCAGGCATCGAAGCCGCCGGATTGCACACCGACCGCCACGTCGAGATATAGCCCGACCTTCATGCCAAGCTGGGCCGCCAGGTCCCGGCAGGCACGCAACTGCCGATCGGCGGTCCACTGCACAAACTCGACGAATTCGATCTCGGCGGCGTCTTGACCCCGGCGCAACTCGGCGCATTTGGCATCATCGGGCGCGCGCCAATCGGCGGGCCATTCCCACCACGGCTGCGGAAACCTGTGCCGCAGCATCTCGAAACAGGCAAAGCGCGACAACAGCGGCGCACGCTCCGCGCGGAAGGCATCGAAATCTTTTCTTCGTCCCGCCGCCGGCTCTAACCTGAATTTCTCGAAGGCGGCCCGCAGTGCGCGCCACTTCAGCTCGGCGACGCCTTTGTAGTCGACGATATGGCCTTCTCTTAAGCGAGCGGCGGCTTTGCCGGCCTTGGCGCCTGCTTCGAATTCGGGAATTTGCTCGACATCGATATAGAGCGCGTTGAGAAACAGCCGGCTGTTGGGCGAATAAGGACTGCAATCGGCCGGCTTGTCGTCGAACAACGCGTGCAGCGGATTGAGGCCGACGCCATCCGCGCCCAACTCAGCCGCAAACTCAAGCAGGCTGGCCAGATCGGTAAAGTCTCCGATACCCCAATTGCGTGCGGAGCGGATGCCGTAGAGCTGGACCGCCAATAGCCAGCCGCGGTCGAAATTGCCGGCGTAGGCCCTGGGCGGCGAAACGATCAACGGGATTTCCTCGCTGAACGCCGCCGCATCCGTCAGTTGGAGCCGGTAGATCCCCTCGCGCCAACCAGTGGGCCACGCCATGGTGCGCTGATCCGCTTCGCCCAGCGCGATGATCTCCTGACCGGCAATGAGCTTCCAGGCGACTGGCAGCGCCGCGGCGGGGCGGAATTCGCTGCGCGACGTCTGACCGGTGCGGATCACGACCGGGCCATTCAGAAGGCGGCTCGGGGATCGCTCCGGCAGGGCGTCGAGGATGATCTTGAGCGCCGTGGCGTCTGTCACATGACGGTGACCCTGACCGTCCACAAACTCGGTCTGGATGCCCAATTCCCTGGCCCGGCTATAAACGTCCATTCGGCACGCCATTTGCAGAAAAATAGAGAGTGGAAGGGGAAGAAGATAGGTGGGGAGGTCGCCGCAAATTCTACTGATTCGCAAAGAGGATAGAAGTAGTTAACGCTCTCGCCTACCATGCCGTTCCCCCGGGAACCAATGGAAGGGAGCGGCTTTGTATATATGTCCCGAGCATCTCCTTTCGCCCCAACGAAATGGGACCATTCCATGCTGTCACCACCATCGTGAGCAAAATCACCGAAGCTGCGGAAGGCTCTGCACGCCATCCGGGGCCTGATCCGTACCATCCTCCCGTCTCTGCTCGGCCGCCGGTCCCGATGAATTTGATGTCAGCTATCGACACTCAGGAAATGCCGGCTGCCGCGGTCGACAGTGATACGCTGTGGTACAAAGATGCCATCATCTATCAGCTTCACGTCAAGGCGTTTGCCGACAGCAACAATGACGGCATTGGCGATTTCGCAGGGCTGACCGAAAAGCTGGACTATCTGCAAGACCTCGGGGTGACGACGCTCTGGCTGTTGCCGTTCTACCCCTCGCCCGGGCGCGACGACGGCTACGACATCGCCGACTACGGTGCCGTCAATCCTGATTTCGGAACCATGAAGGACTTTCGCCGCTTCATCGTCGAAGCCAAGCGGCGCGGCTTGCGGGTCATCATTGAGCTCGTGGTCAACCACACGTCCGACCAGCATCACTGGTTCAAGCGCGCCCGCCGCAGCGACCCGAAATCGAGCGCGCGCAACTGGTATGTGTGGAGCGACACCGACCAGAAGTATCTGGGTACGCGCATCATTTTCACCGATACCGAGAAATCGAACTGGACCTGGGACCCGGAAGCCGGCCAGTTCTACTGGCATCGCTTCTTTTCCCACCAGCCGGATCTGAACTTCGACAATCCGCGTGTCGTCAATGCGCTGGTCCAGGTGATGAAGCGCTGGCTCGACACCGGGGTCGACGGTTTCCGGCTCGACGCCATCCCCTATCTGTGCGAGCGCGACGGCACCAACAACGAGAATCTGCCCGAGACGCACGCCGTCATCCGGCGCCTGCGCGCCGAGCTGGATAAATACGCCAAGGGCAAGGTGCTGCTCGCGGAAGCCAATCAGTGGCCGGAGGATGTTCAGTACTATTTCGGCAACAGCGATGAATGCCACATGGCTTATCATTTCCCGCTGATGCCGCGCATCTACATGGCGATTGCCCAGGAAGACCGCTTTCCGATCACCGACATCCTGCGCCAGACGCCGGATATTCCCGCTGACTGTCAATGGGCGCTGTTCCTGCGCAACCATGACGAACTGACGCTGGAAATGGTCACCGACGTCGAGCGCGACTATCTGTGGTCGACCTATGCCAATGATCCACGCGCGCGAATCAATGTCGGCATTCGCCGGCGCCTGGCGCCGCTGATGGACAACGACCGCCGCAAGATCGAACTGATGAACTCGCTGCTGTTGTCGTTCCCCGGCACGCCGATCATCTATTACGGCGACGAAATCGGCATGGGCGACAATATCTACCTCGGTGACCGCAACGGCGTGCGTACGCCGATGCAATGGACGCCGGACCGCAACGGCGGCTTCTCGCGTACCGATCCCGCCCGGCTCTACGCGCCGATCATCATGGACTCGGTCTATGGCTATGAGGCGGTCAATGTCGAGGCGCAGTCGCGCAGCCTGTCGTCGCTGCTCAGCGCCACCAAGAAACTGATCGCAGTCCGCAAATCGACGCTGGCCTTCGGGCGCGGCAGCTTGACCTTCATCCGCCCCGCCAACCGCGCGGTGCTGGCCTATGTGCGGCAACTCGGCGAGGAGGTCATTCTCTGCGTCGCCAACCTTTCGCGCTCGGCTCAGGCGACCGAGCTCGACCTTTCTGCCTTCAGGGAACGCGTGCCGCTGGAAATGCTCGGGCGCACGCATTTCCCGGCGATCGGCGAACTGCCCTACATGATCACGCTGGCGCCTTACGGTTTCTACTGGTTCCAGCTTCAGGAGCGCGACAAGTCGGAGCCGGCCACGCCTTCGATCGTGCCCGAATTCGAAACGCTGGTGGTACCGGTCGGCTCCACCTGGGTCTCGCTCGCCCGCACCCGCAGCCTGTTCGAATGCGACGTACTGCCCGGGCATCTCGCCCGCTCGCGCTGGTATCCGCTCCACAACGCGTCTGCGATCCATCCCACCCTGACCTCGGCGGTCCCGTTTTGCGATATCGGCGACAACCGGCCATGGCTTACGTTCTTCGAAGCCACCGAAGACGAGGCCAAGACGCGTTACGTGTTGCCGATGCAGATCGAATGGGTGCGTTACGATCGCGAACGTTATAACCCGAACGCGCTGGCGGCGGTGCGCCAGGGCGCCCGCGAAGGCACGCTGCTCGACGTCGCCACCGATCCGATTTTCATCGGACTTCTGCTGCGCAATCTCGGCCAGATGCTGACGACCGAAGAAAACGGCCTGAAGCTTGAATTCAAGCCGACGAGGAAGTTCACGGCCAAGGCAGTCAGGCAGCCGGAACGGATCGCCCTGATCGACGGCGCCCCCCTCAGCAGCACGCTGCAGGTCGATTCCGACTACGTCGTGAAGCTGTTCCGGAAGCTCGAAAGCGGCGTGAACCCCGAGATCGAGATCGGCCGGTTCCTGACCGAGGTCGCCGGCTTCCCCAATACACCGACGATGCTCGGCAGTGCGGAATTGATCGAAGGCGAACGACAACACGCGATCGCAATCGTTCACGCCCAAATCGGCAACCAGGGTGACGCCCGGACGGTCACGGCGGCCTATCTCGATCGCTTGCTCGAGGAGCAGCGCCTGCTTGCATCCGGCGGCCGCAGGCGGGAAAGCGAAGAGCAGACCGCCTATCTGCGTCACCTGTCGCAGATCGGCAGGCGCGGTGCCGAGTTGCACCTGGCTTTGGCCAGCGCAAGCGGAATGCCTGACTTTACGCCCGAGCCGATCCAACCGGCGGACGTTGCCCGCTGGACCACTGCTGTCGTCCAGAGCGCCGCTCGCGTCTTCCATGCCGTGAGGCAACGCCGCAATTCATTCGGTGAAGCCGATCGAACGATGATCGACGACTTCCTGGCGCAGCAGGACACTTTGCATAATCGCCTGAACGGGTTGATGCCGACGCGGGTGAAAGGCCTCAATACGCGCCTGCACGGCGATTTCCATCTGGGACGGGTGCTGATCGTCAAGGACGACGTGTTCATCACCGGATTCGAGGGCGATCTGCGGCAGCCGATCGAGGAGCGGCGGCGCAAGGCGCCGGTGGCGCGTGACGTCGCCAACATGATCTGGTCGATCGAAGCCTCAAGCCTCGCGGCGCGGGAGCGCGCCCTTCACCTCGCGCCGGATGAGCATGGCCGGCTTGGCGCAGCACTGGCGGAATGGGTCGACCGCGCCGCCGCCGCCTTCCTGACCGCATACCGCGAACTCATGGCCAATTCCTCGATCTGGCTGGATGATCCCATCACCGCGCAGCGCATGGTGGATTTCTTCGTGCTCGAAAAGGCCTTCGACGTGCTCGAAACCGAATTGATACAACGGCCGGAAGCCCTGCCACCGACACTCGCCCGGGTCTTGCGGATGTTGTCCCAGCCTGCGCGCGAGGCCGCATGACCAAGCTGACCGCCGAAGCCTATGCGATCCTCGAAGGGCGGCACTCCAACCCCTTCCAGTATCTCGGCCCCCACACCGAAGGTGGCCGAACGGTCGTGCGCGCCTTCCTTCCCGAAGCGGACAGAGTGGACGCGATCGCTCCGCATGGCGAGGCGGCTGCTCTGGCGCGCGTTCACGACGACGGCCTGTTTGCCGGATTTCTTCCCAACGGGTCGACCGCGTATCAGCTACGCGCCCGCTTCGGCGAGACGGTGGTCGATCTCGACGACCCCTATCGCTTTCCGCCTGTGCTGACCGACTACGACCTTTACCTGCTCGGCGAAGGCACCCACCAGCGGCTTTACGAGAAGCTTGGCGCCCATCCGATGGTATTGGAGGACGTGCCGGGCGTGGCGTTCGTCGTCCTTGCGCCGAACGCGCAACGGGTCAGCGTCGTCGGCGACTTCAATTTCTGGAATCCAAAGCGCCATCCGATGCGCGTGCGCGGCCTCGGCTATTGGGAGCTATTCATTCCCCATGCCCTGGCCGGCGACCGTTACAAATTCGACATCTTCAGCCGGCAGGGCGAACGCCTGGCGCTGAAGTCCGATCCGCTGGCCTTTGCCGCTGAAATCCGCCCGAGCACGGCCTCGGTCGTATTTGACGAGGAGAACTTGCCGCGCCCGCGGCCTGCCCCCGACAGCATCAATTCGCTGAATGCGCCGGTGTCGATCTACGAGGTGCACCTCGGATCGTGGCGGCGCAAGGGCGATAACGAGTGGCTGACCTACCGCGAATTGGCCGAGCAGTTGCCGGCCTACGCGCACGACATGGGTTTTACCCACATCGAGTTTCTCCCCGTCAGCGAACATCCGTTCGACGGCTCGTGGGGATATCAGCCGACCGGCCTGTTTGCGCCGACCAGCCGCTTCGGCAGCCCGGACGATTTCGCTGCTCTGGTCGACGCCTGCCACCGCGAGGGGCTTGGCGTGTGGCTCGACTGGGTGCCCGGCCATTTTCCCGACGATCCGCACGGGCTTGGCCGCTTCGATGGCACCGCACTCTACGAGCACGCCAACCCGCTTCAGGGCCGGCACCTCGACTGGGGTACTCTGATCTACAACTACGGGCGCACCGAGACCGTCAACTTCCTGGTCTCCAATGCGCTGTTCTGGCTCGAGCGTTACGCCATCGACGGCCTGCGCGTCGATGCGGTCGCCTCGATGCTCTATCTCGACTACAGCCGCCCCGCCGGCGAATGGGTACCCAATCGATTTGGCGGCCGGGAAAATCTCGACGCTATCGCCTTCCTGCGCCGCTTCAATACCGAAGTGTTCGGTCAATTTCCGCACGCCACGACCGCGGCGGAAGAATCGACCGCATGGCCGCAGGTGTCACGTCCGGTGGAATTTGGCGGGCTTGGCTTCGGCTATAAATGGAACATGGGATGGATGCATGACACGCTGGAATATATCAGCAAGGATCCCATCCACCGCCAATACCATCATGGCGATATCCTGTTCGGCCTGCACTATGCATTTTCGGAAAACTTCATCCTGCCGCTGTCGCATGACGAAGTGGTTCACGGCAAACGTTCGATTCTCGGGCGAATGCCGGGCGACGACTGGCAGCGCTTTGCGAACCTGCGCGCCTATTACGGCTTCATGTTCGGCCATCCCGGCAAGAAGCTGCTGTTCATGGGGTGCGAATTTGCGCAATCGAATGAATGGAATCACGATCATTCGCTCGACTGGCACCTGCTTCAATATAGTCCCCACGCCGGCGTGCAGTCGCTGGTCCGCGATCTCAACTGGCTCTATCGCGATACGCCGGCGCTCCATGAGTTCGATTGCGATCCTTCCGGCTTCGAATGGCTGGTGACCGACGACGCCACCGGTAACGTCTTCGCCTGGCTTCGCAAAGGGCGGGACGAGCGCGCGCGTTGTCTCGTCGTCACGAATTTTTCCCCGAACGTCTATCATAATTACATCATTCACGTGCCGCTCGCAGGCGTGTGGCGCGAGATCCTCAATACGGATTCATCGCATTACGGCGGAAGCAACGTCGGCAACATCGGCGAAGTCCGCACCCTCGAAGGCATGGGGCCGGAACTGAGATTGACCATTCCGCCGCTGGCGACCATTTTTCTCGTACCGGAAAGCTAATCCCACATGCGACTGTCGGCCGGATCGCCCTCTCGCCTCGGTGCAAGCTGGGACGGACGCGGCACCAATTTCGCGCTGTTCTCCGCCAACGCGCAAAAGGTGGAGCTCTGTCTTTTTGACGGCCAGGGCCGCCGCGAGATCGAGCGCATTGAACTGCCCGAGCGCACCGAAGACGTCTGGCACGGCTACCTGAACGATGTCTCTCCAGGCCAGCTTTATGGCTATCGCGTTCACGGCCCCTACGCGCCGGAGCACGGCCACCGTTTCAACCCCAACAAGCTTTTGCTCGATCCCTATGCGCGGCGGCTCGCCGGACGACTGGTGTGGAGCGACGCACATTTCGGCTACCGCACCGGCAGCGCGCGGGAGGATCTTTCCTTCGACCGGCGCGACAATGCGCGCGGCATGCCGAAGGCCGTCGTGGTCGATGAAGCCTTCAACTGGGGGCGGCGCGAACTGAGGCCGAGCATTCCCTGGGCAGACACCATTATCTACGAAGCCCACGTCAAGGGCCTGACGCAAAAACGCGACGATGTGCCGCCGAATCTGCGGGGCACCTATGGCGGTCTCGCCTCGCCCGCGATGATCGAACATCTCAAGCGGCTCGGCGTCACGACAATCGAATTGCTGCCGATCCATGGTCTGATCGACGATCGCATGCTGGTCGAAAAGAAACTCTCGAACTACTGGGGCTACAACACGCTGGCGTTCTTTGCCCCTGAAGCGCGCTATGCGCAGGACTATGCGCTCGATTCCTTTCGCACCACCGTCGCGCGATTGCACGACGCCGGCATCGAAGTGATGCTCGACGTCGTCTACAATCACACCGCGGAGGGCAACCACATGGGCCCGACGCTGTCGTTCCGCGGCATCGACAACGCCTCCTATTACTGGCTCAGGCCGGACAATCCGCGCTACTACGACGACTTCACCGGCTGCGGCAATTCGGTCAATCTCGCCCATCCCCGCGTATTGCAGATGGTGATGGATTCGCTGCGCTACTGGGTCGAGATCTGCCACGTCGACGGCTTCCGGTTCGATCTCGCCACCACGCTCGGCCGCGGCCCGAACGGATTTGACCGCAACGCCGCCTTTCTTACCGCCGTCCGGCAAGACCCGGTGCTTGCCTCCGTCAAGCTGGTCGCCGAACCCTGGGATCTGGGCCTCGGCGGCTATCAGGTCGGGGGCTTTCCCTCGCAATGGTCCGAGTGGAACGACCGCTATCGCAGCGCGATGCGCCGCTACTGGAGCGGCGAAGGCAGCCTGATCGGCGAGATCTCCAGCCGCATGACCGGCTCTTCCGATCTCTTCAATCATGACGGCCGGGTGCAACGCGCCAGCATCAACCACATCACCGTGCATGACGGTTTTACGCTCAACGATCTCTTCAGCTACAATGCCAAGCACAACGAGGCGAACGGCGAGGACAATCGCGACGGCGCCAACGACAACCACAGCAACAATTGCGGACACGAGGGCTCGACCGACGATCCCGCGATCAATGCGCTGCGCACCCAACTGCGAAAAAACCAGCTCGCCTGTCTTCTGCTGGCCCAGGGCGTGCCGCTGATATTGGCGGGCGACGAGGTCGGCAACACCCAGAACGGCAACAACAACGCCTATTGCCAGGACAACGAGACCGGCTGGATCGGCTGGGAAGGCACCGGCCGCGAAGGCAGCGACCTCATCGACTTTGTCGGCCACATGACCGAAATCCGCCGCCGCTTTCCGCAGATCCGCGCCCGTCGTTGGCTCGAGGGGCGGCGTGCCGACGGCAGCTACGGCGTGCTGTGGCTGACGCCTACCGCCGACGACATGAAAGAGCAGGACTGGAATTTCCCGGAAGGCCGCTTTCTCGCCTATGTGCTGGGACCAAATGAACAAGGTAAGTCACCGGTCTTCATCGTGCTCAATGCCGCGCCCGAGGCAATCCAGTTCAAGCTGCCGAAAATGCCCGAATACAAGAGCTGGCGGCAACTATTGAACACCGCCGACGTTAAGCAGACGGCTGCGGACTTCCCATCGGGAAGCGAGACCACCGCGCCGCCCCGCTCGGTACTGGTCTTTTCAGGTTCAGTATGAATGAACGGCATTTCGGCGCAAAGCTGACCTCTGAAGGCACCACCTTTCGGTTGTGGGCGCCGACGGCAAAGCGCGTCGATCTGCTGCTTGAGCGGCCCTATCGGCTTGCACCCGGCAAGCATGGCTGGTTCGGGATCGAGGTGCCGGGCGTGAAAGCCGGCGCGCGCTACAAGTTTCGAATCGACGATGAGATAGACGTCCCCGACCCGGCATCGGCCTTTCAGCCCGAAGACGTGTTCGGCCCGAGCGAAGTGATCGACCACGCAAGCTACGCCTGGCGCGCCAGGGATTGGCGCGGGCGTCCCTGGCACGAAACCGTCCTCTCGGAAACCCATGTCGGCGCCTTCACGCCGCAAGGCACTTATCGCGCGATGATCGACAGGCTGGATCATCTCGTGGAGACCGGCATCACCGCGCTCGAATTGCTGCCGCTGGCGGATTTCGCAGGTAGCCGCAACTGGGGTTATGACGGCGTGTTGTGGTATGCGCCCGACAGCGCCTATGGCCGACCGGAAGACCTGAAGTATCTCATCGACGAAGCGCATCTGCGCGGACTGATGGTGCTTCTCGACGTCGTCTACAACCATTTCGGCCCCGAGGGAAATTATCTCGGCCGCTACGCACCGGCTTTCTTTACTGAAGCGCAGACCCCGTGGGGCAGTGCGATCGACTACCGCGTGCCGCAGGTTCGGGCCTTTGCGATCGAGAATGCGCTTTACTGGCTGGACGAATATCGCTTCGACGGGCTGCGGCTCGATGCCGTGCACGCGATTGCCGAACTCGGCGAAATACCGATGCTGCAGGATCTCAGCCATGCGGCCGGTCAATTCGCCGCCGAGACCGGCCGCCACATCCATCTCGTGCTTGAAAACGACGACAACACGGCCGGTGTGCTCGACCCCGTCCAGGATCCGCCGCGCGGCAAATATCGTGCGCAATGGAACGACGACTATCATCACGCCTGGCACGTCAAATTGACCGGCGAAAAGCAGGGCTATTACCGCGACTTTCAGCGCGCGCCGCTTTCCGACATCGCCCGCAGCCTCGGCTCGGGCTTTGCCTATCAGGGCGAGGTTTCCGAATATCGCGGCGGCAAACTTCGCGGTGAGCCAAGCGGCGGACTTCCGCCCACGGCCTTCGTCAATTTTCTGCAAAACCACGACCAGATCGGCAACCGCGCCTTCGGCGATCGGATCGAGGGCCTGGCCAAACCGGAGGCCATTGAAGCCGCCCTCGCGATCACCCTGCTAGCGCCAGCAATTCCCATGCTGTTCATGGGCGAGGAATGGGGATCGAAAGCCCCCTTCCCGTTCTTTTGCGACTTCAAGGGCGGGCTCGCTGAAGCCGTGCGCAAGGGGCGCCGCGATGAATACGCCTGGGCCTATGCGACCTATGGCGACGACGTTCCCGATCCCTTGAGTGAAGCGACCTTTCGCTCCGCCGTCCTTGATTGGGAGGCTGGAGGTGGCAGCGGGCGCGAACGGCTTGCGCTGGTGCGCGAACTGTTGGCGATACGCCGGCGTCATATCATGCCGCGTCTCGCGGCCGCTCGTTTCGGCGAGGCGCACGCGGCCGACAACGGGCTACTCACCGCGGATTGGCGCATGGGCGACGGCGCAAGGCTCTCACTCCTGGCTAACGTGTCCGACAAGCCGATTGCGACCGCGACCGACCAACCGCAGGCCATCCTGATTTGGGGCCATGAGCCCGGCCAATTCATAAAGCCGTGGTCGGTGATCTGGCGTTTGGAAGAACGCTGATGCCATCGGGCACACCCATCGTAACCTACCGTTTGCAACTCACGGCAAACTTCGATTTCGATGCGGCAGCCGGCATCGTCCCCTACCTGAAAGCGCTCGGCATCAGTCACGTCTATGCCTCGCCCTTCATGAAAGCGCGCAAGGGTTCGACCCACGGCTATGACGTCGTCAACCACACCGTCATCAATCCCGAACTTGGCGGCGACGAGGGTTTTGAGCGGCTGAGCGAAGCCCTTAGGGCACACGACCTCGGGCTGATCCTCGACTTCGTGCCCAATCATGTCGGCGTGCATTTTGCCGACAATCCCTGGTGGCTCGACATCCTCGAGTGGGGCGAAGCCTCGCCGCACGCGGTCTCCTTCGATATCGACTGGGACCTATTGCCGTATCGCGCGCGCGGAGGCGTATTGTTGCCAATCCTCGGCTCCTCCTACGGCAAGGCGCTGGAGAGCGGCGAGATCGAGCTACGCTACGACGCCGGCGAAGGCAGCTTCTCGGCCTGGTACTTCGAGCACCGCCTGCCGATCGCTCCGGAACGCTACGGCGAGATTTTGCAAACGATCGTCAAGGAAGCTGGCGCCGAAGACACCGCCGCCGGACAACGCATTCTCGACCTCACCTCGCGCTACCACGGCCTGCGCCATCCCAACCGCAAGGAGGCGCCCACTTTCAAGGCTGAGTTGAAGGGCCTCGAAGGAGGCCAAGAGATCATTGACCGCGGGCTCGCCGCCTACCGCGCCGGACCGGATCGTGCCGCGCAGACCCTGGTTCTGCATCATCTGCTCGATCGTCAACACTACAAGCTCGGGCATTGGCGGCTCGCTTCCAGCGACATCAACTATCGCCGCTTCTTCGACGTGAATTCGCTCGCGGGCTTGCGGGTAGAAGATGCAGGGACTTTCAACGTCACCCATCAGCTGGTCAGGAAGCTGATCACGGAACGCAAATTGCAGGGCCTGAGGCTCGACCATATCGACGGCTTAAGCGATCCCGCGCAATATTTTCAGCGCCTGAGCCGCCTGATCCGGCAATCAGGCGGAAGAGCCGCCAAATCGTTCTATGTCGTGGTCGAGAAAATTCTCGGCGAGCACGAGGCGCTGCGTCCGTTCGCCGGCGTTCAGGGCACGACCGGCTACGAGACGCTCAACACCATCACGCGGGTTCTGGTCAATCAAAGCGGGCTGGACGCGCTCGATGAGACGTGGCGGCAAATCAGCAATATGCCGCCGGTGCTCACTCCCGTGCTCGAGGCCGCCAAGCGACGGGTGCTGGAAACGCTGCTCACCAGTGAATTCACCGTGCTGGCGCGCCTGCTGGGACGGATCGCGGCCGGTCATTATTCGACACGCGATTTCTCCGCCGACAGTCTGCGCCAGGCGCTCGAACTTTACGTTCTGAAGTTTCCGATCTACCGGACTTACCTGACCGCAGCCGGCGCATCGGTCGGCGATCGCGCCTTGATATCGGACACGATCGAAAGAGCCCGTCGCGAATGGTACGCGGCCGACGAAGGCATCTTCGATTTTCTGCGCGATGCGCTGACCATGGACCTCGCCAAACCCGGCCCCGCGCTGCACAGCGCGCCGCGGGTGCGGCGGTTTGCCATGAAGGTGCAGCAATTCACCGGTCCTCTGATGGCGAAGTCGCTGGAGGACACAGCGTTCTACCGCACCCACCGCCTTCTCGCGCTGAACGAAGTCGGCGGCGAACCCTTTGCATCGGCGCTGTCGCCTGAGGCCTTTCATCAGCTGATGAAAGCGCGCGCCACGAACTGGCCGCACGCCATGACCACGACCGCCACGCACGATACCAAGCGGGGCGAGGATGCGCGCGCGCGTCTGACAGCG
Source organism: uncultured Alphaproteobacteria bacterium (assembly GCA_963706265.1). GTDB lineage: Bacteria > Pseudomonadota > Alphaproteobacteria > Rhizobiales > Xanthobacteraceae > Bradyrhizobium. The sequence continues at coordinate 296,375 of CAVPLO010000004.1, read as the reverse complement.
CTTGGCGGGCTGGCGGGCGAATGGACCGCCGCCGTGGCCCGTTGGAAGACACTGAACGCGCCGCACATCATCACCGAAGGCAACCTGCGCGCGCCCTCGGCGACCTTCGAATATATGCTGTACCAGACCCTGCTGGGGGTATGGCCGCTTCTTGCGCCCGACCGCTCGCTGACCGAGCGCCTGCAGGCCTATGCCGTGAAGGCGGCGCGGGAGGCCAAGCAGGAGACGAGCTGGCTCAACCCCCATGAAAGCTATGAAGCCGCCCTTTGCACCTTCATCGCGCGGATTCTGGATCGGTCGGTCTCCGCCGAATTCCTGGATTCGCTGGAAAACTTCGCCCGCCGCGTCGCGTTGTTGGGCGCGCTGAATTCACTGAGCCAGATCACACTGAAAGCGATGATGCCCGGCGTACCCGATTTCTATCAGGGGACGGAGTTCTGGGATTTGTCATTGGTCGATCCCGACAATCGCCGCCCGGTCGATTTCATCGAACGCGCTGATGTTCTCAAACGGGTCGCGCGGCCGGATTGGCAGGATCTCGCCCGCGATTGGCCGAACGGCCACATCAAGCTCGCCTGGACGCGGCATCTTCTCAAGCTTCGCAACGAACTTCCGGACGTTTTCGCTGCTGGCGATTACGAGCCGCTCGAAGTCAGCGGCGCTCATCGCGAGCACGTCATCGCGTTTGTCCGCCGCCGCGGCCGCCACGCAGTGATCACGGCCGTGGTGAGGTGGTATGCGCCCTTCTCCGAACAGGGCCGGGTATGGCCGCGCGGAGAGGCTTTCGAGGGCGAGCTTCACATCGACGGCTATTCGCTTCAAGGCGCGGGCAAGCCGGAGGCTTCGAGAGTGCCGTTGGCCAGCCTGTTCAAGCAACTTCCGGTAGCCGCGCTGAAGGCCGGCTATGTCGGCATGGCGAAGCCGGTTGCGAAACGAAGCCGCCAGTTCGCTTAAGCGTTCTTTCTCATTAACCGCCGCGCGTGCACTGCGAAACGCGGGAACTTTCGCAGTTCCCGTTTGTTGGCTGGCACGAACATGCAAGCACCATGATCGGCTGGAGGAAGATTCGATGTCTATTGGAACCATCATTCTGATTATTTTGGTGATCGCCCTGCTTGGCGGCTTTAGCGGCATCGGCGGCGGGCCATTTTATGGCACCGGCTATTATGGCGGTGGCGGCCTCGGGCTCATCATCGTGATCTTGCTGATATTACTCCTGCTCGGGCGGCTCTAAAGCCGGCCGTTACGGCTATGGCTTACCGCTCAATTTCTTCATGGCGCTTTTGATCGATGACGCCGCATCGTCGTAGCCGTCCCACGCCTTGCTTTTCGCAAGCAAGGCCGGGACGCTGCGAACGGTAAAGCGTTTCGGATCGAGATCACCGCGCACCTGCGCCCAGGTGAGCGGCATTGAGACCGTGGCGCCGGCGCGCGCCCGCGGCGAAAGCACCGCGACCGCAGTCGACATCCGGTCATTGCGCAGATAATCGAGGAAGATTTTTCCCTTGCGCAGTTTCTTGGACATATTGAGCAGGTACTGCCCGGGATTGTCATTCGCCATCCACTGGCATACGCCTAGCGCAAAGCCCTTGGCCTCCTTCCAGGTCACCTTGTCCTTGGCGCCATAAGCAAGCGGCGCCACGACGTGCAGCCCCTTGCCGCCGGTGGTCTTGCAGAAGCTTTCGAGGCCTAATGCCTCGAGCCGCTGATGCATTTCCCTGGCTGCCTCGATGACCTCGGCAAACTCCACATTTGGCGCGGGGTCGAGGTCGAACACCAGCCGGCCCGGAATATCGGTCGCGTCCGGCGCACAATTCCAGGGATGCAGTTCGAGTCCACCGGATTGTGCCACCGCCGCCAGCCCCTCGATGCGGTCGATCTGCAAATAAGGTTTGCGATCGCCGGAGACTTTGACAAGCTCCAATAGCTTGGAGGTGCTCGGCATCGCATGACGTTGGAAGAACTGCTCGCCCTTGATTCCATCGGGCGCACGCAGGACGGAGCACGGCCGTCCCTTGACATGCGGCATTATCCAGTCGCCGATGGCCTCGAAGTATTGCGCAAGGTCAAGCTTGGTAACGCCCTCACTGTCGCCAGCGTCCGGCCACAGCTTCTTGTCGGGCTTCGAAATTACCACGCCCATGACCTCGGCGGATTTGTTGGAGGCTTTCGGCACGGGTTTGATGACATTCACCATGGCCGGTTTCTCCGCAACGACCTCGCTGGCCGGCTTGTCCTGGCGCAGGCCCTTGAATGCCGCCTGCCGGATGTTGCCGCCTTCGGTAAAGCCTGCAAATTCAATTTCGGCGACCAACTCCGGTTTCAGCCAATGGATGCCACTGGCCTTGCGCGGCGCATCCTTGCCGCCGAACGGACTCTTGTCGGCCTCGGCCTTCTTGAGGATCGGCATGATGCGCTTCACCGTGGCTTGCCCGAAGCCGGTTCCGATGATGCCGACAAAAGCCAGGTGACCGTCGCGATAAACACCGGCCATCAGCGAGCGGAATTTCCCCTGGGTCGTCTTCCAGCCGCCGAGCACCACTTCCTGTCCGGCACGGCATTTGGTCTTGGTCCAGCTTTCGGAGCGTCCGGAGCGATAGGGCGCGCTGAGCTTCTTGGAGACGATACCTTCCAGCGATAATTTCTTCGCCGATTCGAGCACGTCTTCGCCATTGGCCTCGAAGTGCTCGACATAGCGGATCGATTCCGTTTTCCTTTTCGGTCGGGCACCGAGCAATTTTTGCAGCCTTGCCTTTCGCTGCTCGAGTGGCAGGCGGCGAAGGTCTTCGCTCTCGGCGAACAACAGGTCGAAGGCGTAGAAGATCAGATTATCCGTCTTGCCCTCCGAAATCGCGGCCTGCAATGCGGAGAAATCCGGATTACCCTTATGATCGAGTGCGACGATCTCGCCGTCGATCATCGCATCCGGCAGTGCAGCGCCCGCTTTCGCAATCGCCTTGAACTTGTCGGTCCAGTCCAGGCCTTTACGCGTTCGCAGCGTGGCCTTGGCGTCCTCGACCCGTAGCTGGACGCGGTAACCGTCGAATTTGATTTCGTGGCCCCATCCCGCCCCGTTGGGCGGCTGCTCGACCGGCGTGCATAGTTCAAAGGCGACGAACTCCGGCATTTCGTCGACCTTTGTCGTCTTCGCAGGTACGGCGGCTTTCTTGGCGTGCGCACGGGCTTCCGCCGCTTCTCCACGGTTCGAATGCCAGACCGCGTCGGCCTTGCCGCGGCCATTCGCTGCCGTCATGAACGGTTTCGGCGCTTTGCCCTTGCCGGCGGCTATCTGATCCAGGCTGCGGCCGGAGGCGACCGAGCGATCTTCTTCCAGAATATCGTTGGCTTCGCCCTCGCGCGCATATTCATCGCGATGCTTGATCAGAAGCCAGTTGGTGCGCTTGCCGCCGCTACGGTCGTGCCGCATCCGTACCAGCACCCAGCTTCCCTGCAGCTTGTCGCCGTGCAGGGTGAATTTCAGATCGCCCTTCTTGAATCCCTTGTCCGGATCATCCGATTCCCAGGTGCCGCGATCCCACAGTTGCACCGTGCCGCCACCATACTGCCCTTTTGGAATCGTGCCTTCGAAATCGCCGTAGTCGAGCGGATGATCCTCCACCTCGACCGCCAGGCGCTTGTCGTGCGGATCGAGCGAGGGACCGCGCGCGACGGCCCATGACTTGAAAACGCCGTCGAACTCCAATCTGAAATCGTAATGCAGCCGCGTGGCGTCGTGTTTCTGGATCACGAAACGCCGCTGTTTGGACGACGCGACCGGCACCTCGCCGCTCGGCTCCGCCGTCTTTTCGAAATCCCGTTTCTTCCGGTAGGTGGAAAGGTTCTTCAGGGACAAGGCTCGATCTCGAAAAATAGGACCCCGGCTGGAATGCACGAAGGAAGGGGGCATTGTAATGCCCCCTTCTATCGGATGGAAAGACGAGTAAATGTCGCCAAGGGGCGGCCGGCTACCTTCGGGTGCTACGCTTGGCCTTCTTGGCCTTCCGTCCTCGCTTTGCAGTCTTCTTCGGGACCTTCGCTCCCGCCGCCCGCGCCTCGGAGAGGCCGATCGCAATCGCCTGCTTGCGGCTCCTGACCTTCCGTCCCGACCGGCCGCTCTTCAACGTCCCGGACTTGCGTTCTCTCATCGCTCGTCCGACCTTGGCCGACGCCTTCTTCGAATACTTCCGTGCCATGATTGTTCTCCTTCTGGCGTAAAGCTAATTTGCCCGGAAGGAGATAGTTCCTCTCCGGCTCCTCAACCTCGTGGGCTTCGGATACGTCTTCGCATTCTCGCGGCGCGATGCACCCGAGCTATCTGTGAATCATCCGCCCTTAGAGGTCGTGGGGAATGCCGGGCGCCAAGCCGCAGCCTCGTGTGGGAAAAATAAAAACCACACGAGCGTAGTCACCACGGTCGCGCCGGAATCACCCGGCATTCCCGCACGCGAATGGTTTTAACGGTTTCCTTCGTGCTCGCCCCGGAGACCGGGCTTTGTTGTCTCCGTCGCAGGCCACGATGCGAAGCATCATCGCCATGGATTCCGGGCCCGCGCCAAAAGGGCGCGTCCCGGAATGACGGCGACTGCGGCAGATCGGCACGACGGGGAAATCAGCGCCTTAGAAACTAGACCCTCCAGGATGAGGACCGCCGTTACTGCCTAGTCCGCCGCCCGCAACCGATAGCCGATGCCGGTTTCGGTCAGCACAAATTGCGGACGCTCGGGATCGGTCTCGATCTTCTGGCGGAGTTGCCGGACATAGACCCGCAGATATTGCGCGTCCGTCATTTCGTCCCACAGCTCCTTGAGCAACAACCGGTGGGTCAGCACCTTGCCGGCATGCTGCACCATGACCCGCAGCAGGTCGTATTCCTTCGGCGACAGCTTGATCTCCCGCTCGCCGAGCTTGACGATGCGGCGAACCAGATCGACCGAGAGATCGCCGGTGCGAAATACCGGACGCTCGCCCTGGACCTGCAACTGATGGCGCAGCGCCGCGCGCATGCGGGCCAGCAATTCGTCCATGCCGAACGGTTTGGTGAGGTAGTCGTCGGCGCCGAGATCGAGCGCCTGAACCTTGCCGGCCTCGTCGCCGCGGCTCGACAGCACCACGATCGGAACGCTGTCGTTGCGGCCGCGGATCATCCGCAACAGGTCGTGCCCCTGGATGTCGGGCAGGCCGAGATCGAGAATGATCAAGGCCGGATCCTCGGCGAGCAGATCGAGCCCCGTCTTGCCGTTCGGCGCCTCGAGGATTTCGTAGCCTTGCGTGCTCAGTCCCATCCGCAACAGTTTGCGGATCGGCGGCTCATCGTCGATAACAAGAACCTTGATGGGGGTAGCGCTCATGCAGCGGTATCCAGTGCGGTTGAGGCGGGGGGCGCAACCGGTAACCGGATCGTCAGCACCGCGCCCCTGCGATCGTTGCGATTGCCGGCGGAAATCACGCCGCCCATGGCCTCGACAAAGCCGCGGGAAATGGCGAGCCCTAGCCCGGTGCCGGGGCGGACGTGATCGCCCTTCTGGGCGCGGTAAAACTTGTCGAACACACTCTCGAGCTCGGAGTTCGGAATGCCTTCGCCCTCGTCGAGGATTTGCAGTTTGACAAAATCCCTGTCCCGCCATGCCCGGATCGAGACCGTGGTATCGGCCGGCGCATATTTGGCGGCGTTGTCGAGAAGGTTGAACAGCGCCTGTTCGAACAGAACGGCGTCCAGTTCAAGCATCGGCAAGTCGGCCTCAAGTTCCAGCGACACCTTGTGATGAGCGAGAATCTTGCCGGCGCGGCGCAACGCGCTGCCGACGATTTCGCCGACATCGTGCCGCGCCGTGTTCGGCTTGATGGCACCGGATTCGAGCTTGGTCATGTCGAGCAGATTGGCGATGAAACGATTGAGCCGCTCGGATTCGTCAATCACGGTCGCCAGAAGGTCGCGCTTCTCGGCCTCCGTCAGCCCGCTCGCAAGGTCGCGCATGGTGGAGGCTGCGCCGAGCACCGAGGCCAACGGCGTCTTGAGATCGTGCGAGATCGAGGTCAGAAGAGCTGAGCGGAGACGATCCGACTCGACCGTGCGCTTGACACGGTCCATGTCCTCCACCAGCAGCACGCGCTCAATGGCAAGCGCACCCTGATCGACCAATGCGTCGAGCAAGCGGCGCTGATCCGGCGTCAGCAGCGGACCGGTTTTGTCGTCGTCGATGCCGATGACGCCGATCAGGCCGCGCCCCGTTCGCATCGGCAGGAACAGGCGCTTGGCGCCGGGCAGCGTATCGGAGCCGCGGCCCGCTGCACGGTCGTTGCCCCAGGCCCAGTTGGCGGCGGCCAAATCAGCCTTGTCGAGCTGATCCTCCGGCGGATAGCCGGCTTTGACGGTGAGCACGCCGCTCTCCGGCAACAGCAGCACGACGCGTACTTTCAGCATCAACGCGGTTTGATAGGCGGTGGCCCATAACACGTCGTCGAGCGTTGCGGTGCCCGCGAGCTTGCGGCTGAAAGCGTAGAGCAGTTCGGTGGTTCTGATACGGCCGATCGCCGAGTCGGCTTGCGTGCGCACCCGCGCGGCGACATTCGAGACCAGAATAGCGATCAGCATGAAGAAGAAGAACGCCACAACGTTGATCGGGTCGGTGATCGTGAAGGTATAGATCGGCGGCATAAAGAAGAAATTGTAGCAAAGCGAAGCCGCGATACTGGCCAGGACCGACGGCCAAAGGCCATAACGCACGGCGACGGCGACCACCGCGGTGAGGAATACCAGATCGACATTCTCGATGCCGCCGAACAGGGGCTGAACAACTGCGGCTGCGCCAAGCCCGACCGCCACGATCAGGAGCGCCATCAAATACGGCACCGGATTGAACGGCTCGTGACGCTCCGCTGTGCGCACCGTCTTTTCCGGCACCGGGTCGGCGGCAAGCTCCTCGCCCGCAATCACATTGACGCTGATATTGCCGGCGCGGCGAACGAGATCGTGCACCACCGATCCCTGCTTCAGCTCGAACCACCAGGTCCGCGCGGACTTTCCGATGATGATCTGCGTCACGTTGTTGGTCTGGGCGAAGCCGATAATGTCGTCGGCAATCCGCCGCCCCAGAGCGGGGATCGTCAGCGCCTCGCCGCCAAGGGCTTCCGCCAGCCGTAACGTATCGGCCAGCCGATCCCGTTCCACATCGCTCAGGCGCAACGAACGCCGTGTCTCGATACTCAGCGCCGTCCAGGGCGCATGAAGGCGGTCGGCGAGCCGCTTGGTATAACGCACCAGCCCGGCCGAGCGCGGGTCCTCGCTGATGCAGACGAGAATCCGCTCGCCGGCGGCCCAGGGACCGGCGATGGCGTTGGCCTGCATGTGGTTGAGCAATTGTTCGTCGACGCGCTCGGCGGTCCGCCGCAGCGCCAGTTCACGCAGCGCGGTCAGATTGCCGGGCGAGAAATAATGCTCAAGCGCCCGCTCCGCCTGTTTGGGAACGTAGACCTTGCCCTCCTTCAAGCGCTGAATGAGGTCGTCGGGCGTGAGGTCAATCAGCTCGATGCCATCGGCGCGGTCGAACACCGAATCCGGCACGGTTTCGCGCACCCGCACATGCGTGATCTGCGCGACCACGTCGTTGAGGCTTTCGATATGCTGGATGTTGACGGCGGTATAGACATCGATGCCGCGCGACAACAGCTCCTCGACGTCGAGATAGCGCTTGGGGTGGCGGCTGCCGGGCGCATTGGTGTGGGCGAGTTCATCGACCAGCGCGATCTGGGGCCGGCGCGCGATCAGCGCATCGAGATCCATCTCCTCAATGGTCTGATCCCGGTAGGCGATGCGTTTGCGCGGGATGACGTCAAGCCCGTGCAGCAAGGCTTCCGTCTCTGCCCGTCCGTGAGTCTCGACAATGCCGACTACGACATCGATGCCGGCTTTCTGCCGGACGTGGGCGCTTTGCAGCATCTCGTAGGTCTTGCCGACACCAGGAGCGGCACCGACGAAGATCTTCAGCCGCCCGGCCTCGCTGGTTTCTCGCCGGGCGGCTTCCAGCAGGGCCTCCGGCGAAGGGCGTTGTTCGGAATCGCGGCGCTGTTGCTGGACCATTGGAGTAATATAGTCCTCAGGCCGAACCGAGCCTAGAGCGGGATGGCCGTTACATTGAAGCGACCAGTCGGCTGCTTTTCTTACCTCTCCCCTTGTGGGAGAGGCATAGGCCGCCTGCGGCGGCCGTTACTTGAAAGGACGCCGAAGCGGAGCTTCGGCTATGTCGCATCACGGATGCGATCCGGGTGAGGGGTGCACTTTATCAATGGACCTGAACCCCTCACCCCACCCCTCTCCCACAAGGGGAGAGGGAGCGCACCTCCATTGCTGCTTCAGATCAATCCAATCTCGATGCGCTCTAACCGCGGGCTATTTTGATACGGCGGCATCCAGCGCCAGATTGAGCGCCAGCACGTTAACCCTGGGCTCGCCAAAAATCCCGATCAGGCGACCGGACGTGTTCTCAGCCACCACCTGCCGCACTTTATCCTCTGGCACATTGCGGGCCTTCGCGACACGCGGCACCTGAAAGAGCGCGCCTTCCGGCGAGATGTCCGGGTCCAGACCGCTGCCCGACGTCGTCACCAGATCGACCGGAACGGCGCTCGACGGATTCTCCGCTTTCAACTTGTCCATGTCCTCCCTGAGCCGGTCATTCAGCGCCTTGCTGGTCGGGCCGAGATTCGACGCACCGGAGTTGGCGGCGTTATAGGGCGCGGGCACCGTCTTGCTCGAATCGGCGGGATCCGGCGCGGTTGTCGCCGAAGGGCGGCCGTGGAAATATTTGTCATCCTTGAATTCCTGCCCGATCAGCGCGGAGCCAATCACCTTGCCGTCGCGCTCGATCAGGCTTCCTTCGGCCTGCTTCGGAAAGATCGCGCCTGCGACTTCTGTCATCGCCAGCGGATAGGCAAGACCCGTGATCGCGGTCAGCAGCAAGAGGACCAGGATGGCGGGACGAATTTCTCTGAAGCATGGTTGGTCTCCTAGATTTTTGTCATTGCGAGCGGCGAAGCAATCCAGAAAGACGATCGAAAGACTGGATTGCTTCGTCGCTTTCGCTCCTCGCAATGACGTCGTCAGGCCAGATGCAAGGCGGCAACGACAAGGTCGATCGCCTTGATGCCGATAAAAGGAATGATGATGCCGCCCAGGCCGTAGATCGTCAGGTTACGCCGCAACAGCGCGCCTGCGCCGATCGCGCGATAGGCCACGCCTTTCAGCGCCAGCGGAATCAGTGCGACGATGATCAGCGCGTTGAAGATGATCGCGGACAGGATCGCGCTCTGCGGGCTCGCCAGGTGCATGACGTTGAGCACCGCCAGCTGCGGGTAGAAGGTCAGGAACATCGCGGGGATGATCGCAAAATACTTGGCGACGTCGTTGGCGATCGAGAACGTCGTGAGCGCGCCGCGCGTCATCAGAAGCTGTTTGCCGATCTCGACCACTTCGATCAGCTTGGTGGGATTGGAATCGAGATCGACCATGTTGCCGGCCTCGCGTGCCGCCTGCGTGCCGGTATTCATGGCAACGCCGACATCGGCCTGCGCCAGCGCGGGCGCGTCATTGGTGCCGTCGCCGCACATCGCCACCAGCTTGCCTTGGGCCTGCTCGTCGCGGATCAACTTCAATTTGTCTTCGGGCGTGGCTTGCGCGAGAAAGTCATCAACGCCGGCTTCCGCGGCGATGGCCGCAGCCGTCATCGGGTTATCGCCTGTTATCATGACGGTGCGAATGCCCATGCGGCGCAACTCGGCGAAGCGCTCACGAATGCCGCCCTTCACGATATCCTTCAACTGAACGACGCCGAGCAGGCGGCCGTCCCGGGCAACCGCGAGCGGCGTACCACCGGCCTTGGCGATTTCGTCCGAAATCGCCGTGATTTCGCGCGCCGCCTCCGAGGAAAGCGACGGCTGCAACGCCCGGACCGTGTTCCCGCTCGCCATCGCCTGCGCTGCCCCGCCGCCGACATAGCTAAGGATCGCCTCGACCGCGCCTTTGCGGACCGACGAACCGGCGGCGTCGATGCCGCTCATGCGGGTCTGCGCCGTGAACGGCACGAAGGTCGCCGCCAGCTCCGCCATGTCGCGGCCGCGGATGCCGTATTTTTCCTTGGCCAGCACCACGATCGAGCGCCCTTCCGGCGTTTCGTCGGCGAGCGACGCCAGTTGCGCCGCATCCGCGAGTTCCTGTTCGCTGACGCCGCGAATCGGACGAAACGCCGTCGCCTGGCGGTTGCCGAGCGTAATCGTGCCGGTCTTGTCGAGCAGCAGCGTATCGACGTCGCCTGCAGCCTCGACCGCCCGGCCGGACATTGCCAGCACATTGAAGCGCACCAGCCGGTCCATGCCGGCAATGCCGATCGCCGACAACAGCGCGCCGATGGTGGTCGGGATCAGCGTGACGAACAGCGCGACCAGGATGATCACCGAGATCTGCCCGCCGGCATAGGCGGCGTAACTCGGGATGGTGACGGTCGCGAACACGAAAATGATGGTGAGCCCCGCCAACAGGATATTGAGCGCGATTTCATTCGGTGTCTTCTGCCGCTCGGCGCCCTCGACCAGCCTGATCATGCGGTCGATGAAGGTCGAACCCTGCGCCGCGGTGATGCGGACGCGAATCCAGTCCGACAATACCTGCGTGCCGCCGGTCACCGCCGAACGGTCGCCGCCGGATTCGCGGATCACGGGTGCGGATTCGCCCGTGATCGCAGCTTCATTGACCGAAGCCACGCCCTCGATGATTTCGCCGTCAGACGGGAATATTGTCGCCGGCCTCGACCAGCACGATGTCCCCGACCTTCAGGCCGGTGCCCGGTACCAGGCGATAGTCCCTGCCCGATCCGGTCAACAGCTTGGCCTGGCTTTCGGTGCGGGTTTTGCGCAGGGATTCGGCCTGCGCCTTGCCGCGGCCCTCGGCCACGGCTTCGGCAAAATTGGCGAACAGCACCGTGAACCAGAGCCAGAGGATGATCTGAAAGGCGAAGCCAAGGTCTTCGGCGCCGGTTGCGAGATCGCGCAGGAAGATCACCGTCGTGAGCGCGGCGACGACTTCGACCACGAACATCACGGGATTCTTGGCCATCTGCCGCGGGTCGAGCTTGACGAACGCCGAGCCGATCGCGGGCATCACGATCTTGGGGTCGAGCATCGTTGCGGCCGGCGTTTGCCTTTTTGTCTTCTGGACGACTTCCATTGAAGCAACTCCGAATAACCGATCAGAACAAGGTGTTGGCGTTGCCAGCCAGATGCTCTGCGATCGGACCGAGCGCCAGCGCCGGAAAGAAGGTGAGGCCGCCGATGATGAGGATCACGCCGACGACGAGGCCGACGAACAGGCTACCGGTGGTGGGGAATGTGCCGGCCGAGGGCGGGATCGATTTCTTGGCCGCCAGCGAACCCGCCATCGCCATCGCCGGAACGATCATGAAGAAGCGCCCGACGAACATCGCGCTGGCGAGCGTCAGGTTGTAGAAGAAGGTATTGCCGGAGAGCCCGGCAAAGGCCGAGCCGTTGTTGCCGGTCGCCGAGGTGAAGGCGTAGAGCACCTCGGTAAAGCCGTGCGGACCGGCATTGTTCATCGCGGCAACCGTCGATGGCAATACCACCGCGACCGCGGTCCAGCCGAGATACATCAGTGGCAGGACCAGAATAGCGAGCATCGCCATCTTGACCTCGCGCGCCTCGATCTTCTTGCCGACATATTCCGGCGTGCGCCCGACCATCAGGCCGGCGACGAAAATAGCCAGCACGACAAACAACAGCATGCCATAGAGGCCGGCGCCGACGCCGCCCACGATGATTTCGCCGAGTTGCATGTTGATCAGCGGAATCATGCCGCCGAGCGCGGTGAAGCTGTCATGCATCGCATTGACCGCGCCGCAGGACGCCGCCGTGGTGACGACGGCAAACAGGCTCGAGGCGACGATGCCGAAGCGGACTTCCTTGCCCTCCATGTTGCCGCCGGAAAGCCCAAGCGCGTCGAGCGTCGTGGTGCCGTTGGCCTCCGCCCAGTAGGTGACGGCAACGCCCGCCACGAACAGCACGCCCATGACGGAGAGGATCGCCCAGCCCTGCCGCTGGTTGCCGACCATGCGGCCGAACACGTTGGTCAAGTGCCGCGCCGATCAGGAAGATCGACAGCATCTGCACGAAATTGGATAGCGCGGTCGGATTCTCGAACGGATGGGCCGCATTGGCATTGAAGAAGCCGCCGCCATTGGTGCCGAGCATCTTGATCGCGACCTGAGAGGCCACCGGGCCGACTGCGATTGTTTGCTTGGCGCCTTCCAGCGTGGTGGCCTCGACATAGGGGCCAAGCGTCTGCGGGATGCCCTGCCAGACCAGAAACAGCGTGTAGACGATGCAGATCGGCAGCAGCACGTAGAGCGTCACACGCGTCACATCGACCCAGAAGTTGCCGACGGTGCGCACCGAGGCGCGGGAAAAGCCACGGATCAAGGCGATTGCAAGCGCAATGCCGGTGGCCGCCGACAGAAAATTCTGGTGCGTCAGGCCCAGCATCTGCACGAGATAGGACATCGTGCTTTCGCCGCCGTAGTTCTGCCAGTTGGTGTTGGTGATGAAGCTGATCGCCGTGTTGAAGGATAGATCCTGGGGAACGGCAGGTTGCTCAGCCGGATTGAACGGAAGTGTCGCCTGCAATCGCATCAGCGCATAAAGGATCAGGAAGCCGCCGACGTGAAAGAACAGCATGGCGAGCGTGTAGGTGACCCAATGCTGCTCGCGCTTTTCGTCAACCCCGCCGATCCAGTAGATCGCGGCCTCGATCGGTCGAATCAGCGGCGACAGCAGCGTTCGCTCGCCATTGAATACGCGCGTCATGTACCAGCCGAGCGGCTTCGTCAGCGCGGCGATAATGGCGCAGAACAGGAAAATCTGGATCCATCCGACGGCAGTCATGGCAGGCACGCCTTTGAATTAAGTTTTGAAGTCATTGGGGGCGGAAACCAGCCCGCCAGTGACAACGCTCGCACGGCGATCAGAAGCGCTCCGGCCGCAACAGCGCGTAGGTCAGGTAAAACAACAGGCCAGCGGAGACGAGACCGGCCAGGGCATAGTCGAACATCATGGCTGTGTTCCCTTCGAAGCGCCTTGTGGGCATGTGACCCGAGCAAAGGTCGCCAATTTCACAGCCGCTCGCAGGCGTAGGTGTAGCCAATCGCGGCTGCGAAGAAGCTCAGGCCAAGAGCCAACATCATCAGGTCCAGCATGGAATTCTCCCGGTCGCAGGCGCATCGTCGCGTCGCGTGAGGATGGGACGCGCGTTCATCGGATCGCGTCCGAAACCTGGCCCTGAAGTGCCATTCAACGCATAGGTTTTCGAGGCGGCAGGAGTCGCGACGTTATAAAAATCTCATAAAGACGACTGGCCCTGTCGCCGGCCGCTCCGTTGCATCCAGGCACAATCAAGCACGCATGGGCGGCGGCCGAAGGGCAGCTACCTCTGGGTAACGTGCGTCGTTGATGAGTTGAGCTAGAAGCCCGCGAACCGGTGAGCTCGCGATTCGCGCTCTTCGCCGTTTCAGGGAGCGAATCGCTGCCAGCCAGTCGTCCGCTGATTCGATTCGGAGGAGACCGAAGCCTAGAGCTCCGATTCCGAAGTTCGCATGATATCGCGGCAACCTCTGATGCGAACTTCGGAATCAAAGGAGCCTAGTAACTTATTGATTCGAGTAGCGGCCTTGAATTTGAAGTTCCTATGACGAACCCGCTGCAACCACTGATAGGAACTTCAAATTCGCCGCACTAGTTTGATTTGCCGGCCGGCTTGGCCGCCGGCTGGGAGTCGTGGACCTGGCCCCAGGGATCGTACGGCTTCTTCGCGTCGGGAATCCGATCGAGCGCAGCCTTGTAGGCCTTTTCATCCACCCGCGGTTTTTGCTCGGTGCTCGGCGCCGCGTGACTGCCTTTCTTGCCCATCTGCGCATGGGCCGGAGCGGCAAAAAGCAACAGTGCCGCTGCCATCATCGATGCCGGTCCAACCGTTCTAAGCCCGCCTGCCATGCGACATCTCCTCCCCTTGCGCCTGAAGCATTGAACTCCAAATTATTCAACGAGGACATCCGAATCTGGTCCGCTTGAGGGGCCAATACGGATGTCGTCCGGGCCCTCCGAAAAGCCGCCGAAGCGGGCCGCACAATGTGTAAGCATTACTGTCCTTTGTTATCTTTCTATAAGGAAAATAACTACTTGTCGCTGCAACGCGATAAAAGATATCGTTTTAGGCGGAATGATGCAGGAATGTGCGATGCGCACGGACACGGATCTTCCCATCCATCCAACGCGTAAGGCGGAAAACCCGACTTCGAAACCGCCATCATCCTATGTCTGGGCTGGCGGGGTGGCCGTTCGCACGATTTTTCTGATTGTGCTCACGGTTCTGACCGCTCGCGTCGCAAGCCCTCAGATGGAACGGCTCTCCTCGATCTACGAAACGCCCGGCGATCTCGTTCGCGTCTTGATGGGCGCCGGCGTTTGCGCCTGGTTTATCGTCAACGTCTTCAAACTGCCCAAGGATGCAGGTGCCTATCGCACCTGGATGTATCTTGGGCTTGCGGTTTTGCCGCTGTCGCTGCTCTGCGCTTTCGTCGTCTGGTAAAGGGCTTCAAAAGCCCGTTTTCGACGGCCTGAGCGTCGGTCGGCGTTTGATGCATGCGTGTGGGGTCGTTCATTTCCAGAAGGTGACGATCAGCCCGCCGACGACGATCAGCACACCCCCGAACAAGACCGGCAAGCCAGGCGGACTGCGAAATACGATCAGGTTGACCACCTGCCACACGATAAAGAGCGTGGCGATATAAAGTCCGACCACGCGATTGAATTCGATGGGCGCGAGGTTGAGCGAGAGACCGTAGCCGAACAGAAGGATCGCACCGGCAAGAAACAATGCACTGCGAGGTAACCAGGCGGTCTGGCCGATTCCTATGCGCACAATCGCGTCACCGAACGTTTCCAGCGACGTAGCGGCGAGCAAAAACAAGAAAATTCTGATGTCCATCTTCACGCCCGATTCGGTAGACCCGGCGCGAACGTAACATGGACGGTCTCGTTGCAGAGAGGGCCGAAACGCCGCGGCTTTTTTCCGGTGTCCCGGGAAATGCCACTGGCAAGGATCCGATTTTCGTGCTGGGCACCCCTCAGAAATGGATGATGATGTCGGCCGACCCGATCAGGGCGGTGTTCTTGTTCGGTGCGATGCCGAGGTTGGCGTTGCCGTTGAAGGCGAAGCCGTTCAGAGATTTGTAGAGCGAAACCTCCGGCCGGATTTCGATCTGCGGCGAGAACCAGTGCTGCCAGCCGATGCCGGTTTCGAAATACGCGGTCTTGGTGCCGGTCCGCTGTCCCTCCAGATCGTCGAAATATTCAATACGATAGGAAATGTTATCGAGCGGACCCGGCCTGTAGCTCAGATAGGCCAGTGCCGTACGCACTTCCGCCGTACAGGAGATGAGTGCAGCATTGGCGCATTGCGCCAGGAACGGCGAGTTGAACGGCATGTATTGCGGCGAGAACGGCGTGCCACCGAGCTGGAAGAAGCCAGTCCCGGCCGCATTCGTGACCAGCGGATTGAGCGCATTGGCAACGTTTTTCTGGCTCTCGTCATACATCTCGAACGAGATGTGCCACCGGTCGTTGAACTTGTGATAATAGGTCATGCCGTACCACTGGAGGTTGTTGTAACCCCAGACGCCGTTGTTGACGCCGTTGGCGACGATATTGATGTCGTCCTTGCCGTCGTCGGTGGTGTAGCGCACGCCGGCCGTGACGCTCGGGAATTGAGCGCCCGGATCCTTCAGCATCGTCGAATTCGGATAGAGCGGGTTCGGATCCGGGTTGGCGATGGTTGCGCCGACATGCCACGGCAGCGCCTCGGTACCGACCGTCAGGCCGAACTGGAACATCCAGTTCCTGGTGGCCGCCAGCGTGAAGTCGATGCCGGTGTTGGTGTAGTTGTCGAACGTATACGTCATCGAGTGCGTATACATGTAGTTGTTCGGCGCCAACTGCGCCTCGATGTCGGGAATCGAGATGTAGCGGCCGATCCGGATCATCAGACCTTCCATCACCTGCGGGACGAAGACCTCGCCATAGGCCATCGGAATGTCGAAGCCGTTGTTGAGGTTCTGGTTCAGGAGCTGGCTCGAGAACAGACCGTAGGCCGTGGTGTAGCGATAGTTCTCACCGTAGATCGGCGCGATGCGGAAACCCCAGTCGATGTGGTCTTTCTGCACGGTGTCGGGGAGCCGCTCGATATAGACGACCGCCTGGTCGAGCTGCACCGTGTTGGGGTTGTAGTCGTACGCCGCCGGCGCGTTGCCGCCCTTGACGGTGTTGTTCGAGAGGTTGCCGCCGGCGTTGACCCAGCCGTAAACCTGGATGTGGTTGTCGTTCATCCAGCTTCCGACATTGGTATTGCCGAGCGCCGCCATCAGCGGGCTATCGACCGAACTCGGCCGCGTCACGCCAAGGCTGGTCGAGCCGCCATAGGGCCACTCGGTGAAGGGATAGGGCGGAATGGTTTCAGGCGTTGCCGGCCACTCGGCGCGGCGTGACGGCGGCGCCTTCGGATCGGCGGGCGCGGCATCGTGGCCCCACTCAAGCCGATAGTAATTGTAAAGACGCTCCCAGAACGTCGTGCCGAGATAGGCATCGAGGCAGGCGTAGTTCTTGTAGGGATCAACGGCCCCCCTGCACGCCGGTGCTTTTGCCGGCACGGTCGCATCCGCCGCCTGCGCGCCGTTGAACAGGCCCATCGCCGCGAATGCGACGCCTGTCAGAAGACCTCTTTTCATCGATATCGCCCCAACTGTTGCCGGACAGCGCGTCCGCGCGCCTTTCCCGCGTTTGTTACCGAGCGATATCTGTCACGGGCTCGCCGCAAAGATCGATTGGGGGAACCGCGCCATTTAATAGGGATAAAATAGGGTAAGCGCTATTTTGGCGCAGGAATGCACATGCTCGTGTCACTTGCTTATCGCGGTGCCCGATATGCCGGCGTCACCAGCTATGTTTTGGCTAAAGCCGCCCGTTTGCTGCATTAGTTTTTGCGGCAGTGGGACTTTTTTGCAATACGCGGGAGGCGAACACGGCTTGTTCATTCGCACTGTAAGCCGCGGGTAAGATTCCGACTATTTTTTTCCTATAAAAAAGACCGCCGCCATCCATCGAAGATATATGGCGCCGCTCGCTATGCTGCGTCGCATTGGACGAAACCTGTTGCCGGGCGCGGGGCAAGACGATGAACGAGGTGGCATGGGCGACGGACAGTATCGGCGAAGATGCGCTTTCCGGCGCCGACGGAAGTCCGGCCTTCGGATTTCTTCCGCAGAACCTGATCGCTCAATGTCGAAGCCTGATTGAGAGCTACCACGACCTGCACGGCTATGGCGGCCTGCCGGATATATTGTGGAAGGCCGGGCTCGGCCCTTTCATCGAAACCCACCGCGAGCTTCGCCCGATTCTGCGAAAGGCGTCGTCGACGCGAAGCGCCAAGAAATCCAACGACGGCTTCGCGCGGATCGCAACCACGCTGCTCTCACTCGAAATCCTGGCGAGCAATTTTGCCGGCTGGAGCACGATCCATCCGCGGGCCGCTACCACCGCCAGGTCGATTCTGAAGCGGCAGACGCGCCATTCTCAGACGCCGCTGATGGAGTCCTATCTTTATCCGCCGAAGTACATCAGTTTCGCAGCGATTGCGACGCTGGCTTTGCCCACGAAGCACGCAGTTGCCGGTCCGGAGGTTTTGAGACCGATACCGTCTGGGCAAATAAGCGAGAGTCCGTCCGATGGCCGCCTCGCCGGTGCGGGGCTGACGCATGGACGCGGCACGCTTCATATCCAGCGTTGCGCTCGACGAGGCGGCAATCGACGAAGATGCCGTTTCGAACGATGAGTAAATCAACCAACCTTGTATTGCTGATCGACGACGAGCCCAGGATCCGGCAATTCATTCGCGCCGGATTCGAGCTTCACGGCGGCTTCACCGTGCACGAAGCCGCGGACGCCGCGCAAGGACTGCACGCGGCGACATTCCACGCACCCGATCTCATCATCCTGGATCTGACCCTGCCCGACCGGCGTGGCAGCGAGGTCCTCGACCTGATTCGCTCCTGGTCGAACGTGCCGATCATCATTCTCTCGGTCGAGACCAACGAGGAGGAAAAGGTTCGCCTGTTAGAGGCCGGCGCCGACGATTATGTGGTCAAGCCGTTCGGAATCGCGGAGTTGATCGCCCGCAGCCGCGCGGCGCTGCGGCGATATTTCAAAAGCTCAAACGAAAATCCGGTGGTAACCGCGGGCCCGCTCTCGATCGACCTCGTCAACCGGACAGTGCTGCTGAACAACAACCAGATCAAGCTGACCCGCAAACAGTATCGGCTGTTGCACGTGCTTGCGACCCATCTGGGTCTCGTGGTCACCCACGATCAACTGCTGGATGATATCTGGAGCGGCAGCGTCAGAAAGAACATCCAGTATCTGCGCATCCTCGTCCGCGACCTGCGGCAGATCATCGAGCCGGATCCCAATCGTCCGCGGCTTCTCATCACGGAGTCCGGCGTCGGCTACCGGCTGCAATCGCGGATCGAGGATATCACGCTCGCCTAGCAATCGGGCGGGACCTGCGCGTTACCTGGCTTCCACCGCCACAACCGCCGCCGGCGCGGGCGGATCACCCAAGGCGCATTCGCGCCAATCCGGCACGGTGCAGTTCGAAGGCCAGTTGCCGCCGAGCGCCATGAACAGGGCGGCCGTATCGGCCATGCGGTTGGCCTCGGTCTGCACCCGCACCACAGCCGCCGTCAGATAGGTTTGCTGCGCATTGAGCACGGCCAACTGGTTGACCTGGCCCTCGCTGAGTTGCTTCTGGACAATGTCGAGGCTGGCCTTCGCGGCATCTTCGGCGCGCCGCGCCGCGCGCATCGCCTTCGCATCCGCCTGCAAGGCGCGAAGTGCGTCTGCGACGTTCTGGAAGGCAGTGATCACGGTGGCGCGATATTGCGCCTCGGCCTGTTCCAGAGCCGCCTCGGCCGCCTTCTGCTTGTGATAGAGCGTCAGGCCATCGAAGATCGGCGCCGCGGCGGCGGCCCCGAGGGTGAAAAAGCCGGTGCCGGGCGCGAAGGTCTGCGGCCAGTTGAAGGCCGCCGAGCCGCCGTTGGCGGACAGCGTGATATTGGGCAAGCGGGCCGCGATCGCGACACCGATTTGGGCAGCCGCCGAATGCATGTTGGCTTCCGCCGCCCGCACGTCGGGCCGCCGGTCGACAAGCTTGCCCGGCAGGCTGATCGGCAGATTGGTCGGCAGCTTCAGATGCGCCAGATCGAACTTCTGCCTGATCTCGTCGGCCGCATATTGCCCGGCCAGCGCCGTCAGGAGGTCGCGCTGCTGCGCCAACTGCTTTTCAAGCGGCGGCAGCAATTCCTCGGCCTGCGCCAATGCGGCATCCTGCGCCAGCACATCGGCTTGCGCCGCCTGACCGAAGCTCAGCTGCTTTTTCAGAATATCCAGAAGATGTTTCTCGATTGCGATGATGCGCTGAGTGGCCTCGATCTGGCCACGCAACGAGGCTTCCTGGATCGCCGCTGTCACCACATTGCTGGTCAGCGTCAGATAAGCGGCCTCGAGCTGGAACAATTGCTGCTCGGCGCTGGCGTCGAGACTCTCGACGGCGCGGAAGTTGCCGCCCCAGATGTCCGGCACGAACGACACCGTGAGCTGGTTGGTCACCAGCGAGAATTCCGATTGCGGTCCCTGGGTTGGGATCGGCGGCACCTGCTGCGGATTGGCAATCAATATCTGCTGGGTGGCCGAGTTGCCCGTGACCTGCGGAAAGAACAGGCCGCGCTGGGCGAGCGCGTTGTAGCGGGCGATCTTGATCGCGGCTTCCGCGGCTTGCAGATTGGGATTGTGGTTGACCGATTCCCTGACCAGTTCGTTCAGCGGCGTTGACTTGAACGCCGCCCACCAGCGCGTCGACACATCCGCGCCGGTAATGAAGCGCTGACCCGGAACGCCGGGCGGGCCTTTTCCGGGGTCGGCCGACGTCAGCGTTCCCTTGACGTAACCGGTCACGTCGGGCTCGGCCGCCGGCCTGAAATTCGGGCCCACGGCACAGCCGGAGATGGCCAGCGACATCGCGGCGAGGGCGAATGCATGGGAAGCGAATCGCCGCCCGTGCACGCGACGGAGGTGCCGCGAGGCGACCGGCGGTTGCGAATCAATACGCAACATGCGTCCCAACCCCTCACAGCATCCCGTCTTGCGGCTCTCGCTAGCCATCCGGATTGCCCCCGGTGACTGCGGCCGGATCGCCGGCAACGGCTGTGCTTTCCACATCGCGTGAAAGGAATATCTTTCGAAGCGCAGGCGCCACGACAAGCAAAAGCAACGGCCCGATGAACATACCACCTACGACGACGGTGGCCAGTGGGCGTTGCACCTGGCTTCCGATACCGTGGGATATCGCGGCCGGGAACAGACCGACGCCGGCCGACAGCGCGGTCATCAGCATCGGCCGCATGCGCTGTTCGGCGCCGTGAAACACGGCTTCGGCGGTGCCCATGCCCTGGGCCCGAAGCTCCCGGAAATAGGTGATGTTGAGAATGCCGTCCATCACCGCGACGCCGAACAGCGAGATGAAGCCGATTGCCGCCGAGACGGAAAAATCAAGCCCGGCGAAATAGAGCGCGATCAGACCGCCGCCGATCGCAAAGGGAATACCGGCCACCGACAACAGGCTGTCGCGCAGCGAGTTGAACAGCCCGTACAGCAGCACAAGGATCAGCAGCAGCGTGATCGGAACCACGATCAACAGCCGCTGCTTGGCGTTCTGCAGATCCTCGAATTCGCCGGACCAGATGATGCGGTAGCCATTCGGAAGCTTGACGGCCTTCGCAACCCGTTGCTGCGCCTCCTCAACGGTGCTGCCGAGATCGCGGCCGCGCACGCTGAACTTGATCGGGATGTAGCGCTGGCTGCGCTCGCGATAGATGAACGAAGCCCCGGTATCGAGCGTGACATCGGCAAGTTCGCTGAGTGGAATATAACCGTTGCCGCCTGACGGCGTCTGGTAGGCAACCTTGACGGCCCGGATCGCATCGATGCTGCTGCGGTATTTGGCGTCGAGCCGGACCGCCAGGCTAAATTGCCGGTCGCCTTCGAGGACGGTCGTCGCGGTGGTGCCGCCGAGCGCGGCCTGGACGACGGTGTTGACGTCGCCGGTGTTGAGCCCGTAGCGGGCGGCTTTCTCGCGATCGATCTTGATATTGAGGTTCGGCTGTCCCAGCAGATGGAAGATTCCAAGATCGGTCACGCCCTTGACCTTCGCCATCTCGGCCCTCACCTGGATCGCAAGGTCCTCCAGTGTCTGAAGGTTCGGTCCGATGATCTTGACCGAGTTGGCGCCCTTCACGCCCGACAGCGCTTCCTCGACATTGTCCTGGATGTATTGCGAGAAGTTGAAGCCGATCCCCGGCAATTGCTCGGCGAACTCCTGCTGAAGCTCCTCCGTCAACTTTTCCTTGGTCAGGTTCGGCGGCCATTCGTCGAAAGGCTTGAGCGGCGCGAACAATTCCACGTTCGAGAACGGCGAGGCGTCGCTGCCGTTGTCGGGACGCCCGTGCTGCGACACCACGGTAATCACTTCCGGATGTCTCAGCAGGATCTCACGCATTTTCCCGGTGGCGGCAGTGCCGGCATCGAGCGACATCGTCGACGGCATCGCGGCCCTGATCCAGAAGTTGCCTTCCTCGAGCGCTGGCAAGAACTCGCTGCCGAGCCGCGAGGCCGCGAGCAAGCTCAAGCCCAGGAAAACCAGCCCGACGGTCACCGCGACCTTGAGATTTGCCAGCGCCCATCGCAGCACCGGCGTATAGCTCTTGCGCAGCGCCTGAACGATAACGGTTTCGGTTTCCTCGATGTGCCTGGGCAACAGGAGCGAGGCCAGCACCGGTGTCACCGTGAAGGTAGCGATAAGCGCGCCGGCAAGCGCGTAACCATAGGTTCGCGCCATCGGTCCGAAAATCTGGCCTTCGACCCCCTGCATCGTGAACAGCGGCACGAACGCCGTGACGGTGATCGCGGCGGTAAAGAACACGGCCTTATCGACCTGGAGCGCGCTGACGAAGATCATGCGCAGCCGTTCGTTCCATTTCGGAGCACCCGAGGTCTGCCCGCGCGCCGAGGTGGGGTCCGTACCCCAATAGCCTTCCGAAAGATGCTGGAGCAGGGTCTGCCGGCTTCCCGCTGACGACTGAAAATTCCGGTAGATGTTTTCCATCATGATCACGGCGGAGTCGACGATGATGCCGAAATCGACCGCGCCGAGCGAAAGCAGGTTGGCGTCCTCGCCCTGCAACACCAGGATGATGATGGCGAAGAACAGCGCGAACGGGATGTTGACGCTGACAATGATGGCGCTGCGGAGGTCGCCGAGAAAAATCCACTGAATGAAGAACACCAGCACGCAGCCGAAAATCAGGTTATGCAGCACCGTGTGCGTGGTGACGCCCACCAGCGAGCTGCGATCGTAATAGGAGACGATCTTGACGCCGGGCGGCAGGCTGCCGTCGGTGTTCAGCTTCTCGACCTCGGCGCGGACTTTCGGAATGATGTCGTTGGTATGCTGGGTCCGTCCCATCACCACGATCGCGGCTGGCGACATCGTCGTCGTGATCCCTGCCGCCGATGCCGAGCCGCGGCACGTAGCCGACCGAAACCTTGGCGACGTCCTTGACCTGGATTGGCAAGCCGTTCGATTGGGTCAGCACCACGTTCTCGATGTCGTGGACCTTGTAGCCTTTGGTGACATCGTCGGCGCCGCCGCTGTCGACCAGTCCAACGCCGCGGATATTGACCGATTGCTGGCCGATTGCGATCTCGCGGCCGCCGACGTTGATGTTGGAATTGCCGAGCGCGGTGATGAGCTGAGGGATCGTGATATTGTAGGCTTCGAGCTTTTCCAGATCGGCATCGACATTGAACTGCTTGGTCGTGCCGCCCCAGCTATTGATCTGCACCACGCCGGGAATGGTGAGGAGACGCCGGGTGATGACGTAATCCTGAAGCGTGCGCAGATTGGTCAATCCGAAATGCGGAGGGCCGACGACCTGATAGCGGTAGATTTCGCCGACCAGACTCGATTGCTGGATCTGCGCAACCTGGTTGCCCGGCAGGTTGACGTTCTGCTGGAGGCTGATCGAGGCCTGCTGCAGCGCGAAGTAGAAGTCGACGCCGTACTTGAACGTGACGCGGACAAACGACAAGCCGTAGAACGAGGTCGAGCGGATATTGACGACACCCGGCGTCGGATAGAGGCCGACCTCCATCGGGATCGTATAGTATTTCTCCATCTCTTCGGCGGACAGACCGGCCGCCTGCGCCGTGATCTCGAGAATGACCGGGGCCGGGTTCGGATAGGCTTCGATGTTCAGCTTTGAAAATGCGACTAGCCCGGCCGCGCAAAACACCACAAGACCCAGCACGACGATCGCACTGCGCGTCAGACCGAACTCGAGCAAGGACTTAATCAACTGAACCGCCGTGCACTGGAGTCAACGGATAGCGCGCGCCTGCTGGACGAATCCGACCACTGGTGTCTCGGTTCTGGCATTCGTACCATCTCGCGGCGAGCACTTTCACGAATGTCAGAACCAAAGGGACCCCAGCAAATATAGGTCTTCTAGCGTGGCTTTCATTCTGACGTTCCTTCGAAGAACCCGCGGCGACACTGAAAGGAACATCACCACACTAGCCGGCGTCGCCCAACAAGAGCTTGTTGCTCAGGAAAACCGCACCATCCATGACGACGGTATCGTTGGGCTCAAGCCCCGACAGAATCTGCGTCCAGCCATCCTGCGCCAGCCCGATCTTGACCGTTCGCTTGATAAAGTGGCGGCTGTCGCTGGTAACCC
This sequence comes from uncultured Alphaproteobacteria bacterium, assembly GCA_963706265.1. Taxonomy (GTDB): domain Bacteria; phylum Pseudomonadota; class Alphaproteobacteria; order Rhizobiales; family Xanthobacteraceae; genus Bradyrhizobium. Next base: position 272,421 of record CAVPLO010000004.1, on the reverse strand, counting down.
ATACCGTCATCGTCCCGTCACCTTCTCTGACGACACCGTTCGCCGGCATCGCCAGGGAATGTATGGGGTCTCCGACACGGATGACGAAACTCGCAAACATCCCCGACCGCAGCAGGTGCTCGGGGTCATCGATTTGCGAGCGGACCAGCTGCCGGTGGCTATTCGGGTCGATCATCGCGCCCAACGCCGTCACATGTCCTTTGAAGACCTTGTCGGGATAGGCCGGCACTCTGACCTCGACATCCTGGCCGAGCTTGTAGGCCGGCGCATCGGTCTCGACGACGTTCGCCAGCATCCACATTGTCGCCAGATCCGCGACCGAATACGGCGCCGGCGCATTGCCCGGCTGCACCAGAAGCCCGGGCGCTGCACTACGGGCCACGATCCTTCCCGAGATCGGGCTCGGGACCAGCAAGGTGGAATCGACCTTCCTCTTCTCCACGACCTGATCGATCTCGGCGTCGGTCTTGCCGAAAATACGTACCGCATCCCTCGCGGCCTTGAAGTTGCCTTCTGCGGTCTGCTCATCCGACGTCGACTGGTCGACCTCCCGTTGCGCGCTGCCGCCCGCCTTCAAGAGGTTGAGCGCGCGCGCCAGCGTCCGTTTCTGCAATTCGAGGACGCCGGCGGAGGCCAGCAAGGTGGATTCGGCTTGCAGAAGATCCGGACTATCGATCGTGAACAGGATGTCGCCGGCCTTGACGTCGTCACCGATGTTGTAATTCGCCTTGAGGATTTTCCCGGGATATTGCGAGAAAACCTGGACAAGCAGATCTTCATTGAAGTCGATGGTGCCGACGGCCGTCTTGAACAGCGCGAAATTGCGCGATTCCACGGCTCCGACCTTGAGCGCAGCCGCCTGCTTTTCCGACAAATCGACGCTCTGCTCGCCGGCTGAGCGCTGCACGGGTTCGGTCGAGGCGACATGTACATGGGCTTCGGATTGCCCGTCGGCCAACCCGATAAAGCCCCTGCCCCAGAACCACGCGGCGGCGCCGATCAAAATCACGGCAAGCAAGATCGCGCGGGATTTCGACAGCTTTCCAAAAGCGCTCACTCCAAAATCCCCAACATCGCCGCCCATCTTTTGTCATGCTGCGTTACAGCATCGCGCTTACACTAGCCTTACGCATTGTTCGAATTGAACAATTGTTTTAAGACGGTTTCATATAATAAAAATAGTCAGAACAACGGGTTGCCAGCCGAATTGCTCAGATATTCCTCGCTTGGCTGTATCCTGGGCAAGCAGCCGCCAAAGATATCAACAGTAACAAGCTGGAATTTCTGAGCTTTACCTGCCGGAATATGGCCTGATTTTTCGCCGCCCATGGGGTGCTGGTGATATTTGGCGCCTTCGGAAACCAGTTCCGCGAGTCGGAAGTGAGTGATCATATCGGCCGAGTCGACAATCACGAAATTCTATCGGGCGCTATCCCAAGATTGCCAGTGCCGTTGCATCCACATCCGATTGCCGCGCAACCAGGCTATGCGCCGCGTGGGATTGCCAGCAAGCGCTCGTGGAATGGATTTGACATTCGCTGCCAATGTCGCACTGAAGGTCGGTGCTGACCCATCATCGGAAGATCCGGCGGACATGACCATGAAGTCTGTTTTTTCTGCTGTTATCATGCTGGCTGGTGCAACACTCGCAAGTACGGCTGCGAATGCGCAAGGAAGCGGAAGTCCGTTACAGGCCTGCACAGCGCGCGTCGTTTATTCTGAAGAATTGCCGTTTGCGCCGATCGACAGCTGGCTCGTCAACGTGACGCTCGCGATCACGCCGCACAACGGCAATACCTACTACACGACGTTGCATAACCGGATGCCATGGCAGGGCCCACCGCCACGACGCGGCCAGGCATTCCGCCTCTGGTGCAATCCGGCCAATCCGAATGATCTGCGTCTCGCGGCTCGTGATGCTGTGGATGTCTACCACTCTGGGCACGGTGATTGCGGTGTTCGATCACGAAGAACCGCTCGACGCCGCGCTTAACCATTGGGACGAGGCCATGGCCTATGCGGCGCTGTGCTGCCTCGCCTGCACCTTCGAGCATCCGATGTAATTCGGATCAGACCGCCTTCCACGCGGTTCTCACGCAGCTTTTATGGCGCTCTTATAAAATCGCAGGGTGGTTGCTCTCGAATTCTTATCCGCTGCCGCAGATATTGAGAGCATGAGTCAACCGTCCAGCCATCGCCAGCTCTCGCAACCGGAGCGCCGCGACGTTCACGAACTCGCCGGTACGCTTCGCGAGGCGGAGACCGTGACGCCGGAGCTGTTGTCCGGCGTCATCCGCGAGGCTTGCTGGCGGCTTCCTTGCATCCCGCAGTCCGAATATTCCCGCCGGATCGAACGGCTGGTTCAATCCGCCGCCTGGACCGACGTCGTGCTGGCCTTGCTCGAACTGGAATTGCCGCAATGGCAGATTCGCCGCATCACCTACGACGCCGGCGAATGGCATTGCGCCTTGTCGCGCCAGCGTGAGCTCCCCGACTGGCTCGATCAGTCGGTTGAAGCCTGCCACGCGAACCTCTCGCTCGCGATCCTGAGCGCTTTCGTCGAGGTTCGGCGCGTCGGCACGTTACAGGCCGGAACCAGCGTGCCAAGCGTTCCCCACGCGAATATCCCGCTCGACGCGCCGATGTGCTGCGACAACTTCGCCTAGAGATGACGGCCAGGCCCACCACCCCAGGATAATTTACGCAGGAAGTAAAATCGTTGCGGTGATCGGCCGCCTCCGCCTGCGGATGCAGTCGGCCTCTCTCGCATTTCGCGATCCGCGGCCATGAACATGCACGTTACAGGTCACAGCATAATCGCCATGCCGTTCACCGGATTTTCGGAAGCCCAGGCTCCCGAGCCTTCGAACCCGCCGGCGTGCTTCGAGCCGCTCGATCCCGGCGTCATCAGCGCATCGATTCCGGCGTTCTATGTTGGACGCGATCGCGACGGCTTCTGGCTCGTCCGCGACACCAAGGGCGAGATCGGCGGCATCTTTCTGTTGAAAAGCTCGGCGCTCGCCTTTGCACGACGGGGTTCCCGGCCTCTCGGCTGCGCGACGATTTTTCCGTCGGAGCGGTTTGAGCTAGACGTGAAAAATCACGGCAATCCGCTGGTCGGCTATCTCAAGCCGTTCTTTCGTCTTGTCGCCTCCGCCCGCAGGAAGCTCGGCGGCTGACGAAGCTTAGCCCCGCTCCATGCATTCTTCGATATAGAACCAGCGATCGTCGCCGGTCAGTCCCTTGGCTTTGACCTCTTTGCGGCAAACCTTGAGCTTGGGTTTGTTCGTGGCCCACTTCGCCTTCATCTCCTTCAGCTTTGCCATCGTGAGCTTCATTTTCGAAGGCTTGGCATCGTTTGTCTGGGCCGACGCGCCGTGAAGACTGCCCGTGACCAGCAACGCGGCGACAAGGCAGGTTGAAATACGAAGCATTGGAAATCCCCTTGCGTGAATTCTTGATTGTTTATGGAGAAGAGGCATCGCGAAACGCCGCTATCGTTTCGCGATGCAAGGTGCTCGAACTCAGAGGATCTTGGCGGCGCTTTCGAGCGTCTTCCAGACGCCCCAGGCGAGCGGAATGCCGACAAACAGCCAGAACAGCGCTGACTGCAGATCCAGCCCGCCCTTGCCGATGCCGAACGATCCGCTCTGAACGCCAGACGCCTTGTCCGCGCCCGCGGCCTGAAGCTTTGCCACCTCGTCGGCGCTCATGTGCCACTTCGAATCGACTGGCTTGACCAGATAGTTGCAGATAATGCCCGCAATCAGCATCGCGCACAGAATGTACATGGTGCTGTTGTAGAGATGATCGCGTGGCACGCCGGCCGCAAGCTGGAACTCGCGGAGGTAGTTGACCACGACCGGACCGACGATGCCGGCGGCCGACCACGCTGTCAAAATCCGGCCGTGAATGGCGCCGACGAACTGCGTTCCGAACACGTCGGCGAGATAGGCAGGAACCGTCGAGAAGCCGCCGCCATACATCGATAGGATGACGCAGAACGCGGAGACGAACAGCAGCTTCGAGCCCATGGCCGCAAACGTCGGCGCCAGCGCGTAGAGCGCGATGCCGAGGATGAAGAACGTATAGTAGGTGTTCTTGCGGCCGATATAGTCCGACAGCGACGCCCAGAAGAAGCGGCCGCCGATGTTGAACAGCGACAACACGCCGGCAAAACCGGCTGCGATCGCCGCGATCATTGTCCTCTGCTCAGGGGACAGCGCGCCGAAGTTGAGGTTGGGCAAACCGATCAGCTTGCCGGCGAAGATTTCCTGCAACATCGGGGAAGCCATGCCGATCACGCCGATGCCGGCCGACACGTTCAAGCAGAGCACCCACCAGATCAGCCAGAACTGCGGCGTCTTGTGCGCGTTGTCGAGATGAACGTTATGTTGCGAGATCATCGTCTTGGTTTCGCTCGGCGGCGTCCAGCCGTCCGGCTTCCATCCGGCCGGCGTGACGCGATAGGCGAAGGCGCCGATCATCATGAAGACGAAATAGATCACGCCCAGGACGGCGAACGTCTTCCAAACGCCGACATCGGTCGGGGTCTTGAAGTAGTTGATCAAAATATTCGCCAGCGGTGCGCCGATCATGGCGCCGCCGCCGAATCCCATGATGGCCATGCCGGTCGCCATGCCGCGGCGGTCCGGGAACCATTTGATCAGTGTCGAGACCGGCGAGATGTAACCGAGGCCAAGACCGATGCCGCCGATCACGCCGGCACCCAGCCACATGATCCAGAGCTGGTGGACGTAAATGCCGAAGGCTCCGATCAGGAGGCCACCGCCCCAGCACAACGCGGCGACGACACCGGCCTTGCGCGGACCGGCGCGCTCAAGCCAGCCGCCCCAGATCGCAGCCGAGACGCCCAGCACGACGAAGAACAGGGTGTACATCCAGCCCAGGCTCGCGACCTTCCAGTCGCAAGTGGTGGTGAAGAGCTCGTGCATCAGCGTCATATCCGGGCAGGCTTTCGGCGCGGTCAGACCGATCGCGCGCGACAGCGGCAGCCAGAACACGGAAAAGCCGTAGGCCATGCCGATGCACAGATGGATGCAAAGCGCCGCCGGTGGCACCAACCAGCGGTTGAAGCCGGCCTTCGCGATCGTATGCTCGCGATCAAGAATTCCCGATCCGGCAGTGGGCACCGACCCAGCGCTGCTGATTGTCGTCATTCAATCCTCCCCTGCACAGCAGCCCATTGCCGGGCCTGTCTGTTGTTCCGCGACCCTAATAGCAAAATTTTCCGGCATCGTGCTAAGCCTTCGATTTGTTGCTCTGCACAATCCACCGCGCGCCGTCGTCGCACGGTGCGTCGTCCGGGGAGAATTGGGTCAGAAGCGCGCCCGCCTGTCGATAGGCAAAAGGTAGACATCATCGCCCTGGCTGGCTCCCCGCGGTCCACCGCGAGCAAGACAGGATCGGTCGTCTTAACCGCTTCGCGGGCCATCGCGTGCAGATGCATTGACCTCTCCGATCGAGCCATTTGCCTTTTCGATCAAGAACACGACCTGCTGCGCGATACGCTCGGCGATCTGCACCCTGTCACCGGTCTCGCGAAGCTGCCAGCACATCTGTGACCGGAATCGCGTATTGCCGCATCATCGCGGCGACAGCCGGAATATCGTCGAGATGGGCCACCGGAAGCGTGGTTTCAACGGCCGCGTCCGTCGCAATGCCGGCAATGGCGGGATCCGTGGGGAACAGCGGCAGCTTGCCATTGGCCTTGCGATGCACTTCGATCTTGCGATGCGGCTCCGACTTGAAGCCTTCGATCACCACGAGATCGACTTCCGACATCTTCTTCAGCAATTCAGGGAGCTGCGGTTCCGCCGCGCCGCGCAGTTCGTGCATCAAGGCCCAGCGGTTCGCCGACGACACCAGCACCTCTTCGGCGCCCGACTGCCGATGCACCCAGGAATCCTTGCCCGGTACATCGACGTCGAATTCGTGGTGCGCATGTTTGATCACGGAGACGCGCAATCCCTGCTGACGCAGATACGGAATCACGCGCGATATCAGGGTCGTCTTCCCTGCCCCGCTCCAGCCCGCAATCCCGATCACGTTCATCATTTTCACCGCCGTCTCCGACCCCCGCCGACCACTCGTCCTGATGGGAAAGCCTTATATCGGCTGGTGCAGAATGTCATGCCAGCCGGCGCCGATAACCTTGATCGGTACAGCCTCAAGATCCGAAACAGATAGACTAAGGTTGCGATGCATCGGAGGTAGCACGCGGGCGCTTCGCGTTGACGAAGCCCCCCGAATGGCGAATGAATAGGTCAACAAATGCGGACAGGCTTCGGTCGGGCCCGCAAAATAAGCCAAAGAATACGAAAAGGGAGGAATCGATGTTTGCCTGGAAGATGGCATCAAGCCTCGTTCTCGCCGCAGCGCTTGCGGCGCCAACGCCGGCAGCGGCTCAAATTTCGGACGACGTCGTCAAGATCGGCGTGCTCACCGACATGAACGGCCCCGCCTCGACGCCGACCGGCCAGGGATCGGTGACGGCGGCGCAAATGGCCGTCGACGATTTCGGCGGCAAAGTGCTGGGCAAGCCGATCAGCGTGATTGTCGGAGACCATCAGCTCAAGCCGGATATCGGCGCCAGCATCGCACGGCGCTGGTACGACACCGAGCAAGTCGATCTGATCGTGGACGTGCCGGTGTCGGCGGTCGGGCTTGCGGTCCAGAACGTCGCGACCGAGAAGAAGCGGCTGCTCATTGTCCATTCGACCGGCACTGCCGATTTCCATGGCAAGTTCTGCTCGCCCTACGCCATCCAGTGGGTGTTCGATACCCGCGCGTTGGCGGTCGGCACCGCGCAAGCGGTGGTGAAACGCGGTGGCGATAGCTGGTTCTTCCTCACCGACGACTATGCGTTCGGTCACGCGCTCGAGAAGGACGCCTCTGCCGTCATCGTCAAGAACGGCGGCAAGGTGGTCGGTTCGGTTCGCCTGCCCTTTGCCACGCCCGACGTCTCCTCCTTCATCCTCCAGGCCCAGGCCTCGAAGGCCAAGATCATCGGCATCGCCGCCGGGCCGCCGAACAACACCAACGAAATCAAGGCCGCCGGCGAGTTCGGCCTGTTCAAGGGCGGCCAGCAGATGGCGGGCCTTCTGGTGCTGATCACCGACGTTCATTCGCTCGGGCTGACCGCGGCGCAAGGCCTGTTGCTGACCACGTCGTTCTATTGGGACATGGACGACAAGACCCGGGAATGGTCGAAGCGCTATTTCGCCAAGATGAACCGGATGCCGACGATGTGGCAGGCCGGTGTCTACTCCTCCGTGATGAACTACCTTAACGCCATCAAGGACAGCGGCACCGACGATCCGTTGAAGGTGGCGGCCAAAATGCGCGAGAAGCCGATCGAGGATTTCTTTTCCCGCAACGGCCATTTGCGCGCCGACAATCTGATGGTTCACGACCTGATGCTGGTGCAGGTGAAGGCGCCGGAAGAATCCAAATATCCGTGGGACTATTACAAGGTGCTGACGAAAATTTCCGGCGAGGATGCGTTTGGGCCGCCGGATCCGGCCTGTCCGCTGGTGAAGAAGTGAAGGTAGCGAATGGTGAGTAGCGAATAGCGAATGGAGCCATAACTACTCGCCATTCCCTATTCGCTATTCGCCCTCTTTATTTCGCTATCCCGATCTCGCGCAGATATTTCATCACGCCGGGATGAATTAGCGCTGCGTCGGGTGCGGCGGCAAGCGTGTTCGCCGCCGTGGTTTCGCAGGCCTGTGCGAGCTTCTTGCACAGCGCACCCTCGGCGCCATGCAGCGTGCGGATCAGGCGATAGGCGATGTCGTCGGGCAGATCGGCGCGCGCCAGAACGAAACTCCACGACCCCAGTGAATTGATCGGCGCATTCTGGTTCGGATAGCTTCCGGCCGGAATGGTCATGGCTTTAAGGAAGGCGTGCCTGGCGCGGACGCGGGCGATCTCATCCGCGCTCGGCGCGATGAAGCGCGCCCCGCCCGGGCTTGAGGCCATCGTCGTGAAACCGGGCCAGCCGCTGCCCGCGCCCCACAGTGCGGCGGCGCGTCCGTCAAGCACCATCGCCGGCCCGTCGCCGGCGTGGTCGAGATAGATCGACTTGAAATCCTCATCCTGCCTCAAGTCGAGCCCGTCGAGGATGAAGCGCGACATCACCGGAAGGCCCGAGCCCTTGGCGCCGAACGCGATCGGCTGGCCGACCAGATCGTGGATCGTCTTGTAGGGACTGTCCGCACGCACCACGAACATGCCGGGGCTCGAATACATCGCGACCAGAATTTTCAAGTGAGTCACCGGCCGCTTGATGCCCTTGAAGCGCTTCATAGGCCGGCTCGCCGGCGACAAGGCCAAGATCGAGCTGGCCGGCCTCGAGCAGCGGAATGTTTTCGTAAGAACCCTTGGTGTTGCGCGGCGCGATGACCAGCGTCGGATCGGCCGCGTTCATCACTTCCGCAAAATTGTTGCCGAACAGCGGAAAGCCGCCGCCCGGCGTTGCGGTGCCCAGACTAATGGTCGTTTTCGGAATGGTCTTGTCTCCCTCTTGCGCCACGGCGCTACTCGCCACAAGCAGCATGAGCGCTGCCCCAATCGCACGCCTGATGTCCATCCATCGCCCTTTCACACTTCAGCCAAGCCAACATGGGACCAAACGCACGAAACAGAATGTAGGCAAATCCGCGTTTGTATGAAAGCATGGCCGAACTGAGCTCAGCTAGCGTCGGAATGGAGTGGCTGTCATGAACGGGTTGCGTGCGGCGGTGATCGGCCTGATCGGTGTTCTTGGCCTGGCGATCACGGGAGCGCCGGCCTTCGCGGCCGATTACCCGAACCGCCCGGTGCGCTGGCTGATCGGCTTTTCCGCGGGCGGGCCGGTCGATGTGGTGGCGCGCATCATGGCGAATTGGCTGTCGGAGCATTTCGGCCAGCAATTCGTGGTGGAAAACCGCACCGGCTCGGGCGGCAATATCGCAGCCGCAGCCGCCGTCAACTCGCCGCCGGATGGTTACACGCTGCTGTTTGTCGCGCCCAACAACGCGATCTCGACCTCGCTCTACAAGCATCTCGCCTTCGATTTCCTCCGCGACACCGCGCCGGTCGCAAGCATCATGCAGCTCCCCAATATGCTGGTCGTCTCCAACGCGATGCCGGTGAAGAGCGTTGCAGGAATTCATCGACTACTGCAAGGCCGATCCGGGCAAGGTCAGCTTTGCCTCGTCGGGCTTTGGCACGTCGGTGCACATGTCGGGCGAACTGTTCAAGGCCATGACCGGCTGTAACATGCTGCACGTGCCCTACCGCGGATCGGCGATCGCCTATCCCGACATCATCTCCAACAAGGTGCAGCTGATCTTCGACAACATGCCCGCCGCCCTGGCGCAGTCGCGCTCCGGGACGGTGCGCGCGCTCGGCGTGACCTCGCCGCAGCGCTGGCCCGGCTTCCCCGACATTCCCGCCATCGCCGAAACCGTGCCGGGATTCGAATCGGTCGGCTTCTACGGCATCTCCGCGCCGAAGGGCACGCCGCCGGAGATCGTGGACACGCTGAACAAGGCGGTCGCCGAAGCCCTGAAGGATCCCAAGATCATCGAGCAGCTCACCACGCTCGGCGGCATTCCGAAGCCGATGACGCCGGCTGAATTCGGCACGCTGGTCGCGAACGAAACCGAGAAATGGCGCAAGGTGGTCGAATTCGCCGGCGCTTCGGTGGATTAGGATTTCGGTCATTGCTCGGCCACTGAACAACCCGTCATCGCGAGCCAACGGGTCGCGCGAATGCGCGCCCGGTGACAGGCTCCGCGAAGCGATCCAGAATCACGCCGAAGACTGGATTGCTTCGTCGCTTTGCGCTCCCTTGCGTAAACGCTTTGCGTTGTCGCAGGCAATGACGACACCGGATAGCACACACCTTCACCTTCCCGCGGCGCGATCCGCGCCCGAGTGATGCACAATCCTGCCCTCGGAATGAAGAGGGCGCAGGGAATGCCGGGCGCTTGGCGCGCCGCAGCCCTGTGTGCGAAAATAAAAAGCACACAAGCATAGTCACCACGGTCACACCGGAACCACCCGGCATTCCCCGCGCAATGGTTTTACGGCTTGCTTCGTGATCTCCTCGGTGAGCCGGGCTTTATTGCCACCGTCGCCAGCGTAATGCGAAAGCATTGTCGCTCGCTTGATATCAGCGTCGGGATATCGGGACCACACGACTTCGCCGTACGCCTAGCCCTGTTCGTCTGACAGCGCCAAGGCGTCCACCGCATCCCGCGCCCAACGTCCGTGACGATCGCGAAACGCCCCTTTGAGAGGGTGCGGGACGCGAATCGGAATAATCCTGTTTCTACCCCGCCGTCAAGCTAAATTTCGGAAAATCAGAAATTGACCAGGCGGGCGAAATCCCGCCATTGCCCGAACGGCTGCCGCATTGTAAGGGGTCAGTCGCACCGTTGCCTGCCGCTTTGCGGCGAGAAGCGCGGCGGGGCCTGTAGCTCAATGGTTAGAGCCGGCCGCTCATAACGGTCTGGTTCCTGGTTCGAGTCCAGGCAGGCCCACCATAAAATCAAAGACTTATCGATTTTGCTTTTTCTGTGCCGCCAGAAACTCCGACGGAATGGCGGAGATCGCGGATGATCTCGTCGATAATAAGCAAGTCTTTTCAAGGGCTGGTTTGGTGAGTTGAACGTGCGCGACGGTGCGCTCGGAGGTTTGCCGTTCATTGCGGGCGACGATGGGGTTGCGCCGGGCGAGCCGGTCGAATGCCTGAGCGCGGAGCCGCGATCCTCGTTGGCGATGTCGGCAGTTCCGAAATGTGCCAAAAAGACGACATCCTCATCACCTCGTCAGCACTATTGGTCGCGCGAGGACGCGAGGACATCGGCGAGGGTTGTAGCCGGCACAAACGGAAGGCGCCCGCGCAGCGGCGCGTCGAAGGCCATGTTCGTCGTGTTCATGACGACAGCCGCCCGGGCTTGGCGAGCGAAGACCGGGGAGAATGGTCGCGCGAGGACCGACATCACGCGCAGCACGGGCAGCGGGATGTGCCTGATGCGCCCTGACTTGCCCGTCGCCCGGATGAACCGCTCCGCGAGGGTGACGAAGTCGAGATTCTCGGGGCCACCGATGTCCACCACCTCGTTTGGGGCGGAGCGGTCGCGTGCGCAGAGCGCCACGAGGGCCGCCACGTCGAGGACTGAGACGAAGTTGATCGGATTCTTGCCGGGTCCGAAGACGAGCGCGTGCCCCTTGGCGGGGAACTCGCCGCCTATCACACTCACCCAGGTCTCCAGAAACGCCGTGGCTCGAATGATGGTGAACCGGAGGCCGCTGGCGCGCAACTCTTGCTCGGCCGCATACTTCGCGCGATGCAGCGACATCGGGTGGACCGGACTAGCGTCCCGCACCGAGACCAACACGAAGTGCTCGACGCCAGCCGCCTTGGCCGCGCGGATCAGCCTGCGGTTGCCGTCCCGATCGATTGCCTCAGGGCTCGGACGCCCAGGACCCGCAAACCCGTGGACCGCGGAGATCACCGTCTTGCAGCCACGCACCGCGGCCGCGACGCCGGTATCTCCGCGAATGTCTCCGACGACGATTTCGACGGCGTCGGGGAGCCCGTCCGCCCGCCCGCGATCACGCGTGAGCACGCGCACGCCTTCGCCGGCCTCCACGAGGAGCTGCACGACGAGCTTGCCAAGTCTGCCGGTGCCGCCCGCGACGAGGATCATGATCCCGCCTTTCCCGCGCCCCCACCGGGCCCGAGCTGATCGCGCACCGCCGCGTCCATGTCCGGGCCTGTGAGGTCGACTGGATCGAGGAACATTCGCCCCCAGCGCACCAGGCCCTCGCCCACGCCGAAGATGAAGACCCCGCGCATCAGGTGGGCGCCCCCGTCTCGGCGTGTCCCGGTCATTTGCCACTCCGACCATACGGTGCCGTCATCGCAAGCTGAGCGCAGGACCCGCACCGAAATGTCAGGGACGGCGTCGAGGATCTGCGTCCAATTGCGCCGAACCTGCTCCTTGCCGCGGAAGGAACGAGCCGGGTGGACGGGGGCGTCGAGCGTGTAGTCGTCCGCGAAGCAGGACACGATTCCCTCAAGATCGTGGGCGTTGGTGGCTCGGACGAGGAGTTCGATCACCGACATCGGATTGTTGTTCGCGCTGGTCATCGGCCCTCCTTCGCGTAGGATACAGTGAGGCGTAATCAATACATTAAGCTGTATCTAAAAATGAGCAAGTTCAAAAAGAGCCGATCCTACGATGCGCGCGGACGTCTGGAGCAGGCACAGCGCAACCGAGAAATCATTATCGAGGCGGCGCGTCGCGCCTTCCTGGAGGGCGGATATGCGGCCACAACGATCAATGCGGTCGCGCAAGAGGCCGGTGTGTCCGTCGAGACAATCTACAAGGGCTTCGGCGGCAAGTCCGGGCTCGTGCGCGCGATCTACCAGCGCGGTCTGGCCGGACGCGGCGACAAGGCCGCGCCCGAACGGTCCGATGCGATGAGCGCGCATGAGGCCGACCCTCGCGCGATCATCCGAAACTGGGGCGCGCTCACGGCCGAAGTCTCGCCGCTGGTGTCGCCGATCTTGCTGCTGGTTCGCTCGGCGGCCACGACCGACCCGGAGTTGGCGGAGCTTCTTTCCGAGAGCGATGATCAGCGGTTGACGCGAATGCGGCAGAACGCGCGCCTGCTCGCCGACCGGAGATTCTTGCGGAAGGGTGTGACGGTCGAGCGCGCCACAGAGATCATGTGGGCCTACACGTCTCCTGAGCTCTATGATTTGTTCGTGATGAGGCGCGGCTGGACGCCGGAGCGCTTCGGCGAATTCGTCGCGAGTGCGTTGACGGCGGCGCTGCTCCCCGCATGATGACGAAGGCCGGCCGCTATGGTGGCATCTCTTCGCCGCCCAATGTGGCCATCCAGGCAGGCTCATGACAAAGCATCGTAGCGGTTTGAGCCAATCTCTGGAAAGACTTCACACCTCGCTAGATGAGAGCTCATGTCAGCTTTGGAAAACGGAAGTCGCCGCCAGTTCGCATCACTCCCGCTTTGCCCCGAAAACGGACATTGATTGACGGCCGTCCGATTGTTTGTTTGTAAGTTACCCCACCAGAAATCCGGCAGAAACCCCGTGAACAAACGTGCATGAACGTGCGCGATCGTTGATGAGAAACACTGAATTTGCTGCCATTTCCCGGTAGGGTACTGCGCTCATAACGGTCTGGTTCCTGGTTCGAGTCCAGGCAGGCCCACCAATCAATCGCTTAGCGGGCGTTACTTCGTGGCCCGCTAACCACCGCACCAGAAACGCCTCGTTTTGCCACACATCTTCCTGCTTCAATCCCCTTCAAACTATCGCTCTGCATTCGCTCCGACGATGGCTTCTTCTCTTTAATCGTAGAATTGGCGGCGTTGTCGCGCGAACTGTTCAAAACGGCCCGGCATCGACATCATGGCGCATCGCGGCATGGGCGGTGCGACTTCTTCAACGCACGAATTTGACTTCGCCGTCTCGCCTCGCCGGTCGGGAGAGGGCGAGCACCGTAAGCGGCGCAACCATCAGCCATTGCACCATCGTGAACGCCGTTTCGATCACCAGATAGCTCGGCACCGACGTCATGACATTCTTGGCGGCGACCGCGAGCGTGGTGAAGCTCCAGGACAGGACGGCGCCAAGAGCACCGTAGGCCAGGGCGCGCACCCAGAATGGGCCGGTTTGGTGGGCGAATCCTTTGGCGTAAATCCACGCGAAGAGCCCGGCCTGAAGCAGCATCGAGAGAAAGCCAAAGGGAATGATGATGTCGCTGCGATACATGGCGAGTGCCTGGTAATAATGCTCGAAAAGGATCAGATGCCAGACAAAGCCCAGGGCGAAGGTGGGCACCAGATAAGCCAGAATTGCGAATGCGAAGCGCATCATGTCTATTTTCCTTTCCGGACTGGTTTCTTGTTTGCCTTTGGGGGAAGGGTTTTCACAAATCGCGATGCATCATCGAGCCAGCGCTTGAGCATGTCGTTTTTGAGCCGCTTCGGATCGACATAGACATAGCCCTCCATCGTACGACCACGCATTTCCATCGGACGCGCTCCCGGCCTCGTCAGCGCCTCCTCGTGGCGATCTTTGCCGACACGCAACAACAAACCGCGCTTTGACGCGGCTGCGACCAAATTGCCGTTCAGCATGAAGCCGATGCCGCCGAACATCTTGACCTCACGCACGGCGCCGGCGGATAGGAGATGCACGCGAATGTCGGCGACCAGTGTCTCGTCAGGCGTCATATGAGCGGCTCCGGCTTGGCTAACTCAGCGGGCAGGTTTGCTTTGCGAACTCGTGGCTGGCTGGGCAGCGAACGTCAAATCCACTCCACTAGCAGATGGCTGAGTTGCTCGACAGCTCCCCGCCAACCCTCGCGATGACGCTCAATGGCGCCGGCCCGCGCAAGTTTTTCGTGGCGGATATGAAGTTCGCTGCCTGCGCCATCCGGCGCAATTTGGACCGTCACCTCGGATCGGACGCCGGCGTGTTCGTTCGGTGGTTCGATATTCCAGGAGAAGATGATCTTCGACGGCGGTCGAATGAGGCGATAGATCCCGTTCACAGTCATGATTTGGTCACCCGGCACATGGTAGGCGAAGCGATATTTGCCGCCCTCGCGGAAGTCGAACGCGACGACCCTGAGCTTCACGTCGGGCGAAGGTGTCAGCCAGCGGCTGACCATCGCGGCGTCGGCGAAGGCGGCGAATACCTTGGCAGGCGCCGCCGACAGACGGTGGCGGATTTCCGCAGCGGTTGCGTCAGGATTCATCGTCAGACGCCCTTAACAGGCGATCCAGCTGATCGACTGCGCCGGTCCAAAAAGCCTGCTGACGCGCGATCCAACGTTCGGCATCATCCAGCGGCTTTTGGCGCAATCGAAACAGGTGGACGCGGCCCTCGACGGTGCGCTCGACCAGGCCCGCCTGTTCAAGCACCTTGAGATGCTTGGAGATCGTCGGCTGCGCGGAACGGAAGCGCCGACCAAGCTCGCTCGCGCTGCGTGCGCGGCCCCGCGCCAGGGAGTAGATCATCGACCGGCGCGTGCCGTCGGCGAGGGCCCGGAATGTGAGGTCGAGTTCTGATCGCTTTAGCATAGCCATATGGCTATACGTTATTGCGAGACCGAAAGCAACTTTTATCGACTGCGAAGTAAACCGGCTTTGGTTGTTCGGCCGCCGCGCAACATCGGCCGGGCTATTCGGCCGTACCGAAGGCGCCGAATTCACAGGGTGTCAATCCACGCGTTCAAACGCTCGGCTTCCTTGATCACGACACTTGCATCGCGGAAGCAGTTGGCGAGCAACGAGATGCCTTGCAGCGCGGCGAGCAGGTGGAGCGCCAGTCCAGCCTTTTCGTGCGCCCGGCCAAGCGCAGCGAATTGCACCTCGATCCAACTCAACAAATCGCGCAGCGGGCCGGCGGCTTGTTTCGCAAGGGTGGTGTCGTCCTTGCCGAGCTCCGAACACAGACTGCCGACGGGACATCCGCCGCGCACCAGCGCTTCGCGATTGTCGGCCGTGGATTGCACGAAGGCCTTCAGACGCTGCTTTGGCGTGGTGGCTTGTTCCCAGTGCGCCCGCAGTTGCTGAAACTCCTCGCGGCGCTGGGCAATGATGGCCTCGCCGACCGCCGCCTTGGTTCTAAAATAGTAGTAGAGGCCGCCCGGCGGCACGTCGGCAGCCTCCGCGATTTCGGCCAGCGATACCTTGCTGAAGCCGCGAGCGTAGGTCAGGTCCGCAGCCGCGCGCGTAAGTCGACTGCGCTTGTCGTCAACAGCGATCAGCTTCTCTGTCATGCTCAATCTAGCTCCAGCAAAAGGCCGCTTCCGCAACCCGGAGGGTGCATCGCACATTCTCGCGCTTGACTCCAATGCGGTCCTTCGGTATGAGTGAGTTAACTAACTCATACCGTAAGATGCTGAAAATGGCAACAAAAATGGAAAAGCCAAGGCTGATCCTGTATTGGTTCACCAGCGCCGCGGCGGCCCTTTTGTTCGCCGTTCCCGGCTCTGCGCTGCTGCTAAAGGCCGTGCACTTTGCAACCGAAATGGTGCGGCTCGGATACCCCGATTACTTCCTCTTCCCCTTCGGCCTGTTCAAGGTTGCGGGAGCCATCACCATCCTGCTGCCCGGCTTGCCCCGGCTCAAGGAATGGGCCTACGCGGGCATGGTGTTCGATGTGGCCTTTGCCAGCTATTCGCGCGCGGCGACGAACGATCCGCTGCCACAAATTGTCTTTCCGCTTTGCATCGGCACGTTGGTGGTTGCGTCCTGGGCGCTCCGTCCGGCCTCGCGGAAACTTTGATCGTGCTCGCCATGAAAGAGGAAGCGAAGATGACTGAATATTTTCCGGCGCACACGATCGAAACAGCGCCTGACGAAGCACGCGAAGCGTTGCTTGCAAGCCAGGGGAAGCTCGGCTTCATTCCCAGCATGCTCGCGAAGTTCGCTGAAGCGCCACCGTTGCTGATGGGCTACCAGGCGCTGGTGCCGTTCTTCGACAAGACCTCCTTCAATCCGACGGAAAAGCTGGTCGTCTATCTGGTCGCGAGCTACCGGCACAACTGCGACTTTTGCGTCACGGCCCATAGCTGGGCTGCGCGCCGCCAGGGAATCGACGAGCAGGTAGTCAGCGCGCTTCGCGAGGGACGATCGCTCGGAGAGCCAAGGCTCGAAGCGCTGCGAACCTTCGTTGACGCAATGCTTGAGAAGCGCGGGGCGGTATCAGACGACGAGAAGCGCGCTTTCTTTGAAGCCGGCTACACGCCGCGCCAGGCGCTTGAGGTCATTCTTGGACTCTCGCTCAAAACCATCACCAACTACACAAACGCGCTTGCGCGCACGCCACCCAATGCGGAATTCGGCGACGCTCTTTGGCGCCGCCGCGCTTAAGCACACCTCGTTCAGGGATGGAGCATATGAAGACACCTTTGAAGTTCGCCAAACAATTCGGGCCCTGGGCGCTCGTCACCGGCGCGTCGTCCGGGATCGGCGCCGAATTCGTGCGCCGGCTGGCAGCGGAAGGATTCAATGTCGCGCTGGCGGCGCGGCGCGGCAATTTGTTGCAAACCCTCGCCGCAGAGGTAGAACGCCGCCACGGGATTGCGACACGGTGTGTGGTCGTGGATCTCTCGGAAGAGGACGCAGTCAATAAGCTCGACCAGCAGCTCCGGGACATCGATGTCGGGCTGGTGGTTTCGAATGCCGGCACGGGCCAGCCGGGTCATTTCCTCGGGCAAGACCATCGCGAACAACTGGTCCGTTTCCGCCTCAACGCGCTTTCGCATCTTAACATCGCCTACACGTTCGGGGAGCGGTTCGCCCAGCGAGGCGGCGGCGGACTTATTCTCGGCGGAGCCATGGGCGCCGCCCACGGCATTCCATTCGCGGCCATCGACGCCGGCTCCAAGGCGCTGGTCCAGAGCATGGGCGAATCCCTGCATGTTGAGCTCAAGCGCAAGCACATTCAGGTGATGACGCTCGTCGTGCCGCCCACGAACACGGCCATCATCGCAAAGTTTGGGCTCGACCCCGCCGACATGCCAATGAAGCCGATGGGTGTCGAACAGTGCGTTACCGAGGCGCTGCGGCATTTCAAGCAAGGGCAATCGCTGAGCCTGCCGGGCGCGCTCAACAGGTTCTTCGCCGGGATCACGCCGACCAGGATCATGCGCATCATGATGGGCAAGATGATCGAACAGACGCTCGCCAAAAACGCCAAACGCGAAGCACGCGCTGCCCGCTAGGCGGGTGGCCCGCGGGGCGTCGCGTGATGCGGTGAAGCCATCGCCTCAGGCGATCTCGCCCATTTCGCGCGGCTCTGGGGTTGCCCCACCAATGACTGCAATTGCTTCTTGAGGCGCGCGCGCGGGCGCAAATTCAGCCTCCGGCTTTGAGCTTGGTCGGGTCCTGCGGAGGGAAGCCGCCAAGCTTGGCGGCATGAGCAACCAAGCTGCATCACCTCGTGTGGGACCCGGGGGTGCGCGTCGGTCAAAACTGGAATGGAGTAACCGCAACGGATATCTTGCCATCCGACGATCGTTGGACGGTGAACTCGACCTCTTTTGAGGCTTTGGTGTCGCCCACGATCACGGAGATCGAACCGCTACATGTCAAGGTTCGCTTGTCGTCACTTGTTGACGTCGTCACTATCTTGTCGCCGAGAAGATATAATGGCTGTTGTTTTGACTTTTCAGCTTCCGAACCCGCTTCACCTGACTTCGTCTTCGTCGAATTTTCGGCGGCGTATTTACCCAGCGCATTCTTGTGGTCGTCCGAAATGGTCTTGAGCACGGCGTCGCGGGTGTCGAAAGAATTGCATTCCGGCTTTGCGCCGCAGCCGCTGAGAAAAATCAGGTACGGGAAAGTCCAAAAAACCATCGATTGCTTGCGAAAATACGGCATCGAAATCCGGCGTGCTTCTGCGCGGCGGAACAACCGACTCGAAAATGCATTGTTCCAGGCGGCTCTCTGAGGCGGCCGTACCCTTTATCCAGTTGGATCAACGGCCTCGGTATTGTCTTCGCCTTCGTCGAGAGACGAGTTCTCTGACGCCGTATCCGACGATGAAGCCCACGCCGAATATGCCCAAGATCATGAGCAATACATTAGACATGGTCAGGCAACTGCGGTTTTTGTGCCATGCAAGATAACGGCCCCGCTAATGGCATGGTTCCAGAACCAAAAGAGACGCCCCTAAAATCTGGGTCTTACTTTCGCGCGCTTAGCTCACCCTTCAACCAGCCCTGAGTTTCAGGATTATGTAGGGGATCGGCCAGATCGCAAATGCAGGAACAACCGATCAAGCCGGCGATTGGTGGTCATTACCGAGGCAAGCCCCGATGACTACCGATGCAGGCGATCAGCCGACGGCGTGGGCCAAGGCCACGGAAGCTGTTCGCGGCGCAACTGAAGCCGTTCAGGCCACCAGCGAGAGCGTTGCTGCGGCCATCGAAGCGGGTCGCAGGCCGGGCAGATTGCTCGACCATCTATCCAGATTGACCTGTGAGGCGCCTTTCCGTTCGCTGGCTATCGCTTTCCTCCTTGGTGTCATGTTCTCGCGCCGGAGGTGACCTTGCATCCGCAAGGGGAAAGTTGCCCACGGAGGCGGCCTTACTTTCGGTGACGTTCTTCTTCGGAGGTCGTGAGCTTCAGCCATTCTTCGCTATGCGAAGCCACATCTGAGGATTGGACGAACCGCATGTCGTCGCCCTGGCCGCCTGGAAGCCCCACCGCGCGCCGCGTCGACGCCACGGCAGGGCTTGACGACAGCCCGAAGGGACTCAGGATTGCCATCCAGTCAGATACGGGTTGGCAAACCAACCAGTTTCGCTCAATTCCCATGTCTTGTTTGGGACCAAGTCTGTTTGGGACCAAGGCCGCCCTGCTTGGTCAGCGGGTCTTCCGGGTCGCGGAAGCGACGAAGTTATCGACCACATAGATGACGGCTGGAATGGTGATCGCTGCCTGAAGCCCCGCGCAAGCGCGCAATGAAACCGGAATAAACCCGGCAATCGGCGCAAGGTTCCGACCGCGATCTTGAATAATCCCGCATGGCTTCCCTGTTCCGGCTGGTCCCGCAAGCACGCCGTCTGATAGACTCCCGCGTCCCTTCGAGTTGTACCATGTCCCTCCATGTCCCTGCTTAAGCTCGACATCCCGGTCCGGGCGCCTGCCCTTCTCGAATCCTTTCTCGAGATGGACCAGGCGATCCTCGATGCGCTGCCGATCGGCGTTTACGCATGCGACGCCGACGGCCGGATCCTCCGGGTCAACCAACGCGCGATCGAGCTTTGGGGACGGTCCCCAAAACTCCTCGATCCCGTCCAAGGGTTCTGCGGCTCGTTCCGGGTCGAGAGCCTCGAAGGTGAATTCATTCCGCCCGGCGAAACGCCGATGGCTCGCGCGGTGCTGGCGGGCGAAAGCTTCGAGGGCGTCGAGGCGGTCGTTCAAAATCCCGACGGAAAACGCTGGGTGGTGCGTGTCAATGTCGCCCCTCTGCGCGACGGCGACGGCTCGGTTGTGGGAGCCATCAACTGCTTCCAGGACGTCACGCGCGAGCACGAGATGCGGCTCGAACTGGAGCGCCAGCAACACACCTTCGACCTCGCCATGATCGCTTCCAACATGGGCACCTGGCGCTACACCATGGCCGACAACATCTGCGTCTACGATAAGAACGCCCAGCGCCTTTATGGACTGACAGAGGCGCGCTTTCTCCACGACAGGGATGGCGTGGAAGCCAAATTCCATCCTGCCGACAGGAATCTGATGTGGGCCCGTGTGGCCAGGGCGCTCGATCCCAAGGGTGACGGCCGATATGACGTCGAATACCGGGTAAAGCAGCTCGACGGCAGCTGGCGATGGCTCAGCGCCTGGGGCCTTGTCGAGTTCGAAGGCGAGGGCGCCGAGCGCAAGCCGGTCGCCATCGCCGGCGCGAGCCGCGATCTCTCCGAGCTAAAGCAGGCTGAAGAATTGCAGCGACTGCTCGGCAACGAGTTGAATCATCGCGTCAAGAATACGCTGGCGACCGTGCAGTCGATCGTCAATCAGACCCTTCGGGGCGCGGACGATACCGAGGTGGCGCGCACGACGCTGAACGCGCGCATCGTCGCTCTCGCCGGAGCTCACGATTTGCTCACCGATCGCGGTTGGGCGGGCGCCGATCTTGCCGACCTGGCTGCCCGTGCGGTTGCGCCATTCGTGTCCGGTCAGATCGCGCTCGTTGGTCCTTCCGTCGACGTTTCGCCAAACCAGGTGCTGGCGCTCTCTTTGGCGCTGCACGAACTGGCCACGAACGCAGCGAAGTATGGAGCGCTGTCGCGTCCCGAAGGCCGCGTCGAACTCCGCTGGCAGGTGCAGGCCGGCCGGCTCAATCTGAGTTGGCGGGAGAGCGGCGGCCCCCGCGTCGTTCCACCGACCCGTCAAGGGTTCGGCAGCCGCCTCATCGAACATGCGCTAAGTCGCGACCTGGATGGGAAAACCCGGCTGGAGTTCGATCCCGAGGGCGTTCGCTGCTCCATTATGGCCGTGCTTGCCACCTAGTACCGCCGATCTGAAGTCCCTGCACCGCAAGCGGCGAATTAGGGCGAGGCTTCGGCCGGCCGGAAGGCCGATGAGCCCGGTGCGGACCTTTAATCGATCACGCGCGTTGAGACCACGCGACTGGGGCGTCGACGAACGCGGAGCTTTGGTCATGAGTGTCATTCCGCTTCACCTTCAAAGAAAGTTCGAGCAGCGGTGGGCCGCCAGATTTGTCGCGCCGGTCGCACCGGCCGCGCCCAGGAGCAACCGGCTGAAAGGGGCACTCAACACCTTGTCGCGCCCCGTAAAAGCAAAAGAGAAACCCTCCGACTTGAGTGGGCGACGGGCCCAATAAGGCTTGTGAGTCCCATGTGGAGTTTGGAAATGAAGCAAATACTTGGACTGAGCGTCGCGCTGCTGCTTTTCGGGAGCGGCATATGGGCGAACGCCACCAGTGGCGGCTCACTCTCCCAAAGCAAAGGTGCGTGGGTATCGCACGCCTTCCGATAACGACTCCGACGGAAACGCCAGCGGGAGTCCGGAAGAGATAGGCCAGCCGTGCTGTCCGAATTGAAGCGCGGCGACGCCGAGTGTGTTGCTTGTGTGCTCCCGCATCCCAGGAAGCCGAGAATAAAAAATCCCTTAGTATGGGTATCGACGAATTGGTCGTTCATCCCTGTGAGTGCCGCTCGGAGGAGGGCTCAATGACCATGGCAAGAGCGCTAGGCGTGATAGCGGTTCTTTCCACCGCGATTGCCGCGCCAGTTTTCGCGCGCGAGGCTGGACATCATCATTTGCGGACACTTCGCGGGCCGACCCACCACTACACCCCCGATCAGCATTTTCGCGGCGCTTATAACCAGTGGAACGGGCATCGCGATCTAAGGCCGCAGTTTCAGCGAAACACCGAGGACTTCGGCGGCCGCGATCGCTCGAGGATCGGCGGGGAAGACCCCGACCTCCATCCATCCGCCTACTGACCGCCGCGTGGCGACAGGCACCGACGTGCTTGTCGCCGGACGCGATAGCTCCCCGATCCTAGCGTACGGACGCCGCTGCGGCGATGTCCGCGCGACGACGGCTTCTCCGTCTGCTCTTTGTTTTGTTGTTTGCCTTTGTTGGTAGAAGGCCACGTCATAGTCGTGACGATCGAGCATAAATCTTCTATAAACGAATAGGCTCAGGGGAGAAAATCAATGAAAGCCTTTGCCGGTTGGTTGATCGTCCTATTGATGGCTTCGACGACGGCGCACGCGTTCGATGCGGCCGCGGTGCCGGAGCCGAAGCGAACCAAACTTGGCCAGTACCTGTCGTCGCAAGAGGCGGCGAAGTTCATGAATCAAAATGCATCAAAGGCGCTGTTCCTCGACGTGCGAACGCCGGCCGAGGTGACGTTCCTGGGCATGCCCGTGCAAGCGGACGCCAACGTTCCGTACATGAAGGATCCCGATTTCCCGGCTTGGGACAGCGCCAAGGGAACGTTCAAGCTTGAACTTAACCCCGACTTCCTGCCTGAGGTGCGCCGCAGGCTGGCCTCAAAAGGTCTCAAGCCCGAGGATCCGATCGTGTTGATCTGCCGGTCCGGCGACCGCAGTGCGGCCGCCGC
This sequence comes from uncultured Alphaproteobacteria bacterium, assembly GCA_963706265.1. Lineage (GTDB taxonomy): Bacteria > Pseudomonadota > Alphaproteobacteria > Rhizobiales > Xanthobacteraceae > Bradyrhizobium. Next base: position 249,752 of record CAVPLO010000004.1, on the reverse strand, counting down.
CAATCTTCTCGCCCAGGCCGGGTTCAAGAGCGTCTATTCGGTCGTCGACGGATACGAGGGCGATCTCGCGAAAGACGGACCGAAGGCCGGGCAGCGCGTCGTCAACGGATGGAAGAACGCCGGCTTGCCCTGGACCTACAAGCTCGACAAGGCCAAGATGTATAAAATGGAAAACTAGGCGGCGCCTCGCGCAATCTAGTGGAGTGGATTTGACATTCGCTGCCTAGCTTGCTGCAAACTCGAAAAGCGATTGTCAAATTCTAAACTCCACTACAAACTTATTTTTGCTGGTGGTCCTTTGATTCTAACATTCGCAAAGGTGACCGCTGAGAGGGGATGCGAATGTCAGAATTGGACCACTAGTTCAGGCTCATCGCAGCGACGGCACGCGCGACGGAAGCGATGATGCCATTCTGTTGCGCGGTCGGAACGACGGCGCCCGTCAAATATGCCGCAACGATGACAGGCGCGCCGCCGGCGGGCCAGACCACGGCAACATCATTGGTCGTTCCCCGTTCGCCGGATCCCGTCTTGTCGCCCACTCGCCACTTGTTCGGAAAGCCGGCGCGCAGTCTTGCGTCGCCCGTCTTGTTGGCGACCAACCATGCCGTCAATTGCTCGCGTGAAGCAGCCGAGAGGGCCTCGGCACCAAAAAGAAGCGCCTTGAAGTTGGAGGCCATCGCGTTCGGCGTCGTCGTGTCGCGGGGATCGCCGGGCAGCGCCTCGTTGAGAGAGGGCTCATTTCTGTCCAGCCGCGTGACCTCATCGCCGAGCGTCCGCACGAAGGCCGTCAGGCCGGACGGACCGCCGACGTCCGCAAGCATGAGGTTGCCGGCAGTGTTGTCGCTCCGTGTAACCGCCGCTTCGCAAATTTCAGCCAGCGTCATGCCGCCATCCCCGGCGCGCTTTTCGGTGACCGGCGAATTCGCGACGACCGCGGAGGCATCAAACGTGACGCGGCGCGTCAACTGCTCCTTGCCGGTATCCACGCGCGCCAGAACTGCGGCGGCCGCAAGGGCCTTGAACGTACTGCACATCGGAAAACGCTCGTCGCCCCGATAGACATCACGCAAGCCGGTTGAAGTCTGCAGAACGCAAACGCCGAGCCGGCCACCGCTCTGACCCTCCAAGCGCTTGACCTCGTCGATCAGTCGCGGATCGGAACCGGCAGCGCATGCCGCCTTCAGCCCGGCGCTCGCACCGGCCGTTATCAACGCTGCACCAAATCCCATGTGAAACCGCCGCCTGCTGATCATTTTGCGAATCCTTCACCCAGCTTGAATCGGGTCTTCAGGACGATTTAGCTGGATTTGCTGTTCCTTGGCACCTCAAGAGGCGCGGGGCGCCGCGCGCTCCCGTTCGACCCGCTCCGTGGCGTCGCGCGCCACCGCGACCGAGCCAAGCATTTCGCCTTCGGCCTCGCCTTTGACGATCGCGAAGGTCATCTCGACGTACAGTTTGCGCCCGCTCTTGTGCAGCGCGCGGGTCAGCGTCGGACGGCCCTGAAGCTTCATAGAACCCTTCGTCATCGCGGCCTCGAAGCCGCGCCAGTGCGGGGCGCGCAGATGTTCGGGAATGATCAGATCGAGCCTCTGGCCGAGTGCTTCCTCGGCCGAGAAGCCGAACAATGCGGCAGAGGCATCGTTCCAGCGAACGATGACGCCCGAGCGGTCTGCAACAACGACGGCGTCGGCGATTTGATCGATAATCCGCTCAGCCCATTCAGACCGGTCTTCCATGACACGCCTTTCGAGCAAAAGTCATCGGTTCGATCGCGCGGCCCCGAACGGTATCGCTCTCGAACACGATCGATTCAAGAGGCCTCTCGCCAACCCCGAGGACGCGAAGGATAGGCGCATTCGGCAAGCGTTGTGACATCAAGCTCGCGCAGAAAGGCTTCACGGGCTGCGGCAAGTCGTGCCTTCAGCCGGCAGCGTGGCGTGAGCACACAGGCCCCGCCGTCGTCGCGAAAGCATTCGACCAGCGGCTCGCCTTCGAGCGCACGCACAACCTCGCCAAGCGTGATCGATTGCGGCGGCCGGGCCAGCACGAAGCCGCCGCCGACGCCGCGCTGCGTGGTGATAAATCCGCCGGAGGCAAGATCGCGCACGACCTTGGCAAGATGATTGCGCGAGATCTTGAACTCGGAGGCAATCTCGCTGGTCGCAAACGAGCGCGCCGGCTCTGACGCGAGCCGCATCAAGGTGCGCAGGGCGAAATCCGTAAACGAAGTGAGGCGCATGGAACCCTCGAAGATTTCCAACTTCTCGGGTTGACTATACATCTCTAAATGGGTATTTTAAATACCTATTTAGGGAGAGACCGCATGACGCCGCGCGAGCGGGTTGCTGCCGAGATCGCGGAGCGGACCGGGATCACCGAGGCCATGATCGAGCGCCTGGTGCGCGCCTTCTACGTCAGGGTTCGCGCCGACGAAATACTGGCGCCTGTGTTCAGTGCGCGCATCCGTGATTGGGAGCCGCATCTGGCGCAGATGTGTGCGTTCTGGTCATCGGTCGCGCTGATGACGGGCCGCTATCATGGCACGCCGATGGCCAAGCACACGCCGTTGCCGGTCGATGCCGCGCATTTCGATCGCTGGCTGGCGTTGTTCGAACAGACGGCGCACGAGATATGTCCGCCAGAGGCCGAGGCGCACTTCGTCGCGTGTGCGCGCCGGATTGCTGCAAGCCTCGAACTCGGCGTCGCCAACGCCAATGGCGTCATGCTCGGCGTCGGCGAACGATTCCGCCGTCAGCGGGAAGGAGCCATGCCATGATTCATCGATCCGCCCCAGCGAACGATATTGATCGATCCGCACCAGCGAACGATCAGGCCTCAATCGATCCTTATGCAGGCAGCAGCCTGGTGCCGATGCTGGTCGCGGGCCTTGCGCTGACGCTGGTCGGGATGGTCGTCGCGGTGCTTTTGACGTAAGGGTCTGCCGGCGCGATCGCGCACGCCGACCAGCTCAGGGGCGCGAAACCTCAACCTGCCACCGGCGGATCGGCATTAATCGACTCGATGACCTCGCTGGGCTCATCGGTCCTGGCGTAGCGCTGGTCCTGCGCCATGCGGCGGAGCCCCTCGCAAGATGAACATCGTCCCGGCAAGCCCGGCCGCCGTGAACGCCGCGCCCGCGATGAAGGTCGCGTAAGGACCGAAAATCTCCCACAAGACGCCCGCAACCAGGCTCGCCAGCAACAATGCGATCCCGCTGACAAAATTGAACACGCCAAAGGACGTCGCGCGCAGGACTGACGGCGCTACGTCAGCGACCGACGCCGCCAGCAGGCCTTGCGTCATCCCCATGTGGAGGCCCCAGAGGGCGACGCCGGCCATGACCACCGGCAGATTCGGCGCGGTCGCGAGGATGATGTCCGATACGATCAGGATCACAAAACCGCCGGCAAGCATCGCTTTGCGGTCGACCTTGTCCGAGAGCGCGCCCAGCGGATAGGCGGAGAGCGAATAGACGATATTCATGACAACCAGGACGAGCGGCGCGAGCGCGAGCGAGAGTCCGAGGCCTTGGGCGCGCAGGATCAGAAAGGCTTCGGAGAACCGCGCGAGCGTAAGCACTGCGCTGATGCCGACCACGATCCAGTAGGAGATCGGCAGCGTTTTGAGGCCACCGAATTTCAGAGGCGGCTGCGCCGCAGCCTCGTCGTGCGGCGGCTCGCGCACCGCGGTCAGCAGCACAAGCACCGAAATCACACCGGGAATGAGTGCGAGCCAGAAGATCAGGCGGAAATTATCGTGCAGCATCGCCATCAGGGCTATGGCAATCAGCGGTCCGGTGAACGCGCCGACGGTATCGAGCGCCTGCCGCAGACCGTAGGCGGCACCGCGCAAGCCAACCGGCACCATGTCTCCCACCATCGCATCGCGCGGCGCGCCGCGTATGCCTTTGCCGACCCGATCCGAAAATCGGGCGGCGAGCACAAGTGGCGGCGTCGGTGCGAGAGCGAACAGAGGCTTGGACAAGGCGCCCAGACCATACCCGATGACGGCGAGCGTCTTGCGCTTGTTGAGCCTGTCGCTGAGCCAGCCGGAAAAAAGCTTGGAAATCGATGCCGTGGCCTCGCCGATGCCTTCGATGAGGCCGATCATTTCGGTGCTTGCGCCCATCACGGAGGTGAGAAACACCGGCAAGAGGCCGTGGATCATCTCGGACGAGATGTCCATGAACATGCTGACCGTGCCGAGCGCCCATATCCCGCGCGGTAACCGGGCGAGCGATGATCGTGCTTGGGGAGGCGCGCCTTCCTGGTTCATGCAACTGACCACAGTCCAAGAACAACCGTGAACGACAGCTTGCGAGAGCTAATGCTGGCCGAAGCTAACCTTGCTTCGGCGACCAGCCGTAGGCCTTGGCGCAGGCGCCGCCCATCAGCATGGCCCGCTCGGTGGCGCTCAGGCGGTCGGTCTCCAGGAACGGCTTGACGGCCTGCTCGTAATTGACGACCGCAAACGCGCGCGTCCAGTCCGTGCCCCACAGGCAGCGTTCGAATCCCCACGCGTCGAACACGCGGGCGAGCGGATCCCAGATGTCGGGATAAGGATAAGGTTTTTTGGACAGCGTGCAGGCGCCCGAGACCTTGATCACCACGTTCTTGCGTTTGGCGAGATCCAGCACCTTCGGCAGATCGGCCCAGGGCTGGACCGGCGCGGGCGGCATGCGCGGCTGCAAAATGCCGAGATGGTCGAGGATGAAGCGCGTGTCGGGATGGCGATCGAACAGCGTGGTGCCCGCTTCCAGATTGTCCCAGCACAACACGTTGACCGGAAAGTCGTGGCGCACGGCGGCGCGCGCGATCCGGTCGAGGCCGGGATCCCTGGGATCGCGCTTGTTCTCCTTCGTCAGCATGATGCGGATGCCGACCGTGCCCGGCGTCTTCTTCCAGTCAGCGACGACGTCGTCTATCGCCGGATTGTCCGGATCGACCGGCTTGACGATGCCAAACCGCCCTGGATGGGCGCGCTGCACTTCGACCGCATAGCTGCCGTCGTAACGATACATCGAAAAGGCGGAGATGAAGATCGCACCGTCGACACCAACCTTGTCCATCGCCGCCACCATCTCATCGCCGGTGACGTGAGCGGGCCAGTTCGGCACGCTAGCCCAAGGCCGCTGCGGCGTGTTCGCCTCGTAGGCATGGACCTGGGAATCGATAATCGGCATCTGGACGCTCCTCCATGTTTTGGCGCGAGTTTTGACGTCGCCGGAGATGTGTGTCCAGAGCGCGAAGGCGGATGCGGCTATGCAAGGATGACGCTTGCGAATATCTCGCGCGGCGAAACCACCACAATGCGCCGGCGCGAGATCGAATCTCCCGCGCCGATCGCAAGCCTGATCAATCAGGTCCGCTTGAGCTGCGTCAATACTTCGAGGTTTTCCGATCCGGATCGTCCGCAAATGGGGGTGGCCATATCTTGCAGTCGAAGCTCTTGCCGATGGCCGGGCAGATCGGCTCGGACGCGGTGTAGGACCTGACAACCGGCCGCGGCGGACCGACGGACCAGGCCGCGCCGTAGTGACTCCAGTGCCCGTGATGCTTCTTGATATGCATATGGTTTCTGGCCGTTTCGGCCCTAGCCGGCGTAACAGTCGGCAACACCACCACCGCCGCCGCGCCGATAGTGAGCATCGATAGCCGGATCGCAAATTGGCTCATGGGTTTCTCCTGACAGCCTCAAGGGTAAACCCGCGCCGGCGCGATATATTCGTCACCTAAAACTAAATTTAGGGAGCCTTCGCCTCGTGCGGGCGCGCTGCTGAGAGCCATCAACCCAGCACCTCGACGCGGATGGCGGCCGCCTCGAGCGCCTTGATGGTTGCGGCCAGATGTGAGCGGTCGCGGCGTCTCGATGACGACTTCGAGAACCACCGCCTTGGCCGGCAGATCGGTGAAGATCCGCTGATGCGAGACTTCCACGATATTCGCCCCGGCGTTGCTCAGCACAGCGACGACCGCAGCGAGTTGGCCGGGCCGGTCCACGATGTCGAAATGAAGCCGCGACAGGCGGCCTTCCCGCGCCAGTTGACGGGTCAGCACGCCCGACAGCAAGCGGGTATCGATATTTCCGCCGCTCAGCACCAGGCCGAGCGTGCGGCCCTTGAAGCGATCGGGGTCTTCGAGCACGGCGGCAAGGCCGGCCGCACCGGCGCCCTCCGTCACCGATTTCTCGATCGTCAGCAACAGGCTCAGCGCGTGCTCGAGATCCCTTTCGGTGACAAGCACGATGTCGTCGACCAGCGCCCGCACGATTTCGGAGGTCAGCGAGCCCGGCGACTTGACCGCAATGCCTTCGGCCAGCGTATCGCCGCGCATCGGCAGCGTGTGCGACTTGATCGCATTGTACATCGATGGATAGAGCGCAGCCTGCACCCCGATGATCTCGATTCCGGGCTTCAGCGCCTTGGCTGCCACCGCCATGCCGGAAATCAGGCCCCCGCCGCCGATCGGCACGATCAGCACGTCGAGATCGGCCATTGAAGCCAGCATCTCGAGCGCGATGGTGCCTTGGCCCGCGATGATCAGGGGATCGTCGTAGGGATGGATGTAGGTCAGGCCCCCGCTGCGGCCATACTCCCTGGCGAGCGCCGCGGCTTCTTCCAGCGTCGCGCCGCCTTCGATGACCGTCGCCCCGTGCCGGCGGGTATTCTCGATCTTCACCGTCGGCGTTCCGACCGGCACGAAGATGGTGGCCGGGATCGAAAGACGCGCGGCGTGATAGGCCACGCCCTGCGCGTGATTGCCGGCGGAGGCTGCGATCACGCCCCGCCTGCGCTGATCGGCGGACAACGCAGAAAGCCGATTGAGCGCGCCGCGCTCCTTGAAGGTCGCGGTGAATTGAAGGTTCTCGAACTTGAGCCAGATGTTGGCGCCGGTGATGTCGGAGAGCGTGCGGCTGTGGTCGAAACTGGTCCGCTTCACAAAGCCGGCGAGCGCCGCTGCCGCCGCCTCGACGTCGCCAAGGGTGACCGGCAATTTTGCCAGGGATGCTTGGGTGGTTGCAGTCATCGCGGTCAAAACTCCGGCGGCGGCATTAACGCCGATATCGTCGACGAACTCGGCCGACGCCGTCTACTCTATCATGTCAAGGGCAGGGATATGGAGCGATCACGTTGGTCGGTTGAGACCGTGCCTATACCGCGCCACCGATCGGCGGCGACCTCTCACGCCGCTTGCTCTGACCGGACTTCTGGGTCGCCGGCGACGCCGGCGTCGGCAATGACGCGATCAAGGCTCGTGGCGCTTGCTTCGCACATGACTTGCGAGACGATGTTGCCCGACTTCTCGAATGCCGCCGCAAGCGCCTCAAACTGGGTTTGCGCGATCCGCAACGCCGCCAGCGGCACGGCGATGCAGCCAAAGGGCATCGCCGGCGGCGCCTCCACCGCCGCTGCGAGAAGGGCCTCCGCCTCCTCGGCGCGGTGCAAGAACTCGGCTAACCGTCTCTCCATCTCGGCAACGATACTTTCGGTGCGCGAATGCTGCTCGGCGAGGCTGGATTTGAGCGCGAGAATTTCATGCCCGAATTGACCGATCCTGGCCTCAAGCGCCTGACGCGCCTCGGCGCCCGCATCGCCCCTGTTGCGCTCGACTTCAAGCAGTTCCCTGGTCTCACGCAGAAGCGCGATATGCGCTTCCAGCATCCTCGCCGCGCGGAGCAGATTGTCTGAATTGGTGCCGTTCGACATCAGGTCGGCGAACCGGTGCAGAAACCGCAGAATATCCGTAGTTTCGGCTGATGTCGGCGAGGCTGAATTTGGCTCGGTCATGAAATCCGAAAGGCAAAAGCGAAAGCCAAAGGACTTTTGGTCGAGGCAAAGCACGCCCGAAATAAGGTTAGCGCCCCACGCCCGTTGCCTGAGAATCTACAAGAGTTGTCTGGCGGCCGCCCGCCATTCCCGCCCGAAATTGCCACTTATCCCGCCCTTTTCAGCCCCAGACATGCCGCTAACCGGCCCCTACCCGTACTCATCCGGCCCGTATTCCCACGGTTCGCCAAATTAACGAACGACGCCGTTGGCTGCGATAGGTTGCGTGCGATCCAACATCCATCACGGGAAAAGGCGACGGACATGGCTGCCGCACCGGTCTGCATCACCTGCAACATCGAAAGAACGCTGGTCAGCATCCAGCCCGCCCGGAACCGGCACGACGTCCGGCAATATGAATGCCCGACATGCAAGAGCATCTTCCGGCTTGTCACACAGCGCGTATCACTGGAGTCTGACGACGCCGCGTTTGAAAATCCGCCGCTCCGCGCCGGCAGCCGATAATGGTTTGTGCCACCAGTGGAGTGGATTTGACATTCGCTACCCCGTAGCCGCGTATTCGCGATGCGAATGTCAAATCCAAAACTCCACTAGAAACCTATATTTGCTAGTGGTCCTTTGATTCTAACATTCGCAAAAGTGCCCGCTGAGAAGGGATGCGAATGTTAGAATCGAACCACTAGGCGGCGTCGAGGCTCACAATCGCGTGGGATACCTGTTTACGCCGTTTGCGGCGCGTCGCGGCCGGCATAGGCTTAGGCCGCATAGCCACTGTGTACCGAGCCAGCCCATGCGCCGCTTCGCCCTGCTCTTCGCGTTCCTGATCGCGTGCGGTTCGCCGGCCGCGGCTGCTGACGACGTTGCCGCCGCGCAATCCGTCATCCGTTCGCAGGTCGAGGCCTTTGCCCGCGACGATGCCGCCACCGCTTATTCCTATGCCGCGCCCGGCATCCATGAGCGTTTTCCAGAAGCCGAGATTTTTTTGGGGATCGTGCGCAATAGCTACGCGCCGGTCTATCGCCACAAGAGCTTCGAATTTGGCGAAGCGCGATCAGCCGACGGCAAGATCGCCCAGCAGGTTCACATCGTAGATAGCGACGGCGTGCCGTGGGATGCGCTCTATACGCTCGAACATCAGGACGACGGCAGCCTCAAGATCTCAGGCTGCGTGCTGATCAAGAGCGGCCAGGGCGTCTAGAGGGCGGGCAGGCCAACGTCTCACGCCATCGCCATTCGCCGGCCGGAGCGCAGCAACAGCCCGACCATGATGGTGATGTTGAGCGCGTTCCAGCCGAGCCCGTTGAGGAACGCCGCCGCATAAGAGCCGGTCGCATCGAAGATCACGCCCGAGATCCAGCCGCCGAATGACATCCCGAAAACGGAAGCAAAGATCACGATGCCGATCCGGGTCGCGGCTTCCGAAGCGGGCATCGCCTCGCGCACGATGATGGCGTAGCTCGGCACGATACCGCCCTGGAACAGGCCGAACATCGCGGAGATGATGTAGAGCGAAGTGAGGCCATCGAAGAACAGGTACAGCAACAACGCCGAGCCTTGCGCGATCGAGCCGATCAGCAGCGTGCGGATGCCGCCGATCCTGTCGGCGAGAAAACCCGAGCCGATCCGGCTGATGATGCCGAAGCCCAGCATCAGCGACAGCATTTCCGCGCCGCGCGCCACGCCGTAGCCGAGATCGCCGCAATAGGCGACGATATGCACCTGCGGCATCGACATCGCCACGCAGCAGGCGATGCTGGCCAGCGACAAAATCGCGGTCAGTGCATTGGTGGAAAGCCTCAGGTCGACGCGCGGCGGCGGCGCGTTGACATGGCTGCGACGCGTTCCCGCCCCCATCAGCATGCGCAACACGATCAGCGCCAGCGACATCGCGACCGCCGTGAAGATGCCGATCGCGATATGGGTGGCGCGCCAGCCGTGGGTCTGCATGCCCCAGTTGACCACGGGCGGCCAGATCGTGCCGCCGATGTAGTTGCCGCTGGCGGCGATCGCCACCGCCAGTCCCCGGTAGCGCTCGAACCAGTGCGAGGCTTCCGCCATCAGCGGCCCGAACGTCGCCGCCGACGACAGGCCGATGAGAAAATGTACCAGGATGTATTGCCAGATCGCGGGCGACAGTCCGGCACCGACATAGCCGAGGCCGAGAAGGCCGATGCCGACCCCGATCGCGGTGACGATGCCGTAGCGGTCGCTGATCTTGCCGGTGATAACCTGGCCGATGCCGAAGCCCAGCATCACCAGCGTGAAGGCCAGTGAGGCGGTGCCGCGGGCGGCCGTGAATTCGACCTGAACCACCGGAAGCGCCACCACGACCGACCACATGCCGACACTGCCGAGGGAACCGATCAGCACAGCTACGGCAAGGCGAAGCCATGCCCGGCGAGAATCCGGAACGAACGGCTGATAATGTCGGGTGAGTTGAGCGGCAATTTCCACGGCAGAAGCAAATTGGTCGGCCATGGTGGTTCGGTCAACCCACAATGGCGCGATATTGGGCATGCGGAAGCAAGGGGACATCGCGAGCCGAGATGCCGCGACGGCGGCTTGAGCGGAGCCTCGTCTTACCACCGCAAGTCACCGACGCGTGATATGCTCGACTATCCACAACTCTTGTTCGTACTATCCATCTTTGCAATCTGAAATTCAGACAGCCTTCGCCTTTGTTTTTCAATGATGGGGAGCGCGTTATGGATCTCAATCACGTCGACGAGGCGATCGTCGAAAGCTATCGGCAACTGCGGACGCGAATTGGCATCCTTGCGCTCGCATTCCCTCTGATCCTGCTCGGCGTCGGTCATTGCTGGGGGATCAAGATCCAGCAGACGATGAGCAATTATTATTTTGCGGCGGACCCGGACGGAAGGGTCGACATGTATCCCGTCAGACTCTGGTTTTGCGGGATCCTGTTTGTCGTCGGTTTCTTTCTTCACAAATATCACGGCTTTTCCAAAAACGAGGACCGCTGGCTCAGCGTGGCCGGGGCGTTCGCCCTGGGCGTCGCGATCTTTCCGATGACGATCGACGGCAAGAACGAGTATGATTTCGTGCTGTCGTGGATTCCGCTGTCATTTGTTTTGCAACTCTCGCTGCATGGGATTTTCGCGATGCTGGCCTTCGCCTGCATCGCGGTCGTGATTATCTGGTATGCCGACTCGACCTTGTCTGAGCTGAAGAACGAACCGGCAAAATACAACCTGTTCAAGACCATCTATTTCATCATCGCCTTGTGCATGGTCATCGCGATCGGCATCTCGATCTATCTGAACATCAGATACCCGCAGGGCGACTACATTCTGACGGCAGAATGGGCAGGCATCTGGTCCTTCGCGGCCTATTGGTTCGTCAAGAACTGGGAACTCAGCGACGTTGCCAAGTCGATGAAGCGGCGGGGCAAGGGAGTGCCGCTGAAAGCCAGGGCCGACATCGTCGACAAGCTCTGACGGTCGGCTTCCGAAGAGGGCAGATGAGCCGCCGCGCGCGAAGTTACCGACATTCGTGCGTCCATTAACCCTTTGCTAACCATACACCGGGCAAAAATTGCCCAGTTGCGAAGTCGAGTGTCGTCAGCCGCGTAAAACGGGGGAGTACTCCGTGGACGCCAGTGCGGTGCCTCACTTTCGAAACGGTGGTCCTGCGGCCGCCGCGCAGACGCTTGGCCGCCGTGGACGGCATTCGCGAGAGGAACCGGGTAACATGGTCGACGTCACGGCAGGTCAGGGCGGCGCGGCACCCTCGACCAATTTCCCCAGCCTCAGCGAAATCGGCACCATCCTCAAGCGCGGCGATCTCGCCCTCGCCTTCGGCATCCTCACCATTCTGGTGGTGCTGATCCTTCCCCTGCCCTCGGTCATCCTCGACCTGTTCCTGGCGATCTCGATCACGCTGTCGATCCTGATCCTGATGACCTCGCTGTTCATCCAGGCGCCGCTGGAATTCTCGTCGTTCCCGACCATCCTGCTGATCTCGACCATGCTGCGGCTGTCGCTCAACCTGGCCTCCACGCGGCTGATCCTGTCGCGCGGCCACGAAGGGACCGATGCCGCGGGCCACGTGATCGAGGCGTTCGGCAATTTCGTGATGGGCGGCAATTTCGTCATCGGCATCATCGTGTTTGCGATCCTGGTGATCGTGAACTTCGTCGTCATCACCAAGGGTTCGGGCCGCATCGCCGAAGTCGCCGCCCGCTTCCACCTCGACTCCATGCCCGGCAAGCAGATGGCGATCGACGCCGATCTCTCGGCCGGCCTGATCGACGAGAAGGTCGCCAAGGAGCGGCGCAAGGCGCTGGAAGACGAAAGCGGATTCTTCGGCGCCATGGACGGTGCCTCGAAATTCGTCCGCGGCGACGCGGTGGCCGGCCTTCTGGTCGTGTTCATCAACATCGTCGGCGGCATCATCATCGGCGTCGCCCAGCAGGGCCTGAGTTTTGCCGAAGCGGGCCACACCTACACCTTGCTCACGGTCGGCGACGGCCTGGTCACGCAGATCCCGGCGCTGATCGTCTCGACCGCAGCCGGCCTCCTGGTTTCGAAAGCGGGCGTCTCGGGAGCGGCCGACAAGGCGCTGATGAAGCAGTTGTCAGGCTATCCGCAGGCGCTCGGCATGTCGGCCGGCGTGATGCTGGTGCTCTCGCTGTTGCCGGGCATTCCGATGTTGCCGTTCCTGGCGCTTGGCGGCGGCGCCGCCGCACTGGCGTTTTCGGCCCGCAAGGTCAAGCGCGCGGCAACCGCCGCAGCCGCCAGCGCTGCGGCAGCGACGCCGGCGGCGGCAGCGGCAGCCGCGGCGGCCGCGGCCGATGAGCCGATCTCGGCGGCGTTGAAGATCGACGATCTCAAGATCGAACTCGGCTACGCGCTATTGCCGCTGGTGAACGGCCCCGACGGCACCGACCGGCTGACCGAACAGATCAAGGCGCTGCGCCGTTCGCTCGCGATCGAGATGGGCTTTGTGATGCCTTCCGTGCGCATCCTCGACAACGTGCAGCTCGAGGCCAACACCTACATCATCAAGATCAAGGAAGTGGACGCGGGCTCGGGACGGATCTGGCCGAACCAGTTCATGGCGATGGACCCCGGCGGAAACCAGGTCGACGTGCCCGGCATCCACACCACCGAGCCGACCTTTGGCCTGCCTGCGACCTGGGTCGACGCCAGCCTGAAGGAAGAAGCCACGCTGAAGGGCTATACCGTGGTCGACGCCGCCACGGTGATGTCGACCCATCTCACGGAGCTGCTCAAGAACAACATGTCGGACCTGTTGTCCTATGGCGAGGTGCAGAAGCTCATCAAGGAATTGCCGAAGGAACAGGGCGAACTGGTCAAGGACATCGTGCCGGCCCAGATCACGATCTCCGGCATCCAGCGCGTACTCCAGCTTCTGCTGGCCGAGCGCATCTCGATCCGCGATCTCTCCACCATTCTCGAAGGCATTGCCGACGCGCTCGCCTTCTCGCGCAACCCGGCGACCGTGGTCGAGCACGTCCGCGCCCGCCTGGCGCGCCAGATCTGCGCCCAGAACACCACCTTCAACGGCTATCTGCCGCTGATTGCGCTATCGGCAAAGTGGGAGCAGGCCTTTGCGGAGTCGCTGATCGGCCAGGGCGAGGAACGCAGCCTCGCCATGCAGCCGTCGCGTCTGTCGGAATTCATGACGATCGTGCGCGAGCGGTTCGAACAGGCCGCGCGCGAAGGCGAATCGCCGGTGCTGGTCACTTCCGCCGGTATCCGCCCCTTCGTCCGCTCGCTGGTCGAGCGCTTCCGGGCGCAGACCACGGTGCTGTCGCAGTCCGAAATCCATCCCCGCGCCCGCCTCAAGACGGTCGGCAGCATCTAGTCTGACAGGCCCGCTACAAACGCCCTGGCCGCGAAGCAGCGCGGCCAGGCGCTGTGTTTTTCAGCCACAGGCAACTGATTTCTTTATTTTCCGTAATCTGGGCTACTTTTCCACCGGATTCCGACCGAATTCGTAAGTAACTATATCTGCTGTTAAATTTTGATCTTCCAAGCGATTTGCCGCAAAATGGATCGCGAAAGATCACGTCTAATCACTGCCTTGTGATCGCCTCTTAGGAAACAACGGCCGAGTTCCTACGTTTCTTAGCTCGAGGTGATGAACCTGTCGGCGGATGAGGACGACGAATCCGCAAATGGGTAGGCGGCAGGGAGGCTTGGATGAATCATTCGATTTACAGCGCCGATCGGTCGACGCACCTCAAGATCGTCGTGCTGGCGCTTGTCGCCGGCATCGCGGTGGCAGGCTTTGGAATTTCGGCTCGCACGTTTTCGGATGACGGCTCGACGCAGACCGCGCGCGTCATCAAGGCAGGCAAGCCGGTTGTTGTAACCAGTTCAGGCACCATGTTGGTGCGATAGATATTTCAGGAATTCACGCGGCGCTTTACCAGCCCCCAAAGTCGTCACGTGGATAATGGAAGACCCAACTGTCCCCCAAGTTGGCCTTTCGAAAACGCCCGCTCCCCACGGGCGTTTTCTTTTTGTGCGGTACCCTCAGCGGCGGCGCGAGTTACCTAATCCACTCCCCCTGCAAGGGCAGGGTTAGGGAGGGGGTCCATGAAAAATTCGACGAGCGGTTCGATGCCGACCCGCTTTGCTCCTGGCGGAGCCAAGCGACCTCCCCTTTTCAAGGGGAGGTTGACGCATACGGCATCAACCGAGGTTCATGAACTCACAGTTCAGCGCGGCGGCGGGACCGTTTCGATCAGCTTGCCGGCGAAGATCGGCGTCGAATGCGGATTGCCGTCGGGCGATCCGCCGGCCTGCTCCACCGTCACCGCGTAGGTCGCCGACTTGACGATGTCGGCATCATAGGCGGCGAGCAGCGGACGCGAGGTGAAGTCGCTGTTGCCGATCACGCCGAGCGAGCGCGGCTTCGGCAGCTTGTCGGAGATCAGCCACAGTTCGTAGCTCGAGCCTGGCTCGGCGGATGCGCCGACCTTGCGCACGGTGAAGTTCCTGGTGGCTTCGTCAACCGTCAGGATAAAGGCAGGTCCCCCGCCGTCCTTCTGAAGCACCGCCACATACTGCGCCGACGACTTTGGCGCCGGCGGTGGCTTGACCTCCGCCACTTGCGTCTTCGACGCCGGCCGCGCGCCGCCGGGCAGCAAATCCGGCCTCGATACGCCAACCCCGATCATGACGACGAGCGCCGCCGCGATGGCCGAGGTCACGGTCGCAATCATGCGCCAGCGCCGCGCATTGGCGGCCAACCGGATCACGTTGGAGGTGTCGGCAACCACAGGCGCGGCCTCCGTCACCGGAGCGAAAGGCTCCGGCTGCGGCAGCACGATCGGCGCCTGCTGTTCGGACTGACCGATGGCGGCGCTGATCTTCTCCCATACTTCGGGACGCGGCTCGACCGATCCGACCATCTGGTTGAGCGCGCCGAGCTTGTGCTCCCACGCGAGAACCATCGCCGTGAAGTCCTTGTCGACGGACATCATGGTTTCGACCTGCGCGCGCTCGCCGGCATCGAGTGTGCCGAGCGCATATTCCGCCGCGAGCGCGATATGGTCCTCGCTATAGGCCATCATTCAAAATCCAAACCCGGTTTAAAGCCCGAGACACTCCCTGATATCCATCATGCTGCGACGCAGCCATGTCTTCACCGTGTTGACCGGCGCCTCGAATTTCTCCGCCAGTTGCTCGCGGCTCCAGCCGTTGTAATAGGCGAGCAGCACGAGCTTTTGACGATCCGGCTCGAGCTGCCCGACACATTCCAGAAGACGCTTGAGGTCTTCCGTCATCTCCCGTCGCGCCAGCGGATCAGGCGTGTCGGCGGCCACCTCCATGGCGGCCGGCTCCTCCTCGATCGAGGACTCGCCACGCTTTCGCACCACGTCGATGGCCCGATTGCGCGCAATAGACGCCATCCATGTGATCGGCGAAGACTGGCCCGGATTGAACAGTCCGGCGCTGTTCCAGATCTTGACGTAAGCCTCCTGAATAACCTCCTCAGCGAGATCCTGTCGCCGCAAGATACGCAGCACGACGCCGAAGAGTTTCGCCCGCGTGGCGGCGTAGAGCCGCTCGAAAGCGGCCTGATCGCCCTTCGCCACTGCGGCGATCAGCCATACCAGCTCAGCCGGCGTCAGCATTCAGCGTCCCCCAAATCGCAATGGCCGATCATGTTTGCCAGCATGGTGGATTTGACATTCGCCTCATGGTCACCGCGAAGCGGCGCCCCGTCTCGATAGGTGTCCAAGTGTGTCGTATCCCATCTTGGGCCAAATCCGTCCACCGGGAAAGCGGTCAAAACCCCCGCGAAAAGGCGCGACAGCGTCAAAGAAAAACCCGGGCCTGGTGTCCCGGGTTTTGAAAATCCAGCAGAGAAAGAGACCTTCAGGCGACGGCGCCGATCCGGGCGCGCATCAGGCCGATGCTGTCGAGGTCGGCCTGTTCGCGGGCACTCTCCTCGGCGCGCTCACGCGCCTGATCGCGCTCGTCGAGAAGTTCGACCTTCTTGAGTTCGTCGAAGGCTTCCGCCAGAAGGCCGCGGGCGTCTTCGAGCTGAACGCGCAGCTCCTCGGCCGAACGGGTGAGATTTTCCCGGCGCTGGATCGCAGCCTTGGCATAGGTCGGGTAGGCAAAGTGCGACGGGTCGTTGATTCCGGCGCGTTCCTGTTCGCTCTGGATTTCGCGCTCCAGATCGACCGACATGCGCTGGAAATCAGCGATCATGCCCTCGATCTGGGAGACCCTGCGGCGCTTTTCATCGACCTGGAATTTCTTCAGGCGGATCAGCGTTTCACGTGACTTCATCGACTCATACTCCCCAGAAGTCCCAATTTCACTACGGGACAGTGCCGGCTCCCCCGCGGAGGCCCGCCGGCATTACAACTGTGGCGCGGATGATGGCCTGACAAAGTTAGCGTTCCGTTTCCAAACCCTTCAGGATTCGATCTAATCGCCCGTAACCGTCCCCGAGGCCGGTACTCTCATCCTTGGCCTGGCGCAGAAACGCCTCCAGCGGCTCATTCAGGCGGATCGCCTCGTCCACCTCGGGACTGGAGCCCGCTTTATAGGCCCCGAGCCGGATCAGCTCCTCCATATCGGCGTAAGTCGACATGGCCTGACGGGCCTTTGTTATCACCGGCAGAAAGGCCGGATCGGCGGATTTCGGCATGGTGCGCGAGAGCGACTTGAGAATGTTAACCGCCGGAAACCTTCCGCGCTCGGCAATCCGCCGGTCCATCACGATATGGCCGTCGAGGATGCCGCGCACCGCGTCCGCGATCGGCTCGTTGTGATCGTCGCCATCGACCAGCACCGTAAAAATGCCGGTGATGGTGCCATTGCCTGCGCCGGGGCCGGCACGCTCCAGGAGCTTCGGCAGTTCGGTGAACACGGTCGGCGTGTAGCCCTTGGCGGTCGGCGGCTCGCCGGCCGACAGACCGATCTCCCGCTGCGCCATCGCAAAACGGGTCACCGAGTCCATCAGGCACAACACGTCCTTGTTCTCGTCGCGAAAATGCTCGGCGATCGCGAGCGTGAGGTAAGCCGCCTGCCGCCGCATCAAGGCAGGCTCGTCGGACGTCGCCACCACCACCACCGATCGCGCCAACCCGTCGTCGCCCAGGTCGTCCTGCAGAAACTCCTGCACCTCGCGGCCGCGTTCCCCGACAAGACCGATCACCGTGATGTCGGCATCGACGTTGCGCGCCAGCATCGACAACAGGACCGACTTGCCGACGCCGGAGCCGGCGAAGATGCCGAGCCGCTGGCCGCGGCAGCAGGTCAGGAACGTATTCAGCGCCCGCACGCCGAGATCGAGCGGGCCGCCGACCCGCTTGCGCGAATGCGCCGGCGGCGGCGCGTTGCGGTAGGGCACCGGCGAGGCGCCTTGCGGCAGCGGCCCCTTGCCGTCGATCGGTTCGCCCATGGCGTTGATGACGCGCCCGAGCCATTGCGGCGACGGCCGCACCTGATTGCCGGCATTGCCGATCACCGCGCGACAGCCGCGCCTCACCCCCTCCAGCCCTGCGAACGGCATCACCACCGCATTGCTGCCGGCAAAGCCGATGACTTCGCAGGGGATGAAACGGTCGCCGCCGGTGTCGATCACGATGCGCGCGCCGACGCTCATCGCGTGAAGGGGGCCGGCGATCTCCACCATCAGGCCACGAACGCCGACGACACGGCCATAAATGTTGACGCCATCGATGTCGCCGATCTGCTCGGCAAGCGCCTTCATTGCGAAAACCTTAAGTTTTCACGCATTTGGGAGCGGACCTTAACTTGGTGTTTACTCGCATCGTTAATCATTACGTCACTGTCTTTGGTAACTGAGGACGCTCGACCTGATTTGGGAAGGGCGAATCTTGAGAGTCGGTTAGATCCGCCTCTTAATGTAGAGCTTGAGCGAGATCGGATACAAAAAACTGCTTCTACGCAATATCTTAGGGCGATTCGAAAAAAATTGCACGATAGGATCTTGCGGAACAGAATCAGATTTTGTTAACCATATCCCGTCAGGATCCGAATCAGTTGTTCAAAGGCGTTTTGAGTGCCGCAAGTGCGGCCGACCTGACGCCCAGGAGCGGCGACTATAGGGGACTGGCATGCGCGTTTTGCTGATTGAAGATGACAGCGCCGTCGCGCAGTCGATCGAGTTGATGCTGAAATCCGAGAGTTTTAACGTCTACACGACGGATCTCGGGGAAGAAGGCGTCGATCTCGGGAAACTTTACGACTACGATATTATCCTTCTCGACCTCAACCTGCCCGACATGTCCGGTTACGACGTGCTCAAGCAGCTCCGGGTCTCCAAGATCAAGACACCCATTCTGATCCTCTCCGGCCTCGCCGGCATCGAGGACAAGGTCAAGGGTCTCGGCGTCGGCGCCGACGACTACATGACCAAGCCCTTCCACAAGGACGAACTGGTCGCCCGCATTCATGCGATCGTGCGCCGCTCCAAGGGCCACGCCCAGTCGGTCATCCAGACCGGCGATCTCGTGGTCAACCTCGACACCAAGACGGTCGAGGTCGGCGGCCAGCGCGTGCATCTGACGGGCAAGGAATACCAGATGCTGGAGCTGCTTTCGCTCCGCAAGGGCACCACGCTCACCAAGGAAATGTTCCTCAACCACCTCTATGGCGGCATGGACGAGCCCGAACTGAAGATCATCGACGTTTTCATCTGCAAGCTGCGCAAGAAGCTGGCGAATGCTTCCGAAGGCCGCAACTTCATCGAAACCGTGTGGGGCCGCGGCTACGTGCTGCGCGAGCCGCACGAGGTCGAAGAGCGCATTCCCGCCTGATCTTGTCTTTCGTGCGAGCCCGTAGGCTCACTCCTCCCAGACTGGACCCCGCCGCAAATGGCGGGGTTTTTGTTTGGGGATTGAACCGGCGGCCAGTGGTCCGATTCTAACATTCGCATCCCTTCTCAGCAGGCACGTTTGCGAATGTTAGAATCAAAGGACCACTGGTAAACATTGGATTCTAGTGGAGTTTAGGATTTGACATTCGCTTGACGAACCCGCGGCCAGAAGGATAGCGAATGTCAAATCCACTCCACTTGCATACGCCGACAAACGGTTCGTGCGAAGCTGACGGCGTACGACTCAGCGGCTATTTCCGCGAACGAGCGGAAGTGCATCGGTTCGGGGGCTAACGATGATCCTGCAATCGCTTGCCGGCCTGCCGGCATTCCTGGTCTACTTCTGCACGGCGATCGTTGCGGTCGTCGTCTATCTCTTCGTCTATACGCGCATCACGCCGCATGACGAGTTCAAGCTGATCCGCGACAACGATCCGGCGGCCGCGGTCGCGCTCGGCTTGAGCCTGCTCGGCTTCACCCTGCCGGTGGTGAGCGCGATTGCCCATTCCTCCAATATCGTGGACTGCCTGATCTGGAGCCTGATCGCGCTGATCGTCCAGGTCGTGGTCTATTACGTCATCAAGATCCCGGTGCCGAACCTGTCGGCCAAGATCGCGGCCGGCGAACTGGCGCCGGCAATCTGGCTCGGCCTGTCATCGCTCGCCGCCGGCGCGCTCAATGCCGCCTGCATGATCGGCTGACATGACGAGTTCGCCGACCAAGGAACCGCCCGTCGAGTTCGGCAAGCGCAAGCCGGTTGTGCCACCGGTGGCATCTCCACCGGTGAAACGCTCCCGCCACGTGGCGCTGCTTCTGACCGGCACGCTGGCGGTTGGCGGCAGCTCCTATGCGCTGATGCCCCGCGAAAATTGCCAGCCGAATGGCCCCGGAGCGGCAGCGCCATCGTCGGCGGCGACGGCCACTACCTGCACGTCGCGCACGTCTTCGTGGAGCGGCGGCCATGGCGGTTCGGGCGGATGGTGGTCACGCAGCGGTTTCTATAGCGGCAGTTCGTCATCATCGGGAACGTCGACGGCTTCGGGTTCAACTGAAACCGCGCGTGGCGGCTTCGGCGGCTTTGCGCGGTCCATCGCCGCGCATTTTTCCGGCAGTTAGGCTCGTGCGGCGTATCTCCTGCAGCGAGCGCGACGACTGGCAGGCGACGGCGAAAGCTAGCGGCTTCGACTTTCACACGATCGACGGCGCGCGTTACTGGGACGAGCGCGCTTTTTACGCCTTCTCGCTGGCCGAAATCGAAGACACGATCGAGGCGCCGACAGGTGATGTCGATGCGATGTGCCTCGAACTCTGCGACCGCGTCGTCAACGACGAGCAGCATCTGCGCCGCTTGCGGATACCGGAGGCGTTCTGGCCGCTGATCCGCGACTCCTGGCGCAACAGGGAGGGCAGCCTCTATGGCCGGCTCGATCTCAGCTACGGCGGCAGCGGGCCTGCGAAGCTTCTGGAATATAACGCCGACACACCGACCTCGATCTACGAGGCGGCGGTGTTTCAATGGACCTGGCTCGAACAGGGAATCGAGCGGCGTCTGCTGGAGGCCGGCGCCGACCAGTTCAACTCGCTGCATGAGCGCCTGATCGAGGCCTGGAGAAAGCGTGGCGCCACGGGCCACCTGCACCTGGCGGGGATGCTCGAAAGTCCGGAGGACGCCACGACGCTTGCCTATCTCGAGGACACCGCCAGGCAGGCCGGCCTCCAGACCACTCTGCTCGACATCGAAAGCATCGGCTGGCGCGAGGGCAGCGGCTTTGTCGATCTTGGGGATGAGCAGATGACGCTGGTCTTCAAGCTCTATCCCTGGGAGTGGATGTTTCACGACGCCTTCGGCGAAAAGCTTGCGCAAGCGCCGACCCGCTGGATCGAACCGCCATGGAAGGCGGTCCTCTCCAACAAGGGCATGCTCGCTTTGCTATGGGAGATGTTTCCGGGCCACCCCAACCTGCTGCCGGCCTTCTTCGAGGACGAACCGAGCGCCAAAGGCC
The DNA here is from genome assembly GCA_963706265.1 of uncultured Alphaproteobacteria bacterium. Taxonomy (GTDB): domain Bacteria; phylum Pseudomonadota; class Alphaproteobacteria; order Rhizobiales; family Xanthobacteraceae; genus Bradyrhizobium. The sequence continues at coordinate 228,605 of CAVPLO010000004.1, read as the reverse complement.
TCAGTTCCTCCTTCGTCCGCAAACCGCTGCTTTCTCGCGAAGGCGCCAACGTCGAAATAGTTCGTCACGGCAGCGTCGTCGCCGAACAGCAAGGCCCGTACGGGGCCGAAGGCTACATTCGCCAGGCGCTCGCGCCGCTGCCGAATTTTTCCGGCCAATATCCGGTGCTCGGGAGCTGGCTCGTCGATCACGTGCCCTGCGGACTGTCGATCCGGGAGGACGAAAATCCCATCACGGGCAACGCGTCGCGCTTTCTGCCGCACGCGATCCTTTGAGAAACCGGCGGCCTGCCCGTTTATCGCGCCGCGAGAGCAGCGGCCCTCTGCGGCATGCCGCCCGCCATACCCGGCTTGACGGCTCGAATCGCGTTCGGGCGATAGAGCCCGCGCCGATCGGGATAGGGCCTGAAGGCATCGGAGATGCCCACCACGGATTCGGCCGCGCCCAGCACCAGGAACCCGTCGGCTTCGGCAACCCTGGCAAGGCGCTCGAAAATGCCCGCCTTGGTATCCTGGTCGAAATAGATCAGGACGTTGCGGCAGAAGACCACATCGAACGTTCCGAGGTGACCGAAATCCTGAAGCAGGTTGAGCTGGCGATGCTGCACCATGGAGCGGATATCGGCATTGAGCTGCCACATGTCGCCGACTTGCGCGAAGTGCTTGACCAGCATCTGAATCGGCAGGCCGCGCTGAACCTCGAACTGGCTGAAAATTCCGGCCCTGGACTTTTCCAGAACGCCCTGCGAGAGGTCCGTCGCCACAATGTCGATCTTCCAGCCGGCTACCGCGGCGCCCAATTCCTTCAGGCACATCGCGATCGAATACGGCTCCTGCCCGGTCGATGAAGCCGCGCACCAGATGCGCAACGAGCGGCGCGCGCTGCGCGCCTGCAACAGCGCCGGCAGCATGGTGTTCTTCAAGTGATCGAAGGGAATCTTGTCGCGGAAGAAGAAGGTTTCGTTGGTGGTCATCGCCTCGACCACTTCCGCCGTCAACGCTTCAGCACCCCCCGCCTTCATTTTCAGCACGAGCTCGGTAATGCCCGGCATGCCGGCTTTGCGCGCCAGCGGCACCAGCCGGCTTTCGACCAGATATTGCTTGTCCGGAGACAGATCGAGCCCGGAGCGCTCCTTCAGGAGCTTCCGCAAGAACTCATAATCCAATGGCGTCACGAGCGATCTCCTGAAAACAACCTCACCAGTTTTGGCGCAATCTGATTGAGCGGCAGCACGGCTGCGCAAATGCCGGCATGGGCTGCCGCGCCCGGCATGCCCCACACCACGCTGGTAGCTTCATCCTGGGCGATCACGCTGCCACCGGCGGCAACGATATCCTTGCCGCCGCGCATGCCGTCCGAACCCATTCCCGTCAGGACCAGCGCCAGAATGCCGCCTTGCCACACGTCGACGGCGGAGGCGAAGAGCGGATCGACGGCAGGTTTGCAGAAATTCACCGGGGGGCCGTCGTCCAGCGCGATCACCGGCCTCGACTCCGTGGCGCACCACGCGCATATGGCGGCCGCCCGGCGCGAGATAGATGTGACCGGCCTTGACCGCTTCACCGTCGATCGCTTCCCTCGCCGGCCGGTTGCTGGCGCGCGCCAGATGCTCGGCCAAAATTGTCGTAAAGGTCGGCGGCATGTGCTGGGTGATGAGCACGGGAAAGCGGTCGATGACCGGGCCGATCTCGGCAACAACGGCCATCAGCGCCTGCGGGCCGCCCGTCGAGGAGCCGATCAGCAGCGCACGGGGATTTTGCTTCGAGAAGTTGCGCTTCGCTACCGGTGCGCCTGGAGACGCGGGCGCACGATGCACGGCATCGCGCATTCGATCGTGCACGGGAGCCAGCGAGGGCGCCGTTGCATGGGATGAGCGGCGGACCTTGGCGCCGAGGTGCCGGATCTTTTGCACCAGATCGTGGCGGAAGGTTTCGGCGGCTGTCGCTTCGCGGGTGCTCTCCGGCTTCGGGATATAGTCGGAAGCCCCGAGCGACAGTGCCTTGAAGCTGATCTCCGCATTGCGGCGGGTCAGCGTGGACGCCATGATGACGATCAGGTTGCGCTTCTTCGCCAGCAGCAGCGGCAACGCCGAAATGCCGTCGAGCTCCGGCATTTCGATATCGAGCACGGCGATATCGGGATTGATGCGTTCGATCTGGTTGACCGCATCGAGGCCGGTACGCAGCGACGCGGCCACGACCATGTCGGGCTCGGATCCAAGCCAGCGGGAAATCATGCCCCTGATGACGACGGAATCGTCAACCAGCATTACCCGCAGCGGTTCTTGCAGCACCGGGCCAGCGGCCGCAGGACTTGTCAACGCAACACTCATACTCACCAACCGAACTCAACTAACCCGCCGAAATCGAACATACGCTTCAGCGGCAGAATCGCGGCTCGCGAGCCGCCGGATAGGCGCAAAAAATCAGATCAGACCGACTTCCTGGAACTTGGCCGTGACGATGTCCTTGTCGAACGGCTTCATGATGTACTCGTTGGCGCCGGCATGAAGCGCGCGCGCGATGTGAGCCACATCGTTTTCCGTCGTGCAGAACACGACCTTGGGCTGGTCGCCGCCGGGCATGCGGCGGAGATTGCCGAGGAATTCGTAGCCATCCATGATGGGCATGTTCCAGTCCAGCAGGATGGCTTCCGGCAATCCGCGCTTGCAGATTTCAAGCGCCTTCTCGCCGTCCTCGGCTTCCACGATCTGAAAATCCAGACCTTCCAAAATGCGCCTTGCAACCTTTCGGATGACGCTCGAGTCATCCACGACGAGACATGTTTTCATTGTTGTGGCCTTTGTCCTAAGAAAACCAATTGGGTTTCTTCACTACGCGTTCTTCAGTTCTCAAGCCGCCATCATCTCGGGCGAAATTTCGAGCACCCGCTCAACGTCCAGGACGACCATCAACTGTCCGTCGAGGCGGTGCACACCGCCGGCAAGCTTGGCCATGCGGGGATCGAGGTTGACCGGATTTTCTTCACGGCTTTCGTCGGCAAGCCTCAGCACCTCGCCGATCTGGTCGATCAGGAGGCCATAGAATTCGCCGCGAAGATCGACGCCAACCGCCATCGGCGGCTTGCCGTCGTCGTTTTTCGGCAGCCCGAGGCGGGCGCGCATGTCGATCACGGTGACGATGCGGCCGCGCAGATTGAGAACGCCGGCAATCTCGCGCGAGGCCAGCGGGACGCGGGTCACGCGTTCCGGCATGAACACATCCTGCACCCGCGAGATCGGCAGGCCGAACAACTGGCCGCCGATCATGGCGGTAACGTACTCGGCGACGGCGCCTTCGACGCCTTCGGTTTTGCTGGTGATGCTTTGATCCATATGCCCTACCTCACGCCGCCTGCCGGTTCATTTCGGCGGTCTGCTCCTTGAGCGCCGCGATCAGGCCCGGGCGGTCGAACTTCGCAACATAGTCGTAGAAGCCGGCCTGACGCCCGCGCTCGATCGCCGCCGGAGAAACCAGCGAGGACAGCGCGATGATCGGCATGGAAGCGAGATGCGCATCGGAGCGGATCGTCTCGGCAAATTCGAAGCCGTTCATCTCCGGCATTTCGATGTCGGTCAGCACGACGTCGAAAGTCTGTCCGGAGCGCAAGGCAACGAGACCTTCCTGTGCGCTCGGGGCAACGCGGACCTTGTAGCCCGCCGCCTTCAACACCGGCGCCAGCATGTTGCGGAAGAATGCGGAGTCGTCGACCAGCAGCACCGACTGCGCCGACATCGAGGGCCGCATTTCCTTGCGGCTGAACCAGTCGGCGAACGCCATCGGCAGGAAATGGCCGACGTCGATCACTTCGGTCGCCTGTCCCTTGATCACGGCGGAGCCGAGAATGCCGTCGCTCGACCCGGCCACCTCGATATTGAGGCGCTCTTCGACGATGTCGATGATCTCGTCGACCACGAGCCCCATCGAGCGGCCGTCGTCGGCGAATACCAGGATCGGCTGCGAGCCGGAGGTGCGGACCTTCACGCCGGCCATCTGCACCAGCGGCATCAACTGTTCGCGGTACTGCACCATCGAACGGCCGTTGGACAGCTCGATCTTCTCGGCCGCGATTTCTTCCAGGCGCGTCACCAGACCCAGCGGCACGGCCTTGGGCTGGTTGGAGCCGGCGCGGAACACCAGCAGCGACGTCAACTGCTCGGCGCTGGCGGCACGATGCGCGGCATTCTCGTCGGCGATCTCATGACCGGCGTTGCCGGAGGCGCCGAGCGCCTTGGCGATGCCGTTGGGGTCGATGATCATGATGACCGCGCCATCGCCCAGGATGGTGTTGCCGGAGAACATGTCGATGTGACGAAGCTTGGTCGACATCGGCTTGACCACGATTTCCTCGGTGTGGAACACGCCGTCGACCACGATGCCGAAGGTCTGGCTGCCGACCTGGGTCACGACGATGAAGCCGTTCTCGGGATCGGAGGAAGAGCCGTCGTCGATCTTGAGCAGCTTCTTCAAGTGCATCAGCGGCAACAGCTTGTTGCGCAGGCGAAGCACCGCGGTATCCTTGATCCGTTCGATGCGGTGTTCGGAGTTGGCGCGCGCACGCACCAGTTCAACCACCGAAAGCTGCGGAATGGCAAAGCGGTCGCCGGCGGCTTCCACGATCAGCGCAGAGACGATCGCGAGCGTCAGCGGGATCTTGATGGTGACGGAGGAGCCTTCGCCGGCCACCGACTTGATGTCGATGGTGCCGCCGATCTGATCGATGTTGGTGCGCACCACGTCCATGCCGACGCCGCGGCCGGATACGCTGGTCACGGACGCTGCCGTCGAGAAGCCCGGCGCGAAGATGAATTTGTGGATCTGCGCTTCCGTCATCTTCTCCAGTTCAGCCTCGGTGACGAGACCGTTCTGGACCGCCTTGGCCTTGATCCTCTCGGTGTTGAGGCCACGGCCGTTGTCGGCGATGCAGATGATGATGTGGCCGCCTTCATGATAGGCGGAGAGACGGATCGTGCCCGTCTCCGGCTTGCCGGCGGCGGCGCGCTCAGATGGCGTCTCGAGCCCATGGTCGGCGGAATTGCGGACCATGTGAGTAAGAGGATCCTTGATCAGATCCAGGACCTGGCGATCGAGCTCGGTATCGGCGCCGTGCATCTCGAGTTCGATCTGCTTGCGCAATTCGCTCGAGAGATCGCGAACGATGCGCGGCAGCTTCTGCCAGGCATTGCCGATCGGCTGCATCCGCGTCTTCATGACGCCTTCCTGCAGTTCGGCCGTGACATTCGACAACCGCTGCAGCGGTACCTTGAACTCGGTGTCCTCGTTGCGTCGCGAGATTTCCAGAAGCTGGTTACGCGTCAGCACGAGTTCGGACACCATGGTCATCAGGTGTTCAAGCGTGTCGACGTTGACGCGGATCGACTGATTGGCGACACGGTCAGCGTCGCCGGCGTCCACTTCGACGGCCGGCTTGGCTTTCTTGGCCACTGACTTCGGGGCCTTTTGGGAAGCTGGTTCGGCTTCAGCTTTGGCAGCCGGGGCGGCCTTGACTTCGACCTTCGCAGGCGCCGGCTTTGCAACCGGCGTCGGCGGAATAGGCTCGGCGGCAGTTTCGCGGAACGCGCGCTCAAGTTCGTCGAGCGACACTTCGCCCGGCCGCAGTTCGCGCTCCAGCACCTGATAGGTCAACGAACTTTCGATGTTTGCGGGCTTTTCCGGAGTGGGCTCAGCGGGCGCGAGCGCGGGCGATGGCACCTCGGGCGAAGCTTCCATCGCAGCCATGCCACGCTCGACCAGCTGGTGAAGCTGTACGATCAGATCCTGATCGTTGCCCTCGGGCTCGGCTTCGGTCGCTTCAAGACCGCCAAGGATTTCCTTGATGCGGTCGATGCTGCTCAGGATCAGCGTCACCGCCTCGGCCGTGACCGGCATGCCGTCGCGGAATTTGCCCATCAGGGTTTCGCCGGCATGAGCCAGCGCTTCCAGCCGCGGCAGGCCTAGAAATCCGCAGGTCCCCTTGATGGTGTGCACCAAACGAAAGATGTTATCCAGAATCTTGGCGTTGTTCGGTTCTTGCTCGAACTTCACCAACTGATTGTCGACGGTGTCCAGGCTCTCGCCGGTCTCCGTCAAAAACTCTCTCAAAAGATCGTCCATAAATCTGGCCTTCACCCCTACGCGTGCGCTCGACGCGCTTTCCGAGTGTGGCCAGCTTCTATGCAAACCGTTTAATATTGGTTGAGTAATTGGAAAAGAACGGGCTCAACAAAGAGATAAGGAATTCCCGCAGGATAACGGGGATGCCGGGTAAGCCTTTGTTAACCAGCCTCCTGCCGCCGCCAACCGCGGAAGCCAATCGCGCGGGGCCGCGCTCAAGTCGCCGTCGCCACCACCGCCTCGCCTTCGGCCGCGAGCCGCACGTTCAGCCCGCAGGCCTGGGCCAGGAGGCGGGTGTAATATGGCTGCACCGAATGGGCGTCGTTCGCCGAGAGCTGCGGCGAGCTCAGGAGATCGGCGATATTTTGCGGCAGGCGGGCATTTAACCCGCTTGCCGTGACGCGAAAGCCGAACGCCTCGCCCTCGCCAACCGGATCGACCGTCAGCAGCCCGCCGCGCGGGATCGTCTGCTGCGCGATCACCAGCATATTGAGCAGGAGCTTGACGCGATTTTTGGGCAACAACAGCCGCGGCAGGTTCCAGGCGATCGTGGTCTTGCCGTCCTCGATATGGCCCCGCGCCATGGTCTGCGCGTCGCCGAGATCGATCTGCGCCCCGGCCGAGCCGGCCGCGCCGAACGCCAGCCGGCAGAACTGCAAGCGGGCAGACGCCGTCCTGGCGCTTTTGCGTATCAGGTCCAGCGCAAATTCGCGGTCCTCAGGCTTGGGATCGTCGTCGAGCACCTCGAGCCCGTTGACGATCGCGCCCACCGGGCTGATGAGATCGTGACACACCCGCGAACAAAGCAACGCCGCCAGTTCGAGGGCGTCGGGCGCGGGAGCGGAAGACGGGGCATCAGACATGGGACGTTCCTGAAAATCAGTGACGGCGCTGATAATGCGAATCAAGCTTGCTTAGGTGGCTTGATACACTGCACAAGCTTGCGCTGCCAGCCGCCGGGATCCGCCCGGCGCGACGACTTAATCGCTGCGAATTGAGACTTTCATGGGCCCGCCAACCGGAAATCCACCCCTGCCGCCGCTTCACCGCCGCGCCGCGGCCGACCTGATGGGCCCGTTGACCGAGCTGGTTGCCTTGGCGGGCGCGGCTATCCTGGCCGTCGATCGCGGCGGGATGCATGTCGAGGGCAAAGCCGACGGCTCGCCGGTGACGGAAGCCGACCTTGCGGCCGACCGCGTCATCGCCGATGGCCTCACCCGGCTGGCACCGGAAATCCCGGCGCTGTCGGAAGAGCGCGCAACCCAATGGTGCGCAAGCTGTCCGGAGCTTTTCTTCCTGATCGATCCGCTGGACGGCACCAAGGAATTCGTCGCCGGCCGCAACGAATTCACCGTCAATGTCGCCTTGGTGGTCAAGGGAACGCCGTTGCTCGGCATCATCGGCGCGCCGGCGCTTGGGTTGATCTGGCGCGGCCTGGTCGGCCAGGGGGCTGAGCGGCTTGCCACAGGACAAGGCAGCCAAGTCGGCCCGGCGCTGCCGATCCGCACCCGGCCCTTTCCCTCCCCCGGCCAGCCCTGGGTCGCGGCGGTGAGCCGTTCGCATGGCGATGCCGCGACCGAAGCCTTTATCGACGCGAGAGGCGGCGCGGTCAGGCAAACGCTCGGCTCGGCCGTCAAATTTGCCAGGGTTGCCGAGGGCGCGGCCGATATCTATCCGCGCCTGGCACCGACCAGTGAATGGGACATTGCGGCCGGGCATGCGCTCGTTACGGCTGCGGGTGGCAAAATCACCGATGCGGCCGGCGGCGAATTGCGCTTCGGCGAGCGCGCGGGCGATTTTATCGTGCCGGGGTTCATCGCCTGGGGCGATCCGACGGCAGCCTGACGCGAGCTACTGCTTACTGCGCCAGTTGATCTTCGAGCGAAGGCCAGCGCAGCGCCGCCTCTTTCGCATAAAGCGCCGGATTGGCGGCAAACGCGTCACGGGTTTCCTCGCGCCCGAACAGATAGAGGCGCTCACCGGCGATGGTCCAGAACATCGGGCTTCCGCCCACCGTGACGCCGCGCGCCAGATCGACCGGATCGTAGCCGCCGTATTGCGGGCCATAGATCTCGGGATGGGCGACAAAGGAGGCGCGATTGCCCTCATTGGTGAAGCGCCAGACCGCGCCGCCTTCCACGGCTTCGTAGTCCGGCAGGCCAACCTCGGGACGGGCGTTGACGAAATACGCCAGCGGATCGTAGCCCTCGATGGCGAGACCGCTAAAGCGGTTGGTGACCACGCGCTCGGTCGTCGTGGCCAGCGCGACCGACCCGGAACCCACGGGCCAACCCCCGCCCAGCGGCCCCGCCGTCAGAAGAACGAGCGCGATCAGGGCTATTCCGGGACGAAAACGCGATTTGCTGCCCATCCGGTTTGCTTCCTGCCGTTGTAGCGTCATAGTTGAACCCGATAACATCCGAGTCGGGGAAATACCCAGCGTGGCGGATTTGACATTCGCTACGGTGGCGCAGCGGGGTCTGAAAGCGAATGTCAAATCCAAAGCCACACTGGAAGTTAACGTCTGCTAGTGTCCCTTTGGTTCTGACATTCGTAAACGGACCTGCCGCGATAGGGTACGAATGTCCGAACCGGGACACCAGGTTCAGCCTAAATTCATGCTGGTCAGCATTAGGTTAAGGACGTGGCCCGAATTCGATGTTTGGGGGTAGATTCATGATTTTCGCCAACCGCCTTGCCGCGACGCCGCTGGCCGCGACGACGTTGGCCGCGCTGATGTGCTGGTCGATGCCGGTTTTCGCGCAGCAGCCGGCGCCGCCTCCGGTTGCGGGGCAGCCGCAGGGGGCGCCGCCACCGGATTTACCGCCGCCGCAACGCCAGCCGGGCCCGAACTATTACGGGCCGGAGGAGCTGGTCGGCGCCGGTCACAAGTTTTTCGGCAACGTCTCGCGCGGTCTCGCCTCCGTGATCGAGCGCGCGGTCAGCCAATGGGGCCTGCCGAACGGCTATATCCTGGGTGAAGAAGGCTCCGGCGCTTTTGTCGCGGGCCTGCGTTACGGCGAAGGCACGCTCTACACCAAGAACGCCGGCGACCTGCGGGTGTACTGGCAGGGGCCGTCGGTCGGCTTCGATTGGGGCGGCGACGGCGCGCGCACCATGACGCTCGTCTACAATTTGCCGGCCACAGCGGCGATCTATCAGCGCTTCGCCGGCATCGACGGTTCCGCCTACATCATCGGCGGCTTCGGCATGACGGCGCTCACCGCCAACAACATCGTGCTGGTGCCGATCCGCTCCGGCCTCGGACTGCGGTTAGGCGCCAACATCGGTTATTTGAAGTACACGCCGCAAGCGACCTGGAATCCGTTCTGACCAAATAACGTGCGGTTTCCAAATTGGAACGCGACGAAGCCCGATCAACGTTGACGGCGCATGGGGCTGGCCTTGTCCCCGCGCGCCGTGGCATTGTTAACAAAGCGTGTAGTGGTGTGGAGGTCCCATGGTCGAGCCGATCATGTATCTGGCGATTGGTTTTCTGGTCGCGATGCTGCTCGGTCTGACGATCGTACCGCTGGTGCATAACCGCGCGGTGCGGCTGACCACGCGCCGCATGGAAGCGGCAACCCCGCTGTCGATGGCGGAGATCCAGGCCGACAAGGACCAGCTGCGCGCGGAATTCGCGATGTCGGCGCGGCGTCTGGAGATGAGCGTCGACCAGCTCAAGCACAAGACCACCAGCCAGCTGGCCGAACTCGGCAAGAAGACCGACGCGATCAATCGCATGAAGATCGAGCTCGGCGAGAAGAACGCGACCATCTTTGCGCTGGAAGCGCGCGAGAAGGCGATGAAGGAACAGCTTCGCGCCACGGAAGAAGAATTCACCGCCAAGACCGAGGCGCTGCGTCAGGCCGAGAAGGCGCTGACCGACAAGCAAGGCGAACTCGCCAGGATCAACACCGAGCTGAACGACCGTTCGGTGATGGCGGAAAGCCGGCAGGTCGAACTCGTTGCCGTCAATACCCAGATCGACGCGCTGAAGAATTGCGTCGGCGATGCCGAGAAGGAATTCGCCGCCACCCAGGCGCGGCTGGAGCACGAACGCAACCAGTCGGAGACCGCAAGCCGCGAACTCACCGATGCGCGCGGCCGGGTCGAAAATCTCAGCCAGCGGGTCACCGACCTCGATCGCCAGCTGATCGTTCAGGTCAAGGAGACCGAGTTGCTCGGCAACCGCGTCAACGATCTGGAAGGCCGGCTGGCAACGCAGGGCAAGCTGCTCGCCGAGCGCGACTATGAGGTCAACCAGCTTCGCCAGGCCAAGGAAGTCGCCGACCGCACCATCAAGGAGCTGAGCGACGAGATCGCGCTGACCAATTCCGGTTCGTGGCCGGCGCTCGACAAGCTGAAGTCGGAGAAGGCCGCGGTCGAGGAACAGCTTCGCGTCGCGCGCGACGAGCGCTCCAGGCTGCAACGCGACATCAATGCGATCCAGCAGCAGGCGGAAAGCTCCTGGGCCACCGAGCGCATGGAAAATGCGCTCTTGCGCGAACGCATCAACGACATCGCCGCCGAAGTCGCCAAGCTCGCGATCCAGCTCGAAGGGCCGAACTCGCCGATCGAGGCCCTGCTCGCCGCCGAGCCTGCGAAGGCGGCGAATGGCGCAGCGTCCCATGACGGCGCGCCGGAAGGCGGCGGCACGCTCGCCGAACGTATTCGCGCGCTGCAATCCCACGCCTCCCGCGCCCGCCAGCAGGGCGCGTAGAGGCTCCCGTCATTCCGGCGTCGGCGTCGCGGCGGCGCGTCCTCCTCCTTCGTCATTCCGGAAGCCGCGCAGCGGCTATCCGGAATCCATGTTACCGCCATCGCGCTCGGGGAAATGGATTCCGGGCTCAGCCTTGCGGCTGCCCCGGAATGACAGCTTCTAAATCCAGACACGGCTCGACATCCCCGCGACGCGTAATCACGCCCGGGTTTTTCAAAAACAACGTCCCTCGAAAAATCGGAGGGCGCAGGGAATGCCGGGCGCCAAACTCGCCCGCAGTTTCGCGTGGAATAAAGAAAACCACACGAAGGTAGTCACCACAGGTTCGCCGGACGATTCCGGCATTCCCCGCGCGAGTGGTTTTACGGTTTCCTTCGTGGTCTCCCTGGTGATCGGGCTTTCTTGCCACCATCGCCAGCGAATGACTTCCGCCAACTTGATATCAGCGTCGAGATATCAGGACGCCACGACTTCGCCGTCCGCGTCACCCGTCTTCGCCAAAAGGCTTCGCCGGGCAAAGGTGCCGTTCGTCTTTCGACACCTCCGCGTCCATCGCCTCCCGCGCCCAACGTTCGTGACGATCGCGAAACGCCCCTCTTGATCGGGCACGGGATGGCCGCGATTCTGCCGGTGATTTGGGGATGCGATCAACCGCGCGGACTGCGACCAATTAACACGACGGGCAAATCACGTGTGACGGCGGAATGCTGTCAAGTGATGAGCAATTGCTTCAACGCCGAATACGTCATTGCGAGGAGCGAAAGCGACGAAGCAATCCAGAACCTATTGATGGCTCGACTGGATTGCTTCGCTTCGCTCGCAATGACGGCGGATGCCCGAATCGTCCTGGTAAGCTAGGAGCAGCGCAATCCGCGCTTGACACCCCTACCCCCCGCTTCGTAAATCGCACCCTTCTGGCGGCCATGGTTGCCGGGCGCATAGCTCAGCGGGAGAGCGTTCCCTTCACACGGGAGAGGTCCAAGGTTCGATCCCTTGTGCGCCCACCAGCCTTCGCTTGCGTTGCGAGCTACGGCTTGGCAAGCCATCCGGCCCTTCATCGCGAGCGACGGCTGTCACGCCGAAGCCTTCGGCGAAGGCGGACATCAAAAGCCCCAAATCGGGCTTTTTGTTTTTGTCTGGATCGAAACAGCAGCGGCACAACGCGACATGAACAGGCCCGAACAATCCGGCGAATTGCTCCTGATCAGAGAACCCACGCCTTGCCGCCGCAAGCGAGGCTCATTGGCCCGATGGCTCGCCGTTCTGCCTGCCGTTCTGTTCACCGTCTTCTCGCCCTTCAGCGCGCAAGCCGCATCTCCCGCAGAGCTGATTTCGAGCTTTCGCCATCAGCACGGCGAAGGGAAAGTGACGGCCGATCCGGCTCTCAATCGTATCGCGCAAGAGCAGGCCAAGGCGATGGCCGCGCGGGATGTGATGGATCATGCCGCGCTCCGGCCATTGAGCGACCGCGTGGCAAACCTTGACGCCGAAAGGGCCGCCGAAAACCTTGCCGTCGATGCCACTTTCGCGAAGGCCCTGGCGCAATGGATCGGATCGTATGGCCACCGCCGCAACCTGTTGATGCATGAGGGCACGCGGGTCGGCATCGCCAGCGCCAAAAGCAAGAGCGGCGAGACCTATTGGGCGATGGAGATTGCGGGTCCAAAACCGGAGCGCATCAAACATGGCAAAGGCGCCGCCGGCAAGACAGAGAGCTGCCGATTGATGCTGAACGATCTTTGCCTGTGATCACGCTTGAGCGTCGGGGCGCTCACCCGGCTAGCGCCTCAAACGTTTTGTTCGGAAATCGATGCCCAGTAATTCGGGTTTTTGGGCGTCTGGATCCGCACCCATCGATAGCCCGTGCGAGACCAAGGCATGATTTGGTCGGTTAGATTGTCGAGCACCAAATCGCCGCCGTTGGTACGGACAACCGTCACAAGGTGATGCTCGCCCGAGACGGTCACAACCTCGCTCAACAAAACGGTGCGAGCCGGCCAACCTCTCGCGATCAACTGGTGACGCTTTGTTACGGCGTAATCGTTGCAGTCGCCGCGAACCGGGCCCAGCAACCATTTTTCACCAGCGAGGCCGTTTTCATTTCGCTCGGGGCGGATCGATGAATTGACAGCGCGATTGATGTTCTCGAGCTCCGACCGGCGCATGAGATTCAACTCGATCCGGTCGCCCCCGAATAGCAACCGCTCCGATTTGCAGTCGCTTGGGTATTTCAGGCAGAACTGCGTGAACGCCATCGGAGCCAGGGTTGGTGCGTCAAACCTGATGAGTTGAATGCCTTGCTGCAGCCCGTTCCGGACGCTCGCAGGACTGGCGATCGTGGCATTCCGAAAATCGTTCCGCAGCAGCGGCAGCGCGCTCGAAAACCGGGATTCAAAACTGATGAATTGAACGCCTTGCTGCAGCCCATCGGGAACGCTTGCGAGACCGGCGGTGGTGCGATTCCGGCGGGCGCTCTGCAACAGCAGTTGCGCAGTCAGGAGACGGGATTCCGCGTCGTGGCGGTCGCGAACCTTGAGAGCGATAGAGAGAACCGTCAGGGAGGAAAGGCACACGGCCGCACACGTGAATGCAAGGCCCGTGATGATGAGGGTAAAAATCACCACGACTCCGAAGCTTCGTTCAGGAGCGACCGAGGCTCGTAACCTGACCATTCGAAATATTCCAAGCTTTCGAATTCTCGCATTAGGATTCTAAAAAATGGCTTAAATTTGGGCCTTTTCGGCGGGAAAGAGATATGTGGCGGGCTTGCGATAACGGCGCTTTGACCACGGCTGCGGTTTACCCGCCCGGCGTGCTGCATTCATGATCGCTGACCGGCCCGCGCAGAGGCTCGCCAGGAGTTAAAAAAGCGCTATCAACCAGTCCGCCAGCGTCAACGGTTGCGGTAGCAGCTCATTGACTATGGAGACCGGTCGGACTGGAACAGATCCTTGGGCCGTAGCATCATCTGACGATGGCAGGCAGTCTTTTCACAATCGAATACTTCAACTGTCCGAGTTGCGCGTTGCCCTACAGCGTGACGAAGGAGCAGCATCGAACCAGGCATTCCGGCAGCTTCACTTGCGAGGTTTGCGGGACCGAAATCCTCGCGTGGTCCGGCGACTACGATTTCTTCGATTGGCAGGTCGACAAGCCGGAGATGCCCGACTTCGGCAAACGATGGGCCGGCCGGCGCTGACGTCCACCACCGGCCTGGCGCGACGACGAACCGCGCGAAGACGAACCGCGCAAGCCGGCCTTCAATCCCGCGAAAGAGCATTTCCGCTTTTGAGCTGCGCTTCGGTGACGGGAATCATCCCGATCGCGAGCTGCTTCAGCGTGGCATTGTCCCCCAACCGCATGCAGTCGGCATCAAGCGTCAGCGTGTTGGAGTGGATCTCCGCCTGACCGGCGAGATAGGCGTTATCGAAGTCGGCGCCGGACTTATCCTGTAACGCCGTCAGGTGCGCCTGATGATCCGCATCGAGCGCCGTCGAAGGCGTGGCGCCGGAGCGGCTGGAGCCCGAAATCACCGAAACCTCGCTCCTGGAGAACCAGGAGGCCCGTATGGCGACGATACGGCAGCTTAAGAATCTCGGTATATCCTTGGCGCTGGACGATTTTGGCACCGGCTGTTCTTCCGTGACGTACCTGACGAATTTCCCGTTCGAAGATCAAGATCGACCGGACCTTCAGGCAGGTCATGGTGGCCTGACCGAGATTACGAATTTTCGATACAGAAAGTATCATGTCATGAGCGCGCAGACAGGTTTGATCGATCAACTCGAGGATGCCCTTGGCGACCAGAATCTGGCGCGGCGCGCGGAGGTCCTGCGCAAGGTGACCGACCTCTTTGTCCTGAAGTCCGGGACATTCTCCGAAGACCAGATCGCGCTGTTCGATGTCGTGATGGGCAGGCTGCTGGAGAACATCGAAAACGCCGTCCGTGCCCAGTTCGGCAGCCGCATCGCAAGACTGCCCGATGCGCCGCGCGGGGTCGTGCGCCTGCTGGCCGCCGATGCCGCCATCGAGGTCGCCGGACCCGTCCTCACCCACAGCGAACGGATCGACGTCAACACGCTGGTCGACAACGCCAGGACCCAAAGCCAGGACCATTTGCTCGCGATCTCCGGCCGCAAGATCCTGGTCGAAGCGGTGACCGACGTTCTGGTCGATCGCGGCAATCGCGTCGTGGTCGCCGCGACCGCGCATAATGCCGGCGCAAAATTCTCCGAATTCGGCGTCTCGACGCTGGTCCGCAGGGCCTGCGACGACGGCGATCTGGCGCTCTGTGTCTGGTCGCGCCCGGATATTCCGCGTCAAAACCTGGTCAAGCTGTTTGTCGATGCCTCCGAAGCGGTCAAGAACCAGCTTATCGAGGCAGATCCCCGCCGCGCCGACTTGATCAAGTCGATGGTGGCGCAGGCCACCGACGAGATCCAGACCAAGGCGCGCGCCGGTTCGAACGAATTTTCGGAAGCCCAGCACCTGGTGCGCGAGCTGAACGCCGCCGGAAAATTGAACGAAGCGCAACTGCTCGCTTTCGCCGAAGAAGGCAGCTTCGACAAGGTGGTCGCCGCGCTATCGCTGATGTGCGACCTTCCGGTCGGGCTCGTGGAGCGGGCTTTCGTCCAGAACGAGACCGAGCAAATCGTTGTGCTCGCCCGCGCGGTCGAAATTTCCTGGGCGACGACGATGAAGCTTCTGCTGCTGCATGCCGGCGTCAACGGCTCTTCGCGCCAGCAACTCGACATCACGTTCGCCAACTTCTTCCGGCTTCGGCCGGGAACGGCGCAGACCGCGCTCAAGTTCTATCGCATGCGGGAAAAGGCCAACGGCCCGAAATAATGGCGCCAAGGCATGACGACTTTTCGGCTGAACTGCTTTTTCAGCGGAGCGGTTCACCTCTCCCCGTTGGGGAGAGGTCGGATCGCGATAGCGATCCGGGTGAGGGGTGCCGCTCACGGTGAGACCATAACCCCTCACCCCCGCCCTCTCCCAATGGGAGAGGGAGCGCACCACGATTGCGGCTTCGACTGAACTTACAAAACGTCAAGCCGCATCGAGGCCCGCCTCCTTCAGCCGCTGCGCCAGAAAACCGGTAAGCTCCTCGTGGAGCTTGCCCGCGACATAGACCTCCGGCGAAAGGACGCCGGTCTTCCCCAGCGTCGCCAGCACGCCGATCCAGTAGGCGAACCAGATGTGCGGATCGGTCAAGGCGCGCAGCTTGTGCCGGTCGTGCTCGACCGGCTGATGGTTCACCGCCTTTCTCACCTCGATCGCGAGCAGGTTGTTGGGAACCGCGCGCTGATGCACGACGATGTCGGGGTAGATCGACTTGCCGAGATGATCGTCGGTCGAGACGATCGAGCCGTGCGGCAGTTGCAGCGTCCGCGCGCCGAGCCGGTCGAAATCGCAATCGACCTCGAAATCCGGAAACTGTTTTTCCAGATGAAGGGCGAGCCGGTGCGTCAGCGTGCGCTCACCGAGATCGTGCTCGAACAGGAACGCCTCGCTTGCATAAAATGCCTTCAGCGCGGCAACGACCTTGTCCAGCTCGGTGTGCATCTGGCCCCCGCGTTCACCCTGCTAGTGGTCCGATTCTAACATTCGCATCCCTTCTCAGCGGCCACTGTTGCGAATGTTAGAATCAAAGGACCACTAGCAAATATATGTTTCTAGTGGAGTTTAGGATCTGACATTCGCTTTGCGAGTTCGCGGCCAGGTAGGTAGCGAATGTCAGATCCACTCCACTAGAGGGGTCGTCGTTGCGAGGAGCGTAAGCGACGAAGCAATCCAGTCTTTCCTGACTCTGGATTGCTTCGTGGAGCTTGTCATCGGGCCGCGTGTTTACGCGGACCCGTTGGCTCGCAATGACGGCGTTTACCTCCCGGCGATAGCTCTTACATCCGCACTTCGATGAGCTGCGGCCCGGGCTCGGCGATCGCTTCCGCCAGCGCCACGTTGAATTCGTCGGCCGTGGTCACCGCGCGGCCGGCGACCCCCATGCTCCTGGCGAGGCCGACGAAGTCCAGCGTCGGACTGTCGATCTTGAGCATGTCCATGGCGCGGCTACCCGGCGAGCCGGCGCCGACGCCGTCGAATTCGCCGCGCAGGATCTGGTAAATCCGGTTGGCGAACACGATCGTCACGACGTTGAGGCCTTCGCGCGCCTGCGTCCACAGCGACTGGATGGTGTACATCGCGCTGCCGTCGCCGACCATGCAGATCACCTTGCGGTCGGGACAGGCAACCGCGGCCCCGGTCGCGACCGGCGTCGAAAACCCGATCGATCCGCCCATGTTCTGCAGCCAGTCATGAGGTGCGGCCGCCGCCGTCGGCGGGAAGAAGCCGCGTCCGGTGGTGATGGATTCATCGACGACGATCGCATTTTCCGGGATCGCGCACGCAATCGCCTGCGCGATCGAGGCATGGTTGAGCGGCCCGGTCGGCTTGTTGAGCTCGGTGAGCTGTTGCGGCTTGACGTCGGACGGTTTGGCACCGAGCGCGTCGGCGAGCGCTTCCAGGGCCGCGACCGAATTGTCGCCCCAGGCCGTCATGCGGTGAACCTCGCAGCCCTCGGGCCTCAGCTGGCTCGGCTTGTTCGGATAGGCGAAGAAGGCGATCGGGTCGTTGGAATCGACCAGGATGATGTTTTTGAAATCCTTGAGCAGCGGCAGCGCCTGCTCGATCACGTAGGGAATGCGGTCGATCGAGAAGCGGCCGCGGCCGCGCGCCATGCGCGGGTGATAGGTCTGGCCCATCACCTTGCAGCCGGTCTTGCCGGCGATCTGCTGCGCCAGCGCCAGCCCCCGTTCGGTCAGCGCGTTGCCGGTGACGAGCAGAAGATTCCGCGTGCCGCCGGAATGCAGCACCTTCGCCGCCTTTTCCACGGCATCGGCGGAAAAGCCCGGCTGCTGCTTTGGCGCTGCGACCGGCGCGATGCCGTCGGCCTCGTTCCAGGCGGTATCGGCGGGCAGAATAAGCGTTGCGATCTGGGGCGGCGCGCTTTTGGCGGCGGCGATGGCGGCCGCGCCGTCGGCAGCGACGGATTTCGCATTCGGCGAGGTGCGCACCCATTCCGACATCGGCCGCGCCAGGCCCTCGATATCGGAGGTGAGCGGCGCGTTGTAACCGATGTGATAGGTGGCATGCTGGCCGACGATGTTGACGATGCCGGAATGCGCCTTCTTGGCGTTGTGCAGGTTGGCAAGCCCGTTGGCGAGACCGGGGCCGAGATGCAGCAGCGTCGAGGCCGGCGTGCCCTTCATGCGGAAATAGCCGTCGGCCGCCCCGGTCACCACGCCCTCGAACAGACCAAGCACGCAGCGCATCCCCTCGACGCGATCGAGCGCTGCGACGAAATGCATCTCGGAGGTGCCGGGATTGGTGAAGCAGACGTCGACCCCGCCCGCGACCAGGGTCCGCACCAGACTTTCCGCACCGTTCATTCTTCCACTCCCGCTCGCGGTTCAAGGCATTTCATCGACCAGATCAATCACTCGTTTTACGCCGTTCGTCAAAGGGGGTTTAGGCGCATGGCTGCATCGCGGCTAACGACCAGTATATTCTTAACCGCACCGTTCGAATTCCGTCACGTTCGCTTGCGAAAATACCCTCGATATGGCCTGCTTGTGCGTCAAGCTTGAATAGCGAGGAACCCGATGACCCGGATTTTTGCCTATCTGGCCCTTGTGCTGATGGTGCTGGCCGGCACCTCCTCCGCCCGCGCCACCATGGACGACGACTTTTTCAATTTCGGACGCCAGCAGCAGCCGCGGCAGCAGCCGCAGCCCGGGCGCGCCTATCCTTATTATGGGCCTGGCTCCGACTATTACGGCGGCGGCTCAAGTCCGATCCCGCGCGAACGGGTCAGCGCGCCGGTCAGGCAACCACCGGGCACGATCTTCATCTCGACGTCAGAGCGGCGGCTTTATCTGATCCTCGGCAATGGCGAGGCGCTGCGTTACGGCATCGGCGTCGGCCGCGACGGCTTCGGCTGGAGCGGGACTCATCACATCACCGCGAAAAAGGAGTGGCCGAGCTGGACCCCGCCGGCGCAGATGCGCGCCCGCCGTCCCGACCTGCCGCGCTACCTGGCCGGTGGCATCGAAAATCCGCTCGGCGCGCGGGCGCTGTACCTGGGCTCGACACTCTACCGCATCCACGGCTCCAATGAACCCGAGACAATCGGCCATGCCGTCTCCTCCGGCTGCATCCGCATGACCAACGAGGACGTCACCGATCTCTACAACCGCGTCTCGGTCGGCACGCTGGTGGTGGTGCGATAGGGTTCCACAGACAGCGCCTATTTCGTCATTGCGAGCGCCAGCGAAGCAATCCAGACTGTTGCTGTGATCCTGGATTGCTTCCACCTGCGCGCAGGACGCTTCGTAGCTCGCAAAGCGAGCGACGGCGGGTCGTCGCTTGCGCTCCCTTGCGCATACGCGTTGCGTTTGTCACAGACAAGGACAACTGACCGTCGAGCCCCTCAGCATGAATGATTTTGTCCTGCCCGCTACCCGTTACGCGCTCAGTGGCGACGTCAGCATCGCGTATCAGGTGATGGGCGAGGCGCCGATCGATCTCGTGATGGTGCCCGGCGTGATCTCGCACGTCGAATTCTTTCATGAAACGCCGGGATACACTGCGTTTCTGAGACGCCTTTCCGAATTCGCACGGGTCATCACCTTCGACAAGCGAGGACAGGGTCTATCCGACAGGGTATCCGGCGCGCCTTCCCTCGAAGAGCGCATGGATGACGTCCGCGCGGTGATGGACGCCGTGGGCTCCAAACGCGCGGTCCTGATGGGTTTTTCCGAAGGCAGTGCGATGAGCGCGCTGTTTGCGGCGACCTATCCGGAGCGGACAGCGAAGCTTCTGCTGTTCGGCGGATTCGCGCTATCGACCATGCCGAGCGATTTTGAAGCAAAAGCCACCGAACGTCTCAAGAGTTGGGGCACCGGCGAGATACTCGGGCAGGCATGGCCGAGCCTGGTAGCCAAGCCGAACGGGATCGAGGTGCTGGCCAAGATCGAGCGGCTTTCAGCCAGCCCTGGCGCGATCAGGGCGCTGACGCTGTTGAATGCCCGGATCGATGTTCGGCCGATCCTCCCCTCGATTCGGATTCCGACCCTCGTGATGCATCGTACCGGAGACCTTCAGGTGCCGATCGCGGCCGGCCGCGCGCTCGCAAGCCAGATACCCGAGGCCAAATTCGTCGAATATCCCGGCGACGATCACGTGTTCTGGTCCGGCGATGTCGAGACATTTCTCGGCGACATCGAGGAGTTCGTGACCGGAAGCCGCGATCGTTCGTCGGTCGAGATCGAGCGCATTCTGGCGACCGTGCTGTTCACCGACATCGTGGATTCCACGCGCAGCGCGGCGGCGATGGGCGATCACGCCTGGCGCCGCCTGCTCGACAATCACGATCAGATCGCGCGGCAAACGGTCGAGAAATTCAGGGGCAATCTCATCAAGACGACCGGGGACGGAATTCTCGCGACCTTCGATGGTCCCGGCCGCGCGGTCCGCTGTGCGCTGGCCTTCAGTAGTGCTGCGGGGCAAATCGGACTGCCGCTGAGAGCCGGCCTTCACACCGGCGAGATCGAACTGCGGGACCGCGACGTCGGCGGCATTGCCATTCATGCCGCCGCCCGCGTCATGGCGCAGGCCCAGGCCAGTGAAGTCCTGGTTTCGAGGGTCGTGACCGACCTCGTCGCAGGTGCGGGCCTGAAATTCGCCGAGCGCGGTTCGCACGACCTGAAGGGCATTCCGGGGAAATGGGATCTGTTTGCCGCGCAGGCTTGAACCCTTCAACTGCCGAGCTTGCAGACCGCCTTCAGCGCCGTCCACTCGTTATCCGTGAGCAGCGGCGGACCGCTGGCGGGACGGTCTTCGTCGCTGAGGTGCTTGAGCCGGTCCTCGGTCAGCGGGTGGTTGGACAGGATCGACAAGGTCTTGTCCCCCTGGTTGCCGGTGATGCGGAAAATCAGATCGCCCATCGCCTTGGTCGGACGGCCGAGCCGGTGCATCACATCAACCGAAAAATCATCGGCGCGCTGCTCGGCTTCGCGCGAATAGGACGCGGTGACCAGCGATCGCGAGGCGAAAATCAGGGCACCGGATCCGGTAACGTCGCCGAACAACAGGCCGATCAGGAACGACGTTCCGCCGCTATAGATCATGTTGCGGGTGTTATCGCGATGACTGACATGGCCCAATTCATGCGCGAGCACGCCCGCGATCTCGTCCGGGTTTTCGGCCTTCGCCAATAATCCGCTGAACAGATAGACCTTGCCGCCCGGCAGCGCGAAGGCGTTCGGCACCGGCGTGTTCAGCACGTCGGCCCGAACCGGTGTATCGATGCCGGCGGCGGTCGAGAGTTCTCGCATCAACTTGAAGAAGGCGGCACGGCCCGCGGGATTGCCGCAGGTCTTGCCGCCAAACATGATCCTGATCTGCCCGTCGGCCGCATCGCCAATACGGCGCTCCAGCATGTTCGGCACCAGCGGCGCGAGACGATCGGCCGCCAACGGCAGCCCGAACCAGATCACCGCGACAATAGATACCGTCGCCGCCAGCGACCAGCCGACAACGGCAGCAATACTGTGCCGGCCGGCCGCATTGTCGTTCAGATGCGAACACCGGAAGCTCAGCGCCGCGGCGAGCGCGGCGTCGCGAACTTCAAGTCGCGCCAGTGGCGGCGCGGTGAAACAACTCAGGCGCAGAATGCCGGCAATTCCGTCGGCGCGGCGGATATCCGCCAACGGCCAGGTCGCCAGCGTTGTTCCGTTCTCGCTGATTTCAAGCCGGTCGCGGAGCGCGAGCTGCACGTGATGACGCCGGCTCGATGTGCCGTCGTAGAAGATGGAATGGCTCTCTGGCGGCGTTGCGGTCGGAATGGTTTCCGCGCTGTCAGTCATCCCGCTAGAATCCAACGACATCCAGGCCCCCTGCGAGGCCCTCGCCCAGTGCGCTAGCGAGTTCGCCTTTGGCGGCAACATTGGCGGCGGCTTCGAGGTGGAAGGCGGTCGCAGACGCAGCCACCCTCGCCCAGACATCGCGCAGCAGATAGACCCGCAGCACGAGGTTCATCGTGAGAATGAACCCCAGATAACCCGCGGCCATGGCCGCTTTTATCGCAAGGCTTGCCTGAAGCCGACTGGCGAAATGAGCCATGTCGGCGAATCCCACAATCCACCAAAAGCTCATGAGCAAATACACGATAAAGACCAATAGAAGGAGCAGGAACCAGCCAATGACTTTCCAGTAAAGCCCGTAAAGCGCATTCGCCGACAAGTCCGATTCGAAGAGACCTCGCCGAACCGGACGCCGGAAATCCACCAGCGCCATTCGATCGCTTTGAAGGCGCCATAGATGAACGGCAACGCGACAAGCCAGACCAGCGTCAACAGCCCGAAGAGACTGTTCGCTCCCGGTGGCAGGATCTGGACTTGGCAGCCGATGCCGGTATGGCCAGGAGGAACAGCCCAATGGTCGCCAGCCACAACTTCCAGCCGCGCTTGAAAAATTCCGTTTCCGCGTCCTTCGAAACTTCCTGGCAGATCGCCGTAATGACAATGCTGCATCTTGTAGCGCTCGAGCGCGGCTTCCCGCCACGGCAACGCCGCACCAAGCGTTATGGAGGTCAAGAATGTCCACCCCGCCGCGCGCATGGCGTAGGCCCATCCGGAGCCATCCATCCAGAAGCGCACTCCGCGCCAGACGGTGCGTGTGAGGCGGTAGCGCCGCGCGCGGTAGATCGCAAAATGTCCGAACAGATAGAAGAACAGCAGAAGCGGAAAGCTTGCGAAGGCTTTGTAGCGTTCGGCCTCGATGCCGAAGATAAAATAGGCCACATAGATCGGCACCAGGATCGCCAGCGCAAACAGGAAGCCGATCAGCAACTCGCGGGCGCGGCCGGTATATTCCGGCGCGTCACCCTCAATGGACGTATGCGACCACAGATGGCGGCGAATATCGGTGGCGAGCCAGAACCGGTAAAAGCCGAAGGTAACGAGTTCGAGCATGACGCCATTTCGCACCAGCCGGAAGAACTCGTAGCGATCGCCGGAAAAGGCCACCGGCGACGGCAAGGGCGGAGGTTGCGGCCGCGGCGGTGGAAACTGCGGCACCGAGCTCATCTCGTTCACGGAAATTGCCCCCAGGAAATGGTGGCTGAAGTGAAACCTTGGATTGAGCCGATGTCAACGCTCGCGCACCGTTCCCGGTTAATCGCCGTTTAAGCCGATTTCTCGAATAACTCTCGTCCGATCAACATCCGGCGGATTTCGGATGTGCCGGCGCCGATTTCATAAAGCTTGGCGTCGCGCAGCAGACGCCCGGTGGGGTAGTCGTTGATATAGCCGTTGCCGCCGAGCAACTGGATCGCATCCAGCGCGCATTGCGTCGCCTTTTCCGCGGCATAAAGGATGGCGCCGGCCGCATCCTCACGCGTGGTCTCGCCGCGGTCGCAGGCCTTCGCGACCGCATAGACATAGGCGCGCGAGGCGTTCATCGTCGTGTACATGTCGGCGATCTTGCCCTGCACCAGCTGAAAACTGCCGATCGGCTGGCCGAACTGCTTGCGCTCGTGCACGTAAGGCAGCACCACGTCCATGCAGGCCTGCATGATGCCGAGCGGCCCCGCCGCCAGCACCGCGCGCTCGTAATCGAGGCCCGACATCAGCACGTTGGCGCCGCGGCCGACCTGACCGAGCACGTTTTCTTCCGGCACCTCGCAGTTGTCGAACACGAGTTCGGCGGTGTCGGAGCCGCGCATGCCGAGCTTGTCGAGCTTCTGCGCAGTGGAAAATCCCTTCATGCCTTTTTCGATGATGAAGGCGGTGATGCCGCGCGCGCCCGCGGCCGGATCGGTCTTGGCATAGACCACCAGCGTCTCGGCGACGGGACCGTTGGTGATCCACATCTTGGAGCCGTTGAGGACATAGCGATCGCCCTTCTTCTCGGCGCGCGTCGACATCGACACCACGTCGGAGCCGGAGCCGGGCTCCGACATCGCCAGCGCGCCGACATGCTCGCCGGAAATCAGCTTCGGCAGATATTTCTGCTTCTGCGCGTCATTGCCGTTGCGCCGGAGCTGGTTGATGCAGAGATTGGAATGCGCGCCGTAAGACAATCCGACCGAAGCCGACGCCCGCGAAATCTCTTCCATCGCCACGCAATGTTCGAGATAGCCGAGACCCGAGCCGCCATATTCCTCCTCGACCGTGATGCCATGCAGGCCGAGCGCGCCGAGCTTGGGCCAGAGATCCCTCGGAAACTGGTTGCTCTTGTCGATTTCGGCGGCGCGCGGCGCGATCTCGTTGTTGGAAAAATCGTGAACCGTCTCGCGCAGCGCATCCGCGGTTTCGCCGAGGTCGAAATTGAACATCCGGTAGGCGTTGGGAATCATGGCGGGCGGGCTCCGGCAAACTTCTTGGTTCGCCCAATGGCTTAATCCCTCAACCTGACCTTGTCACGGGTGGCCGAGATTTTGAGGGGCCTGGTCGCTGGCATGCCATGGCGCCGCGACACCAAATCCGCCAAAACTCTCTCTTGCCCTGATGCGTGCAAGGGGATGTAATTTGGACCCAAGCCACCACCTTCCGATACAACGGCGCACCTCTTCAGGGAAGAGCGACCATGAACATCCAGACACCCCCGGGAATCAGCAGGCAAGAGCTTCAGCGCGCCGCGCGCGAGGCCGCCTATTCCACGCCGCTGGAGGATTTTCATCCCGGCGCGCCGCAATTGTTCCGCAACGATACGCTGTGGCCGTATTTCGAGCGGCTGCGCAAGGAAGCGCCGGTGCATTACTGCACCAAATCGCCGATCGAGCCCTATTGGTCGGTGACCAAATACAACGACATCATGCATGTCGACACCAACCACGGCATCTTCTCCTCCGACGTGTCGCTTGGCGGTATCTCGATCCGGGACGTTCCGCCCGGCTATGACTGGCCGAGCTTCATTGCGATGGACCAGCCGCGGCATTCCGCCCAGCGCAAGACCGTGCAGCCGATGTTCACGCCGACGCATCTGGATGAACTCGCGAAACTGATCCGCGAGCGCACCGGACGGGTGCTGGATTCGCTGCCGCGCAACGAGACCTTCAATTTCGTCGATCTGGTCTCGATCGAATTGACCACGCAGATGCTGGCGACGCTGTTCGATTTTCCCTTTGACGAGCGGCGCAAATTGACGCGCTGGTCGGATGTTTCGACCGCACTGCCGAAGGGCGGTGTCGTGGAGTCAGCGGAGCAGCGCCGCACCGAGATGGACGAATGCGCAGCCTATTTCGCCAAGCTGTGGAACGAGCGCGTCAACGCCGAGCCGCGCAACGACCTGATCTCGATGATGGCGCACAATGACGCCACCCGCTACATGGACCCCGACAATCTGATGGGGAACATCATCCTTCTGATCGTCGGCGGCAACGACACCACCCGCAACACGATGAGCGGATCGGTGCTCGCGCTGAACGAACATCCGGAGCAGTATCGCATGCTTCGCGAAAATCCCGATTTGATCGATACCATGGTGCCCGAGGTCATTCGCTGGCAGACGCCGCTTGCGCATATGCGGCGCACCGCGCTGGTCGATACTGAACTTGGCGGCAAGACGATCCGCAAGGGCGACCGTGTCGTGATGTGGTACGTCTCCGGCAATCGCGATGAGGAAGTGATCGAGCGGCCCAACGAATTCATCATCGACCGCGCGCGTCCGAAGATTCATCTGTCGTTCGGCTTCGGTATTCACCGCTGCGTCGGCATGCGGCTCGCCGAACTGCAATTGAAGATCGTCTGGCAGGAAATCCTGAAGCGGTTCGAGCGGATCGAGGTGGTCGGCGAGCCGAAGCGGGTCTATTCCAGCTTTGTGCGCGGCATCGAGTCCTTGCCGGTCCGCATACCTGCGTAGAGCTCCGATTCCGAAGTTCGCAAGCTATTGCGGCACCTCCGATGCGAACTCCAGAATCAAAAGGGGCTCTGGCAGCTTGTTGATTTGAGTAGCGGCTTTGATAGGCAACTTCAAATTCGCCGCACGAGACGAGGTACCGGGCCGGGGCCGAAGCGCTGTTTCCAATCAATCTATCGGTGGCTTGCGGAACCCTTGCAAAAGCTTAAATTAGCGAACCATGGTGACGGCGTGCAGACAACAACTGGATTTTAAACATCATGACTCGCTTGCTCGACGAGGCCGTGGCGACTGTCTCTAGCCTGCCTGAGCAGGTCCAGGATGACGTTGCGCGGATCATGTTGCAGCTCGCCGGTGTCGAACCGCCGCCGTATATCTTGACGCCCGAAGAAGAAGCCGACCTTGAGGCTTCGATCGCAGAGGTCGAACGTGGCGAGTTCGCGACGGATGAAGAGATCCGGGCCATCCGGGCGAAGCATGGCCGGTGAATATCCGCTATACCCGCCGGGCCGCACGGCAGCTCGACGCAATCCTTACCTATATTGAGGCGCGTTCATCGCAAGGAGCGCGGCACGTCCTGGATCGCTTTGACGCTGCCATCTTGATCCTCGCCGAACAACCCCATAGCGGCCAACCAACGAACCGGTCTGGCTATCGTCGTATGGTCCTTAACCCGTACCCCTACGTGATCCTCTACCGAGCTACTTCCGCCGAAATCATTATTCACAGCATCCGCCACTCGGCGCGGCGACCGTCCAGATAGCTTGCCGAGTCATTACCTATGGGGCAGCCATGCTGCTGTTTCGAGCGGGGTCGACTCTATCGGGGTTGCCACGGCGAGCGTCTTCGGCAACAACCGGAGGACCAAACCTCGGGCGTCCAGTCCGACAACGCCCGGCGTCGCCCATTCGAGCTGTCGAGTTCCGATGACATCCACCGACCAACACGACGAACACGCCGATATCCGCGACGCCGTTGCCAAACTTTGCTCGCAGTTCCCCGGCGAATACTGGCGCAAGCTCGACCGCGAAATGGCCTACCCGAAGGCCTTTGTCGATGCGCTCACGGAATCCGGCTACCTCTCGGTGCTGATCCCGGAAGAATATGGCGGCGCGGGCCTGAAACTGTCGGCTGCAACCGCCATCCTGGAAGAGATCCATCGTGCCGGCTGCAATGCCGGCGCCTGCCACGCCCAGATGTACACCATGGGCACGCTGCTGCGGCACGGCAGCGAGGCGCAGAAGGGCAAATGGCTGCCGAAGGTCGCAAGCGGCGAGTTGCGGTTGCAGGCGTTTGGCGTGACGGAGCCGACCAGCGGCACCGATACATCCTCGCTAAAAACCTTTGCCCGGCGCGAAGGCAATGACAGCTATATCGTCAACGGCCAGAAGATCTGGACCAGCCGCGCCGAATATTCCGACCTGATGATCCTGCTCGCGCGCACCACGGCGAAAGAACAGGCGAAGAAGCGCACCGACGGGCTTTCGGTCTTCATCGTCGACATGCGGGAGGCCAAGAAGGCGGGCCTCTCGATCCGCCCGATCCGCACCATGATGAACCACTCGACGACGGAAGTGTTCTTCACCGACATGAAGGTGCCGGCGGAGAACCTGATCGGCGAGGACGGCAAGGGATTCCGTTACATCCTCTCCGGCATGAACACCGAGCGCATCCTGATTGCCGCCGAATGCATCGGCGACGCCAAATGGTTCATCGAGAAGGCCTCGACCTACGCCAAGGAGCGTAGCGTTTTCGGCCGCCCGATCGGCCAGAATCAAGGCATCCAGTTTCCGATCGCCAAAGCCTATGCGGCGATGCGCGCCGCCGAACTGATGGTCAAGGAGGCCACCCGCAAATACGAAGCCGGGCTTGATTGCGGCGCGGAAGCCAACATGGCCAAGATGCTGGCGGCGGACGCTTCCTGGGAAGCGGCCAACGCCTGCGTGCAGACCCATGGCGGCTTCGGTTTTGCGGAAGAATACGATGTCGAGCGCAAATTCCGCGAGACCCGGCTCTATCAGGTGGCGCCAATCTCGACCAATCTGGTGTTGTCCTACATCGCCGAGCATGTGCTGGACATGCCGCGCTCTTACTGAGAATTGAACCATGCTGCCGCTGGAAGGAATAACCGTCGTCGCCGTCGAACAGGCCGTTGCCGCGCCGTTCTGCTCCTCGCGGCTGGCCGATGCCGGCGCCCATGTCATCAAGGTGGAGCGGCCCGAGGGCGATTTCGCCCGCGGCTATGACGCCGCCGCCAAGGGACAGAGCAGCTATTTCGTCTGGCTCAACCGCGGCAAGGATTCCGAAGTCGTCGACCTCGCCACCAAGGAGGGCCGCAGCCAACTGGAACGGCTGATTGCAGGCGCCGACGTGCTGTTGCAGAATCTCAAGCCCGGCTCGATGGACAAGCTCGGCTTTTCGATTGAGAGGCTGAAAAAGGATTATCCCGCGCTGGTCTCGTGCACCATCACCGGTTACGGCGATGAAGGACCCTATGCGCACCGCAAGGCCTACGATCTCCTGATCCAGGCCGAAAGCGGACTAGCCTCGATCACCGGCGGCCCGGAGAGCCCCTCGCGCGTCGGGCTGTCGATCGTCGATATCGCCACCGGCGCCACGGCGCACGCCGCGATCCTGGAAGCGCTGATCGCGCGCTCGCGCACCGGCAAGGGCGCCGATATCCGCATTTCGATGTTCGACGTGATGGCCGACTGGCTCGCCGTGCCGCTGATCAATTCCGAGGCCGGCCAGCCGCCGAAGCGCATTGGCCTCGCCCATCCCTCGATCGCGCCTTACGGCGTGTTCCGCTCCAGAGACGGCAAGGACATCCTGATCTCGATCCAGAGCGAGCGGGAATGGAAAAAACTCTGCGCGGAAGTGCTCGGCCAGCCCGACCTGCCGAACGATCCGCGTTTTTCCAACATGGTCGAGCGTGTCAGGAATCGCCCGCTGACCGACGGCATCGTCGGCAACAGCTTTGCGTCCATGACGCGCGAAGAATTGCTGCAGCGGCTGTCGGATGCCGACATCGCCTTCGCCGAGGTCAATACCATGGCCGATCTCGCGCAGCACCCGCATCTGCGGCGCATCGAGGTAGAGACGCCCAATGGCGTGGTGAGCTATCCCGCGCCGGGCGCGATCGTGGTCGGCGAGCCGCGCCAGTATGGCGCGGTGCCCGCGATCGGCGAGCACCCCGTCTCAACCCAAAAG
The DNA here is from genome assembly GCA_963706265.1 of uncultured Alphaproteobacteria bacterium. Taxonomy (GTDB): domain Bacteria; phylum Pseudomonadota; class Alphaproteobacteria; order Rhizobiales; family Xanthobacteraceae; genus Bradyrhizobium. The sequence goes on along the minus strand of CAVPLO010000004.1, from coordinate 199,637 downwards.
CCTTCTGCACGGACCAAAGCGTCATGAGTGAAAAGCCCGACCTCGATCATTTGCGGCAATGGATCGGCCGCACCTCTGAGGCGTCCGACGTCGTCACCGCGCAACTGGTGAAGGGATTGCGGGCGACGCTGTTTCTTCCCGTTGGCGAACCGAAGCGAGGGGATGCCGCGCCCTTCACCGTGCACTGGTGCCTGGCGCCGGCGGTCGTTGCGGCCGCGGAACTTGGCCCCGACGGCCATCCGGCGCGCGGCGGCTTCCTGCCCCCGGTGCCGCTGCCGCGGCGGATGTGGGCCGGCGGCGAGCTCGAGTTCTTCGATACGCTACGGGTCGGCGACGAGGTGACGCGCACCTCGCGCATCAAGGACGTGAGCCTGAAGAGCGGATCGACCGGCATGTTGTGCTTTGTGTCGGTCGACCATGAGCACTCCACGCCGCGTGGCGTGGCGATCCGCGAGCGGCACGATATCGTCTATCGCGACGTTACGCCGGCTTCCGCCGCACCTGCCAGGGCCGCCGCGCCACGGCCGGTCGCAAAACACCGCGAAACCCACATGGCCGATCCGGTGCTGCTGTTTCGCTACTCGGCGCTGACGTTCAACGGCCATCGCATTCACTATGACCGCGACTACGTCACCAAGGTCGAAGGCTATCCCGGCCTGATCTTCCATGGGCCGATGCAGGCGGCATTGCAGATCGAATTCGCCGCCAAATTGCGCTCCATCGTGCCGAAGAAATTTGCCTATCGCGGCGTGCAGCCGCTATTCGAAGGCAGCGAATTCTCGGTCAATGCCAACGAGACCGCTAATGGTCTTGAGACGTGGACGGCGAACTCGGAAGGCCAGCCGACCATGAAAGGCACCGCGACGTGGTGAGGCGCACAGACGTCACCCGAGCGGAAGTCTGCTCCCTCTCCCATGGGGAGAGGGTTGGGGTGGGGGGGTGCGGCCTTTCGATCGAGCTTAGCCCCTCACCCGGCACTTCGTGCCGACCTCTCCCTATGGGAGAGGTGAAGACGCTTCGTGTCATGCAGCGGGGATGACTCAGTTTGCCACGCAAGCCTGAACCAATCTCCAGCGCACCCCTCACCGTCAAGCAGGCCACCTTCGACCTGTTGCGCGCGTTCGGCATCCGCAAGGTGTTCGGCAATCCCGGCTCGACCGAACTGCCGTTCCTGAGCGACTGGCCGGACGACATCGACTACGTGCTGGGCTTGCAGGAAGCCTCCGTCATCGGCATGGCCGACGGCTATGCGCAGGCCACCCGTAACGCCGGCTTCGTCAATCTGCATTCGGCGGCCGGCGTCGGACACGCGCTCGGCAACGTTTTTACGGCCTATCGCAACCAGACGCCGCTCGTGATATCAGCGGGCCAGCAAGCGCGCTCGATCCTGCCCCTGCAGCCGTTTCTGTTTGCCGAGCGTGCGTCCGAATTTCCGCGGCCTTACGTGAAATTTGCAATCGAGCCGGCGCGCGCCGAAGACGTGCCGGCCGCGATCGCGCGCGCCTATTACGTGGCGATGCAGCCGCCGTGCGGGCCGACCTTCGTCTCGGTCCCGAGCGACGACTGGACGAAGCCGGCGCAGGCGATCGAGGCCCGCAGCATCACGCGCGAATTGAGCCCCGATCCCGACGCCATCAGGGGCCTGGCCGAGGCGCTTGCGGCGAGCGAACGCCCGGCGTTTGTGGTCGGCCCCGGTATCGACCGCGCGCAAGCCGTCGATCTGATGGTGCGGCTCGCCGAGAAGACCCGCGCTTCGGTCTGGGTCAGCCCGTTTTCGGCGCGCTGCAGCTTCCCGGAGCGCCACCCGCAATTTGCGGGCTTTCTGCACGCCTCGCCCGGCCAGTTATCGGAAGCGCTGCGCGCGCATGATCTGGTCGTCGTGATCGGCGCGCCGGTCTTCACGTTTCATGTCGAGGGCGTTGCTCCGATTTTCGATGGCGCGACCACGCTGTTCCAGATCACCGACGATCCCGATGCAGCCGCGGTGACGCCGGCCGGCACCAGCATCATCGCCACCATGAAGCCGGCGCTCGCCGCGCTGCTCGAGATCACAGGCGAGAGCCAACGCGCGGCGCCCAAGGGCCGCGTGCTGCCGCCTGCGCCTGCGGCATCCGATCCGATTCCAGCGGAATTCCTGCTGCACAGCCTCGCTGCCGCGATGCCCGGCGATGCCGTGCTGGTGGAAGAAGCGCCCTCGCACCGGCCGGCGATGCAGAAGTTCATGCCGATGGCGGGTGCGGACAGTTTTTACACCATGGCAAGCGGCGGGCTCGGCCACGGCCTGCCGGCCGCGGCCGGCATCGCGCTCGGCCGCCCGGGCGTTCGCACCGTCTGCCTCGTCGGCGACGGCTCGGCGATGTATTCGATCCAGGCGCTGTGGACGGCCGCGCAGCGGAAATTGCCGCTGACCGTTGTCGTGATCAACAATGAAGGCTACGGCGCGATGCGATCGTTCAGCCAGGTGATGCAGGTGCGCAACGTACCCGGCCTCAACATGCCCGGCCTCGACTTTGTGAAGATCGCCGAGGGCATGGGATGCGCGGCGGCGCGCGTGACGAAATCATCCGACTTGGCCGCCGCGCTCCAGCGCGGCCTGACGCATCAGGGAACCAGCCTCATCGAGGTGATGGTGGATTCCGCCGTGCCGGTGCTGTACGAGCGGAAGGGGTAGCTGCTCTTTTATCCCTCCCCCTTGTGGGGAGGGTCGGCGCGTAGCGCCGGGGTGGGGGTTTTCATGGCGTCCAAGATGCTTTCCAGTACCCCTCTTAAGTTCTGATCGACGTCCGAATTCCAAAACCGCAGAACATGGAATCCCTCTGATCGAAGGAAAGTGTCGCGCTGTCGATCCAACTCAACGCCTTGCTTAAGGCTGTGTTGGCCGCCATCAACCTCGATAACAACTCGAGAACCGAATGATGCAAAGTCTACAATATAACGTCCTATTGGCGCCTGCCTGCGAAAGTGAAAGCCGAGCTCTTTAAGTTCGCGCAGCTTCACCCATAATTTCACTTCCTGTGGCGTGAGCCGTTTGCGAAGCCCGCGCGCATTCTCATTTGGCAAAAGGTGCCTCCAGCGAACCTACCCCCACCCGACCGGCCTTCGGCCGGCCACCCTCCCCACGCTGCGCGGGGGAGGGATAAGAAGCGTTACTTCCCGAACTCGTCCCGCAGCTTCGCCTGGATCTTGGCCATGCCGCCAATCCAGCGGTCGTAATTCTCGGTCTTGTTGCGCATATAGGTAAGCACCTGCGGATGCGGCAGAATGAGAAACGTCTCCCGCTCGATGCCTTCGAGCGCATCTTTTGCGACCTGCGCCGGCGACAAATCGCCGTCACCGGATTGCGGCCCCTTCGGGAGCGTACGGAGCATCTCGGTATCGACACCCTGCGGGCACAGGATCGAAACCTTGATGCCGTCGGCCTTGTGCGAGATTGCGAGATTTTCCGCAAAGCCCACCGCCGCATGCTTGGTCGTGGAATAAGCCGCGCTTCCGACCTGCGACAACAGACCGGCGGCCGAAATCGTGTTGAGGAAATAGCCGCCGCCGCGCGCCTTGAAGCGGGGGACGAGATGCCGCGCCGCGTAAATATGCGCCATGACATGAACGGCCCAGCTTCGCGAAAACGGTTCATCCGAACTGCCGCCGGCATTCGCTGACAACGGATCGATGCCGGCAAAGATGCCGGCGTTGGAGCAGAACAGCGCGATCGGGCCGAACAGCCGCTCGGTCTCCTCGATGACGTGAAGGATGTCTTTCTCCTGTGCGACGTCGCATTTGAAGGCCGCGCCATCGACGATAGCCGCCACACTCCGCGCGCGCGCCACGTCGAGGTCTGCCACGACCACCTTGGCGGCGCCGGCGCCGTGAAGAGCTTCGCACAGTGCCCGGCCGATGCCGTTGGCGCCGCCGGTAACGACGACGATTTTGCCGCTCACCTGCATCGCAACGCCTGATTTGTTGGGGTGGGCGCTAGGCCAGAACGACGTCGAGCACGGCCATATAGTGGCACGCCGCGCCGAGAAGCACGAAACAATGCCAGATCACGTTCTGGAAGCGCAGCCGTTGCCATGCGTGGAAGATTACCCCGAAACTGTAGAGCAGGCCACCCGTCAGGATAAGCCAGAGCGCCAGTTTGGGCAGCGAGGAAAGGCCGGCATTATAGGCGATGATGCCGCTCCAGCCCATGGCGAGGTAAAGGCCGACCGACAGCCGGTCGAAGCGTCCGGGGAAGAACAGTTTTACTGCGATGCCGACCACCGCGACGCCCCATACCCCCGCTAAAAGCGACATCGCGAATACACGATCCTGCAATTGCGTGAAGATCGGCGTGTAGGTCGCGGCAATCAGCACGTAGATCGCCGAATGATCGAAACGGCGGAGCAGCCATTTGCGCCGCGATACCGGCCAGAGGTTATAGGCGGCCGAACAACCGAGCATCGCCAACAGGCCGGCGGCATAGACCGACACGGTAACCACCGAATAGGCGGAAGCGAACACCGCGGCGAGCACGATCAGGACGGTCGCCGCAATCAAGCCGCCGAACACCCCGATGCCGTGAACGATGCCGTCGGCGATCAGTTCGGCGCGATCGTAGTTCCAGCGCATGGCGCCGGCCGCCGCATGGGCCGAGGACGAGGCGAACTGTTTCAGTCTGAAAATGGTCATACGGGCCGGTAACGCACTTCTTTCAGATGAAACATATCATAACTTTGGGCACGTCAACGATCCCCTAAGCCAGGCGGAAATTAAGCGCAAATGGCGTCTTTAGTGTGAAACTTGATTTTGGCCGGCAAATCGCCACCTTTGCTATCGGTTTATCAAATTACCTTTCCGAAAACCGGCTTTTTCCCCTTTCAGCCCATGGCCTTTGATTTTTCCGACATGGTCGAGGAAGCACGCATCTCGGCCCGTGCGCTGAGGGATTTCAGCGAGCACCTCTTCAATCCCACCTTGCGGCTCGGCATCACCGGGCTTTCACGGGCGGGCAAGACCGTGTTCATCACGGCGTTGATCCACGGCCTCACCCGCGGCGGACGCTTTCCGGTGTTCGAGCCGCTCGCCTCGGGCCGGATCGCCCGCGCCCACCTCGAGCCGCAGCCGGACGACGCCGTGCCGCGTTTCGATTATGAACGTCATCTCCACACCCTGATCGACGAGCGGGCGTGGCCGAACTCGACCGTCGACATCAGCGAATTGCGGCTCGTGATCGACTATCAGCGGCCGAACGGCGCGGAGCGGACGCTGACGCTGGACATTGTCGATTATCCCGGCGAATGGCTGCTCGATCTGCCGCTGCTCAACAAAAGCTATGAGCAGTGGTCGAGCGAAAGCCTGGCGCTGTCGCGCGGCGGCGCCCGCAACGCCCTCGCCGCGCCCTGGCACGCACTTTCTCTCAAGCCTGAACGCCGAAGGCCCGATGGACGAACAGGCCGCGCTGACCTCGGCAAAACTCTTCACCGACTACTTGCGCGCCTGCCGCGACGAGCGCTTCGCCATGAGCCTGCTGCCGCCGGGCCGCTTCCTGATGCCCGGCAGCCTTGCCGGGTCGCCGGCGCTGACCTTCGCGCCGCTCGACGTGCCCGACCACGGCAACGCTCCCGAAGGGTCGCTGTGGGCGATGATGCGACGGCGCTATCAGTCCTACAAGGACGTGGTGGTGCGGCCGTTCTTTCGCGATCATTTCGCGCGGCTGGATCGCCAGGTGGTTCTGGTGGATGCACTCGCCGCGTTCAATTCCGGGCCGAATGCGCTGTTCGACCTGGAAGCGGCACTCGCCGGAATTCTCGACTGCTTCCGGATCGGCCGCGGCACGTTCCTCAATGCGCTGTTCCGCCCGCGGATCGATCGCATCCTGTTTGCCGCCACCAAAGCCGATCACCTGCACCATTCCAGCCACGACCGGCTCGAGGCGGTGCTGCGGCGCGCGGTCAATCGCGCCGTGACGCAGGCCGAAGATACCGGCGCCACCATCGACGTCGTGGCGCTTGCCGCCGTCCGCGCTACGCGGGAGGCGCAGGTCACGCGCGGCCGCGAGAGCCTGCCGTCGATCCTGGGCACGCCGATGTCAGGCGAAAAGGCCGACGGCGAAATTTTCGACGGCAATACCGAAGTCGCCACTTTTCCCGGCGAACTGCCGCAAGACCCGCAAGTCCTGTTCGAGAGCGAGACCTCATTTTCCGGCCTCGCCGGCGCGAAGGCCGGCCATGCCGACTTCCGCTTCCTGCGCTTTCGGCCGCCTCATCTTGCGCAGGACAGCGCCGACGCCGTCGCGCTGCCCCACATTCGCCTTGACCGGGCGATGCAGTTCCTGATCGGAGACAAGCTACAATGAGCGAACGCCCCCCTTACCGGCGGCCGGCAACCTTCAAGCTCGACGATGCGGGCGTGATCGTCACCGATCCGGACGATGAAAGCCGCCCTGCCCGCGGCACGGTTCACATCGTCCCGGAAAACGAAACGCCGCAGCTGCCGGTGGCGCTCGAACCGGCGCTCGTCCCGGCCGAGCCGCGTTTCCGCTGGGGGACGCTGTTCTGGGGCGCCCTCGGCGGACTGGTGCTGCTCGGCGCGGGCGTAGGCGTGACGCAACTGATCGAGGATCTGTTTGCGCGCAGCGAGGGCCTCGGCATCCTGGGGCTGGCGCTGACCTCGGCCGCCACTTTGTCGTTGATCGTGGTGTCCGCACGCGAGGCGATCGGCCTGATGCGCCTTTCGACCATCGAAGAGTTGCACCGGCGCGCCGCGTCGGTGATCGCCAGCGACGATCGCGCTGCGAGCCGCGCCGTCTTGCGCGATCTGTTGAAGATCGCCCATCAGAACCCGCATCTGGCGCATGCCCGCGCCACGCTGAGCCACCACGCCGGCGACATCATCGACGGCGCCGACATGATCCGTCTTGCCGAGCGCGAACTGATGACGCCGCTCGATCAGCAGGCTCGCTTCCTGATTTCGGCCGCCGCGCAGCGCGTCTCGCTCGTCACCGCCATCAGCCCGCGCGCGCTGTTTGACATCGTCTTCGTGTTTGCGGCCTCGCTTCGCCTGATCCGGCAACTGGCACGGCTCTACGGCGGCAGGCCCGGCACGCTCGGCATGATCCGCCTGATGCGTCACGTCATCGCCCATCTCGCCATCACCGGCGGCATGGCGGCGAGCGACAGCGTGATTCAACAGATACTCGGCCACGGCCTCACCGCCAAACTGTCGCAGCGGCTCGGCGAAGGTTTCCTCAACGGGCTGTTGACCGCGCGGCTCGGGCTCGCCGCGATCGACGTCACCCGGCCGCTGCCGTTTGCGGCTTTGCCGCGCCCTTCGCTGACCGATCTCGCGAAAGATCTGCTGCGCCAGCGCGGGGAAGAGGACGAGCGGTGATTTTCCTTCTTCACCTCTCCCCCTGTGGGAGAGGTCGAATTGCCAACGGGTCGCGCGAATGCGCGCCCGATGACAGGCTCCGCAATTCGGGTGAGGGGTTACGTTCTATCGAGGGACCGAAACCCCTCACCCCAACCCTCTCCCAGCGCAAGTCGTGGCTTGCCCGACTTGCGCAAATTTATGATGCGCAACCGGAGTAAACCCCGGTTGCGTGGGAGAGGGAGTTCACCGCCCGAGCTGAACTACAGGACGTTTCAAAATCCCCCGCCAGCCAGCGCCAGTCGAACAACGGCGAATCCGGCGACGGCGATAGCTCCGGCGTCCAGCCGCTGAATTTATCGATGGCATAGGTGTCCATCACCACGCCGCGCCAGACGCGATTCACAGTTTCCAGCGGCTCGCGCCTGGCCGGGATCTGTGCCCACAAGGCAAAAGATGGATTGTTCTCAGGCTCGCGCCCGACATAGAGGCCGACATGGCCGGCGATCTTGCTCATGTCCGGCTCGCGAAAACCCTGATATCGCCCGCGCTCGTTGATCTGCACCACCGGCACGCGGCCGTTGAAGAACCAGCGCAGCATCGCATGGGTGCGATAGTCTGACGTGGCAATCCAGGTCGCGCCGGTCTTTTGCAGTTCGGCCTCGGTCCGGCTGAAGACCGGCCCGTAACCGGCCTCGCCGCCGACCGGATCGGTGCGGCCGATGAAATTGAAAGGCACTACCAGGTAGTAGAAGCAGACGAGAACGACAAAGGCGACGCCGGAGACGATCGCGATTTTGGCCCAGCGGAACGACATCGCGACAAAGGAGGGACGCCATCCTTCCCTCGACAGCATCGCAAGATTGATGGCTGCGGCGGCAAACCCAAACGGCCAGATGAAAGTCGGCCAGGTGTCGCCGACGCGCAGGCTCAGCGATTTCCAAAGGAAGTAGCAAAAGGGAACGATCACCGCCGTCGACAGCAGGATGGCGACCGCGTCCTTGGTGCGGTATCCGCGCCACGCGGTCAACGCAACGCCAGTCAGAACCACCGGGAGCAGGACAAAACCGACAAGACCGAATTGCAACCCGATAAATTCGCCAAGCGTCCGCAGCGACCATGGATGCGCCGCGGTCGCCCGCACCGCCTGGAAGCGAAACGACGCCCAGTCATGCTGCATGTTCCAGACCAGCACTGGCGTGAAGACCAGAACAGCGATCGCAGCCGCCGCCCACGGATAGGGACTGCGCAGCCAGCGTCCGCGCCAGGCCGGCACCCACATGAAGGCGAGCACGGCCGGAAACAGCAACGCGATCGTGAATTTCGATAACGCCGCCAGCCCTGCGAAGGCGCCGGCCGCGAGCCACCACCGCGCGTCATCGCTGTCGGCAAGCCGCACCAGCGCCCACGCCATGGCCATGACGAACAGGACAAGCGGAACGTCCGGCGATATCTTCGTCATCAAGAGGCCGTAGTAGAGCGACGCCTCCATCATCGCGACGGCAATGACCACCGCCCGGGCATCGCGCGTGCGGCGCCAGACGATGTCGGCGAGCAACAACTGCGTTGCGAGCATCGCCAGCAAGCCGGCAAACCGCGCGCCGAAACTGGTATCGCCGAAGATCGCGGTGCCGAAACGGATGAACCAGGCGATCATCGGCGGATGGTCGAGAAAGGAAAGCACGCTTTCCTTCGACCAGGTCCAGTAATAGGCTTCGTCCGTGCGCAGATCGATGCGGCCGGCATAGACGCCCCGCAGAACGGTCATCGCCGCGACCAGCGCGATGATGCCAAGCGGCCGGAGGGCGGAGGTCTTCGCAACTCCGCGGAAGCTGTCTTGAGGCGTCATCGTCACGGCGCTTTGTCCCCGACTCTGGCTGACGTGTCAACGTCCCGACAACACCCACAACAACGTTAATCCAGGGGGTTCTCTACTCGTGCCCCGCGGAATAAACCGCTAGTTTCCCGGGTCTATAAACTGATGGACCGGCATGATCGCGCTTAAGCTCGCCAGACTAGGGAAATTCCTCCGCGGCCTCAGCGTGCGGCAGGTCCGCATGGTCTGCGGGCTCGTCCTCTTCAGCTATCTGATCAGCCATTTCCTCAACCACGCGCTCGGCAATATTTCGCTGGAGGCGCTGGCCTGGGGCCTGCACTACCACATCCTGTTCTGGCAATTCCTCCCGGTCGCGATCGTCTTTTACACCGCGCTGCTCGTCCATGGCGGCCTTGGAATCTGGGCGCTCTACGAGCGCCGGCAGTTTCGATGGAGAGCGATCGAGCCGTTGCAACTCGTGCTCGGCTTGAGCATCCCGCTACTCGCCGCCGCCCATGTCATCGGCACGCGCCTTGGCCACACGCTGTTTGGCTTCGACAAGTTCTATCCGCAGGTGCTTCACGGATATTGGGCGACGGTGTCGAGCCGGATCTGGCTGACGCTGGCGGTTTTGATCATCGCCTGGATCCACGGCAGCATCGGTCTTTACTTCTGGCTGCGGATGAAGACGTTCTTCCGGCGCGCCGCCCCTTTCCTGCTGGCTGCCGCCGTGCTGGTGCCGACACTGGCCCTGCTCGGCCTCTACCAGAGCGGCCGCACTGTCGTGAAGGAAAGCGCTGACCCGGAGTGGCGGGCGGCCAATCTTTCCCCGGACAAGGCGGGCACGCCGGCCCAGGCCGACAGGCTCGAAAGCATCACGGGCCACTTCATGATCGGCTATCTGGGCCTGCTGGGCCTGGTGCTGGTGGCGCGCGGGGTACGCACGCTTCGGGAGAGGCGCGGCGGCATGATCACCCTGTCTTACGGCAACGGCCGCACCGTCCGCGTGCCAAAGGGCCTCTCCGTGCTGGAGGCGAGCCTGCGCCACCAGGTGCCGCATGCCAGCGTGTGCGGCGGCCGCGCCCGCTGTTCGACCTGCCGGATCCGGGTGATCGGCGACTGCACGTTCTTGCCGGAACCCTCGAACCGCGAATCGTTCATTCTCGACCGGGTCGGGACCGCTTCGGACCCGGCGATCCGGCTCGCCTGCCAGCTCCGCCCCGAGAGCGACCTTTCCTTCTTCCAGATCTTCACGCCGCAAACGGTGGCGACACGCCGCGGCGCCCCCTCGCATATCGGCGAGGAGCGTTACCTGGTCAGCATGTTCGTCGATATGCGCGGCTCGACCAGGCTCGCGGAAAATCGCCTGCCGTTTGACACCGTGTTTATCGTCAACCGCTTCCTCGGCGCGGTGTCAAAGGCCGTGATCGAATGCGGCGGCCAGCCGAACCAGTTTCTGGGCGACGGGCAACTGGCCTTGTTCGGACTTGCCACCAGTCGCGAGACCGCTTGCCGCCAGGCGCTGAAAGCGGCAGCGCGCATTTCGGTTCATGTCGAGGAATTGAACCAGTTCCTCAAAAACGACCTGCGCGAACCGATCCGCTTCGGCATCGGTATTCACGCAGGCGAAGTGATCGTGGGTGATATCGGCTATCGCGATCACATCGTGTTCACCGCGCTCGGCGACGCCGTCAATGTCGCGGCACGGTTGCAGGACATGACCAAGAATCTCGGCTGCGAGGTGATCTTCTCGGACGAGGTGCGCGAGACCGCGGGGCTTTCATCCGATGCCTTGCCGCAGCGGGACGTTGAAATCCGCGGCCGCGCCGGACCGATGAGCGTGTGCGTGGTTGAAAGCGCAGATGCCTTGGCGGCGCTCGTCGATAGCGAACTAACAGCGGCTGCCTGACGGAATCTCGTCATTGCGAGGAGCGTAAGCGACGAAGCAATCCACAATCCCATTCCGGTGACTGGATTGCTTCGCTGGCGCTCGCAATGACGGCAATCTGCGGCCTTACCTCAGGCCCGAATCTGAACAGGCATTCAGAAAAATTTCCCTGAACCGAATGGGGCTCGCTCGAACCCCGTTTTGAAACGGCGCGACTGATGGCTACGGGGTGAGACTGACTGCAACCCGCGCGCGACCAGCGCGCATTCGAGGAGAACGACCATGTTACGCAAACTGACGATCGCACTCGCTGCCGCCGCTTCTCTCAGCGCCGCTGCACTGGCTCCGACCGCCGCGTCGGCCAAGCCCTGGGGCGGCTGGGGTTGGGGTGGCTATCATCATCACCACTTCGGCGGCTTCGGCATCGGCGTCGGCTATGTCGACGACGGATGCTTCGTGACGCGCCGCGTGCTCACGCCCTATGGCTATCGCCTGCGCACCGTGAATGTCTGCGCCTACTGATCAGCCGTCGTTGCGCACCTTTGAAAACGCTCCGGCCGCTGGTGGTCCGATCCTAACATTCGCATCCCTTCTCAGCGAGCACTTTTGCGAATGTTAGGATCAAAGGACCACTAGCAAATATAGGTTTCCAGAGCTCCGATTCCGACGTTTGCATGATATCGCAGCGACCTCTGATGCGAACTTCGGAATCAAAGGAGCTCTAGCAACTTACTGATTTGAGTAGCGGCTTTGCGCTGGCGATTTTCGGAACGATCGAACCAGTGGGCCCGCGATCCGGAATTGACTCGGCGAATGCGCGTGCCACTATTGTCGCCATGAAACGACGGCTTCTTTTCGCCATCCTGCTTGCGATCGTGCTCGCCCTGCTGATCAAGTACGGGGCGAACGCCGCGCCGCGCGCCGGCGAGCCGCCTCTCCCTCTCGCGCATCCGCCGTTAACGATAGGCTCGCAGGCCGCGCCGATCTGATTCGCGGCCCGATTTCAGATATTCCCATTGCTCACAGCTTCGTGTTCGCTTGTGAAGTTTACGATGTACGCAAGGCAGGATCACCTGTGACTCACATCATGGCGAGCGGGGTTGCAAGCCGACGCGAACAGCACTAATTCCACGCGAAGCATCGCCCGGCAAAACGTCGCACCAAGAAATTAATCTCATGACTGGCAATTCCGCTTTCGTGCGCCAGGCGCGCGACACGAGGCTCTATCTGTTTCTCGGTCTGGCGAACTGGTTCATCTTTCTGGACCACATCCCGAACAACACGGTGAGCTGGTTCACGCTGCGCAACTTCGGTTTTTCCGGCGCCACGGACCTGTTTGTCTTCATTTCCGGCTATGCCGCGGCGCTCGCTTTTGCGCCGATCATGCTGGAGCGCGGCACGATCGTCGGCGCGACGCGGGTGCTCAGGCGAACCTGGCAGCTTTATGCGTCGTTCATCGTGCTGTTTGCGATTTACGCCGTATCGATCGGCGATGTCGCGACCCGCTATGCCGCGCCCGACATCATCTACGAATTCAACGTCGCAGGCCTTCTGGACGACCCTGTCCGCACGGTTGCCCATGGCTTGCTGCTGCAATCCAAGGCGTTGAACCTCGACTTGCTTCAGCTCTGCGTCGCATTGACGGCGTGTTTCCCCGTCGCGCTATGGCTGATGTTGCGGGCGCCCGACTTTACTTTGGCAGCCTCGCTCGCGCTCTATGTCGCCGCGCGGCAGTTCGAATGGACACTGTCGACCTTTCCGGACGGCAACTGGTTCTTCAATCCGTTCTGCTGGCAATTGCTGTTTGTGCTCGGCGCCTGGTGCGCGCTTGGCGGCGCGAGCCGGCTTGGCAGGCGCTTTCGGGCGCCGGCATGGGCTTACCTCGGAATAGCCTATCTCGTCTTTGCCTTTGTCATCACGATGGCCGGGCGTTTCCCCGTGTTCGGCGACATGCTGCCGACCTGGCTGCATGACGCCTTCATTCCGAATGACAGGACCAATCTCGGTTTCTACCGGATCCTGCACCTTGCGGTGCTGGCGCTGTTCGCCACGCGCCTGATCGCGAGAAACTGGCGCGGGTTGAACTGGCCGATCCTCAGGCCGCTGGTCGTCTGTGGCGAACAATCGCTGTCGGTGTTCTGCGCCGGCGTGTTCCTGTCGCTGGCCGGTCATTTTATCCTGGTGACGGGTTCCGGCTCGCTCGCGGCACAGATCCTGGTCAGCGTCTCCGGCATTGCGATCATGACGCTGGTCGCAAGCTACGTGTCGTGGTCGAAGCGCCAGGACCGCCGGCTGCCGGCGCCGATGGGACAGACTCCGTCGTTCCGCGCCGGCTGGAATCCGACGAGGGCGCTTCGGCGCTGAAGCCGATTCCTTTGAAGGCGGCTTGACTGTATGCTTCGGCGATGCATTCCAAAGCGGCCTCCTTTCCGACATTCACGGCGCCCTACGCCCCGGACGATACCGCCATTGCCGCGCCGCTATTGGCCGCAGGCCGCCTTGGCGAGAAGCGCGAGGCGCGGATCGACCGCGCCGCGACCCGCCTGATCGAGGCCATCCGCGCGAACGACGACCCGCTTGGCGGTGTCGAGGACATGCTGCGCGAATTCGCGCTCTCCACCAAGGAGGGCCTTGCGCTGATGGTGCTGGCGGAAGCGCTGTTGCGCGTGCCGGATGCCGGCACCGCCGATCGCTTCATCGAGGACAAGCTCGGCGAGGGCGACTTCATCCACCACGAGACCAAATCGAGCGCCTTCCTGGTCAATGCCTCGGCCTGGGCACTCGGCCTGTCGGCGCGCGTGATTCTATCAGGCGAAACGCCGGACGGAACCATCGGGCGGCTGGTGAAGCGCCTCGGCGTCCCGGCCGTGCGCGCTGCCACGCGGCAGGCGATGCGGCTGATGGGCAGCCACTTTGTGCTCGGCGAAACCATCGAGGCCGCGCTGGCGCGGGCGCAATCGGGTGCTTTCTCACGCTACTCCTTCGACATGCTCGGCGAAGGCGCACGCACCGCCGCCGACGCGGAGCGCTATTTCAGCGCCTATGCCAGTGCGATCGATGCGATCGGCGCCAGCGCCGGCAGGCGTCCCCTGCCCGACCGTCCCGGCATCTCGATCAAGCTTTCGGCGCTGCATCCGCGTTTTGAGGCGTTGAGCCGGCAGCGGGTGATGGCAGAGCTGGTGCCGCGGCTGATCGATCTCGCGCACCGGGCGAGGTCCTACAACCTCAACCTCACCGTCGATGCCGAGGAAGCCGACCGGCTTGAACTTTCGCTTGACGTGATCGCGGCGGCGTTTGCCGACGCTTCGCTGGCCGGCTGGGATGGCTTTGGCCTGGCGATCCAGGCCTATCAGAAACGCGCCGCCAATGTGATCGACTATGCCGACGAACTCGCAGGTCAGCTGAAGCGGCGCATGATGGTGCGGCTCGTCAAGGGCGCCTATTGGGACACCGAGATCAAGCGCGCGCAGGAACGTGGGCTGCCCGACTATCCCGTGTTCACGCGCAAGGCGATGACCGATCTCAACTACATCGCCTGCGCCGAAAAGCTGCTCAAGCTGCGGCCGCGGCTTTTTCCGCAATTTGCCACCCATAACGCGCTGACGGTGGCAACCGTTCTGGAACTCTCCGGCGGCGAAGGCGGTTTCGAGCTGCAGCGCCTGCACGGCATGGGCGAAGCGCTGTATGCGCAACTGCTCGCCGACCATTCCGCGCTGTCCTGCCGCACCTACGCGCCCGTCGGCAGCCATCGCGATCTCCTCGCCTATCTGGTGCGGCGCCTTCTTGAAAACGGCGCCAACTCCTCCTTTGTGGCGCTTGCCGCCGATGAGGCCGTGCCGGTGGCGCAACTGTTGCGGCGCCCGGCCGACATTATCGGGAAAGCCGCCAACGCGCGCCATCCGAACATTCCGCGGCCTGCCGATCTCTACCGGCCGCAACGGCAAAACTCGCGCGGCGTCGAATTCGGCGACCGTGCGGCCTTTCAGTCACTGTGCGCCGCCGTCAAGGCCGAGACCGCGCCCGTCGCCGCAGCCACGCTGATCGATGGCAAGGCCGGTCGAGGCGTCGCGCGACAGCTTGCAAGCCCGATCGATCCCGGGATATCCATCGGCAGCGTAATCGAAGCGCCCCTCGAAGAGGCAAACGCGGCGATGGCAGCGGCCCGCGCCGGATTTTCGCATTGGAGCCATACGCCGGCGGCAAGACCGCGCGGCCTGTCTCGATCGTGCGGCCGATCTTCTGGAGCAACGCGCAGGCCGCTTCATCGCGCTCCTGCAACGCGAGGGCGGCAAGACGCTCGATGACGCGGTTTCGGAAGTTCGCGAGGCGGTCGACTTCTGCCGCTACTACGCCGCCCAGGGCCGCGACCTGTTCGGCGCAGGCAACACCATGCCGGGCCCGACCGGCGAGAGCAATGTTCTGGGCCTGCGCGGCCGCGGCGTGTTTGTTGCGATCTCGCCGTGGAATTTTCCGCTCGCGATTTTCACCGGCCAGATCACCGCCGCCCTGATGGCGGGCAATGCCGTGGTGGCAAAGCCCGCCGAGCAGACGCCGCTGATCGCGTTTGAGGCGGTGCGCCTGCTGCACGAAGCAGGGATACCGCCCTCCGCGCTGCACCTCGTGACCGGCGATGGCCGCATCGGTGCGGCGCTCGTCGCTCATCCCGACGTCGCTGGCGTGGTGTTCACCGGCTCGACCGAGGTTGCGCGCGCCATCAACCGCGCGCTGGCCGCCAAGGACGGCCCGATCGTGCCGCTGATCGCGGAGACCGGCGGCATCAACGCCATGATCGTGGATGCGACCGCGCTGCCTGAACAAGTGGCCGATGATGTTCTTACTTCGGCGTTCAGATCGGCGGGCCAGCGTTGCTCGGCTTTACGGATTCTGTTCGTGCAGGAGGAGGTCGCCGATCGCATGATCGAGATGATTTCGGGCGCCGCGCGCGAACTGAAGATTGGCGATCCCAGCGACCCCGCCGTGCATATCGGCCCCGTGATCGATGCCGAGGCCAAAGAACGGCTGGAGGCGCACATCGCCCAGATGAAGCGCGAGGCGCACGTGCATTTTGAAGGTCGGGCGCCGGAAGGCCAGTATGTCGCGCCGCATATTTTTGAGCTCTCAAGCGCCGGTCAATTGACCGAAGAAGTGTTCGGCCCAATTCTGCATGTCGTGCGTTACGCGGCCGGCCACCTCGACGACGTGCTGGCGTCGATCGAACGCACCGGTTACGGGCTGACGCTCGGCATTCATTCGCGGATCGACGACGTGGTCGATGCGGTGGTTGACCGGCTGGCAGTGGGCAATGTCTACGTCAACCGCAACATCATCGGCGCGGTGGTCGGCGTGCAGCCGTTCGGCGGCTTCGGCCTCTCCGGCACCGGTCCGAAAGCCGGCGGCCCGCATTATCTGGCGCGCTTTGCCACCGAGCAGACGGTGACGATCAATACGGCGGCGGCCGGCGGCAATGCCGCGCTGCTGTCGGGCGAGGAGTAAGCGCCGATTGCAGCGGCGCAAACCGCCGTTGCATCGACCGCCCTTATCGATCAAATACATCGGCTACGCCAGCGAAAACGATGTTTCCACTGCGCGGAATAAGATCAACAACACGACAGGGACGATCTCATCATGGAACGCGGCATCTTCGAAGGGCTGAAGGTTCTGGATTGCGCGAGCTTCATCGCCGCGCCCGCGGCCGCCACGGTGCTGTCGGATTTCGGCGCGGAGGTGATCAAGATCGAGCCGCCGGGGACCGGCGATCCCTATCGCAACCTGCCGAAGCTGCCGGGATATCCGATCAGCCCGCATAACTTCGCCTGGCTTCTGGAATCGCGAAATAAAAGAAGCCTCGCGCTCGATCTCGCCAAGCCGGAAGGGCGCGCCGTGCTGTATCGGCTGGCGGCCGAGGCCGATGTCTTCATCACCAATTTTCCGCCCGGCGTGCGCAAGCGCCTCGGCATCACCTATGAGGACATCAGGCCAATGAATGCGCGCCTGATCTACGCCTCCTTCACCGGCTATGGCGAGAAGGGTGCTGAAGCCGACAAGCCCGGCTTCGACAGCAACGCCTTCTGGGCGCGGTCGGGCCTGATGGATCTCGTGCGTGCCGACGAGAACACGACGCCGGCGCGCTCCATTCCCGGCATGGGCGACCACCCCTGCGCGATGGCGTTCTACGGCGCGATCGTCACCGCGCTCTACAAGCGCGAACGCACCGGCGAAGGCTCGCATGTCTCGTCCAACTTGATGGCGAACGGCGTCTGGTCGGCGGGCGTGCTGGCGCAGGCCAAACTATGCGGCGCGCAGTTTCAGGAACGGCGCACGCGCGAGCGCGCGCTCAACGCCGTGACCAACCACTACCGCTGCAAGGACGGGCGCTGGCTGATCCTGTCGCTGCTCAATGAAGAGCGGCAATGGCCGGCGCTCACCCGTTGCCTCGGGCGCGAGGACCTCACCAATGATCCGCGATTTGCCACCAAGGCTGACCGCCATGCGCGCTCGCTCGAACTGATCGCGATCTTCGACCAGATCTTTGCGACACGCGACCTTGCCGAATGGCGTCGGGCACTCGACGGCAATGGCCTCGTGTTCGGCGTGGTCGGCATTCTCGACGATATTCCGGGCGATGCGCAAATGATCGAGAACGAGGTGCTGGTGCCATTCGAAGACAGCACCATGCTCACGATCAACAGCCCGATCTGGATCGATGGCAGCGAGAAGGTCAAACCGAAACGTCCGCCCGAGATCGGCGAACACAGCGAGGAAATCCTGCGCGAGGCCGGCTACGACGAAACGGCGATCCGGAATTTGAAGGCGTCCGGCACTGTGGCCTGAGGGTTATGAGAAATGCCAAGCTATCGCCTGCATTATTTTCCGGAATCCGGCAACAGCTACAAGCTGGCGCTGATGCTCACTGTCTGCGGCCAGAGTTTTGAGCCGGTCTGGACCGATTTCGCCGGCGGCGTGACGCGAAGCGCGGAATGGCGGCAGGCCGTCAACGAGATGGGCGAAATCCCGGTGCTGGAGGAAGACGGCGTACGCCTGACTCAGACCGCGCCGATCCTGCTCAAGCTTGCCGAACAATATGGCCGCCTCGGTGGCGACAACGCGGCGGAGAAATTCGAAGTGTTGCGCTGGCTGTTCTGGGACAATCACAAGCTAAGCAGCTACATGGCGACCTATCGCTTCCTGCGCACCTTCACGCCGTCGCCTGACCCGAACGTGCTGAAATTCCTGCGCCGGCGCCTCGACGATTTCCTCGGCATCCTGGAGCGGCATATGCAAGAACACGCCTTTGCGGCCGGTGACCGGCCGACGATCGCGGATATCTCCATGATCGCCTACCTGCACTATCCCAGCGATGAGACCGGATACGATTTCAAGACCAGCCATCCTGCGATCGACGGCTGGCTCGGCCGCGTCGTCGCCCTGCCCGGCTGGCGCGCGGCGTATGACCTCTTGCCCGGCAAGCGGCTGACGCACTACGCCTGAAAAAGGCCGGCTTATTTGTTGTTGATCATCACCCAGCCGAACGCCGCAAGGCCGATGATCACGGCGACCGCGATCGCCCAGACGCTGACGCGGATGGAGCTGACAGTCTGGCGCGCGCTTTCATTGGCGGCGATCTCGCGGTTGCGCTCCTTGCTTTCCCCGGTCGGATCGGTCACGGCGCGGCTCCTGCGGTGGTCATGCCCTTAACCTAGCCTAGACCTTGGCCCGCGTCACCGCCTGCAGCGGCGACTTGTCCGGTGCCGCGTTGCCGCTTCCGCCCAATCCTGCCAGCCGTCCCAGCGAAAACGCCGCCAGCGCCGCGCACAGTGCTGCGCCGGCCGCCGCCACGAACACTTCGCCGGCGCTCCATTTCAGGCTGAGCAGAATGCCGCCGACCAGCGGCCCGACAATCGAGCCGACCCGCCCCACGCCCAGCGCCCAGCCAACGCCGGTCGCGCGGACGGCGGTCGGATAGTATCCGGCGGCCAGCGCATTGGCGGCGATCTGTCCGCCGACCACGCAGAAGCCGGCGACGAAGATCGCAATCGTGACGAGGATGGCCGAATGGCCGAACTGCCCGATCGCGCCGACCGCAAACACCGCGATGAAATAGACCAGCGCCAGCGCACGAAACGAAAAGCGGTCGATGATGCTGGTGAGCGCGAAGGTGCCGACTATGCCGCCGACCTGGAACATCGAGCCGATCACGGCGGCCGTCGAGATCGAGGCGCCGAGATCGTTGAGCACCGTGGGCAGCCAGTTCGACAGAAAGTAAATATCGAGCAGGCTCATGAAGAACACGACCCACAACAGCAGCGTGGCCAGGGTTCGTCCGCTCCTGAAGAGATGCTGGACCGGAATGCCCTTCAATGCCGGTTCGTCCACGACAAAGCGCGTACCGGCGGCAAAAGCCGCCTTCGCATTGACGAAAGAAAGCAGCTCTGCGACGCGCGCATCGGCGCGGCCGGTCAGCGCCAGGAAACGAACCGATTCCGGCAGTTTTAACGCCAGGATCGGCACCAGAACGAGCGGCGCCGCGCCGCCGACCGCAAACACCGACCGCCAGCCGAATTGCGGAATCAAGGCGGCGGCCAGCAAGCCGCCGAGCGCCGCCCCGATCGAAAAGCCGACGAACATCACCATCACCAGGGTGGCGCGGCGGCGATGCGGACCAAATTCGGAGGTGAGCGCCACCGTATTCGGCATCGCGCCGCCGAGACCAAGGCCGGTCAGAAACCGGATCGCCAGTAGCGTGTTCGCGTCATTCACGAAGGCAGTGATCAGCGTGCCGATGCCGAACGCCAGTGTGGAGAAAATGATGATCTTCTTGCGGCCGACACGATCTGCCAGCGGGCCAAACAGCAACGCGCCGATCATCAACCCGAACAGGCCGGCGCTGAATACCGGGCCGAGCGCGCTCTTGCCGATGTGCCATTCTTTCGCCAGCGCCGGCGCGACATAGCCGATCGCCGTGGTATCGAATCCGTCGAGAACCAGCACCGTCGCGCAGGTCAACAGCAGTTTGATCTGAAAGGCGCCAACGGGTTGGGCATCAATGAAAGCGGCGACATCGACGGTTGGGGCGTCTTTTGTCAATGTTTCGCTCACGCGCGCAACGCTTCTTTGGAAAAGCCTGCAATCTGCTTGTAGCTGTCGGAAAACGCGACGAGCTCATCGTGGCTGATGACGTCGCCGATCGCCTTGAAGGGCCGGTCGTTGGTCCGCTGATAGACTTCGCGCAGGATGGCGTCCGGCGGATTGCTGCGGTTGGTGAGAACCACGCGCGTCGTCGCCTCCAGTCGTTGCTTCTCGTAGGCCGCAAAGGCGGCGACCGGATCGGCGTTGGCAAGCAACGCCGAAGTCATCGCCCGCGTGTCGAGGATCGCCTGGCCCGCGCCGTTGGAGCCGCGCGGCACCATCGGATGGGCTGCGTCGCCGAGCAATGTCACGCGGCCGAAACTCCAGCGCGGCAGCGGGTCCTGGTCGACCATCGGGAATTCCAGCACATGATCGGCAGCGCGGATGAAGGCGGGAACGTCCAGCCAGTCGAAATGCCAATCGGCAAAGGCGCCGATGAAATCGTCCAGCGAGCCCGCGCGATTCCAGTCGCGGCGGCGATAGTTGGGCGTCTCGATCTCGGCGACCCAGTTGACGAGCTGCAAGCCGTCGTGGCCCGCTTCACGGATCGGGTAGATCACCATCTTGCCATGCGACAACCAGCCCGCGCGCGTCAGGCTCGCGCCCGACAGGATCGGTTTCCACCGCGTAACGCCGCGCCACATGTTGACGCCGGAATAGCGCGGCTCGCCCTCGTCGGGGAAGAATTGCTTGCGGATCGCCGAATTGATCCCGTCGCAGGCGATCGCGGCGCGTCCCCGCACGCTATCGCCGCTCGAAAAACGCAAGGTGACGCCGTGATCATCCTGCTCGACGCCGGTGCATTGGCGGTTGGTGAGAATGCGGTCCGCCCCGGCGCGGCTCTTGAAAGCTTCCAGCAGCACCATTTGCAGGTCGCCGCGATGAATCGAGAATTGCGGATGGTCGTAGCCGGCTGCGCGGCCGAGCGGCTCCTGATAGATCAACTGGCCGAAGCGGTTGAAGAAGGTCGAATCTTTCGTCGCGATCGCGACCCGCGCCAGATCGGCTTCAAGGCCAAGCGCGGCGAGTTCCCTGGTGGCGTGCGGCAGGAGGTTGATGCCGACGCCGACCGCGCGGATTTGCGGCGCGGACTCGAAGATGCGGCAGGGAATTTTGGCGGCGTGCAGCGCGAGACCGAGGGTCAAGCCGCCAATGCCGCCACCGACGATCAGAATGTCGTCCATGTTCCCTCCCGCGCATCCCTCCTTGGGGTGCGGCTTTCGATGATGAAACACGACTGGTGAGCTTACTGTCAATCGCGCGGACGGCACGACCATATTCTAATGGTTGCCGACGAAACACATGCCCATGCGCGAGGCCTCGCTCATGACCTGGCAGGCCAGCCCCTTGGCGCAGCTCCATGACACAAAACTGCGGTCGTTATCGGCGGCCTTGTCGCCGACTTTGGCGCGCAGGCCGTAACAGTGCGCGCCCCAGCCGTCGTCATATTCGGTGCCGGCGAGTTCATGGCTGCCGCGCAGTTGCGGCCGTTCGGAAAAGCCGCGGGCGAAGTCCACCTGCCTGCCGTCGCGGATTTCGGTCAGAATATCGCGGCGGCGAACCTGGTCGCCGAAGAAATGCGGCGAGGCCGGCACGATCGTCGTGTTGGAGGGAGTAGCCGCCATCCAATCGACGCCGGGGAAATGAAACCCGCCGATGCCGCGGGTCTGGTGGCACCCGGCGCAGGTAATGTCGTTGAGGCGGCGCTCGAAGCCGGCGACCGAACGAATGTTTTGCAAGATGATGCCGCGCTCGGCGGCCCTTTGCAGCGCCGTCACCACATCGTCCTCGGAGAAGACCGGGTGTTCGCCCTCGCCCGCCACGAGGCCGAAAGCCGGTTGCGACGCCGAGGCGGAGAAGCCGATCGGCGTTGGCGCAATCGCGCGGGTCGCGAGGAATTCCTTCGGGATCAAAACCGTGCCGCGATCGAATTCGCCGAGGTGCACGGGATCGAGCAGCCAGGTCTTGAAATCGCGCCCGAGTTTTTCATCCGACAACAGACGCTCGCGATCGATCTGGTCTTCCAGCGTCGCTTCCTCGAACGCCTTCGATTGCGGATTGTAGTCGAAGACTTTCAGAAGATAGTCGGTGCGAAACTCGTGCGCCGGCGATGGCGTGACATGCGCAATCTGAATGTTGGTTTCGATCCGCACGATGTTATCAGGTCCGATCAGGGCCAGCGGGCCACTTCCGGCAGTCAGTTTTTCCGCCAGCGCCGCGCCCGTGAGCGACCAGTCGGCCGAGTCGAGCCAGCGCCGCGCGATCGCCGCGCAGCCAAGCGCGTCGGCATTGCGATCGGCGGCGTTGTCGGCTTTCGCTCTCAGGACCAGATTGAGCGTCATCGGCAGCCGCGCCGAGCCGCCGTGATCGCCAACCAGCGGTGCGTTGATCTCCGTGAGGCGATAGATCAGGCGGATTTCGCCGCAACCGCCGGGGTCCACATAGGCGCGGTCCATCCGGTTGACGATGCCGGCCAGCACGAAGCGGTCAGCTTGCGAATAAAGCTGCCCGCGGTCGAACAGCTGATAGTCGAACCGGGCTCCGACGCCGATCGTATCGTTCGGCAATTCGACCTTGTGGCGCTGCACGTATCGCTCGAACTCCTCGTCGAGCGATTGTCGAACCGGCGCCATCGAAGGCAACGCGAACAACGCGCTGTCGGTAAGCGGATCGCCGGAGGCTTGCGATGCAGCCAGCATCCGCACGAGGCCAAATCGGCCGCGATCGAGTTCACGCAAAGCTGCGGGGTCGGTGACGGCGGTGCCGCGTGCCAGCGCCGGCGCGCTCTGCGCCGGGCTGAGCGGCAATGAGCTGGTAGCGATCGCAAGAGCGATGAAGATAGAACGCAACGAATCCATATCCTGACAAACACCGCGCGGAGGTCCCCATTCCGGAGGTCCACGCCGCATGTCGTTCAGGAAATAGCCGAAATAGCGGCAGATTGTCCTAGGAATCGCCGCTTCACGCCGGAGTGAAGCGGCGGTCTGTAGCTTAGCGCGCGACGATCAGGCCCCGGCTGGTCACAACCACCCAGCGGCCGTCCTGGCGGCGGACGGCATCGATGCGGCCAAGACCCGGCACCATGTCGCCGGCATAGACTTCGTAGATGCCGCGGCGACCGCCGATCAAGGCGCCGCCATAGGCGACATCGCGCAGCACCCAGCCGTCCAACGTCGGCAACCTGCCGACCTCCGTCTTCACGTCCTTGGCGTCAACCTTGGGTGTGGCGGACGCTGCCGCGGTTTGCTGAGCGGGGGTCGATCCGATCGAGCCGGTTGCCTCTTTCGAGGCGGCAGGGGCCGAAGCCGCAGCGACCGGCACCGCGGCCGGCGCGGTGCGCAGCTTGTCGACGGCTTCGCTGAGCCTGGCAATCCTGGCCGCCGGTTCGGCCTGGGCGCGTTCGAGCTTGTCGAGACGTTCGCTGGTCTTGTTGAACTGGGTCATGCCGAGCCTGGACGTGTGATCGAGGCCGGCTCTCAGCGCCTGGATGTCGGAGTCGATTCGCGAGAGTGACGCTTCCCGCACGGTCTGGCTGCCATTCACCGCCACGTCCTTGCCGCCATGCATGAAGGTTGCGGTCGCAAACGCGCCGCCGACGGCGCCCACCACGGTCGCCAGCGCCACGACGGCTGCGATCGCCGCAAGCCGGCGCTTGTCGAAGACGTTCTCGTGCCCGGCATTTCGGGTTCGACATGGATGTCGCTGTCTGCCCAGGCGCGCTCGCCCCGCGACATGACAATGACCTTGCCGGGGGCTTGCACCTTGCCGGAGAGTTGCGGCTTCTCCGGCTTGGCGGCTTCCGGCTGGGCTGCCGCGGCGCTCGCCTCGGCCTTCACGGCCTCGACCTTGGGCTCCTCTGACGCCGCCGGCCCAAACAGGGAAGGCTCGGACATTGAAGGCTCCGGCATGGAGGGCTCGGACACCGGCGCATCCACCGCCGGGCTGGTTTCGGCCGCCGAAGCCGTCACCGCCTCGCCGGACGGCCCGGCCGAATGGGAAATCCCCGTCGTGAGGGAACCGGTTTCACCGCCTGTCTGCTCGGCTGCTTGGTCGCTCATGGTCAAATCTCCCTAAAAGATTGACCATTTGGTAACTTTCATACCTTGCCAAATCCTTACCTGGCCGCGGGCTTACCGAAAATTTAGGAATTGTCGCGGGCGGGTTTGGGCATCAGGCTGCCTTCGCCGCGCCACTGGCCAGGAAACGGCCCCCGCCCACGACCGGTTTCCACCACCGGCTTTCCCGACTAACATGGCCCGAAAAGATGAGTGGGGGAGCCATGGCCATCGAGAAGTGCATCAACGAGTTTGATGTCGATCAGGTCATTTTCGAGGAAGGCTCGACCGGGCGTGAACTGTTTGTCGTGCTCGACGGCAAGGTCGAGATCGCCAAGCTGACCGATGCTGGCAAGACCGTGATCGTCACGCTCGGCAAGGGCGAGTTTTTCGGCGAAATGGCGGTCATCGACGGCTCGTCGCGCTCGGCGACCGCGATTGCCGCCGAGCCCAACACCCGGGTGATGCGGATCAACCATGCCCGCTTCGTCTATCTGGTCAGCCAGCAGCCGGCATTCGCACTGATGGTGATGGATGCGCTCAGCAAGCGCTTGCGCGCCTCCAATGCCGCCACCTTCAGGACGAGCGCCCCATGAGCGAGCGCAAACCGAGCCCGTTTCCGGTCCTGCGCAACGACGACGTCTGCTCGTTGATCCAGGCGGCCGAGAACGTCTACCAGATCCGGTTCAAGAACCGCGCCGCCAACGCCTACCTCGTGCGCGGCAAGTCCCGCACCGTCATGATCGACGTCGGGCTGTCCTCGAACTACCCCGCGCTTGTGGAATGCCTGAACCACCTCGACTGCCCGCCGGACAAGATCGACATGGTGATCCTGAGCCACGAGCATCTCGATCACATCGGCGCGGCCTGGCATTTCAACGAAAACCGCACCATCATCGCCGCGCACCGGCTGGCGGCCAACAAAATCATGCTGCGCGACGACTTCTCGATGCTGCGCAAGATGTTCAACGAGCCGAACGTCCCGATCAACGTCGACATCTGGCTCGAGGAAGGCAATCTGCTCGACCTCGGCGATTTCCGTCTGAACGTCATGTATACGCCGGGCCATACCTCGGCCTGCATCAGCCTGTTCGATCAGGAGAAGGGACTATTGTTTGCCGCCGATACGCTGATGCCCGGCGGCGTCATGGGCGGGGTGTTCGGCTCCGGCAGCATCAGCGACTACATCCAGTCGCTGGAGCGGCTGAAGGGCCTCGATTCGAAGATCCTGCTGTCCGGCCACGGCCGGCTGTCCGATACGCCGCAAGAGGATGTGCGGATCGCAATCCAGCGCTCGCATGCGCTGTTGTCGGACACCGCGCAACTGTTCGACGCGCTCGATGCGCGATCGAACTTCGAACCGATCATGCAATCGGTACGCGACCTCAACAAGCTCGACGACAATTAGCCTCGCGTTTTGAACAGATTGTCTTTCGTTTGACAGAACGTGCGCGGGTCTGCTCAATGCGTCGCGCCGATAAAATAAAGGGGAGAGCGCCGTGAAATTTTACGACTCGATCGGGCCTAATCCGCGCATCGTCCGCATCTTCATGGCGGAAAAAGCCATCGAGATGCCGAAGCAGACCGTCGATCTGCGTGGCGGCGAGAATCGCCAGGCCGAACATCTCAAGCGCAACCCGCACGGCCAGATGCCGACGCTCGAACTCGACGACGGCAGCTACCTCTCCGAGATCACCGCGATCTGCGAATATCTCGAGGAGATGAAGCCCGAGCCGTCGATGATCGGATCGACGCCAAAGGAGCGCGCCGAATGCCGGATGTGGGCGCGGCGCGTCGATCTCAATATCTGCGAACCGCTGGCCAACGGCTATCGCTTCGGCGAGGCGCTGAAATTTTTCGAGAAGCGGATTCCGGTGGCGCCGGAAGCCTCCCCGGGGCTGAAGATGATCGCCGCCAACCGCCTGCAATGGCTCAACGGCCAGATGGCCGACGGACGGGAATATCTCTGCGGCAAGCGCTTCACCCTCGCCGACATCCTGCTCTATTGCTGGCTCGACTTTGGCGCCCTGGTCGGCCAACCGGTCGATCCCGCCAACACGAATATCAAGGCGTGGTTCGATCGCGTCGCCCAGCGGCCTTCGCTCAGGGCTGACCCCGTGACCCCTCCCGCCGGTGCCAAGCGCGCGTGAAGGTGCAACAGGAGAGGCCCGAGATGGTTCTCGGGCCTGCCTTTGTTGGCGAAAGGCGCGTCCTCAGTTCGGCCAGCACGCACCTCCATACTGGCCAAGGTGATAACCCGGCGGGCAGAATCTTCCTCCACCCGGTCCCTGGATAAAGGCGACGGGGCCTCTGCCGGGAGGGTAGCCCAATTGTCCGCCAGGCCGACACCCGCCATAGGGACCGCGGTGCCAGTACGGACCGCATCCGCCGGAAACGAGGATGACCTGCGCGTCACCGTTGCCGATATGATTGATCGGCATCGCCTGTGCGTTCGGCATTCCGACGATCAAGCCCAAGGCACTGGCGAAGGCACCGGCGGCGATCCAATTCTTCAACATGACTTTGCTCCATTCGTTATATCTCGCGAGAGGCCGACACGACGGCGCGACCTCTGCGTGAGAGAATGTCGCAGTCAGAATGAACCAGCGCCGAATGAACGGTTCAACATGATGAACAACATATCGGGCGCCTACATGACGACCGGCTTATCCGGCAGTTCGTTCGGCCCGGCGCCTTGCTTGGGGTAAGACGTCGCGAGCTCTCGCGAGACGGCCGCAATTCCCTTGATCACGCCGCCGGCGAAATTGCCGCTTCTGAAATCGGCCTCCATGGTGGCGCAGATTTTCTGCCAGCCGGCAGCGCCGACCTTGGCATCGATGCCACGGTCGGCGACGATCTCGACCTTGCGATCGGCGAGCAGCAGGTAAATCAGCACGCCGTTATTGTGCGCGGTATCCCAGATCCGCAAATGCGAGAAAATATCGAGCGCACGTTCGCGGGCGGACTGGCCCTTGAACAGCGGCATTCCGTCGAGCGCGCCTTCGACGACAAACCGAACCTGCCCGGAATGCGTGGCCTCGCCCGCCTTGATCGCCTGTTCGATCAGATCGAGCGCCGCTTGCGGAAAAACCCGCCGCACCCGCCAGCGGTGCTCGATGAGATGCTTGCTGATGCGCCCGATGCCCATACTACCAGCTCCCCGAGGCGCCACCGCCACCGAAACTGCCGCCTCCGCCGGAAAATCCGCCATCGCTCGAACCCGAACTCGATCCGCCGGACCACGAACCGCCGGATGAGCCGGAGGACCAGCCGCCTCCGCCGCGCCCGGCGCTGCGGCTGGCTTGCTGACTCGCGGCCAGAATGCTGTCGCCGAACATCGTGAGGAAGAATGCGATGACCCCGAAGACGCCGGAGACGAAGATTGAACCCAGGAGAAGCCAGACGACACCGCCGACCACGCCGGCGGTGACGCCGGAACCGACCAGCCGGCCCATCAGACCTCGCATGATGGCGGCGATCGCCGCATAACCGAGAAAACCGAACGGGCTGAAAACGACGTCGAAGAACATGCTCGGATCGACGGTGTGCGATACCTCCGGCTTCGGGACCGGCAACGGCTCACCGTCGATCACCCGGATGATGCGGTCGACGCCGGCCGAAATCCCGCCGGTGAAATCGCCGGTCTTGAAGCGGGGCACGATGATCTCGTCGATGATGCGCCGCGAGGTGACGTCGGTCAGCGCGCCTTCGAGGCCGTAGCCGACTTCAATTCGCAGCTTGTGATCGTCCTTGGCAACGACCAGGAGCGCGCCGTCGTCGATCTTCTTGCGTCCGATCTTCCAGGCCTCCGCGACCCGGATCGAGAATTGCTCGATCGTTTCGGGCTGCGTGGTCGGCACAATGAGCACCGCTACCTGGCTGCCCTTGCGGGTTTCAAGATCTTTCAGCCGTTGCGTCAGCGCCGCGGCGTCGCCTGCCGACAAGGTGCCGGTTTGATCGACCACGCGCCCTGATAGCGGCGGCACGGCGACATCCGCCGCGGCCGCGAACGGCCAGCTCAGCAGAAACGCAACGAGGAGAGCTCTTGCGAGCATCGCGCCGACCGATCAGCTACTTCGCCGGCGCCGGCGCCACGTTGAAATCCACTTTCGGCGCGGTCGAGATCTCCTTCTCGTTATCGACCGTGAAGTTGGCCTTTTCCTTGTAACCAAACGCCATCGCGGTGAGATTGTTCGGGAAGGTACGGATGCCGACGTTATAATCCTGCACCGCCTTGATGTAGCGGTTGCGCGCCACCGTGATGCGGTTCTCGGTGCCTTCGAGCTGCGACATCAGGTCGTGAAACAGCGCATCGGATTTGAGCTGCGGATAATTCTCGGTTACCACCAGAAGCTTCGATAATGCGCTGGTGAGCTCGCCCTGGGCGGCCTGGAATTTCGCAAAGGCGCCGGGATCGTTGACGAGCTCCGGCGTCGCCTGGATACTGCCGACCTTGGCGCGTGCATTGGTCACGCCCAGCAGCACGTCCTTTTCCTGCTGCGCAAAGCCCTTCACCGAATTGACGAGATTCGGCACGAGATCGGCACGGCGCTGATATTGGTTGAGCACCTCCGACCAGGCCGACTTGACCTGCTCGTCATTGGTTTGAATCGCGTTATAGCCGCAATTGGTCAGGCTCAGCGTCGCCAGCGCCGCGAGCACCGTCAGTAATCTGCGCATCAAAAAATCTCCGTTACGGGTTCCGTGAACGTACCAGAACGGCTCTGTCGGGTAAGCCCAAGAAGACTCCAACTGGCGTGCAATTTTATGGAGTGGTCGGCGTATGTCGTCTGGATGACGCCAAAGGTTCACTGGTGCGTCGTCTCCGAGCGCTCTTATCCCTCCCCCGCGTAGCGCGGGGAGGGATCAAGCGCCACCGCTCAAATATTCAAGCCGCCCGGGCCTTCGCGTCCCTGATTGCCTGCCAGATCTTCATCGGCGAGATCGGGGTCTGGATCGAGGTAATGCCGAGGTCGCTCAGGGCATCGATCACACCATTGGCAATGCAGGGCGGCCCGCCGATCGCGCCGGACTCGCCACAACCTTTGGCGCCCAGCGGATTGGTGCGGCATGGTGCGGAATCATCCAGCGTCACCTCGATCGGCGGAATATCGTCGGCGCGCGGTATGCAGTAATCCTGATAGCTTGCGGTGAGCAGCTGGCCTTCGGTGCTGTAGGTCACGCCTTCATAGAGCGCCTGACCGATGCCTTGCGCAACGCCGCCATGCACTTGTCCCGTCACCAGCATCGGGTTGATCGCGACACCGACGTCGTCCACGGTCGTGTAGCGCATCACGCGCGTCACGCCGGTCTCGGGATCGATCTCGACCTCGCAGATATGCGTGCCGTTCGGCCAACTCGGGCCGTCGGTCTGGCCCTCGCTGTCGACGGAGAGCCGCGCGCCGGCTTCCTTCCTGGCGATCTCGAACAGGCTGACGTGTTTGTCGGTACCGACCACGGTGAGCGTGCCGTCGCGATATTCGATATCCTCGACGGATGCCTCCAGCGCCTGCGACGCCTTCTCGCGGGCTTTCGCAATCAGATCGGCCGCCGACACCACCGCCGCGGTGCCGCCGACGAACAGCGAGCGCGAGCCGACGCTGCCGAAACCGATCGCCAGATCGGTATTGCCCTGCACGACATCGATCTTGTCGATGGCGACGCCGAGCGCCTCCGCGATCATCTGCGAGAACGAAGTCTGCAGCCCCTGCCCCATGGCCTGGGTGCCGGCGTGCAGCACGATGCGCCCCTCGGCGGTCGCGTGCAGGCTGACTTTTTCATTATGCACGGTGCCGCCGGTCCATTCGATATAGCTGGTCAGCCCGCGGCCATAGAGCAGACCTTTTTTCCTGGCGGCCTTCTTGCGCGCGGCATAGCCGTCCCAGTCCGACAATTTCGCGGCACGCTCCAGCACGTGCGCGAACGCGCCGGAATCGTACACCTGCCCGACCGCATTCGTGTAAGGCATTTGCGACGGCTTGACGTAGTTCACCTTGCGGATGGCGCGCGGGTCCATCTTCAACTGCCGCGCGGCGGCATCCATCAGACGTTCGACGACGAAGACGGCCTCAGGCCGGCCGGCGCCGCGATAGGCGCCGACGGGTGCGGTGTGGGTCATCACCGCCTTGAGGTCGTAATGAACCAGCGGCAGGTCATAGACGCCGGTCTGCACGAAAGGGCCGAGGATCAGCGGGATCAACGCGCCGGTCCCGGAGACATAGGCGCCGGTGCCGCCGATCGAGCGCACCCGGAACGCCTGCACGCGGCCCCTGGCATCAAGCGCGAATTCGGCCGTGGAGGTCAGATCGCGGCCATGGGTGCCCCCGAGAAAATCGTCCGACCGCTCGCCGCGCCAGCGAATCTTCTTGTTCAGCCTGGTCGCGGCATAGGCCACCATGCCATCTTCCGGATAGAGGCTCGTCTTCTGGCCAAAGCCGCCGCCGATGTCGCCGACCAGAACCTGAATGCTTTCCTTTGGCCGCTTCAAAATCACATCGGCAAGAATGTCGCGGGTTGAACCCGGCGTTTGCGACTGGACGTTCAGGATCAGGCGGCCGGTCTTCTTCTCGACTTCGGCAATCGTCGAGCGCGGCTCCATCGCGGAGGGAACGAGCCGCTGGTTGAGGACGTCGAGCGAAACGACATGGTCCGCTTTCGCAAAGGCGGCTTCCACTGCCGCCGCATCGCCATAGCTCATTCGCGCCACGACGTTGTCGGGCACCTCGGACCATACGACCGGCGCGCCCGGCTTGATCGCTGCAAGCGGATCGACCACGGCGGGTAACTCTTTATATTCCACCGCGATCGCTTCCGCGGCGGTCTGCGCAGCAAAGCGCGAACTCGCAACCACGGCGGCGACGGGCTCGCCGGCAAAGCGCACAAGCTCATGGGCGAGCAGACGGCGCGGCGGCACCGTCATCGGCGAGCCGTCGGGGCGCGGGAAAATCAACAGCGTCGGCAGCGTGCCGATGTCGTCGGCAATAAGGTCTGCGCCGGTGTAGACGGCCTCCACGCCCGGCATCTCGCGCGCCACCTTGGCGTCGATCGAGACGATTTTCGCATGCGCATGCGGCGAGCGCAGCACATGGAGCCAAAGCGCACCATCTTCCGGCTTGTCGTCGATGAACTTGCCCTTGCCGGTGAGCAGCCGCTGGTCTTCCAGGCGCTTGGGCGACTTGCCCGCACCGAAACGTAGATTGCCGGGAAGAATGTTCATCGGAAGTTTCCTTGAGATTTGGTCAGGATGGCAATGTAGCCGACAGGCAGGGAACAGGCCAAGCCCTTCCCACCGTCATTCCGGGGCGCGCTTTAGCGCGAACCCCGAATCCATGGCGCCGCACGAATGTCAGAAGAAATGGATTCCGGGCTCAATCCCTTCGGTCGTGCCCCGGATGACGTGCAATGGCCTCATTCCACCTCCCGCAGCACCGCCTCCACGGCCTTGCGCTCGTCGGGGCTCAGCGCCTTCTGCGGCGCGACGGGATCGCCGACGTCATAGCCCTGGATGATGAGCGCGGCCTTGATGCAGGCGGCGAGATTGTAGCGCGCAAAGGCTTCGTTGACCCGCCACAGCTTCCGTTGCAGCTTCAGCGCCTCGTCCCACCGCTTGGCCTTGCAGAGCTCGTAAAGCGCTACGCTCTGGCGCGGGATGATGCAGGCCGGCCCCGCCATCCAGCCGACGCCGCCGATCAGCATCACCGCGGCCGGAATGTGCGCGGACGCCGAAAAGATGCGAATCGAATCGCCGCAGCGATTTTGGATCGACAACAGCCGCCCGGTATTGGTGGAGGCGTCCTTGATGTACTGGATGCGCGGATGGGCCGAAAGCCGCGCGATGCAATCGAGCGAGAGGTCCGAGCGCTGGAATTGCGGATTGGTGTAGATCACGACGGGAATATCGACCGCATCGGCAATGGCGCGAAAATAGGATTCGACCTGCGCGTCGGACAGCGGGAAATACGCTTCCAGAATCGCCAGAATGCCGTCGGCCCCACAGTTTTGATACGCCTTGGCCTGCGTTACCGCGTCCAGCGTCGAGGTCGAGGCGACGCCGGCCACGACCGGCACGCGGCCTTTCGCGGCCTCAATCGTGGTCTGAACGACGGCTTCGCGCTGGGCATGGTTGAGATAGGCGAACTCGCCGGTCGAGCCGAGCGGCGTCAGCCCATGCACGCCGGAAGCGATGAGATCGTCGCAGAGCCGCGCCAGCACATCGCGGCGAACGGTGCCGTCCGGATCGACGGGCGAGACAAGATAGGGAAAGACGCCGTGGAAATCAGGCATGTAGTGCTTTGCGCCGTGCTGTTTCCGATCCTCTATAGTTCACCTGACGGCGACGATAAAGCCCGCGCTGGCCGGCGGCCGAGGCAGGTTTTGCGCGAAGTCTATGACAGGAAGCTGAGCTCGAGCCCCATCTGTTCGGCAACCGGCTTCTTGTCGGAAAAAAAGCGCGCGCTGAAACACATCGAGCGATGCGATCTCACGCAGATACAGCGTAAGTTTCAGATAGAGACCGGCGTCAACCGGCGATGGGCATGCGCGCCTGAGGCGAGCCTTCCCGCGCCCGAAATGCTTACGCGGCGTTAAGCATCGGCCAGTTGGCCGTCTGGACCATCCAGGTCTGCAACGGGCTTACCCGGGGCTCGTGCTGGCCGAAGTAACCTTCGAGCTCGGCGATCGCGCGGCGTTCCCACTCGCGAGCCTGCTCCAGGAGCGATAGCTGCTGGAGCGGACGAAACGCCGCCGTTTGACGATACAACGAGGCGATAGCGCGATATCGGCGCACGTTTTCCAGAATGGCCTTCCCGTTCATCGACTGGTCTCCCCGAATATCCCGAACGGGGCGACTTTGGACGCGACCGGTTTTCAATTGTTTATCGGGTTCGGTAAACGACATTCAGGGTTTGCAAAATGTTGACGGCATGAAATGCCTCGCATGCAAGCCCGCCCCTTGCTCCCGTCCAGTCAGACCGGCTAGCATCCGCCCAACAAAGCTTGAACAAATTCAGGGAGAAAAAATCATGAAAATCGCACACCGGCTCTGGCGCGCTTCTGCTGCTGCCGCTATCCTTCGGCGGCATGCTGAGCATCTCTTCGGCCGCCGAAGTCACCCCCGCCGCACTCAACCCCGCCGCCCTGGTCTACAAGCTGCCGGATCAGATTCCCTGGAGCCCGGTCGATGCCCGCGGCGGACAACAGGCCGTTGTGGTTGGCGACCCCAAAAAGTCCGGCTTCTATATGGTCTATACCAAATGGACCAAGGGCAACCATTTCAGCCACCCGCACTTCCATCCCAACGACCGTTACATCGTCGTGTTGAAAGGCACCTGGTGGGTCGGTACCGGGCCGAAATTCGATCCGCGAGCACGCTACCCCCATGCCGGCCGGCACGTTCGTGACCCATTTCGGCAAGCAGGTGCATTGGGACGGCGCCAAGGACGAGGACGCTGTGCTGTTGATCATGGGCGAAGGTCCGGCGACCTCGACGCTGGTAAAAGAAGAAGAATAACCCCCGTAGCATTGGGATCGCGGCGGTCCATGCGCTGGCTCAAATTCACAGCAAACCGGCAAACATCCTGGGGCATCGTCGAAGGCGACCGCGTCATCGCGGTCGATGGCGATCCTTTCGGGGAATGGAAGCGCACGCCGCGGTCGCATGCGCTGCACGACGTCAAGATCGAGCTGCCGGTCGTCCCGCGCACGTTCTATTGCGTGGGACTGAATTATCTCAAGCATCTCAAGGAAGCTGCCGACAAGCGCGGCGAGGTGCCGAAGGTGCCCGACCGGCCCGAGGTCGGCTATCGCGCGCAAAATGCGCTGATCGCCCATGACGAAAACGTCGTCATTCCCGCGATCGCCACCGAGCAAATCCATTACGAAGGCGAGCTTGTCGTCGTGATCGGCAAGAAGGCCAAGCACCTTTCCGAGCGCGACGCGATGGATTGTGTGTTCGGCTACACCATTGGCAACGACGTCAGCGAACGCAGCTGGCAGAAGGCCGATCGCGGGCTGTGGCGTTCCAAGAATGCCGACACCTTCAAGCCGATGGGGCCATGGATCGAAACCTCCGTCGATCTCGACCGGATGGAAACCATCGTGCGGTTGAACGGCAAGGAGAGCAACCGCTTCCGCACCAACGAGATGCTGTTTGGCGTTCGCGAATTCATTGTCGAGATGACCAGGTATTTCACCCTGTGGCCGGGCGACGTGATCTGGATGGGAACCGACGGCGCCTCGCCGAACATCAAGGCGGGCGACGTGGTCGAGATCGAGATCACCGGCATCGGCACGCTGCGCAACAAATTTGTTGCCGAGGCCAGGGAAGGCGCGGCATGAGCCGCCATTCCACCGCGCATCATTTCCTGCAGGGTCTGGTCGATCTCGGCATCGACTATATCTTCGCCAATCTCGGCACCGACCACGTCTCGCTGATCGAAGCGCTGGCGCGAATGGGACCGCGAGGGACGCAAGCATCCGGAAGTCATCCTGTGCCCGCACGAGGTCGTCGCCGTGCACATGGCGGCCGGCTACGCGCTCGCAACGGGACACGCGCAAGCCGTGTTCGTGCATGTCGACGCGGGCACGGCGAATGCGTGCATGGCGATCCAGAACCTGTTTCGCTACCGTCTGCCGGTGTTGCTGTTTGCCGGCCGCGCGCCTTTCACGCTGCATGGCGAGCTGCCGGGCTCGCGCGATACCTACGTGCACTTCGTGCAGGACCCCTTCGATATCGCCAGCATCGTCCGCCCCTATGTGAAGTGGGAATATTCGCTCCCCTCGGGCGTCGTGGTGAAGGAAGCGCTCGCCCGTGCGCACGCCTTTGCCGAGAGCGACCCGCCGGGGCCGGTCTACATGATGCTGCCGCGCGAAACGCTGGCGGAAGAATGGGACGATGCGGCGATGCCGGCCTATCCGCCGGCGCGATACGGCAGCGTGCAGGCCGGCGGCATCGAGCCCGGGCGGGTCGAAAGGATCGCGGACGCCCTGATGGCGGCGGAAAACCCGATTGCGCTGACTGCCTATCTCGGCCGCAAGGCGGAGGCGGTCGCGGCACTCGAACGGCTTGCGCTACTTTGCGGCATCCGCGTTGCGGAATTCAATTCGATCGACCTCAACATCTCGCAGGCCTCGCCCTGCTTTGCGGGCTTCGACCCCTCAGCCCTGCTCGAACAAGCCGATCTCGGCCTGTTGCTCGATTCCGATGTTCCCTTTGTTCCGCAATACGCCAAGCGCGCGGACGCGATCAAATGGATCCAGATCGACATCGATCCCCTGAAAGCGGATTTTCCGATGTGGGGCTTTCCGACCGATATGCGTATCCAGGGCGATTGCGCCACCGTTCTTCGGCAGGTGTGTGAGGCGATCGAAGCGCGCGCCGACGATGCATGGCGCCAACGCGTTGCAAAGCGGATCGCGAGCTGGAGCGGCGCCCGCGAGGCCGCGAGCAAGCGACGGGCCGAGGCGCGCGCCAACAAGGGCACGTCCGGCGCGCTGACGCCGGCTTTCCTGTTTGCGACCTTGAACGAGAAGCTTTCGCAGGACGACGTCGTCGTGAACGAAGCGATCCGCAATGCACCGATCCTGCAAGCGCACATCACGCGCACCAAGCCCCGCAGCTATGTTGGCTTGGCCGGCGGCGGGCTTGGATTTTCCGGTGGCATGGCGCTCGGGTTGAAGCTCGCAGAACCGAAGCGCCGCATCGTGCAGGTGATCGGCGACGGCGGCTTTCATTTCTCCTCGCCCGACAGCGTCTACGCGGTCGCGCAGCAATACCGGATTCCCATCTTCACCGTCGTGCTCGACAATGGCGGCTGGCAGGCCGTGAAGTCGGCGGTGCAGCGCGTTTATCCCAAAGGCGTGGCGGCCGAAACCGACCGGTTTCAGTCGCGGCTGACCTCGGGCCGCCAGGGCGAACGGCGGGATTTTTCCGCTGTCGCGGCGGCGTTCGGCGCGCACGGCGAACGTGTGAGCGAGCCGGACGAGTTGGCAGCGGCGATCGATCGCTGCCTCGCCGCGCTCGACGACGGCCAAGCCGCTGTACTCCATGTCCATGTCACGCAACTTTAACGCCATGAAAACGTCGCTCCGACATACCGCTATCACCGCCTGCGTCGGACTGGCGGTCTTTACGACGTCTACCGCACGAGGCCAGGAAGACCCGTCGAAATACCCGAGCCGCGCGATCCATATCGTGGTCGGCTTCACGCCGGGTGGCGGCAACGACCTGATCGCGCGGATCGTCGGGCAGAAGCTGTCGGACAGCCTTGGCCAGCCCGTCATCATCGACAACAAGCCGGGCGGCGGCGCCATCGTCGCGACCGAATATGTCGCCAAATCGCAAGCCGACGGCTACACGCTCCTGGTCGGCGCCAGCGGCGCCATGGCGATCAATCCTGCCGTCTATACCAAGCTGTCCTATGATCCCGTGAAGGACTTTATTCCGGTGTCCGAACTCGGTTCGTTTCCGCTGATCCTGATCGTCAACGCCGCCTCCCCGATCAAATCGGTCGCTGATCTGATCGCCTTTGCCAAGGCTCATCCGAACGAGACGAATTATTCGTCGTCGTCCGCCGCCTTCCAGCTCGTCACCGAACTGTTCAAGCAGAAGACCGGCGCGCCGATGCAGGAAATTCCCTACAAGGGCGCCAGCGATTCGGTGATGGCCGTGATTTCCGGCCAGGTTACCGCGACCATTGCGGACGCCGGCCCGGTATCGGGCCAGGTCAAGGGCGGTCAGGTGCGGGCGCTCGCCGTCACCTCTCCCGAACGCGCGAAAGATTTTCCCGACGTCCCGACCCTGACGGAATCCGGCACCGACGTCGATGCCGTCTTGTGGAGCGGCATTTTCGCGCCCCGGCAAACGCCGCCGGCGATCGTCAAGAAGCTCGAATCCGAATTGAGGCGGATCGTCAGGGAGCCGGATGTCGTGGCCAGGCTGAAGCCGCTCGGCATCCAGCCGGTTGGCAACTCCTCGGAAGAATTTGCCCGAATTCTGTCATCCGATATCGCGCGATGGACCGAAGTCGCACATGCCAGCCATATCAGGATCGAGCAGTAGCGCTCCGCGGCGAGATCAAGCCGGTAGCCAGCGTGCCAGTGACGGCAACAATGACGTTGCGGATGAGCGCGCCGAGGCCGGCATAGAAGACATAACTCGCGCCGCCGAGATCGACCGTTGCGAGCGGATGCCCGCCGCCTGGCCCAGCAGAAGCCCTTCGGTGCGGAACCAGCGCGTGAACAAACCGAAACGAGCGTTGACGCCAAACGCAGCGACGCCGCGGAGGCATTGCCGCCGCGGCGTCATCGTCAATTGTGTTTGGATACCGGCGCGGGCTTACTTGACCAGCTCAGCGCCCACCTTGCAGGTAACGGCATCCTGATCGCCGGTGCCACCGCTGCATCCGATCGCGCCGATCAGCTTGCCATTTTCAACCAGCGGGAATCCGCCGGGGCTCGCTATCAGCGTCGGATCGAGCGTGGCGACATAGGTATGGCCGGTTTCGTAGGCATTGAAGAACAGCCGGGTTTCGCGGCGGAAGCGCGCAGCGGTGCGGGCCTTGCCGATCGAGATCGAGCCGGAGGCGATCTGCGCACCTTCCATCCGCTCGAACAGCACCGGCTCGCCGTTGGTATCGACGATCGCGATGTTCATCTTCCAATTGTGTTTCTTGGCTTCGGCCTCGGCCGCCGCCACCAGTTGCCTGGCGTGCTCAAGGCCGATCGACAGGCCATAGGGAATATCGAAAGGCATCTTCTCGGGCACAGCAGCCGGTGCTGTCGCCGGCGCGGGTGCTTGTGCAAGCGCCTGCGAGCTGATCGCTGCGACGGCACACGCCGCCAACGCAACCGAAATGATCGAACGCATTATACTCTCCCTTTTAAGTTTGCTTTTTGATCGTCCGTAGTTTCTGTCGACGCGGCCTCACATCGGCGGCGTCAGCCCATCCTTGCCGTAGGTCACGCGTGGCGTCTGCCAGATTCCGTCGGCTCCCTTCTTCGCGGCACCGATGAAGATCTTGATACCCGGCTTGAGATCGCTCTTGTCGCCGACCACGTAGCTGACGACCTGGGTCTCCGGGGTGACCAGGATCTTCTTCTCGCCGTCCTTGTACTTCACCGTCAGCACCGGCCCCTCGACGCCGCCGACGGTCTGCTCGACATTCGCGTTGGTCATTTTGGTATTGGGCTTCAGGTCCCAGTCGTAGTGACCTTCGCCGGTGCCTCGCATCGATTCCGGGAAGATGTGGACCTCGATGGCCTTCTGGCTGCCGTCGGGCTGCGTCGTGCCGGTGGCACCCACGAACTGGCCTGGCTTGATATCGGCCATCGACGATTTCACGATCGCCACATAGAGGTGCGGGTCCGTGACCGTGAGCTTTACTTCCGCGCCGTCCCGATTTTTGACAACGTAAACGGGTCCGTCGACGCTTTCGATGGTGCCGCGGATGCGCAGCTTTTCCTGCGCCGACGCCGGCAGTGCGAAGCAGGTCGTGACAAAAATCGCAGCGGCTATCGTGCGCTGGAGCGTACCAAACATAGCGATCCTCCATGGGTATGAATTGCCGTTCGACGGCTTGATCTTCTAGGCTGGCGACGGGCCTGTTGGTTGGGCCAGAGGGCCGTCCCGCCAAGTGCCTGAAAGAGCCCTCCTCTGCAACCCCGCTTTCGGGGGATTATTCCTGACACCGCACCGCAACACGGCCTGAGGGAAGCGTGCTAGTGCCCACTTTCCGAAGTTCGTGCTCCATCGCTGCACCCACTTCCACGAACTTCGGAAAGTCATGGGCACTAGCAAATATATTCATTCTAGTGCCGCTTTTCTATTTGAAGTTCCTGGATCGAATTCGCCGCGTACGGTGCAGGAACTTCAAATAGGCGCACTAGTCGACGGAGATGCCCGCCTCCCTGATGACGCGGCGCCAGCGCTCCTCTTCGCTGCGGACATAGCGGTCGAGCTCCTGCGGCGGCAGCGCGACGGTCACGAGCCCTTCATTCACGGTCAGCTTCCTGAAGGCCTCGGACCGGACGGCCAGGGCGGCGGATTTGTTGAGGCGGTCGATGATGCCGGCAGGCGTTCCGGCGGGAGCAAACAATCCATACCAGCTCTCGGCGGCATAGCCGGGAACGCCGGCCTCGGCCACCGTCGGCAATTGCGGAAAAGCGGGCGAGCGTTCAGCCGACGTCACCGCGATCGCGCGCAGTTGCCCGCTTTCGACCAGCGAAGCCGCGCTTGCAACGGTAGTAAACATGACATCGATCTGACCGCTGATCAGATCGGTGATGGCGGGGGCGGCGCCCTTGTAGGGCACGGCCGTCAATTTCACCTTGGCCATGGTGTTGAACAATTCGCCGGCGAGGTGCGCGGACGTGCCGACGCCAAAAGTGCCAAACGTGATTTTCTCGGGGCTGGCTTTCGCCGCCGCGATCAGGTCCGCGATGGTTCGAATGGCCGATTTCGGATTGACGACGACGATGTTGAAGGAACGCGCGATCAGCGCAACGGCTGCGAAATCCTTGTGCGGATCGTAGGGCAGCTTGGCGCTGAGGCTGATATTGACCGCGTGCGAGAACGTTCCCATCAATAGCGTGTAACCATCCGGCGGGCTGGCGGCGACCGCCTGCGTTCCGATGATGGTCCCTGCCCCCGGCTTGTTTTCGATGACGACGGAAACGCCGAGGTCTTGTGCCATCTCCTGCGCGAGCGTGCGCGCAATCGCATCGGTGCCGCCGCCCGGTGCAAATGGGACGACAATTCTCAGCGGTCTTTCCGGGTATGGACCCGCGGCGCGGCTGTCCGGAAGGGTGGTCAACATCAGCACGGCCAAGGCCAGCAGAGGCAATGTTCTGATCTTGCAATACTGCAGCGCGCATCGGCATCCGCTTGTCGGTTGGGTTCTCACATCGAGCTTAGCAGATTTGCATGGCACGTCCTGCCATGCGTTGAGCGATTTGCCGATATGACGCCAGAGGCTCGCACGCAATATGGACGGCGGAAGCGCTCTTGAACTAGTCTCCGCGCCAACGAAAAACACCTGGAATGTCCCTGGGAGGAATTCATGAGGCGCTGGCTCCTTGTTTTGCCGCTGGTGGTCGGGTCCCAAACCTTGTTGCCGCAAGCATCGGCGCAGCAGTCGGTGCCGACCATCAATTTCAACTCCGTATCCAATCCCCTGAAGCTGCCGACCAACATGTATTTCGGCGAGAGTATCCGGCGTCGCCGTCAATTCCAAGGGGCACGTCTTCGCGCTGTCACGCGGCAACACTTCAGGTCCGGCCTACGCCGCCGCTGCCACGCAACTGCTCGAATTCGACAGCAACGGAAAGTTCATCCGCGAGATCGGCAAGAATCTTTACGCATGGTCGTTCGCGCACACCGTCAAGGTCGATCCCAACGATAATGTCTGGGTCACCGACAAGGGCTCGGACATGGTGATCAAGTTCGATCCCGAGGGTCGCGTGCAGATGGTGTTCGGTCGCAAGCAGGAGGCTTCCGATGAAGGTACCGAGCCGCTGAAGCACCCGAAGCCGCCATTGCCGCCCGATGACGGCCGCTTCCGTCAGGTGACGGATGTCGCCTGGGACAAAGCCGGCGATACCTTCATCAGCGACGGCTACATCAATTCGCGCATCGCCAAGGTGGACAAGGATGGCGACTGGCTGAAGTCATGGGGCGAGCCGGGCAACGGGCCGGGTCAGTTCAATACGCCGCACTCGATCGCGACCGATGCCAACGACAATGTGTATGTTGCCGACCGCGGCAACCATCGCATTCAGGTGTTCGACAAGGACGGCAAATTCGAGCGCCAGATCGTGATCGACGTGCCGGTGCCGCCGGATGCGAAGCCCGCGATCGGCAAGATTCCGGACGAAGCGGCGAAGGCCAAGGGCACGTTTGCACCGGGCTCGCCATGGGCGATCTGCATCACCCCGCCGCCGCATCAGGTGCTTTACAGCTCCGACGCCTGGCCGGGTCGGGTTTACAAGCTCAGCCTCGACGGCAAGGTGCTGGGCGTGCTCGGCCGATCGGGCAAGCAACTAAAGCAGTTCGGCTGGATTCACGCGATCGCGTGCCCGTCGGAGAACGTGCTTTACGTGGCCGAACTATTGAACTGGCGCGTGCAGAAGCTGATTCTCAAGCCGTGATCCGGGCGTCATTGCGAGGAGCGCAAGTCGCCTCTCGCCGTCATTCCGGGGCGCGAGTGAAACGAGCGAGCCCGGAATGACGAAAACGCCGGATTGCCTCGCTCACGTCGCCGTCGCGCGCGCGAAATCAATGTAGATTTCGCGCAGGCGCTGGGCCATCGGTCCCGGCTTGCCGTCGGCCACGGCCTTGCCGTCGATCTTCACCACCGGCTGCACGAAGGACGACGCGCTGGTGATGAAGGCTTCCTTGGCCTTCAGCGCTTCTTCAACCGTAAAGGCCCGCTCCTCGACGCGGAGCTGACGCTCCTCGGCCAACTTGACCACGGCCTTGCGGGTGCAGCCCGGCAGAATCGCCGACGAGTTCTCGCGGGTGACCAGCACATCGTCCTTGGTCAGGATGAAGGCCGAGGACGAGCCGCCCTCGGTGACCTTTCCGTCCTCGATCATCCAGGCTTCGCCGGCGCCGGCCTCGGCCGCCGCCTGCTTGGCGAGCACCTGCGCGAGCAGTGCCACGCTCTTGATATCGCGCCGCGTCCAGCGAATGTCGGGTACCGTGATGACACCGATGCCGGTCTTGGCGGAAGCGGCATTGACGATGTCCTTGACCGACGTGAACATCATCAAGGTCGGCTTGACGCCCTTGGGGAAGGCGAAATCCCGCCCGACGTCAGCGCCGCGGGTGACCTGGATATAGACCAGACCGTCCTTGAGCTGGTTGCGGGTGATCAGCTCGTGCTGGATTTCCTTGATGCGCGCGACCGTTTCCGGCAACGGCAGCTTGATCTCGCCGACCGAGCGTTCGAGACGGGCGAGGTGCGACTCATTGTCGACCAGTCTGCCGTCGAGCACGGCGGAGACCTCATAAATGCCGTCGGCGAACAGAAAGCCGCGGTCCAAAACCGAGACCTTGGCTTCGCTGAGCGGCACGAACGCGCCGTTGACGTAGGCGATTGGGTTCAAGTTCGTTCTCCCGGCGGGCGTAAAATCAAATCTGACACAGCATATACGCAAAATGCGGTCGGCGATAAACCCCACCCGTCATTCCGGGATGCGCCGTCGCGACAAAATAGCGAAGCTATTTTGCGCGGGAGGCGCAGGCCCGGAATCCATTACTCCCGATCATGGTTATGGATTGCGGGCGCGCTCGCTGCGCTTGGCCCCGGAATGACGAAGCCTTTAATGCGACAGAATCTTCGACAAAAATTTCTGCGCGCGTTCGCTGCGGGGCTTGTTGAAGAAATCGTCCTTCAGCGCGTCCTCGACGATTTCGCCCTGGTCCATGAAGACCACCCGGTTGGCGACCTTGCGGGCAAAACCCATTTCGTGGGTCACGACCATCATGGTCATGCCGTCGCGCGCCAGATCGACCATCACGTCGAGCACCTCGCTGATCATTTCCGGATCGAGCGCGGAGGTCGGCTCGTCGAACAGCATGGCGATCGGGTCCATCGCCAAAGCGCGCGCAATCGCCACGCGCTGCTGCTGGCCGCCGGACAATTCGGCCGGATATTTCTGCGCCTGGACCTTGAGGCCGACACGATCGAGCAATTTTGAGCCTTTCGCCAGCGCGTCGGCATGCGAGCGCCCCAGCACCTTCTCCTGCGCAAGGCAAAGGTTGTCGATGATGCGCAAATGCGGAAACAGTTCGAAATGCTGAAACACCATGCCGACGCGGGCGCGCAGCTTCGGCAAATTGGTCTTGGGATCGCCAACACTGATGCTGTCTACCGTGATCGTTCCTTTCTGGAACGGCTCCAGCGCATTGACGCACTTGATCAGTGTCGACTTCCCCGAGCCCGACGGGCCGCAGACCACCACGACCTCGCCCTTGGCGACGCTCATGGAGCAATCCTTCAGCGCCTGGAAGGTTGATCCGTACCATTTGTCGACGTGGCTGATCTCGATCATCAGGGATCCTGTCAATGTACGTAGGCGATGCGCGCCTGCAACCGCCGGACGCCGAAAGAGGCGATACTGGAAATCACGAAGTAGACGACCGCCGCAAACAGATACATCTCGACCAGCCGGCCGTCGCGTTGTGCGACCTTGCTGGCGGCGCCAAGAAAATCGGTAATCGACAGCACGTAGACCAGCGAGGTGTCCTGGAACAGCACGATGGTCTGTGTCAGCAACACCGGCAGCATGTTGCGAAACGCCTGCGGCAGCACGACGTAACGCATGGCTTGCCCGTAGGTCAGGCCGAGCGCGGACGCCGCCGCCGGCTGGCCTTTCGAAATCGACTGGATGCCGGCGCGCATGATCTCGGCGAAGTACGCCGCCTCGAAGATGGTAAAGGTGAGAAGCGACGAAGCAAACGCGCCGACGCGAATCGGCCGCGAAGATCCCGTCAGCCACTGTCCGATATAGGGCACCAGGAAGTAGAACCAGAAAATCACCAGCACCAGCGGCAGCGAGCGCAACAGGTCGACATAGAGACGGGCGAAGCGCGACATCACCCACACGCCGGACAGCCGCATCATCGCGATCAGCGTTCCCAACACGATGCCGCCGAAAGTGGCCAGCCCCGTCAGGGTCAGCGTGAACGTCATGCCGTCGAAAAACAGATAACCGAGCGAGCGGCGGATGACGTCGAAATCGAAATTGGCGAACATC
Organism: uncultured Alphaproteobacteria bacterium; assembly: GCA_963706265.1. Lineage (GTDB taxonomy): Bacteria > Pseudomonadota > Alphaproteobacteria > Rhizobiales > Xanthobacteraceae > Bradyrhizobium. The sequence continues at coordinate 155,653 of CAVPLO010000004.1, read as the reverse complement.
GGCTATTTCCCGGTGATGTAGCCGGGGATCGCTACGCTTCGCTCGACGAAGTGCATGGCGATGACGACGACGATGTTGATCAAGAGGTAAAGCACGGTCGCGGCGGTAAAGGCCTCGAACACCTGAAAGGAGAATTCCTGCATCGCGCGCGCCTCCGCCGTGAGCTCAATCAGGCCGATGGTGAGCGCGACCGAGGTATTCTTGATGGTCGAAAGAAATTCCGACGTCAGCGGCGGCAGGATGATTCGGAACGCGATTGGCAGCAGCACGTAGCGGTAGATTTGCGCCGTTCGCAAACCAAGCGCGGTGGCAGCCAGTTTCTGGCCGCGCGGCAACGAATTGATGCCGGCCCGCGTCTGTTCGGCAACGCGCGCCGACATGAACAGCCCCGTGCCGATCGCGGCGGTATAGAACGGCGCGTTCGGCAACTGCTTCAGCCAGAGCCCCCAGGAAGCCGGGAGAAGTTCCGGCAACACAAAGAACCAGAGGAACAACTGCACCAGCAGCGGCATGTTGCGGAAGAATTCGACGTAGCAAAAGCCGAACCACGACGCGGCCCTGGATGGCAGCGTGCGCATCACGCCGACCATGGCGCCAGTAACCAGCGCGATGACCCAGGCACAGAGAGACGTCACGATCGTGACCATGAGCCCGGACAGCAGCATGTCGAGATAGGTGCCGTTTCCGTTCGGCGACGGCTCGAAAAAAATGTGCCAGTTCCAGTGATAGTTCAAGACCGCACCCTCACATGGCCTTGTAGGAATCCGGATCCGGCGAGTCCGTCGGCCTGGCGAATGCCTTCTTCAACTCCGCGCCCATCGGGACGTTGAGGTTCAGGCCTTTTGGCGGGATTTTCTGCATGAACCACTTCTCGTAGAGCTTTTGACCTTCCGTGCTCCGATAGAGCGCTGCCGTTGCGTCGTCGGCCACCTTCTTGAACGCCGGATCGTCCTTGCGCAGCATGATGCCATAAGGTTCGGGCCTGGAAAATGCGTCTGATGAAATGACGTAGGCGTCCGGATCCTTGGCGCCGGCGGCAAAGCTAGCGAGCAGGATGTCGTCCAGCACGGCCGCGACCGCCCGGTCGGTCTCGACCATCAGGAACGACTTGGCATGTTCCTTGGCCGGAACGATGTTGATGCCGAGATTGCGGGCGGCATTGGCCTCGGTGAGTTGCTTGATATTGGTGGTGCCGGAGGTGGAAGCGACCGTCTTGCCCTTCAGGTCCTCGATCGAATTGAGCTTGCTCTTCTTCTTCGAGATGAAGCGCGTCGCGGTGAGAAAGTGGGTATTGGTGAAGGCGACCTGCGTCAGCCGGTCGGGGTTGTTGGTGGTTGAACCGCATTCGAGGTCGATCGTGCCGTTCGCCAGCAGGGGAATGCGGGCCGATGAGGTCACGGGATTGAATTCGACCGTAAGCTGATCGAGATTGAGTTCCTTTTTCACGGCCTCCACGATCTTCAGACAAATGTCGATCGCAAAGCCGACCGGCTTCTGATGATCGTCCAGATAGGAAAACGGAATCGAGGAGTCACGATAGCCGATATTGATGACGCCCGTGTCCTTGATCTTCCTGAGCGTACCCGAAAGCTCCTCGGCATTAGCTCCGCCCGCACAGATAACGGTGGCGAACAGAAGCCCTGCCAGGCCCCGGCTTTTCATTCGCATCTTCTTTACTCCAGCGCTATCTGACACGATCATTTCTCCTGAGCATGCAAGGGACCGGGCCGCCTGAGCGACTGCACCTCGCAATCTTACATCACGCGATAGGCATCGGGGTCGGACGAGTCGGACGGCTTGGCGAATTCCTGCTTCAGTTCTGGCCGCATCGGCACATTGAGATTCAAGCCTTTCGGCGGGATCTTCTGCATGAACCACTTGTCGTAGAGTTTTGGACCCTCTGGGCTCTGGTAGAGCGCGGCGGTTGCGGCATCCACCACCTTCTTGAAAGCCGGATCGTCCTTGCGCAGCATGATGCCGCAGGGCTCGGGCTTGGAGAACGCATCCGACGAAATCGCGTAGGCCGCCGGGTCCTTTGAACCGACCGCGAAAGCCGCCAGCAGAATGTCATCCATCACAAAGGCGACGGCGCGGTCGTTCTCGACCATCAGGAACGCCTCGGCATGGTCCTTGGCGTGGATGACGTTGATGCCGAGATGGCGCGCGGCGTTGGTTTCGATCAGCTGCTTGATATTGCTGGTGCCCGATGTCGCGACCACCGACTTGCCCCTCAGGTCTTCGATCAAGTCGAGCTTGTTGGCTTTCTTCGAGATGAATCGCGTCGCGGTCAGGAAGTGGGTGTGGCTGAAGGCAACCTGCCTCTGCCGCTCCGGATTGTTGGTGGTCGAACCGCATTCGAGATCAATGGTACCGTTGGCCAGCAGAGGAATGCGGGTCGACGACGAGACCGGGACCAGTTCGACCGCAAGCTTGTCGAGCTTGAGCTCCTTCTTCACGGCGTCGACGATCGCATAGCAGATGTCCATCGCGTAGCCGATCGGCTTCTGGTTGTCGTCAAGATAGGAAAAGGGGATCGAGGAGTCGCGAAAGCCGAGCGCAATCGAGCCCGTCTCCTTGATCTTCTTGAGCGTGCCCGAAAGCTCTTCTGCCCGGGCCTGCGCTGTGCAGAAGGCCAGAACCAGCGCAAGACCCGTTACGCGCAAGCGTCGCATTCCCGTCCCCCACTAGTGCCGCCCATTTGAAGTTCCTGCACCACAAGCGGCGAATTCGTCCAGGAACTTCAAATGGAGAGGCGGCACTAGAATAATAAGTTCGCCAGTGCCCATGACTTTCCGAAGTTCGTGAAAGGTGGGCGCTGAGGTGAAGCACGAACTTCGTCAGCACCAGGATTTCCTCACATCTTCTTGTAGGAGTCCGGATCGGGCGAATCCGATGGGTGTGCAAATTCGTATTTGAGTTCCGGGCCGAGCGGCACCTTGAGATTGAGGCCCTTCGGCGGAATCTTCTGCATGAACCACTTATCGTAAATCTTCTCGCCCTCGCCGCTCTGATAGAGCGCGGCAGTTGCCGCATCGACCACCTTCTTGAAGGGGACGTCGTCCTTGCGCACCATGATGCCGTAGGGCTCGGGCTTGGAGAACGCATCGGTCGAGATCACGTAGGCGTCCGGATCTTTGGAGCTGGCGACAAAGCTCGCGAGCAGAATATCGTCCATCACGAAGGCGACTGCGCGGTCGCTCTCGACCATCAGGAACGCCTCGGCGTGGTCCTTCGCCGGAATGATGTTGATGCCGAGATTGCGCGCGGCATTGGCCTCGTTGAGCTGCTTGATGTTGGTGGTGCCGGACGTCGAGACCACCGACTTGCCCTTGAGGTCGTTAATCGACTTGATGTTGTTCGCCTTCTTCGAGACGAAACGGCTGGCGGTGAGGAAGTGGGTATTGGTGAACCAGACCTGCTTCTCCCGCTCGGCGTTATTGGTGGTCGAGCCGCATTCGAGATCGACGGTGCCGTTGGCCATCAACGGGATACGGGTGGAGGACGTGACCGGATTGAGCTTGACCTCGAGCTTGTCGAGCTTGAGTTCCTTTTTCACGGCGTCGACGATCTTGTAGCAGATGTCCATGGCGTAGCCGACGGGCTTCTGGTTGTCGTCGAGATAGGAAAACGGAATTGAGGAATCGCGAAAACCGAGCGTGATCGTGCCGGTCTCCTTGATGTTCTTCAGCGTCCCCGTCAGTTGCTGCGCCGTCGCCGGGTACGCCGAAAGCGCAACGGCGAAGGCTGCGCCTGCAATAAGCGTTCGTTTCATGAATTAGGCTCCCTGTTTATCCGACTTGAACCTGTTGTGGCCCCGTCCATGAAGGGCCACCTTACCCTATCTTATGGTCCGAACGTTTGGCGGTCGCAAGCCGACCTTTGATGGGTGAGATGCGCCTGCGCCACTCCGTCACGCCTCGGTCACGCCTCGCGCGAATTGGCCTTCGTCGCATGGATGGTTAACAGTGTGCCCAGACTCAGGATCGAGACCGCCGTCAGGTAATATCCGGGCGCCAGATTGCCGATCGGCGCAAAGCCGCTGAGCCAGGTCATGGTCGCCGGTCCCATGCCGCCGAACAATGTGACACCAATATTATAGCCGAGGCCTAACCCCGTCGCCCGCGTGGCGGCCGGCAGCAGTTCCGACATCAGCGCGGCGAGTGGACCGTAGTAGAGCGACTTCAACGTCGACAGCCAGAATACCGCAAAGATGATGACGGCCGGCGTCGGATCCCCCGTGATCAGAAGGAACACCGGAAAGATCGAAACCAGAAGCAGAACATTGGCCGCGATCATGTGCCGCGTCCGGCCGATCCGGTCGGAAAGCATTCCTGCGAAGGGGGTCAGCAGCGTCACCATGATCCCACCGACAAAGGTGGCCGTGTAACCGGTCACCGGCGGCAGGTGGAAATTCTTGACCACATAGGTCGGCATGAAAACGATGAGGTAATTGACCGCGGTCGATATCGCGAGCGCGCCGACGCCAAGCAACACCCGGGATTTCTGGTGCAGAAAAACCTCCCTGACCGGAGAAGCCTGCGCGGCCGGCGGCGGCGTTGCATCTTCCAATTGATTGCGGATGTAGATGCCGACGGGGCCGACCAGAATTCCGAACAGGAAAGGAATACGCCAGCCCCATGACGTGAGGTCGGCCGGCGCCATCCAGGCGGTGAGCACAACGCCGAATGTCGAGGCAAGCAGGTTGCTCAAGCCCTGGCTCGCAAATTGCCAGCTTGCGATAAAGCCGCGCCGGTCCGGCCGGTGCTCCACCAGAAATGCCGTCGAGCTTCCGAACTCGCCGCCGGCTGAAAATCCCTGCACCAGACGCGCCGCGACCACCGCGATCGGCGCGAGAAGGCCGATCGTCCCGTACGTGGGCATCAGGGCGACCGCGAGCGTGCCCAGCGTCATCAGCACGATGGAAATCAACAACGACGCCTTTCGACCATGACGGTCGGCATAGGCGCCCAGCATCAGGCCGCCAATCGGGCGGGCGAGATATGCGAGCCCGAAAGTTCCGAACGTCAAGAGCAGCGACGTCGTCTGATTGTCGTTCGGAAAGAACGCCTTCGATATATAGACCGCGAAATAGCCGTAGACCGTGATGTCGTACCACTCGAGCGCGTTGCCGATCGACGTTGCAACGATGAGCCGCGTGATGTTCCTTTCACCGCTGGCTTTCGGCGCTTGGGGCATTTCGGCCGAGGCCAAAACGGTCATGCGGTTCCCTCTCTTAATTGCGGGCCAAAGGATGTTTCATCTCACCCAGGTCCCAGAACAGGCCGGCCATGATGCCGAGCGCTTCTTCCGTTACCGACAGCAGAATGTGCTCGTCGGGCGCGTGCTGCGAACAGCCCGGATAGGAATGCGGCACCCACATCGTCGGGACTTTGAGAATATCGGTAAAGACATCGTTGGGAAGCGAGCCGCCGAAATTCGGCAACACCGCCGGCGCCTTTCCGGTGGTCTTGCGGATCGATTCCGCGGTCCAGTTGATCCAGGGACTGTCGAAATCGGTGCGCGAGGCGGCAAATCGTTGCGTCGCCTCAACCTCGACCATCGTAAAGCCTCGGGCGTGCAAATGCGCACGGATCACTTCAGTGAGGTTATCGACCTTGGTGCCGACGACGAAGCGCAATTGCAGGACGGCCGATGCACGGCCCGGGAATGGCATTGGCGGGCTTGTCGATATTGCCCGACGACATCGCGAGCACCTCGAGCGTATTCCAGGCATAGAGCCGTTCGGCGGCCGACAATCCGTCCTCGCCCCAATTCTCCGACAGCGCCGGCTCGTCCGCCGTCGGCTTGACCTCGACGTCGGCCAACGCGGCGCGGATCTGGTTCGACAGCCGCGGCGGCTTCAACTGCTCGAGCTGCAAACGGCCGTTTCCATCGACGAGGCTGGCGATCGCGCTCGCGAGAATGGTTGCCGGGTTGGCCAGCACGCCGCCCCAGTTGCCGGAATGATGGCCGCCTTCACGCAAATTCACGTCGAGATGGATTCGGATGCCGCCGCGGCAACCGAGGAACAGCGTCGGGCGCTCGGCGGAGAGCCGCGGGCCGTCGGAGGCGAGCAGCAGGTCGGCCTTCAGTTCGTCGCGCAGCTTTTCGCAGACTTGCGGCAAATCCGGCGAGCCGATTTCCTCGCCGGTCTCGATAAGGAACTTGACGTTGAAGCCGAGCTTGCCGCCGCGCGCCTCCCGCACCGCGCGCAACGCCGCCATGTTGATGCTGTGCTGTCCCTTGTTGTCGGCGGTGCCGCGGCCATAGACGCGGTCGCCCACTTGCGTCGTGCGCCAGGGATCGAGGTTGTCCCGCCACTCGCCCACCATGCCGTCGACGACGTCGCCATGGCCATAGATCAGAACGGTCGGAGCGGACGCGTTCTCGCGGTATTCCGCCAGCAGATAGGGCCCGTTGCCGGCGGGCGATTCAATCAGCCTCGTCGAGAAATCGAGGCTTTGAAAGGCCGGCTGAAGGTCATCCATCAGATAAGCCCGCAACGCGTGGCGCTTATCGGGATTCTGGCTTTCGGTCTGATAGGCGACCCGGCGGCCGAGTTCGGCGAGAAATTCGCCCGAAGTCAGCATTGCGTGGGCGCGGGCGATGGCATCGGCTCTGGTCATGGCTTCCGTTCGTCATTTATTCCGGTCTTCAGACAGGGTCAGGTTAGCGGGATAGGCCGGGGGCGGGAAGCCTTGAGGCCTTTGCGAAAGTCATGCGGGATGCGACAATTCAGGAAACGGTCCGGCACTTCAATCGCCCGACCAAAGGGAGAACTCCATGAAAACCATTCTGCGCCTCCCCGCCATCGGCCTATTATTTGCGGGTTCCGCATTCGCCCTGACCGGCGAGCGCTTGCCGGAAACGACGAAGCAGGCCGGCGAGTAATTACCGAAAGTTGACCTGCATGAAAAAGGAAATCCGGCTCAACGCGTTCGCGATGAACTGCGTCGCGCATCAATCGCCGGGACTATGGACCCATCCGCGCGACCGCACCGCCGGCTATAACCGCCTGCCGTACTGGATCGATCTCGCCAGGACGCTGGAGCGGGGCCGGTTCGACGGGCTGTTTCTCGCCGACGTGCTCGGCGTCTACGACGTATTCGGCAACAGTCCCGACGCGGCGCTGCGCAACGCCGCGCAGACGCCGGTCAACGACCCGCTGCTGGTGATTCCGGCGATGGCCGCGGTGACCAGAACATCTCGGCTTCGGCGTGACGTCCAACCTGTCCTACGAGCCGCCCTACACGTTTGCACGCAGGATGTCGACGCTCGACCATCTGACCGAAGGACGCGTCGGCTGGAACGTCGTCACCGGCTATCTCGACAGCGCAGCGAAGGGCGCCGGCAAGGACAAGCAGACCGGACACGACGACCGCTACGACATCGCCGACGAATATATGGAGGTGGTCTACAAGCTCTGGGAAGGCAGCTGGGAAAACGACGCGGCGTTGCGCGACCGCGCGCGCGGCATCTTTGCCGATCCATCCAAGGTGCATCGCGTCCGGCATGAGGGCAGGAATTTTCGCCTCGATGCCATTCACCTCTGCGAGCCCTCGCCGCAACGCACGCCGGTGCTGTATCAGGCCGGCACCTCGCCGCGCGGGCGCCAGTTCGCCGCCCAACATGCCGAATGCGTGTTCATGTCGGGACCGTCTGCCAAAGTCATCGCGCCGCGGGTGGCCGGTATTCGCGAACTCGCCGCGAAAGCCGGACGCAACGGGAACGAGATCCTGATGTTCTCGATGTTCACCGTGATCCTCGGGAAAACCGAGGCCGAGGCCAAGGCCAAGTATGAGGAGTATCGCAGTCACGTCAGTCCCGAAGGCGCGCTGACGCTGATGTCCGGCTGGACCGGCGTCGATTTCTCCGCCTACGACCTCGACCAGCAGGTTCGGCATGTCGAGAACGATGCCGGCCGCTCGGCGATGGACAACATCACCCGCGCCGACCCGGACCGGGTCTGGACCGTGCGCGAAGTCGCCCAGCATGTCGGCATCGGCGGGATCGGACCGGTGGTGGTGGGAACGCCGGAAAGAGCCGCCGACGCCATCGAGGCGTGGTTCGATCAGACCGACGTCGACGGGCTGAACATGCCGTTTGCGGTCTCGCCCGGTGATTTCGATGATATCACCGACATGCTGGTGCCGGAGCTGACCCGGCGCGGGCGCTACAAGAAAGCGTACAAGCCTGGCACGTTGCGGGAAAAGCTGTTCGGCGCCGGCCGCGCGCGGCTCGACGCAACCCATACGGCCGCGCAGCATCGGCCGAAGACGGCGAAGTAGCATCGTCATCCTTCGAGACGGCGCTTTCGCGCCTCCTCAGGATGAGGGCCCGATCCTCATGGTGAGGAGCGCGTCTCCGCGCGTCTCGAACCATGAGGCCATCGTGCGCTGCTTGCCGCTCACCTCACACCGTCCCGTCCACCATCACCTCGATCAGCTTTGCACCGGGCCGCTTGAACGCCGAAGCGAGCGTGGACTTCAGATCCTTCGGCTCCGTGATCCGCATCGACTCGCACCCGAGCGATTTGGCCAAGCCGGCAAAATCGACCGCCGGATCGGCGAAATCCATCCCGACATAGTGATCGTCGCCGTGGAAGGCGAGCAGCCGCTGCTTGATGATGCGGTAGCCGCCATTGTTGGCGATCACCACATTCAGCGGCAGCTTGTGATGCGCCGCCGTCCACAGCGACTGGATCGAATACATCGCGCTGCCATCGCCGGAAAAGCACACCACGGGGCGATCGGGATTGGCGATGCTGACGCCGACCGAAGCCGGCAATCCCCAGCCGATACCGCCGGAGGCCAGCGCATGATAGCCGTAGCGGTCGCGATGCGGCCGTAAGCTGAGCAGCTGCCGCGAGGAGGTTAGTCCCTCATCGACCACAATGGCGTTTTCCGGCAACGCCTCGACGACCTGCAAGGTCAGGTAGTCCGGATCGATCGGCGTGCGATGGCCGCGCTTGGCGAGTTGTTCGACGAGAGCAGAACGGCGCGCGGTCCAGTTATTTGACGACAGCGCCGCAATGCCCTTTTTGGCGCGTGTCTCGAGCGCCGCGCCGCCTTTGGCCTTCAACGCCGGCACCAGCGCCCGCAACGTCTCCCTCACATCGGCCTTCAGCGCGATCTCCGCACCATAGTTCTTGGCGAGGTCCCATTCGACGAGCCCGACCTGCACGATCGACAGTCCCTCCGGCAACGGATCGGTCTCGCTGTGCACCGACATTCGCAAAGGATCCGACGCCGAGCGCAATCAGAAGATCGTAAGGTGCGAGAACGTCGCGCACCTGCGGTTGCGACCGCGACAGCGCGCCCATGAAGCACGGGCTCTCCGACAGGAAGTGCGCGCCATAGGGCACCGATTGCTGAAACGCCGGGCAACCGAGGGTTTCCGCGAGCGAAGCCGATTCCTGCAACGCGTCGCTTTTCACGATCTCATCGCCGGCGATGATGACGGGGCGTTCGGCCTTGAGAATGCGCGACACCAATGCCTGCAAGGCCTCGTCCGAAGGCTTGGACGCGTGTATCGACGCGGGTCGAGCGGCCGAGTTCGATACCGGCTTCCGAATTGAGAATGTCGCCCGGCAGCGAGATGAAGACGGGTCCGGTCGGCGGCGTGGTGGCGATCTTGGCGGCACGGCGCACGATCCGCGGCAGGTCTTCCAGACGCGTGACCTCGACCGCCCATTTCACCAGCGGCTCGGCCATCCGCACCAGCGGGCCATACAGCAACGGCTCCATCAGCCCATGGCCCTGTTCCTGCTGGCCCGCAGTCAGGATCATCGGCGTTCCCGTGAATTGCGCGTTGTAGAGCGAGCCCATCGCATTGCCCAATCCGGGTGCGACATGGACGTTGCAGGCGACCAGGCGGCCGGAGGCGCGGCTATAGCCGTCGGCGATGGCAACGACGAGGCTCTCCTGCATCGCCATCACATAGGTGAGATCGGGATGATCCTTCAGCGCATGCATGATCGGCAGTTCGGTGGTGCCGGGATTGCCGAACAGATGCGTGATGCCTTCGTCCTTGAGCAAAGCCAGGAATGCCGAGCGTCCGGTAATGCGATTTTTCATATTTCCTCCACGCCGGCGGCCATTGCCGTCATGGCCCGCATCATGATCAAACTTGAGTGCACGAGGCAAGAAATCGGCTTCATGGCTGCCCTGCGTAGCTGCGACCGATCAAAACATCCCTTCGCGATCGTTGCGCGGCTTTTTCTTTCCGCGATGCCAGACCACGCCTGGAAAGCCCTTCAGCGGCACCAGCGATTCGCCGGCATAGGCCCATTCCTGCAACTCATCGATGGCGATGTGATAGAGCGGTTGCCGGCCCGTGCGATCGGAAAACAGCGCGCGGGGAATATTCACCATGTGCGGCGAGCGCGGACGTTCGTAGATCAGCGGCGTGCCGCAGCGCTTGCAGAAGCTGCGCCTGGTTTTGGTCGTCGCATCGTCGAAACGCGCGATATCGTCTTCGCCGCTCGTAATGCGAAAGCGCTTTCGCCAGCTTCCGACATAGGTCGCATAGGCTGCGCCATGGGCCTGCCTGCTTGCCTTCGAGTGATCGTGCCAGGCCCAGCGCGCCGGCACGTCGATCTCGAAAGAGACGCTGCCGCAAAGACATCGCCCCTTGGCGATGCCTGCGGCAGCCGTTGCTTTTGCCATTTTGCAGACCCCGTATTTGCGTCATTGCGAGCCAACGGGTCGGGCGAATGCCCGCCCGATGACAGGCTCCGCGAAGCAATCCAGTTCTTATCAAGGTAGACTGGATTGCTTCGTCGCTTACGCTCCTCGCAATGACGACGCTATCAAGCCGTCGCCAGTTCATCGTAATCCGGATAATCCGTGTAACCCGCCGCCATAGAAGGTCGCGCGGTTATACCGGCCGCCACTTTCGCGCTGGCATCCGATGATGCGGAGGCTTTCGCTGGATTCGTCAAAGAAAGCCGAGAAGTCTCACAGCGTCTCTTGCTTGTGCCCGCACTGCTTGCAGGCGAATTTCACTCGGGTGACGCCGCGCTCGGCGGAGACGCGATTGGGCGCGCCGCATTTTCCGCAAATGGCTTCGATGCGGGTATTACCCTCTTTGACGACCAGCGGCTTGTGCGCCATGGCCTCGCGGATGAGGCGCTCGGCCTCTTCGCGCATCGACTGTTTTGACATCGCCTCGCACCTGTTCAGACCGCAGATAGCGGCCTTATAGCATCACAATGAAATTGTGCGAGCAAAAGAGTCTAGTGGAGTGGATTTGACATTCGCAACCCAATTAGCCGCGAGTTCGCGATGCGAATGTCAAATCCAAAACTCCACTAGAAACATATAATTGCTAGTGGTCCTCTGATTCTAACATTCGCAAAAAAGGTGCCTGCTGTGACGGAATGCGAATGTTAGAATTGGACCACTAGAGCTCCGATTCCGAAGTTCGAAAGCAATTGAGGCGGCCTCTGACGCGAACTTCGGAATCAAAGGAGCTCGAGCAAATTATTGTTTCTAGTGCGGCTTTTGAATTTGAAGTTCCTATAACGAACGCGCGATAAAACTGATAGGAACTTCAAATTCGCCGCACTAGGTCTCTACGATCACGTAGTTGTCTTCGACGTGAACCTGGAAGGTTTCCGCCACATAAGGTCCCTTGGCAAGCGTCTCGCCGTCCTCGATGACCACCGGATAGGTTCTCACTTTCACGCGCTTCGGATCGAACCACGACTGGCCGTTGCGCATGTCGAATTCCCAGCCATGCCAGGCGCAACGAAGCAATTCGCCAACGCGCGAGCGCTGATAGACACCCGGTTCCGGCGAGGTCAGCCGCGCCACGCAGGCTGCCTGGTCGAGCGGCGCACCGGAATGCGGGCAGCGATTGAGCAGGGCGAAGAACTCGCCATTGGCGTGGAACACCACCACGTCGCGGCCCTCGAGCGTGACCACTTTGTTCCCGCCGGGCGGGATGTCGGTGGTACGGGCGACGATGTGACGGGTCATGGTACTCTCAACTTGCTGCGGCGAGATACGATGGGTGGCTTACCTCTCCCAGAGGGAGAGGTCGATTTGCGTCAGCAAATCGGGTGAGGAATTACGGTTTCTCGCTAAAGCGGCGGCCCCTCACCCGACGCTTCGCCATAGCCGAGGCTTCGCTTCGGCGTTCTTATCTTTTAGAACGGCCGCCAGAGGCGGCCTGCGCCTCTTCCCACTGGGGAGAGGTGGAAGCGCGCATCACAACTTGTAGACCGAGCGCGCGTTGGTCTGGAAGATTTTCGTCCGTTCCGTATCCGTCAGCGGCGTCTTGAAGGCAAAGCGCGGGTCGTCGAAATCCCAGTGCGGGTAGTCCGACGAAAACAGCAGCCGATCGACGCCGACCCATTCGATCAGCGAACGCAGGTGCCTGGCTTCGTCGGGCTCGTCGATCGGTTGCGTCGTGAACCAGAAATGCTCCTTTACATATTCGGACGGCCGGCGCTTGAGATGCGGAACTTCGCTGCGGAAGCGCTCGAAATGCTGATCCATCCGCCACATGGTGGATGAAATCCAGCCGAACCCGCCCTCGATGAACACAATCTTGAGGTCCGGGAACTGTTCCGGCACGCCTTCGAGCACGAGACTCGTCAGCGTCGCCGCCATCGTATGCGCGTTCGATTGGTGTTCTTCGGCATAATACGACGGCCAGCCGCCGCCGGCCGGCGCATGACCGCCGTAACCGCCGACATGAATGCCGAGCGGCAAGCCCAACTCCTCGGCGCGCGCATAGATCGGCCAGTAGCGGCGGCGGCCGACCGGCTCATTGGCCCGCGGCGAAATGTTGATCTGCACGTATTGGCCGACTTTGGCACACCGTTCGATCTCGGCGACCGCGGCCGCCGTATCGTCCTGTCCGACCAGAATCGCGGCCTTCAATCGCGGCTCGCGGCTCGTCCAGTGCGCGAGCTGCCACTCGTTGACGGCGCGCTGGATCGCGGCGCCGAGTTCGAGGTTCTGCTGCGAGAAGATGAACATGTCGAGCACCTGCAACAGGCCGAACTCGACATCGAGCGGATCAAGATATTGCTTGCGCATGAAATCGAGATCGGAACCGGGCGGCCCACCGGTCGGCGGCCAGGCGTCGCGGCGCGCGATCAGCGGTGAGGAGCGCGGATAAGGCGTGGTGCCGAAATAGGGCGTGCGCAGATGATCGCCGTAGGTCTTGAGATGCTCCTGCCAGCGCTTTGCCAAAAAAGGATTGAGGTCGCTCTTCGCATGCAGGCTCGGATGGATATCGCAATCGATGATTCGAAACCGCGTCTTGGCGGAGGCTTCCTGTTCGAGCATCGGGCGGTCGATGACATCACTCATGCGATCCTCCTTTTGAGCATGATCCGAAAAATGGGAATCGGTTTTCCGAAAAGATCATGCTCCAGCGTTCAAATCGTTAAGCGGCAAGCGAAAGCCGTGGAAAGGTTTCAAGCGGGTTGTCGGCACACATGCGCGAAACAAGACTTGGCGGCAGATGCGGCGGGATGGCGTCGTCACCGTCGAATTGCCAGTGCGGATAATCGGACGAGAACAGGAACATCTTGTCCGAGCCGATCATGTCGATGATGTCGGCAACACCTTTCGCGTCGGGCGGACTGTCGAACGGTTGCGTCGTCAGGCGGATGTGGTCGCGCATGATCGCCGCCGGCTCCCGGTCGACCCACGGCACCTCGACGCGGACGCCGCGCCAGGTCTTGTTCGCCCGCCACATGAACGCCGGCAACCAAGTGATGCCGGATTCCATCAGCACGACCTTGAGCTTCGGAAACTTCAGGAACACGCCCTCATAGATCAGGCTGAGCACCTGGGACTGAAACGCCTGCGCCTCGGCCAGATAATATTCGTAGCGGTAGGACGGCCAGCCGACCGAACTCGGCGCCTGCCGATAGGCGCTGCCGGCATGGATCGCGATCGGCAGTTTGTGTTTCTCGGCGGCCTGCCACACCGGCCAGTAGTGCCGCCGGCCGAGCAGGCTCTCGCCTTGCGCCAGCACCAGAACCGAGACGAACCTGTGATCGCCGGCGCGGCGTTCGATTTCCTCGATCGCAAGATCCGGCGCCTGCAATGGGATCACGATCGAGGCGCGGAGGCGGGAATCGCGATCGAGCCACTCCGCCGTGATCCAGTCGTTGATGGCCCTGCAGAAGGCCGACGCCATATAGGGGTCGTAGACGGCTTGCGCGCCATACAGGACGTTGCAGATCGCGTGGCTTGCGCCGAGTTGATCGAACGCGCCACGCTGAACCATTGCGAGATCGCTGCCGGGTTTGCCGCTCTTCGGCCGCCAGTCGGCGCGGCCGGAGAATGGCATGTTCGGCGGATAGCTGGTGAGATCGAGGCCATCGATCGCCCGGCTCACCACCTGCTCTTTCCAGTGATCGTCGAGATAGGGCAGCAGCGTCGTGCGCGTGCCGCCAACGGCGGGATGGATATCGCAGTCGATCCGTGTCGCCGCCATGGTCCTTCCCTTGATTTCGTTTTGCGGACCGCTTTTGCAGCCTGCGCTTTGCGGTCAAATGTGCAGCCACGGCCCGGCCGGCGCAAGGGGCGAGAGTACCCCCGGCTATATCAAATACGCTGGGCAAACATGAGGCGATGGCCCTCGGGCGTCTCCACATGCATTTCGCGCCAGCCCGCGGGCTTATCTAACGGCGTGGCGCGAATGCGCGGACCACGCGCGGTGAACTCATCGTGCAGATCGTTCACATCGTCCGTCTCGAGATAGCCGAAGTAGCTGTGATCGCCGAGCCCCGCTCGGCGGAACGGCGTCGGGGCACCGGCCGAGCATCACCCTCACCCCGCGCCACGCATTGCCAGCCGTCACCTTCGTTCCACTCGCTCGCTGGGATGGCGAAAGTGCAGTCCCCGTGTAACACCTGATTTTGCCGAGGGATGGTGGGCACGACAGGGATCGAACCTGTGACCCCTACCATGTCAAGGTAGTGCTCTCCCGCTGAGCTACGTGCCCTAAAGTCGTATTGGGTGGGGTCCGTATATCGGCTCCGACGCAGGCAGGCAAGTTAGAGGCCCGCGTTTTCGCACCCTTTGGGCGACCGATCAGGCCGCCAGCATCTTGTTAACTTCGCTGACCAGTTCGCGCAGGTGCACCGGCTTCGACAGCACCTTGGCATTCTTGGGCGCCTCGGAGTCCGCATTGAGAGCGACCGCGGCAAAGCCGGTGATGAACATGATCTTGATGTCGGGATCGAGTTCCGAGGCGCGGCGCGCGAGCTCGATACCGTCCATTTCCGGCATCACGATATCGGTCAGCAGCATCTCGAACGGCTCCTCGCGCAACCGCTGATAGGCCGACATGCCGTTGTCGTGCGGCGAGACCTGGAAACCGGCGTTTTCCAGCGCCTTGACCAGAAAGCGGCGCATGTCGTTATCGTCTTCGGCAAGGAGGATCTTGTGCATGGCTGGAATTGTCAAATCCGGATTGGAGGATCAGTTCGTCCACTAAGCCCGATAGAGAGTAAATTTCGGGTGAAAAGCAGGGTCTCGCGCCCGTATTTCTGGACCCGATTGCGGCACGAATCAATCAAGGCCGTCAATTGCCACCGCAAGGAGAGCTTTCAACTAGTGTGGCGACGCTGACGTTCCTTTTTAGTGCCGCCGCGAGCTCTTCGAAGGAACGTCAGAGTCAAAGCCACACTAGAATCATATAGTTGCTAGTGTCCCTTTGGTTCTGACATTCGTAAAAGTGCCCGCTGCGAAATGATACGAATGTCAGAACCGGGACACTGGTTGGCGGTTTTTTTGCTTGGCAGAACGGCCTCGATTACTGACAATGCAGCCTCAAAAGCCGCACTTTTTTGGCCGAAAATGGTACTTCTCCCAAAAGGGCGGATTCGAAGGACGGCGCCGGACCATGACCCAGCTTGACGAAGAACTGCGGCCACCGTTCGAGATTGTCGAACCGGCTGCCTGGCGGGCGCCCATCATCTTCAATTCACCGCATTCCGGCTCGGTCTATCCGGACGATTTCCTGAAATCCGCGCGGATCGACCTGACCGCGCTGCGCCGTTCGGAAGACTCGTTCATGGACGAGTTGATCGGAGGACTGAGCGCTCTCGGTTTTCCGACGGTCAGCGTTAACTTCCCGCGTTCCTATGTCGATGTGAACCGGGAGCCCTATGAACTGGACCCACGGATGTTTTCCGGACGGCTGCCCAGCTTTGCCAACACGCGATCGATGCGGGTCGCCGGCGGGCTCGGCACCATTCCGCGCGTGGTCGGCGACGGGCAGGAAATCTACGGCGAACGCATCGCGGTCGATGATGCGCTGGCCCGGATTGAGACGCTCTACAAGCCCTACCACCGCGCGCTTCGCCGCCTCATCAACAAGGCCCACCGCGCTTTCGGCACCGTGGTTGTCGTCGATTGCCACTCGATGCCCTCGGTCGGTGTATCGCGCGAGGAACCGCGGCGGCCCGACGTCGTGATCGGCGATCGCTACGGCACCAGCTGCGCGCCCATCCTGGCCGACACGGTCGAGGAAACCATGATCCGGCTCGGCTATTCGGTCGGGCGCAACAAGCCCTATGCCGGCGGGTTCATCACCGAGCATTACGGCAATCCGGCGTCCGGATTGCACTCGGTGCAGCTCGAACTTAATCGCGCGGTTTACATGGATGAGCGGCGGCGCTCGCGCGGTGAGCGGTTCAGCCAGGTGGCGAGCGATTTCGCCGTGCTCGCCGAAGTGCTCGCATCGATTCCACTCGACGGGCTTGAGCCGTTTCAGACAGCGGCCGAATGACCGCCAACTTCGCGACGCGATCGAGCCTCACGGCACCACGACAATTGCAAGAAAAAAGGGCCGCCTGAATAAACAAGCGGCCCAAGTCTAGGGAGGAAACGCCCAAGGAGGGCAGCGGTAACGCGAGGCGCTACCGCACCGCAACAATATGCGGCCGCGCTGCACAAAGTGCAAGGGCTTTTGAACTTTTTCCAGTGCATATCCGGCACATGACGCAACCGCGCCACAGGCGTCGGTACGTGTAATTTATGAAGTAAAATCAGTATCTTATCCGAGTAAACCGCGCTTCTTCACGCTTGAATAACAGGGATTGCCGAATTGCTCTCGAACTCGTGATCGGCCTTGGTCATCGGAAATTTATCCCTTCGCCAAGACTGATTCGCAGGCCAAAAGCCAGCCTTGTCGTCACAAGAGCTCCGATTCCGAAGTTCGCAAGCTATCGCTGCAACCTCTGATGCGAACTTCGGAATCAAAGGAGATCTAGTAACTTGTTGATTTTGAGTAGCAGCCTTGAATTTGAAGTTCCCATGACGAACTTGCCGCAACACTGATAGGAACTTCAAATTCGTTGCACTAGCCTTGCGTCGACAGTGCGCAATTCACCGGATTGCGCTAGGCAGGTGGTCATCTTCTCAAGGCAGCATTCACCCAGTGGAGTGGATTTGACATTCGCTACCTATCTGGGGGCAAGTCCGCGAAGCGAATGTCAAATCCGAAACTCCACCGGAAACATACATTGCTCGTGGTCCTTTTGATTCTAACATTCGTGGCCGCCGCGGAGGGATGCGAATGTTAGAATTGGGCCACTAGGGATCCATCGTGACGGTCATCGATTTCACCGCCTTCATTGGCCGCCTTGCGACTGCCTCCGGCGAAACCATCCTGCCGTTCTTCAGGACTTCGCTCGGCATCGACAACAAGGGCGCGCACGACTTCGATCCGGTGACGGAAGCCGACCGGGCGGCGGAAGCCGTGATGCGCCGGATGATCCAGGCCAATTTTCCCCAGCACGGCATCGTCGGCGAAGAATTCGGCAATGAGCGTGAGGACGCCGAATATGTCTGGGTGCTGGATCCGATCGACGGCACCAAATCCTTTATTTCGGGGTTTCCGACCTGGGGCACGCTGATCGCACTGATGCACAAGAAGACGCCGGTGTTCGGCATGATGCATCAACCCTACATCGGCGAACGTTTTTCCGGCGATAGCGGCTCGGCGCATTATTCCGGATCGGCCGGCGAGCGGCGTCTCGCAGTGCGCCGCTGCGCGTCGTTGAGGGATGCGACGCTGCTGACGACCAGTCCGCAACTGATGAACGAGGCCGACCGCGCCTGCTTCGGCCGAGTTGCCGAGACCGTGCGGCTGACGCGCTACGGCGGCGACTGCTATTCTTACTGCATGCTCGCCGGCGGCCATCTCGATCTCGTCGTCGAGACCGAACTCAAGCCTTACGACATTGCGGCGCTGATCCCGATCATCACCGGTGCGGGCGGCATCGTGACGACATGGGAAGGCAAGCCGGCACAAGACGGCGGCCGCATCGTCGCTGCCGGCGACGCACGTATTCACGAAGCAGCACTCAAGCTGCTCAACGGCTAGCGGTCCAATTCCAACGTGTTCACATCTCAGCCTCAGCAAGATGGCGATTTTTCATGAAACTCCTGTTTGCGTTCCTCGCTGGCTTGTCCGTGCTGCTGCAGGCCATGCCGTCCGAAGCGGAAGATTTTCCGGCACGCCAGATCCGGCTGATCGTTCCGTTCCCGCCCGGCGGCCCCAACGACATCATCGCGCGCGTGATCGGTCAGCGCATGTCGGAAATCGCCAGGCAGCCGGTCATCATCGATAATCGCGGCGGGCAAGGCGGCGTGCTTGGCACCGAAGCGCTCGCGAAGGCCACGCCCGACGGCTACACGATCGCGATTTCGAGCGCCGGCGCGCTCGCCATCAGCCCGACGATGGAAAGGGTCGCCTACGATCCGTTGAAGGACCTGCAAGCGGTTACGCTGGTGGCCAAGGTGCCGGAGATGCTGGTGGTCGCAACCAACGTGCCGGCCAAGAACATGGCTGAACTGGTGGCGCTGGCCAAGGCACAGCCGGGAAAACTCAATTTCGCCTCTTCCGGCCCCGGCAGCCTGCCGCATCTGGCGGGTGAATTGCTCAAGCTCACCGCCAAGATCGACATCGTGCATGTGCCTTATCGCGGAGCGGCGCCGGCCATGAACGATCTTCTCGGCCAGCAAGTGCAGATGGTTTTCCTCGACCTGCCGATCCTGTTGCCGCAGATCAGGTCGGGCGGCTTGCGCGCGATTGCAATTGGCGCGCCCGAGCGCGCACCGACCGCGATGGAGGTGCCGACCACGACCGAAGTGGGCATGCCGGATCTGCAAGCCGAAAACTGGTACGGCATGGTGGCACCCGCCGGCACGCCCGCGCCGATCGTCGAGCGGTTGAATCAGATCGCAACGGAAGCGATGCGCGATCCGACCGTGAAGGAAAAGCTTGCGATTCAGGGCGCGACTCTGGTCGGCGACGATCCTGCGCATTTTCACGCCTTCATAGAAAGCGAGATTGCGCGATGGGCGAAGGTGATCAAGGACGCCGGCGTCGCCATCGAGAAGTGAATCTCAAACCGCGCCCTTTGTCGTCATTGCGAGGAGCGACAGCTCCGAAGCAATCCAAATCTCAAACTGCCGGATGGCTTCGCGGAGCCTGTCATCGGGCGCGCATTCGCGCGACCCGTTGGCTCGCAATGATGGTGTGCTCACTTGGAAAATAGCCTATCGCGCCACTTTCCGTAAATGCTCGACGAGAAGCCTGGCCGGCTTTGGCAGGCTCTTGAAGCTGCGGGCGCAGATCACGAGCCGCCGGTTGGCCCATGAATCGCGGATCGCCAGCAAAGCGAGCGGCATGGATCGCGTGCACCGCCGGGCGGCGGCTTCCGGCACCACCGCAATGCCGACGCCGGCGGCCACCATCCGGCAGATCGCATCGAAGTCGCGCAACCGCGCGCGGACGTGCAGCCGCACCCCGAGCCGCGTGGCATGTTTTGCGATATGCACCGCCAGCGCGGTCGCGTTGGTCAGCCCGACAAAGTCGTGATTTCCCACATCGACAAAATCGATCTGGCGGCGGCCTGCAAATTCGCTGCGCCTGGGCGCGACCAGCATCAGGCGATCTTCACTAAAGGAAAATCGTTCGAAATGCTCCGGAAGGGCGTGTTCGGCGGCAAAGCCGAGATCGGCCGCGCCGCCGGCAATGGCGCCGACAATATCGGCGCTCTCGCGCTCCTCGACGTCCAGGCTGATGTCGGGATTTTCGCGCAGGAAAGCGGCCAGCGCCCTGGGCAGATGCTCCGACAGGCCGGACGTGTTGGCGAGCAGGTGGACGCTTGCCTTGACGCCACTGGCAAAGGCCGCAAGATCGCCCTGCATCATCGCGACATTCTGCATGATGAGGCGGGCGTGATCGCGAAGGCTTTCACCGGCGGCGGTCAATTCAATGCCGCGGCGCCGGCGCCTGACCAGCAATACTCCGAGGCCGGCTTCGAGCCCCTTGATCCGGGCGCTCGCCGATGCAAGCGCGAGATGGGCCCGCGTCGCGCCATGGGTAATGCTGCCGCTGTCCGCTACCGCAACAAAAAGCTGAAGGTCAACCAGATCAAAACGCATGGCAAACTCGCAACACCCTCTGCCTTCGCCATAGCCGAAGGCTCATTCAATAACCTCCACATTGTGCCGGCCATGACGATCGGTCAATGTTGCGCCGTGAGCATTTCTCTGCTGATTTTCACGGCGGCGGCGTTCCTTCTGGCGGGTTTCGTCAAGGGCGTGCTCGGCCTCGGCCTGCCGACGGTGTCCATGGGGCTGCTCGCGGTGGCGATGCCGCCGGTGCACGCGCTCGCCATCGTCATCGTCCCGGCGATCCTGACAAACATCTGGCAAACCTTCGTCGGCCCCTATTTGCGGGACATCCTTGTGCGGCTCTGGCCGCTGATGCTGGGCCTTGCGGTCGGCATTCGGCTGAACGCCGGCATGATGACCGGCCCGTATGCCCGTTATGGCTCGATTCTCCTCGGCATCCTGCTCGTGATCTATGCGGTCGTCAGCCTTCGGAAATTCGTCTTCACGATCAGCCGGCGCGACGAAAAATGGACCGGCGCGATCGTCGGCCTCGTCACGGGCGTGATTTCGGCCGCGACCGGCGTGCAGGTCGTTCCGTCGATGCCATACTTTCAGGCCATCGGCATGGAGAAGGACGAACTGGTGCAGGCGCTCGGCGTGTTCTTCACCGTCGCGACGCTGATGCTGGCCTTCAATCTCTCGGTCGCGGGCGTGCTCGACCAATCGACCGCCTTGCCCGGCGTCATCGCGCTCGCGTGCTCCTTCACCGGCATGGCGATCGGGCAAACGGTGCGCACGCGGCTTGAACCCGACGTCTTCCGTCGCTGGTTTCTGATTTCGATGATCCTGCTCGGAATCTATCTGGCGGGCGCTGCGAGCTACGAGATTTATTTCGCGTGAGCGAAAGCGATACGCGCACGCCGAGATAGATGCGTTTCATCCAAACAGCGGCGTGCCCGGCACGAAGGCGTCGAAAGCAGCCCAGAACTGCGCGCGGTAGCGATCCTGCTCTTGCAGGATTTCGTGCTTGGAGCCGGCAATGACCAGATGCGAGCCGGCCCGCAAATGATACGCGAACTCCTCGATCGCCGCCGTGGAGACGACGGCATCGTTGCTCGCCGCGAGCATCAGGATCGGCTGGCGAATTTCCAGCGGATAGGTGGTGGCGCGAAAGCCGTGCATCGCGCGGAAGGCCGTGTCGGCCCAGGCCACCGTCGGCGATCCCAGACCCAGCGTCGGATCTTCCGCCAGGACCGCCGCATTGCGCGCGTAACGGACGGGATCGCTGGTCAGCGGATTGTTGACGAACGACCCGGCGCCGGTCAGCCCATCGCTGCCGCCGGGAACGTAACGGCCGCCAAGCCCTGCAAACCGCATGGTACGCAACAGCGCCCGCGCCGGAAACGAGGTC
The DNA here is from genome assembly GCA_963706265.1 of uncultured Alphaproteobacteria bacterium. Taxonomy (GTDB): domain Bacteria; phylum Pseudomonadota; class Alphaproteobacteria; order Rhizobiales; family Xanthobacteraceae; genus Bradyrhizobium. Next base: position 133,858 of record CAVPLO010000004.1, on the reverse strand, counting down.
AGGCGCCCCGGCAGGTCGATCATCGGCGCCGACAGCACCATGCGGTCGAACCAGCGTTTTCCGGCATGCGCGACCCGGAGCATCACCGCGCCTCCCATTGAATGGGCGAGAGCGAAGAACGGCGGCGGACAATCGGGCAACACCACCTGCTGCACGAAGGTTTCGACATCGATGTCGTAGTCGGAAAAATCGCGAACATAGCCCCGGCGCGGATCGCGCAGCCGCCGCGACGACTGCCCCTGCCCGCGCCAGTCGATCATGGCAACGGCAAAGCCGCGATCACGCAGGTCCCGCACCGTCTCGAAATATTTTTCGATGTACTCGCTGCGGCCGGTGAAGACGCAGACCGTCCCCTTGCGACCGGCTGGCGGCGCCCAGCGCGCGAAACGCAATTCGGCGCCGTCCGGCGTCTTGATGGTGCCGGAAACGACGTCCTCCGGCACGGGATTGGCGGGAATCGAAACGAGCGTCATGGGGAGCCAACCGGTAGGCGAAAGGCGCTGAAAATCAAGGGTTCCGGCGCGTCAAAACGATCGCCGCAGGCGGCTTGAACGCGTTCAACCTTCTTCCCATATCACCTTTCGTGCAGGCCGCTACCAGCATTTCCTAAGAACCGGGGGAGGCTGAAGGCTGCACAGCAACTAGGCCCGGCCCGATGGCGGGCGGGTTCACTTCAACAGTCGCTCAATGGAGGACTAACCATGCGTACCTTTGACCTTGCCCCCTTTTATCGTTCCACCGTCGGCTTCGATCGCCTCTTCTCCCTGCTCGATCAGACCACCGCCGACGGCAGCTCCGGCTATCCGCCCTATAATATCGAGCGCACCGGCGAGAACGCCTATCGCATCAGCGTCGCGGTCTCCGGCTTCGGCGAGGGCGAACTCTCGATCGTCGCGAAGGAAAACACCCTGACCATCAAGGGCGAGAAAGTCGCCAACGAGAACGACAAGGAAAAATCTGAAGTGCTTTACCGCGGCATCGCGGCGCGAGCCTTCGAGCGCGTATTCCAGCTGGCTGACTTCGTACTCGTGAAGAATGCTTCCCTTGAGAACGGCCTGCTGCATGTTGATCTCGTCCGCGAGATCCCGGAGGCCAAGAAGCCCCGCAACATCCCGATCGCCGCGGGTGCGTCCAGCGCCCCGGCCATCGAGGGCACGGCTGAGAAAGCCGCCGCCTGAGACAATCTGCGGCGCAGAACTGAATGAAGAAAACGCCCCGGCAAAACCGGGGCGTTTTTGTTTATTGGTTGTTGGCCTCGCGACCCGTCTTCGCCAAGGCTTCGGGGTTACAGGCTCACGGCGCCGGGCGACTCAGCAACACTATTCGAGATCCTGCACCTTCGGCATCGGCTGGGTCGCTTGAATGACCGGCGCGGCCGGCTTGGCTTCCGTCGAACCTACAGTAGTTGGGCTTGCGGCTGGCGAGGCAACCGCGGGCCTCGGCTGGACGGCGGCCGATTGCTGCATCGGCACCGGCGCAGGCTTGTCAGCCAATGGCTTCTCCTCGAGGGCCCTCTTCGGAGCAGCCCTCGGCATCGGAACGGTTGATGGCATCCGGCTTGCGACCTTGGGAGCCACGGCGCCCGGCGGCCGCGGCCCGTCAAGACGCGTCATCGGCTCCAGCGGTCCGTAGGAAGGCCGGGGCGGACCTCTGTAATAATCGTCACCGTAGCCGCCATAGCCACCAAAGCGGTCGGCCGGCACGAAGCGGACGATCCGCCCGTTACGCGCATCGATCAGAAGCCGGCCATCCTCTCCCCCGCGGTCGATCGCCGAGACCGAGTAGAAAAAGCCGCGCAGCCGCGGCGCGCCGAGTGGGGAGAATCCGTTCTGGCGGAGGACCACATAGACCTCCGTCGGCGGGAGCAGCTGCGGGCCGCCATAGCCGGGTCCGTATTCCGGCGCGCCATAGGCTCGCGGACCATAGGCCGGCCGGCCGTAGGTGGGCGCGCCATAGATGACGCGCGGCGGAGGCGGCACATCGGCTTGCGGCAGCGGCGCATCAGCGTAGGGCTCGCTGAAATCAGACACCGCCACGTAGCCGGGGTGGCTCGCACCCTGAGGCGGCGCTCCTTGCGCATTCGCGGCCGTGGCCGCCAGCAGCAGTCCGACCGAGATGGTCCACCCTCCTCTGAACGCCTTCATTTTCAGCTCCTGTGACGCTCCCGCATGGAGAGCCCTTTCGCCCGCGCCCCGGGGAACGAACTTCAGCGGGGATTCCGGCGGTCCTTTGGCCGGATCGCGGCGCGCTAGTGCCCTCTTTCCGAAGTTCGTGATACGTCGCCGCACCCTCTTGCACGAACTTCGGAAAGCTAAGGGCACTAGAAAATCTATGATTCTAGTACCGCTTTCGATCTGAAGTCCCTGCCACGGACAAGCCGCTTGCACTGCAGGGACTTCAGATCGGCGGTACTTGCCTCAAATCCGGGGGGAAGCTGGCCGCTCGGGCCAGCGCGGCTCGCAAAGCAGCTTGCGAGCGACTTTCACGCGCTTGTGTGGTAGAAAAAAATTTGGCAAGGTCGTAGTTAGGACAGTAAAGCTGTCTTAATTTCGGCAGCAGACCCGGCATGGGGCTTGCAGCGAGAGTGGGACGCCGAAACGCCCAAAGGATATGGGCGTCGGGATGCCCAAAGAATTAAAGATTGAGGGCAAGGCCGTTCGTCGGGGACGCTGAACGGGCTGGTGTCCCGGTTCTCACATTCGCATCTCGGTCGCGGCGGGCTGGGTTGCGAATGTGAGAACCAAGGGGACACCAGTAGCTAGGAGGTTTTAGTGCGGTTTTGGATTTGACATTCGCGACGAGGTCTCGCGGAGGCGCCGGGCGAATATCAAATCCACCGCACTAGCCTGAATCTGGACATTACGGCTCGCGGAGGACGAGCGGTGGCCCGCCTGGCGGGTTCCGCAAACGCTCCAGGTGCGCCGCTGACGGTAAGGCCTTCGCCTTATTGATTGGTTGAGAGGACTTGAGATGAGCAGGTCGGAGATCGAGCACGAAAACATCGTGACGCAAGCGCTGTCGGCGACTGCGGCCTCGAAACCGGCTGATCTTTCGCCCGCCCCCGAAAAACATACGTTTCGGCCGGAAGCCTACGGCCTTTACGATCCCGCGCTGGAAAAGGATTCCTGCGGCGTCGGCTTCATCGCCAATATCAAGGGCAAGAAATCGCATCAGATCATTTCGGATGCGATCAGCATTCTCTGCAATCTCGAACACCGCGGCGCAGTGGGTGCCGACCCGCGTGCAGGCGACGGCGCCGGCATTCTGGTGCAGATTCCGCACGCCTTCTTCGCGCGCAAGGCCAAGGAGCTTGGCTTCAAGCTTCCGGGGCCCGGCGCCTATGCGGTCGGCGCCCTGTTCATGCCGAAGGAAAAAGCCTGGCGGAAGGTGATCCAGAGCATCATCGCCGATCAGATCAAGGACGAAGGGCTGAAGCTGCTCGGCTGGCGCGACGTGCCGACCGACAACTCTTCGCTGGGCGAGACCGTCAAGCCGACCGAGCCCGCCAACATGCAGGTGTTCATCGGCCGCGGCGCCCATATCAAGGACGAAGTCGAATTCGAACGGCGGCTCTATATTCTCCGCAAGTCGATTTCGCAGGCGATCTATCAGCGTCGCGACCGCGGCATGGCCGGCTACTACCCGTGCTCGCTGTCCTGCCGCACCGTGATCTACAAGGGCATGTTCCTCGCCGACCAGCTCGGCAAGTATTATCCCGACCTGCACGAGCCGGATTTCGAGAGCGCGCTGGCGCTGGTGCATCAGCGTTTCTCGACCAACACCTTCCCGACCTGGTCGCTGGCGCATCCCTATCGCATGATCGCCCATAACGGGGAGATCAACACGCTGCGCGGCAACACCAACTGGATGGCGGCGCGGCAGGCTTCGGTGCATTCCGAACTCTACGGCAAGGACATCAGCCGGCTGTGGCCGATCTCCTATGAAGGACAAAGCGACACCGCCTGCTTCGACAACGCGCTCGAATTCCTGGTGCAGGGCGGCTACTCGCTGCCGCATGCCGTGATGATGATGATTCCGGAAGCCTGGGCGGGCAATCCGCTGATGGATGAAGAGCGCCGGGCTTTCTACGAATATCACGCCGCCATGATGGAGCCGTGGGACGGCCCCGCCGCGATTGCGTTTACCGACGGCCGGCAGATCGGCGCCACGCTCGATCGCAATGGCCTTCGCCCGGCGCGTTATCTCGTCACCAAGGACGATCGCATCGTCATGGCTTCCGAGATGGGCGTCTTGAGCATCCCCGAGGACCAGATCGTCACCAAGTGGCGGTTGCAGCCGGGCAAGATGCTGCTCGTCGACCTCGAACAGGGCCGGTTGATCCCGGACGACGAGATCAAGGCCGAGCTTGCCAAGAGCCATCCCTATCGCGAGTGGCTCGACGGCTCGCAGATCGTGCTCGAGGAATTGCCGGAAGCGCCGACCAAGGGCATGCGCTCGAATCTGCCGCTGCTCGATCGCCAGCAGGCCTTCGGCTACAGCCAGGAAGACGTCACGATCCTGATGGCGCCGATGGCCTCCACCGGCGAAGAAGCCAATGGCTCGATGGGCAACGACACGCCGATCTCGGCGCTGTCGGACCGGCCCAAGCCGCTGTTCACCTATTTCAAGCAGAACTTCGCCCAGGTCACCAACCCGCCGATCGACCCGATCCGCGAAGAGCTGGTGATGAGCCTCGTCTCGATCATCGGGCCGCGGCCGAACCTGTTCGATCTCGAGGGCGTTGCCGGCAACAAGCGTCTCGAAGTGCGTCAACCGATCCTGACCGATGCCGATCTCGAAAAGATCCGCTCGATCTCCGAGATTGCGGACACGCATTTCAAGTCGCGCACGCTCGACACCACCTTCCATGCCGGCCTTGGCGCGGCAGGGCTCGAGCAGGTGCTCGACGAACTCTGCGCGCGCGCCGAAGCCGCAGTCCGCGAAGGCATCAACATCGTCATCCTGTCCGACCGCATGGCGGGCACCGACCGGATTCCGATTCCCTCGCTGCTGGCCTGCGCCGCGGTGCATCACCACCTGATCCGCACCGGCTTGCGTACTTCAGTGGGCCTCGTCGTCGAATCCGGCGAGCCGCGTGAGGTTCACCATTTCGCATGTCTCGCCGGCTACGGCGCGGAGGCGATCAATCCGTATCTGGCGTTCGAAACCATCATCGCCATGAAGGACCGACTGCCCGCCTCGCTCGACGACTACGAAATCGTCAAGCGCTACATCAAGTCGATCGGCAAGGGCCTGTTGAAGGTGATGTCGAAGATGGGCATCTCGACCTACCAGTCCTATTGCGGCGCGCAGATCTTCGATGCCGTCGGGCTGAAGGCCGATTTCGTCGCGAAGTATTTCGTCGGCACCCACACCCGCATCGAGGGCGTGGGCCTCTCCGAGATTGCGGAAGAAACCGCGCGGCGTCATTCGGACGCCTTCGGCGACCAACTCGTCTACAAGAACGCGCTCGATGTCGGCGGCGAATACGCCTACCGCACCCGCGGCGAGGATCATGCCTGGACGGCGGAGTCGGTCTCGACCCTGCAGCATGCCGTGCGCGGCAATTCGCTGGAGCGCTATCGCGCCTTTGCGAAAATCCTCAACGAGCAATCCGAGCGGCTGTTGACGTTGCGCGGCCTGTTCAAGATCAAGTCCGCCGAGGACGAAAAGCGCAAGCCCGTTCCGCTCGACCAGGTCGAACCGGCCAAGGACATCGTCAAGCGCTTTGCCACCGGCGCCATGTCGTTCGGCTCGATCTCGCGCGAGGCGCACACGACGCTTGCGATCGCGATGAACCGGATCGGCGGCAAGTCCAACACCGGCGAAGGCGGCGAGGAAGCCGATCGCTTCAAGCCGCTGCCGAATGGCGATTCCATGCGCTCGGCGATCAAGCAGGTCGCCTCGGGCCGGTTCGGCGTCACCACCGAATATCTCGTCAACGCCGACATGATGCAGATCAAGATGGCGCAGGGCGCCAAGCCCGGCGAAGGCGGCCAACTGCCCGGCCACAAGGTCGATGCGACGATTGCCAAGGTGCGGCATTCGACGCCAGGCGTCGGCCTGATCTCGCCGCCGCCGCATCACGACATCTATTCGATCGAGGATCTGGCGCAGCTGATCTACGACCTGAAGAACGTCAATCCGGACGGGCAGGTCTCGGTGAAGCTCGTCTCTGAAATCGGTGTCGGCACGGTGGCCGCGGGCGTGGCGAAAGCGCGCGCCGACCACGTCACCATCGCAGGCTTCGAAGGCGGCACCGGCGCGTCTCCCCTCACCTCGATCAAGCACGCGGGCAGCCCGTGGGAAATTGGGCTGGCCGAAACCCACCAGACGCTGGTGCGCGAACGCTTGCGCAGCCGTATCGTGGTGCAGGTCGATGGCGGCTTCCGCACCGGACGCGACGTGGTGATCGGCGCGCTGTTGGGGGCTGACGAGTTCGGCTTTGCCACCGCGCCGTTGATCGCCGCCGGCTGTATCATGATGCGCAAGTGCCATCTCAATACCTGCCCGGTCGGGGTCGCGACGCAGGACCCGGTGCTGCGCAAGCGCTTCACCGGCCAGCCCGAGCACGTCATCAACTACTTCTTCTTTGTCGCCGAGGAAGTCCGCGAGATCATGGCGGGCCTCGGCTACCGCACCTTCAACGAGATGGTCGGCCAGAACCAGATGCTCGACCAGACCAGCCTCGTCGCGCACTGGAAGGCCAAGGGACTCGATTTCTCGAAACTGTTCGTGCGTCAGAAGGAAGACAAGGGCCAGAAGATCTATCACGCCGAGGCGCAGAACCATCATCTGGAGGCCGTGCTCGACCGCAGGCTGCTCGAAAAGGCGCAGGCCGCGCTCGACCGCGGCGCGCCGGTGAAGATCGAGACCGAGATCAACAACACCGATCGCAGCGCGGGTGCGATGCTGTCGGGTGCGGTTGCGAAAATCTACGGCCATGCCGGCCTGCCCCAGGACACCATCACCGTGAACTTCAAGGGTACTGCGGGACAGGCGTTCGGCGCGTGGCTTGCGAACGGCGTCACCTTCGATCTCGAAGGCGAAGCCAATGATTACGTCGGCAAGGGGCTGTCGGGGGGGCGCATCATCGTCAAGCCGCCGCGCAATTCCGCCATCGTGCCGGAAGAGTCCATCATCGTCGGCAACACCGTGATGTATGGCGCGATCGAGGGCGAATGCTATTTCCGCGGCATCGCCGGCGAACGCTTCGCGGTGCGCAACTCCGGCGCGATCGCCGTGGTCGAAGGCGCGGGCGATCACTGCTGCGAATACATGACCGGCGGCATCGTCGTGGTGCTCGGCAAGACCGGGCGCAACTTCGCGGCCGGCATGTCCGGTGGCATCGCCTATGTGCTGGACGAGGCCGGCGACTTCAAGAAGCTTTGCAACATGGCGATGGTCGAACTCGAGCCGGTGCTGTCGGAAGAGATGATCAACGAGAACGCCTACCATCAGTCCGGCGATCTCGAGGCGCATGGCCGGGTCGACGTGTTCCAGAACCTTCTGGATTCCGACGTCGAGCGGCTGCTCGTCCTGATCACCCGGCACGCCAAGCTGACGGGCTCGAAGCGCGCCGCCGAAATTCTCGGCGACTGGAAGACGTGGCTGCCGAAATTCCGCAAGGTGATGCCGGTGGAGTATCGCCGCGCGCTGAAGGAATTGAAGGCCAACGCCGACGCCGAACCGAAAATCGCGATCGGGGCGTAATCATCAATCCTCATGGTGAGGAGGCGCATGTGCCCGAGCAGGCCAAGAGGCCGTCAGCGAACGGCACAAGACGACAGGGCCCGTCGCTGGACGATGCTTCGCATCGCCAGTAGAACCATGAGGCCGGGACAGGGGCCTTCATCCTTCGAGACGCGACGCAAGCGTCGCTCCTCTGGATGAGGATTAGGATAAGAGACGCAGGGGCTTCGGGTTTTAAAATGGGCAAGGCAACTGGATTTCTGGATATCGAACGGCACGACCGCAAGTACGCGCCGGTCGCCGAACGCGTGAAGCATTTTCAGGAATTCGTCGTTCCGCTCTCGGACAAAGAAACGCGCGACCAGGCCGCGCGCTGCATGAATTGCGGCATTCCCTATTGCCACGGCACCGGCTCGGTGGCGCCGGGCACTCCGGGCTGCCCGGTCAACAACCAGATCCCCGACTTCAACGATCTGGTTTACCAGGACAACTGGCAGGAAGCCTCCCGCAACCTGCATTCGACCAACAATTTTCCGGAATTCACCGGGCGCATTTGTCCCGCGCCGTGCGAAGCCTCCTGCACGCTCAACATCGACGACAACCCGGTCACGATCAAGACCATCGAATGCGCGATCGTCGATCGCGCCTGGGAGAACGGCTGGATCAAGCCGGAGATTGCGCCGGCCAGGACCGGCAGGAAGGTCGCCGTGATAGGCTCCGGCCCCGCGGGGATGGCTTGCGCGCAACAGCTCGCGCGCGCCGGACACGACGTGCATGTGTTCGAGAAATTCGCCAAGGCCGGCGGCCTGCTGCGCTACGGCATTCCCGACTTCAAGATGGAAAAGCAGGTCATCGACCGCCGCGTCGCGCAGATGGAAGCCGAGGGCGTCACCTTCCACTATGGCGCCCATGTCGGCCAGCGGCGGGACCGACCCGCGCCAACTGGTCGAGGAATACGACGCCGTGGCGCTGACCGGCGGCGCCGAAGCCCCGCGCGACCTGCTGATTCCCGGCCGCGATCTCGACGGCATCCACTTTGCGATGGATTTCCTGCCGCAGCAAAACCGCCGCGTCGGCAACGAGCCGCTCGGAGAACAGCGCGAGATTCTCGCCGGCGGCAAGCATGTGGTCGTGATTGGCGGCGGCGACACCGGATCGGACTGCATCGGCACCTCGTTCCGGCAAGGCGCGCTGTCGGTGACCCAGCTCGAAATCATGACGGCGCCGCCCGATCGCGAGAACAAGGGCCTGACCTGGCCGAACTGGCCGCTGAAGATGCGGACCTCATCGAGCCAGGCCGAAGGCGCCAAGCGCGAATACGCGGTGCTGACGCAGAAGTTTTCCGGCGCCGACGGCAAGGTCGCAAAGCTGCATGGCGTTGCGGTCGACGACAAGTTCAAGCCGGTCGCCGGCACCGAATTCGAACTCGACGCACAGCTCGTGCTGCTCGCGATGGGCTTCGTGCATCCGGTGCATGAAGGGCTCTTGAAGACGCTCGGCGTCGAGCTCGACCCGCGCGGCAATGTGCGCGCCAACACTGCGACTATCAGACGTCGCTGTCGAAGGTGTTTTCCGCCGGCGACATGCGCCGCGGACAATCGCTCGTCGTCTGGGCGATCCGCGAGGGACGGCTGTGCGCGCGCTCGATCGACACCTTCCTGATGGGATCGACGGGATTGCCGCGGTGACGTTGATATCGTGTCCCGAACGCGATGCAGCGTGAAACGCTGCGTCGCAGAGTCGGGACCCACGCCTGATGGGCCCCGGATCAGCAGCGCATCGCTGGCGCGCCGCGCCGCGTCCGAGGAACGAGCCTCCTCCACCGGAGAGGAAAATCAATTCTGCACCCGCACGCCCAGCATCACCACGGTCGAGGCCGAGCTTGCCAGCGGGACGTTGGAATCGAGAATGTCCCGCCGCAGCGTGCCCGTGATCCAGAAGTTGCGGGTCATCTTGTAGATGAGGTCGCCTTCGACCGAATAGGTTTTGTCGGAGCGGCCGTCGCCCTGATAGTCGTAGGTGCCGTAGGTGAATTTGCCGATCGCCGTCAGCCAGCGGCGCAGATCGTGATCGACCTCGAACGTATAGGTATGGGTCAGCACGCCGGAGACGCCGGGCAGAATGGTCTCGTCGATCGAGGTGGTGGAGTAGAATTTCGCCGTGGTCAGCGGCGTTGCCGTCCAGGTCAGCGAGGACGAGGTCAACAGGCCCGAGAGCTGACTAAGCCGCGGATCGGCGTAATTGCGCTCGGCAAAGCCGACCGCGATTTCACCGGTGAGAAGCCGGGAAAACTCGAACGAGGTGCCGGCCTTGGCATAGCCGCCGGTGGAGTTGCGCGCATAGCCCGAATTGTCGATGATCTGATCGTGGAAGCGGCTGTCGGCCTCGGCCTCGACAAAGGGTTTCACGCCGGGCGCAGATCGTAACTGACGCGACCGACGCCGCCATACTGGTTGAAGGCGCGGTCGGCGTTGCTGGCGATGGTGCCGTCGGTGAGCACGGAGTCCTGATAGACGGTGCGGTCGAAGGTTGCGCCGGCCGCAACATCCAGCCGGTTGAATTGCTGATCGACCCCGACCGTGCTGCCGAAGGTCGCATAGACGGGATATTTGGCCAACCCGGCCTCGACATTGGGGCTGCCGGGGTTGTCGGTCGCCACGCGCAGCCGCAGCTGCGAGGTGATGTGGGTAAAGTCCGTCACATCGACGCGGCCATCGATATGCCCGGTGAAATCCGGCCGGTTGATATTGGTCGGCGCCGACGAAATCGCGCCATCGACGAGCGGCGGCAGGCTGTTGCCATAGCCGGTGAAGGAGCCGCGCAAATCGGCCACCAGCGCATGCCGGTCCCAGTTGGAGACCGCCAGGAATTCCGGTGCGACCACCCAGAACGCCGAGCCCTGCGGCGTCGTCGTGCGGCCGGGATTGGTGTCGTAGCCGCCGCGCAGTTCGACGGCCGACTTGATCAGGAAGCTGCCGGCATAATCGCCGACCGCGCCGAACGGATCGGTGTCGACCGGCAATGGCTTGCGCGGCGGCTGGCCAGCGAGCGTACCGGCCATCGCGGGCGGAATCGGCGGCCGGTTCGCGGTCAGCGAAGGCGGCGGCGAAATACGCACGCGGCCGTTCGGGTTCGTCGGACCTTTGGTGGCGTCGGGCGCCGGCGTGCCCGGCCCCGGCGAGGGCTTCGGCTTCGTCTGCCCCGGAAAGAATTTCGGCTGCTTGCGCGTGCGGTTGAGGGAATTGAAGCCGGCATCGGCCGCTCCACTCGCGGCCGGCAGACCGTATTTCGGAATATTGCCGATCCGCGACGGCGCGGGCTGGTTCCTGTCTTTGCGCTTGCCGTCGATGTCGGGATCGGCCGGATGATCGCTGGTGTTTTCGCTGATCTTGCGCAGCGGCGAATCCTGGGGCGCGAGAAAGCCGCCGGCGACCGGGCGCAGGAGATCGGAGGTGAGCGCTTGGGCCCGAACGGGCGACGTGATCGTGATCAGCGCGAGGCACGGCAAGGCGGCACGCAACAACGTTACGCGCTTGCGACGGCCCGTGGCGGGACCATGCATCACGATGTAAAATACCCCAACGAAGTCATACGCTTGCAAGCCAGACCTGCGGACGGTCGAAGACCACCGGTCCGGAAAACGTCGTTAACGGAGTTAAAACAATTATGGTTAATGGGACGTTGAGAACGGCCGTCCGCGTCGCCTTCAGCGGCGTTGCCGTGGTAGGAAGGCCGCCTTCTCACGAAGCGCCCTCTTCGGAACCACGCATGCGTCAATCGAAACCGCTAATGGCCAATTCAACCGGCACCGATCCCGATAACGCCGCCGTCCAATCGGCCTTACGCACCCTGGAGGCCGAAGGCAGCGGCATTGCCGCGATCGAAGCGGCGCTGCGATCCGACCTCGGTGAAGCCTTCGCGCAGGCGGCCGATCTCATTCGCGGCGCCAAGGGGCGGTTGATCGTCACCGGGCTCGGCAAATCGGGTCATATCGCCCGCAAGATCGCAGCCACCTTTGCATCCACCGGCACGCCGGCCTTCTTCGTGCATGCCGCCGAGGCCGGCCACGGCGACCTCGGCATGATCACCACCGACGACGTCATCCTGGCGCTGTCGTGGTCCGGCGAGCAGCCGGAGATGAAGACGCTCATCACCTACGCCAAGCGCTTCCGCATCGCGCTGATCGCGATGACGGCGGAGCGCGACTCCACGCTGAGCCAGGCCGCCGACGTGGCGCTGACGCTGCCGAAGGCGCGCGAGGCCTGTCCGCACAATCTGGCGCCCACCACCTCGTCGCTGATGATGCTCGCGCTTGGCGACGCGCTGGCGATCGCGCTGCTCGAAGGCCGCGGCTTCACGTCAGTCGATTTCAGCGTGCTGCATCCGGGCGGCAAGCTCGGCGCCATGCTGAAACATGTCAGCGAGATCATGCATACGGGCGCAGCCGTGCCGCTGAAGCCGCTCGGGACCAGCATGTCGGAAGCCCTGGTCGAAATGACGTCGAAGGGCTTTGGCTGCGTCGGCATTGTCGATGCGCGTGGCGCGGTCGCCGGCATCGTCACCGACGGCGACTTGCGCCGCCACATGCGGCCCGACCTGATGACGGCGCTGGTCGACGACGTCATGACGAAAAATCCGAAAACCATACGCGGCAACTTGCTGGCGAGCGAAGCGCTGGAAATCCTCAACGCCTCGAAGATCACCGCCTTGATCGTGACCGAAGCCAACAAGCCGGTCGGCATCGTGCATCTGCACGATCTCTTGCGCGCGGGCGTGGTGTAAGACAGAAGCGCTCTTCCGTCATCGCGAGCCAACGGGTCGCGCGAATGCGCGCCCGATGACAGGCTCCGCGAAGCGATCCAGCGCAACACCGGCTGGATCGCTTCGTCGCTTTCGCTCCCTTGCGCAAACGCCTTGCGTTTGTCGCAGGCAATGACGGACTATTTCGGAAACCGTGCCGCCTTCTCCTCGAGCGGAAGACGCAGCCCGTTCGCCAGATATGACACGGTGCGATAAAAGCCGCATAGCAGGATAATCTCGAAGATCTTCGCATCGTCATAGTGCGACGACAGCGCCGCGAATTCGTCGTCGCTGAGCGTCGAGCGCGCATGCAGCGCATCGACGGCCGCGATCAGCGCCCGTTCGGCGGCCGACCAGCACGGCGCCTCGGCGCCTTCATGCACCGTGGCGCGGATCTCGGCCTCGGTCAGGCCGGCAGCTTGCGCAAATGTCGCGACATGCACGCCCCATTCGTACTCGCAACCGTTAGCGCGCAGGTGCGGTCGATGACGATTTCGCGCTCCCGCAAACCAAGCGGACCGCGGTCGAGCAGGCTGCCGGCGCGGAATTTCTCCCAGGCCCGCGGGCTGGACGCGACCACACGAAACAACATCAAGGGCGGCGCCCCGCGCATGATGCGGTCGAACTGGCTCTGGATTTCGGCCTCGTAGGGCGGATCGAGCGGGGCAATACGCGACATATGGCCGTCTCCATGCTACAATATCAGTAGCATGCTACATTATTTGTAGCGTGGTGCAAGAGCCCGAATTGGAGATTGCCGTGTCGAAGCCGCCTTCAATCCCACCGAAAAAGCCCGGGAAACGCCGCGTTCGCGGCTCGCGGACGGGCCGTCCGGTCATGGTTCTGCTCGACCTGTTCGGGAGACGCTGGAGCTTGCGGATCCTGTGGGAATTACGCGAACGGCCAATGACGTCGCGCGCACTTCGCGCGGCCTGTGACGAAGCCTCCCCGACGGTGCTGAACGAGCGGCTGAAGGAATTGCGCGAGGCCGGCTTCATCGAACTGGTTCCAGCGAGCGGCTACGGTCTGACGGAGTTGGGCCGGGAATTACTTGAAACGCTGTTGCCGCTGCATCGCTTTGCCGAGCGGTGGGGTAAACGTCAAATTACGTGAGGCGTGAACCAAATAGGCGCTTAAAAAACGACTTCGGCGGCGTCCTTATTCTGTCGATTTGATCGCAGAACGCGCTAAACAACGGAAACACCTCGATGGGTTCGCCAGCCGCGACACGTTTCTGAATGGTTGTGAACGCAGAAAGTTTAGAACTCGTGCCCGGTAGGATGAGAACCGGGACGCGCCCGTTCGCATCCGTCACGATGGCCCACGTCATCCCAAGCTGCTGCGCAAGTGCATCCCCGAAGGTAAGTCCCAGAGCCTGAAGCAGCCAAACGTTGCTTGGGTCAAACTTGCTGTCGCGCAACGTGGCATCAATAACAGCCAATTTTCCCTCGATCGTATCATAGGCGTCGCCGCCCTGAACGATCAGGCTACGCAGCCCGGTTCTCATTTCATTGAAAACGGCAGCATCTTGATCCGTAATCGGAGTAACTTGCTCTTTCATACTTCACTCTTACCAGACAACCTGAAGTAGCGCCATATTATCACAAAATGTCTGGTGTGATTTCTAAATCGACTAGCGATTCACCTACCGCACGCGGCGACTAGGCCGCAGCCACCGTCAGGCTCGCGCCGTCGGCCTGCACGATTCGCACCCGGCTGCCTGCCGGCGCGTCGGGACCTGCGACCCGCCAGACCGTGTCGTCGATCCGCACCGTGCCCGCGCCGTCGACGATCGGCTTTTCCAGCGTGAACACGCGCCCCACGAGGGCATCGGCGCGCTTGTTGAGGAACGGGCTGTTGGCATTGGCCGCTAGTGCTGCTGCGCGCCAGGCGCCGCCATGCCGGCACCGCGGCAGCGGCGAAAACCGCGAACATCAAGATCTGAACCTGCCAGGACGGATTGAACGCAAACGACGCCAGCCCGACCAGCAACGCCGCCAGCCCGAGCCAGAACAGGAACACGCCGGGCGCGATCAATTCCAGCGCCATCAGGATGACGCCGAAGATCAGCCAATTCCAGGTGCCCAGTGTTGCAAACATCTCGGTCATGGGCTGCCCCTCTTTGGCGGCAACAACAGTGCGCTCCCTCTCCCCTTGTGGGAGAGGGCTGGGGTGAGGGGTAAAATTCTTTCCGTAGACAGAGACCCCTCACCCGCATCGCATCTGGTGATGCGATGCGACCTCTCCCGCAAGGGGAGAGGTGAAGAAAGGGGAGCGCCGATACGCCTCATCGAGCAAGCCTCACTACCTTACCCCGCGGCCGGCGCTTGCGGCGGAACGGCGCCCGCGCTCGGCACCGAGCCGCGGCGCGCAGCCGCCTGCGCCGACAGCGCGCTTTCGCCGAAGGTCGCCTTCGCAATCTCGCCAATGCCGGCAAGCGATCCCAAAAGGCTCATCGCCTCGATCGGCAGCATGATGACCTTCTGGTTCGGCGAATCCGCCAGTTGCCCGAACGCCTTGATGTATTTATCCGCGATGAAGTAATTCAGCGCGGCGACGTCGCCCTTGGCAATCGCCTCGGAGACCATCTGGGTCGCCTTGGCTTCGGCTTCCGCCGAACGCTCGCGCGCCTCGGCGTCGCGGAACGCGGCCTCCTTGCGGCCCTCGGCCTGCAGGATCTGGCCCTGCTTGGCGCCTTCGGCGCGCAGGATTTCCGACTGGCGCTGGCCTTCGGCTTGCAGGATGTCGGCGCGCTTGACGCGTTCGGCCTTCATCTGCCGCCCCATCGCCTCGACAAGATCGGCAGGCGGCACGATATCCTTGATCTCGATGCGGTTGACCTTCAATCCCCAGGGCGAGACCGCCGCGTCCACGACCCGCAGCAGCCGCTCGTTGATCTCGTCGCGATGCGACAGCACCTGGTCGAGATCCATCGCGCCCATCACCGAGCGGATATTGGTCATCGTCAGCACGATGATCGCCTGTTCGAGATTGGCGACCTCGTAACTGGCCTTCGCCGCGTCGAACACCTGGAAGAACGCCACGCCGTCGGCCGTCACGGTGGCGTTGTCCTTGGTGATCACCTCCTGCTCGGGAATGTTGATCACCTGCTCCATCATGTTCATCTTGCGGCCGACCCGGTCGAAATAGGGAACGATGATGTTCAACCCCGGCGACAACGTGCGGGTGTATTTGCCGAAGCGTTCGACGGTCCAGTTATAGCCCTGGCCCACCGTCTTGATACCGGCAAGCAGCGTGAAGATGACCAGCAGAACGAGCGCAATGGCGAAAATATCGAAACCGGTCATCCAAATCTCCTTCGGGCGATGGCCGCCCTCACGCTCGAAAAGCCGTTCTCTGGCGCGCCTCAAACGAGGCGGCGCGGCGAACCCGTCACTTGGTCACCGGCGGCAAATGTAAGGTTCGAGCGAAAGAAATGCGAGTGGTCAAATCCAGCCCTGAAGCTCGCGCAAGACGAGCTGGCGGATCATATCCATGCCGCCCTCGCTGTCATTCAGGCAGGGAATGAAGGAAAATTGCTCGCCGCCATTGTGCTGGAAGATTTCGGCATTTTCCTGCGCAATCTCCTCCAGCGTCTCCAGGCAATCGGCCGCAAAATCCGGGCGTGACGACGGCAACCCGCCGCACGCCGTCTTTGGCCAGTTTTTCCATGGTCTTGTCGGTGTAGGGCTGAAGCCATTGATCGAAGCCAAAGCGCGACTGAAAGGTCAGAAGCAGCTTCGATGAATCGAGACCGAGGCGTTTGCGAAGCGCTTCCGTCGTCGCCATGCATTGACGCTCATAAGGATCGCCCTTGTCGACATATTTTTGCGGCATGCCGTGAAACGATGCCACGATGATCTCGGGTTGAAACGGCAACCCCGCCAGATGCGTCTCGATCGATCCCGCGAGCGCATCGATGTAGCCGGGGTCGTCATAATAAGGCGGCGTCACCCGCAGCGTCGGTTGCGCGCGCATCTTGCCCAGCACGCGAAACACCTCGTCGCAAACGGTCGCCGAGGTTGCCGCCGAATATTGCGGGTAAAGCGGCACGACCAGCAGGCGATTGCAGCCCAGCGCCATCAAAACTTCGATCCGCTCGGCAATCGATGGATTGCCGTAACGCATCGCCCAGTCGACCTCGACATGATCGTGATCGGCAATGCCGGCGGCGAGTTTGTCGGCCTGCGCGCGGGTGATGGTCTTGAGCGGCGACTCGTCTGCAACCGTATTCCAGATCTTGCGATAATCGCGCGCCTTGCGGGCCGGACGGGTGCGCAGAATGATGCCGTTGAGTGCGAGCTTCCACAGCAATCCCTGATTTTCGATCACGCGGGGATCGGACAGAAACTCCTTGAGATAGACGCGTACGCCGCGCGCATCCGCGGTATCGGGAGTTCCGAGATTGACCAGGAGAATCCCGACGCGCTCCGGCGTGATGCCGGCGGCAGGCCTGGGAATGTCGATCGGCGAGACCACGGTCATGGCGCTGGCTTCGCGCGCTGGACCGTCCTTGTCAAGATAACGGCAGGTTCGATATTCTTCCGCTCATCGTCCAGCGATCCCGGCATCGTCGGGTGTCGCGTATCGGGGGAAACATGACAATTGCCGAATGGTGCATTTTCGCGAGCCTGATGCTCTATCTCCTGAGCATCGCCTCGGTAAAATGGCTCAGGTTTGGCCATTTCGACAACTCCAAACCGCGCGATTCCGCCTTCTATGAAGACCCAATTTCGGCGCGCGCGCTGGGCGCGCACCAGAACGGAATCGAGGCCTTTCCGTTCTTTGCGGCCGCGGTGCTGCTCGCCGAATTTCGCGCCTGTCCGCAAAACCTGATCAACGAACTCGCCATTTTGTTTGTGATCGTGCGGATTGCCTATGTCTTTACTTATATCGGCGACCGGCCGACGCTTCGCTCGATCCTGTGGAGCATCGGCTTTGCGCTCAACATCGCGATCTTCTTCCTGCCGGCGCTGCGCCACTTTCCGCCGCTATAGAATCGGCTGAAGACAGGTCAACGGTTCGGCGAAGAGATAGCCGGTCAACAGGCCAAGGCCGAACAACAGCACCAGCCCCGCCGCGCCAAACTCGATGCCGCGCATGATCAACGCGCCGCTGCCGTCGCTCACGCTGCTGATGCGGCCCGCAACGCCCCTGGCCGAAACCGCCAATGTCGCGATCGCGGCCACCGTGATCGCCGTGCCGAGCCCCATCACGAAGGTTGCGGCAATGCCGGCCCAGAACAGGCCCTGCGCCAGCGCGAACACCAGAACCAGAATGGCTCCCGAACACGGCCGCAAGCCGACTGCGAAGATCGCGCTGATGCCGCGGCGCCAGCCGCCCGGGCCGGCCAGTTCAATGGGCAGCGGTCCGTGCGAATGGCCGCAATGTCCGTCATGGTCGTGGCCGTGGTCATGATGGCCGTGATCGCTATGCGCATGATCGTGGTGATGAACGTGCGCGTGGCCGGCGTGATCGTGGGAGGCCGAAGCCGAGGCCAGCGCTAATCCCGGCATTGGCGGGTTTGCCTGCAACGCGCGAATAAAGCTGCCGCCCTTGGTCCAGACCAGCCGCGCCCCGAATGCCGCAATCAGGGCATAGCTCGCGATCGCAATCACCCTTTCCGCTCCGCACATGGTCTTGGCGGTGACGTTGAGCAGCCACGCCCCGATTGCCACGATCAGGACGGCCACCAGCGACTGCAACAGGGCGGAAGCAAACGAGAGCACAATGCCGCGCCGTGCGGTTTCCTGATTGGCGACCAGATAGGACGAAATCACCGCCTTGCCGTGGCCGGGACCCGCGGCGTGGAAAATCCCGTAGGCGAAGGAGATCGCAAGCAGCGTCCAGACCGCGCTGCCATCGGACTTGGCGGCGCGGATGGTGGAAGACATCTCGCGGTAAAACTCCGATTGCTTGGCGAGCAGCCATCCGATCAGGCCACCGACCTGGGGATCGCCGGCAGGACGCCCGCCGCCGAAGGGCGTCTGCGCCGCCAGCACATGCATCACGCCATCGACCGTCAGCCCCGCCGCGACTGCCAGCGCGCCAACCGCGAGTAGACGCGTGATGCGCCGCCGATCCTTGCTCCGGTCTGGTCTCATGGACACGCCACCGTAATCTTGTTGGCGAACATCGCGCCATAGTTGGAGTTGCTGCCGCTGAGGAAGTTATCCTCGCCCATCGCCTGCGCACCGGCCGCACCGTCATTCGGCCGCTGGAAGCTGAACTTGCAACCCTCGGGCGCCCCGACCAGCCGCACCGGATCCTTGTCGGCAAGCTTGAAGTCAACGAAGAAGGTGGGATCGAAAATCTCGAGCGACAGCTCTTTGGACTTGATCGGGGTCTTCAGCGGCAAGGTGAAATGCAGGACCAGAAAGCCGTCCTTGTATTCGAGGAAATAATCGACCGGCTCCAGAAACCTGCCCTTCTTCCCGTCGGCCTTGGCAAAGGTGAAGTAGGCGAATTCCTTCAGCGACTCGACATTGGTCTGGGCGAGCGGCGCCAGCTCCTCGTGGGTGTAGACGCCCTTCGTCTTGCTCTCGATGCCCTGCAGGGCATAGGTCGAGAACATGTCGTCGAAGGTCCAGGCGTGACGCACGCCCGTGATCGAGCCGTCGGGCGCATAGATCAGTTCACTCGTGGACGTGATCCAGACATGCGGGTGGGCGTGCGCGACCGTCGAACCAAACATCGCGACGCATGCGAAGAGCAGCCAACCGATCAGGCGGGACCCTTCTAGTTTCATCTCAGGCCGCCATAGCGGAGTGGATTTGACATTCGCTCCTCCGTGACCGCGCACTCGTAATGCGAATGTCAAATCCAAAACTCCGCTAGAATTTATATTTGCTGGTGGTCCTTTGATTCTAACATTTGCAAAAGTGCCTGCCACACCGGGATGCAAATGTTAGAATCAGACCACCGCCGTTTCCAACAGGCCACGGCGGCGGAGCAGCGCGTCCGGCTCGGGCTCACGGCCGCGGAAGGCGACATAGGCATCTTCCGGGTCGCGCGAGCCGCCGGACGAATAGATATCGTCAAGCAGCCGCCTGGCGACCGCGGGATCGAAGATGTTGCCCGCCTCCTCAAAGGCGCCGAAGGCGTCGGCGTCCATCACCTCCGACCACATGTAGCTGTAATAGCCGGAGGCGTAGTGATCGCCGGAGAAGATATGGCCGAACTGCTGGGGCCGGTGACGCATCGCGATTTCCGCGGGCATACCGATCTTCTCCAGCTCCCGCCGCTCGAAGGCGCGCACGTCACTGCTGGCGGATGCCGGCTGGGTATGGAATTCGAGGTCCAACAGCGCCGACGCCACGAACTCGACCGTGGCAAAACCCTGGTTGAATTTCCGCGCAGCGATGAAACGCTGCAGCAGGTCGTCCGGCAGCGGCTCGCCGGTCTGGTAGTGGCGGGCGAACTGGCGCAGCACCTCCGGCTGCTCCTGCCAGTGCTCGTAGAGCTGCGAGGGCAGTTCGACGAAATCGGTAAAAACACTGGTGCCCGACAGCGAGGGGAAGAGGACGTCCGACAGCATGCCGTGCAGGCCGTGGCCGAACTCGTGGAACAGGGTGCGGGCGTCGTCCGGCGACAGCAGCGACGGCTCGCCGTCGGCCCCCTTGGAGAAGTTGCAGACATTGAGGATGAGCGGGGTAATCTCGCCATCGAGCTTCTGCTGGTCGCGCAAGGAGGTCATCCAGGCCCCCGAACGCTTCGAAGGCCGGGCGAAGTAATCGCCATAGAACAGCGCCTTGTGCGCACCGGTGCGATCCCTGACCTCCCAGACCCGAACGTCCGGATGCCAGACCGGAATGTCCTTGCGCTCTTCGAAGGAGAGGCCGAACAGGCGGGTGGCGCAGTCGAAGGCCGCCTCGATCATGCGGTCGAGCGAGAGGTACGGCTTGATCGCGGCATCGTCGAAATTGGCTTTGGCCTGCCGCAGCTTTTCGGCGTAATAGCGCCAGTCCCACGGCGCCAGCGCGGCGTTGCCGCCCTCCTGCGCGATCAGTTCCTGAAGCGCGTCGCGGTCCCGCAGCGCCCGCTCGCGGGCCGGCTTCCAGACCCGCTCCAGGAGCCCGCGCACGGCTTGCGGCGTCTTCGCCATGGAGTCCTCCAGGCGATAGGCGGCAAAGGTCGGATAGCCGAGCAGCCGGGCGCTCTCCTCGCGAAGCGCCAGGATCTCGACAATGGCCGCGTTGTTGTCGTTGGCGTTGCCATTGTCGCCACGGGCGATGAAGGCCTTGTAGAGCTTCTCGCGCAGGTCGCGGCGGCTGGAGGTCTTGAGGAACGGCTCCACGAAGGAGCGCGACAGCGTCACGATGGCCTTGCCGGCGAGCCCACGCTCCTCCGCCGCCGCCCTTGCGGCCGCGACAAAGCTGTCGGAAAGGCCCTCGCGGTCGGCCTCGCCAAGCTCCATGAACCAGTCCTGCTCGTCGCCGAGCAGATGATGGCCGAAGGTCGTCCCGAGGTGGGCCAGCCGCTCGTTGATCTCGGCCATCCGCGCCTTCGCAGCCTCATCGAGCCCGGCGCCGGCGCGGCGGAAGCGCGTATAGGTGCGCTCCAGGAGCCGCATCCGCTCGCCCGTCAGGCCCATCGAAGCCCGGTTCTCGTGCAACTGGGCGACCCGGCCGAACAGCACGGCGTTCATCATGATCGGATTCCAGTGCCGCGCCATCCGCAAGGACACTTCCTTGTCGATCTCGAGCAGCGCCGGGTTGGAGTGGGCTGACACCAGCGCGTGGAAGACGGCCGAGACCCTGGAGAGCAGCTTGCCCGAGCGCTCCAGCGCCGTGATCGTGTTGTCGAAGTCAACTTGCGCGGGATCGTGAGTAATCGCGGCGACCTCGGCCGCATGGTCGACAAAGGCCTGTTCGAACGCGGGCAGGAACTGCTCAGGCGCGATCTCGGCAAAAGGCGGCGTCTCGAACGGCGTCTGCCACGGCCTGAGCAGCGGGTTGTCCTGAGCGGATGCGGACTGGTTCATTCCCTGGGGTTCTGACATCGAAAATCCCGTTTTAGGTGCCAATTCCAAGCGCGAGGCTATATCACGCGGTGGGGCTTTTTTGGGCCTTTTGCGCTTGATAGAGGCCGCCTTTTCATAGAGATTGCGGCCCGAAAACAGGACCTAGCACCGCCGATCTGAAGTCCCTGCACCGCGCGCGGCGAGTTCGACCAGGGCCTTCAGATCGATAAAGCGGTACTAGGTTCAAATAAGTCTGTTAGTGCCCATGACTTTCCGAAGTTCGTGAAGGTGGGTGCTGCGATGGAGCACGAACTTCGGAAAGTGGGCACTAATACCATGAGCGCACAGACTTCCCCGACCGGAAACCGCCGGATCGCCTGGCCCAGCGTCGTCACTGTCGTCAGTGCGGCGATCCTGATCGGCGCTGAAGTGTTCGGCGCGGCTTTTGCCGGTGGCTGGGCGCTCGCCATCCTGTTCGGCTTCGACGACACCGGCGCCCACATCCTGCAAGCCGTGCTATTCGCGATCGGCGTGCTGATCATGATCGCATTTATCCGCGCAGCTCAGCGTGTCGAGCCCTTCACGCGCCGCGCTTGAGCGGCTCGCTGCTCGGCTTGAAGCATTACACTTCGTTAAAGAAACTTAACCGCCGTTCATTTCCAACGCCGCTCGCACGCCTCACAGGCGACGACGTAAGCAGGTGTTAGGGAAATTTTCGCTCAGCCTAAAAAAAATCTTGCGAAGCAGAGTCAAAAAGATTATGTGCGGACTTGCCCAATTTCGCACGTGCCTGTGGTCGTGTGTCAGTCGGTAGGTATCCGGACAAGAGGCCGGACAGCCGCCAAGGGTTGAAGAACCGAGGGTCGCTCGAGTCCAGACTTCCAGGTCGAAGACTCAGGAGGCCAGCATCTCTCTCCAGAGATGCCATTGAAGGTCCCTTCATCTCCTTGCAACCGTGACTGGCAGCCGGAGGCGAACCGGCGCACCTCGTTCTCAACGGGGGACGCGACTTAAAGCAACGACGGATCGGGCTTTTTTGGTCTCTACCGGCATTCCACCGCCGGCGCGGGCTACTGAAAAGGCTTGTCCTTCATTGCCAGGTGAGCGGGCGGGAAAATTCCCAACCAATCCACGGCAGCACAGTTCGGTTTGAGGTTCGAGGCTTCGTCGCGTCTCCATCGTGCGGCAACAGCCACGGCACCTACGACCGAGAACATTTTGAACGGGCCCGTCGCTGGGCCGTTTGGAGGGTGCTATGACCGAACGCATCAGGGAATTCCTGCGTAACCGCCGGAACGAGGGCCGGGACGTTGAGCCCTGCCTCGTCGTCGACCTCGAAGTCGTGCGCGACAACTATCAGAGCTTCTCCAGGGCGCTGCCGGACAGCCGCGTGTTCTACGCGGTGAAGGCAAACCCGGCGCCGGAAGTGTTGTCGCTGCTGGCTTCCCTCGGCTCCTGCTTCGATACCGCATCGATTGCGGAGATCGAAATGGCGCTGGCCGCCGGCGCGACGCCGGAGCGCATCTCCTATGGCAATACGATCAAGAAGGAGCGCGATATCGCGCGGGCCTTCGCGCTCGGCATTCGCCTGTTCGCGGTCGATTGCGCCGCCGAGGTCGAGAAAGTCGCCCGTGCCGCCCCCGGCGCCAAGGTGTTCTGCCGTATCCTGTACGACTGCGCCGGCGCCGAGTGGCCGCTGTCGCGGAAGTTCGGCTGCGACCCGGAAATGGCGGTCGACGTGCTCGACCTCGCCAAGCGCCAGGGTCTGGAGCCGTGCGGCATCTCCTTTCACGTCGGTTCGCAGCAGCGCAAGGTGAAGGCCTGGGACCGCGCTTTGGCGATGGCCTCGCAGGTGTTTCGCGACTGCGCCGAGCGGGGAATCAGCCTCTCCATGGTCAACATGGGCGGCGGATTCCCGACCAGGTACCTCAAGGATGTTCCTCCGGTCGTGCAGTACGGCCGGTCGATCTTCCGCGCGCTACGCAAGCATTTCGGCAACCAGATCCCGGAAACCATCATCGAACCGGGACGCGGCATGGTCGGCAATGCCGGCGTGATCGAGTCCGAAGTCGTCCTGATCTCCAGGAAGAGCGACGAGGACGAGGTGCGCTGGGTGTACCTGGACATCGGCAAGTTCGGCGGTCTCGCCGAGACCATGGACGAGTCGATCCGCTACGCCATCAGCACCCCGCATGACGGGGCCGAGATGACGCCGTGCGTGCTCGCAGGTCCTACCTGCGATTCCGCCGACGTCCTGTACGAGAAGCTGCCGTATCCGCTTCCGGTAACGCTTGAGATCGGCGACAAGGTGCTGATCGAGGGGACCGGGGCCTATACGTCGACTTATTCGTCGGTGGCCTTCAACGGCATCCCGCCGCTCAAGACCTACCACATCTGACGGCGCGACGAGCGCTTCACTTCACCTCTCCCGCATGCGGGGGAGGTCGACCGGCGTAGCCGGTCGGGTGGGGGCACTTCGGAAGAAGGCAAATGCCCACCCCAGCCCTCCCCCGCAAGCCGGAGAGGGAGCGACAGAGCGGAAGCCGGTGCGCCGGCTTTTCACCCCTTGCCTCTTCTCTGACAAGGCTTCCCGTGGCCCAGCCCATTGGATGTGAGGACTGATGTGCCATGACCGCCCGTGACCCCGTACGGCTGCGCTTTCGCGGCATCATCACCACGATGCTGCTGATGGCACTGAGCGTCATGATTATCAGGGACATCATCCTGCGGCGATGGGCCTCCCCGCCGCCCGCCGGCGACGTGACACGGCGTCTGCCCTGAGCTAGGCAAAGCTTGGAAAACCGTCAGAAAAGCCTGAGGCCCCGACATGTCCCGCCGTCTCATTTCCACCGGCTCGCCGTTTGAAAAGACCGCCGGCTATAGCCGCGCCGTCATCGACGGGGATTTCGCGTTCGTCGCCGGCACGACCGGCTATGACTACGCCACCATGACCATGCCGATGGACGTCACGAGCCAGACACGAAACTGCTTCAAGACCATCGAAGCCGCCTTGAAGGAGGCCGGCTTCGCGATGGCCGATATCGTCCGAGCGACCTATTACCTCACCGACGTCAAGAACGCCGATGCCCATTTTGAGGTCTGCGGCGAAGTCCTCGGCGACATCAGGCCGGCCGCCACCTTGCTGGTCGTCGCCGGCCTCCTGAAGCCCGAGATGAAGGTCGAGATCGAAGTGACCGCCAAGCGGCGCAGCACATAAAAGCGGCGCACCGCCTGAAATCCCCTGCCTGCCGTCAGCACTTTTTCGGAGAGACCATTGCCATGAGCCCCTCGCCCATCCACGCGAAAATTTCCGGCCCGATTGTCATGATCGGCTTCGGCTCGATCGGCAAGGGCACGCTGCCCTTGATCGAGCGGCATTTCGACTACGACAAGTCGCGCTTTGTCATCATCGACCCGCATGAGGACGGCGATCTCGCCAAAGAGCACGGCGTGCGCTTCATCAAGCAGGGCGTGACCCGCGACAATTATCGCGAATTGCTGGTGCCGCTGCTCACCGCAGGCGGCGGCCAGGGCTTTTGCGTGAACCTCTCCGTCGACACCTCCTCGGTCGATATCATGACGCTGTGCCGGGAGATCGGCGCGCTTTATATCGACACCGTGGTCGAGCCGTGGCTCGGCTTCTACTTCGACAAGGCCATCGGCCCCGAAAAACGTTCGAACTACGCGCTGCGCGAGACGCTGCTCGCCGCCAAGCACAGCAGTCCGGGGGGACCTACCGCCGTCTCCACCTGCGGCGCCAACCCGGGCATGGTGTCCTGGTTCGTCAAGCAGGCGCTGCTCGACATCGCCCGCGACACCAACACGCCGTTCAACGAACCGAAGAGCCGGGAAGGCTGGGGCCAGCTTGCCCACAAGCTCGGCGTCAAGGGCATCCATGTCGCCGAGCGAGATACACAGCGCTCCAAGAAGCCGAAGCCGATGAACATATTCGTCAACACCTGGTCGGTGGAAGGTTTTGTCTCCGAAGGCATGCAGCCGGCCGAACTCGGCTGGGGCACCCACGAGAAATGGATGCCGGAGAACGGCCGCACCCATCCCGACGGCTGTGGCGCTGCGATCTATCTGCTGCAACCCGGCGCCAATACGCGCGTCCGTTCCTGGTGCCCGACGCCTGGCGCGCAATACGGCTTCCTCGTCACCCACAACGAAGCGATTTCGATCGCCGACTATTTCACCGTGCGCGATGGCCAGAAGGTGGTCTATCGCCCGACCTGCCACTACGCCTATCACCCCGCCAATGACGCGGTGCTATCGCTACACGAGATATTCGGCGCCACCGGCAAGATGCAGGCGAAATGGCACATCCTGGACGAGAACGAGATCGAGGACGGGATCGACGAACTTGGTGTGCTGCTCTACGGCCACGCCAAGAACGCCTACTGGTACGGCTCGCAGCTCTCGATCGAGGAAACACGCCGCATCTGCCCGTATCAGAACGCGACCGGCATGCAGGTGTCCTCGGCCGTGCTCGCGGGCATGGTATGGGCGCTTGAAAACCCGACCGCCGGCATTGTCGAAGCCGACGAGATGGATTTCCGCCGCTGCCTGGAAATCCAGCGGCCGTATCTCGGTCCGGTGAAAGGCTACTACACGGACTGGACGCCATTGAACGATCGGCCCGGCCTGTTCCCGGAAGACATCGACGAAAGCGATCCCTGGCAGTTCAGGAACGTGCTGGTGCGGTGAAGCGAGACTTTCGCCGTTCCATGATTGTTTGAGTTCCCCGGGGACATTTGCACCGGTTGGTTTGGGAACGTGCAATGCCATGCCGCGTTTGCTCCTTCATATCGGAGCAACCGAGATGGCATTCAGCGTTTCGTCCTTTTTCGCCGGCGTTGGAACCGCGTTCGCAGCGATCGCGGTTGGATTTGCGGGCGGAGCGATGATCACGACCAGCGCGGTTCAGCCTCCCAATCGGCTGGAACGCGTGACATCGAGCGCGCCGCTTCCGCCGAGCACGTCAGCAACCCCGGCGCCGGAGCAGTCAGGCGTGACGCCCCCGGTGCCGCAGCCGCCGCCCCAGGCCGTGGCGGCCGCTCCGGCCGCTGACTCTCAACCGGCTCAGCAGCCTCAGCCCGCAACGCCGGCCGTGGCCAAAACTGATGTGAAGTCTGATGTCAAGGCTGATACCAAGACCGACGCGGCAACGAATACCCAACAGCCGAACGTTCAGCAGCCACAGCCGGTGGCCAAGAACGAAAGCGCAGCACCGACGAGGAATGAGCGTGCAAATGCTCGTCCGGCTGAGGCAAACAGGGACGCCTCTCGCAAGAGAGTCGAGGAACGGAAATTTTCCGAACACAAACGGCGACATGAGTTGGACGGGGCGACCGACGTTGTCCGGCGGATGCCGCGTGACGGTGCGGTCGATCGGGTTGTTGAACAGGATGACGCGCCGCGGTTCAGCGACGGGCCGCCGCGCCGTTTTGGCGTGTTCGGATTCGGAAATGACGAGGATTCACCGCGTGTCGTGAACGAGCCGCCGCCTCGGTTCGGCGTTTTCGGAAATTGATTCGCGAAACGGCCTATTTCTTCTCCATCGGCGGCGCGATCTTCTCAGGCGGCGCCGGTGGAAGGGCGGCTTTCGCGCCCTCCTTTTGCGCCTGCGCGTCGGGGCGGGCAGGTTCTGGCGCCGGCGTGGTCGGACGCGTGCCGCCCGGCTTGGATTCGGCAGGCGTATCATTCGTTGTGGTGGAGGGTGAGCCCTGCAGAGGCGGCGTCGCCTGCGCGAGATGGACGTCGGCTCGCGTCGTCGTCACGAGCGAGAAGCCGCAAAGCACCAGCCCCGCGGCAAGCATCGTCGATGCGATGAGGAGGTCTGCCCGGAGCTTTCGGTCGTTCGACAACATCGCTTCACCCACCAATGATTCGTAGGCGTTAACGGACGCTGGAAGGCATCGTTCCCGGGAACTTGACCTTGCTTGGGCATGCTTAAAGCGTTAGCAGGCCCGCTTCGCCGTCTTGCGCCGCAAAGGCCAGCAGCGTGCCCTTGGCATTCCAGGCCAGCGCCGCGATCGCGGCGCCACCGTTGCGGTGGACCAGGATTTCCGCGCCATCGGCCATGCGCACCATCAGCACGGTGCCGTCTTCATAGCCTGCGGCGAAAATAGCCTGATCGGGGTGACAGGCGACCGAAGTGACGCGCGCCTTCAGCGGCGCCAGCATCGCCGGCTCCTTGCCCATCGGGCCATCCTTGCTCGCGAACGGCCACAGGATGACGGCGTCCGCGCCCGAGGTTGCCAGCGCCTTGCCACCCGCGCTCCACGCGATCGAGCGGACGCGGCCGGGATAGCCGGTCATGCGCATGTGCCTGTTGTCGGCGAGCCGCCAACCGTGCAGCGCCGGCTCATGCATGGCGGTCACCAGAAACTTGTTGTCGGGGCTGAAGGTCACCGCCAGGTGCGAACCCGTCCAAGGCAAAAATTCCGGCTCGGCGGCCATGTTGGGAAACCACAGCGTCACGCCGTTATAATGCGCGACTGCGAGCCGCAGCCCCTTGGGCGCGAAAGCGAGCCCGCCGACGGTCGAAGGCACGTCAAGCGATTTCTCCTGGTCCTTGCCGCTGCGGACAAAGGCGGTCTTGCCGGCCGACCAGGCCACGGCGCCGTCCGGATGCAGCGCCACATTGTCGATCCAGCGCCGCTTCGGATCGGTCGCCAACACGGCAACCTCGCCTTTGGCGTTGAAGCTTGCGACCTTGCCGTCGTCGCCGCCGGTGACGATGCGCTTCCCGTCGGAGGCGACGCACAGGATGCCGCCGCCGTGCGCCGGGATCGCGACAGGTTCTCCCTCGCCGGTGACCGTGAAGATATTTTCCTCAGACCCGACAAAGACGGCCTGATCGCCGAGGAAATGCACGGTACCCAAGGGCGCGCCGACCGCGACGGCGCGCACCTTGTCGGTGACGGAAACAATGGAGGCGGATTCGCCCGGATCGAACTCGGTCATCACGTGACGATGCAGCTCTCGAAGCCCTCGCGGATCATCTCTTCGGGCAATTCACGGCCGATAAAGACGAGGCGGCTTTCGCGTTTCTCGCCGTCTTTCCATTTCCGCTGGTGATCGCCCTCCAGCATCATGTGGACGCCCTGGAAGACATAGCGATCTTCGTCGTCGCTGAAGGCCAGAATGCCCTTCGAGCGCAGAATTTTCTGGCCCTCGCTCGCCACCAGGTTTTGCAGCCACGGCATGAATTTGCTCGGATCGAGCGGCTTGTCGGTGCGTAGTGCCAGCGATTGCATGTCCTCGTCATGGTAGTGTTTCAGGCCGTGGCCATGATCATGGTCATGATGGTGGTGATCGTGACCGTGATGGTGGTGATCGTGATCATGATCATCCTCGGCTTCGAGGAAATCGGGCTCGATCTCCAGGATGCGATCGAGATCGAACGCGCCGCGCTCCAGAACGTCCGACAGCGCGACCTGGCAGCGTTCGGTGCGATGCAGTTTGGCGTAAGGGTTGATGCCCCTGATCCGCGCCTCGACCTCGGCCAGTTCGGGTTTTGACACGAGGTCGGTCTTGTTCAGTACGATCACGTCGGCAAAGGCGATCTGGTTCTTGGCTTCCGGCGCGTCCTTCAGACGGTCGCTCAGCCATTTTGCATCGGCGACCGTCACCACGGCATCAAGACGCGCATTCTTCTGCACGTCCTCGTCGACGAAGAAGGTCTGCGCCACCGGCGCCGGATCGGCCAGTCCCGTGGTCTCGACAATGATGGCGTCGAACTTGCCCTTGCGCTTCATCAACCCGTCGAGAATGCGCACGAGGTCGCCGCGCACCGTGCAGCAGACGCAGCCATTGTTCATCTCGAAAACTTCTTCGTCGGCGCCGATGATCAGGTCGTTGTCGATGCCGATTTCGCCAAATTCGTTGACAATGACGGCGTATTTCTTGCCGTGGTTTTCCGACAGGATACGGTTGAGCAGCGTGGTCTTGCCGGCGCCGAGATAGCCGGTCAGCACCGTCACGGGGATCTTGTGGGACGTCACTTCGGACATGATTACTCCAGAAAAAACGATATTTGGGGCGCTGACCCCTAGTCCTGGTTCGCCAGCGCGCCCGTCAGCGTTCTTATATTGTGCCTGACCATATCAATATAAGTGGGGGCGTCGCCCTTTTCATCGCTCAAACTGTCGGAATAAAGCGTTCCGCCGATCTTGGCGCCGGTCTCAGCCGAGATCCGGCGCATCAGCCGGGGGTCGCTGATCCGCTCGAGGAACACGGCCGGGATGTGCTCGGCCTTCACCTGCGCGATGATTTTCGCGATATCGCGCGCGCTCGCCTCGGCTTCGGTGGAGACGCCGATCGGCGCGATGAATTCAATGCCATAGCGGGCCGCGAAATAGCCGAAGGCATCGTGGGTCGATATCATCTTGCGGCGGCCTGGCGGAATCCGGTCTACGGCCTGCCGTACCTCGCCGTCGAGCGCCTCGAGTTTGGCCAGATAGGCTTGCGCGTTCTGGCGGAAAACTTGCGCATCCGGCGGATCGGCGGCCGCCAGGGCGTCGCGTAGGTTGGCGACGTATTTCTCCGCATTGGCGACCGATTGCCAGGCATGCGGATCGGCGTCCGAGCCGAGCTTGAGCGGTGCAATGCCTGAAGTCACTGTCACGATCGAGGCGTTGCCGCCCGCGGCCTGCAGCAGCCGCGGCAGCCAGCCCTCAAGGCCAAGGCCATTGACGACGAGCAGTTTGGCGTCGGCGATTTTCCGGGCATCCGCCGGCGTCGGCGTATAGACATGCACGTCGCCGTCGGGACCGACCAGCGTCGTTACCTCGACGCGATTGCCGCCGACATTCTTCACGAAATCGCCGAGGATGGAAAAACTTGCCACGACCTTGAGCGGCGCCTGCGCATGCGTTGGCGCCGCGGAAATCGCAAGTACCAAGGGTATCAGGCAAAGACGTCGCATCGTTCGGTTCAGATTCATATGATTTAATCTGGCAACAACAACGGCGGTGCGCTCCCTCTCCCCTTGTGGGAGAGGGTTGGGGTGAGGGGTTAAGGTCTATCGATAAGCAAGAACCCCTCACCCGGATCGCATCTCCGATGCGACGTAGCCGAAGCTTCTGCTTCGGCGTTCCTTCTCGCTTTAAGGAACGGCCGCCGGGCGGCCTTTGCCTCTCCCACAAGGGGAGAGGTGAAGAGGAGTTCGCGGAGCTTGAATTCTTGCATCGCGCTATGCCTCGAGATGAGGTGCGGGAAATAGTTGCCGGACCACGCCGCGAACGTTGCCGAACAGGATTGAGACGACATAGAGCGCGGCCGCTACCAGGATGATCGCCGGCCCTGAGGGAATGCGGGTCTGGAACGACAGCACCAGCCCGGCATAGCCCGAAAGAATCGCACTTAAGACGGCAATCGTGATCATGCCGGTCAGCTCACGCGACCAGAACCGCGCAATGCCCGCCGGCAGGATCATCAGTCCGACCGCCAGTAGCGTACCGAGCGCCTGAAAGCCGTTGACGAGGTTGACGACGACAAGCGCGAGAAACGTCAGATGCGCGAGCGCGCCTGCGCGGCTGACCGTGCGCAGGAACAACGGATCGACGCTTTCGATCACGAGCGGACGGTAGATCACCGCCAGCACGATCAAGGTGAGGGTGGCGTTGAAAGCGACCACCAGCAACGTTTGATCGTCCATCGCCAGGATGTTGCCGAACAACACGTGCAAGAGATCGATGTTGGTGCCCTTGACGGAAACGATGGTGACGCCGAGCGCCAGCGAGGCCAGATAGAAGGTCGCCAGCGACGCGTCTTCCTTGAGATCCGTGGTGCGCGAGACCACGCCCGCCAGCAGCGCTACCGCGAACCCCGCAATCAGCCCGCCGGCCGTCATTGCAAACAGATTGAGACCCGAGAGCAAAAAGCCGACCGCAGCGCCCGGCAGGATGGCATGCGCCATCGCGTCACCCACAAGACTCATCCGCCGCAGCATCAGGAATACCCCGATCGGCGCACCGCCAAGAGACAGCGCCACCGCGGCCGCGAGCGCCCGGCGCATGAATTCGAACTCGAGAAAGGGCGCGATCAGCGTGTCGTAAATCATAATTCAGGCGGCCTTTGAAGCGTCTGCATCGACCACGCAGGCGGCCGCGCTATCGTCAAAGGCCTCGCACATCCGCCGCGCTTCGGTGAGGTTCTCGATCGTCAGCACTTCGGCAGTTGCGCCCCAGGCGACCTTGCCTCGGGCCAGCAGCAGCGTTTCGGGGAAATGGGCGCGCACGAGATCCATGTCGTGCAGCGCCGCCAGCACCGTGCGCTTCTCGGTGTGCCATTGCTTGACCAGCGCCAGCAGGTCGGCCGATGTTTTCGCGTCGATCGCGTTGAAGGGCTCGTCCAGCACGATCAGCCGCGCATCCTGCAACAACACCCGCGCAAACAGCATGCGCTGCATCTGGCCACCCGACAGCGTGCCGATGCCGCGGTTCTCGAACCCGCTCAGGCCCACCGCGGCCAACGCCTGCGCGACCCTCGCGCGGGCTTCTTTGCCGATGCCGCCAAACAAGCCGGTCCGGCGCCACAGCCCCGTGCCGACGAAATCAAACACCGAAATCGGAAAACTGCGGTCGATGTCGGCGGTTTGCGGCAGATAGGCGATATCCTTGGCATTGATGCCATCGGTCAGGATCGCGCCCGCCAGGGGCTTGAGGATTCCAACGAGGCCGCGAAACAGCGTCGACTTGCCCGCGCCGTTCGGACCGACGACGGCGAGCAGAGCGCCGGTCGCGACCTCGCCGCTCAGATGGTGAACCGCCGGGTGCCGGTCGTAGCCGAGCGTGACATCGTGAAATTGCAGCTGTGCCGTCATGTTCACTTCATCGCCGGTGGGGTGGATTTGACATTCGATTCAGTATTGCCGCGAGTTCTCAAAGCGAATGTCAAATCCGAAACCCCACCGGAATCCGATATTTGCTGGTGGCCCTTTGGTTCTGACATTCGTAAACGAACCCTCCGAGACATGATACGAATGTCAGAACCGGGCCACCAGCCAGACGAATGCCCACAGCGCGGCGCTCACGGCCGCTGCGGCCATCAATCGGGACACCACCGCCATCCGCAGGATCGACCATGTGACCGCCTGCGCCGGATGCGGCGCGGCCGGCCCGTGGCTATGGGGGTGGTGATGCAGGTGGGCGTGATCGTGGGAGGGGGCGGGCACCATCCCCAAATGTTATATTATAACATTTCCGAAGTCCACCGAAGCGGGCTTGGGGTGAGGTGCTCACGTCAGATGACGGACGATTCGCAAGCCCGGCAAAGAGGCCGATGATGGACAAAACCACCGACCCCAGCACGTAGAGCGCGGCCAGCCCCACCTCGCCGCGCTCATACAGGAGCCCCGCGTCCAGCGAGAACGCCGAAAACGTGGTGTAGCCGCCGAGAATGCCGGTCATCACAAACAGCCGCCAGGACTGGGTGGCGTCGCCCTTGAAGGCGAGATAGCCGACAATCAGGCCCATGATGGTCGAGCCGGTGATGTTGATGAGGAAGGTGTGGTACGGGAAATGGGTCCCGAAAAACCGCGGGCAAATCACGTTCACGGTGTGGCGCACGACAGAGCCCAGGCCACCGCCGATAAAAACCAGAAGATAGTTCATCCTGAAATCCCCGCGGCCAGGTGGCAGCGAATGTCAAATCCACTTCACTAGCGTCACAGCTTTGCCGCAAGGCCGCGCACCCCGCAAGTATCGTCAATTGGCACCTGCCGACAAAAAAGCGGCAGCTTGCGGCTGCCGCTCTTTGTCAACGCTAGCCGGCCGATCAGGCTTTGGAGAACAGCTCGTCGACATATTCCCAGTTGACGAGATGATCGACGAACGCCTTCAGATAATCCGGACGGCGATTGCGATAATCGATGTAATAGGAGTGCTCCCAGACGTCGACGCCGAGGATCGGCGTTGCGCCATGCACCAGCGGGTTTTCGCCGTTGGGCGTCTTGGAGATTTCGAGCTTGCCGCCCTTCACCGACAGCCAGGCCCAGCCTGAGCCGAACTGGCCGGCGCCGGCGGCGGCAAAATCGGTCTTGAATTTCTCGAGGCCGCCGAGATCCTCGTTGATCTTTTTCTCCAGGCGGCCGGGCAGTTTGCTGCCGCCGCCGCTGGGCTTCATCCACTTCCAGAAATGGATGTGGTTGTAGTGCTGGCCGGCATTGTTGAAGAGCGCGGCGTTCTTGCCGAACGAACCCTTGACGATCTCCTCCAGGGACTTGCCCTCGAATTCGGTCCCCTTGAGCAGGTTGTTGCCGTTGGTCACATAGGCCTGGTGATGCTTGTCGTGGTGAAATTCGAGCGTTTCCTTCGACATATGCGGCGCGAGGGCATCGTAAGCATAGGGAAGGTTGGGAAGCGTGAAGGTCATGGGGTGATGTCCGAAAATGATGGGAGACAACTTTTAACGGGAACCCTTATAGAAGGTTCCAACGTTCTTAAACACTTGAATTTGCACCGATCAACCCACCCGCCGTATCCATGCGCCGGCCCCGCTTGGGATCATTTCGCCGTGAGCTTTCCGGGTTCTGTCGTTTCCGCACCGGCTTCGGTAATCTACCGCCCGCGCGAGCGGATGAGGATCGGGGCGGCAACAGGCGGATGTCATGAGCATTGAAATCGAGATTGTGAGCGGCGATCAATCCTGGCCGCGGGTGGAGGAATTGTATGCGCGGGCATCGCCCGAGACCGGGGTGGGAGACGACGCCTGGCGCCACGTCAAATGGGCGAACGCGGATTTGCGCGTGCTGATCGAGGCGGATGACGGCGCCCTCGCCAGCCACGCCGGTATTTACTTCAGGACCGTGACCTGGAATGGCCAGCAGGTCCATATCGGCGGCATCGGCGGGGTCGCGACCCGCGCGGACTGCCGGCGCCGCGGCTATGCCAGCATTGCGATTAACGCCGCGATCCAGACAATGCGCGATCATGACGCGGCGCAGTTCGCGCTATTGTTCTGCGAGCCGCACAATTTTGAATTCTATCAATCGCGCGGCTGGCAGCCCTTTACCGGAGCGGTCTATGTCGAGCAGCCTGAGGGGAGGATCCGCTTCGAGGCTATGGCGCCTTTTGTTCTTGATTTGAAACGGCCCGCGCCAACGCTGGGTACTCTCGACCTCTGCGGTCTGCCTTGGTGACCGGCCTGCCCTGGTGACGGATTTGCGTAAAAGCCATTTCTTGTTATGCAGGCGCGGTTTTCCCGGAGAGATGGAATGACTTGCGGATTTTGGTTTCTAATGGCGATGGCGGCGCTGCTGGCTGCAAGCCCGGCGAAGGCGCAGGGCGCTGCCGGCGGCCCGGACGGAATTTGGCTGACCCAGGCTGGTGATGCGAAAATACGCATTTCGAAGTGTGGCGCGGGAATTTGCGGGGTTATCGTCTGGCTGAAAGAGCCGATCGACCCGCTGACCGGAAAGCCTCAGGTGGACGACAAGAATTCCAATCCGGCGCTGGCAAAACGCCCGATCATCGGGCTTTCGCTGTTTGTCGGCATGCGGCCAGCCGGCCCCAACCAATGGTCGGGCCGAATTTACAACGCCGACGACGGCAAGACCTATGCGAGCAAGGTCTCCGTAACCGGACCGGCGACGCTGAAGGTCGAAGGCTGCGTCGGCGCGCTCTGCGGCGGCGAGGACTGGAGCCGAAGCTCGCGCTGAACTAGTGCCGCCTATTTGAAGTTCCTGCACCACACGCGGCGAATTCGATCCAGGAACTTCAAATAGAAAAGCGGCATTAGAATCAATACGTTTGCTAGTGCCCATGACTTTCCGAAGTTCGTGGAAGTGGTGCAGCGATGGAGCACGAACTTCGGAAAGTGGGCACTAGATATTGCGATCAAGCCGCCAGCGTTGCCTTCAATGCGGTAGCGGCCGAGGCGTAGCCGCCACGTGCGCCGTCGATGAAATGAACGTGATCGCTGCGGAGCGCGGAGGGCGTAAAGCATGTCATCATGGCCGCATCCTGCCGATGCAGGCCGTATTTTGCGATGCCGGCTGACGCCGCGGCCGTCAGGCGTCCGCTCAAGGTCTGATCGAGGTCGGACGTGCAATCGAGCACCATCCGCAGGCAATCGTCGTACTTCCGGAAGTCGGAATTCTCCACGACCTGCTGCACGTAGATTCTCGGCACGAAGCTGCCGACCTTGATGCCAAGGCGCATGATGCAATAGGCAAACAGCGTGTGGACGAGCACGCCGAGCCGCCGTTTGAACAACGACCCGCCGCGCTGCGCGCGCGCCTCGAGGTCGACGCCGGCCGGCGGCCAGCGCAGCGGCGGACCACCCTGCGGCACCGGCCGGCCCTGATCCGGGCTGCGTTCGACGAGAGCGAGGATGTCTTCGATCAACCGACGATAGGCGGCGGGATCCGCGCCCTGCGCCGGCAGCACCATCACGGAGAGGATGAGACCGCGCATGGCCGGCATCTCCTCGAACCGGCACGAAAGCCCGGAAAGGTCCGGCTGCGTTCCCGGCGGCGCGGCCGGAACGGTGAACTCGCCGCGTTTCATGGCGGCTTCCGCCCAGCCGAGACCACCGCCGGAAAACATCGCATAGGAGAGATTGGGGGAAGGCCCAAAACGCGCGACGCGAACGTCCAACCCGTGCGCCCGTATCGCGGAAAGCGGCACCAGCGCCACCCGCATCTGAAGATCGAGATCCTCCTTGACCCAAGTGGCCGTTGCGGCGAGCGCCTCCCGCGCGCGCTCCAGATCGGATGGCGCGACCGCAAAACTTGCGCCATCGCCGCCGAACACGAACGGAAATTCGCGGCCCTCAAGGGCGTTGGTCACCGCCGCAATGACGGCGGCGCCGGCCATGTTGACCGACTTGTAGCGCGCCTCTGCAATCGCCTTGGTGGACTCGACGATATCGGCCGCCCCGATGCTCCAGTCCGCCGGAAGCGGCGAATAGAGTGCCGGATCCATCAGCCGCGTGAAACCTCGAAACACCGGAATGGTGGCGTAGAACTCGTCGCTGCTGTTGAATGCGGTCATGGCGCACAATCGCAAGGGAGTTGGGGACAGATACGGCGCAGTTGGAAAATAGGTTCAACCGGCTCACCGGCTCAAATCGTCGCCGGCAAGACCGCCACAAGGCTATACCGCGGGCCAATCAAATCAAAGCCGCGCGGCCGCGGGCAGCTTCATCTGGGTGGGAAGCTCAAGCCGTGTTTCCGGCATCGACGGTAAGGACCGTGCCGGTGATGTTGCGGCCGCCGTCGCCCAGCAGATATTCCACCATGCTTGCGACGTCGTCCGTTTCCGGCAGGCGGCGCAGCGCGCTGCGACCGGCGATGCGCTGCTTTTGCTCCGCACCGAGACTTTGCGTCAACTCGGTATCGACAAAGCCGGGCGCGATTGCGTTGACGGTGATGCCGAGCTTGCCGACCTCGCGCGCCAGCGAACGGGTAAAACCGGTCGCCGCCGCCTTGGTCGCGCCATAGACCGACAGGCCGTTATAGCCGGTGGAGGCGATGATCGAGGACATGTTGATGACGCGACCGCCACCATCCGCCATCATGTGCCGCACGACATATTTGGTCAGAATGATCGGCGAGAGCACGTTGAGGCGTATCAGCGCTTCGATCTCGCTATTGTGCATCGTGGCAAGCAAGCCCTCGGTGCCGATGCCCGCATTGTTGACCAGGCCATAGATCGCGCCAAACTCGTCGCGCAGGTTTTTCACGAAAGCGGGAATCGCATTGGTCTCGCTGAGATCGAAGGCGCGAAAAGCGATGCGCCCGTCTCCCTGCTTCGTGGCCGTCTCGATCGCCGCGCGCAATTCGTCGCTTTCACGGCGCGCCACCGCGATCGCGTGATAGCCCGCGCCGGCGAGCCTCTGCGCGATTGCAAGGCCGATGCCGCGGCTGCCGCCTGTCACCAGAACATTATGCATCTGATCGCGCGAGCTTTCCGGCCGCCGTAATGTCGAGTTTCTCGACGAACTTGATCATGGCAGGCACCTTGTGGGGCGCAAGTTTCGCTCGGCAACTGGCGATAATCCGGGCCTTGATTTCGTCGCCCCGGCTTGCGTCGCAGTCCTCGGTGAGAACGACATCGGCGACCACGATGGCGCCGGTGATCGGACTTTTGCGCGCCTTGACGCGCGACATGCGCACCTCGTCATGCCGGTTGATCACCGCTTCGATTTCCTCGGGGTGAACCTTCAACCCGCCGATATTGATGATGCCACCGCGGCGGCCGACAAAATGATAGCGATCGCCGCGCAGTTCGACCATATCGCCGGTATCGACGAATCCCTCTTCGTCCGTCAGCGCGTTCGCGCGACGGCCGACATAGGCATGCGCCGCTCGCCGCGAACGAATATGCAGGCAGCCGTCGACGACTTTCATCTCGACGCCGTCGGGATTGACGCCAATCATCGCAGCGGGAAAACCCTCACGCCCGTCATTGACGGCAAAGCCGACGCCAGCCTCGGTCGAGGCATAGGCGTGACCGATCGAAGCTGATGGGAAAGCCTGATGCAGACCGTCGAGAACGGCCTGGTCGGCGATTTCGCCGGAGAGGCGGACATAGCGCGGCGAAAAGCCCGACGCTGCGCCGCTCATCAACAGCTTGCGCCAGTGCGAGGGCGTGCCCGACATATGCGTGACGGCTTTTTCGTTGAGGCGGCCAATGTGGTCGGCAAGCGCTTCGCCTTGCTCCGACAGCACCAGCGATCCGCCGCCGATGACCGCGCGCAGGAAAATCTGCAAGCCGCCGTAACGGCGGATGTCGTAGAACGTCGCCCAGATCGGCCGGGAGCCGCGCGCCGGGCCGTCGGCTGCGATCGCGCCGGTCAGGCCTTCCAGCGTATGGCCGACGATCTTCGGCAGACCCAAGGTGCCGGAGGTGAGCATCAGCCATTCGGTCGCGCGCTCGGTCTGCGCGCGGGGCGCGGCCTTCAAATCCACGCCGGCAGCGACGACCAGCGGGATTCCCGACGTCGCGAAGCGATCCGGTTGGTCGGTGACGACGGCGTCGATCTCGGCATCTTCGGTCAGGGCCTGAAGATGGTCGGCGTTGAGATCCGGCGGACACAGCAGCATTCGCCGCGCGATACCGTCGATCTCGAGCAT
Organism: uncultured Alphaproteobacteria bacterium; assembly: GCA_963706265.1. Lineage (GTDB taxonomy): Bacteria > Pseudomonadota > Alphaproteobacteria > Rhizobiales > Xanthobacteraceae > Bradyrhizobium. Next base: position 95,318 of record CAVPLO010000004.1, on the reverse strand, counting down.
GACGAGAGCGGCGAGAAATTGACTCGATACGACAAGCAGCACCGAGCGGCCGGAGAGTTCCGCGAGCCGGCCGTTGAGGCAGGTTTGATCGGCAATATCCGTCAGCGACGCAAGGTGACGCGCGTCCGAGAGCGTGCGGCCCTTCAGGCCGGGATCGAGGTAGTCACGCAGCGCGAAGATTTCACGCGGGGACATTTTCATAGGCCTTGATGAAGTCGCCTATCGTCAGGGGAAAGCTTGCATCCGCCGATATAGTAAACGGATCGACACCAAGATCATCTTCCAGGCGTGCTACCAGGATAGCAAACGCAAGCGAATCGAAGCCGGTCTCATGCAGCGAAAGGTTATCTTCCAGCGGCGGAAGAACGACATGCTGCTCGGCGGCGATCTGCTGGATCGCTGAGATAATCTTTAACCTTACCGACATGGACTGCTCCGCATTCTCATAAAATTTTGAAAGTCCATGATAGAGCGAAAAGGTGAACTAACACCCTCTCGACGCGATCTTTTACGCCCATTGGTAAACACCATGCCTGCCGTCAAGCCGCGGTTCCGCGAGATACAGGAGAGCGACGTTGAGGCGATCGCCGACCTCTTGACGAGGGGCTTCGTACATCGCAGCCGCGACTACTGGATGCGTGGCCTGCGCCGGCAGGGTGCGCGATCATTGCCCCAGGATGCGCCGCGCTACGGCTATCTGATGGAAAACGACGGCAAGCCGGTCGGCTGCCTGCTTCTGATCTATTCGACCCGAACGATCGATGGCCAGGCCGCCGTCTGCTGCAACGTTTCGAGCTGGTATGTCGATCCGGAATTCCGCAACTACGCGGCACTGTTTGCGTCGATGACGCAGAAGCGCAAGGACGTGACCTACTTCAACGTCACGCCGGCCGTCCCGACCTGGCCGATCCTCGAGGCGCAGGGATTTCTGGCCTATTGCCGCGGCCTCTTTTTCTCGCTTCCCGCAGTTTCCCGCAGCGGAAACGACATGCGAATCGAAGTGGTGACGCCGGATACGGCCGCTATCGCCGGCATGCCGGACGACGAACTGGCCATGCTCAAGCGCCATGCCGGCTACGGCTGTCTCAGCCTGGTCTGCCGCACGGCGGAAGAAAGCATTCCCTTCATTTTCTTTTCCTTGCGCAAGCGCCGCGGCATCATCCCCCTGCCCGCCCTTCAACTTGGGTTTTGCCACGACATCGCCGACTATGTCAGATGCGCGGGCGCGATCGGACGCTATCTGCTGTGGCGCGGCCGGCCGATCGTGATCCTCGACGCCAACGGCCCGGTCGCCGGCCTTGCGGGAATCTACAGCGAGGCGCGCGGCCGCAAATATTTCAAAGGCCCACACCGGCCGAGGCTCGGCGATCTCGCCGATACCGAGCTTGCGATCTTTGGCATGTGATGAAGCGAGCCGCGCTCGCGACGCTTAGAGCCGGATCGCACCTTCCGATATCAGCGAGAATTCGTCCGCGCCGAGCGGCATGAAGTTGCCGGATTTCGGATCCCGGAAGAACATCGGATCGGTGATCTTCAGCGGATCAAAGCCCGCGCCGATCAAGTCCTGCTTCTTCTGTTTGAAGGTTTCGGTTCTGTCGAGCGCCGCGCTGAGGCGCACGACAACCGGACAGGCGTAAGCCGGCAATCGACGCGCGAGATGATCCCTGCAATTCGGTGAAATCGAAGTCGGCGTCGGTGACGATCGCCGCCATTCCGGCGCGGCCATCGGCGCCCGGCACCAGAACGCCATAGGTTGTCGCGTCGACGACACCCCGGCACTCCAGGATCGCCTCGTTCACCTCGGACGTCGCGACATTCTCGCCTTTCCAGCGAAAGGTGTCGCCGAGGCGATCGACGAAATGGAAGAAGCCGCCGTCGTCGATCGTCATCAGATCGCCGGTTCGAAACCAGGCATCGCCCTTGGCGAAGACGTCGCGCAGGATTTTTTTCTCGGTCTCGGCGGCATTGGTATAGCCCTCGAAGCGGCCGCCGGCACCGTCCGCGGTCCCGATCCGTCCGATCGCCTCGCCTGCTTCCCCGCTCGCGCACGCCATGCAAAGTCCGTCGGCATTGCGCAGCGGCACATTGGTTTCCGGATCGATGCGGACGATCGCGGCCGGGAAACGATGCGCCAGAAGCGGCGGAATCCGGCCGATCGCGCCGGGCTTGCCCTCGACATTGTAGAGCGAGAAATTGCCCTCGGTCGCCGCGTAAAACTCCAGGATATGCGGGATTGAAAACCGCGCCTGAAAGGCTTCCCAGATATCGCCGCGCAAGCCGTTGCCGCAGGCAAGACGCAGCCGATGCCGCGTCTCGAACTCCGACGCGGGCGCCTTGAAGAGATAGCGGCAGAGTTCGCCGATATATTGAAATAGCGTGCAGTCCCAACGGACCACATCGCGCCAGAAGGTACCGGCGGAGAATTTTTCGGACAGCACGACCGAGCCTCCCGCCGCCAGCATGCTGCACGGCGCGACCACGCCACCGACGCTGTGGAACAGCGGCAGGCAATCAAACAGCCGATCCTCGGGCGAAGCATCCGTCAGCCCGGCAAACCAGCCGCCCCAGTTCAGGATGCGGCGATGGCTGATGCTGGCGGCCTTCGGCAGGCCGGTCGTGCCTGACGTATAGATCAGCAGCGCCCGATCATTGACCGACACGCCGCGCCGTTCGCTCGAGGTGAGAGGAGAACCGTCCAGGCCAGCCAGGACTGTGTCGATGTTCGTCTCGCCTGTGTCGCCGCCGTGCCACCAGACGTTTGGCGCGCGCTTCAAGCGTGGCTGAACCTCCTCGAAGGCGGCGGCGAGATCGCGTCCGACGACGATGTGATCGGCCTCGGCCACCTCGATGCAATGTGCGAGCGACGATCCGACGAGCTTGGTGTTGATCAGAGCGGCGACGGCGCCGACCCTGGTGATGCCAAGCCATGCGGCGAGATAATCGGGCTGGCCTGGCAGGAAGAGACAAACCGTCTCGCCCTTGCCGATTCCCGCCGAAAGCGCCCATCGCGCGTAGCGGTTGATCCGGTCGTTCAGTTCCCGATAGCTGAGGGTCGCGCGCTCCGAGAGCAGGCTGGGGCGATCCGGCTGGCGCACCGCCCAATCCTCGACGAGATCGGCAAACAGCCGGTGCGGATTGGCTTCGATGCGCGCCGTGCGCTCAATGGCCTTCAGCCAGCTCTTGGCGGTGGACGGCTTGCCGCGCGGTCGCGCAACGCCCAAAGGCGGCTCGACTATCGCGTGCTCACTGATGCCTGCGTTCATGACCGGACACTTCTTGCGGGGCCGTTATCTATAACGGCCTTCGCCTGACCAGGTGTTAATCGGCAAGGTTAAGCCAGGCAGGATTGCATCTCGGATTTCTCCGGCGGCAAAGAAAAACCCGCCCGCGGCAATGCGGACGGGTTCATCGGATTTCCGCTGAGAACGAAAAACGCGATCGCCAGATGTCTTGGAGTAGATCTCGGCCAAAAACCGCCGCGTTATTTCAGCGAGGTATTGATGGACGTGAACTTCGTATTCAGATTGGAACCAAGACCGTTAACGACAGCGATAATCGCGAGGCTGATGCCCAATCAGGCCGTATTCAATCGCGGTAGCGCCCGACTGATCGGCCCAGAACTTCGAAAGAATCTTCTTCACGATGCCTCCCGTCCACACAAGCAACCCGATACTTCGGGTCCCCGGGTCGCCACTGTGAGGTTAACTCATTAAAATCGAGCAAATTAGCGCAATGAACAATTAATTAAGCTGGCGGCTTGGATGGAGTCGCAGATGCGGCTGCCGCGCCGATGGAATCGCGCGGCACAAAGCCGGAATCTATCCCGCGCAGACGACGAGTTTTTCTTCAGCGAAGAACTGGAGCGCGCCATAGCCCTCCATATCCACCGCATAACGAAAGTTGCCATCCGTGGTGGGGAAAACCGCGATGACGACTCCGTCCTCGTGGTCGTCGGTCGCCTTTTCCACCCGTTCGCCAATCGCAAATTTGGCCATCGCAGGTTCCTTTTCGGGAATCTTATGCGAGATTCTCCCGCAGAGTGATTAACGCTTCTTAAGCAAAGGCGCCGGTCAGCCGGCGACAGCCCGGCTGAAATTGCGCCGGTGGCGACGATAAGCTCTTGTGGACGCCCGCAAATTTTCCCGCGATGATGCAAGCCTCCGTGTGACTACCACCCCGATTCTTACGGTGTCGGTCCTTTTGAAGCCTGAGCGATGATCACCCGACGACAATTCCTTCATTCGGCTTCGGACTGCATGGCCTCGATCGGCGCGGGATCGGCGGCATCGGCGCAAGGTCGTGGAACTGTCCGGACAGCGGAAAGATTAAGACGGGTGCGCACCTTTCGGGGTGGCCGATGCCGGAGGACCGCTCTATCTTGATCCCGGTCGATACTGCCTGCTTGGTATCCGGATCGAATGATCAGAAACCGAGACCCGTGGGATGCCCGCTCGACGATCTCAAGGTCGGCGCACGCGCTTGAGCGGATCGGGCTTGCGCTGACGGGGGGTTCCTGCGGTCTGTTTGTGGCTGCGCATGTCGGGCGAACCGACATCGACCTGCTCGGCTCGGCAGCCCCGGTTTTCGCCATGATGTTTTACGGCGCCGCCGGTTTCTATCTCGGCATCGACCTGCCGCATCCGCCCCCTGATCATGATATGCATCTGCCGCTGCGCCATGGGCTCGGCACCAAAGCGGATGCAGTCGAGCTATTGAGTGCGGCCGGCACGTTTCTCGCCGCCGTCGCAGCCGTCATCTCCGTCGCCAGTATCGTTCTGGACGAGACACCGCATCCTGCTTCAGCGCTTCTGATTTTTTTGGCCTGGGTGATCGGCGCGACCATGCAGATCGCGGCCGGCATCATCGTGCGAAAGAAAATAGCTGCGGGCGACTCGTAGCGCTGTCGCCTCATTGGACCGCTAAGCAGGCAACGCCCGCGCGGCAACCCGGTGTAAAACCGGGCCGCCGCTGGGCCGTCCGATCGTTGTCATACTGTTTGGAGCGGGCAAGACGGGCGATCAGCTTCCCGGCGGGTTGAAATCCGGGTCGCGATCGCCAACCCGCGAGCGGTCTAAACCATACCAGTCGCCGCCCGCTCGCGGGCCAGCGTAATAACCCGGCTCGCTCATCGGCGCCTGGTCATAGCTGTTACGAAAGTGCCGTGTGTAAGCGGGCTTGTGATAGGCCAGCCCATCCAGGGTTTGATCCTGGGCGAAGGCCGGGCTGCCGAGGGCCGCGGTGACGATTGCAATGGCGCTGAGTGTCTTGAGGGTCATAGGGTTCTTCCGTTTTTACGTGGTTAACCCCTCTCCTGGATGCGTTTCCATCCCGCACGGCGCTTCAACCGGCACGCACGAAGGGCGTTCCGCAACGCAGATTCAAACGGGTGTGAAGCGCAATCGCGCGAAGCGCCGTTTTCCGTGATCGTATTGTGTAGTCCCGAGACCTCCTCTTGAGGACCCTCCGACCCGAGCGGCATCGACGGCGCAGGTCGTGGTCGCTGCGGCAGCCCGGTATAAACCGGGCCACCGCAGCACCGTTCGATCTTGTTATTCTGTCTCGAGGCCGAACCAGCGGACCCGGAGATCAGCTACCCGCCGGATTCAGATCCGGATCGTGATCGCCAATCCGCGAACGGTCGAAGTCCCTCTCGGTGCTCCAGCCATTGCGGATCTGCGGGACGGCATAACCAGGCTCTTGGACCTCATTATACGTCCCACGATAGTGACGGAGAGCGTGGGCCGGCCTCTGTTGGGCCGATCCGTCGACATCCTGAGCCAGGACCGGGCTCGAGACAGCGGCGGCCACGATCGCGACAACGCTGAGTGTTCTCATGTTCATCAGGGTTTTCCATTTTGTGGTGAACCCCTCCTCGAGGCGCTTCATACATGCGCCATCTGCAACTGGCGAAACACATCCGGAAACCAAGGATTCAAACGGACGTGAGTTGGAATCACCGGCGCCGCCGCTTTTCGTGAAGAACAACGACAAAATTTCAAAACGTGAAATCAAGACGCAAACTTCAGAATGCCTGGAGGCGGAGAAGAGTGAAGCGAGTGGCTGCACTCTTCTGTCTTTGAGCCGCAAGGCCCGGCTGGCCGGTCCCGAGCGTTCCTGGTCAGGCCGCACGCACCGAGTTGACGAACCTCGACACCTCGTTTTTCAGGCGGCTTGAATCGCTGGATAAGGTCTGCGCCGCCGAAAGCACCTGCGATGAGGCCGAGCCGGTCTCGATCGCACCGCGCTGCACATCGCTTATGTTGGACGAGACCTGCTGGGTTCCTTCGGCTGCCTGCTGCACGTTGCGGGAGATTTCCTGCGTGGCCGCCCCCTGCTCCTCGACAGCCGCAGCGATGGTCGAGGAGATCTCCGCCAGCTGTTCGATCGTGCCGGAAATCTCCTTGATCGCCGTGACGGATTCCTGAGTCGCGGCCTGAATGCCGCTGACCTGAAGCCCGATCTCTCCGGTGGCCTTCGCGGTCTGCTCTGCGAGAGCTTTCACTTCGGAGGCGACCACCGCAAAACCCCGCCCGGCTTCGCCGGCACGCGCGGCCTCAATGGTCGCGTTGAGTGCGAGCAGGTTGGTTTGACCGGCGATGGTGTTGATCAGCTCGACGACGTCGCCAATCCGGCTTGCCGCCTTGGACAATTCGCTGACGCGATCGGTCGTGCTTCGAGCCTGGCCGACGGCGTCGCTCGCTATCCGCGCCGATTCCTGCACCTGACGGCTGATCTCATTGACCGAGGACGACAGCTCCTCTGTCGCCGTCGCAACCGACTGGACATTCGTGGAGGCCTCCTCCGAAGCTGCGGCAACGCTGGTTGACAGTTCCTGCGAGCGCGCCGCGGTCGAGGTCAAGGTGCCGGCGGAAACCTCGAGTTCTCTCGACGCCGACGACACGGTCTCGACGATGCGGCCGACGGCGCTTTCGAAATCGTCCGCCATCCTGGCCATCTCGGCCTTGCGCTGACGGGCCAGCACTTCGTCCTGCTTGATCTTGGCCTCGGCCTCGTCGCGCGCCTTTTCTTCAGCCTTGACTTTGAAGATCTCGACCGCCTGCGCCATGTCGCCAACCTCGTCCGTGCGGTCAAGGCCGGGCAGGATCACGCCGAAATTGCCGCCGGCGAGTTCCTTCATGCCGGCGGTCAGACCGGATAGCGGACGGATGATGCCGCGCGCGATCAGGTAGGCAATGGCCATGCCGAGCAGCACGGCCAAGCCCGCGACCATTTGCTGCATGGTGATGGTACTGCTGATACGCGCGTCGGTTTCCGCGGTGATCTGCTGGAACACCGCTCCGATCGAGGCTTTTGCTTTCTCGAGTTCGGCGATTGCGTGAACCGTGGGTGGGGTGATCGCCTTGTAGTAGAGTTCGTCACCGAGAAGAAGATTGGGCGCCGTCTTGTTGAATGCCTCTGCATATTTCGCGATGCCTACCTTGACCGTCGCGAGCAACGCGGCGAGATTCGCCGGCAGGGCGGCCTTCTCCAACTCGGCGATCTGCTGCTGGGCCTTCCCCACGCTGATCTTGAAGATATCCAGCCCCTTCGCTTCGCGGGTCGCCAGCATCCGCCAGTTTGCTACCCGCACCAGCAGGACCTTGCTCTCAAGCGCGCCGGCTTCGCGGGCAAACTCCGTCTTTTCGGCGGCGTCGACAAATTTCTGAACATCAGCGGCCATCCTGTCGCCTTCCGAAAACAGAACGTCACGGCCGGCGGTCAACTGCCTGACCGCATCGCCAAGCGCCACGCGCTTGGTCGCCAACTCCTTCAGATCTTTCTCGATTTCCTTATAGGACGCCCTTCGCTCATCGGATGTCGTGGTCTTGGTCAGGACGGCGACCAGCGCATTTGCGTTCGACAGGCGCTTTTCGGATTCCGCGAACGAAGCCTCGTCGTGATCGAACGCGTAACGGAGGATGGCGCGGCGATTGGCTTGAAGTTCCGCCGCAAGTTCGGTGGCGCGGAGGTTGTTCTTGGATTGTAATTCCATCAAGGCAACCTGGCCGTGAATTGCACCCAGTTGCCACATACCGAAGCCAGCGAGCCCGGCGCAAAACAGCAACAGCATTCCGAAGCCACCATAGAGCCGGCCGGCGATTCGAAGGTTGAGGAGAGACAAGGGACTATTCCTTTCCGTGAAATCCAGTTGAGTAGGGGAGACGACCTCCGCCTTCTTGAAAGATGATAGCCCGTCAAACTACCGAGAGAGATTCAGGAGGATGGACGCGGGGTCGACAAACCGCGTCGAGCAACCGGACCGAAATTTGACTCATTCGGGCGAAGCGGGCGGGGGGAGGCGGAGACATCCACTTGACTATTCTGCCGGATACGGCGATCCGGACATCGCCGGAGAAGACGTTCGAGCTCTTTCCTTCGTACCGACGAGAGCATTGTGATCGGCGTGTCAAGACAATGACTTGGCGACGTTAAGTTTCGATTAATCCCAAATGCGTCTTCTAATCCGAAAAGCATCTTCGTCGCCCCAGCGATTTCTAACGCGCTTGTTTGGCGACTTATTGAAGTCGAGCAATCCCCTCTTGAGTGCGACCTCGCCGGCAGCGAGCTGCCGCTGGATGCGGAAGAACAGCTAACAAGAACAGCTAAGCAGGCGGACCGGGTTTGTTATTTGCGGATTCGATGAAGCGCTCCAGCCCCTCCGTTGCCACCGCCGACAAAAATGGGAGGCTCTGGATGATCAGGATGCCGGCGAACAAATCGGTCCCCAGAAGCCGGTAAGCATTAGTCGCAAACACCGTGATGCCACCTGCGACCAGCAGCGAACCGAGCACGGCTTCGGGTATTGCGGCAAAGCGCGCGTGGACGGCGCCACCCCCTCCCTTGCGGGTGCGATGGAAGAATTTTTTCCGAGCCGGGAGCGCCGCCTCAAACGCTGCGCTCGCGACCGTCCATTGCACCGACATGAACACCACCATGGCGCCAAGCATCTGCCCGTACGGAATTGCGATGCGCGTCCGGTATGCGCTAACGAAATGGAGCAACGATACCAGGAAGGCCGCGATGCTCGGCAGCAGCAGGAGCGGATCCGGGATGGCGACAATCTGGAAAACCACAAATGGTACCCAGATCAGATTAAGTAGCGCGGCCGCGACGGCAACGATTTCGGACCCGAACCAACTGAGCCAGCCGAACACGAATTCGCGCTTCTGATCATGGTCGAGCAGGCTCTGACCTGGCAGGAACCTGCGCCAGTGTTTCTTCACAATCTGCACGGCGCCACCGGCCCAACGCGCCCGCTGGGTCCTGAAAGCCTGATAGTCCTGCGGCAACAATCCCCAGCCGTAACGGCGGTTGGTGTAATGGGCACGCCATCCCAGCTCAAGGATCGTCAAGCCGAGGTCTGAGTCTTCGCAAATCGTGTCGCTTGACCACCCGCCAGCTGCGTCCATTGCGGTGCGTCGGATCAGGCACATCGTGCCGTGAACGATGATGGCGTTCACCTCGTTGCGCTCGACCATCCCGATATCGAAGAAGCCGGCATATTCAGCGTTCATGGCGGCGTGGATCGAACTGCGGCAGCTGTCGCGGTGATCCTGCGGCGCCTGGATCAGTCCGACCTCCGGATCCGCAAAGCCAGGGACCAGATCCTTGAGCCATCGCGGATCAACGACATAGTCGGCGTCGATGACGCCGATGATCTCGGCATCGGTTGCGGCCTGCGCCAAAGCGATCCGCAACGCCGCAGCCTTGAATCCCTCGAGATTCTGGACGCAAACAAACTTGAAGCGTGGGCCAAGCTCGCGGCAGCGTCTCTCGATCGGCTCCCAGAATGCCGGCTCCGGCGTGTTGTTGATGACGACCACACATTCGAAATCCGGGTAGTCGAGCCGCGACACCGAGTCGATCGTGCGCAGCAGCATGTCCGGAGGCTCTCGATAGGCGGGAATGTGGATCGAGACTTTCGGCGCGCGCACGTCCAGTACCGGCGATAGCAAGTTCAACAGCCGCAAGGGCTTGCTCCCGAGCGCGACGGTGGTCATCTCGTGCACCCGGAACAATACAATCGGCGCCAGCAGCCCCAATAGCGGAAGCGCGATTGCAAATGTGATCACCTCGCCATGCAGCAGGTAGTGGTCGTGCCAATATATCTGCACGCCCGCGCACCAGTCTCCGATCAAATGGTCGGCGCCGGCGAGCACCGTTGCCTGGCTAACGGTCGCTCCCGGGAGCGCCAGAATTGAGAGCGAGAAAAAAGAGCCAACCAGGACTGCGAGCAGAGCCGCCTTCCAGTAGTCGGCATCGACAAGCGGTCCTGTCCACGCAAATTTGGGCCGCAAAGACGCATCGAGGATACCCCAGTAGGGACCGACGTTGCCCTCGAAAATCTTTTCCGGTTGATCGATCGCCTCGACAATATTGTAGTCGATGCCGCGTTCGTTGGCCTCGGCAACGAAGTCGCGCAGCAAGCGGGCTTGGCTGAGCGGACCCGGGACGGCGCGCTCAAAATTGTGCCCGGCACTTGGCCAGCCAAACTCCCCGATGACGATCTTCTTGCCCGGATAGGCCGCACGCAGCCTGTCGTAGATCGCGAGCGATGCCTTGACGGCGCTTTTCTTCGGCAAGCCCTCCCAGTAGGGAATGATATGGGCGAAGACCTGGTCCACCGCGTCGACGAGCTCTGGATGGTCAACAAATGTCTTCCAATGGTCCGCGGTCGCCACCGGCACCGGGCTGTCTCGCCTAACGCGGCGGATGATTTCAGCAAGCTCGGCCGCGGTGTGCTCATGCCGGAAAATCGTTTCATTGCCGACGACCAGCCGGGTGACATTGGGATTGCGCCGCGCCAGGTCGAGGGCGGTCTCGATCTCCCGCTGGTTTCGGGCTTCGTTTCTATCGATCCAGATTCCCAGCGTAACCGTGAGCCCGAGCTCAGCCGCGATCTCCGGAACGCTTTCCAGGCCTTGCGTTGAAGCATACGTGCGTACCGCCTTTGCCTGTTTGGCAATGGCGGTGAGATCGGCGCGGATCTGCGCCTCGGACACTGTCAGATTCCCCGAAGATCGTCTGGCAAATCGATTGTACGAGACGCTCGCCAGTTGTCCTTCGACCTGTGCGGCGGTCGTGCGCGGCTCCGCCAGACCCCAGATGGTGAAATGCAGACCCGCGACCAAACAAAGAATCAGGACGACGGTGGCAATCGGCAGATTCTGACGGCGGCCGATCGACGCGCCAATCCACCTTCCAGGCCCGGTATCTTCGTCCGGCGTCGTCATTTGCTCGCTTTGCTTTGCCCGAGCAGCCAATTTCGACGAGCACTGCCGGCTTTCGCCGAGCATGCGGTCAGACATTCAAATAAGTGCAGCCGACGAACTTGCCAGCAGGGCGACACGGGGTCAGACCGGATCGCCCTTGATCAGCCGATGTTCATGTCGGCCCGAGAACTTCCTGGCTTGGGCGCTGGATGTGGCGCGCCGTTGGCATCACCTTCCATGGTCGGCACGATAATGTTCGGGCATGATCGGTCAGACTTGGCGCTAAGCTGCTGGCCGTCAGCGGCGTGGCTCCCTCTCAATCCCGGCGCGGATGTTTTCCAGCTTGACAAGCCGCGTTCCCGCATCGCGTCGACACATCATGAGAGTGCTCGCCCGGTCCCGCGGTTCAGAAGTCCGCATCATTCGTGCCGCAGGTCTGGTCATGCGAACTTCGGAATCCGGACGCTAGCCGAAAAGCGCCACGGTGTGATCGCCGTTTACCTTGTTCGAAGCGCGATGTATCAATTTTTCAATTGTGGTGTACTCTGTATTTATGCATGTCGAGGTCGACTTGCATTGAACCAACTTTGGGATAGTGGAGGGTAACATGGCCAAGAAAGCGAAGAAGGCAAAGAAGAAGACCGGCAAGAAGAAAAAGAAATAGCCTTCGCCGACACGCGGTACCTTTGCTGAGACACATCAAGGCGCGTGCGCGGCCGATCGCGAGTCGATATTGCCGCGGCTTGCTGTGGTTCAGTGACGCCAAATCCAAGCCGGACCAGGATGCGCATATGCGCCGATCGGTTCGGCTTTTTCGTTCGACCGGCGCACCGTAGCCAGCTCGAACGAGCGGTGAAAAACTGCGGAACGAATTCGTTCCGCCAGGCGGCCGCGGGATTGGCTCAAGATCTCGGGACGATGATCACTCGACCGAGACGTGAACGACGCCGGATCGCATCATTCCAAGCGCACGCGCGGCACTCACCGACACATCGATAACCCGGCCCTTCACGAATGGTCCGCGATCATTGATACGGCACCGTATTGAATGACCGGCATACGTCACGGTGACCATGGTTCCGAAAGGCCGGGTTCGATGAGCGCAGGTCCTCTCGCCCTTGTGGCCACGGCCGCCGTAGTAGGAAGCAAGGCCGCTTTCGGCTTTTGCCGAATGGGCCAGGGAAATCAATGCGACTGCGATAAACGCATACCGACGCAATGACGCGACCCTTTGTTGGCTTCGGCATGCGGGAACGCTCGAAGCGGCCTACTTGAACGGGCCAACGAGCCGAGAGTTCCGGTGCGAAAGAGCGGGAAGCAGACCCCGGTTGGCGGACTTGCCCAGCCACTGCGCCGATCAAGTGTCATGGAATGCCTGAATCCTCTATGGAAGCGGGCGTCGGAGCTAACAACGGCGGCGCCGATTTAGCCTCCTGCAAGCTCCCTGGACGTTGATCTGACTTCGACATCAGCGAAGCGCCGTTCTCAAATCGGACGCGATAGACCTGAAGATTCTCGATAACGCGCTCGACGTAGTTGCGCGTCTCGGAGAGCGGAATGCGCTCCACCCAATCGATCGCATCCACATCAGGATCGCGCGGGTCACCGTGCAGCTTTACCCAGTCGCGAACGCGACCCCGGCCTGCGTTATAGCCAGCAAAGGTCATGATGTGTGAGCCGGCATATTCCTTCAACAATGCGCTGAGTTCGGCGGCGCCCATTTGCGTATTGTAAACGGGATCAGAGATCATCCGGTCCCAGTCGTAGGCCACGCGGAATCGGCGGGCGGTGTCGCGGCCGGCTTCCGGCGTCACCTGCATCAGGCCGACCGCATTGGCCGGCGACTTGTCACGTTGGTCGAATGCGCTTTCGGTACGTGCGACCGAATAGATCATGCTGCGCTCGATCTCGGGACCGATTGGGCTGGCTTTCGGAATTCCGATGGTCGGGAATGCGTATGGGTCGAGCGCGAGGCCGCGGGCGAGCGCCGGCTTGCCGATCTGCAACATCGCCCGCGCGTCATTGTGGCGGCCGGTTAGTTCAGCGAGCGCCACCAGCAACCCCACATCAGTGCTCTCTTCGGCGAGGTCAGCAACAAAATACAGGACGACGTCGCGTTCGCCGAGTGTGTATAGCATATCCGCGGCGCGCACGCGCTCGTCCGCGAGCGCCACGTCGTCAGCCGGATCAACCGCAACCGGCGCCCGCAGCTCGATTCTGTCGAGACCGAGCCTGGCGCGGGCGAGCTGTCCGTAATAGGCGGTGGGATAGCTCGCGGCCGCCCCATAGCTGGCGCGCATCGCGTTCTTTTCGCCGAGCGCTTCGGCAACGCGGCCTCGCCAGTAGTTCGCCCGCGCCAGCACAATCGGATTGGCCGAGCCGTCGTCTATGTGGGCGAAATGCCCCCGCGCCGTCGCGGGATCATTGAGGTAGCGCAAGGCGATCCAGCCGCACGTGAAATGGAAGTCCGCCCGGTAATATTCGTTGGCCGGAAGGGCGGCATCGCGCACCACCTTATAAGCAGATTCGAACTTGGCCTGATCCAGCAGGTTGCGAGCGAGACGGCGCCGTTCGCGCCACCATTCGTCGGTATCCTGAAGCGCCATGGTCTCCGGCGCGGCCGCCAGCATCAGGCGGGTTGCCTCGTCGATACGATCGTGCCGGTCCATCCAGCGGATCCGGCAAAGCAGGTAACCCAGATCGTTACGAGCCTCGACCGCAACGTCGTTGAGCAGATCCAGCGCCTCGTCCGTGTGCCCCGCCGCACAGGCCTTCACGATCGAAAGCTCCTCGCTGCCGAGGTGTTGCGCAGCGCGCTTCGCGCCTGGCATATCCCTGGCGCCGATGCGCTTATCCATGCGCGCACGGTGATCCTCGCGCGTGAGCAGGTCGCGGAACAGTTCGAAGGCTTCGGTTTCGGTGCGCTCCGACAATTCATCCGACCGCCATGTCTCGCGAACCAGCCGTCCGGCACCGTCGCGGTCGCCTTCGGCGAGCAGGACCCGCGCGAGCGCGAGGCGGCCCTTGGCGCTTACGGGGTGATCGCCTGCGAAGCCACGAACGGTGGCGGCGTCGCTGCGGTCCTCCCACAGACGGGCCTCCGCCCGCTTGCGCATGAGTCCGAGGCTCGGCCAGCCCGGATTATCGGCGATGAACGCCGCGTATCGGCTGAAATTCGTGTCAGCGTCCGGGCGGCGCAGGATGAACCATTCAACGAGCTTGCGCGCCGCCGGGTCGCCGATCGTTTTCTGTATCGCGGTTGCATCGGCCGTCTTGCCCTTGCGGGCGAGAGCGATCGCATCCTTTACCGCCGCGAGATCGGCCGAGAGCGGAGAAGCGTCATCACTCGGAGGCGGCGCGCCGGTGGGCCGCGCCGACTTGCGCTCCTCCACCGCGACATGCCCTTGCATGTCTGGCTTTCTCGTGCGCCGCATGATGGTGGTGGCGAGTTCCGCTTGCTTCATGGGACTTCGCGGCATGCCGAGACTTATGGTTGGCCCGCGCCATGGCGCTGGTCGAAGATACGGCGAGTAAAGCCGAAATCAGGAAACAGAACAGCGGAGTTAAGCGCTGGTTCATCCCATCGTCCCCCCAAACCAACCGGACGAACCCTGACCGTACGGCTGAGCCGCCCGGAGGGTACCACGGCGTCCGTTCGCAACTGTCGCGTTTCGGCAACAGCGCAGGAAAACCTCCGCAAGATGGAACTCGAACGTCGTCGACGCATCCTGATGTGCCGCGCCGCTGAAAGACAGCCGTATCGGCCTGAATGCGGCAAGGATTGACGATCTCGGCGCCGAGCGTAAATCATGATGGATGATCAAAGCATTCTTATTGGCGGCGCAGGTCGTCGCGGTTTCGGCACACTCCGTGTTGGCGCAAGATACGAAAGTTTCCGTCGGCATGACGGGAATAGGAGGCATGAGTTGCGCTCACTGGATGGCCACGAAAGAGCACCAGTCAGAGGGAACAGTCTGGATTTATGGTTTCTGGACGGGGCTGAATTACGTTGCTGCTGCAAGCGATCAACCACAATCGGGAACTGTCACCGCCGAGATAGTGGCGCAAGTCAAAAAAAGATGCGTTGAGGTACCGTCGCAAACATTAGCCAGCGTCGTCTGGAATACGTATCTTGAGTTCGACAAGAAGTAGAAGGGCAGAGGCCGCGAATGGTGCGCATCTGCCGTCGCGGAACCCCTCTATTCTGGTGGGTGTTTCACACTTACCAGCTTTCCCGTATCAACCTCCCGGCAGATGACAGTGCCTTCAGACGGATACGTGCAGACTAGCCGAGCGAGTTGTTTATTTTGGTCGTGAACGTCTGTCGAGACGAAGACGGCAACTCTGCGCGGTTCCTGCATGCCGCCGATACCTATCAGGTTTCCAAGCGCACCGAACTAAACGAGCCAGCATGATCTTCGAACAAAAAAGAGGAACGGCTCCATCACTGGAGCCCGCACAGGTCGCTTATCGGGATAGGACGACTGCGCCTGTTTGCTCCTAAGAGAGCCTGCTACTCACAGCGGCACAAGGTTCAAGGTATCACGCTGCCACCGTCGCGCGTTCGAGGGCTTTTCGTCATCGACGCACTCCGCTAGTCGCCAACCCTAAGCGATGAATTTTTTGTATAGCCAGTGGCGGCCATCGTGGCGCCGCCACACCTGTCCGCGCACAAGCCGGCCGGTAATTGTGCGTCTCGGGATGATGACCGTGCATAAATGCCAGGCGGTTGTCGTTGCGGGGAGCTGGCGCAATCCGAGGGTGAAGCTATTGGCTATCATCGTGGCCTCTTTTTCAATCAACGCGCCTTCATGTACGGGCCGTACAGAACGTCATGGCGCCACTCGTAGGCTTTCACGACGGCGGCCCCGACGATCACGACGAACGCGATAAACAGAAGCGCTTCGATAACCATGTGTTCAATACCTTCCGTCATGCGATCCATAGAGGATCGACCGGCCACAGTGGTCAATAAAATCCGGGCTTCCACGTGAAAGGGTACTATTGTCGGGCGATGCGACATTTTTGCAGCGCCTGCTCGTCGGCTGGAAATCGAGAAACGCGCTTGGTGCCAATGATGCGCGAGTACACCGTTTTTAATGTCGACCAGTACGAGAACCTCCCCGATCGCATCAACACAGGGAAGCCAATTCGGGTTCGCAACCCCGACAGCCGCGATGAGCTTGCCGACGCATTCCTGCGCTCGACTGGCGCGGACGTCCGCGAAGGCCACGGCGAGGCCTGCTACATCCCGAGCCGGGACTTCATCTCGATGCCGGCGTTCGCCGGGTTCAAGGGTGCGGATCACTTCTATAACGTAGCGTTCCACGAATTGACGCATTGGTCGGGCCATAAGTCTCGCCTTGATCGCGGTCTGAAAAACCGGTTCGGTTCACGCAACTACGCAGCCGAGGAATTGATTGCGGAATTGGGTGCTGCGTTCTTGTGCGCGGAATTCGGCTTTGATGGTGACGTGCGGGGGCGGGTTACATCGTTTCGTGGATTGAGCTTCTGAAGGCCGACAAGAGGGCATTCTTTACAGCGTGCAGCAAAGCATCCAAGGCTGCCGACTACCTACGCGGTTTGGCCCTCGCAGAACCCGCAGCGTGATGGCACCGACATCCTGCCCCCAACGCGCACGGCGTGAGCCGCTCTACGACGTCAACCCGATGACGGGCGTCCGCATCGAGGTCTTCTATTCGGACCGTACGCTGGAGACGTTCGAGAGAGGCGGCGCTGGTTGGTTTTGGCGGCCATGCTCGCGAGGGTATTCGCCAGACGGTCCGGCGACTGGTCCGTTTCCTACGAGCTATGCAGCCTATCGGCATGCGATGAAATCGCCGACGCCTGTCGTCTCTTGATGCACGAACGCTTCGCGAACAAAACGTCGCTTTCCATGTGCCGCGCATGTGACATGGAACAGCCGACACACGATGATACTCGCTTCGAAGGCTTGGTATTCACTAGCATTTTTTGAATTGGCCCGCCGAGAGGCTGCGTAGGCGAATTTGCTCATGAAAAAGCCCGCTAACTCGTTGAGTTGGCGGGCTTTAATTTGGTTGCGGGGATAGGATTTGAACCTATGACCTTCAGGTTATGAGCCTGACGAGCTACCGGGCTGCTCCACCCCGCGATAAACCTTGCGCGCCTTGGCCAGAAAAGCTGAAACGGCTGCGCAACGCCCGAGGGCGCCGCTTCCGTCCAGAGACTTCCTGAGAAGGCAACCCTTGGCCCCAAAGGCCTCGAGGTCGCGGCCGGTATGTACCAACGCGCGCCCGCTTTGGAAAGGGCCGCCGGGCCACTTTTAAGGATTTTGTGACGGCGAAACTCGCCAAATCGCGCGCTTGCCGGGCCAAAAGCGGCCGAAAACGCCGCCCTTGCCAGAATTTCCATAAAGGCCCAGCCTCCGGCCCAAAAGCAAAAGCGGGGGGCTAGTGCCCATAACTTTCCGAAGTTCGCGGAAGTGGGTGCAGCGAGGGAGCACGAACTTCGGAAAGTGGGCACTAAAGCATGGAGAGCTTCGATTTTGTCGTCGTAGGCGGCGGTTCCGGGGGCTGCGCGGTCGCAAGCCGTCTGTCGGAAGATCCCGCAACGTCGGTGGCACTGCTGGAGGCCGGCGGCACGGATGACAACTGGGTGGTGACCACGCCCGGCGCGATGATCCTGATGATCGCCGGCAAGACCAACAACTGGGCGTTCAACACGGTGCCGCAAGCGGGCCTCAACGGCCGCATCGGCTATCAGCCGCGCGGCAAGGGTCTCGGCGGCTCCTCGGCGATCAACGCCATGGTCTATATCCGCGGCCACAGGGCGGACTACGACGGATGGGCCCGCCTCGGCAACGCCGGCTGGTCCTATGCCGACGTGCTGCCCTATTTCAAACGTTCCGAAGACAATTCCGAACTCGATGGTCCCTATCATGGCCGAGGTGGCCCACTGCACGTGACGGGATCACAAAGCGACAATCCTGTCCGCGAGATTTATCTCGAGGCGGCGCGCGAAGCGCAATTCCGCATCCGCGAGGATTTCAACGCCGAAGAGCAGGAAGGTCTCGGCACCTACCAGGTGACGCAAAAGAACGGCGAGCGCTGGAGTGCTGCCCGCGGCTACATCCATCCCTTCATGAACAGCCGCGCCAATCTGCATGTCGAAACCAACGCGCATGCGACCCGCATCCTGTTCGAGGGCAAGCGCGCGGCCGGCGTCGAATTCCGTCAGGGCAAGGAGGTGAAGCAAATTCGCGCGCGGCGCGAGGTGATCCTGTCCGGCGGCGCATTCCAGAGTCCCGCAGCTCCTGATGCTCTCGGGCGTGGGCGATGCGGCCGCGCTCGGCAAACACGGCATTGCCTCTGTGCATCACTTGCCCGGCGTCGGGCAGAACTTGCAGGATCACCCGGATTTCGTATTCGGCTTCACCTCGGATGCACCGCATTTCGCCGGACTGTCGTTGAGCGGCATTGCGCGGATCTTCAAGGGCATTGCGCAATATCGCCGCGAGCGGCGCGGACCGATGACCTCGAACGTCGCCGAATGCGGCGGCTTCCTCAAGACGCGGCCCGACCTCGAGGTGCCGGACATTCAATTGCATTTCTGCATGGCGATGGTCGCCGATCACGGCCGCAAGCCGCGCTGGGGCACCGGCTTTTCCTGCCACGTCTGCGTGCTGCGGCCGAAGAGCCGCGGCAGCGTCTGGCTGCAAAGCGCCGACCCGCTCGCCGCGCCGGCGATCGACCCGAATTTCCTTGGCGACGAAGCCGACCTCGACACGATGGTGGCGGGTTTCAAAATGACGAAACGCCTGCTCGATGCGCCCGCGCTGAAAGCGCTGCAGAAAGCCGACACCGTCACCGCTGGTGTCGAGACCGACGCGCAGATCCGCGATGTCCTGCGCAACAACGTCGATACCGTCTATCACCCGGTCGGCACCTGCAAGATGGGCACGAACGATTCCCTCGCCGTGGTCGATCCCAAGCTCAGGGTTTACGGCCTTGAAGGTCTGCGCGTGGTCGACGCCTCGATCATGCCGACGCTGATCGGCGGCAACACCAACGCGCCCACCATCATGATCGGCGAAAAGGCCGCCGACATGATAAAGGCGGAGCTGCGGGCTTAAGGCCGGCGATCATCGGTGGACAGGCGGTATCTACCTTCCAATCGTTTCAAGGACCAACCGGGCGGTCTCTTCGCCGGAGAAGTTCTGCTGCCCTGTGACAAGGTTGCCATCACGAACGGCGAACCCGCGCCACATGCCAGCGCGAACGTAGTTGGCGCCAATCCTTTTCATTTCATCCTCGATTCGCCACGGCATGATATTCTTGTCGCGCGACAACAAATTCATCTCCCACACAGCATTATCCGCAAAGTCCTCTTCCATATTTGCAAACCCGGTGACCGTCTTGCCCGTCGCCAGGTATTCGCCGTTGGAAAGCTTCACATAGCGAAGCAGCGCAACACCATGGCAAAGGACGGCGGCGACTTTCCCCGCTTCATAGAACGCAACGAACTTCGTCTGAAGCTTGAAGGCTCTGTCATAGGTGAACATCGGAGCTTGTCCGCCTGCCACAATGATCGCGTCAAAGCGTTCTTCGTCGATCTCCTCTACCTTTTTTGTCCTCTCCACCAGGCCAGCCAGCTTCGGGGTAGCTATAAATCCCATGCTGATAAGGTCAGTAGCGGAATATTGCGAGCTATCGCGAGGATCGGACAGTGCGTCGGCCTCGCATTTGCCTCCATCGGGGCTGAAGATCTCGATCTCGTAGCCGGCTTCGGTCAGAACGTAGTATGGATGCGTGAGTTCGCTCCACCAGAATCCGACCGGCCAGCCGGTGGTGGTGGAAATGGCGGGATTGGAGATGACGATCGCAACGCGCTTGCGCCGGCGAGCGTTCGATACATTCGGATCTCTAAGGCTCATGCTTGTCTCCCCCTTTGCTGATTCTGCTTGTTCGCACGGTGTTCTCAGACGAAACCGTCTTCCGTAAATTTCCGGAAAGGATGCACCTCGTAAAAGAGGATCCCGGTGCGCCCGTCCGCATCATTCGCGGCAAAGCCCTCAGTTTCTCCCGCGCCGCTATCAAGGATTGGTTGATCCGTCACATCGCTTCCGCCAACGACGTGGCAGGCGGCCAAGAGGAGGGCTCGCGCCTGACGTTGGATATTCCGCCGGCCTTCCTCGCAGGTGATGTTGCCGGCTCCCGGCCGATCCTGTTTCAGTTCGGCCTCTAATATCACCACGCAATAAACCCTTGCGTCCGCCGACCGCTCCTGCATGAAGGCATCCGCAATGTCTGCTCGGGGAGTGATGTCCATCCTTGGCACCTCAATCCAATGATCGCCCGCACAGATGCGCAAAAGGCCAGAGGAGGAAGTTGGCCGATGGACATGCGTGTTTTGCTCGACGGTCTATTCTTAGGAACCGCAGGGGGCGCAGGTATTGTAAAAATGCGAAACGTCAGCGGAGCGAAAGTTTTCTTCCGAACTCGTTCGCTATTTCCTGGCTGAACCGGCGCGGAGGAAAGCCGGTCATGCGCTTGAACTCTTTCGCGAAATGAGATTGATCAAAATATTGATCGTAGACCTCTCGCGCGAGCGCATTGTAGGGCATGCCCTGTGCCCAAATTTGATAGAATCTCTGAAAGCGGCAGATCGCGGCAAACGTCTTGGGGGAAACGCCGACGTGATGCTTGAAGAGCATTTCCAGATAGCGCCGCGAGTAACCGGTTTCTCGTTCCAGGTCCGAAATCGATGTTCTTCCGAAACTGGTCTGCAGCGACTTGACGCAGAACCCGACGACCAGATTGGGTCTTGTGTTCGCGGGCAGGCGCATAAGCAACTGCGTCTGGATGAAAGCGGCTTTCGCGTCGGCCGTCTTCAAATTGTGAACCTTTTCGATGATCTGCTCTCCCCACCTGCCAAGGAACTCATCGGCGGCCAGATGGCGGTTCGTCGTTTCAACCATTGGCACGCCGAAGATCGGGAACGCGCCGCAGGGATGAAAGTCGATACCAACAAGACGGGTCTTTTTCGGTTGCGTGCGGAGAAAAGCCGGCCCGTCCCTCACGCCGACGAAATACAAACCTTTCTCCCTGCCCTCGACCATCAGGCCGTTCGCCGTGGAAATCATCGAATTTTCCAGCGGGATGATGAGCCGAGAACAACCGTTTGGCGCGGAAACACTGGTGTCGTCCGGCGGAAGGCCAAACTCACTCTCGAATACCCACACTGCTTCGACGTACGGACCAAGTTCAGGTCGTGGTTTCGAGAACGCAACCTTCATGCGATCAGCCTGTCGAACTGAATCCTGCCCAAAACGGGGCAACGCTGGCGCGTTCTCTTAACGCAATTGCCGCATCAAGGGAATACGGCGGCACCTCGGGTCGTCCTTGCCGGGAGGTGAATAACGGCGCCCTGTACTTCTGATTTTCAGCCGTCTGGCTCTTCCGGCCTTGCGACAGAACGACCGCCGCCGGTGTCCATGGAATCAGCCGATCGCCCTTCGAAAGGCGGCAGATCATTCCTCGCTTTTGCTCGCTGTCCTGGAAGGAATTCACGTCAGCAAAAACCCGCCATCGACGGTGATGACGCTGCCGGTCATGTAGCGCGAGGCGGATGAAGCGAGCAGCATGATCGCGCCGTCGAGATCGGACTCGGTACCGACGCGCCGCTGCGGAATTCGCTTGGTCAGCTTTTCGCCGCCCGGCGTCGACCAGAAATCGTGGTTGATTTCGGTATCGATATAGCCCGGCGCAATCGCATTGACGCGGATGCGGCTTCCCGCAAGCTCGAGCGCCATCGCTTTGGTCGCCTGCACGATGCCGGCCTTGGAGATCGTGTAAGGCGACAAGAATTTCACCACGCCGAAGCCGAGCACGGAAGCGACGTTGACGATGTTGCCCTCCTGCTTGCGGGCGATCATTCGCCGCGCCATTTCGGTCGCGGTGAAATAGGCGCCCTTGAGGTTGGCGCCGATCACGGCGTCCCAGTCCGCTTCGGTCTGTTCGACCGCCGGTTTCTCGATCGCGATCCCGGCATTGTTGATCAGCACGGTGATGGGGCCAAGCGCGGCTTCCGCCGCATCGATCGCACTGACGATCGAGGCGCTGCTGGTGACGTCCATCGCAACCGCGGCCGCCCGGCCGCCCGTGGCGGCGATCTCTTCCGCCAGCCTCGTCAGCTTGCCGGTCTGCCGTGCGGCCAGCGCCACCGCAGCGCCGTGGGCGGAAAGCACGCGCGCAAACTGCCGCCCCAGCCCCTGCGATGCCCCGGTGATCAGAACGGCTTCTTTACTGACGTCGAATAGACCGGACATGGCTTAAGCTCCAGCGAATGCGGATCACATTGATACAGACGATTTTGGCCATCGCAAACCTTGGCATATATCGCCCAGGTTGGCTAAAGTCCGCCCGCAAGACAACTTACGACATACGGGAGTGAAACAGTGGATCTGGGCATCAAGGGCCGCCGCGCCATCGTCTGCGCATCGAGCAAGGGATTGGGACGCGCCTGTGCAGTCGCACTCGCCAATGAGGGCGTGCACGTCACATTGACGGCGCGCGGCGCGGAGGCGCTGAAGCAGACCGCGGACGAAATCCGCAAAGGCAATCCCAACGTCACCGTGACCGAAATCGTCGGCGACATCACCACGCCTGCGGGGCGCGAGGCGGTGCTGAAGGCCTGCCCGGAGCCGGACATCCTGATCAACAACGCCGGCGGCCCGCCGCCCGGCGACTTCCGCAACTGGACCCGCGACGACTGGATCAAGGCGCTCGATGCCAACATGCTGACCCCGATCGAGCTGATCAAGGCGACGGTGGACGGCATGATGGCGCGCAAGTTCGGCCGCATCGTCAACATCACCTCGGCCGCGGTGAAGGCGCCGATCGAGGTCCTGGGGCTTTCCAACGGCGCGCGCACCGGCCTGACCGGTTTTGTCGCAGGCATCGCGCGCAAGACCGTGATCAACAACGTCACCATCAACGCGCTCTTGCCGGGGCCGTTCAACACCGACCGGCTGCGCGGCGCGGTGGCGAAGGCGGAAGCAGAGCGGCGCGGCATCACCGTCGATGCGATGCTGGCCGAACGCGCGAGGCTCAATCCTGCGGGGCGCTTCGGCGAACCCGACGAGTTCGGCCTCGCCTGCGCTTTCCTGTGCGGCGCCAAGGCGGGCTTCATTACGGGGCAGAACATCCTGCTCGACGGCGGCGCCTTCCCCGGCACGCTGTAGGCCGGAAGGCGGCTGGCGCCTCACTGGGGCGCTGCGTCGACCCAGTCGATGCCAAATGCGTTGAGCCCCTCGGCCAGGTAATCGCTGACCAGGGGCTCATCCAGCAGAACGCGCGTCGCCGGACGATCCAGCGCATCGCGGGTGTTGCGCCAAAGTTCATCCCACTCCTCGATCGTGCCGTCGCCGCGCCCAAGACGCATCAAGGCGACGAGATCGATCCGCTCTTCCTCGGCAAGCCCGTTGACGAAGCCCGATATCTCCTGCGCCACGGCATCGCCGCCGTCGTCTTCGAGAACATCGATCATGTTGTCATCGGTCGCATTTGAGCCGGAATCCGGATCCGTTGTGTCTTCCTTGACGTCAAATTCGCGGGTCTTTTCGATCAGAAAGGCAACCTTTTCGGGTGCAACCGTGAGTTCTGGCATGGCCCAGGCTCCGTTCGATGGTTCTTCGAAATCTCAACGCACAAAGGGAGCGACATGATCCATTGCGCGGTCTCAAGGGAACCAGCATCCTGACTGTGAAAGAAGCCAAAATGACTGCGGCCCAAATTGGGAGATGACATGCGCTGGAAGGTCGGAAACGTCACCATCACCAAGATCGTCGAACTGGAGACGGTAGGCCACACGCGATTCATTCTGCCTTCAGCCGGCAGCGAAGAAATCCGACGATTGCCGTGGCTCATCCCGCACTTCGCCACGGAGGAAGGCCGCCTGAAAATGTCGATCCACGCGCTGGTGGTGGAAACGCCGGCGCGGCGGATCGTGGTCGACACCGGGCTTGGCAACGACAAGCAGGGCCGCACCATTCCGATCTGGAACGACCGGCAAGGGCCGTTCCTCGAGGACCTGGCCGCGGCGGGCTATCCGCCCGACAGCATCGACACGGTGCTGTGCACGCACCTGCACGTCGACCATATCGGCTGGAATACGCGGCTCAAGGACGGCCGCTGGGTGCCGACTTTCGAGAATGCGCGTTATGTATTCGGCCAAACGGAATACGCCTATTGGCGCGACCACAGCACGGCGCCGGACAAGGCCGCCATCTTCGCCGATTCCGTGGCGCCGATCCTCAAAGCCGGCCGCGCCGACCTCGTCGCCAGCGACGCGCGGATCTGCGACGAGATCACCCTGATCCCGACGCCCGGACACAGCCCCGGCCATCTGAGCCTGCATATCCGCTCGGAGGGCGAAGAGGCCCTGTTGGCCGGCGACGTCGCCCACCACCCCTGCCAGATGGCCCATCTCGACTGGTCCTCGACCGTCGATTCCGACCCCGAACGGTCGGCCCAAACCCGGCGCGAGCTGTTTTCGCGCTTTGCCGATCGGCCGGTGCTGGTCATCGGCGGGCATTTCGACGCCGGCCACATCAAGCGCGACGGCGACGCCTTTAAATTCGTCGCTGCGGGCAGCTAGTGCGGCGAATTTGAAGTTCCTATCAGTGGTTGCAGCAGGTTCGTCATAGGAACTTCAAATTCAAGGCCGCTACTCAAATCAACAAGTTACTAGAGCTCCTTTGATTCCGAAGTTCGCATCAGAGGTTGCCGCGATATCATGCGAACTTCGGAATCGGAGCACTAGAGGCTGCCCGAGACAGGAGGGGCTGCCTTGCATCCCGTCCTGGGCAGTTGAATTTAGCCGCGCGCTGTTCCAAGAAGCGTCCCAAGCTACCAAAACCACACCAGGGAGTGATGAGAAATGAAGCTTGTTCGTTACGGGGAAGTTGGCAAGGAAAAGCCCGGCCTGGTCGATAAATCCGGTCAGATCCGGGACCTGTCGGCGCAGATCGGGGACCTCGCTGGAGAGGCCTTTTCGCCGGCCTCGCTGAGCAAGATCGCCGCCCTCGATCCCAGCAAGCTTCCCGCCGTCAGCGGCACCCCGCGGATCGGCGCAGCCGTCGGCGGCCTGCCCAAATTCATCGCCATCGGCCTCAACTATACCGACCATGCGAATGAAGTCGGCTTGCAGATCCCGACCGAGCCGATCGTCTTCATGAAGGGCAATAACAGCCTGTGCGGGCCCAACGACAGGGTTGAAAAGCCGCGTGGCTCGACCAAGCTCGATTGGGAAGTCGAGCTTGCCATCATCATCGGCAGTCGCGCCAAATATGTCACCGAAGCCGACGCGCTGAATTACGTGGCCGGCTATAGCGTGTGCAACGACGTCTCCGAGCGCTTCTTCCAGATCGAGCGGCTCGGACAATGGACCAAGGGCAAGTCGCACGACACCTTCGGCCCGCTCGGCCCGTGGCTTGTGACCAAGGACGAGATATCGGACGTGCAGAAGCTGCCGATGTGGACCGACGTCAACGGCAAGCGCTGCCAGACCGGATCGACCGCAACCATGATCTTCGGCGTCAAGAAGATCGTGTCCTATCTGTCGGAGATCATGACGCTGATGCCGGGCGATGTGATTGCGACCGGCACGCCGCCCGGCGTCGGCATGGGCATGAAGCCGCCGAAATTCCTCAATGTCGGCGACGTCGTCACGCTCGGCATCGAGGGGCTCGGCGAGCAGCGCCAGGAAATCGTCGCGGCGTGAGACGGCGGCGGTGAACCAACCACGTCATTGCGAGCCAACGGGTCGCGCGAATGCGCGCCCGATGACGGGCTCCGCGAAGCAATCCAACCTACGGAAACACTCTGGATTGCTTCGGAGCTCACGCTCCTCGCAATGACGGCTCTCCAGCCTTCGAGGACATCACCAAATGAAACTCACCTTCTCGCCTGCCTCCCCGTTCGCCCGCAAGGTGCGCATCGCCGCGATCGAACTCGGCCTGATCGACAAAATCGAATTCGTGCCGACGTCGGTGGCGCCGGCCCAGCCCAATGACGACTATTCGAAGATCACGCCGGTGAAGAAACTGCCGGTCCTGATCCTCGACAACGGCGACGTGATCCTCGATTCCTACGTCATCGTCGAATATCTCGACGAATTGGCCGGCGGCGGGAAACTGATCCCCGCAAGCGGGCCCGACCGATGGAAGGTCAAGAGCGATCATTCCCTGCTGCAAGGCATGCTCGATGCCATGCTGCTCTGCCGCTACGAGAACATGGTGCGACCGAAGGAACTGAAATGGCAGGCGTGGGCCGACGATCACTGGAGCCGGGCCTGGAAAGGAATGGCGCGTTTCAACGAAAAGCCCGACGTACTGTCGCGCCCGCTCGACATCGTCCAGATCGCGCTCACTTGCGTGCTCGGCTACGCCGATTTCCGCTACGCCGATTGCGGCTGGCGCAAGGCCTATCCGAACCTCGATACCTTCCATGAGCGGATGCTGAGCCGTCCATCGGTCAAGATTTCCCTGCCGCCCAAGGCCTGATATCAAGGCATAAACAACGGGAGAGCCGCTATGAGCCTGAAATTCAACGTCGGCGATCTCACCATCCATCGCATCATCGAGCAGGAAACCACGTTCCTGCCCGCACTCGATCTATTTCCTGCGCTGACGCCCGATCTGCTGGCGCAGAACCGGGACTGGATGCGCAAAGCCGGCGCGATCGACGACACCGATACGCTGATCCTGTGCTTTCAGTCCTATGTCGTCCGCACCCCGCATCACACCATTCTGATCGATAGCTGCATCGGCAACGACAAGCCGCGCCCGCAGCGTCCGAAATGGAACATGAAGACCGACGACACCTATATGCGCGGACTGAAGGCGGCCGGTCTTTCGGTCGAGGACATCGACTTTGTGATGTGCACGCATCTGCATGTCGATCATGTCGGCTGGAACACGCGCATGGAAGGCGGGCGCTGGGTGCCGACTTTCCCCAAGGCGCGCTACGTGTTCGGCAAGACCGAATATGATTACTGGGCCGAGCAGCACGCCAACGCGGCTGTGCCGCCGTTCGGCGACAGCGTCCTGCCGGTGGTCGAGGCCAAGCGCGCCGAGATCGTCGGCAACGATTTTGCGGTCGGCGATCACGTGCGCATTTTGCCGACACCAGGCCACACGCCCGGACACGTCGCCTTTACCTTCGGCCGGGCCAAGGACGATGCGGTCTTTGTCGGCGACATCATGCACTCGCCGCTTCAGTTGCAGCATCCGGAGCTCTCGCCGAAGTTCGACGTCGACCCGGCGCAGGCGGCGGCGACGCGCAAAAGCTTTCTGGAGCGCTATTGCGACACCGACACGCTTTGCTGCACGGCGCATTTCCCCTCGCCCTCGACCGGGAAAATCCGCCGCAAGGGGAACGGATTCAACTGCGAAGCGGTGTAATCGAACACGGCGCTTTCTTCTCCCTCCCCCTTGCGGGGAGGGTCGACGCGAGTGAAACGAGCGTCGGGGTGGGGGTTTTCAAAAACCGCCTTCAATATTGAAATTCAGCCCCCACCCGACCGTCGCTCCGCGCATAGCCGATGCGAAGCATCGGCGTTCTTTTACCTTGGACGGCGACCGAAGGTCGCCTATGCACCCTCCCCACGCGTTCCGCGGGGGAGGGATAAGAAGCGCTGGGGGAGGGAGCGCACCATCATCGCCGTCGGGTTAATCGAACAGGCTCGGCGTGTGATTGACCGCCGCGCCCTCGATCGAAAGCATCTTCAGCTTGGTGCTGACGCCGCCCCTGGCGGAAAATCCGCCGGGCTTCTGGCCCGCCGCGAGCACGCGGTGACACGGCACCACGATCGGACAGGGGTTGCGCCCAAGCGCCTGGCCGACGTCGCGCGATAGCTCCACCCCGCCAAGCCGCTTGGCTATATCGCCATAGGTCATGGTCTGCCCCGGCGGAATGGCGCGCGCGATGTCGTAGACGTTGCGGTTGAACTCGGGCACGCCGTCGAGATCGAGCGCGATGTCCCGGAGATCGTCGGGCTGGCCCGCGAGCAGCTTGACGATGCGATCGATCGCCTCCTGCACCTCTTTGGTCGGCGCCGTTTCGCTGATGTCGCCGTGGCGCTGCCGGATGCGGGTGCGGGTCTTCTCGTCGCTGCCCATCGGCAATTGCAGGCCGTTGATGCCGCGCGGTCCCCACTCGATACCGCAGATACCGATCGGCGTGTCGAACAGGGTAAAATTCTGATCTGTCATGGCTCACTCCAAATCGCTAGTGGAGTGGATTTGACATTCGCTCACCACCTAGCCGCGCATTCATCAAGCGAATGTCAAATCCCAAACTCCACTAGAAACCTATATTTGCTAGTGGTCCTTTGATTCTAACATTCGCAAAAGTGCCTGCTGAGAAGGGATGCGAATGTTAGAATTGGACCACTAGCCCCACCTACGTCTTGGTACGTAATTTAGGCTTGGAGAATGTTGCGATCCACCCGATTTCTGCGCCGCAATACCCGATAACACGGCTGGTAACGCCGCCGCCAGGTGTTATCTTCCACGCCAAGCAATAAGGGCTTTGCCCGAAAGAACGCGAGAGGAACCGCCATGAAACTGACCCAACGGCAGATCGACGATTTTAACCGCGAAGGCTGGCTGTTTCTGCCGGAACTGTTCAGCCCCGAAGAGATCGCCCTGCTCGCGCGCGAAGCCGTCAACATCTATGACGCCAACCGGCCGGAGGTGTGGCGCGAGAAGAGCGGCGCGCCGCGCACCGCCTTTGCCGCGCATCTCTACAACGAGGCCTTCCGGCTGCTCGGCGCCCATCCGCGCATGATCGATCCGATCGAGCAGATGTTCGGCGAGAAGGTCTACATGCATCAGTTCAAGATCAACGCCAAGGCGGCGTTTACCGGCGACGTCTGGCAATGGCATCAGGATTACGGCACCTGGAAGCGCGACGACGGCATGCTGGAGCCGCGCGCGATGAACATCGCGATCTTCCTCGACGAGGTGATGCCGATCAACGGACCGCTGATGCTGGTGCCGCGCAGCCAGCACGCCGGCGATCTCAAGGCCTCGCACGATCTTCAGACGACCTCTTATCCGCTGTGGACGCTGGACGAGGAAACCGTGACGCGGCTGGTCAAGGAGGGCGGCATCGTCGCGCCGACCGGCAAGGCCGGCGGTCATCCTGATGTTCCACGGCAATCTGGTGCACGGCTCGGCCGGCAACATCACGCCCTACCCGCGCAAGATCGTGTACCTCACGCTCAACGCCGTCTCGAACTACATCCGCAACCCGACGCGGCCGGACTATATCGCCCATCGCGATTTCACCCCGATCCAGACCGTGGACGACGACGCGCTGCTGCGGCTGGCCCGCGCGCCGCGGCAGGCGGCGGAGTAAATTCTCGTGCCCCGGACGCGGCGCAGCGCGATAAGCGGTGCGCTGCTGAGCCGGGGCCCTTGCTAATTCGATTTCTCCCTGGATCCCGGCTCTGCGGAGCAGCACTGCGCGCTGCACCGCGTCCGGGACACGGATAGTCCTTGGGACCCATTCAATGAACCTCTCCTCCCTGCTCGCCGCCCGTCACGCCGCCGATAAACCCGTGCGCGTCGCGCTGATCGGCGCCGGCAAGTTCGGCTCGATGTTCCTGTCGCAAGTGCCGCATACGCCGGGGCTGGAAGTCCCCGTCATCGTCGACCTCGATCCGCGATCGCGCGCGCGAGGCCTGCCGCACCGTCGGCTGGGATAGGGACCGGATCGCGGTGACGACCTTCACGGCCGACGGCGCCAAGTCGATTTCCGATGATATCGAAGTGTCGTGGAGGCGACCGGCAATCCAGCGGTCGGCATCAGGCACGCCCGCGCCGCGATTGCGAACGGCAAGCATATCGTCATGGTCAATGTCGAGGCCGACGTGCTGGCGGGGCCACTGCTGGCGGAGGAAGCGCGGAAAGCGGGCGTGGTCTATTCGCTCGCCTATGGCGACCAGCCGGCGCTGACAGCCGAGATGGTGGACTGGGCGCGCGCGACCGGCTTTCGCGTCGTCGCCGCCGGCAAGGGCACCAAATATCTGCCCGCCTATCACGACGTGACGCCGGCAG